>CAVXBO010000001.1:0-394193 GCA_963760165.1 uncultured Acidobacteriota bacterium
AAACAAAAAGGGCTCCGAGTTTGCATTTCCTCGGAGCCCTTGCGTCAAAAATTAAATCCTGGCGGCGACCTACGTTCCCGCACAGTTACCCGTGCAGTATCATCGGCCCTGCGGAGCTTAACTTCCGTGTTCGGGATGGGAACGGGTGTGACCCCCGCGGTTAGACCACCAGGAAATTTGTGAAAGTTCAGCGTCGGCAATGAAATGAAAAGTCGACGTGAACTTTGCAATTGAAGGAAGCGGCGAATCCGCGAATTCTGCTGAAGTAGCGCAAGTGAAAAGACGGCTTTCCCTCTGCGCGAGCGTTAACCGCGCGTTAGGAAAGTTTTATGGTCAAGCCGAACGGCCGATTAGTACGGGTAAGCTGCACGCATTGCTGCGCTTCCACCTCCCGCCTATCAAGGTCGTAGTCTACGACCGGCCTTCTTACCCCGACGCATCGGGGTTGGGAAACCTTATCTCGAGGCGAGCTTCTCGCTTAGATGCTTTCAGCGATTATCTCTTCCGAACTTCGCTACCGAGCGATGCCACTGGCGTGACAGCTCGATCACAAGAGGTTCGTCCATCCCGGTCCTCTCGTACTAGGGACAGCTCCTCTCAAGTTTCCTGCGCCCACACCAGATAGGGACCGAACTGTCTCGCGACGTTCTGAACCCAGCTCACGTACCGCTTTAATAGGCGAACAGCCTAACCCTTGGGACCTTCTACAGCCCCAGGATGCGATGAGCCGACATCGAGGTGCCAAACCTAAGCGTCGATGTGAACTCTTGGCTTAGATCAGCCTGTTATCCCCGGCGTACCTTTTATCCGTTGAGCGATGGCCCTTCCACGCAGAACCACCGGATCACTAGATCCAGCTTTCGCTTCTGCTCGACTTGTTGGTCTCGCAGTTAACCCGGCTTATGCTCTTGCACTCCACGGCGGGTTTCCAATCCGCCTGAGCCGAGCTTTGAGCGCCTCCGTTACTGTTTAGGAGGCGACCGCCCCAGTCAAACTACCCGTCTGGCCGTGTCCCCCAGCCCGTCGCGGGCTGCAGGTTAGAACGACAGAACAATCAGGGTGGTATTTCACCGTTGTCTCCCCTCAAGCCGAAACCTGAGGTTCACCGACTCCCACCTATCCTACGCAGACCGATCCGTTAATCATGACCAGAGTGCAGTAAAGGTGCACGGGGTCTTTCCGTCTAGATGCGGGCATCCGGCGTCTTCACCGGAACCACAAGTTCGCCGAGCCGTTCGCCAAGACAGTCGTTCGATCGGTACGCCATTCGTGCAGGTCGGAACTTACCCGACAAGGAATTTCGCTACCTTAGGACCGTTATAGTTACGGCCGCCGTTCACCGGGGCTTCAGATCAAGCCTTCGGGCCGACAAGTCGGCCTTGAGCCATCCCTTTAACCTTCCGGCACCGGGCAGGCGTCACCCCCTATACGTCGTATTCGACTTAGCAGAGAGCTGTGTTTTTGTTAAACAGTCGCCGAACGCCTTTCACTGCGGCCCCCTCGGGCTATAAACCCTACCGGGGCACCCCTTCTCCCGAAGTTACGGGGCTAATGTGCCTAGTTCCTGAGCGAGCGTTCTCTCGAGCGCCTGTGGATATTCACCTCGTCTACCTGTGTCGGTTTGTGGTACGGGCGCCTGTCGAACTCCTTAGAGGTTTTTCCCGGCAGCGTGAAATCAGGGACTTTGCGGCCGTGTGGCCTCGTGTGCAGTCTCACCGTTAACGACCCCGTGGATTTTCCTGCGGGATCCGGCTTTCACTGCCCAATCGGGACATCCAACACCCGACTCCCATATCCTTCTGCGTCACCCCATCGTATAACGTTCAACAGGCGGGGCAGGAATGTTGACCTGCTATCCATCAGCTACGCCTTTCGGCCTCACCTTAGGACCCGCCTAACCCTGAGCGGATTAACCTTCCTCAGGAAACCTTAGACTTTCGGCGACACGAGTTCTCATCGTGTTTATCGCTACTTATGCCGGCAGAGTCTCTTCCGTAACGTTGAGTAGTCCTCTCGGTCTACCTTCAGACTTTACAGAATGCTCCCCTACCAAACGACGCTTCCCGGAGGAAGCGTTGATTTCACATCTTCGGTGACAAGCTTGAGCCCCGTTGGATTGTCGGTGCGTGAGCACTTGACCAGTGAGCTGTTACGCTTTCTTTAAAGGATGGCTGCTTCTAAGCCAACCTCCTGGCTGTCTTTGCGCCCACACGTCCTTTCCCACTTAGCTTGTACTTGGGGACCTTAGATGGCGATCTGGGTTCTTTCCCTCTCGACCACGGAGCTTATCCCCCGTAGTCTCACTCCTGTGTTACTGTTCACGGCATTCGGAGTTTGATTGGATTCGGTATCCTGGATGGGACCCTAGTCCATTCAGTGCTCTACCACCGTGGCAGATCACACAAGGCTGCCCCTAAAGGCATTTCGGGGAGAACGAGCTATCACGGAATTTGATTAGCCTTTCACCCCTACCCTCAGCTCATCCGAGCGATTTTCAACTCACAACGGTTCGGTCCTCCAGCCGCGGTTAAGCGGCCTTCAACCTGGCCAAGGGTAGATCATCCCGCTTCGCGTCTATTCCCACAGACTTGTCGCCCTATTCGGACTCGCTTTCGCTTCGGCTCGCTTTACGCTTAACCTTGCCTGGGAGAATAACTAGCCGGCTCATTAAGCAAGAGGCACGCCGTCAGGCATTTGCTCAACCGAAGTCGAGCCATAGCCCTCCGACTGCTTGTAAGCATACGGTTTCAGGTTCTATTTCACTCCCCTCGCAGGGGTGCTTTTCACCTTTCCCTCACGGTACTTGTTCACTATCGGTCGCCAACGAGTATTTAGCCTTGGAGAGTGGTCTCCCCGGTTTCCCACGAGATTGCACGTGTCTCGTGGTACTCAGGATACCGCTTCGAGTCCGGTAAGCTTTCGGTTACAGGGCTTTCACCTTCTTTGGCCCCGCTTTCCAGCAGGTTCACCTAGCCTCCGGATTGTTAACTCTACTTATGCGGTCCTACAACCCCACGGTGCAAGCACCATGGTTTGGGCTGTTCCGATTTCGCTCGCCGCTACTCTCGGAATCTCGTTTGATTTCTCTTCCTCCAGGTACTGAGATGGTTCACTTCCCTGGGTTGACTCGCACCCGCCTATGTATTCAGCGGGCCGTAACCAGAGTTCATCTGGTTGGGTTTCCCCATTCGGAAATCCCCGGATCAAAGCCTGCTTGCGGCTCCCCGAGGCTTATCGCAGCTAGCCACGTCCTTCTTCGTCTGTTGGCGCCAAGGCATCCACCGTACGCCCTTAGTAGCTTGACCATAAAACTCACCTAACACGCCTGCCTCAATCAAGAGACAGGATCCTCGAGAATGCAACGAAGGTCTTGCAAGCCTTCGCGGCATACCTCAAGGCCAACGCATTGGAGAGTTCGCCTTTCCACATTGCGCTACTTGAGCAAAACTTGCGGATCATTGCACCGCGAACTTGAGATCGCGTATGCAATGGCCAGCTTCCTTCAATTGTCAAAGAGCTATGTCCCGATTGATTTCTTTCGGGACTCTCCGCTCCCGGCGGAGCCGCCACAACCGCAAAACTGGCGTGACGGAAAATAAAAAACCCGGCGTCAAGCGCCGGGCCAGTCCTTCCACAGTTCCCAGGAAGGATTTGCTCGAAGCTCGACTGTTGTCTATCCGGTGTTCGTAACCAACCTCACCTCTGTTCGAAGGGGAGATTACCGGCCCGGTCGGGGCCACCGGGCGCCCCGCCCGGTCTTCCGACATCCGACAAGTATACGTATTTCCCGGTATTCGTCAAGTAGGATGCCAATTATTTTTACAGCGTTTCCCGCCTCCGCCTATGAATTTCACCGTTTTTGTCGAAATCCATAATGCGCGTCGAGACAGCAGACGTATGGTCTAGCCCTTCTTATGCTTAAAGAATTCCACCTGCCGCAAGCGCTTCTGCGCCTCCGCCTTTGATTTGTACGGGCCGCCAAGGTTCTTTTTCCCGCTCTCGGAGAGCACTTTGTAACCGCCTTTTACCTTTTTGATCACCTGGTTTTCTCCCGGATTCCAGCTTCTCGCCAGTCCGCACAGTTGGTCAATCCATGGAAACCCGTAACAAACCCACCGCATCGTAGGTTCCGGTTGACTTGCCTCTGCGAGCGGCCTAGCATGATGGAAGCCCAGCATCCGTCGCCCTGGGGCAGGACGACGCACAGCAGGGCGAGCTTGCCATGAATGACTTCGACGAACGCAACAACCCGAACAAGCCGCAAGATCGGTGGCGCGACGAAACCCCATCTTCCCGCCCGCTGAAGCTCGCGCTCTTGGCGGCAGCGATCATCTGCATCATCGCGATCGTGGTTTATTTGAAGGCGCGGCATCATCCTCCGGCGCTGCGCGACATGTTGCAGAGCCAGCCAGCAAGCCGGCCAACGCCTGGCAGCATGCGCGCTCAAATCCACCCGATCCCATCGCCGTCAAGTAAATCGCAGGAGGTAACCTCATGGACTCCTCAACGAACGGCCAATTCAACACTGTCCTGATAACAGGCGGCACCGATGGCCTGGGACGCGCCGCAGCGACTCTGCTCGCGTCGGAGGGCTATCGTGTTTTCGCGGCAGGCCGCAATCCGCAGAAGCGCGCCGCACTAGAACAGTTCGCCGAAGAGCACGAATTGCCGCTCGAAACCGTCGATCTTGACGTCACCAGCGACGAGTCCGCCGACCGCGCAGTGGCTGAAGTCGAGCGCCGCGCCGGGCCGGTCGACGTCCTCATCAACAACGCGGGCATCGCCATCGCCGCCGTGATGGAGGAGGTTTCCATCGACGATCTGCGCAAGCAATTCGAAACCAACGTGTTTGGCGCCGTGCGCATGGCTAAGCGCGTCCTGCCGGGCATGCGGGAACGGAGGCATGGCCGCATCATTAATCTGAGTTCTATCGCGGGAAAAACCTCAAACCCCCTGATGGGCCCGTACAGCGGCAGCAAGCATGCGCTCGAAGCGATCTCCGACGCGATGCGCATGGAACTCGCACAGTTTGCCATCCACGTTGTTCTCATCGAACCCGGCTTCATCCCGACGAATATGAGCGAGGTCAGCGCCGGCCTCTCCGCGCAATACATGCAAAACGCCGCGACGAGCCCCTATGCCCGCATCTACACAGGATTTTTGCAGATGTGGCGCAAGGTAATGAGCCGTTCGCGAAGCACGCCAGACGATTGCGCGCGTGTAATCCTCCAGGCGATCCGTGCCGATTCGCCGCGTCCGCGCTACAGAGTCACTCGTGACGCGAAGGTGACCATGGCCATGCGCTGGTTGCTCTCCGACCGCCAGCTCGACCGCCTCACTCTGCGAATGATGGGCCTGCATCGTCTTACGCCTTCCGCACCAGACGCAGCACAGTTCCAGGCCCAGCTCCAGGAGATGATTGGGTCGCGCTCTCTGGCCGGACCTCAGCACAGGAATTAGAGCCAGCGATGAAACATCGTTCGCTGCTTGAGCGATGGGTTCATCGTGTGCTCAAGCGTGCTTTTCCCCAGACCTTCACCGCTCTAAATTGTTGACCTACCAACGCGGCGCAAGTACGATGCCTCGGAATCGCTCAGTGCAGCATGGGAGGTCTTATGTTTTGCTCGAAATGTGGCTCGCAGGTGGTTGATGCGGCGACGTTTTGCCCAGCATGCGGCCAGCCGACCAGCGGTCAACCGGCAGCGCCGCGCGGCATTCCCCTGGCACCGAGTGGCTTCACTCCGCAGCCAGCCGCCTCTGCTCCATCCATGGCGATTCCGCCCGCAGCGCCCGCCGCTTACTCTCCCGTCGCGGTAGCGCGGCCGATCGGCTATGCCGGATTTTGGCTCCGCTTCGTTGCCTGGATTATCGACCGCATCATTCTCGGCGTAGCGTTCAGTTTCATTTCATTTCCCTTGATGGCCGCATCGACCATGAGAACCTGGATCGGCCATCCGCCCCAATCGCCCGAGGAGTTGATCGCTTTCTTTACGGTATTTTCGAAAATTGCGGTCTTGGCGCTCGTATTCAATTGGCTGTATTACGCGTTGCTCGAAAGCTCTCCATGGCAGGCAACCGTTGGCAAAAAAACTCTCGGCTTGGAAGTGACCGATATGGCCGGCCACCGCATCTCCTTTGGTCGCGCCACCGGCAGATTCTTCGGCAAAATCATCTCCGGACTCATTCTCTGGATCGGGTTCATCATGGCCGGATTCACCGCACAAAAGCAGGCGCTTCACGACATGATGGCCGGTTGCCTCGTGATGCGCAAAATCTAAGCCCGCCCGGTCGCGCCTGATAGCCAAGGAGACAGCTGAGGAGAGCCGAGGAGGCAACTAATGTTCTGCTCCGGTTGCGGGAGGGCGATACCCGACGGCGCGGCCTTCTGCCCGCAATGCGGCAGGCCCGCCGTTGCCGCGTCTGCGCCTCCGCCTTCGTTTCCACCCGGTGTCACCGCGCCCCCCGCTTACTTCCCGCCGGCGCCACTTTATGCGGTCACCCCAGGCCTCGTTTACGCCGGATTCTGGCTGCGGTTTGTTGCTTACATCATCGATGGCCTGATCTTGGGCGTGTTCGTCGGGCTGATCATTTTGATTCTGGCCTTCGCCACGGGTTTCGCGGCATTCCTCCGCACTTTGCCCAAAGATATGTCCGGATTCGGATTCGACCAATGGACACTGTTCGTAGCACTGTCCGTCTTTTTTGCTGCCGTGCTAGCGGGCACCTGGCTCTACTACGCCTGCATGGAAAGCTCGCGCTTTCAGGGCACGCTTGGCAAAATGGCGCTGGGCCTCGTAGTCACGGACCTGCAAGCGCAGCCCGTTTCTTTTGGACGCGCCAGTGGCCGCTTCTTCTCGAAGCTGATCACCGGCCTGATTCCGCTTTGCCTTGGGTACATCATGGCGGGCTTCACGGCAAAGAAACAGGCGCTGCACGACATGATTGCCAGCTGCCTGGTCCTGCGGAGAATCTGAAGGTCAAGAGTGAACGAAATCCTCGTCGGTTCTCACACGCCCCAGCCGTATTTCTCCGTTTCCATCGCTGATTCCGCCAGCGCGGCGCGAATCTGCCCCGCCATTTCCGAGCAGCCGATCGTTCGCGAACCACCTCGGGCAATGTCCGGCGTGCGAAAGCCTGCGGCCAGCGCGTGCTCAACAGCGCGCTCCACGGTCGTCGCCTCCCGCTGCAAGCCGAAAGATTCCCGCAAGAGCATCGCCGCGCAGAGAATGGCGCCAATCGGGTTGGCGGAGTTTTTTCCTGCAAGTTGCGGCGCGGAGCCGTGGATCGGCTCGTAGAGCGCCGTGCCGTTGCCAAGGCTCATGGACGGAATCAGGCCGATCGAGCCGGCCAATGCCGCCGCTTCGTCGCTCAAAATGTCGCCAAACATATTCGAGGTCAGCATCACGTCGAATTGCGCGGGACGAAGCACCAGTTGCAACGCTGCATTATCCACGTACAGCGAATCGAGTTTCACCTCAGGAAAATCTTTCGCGATGCGCTCCACCGTTCTGCGCCACAGCCCCGAGCTCGCTAGCACGTTTGCCTTGTCAATGCTCGTTAGCCGTTTGCCTCGCGCCACCGCACGCCGGAAGGCATAAAGCGCGACGCGCTCGATCTCCTTCGTCGAATAAATCTCCGTGTCTGACGCGATTTCATCGCCGTTCGAACCGCTGCTCTGGCGCGGCCCAAAATAAATTCCTCCGGCAAGCTCGCGCACAATTTCCAGATCGATAGTTTCGTCCTCGTTCAAACGCACCGGGGATATCGCGCGCAACTGTTCGAAAAGTTTGACCGGTCGGACGTTGATATAAAGACCCAGCTCTTTGCGCAGGCCGAGCAAACCTGCTTCGGGCCGGTGGTTCAGCGGCTGCGAGTCCCATTTCGCGCCGCCCACCGCGCCCAGCAGCACGGCATCAGCTTTGCGGCACGCGTCCAGCGTCTCCGTCGGGAGTGGTTCGCCGCATCGATCGATGGCGATGCCGCCAAACGGAAGCTCAACAAAATCGAAACGATGCCCAAACGCTCTGGCGCATTCTTCCAGAATCGAACTCGCCGCGCGCGTCACCTCTGGCCCAATTCCATCTCCTGCAAGAACTGCTATTGTCTTGTGTACTCGACTCACTATGCTTCCCCCATCGCCAAGGCCGTATCCACATCCGTTTCCGTATGCCGGTTCTGCCGCCGCGCCTGATGAATCAACGTCAGCAGGTCACGGTCCGTGACTTCCTTGGCTGCGTCCGCAAGTTCCATTGCAGCACGATAACATTGCGCGAGCTCTGCGTCGCTCACGGTGTAACCCAGTTCCGTGAATCGCGTGCGCAGCGCATTGCGCCCCGAATGCTTTCCGACCACCAGCCGCCTGGCTGGAACTCCCACCGCTTCAGGCCGGATAATTTCGTACGTCAGTGGATTCTTCAGAATGCCATCCTGATGAATCCCCGCCTCATGCGCAAAAGCGTTTGCGCCAACCACCGCCTTGTTCGGCGGCACAGAGATACCTGTCACATCACAGAGCGCCCGGCTCGCCGAATAAATCTCTTCCAGCCGAATGTTCGTGCGCACGTCAAAAAAGCTCTGCCGTACTGCCAGCGCCACGGCTAACTCCTCGAGAGAAGCGTTGCCTGCGCGTTCGCCGATGCCGTTGATTGTGCATTCCACTTGTCGCGCGCCGGCGCGAACCGCCGCCAAAGAATTGGCCACCGCGAGCCCCAAATCATTGTGGCAGTGCGCGCTCAGGACGATTTCCTCGCTGCGGCCCAGATGGCCCCGCACGCGGTGGAACATCGCGCCATATTCCTCCGGCGTGCTGAAGCCCACCGTGTCTGGTAAGTTCAGAATGGTCGCGCCCGCCTCCGCCGCTGTCTCCATTGCTTCCAGCAAAAAGCGAATATCGCTGCGGCTCGCGTCTTCCGCGGAGAATTCCACCTCCGCGCAGCGCTCTTTGCCGTGGCGCACCCACCGGCTGATCGCTTCGAGCGCCTCGCGTCGCGTCATGCGCAGTTTCGCTTGCAGGTGAAGATCGGAAGTCGCCAGAAATACGTGAAGCCGCGGCATCGCCGCGGGCTCCAGGGCCATCAGCGCCGCTTCGACGTCTTCGCGCCGCGCCCGCGCCAGAGCTGCAACCCGCGTGCCCCGAATCGCTACGGCCACCGCGCGGACCGCTTCCAACTCTCCCGCGGACGCCACCGGAAAGCCAGCCTCGATCACGTCCACGCCAAGCGCTTCGAGCTTGCCCGCCAGTGCGAGCTTCTCTTCGCGCGTCATCGAAAAGCCCGGCGACTGCTCGCCGTCACGCAGCGTAGTATCGAAGAACCGAACGATGTCCATGGCTCCCCCTGTCAGTACCCAAACCAGTAGAGCGCCGGAGGAAGCATTCGTCAAAGTTATAATGTTTCTATATACTATAAACCTGGCTTATAGGCCGCATTGCAGGGGAGGTGCGTTGTGGACCTCGGTTCTTTGCAGGTATTTCTCACCGTTGCGCGCGAGCGAAGTTTTTCCCGCGCCGCCGAACGGCTCTATCGCACACAGCCAGCGGTAAGCATCGCGGTGCGCAAACTCGAGGAGTGGGTCGGCCAGCCGCTTCTGGTGCGCGGCACCGGCGCCGGCAAACTCACCGAAGCGGGCGCGCTGCTCGTGGAATACGCGGAGCGCATGCTCAATCTCCGCGCCGAAGCCCGGAGAAGCCTCGAAGACCTCGCCGGCCTGCGTCGCGGCCGCCTCTCGCTCGGTGTCAACGAAAGTTCCATCCACGCTCTGCTTCCCGCGCTGGCGCGCTTTCGCCGTAAGTATCCCAAGATCGAGATCGCCATTCACCGCGTCTATTCGCGGGACATTCCGCGCGAAATCTTGAACTATCGGCTGGATCTGGGCGTCGCCTCTTATCGCCCGGCGGATGAAGCCCTTGCATCCGTCGAATTCCTCCGCGACGACCTCGTGTTCGTCGTACACCCGCGACATCGCTTGGCCCGGCGCCGCGGCATTTCGATTCAGGAGCTCGGCCAAGAGGATTTTGTCGCGCACATCGTCGCTTCGCCGTACCGCCAGCGCGTCATCCAGCTCTTCGCCAAGCATCGTGTGCCGCTGCGCATCAGCGTTGAGCTTCCTACGATTGAAAGCATCAAGCGTTTTGTGAAAATGGGCATGGGCGTCGCCATTGTTCCGCGCATGTGTGTGCAAATGGAAGTGGAGAGCGGCGAGCTTGCCGAAGTGCGCGTCCGCGAGATGCGCCTGCGGCGCGACTTGTTCTTGATCTTCCGGCGCGATCAACCCCTCTCGCAGGGCGCGCAAGCCTTCATTCGTTTGCTGCGGCCCAAGGAGCCTCTGCGGCTTGTCGAGGAACGCCGTCCGGAAAAGACTTCGCAGCGGGTATAGCAATTTTCAGCTAGCGATTTCGTCCAGCGCTTTGCCCAAACGTTTCAGCCCTTCCTCGAGCAGCTCCGTTTTTCCGCCGATGCCGATGCGGAAATGGCTCGGCATTTCGAAAAAACGCCCCGGCACTACCGAGGTGTCGTATTTCTCGCGCAGAAGCTGGCAAAGCGCATCCACCTTTCCGGAGACAAGCTGCGGAAACGCGGTCGTTCCGGCGTCCGCGCGAATGGCCACCAGGTCTTTGCGTGAACTGAGGAATCGTTGAAGAATGGGCCGGTTCGTTTGCAGTCGCGTGCGCGCGTACTCTTCGACTTCTTTCAAATGATCGAGCGCGATGACGCTCAACAGCTCCGCCGCATGCGCCGGGATCACTCCAAACAAATCATTGATTCGCCACATGCGCTCGGCCAGCGCCCGCGGCGCAAGCACCCAGCCGCAGCGCAGCCCCGACAGCCCAAACGCTTTGGTCAAACTGCTCGTGACAATAAAATTGCTTCCCAGATGAAACGCCGAGCGCGCTCCCGGATCAAAACAGGCGTCCAGGTAGACTTCATCCACTAAAACATGCGCGCTGCGGCTCTGCGCGATTTCTCCGATTAGCCGCAGGCGAGAATCCGGCGTACGCGCGCCACTCGGATTGTGCAAGTTCGTGACCACCACCAGGCGCGTCCGCGGCGTCATATGCCGCTCCACTTCGCGCGGATCTAGCTGAAATCCATCTTCGAATCGCCGCGGAAATCGGCGAATGCTTGCGCCCACGATATTCCGCCACGGTAAGCAGCGGCTCGTAGGTGGGCTCCTCGATCAGCACTTCGTCGCCGCGCTCCAGCAGCGCAGCCATGGCCAAGTGATTCGCCATCGAAGTTCCATTTGCTGCCACCACGCATTCCGACGCCACGCCGTTCTTGCGCGCGAGCCGCTCCTGCAGCGGCGGATAGCCATAGCTTCCGCCAATGGAAATTTCCAGATCTTCAATCTTCACTGGCAGCTTCGCCAGCGGGAATCCGTCGAGCCCGCTCGTTGCCAGATTGTATGTCGCCTGCGAGCGCAGCTTGGCCCACTCCAGATATGCCGAACGGATGTCCCTGCTGGAACTTCTCACGTTGTGCCGCTCCTTTTCCCCTTTTGCCGGCTCCATAAAAAATACACCGGGATCCCCGCAAACAGAATCCCAAATCCCACGGCCGTGTTGCGCGGGTACGCGAAAATCGTGTTGACCACCACCAGCCAGCATGCCGCGACAAATACAAATGTGGTCACGGGGTGTCCGGGCATGCGCGTCAAGCGGCTGCTTTCCGGTGTCGCTCGCATCGGTTTTCCATTGCGTCGGAAGATGAAGATGCACGTCGCTGTCAATCCGAAAAACAAAAAGTCCATCGACACCACGTAGCTCAGAATCTGGTCGTATCGTCCTGAAAGCGCGATGACCACGGCAGCGACGCCCTGCAGCGCAATGGCCACTACAGGAACGCGATGTCGCGGATCGAGCCATCCAACCGAGCGAAAAAAGAGCCCGTCTTCGGCCATCGCGAAATAGACGCGCGGCGCCGTCAATATCGACTGGCTCAGGAATCCCAGCGCGGAAATCGCAATGCCCACTGCAATCAGCGCCGCGCCTTTCGAGCCCAGTACCGCGCGCATCACCGCCGACGCCGGCGTCATCGTCTGCGCCAGCCCCGTTGGCCCGAGGACATAAACGCAAACGAAGTTCACCGAGAGATAGAGCAGAATCACGCCGATTACGCCAATAACCAGCGCGCGCGGCAAATTCTTCCGCGGATCACGAATCTCTTCTGCCACGAAGTTTGCCGTTTGCCATCCGCCGTAGGAGAACAGCACCGGCACGAGCGCCGCGCCCATTGCCGTCAACAAATCAAACGAAACCGGCCGATCCGTGAATCGATAGCCCTCGTTCGGCGCCGCGCCCTTCGCCGAATGAAGCAGCTGTGAATGATGCGCCAGAAACGCTGCGCCGCAAAAGACCAGCGCGCCAATCGCCACAATCTTCAAGACCATCAGCGCGCTTTGCACCGTGCTGCCCGCGCGAACGCCCAGGCAATTGATTGCGGTCAGTATGCCGAGCGTCAGCGTGGCGACAACTCCATCGCTTACATGCAGCGCGGTCAATTCCAGAAAGTATTTCGCGAACGTGACCGCCACTGCCGCCATTCCTCCCGTCTGAATCACCAGCAGCAGCACCCAGCCGTACAAGAACGCGATCGCCGGATGGTACGCCTCGCGCAAGTACGCATACTGCCCGCCAACGCGCGGCATCGTCGCCGCCAGCTCCGCCCAAATGAACGCTCCTCCCAGCGCGATCGCTCCTCCGATCACCCATGCGCCCAGAATCAGCGCCGGCGTGTGCACTTGCTGCGCCACCACGTACGGGTTGATGAAGATGCCTGAGCCGATGATCCCGCCCATAACAATCATCGTGGCGTCGAAAAGGCCCAGCCGCGCCGCCAGTCCGGAAGCGCTCCTGCCCCGGGCGGTAGACGTTTCTGCGTTATCGGGATTTTTCATTCAGCGCGAACCGTTCGCGAAGCTTAAATCCGTCGCCCAGCAGAGTTTCGGGCTGACTCTATCATCGCTCGTGAAATGAGGTCACGCGATTCCCGCCCACCGACGCTTCGTGGCGGCGCCGCTTTTACCGCCAGGCGAATCATCGGTTACTGAATAGATACGCCGTCTCCGAAACTTTGATTGCATTCTCAAAAGCAGGGCATCATCCGTTGGGGGGCATCCATGGCTTGGGACAAATTACTCAACCGGGTAGCGTCTGCCCCGGCGAAAGAAAGCGGTCCGGAAGAGTCGGAAGCGGCTGTGTCGCTCGCGGATCTGAATCCGCCGGAACCGAAGCGCGAGACCCGCCGCAGCAAGCGTGTTTACATTTCCATGCCCGTGCTCGTCAAATTTCAGCGTGGTGGCCAGCCGTGCGAGGAACAGACCGTCACGGACTCCGTGAACGCGCAGGGCTGCTTGCTGCGTCTCAACGTAGCGCTGGAACGCGGCCAGAAGATTACGATCGTCAATATAAAGAGCGAGCAGGAGATGGAATGCCGCGTTGCCTACGTCGGCCAGTCGGAGGGTGGAAAAACGCAGGCAGGAGTGGAGTTCATGCGGGCGGCCGACTATTTCTGGCACATCGCCTTTCCGCCGGACGACTGGAACCCTGCGGATCGTAAGAGGCCGGTCATCGAGCGCGCCGTTGCGGAAAAGTCTTCAAAGCGGGCGTAGCGGCCGAGCCCGTCTCGAACCCCTTGCAACCACACGTGCTGCAACCGCTCGCGCAGACGCGCATCTGCATGGCTAAAGTCCTGCTTGGCAAGGGGAATGCGGACTGGTTTTTGCGCTTAAGCCACGCGGACGTACTGAGAGAGATCGTCCAACACGATGCTCCCCGGCTGCATCGGCGTAACTGTCCCCAGCTTGTTTGGCCTGCTCATCATGTCCACAGCATCTGAACCGCAGGTCCCGCAGCGCCCATGGCGGTCGAGGTCTGTCGGCACGCGACAGTCCACGCACCACCAATTTCGATTTACCCAAGCTTGCCCGATAACAACGTTTGTGTATGACATGGCTACCATTTTGGGTTACCCGCGCCAGAACGTGAATAGGAGCCAAGTCACTTTTTTCGGAGGCGAAATTAGGTACAGAAGTACTACAACTATAGCCCGTCGCCCTGGAGTTAAAAATCGCCCAAGTCTTGTCTAACTCTTGTACATTCTGTAGTTTGTCTAGACACCGATCCATGAATCACAAAATCGCACGCCGGCTCAAATCGTCAAAATCACCTCGGTGAAGTACTAATCAGGCCTTCCGCGTAAAGCGCTCCTTCCGGCGTTTCTTCGTGTTTGAAGTACACAAAGATCTCTCCGCGTCCCGCTCCTTCCGCGACCCTCAACCTTAGCTGCGCAAGCTCTTTGGCGGAGTATTCCTCCTTACGCAGGCGCAGGTAGGCGAATCCTGCGGTCAGTACCTGGGGCGTTTCCAGTTTTTCGCTCTCCGCCTGGCATAGCGCTGCGTTCTTAGCGCGCAGCGCGGCGTACACTTCCTCGCAAAACCACGATGCATCTCGGAACTCAAACGCGCTGCGCAGCCCCGGCGGCAGGTCTTCGAGGAATTCGCTTAGCAGCGCCATATCGCATTTCAGGTTTGGCGGCAACTGGAACAGGACTGGCCCCAGCTTGTTTGCGTCCTCCAGCGGCCGCAACGAGGAGAAAAATCGCGTCAGCGAATCCCCGGTGCCGCGCAGCCGCTTGATGTGCGTAATCATCTGGTGCGCCTTCAGCGCGAACTTGAAGTCCGCCGGCGTCGCCGCAATCCATCCCTCCAGCAGCTTTTCCGTGGGAAAACGCCGGAACGTGTAGTTCACTTCCACCGAATTCAGCCGCGTGGCGTAATAGCTGAGGAATTTCGCCGATGCCAGTTTTGCCGGATAGAAGCTCGGCTTCCAGCTCGCGTAGGACCATCCGGAAGTGCCCGCGTATACCTTCGCCATGGCCGTCAGTGTAACTGGAAACGCCGCTCCTGCGAAGCGCGGCAATCCCTGTGGGAACTTCGGGTATAATGAACCATCGAGGAAACGCCGCCATGCCCATCTACGAATATGTCTGCGACGAATGCAAATCGCGCTTTGAGCGCATCGTGACCGCGAAAAACGGCAAGCCCGAATGCCCCAAGTGCGGCAGTCACCATTCGACCATCCAATTCTCGACCTTCGCCGCGCACAGCGGCAACGGCGCAGCCTCAGCCTCGTCAAGCAACTCCGCGGATGCATCCTCCGCGTGCGGCTGCACTCCCCGCACTTGCGGCTGCCACTAACCCCCAACACCTCCTTGCATCTCTTGTTGATCTTTACGGAGCGCAGTGCCCCTGGGTCTTGACATGATTCTCTATATATGTAGACTTGTCCTATGCTTCGTCCCGTTCGCATGTCGCGCCAAACGGTTCGCCTGCTGGCAGCTTTCCTCGCGCAACCTCGCGATTGGCGCTATGGCTACGACCTCAGCCGCGCCACCGCCCTCAAATCCGGCACGCTCTATCCCATCCTCATGCGCCTGAACAAGCGCGGCTGGCTGGAGACGCGCTGGGCCGCACCCGAGGTTTCCGGCAGGCCTCCGCGCCACATGTACCGCCTGACGCCTGATGGCTTGCGGTTCGCGCGCACCAGCCTTGCACCCAGCGCGGCGCGCGTCTTAAGTCGCGGCGCCTACGGAACAGCGAGGGGCTGATGAGCGACGCCTTCGCAAAAAACGCTGCTCGCCGCTTGATGGCCCTCGCGCTTCTCATCTCCCCCTCGGAATCGCGCGAGTGGGCCGCGGCCATGTCCGCCGAGCTGGAGCATGTCGAGGGCTCCTTCAACGCGCTCTCTTGGGCCGCGGGCTGCCTCGGAACTGCGCTCAAGCAGCTCTGCCTTTCGCTTTTTTCATCGCGCAAACACGCTTCAGATTCTTCTGACCGGGAGTTTTTCGCCGGTGCAGCCGAGGCCGCCATGACAAAAACCGCCAAGATATCTTTGCTCGTACTTGCCGTTGCTTCTCTATTGTTTCTTTTGGCGCCCACCTTTCGGCAAGCCTTGAGAGTAACCGCCGGAAGCTGGCATCGCTCGGACTCGGCTTGGCTCTCGCAAATGCAAAAATTGGGGGCGAAGGCCGAAGCGAAGCATGATGCGCAGGCGCTGGCGTTTGTCGCCATGCAAATCAATGACGACAATCACGAATGGGAAGGTGATGATCAAATCGCTGCGAAAAATCGTGCGCTGCGAGACAAGTTTGCAGACGAGGCTGTTCAATGGAACGCGGACCTGACGTGGATTTACTACCCCATTTTGTCCTATGACCGGCGGCCATACGCACCTGATGCAAATGACGCGCGCTGGATGGCGCGCCTGCAGGCGTGGGACCCGAAGAATGCTTGTGTCTACGCGCGTGAAGCATCGTTCTACTGGCCGCGAGGTGTGACCGGCTTGAAGCCGCAATCGGATCGCGCTCTTCTCGCCAGCAGCCCACACTGGCTCGGCGCGATGGACAAGGCTTTTTCGGAATCGGAATACGATTCGTATATATCTCGAAAAACCACCCTAGACCTCGAGGTGTCGCAGCGCTATGGCGTCGACGACCCAGCCCGAATGCTTCTCGGCATCGCGTTTTATCCAGTTTTTGAGGGCTCCAATTTCGAACTCTACGCCAAGGACTTTCTGCTGAGCGAGGGAGCGGATTTCGAGGCGAAAGGCGATCTCGCTCGCGCGGAACAAAGCTATTGGAAGATCGCGCACCTGGGCGAGCTGATTCAGCTTCGCGGTGACTCTGATATTGACAACATGATTGGTGTCCAGTTGCAGTCGATTGCGGGACCGAGCCTCCAGGACATATTTGAGAAAACTGGCAATACCTCCGCCGCAAAACTTGCGGCATACCAGACAGCACAGGCGCAGCGGACGAAAGCAGATTTTGTTGCGAAGTATCGGTGGACGAAGGAGGCGGAATTCCGGCCGTCCGAAGCCTGGACTGTGCAATTGTCCCTGCTGGGCATAGCCATCTCGCTCGCGCTCATTCTTTGGTACGTAGGATATTTTGCCGTTCGGGCAGGCTGGAGAAAAAAAGCAACGCGAAGTCCTCGTTTGTCCAGGCTCGGTCTCGTGGGGACAGTTCTACTCTTTGCGTCTGCTATCGCGATGTACTTCAGCTTTGCGCCCTATGCCACGGCGTTTCAGAATTACCTCTCCGGTCCGAATCCGGGGAATGCGTTCACAGAATTAGCAAGATTTCGGCTCCTTCAGGAGTTGCCTTCTGATGTCATCGATTGGTTTCTCGGGCGCACCTTCAGGGTCTATTTCTGGTATACCGTAATCGCGCTGGGAGGCGCGGTCATTGCCTGGATCCTGTATCGCTACATCGCTAGAATGTTTCACCCGTCCGCGCCGATTCACCCGGCCGCCTGAATTTTCGGCGAGCCGCCGCTTCTTGCGCGCTCGCATTCTGCGTATCGCGAATCTGGCGCTTGTCTTTGTATTCATCGCCACAGCGGCTTCGGTTTCTTCGCCGCTTCGTGCGGTGCGCGCCGCCGGCGAGCCGCCTTACCGCTACTTCCGCATCGGAAATCCCAACAATATCCACGCATCCGCGCCGTCCCGGCTACGCGCTCATCGGCGGCGGCGAAGACTTGGACCAGGCCTTCACTTGGCTTTGCCAGCGCTCCGACGGCGGCGATTTCCTGATTATCCGCGCCAGTGGCACCGACGCTTACAATCCTTACATCCAATCGCTTTGCCGCGAAAATTCCGTTGCCACGCTCATCATTCCCAATCGCGACGCCGCCAATGATCCCTTCGTCGCCCAAACCATTCGCGCCGCTTCCGCCATCTTCATTGCCGGCGGAGACCAAGCGAACTACATCAATTTCTGGCGCGGCACTCCCGTCCAGCGCGCCGTGAACGACGCAATTCGCCGCGGCGTTCCCCTCGGAGGCACCAGCGCTGGCCTTGCCGTCCTGGGCGAATTCGCCTATACAGCGCAAAATGACCAACCTGACGGTCCCGATCTCCATTCGCAGGCTGCCCTTGCCAATCCGTTTGACCCGCAGGTCGTCATCGTTCGCAATTTCCTGCACATTCCCGCGCTTCACGACGTCATCACCGACAGTCACTTCCACGCGCGAGACCGCCTCGGCCGCCTGGTCGTCTTCATGGCCCGCATTCTTCAATCTGGCGACGCCAGGAAAATCCGCGCGATCGGCATCGACCAGCACACCGCATTTCTTTTGGACCCTGATGGGAACGGTGTCGTCGCCGGCTCCGGCGCGGTCTATTTCTTCGCAGCCGCCCGCAAGCCTAGCACCTGCCGCTCCGGTCTTCCGCTTACGTTCTCCGGCATCTCCGTCCGCAAGCTCACCGCTGGTGAAAAATTCGATCTCGCCCACTGGACTGGCTCCGGCACGCCGTACACCCTATCCGCTGTTTCAGGCGCGCTCCGCTCCAGCCAGCCGCATGACGCAGTTTACTAACCGCGCTCTGCCGCGCTGCAACTGATAGGCAAAATGAAAAGCCGCCACCCGCGCGGCTGAAACTTGCGCGAAATGGCGGCTCTTCTCGTCCTTATTATGCGTTTCTAGAAATTGATTCCGAAGCCCAGTGAAATCTGCGGGAAGAACTTGAACGGCGCCAAATCATGGTTGATCTTTTTTTCCTGCGCCTGAATGCTTGTCTGTATGCCGGGATCGGTCGCCGCATTCACGCAGTTCAGTCCCGACGAGTTGCACGCGGTACCCTGCAGGTTCAGCGCAACCGTTGGCGAACCCTGATATTCCCCGCCGACCTCGAAGTTGAAGCCGAAGTGCCTTCCGCTGCGCGGCAGCATGTTCCCAAACCCCACCAGAATCTGCGGCGCGGCCTTCGGGAACGTCAATTGTCCTGTGCCGGTGACCGGATTCGCGCCGGTCGGATCGCTTTCATACTGCGTTCCGCCAAGCGTAAACGTCTGGCCCGCGGACACGGACGCATTTCCCGTCACCTTGTTTCCGTTGTAAAAAAGCACGCCCGGGCTGATGTGGAACCCGCCCAGCGGATACCAGTCCAAATGCGCTTCACCGGAGCGAAAACTCAGCTGCCCGTCATAGTGGATGCCGTCGTTGTTGAAGTCGCGGCTGTAATTCAGAAAATTGAATCCGCCGCGCAGATTGATTCGCCTTGAAAGTGGCGTCGCCGCCTCAATGCCGATTCCCAGCAGCGAAACTTTTGCGCCGATGCCAATTTTCGCGGCGCGGTCCCCATTTGGAGGTGGAGGTGCCGCGGGCGGCGTTCCCAGCGTCAATGAACTCGATTCGTTGGGTTGGGGAGCTGCGGCTACAATTGCTGCCACCGTCGCATCGTCTGACGGAGTGGCGGCACTGGAAGAAGCCGCTGGCACTGAAGTCAAGCCCGAGGTAGTTGTCACGGCACTCGCCGTGTTCCCATTTTCCTGGGCCGCACAAACAGAAGAGCAAAAGGCTCCAACAATGAACAACGCAACAAATACAGTAACCGGCACAAACTTATAGGCTGGGCGCATTCTCTTGGTTCTCCGTGTCTCTCGCAACTCGAACGAGTCGCGGTCTAGGTCCGCGAAGGATGGCGGACTCTCCTAATTATCTCGTTCCACGGAGTTTTTGCAGCTTCTTTTCGCTCCAGCTGTATCTATTTTTGTACCTGTACTACGTGGCTCTAGTGTGTCTGCACGCGCACCACGCGCAGTCCCGTATACTGCGCATCGGCAGGCCCGTAGCGGGCCTTCGCGTCCGCCGCGCGATCCGCGCTTCCGCCCAGCGCTTCGCCCGAGCCATCGCTCTTCACCGCCCACTCGGCGACGTTGCCGCCCAGGTCAAACACCAAGTCTTCGTCCTCGCCGCCCTCCGCCGCGAAGCTTCCCACTGGCTTCAGCAGCGACGCATTCCCGGGCAAATTCTTGATTTTTTCCTCGAGCCGCCGCGCATCATCGGGATTCAACGTGTAGCCCGCCCAGTAGTCCAAAGTGTTCTCATTTCCGTGTGCACTTTCCTTGAACAGCGGTGCGACTTCACTTTCATTCGGCAAGCGGTAGGAAGCGCCGGTAATCTTGCTCAGCCAATTGCAATAAGCCTTGGCCTGCTCCAACGTGACTCCGTTTGCAGGGAAGTTCCCCGTCCCCGCGTCGTAATGGTAATTCTTATCGAACGCAGCGAATTGCGCGCGCGTCACTTCGAAGCGCCCGATCTCCAGTTCTCCGTGTTTCACCACTTCCGGAATGAGCACGCCTTTCACACTGTCGCCGTAAAGCCCCTCGGATTTTGTCACCGAGCGCAAGCGCAGCGCGTCATCGAGAGGTGAACCTTTCTTGAACGCCTCGTTCTCCGGCGGCGCCGTCTTGAAAAAATATTGATTGAACCAGGCCAGCTCATCGTTCACTTTGCGCAATCGATGCGAAAGTTTTCGCGGGCCGTGCGGCTCGCCAGGGAATAGGTCCAGCTTCACCGGCGCTTTATCGTAATAATAAAGCGTGCGGTAATATGTCCAGCCTTCGTCCGTAGGCACATTGCGATCCTCCGTACCTTGAAAAATCAACGTGGGCGTGCGCACTTTGCCCAAGTCCAGCAGCGGTGACATCTTCAAATACAATTCCGGATTGTCCGGCAGCGACGCCCCGAAATAATACGTATCGAACGATTGCCCAAAATCCACGTTGGCCCAGTCGCTGATCCATTCCACTTCACCCGCGCCCGCGGCCGCCGCTTTATACCGCTGCGGGTCCACCGTGGTGAGCTTGATAGTCAAAATCGCGCCATTCGACCAGCCCATGGTGGCCACGCGATCTGCATCCACCATTCCTTTGCTGATGAGCGAATCCACTCCTTTTTGAATGTCCTCCACATCCAGCGAGTAATACTTGCCGCAGCAGATTGAGCTGACCCACTTCAATCCGTAATTCGAGCTGCCGTGATAATTGGGCTTGAGCACAAACGCGCCGCGCTCCGTGTAGAGATCCGTCGGATAAGCCCAGTTTTCGTCCCAACTGTCCAGGTCCGCGCCCGCCGGTCCGCCGTGAATCGCCAGCAGTAGCGGGTACTTTTTCCCCGGCTGATAGTCGTTCGGATAGTAGAGAAGCCCATCAACGGTTTCGTCATTCGCGCCTTTCCACTGGTACACTTCGGCGCGCGCCATCAATTTATCCTTCAATTGTGAATTCAAGTGCGTCACCTGCGCCACATCCGTGAGCGCCCCGTCAACGACATGCGCGCGATACAGTTGCGGCGGCTCATTCGGCGCGGAATGTTCGTAGACTAGCGTCGCGCCGTCCTCGCTCGCCGAAATGCCGAAAATCTGCGAAGCATGCTCGCCGGTGAGCCACTGGTGCGTCCAGGAATCCCCATGTTTCACGTAACGCGCCAGTTTGAGTCGCGCGCCGTCGGCCAGCAACGCGTAGAACCCATCATTCGTGACTTCAAAACTGAAGCCCAGCCCGTTTTCCCAGGCAAGGTCAACCGGCGTGACGTGATCCGAAGATGGCTCGTAAAAGTAAGCCTTTTCGATCGAGCCATAATCGAAGCGCGGATCCGAGAAAAACGGCGCGATCATATAAATCCCGGAGTTATCGAGCGCCCAGCGCGCCTCTTGCACCCGGATTTTTCCGTCTGCCAGAATCTGCTGGCTTTCGCCGCTGCTCATGTTCACGATGTTCACTGACGCCGGAGTTTTTTGATCCCAGGCGTAGCTAAGCTCGCGGGAATTGATCGTCACCGCTGATTTGCCGTCGCGCGAAACGTCGAACGAATCGATCCAATCGTTATTGTGAGTGACGCGCGTGACGCTTCCATCCTTGACGTTGAACGCAAACAGCCGCACCGGCGCGGTGTGCGCCGCATCATCGATCACGTTGGTATCGTCTTTGCGCTCTTTCGTTTCATTTTCGTAGAGCGTCGCCTCTTCTTGTGCGGAAAAGACAATCGTGTCGTTGCCGGACCACTCGAATTCTTGAATGCCCCGGTCGAATGTCGTCACCGGCCATGCTTCGCCGCCGAACGGATTGATCATCCACAGCTGCATGTGTGCGACATCAGGCTTTTGTTTGTCTTTGGGGAGCGTGCGCGAACTCATAAAAGCAATTTTCGTTCCGTCGGGCGACCACCGCGGCTCGCCTATGTTGTCGTCGCCGCGCGTCAGCTCGATTTCCTTGTCGGAAGTTAGGCTCGAAAGCATGAGGTTGGTCGTGTAGCCATCCTTTTCCTTGTCCGGGGTGACTTTGGCCCACACGGCCCATTTGCCATCGGGCGAAATGCTCGCTCCCCCTGCGAAGTCCGCATAGATAATGTCCTCGGGCGTCATTTGCTTTTTCGGCGAAGCGGACGCCGTTGCCTTGTCCTGCGCGAAAGCGGGAACAAGACCAAGGCCGGCAAACAGCAACAGAAATGCGCAGCAGGCGACTGCCAAACGAGTTTTCATGGAACGCTCCCGGATCAAGGCGCGAAACGTGCGCCGTCGCGCCTGAAAATTATCACATCGGCTGCTCGACGCGCTAGTTTGTCGAGGGGTGCA
The DNA here is from genome assembly GCA_963760165.1 of uncultured Acidobacteriota bacterium. Classification (GTDB taxonomy): domain Bacteria; phylum Acidobacteriota; class Terriglobia; order Acidiferrales; family UBA7541; genus DAHUXN01. The sequence continues at coordinate 22,415 of CAVXBO010000001.1, forward strand.
CGCCGTCGCGCCAGCGACGCACCAGATCGCGCGCGGCGGCCGGCCATTCGGGGAATTGGAACCCGAAGCCGCTCGCCAGAAGGCGTCCAGGGACCACGCGGCGGCTCTTCAAAACCAGCTCTGTTTCTGTGCGCAGGAAAACCGCGCCGAATTCGAGCATCCATTTTGACGCCGGAAGCCCGATGCGCGCCCCCCAGGCCTTGCGCAGGTCACGCATGAAATCGGAATTCGGCAGCGGATTCGGCGCAGCCACGTTGACGATGCCGCTCAGTTCTTCGTGTGCGATCAGGAATTCGATGGCGCACGAAAAATCCGCATCGTGAATCCACGAGACAAACTGACGGCCTGAGCCGGAAGTCCCTCCCAGCCCGAAACGCACCAACCGTAGCAGCACGTCGAAGATGCCTCCGCGATCCGGGCTCAAAATCACTGAGCTGCGCAGCGCGATCTTGCGCGTACGCGGCGTGTTCGCGGCGAAGAAAGTTTCTTCCCACGCCGTGGCCACCTGAATGCTGAAGCCCCACGAGCGCGGCGCATCCGCTTCGTTCCCGCCAATTTCGCCAGTGGCCTCGTCCATCGGGCGGTCGAACGCGTGACGATAAATCGTCGCTGTGCTGGAATTGAGCCACACCCGCGGCGCTACAGAAAGCCGCCCCACAGCTTCACCCAGAACCCGCGTCGACCGCACTCGCGATTCCATAATCTCGCGCCGATGCACGGCGGTGTAACGGCAGTTGACGTTGCGTCCTGCAAGATTGATGACCACATCCGCATTTTCCAGTTCCCGCGTCCAGTCGCCCAGAGTGGCGCCGTCCCACTGCACCACCCGCCATGGCGCTGCATAAAACTTGCGCGCGAGTACGGTGACGGAATGTCCCTGCTCGTGAAAATGCCGCGCCAGAATATTGGCGACCTGCCCGGTTCCTCCAGGAAGGACAATTCGCAGCTTGCGCGTCTCACTCACGCCGCGATTCTATAATGAAAAGAACAAAGTGAGGTCAGAACCGTCAGCGACTTTATTCGCAAAAAAAAAGGCCTCGGTGGTTAGCCGAGGCCGTCTCAAAACGTTGAATTAAGTTGAAACTAACTAGTCGCCCGCCACGTGCTCCGCTTCGGCTTCAGCAACTTCCGGCTTTGCCGCCCCGTTGCCATTGCCGTTCGTGTGGCCGTTCGAACCGTTGCCGTTGGCGTGCCCGTTACCATTCCCGTTGGCGCCCTCAATCTGTACGGGCTTGGCAATGGTCCCGGGAACAGCGGTCTTCATGGCCGTCAGCGAGCCGATCTGCACAACTTCCTCTTTGGTTCTCTTAAGGACCAATTCCTCGTAAATCGCGCGGACCTTGGCCGCCTCTTCGTTGGCTTGGCGACGTCGTGCGCGATCTTCCTCCGCAGCGGTGAGAGGAATGTCATGCTCCAGGTGGCGTATCCGCGCTGCATCCGACGCGTCAACGTTGAGCGAATGCTCGTAGTGCTCCAGACTGACCTTCTTGCCCTTGGCGTAGATTTCGTGCCTGCCGTGCTCCTTATACCACTGCGCGACAGTCGCGTTCTTGTGCATGTTCTCGATGATCTTCCGCCAGCCGATGCCCGTGTTGTACGCGCAGAACGAAATTTCGCCCTGCTGCGTCGCGTACGGAATGATGCACATCTCCGTGCGCCGGAAGTCGTAGTTGAAAAGGTCCTGGAACCACATGCCGGCGACAAAAAGCATGTTCCACGGATCCTCCGCGCGGCGCTTCATGGCATCTTGGTAGGTTCGATTCGGATTCGTGCGCCCGTACTTCTTGTCGGAATTCTTCGAAACCGCCCAGGTCTTGTCGAATTTCTTCAAAAGGTCCTTCAACTTCAGGCTCGGGGGCGCCTCGAACGCGTGGTAGTTCTTCAGCATCGCCAGGACCAACATGAAGGCTGAGAACTTCTTGCCGCGCGCAGCGTCGGTGATCGCGCTTAGGTCCTTCACCAGCTGCGGACAGTCCAGAAAACGCGGGATCGGCGCCCATTCCTTCGTTTCCTTGTGAATCATCATGGCCGTGCCAACGCCGCAATTCGGATGGCAGCCGCAGGAAAGCGAGCCCCACTGGGCGTCCGGGCCGTGCACCAGGTCCGCGAAGCTGGCAAACGGCGAGATGAACGACAGCGGAAACCAATCGCGTGTCGGCTCGACTTTGCCGAGCTGCGCGCTGACGTCCTGGGCCAGGTGCGAAAGCGTGTACCGCTGGCGCATGCGGCGTTCCGGCGTGATGTCTTCGTCGCGGCCCGTAAACGAAACGGGCTGGAAGGAGACGAACGCGATCTTCTTGGGGTTTTCCATCGCGAATTTAACGATCGGCCCCACCTGGTCGTTGTTCACATTGTTGACGATGGTGGTCACCAGAACGATTTCGATGCCCGCTTCGTGCATGTTTTCGATGGCACGCAGCTTCACATCGAACAGGTTTCCTACCTGCCGGTGACTGTTCGCATCGTTGCCGATGCCGTCAAATTGCAGATACGCGTAGCGTAGGCCCGCCTCGAATGCCTTCTTGCTGAATTCCTTGCTCTTGGCAAATTCGATGCCATTGGTCGCTGCCTGCACGCTGTTGTAGCCGATCTTGCGCGCGTAGGCGACGGCGTCAAGAAAATAGGGACTCATGGTGGGCTCTCCACCCGAGAACTGCACGGACATCTGGCGGCGCGGCTTGATCTTCAGCGCATTGTCGAGGATTTCCTGCACTTCCTCCCAGCTCAGCTCGTGCACGTAGCCAACCTGATTGGCGTCCATGAAGCAGGGATCGCACATCATGTTGCAGCGGTTGGTCAGGTCCACTGTCAGCACCGCTCCGCGGCCATAGCGCACCGTGCTTGAGCCATGCTTGTGAAGATCCTCGTCGTTGTGCGCGGGAATGTCGCGCCCGGGGAAATTCTTTTCGATCCATTCCAGGAATTTCGCATCGATGGCCATCAGGTCTTCGCACTTGCCGTGGATGGGGCACTCTTTCACCATCCAGACCTGGCCGTCGCGCTCAATAATTTGCGCCTTGATCTCGCCTACCTTTTCGTGGACCAGGTCAGTCCAGTCCTTCTTGCCATTGATTATGGCGTCGCGAGCGTCCTTCACGCATCCGGGACAGAGCGAATCCGTCGTGCGCGGCCAGCCCAGCGTGGGCTTGCTCTTCTCCCAAGACTTCAGCATCGGCTTATCGGACCACTTGGGGGTGAAGGAAGGGTTCGGATGGAACTTATTGAAATATTGAATGGAGTTAAATGTGACCGCAGCACCTTTGCATAGCGCCCAGTCAAACGACTTCCAAATGCGGTTACGAACCGTCATTGGCATTGTTCGCAAACCTCTCTTTCCTCAGTTCACACAGAGAACTGCAGCATCTTGAAGAAATCTAATTTAGCTGTAAGATTATCGAAGCCGCCTATACGGAGTGTCCCGTACAGACAACTCCCCCTAAATCTTTACCGTTCCATAGTTTGCAGGCCGAAACCGGTTTCGTCCAGCCCAAACCTCCGAACGGTTGCCATAGGAGTTAAACGGCGTGTTTCGGCAGCCAACGGGGATGTTTCGGGGACCGTTCTTCGGCAAGTCACCCCGGAATTGACGATTCACCGCCGCGTAATGAACCAGACACAAACCGGTAATGCTTGCCAATAACAATCACCGGTCTTAAGAAGTTAAGGACGGGAAGCAGTCAGGCGCCCGTTCGGGAACGCCCGGCTGATCCAGCATCATCATCCGGCGAACGCCCGCAGAAATATCCACAGGACGGCTTGACCCGTTCGTGCGAGTGGTAGTACAAGCTTTCGCGATCTTCAAAAAAGGGTGTGTTGGAGAGAAACCGATGACAAAGCGAGTTGGCGAAATACTTTTCGTGTGTGCCCTGTGGCTCATGTTGTGTGTCCTATCGCCCATGGCTGCCTGGGCGCAGCAAACTCTCGGCGCTATCAACGGTACGGTGACGGATCCGTCGAACGCCGTGATCGTCAAGGCGCAGGTTCAAGCCAAAAACCTTGGCACTGGCTTGACCGTCACCGCGACGACGCAGAGCGACGGCGCCTACAGCATTGTGGACCTGCCCATTGGCACTTATAGCGTCACCATTTCAAAGCAAGGCTTCAAGACCGAAGTCCACTCCAACATCCTGGTCCGCGGAAACCTCGCCACCACCGTCAACGCCACGCTGCAGCCCGGCGAGGTCACTTCCACGGTCACCGTCACCGGCACGCCGCTCATGAATCAAACCGACACCACCAACGGCTACACTTTGGGCACAGAGGTGATTCAGAACACGCCTCTCGGAACCGGCAGTTTCACCCAACTCGCGATCCTGGCTCCCGGCGTGAATGCCGATCCTCTGGCGGGCGCTGGCACGAATGCCGGCCTGGGCAATCAAGACATTTTCGCCAATGGCCAGCGCGATACCAGTAACAGCTTCACCTTCAACGCCATCACGGCAAACAACATGTTCAACGGGGAATCATCGAGCTCCGTCGGTGAAGGCCGGTACGTCCTCAATACCAATGAGCAGTTTCAGGCCGGAGGTGAAATTCAGACCAGCACCTCGATCTATGACGCTATTGGCGAGGGCCTGCCCACTCCTCCGCAAGAAACCATCCAGGAAATTCAAGTCAACACGTCGATGTATGACGCCTCGCAGGGTGCCAACAGCGGCGCGCACGTCGAATTGACCACCAAGTCCGGCACCAACGATTTTCATGGCAGCGTCTACGAATATCACCAAACCACCGGATGGGACGCCGCTCCGTTCTTCTTCAACGCCGCGGGCACCAACCCGGCCACGGGGACGCCCCTTTTGCCCCGGCCAGGTCTTCACAGGAACACCTTTGGAGGCACCGTCGGCGGCCCAGTCATTCACGACAAGCTGTTTTTCTTTGGATCGTATCAAGGCGTCAGAGTGAGCGATTCCTTTAGCGGTGCAACCATATTTGCCAATGTGCCTACGGGCCTCACCTCCGATCGAAGCGCAGCCACGCTGGCAACGCTTGCCAACATTCCCGTGGGCGACGTTGACAACGCGGCTCTGGCCATCATGCAGGCCACATCCGGCGGTCAGCTCGTCGTGCCTTCCGCAAATATCACCAGCTCCAACCTGATTGGCGTTCTGGGTGGAAATGCCACGGAGCAGGGTCCTCCCAGCAGCTTCGATGCCGACCAAGTGAATGCGAACTTTGACTACGACTTCAGCGCAAAGGATCGCCTTTCTGAAAAATATTATTATCAACGCAATCCGGGCACCAGTGAATTTGCCGGCAGCACAGTCCTCGGCTTTCCTCAGACGCTCAATGCCGGCAGTCAGGTATTGTCCCTCGAGAACACCACCACTTTGACGCCGAATACCTCATGGGAGCAGCGCCTTGGATTCATCCGCCAGATTGCCAACGCCACCACAGCGCAGCAATTGACGCCCAGCGGCGTGGGCATCAACATTTTCGGCAATCCGAACTTTCCCGGGATCACCCTGCGGAACGCCGGCTCCGGAACCGGCGACGAATTGCGAATCGGCCCGGCCAATAATTTCGCAAACGCGGGAGTCTTCCAGAACCAATTTGAAGGCGCCTCCAACTACAGCTGGATCCACGGCCGTCAAAACTTATCGTTTGGCTTCACTTTTGATTACGGCCAATTGAATGTCCTGAACCGGGAAAATCAGGTCGCGGAACTAAGCTTCGCCAATTTCGCGGACTTTCTGGAAGGCTGTCTCGGCACCGCACATAATGGCTGTGCCCATTCGACCAGTGACGGCACATTTCTCAACGGCGAAACCAATCGTTATTTCCGTTCCAGACAAGCCGGCCTGTACGCGCAAGACAGTTTCAAACTCCGCTCCAACGTGACTCTGGATTTCGGTTTGCGCTGGGATTGGGACGGCCCTCTTTACGATAAGAATGGACTCCTCACTAATTTCAACCCGAGCGACTATTCCTACGACCTCAGCACCGACACCATCAACAACATCGGATTGGTCATCGCCGGGAACAACAAGCAATTCTGCGCCACATCATCCAGCAACTGCGTGAACAACTCCACCCTTACGGGCCGCCAGTGGCTCTTTGAACCCCGTATTGGCGTGGCTTGGAGCCCCTCATTTGTGAAGAACGTCGTCGTACGCGCCGGCTACGGTCTTTATGCAGATCGCGGCGAGTTCTTCACGGAATTTTCTCCTAGCGCCGGTCTGGGTATCAGCGGCCCATTCGGCGTCACCACCGAAGAGCCCTTCACGGTTCCCTTTTCGGCGCCCTGCCTCGGGATTCAGTGCCTGCAAAACAGTCCCTTCGGTACCACGGCTCCCCCTCCCCCTCCCAACAATCTCAACGGCATTATCGCCGAGGTTCACAATCTATCCGGTTTGAGTGGTTGCCCCGAGCCGGTGACGCCGACCTGCGTCCCTACCGGCACTCCTCTTCTTGCTTTCCTTTTTGGCGGCTACGATCCTGCGAATACCCTCCCGTACTCGGAAAACTGGACGCTTGATGTCCAGTGGCAGCCGCACAACGACCTCTTGGTCGACGTCGGCTATGTCGGCAACCACGGCCAGCATGAGCTGCTGCCGATTCCGTTTAACCAGCCCGGGCTGGCCACTCCGGCGCACCCAATCAACAACCAAATCTACTCCTATGGCTACCAAGCGACGGATGCCGACGGTGGATTCGGCGCTCTGCAGACCGAACAGGTGCAGACGACCATCGGTGAGTTCACCGGCGCGGACGGCAACTCGGCTCTTCGCGTTCCCTATGTAGGTTACAACCCCAACTCCGACTTCTGGGAGGCCGAGGGAATCTCAAACTATAACGCCTTGCAGTTGAACGTCACCAAGCGCATGAGCCACGGCCTACAGGTCAACGCTTCGTACACGTTTTCGCATGTGCTCGACGAAGGCAGCGGATTGGCCGAAGGACTCTTCTACAACGGCAATGACCCGGCCGACCCGCGGAGCGGCTATGGTAGCTCCGCTTTCGACCGCACCCACGTTTTGACCGTCAGCTATCTCTATCAAATTCCTGACCTGGTCAAGTCGGAAGGATGGAAAAGCAAGATCACCAACGGGTGGGGCATCAGCGGCGTAACCGTAGCGGAGAGCGGCAATCCTTACAGCATTTACGATTTCTCGGGTGACGTCGCCTCTGAGTATTACGGCGCCGGCGACGACTTCATCACCAACCCCTTGTTGACCATCATTAATGGAAACGTCCACAGTGTGCAGCTCCAGGGCACCACCGGCGTCAATCCCGCCACTCCGGTCATCAACGGAGCCGACTTTGGCGTCAATGTCGATCCCCCTGGCGGACCAGGGAGCCCAGTTCCTCCCTGCGGCCCGACCACCGACGAGCCGGCCAATCCGACGGCCGCTTGTGACTACTCCGAGAGTGGGTTTTCCGTGAATGCCCCGCGCAACCCGTTCCGCGGACCCTTCCAGGTGCGCTTCGACTTCGGTGTCTTCAAGGATTTCAAGCTCAGCGATCGCTTTCATTTGCGCTACGACGCCCAGTTCTTCAATTTGTTCAACCATCCGAGTTTCGACGCGCCCGGCAACGATTTCGAATTGGATCCGGACTTCTGCCCGAATCTCCAGACGAGCCCGGCGTTCGGATGCCAGTGGGCGGGAGCGACTCCGGCCGTTGGCGCTTCAGGGCCCATCGGCAATGGAACGGTACCCCTCGGCGAAGGCGCCATTACAAACACGCTCGGCAGCTCCCGCTTCATCTCCATGGCGCTGCATTTAACTTTCTGACGTAGCGCGTGTCTGCGCCACGCTACGGTGCGGGAATGAAAAAAGGCTCTCGCGGTGCGTGCCGCTAGGGCCTTTTTCTTTAGGAGTTCGCTACTCGATGTTGAGCGCGGGGCGCAGCAGTGCGATCGCGAAATGCGCCACGTGCGCGGCGTCTTCGTCAAGTTGCAGCCACCGCACCACGCAATGCTTGCGCAGATAGTCGGTCACCTGCGTATCGCTGATTTCCAGATGCTCGGCCATTTGGCTACGCAGCGAGGTTTTGCCCTCCGTGCGCGCGCCGCGGCCTGCCCGGCCCGCGCGAGCCAGTTGGCTGGCGCCGATGCGCAGTGTTTTGCAGGCTTCGATGTAATAATTCGTCATCAGGTCGGAATCCGAAAGCAGGAACACACCGGGTCCGGCCGGCGCATCCTCCACTTCGTCCATGCGATGCAGCGGTGCGGAAATCAGCCGCCGAAGCAGGGACTCCAGTTGCGCAAAGCGCGAAGCAAGCGCTGGGTCGCCAGCCCGGATATACGTGGCGCGTTCCACAAACGGCCCGGTCGGCTCAGGAACGAATCGCGACGCCGCGGATGCGATTCCTTCGCCGGCAGGGACGCTTTCCGCCGAAGTTGTTTCTTCCTCGCTAGCCGCTGCGACGAATTTCGTGTGCGGTTGCTCATGACGCGGCGCTGGATGCGCGTGCCCTGCGCCAGCCGTCGCGGGAACCTCGCGAGCCCCGCCGCGTCTGTGGCGTCGGCCTCCGCGCCGTCCGCGTCTGCGGCCCGTACGTTCGCCGGCTGGGCGCTCCCCGGACGCAGCCTTCGGCGCGCCCGCTGCTTGCGCTTCGGAAACTATTTCGCCGGGAGCCGTTTCGCCCGCGTCCGCGCCTTCGAGATCGGATGGAGCGTCAGCCGCAAGAGTGGCCGCATTCTCGCCGTCTTCTCCGCTGGCATGCGAAGCTCGCGTCGTCGGGGACACTTCCTCCGGCACGGGCGCGCCCAGCCGCGTCAGCGCTTCCGCGGCCTTCTGCCGCCAATCCGCGCGGCGAAAACGTTGTGCGGCAATCGTGTACCACCGAACCGCTTCGTCGTTTCGGCCGGATTTTTCTTCCAGCGCGCCGGCCTCGAACGCCACCATCGCGTCGCGCGTCTTCTGAAACAATTCGTTCAGTTTGCCCGCCGGGTCAGCGCTGGTGCGTGCCCTGCGAATGCGTCCCTGGATTTGCCGCCAGTTTGCCATGGCTGGCGATTGTATCAATGCTCAAGCGCCCATGCCAGCGCAAGCGTCCAATTCGCCCCCGTGCAGACGTGTTCAGATAGCGCAGCCCAACCGCGAGAAGTTGGTGCATCATAGCGGCATGCTGGACGCCTCGATCACCGCTCGGCTGGCAGAAGAGGCGCGTGCCATCGGTTTTGATCTGTGCGGCGTGGCGCGAGCGGAAAATCACGATGAGCCCGGGCGCTTGCCGGAGTGGCTCGCGCGCGGCTATGCGGGCGAAATGCGCTACCTGCAAGACGCGCGCCGCCACAGCATCTCGAGCGTCATGCCCGGAGCGCGCTCAGTCATCGTTTGCGCGATAAACTACAACACGCCGCTGCCGTATTCCACCGCAGCCCTTGCGAATCAATCACGCGATGCCGCCGCGGAAAGCGCGTTCAGCGCCCCGCGCGCATGGATTTCTCGCTACGCCTGGGGCGATGACTACCACGACGTCCTGAAACCGAAGCTCGACGAGCTCGCCTCCTGGCTCCGCTCCGAACTCCATCAGGATTTTCAGTCGCGCGTCTACGTCGATACCGGCCCAGTCCTCGAACGCCTCGCCGCCAAACACGCAGGGCTCGGCTGGCTCGCGAAGAACACCTGCTTGATTAACCAGCAGCTCGGCTCCTGGCTTTTTCTCGGTGTAATACTCACGGATTTGGACCTCGCTCCCACGCTCGCCGATCGCCGCGCACCGCCCCCGGATCTGTGCGGTACCTGCACGCGATGCATTGACGCTTGTCCCACCGGCGCCTTCGTCGCGCCGTATGTGCTGGACGCGCGCCGCTGCATTTCCTATCTGACCATCGAGCTGCGCGGCGCCATTCCCGAGGAATTCCGTCCCGCCATGGGCTCCATGGTTTTCGGCTGCGACATTTGCCAGGACGTTTGTCCCTGGAATCGTAAATCTCCGGCGACGCCGGTAACAGAATTTCTCCCGCGCAAAATCGCAAGCAGCGCTGCCAATCAGACGAACCCAACGTCTTCCGCCCAGGACGACGATTCACTCTTCATGCCCGCGCTCGAACGGCTCGTCTCCCTTACCGAAGACGAGTTTCGCCGCATTTTCCGCGGCAGCCCGGTCAAACGCACCAAGTGGCGCGGCCTGCTCCGCAACGCCTGCGTGGCGTTGGGAAACTCCGCCATCGAACCGGGAAATCCGGCGTATCCGCGCATCGTGCGACAGCTCGAGGAATTGGCGCGCTCCGACGATGCCATCCTCGCCGAGCACGCCGCCTGGGCCCTCACCCGCCTTCGCGCCGCCCCTGAAGATCAGGCATTTCGCGATAATGAATGCCACCACGCCATCGAGCGCGCGCCCGCTGGCGTTTCCGTGCAGCGCAACAAACTCACCAATCACGCGGAGGAAAAATGATCGCGGCCATCTCTCATCTCATCGCGGCGCAGCCGCATTTCAGCTTCCCTCAGAATGCGGCCGCCAATGAAGAAATCGTGCTGCGTTGGATTCACATCGTCGCGGGAATCATTTGGATTGGCCTGCTCTATTTTTTCAATCTCGTTGGCATGCCTGCGATGAAAGCGCTCGAAGACGTCACTCGCCGCAAAGTCTATCCCGTGTTCATGTCCCGCGCGATGCTCTGGTTCCGCTGGAGCGCGCTCGTCACCGTCCTCGTCGGCTTGCGCTATTACACGATTTTGCTGCAGATCGATGCGCAAAATTCCGGCCAACCCGGCCTTCTCGGTCACTGGCTTGGCGAATGGTTCCTCGTGTGGCTCGTGGCTTACGCCATCATTTACGCGCTGCAAATGCCGTTCGGTGGGCCGCTCGCGAACGGTTGGCTGCGTGCGATTTTGATCGCTGCGGTCGTGATCGCAGCGTCATGGGTGACGCTAGAATGGAACGCCGGCCCCGACGTCTCCAATGCGCATTTGTCCATCAGCGTCGGCGGAGGCTTGGGATTGATCATGCTGCTGAACGCCTGGGGCATTGTCTGGCGCGTGCAGAAGCGCATGATTCAGTGGACCCGCGCCAGCGTGGAAAACGGCACGCCCATCCCGGATAAAGCCGCGAAGATGCTGCAGTTCTCAAACTTCGCTTCGCGCACCGCCTTCTGGCTTTCGTTCCCCATGCTCTTCTTCATGGCTGCCGCCGAGCATTATCCATTCTTGGGCAGTATCGGACGCTAAGACATACGGTCTTCGCTCTCGGACGTTGGCCTGAAAAAACGCTTCTGATTTGACCGCAAGAATCGGATAGAATCCCAGCGCCCTCCGCCTCACAATGACCACACGGGGCATTTCAGAGGACGCTCCGAATCTTCGAATAAACGAGAGGCAACAATCATGCCCGCAATTCGTATCGTCGCAATTCCAACCGACGTGGCCCAGTTAGTCCGCGCAACGATGCAGTCGCCTACCTACAGCAACATAGCCGCCCACCACGAAATCGGGCATCAGTCGGCCCCTTGCCGCCACTGCCTCCGCCAGATTGCCGCCGGAGAGCGCAGAATTCTATTTACCTACGATCGCTTCGCAGGCGTCGAGTCGCTGCCCTTGCCGGGCCCGGTGTTCATTCATGCCGACGCGTGCGAACGCTACCCGGAAAGCGCCGTATTCCCCGAAGAGCTTAGGGCCAGTCCGCGAACCCTTGAAGCCTACGCCCGGGGCCGCCGCCTTCTTGCGCAGGAATATGTGACTGACGGGAAAATGGAGGTAGCCATCGACCAACTCTTCGCGCGTTCTGACGTGGATTACGTGCTCGTAAACTCCACAACGGCGGGATGCAACACGTTCCGCATCGAGCGGCAAAGCCTCGCCGCCGTGAGAGGTACAGAAGCGGCTGGTTAGTGCGATAGCACGCGTGTTTGCGTGTCGGAGACCAGTTCGTAGCGGATGCCGCGCCAGCGAATGCGCCGTTCGAAGGCCGAGATAAAGAAATTCCACAGAAACAGCGCAGGCACGATCGGCGCCAGCGCGATCCAAGCCCAGCTCGCTTCGTCGCACTTGGCCCGCCATTCGCGCAGGATATCCTGCACCGCGATGGCGCGCAGCGCGCCTTTCGCCGCCGACAGCAGCGCGATCAGCAGCGCCAGCAGAAACATTCCCACCCACGAAAAACCGCCGAACATTTGCGCGAAAACCGCGAACGCTGCATACACCAGCGTGAAACAGTAAGAAAAATGTGCCAGCCCGGCCAATCCCCACCGCCGCGGAGAGTAAACCCGCGTCAGGATCAGCTGGCGATTCGTGAATTCCACCAGTTGCTCGGGATCGACGTCGCCGACCGTAGGGGCCAGGCATTCCGGCACAAAAAGAATTCGCAGCCCCGCGCGTTCCAGCGCGTTGGTCAGCGCCCAGTCATCGCTGACCGCTCCCTCCCACGCTTCCAGCACCGCGGCGCGCTCAAACATTTCTCGCCGGATCGCTGTGCCGCCGCCCCAGCAAAAATTCCGCCCGTGGTCTCCCAGTTGTGTCGCAATGGCGGCGTTCCATGCGGAAAGCAGGCTGCTCGCGAACCCGCCTTTATTGGGAAAATACCAGCGGTAGGTCGTCGCCGCGCCGAGGTTGCCATCCGCCAGAGGCGCAACCATGTGCGCAAGCCACGATCGCCCGAGCCGCGAATCGGAATCGACGAACACCAACACATCGAATTTCGCTCCCGCTTCGTGAACCGCCGCCCTTAGGTTATTCACTTTTTCGCCACGCTCTTTCGGCGGGCCGGCGATCACCACGTGCGTGCGCTCTTGTTTCGAGGAAGACACTCGGTCGATGACTGTGCGCGCCGGATCAAGCGCGCTCGCCAGAACGAAAAACGTCTCATAATTCGGATAGTCGAAATTCAATAGCGCCGCCAGATTTCCTTCCAAGCCTTGCTCCGATCCTTTGCACGGGCAGATCAAGGCAACACGCGGCGCGTAGAAACCGGAATGCGTTCCCAGCCGCCGCCGGACCATCAGCAGCCATTTCCAGCCGTCCCAGAGCGAGATTAGCCCTTGGGCGATCTGTTGCAGCACGAGGATGTAGAAAAGGGAGAGCATACACTCTAAGGATAGCGGAATATTGGGCCATTCTGACGGCCGAGGGCAAACTCGATTCTAAAGCGTTATTTGCTCCAAAGGACAGCTGACGAGGACAGGTCAGGTTAACTTTGGCCCTGTTCGACCAGGTACCGCTTCCGGCTGGCCACAATTACCTTACGCGCCGCCGCCGCGTCGCCCCAGCCGAGAATTCTCGTCTTCTTATGTTCCAGCTCCTTATAGATGGTGAAGAAATGCTCGATCTCGCGCCTCAAGTGTGGAAAGAGCTGTTTCACCGTATTAATTCCGTTGTACTGCGGATTGTGTTGTTGCACCGCCAGAATCTTCTGGTCTCGCTGCGACCGGTCAATCATCCGCAACAGCCCTACCGGCCGCACCTCCACCATGCACCCGCTGAACGACGGCTCCTCAACCACCGTCAGCACGTCCAGCGGATCCCCGTCCTCGCCCAGCGTTCCGGGAATGAACCCATAGTCTCCCGGATAGTGCATCGGCGAATAAAGGAAGCGGTCCAGCCGGAAAATCCCGAACTCCTTGTCATACTCATACTTAATTCCGCGAATTTTTCGGAATCTCCACAATCATGCGGACAATCTTCGGTGTGTGGGGCCCGGGGTCGATATCGTGGATCTTCGTGGCCACAACTCAGGGTAGTCAAGATCGCCGCGCCCCGGCAAGCGAAATCGAAATTCCCCTGCCGTGCCAACGCGCGCAAACACAACTCTCCTGAACTGGCCCGCCGAAAAAGAAAACTAGGAGGCGATCTGTCGAATCGCCTCCCATGTCCCTGGGGTGTGAGTCCCGTTCCCGCTTGGGGGCAGGTAACGGATTTGACTCCGAATCAAACCCGGCCCTCCGAAAAAAGTTGCGGGCGATTCCGCCGCCGGGCCATACAATGAAATCGGAGGACCGGCGCTAAAATTGGACGCCTAACCGTCAATCTTTGCCCATGCGCCTTTCATGAAGAAAAAAGACAGGCATTCCGATCAAAACCGCCCGCCCTTGCCTCCTGAGGAAATCGACGAAGCCGCCCTTCTGGCTCACCTTTCCAGCGCCCCTCGTCCGCAGAGCATTCGCGAAATCGCCTCCGCGCTCAACCTGCGCCACTGGGGCCGCCGCTCTTTGCCGAAGTTGCTCTCCCGTCTAAAACGCAGCGGCGACGTTGACGAGACGCATGGCCGTTTCCGCCTGATCGGCAAACGCCCGGACCGCAAACCGCCCGTGCAACCTTCTGCCCCTGCCGCGCCCGCGCGTGAAGCGCGCCATCCTCGCCATCCTGGTCAAGACCCAAATCTGATCGCTGGCCGCCTCGTAGCCCACCGCGACGGCTACGGCTTCGTCGTTCCCGACCAGCCCATTCCCCGCATGGACGGCGACCTCTTCGTCGGCTCCGACGCCATGGGCGACGCCATGCACGGCGATCGTGTTCTCGCCCGCATCGCGCGCCGTCATCCCGATGGCCGCTTCGAGGGCCGCATCGAAAGAGTCACTTCGCGCGCTCATCCCACCGTCGTCGGACTTTTTCGTTACGGCCCGCACGGCAATGTCGTCCTGCCTTACGAAACGCGCCTCGCCCACGAAATCATCATTCCGCCCGGCGACGAACTCACCCCCGCCCTGCGCGCCAAGCTCCAGCTCGATTCCGCCGACCCTGCCCGCGCCAGCCGCCGCTTGCGTTTGCCTGAACTGGATGGCGCCGTCGTCGACGTCGAGCTCACCCGCTATCCGCGCGGCGGCGCAGCTCCTGCGGGTCGCGTCGTTGAAATCCTCGGCCGTCACGGTGAAATGGGCGTCGACATCGAAATCGTCATTCGCAAACACCATCTCCCGCATGTGTTCGCTGATGAAGTTCTCGCGCAAGCGCGCGCCATCCCTCAGCAAGTCCGCTCCGAAGATATTGCCGGTCGCCGCGATTTTCGCGATCTTCCCATCGTCACCATTGACGGAGAGACCGCCAAGGACTTCGACGATGCCGTCCACGTCGCGCCTCGCCCCGGCGGCGGCTTCGAGCTCCAGGTGCATATCGCCGATGTGGCTCATTACGTTCGCCGCGGCTCGGAGCTCGACCGCGAAGCCCGCCTCCGCGGCACTTCCGTTTATTTTCCCGACCGCGCCGTTCCCATGCTCCCCGAAGAGCTCTCCAACGGAATTTGCTCTCTCAATCCGCGTGTCGATCGCCTCGTCATGAGCGCCATTCTCCAGCTCGACGCCGGCGGCAATATCCTCGAAGCCGAATTCACTCCCGGCGTGATTCGTTCCGTCGAGCGCATGACCTATACCAACGTCCACAAAGTTCTTGAAGGCGACGCGGAGATGACCGCGCGTTACGCCTCGCTTGCCGATAGTTTTCGCCGCATGAAAACCCTGGCCCTCGCCCTCAATGCCCGCCGCATCGCTCGCGGCTCCATCGATTTCGACTTGCCCGAACGGGTCATCGAGTTCGACGAAATGGGCCGCATGGTCGGCATCTCCCGCAGCGTGCGCAACATCGCCCATCGCATCATCGAGGAATTCATGCTCGCCACCAACGAAGCCGTCGCCTCCTATCTGGAACGTCGCGGAATCGCCTCGCTTCATCGCGTTCACGAAAAGCCCGATGCCAAGAAGGTCCTGGAATTCGAGGAGCTCGCCCGCGCCTTCGGCTACTCCTTCGGCGTGGAAGATCTCTCCGAGCGCCGCATCGCCGTCCGCCATGGCAGCGTGCGTCCTGCCGGCCGTGAACGGAGCAGCCGCCTGCGCCCCATGCAGGTCGCGCTTCCCGCCGGCGACATCGCCATCCGTCCGCAGCATTATCAGCGCCTCACCGCGAAGATCGCCGGCAAGCCCGAAGAGCGCATTCTCTCTTACCTGATGCTTCGCTCCTTGAAGCAGGCCCGCTACGCCGCCGAGCCTCTCGGCCATTTCGCCCTCGCCGCCGACGAATACACCCATTTCACTTCGCCCATTCGCCGCTACCCGGACCTCATCGTCCATCGCATCCTGAAATGGGCGCTCGAAAATCCCTCCGCCGCCAAAGGCCCTTATCGTGAATCCGAATTGCAGGAAATTTCTGTCGAAACATCCGAAGCCGAACGCCGCGCCGACGGCGCCGAGCGCGAGCTGATGGACTGGAAGACCGTGCAGTACATGGAAGGCCGCCTCGGCGAGGAATACGACGCCTTGATCATCTCCGTCCAGAAGTTCGGCTTTTTCGTCGAGCTTTTCGACGTCTTCGTGGAAGGTCTCGTCCCCGTCGACCGCCTCGAAGAAACCTTCGGCGCTCGTTTCCGCTATCGCGAAAGCGACCATGCCATCGTCGCCGAATCATTCCGCTCCCGCAAAAACCAAGGTGGCCGCCGTGAATTCCACCTCGGCGACCGCATCCGCGTCCGCGCCGAGCGCATCGATTCCTTCCGCAACCGCGTCGAATTCAGCGCCCTCACCTGACGGCTCGCCCGGCGCAAGATTTCCACAGCTTTTCCGTAGGTACTATTGACCCTGTCCTCCGGCTCTTTTAGTCTCCGTTCATGTCGTCCTTCGCGTATCTAATCGGTAAGCGTGTAGAGGTTAGTTACCGGGCGGCCGACATTCACGTTTGCATCACCGCCACCCTGGCCAGTGACTCCGGCGAGCACATTCACCTCGAAGACCGGTTTTTTCAGTCTGGCCGCCAAAGCACCTTGCGCATCGCCATTCCCTACTCCTCCGTACTGCGCATCCGCGAAGTTATCCGCCAGCCTGAACCCGCTCCGGCCTCCTAGCGTTCCGGAGCCTTTCCGTCTTTGCCACAATTTTGTTTCTCCTGCATCTTTCACCCGTTATATTCATTGCTGGCAAAAGGGGAGGAAAATGGCATGAAGCCACGCGTGGGACTCATTGGACTCGGACTCATGGGCGCGCCGATGGGCGCGAACTTACTCAAGGCCGGATTCCCGCTCACCGTCTGGAATCGCACCGCCGAAAAGTCGCAAAAACTGGCCGCCCAGGGCGCTTCCGTCGCCAAGTCGCCTCACGACGCCGCATCGCAAGTGGACGTCTTGTTCACCATCGTCAGCGACCCTCCTGCGCTCGAAGAAGTTCTTTGGGGTAATCAGGGCGCTCTCGCCGGCCTTAAGAAGGGCACCGTGCTCATTGATTCCAGCACCGTTTCTCCGGTGCTCGCCCGTCGCGTGTCCAAGGCATGTTCTGACCAATCCGTTGATTTCCTCGACGCGCCCGTCACCGGCGGCACCTGGGGCGCCGAAAAGGGAGAGCTGATCTTCATGGTCGGCGGCAAAAAAGAAGTCCTCGACCGCGTCGAGCCCATCCTCCAGTCTGTCGGCAAACGTTTTTTCCTCCTCGGACCAAACGGCTCAGGCCAAACCGTCAAGCTCGCTATGAACTTAATCCTGGCCCTCGAAGTCCAAGCCCTCGCCGAAGGCCTTGAGCTCGTCACCAGCTCCGGCGTCGAACCCGCCAAACTCATTGAAGTCTTGCAATCCAGCATGGGCCGCGCGCCGGTTCTCGACGTGAAAGCCCCCGTAATCCTCAAGCGCGATTTCACGCCGAGCTTCCCTCTGCGCCTGATGCACAAAGACATTCGTCTCGCCATGGAGCTTGCCAAGGAAAACGGGATTGAACTTCCTGCGGGCGCAGCCGCCTATCACGCCTATTCCGCCGTCAAAGCCGCCGCAAAATCCGACGTGGACTACGCTGCCATCGCTTCCTACTGGAAGAAAAACTGAGGACCATCGTTGCTCGTCAAGCGTCACCGTTCCGCATTGAGTTCCTGCCATTTCGGATCCACCAGGACTACAGACGTTTCAACCTGTCGTTCTGGTATTGTCCAATACTGTTTGAGAAGGCGGTTCTTTTCCTCGAGGAGAACGATTTGAAAACCATGCTTTTCGTAAAAACGGATCGCCCACACCGCATCGGCCCAGGTTCCGATCAATACCGGACCTGACGTCAGACTTCGCAGGTGAAATAGCAGATGCTCTCCAATTCCTCGCTTTTGGTGGTTAGTGCGAACGTAGGCGTGCCGAATCAACGTCACGTCCTGAACCTGTTGAATTCCCATCACGCCGATTAGCTCTCCATTCTCCTCAAATCCCCAGAACGCCACACCATCAGCGATTTCATGATGCAGTTCGCTCCTGGACATATACGGTTCTTTCCAGCGGTCTTCGGGGATGATGCCTTTATAGGCGCGTGCGCCATCGTTGATGATGCCCCAGATCGTCTCGAAGTCATGGTCTTCACACCGCCGGATCATCTGTCCTCGGCCTCCCGTTTGGCATCTCGATCTCTGCGGGGAAAATCTGGGGTGGAGCGCTTTGCGGCTCCGGAAATCGGGTGGGTGGCCGACCCTTTCTTGCACCCTTAACCATCGCTCCGAGATAATATCAGCCAGTTAGCTAACCGCGAAGCTCACTGGTTGGAATTTGCGGGTGCCGCACTCTTGCCGGGGTTTGCAAGGGTGCGGATTTTCGCGCTCAAGCCGGCCAAGCGCGCTCATTTCTTGACGATCGCCTCTTCGAAATCATCTTTATCTACGCTGCCGCCGCTGTGAACCTCTTCGTCCAAAGACATCTTCACCGGACAGCCGTCCGACGTGACCCAAACAGTGCCTTTCAGGAAGCCGCCCTGCCCTAGCAGGATGGCATTGCCAGCGGCGTCACCGCGCGTCGTGTCAACGGCGTACTTGATCGTGTCATAGCCATTCACTTTTTCCGTACCTTGGCGCACAGCGTTCTGACTCACCAGTCCTCCCGCGCCGGCCAGTCCCATGATGCCGCTCAGGCTGCCCGTCGCCATTTGCCAGCCATTGCTGTCTGAGCGCACCGCGTGAACTTTGCCGGTCATCGCAGGTTTAGTGACATCGCTGGCATTGCTCTGGAACGTGCCATCTATCGCTTGCGGCGTCACATCCGCTTCGTCGTCCACAAAATGGGGCTGGCCGTTGTTCTTAAAGGAATAGTGAAACGCTTCGGGCGGGTTCTGCAGGCGGTCAACTACGCAATTCAAATTGATCCCGGGGCCATTCGCGTTTTGTGCCACCGCGGCCGGGGCCTGCGCCGCGTTCTGATTCGCTGTCTTGTTTGTTGGTGAGCCTGAGTTGCAGCCCGTTGCAGCGACGAACATCAGGGCCCATGCAAGCATAGTTTGCCGCGCGTAGGGGAATCGAATATTCCATTTCATCGGGCAGCTCCTCTTCAAACCGTCGATTGCCTTTGGCCCGAGCGTCTTTGAGTGTAGTGGCTGTTTTTACGGCGCGGCGTTCGGCGCAAAATACCCAAACGGCAACTCTCGCGCCGTGCGCAGCCCGGCCACCGCTGCCAGAATGGTGGGAATCGCGTTCACTGCCACCGCCGCCGTCGCGATGTCGCCATGCGTTCCTCCCGGCACCGTCAGACTGATGTTCGGCTCGCCAACCAGCGTCACCGTATCCGCCGGATCTTTCGCTCCCACGTACATCTTCAACTCCATGAAGATTTTTTCTGCGCCGCCGCCAATCCCGCGCGCGACCTGGTGAACCCCCGCCACCTGCCCCGCCTGCACTTCCAGAAATTCTGTCTTCACGCTCTCTTCCGCAATCACCGGCTGAATCGTCTCCGTAATCTGGTCCAGCTCAAAGCCCAGCGCATCGCCGACCATCGCCACCGATTCCGGCAAGCCGTGATGCTTGATCACCCCCGCGGCCACTCTTTCGCGAAATTCATCCGGCGTCATCCCCGCGCCGATTTTCTTCTGCAGCGGCAGTCGCCTCTTCGACGCATCCACGATGCGCACGCTGCGCGCCGAATCCACTCGCTGCGCCACCGTCGCCAGCGTCAGCACCAGCTTGTCCATTACGAATCCCGGATTCACGCCCGTACCCACCAGCGCCACGCCTTCTTCTTTCGCCGCCTCGTCCAGCTTTGCCGAAAGCTCTGGATGCTTCCGGAAGGGATACGCCAGTTCCTCGCACGTCGACACGATGCAGCATCCCGCCTCGATGCACGCCAGCAACTGCCCGGTCACGTCCTTCAAGTACGACGACGTGCAATGCATTACCACGTCCACTTGCTTGTCCAGCGCGGTTGCTGCGTCTGCGGACACCGCGATTCCCCATGGCGCGTCTGGCGCTCCCACTATCTCGCCCAAATCGCGCCCCGCCTTCGCCGGATCGGAATCAATCGCGCCCACGATCTCCAGCGCGCCTTTTTGCCTCATCAGACGCACAATCGATGCGCCGATTGGCCCAACTCCGTATTGCACCACCCGAATCTTCTTCCTGGTCACAGTAGCTCCCTCACTTGCCCGTCCTAGGCGAGCCAGTACCTTAATTCCGAATGCCTTGTGGTGCAAGCACTTCGCTTCGCTCCGACCGACATTCATTTCCGAATGCAGGCATAATGGCTCGCTGAGCTGGCAATGACCCTACTCCTAACGGCCAAGAAGGCTCTCACGCGCCGCCCCTGGCTCAGCGCCCTGCTGCGAATTGGCGGCAGCGTCCTCGCCCTTCTCGTCCTCTTTCATTTCCTTCCTCTCGCCGAAGTTTGGCACACTCTGCGCCGCCTGCCTTTGCGTCTCTGGTTTCTGGTGATCGCCGGCTATTTAGGCGCGCATCTCATCGCCGTCAACAAGTGGCGCATGATGGTCAATTTGGCCGGCGCCCGCCTCACCTTTCGCCAAGCCCTTCGTTTCTACTTCTCCGGCCTCTTCAGCACGCTCTTTCTGCCATCCATCGTCGGCGGCGATGTGGTTCGCGGCGCGCTGGCTCTGCGCAGCGGTCAAAGCAGAGCCGCAATTTTCATGGGGGGCCTTCTCGACCGCATTCTCGACTTTGCCGCGCTGGCCCTTCTCATCGCTCTCGGTGTCGTGCTCGTGCCCGGAGCCCTGCCCGCCGAGGCCCACCGCATCTTCACGACCGCAGGCATTATCCTCGCCATACTCGTCGCGCTGATCACGCCGGTTATCCTGTGGTTTCCCGCGCGAAAAACCTCTTTCCCGTTGCGCCGCGGCATGGTCCGGTTGCGCCGCGCGGCGCGTTCCATGCGCCGCAAGCCTCATTACGTCGCCGCAGCTCTTTGCCTTGGATTGCTCACTCAGGCAAGCTTCATCTGGCTAACTTCGCGCGTCGCCCATTCGACCGGCCTGCATCTTCTGTTCCGCGCCTGGCTTTTCGCCTGGCCCCTCGCCAAACTCTCTGCCCTGATTCCCATCACCCAGGGCGGCATTGGAGTACGCGAAGCGGCTCTCGTCGTCCTGCTCGTTCCTTTCGGCGCGCCTGCCGTCAAGACCGCTGCCGTCGGCCTCGCTTGGGAAGCCGTCATCATCAGTGGCGGCCTCATCGCCGGTTTCACCGCTTTTCTCTTGGGACGCCTGCCTGTCTCCAGCGACGCTGCGGCGCGCCTGGAAGTCGCCGCGGAAAATCCGCCGCGCTCGAAGCTTCCAACGCTATGACTTGCGCGAAACATTTGCTTCCGCGAGCGGCAACTCGAAAAACAGTGCGCCCGGCACGGGCTTTGGCAGGTACGGCGGAATCTCGCGGAAGCCCAGCGAGCGGTACAATTGAATCGCCGCCGGCATCGAAGGACGCGTATCCAGCCGCATCCGCGCGTAACCGATTTCCCGCGCGCACGCGATCACGGCCATCACCAGCGCGCGCCCGGTTTTTTTCCCGCGAAACGCAGGCCGCACATACAGTCGCTTCATCTCGCAAATATTTTCTTCGAGTTTGTGTAGCGCCACACATCCGGCCGGAATCGCGAGTTCCTCAAACGCCACCAGCAACCGTCCGGCGGGTGACGCATACTTTCCCGGAAGGCCCGCCAGTTCCTGCTCGGGCATCTCGACGTCGGGCAGCGCGCCGTATTCGCGAAAAAGTTTCCGCACCGTCTCGAGAAATTCCGGCGCGTCGGCGTCTTCAATGCGCATCGTTCGCCTCGCTCAACTTCTCAGAACGCCTCAAATGTTACGGGAACCCTTCAGGAAGGCGCCAGCCTCTGCCGCCCGCTCAAAAAGACATTTTGGCCGGTTGCGAAAATGCGCGCGCCGATTTTAGGAGCGACGGCAGGTCTTACGCAACGATCGAGCTCGGCTGAAACGCTCGTTGGCCTCGCCTAGTTTTGCCCGCAACTATCAGGCAGGCGATAGATGGTCAGCGCGCCTCTCATGACGGCCGCGACAAGTTTCCCATCTGGAGAAATATCGGCATGATTGTGCGTGTCGATTAAGCGCTTTGGATCGTTCCAATCGAAGCAAATATTTCCGGTGGTCGTATCTATGACACGGATTGCCTCTCCGTTGGGCCCTTCATCCACGGCACCGAGGCCCAGTGTCCCTAGCGCGAGGATAGCCTCTCCAGCGCTACGCAAGAATGGTATTTTCCGGGTGTAGTGGTCGTACAGCAGACGCTTACCGTCCGTGCTCCATCCACGGCGGTATTCCCAGCCGGCCGGTGCACGCAATTTGACCAAATCCTTGCCGTTAATATCAACGATTCGGTCGTGATGCCACGTGGATACATACAGCCTGTCTTTGCCTGCGAATTGCACGTCCGTTTGGGCCTTGTGCTTCGGTTTCACCGCAAAGGCCCCTAGCACTCTCCCGTCCATGGTCTCTGTTTGCATTGTATCGTTCACGCGAATGACTAACTTGTCGTCGCTCACAGCTTGAAGATCCCCAATAATGTTTCTGAGCTTCTCAACCGAAGGAAGGGGCGACAACTGAACGTTGTAAAGGGCCCACTCATTTTTGTCCCGCAAAGCCGACCCCTTAGTTAAAACAGCAATAGTGCTGCCCGTAGGAGAGACGTACCGTGGAGTGGGGATCTGCTCCTCCGTGCTCAGATCGCGAGAGTAGAGCCGCGCTGGATGGCCGTATAGGTGGGGCTCCAGAATAAAATCTTTGCCAGAACGGAACAAAGTCGTGCCGGAATAGACATTTTCTGTTCTTGCCAATACGCGAATATTTCCACCAGTAAGATCAAGGACGACGAGCAGGCAATCAGAATCTAGGTAGTTCCTGCAGAGTACGAGTGCGAGGGTGTTTTCCGAGAAGAATGCCACTGTGGAATAGATTCGCTCGTTCTGCGTTGGGGGCATTAAATCATTGAGCTGGGCCGTCGCAACCGTCCGTGCGCTTGCGGAGACGGAGGCGCCCTGCGGGGCGGCGCGCGCTCCTTTGCCGGGGTGCCAGCAAAGCAAGACGGCAATCGCCAGGCCGAGAGAAATCAACCGAGGGCCTTTTGACACAAGAGAAGCGAACACAATCTTATCCGCTGGATAAGTTACAGCGATAACCGCCCATATGCAAATAGGCACATCTGATCGATAAATGGTTACGTTGCAGTTCTACTTATCGCGCGCTTTATCCGCGCGAAGTGTTCCTTATTGTTGTTTTATGAATCGGTCTTAGAGGTTGGAACTCACTGCGCCGCCGTCGACTTGCTGCTGCGGCTTTTCGGCCGCTTCACCGCAATGCCTTGAATCTCGAACCGCGCCCCGAACAGCAGCGGCCCGGAGCCCGATAAACGCCCTCGCCGGAAATTCCCCCGAAAAATACGTCCGGTAGACCGCGTTGAATTTATCGAAGAGCGAAACGTCCGAGCAGAACACCTGCACGAAAACCAAATCTTCCATCCCCAGCTTCGCCCGCGAAAGCGTTTCGCGGAATGCGTCCAGCATCCGCCGCGCTTCCTGCTCCGCATCCGCGGGCACTTTCTTCGTCGCCGCGTCGAACCCGATGTGCCCGCTCATATAGAACGTCTCGCCGGCCATCACGCCGTTCGAGAACGGCATCGGCCCATATCCCGCCGGCGCTGGAATATAAAGCCCCTCGCCCGCATTTTTCTTTCTGTTTTTTCTGATGTTGCGCCTCGCCTTCCGCCTGTAGCTCACGCCTGCCCTGAGCACCGAAGGGTCCCGCCTGGCATTTCCTGCCGGGCTGACGTGAGGCGGTTGCCTTCGTTTCAGTGCACGTCCTTCGAATAGTTCGGGAACGCCGGCACCTTCGGCGTCGGCAGCGGATTCTTCTTCAATTCCTCCATCGCCACCGCAATCGCCTTCTCGAGTTGTACGTCGTGCCCTTCGCGCCACGCCTTCGGATCCAGAATCACCTCGATATCCGGCGGCACGCCGTGATTTTCCACGTCCCACGTACCGTTCGGATTGAAGAACGCCACGCGCGGCGCGGTCACGAACCCGCCGTCAATCAATACCGGATACCCGTAGATTCCCACCAGGCCGCCCCACGTCCTTTCGCCGATGGTCGGCCCGAGTCCCACGTGCTTGAACGCCCACGGCATCCAGTCGCCGCCTGAACCCGAGAATTGATTGGTGATCATCACTTTCGGCCCGAAGATCGCGTCCAGCGGCGAAGTGAAAATCTCGCCCTGCCGCGTGTACCAGTAGCTGGTCAGTTTCCGTTGCATGATCTCGATGATGTAATTCGCAATCGAGCCCCCGCCGTTGAACCGCTCATCCATCACCGCGCCCTGTCTTCCGACCTGCGCCATATAATAGCGATTGAAGTTCGTGTAACCGCCCCCGGCGGTATCCGGCAGGTGCACGTACGCCAGCTTTCCGCCGCTCAGCTTCGTCACTATCTCCATGTTGTGATTGATCCACTCGCGGTGCCGCAAATTCCCCTCATTCGCGATCGGAACCACGGTCACCTCGCGCGAACCGCTTCCGTCCGCGTTCGGTCCCACTTTCAGCACTACCTGTTTGCCGGCCTTGTCCAGGAAGTAGCTGTAAATGTTGTCCGAACCTGGCAAATCCCGCCCGTCCACCGCCAGAATGTATTCGCCCGCCACCACGTTCACGCCTGGCTGCGTCAGCGGCGCATGTAACTGCGGATTCCAGTTCTCGCCGTAGTACACCTTCTTAATCCGGTATCTCCCGTTCTCGACCGTATAGTCCGCGCCCAGCAGGCCCACGCTCACCGGCGGCACCTCAGGAACTGCTCCGCCGAGGACGAACATGTGCCCCACGTTCAAATCGCCGAGCATCTGGTTAAACAGGAAATTTTCATCCTCGCGGCTCGCCAGTCCCGGTAAATACCTGGCGTACTCCGCTTCGGCCTTCTCCAAATTCAGCCCGTGGTAATTCGACGCATAGAAGAAGTCCCGCTCGATGCGCCAAACCTCGTGGAACATCTGCTTCCACTCCGCCTTGGGGTCGACCCACACCTTCATGTCGGCCATGTTCAGAATGCCGTCGCCCGGTTTCACCGGTGCAGCCGTAGCCGCGATTCCCCAGTGCCCCATCTGCGAATAAAGCAGCTTTTCGCCATCAAAGGAGATATCGAAGTCCTGAGCACCCGAAATAACCGGCGTCGTCTTCTTCGTTTTCATATCGAACTTCGCAATGTCCAGTCCCGGCGGCCCGAAACCTCCGTCTTGCCCTGGCGGCAGTTCCGCAACGAAAAGCTCGCCTGTTTTTCCTGCTTCGATTCCCACGTAGTTTTTCTCGGGAATCGGCAGCGCCAGTATGCGCTGGTCGATATTCTCGAAGTCGATCGTGACCTTCACTGCTTCTTCCTTCTTGCCTTTTTCTGCCGCTGCCGCCGCCCGCGCCCGCACCTGCGCCCGCTGCGTCCGGCTTTTTCTCCGCTTTTTCTTCGTCGCTCTCGGGCGCCAGCGGCGACGGCAAATCCTTGGCCAGCACCGCGACGTAAATGCTCTGCGTCACCGTGTGGTCATAACTCGACATGTCCAGCCACGCCGTCGTCGGCCCGGCGTTCGTGCTCGCCGTAAAGTAGAGCCACTTGCCGTTCTTGTCCCACACCGCCGAACGCGCGTCGCTCATTCCATCGGTGATCTGCGTGCTTTTCCCCGTTTGCAGCGAATACACGAACACCGCCCGCATGTGATTTTCCATCATCTTCGTATACGCGATCCATTCGCTGTCCGGCGACCACGACGGGTTCAGCGTCCGCTCCGGCGTCTCGAACACATCGGAATCAATCTTCACCGGCGTGCCCTTGTCCAAGTCCACGTACCACACGCTTAGCCGCTTGTCCGTGTACACAATCTTCTTGCTGTCCGGCGACCACTTCGGATCGTAGAAATACGACGGCGGCTCGCCCAGGCTGATCTTTTTCACGTCGCCCATGCCGTTTTGATTTTTGATGTGCAGCGCGTATTCGCCCGACTCGTCCGAAAAATACGCGATCGATTTGCCGTCCGGCGACCACGCCGGCGTCCGGTCCGCTACACTCGGTGAATGGGTGATGTTCCGAATGTCTCCGTGTTCTGCCGGCACCGTTAGAATTTCACCGTGTGCTTCGAACACCGCGCGCGCGCCCGTCGGCGAAATCCCCGCGGAGAGAATGTCTTTCTCCACGCTGTCGAAATGCCCCATCACTTGCGGAAAATCACCCGCCACACGGATCGTCACCGCGTGCTCATGGTGGCTCGCCGGATCGTAAATATGGATCGAGCCGAACTGCGAATAGATGATCCCGTCCGGCCCCGCCGACGCTTCCTTGATCGGCAACCCATCGTTCGGAATCACTTCCGCCGCTTTCTTCGTCGACGTGTCATATTCGTAGAGCGTGAACGGCCCTTTTTCATCCGACAAAAAGTAAATCTTGTCCCCCACCCACATCGGATCGAATTCATTCCAGTCGCCGCGCGGAATTTCCTCGTAGCTCGAATCCGACATCTTCGCTATCCAGATTTTCGATTCCGTCCCGCCGCGATAATGCGACCACGTGCCCCACGGAAACGCCACTGGCCGGTACGCGATCTCCTCCGCGCTCGGCGAATACGAGCCCTCGAACGCCAGCGGAAACGGCAGTTTCTCCGGCAATCCCCCCGCCACGGAAACCGTAAATAAGTGGCCCGCTCCGCCCGCGAACGAATCCCGGCTCGACGCAAAAAGTATATTCTTGCCGTCCGGCGTCCAGCCCACCACCTCATCCGGCGCGGGATGATAGGTCAGCCGCCGCGGCACTCCGCCGTCTGCCGACACCACGTACACATCCGGATTCCCGCCGTAATCTCCCGTAAAAGCCACCCATTTTCCGTCCGGCGAAAAATGCGGGTCCGATTGAATTCCCACTCCCGTGGTCAGCCGGACGGCGTCGCCACCATTGCGGCCCACGCTCCACAGCTCGCCGCCATACACAAACACGATTTGCGTCTTGTTCATCGCCGGCTCTTGCAGCAGCAGCGGCCCCGGCTCCGATTGCGCGTAACAAATTCCCGCCAGCAGCAACACCATCACTGCCAAAATTGCTTTCTTCATCAAATCTCTCCTCTGTGGAACGTCCCCTTGCAATACGCAAAAGTGGTCGCGAATGTTTCCGCGCGCATACCTGCACACACGCCTTCAGGCCCGTGCACGAAAATCAAGCTCAGTAAACACACACCCGTGAAACAAATGATTCGGGAGTATACCCCCCTGCGCTAAATTGTGTCCACGAAAGAAGGGCGCGCCACGCTCCAGGTGTGTGTCAATTTCGCAGCAATCTCGGCGCGCTGATCCGTCGAAAGCCTGGAAACTGCATCTGCGTAAGCCCTAGCTTTTTTCGGCCGAAAATTGTGACAATTGATTTCGACATGAGTGATGACGATGAGCCAACCACCGCGCACGCCAATCCTCTCGTTTCTGCTCGTGCCGATCGCGCTATGGACCCAAATTTCCGTTTCCAAGACCGCGAAGAAACCTTCTAACCGCCGTTGTCATCTGTGTTGGATGCGAGTTTGCGTGCCATGACCATGCGCTGGAAGTTGACCCTCCCATGAGTGAGAAACCGAGTGAGAAACCGCGCGAAAAAAAAGAACCAGCCCTTTCCGCTCCCCGGCGCACAGGCGTGGGCCGGCGCACAGGCGTGGGAATGATCACCTCTCGCCGTTGGTCGCTCCAGTTCATTCTTGTGGGAGTAGTCGCTGCTTCGTGTTGTTTTGCCTGCTCAACCCTGGCGCAGCAGCCGGCGCCCGCGCCCGCGCAGCAATTGCCGGGGAACATCAATGGAACCGTATCGGATGCACAGCAAAACCCCATCGTCGGAGCCCAGGTCACACTCACGCATGGAAATCCATCCTCGAAGCAGCAGGTTCTAACCGGCGACAACGGAGAATTTTCCTTCACCAACGTTTCTCCCGGTGCATTCCAATTGAACGTCACCGCGCCGCCATTCGCGGACCAAAACTTTTCCGGCACTCTGCTTTCCGGCCAGAGCTTCATTGTCCCGGAGTTCACTCTGGTTCTTGCCACCGTGAACACCGTCGTACGCGTCCAACCGCAAGCGGTTATCGCCGAACGTCAGATCAAACAAGAAGAGCAGCAGCGCGTGCTCGGCGTCATTCCCAATTTCTATGTCAGTTATGTCCCCAACGCGGCCCCACTCGACACAAAACAGAAATTCGAACTCTCCTGGAAGGACGCCATCGATCCGGTCACCTTTGTGCTGATTGGGGCCATCGCGGGAATTCAACAAGCGGACAATGAATTCCCCGGATACGGCCAGGGCGCGCAAGGCTATGGCAAGCGCTACGGCGCTTCCTACGCTGATTTTGCGACTAGCTCGCTCCTCGGCAGCGTCATTTTTCCGTCCATCCTGAAACAGGACCCCCGTTATTTCTACAAGGCCACAGGCAGCAAGCGCGCGCGCGTGATGTATGCCATCGCGAACGCGGTCATTTGCAAGGGCGACAACGGGCACTGGCAGCCAAACTATTCGAGCATCCTCGGAAACCTCGCCTCTGGCGGCATTTCCAATCTCTACTATCCGCCGCAAAACCGGAATGGAGTGGGATTGACTTTTGAAGTCACGGCCGTCGGAGTGGCCGCAACCGCCGCCGACAATCTCCTGCAAGAATTCGTCATTCCCAAGTTGTCGCCGAAATCTCACAAACACTCGCCGGAACAAACCACCACGCCCTGACTGGCGAAACGCGAGCTGGGTAAAGCGCCGTTATGGAGCCGAATCGATGACCATGAGCCAGCCACACCACAAACCAATCCTTTTATTCTTCCTGTTTCTCATGGCGCCCCTGATTTTGGCTTCCGCAACCACCGCCCAGCAAACGCCGCCGCCGCAGCAACAATCAACTCCCCCTTCGTCTGCTCAACAAACTCCCCAGACCCCAACGGCCAAGAGTGCGCAGGAAAGAAAAAAGAAGCAGAGCGAAGTGGAGAAGGAAACCGGAACCGTAAACGATCGCTTATTCGAAGCCATGCCCAGCTACGTGGTCGAAGATGCCATGAAGCTCCCGCCGCTCACCACCCACGAGAAATTCAGTCTCGCTACGGCTGGCGTCTTTGACCCTTTCACCGTTCCTTTCGTCGGATTTCTTGCTGCGGTAGATCAGGCCAATGACTCTCCCAAATCTTGGGGCGAAGGATGGGGCGCCTACGGGGAGCGCTTTGGCGAGGAGTTCGGCGACAACGGCATAGGCACCTACATGACCGTCGCTATTTTCCCCGCTATCCTGCATGAAGATCCGCGCTACTACGAAATGAAGAAGGGTCGCTTTACCCACCGCATGGTCTATTCGGTTGGCCGCCTATTCGTGACCTTCTCCGATTCGGGAAACGTCACCTTCAATTATTCGGAAATCATCGGCAATGCCGCCGCCACCGCCGCTTCCAATATTTACCATCCGGCGGAAGACCGCACCGTCTCCCGAAACCTCGGCACCTGGGGCATGCTGATCATGTGGGACGGCGTGTCCAACGAAATGAAGGAATTCTGGCCTGACATCCGCCGCAAAGTATTTCACAAAAACACTCCCTAGCCCCGCGCGGCCAGCCCGTCTCGACCCTGTCCGATCGGCTATCACTATGTGCTTGTGAACGTTGCGGGCCAATAGTGCAGGCGTGTAAGATCATCCAATGTTTCCTTTCCTGGTTAGTTTCTTCATTTTGATGTGGGGCGCGCAGTCGAACTCCCAACCGAAATTCCCGCCAGCCGTCGACATCGAAGCCCCGAACTATCAGTACAGTCGGCACGTCGATTCCCTTCGTCTCATTGATTTCGCAAATTTCGAGCTCGTCATCTTCAATCTCAATGGCACAGCTGAGCGTCACGTGCGCCTGAAGCACGGCGAATATCAGGAGCGCGAAGACTTCGGAGGCAGCGACGTATCTCTAAGTCCGATACAGTTCTTTGGCGTCACCGGCAGCGATCCGCATGGCGATCCGAACTATGTTCTTCTCGGCGGGAACGAACTCGCTTGGGGAGGCAGTTCTACCAATACAGGCATCGTGCAAGTAATCAAGATCGAAGCCCACCGCCTGCACGTTCTGCAGCAGTTTACCTTCGATTTGCAGGCTCCTGGCACGGGAATCACGTTCGACGTGAAATCAGGCAACCTCATCCTTAAGGCCCGAAGCAACGATGGCACCCCGAATTGCTGCCCCCAATACATCGATGTCGTACATTTCCATTGGAACGGGCGGCAATTTGAAGAGCAGACCGTGCAAACCCTCGCCATCCCCGCAACAGCAAGATAGATCGTCCGGCTTGTCTTTCGCCGTGGCCTTTGCCGCGCAGTGGGTAGCGCAGAGTCTCATGATGTTTCAGACTCTGCGCTCTTTGTCAGCAAGGTCCGTCCTAATTTACGCGGTCTATCGCGCTCCCGAAGGATTCGCGGGCGGCGCGCCCTTGCTTGCCGGCGGAACAATTCCATTCATCCGCAGATACTCCACCATTTGCCCGTAATGGTCGAACGCGTGCGTGCAGCTGAAGCTCGCTAGCCCCAGCCGCGTGTTCAGGAACGAAATGGGCGGCTTGGGGAGCGGAGTCACCGCGTTCCGCATCGTGAGCGTCGCAAACGCCTTGTGCCCCAGCGCGAACGAATCCTTCAAATATTTCACGATCTGGTCTTTGGTCTGAATATCATCCGGCCCGTTCATCTGTTCGTTCGCGCTCACGCCCGGCGGCGGAGCCTGCCCCAGAATCGCGCTGAAAAACGCGAGATTCACCGTGGCCACGTGCTTCACTTCTTGCGCGAACGTCCGCACGCCCTTGTATTCACCATTCGTCGGCGCGAACGAATACTTGTCCTCCGGCATCGCTTCCGCCGCCGACACGAATTCATGTTCCACAATTCCGAGCTGCGTTTGCATCACCGACGCAATCGTCGGCGCCGCCGCTGGCTTGGCCATCGGCTTCGTCTGTTGCGCCCCCGCTCGCATACCGCCCGCAAACAATCCCAGTGCCACCACCAAGAATCCCGCTATCGTTTTCATTTTTCCTCTCCTCAAATTTTCCGCTACCACCACGAAATGCCCCGCTCTTTTTTACCACACATCTGAAACTCCGTCGCCGTTCTAACGAAACGCAGCAACGCTCGCACCATCTTTGCGTCCTTTGCAAAGCGTGCGCGGAGTTGCCTCGTGGCCGAGGGCGCAAGAACCATTGACAGGCATAATGGAGGAACCACATAATTCCTTGCGCGAATGCTGGTTTTCCAGACGCCCCTTCGGTACATTTGCGCTAATCCGCGTCGGATTGTGCTGTAAAGGGAATCGAATTGTTTCCAAAGAATCTGTCGGTGGTTATCTCATCCGCGCTTGCTCGTCTCCAGCGATCAACCATGGCGAGGTGATAATAACGTGACGACAAATGAAGAAGCCCGCATTCTCGAGGAGGTCGAGAGGCGCAAGCAACGCGCTAGAAAATCGGGAGTCATCACCAGCGCATTCAACTTATTTCGCAACGATTTGCTTCACTATGAGGCCTGGATCAGGAATTGTCCGGACCTTGTCCATCCGGAAATCCGCATCAATGACAAGAGCCGAACGGTTACGCGCGGCGACTGGTCTGAACGTATAGAAGCTACCATTCGCGGCAACCGCTACGTTTTCACATTTCGCGAAATCACTACCTCCATGCCAGACGGAGAGCCCTTCACTTACGGTCATCTACACGTCGATTTTCAAGGTCGCAAGGTTATGATAATCGATTGCACGTGCGAGGAAGACGAATCGGCGGCGAGAATGTGGACCCCGGGAGACGTCTCGGCATTTATCGAAGGGCTTTGGGTAGACGAACTGAACTTCGTTTTCGCCGACGTAACCCGGTTGCACGAAGAACGTAACAGACGGGCACAGGAAGAGGCCCGGAAACAAGAACTAACAAATTTGAAGAAAAATTTCGGGCTGTGAAATCCCTATTCTCTTCAGGCACTTAATTGGATCTGATCGTCCATGGGCAGGCGAACTGTGCATCCCGCTCAGGCATCGTCTGGAACGCCGCTACGGACAGTGCCATCCGACGAAAGCATTTTCCTTTCGCGCCTGCCCCGGCGTTCTTTGGCAGGGCGCCTCACCCGCGCAAAGTATTCTTCTTTTCTGACGCCCGCCTCCACGGCGAGCCTTCCGCGCTCGAGTCCCCTGAACTCATTATCTTCCTACACCACTTCGAATTCCGTCGTCACCGGCGTCCCGCGCACCACCGTCTGCGTCACCGGCGACCCATCCACCGCCAATTTCCAAATCTCCCGCAGCGTCTTCTCATCCGCGTCCGCGCGCACGAACGCCTTCGCTTTGATTCCGCGGTATCCCGGATTCCCCGAATCATCCAGCCCCGCCCACTTCAATATATTGTCGAAATTCCCTTCGAGCGCAATTTCCAGGTCGTGGATTTTCACCCCGCGCTTGGTCGCGTTCAGCACGAACCCTACCGTCATGCACGCGCCAATCGCCGACAGAAGCTGCTCATGCGCGCTCGCCGCCAGGTCCGTCGCATCCAACCCGCCCGGCTCGTCCATCTCCGACGCGTGCGTGCG
The DNA here is from genome assembly GCA_963760165.1 of uncultured Acidobacteriota bacterium. GTDB lineage: Bacteria > Acidobacteriota > Terriglobia > Acidiferrales > UBA7541 > DAHUXN01. Next base: position 55,078 of record CAVXBO010000001.1, read on the forward strand.
CATGTACGCCTTCGCGCGAAATCCGTCCTGCCACACCACCCGCGACTTCCACGGCCCGCTGATTCCCTTCAGCACTTCTGGCTCTTTCAGCGAACAGAGAATTTCATTCAGCTTCTCGGGACGTAGCCCATTCAGTTTTTCTTCTGACATTTTCGCATCCGCCATTTTTTTCTCCTCTTTTCAAATTTACTGCGCCGCCGCTTTGCCCTGAAATTCCTTCCTCAATATCTTCGCCGCCTCCACAATCGCCGCCATCTTCTGCGTCGCGATTTCCGCCGTGTTGACGTTCCGCTCCGCGAACGTCCCAAATCCGCAATCCGGATTCAGGAAAATCTTCTCCGGGTCGTAGAATTTCGCCAGCTCCTTCACGCGCGCCACAATCTGCTCCGGCTTTTCGATTTCATCCGTGCGCGGATTCACCACCCCCAGCCCGATCTCCTTCTCGTTTTTGTATTCCTTGAACACTTCCAACTCGCCCGCGCGCGGCGTCGCAAACTCCAGCACCAGTTGATGAATATTCATCCTCATCAAATACGGCAGCATCGGCCCGTAATTTCCCTTGAGCAGCACTTCTTCTTTCCTGCTCCAATTTCCCCGGCAAACGTGCACGCCGAACCGCACCCCGTCGATTCCCTCCGTCGTTTCGTTCATCAGCCGCACCGCCAATTCCAATTCATCGCTCGGATCGCGCCGGTTCGGCAGCGCCGCGCACATAAACGTCTCTGTGCTCTCCGCTCCATAAACAATCTGGCTCAGGATCGGCTCGTCGAATTGCACGAACTCCACTCCCTTGGCCTTCAGCGCCAGCACTTCCTTGCGCAAAATCTTCACCACGTCTTTCGCCAACTCCTCCGGCGCGCCGTAAACTTTATCCGAGAGCCCCTCGAACCAGCTCGACCTCGTCAGCATGTACGGCCCCGGCAGCGGCACCTTCAACGGCCGCTTCGTATGTTTCTTCGCGAAGTCTACTTCGTCCTGCGCCAATCCATTTTTTTCCGTCAACCGCCCCACCACGATAGGACTCTTGATCGCGAACGCCGGCACGTCCAGCGCCCGCAGCACTTCTTCATAGCGCGCGCGATCCTTCATGTAATCCATCAGCTCCGAAACTTTCATCAGCCGCATCCCGCCCAGTTTTTCCACCACGAACGAATAAAAATTGTCGCGCCGCTGCTCGCCATCCGTCGGTATGTCCACGCCGGCACTTTCCTGCGCGTCCAAACATTCCACCACCGCGCGATCCGCCACTGCTTGAAATTCCTGCTCCGTCCCTCCGCCCGACTGCCGTTTGCGCAGCGCCTGAATCAACCACGCGGGCCGCGGCCAGCTTCCCACCACCGTCACCGGAAATAATTTCTTTTCAGACATGCGCGCCTTCTCCCTTTTCGTTTTTTTCGAAATCCTTTTCCACCGGCAAGCCGCTGCCGCTCCATTCCGCATACGACCCGTCGTAGAGCGAAACGTTGTAGCCCAATTGCGCCAGCGCCAAGAATCCCAGCGCCGCCCGCACGCCTGTACGGCAATACGCAATCGCGCGATCTCCTCGCGTCACGCCGCGCGCCGCAAATAGTTCCTCCAGCCGCTCCGGCGCGCTCAAAATTCTCCCGTTTGCGCCAATCCTGTCGCAGCTCAAATTCACCGCGCCCGGAATGCGCCCCGGTCGCGCATCAATCTCCGCTTTTCCTGAAAATTCATCCGCCGTCCGCAAATCCACCAGTTTCGCCGCGTTTTTCTGCACGTCCGCCGTCGTGGCCCGCAGCTCGGGACGCACCTTCGCCTCAAATTTCCGCGCCGTCGCCTGCACCGGCCGGTAAAACACTTCTCTCTTATCCGCCACCCACTGCTCCCAAAAAGTCTCCATCACGTGCACGTCCGTGCGCCCCAGATACGCCAGCATCCACGCCAGAAACGCTGCGCTGCGCCCATCCGCGTTGTCATAAATCACCGGCGTGTGCCGCGCGTCCAGGCCCACATTTCCCAGCCGCCGCGCCAGTTCCTCCGCGCCAAGCAATCGCCCTTCCGCGTGGCGTTGTTTCGCCACCGGGAAATTCACCGCATTCTTCGGATGCCCAGACGTGTATCGCAACACCGACCGCGGATCGATCACCAGAAATTCCGGCGACTCCAGCCGCTCGGCCGCCCATTCCGCCGATACCAATTGGAACATGCTCATCTACCCTTCGATGTGCGGCCCTTTGCAGGGATTCACGCTTCTGAGGTTTCCGCTCGCGGGGAACGCGCGGAGTGTCCTATTCGCTGCTCGGCATTCTAATCCAACTCTCCGTCCAAGTCACTTTTTCGTCGGCCGCGACTCTGTAGCTCACGTCCCGCCCGCGCCATTTGCGGGCTGACGTGAGGTTTCCATGGCACAGGCTTTCAGCTTGTATGCCTTTCTTTGGAGTGCGGCGCTCTTCTTGCGTTCCGGATGCATCTGCAGAACGGCTCGACTCTCCGCGCGTCAGCGCGCGCAATTTGCAACTCCGCCCTCACCGGCGTATCTTTTTTCCGGAGGCTATTCCTAATGGTTCGCATACCCGTCCATCTCTTGCAGATTTGCTGTCTGGCAGTTTTTGTCTGCGTCTGCGGCGCCGCCTTCGGCGCATATCCTCAAAATCAACCTGCTCAGAATCAAAGTACTCCGGCTGTCCCGAAGATCGACGGCGGCGTGGGCTCCTGCACCGCCAACTTCACCATTCGCGACGGCGCAAACAAGCCCCTCTACAACGCCCAAATCACTGTCGAGCTTCGCTACGGCTTCCTGAACAAACGCAAAACGGATTTGCAGGTCGGCACCGACAGCAACGGCAAAGCCAATTTCACCGGCTTGCCGACTTTCCCCAAAAAGCCTCTCGACTTCCACATCAAGAGCGGCACTGTCTCCAAAACCGTCACCGACGACCCCTCCAACAATTGCAACGCTACCTTTGACGTCGTCCTCACCGTCCACTAGCAACCGGCGTCGGTAAACCGTTTTTCGCCTCCGGCGTTTTCACGTGCTCCGGCCGGAACCCCACGCCAACAATCCGCGGCATAATCCGCCGCAGCACCGGCCATCGCCGTACGAGTTTCATCGGCCACGGAAGCGCAAGCGGCTTCGTGCTTGCCAGCACCCGCTGGATGACGCGGTTCTGCACCAACACCTGCAGCCGCTGCGTCGCCCGCGTCGGAAACATTCTCCGTCGCTGCACCGCGCGCAAATCGCTTTCGCGTACTGTCCCGTCCCGCAGCTTCTCGCTCAGAATATTTGCCGCCGCCACCGCGTCCTGAATCGCCAGATTAATCCCCACGCCTCCGATTGGCGACATCGCGTGCGCCGCATCCCCTATGCATAGCAGCCCCGGCAAATGCCAGCGCGCCAGCCGGTCCACCGTCACGGTCAGCAAACTCACGTCCTTCCAATCGCGCAGCTCGCCCACGCGGTCCCGCAGGAACGGGCAAAACTCCGCAATCTCCTCTCGGAATGCAGCCAATCCTTTTTGGCGGACTTCATCGAAGCCGCCCTTCGGAATGAGGAACGCACACTGCCAATATTCTTCACGATTCAACATCACGAACATTTTCCCCGCATCCACATGTCCGAAAGTTTGCGGCGGATCGCTCTCCTTCCGGCTGACGCGCATCCACAGCGCATCCATCGGCGCGCCCAGGTCGATCACTTCCAATCCCGCGCGTTCGCGCACCACCGAGTGCCGTCCGTCCGCCCCAATCGTCAGCTCCGCGCGCACCTCCAGCATTCCCTCCGGTGTTTTCGCTCTTACGCCCGCGACCCTTCCATTTTCCTGGATCAGCTCCGTCACTTCCGCCTGCATCCGCAAATGAAATCCCGCGTAGCGCTTCGCCTCCGCCGCGATGAAATCCAGAAAATCCCATTGCGGCATCAGTGCGATGAACTTGCAGTGCGTCGGCACGTGCCGGAAGTCCGCAATCGGCACCATTTCACCGCCGACTTGTCCCGTAAGGTCCTGCAACTCCTGATGCGGCAGTTTCAGGAACCGCTCCAGCAGCCCCAGCTCGTACATCACTTCCAGCGTCGAAGGGTGAACCGTGTCTCCGCGAAAGTCCCGCAGAAAATCCGCGTGCTTTTCGAGCACCTGCACATCCACGCCCGCACGCGCCAGCAGGAATCCCAGCATCATTCCCGCTGGCCCTCCGCCCGCAATGCAGCACCGTGTCTGTATCATCTCGCTCATGCTTCACCCATGGCTCGAATAGTACACGACATCTTTTCCACCGGCGCGAGCCCTTGGTGCCTATGTAGCTCGCGTCCCGCCGGAGCCTTGCGCCGGCTGACGTGAGGCTTTTGCCTCCTTAGTACTTCGCCCTTTCGCTCTTGTCCGTTCGCCGAAACTTTTCCTGCCGCCATGCGTTAACTAATTAGCAGAGGCCATAGCCCATGACCCAAACCAAGAAAACGGCCAGCAAAACGACGAGCAAGCCTTCATCAAAAATCGCGGCCGTCCTTCTGGCCGTATGCCTCACGTTTTTTGTCGCGGCGCGCCTGCACGCGCGAGTCTTGCGCGCCGCCGGCCTCCTGCAGTTGCAAACCTCGTCGCAGTCTCAATCGCAGGCGCAGTCTGCGCCCCCGGCCTCGGCAAAGCCCTCTTCTGACATGAGCAACATGCCCGGCATGGGCAAAACGGAAATGCCTTCCACAACAAATTCTGCCGCCGCCCGCGCCGCCAACGAGAACATGTCCGACATGGATATGGACATGCACATGAACATGTCCCACATGTTCATGACCGCCCTGCGCCCGCCGAACGCCGCCGACCAGGCCCGCGCCGCGCAGATTCTCGCCGCTCTTCGCCCCGCCATCGAAAAATACCAGGATTACAAAGTCGCTCTAGCCGACGGCTACAAAATCTTCGCGCCCAACGTCCCGCAGCCCATCTACCACTTCACCAGCCGAAGCAACGCCCTCCGCGCGCAATTCACCTTCGATCCCGCGCGCCCCACTTCGCTCCTCTACAAAAAAGTCGGCGACGGCTATCAGCTCGTTGGCGCCATGTACACCGCGCCTAAGCGCTTCACCGAAGACCAGCTCAACCAGCGCGTCCCGCTCAGCGTTGCCCGCTGGCACAAGCACGTCAATTTCTGCCTCGCTCCCTGGGGCACTCCTCAGTCGCAGGTCGACCACACCAAATTCGGTTTCGCCGGCAGCATCTCCACCCAGCAAGCCTGCTCCGCCGCCGGCAGCCATTGGATCCCGCAAGTCTTCAACTGGATGGTCCACGTCTACCCGTACCAATCCGACTCCGCCGAAATCTGGGCCCACTAGCTTCCTTGCTCGTGTCTCGTCAGCGCTTGCCCACACGTGCATGTTATGATTAAGTACGATTTTCATTGGCTTAACCTAATTTTATCAAAAATATGAGACCTGGCATCTTGATTGCTCTCATCGTCGCGCTTTCCAGTGCATCGTACGCTGGCCCCTCAACCACCGATCGGCGGGATAAGGCGCTTAAAGAAATAAAAGCCTGCCTCCACCGCAACTACGTCCCCAGCCGCGAATGCAAGAACCTGAACGAAAACGTTCAGACTCTCGTGGACGTGTACTGGCAGGGCGACACGACCGTGCTTCCGATCCTGCTGCGATTCACGTACCTGGACGACTTTTACAGCACCGCATTAATTGCCGACCCGAATAACTTTCTCGCGACCGTCTCCCAGTTACCCGAACCGAATCAGCATGTAGTCGCACTGAGCGTCGCCGGAGGAACGTATGGAGTGACATCCACACGTTTTGAGGCGATTCGGTCGACTTTGCTGAACGTACCTCAATCCTCCCCGAATTATCAGCTCGCGCGTACGTGTCTGCTCACGCTCGAAACTCAAAATGCCTCGCTTCTTGTCGATTATTTCCCTCCGCAAACTTTCACCGGTCGCGCCTCTGACCTGCGCGTACATTGGTTCTCGCGGGAGTTGTACCTTTTGGAAGAGAAGCCGATGTGGCCGCCAGCTTCGGCGGACGCGCGTATTTATCGGATCACTGTCCTGCCCGCCTTCTCCGCTCCTGTCTCCGTGACTGTAAGTGTGTTGCCGGATGGTGCCGGCCAAACCACATTTCGCACGCTGGATTCCCAGGGACAGCAATCGACCGCGGACGACACGCGGACGATAAGCTCACAGCAAGTTGGTGATTTCACCGCAACATTGAATCGCTCCCAGTTCTGGCAATCGCCTACAGAATTGCGGCAACTTGGTTTCGACGGTGCCGAATATATTTTCGAAGGCGTGCAGAACGGCTCGTATCACATGGTGGTTCGATGGTGTCCGGGGAAGACGTCGTTCGCAGACGCGGCGCGCGACTTGTTTGATCTCTCTGGGCACAAGCTCAAGGGCGGCTGCGGAGGTGAAATCGCCACACGGGTTAATCCTCGTAAGGGACATTAGTCCCAAGCGATAACCTCATTTGTGTAGGCCAGGCCCAATTCCTCCTCAACTCTATCCATCCAACGCAAAGCACGTTAATCTGACCTCCGCATGCTGACGCACTTCCTCGCCATCATCCCTCTTTCCACGCAGCTCCACTGGCTCCCCATCGCCATTTTCCTCATCACCTATTTGCTGATCGCCGTCGAAAGCGGCCGCGGAAGCCGTCTCGACCGCACCGCCGCCGCATTTTGCGGCGCAGTTGCCATGGTACTCGTGGGTGTCGTCTCCCTCGACGCCGCCTATCAGGCCATCAGTTGGGACACCATCGTTTTTCTTCTCGGCATCATGATTCTCGTCGCTCATTTCCAAATCGCTCACTTCTTCGATTGGGTTGCCGTGCGCGTTGCCGCCATCGCCAAGACTCCATTTCAATTCCTCGTCCTGCTGATTTTCACCACCGGCATCCTCGCCGCATTTTTTGTTAACGACACCGTCTGCCTGATGTTCACTCCCATCGTTCTCGCCGTCACTGAACGCCTGCGCCTCCCCAAACTCCCCTATCTCCTCGCGCTCGCCACCTCCGCCAACATCGGCTCGGTCATGTCCGTCACCGGCAATCCGCAGAACGCGCTCATCGGCGTCACCGCGCATTTCACATTTCTCAATTTCCTCGCGCATCTCGCTCCCGTCGCCCTCATCGGCCTGCTCCTCGACGTTGCCATTCTCGCCGTCGTTTTTCGCCGCCAGCTTTGGCACGCCCCTCCGCTCGAGCACGCGCCCACGGAAATTCCCGTCACCCTCGACCGCGGGCTGCTCATCAAATGCGCCATCGCCGCCGTGATCGTCCTGATTCTGTGGATCATGAATTTTTCATTTGCGCTCGCCGCGGCCGCCGTCGCCGCGTTCATCCTCATCATCGGGCGCGTCAAATCAGAAAATGTCTATCATCGCGTCAATTGGGAACTCCTACTTTTCTTCGCCGCGCTTTTTGTGGTCATGCAGGGATTCGAAAACTCCGGCGCCGTCACCTACTTCATTCAATTCTTCGAGCCTGGCCTGAAAGGCTCCGTGGCGTCGCAGCTTTTCACCATCAGTGGCGCCATGCTAGTGCTCGCGAACCTCGTCAGCAACGTGCCTGCGGTAATTCTCGTCCGCCCGCTGATCAGTTCATTTCCGCAGGCGCATTTCCTCTGGCTCGCCGTCGCCAGCACCAGCACTCTTGCCGGCAACGCCACGCCCATCAGCTCCATCGCCAACCTGATCGTCCTGCAGCAAGCCGCGTGGAAAACGAAAATCAGTTTCTGGGAATTTACCAAGGTAGGAATTCTCGTGACCATCGTCACCACTCTCGCGGCCATCGCCATTCTCGCCGCCGAAGCCCACTTTTTCCCGCAGATGTGAACGCTCCGCCACCGAAAATCCGCCGTGCCACCGGCGCACGTACTAAAATTGACTCTTGCACCTTCCCCTCGCGGGAAGGTTCATCCTCACTGTGAGGCAAATCATGCACGACGCTCTCTCCATCTCCGCATTCGCGAAACGCTCCGGCGTGCCGTCCAAGACCATTCGCTATTGGGAAAGCCTTGGATTGCTGCCGAAAGCGGCTCGCAGCCACACCGGTTACCGCGTGTTCGACCCTGCCGGTCTTCGCTACGTCGCTTTCATCCAGAAATCCAAGGCCATCGGCCTCACGCTCGCCGAGATGCAGCAGATTCTGCGGCTCGCCCGCAGCGGCCGTTGTCCGTGTCCTGAAGTGATCAGCTGGACGCAAGCGAAAGCGAAGTCGGTCTCGGAGCAAATCCGCGAGCTATCCGCGCTGCTGCTGCGGCTCAAGTGTATCGAGCGGGAGTGGAAGCGGTGTTCGTGCTCAAGTGAAAAATGCTGTGAAGCTTGCAGCCTTATCGCCGGTTTGCCGGAATGCAAATCTTCCCCAGGAGGAAAAAACAATGCGAAAAATCTGGTTCACAGTGGCTGCTGTAGCGGCGCCCGGGATGCCCAGTGTAAACGACCCGTGCTGCCCAGGCTGCCCGCCGTGCCCGCATCCGTGCTGCCCACCCTCGGGCGAGTAGCCAAGCGGCGCGTCACAAATCACCGGTAAAAAACGGATTCGCTGCATACCGCAAAATCTGCAGCGAATCCGTTTTCTTCCTGCGCAAATCCCTAGAATTTTCGCGCCGCGCGGTTATTTTTTCGCGGCCGACAAATTCTGATTGATCTGATCCCAGTTCACCACGTTCCACCACGCCTCGATGTATTCCGGCCGGCGGTTCTGATACTTCAAATAGTAGGCATGCTCCCACACGTCGAGTCCAATCACCGGCTTTTTGCCTTCCATCAGCGGGCTGTCCTGATTCGCCGTCGAATCGATCGCCAGCTTCCCGCCGCTCACCAGCAGCCACGCCCATCCTGAGCCGAAGCGCTTGGTAGCCGCCTCGTTGAATTTCGTCTTGAAATCATTGAAGCTGCCGAACGCCGACTTGATGGCCTCGGCAATCTCGCCCTTCGGTTCTCCGCCGCCGCCTTTTTTCATGATCGGCCAGAAGAGCGAATGATTCGCGTGCCCGCCGGCATTGTTGCGCACCGCGGTGCGAATCGCCTCCGGCACTCTCTCGATTCCGTGCAGCAGCTCTTCCAGCGAAAGCTTCTGCAAATCGGCGTGTCCTTCGAGCGCCTTGTTCAAATTATTCACGTACCCGCCATGATGCTTGTCGTGGTGAATCTCCATCGTTTTCGCGTCGATATAGGGTTCCAGCGCGTCGAATGAATACGGCAACGGCGGCAATTTAAACCCCGCTGCCGGAGCGGTTCCTTGAGCGTCTGTCATTTTTCCTCCTCAAATTCCTTTCGTGCCTCATAATTATACCCCCGCCGGATGCGGCGGTGTAAATAACGCAATCCCTGTACGAGGGCCTGGAGAAAAGGAGCGGCGCATGCCCACCATCGCCCACCGGGAAAAGCATTTTATTTCGACGGCCGCGGTGCGCGACATCGTCATCGGCATGGCCGACGGCCTCACCGTCCCGTTCGCGCTCGCCGCCGGAATCACCGGCGCGATCGCTTCCACGCGCATCGTGGTCACCGCGGGGCTGGCCGAAATCATCGCCGGCTCCATCGCCATGGGGCTCGGCGGCTACCTTGCCGCCAAGACCGACTCCGAGCATTACGCCTCCGAGATGCGCCGCGAAATCGAAGAGACCGTGGAAATCCCCGACCAGGAGCAGGACGAAGTCGCGAAAGTTTTTCGCGGCTACGGCCTCGCCGAAGAGCACATCCGCCCGGTTGTCAACGTCATCTGCGCCGATCAGAAACGCTGGGTCGATTTCATGATGCGCTTCGAGCTCGGCCTGGAAGAGCCCGACCCCACGCGCGCCGCGCGCAGCGCCGCCACCATTGCCGCCTCCTACGTTGTCGGAGGCTTGATTCCGCTCGCTCCGTACATGCTCTTCGGCAACATTTTCACCGCGTTGTGGGTCTCCGTGGGAGTCACGCTGGTCGCGTTGCTGGCCTTCGGCTTCATCAAAGCCCGATTCACCGACGTTTCTCCTCTGCGCGGCGCGCTGCAAACCGCCTTCGTCGGCGGCCTGGCCGCCTCCGCCGCCTTCTTCCTCGCCCGCCTCGTCAACATGCGCTAGCCCGCGCCTTTTTGGAGTGCGGCGGTCCGCTTCGCGGATTCCGGCGAAGCCGGAACTCGACGCCGCTTTGCCACAACCACAAACGATGCCGCACCGTTGCCTCGCCCGCCGTGCTTTTTGTTTGTCATCCCGAACCCAGCCGCCCCGGGCTGCAACGGCAGCCCAACAGGACAAGCGTCTGCGGATGGTGGTGAGGGACCTGCTTTCTGTTTTGCGGGTGCCCCATGCTCGCTTTTTGAGCGTGGGGACTTTGTCTCTCATAGGGGCGCTTCTTGCTGCGTCCAGCGCAACTCTCCGAGTCGCGTCGTCTCGCTGTTACGCTGTCATCCTGAGGAGCGGTCCGCGCGACGAAGGATCTCGCCGTGGTTTTTGCTCCCCACTGCCCTTAGCGCAGCGGGCCACCCTGAGTTTTCTTGATCGTGACACAAAGAGTCACAATTCAAACGGACCCATGACTGCCTTCCGATACCACTTGATCAACGCCCTGTTTTGATCAACGATCCGATCCGCTTTTAGCATTTGCCAAACTTGAGCATTTCCTAAAAATGACTCGCGCCTCATCGCCATCGCCGTCCGCATCCGAATCCCCGCGCGCGCCGTTGCCGTCACCCGTCTTCCACGACCCGCGCCATCACATCAAAATCTACCAGGGCGACTGCCTCGAAATCCTCGCCGCGCTTCCCGCATCCTGCATCGACCTCATCTTTGCCGACCCGCCCTATTTCCTTTCCAACGGCGGCATCACCTGCCACGCCGGACGCATGGTCAGCGTCAACAAAGGCGACTGGGACAAGCTCCCCGGCCCCGACCTTGGCCCGGTAAGGGCCAGATTTGACAAGGTTCACGAGTTCAACACGGCCTGGCTCGCCGCCTGCCAGCGCGTCCTCAAGCCCGACGGCTCCATCTGGGTCAGCGGCACCAGCCACGTCATCCATTCCGTCGGCTTCGCCATGCAGCAGCTCGGCTTCAAGCTCCTCAACGACATTTCCTGGGTCAAGCCCAATCCTCCGCCCAATCTCTCCTGCCGCTATTTCACTCACGCCACCGAGACCATCATCTGGGCCGCGCGCGACAAAAAGAGCCGCCACAAATTCAATTACAAGCTCATGAAGCAAATGAACGCCAATCGTCAGATGAAAAGCGTCTGGACGGAATTCTTGCCTCCCACCGCCGAGGAAAAGCGCTTCGGAAAGCATCCCGCGCAAAAGCCTCTCGCTCTCATCGAGCGCATCCTTCTCGCCTCTTCCAACGAAGGCGACCTCGTCCTCGACCCTTTCCTCGGCTCCGGCACCACCGCAATCGCCGCCCTGCGCCGCGGACGCAAGTGTGTCGGCATTGAGTCCGACGCGAATTGGCTCGACGTAACCACACAGCGCATACACGCCCTCGGCGAAATTCGATCCGCGCCGCATTCTAATAACGGGCACAGCTCCGTTCACAACGAGCTACCGGAATCTCCGAAATCGAAGGCAATGTCCGCGGGCCAAGCCAAATGATGACGCCTCGCGACACCCGAACCGGCGGCGTCCTCGAAGCCATGATCCTTCCCGCGCTCAGCCGCGGCGGCTACGGATACAAAACGCAGGTCAAAGTCGGAAACCGGATCGGCGGCGGCACGCACAAAGTGGACGCCGTCGCGGAGGGTCCTGCCAAACCAATCCTCGTATCGCTCAAATGGCAGCAGGTCGGCGGCACCGCCGAACAGAAAGTGCCCTTCGAGGTGATCTGCCTGTCAGAGGCAGTGCGCGGCGGATCGTATTCAAAGGCTTATCTCGTTCTCGGCGGTGAGGGTTGGACGCTGCGCAACTTCTACACGAGCGGCGGTCTTAAGGAGCACCTGAAACACACCGACGAGGTCGACATCTTGACCCTTGAAGGTTTTGTGCCTCGCAAACCAAGGCAAACTCTAATCGCGCGCTCTGCTGAGAGTTACCTCACCGCTACTGAATAGTATACGAAAGCTTGTAATCCTTAAGCTGGAATGGTTTGTTTCCGAACGTAAAGGATGCCGTCGTAGGATCATAGGCAACTTGTAAGCCCTTCCAAAGAAGAGGAGCCCCGCCACTGGCGACTTGCTGAACAGTGTTGGAACAGTCATAGGATATTGCGACTGAGAAACTCCCAAATTTAACCACATTGACGTTAGACGACGCTCCGCTTTGGCTTTGGAGCGATACATTAATTGAAGTACCTGTGACCTCGCCCGACACAAACAAAAGTACGTCGCCAGATGGAACCTGAGCGGCCCGAGCTCTTGCATTTGAATCGGTATTAAGGGCCGCTATCGGATCAGAAATGTCAACCCGGCTGGAATGCCCCAGAGTGAATTGAGTGTGAGAATTCACGTAAGCCTGAACCTGGGCGCTCACCGTGCTTGGCACATTGGCTGACATCTGAAGTGAAAAATCAGACGTCGTAATCAGCGACGTTGTATCAATTGTGGGGGTCGGAGAACCTACGGGAGGATTAGGAATTGTGTATATCCTCTCCGCCAAGTGATTTTTGCTATCCAACCACAAAAGCTCTCCCTTTCTCAGCTGCGCAACATTCAAAATGCCGAGATCGGATTCCACGCTGCCGATGTCCGAGCAAGATACTGTTGCGGTTCCGCCATCACAAGCCACTAACATGCCACACATCACAACGACCAGTGCTGTAAGCATCGTACGCTTGTTGCGCATTGTTATCCTCTCCAGTGCAAAAGCACCCTGATTTCTGTCGTCAGAACTATATCATCTATTGATGATATATAAAGTAATTATCCTACTCGTGCATTACTAGGGCCCGCGTCGGCCGCTCCAAAGACTCCGCCCGAAATGCGCGGCTGGACGCTCGACGTTCTGAATCTCGTCCGCTCATTGCACAAACAAACTTTCTCCCTCGTTCCCGTCGCTCCGACTCCTGGTGTATACTTCCGCGCAAAAGGAGAGCCCTTGTGAGACACCTTCCGGCCCTTGGCGCGTTAGCCATTCTCGTTGCTGTCGCTCTTCTTCCCGTCGTCGCATCGCGCAATGCACGTGCGGACGGCGCCGCCACTCCCGACTACACCATTCAGGCAATTCGCTACGCCTCCGCGCCGGACGATGCGGCCAACCTCGTCATGGGCGCGCCTCACGAGAAAATCAACCTCGCCATGGTCGTCTGGCTGATTCGCGGCGGCGGACGCAACATCCTCTTCGACAGCGGCTATCACCGCGACACGTTCCTCAAATACTTCCCGTCAACCGGCTACATTCGCCCCGACGAAGCCGTAAAACTCGCCGGCGTCCAGCCCGGCGAAATCACCGACATCGTCATCAGCCACGCGCATTGGGACCATCTCGGCGGCATCGACCTTTTTCCCAAAGCGACCGTCTGGATTCAGGAAGAGGAGTATCGCTACTACACCGGCCCGGCCTGGCAGCCCGGCGGCGACCACGGCGGCATTGACCCCGCCGACGTGCAGGAGCTGGTGAAGCTCAACACCGAAGGCCGCGTGCGCTTCGTCAACGGCGACAATGTCGAAATTTTCCCCGGCATTCGCGCTTACATCGGAGGCCATCACACTTACGCTTCGCAGTATTTGCGCGTCGACGGCAATCCGCCCTTCGTCCTCGCCTCCGATAATTGCTACCTCTATCGCAATCTCGCCGAGCACAAGGCCAGCGCCACTTTTTCGAAGAAATACGAGGCCGCCAATATTCAGAATCAGGCCCGTATGATCAAGCTTGCAGGAGGCAATCCCGATCGCGTTATTCCCGGCCACGACGCCGTGCAATTCGAGAAATATCCCACGTCCGCCGACGGCCGCGTCGCCAAAATCAAATAGCCAGAATCAAATAGGAGGAATCCACATGAAGAATCTTCCGAACTTTCGCGCGGTGCTCCTGCTCTTCGCCGTTGCTCTCGTCCCAGTCGTCGCCTCGCGGAATGTGCGCGCCGGCGGCGCCACCATCAAAGGCTGGATTTCTGACGAAGGCTGCGCGCGCGGCCGCGCCAACGGCGGCACGTTCACTGGAACGAATCCCGATTGCGCGAAGAAATGCATCGCGCAGGGAGCGAAGATGGTCTTGATTGTGCCCGATCAGCGCGTGCTGCTCACCGTCGCCAATCCTGAAGCGGCCAAAGCCAACATCGGCGATTTCGTGGAAGTCACCGGCAGCGTGGAAGCGAGAACCAAAACGCTGCACATCGACAGCTTGAAGATGCTCACCAAAGGCGCGGCCATGTGCGGCCTGCCCCCCAAGAAGAAGTAACGGCAATGAACGGAAAGACGAACGGAAAGACGAACGGAAAGACGCCCCGAAAGATGCCCAAAGACATTGACGAATACCTCGAGCGCCACTCGCTGGAAGATCAGCGGCTGCTCCGCCAGATGCGCGCCACGATCCACAAAGCCGCGCCCGAGGCCGCGGAAAAAATCAGCTACGGGATTCCGACTTTTTACTTGAATGGGAATCTCGTGCACTTTGCTGCGTTTCCAAACCACGTTGGCTTTTACCCCACGTCTTCGGGAATCGCCGCCTTCAAGAAGCAGTTGGGGCCATACAAATGGTCCAAGGGTGCGGTGCAGTTCCCCAAGGACAAGCCGCTCCCGCTCGCGCTGGTGGCCAAGATTGTGAAATTCCGCGTGAAACAGAATCTGGACAAATAGCGTCGCGACCTCGGCCTCCTTACCTTCCTCGGCCACGGGACGATACGCTCTCAGGTGTTTCTCGCTAGTCACTCGTCCCTAGAACCCATCTCATAAATATTTCGGGTGCAAAGGTTTGTGCCGCACCTACGGTGCTCAGGCGCAAAATCGGATGCACCCAGCTCTTGCGAACTGGGTTAGCTTGTGCCGCGCCTGCGGCGTTGTTGTTGCTAGTAGAATGAGTTGGCTGCGGAAGCTGAAACGGGAGGGACGCAAGTGACGCGAGAAGAGGCTTGGAAATTGGCGCACCACTGGGTGGCCGCATGGAACGCTCACAATCTGGAGCTGATCCTGACGCATTATGAGGATACTGTTGAGCTGACGTCGCCGGTAGCGGCGCAGCTCTTGGGGACGCCGGAGGGCAAGGTGGTCGGAAAGACGGATTTAAGGGCGTACTTTCAGAAAGGGTTGGCAGCGTATCCTGACCTGCGCTTTGACCTGGAGAATGTTTTCTGGGGCGTGAATAGCGTGGTGCTGTGCTACGCGAATCACAGGGGGACGCGTTCGGCGGAGTTTATGGAGTTGTCGGCGAGTGGGAAAGTGGCGCGAGTGGTGGCGAATTATAGTGGATAGGGAGCAAGAGATTTCCCTTCCTTTCGCGCGTCTCACCCGCGCGATGTATTCGCCTTTACCAGTGCGTTCCAACTTATTCGGACAAGCAATTCTCACGCGTCAGGGTCTGGTTGGGGCTCGCAAACCACTTGCCGTCCTTTTGGCGAAATTGGTTGGAACGGCACTGGCCCCTAGCCCCTCGACATAAACCCGCCTCCAAGATTCTCTTCCTTTCGCGCGTCTCACCCGCGCGATGTATTCGCCTTTACTAGGCGCTAGCCCCTCCTCTGAACTCTTCATTTCCGTTTTTTATTTTCGCGCCCCTTCACTTTTCCCTTTTACCGGCGTGCCTCCCGCGCAGTAAACGTTTTCCTGCTCCCCTAAATGCCTTAGGGAAATGGCCTGCTCATTTTTCGTCATTTTTCAAGAATTGGCCTGGTCGCCTTCCTGCCTGGACCACTCAGCTCGTCCTAGGGGTATGTACTGAAAAACCGCGTTTTCTGGGCGTTTTTTGAAAAAAATGAAAATTCGCGCCCTCGCAACACATCAAAAAAGGCAATTTTCAATGGCCTGCTCTTCCAGGCCAATTTCGCCCCGTTTTGCCTGTGGAAAAAAGACAATTTGGCCTGTACTGGAACCAGTTTTAGTTTTGCTTTGCCTTCGCCGCCTACTTTTGCTGGCCCAGGTTGCCGAAGGGCCAGAGGTTGAAGAGCTTGAGAAACTCGTCGTCGTGGCGCTCGATGAGCATCCGCGCGGATTTTTCCGGCGGCCAGGGCAAAGCGAGGCGCTCGGGACGGTCGGCGATCCAGAAGGCGACCAGGCCTTGCACCGTCGCGTCGCGGTCGAGAACAGCTTCGTCGATTTTGTCGAAGCTGTCCACGTTGGAGTGATGCGTGTAGCGATACTCGGGCGAGTCCTGGTCGAGATTGATGCCGGGAAGGCCGGCGAGAATGAACGGGCCAGCGTCGGTGCCGAATTCGGTGACGTCGTTGGCGGTGATTTTGCCGAAGGCGTCGAGCGTGGCGACGAAGGGATAGGTTGCGGCGAGCAGATCGGCGTGGCCGCCCATGTTGAGCGCGGTGACCGGACCTTGGCCGTTGTCGAGAATGACGGCGGCGACGTGATTTTGCATTTCGTCTTTGTGAGTTTTCACGTAGGCCTGGGAGCCGAGCAGGCCTTCCTCTTCGCCGGTGAAAAGGACGAAGCGAATGGTGCGGCGCGGCTTGAATCCGGAACGCAAGATGGCTTCGGCGGCGCCGAGAGTGGTGACCACGCCGACGCCGTCATCGGTGGAGCCTTCGGAGAGGTCCCAGGAATCGAGATGGCCGCCGACGACGATGACTTGTTCGGGATGTTCGGCGCCGGGAATGTCGCCGACGACGTTGGCGGTGTTGGCGGGGCCGTCGGTGACTCTGTTTTGCACGTCGATGTGCACGCGGACGTTTTTGCCGCGGTCGATGAAGCGTTCGAGCAGGTCTTGATCTTCGGCGGAAATGCTGACGACGGGAATGTCGTAATACACGTCGAAGCCGAGCGCGCCGGTGTGCGTGAGGTGCATGCCTTCTGATTTATCGCCGGCTTGGCCGCCGATGACGGCGAGCGCGCCAGCGTCATGCGCTTTGATGAGGAAGAGGCCGAACTTCGCGAAGGTGGCCATGCCATTTTCCGGAGGAGCGCCTTTTTGCACGGCGAGCAGAATTTTGCCGCTCCAGTTGGCGGAATTTTGCGCGAGCTCCTGATCGAGCTGGTAGACGTTCACGGGGACAAGATCGGCGTCGACTCCGCCCTGCGGCGTGGAGCCGACCCAGCCCATGGAGTCGACCATCAGCGGATGCTGCGATGGCGAAATGATTTCGGCGCTGGCGGAAACGCGCGTCCAGCCGCGCGAAATTTGCCACGGCTCGGCGCGAACATTTTGCAGGCCGATGTCGCGCATTTTTGCGAGGCCCCATTGAATCGCGGCGTTGCAGCGAGGCGAGGCGGTGACGCGCGCGCCGATGTCGTCGCTCAACTCTTCGAGATATTGGTAGGCGTGCGAATCCATCATGCCCTGTCCGGCGATGGCGGAGAGCGCGGGCATGGTGCCGTCGTTGAGAGATGCGGCGTGGTCATCGCTGCTGCTGGTGGCGGCGAGGGCGACTGCGCCGGCAAAGAAAGCTGCCGCGGCGGCGACGGCGAAAAGCACGATGGGCTGACGTTTCATTTTTCGAGTGCCTTCTGCGCGCGCGTCAAGACCGTATGGACTCCGCGCACGCTGCAAAAAATTCCGGTCGAGCAAGGGGTGACATTTTGTCAAAGGGACGCGCCGGGCGCAAGCGATTGCGGTACAATGGGGCAGAACGCAAAACGTTCTCGGCGCATCTAAGAAAGTGTTGCCCGAGGTTCGCGCACGGAAAGAGAAATGGAAACGGGCGGGAAGCCGCGCGAAGGCAATCCGTCGCAAATTCTGTAGGTGCAGTTTTGTTTCCCGCCTCGGTTACGGATGAAAATACCAAGATGAATTTATGCCTGGCGGGTGGGTGGAATGCCGCCGGACGTGATCAAGAGGGGGCGTTCGCGTGCCGCTGAGCCGGGTAGTCCGGGGGCGCGACGCGCGACGCAAACGTTTTTCGTTCCAGCGCGTCCATAAATCATAAGGGCATGATGCCCGAAAGAAATTTCGAGGAGGAAGTGACATGAGCAGCGAAGTGGTTCACATGCGGCGGGGAGTGGCCGTAGCAATTTTGGTTGTTGCATTAATTGCAGGGGCGTTTGTGGGGACATGGGCGTTGCGGTGGTCGGGACATCAGGTATTTGGCGCGCCCATGGTGCCGGTGAAAGTGGCGGGAGCGGTGGATCCGGTGCGGCTCGGCGCGTTCGCCAACGGATTTGCGTCCGTGGTGCAACCGGCGCTTCCGGCGATCGTGAATATTTCAACGACCCGAGTCGTCAAAGTCCAAGGGAACGGGCCCGGATTCTTCAACGATCCGCTTTTCCAGCAATTTTTCGGCAATCAGGGCAATCAGATGGGACCGGCGCGGCCACAAACCGAGAGAGAACACAGTCTTGGCTCCGGCGTGATCATCAATGCGGATGGCTACATCCTGACGAACAATCACGTGGTGGAACACGGCAGCGACATTACCGTGTTGTGGAACAACAAGAATTACCCGGGCAAAGTGGTGGGAACCGATCCGCAGACGGATATTGCCGTGGTGAAGATTAACGCGACGGGGCTGCCGACTTTGACTTTCGGCGATTCGTCGAAACTGCGCGTCGGCGACGTGGTGTTTGCGATTGGCGATCCCTTCGGAATCGGCGAAACGGCGACGATGGGAATCGTGAGCGCGACCGGCCGCAGCCTGGGAATCGAGAGCGCAGAGCAAGGACGGCGCGACACTTACGAAGATTTCATTCAGACAGACGCGGCGATCAATCCCGGAAATTCGGGCGGCGCGATGATTGATTTGCACGGCAATCTAGTGGGAATCAATACGGCGATCCTGACGAGCGGCGGCCAAGAAGAAGGCGGAAACGAAGGGATTGGATTTGCGGTTCCGATCAACATGGCGCGCAACGTCATGGAACAAATCATCGAGCACGGGAAAGTGGAACGCGGGCACATCGGTATCGGCCTGTCGGAGTTGACGCCGGAAATGGCCAAGGAGTTCGGCTACAACGGAGGCGGTAACGGAGCGCTGATTGACAGCGTAGCGCCGGGAAGCCCGGCCGAGAAAGCCGGCATCAAGCGCGGAGATATTATTCTGGGGCTGAACGGCGAGACGATCACTGGTTCCGGCGACTTGACGGCGCAGATCGCGAATATGTCTCCGGGAACGACGGTCCGCTTAAAAGTGTTCCGGGACGGAAAGACGTCTGACGTTGGCGTGACGCTGGCACCGGGCAGCGCCTATGCGGGATTGTCGACCGAGTTGCAGTCATCGAATGAAGGCGGCGGGTCTCAGCCTCCGGAGAATGGCGGAAAAGCGCTGCAGGGCGTGCAGGTCCAAAACCTGACGCCAGACATCGCGCAGCAACTGAATCTACCGATGGGAACAAAGGGCGTGGTGGTTGTTAACGTGGATCAATCGAGCCCGGCGGCACAGAAACTCGGACGCGGCGACGTGATTCAGGAAGTGAATCGGAAACCGGTGAATAACATGACCGATTTCCGAAACGCGCTTGCGGGATCCGATGATCAGCCGGTGCTCCTGTTGGTGATGCCGCAGGGCCAACCCGGTTCGACGATCTATGTGCTGATTCAACCTCAATCGTAACGTTAATTAATTTAACAGGGAGCCGGCATGATCGATTCATGCCGGCTTTTCCTTTTCAGGCGATACATATTCACGCGATATGTAAGGTTTTCGGAAACTGACCCACCGGATGAAAAAATGCACCCGCCCAGGTAGGAAGTTCATGGCGAGCTTGGACTTAGAGCGGCACGAAGCGCGTAAGTACTTGAATTTCCGTCGATGCTTTTATGGTGGGTTATACACTCGGCCCCTGATTGACATAGGCTTGCAGACGTATTCAGATAAATCCCGGGCATTCGCCTATAAATGTGCGGTTTTGGAGCAAATTGTGCAAGAAGCTACAGGGATACGCTACAGAGAGGTGTCTCTTTCTGCACAGACGCTAAGTTCCGAAATGAATAAGCTGGGCAGATGCAACTCGGCACGTGGATTGGTGTTTCTTAGGGAGTGGCAACATTCGGGTGGAAATTGCGTTGTCGCTTAAGGCAACCGGCTCAGATACCAGTACGTTCGTACTATTCACGCGAGCCCATCTGCTAGTACTACAATGTATCTGCTCCCGATAGCCAGATTTTCAACAGGGAAGGGCTAAATGTCGGCCAACGGGTATCACTTCGATCAGGAATCATCTTTCACGCTACTGGCGTCCGGCAAGCCACGCTGGCGCTCTTTTGGGGTGGGGTTCGGCATTGAGTTTCTGGTATTGGCGTGCGCGCTGTGGATTCCCGCATTATTTCCCCAGCAAATGGCGGAAGCACGACAGTACATGGTGACGCGAATCAGCATGCCGGACATCCCGGCATACAAGCCGCAACCGAGGGTCCAGCCGAAGCTGGTGAAGCGTACGGAAGTGGCAAAGGTAATACCAAAGCCGGAACCGGTGGTCATTCCGGATCCGCCGAAACCGAAACTTATCGAGCCGGTGTTTGCCAAGCTGAATGTGGTGCCGGTGGTGAAACACAATCCTACGTCTGCGCCGAAGATCAATGAATTTGCGCGCATGGTTCCGGATAAACCAACGACGTCTCTGGGAAGCTCGGCGACGCCAGATTTGAAGAAGCCCAGGGCGCCGGTGCAAACGGGCGGCTTTGGAGATCCGCAGGGATTGCCAGCGACAACTTCGAAAATAACGCGTCCGGTGAACATCAACGCGGCGGGCGGCTTCGATATGCCGGAAGGACCGGGCAAAGGAAACGGCACGGGTGGGGCGAAGGGCATACAGGGAGTGGTGGCCAGCGCCGGTTTCGGCAACGGGACGGCGATCGCGGGCGGCGAGCGAAATACCGGGCGTGTGCAGGGCGGCTCATTCGCGGACAACGCGGCAAGCGCCGGGCCGAGCGCAAAGAAGGCTTCGAACGATACGCCGCAACAAGAGCCAGTGGTAATTCTTTATAAGCCTGAGCCGCAGTACACCGCGGAAGGAAAGCAATCAAAGATCCAGGGCGAAGTTGTGTTGCAAGTGGTTTTTAAGGCATCGGGGCAAGTTGAGGTTCTTAGGGTGCTACAGGGTCTGGGCCACGGCCTGGACGAGAACGCGGAAATTGCGGCGCGCCAGATCAAATTCACGCCGGCCAAGCAAGACGGGCAACCGGTAGATTTTCCCGCGAACGTTCGAATCGATTTCGAACTAGCGTATTGATTGGATCGAGGGGGCGAAGTCATGGGGATGGTAAATCGCTACATTCTTGCTATGGCTCTCGGACTGTGTCTTGCGGGGACATCGTTTGCGCAGACCCAGCCAGCACAGACGGCGAATCAGCCGGCCGCAACGCCAAGCCAACCAACTACCGTGGATCAGGTTGTCGCCGCGATTCTGGCGCGTGAACATCAGGAAGTAGCCACGCTGCGGCATTACAGCCCGATTGTGGAGACGTACATTCAAGACATGCGCTGGGACGCGCAACTGGGCGCGGTGCCGGAAAAGGATCACTACTATCTGGGAGTCGCGGACCTGAGCCGAGGCGTAGAGGACCGCACCATGCTGCACGACCCGAACGCCGGGTTCATGCACAAGCTGAATCCCATCAAGGACGTGAGTTCGCTGCTGGGAAATTCGTATGTGCCGGCGGGCTTCCTGCAGATGATCTTTGTGGATCCCATCGATTTCGACAAGCAGCACTACAAGTTCGACTATGTGCGGCGGGAATTTCTGGGCTCGGTGCGATGCCTGGTGTTCGACGTGACGCCGCTGCCGAAAACCGGGGACGGCCGCTTCCAAGGGCGCATCTGGGTCGAAGACCAGAGCTACGCGGTGGTGCGCTTCAACGGCGTGTTCGTGCCGGTGGCGCGGACGTTCGGATGGAATTTGCACTTCGATAGCTGGCGGACGAACGTGGCGCCGAACCTGTGGATTCCGTCGTATGTCTACAGCGCGGAATCGGACCTGAAGGATTTTCCGTTTGGGCATGTACGGTACCGCTCGCAAACGCGGCTGTGGGGATTCAACCTGAAGCTGGCGTCGCGGGAATCGGAGTTCAGCGATTTGACGGTGGAAGCGGCCAAGCCCATCGAGGACCAAGCGCAGGCTTCGCAGGACGTTTCGCCGGTGATGGCGGAGCGGCAATGGCAGCGCGAGGGCGAAGACAACGTGCTCGACCGCCTGCAGCGGAATGGATTGATAGCGCCTCCAGGGCCGGTCGACAAAGCGTTGGATCAAGTGGTGAACAATCTGGAAGTGCCGAACAATCTGGACATTGAGCCGGAGGTGCGGTGCCGCGTGCTGCTGACGTCGACGCTGGAGGCTTTCACCATCGGGCACACGATTGTGGTTACGCGCGGATTGCTGGACGTGTTGCCGGATGAGGCCAGCATCGCGGCGATTTTAGCGCATCAGCTGGGATCGGTGATTACGGGAGCAACTCTTCCGGACGAATATTCGTTCAACGACACCACGATGCTTTCACCGCAGGAGACGCTGAAGCGCATGTCGTTCCGCACTTCGGAAACGGATGAAGAAGCGGCGGCGAAAAAGGCGATCGAGCTGTTGAAGAATTCACTTTATAAGAATCAGCTGGGGACGGCGGGACTTTTCCTGAAGCAGCTTGCGGTGGAACAGAAAGATCTGCCGTCGCTGATCAGCGCGAACCTGGGCAACCATGTTTTTATGGGGCAGCAGCTGATGCAGGGCGCCCCGGAGTTGCAGCCGGCGAAACTGGACCAGATCGCCGCGCTGCCGCTGGGATCGCGAATCGTGCTGGATTCGTGGGATGATTCGATCGTGATGGCGAAGTCGAAGTTGGTGCAATTGCTCTCGGCGCGCGAGAAAATGCCACTCGAGGTGACGCCGTTCATGCCGTTCCTGACGCGCTATCAGAACCCCGCGGACGCCGCAGCAGCGGACCCGGCGAAGCAGGATTCGGCGAAGAAGAACCCGTAAGATTTAAAAGAGCGTTTTTTTTGCAAAGGCCCGGCGCAGGAATCCTGCTGCCGGGCTTTTTGTTTTGTGGGAAACAGGGGAAAAGCTGGCGGGATAAACCCGCCGCTACAAAAACGAGCCCGGATAAGAGAAACTGTCCCGCAGCATGGCAAGGCAATCACTGATCGAGTTTATCGAGGAGTATGGGCGTCGCGGAAAGGAAACCGCGATTGCGCACCGGCGCGGGTACCGCATGGAGCGGTGGACGTACGCGCGCGTGGGCGGCGTGGCGAAGTATTTCGCGGCGCTTCTTGGGCAGCGAGGCGTGGCGCCGGGCGAGCGCGTGTTGCTGTGGGGCGAAAACTGCGCGGAGTGGGTGGCGGCGTTTTTCGGGTGCGTGTTGCACGGCGCGGTGGTTGTGCCGATGGACCAGGCGGCGAGTGCGGATTTTGCGGCGCGCGTGGCGCAGACGGTGGATGCGAAATTGGTGATTCATTCACGCGCGTTAGATGCGAGCAAAATCGGGCGGCCGGAAATTTTGTTGGAAGAGCTGGCGGAGATGGAATGGGGCGACGCGGGCGCGGCAGATATGCGGTTTGCGGCGACGGAGCGGAAGCGCAGCGACCCGGTGGAGATTGTTTTTACTTCGGGGACGACGGCGGAGCCGCGCGGCGTGGTGCTGACGCACGGAAACGTGCTGGCGAATATCGAACCAATGGAAGCGCAGATTCAGCGGTATTTGAAATACGAGAGATTTTTTCATCCGCTGCGATTTTTGAATTTGCTGCCGCTGAGCCACGTTTTCGGGCAATTGATGGGCATGTTCATTCCGCCGCTGCTCGGCGGGACGGTGATTCTTCTGGACACGATGAGCCCGGCGGACGTGTCGCGGGCAATCAAGCGAGAGCGCGTGACGGCGCTGGTGTCCGTGCCGCGGATTATCGAGTCGCTCGAAGGGCAGATGGAGCGGGAAATCGAGGCGGAGGGGCGGCGCGAAAAATTCGAGGGGAATTTCGCGCGAGCGGAAGGCGAGAAGTTTCTGCGGCGATGCTGGAGATTCCGGCGCGTTCATGGACGGCTGGGATGGAAATTCTGGGCGTTCATTTCGGGCGGAGCGGCGCTGGGGGAAAAGGTGGAGATTTTCTGGAACCGGCTGGGGTACGCGGTGGTGCAGGGCTACGGGCTGACGGAAACGACTTCGCTGGTGAGCGTTAACAATCCGTTTCGCGTGGGGAAACGGTCGATTGGAAAGCTGCTGCCGGGGATGGAGATGAAGCTGGGCGAGGGCGGAGAGATTCTGGTGCGCGGAGAGAATGTGGCGTCGGGCTACTGGCAGGGACAGAAATTAGAGCCGGTGGCCGGCGAGGAGGGTTGGTTTCGCACCGGAGATTTGGGCGAATTGGATGCGGAGGGGAATCTTTATTTCAAGGGGCGGCGCAAAAATGTGATTGTGACGCCGGCGGGGATGAATGTTTATCCCGAGGACTTGGAAGGGGCGCTGCGGAAGCAGCCGGGAGTGCGAGATTGCGTGGTGGTGGGAATCGAGCGGGACGGAAACGCGGAGCCGTGCGCGGTGTTGCTGCTGGAGGACGCGAGCGCGGACGCGGCGGCGAACGCCGCGAAGATTGTCGAGCGGGCGAATCAGTCGCTCGGGGAATATCAGCGGATGCGGCGGTGGATGGTCTGGAAGGAGCCGGACTTTCCACGCACGCCGACGCAGAAACCGATGCTGCCGCGGATTCGCGAAGCGGTCGCGAGGGAAATGGGAGCGAAGGCGACGATTGGAAGCGCGACGGAGGAGCAAGCGGCGGGATCGCTCGGTGAATTGATTTCGCGCGTGACCGGGCGCGGGGGAAAGGTGAGCGGCGATGCGAATCTGGAGAAAGATTTGCAGATGAGTTCGCTGGACCGCGTGGAATTGATGAGCGCGCTGGAGGAAAAGTATCAGGTGGACTTGAGCGAAACGAAATTCGCGGAGGCAAAGACCGTCGGCGAAGTGGAAAAGCTGCTGCGCGAACCAAGGGCGCGTCCGCAGACGCATCGATTTTCGCGCTGGGCGCAGCGATGGCCGGTGACGTGGATACGGCTGGGCGTGTATTACGCGCTAACGTGGCCGGCGACGCAACTGCTGGCGCGTCCGGAGATTCGCGGGCGCGAGAATTTGCGCGTGGTGCGCGGGCCGGTGTTGGTGGTGGCGAATCACGTGACGTACGTCGACATCGGATGCGTGCTGGCGGCGCTGCCGGGAAAATTCCGGCACCGGTTGGCGACGGCGATGGAGGCGGAGCGGCTGTGGGGGATGCGGCATCCGTCGGGGATGGGTTGGTTCATGCGGATGGTGAATCGCGTGGATTATTTTCTGGTGATTGCGCTGTTCAATGTTTTCCCCCTGCCGAAGCAGACGGGATTTCGCGAGAGCTTTGCGTTTGCGGGAGAACTGGCGGACAAGGGATGGAGCGTGCTGGTGTTTCCGGAGGGCGAGCGGACGAAGGATGGAAAGGTGGGGAGATTCCGCGGCGGCGTGGGATTGCTGGCGACGAAGCTCGATTTGCCGGTGGTGCCGGTGCGCATTGACGGGCTGTGGGAGTTGGCGCAGGCGCGGCTGTCGGGAAAATCGTCGAGACTGAAGCCGGTGCCGCGCGGCGCGGTGAAGGTGACGATTGGCACGCCGGTGACGTTTGCGGGGGACGCGGATGCAGAAGAGATTGCGCGGGAGCTGGAGCGGAGGGTGAAGGAGTTGTGAGATTCAAGGGTCGAGTGCGGTGAAAAAGTGTGAGCCGCGACCTGACTACCTTGCGCGGGTGAAGCGCGCAATAGGAAGAGAAAAGATGTTGTTTCTTGGCACGGCTGCCCTTCGCATAACGCCCTGACTACCTTGCGCGGATAAGTCGCGCAAAAGGAAGTTCTTTCTAAAAGAGCGTTTTTTCTTGGGGGATGGCAGCCCTTCGCAGCTGAAACTCCGAAGCCCTAAAGTGCTTCCCCCTCCCGTCAGGCGGGCTGCGATGGAAGCGCTGTGGAGGGAAAAAGAGCGCTCCGTGATAGCGGTCAGCCGCGACGAATACATCGCGCGGGTGAGGCGCGCGAAAGGAAGAAAAAGGCACGTTTTGTTCGGCACGGCTAAAGCCGTGCCCTTACGAAGCCTGTCTCAGCGAGACGGGATGCGCCCTGTGTACCTCCCTTGCTCCGTCAGGGCAAACAGGAGATTGCGAGGGAGCTGGAGAAGGGTGGTCACTTGATCTTTTTGACGTGGATTTCCTGTCCGTCCCGGCGGTGATAGGTGTAGCCGGTCACGTGGCCCTGCGCATTACGGACAAATGTGAGACTTGCGAGATCGCCGTTTTTGTAGAAGAACGTATCTCCGCCTGCTGGCAAGTACTCTTCGACATCCTTTCCCGACTGCGTCCATAGTCTCCCATCCTTCACCGAGACAGTCTCCACGTCATCCAGGGGACGCCACTCGTATTCGCCAACATAGTCTTTATAAACGCTTGTATCCACGGCAACCGGCTTTCTGAAACTTACGGGCAGTGGACCCCATTGCCTCGCAACCAGCAGCCAAGAGCCGTCTTGCTTGACGTAAGTCTCCGTTTCACGCATTTCAGTGATGATGTCGACATCCGTAAACCGCTCGTGATCCGTGAATCGAGAGTTCATCACGGCTGCATTGCCGTACACGTGGACAACGTAGTCACGGAAATTAACCGAGTGGTCGTACTCGAGGGGCCAATTCCTTTTTTCATCGTCTATTATCTGGGCCTTCGTAGTAAGGTTGCCATCGTCGTCGCTGAATATGCAATCATCCGCGACGTAGTGAGACCACGACCCATCCCGCCTTTCACCAGCCTCCGCCCGTGCTTTGTGCTCATCGAGCACTTCTTGTTGGGCGCGGGAAAACTTTTGCGGATCTGTGGGGCTGACCGTAGTAGCCGCTATGGACAATGCAACTAAAAGGCAGGAGAAGTAACGCACGTTTTGTCCTCCGCGAGTGGCAGGCACGATTCGAGAGCGAGCATCCTACCCCAACGTGTTTGGATTCGACAACGTCTTACCCCCCGCTCAACAACTCACGCTGGCACAGCTTTCGGGCAACAAGAGGTTATGTGATGACCTGCAGATTGATTGTTTATTACACAGGTGTAAGAGGGGGGTGAATTTCGCACGGCACGGCTGAGTGCGAATTCGGCGAAGCGCGGATGCGGCGAGTTGTGACAAAATGGCGGCCGATTGAGGCGTTTAGGCGGCACTCTTTGAGGGCTTGAGGAGAAGGAAATGAAGCGGACCGGACTGGGCACGGCGGCGATGGTTATTGCGATTGTTGCGGCGACTTATTTTGCGACGCGGCATGAAGCGGGCGCGCGGCGGCAGAGTGCCGAGGCGAGGCCTGGGCATTTTCAGGCGCTGCCGGCGCTGGAGAGCCGCGCGGTGTTGCCGACGGGGATGACGATTACGCCGATGGCGGCGCAAGGGTCTCTTTATGTGCCGCTCAATCCGGGGCTCGAGGATTTTCCGGATTACGTGGCGGGGCAGCCGGTGACGACGGCGATGTCGCCGGACGGCGCGACGTTGCTGGTGCTGACCAGCGGGTACAACGAGATGAGTGACGCGTCGGGGCGGCGGATCAAGAGGGATTCGAACGAATACGTTTTTGTGTTCGATATTTCGCAGGGGCGTGCCACAAAAAAGCGCAAGTGCTGCAAGTGGCGAATACGTTCGATGGGATTGCGTGGAATCCGAACGGGCAGGAATTTTACGTGGCGGGCGGCGTGGATGACGATGTGCACGTGTTTGCGAAACAAAATGGGGAGTGGGCGGAAGCAGGACCGGCGATTGCGCTGGGACATAAGCACGGATTGGGAATTGATGTGAAGCCGGAAGCGGCGGGGATTGGCGTGACTGCGGATGGAAAGAAACTGCTGGTGGCGAATTTCGAAAATGATTCGGTGAGCGAGATTGATGTGGCGGCGCGGCAGAAAACGGCGGAGCTGGATTTGCGTCCGGGGAAGAGCGATGCGAAGAAGACGAGAGTGGCGGGCGGGGAATTTCCATTTTGGATTGTGACGAAGGGGAATGAAACGGCGTATGTGTCGAGCCCGAGGGACAGGCAGATCGTGGTGCTGGATATTTCGGGCGATCCGAAGGTGAAGGCGCGGATTAGGGTTCCGGGCGAGCCCGGGAAGATGATCCTGGATCGGCAGCAAAACTACTTATACGCAGCGCTAGCGACGGACGACAAGGTGGCGGTGATTGATTCCAATGAGTTGCTTGGGACCATTGACACAACAGCGCCACAAAGCGTTTTCTCCAATCCGCAGCAGTTGATGGGAAGCAATCCGAATAGTTTGGCGTTGTCGCCGGATGGGAAGCAGCTTTACGTGACAGACGGCGGAGCGAATTCGATTGCGATAGTTGAGGGCATTCCTTCGGCCACGGGGAAACAGTTACTGATAGATGGGGTAGTAGGTCATCTTTTGGTAGGCACAGTGAGCGGATTGATACCGACGGGGTGGTACCCGAGTTCAGTAAGCGTGAGCGCGGATGGAAAGATGCTGTACGTGCTGGACACGAAAAGCGTGCCGGGGCCGAATCCGGGGGAATGCCGGAACACCACGTCGATTGCGCGCGGCGCGTTGGACAATTGCTACGCGCAGAACGAATACATTTTGCAATTGAACAAAGGCGGGTTCGAGGCGATTCCGACGCCAGGCGCGGATGATCTGGCTTCGCTGACGAAACAGGTGGCGGAGAACGATCATTACGAGAGCGACGCCGAGCGGGCCGCGAACGAGAAAACGATGGCGTTTTTGCGGCAGCATATCAAGCACGTGATTTACATCATCAAGGAGAATCGCACGTACGATCAGGTGCTGGGCGATTTGCCGGAAGGAAACGGCGATCCGAAGCTGGCGGTGTTGGGGAAGGCGCTCAGTCCGAATCATCACCAGATCGCGCAGCAGTTCGTGGACTTGGACAATTTTTATTGCAGCGGGGACGTGAGCGGGGAGGGCTGGAACTGGTCGACGGCGGCCCGGGCGTCGGACGTGGTGGAAAACACGTATCCGGTGCAGTACGCAGACCGCGGGCTGACGTATGACTATGAAGGAGAAAATCGCAACATCAACGTGGGCATTGCGTCGTTGAGCGCGCGGCGGAAGGACAATCCGGACACGCCGGACGACGACGATTTGCTGCCGGGGACGAATGACGTGGACGCGCCGGACGGGCCGGGCGGCGACGCCGGAACGGGATATTTGTGGGATGCGGCGCTGCGCGCAAAGCTTTCGCTGCGAAATTATGGATTTTTTCTGGAAGGCGGGCGCTATTTCGGAGGGCCCGGCGCAAAAGGGATTATTCCGGTGATTCGCGAGCCGTACAAGACGAAAACGCGAGTGGCGTTTCCGGATAAGGCGGCGCTGATGAACGTGACCGATCCTTATTTTCGCGGATTCGATTTGAAGCTGCCGGACTACTGGCGCTACACGGAATGGAAGCGCGAATTCCAGGGATACGTGGCGAGCGGAAAGATGCCGAATTTGGAGTTCGTGCGATTGATGCGCGACCATTTCGGCGATTTCGCGGATGCCATCGATGGAACCGGAACCGTGGAAGCGGAAATGGCGGATGACGATTATGCGATTGGCAAGCTGATTGAGGACGTGGCGCACAGCCCGTTTGCGGACAGCACGGTAGTTTTTATTGTGGAGGATGATGCGCAGAACGGGCCGGACCACGTGGACGCGCATCGCAGTCCGACACTGATTGCGGGAGCTTACGTCAAGCAGGGCGCAGTGGTGTCGACGCACTACACGACGGTGAACACGCTGCGAACGATCGAGGATATTCTGGGCATGAAGCCGATGGGAATTAATGACGAGGTGGCGGAGCCGATGGCGGATGTGTTCACGACAGAAGAGAAGCCATGGACGTACACGGCGATGGTGCCGGACGTTTTGCGGAGCACGCAGCTTCCTGTCGGTAATGCGGCAGCGGGCGCTGCACAAAGCGGGGCCTTACGCAAGGCCGAAGCACGATGCGGCGTATTGGGCGGCGAAGACGAAGGGAATGGATTTCAGCGTGGAGGATCACGTGGATCCGGCGAAGTTCAACCAGATTGTGTGGTACGGGCTGATGGGCGACGACGTGCCGTATCCGACGGAGCGAAGCGGAAGGGATTTGAGAGAGAACCGCAAGGCGCTGCTGAAGGAAGATTCGCGCGGCGGGCGATGAGCGGCTTGAATACATCGCGCGGGTGAAACGCGCGAAAGGAACTAGTCTTTAGAACGGTTCGTTCCAATGAAAAAACGAACTATACCGTTAACTTTTTTCTTCGCAGCGGTGTGTCTCGCACAAGAGCAGAGAAGACCAGTGACTCTGAGTCCGGCGAGGCTCGGAAACGTGCTGCATTGTCTTCAAGAGGAAGCGCCGTTTTTTGGATACAAACCTCCCCGTTTTGATCCCCATTATTTCCGCGTCCGCTATGTCTATGGAAAATGGTCCCCGGTAGACGAGGATGATGAACTCCACATGATGGTGTACGGTTCACACGAAGATTCAGCTACATTGTTCGAGGTGTATCTTCAAGAAACTAAGGGTAAGCAGGAAATATTCATCGGGGACGCCACAACATTCAAGAAGGAAAATGGACAGCTCGAAACAGACGAAATTCCCGGCGGGCTGGCGACTCTGCGGCGGATTCAGATGCTCTTCAATGCCATCTCGCGTCGGGGCGCGATTACAGTCCGGAACGATGAAGTAAAAGCAGGGCCGGCGGCATGCGTGTACCAGCGTTGAGTTGTTTGGGTTCCGACGTTCTAAGAATATAGGGCAGTTCCGGGCCAACGTTGGCATAAGGGAGCGATTGGATTCAAGTACGACGCAGTACGCCATTATGTGGTACGGTTCTGCGGAATTCAGGGAGCGAAAAAGATGAAGCGGATGCGAATCGCGGTGGTTTTGTGCGTGGCGGCAGGGCTGGTGGGAGTGTGGACGGGCTGGCTGCACGCGCAGGCGGCGCGCGCGCAATCGACAGCGCTTGATCCGAGCGAGTTATTCACCAAGCAGGACGCGATGATTCCGACGCGGGACGGCGTGAAGCTGCATACGGAAATTTATACGCCGAAGAATGCGGCGGGGCCGCTGCCGTTTCTGATTACGCGCACGCCTTACGGGACAAGCGACGACGCGAAGGGGTACAGCAGCTTGTTCAATTTGTACAAGGAGATGATTCCAGAAGGCTACATTTTCGTGATGCAGGATATTCGGGGGCGGTATGGGTCGGCGGGGCAATTCGTAATGAACCGGCCAGTGCGCGACCGGAGCGACGCGAAGTCGATCGATGAAGGCACGGACACGTACGACACGATCGATTGGCTGGTGAAAAACGTGCCGAACAATAATGGGCGCGCGGGATTGCTGGGAATTTCCTACGGCGGGTGGCTGACGGCGATGGCGCTGCTGGAGCCGCATCCGGCGCTCAAGGCGGTGTCGGAGCAAGCTTCGCCGGCGGATATGTTTTTGGGCGACGATTTTCACCACAATGGCGCGTTCCGGCTGAGCTATGGATTCGAATACGCGGCGATGATGGAGACAGGGAAGACGAATTTCATGTTTCAGTTCGACAAATACGACACATACGAATGGTATTTGGCGCTGGGGCCGCTTTCGAATGTGGACAAAAATTATCTGCATGGCCAACTGCCGACGTGGGAGGACTTCGTCAAGCATCCGAATTACGACAGCTTCTGGCAGAAGCAGGCGTTCTATCCGTATTTGAAGGACCTGCATTTGAGCGTGCCGGATTTGAACGTGGCGGGGTGGTGGGACCAGGAAGATTTCTACGGCCCAGTGAAGATCTACGAGACGCTGGAAAAAAATGACACGAACCATTTCAATTATTTGGCGGTGGGGCCGTGGAATCACGGCGGGTGGGGGCGCAGCGACGGAGAGAGCCTGGGGCAGATTCAATTTGGCCGAGCGACGAGCAAGGATTTTCGCGCGGATGTGCAGGCGACGTGGTTCGCGTTTTGGCTGAAGGATAAGGGCGAGTTGCCGTTCAAGAAGGCGCGGACGTTTGAGACCGGCGCGAACAAATGGGTGGATTACGACGCGTGGCCGCCGAAGGAGAATGTGACCGAGAAGAAACTTTATTTTGGCGCGGATGGGAAACTTTCGTTCGATGCGCCGCAGGAGAGCGGAGCGGAGGCGTTCGACAGCTACATTTCCGATCCCGCGCATCCGGTTCCTTACCGGCACCGTCCGGTGGAAGAGACGTACGGACCGGGCAGCCATTGGTACACGTGGCTGGTGGAGGATCAGCGATTTGTGGATTCGCGGCCGGACACGGCGAACTGGTCGACGGGCGCGCTGGACCAAGATGTTTGCGTGGCGGGGGATATTGTGGCGCACCTGTATGCGTCGACGACGGGGAGCGACAGCGACTGGATTGCCAAGCTGGTCGATGTGTATCCGGAGAAGTATGACGCGGAGCCATCGATGAGCGGATACGAGTTGATGATTGCGGATGAAGTTTTCCGCGGGCGTTTTCGCAACAGTTTTGAGAAGCCGGAGCCGATTGTGCCCGGAAAAGTGACGCCGTACACGATCGATTTGCACACGAACAGCCATTGTTTTTTGAAGGGGCACCGGATCATGGTACAGGTGCAGAGCACGTGGTTCCCAATCATCGATCGGAATCCGCAGAAGTTCGTGCCAAGTATTTTCCAGGCGCAGGCGAGCGATTACATTAAAGCGACGCAGCGGATTTACCGGACGAAGGAATATCCGTCGAACGTGGAAGTGCCGGTGGTGCAGCAGTAATTTCCGGAAATGTGGGTGGCGAAAAAGCGGTTGCGAAGGAGGCGAATGTGGAGGGACGAGTGGATGCGAACATGGTGACGACGGCATTCGAGATTCCGGGATACCGCATCGTGCGGTCGGTAGGGCTGGTGCGCGGGATTATTGTGCGTTCGCGCAGCATTTTCGGGAACATTGGCGCGTCGCTGCAGACGATTGTCGGCGGGAACATCACGCTGTTCACGGACATGTGCGAGCAGACGCGCGAGGAGTCGCTGGAGCTGCTGATGGAGCATGCGGCGTCGCGCGGCGGAAACGCGATTATCGGCGTGCGCTACGATGCGAACGAGATCATGCAAGGCGTGACGGAAGTGCTGGCGTACGGCACAGCGGTGGTGGTGGAGCGGGCGACGTAGGGCCAGCCCACCGAACTTGTGTTTTAGGTTGCCGCGGCGCGAAGATTAGGGGAGTGGCTTAGTTCGCTAGCCAGGTGTGGGCGTGTTTCGCGAAATCGCAATGAAACCCAGCGTTGTAAAACTGATTGCGGGCAGCGTCGTTGCGTTTGGCCTGTCGGCGGCTGCAGTGGCTCAAATGCCTCCGGTCAGGACGGGCGAATTGATTGGCTCCATCACAGTTTACGTTTCCGGAGAATACGGCCAGCCGCTTCCGGTCCCCGTTGATATGAGGCTAACGCCGACGCTATTCGGGGACCCGCTGCCGCTTTTCCCGCGAGAAACCGGACGTGGATGGGTTTTTGAGGACATCGCCGCGGGCAACACGTACGATCTGGACATCGAGGCGAAGGGCTATCAGCCAGTGCACCAAAGCATCACGCTGGCGGATATTTCAGGCGTGTCCCAGAGTTTGATTGTGTATATGAAGCCGGTGGATGAAACGCTCTTGTTTCATGCTCCGAGCGGTCAATTCGCCTTGGCGCCGCAGGCCGAAAAGGAAGTCCAAAATGGTCTGAAGGATTTCCAGTCGCGCAAATTCACCTCGGGGCAGAAGCACTTGAGCAAAGCATTGCGACTGGCTCCGGGAAATCCTTATGTGAACTACGTCGCGGGCATCGGTTATCTGCTGAATCAACAATTGGCCACTGCGCAGCCCTACCTGGAAAAATCGGTGTCGATCGACTCGAGACAGGTTCCCGCGCTGGTGGCGCTTGGGAATTTGCAGTTCCAAGAGGCGGATTACGCGGGAGCGATCCGGGTGCTAAAGAGGGCCGTCGAGATAGATTCCGCGTCATGGAAATCACATTGGGTGCTGGCCGATTGCTACCTGCATGAGCAGAATTTCCAGGCGGCACGCGATCAGGCGGAGCAAGCCCTGCAATCAGGAAAGGAAAAGGCCAACCAAGTCGAATTGCTGCTGGGTGAAGCGCTCGCTGGATTGGGGGATCGCCAAGGGGCGAAGACCGCAGTCGAAAGCTTTCTCAATAAGAATCCTCACTATTCCAGCGCGCCAGCCATACAACGGTGGTTAGATGGATTGAATATTCCGGCAGCATCAACCCAACCTGTCGCGGAACACATGGCCGCGCTCAGAGTGGCCGCGCCGCTGGTGTCGCCTCCGCCTCCTCCCGTGGAGCTTCCGCCGAAAGAAGACTGGGCGCCGAAAGATATCGACGCCGAAGCGCCATTTGTGATTTCCGGCGCTACGTGTGCGTTGCCGAAGGTTCTCGATATGGCGTCGAAATACGCCGAGAGAGTCGCGACGAACCTGGAAGAATTTTCGGCGAAGGAAGACAGCGAGATTGTTGAGGTGAAGCGGAACCAGTCGTTAGAGACGCCCGGGATGCACACATCCAGCTACATGGTTGTGATCGATCACTCCGATCCGAAGGCCATTCAGATACGGGAACTGCGCGGCTCACCCATGGCCCCCGGGGACACGCCGGGAGGGCTTGTAGACATGGGCGCGCCGGGACTCGTGCTGGTGTTCCATCCCATTTACCGCGAATCTTTCCAGTGGAGTTGCGAAGGGCTTGGAGAGTGGAAGGATCGGCCGGCGTGGATCGTTCGGTTCAGCCAGAAGGCAGATCGTCCCACAAGTCTTCTCTCGACCTTTGAGACGCTGTCGGAGCGATATGCGCTTCCCTTGAAGGGGCGCGCGTGGGTTGCCGCAAACGGCGGACAAATTATGCATCTTGAAACGGATCTGGTCCGGCCGGTTACCGCGATTGCGCTGGCGAAGCAGCACTTCGTGGTGGATTACGCGCCGGTGTCCTTCCAAACGCACAAGGTCACGCTGTGGCTTCCGGAAAATGTAAATCTCTATCTGCAGTACGAGCGGCGCTACCTTCATTATTATCACCACTACAGCAATTTCGTTCTCTTCTGGGTGGGGACGTCACAGAAAATCGGCACGCCGACGGAGCCGAAAGAGCAGAGGTAAGGTTGGTGCAGCGGGCGAGGTAGGGCGAGGCTGAGTTGGAAAATGGTAGGCCCGTGCGGGCTCGAACCGCAGACCTCTACCGTGTCAATCTGACGTTACTTGGTTTTACAACAACTTACAAGACCGCGGGGACTGCCAAAATACGCGGAAGCCGTGCAGGACACCATGCTCTGTGGGTTCGAGTGTGGGTTGGAAATTAGAAAAAGTCCACGAACTCCGAAGCAACCCCCATTTCTCCCAGCCGGCGCCCGGCGGCGAATCTAGGCTTACAGTTCAAATCCGTTACATTCAAATGGAGTTCCTCTTGCTTATCGACGACAGCGGGCGTATATTGCCATCGGTTACCGAGGACATAAAACATGAGCAAACCTTCTGATCTTGTGCAGGGCACGCTGGACATGCTGCTGCTGAAAATTCTTGCGCTTGAGCCGATGAACGGCTTTGCCGTCAGTCACCGTTTGAAGCAAGTGTCCGGTGACGTTCTGCAGATGAGCGACGGGTCGCTGTACCCGGCCTTGCACAAGCTTGAGCAGGAGGGCTGGATTACAGCCGAGTGGAAGACGTCCGTAAATGGCCGCCGCGCGAAATACTATTCGCTGACACGGTTGGGGCGGCGACACCTTGAAAAGGAAACTGACAACTGGGGCAGGTTGTCGAGTGCGATTTCACGTGTCGTCAAACTCAAAGAAGCATGACGAGGGCGAAAGGAGGAGACGATGCGACCGGAGCATTGGCTATATACGATTCCTCTGCGGTTGCGGTCGTTATTTCGCCGAAGACAGGCAGACCGAGAACTTGATGACGAATTGCGGGATCACGTCGAGCGAAAGGCCGAAGAGTACGTAGCTAAAGGTTTGCCTCTGAAAGAAGCCCGTCGCCAAGCTCTTCTTGAAATGGGCGGAATCGAAAAACGCAAAGAAGAATGTCGCGACACGCGCCGCGTGAACTGGATTCAAGATCTGCTTCAGGACCTGCGCTACGGCCTGCGCATGTTGCGCAAATCCCCCGCCTTCACTGCCGTTGCTGTGCTCACGCTCGCCCTCGGCATCGGCGCGAACACCGCCATTTTCAGCATGGTCGATGCGGTCATGCTCCGCTCGCTGCCCTTCAATGATCCCGACCGCGTGGTCACAGTATGGCCCTCGGCACCGCTCGCGCGGTTCAACGAGGCAAATGGCACAGGCACGCTGGAGAGCGCTGCTCTATACGGACAAGGTGATCTCAATCTCAGTGGCGAAGGAGCCGCTCAGCGAATCCCTGCCGCCGCAGTTTCGGAGAATTTCTTCCGTGTATTCGCGCTGAATCCTGTTCGGGGTCGGGCGTTTCTGCCCTCTGAGGGCCACGCTCCTGTAGCACTTCTGAGCTACGGTCTTTGGCGAACACGCTACCATGCAGACCCGGATATTCTCGGGAAAGCGGTATATCTCAACGGGAAGGCGTTCACGGTAATCGGTGTTGTACCGGAAAAGTTTGACTTCCCGGCGAAATCCGAAGTGTGGCTGCCTTTGCCAACGAAACCCGAGGAAGTAATGCAAGTCTTCGGAGGCAACGCCTTCGCCTCGTTCGAGGTCGCGCGGCTTCGCCCACACGCTACTCTGGAACAGGCCAGATTGGAGTTAAACGCAATCGCGCAACGCGAATACGGTTCCAGCGGCACGGCTCCTAGGGTTGCGGTGAACACACTGCGGCGATCCCTCGCCGGTGACACGCGCGGAGCGCTGCTTATGCTCTTCGGAGCCGGAGGCTTTGTGTTGCTCATCGCGTGCGCCGACTTGGCAAATCTCCTGCTTGCAAGGGGCGCTGGGCGTTCCCGGGAAATTGCGATTCGCAACGCCCTCGGGGCGAGCCGCTCGCGGTTGATGCGCCAATTCCTATGTGAGAGCGTCGTGCTGTCACTTATGGGCGGGGGCATGGGATTACTGTTTGCGTGGTGGACGATTGGAAGTGCAGGCGCCCTAGTCCCAGCCCGCACGGCGTTCAC
Organism: uncultured Acidobacteriota bacterium; assembly: GCA_963760165.1. Classification (GTDB taxonomy): domain Bacteria; phylum Acidobacteriota; class Terriglobia; order Acidiferrales; family UBA7541; genus DAHUXN01. The sequence goes on from CAVXBO010000001.1 coordinate 92,066, forward strand.
CATGCACATCTCGATGAATGGCCGAGCACTCGTTTTTACTTTTAGCATTGCGGTCCTCACCGGCATCCTCGCTGGCCTGATCCCCGCGTTACAATCCACTCTCAATTTGAGTGAGTTCTTGAAAGAAGGCTCAGGAAGCTCGCAAGGAGGCTTTAGCCTGCGGTCGCGTCACCGAATGCGCAGCTTGCTCGGAATTTCTGAAATTGCACTGGCTCTGGTTCTCATGATCGGAGCGACACTGTTTCTTCGGAGCCTCAATCGCTTGCTGGACGTGAATCCGGGCTTCCAAACTGAAAATATCCTGACGGCGCGGGTTTCTCTGCTCGGCCCCAAGTATGAAAATGAAGCCCATCAGACTGCTTTTTTCCGGCAAGTCCTGGCGCGGGTCAGGGCCTTGCCCAGCGTTCGAGTTGCCGCGTTTGTCAACGCCGTGCCCCTTGGCCACACGGTCGTGGCTGGTTTCCCTGTGAATGTCGAGAATCCGCCAAAGCAACCGCCGGACAGCCTAGACGCGCTCTACATGACTGTGAGCAGCGATTATTTTCGGGCAATGGGCATTCCGCTTCTTGCAGGCCGCGATTTCACGGCGGGTGACGCCGCCGGAGCGACCCGCGTTGCAATCATCAGCAATTCACTCGCACAGGCAGGCTGGCGGGGTGAAAACGCGCTTGGTCAACACTTTGCCTTCGCAGGGGAGAAGCAGGAATGTCAAGTCGTTGGAATTGTCGGCGACGTCAGGCATTTTGGTTTATCCGATAACGCGATGCCGGAAATGTACTTCCCGCTTGCGCAAGAGCATCCCGATGATGCTTACCTGATCATCCATGCAAATCGCGACCCAATAGCGTTGCCCGGTACCGTCCGCGACGTGGTGCATAGCATCGATCCCGACGAGCCTATCGCCTCATTCGAAACGATGGATCAGTTGCTTTCCCGGTCCGTGGCCGCCCCGCGATTACGAACACTTTTGCTCACCGCCTTTGGAGCGTTAGCACTTGTACTGGCGCTGGTCGGCCTCTACGGGGTGGTCTCCTACACGGTCGCTCAACGCACGCACGAGATCGGCGTGCGCATGGCTCTGGGAGCGGAGCGACGAACCGTTCTGCTGATGGTTCTCAGTTATGGTCTGCGCTTGGCAATAGCTGGGGTGGCCGTGGGTTTGGTGGGCGCTTATTTCCTTACGCGAACTCTCTCAAGCGTTCTCTACGGAATTCGACCGATTGATCCCGTCACGTTCGTCTTGGCCACCCTCGGGCTGACCCTCGTAGTTTTACTTGCGAGTTACATTCCGGCGCGGCGGGCCATGCGAGTCGATCCCATGGTCGCGCTGCGGTATGAGTAATCGTTGCGGAGGAGATGGACGAGAGCATTTGCACTGTTGTGTGCCGGCACGCAAAAAGGCCCTCCGACGAAGGTCGGAGGGCCAATGCACTTGAGGCCTAGAACGGAGCGTCAGCGGACGGTTGAGCGGCTTGGTCCGAAACATTAGAACCGGAAACGATCGTTTCCGGTTCAGGCTCGCCGCGATCAAGCTTGCGCACGACATCGGCGCGAATGCACCAAAAGGTCTGCTTGGTCGTCTTAGCTTTCGATTCCGCGTCGCCGACAATGCGGCTGAAATTATTATCTGAGGAGTTGGATTGAGACGTCCCGCTTGCGGTACGATTTGGGTGCAGGAGCCAGCATGGGGACGCTGATTCAAGACTTCCGATACGGGCTGAGGATGCTCGCGAAGGCGCCGGGATTCACGGCAGTGGCGGTGCTGACGCTAGCTCTGGGAATCGGCGCGAACACGGCAATGTTCAGCGCGCTGTACGGATTAGTTTTGCGGCCTTTGCCTTACGCGGGTTCGCCGCGGCTGGTGATGCTGTGGGACTCGAATCGCAGAACGGGCGGGAAGCACATTCCTGTGATGGAGGGCTCGTTTCCGATCCTGCGAAGCCAAGCAAAGAGTTTCGATGGTATGGCCGCGTTCGGTCAGGTAAACCGACGCAGCGATCTGTTTGCTCCGAAGTTGTCGGCGACCCAAGAGCGCGTGGCCGTCGTCGGGGTCTCGCCACAGTTCTTTTCGGTTTTGGGAGTGGCGCCTTTGCTGGGAAGGACATTTATGGCGAGCGAAGGCGTTGCTCTCGGGGAGGGCAAGGGGCAGGAACTGCGGTGGCAATCGGTGCACGTGGCGATCCTGAGCCACGCATACTGGAGGCAGCATTACGGCGGCAACCCTGACGTTCTAGGCAAGACGGTCACGCTAAACGAATACGGCCTGCTGACGCAATACACGATCGTCGGCGTGATGCCGAATGGTGTTGATTTTCCTTATCCGCTGTACCCAACGAAGCCTGATATTTACGTCAATCTCGCGTTGCGGGACTGGTTTGGTTGGGGAAATGATTTGAGCGTTTTGGGACGCTTGAAAGCGGGTGTGAGCATCGATCAGGCGCAGGCGGAGATTCACACCATTGCGGACCGCATTCGAGCGCAATATCCGAAGTTTTACAAAGATGAAGATGTCAGCGCGGTACCACTCAACGGCGAACTGATCCGAAATGTGCGCAGCATTTTATGGGTCCTGGTGGCGGCGTTCAGCTTCATTCTGCTGATCGGTTGCGCCAACGTGGGCAATCTCTTGCTGGTGCGCGCGGTGGCGCGCGAAAAGGAGATGGCGATTCGCGCGACGCTGGGCGCGGGCCGATTGGCGCTGATACGCCAGATGCTGGTCGAGGCGATGCTACTGGCGCTGGCGGGAGGCGCGCTGGGGTTGTTGCTGGCTTACGGAAGTCTGCGCTCTTTTCTCGCACTGCTGCCGCAAACGATTTACATTCCGAGGTTGGATTCGGTGGCGCTGGACATGCGCATGCTTGTTTTGGCGGCGGGGCTTTCGGTACTTGCGGCGGCTGTGTTCAGCGTGCTTCCGAGCTTGCGTTTGGCGCGGCCCAATCTGAATGAAACGCTGAAATCGGGAAGCGCGCGCAAATCGTCGCCATCGCGCTCTCTTTTGCGCAGGCCGGGCAGCGCGCTGCTGGTGGTGGAAGTGTCTCTAGCACTTGTTTTGCTGACCGGCGCGCTGTTGATGCTGAGGAGTATGCAAAACCTTCTCGCCGTGAATGGGCAGTTTCAGCCCGAGCACCTGCTTTCGATGAAGGTCGATATTGACAACGTCTATTCGATGTCGCTGTCCGATCAAGCGTTGCGAATTACGTTTGAGCAGTTTGAGCAACGTATCGCGGCATTGCCCGGCGTGGAAGCGGTCGCTTTGGCGGACGGGTTTCCACCGGTGGCTCACGAGCATAGTTCCGAGCAGTTTAAGGCCAACGGAGGTGGCGGGCTCATTACGGAGGGTTTTCAACCGGGGGACATGCACATTGTGACGCCGGAGTATTTCGACATGATGGGTATGCGGATTCTCCGCGGACGATGGTTTGCGGACTCGGATGCGGCGGGTACGCTACCGATAGCGGTGATCAACGAAGCGATGGCGGAGCGCTATTGGCGTGACCGCGATCCCTTGGGTGTGAGCCTAAACCCGAAGTTTCGATTCACTGACAAAGACATCTCATACACGATTGTGGGGGTCGTCCATGAGCCAAAACAATTCGGGAGCGGCGAGACGCCCCTGCCTGCGGTTTACTTGTCTTATTCGCAAGTGCCTACTGCATTTGGTTCCGTGATTGTGCGCACTGCGGGAGAACCGCAAGGCCTGGCTGTGGCGGTGCGCAACGCTGCGTTGCAGATGGTTCCGGGGCACATGTTTGTCGGCCAAGTGCAAACCGGCGATGAAATGATCTCGGAATCGAGCGCGCAGCCGCGGTTCACAGCGCAACTGTTGACTGCGTTTTCGACTCTCGCACTGGTGCTCGCCGTGGTGGGCATCTACGGGCTCATCTCGTATTACACCTCGCAAAGAACACATGAAATCGGAATACGCATGGCGCTGGGAGCGCAGCGCGGTGACGTTATATGGTTGGTCTTGGAAGAGGGAATGCTGCTGACGGGCTTGGGCATCGCGGCGGGGATCGCGATGAGCTATTGGTTTGGAAGAAGCCTGTCAAGTTTGCTCTACGGGGTCTCGGCGGCGGATTTCTCGACGTTTGCGGCCGGAGCAGTTCTGTTTTTTACCGTGGCGCTGGCGGCGTGCTACATCCCGGCGCGGCGGGCGATGAGAATTGAGCCAATGGAGGCGTTGAGGTATGAATAGTCCTTCGCGTGAGTGAGTGAAGCCCTTCGTCAAATCTTATTGTGGCCGTTCATGGCGATTGTTCCCGAGTGACCATCCGGAAACATCGCTTCCGCGTCGCCGACAATGCGGCTGGAATTATTATCTGAGGAGTAGTTGGATTGAGACGCCCTTCTTGCGATACGATTAGCCGACTTTAGATTTTGGCTAAGGGCGGGCGTCAGCATGGAAACGCTTATTCAAGACTTGCGCTATGGCCTGCGCATGCTGCGCAAGAGCCCGGCGTTTACCACCGTTGCGGTGTTGACTCTTGCGCTGGGCATTGGGGCGGGCACGGCCATTTTTACGCTGCTCAACGCCCTGCTCTACCGCGAGCTGCCAGTTCCGCGAGCCGAACAACTGGTCGAACTCCAAACCATCTTTCACAACGGACAGCACGTCTACTTCTCGCTGCCGATGTTCCAAGAACTCCAGCGCAACCAGCGAGTTTTCTCCGGAATGTTCGCCTGGCAGGATGGCGGCCCGGCCGATGTAGAGGTGAACGGCAAACTCACGCGCAACAATGTGCTCTACGTAAGCGGCGAATTTTATTCTGAACTCGGCCAGCGCCCGATACTGGGCCGACTGATCGAGCCCGCCGATGCAAATCTCAACGCGCCGATTTCGCATGTCGCGGTGATCAGTTACGTATTCTGGCGGAGCCGCTTCGACGAGAATCCGGCTGTGCTGGGCAAGCAAATTCTTGTGGTAGGCCAGCCATTCACGATCATCGGCGTTACGCAAAAGGGATTCGCCGGACTGCAGACGAGCGCTCCGCCGGAGATCACCCTGCCCCTCACCGCATTCGGCATTGCTGTGCCCGATCCTACGTTCCAGATAACCAGCGGTCATAACCTCTGGCTGGATATCATCGGTAGGCTAAAGAATGGCGTTTCGGTTCCGCAAGCTCGCGCGCAGCTCAGTGCTATTTGGCCTGGAATTGTGGCTAAAGTCGTTCCTCCGGACGAAAAAGGCGAGCGGCGGCAGCAATATCTTTCGATGGGGCTGTACGTCACGTCCGCCGCGCGCGGGCCTGGTTGGGATGACCGTGCGCAGTACTGGAAGCCGCTTTTTTACCTGATGGGCATAGTGGTTCTGATGCAGCTGGTCGTTTGCGTCAATCTAGCCAGTCTGATGCTGGCGCGCGGCGCGGGCCGCATGCACGAAACCAGCGTGCGCCTGGCGCTGGGCGCGGGACCGTTGCGCATTGCGACGCAAACTCTTCTCGAAGGCTTGCTGCTTTCGTTCGCCGGCGCGCTGCTCGGCCTGGCTTTTGCTTTTTGGGGGACCCGCTGGCTGTTTGGTCTGCTCACGCGGCAGGCGCTCGCGCCAGTCGTGGTCGATCTACATCCCGATCTTCGCGTGCTCGCGTTTACTGCTGCAATTGCCATCCTTACCGCGATTCTCTTCGGTCTCATGCCTGCCCTGCGGGCCGCGTTCATTAATCCCGCCGCACTGCTGCGCCAGGATTCGCGGACCTTTGCGGGTGGCAGCGGCCTGCTGGGTCAGGGACTTATCGTCACGCAGATTTCGCTTTCGCTGATGCTCGTGCTCGCCAGCACACTTTTCACGCGCTCATTCTGGAATCTCCAGTCTGTCGATTTCGGATTTGAACGAGCGTCGGTGCTCAGTGTCATGATGCTGGAGCGTCCCGGCGCCGCGAAGAATTTCGATGTGGTCTCGTATTATCGCGAAGTGATTGGGCGCATCAGCAGCCTGCCCGGAGTCCGCGCAGCCGGGCTAGGCGGTGTGATCCCTGGTACGGAAGAAAATCCCTATACTGACAACGTAGCCCCAATCAGCGCCGCTTATGTTTCAAAAGGCCCGATGTGCGACATTTCTGTCGCCGGTCCAGGTTTTTTCGATGCGATTGGCATGAAGATTCTGCAGGGGCGCGACTTCGCCTGGAGCGATGGGCCGCACCAGCCTCCCGTTGCGATTATTTCATCCAGCCTCGCCAAACGGCTATTCCCTCACGGCAACGCCATCGGCGCGCACGTTCGCATCGGCACGACTCCTTACTTCCCGAATCTTGAGATCGTCGGAGTCATTAACGACGCACGGCTTTACAATCCGCGCGACGCCCATTCGCTCGACATTTTTACGGACTCTATGCAGGATAACCCTACCGGAGAGCGCAGTTATCTCTTCGTCCGCGCCGCGCAAAATCCGTTGAGCCTGATTTCTGCCGTCTCGCAGGCCATCGATTCCTTCGGTTTCCAGTTTGCCGCGCGCAGCATGACGCTCGAAGAGGCGCAGGGCCAATCGCTCATCGAGGAACGGCTCTCCGCCATGCTCTCCAGCTTTTTTGCCGGTTTCGCGTTGCTGCTGGCTTGCATGGGTCTGTATGGACTGATTTCACAGAACGTGACGCGGCGCACTCGCGAAATTGGCATTCGCATGGCGCTCGGCGCTCAACCGCGCGATATCACGCAACTCGTTTTGCGTCAGGCCGTCATCCTTTCCGTCGTTGGGATTGTTCTCGGCGTGCTCTGTTCTCTGGTCGCTTCGCGTCTGCTGTCAGCAATGCTCTATGGAGTTTCGCCCGACGATGTGCTCTCCGTTACTGGAGCCTCACTGGCGCTGCTTTTCATCGGGCTGATTGCCGGCTATTTGCCCGCACGCCGCGCGATTCGCCTCGATCCTATGTTCACACTGAGACACGAGTAGTCCTTCGCAGAAGTGACCGACACCCTTCCTTAGAACAATCTCGCATAGAATACGGCACTCGTGGATATTCCTGACGATTGACCGGCTATCGCCGAAGGGCCTCACAGAAGATTCAGTTTGTGTTCTCCTGCCAGCCTCGAAGCTTATCAACGGGAGCATTCGGAATTGCGTTCCTTTGCCCAGTCGGATTAACGGCAAGGCCTTGCAGGCTACGCGCCGAGAAATTCTCCATGTTCTTCACCGCACCTCATGCAGCAGTGCAGTGGCTAGCCTCCATCGCCGGAAAATTGCGGTGTTCGCCGAGCTCTTCTCGGCCCCACACAGCCCGCAGTAGCTGATGGCTTTCTTGATCGAGGAAAACTGCGCGTCCCCCACTTCCAGCGTCGCGAGGCGGGAATTGGGTAAAACCCGTGAAATCAAGGGGCGAGAGAAAAATCAACAAATCTTCAAATACTATGAGCAATTTTTCTTTGAGCAATTCCACCGAAATTTTGGCTATAGGTAATAGTAGAAGGCAACTCTCGCCGGACTCCTCACCGACGCAGAGAGACAGAACCTGACAATCGGCTCTCCGCCCCCCACCCGAGTTTGCTGCAGCCACCCGTCCTCTACCCTCGGGATCCGCTGCGACCTCGCGGGACACTGAGAGCGGTTTCGCGGCGGCTTGCCGCAAATTCATACTCCGGCTCCCCCTTCCCCTGTTTCGCCCGACTGAGTCTGGCGAGAGCTTGCCCGGCAGGATTCCTACCGTTTACGAAGTGTTTTGAACGATCGGGAAATCACTGCGGAGATCCTCAGCCTATGAACATCAAAGACATCTACCTGGACTCGCTAAAAGAACTTGGCTACACCGAAGCGGAGGTTCGCTTTCTCTATATAGCCGGCACCCATTCCGGCTACTTCACTGTGCAACAGTATTTGGATTTTGCTGGCGTGAAGCGCGGATATCGCTCCGATGCGCTAACTAGGAAGCTCCTCGCCAACAAACACGCCTCGTCGGAAATCTATCGCAAGAATGCGCGTATTTATCACCTGTTTTCCAGAAAGATTTACTCCGCCATCGGCAAAGAGGACATCCGCAACCGCCGCGACCACGAATTCCAGTTCATCAAGACGCGGCTGTTAGTCCTCGATTTTATCCTAGCCAACCAGCAGCACGATTACTTCGAGACCGAGGACGACAAGGTCAGGTACTTTTGTGATGCTCTGGCCGTCGAGAAACAATTCCTTCCCACCAAGCTCTATCTTGGCACGAGAAGTCCCTCGGTCACGTCGCGCTATTTTGTGGACAAGTTCCCGATGTTTCTGCCCTCGACCACCGACTCGCCGGCCATCACCTTCACCTACATTGCTCCGGAAGTCGAGAATCTCACTGGTTTCGTAACGCATCTCCAAACGTATCTGCCGCTGTTTCGGAGTCTCAAGCAGTTCAATTTTCTCTTCATCTCCCCCTGTGGACCTTTGTTCCCAAAAGCAAGCGCGATCTTTCTATCCCTCGTGAAGCGCCCACTAGAGACGCCCTCGGCCATGGATATCATCCGGTATTTCCGAGTGCGGAAGCTTTGGGTATCCAGAGAGTTTGCAGCCCTGAAAACCGAGGACATTGAGTTTCTGAATGAAGCGACGCTCCGTTTTGCATCTGCTCGCGTGCAGGAGCTTTACAAATCTTGGGAAAAAGGCGAACTCCCCGACGCACGGCTCGCGTTGCTATTTTCCGATTCGAACGGGCAACGACGGGTTGCTTTCGAGACCAGCCTCGTGAAGCGGCAACGGTTTCTTCGCTCGGCAGTCGCGGCGTAGACAGAACACAGAAACACACACAGTGTTCTGCCGGAATTTAGCCGCTCGCGTTCTGTCGCCCGCTCGCACAAACGCCGAAGAACGAGGCGGCTGCAAGCTCCGATCCCTGAAAAAAGACCGCGGACAAAACACGCAGCTTGGGCGGGAGCGACCCCACCTTTTGGCTCGTTGAGCCGCCCAAAAGGTTCGTGGGGTCGCTCCCGCCCTGTCACGCATACTGCGTGAGCCGTTTTGGCCGCGTCTTCGGAGTCGAAGCAGAGTTCTTGTAATGCGCCGTGTACTACGAACCTCATTATAAAAAGAGGAAAAAGCACTTGGCACTGTTAAAAGCACCATCGAAGCAACCAAAGACTACAACCCTTCAGGTTCGCCTGGACTAACAAGTCAGGCACAACTTGAACAGATACGCCGAGTTCATTGATGCAAATTCGTCCTACGTTGCCAGCGAAGCGCTCAAGCTTCTCTTCAAGCGCGACGATGAGTTCAAACGCCGGCTGAGTGAAACTAAGAACAACATCAACCATAAGTAAGTCAAAGGAGACGTTCTTACGAAGACCGCGTGACAACCGTGAAGCCCCGTTCAACCCAATTCGGTGTGCGCGAGAATACAGCGTCCTCAAGACAGCATGCCCCGCGCCTTGCAGTGGATTCGTTGCCCTCGATGTCCGAGATCCTTCCAGGAGGTTTGCAACATCGACAGCCGACTCAACTCTTGGCAAACGAGCCGGACAAGTCAATCATTACCATGCCGCTGGAAGCGGCCACACGAGGAGAAACGGGAGATAGTGCCGAAACTTTTTCCTCTCCTGCGATGGTTATCACTGCCAAAGAGTCGAGGCAAGTGACCGTGGCGCCGGAGCCGTTTGTTTCGGCCCAGGAGGCGGCGCAGTTCCTCAGCGTCAAGCGCCGTTATCTATTAGAGCTTGCCCGCAGGGGCATTGCAGGAGCCTATCCACTTGGCACGGGAAGCAAACGGAAAGTCTGGGTCTTTCGCCTATCGGAACTCGCCGCCGCTATTGAGCGAGATGAGAACCCGATCCCAAATTCGTCGAAACCGTGTACGATTGAATCTGGCAGTCCCCGCTGAAAAGAGGAGCTATGTCCTATCAGCGAGGATCACTCAAGAAAGTACGCCGCAAGGAAGGAGAAACCTGGGTGCTCAGATACCGGGTTCCGAGTGCGGACGGGAGGCGGGTCGAACACAACACGCCCATTGGACTTGTCCAGAAATTTCTAAAGGATGATGACGCATGGCGTGAGGTGGACCGGCTGGGAATCCTAATCCGAATCAACGATGCCCCTTCTTCGAGCCGCATCAGGTTCAACTCCCTGGCGGAGCATTACCTCAAGGCCGATTTCGGTTCGGATGCTGTTCGCCCGAAGTCGGAAAATTCGACGAGCATCATGGAACATATCGTGCGCGACTATCTCATTGCCCGCTGGGGCAATGAAATCGCGGAGGACATCAAACCGCTAGAGATTCAGCGGTGGCTTAAATTGCTGAATACCGAATCAAAACTTGCATGGACGACGATTGCAAAGATGCGGGGGATCATGAGCCGCATCTACAAGGTCGGCATACTGCACGAGCGGGTCACGAAAAATCCTGTGCTCCCTGTCGAAACACGTTGCAAAACTAACTACCGGGCTATCGTCATCACCCCTACCCAGACTTTCAACATTCTGAAATCCCTGACAAATAATCTTCATCACACGCTGGTGCTCACCTGTGCGGCGACCGGACTCCGTTCATCGGAGATTTTGGCGCTACGCTGGGCGGACATCTTGTGGCTCGAAGAACGGATCCGGGTTTCGAAACGATGGGTGAAGGGAATGGATGGTGAAACCAAGACGGAAGCATCCGACGGCTACGTCCCCTTGCATCCAGTCTTGGCGGATCATCTACGGCGATGGCGCGGCCAGAGGCTCCACAAGAAGGATAAGGATTTTGTCTTTCCTTCTCTCAAGGCGCATGGTCGCGTGCCTCTGTCCTCTTCCGTATTTGTTGCTGACCATCTCCGGCCGGCTGCGAAAGCAGCGGGAGTGCTGATTCAGGATGGCCAAAGGTTCGGACTTCACAACCTCCGTCACTCGCTTAGCAACTGGCTTGTGAACAAGGCAAAAGTCGAACCTAAGACAGTGCAAGGAATCCTGCGTCATTCAAGAATCCAGACGACGCTCGATCTCTACACGCAGGAAGACAATGACGAAGCTCGGGGAGCGCAGGGCAAATTCCTGAGAGCAGTCGGAGTAACTTCGGGAATGGTGCAATAAATGTTGTTGTGGGTTGAATTGTGGGTTGGAGATTTTTCGGGTTTTGTCTCTAACCCATTGAAAGATATGGTAGGCCCGTGCGGGACTCGAACCGCAGACCTCTACCGTGTCAAGGTAGCGCTCTAACCAACTGAGCTACGGGCCTATTCATCCGCAACTGCAATAACCGCATTTTAGCACAGGCTCCGCAGGGCACTTCATTGCGGTTTCGGGTGGATCGCGGAATCGGTCAGATCTGCAGTTCGGCGCGGCATCCTTTCACAGATGGTGTTTGTGTAGATTCTCCGGAGCCAGTTGAGCGGCGGTGTTAGGCCGGGCCAACAAACGATCTGGACTTCGCTGCTTTTGCGCGGTTGGGAGAACTTAAGCGACGCTACTGCGCCTGTGAAGAGTCGAATGTAGATCAGGGAAAGATGCCACAACAACTACATGAGTAACTTTTGACTACAATAAATCATATTAACCTTCCATTTCTCGGAAATAAACTGAATACCGGAAACCGCTAGAACGCCGCTAACCCTCTAAATGTATTGAACTTAATTATCCATTTCTCAGTATCGTCTTTGGGTTCTCATTTGCACAAAGTTAACCCTCCCGGGCGATGTGCTTAGAGGCAGTGAAGGATGAGGGTCGCGCTCCTGGGAGGGCGGAGATAGGCGAAAACAAGGGGCTTGGGGCCACCCTCAGGAGGTCACTTTTCTCGAAATTCCGGGCATTCATAGAATTTGTCTCGATGGGGTTGTTTGTAAACGTTTTGATCATTGCTAAGAATTTCTAAGGAGGAATCATGCAGAACATCAGTGAGAGAAAATCTTTCTTTCTCGCGCTTGCGTTTCGTTGGACCGCTGTTGCCGCGCTGCTGTTTGCTTTGAGTTCGGTCGCGCTGGCGCAATCAACCGCAACTCTTCAGGGCAGTGTCACGGACACATCCAACGCGGCCGTACCAGGCGCAAAGGTCGTTGTCCATAATCTGGACACCGGTGTGGAACGCACGACGCAGACTGACCAGGACGGCGCGTATCTTGTGGCCGGGCTTCTGCCTGGGCTGTATCAGGTAACTATCAGCGCAAACGGTTTTCAAAGCTACGTCGTTAAGGACTTGAAGCTGGACATCGCGAACACGGTGACGGAAAACGCCCAACTCAAAGTGGGTCAAGTGAGCCAGGAAGTGATTGTGAGTGGCGGCGAGCCGCTTGTGAATACAAGTGATGCGTCCCTCGGACAGGTGATAACGCAGAAGACGGTGCAGGAAATTCCTCTGAACGGGCGCCACTTCCTCGACCTGGCGATTCTCACGCCTGGCACAATGACGCCGCCGCAGAACGGCTTCCTGGTCGCGCCATTGCAGGGTTTGGGTGCTTTGAGTATTGATACCGCGGGCCAGCGCGAGACCACGCTGAACCTGCTGGTCAACGGCATCAACCTGAACGATGAGGTGCAAAATCAGGTTACGTTCCAGCCTTCGATTGACACGGTGTCGGAATTCAAGATCGATAACTCCACGTTCCCCGCGGAGTATGGCCGAAATTCGGGCGCAGTGGTCGCCATTGCGACACGATCGGGAACGAATGAGTTCCATGGAGAGGGATTCGATTTTCTGCGCAACAATTATTTTGACGCGCGCAATTTCTTCAACCCGGTTACGCAGGCACAATCGCCGCTGATTCGCAACGATTTTGGAGGCGACGTCGGCGGGCCGATCAAGAGAAATAAGGCCTTCTTCTTTTTGAGTTATGAGGGACTGCGGCAGCTTCACGCACTGAACCTGGACACACTGGTCCCGGTAAGCGGAACAACGTCGTCCGATGCAACGGTGAACAATCTGCTCAAACTGCTACCCGGTCCGACTGGCGCGCCTAGCACGACGGTCCCTGGTGCCGCTACCTTCCTTGGCGTAACCGATGCACCGGTGAATGAAGACATCGGAACGGGCGACTTGAGTGTGAGCCTCACGAACCAGGATCAACTGCACGGCTATTACGCGATTGAGAAGGATCATCGCTTTGAACCAACGTCGGGAACAAACCTGCCGGGGTTCGGAGATACGCGCGATGGCTCCCGCCAGCTTCTCACTATTGGTGAAAGCCACGTCTTTAATGCAAACCTGACCAACCAGGTTCGTGTGGGGTTCAACCGCCTGTTTATCACGTTCCTACCGAACGATAGCAACATCACACCGTCCGGCCTGGGTATCGGTCTTCCGGCAGGCGTGCCGGACGTAGGCGCTCCCAGCATCGTCATTCAGGACATCGGGATCGAATTCGGCAACCCCGTGGGCGAACCGCAGGGGCGCGGCGACACGACCGTTGCGTTCAACGATACCGTAAGCTGGCTGAAGGGACGCCACTCGCTCGATTTCGGCGTGGACGTCAGCCGGTTCTACAACAACAACATCTCGGAAAACGTGGGCTCGTTTACATTTAGTACTCTCGCGAACTTTCTGAACGACAGCGCCTCTGCCTTCACAACCGAAGAAGGCAATGCCGACGACAAGATCCTGATGCCTTCTTGGGGAATGTTTGCTCAAGACAGCTTCAAATGGAGGCCCAATGTCACGCTGAGCCTTGGTTTGCGCTATGACTGGAACGGAACGCCTTCGGAGGCTAATAATAAATTCGCGGTGTTCGATCCGGGATCGGATTCGCTGGTCACGATTGGCACGCCGGGATTCAGTCAGGTCTACCCGACAAACGATAAGCTCTTTCAACCGCGTCTAGGCATCGCTTGGGATCCGTGGGGTGACGGTAAGACTTCAGTGCGCGCCGGCTACGCAATCCTGGCGCAACAGCCGACGACGAACCTCGTGTCCGGCCTGTCGGGAAACCCGCCGTTCGCGACGCCACTTGCCAGCAGTTCTCCAACAGGGGGGATCACACTGGAGGCCCCGCCGATAAATCCTAAGACGGTCTCGCCCTTCACTGTCGATCCCAACTACCATGATGCCTATGCGCAAGATTGGAACCTGACGATCCAGCGTGAACTCACAAACACGTTGGGACTTCAGGTAGCTTACGTCGGCACCAAGAGCACCCACTTGCAGCAGGTAATCAATGCCAACCAACCGGCTGTAGTTGCCGGTGCTTTTTCGCCGGCTGCCGCTGCTCCCTTTCCGAACTTCAGTGAGATCGAGGAAGTGAACAGCAACGGCAATTCGAATTACAACGCGCTCTGGGTGACCCTCCATAAACAGGTGACGCATGGATTCGAGTTCCTTACGTCGTACACATACTCAAAGGCGCTCGATTACTCGTCACTGGATTTTCCGAACAATCTTCCGCAGGACAGCAATGACCTGCGGAACGAATATGGCCCTTCGGATTTCGATGCGCGGAACCGCTTCGTTTTCAGCGGCTTCTACGCTTTGCCGTTCAAGGGCAATCGCCTCGTTTCCGGATGGCAGCTTGCGCTCATTACACAAGCGCAGAGCGGCAATCCACTCACTGCATTTATGAGCGGCGTGAGCGGTCTTTTTCCAGGAGCGACAATTCGGCCCAATGTAAGCGGCGCGATTGATACCGAAAGCGTTGCAGCTACGGGGATTTACGGAGTGCAGTGGATTGCGAATCCGGGCGTGTTCAGTTCTCCGTGTGTCGGCTCGGGAAACACGTTGTCGTCCTGCGACGTGGGCAATGAGGGCCGAAACCCGATCATCGGACCCGGCTTCCTGGATACCGATTTCTCGCTGATCAAGGACACGAAGATCACCGAGCGAGTCAGCGCCCAGTTCCGGGCAGAGGCGTTCGATATCTTCAATCACCCGAATTTCGGCGATCCGAACTTGAACTTCGGCAGCGGCACGTTTGGCGTAATTACGAGCACGCGTGCCCCGACCGGTGACTTCGGGTCGTCCCGTCAGCTCCAGTTCGCGCTGAAGCTGATCTTCTAGTTGGGATAACAAAAACAAGCCAATCACAGGGCGGGGCCGCTGCAAGGTGGTCCCGCCTTTTCTTTTCGATAGAGTGTGCGGTTCGAGTCCGCACGGACCTGCCATATCTCGAAGGGCATCCCTATACATTGTGGTGAGTGAAACAGGCGAGCGGTGTGCGGCTGGCAACAATGCCTCCCAGTATCGGACACAAACGGAAGCCAACGAGTTAGCGGGTTCATGATAAGGGCTTGATTCTGCAAGCGATAAGATGCTGGGGCGAGGGAAGGCGAGATGCAGGTGATTCCACTGCCTGTACGCGAAATAGACGCGGAGTGAAAGTTCCGTTCAAGAGGTTCCATGCAAGCGATTTGGCAGGATTTGCGGTACGCAATCCGATTGCTTAGAAGATCGCCGGGATTTGCGGCAATTGTTGTGATGACATTCGCGCTGGGAATTGGCGGCAATACCGCAATTTTCGGTGTTGTCGATACGGTGTTCTTGAGGCCTCTGCCCTTCCCGGATGCCGGCCGAATCGTTCGGGTGCTGGAGACGCTTACGGCTCCCGATGGCCATCGCAGCACATTTTCGGTGCACAGCCAGAGTGTGCTGGCGCTGCGCGAACAGAATCGCGTGTTCGACAACATGGTGGCGCTGTCCGGGCAGAGCATGACACTCATCGGGCAAGGAGCGCCCGAGCGGGTTTCCGTGGTTTATCGGTCGGAAGGCTGGTCGTCGACATTGGGAGTGCAACCGGTGATTGGCCGAAGTTTCACGCCGGAAGAAGAAAAGCAGGGAGGGAGCAGCGGAGTTGCGCTGATGAGCTACGCCCTGTGGCAGGGTCGGTTCGGCGGAATTTCCTCAATCCTGAAAACATCAGTGAACCTCGACGGGCAAAACTATCGAATCGTTGGGATACTCCCGCGCGGATTCCGCGTCCCTTACGATGCCGATCTATGGATTCCCTGGGTGGTGAATCCCACCGATCGAGTTACAGAATATGCCGTATTTGCCCACCTGCGTCCCGGAGCGACAACCGCACAGGCGGAGGAGAA
Source organism: uncultured Acidobacteriota bacterium (assembly GCA_963760165.1). Classification (GTDB taxonomy): domain Bacteria; phylum Acidobacteriota; class Terriglobia; order Acidiferrales; family UBA7541; genus DAHUXN01. Next base: position 107,943 of record CAVXBO010000001.1, read on the forward strand.
CCTCGAAGTCATCGCGAAGTGGATCAAGCAGCAGTATCCGGAAACGCCCCCTGGCTATGGAATGGGCCTAATCACATTGCGGGAGAACCTGGTTGGGAATCAGGCCGGGCCGATGTTGGCATTACTATGCGCGGTGGGCTTTTTGTTGCTGCTGGCGTGCATCAATGTAGCCAATCTGCTCTTGGCGCGTTCGGTCACGCGCGCGAAGGAATTTGCGATCCGTTCGGTGCTGGGAGCGAGTCGATCGCGGCAACTGCAACAGGTGCTTGTCGAGAGTATGGTGCTGGCCGGGTCTGGCTGCGCACTCGGAATCGTGCTTGCCGTGTGGTTCAACGGCTTCATTGCCATGCTGATCCCGGCGAACTTCAATAGCCAGCTTGGCATGACACTGCCACAGATGAATCTTCGCGTGCTGGGCTTCGCGCTGTTGGTGTCGCTCATGGCCGGCATCCTTTCAGGTATAGCACCGGCTCTGGCGAGTGCGAACGCGCTGCAAAGAAACCTGAAGGAAGGAGGTCGGCTGAGCGGAAGCAGCGGGCGAGGGACCAGCCGAGTGCTTAACGGGTTTGTTATCGCCGAAACTGCGGTGGCCTTGGTATTGCTCGCGGGCGCCGGGGTGATGCTTCGGAACTTTCAAAGACTTCAGCATCGCAACCTGGGCTTCAACCCGCACAGCCTGTTGACTCTGAGCATTACGCCATCGGATACAGGTTTTCCTCTGGGTCCGCGCCGCAGCGTACTTTTTCAGCGGGTGCTCGAGGAGGTGCAAAGGACGCCCGGGGTGGAAATTGCGGGGATGACTACGGTAAATCCTCTTGGCGGGGGGACATGGTCGGCATCGGTGATCATCCAAGGCATGGAGAGTACGGGCACGAATGGAGCTTATTACGTGAACCACCGTCTGATCAGCCCAGAATTATTTAGGGCAATGGGAATTCCTGTTCTTCGCGGTAGAGCCTTCACTGAACAGGATAACGAGCACGGCGCGCCTGTGGCTATCGTCAGCGAGCAAACGGCGGAGCGATTCTGGCCGCACCAGAATGCGCTGGGAAAGCAGATCCGGATTGCACGCCCGCATAGTCCGTGGCTGACCATCGTCGGCATCGTAGGCAACGTGTACGATGCCGGTGATCCGGGCGATCCAACCGAGACGTGGTATCTGCCGTACGCTCAGAATGGTTCGACGGCCGCGGCGGAAAGCATTTATCTGATGGTGCGGATGCATGGCGATCCGGCAGCGTCAGCGAACAGCGTCGAGCAGGCGATTTGGCGCGTGGACAAGTCTGTGGCGGCATATGACATTTCAGCGATGGATCATTACTACACCGATTCTCTTGAGCGAGACAGGCTTGGTGCGGAAGTGATGACTCTTTTCGGGGTGTTTGGCTTGCTGCTGGCGGCGCTAGGCGTCTACGGCGTTATGGTTTTCGCCGTTGCGCAACGGACACGTGAAATCGGCATACGCATGGCGCTCGGCGCCGATCAAAACGCGATTTTGAGACTCATTTTGCGGCGGGGCGTTCGTCTGGCAACAACGGGATTGGCGATTGGCGCGTTGGCGGCCGCGGCACTGAATCGCGTGCTGGCTAGTTTGCTGCCCGCAGTGCAGCCGATTGAATTCGCAATCATTGGGATAACGGTGGCGACGCTGCTGTCGGTGGCATTCGCGGCGTGCTATCTTCCCGCCCGACGCGCAGCGCGCATGAATCCGCTCACAGCTTTGCACTACGAGTAGCTAGAAATCCACGAACGACGGAATGCAGAACTGAATCAGTAAACCCAGCTCATATCCGCTCCCTTCGGGGCGGTTTCTTTCATCCAGTCCGCCTCCTTGGGGAAGATTCGCTGGTCCCAAGTGAGCCCGCTGACTCCCGGCGGGTCGATGGGGCCGCCGGTGTAGCAATGCGGTTGCTTCTCGCCGTATTCAAAATCGCCGGCATAGTAGGGATAGTTGGTCTTCTCGAGAAAATCCTGAAGCAACGAGACGGCATTGTTCAAGTAAAACGTGTCCATGGTGCCGACGGTGAAATGCAGCTTGCCGACGAGCTGCGGCCCGAGTGTTTTCCAATTGGTGCGCAGGATGTAGCTCAGATCGTAGTGCTGCTTCCAGTACTCGGCGACGCTGTGGTCGATGTCGCCAGTCATGGGATCGATGATCGGCTTGGGATAGCCGTCGTCTCCGACAGGACTGAAGACCGCCTGCCAGATGTCAAACTGGTCGCCTGAGCGACTGTGCGTGCCGAGGACGAGTTCGCGGCGCGTTTCACCCTCCATAGTGTTCAGCACCAGGCCGTCCGTGGTGCGCATCATCGGCCGCGGAACGCGCGCGAAGGGCCCTTCGACGAAGAACGCGTTCTTGTCTTCATACAAATTCACCGACTGGTACGCGCGAAAATCCACGGGGTCGGGGCAAGCGGTCCACGCGCCGTTGTAGAAATCCGGATAGAACACCTGCGAAGCGAGCGTCTCCCAGCCGCCGGTGGAGCCGCCGAAAACGGCGCGGGCCCAGCCTTGCCCGATCCCACGAAACTCTTTTTCGACCTCCGGAATGAGCTCCTTGGTGATGGCGCCGCCGTAAGGGCCGTCGTTCTCCGAATTCACGGCATAGGAATCGTCGAAGTACGGCGTGGGATGCTGGATGCAGAGAACGAGAAAGCGCGGCAAGCGTCCAGAAGTCCAATCCTGATAAAACTTGTACTCATACTCCGCCGTCATTTGTTGCCGGCCGGTCATGCCGGGCGCAGGCGGCTCGGTGCGAAACGATCTCGCGCCTTCCCAATCGCTCGGAAAATGCCCTTGATAGACCATCAGCGGATAATGCGCGTCGGGATGGTCGTTGAATCCGGCAGGCAAGAGCACGATTCCGGTGATGTACGTGGGCGTGCCGAAGAATTCCGTCAGCAGAGCGCTCTGGATGCGGACGTGCTTGATCCACGGCGTGTCTTTGGACGGCTCGATGGGCGGCATCACCTCGCTCAGCTCGACGCGAATCACATTGTGCACGGCCGGATCGACGTGAATGCGCTGGACAGCGCTGTAGAGATTTCCCGGCTTTTCATTCCAGTGCTGGCCTTCGCCTTTGTCCGGCGGCAGCTCGACCGTGTGGCCGTTCGAGAGGTGATAGGTTTGATAAATGTTGAGCACGGCCTGGACGTAATAATCGCCCGCCGGGACTTGCGAGAGAGTGTCAAGCGGATAGCCGAGCGTGGACGCGTCCACCGTCACAGGCGCTCCCGGCGCCCAATCGTTGACGTCCACGCCAAACATCTGCGCGGCGTCGAGCGCGGTATAGCCTGACTGGAAGCGGGGCTCGGGCTTTTCCGTCGTCGCCAGCACGAGGACGACGTGGCCGGTCAAGTGCGCCGCGCTGCGCGAACTGGGAAACGAAATTTCGAAGCGCAGCTTTCCCGACGCTTGCGCCCTGTCTGTTTGCGGCGCGAAAGCCGCCAGAAACAAAATTACAAACAAGATTGCGAAATTTCTGCGTGAATGCATCGAAAACCTCCCGCAAGACACGAAACCCCAACCAAGCGGGGAAATCATACTCGCGTTTCGAAAGAGCAGCGTCGATTTTTCGCGCGCCTCACCCGGCTTTCCTGGTTCCAAACTTCGAGAGAATTGGGGAGACGACGAAAAAAGAAGTCCCGTAAGCGCGGATTTGCGCTTGACGGGTTAGTGTACAGCGAGGGCAAAATGCACCCCCCAGCCGCGCTCTTTTGGCCACGCGGACATGAGCGCGCGAAACCGGCCTCCTCCCCCCACACCCGTCAAGGAGTGGATCGGTTAGAGTTAGAGAGCGGGGAAAAGTGATAGGAAGATTGCCAGCAAGAAGCTTAATAGGCGGTCGTCTTGGTCAAGTGGTGAGGTTCTCTTAGTTGTCTGCCTCTGTTGGCGTGACCGGACCAAATGTCCGGTTACGCGACTAACCAGGCAAGTGGAATTGACTGAGAATGGCTTTGTGGCGCCGGTCAGGGCTGTAGGGGTCGTATACTGGAGCGCCTCTACATCGATAACTGCTTGCCTTTAACAGTGGAATTATTTCGTCAGCTTGCCTTTTTCATTCTGAGCTGCAAGCCCATATCGTATTGCCGCTTCAAGCGTATCGATGTTTATATCCTTTAGAGCTTTAAACCGGATGCAATATCCGGTCACGCTCGCCTTGCCTAGTTTTTTTCCATACGTTTTGGCTAAGTACTTCTTATCTTTGAGACCAAGAATATAGACAGAGATTCCAGTTTTGTTTCCGCTCACACCAATTTGAAAAAACTCTCTACTTTTTCCATTGGCATATTTTATTGTGTGAAATCCATATCCAATCGTAGGGTTGGAAACAGTATGATTTTTGCTGTCTTTACCATCGAAGAACCATAATTTGCATTCTGGTGACACTTGAAGTGTGAGCCGATGCAACTCTCGCATGTCACTGCGTTTTGGCTCCGGTTGGCTGGTAATATACTTCTTGATTTGTTCTTGTACGTTCAATATGTTCTGCTCCCGAGTTGCGCGCACGAGATTATACGACGCTTAATCCTTTTGAACCGCTCCCATTCTCTGTCACACCGGATACTAGAGGTTTTGGGTCACCTTCTCCCCCTTGCAAGGGCGGGCGGCCCTGACCGTTGAGGTCACTCGACCGCGAGGGCGCCCCGCAAGCCATTGTTGCGTGGGGGCTTTTCAGAATTCCCAAGGGCTTGAAATGTGTGGAGCGCCGAGAAGCGGGCAGAGGGGCTGGAGTACATGCACCCCAAGCCGAGTTCACTTTCCGGACGTATTGTCGGCAATCCGGAAGTAATGTTGTAAGTCCCGATTAACGCGCTAACCGGACATTTGTTCTCTGATAAACCCCAGGGGGGGTGATTTTGCCCTCGCCATACACTAACCCGATTTACGCTTGACACGAAAAGACGATTTTGTATACTCGGTTTGCTGCTGAACGGCAGCGCTTATCCAGAGTGGCCGAGGGGACAGGCCCGACGAAGCCACAGCAACCTGGTCCGAGAACCAAGGTGCTAATTCCTGCCCGATGGGGATAGATAAGATCCTCGGCTGATCGAACCCGATCTACTGAAGATTCTGACCCCAACTGAATCGCAACGGCGAAGAACACTGGCCCAACGGGGCTCGTGTTTCTTGCGTTCGCGGCACGCAAGCGTGTTTGCGTGGAGAAAGTGTATTTCTCCATGCAGGCGCGCGCGTCCTGGAAAGCGCGATGCTTTTTTGCGCAGCCAGGAGGTTTTTCGTGCGTGCGAGCGGCGTGGGATGTGCTTCGGTTGCGGTGATTAAGTTGGGCGGGTCAATTTTTACGGGCCCGATTTCCTACCGCCGCGCGGCGCGGTTCATCGGCCAGCGGCTCGCTGCAAATCCCAAAGAAAATTTGGTGGTCGTGGTGTCCGCGCAAAACGGCGAGACGGATGCGTTGCTGCAGGATGCTCAGGAGATTGTCCTGGAGCCGGGTGCTGCGGCGCTGGATTTATTGTGGTCGACCGGCGAATTGCGTTCCGTGGCGCGGCTGGCGCTGCATTTGCAGGCGGCGGGAATACGGTCTGCGGCGCTCGATGTGCGGCAAACGGGATTGCATATTGCGGCGCGCGGGCTGGGCGTCGCGAGAGCTGAATTCGACCCGACGAGCATTCGCAAGGCGCTCGATGGACATCGCGTGGTGATCGTCCCAGGATTTCTGGCGACGGACGATTCTGGCGCGGTTGTGACGCTGGGACGCGGCGGATCGGATTTGACTGCTGTGCTGCTGGCCGCAGGGCTGCGGGCGTCGCGGTGTGAACTGATTAAGGATGTACCGGGGTATTTCGCGGACGATCCGCACTTGAATGCCGGCGCGCAGCACCTTCCTCACCTTTCGTTTGCGCAAGCGCTGGCGATGGCGGAGAGCGGCTGCGATTTGGTGCAGCGAGCCGCTTTGGAGGCAGCGGAGCGATGCGATCTGCCGATCGTGGTGCGCAGCCTGGAAGAAAGCGCGCCGGAAAGCTGGATTACCGCAACCGCGGAAGTTGAAAAGAAGGGTCTGGCCGAAGCGCGGATTCAGGAAATGAACGGATCGGATTTGAACACGATCATTACGGGCAGCACAGGCAATTGAAACGCTCAGAAAACTGAGATTCTTTGAGAGGAGAAACAAGATGGACTTTGCAACAAGAACAATTCATGCGGCACAAGAGGCAGAGGCGGGGACCGGTGCGTTGATCGCACCGATTTTTCAAACTTCCACATACGAGCAGCAGGCTCCCGGAGAGCATCGCGGCTTTGATTATTCGCGCACGAATAATCCGACGCGTGCGCGGCTGGAATCGGTGCTAGCGGAACTGGAGGGAGTGAAGCACGCGGCGGTGTATGCATCCGGACTGGCGGCGGAAAATGCGATTTTCCAGGCGTATCTGAGGCCCGGAGACGAAGTCGTGATTCCGCTGGACACGTATGGCGGAACGTATCGAATCTTGAATCGCGTGTTCCGGCCGATGGGCTGCGAGATTCGGCAGATTGATATCGCCAACGCGGCGGCGCTGGAATCGGCGCTCACGCACAAAACCAGGCTGGTGTGGATTGAATCGCCGACGAATCCGCGGCTGCTGATTTACGACATCGAAGCGATCAGCAGGCTGGCGCACGATCGCGGCGCTTTGGTGGTGGTGGACAATACGTTTGCGTCGCCGTATTTTCAGCAGCCGTTTCAGCTGGGCGCGGACATCGTAGTGCACAGCGTGACGAAATATCTTGCCGGGCATTCGGATTTGATTCAGGGCGCCGTGCTGGCCAAGGATGCGGCGATTTTCGAGCCGCTGAAATTCCTGCAGAACGCGACGGGCGCGACGCCTTCGCCATTCGATTGCTGGCTGACGCTGCGTGGGCTGCAGACGCTGGAACTGAGAATGCAGCGGCACGCGGAAAATGCCGCGGCAATCGCGGATGCGCTGCACAAGCATCGCCTGGTGCGGCGCGTCTATTTTCCGGGGCTGCGCGATCATCCGGGCCACGAGATCGCGCGCCGGCAGATGAGCGGCTTCGGCGGAATGGTTTCGTTCGAGCTGGAAGGAACGGCCGAGGAAGTGACTTCGTTTGTTTCTTCGCGGCGCTACTTCACGCTTGGCGAGAGCCTGGGCGGAGTGAAGGCGCTGGTTTGCCATCCTGCGCGAATGACGCATGCTTCGATTCCAGTAGAGGAGCGCGCCAAGCTGGGATTGCCGGACACGCTGATCCGGCTTTCGCCCGGGTGCGAGAATGCGAGGGACCTGGTTGACGATTTGATCGAAGGTCTGGAGCAGATCGAAAAGGCGCGGAACGGGAAACAAGTTGCAGCGGCTGTGGCGGGATGAACGCAGCTGCGAAGATAGAAGTAGGAATCCTGGGAGCGACGGGGGTGGTCGGCCAGCAATTTGTGGCGCTGTTGGCGAACCATCCCTGGTTTCGTCTGACGTGGCTTGCGGCGAGCGAGCGCTCCGCGGGGAAGCTTTACGGCGATTTGCCGTGGCGGCTTGCGACTCCGCTGCCGGAAGACGCGGCGCGGCTTGAAGTTGGATCGCCGGAGACGCGTGCGGCTCCGAGAGTGGTTTTTTCTGCGCTGGATGCTTCCGTGGCCGGAGAAGTGGAGGCCGCGTTTGCGTCGGCGGGACATATCGTGCTGAGTAATGCACGCAATTACCGCATGGACCCGTTCGTTCCATTGCTGATACCGGAAATCAATCCGCAACACTTGGCCGTGCTTGCACCTCAGAAAAGACAGAAAGGCTGGAGCGGCGCGGTGATCACAAATCCGAACTGCTCGACGATCTTTCTGGCACTGGCGCTGGCCGCGTTGCGCGAGTTCGAGCCGGAAAAAGTGATGGTCACCACGCTGCAAGCACTCTCCGGCGCGGGCCATCCGGGAGTTGCGTCACTCGACACGGTTGGCAACGTGATTCCGTTCATCGCAGGCGAAGAGGAGAAGCTCGAGAATGAGACGCAGAAAATTCTCGGGGAATTCCGCGGCGAAGAATTCGATCCGGCGCCGATTACGATTAGTGCGCAGACTACGCGTGTGCCCGTGGTGAATGGACACACAGAAATGGTTTCGGTGGGATTCCCGAATCCCGTGGCCCGCGCCGAGATACTGGCGGCATTTGAGAAATTTGCCGGTCAGCCGCAAACACTGAATCTTCCGCACGCGCCGCGCCGCGTGATTGTCTATCTGGATTCAGCAGACCGGCCGCAACCGCGCCTTGATGTGGAACGTTTTGACGGAATGGCGGTGCAAGTCGGGCGGCTGCGCGAATGCCCGGTGCTGGGGCACAAGTTCGTTCTGCTGGGCCATAACACGATTCGCGGCGCAGCCGGAGCGGCGCTGCTGAATGCCGAATTGATGCACGCCGAAGGGCTGCTGAATTAGGGCGAATCCTCAGAGCGGGTCAACGCGCTTCCGGTTTGTCTGGCTGTTCGGGCTTTGGCGTTTTTTCGGGCGCGGACGGCGCTATAGTCGGCAGCGGTGCGGCTGATTTTGGGAAAGTAGTCGGCTTGGCGAGGCTCGGCGAGTCGTAGATGGCGTTGAAAAAGAATTTGTAGGTGCCGTGAGACTGCGCGCGCCACTGCGGTTTGAATCCGAAAAGGTAAATGCGCCCATTGCCGTAGGCGACTTCGAGAGCGGCAGCTTTGCCTTCGATGCGTTCGGGATGGAGCAGATAGCCGCTGGAGAGCGGGCTGACATCTTCGGGATAAGAGGCGAGCACGGCGCCGCGGAAGCCGGGCTTGACAGCGAATGCCGGGCCGTTCTCGAACATTACGTCAGGATCCAGGGCCAGGCCCCACACGCCGGGACGAGTCGCGTCGGGAATTTCGACACGCAAGAGCGAACCGGAGCAGTAAAAATCGTCGGGTTTGAGATTCGCCAGGACGTTTGCGACGGGCAAGCCGAACTGGTCAATCACAAACAACGAGGCGTTGTTGAAGGCAATCAGCGTGCCGCCGCCGGCGACAAATTCCCGCAAGGATTCCACGCCTGTTTCGCCGATACCGCCGGCATATTCGCCAGGCACCATGCCAGCAGGGAAACCGTTCAGGATTTGATTGGGCTGAGCATCGGGCAAAATGATGGCGTCGAATTGCTCGAGAAGATGACTGGCCTGCATGCCTCCGTTGTGAATGGTGATTGGCGCGAAGCCATATTGTTCGAGGATCCAGCGGGTCCATCCTTCGTCGATGCTCGGAGTCCACGCGCGGTAGAGACCCACGCGAGGCTTTTTGGTAGCGATGACGTCCCCGGGAGCTTTTTCGACAGCGTGAATCGACAGCGAGGAATCGGTGGAAAGGGCGGCGATGCGATCGTGAGTCACGCCGGTCACGACGGCTGATCCAGGTTGCGCATCATTTGCCGAGGAACCGGCGGTAAAGCTGACGTGGCCGCCCGCGGCAAGTATTTCATTGATGGCTTTGAAATGTCCGTTGGTGCGCGGATCAAGAAGAAAAACGGGGCCCGAGCCTTCCACTTTGCCTGCCGGAGCGGCAAAGTTTTCCAGCAGTTTCAGGTTGGCGCGCTCGCCGGGGGGAACGGGCTGCAGAACAGCATCCGCGTCGACGCCCATTTGCATGGGAAGCGTCCAACCGGCGACGTCATAGGGCCTGATGGGCGAGCCGTTTTCACGCAAGTCCGGATATTTCTGCGGCTCGAAGAGCTCTTTTACAAGTCCGGCGAACGGCTGGTCCATGAGAATGACCCATGAGCCCGCGGAGTATTTTCTGCCGTTGGCCGGGAACGGCTGAGTAGCCTGGTACACTTCGATTCCGTTGATCATTAACTTCTGGACGAGCGTGGCGGCTTCCGGAAGATCGCGCTGCTCGGTGGGAATCACGTAAGCGAAAGGCGGATTTTTCTGGAAGCGGTCGATGTTGTCGCGGCCGGTCTGATATTTGTTGTAGAGCAGTTGCTCGTGATACTTCGCGGCGGTATCGAGAACGGACATGGAAGCGCCGACCATATAGCGCACAGCGTCTCCCAAGCGCCACCATCCTCCGGTCCATGGGCTGCTGTAAAAAACTTGCGAATCGAGGGACTGAAAATCCTTGGGAAAATCGCGAACTGTATAGAAGTGCGGCGTGGCGTAGTCGTAGAGAGCGGTTTCGGTGAAAAATGAAATGGAATTGCGAAAGATTCCGGTGAAGTCCTGAAAGCCCGGATACCAGTTGTCGAAGCCGACGCGATTGATGGCACCGGGCATGTCGTGCTCGTCGAGATAAGCGGCCATGTCGATGCCAAAAGCGTTGAGCCAGCGCATGAGGATCGGCTGAATGTTCGAGGAAATCGGTTCGACAAAAGGCGGAATGAAAATGCGCGCGGGGAACGGCGCAGTTTGATGCTGGGTGTAGAAGACCTCAGAATTCCAGATGAGTTCCTGGCGCGTGACTTCTTGCGACTCAAGCATGTTGTTCATGTAGCCGTCGCGATTGTTATCGTGGCCGACGTATTCCTGGTAGAGATCCGGCAGGGGGCTGACTTCGTAGGATGTGCCGAGATTCTTGCGGTACCAGGCGACCACTTCGTTTTGACCATCGGGATTCAGCGTGGGCCATAGAACGAGAATTACGTTGTGAAGAATGGCATCGATTTCGGGATCGCCCTGAGCAGAGAGAAGCTTGTAGGCAAGAATAATGGAATGCTGGGCGCCAGCGACTTCGCTGGAATGCATGCCGCCGTCGATATGAACGAAGATCTTGCCTTCGCGCGCGAGGGCTTTGGCGGCGGAATCGTCGAGGCCGCGCGCCCAGGTGAGACGCCGGTTGATGTCCGTGTATTTGTCGAGCTCCGCCAGATTCTCCGGGGAAGAGATGAGGGCGATTTCCCAGTCGAGGCCGCGCGTGGTTTTGCCGACGTTGATAATTTTGATGCGATTTGAACTTTGCGCGAGCTTTTGGAAGTAGGCGCGGGATTCGTCGTAATTCGCGAGATAGAAGTCGTCGCCGGGCGTGTGGCCGAGGACGGAGGCCGGCGTGGGAATCGTTTGCGGCGCGGTTGCCACGTCTTGCGTTTGCGGGGCGGCGATCGATGGGCAGAGGCAGAAAGCGAAGGCCGCAAAAATAAGAGCTGAGAGAATTCGTTTTATGTTTTGCATGACGCGCACTCTAACTATTTAAAACAGGAATGTAAAGACGTGCGAAACAAAGGAAGCATCATGCGGGCTTCGCGCGCAAGTCCGTATCACAAAAAGGGCCATCAGAATCGTGCTGATGCTAGAAATGGGGAGAAGCGAAAAGGCTTCTCCCCATTTCTATTTGCGGCTTCAGTTTTTGGTTTTGCACCACCGATATTGAGCCGATCTTAGTGGCCGAAGGATATGTTGAATCCGGTAGACAGAATTACGTCGTTGGGCACGGTGCCGGCGATCGGCGGATTCGTAACAAAGCGATCACTGAGCGATGTTTGCCAGCCGAACCATTTCCTGATTTTGGTGACCAGGGCGGCATCCAGCGAAAAGCGGTATTGGTCGATGTCGCTCAGGTCGGGATAAAAATCGAACGTCTCGGTAAAAACAGTGTTCGCGCCGAACTTATGCATAAAGTTTTCGCCCGCGGTGATGCCGGGCAAATTCCGATCCACGCTGATGCCAGTGGGGTTCGCAGTGCTCGCACCGCTGCTGTAACTCTCACGCGTATAGTTAATGCCAAGAAGGGCGTTGAGGGTGGTCTTGGGAGTGTTGATCGCATGCCAACCCAAGCCGCCTGAATAAATGGCGCGTAAATCGAGGTCCTGCAGGGCGTCATGAGTGAAATCTCCGCTGACGAATACAAAAGTACGCTTCCCAAAATTTCTGTCGTACGCAGCGGCGCCCAGGATTTCGTTCGCCGTGACGCCGCCAGGCACACCGGTCGTTGAGCCTCCGCTTGTTGAGTAAATGGAAGAGCCAGACAGTGTAACTTCATCGGAAAGGGTCTTTCGGTCGGCAGCGACGGCGGTGTTGAGATTGGTGGTGTCGCTATTGCCGCGTGCAAGGGCGAAGCCAATGTTTACAGCACCCGTCCAATCGTCGATCAGCCTGGGATGCAAGCTCTTCTCGTAAGCCTGCTGTTCTTCTCCGGAGCGAACGACAGTGATTTGCGCGAGGGGTACGTCGACGTCGCCGGCTGTGGTCGTGTGAACCACTAAATTGGCGCCATCGAAGGCAACCGTGCCGGTAATCGTGTTCTTATCCGGCGTGACGACGTACAGCGGCTTGTCGCAGGTCAGTTCCTGCACAGCGGTCCACTTTACTTTGATTTCTCCGGCTGCATCCGTCTTCAGGGTGATTTCCTGGTTATCCAAAGCGGTAATGGTTCCAGTCAGATGGTCTCCGTTTTTGAGAGTAAGACTGTCGGCAAAAGAAGCCTGTGCCATAGACAGAGAAGCAAGGATGATTGCTAGAAAATAGAGAACCCTCATTCGTTCCTCCGATTGCGTGGCTGGCGGGCATTCAGAAGTCTAGCAAGATTCACAAGAATCGCGAAGTCACCAGGCTTCATGTGACTCGCTCCCGACTTTCCGAATTGTGAGTCGATCGAGGGCTGAGCCGGATAAGTAGATAAAACGAACGCTCTTCTGGTTCAAGCATTCGCCTTGCGCGAAGTGTCGGCCAGGCTCTGAGGCGCGGACGCGGCCGGCCTCGTTGGGCCGTTACCTGCGCCAGTGCGCTGGAGCGCCGCAGCGATTAGGTCGAGATCGGCCGAAGTGAGTTGCAGAGTTGCCCCGCGAATCCAGCCATCGACCTGTTCCGGCGAACGCGCACCGACAATCGCTCCGGTGACGCCCGGGAACGCGAGCGTCCACGCCACGGCTACCTCAGATACGGAGGCGTTGTGACGCTGCGCAATCGGGCGCAGCGCATCGCGCAGGCTGATGTTTTTGCCCAGCTTGGGCTGCTGGAACTCTTCGGAGCGCCTGCGCCAATCATCTTTGGACATTTTCGCCACGCGATCGGCAGAGAACGATTCCGTCAACAGTCCAGACTGCATGGGGCTATAGCAAATCACGCCGGTCTTGTGCTGGGCGCACCAGGGAATGTCCTTTTCGGCGACTTCGCGGCGAATCAATGAGAAAGGAGGCTGCAGAGAATCCACGTGATGGATCGGTTCGCAGCGTTCCATCAGGGCCGCGTTGAAATTGCAAACACCGGCGACATGGACTTTTCCTTCGCCGATGAGATGAGACATTGTGGCCCAGGAATCTTCGATGCGCGTGCCGGCTTCGTCAGGCCAGTGAAATTGGTAAAGGTCAATGCGCTCGACGCCGAGGCGGTGAAGAGAGGCTTCGCATTCCCGGCGAATGGAGTCGGGAGTCAAAAGGCGCTTGCCAGGCTCCATGCGCTTGGCGTTGTCCCAGACCACGCCGCATTTGGTGAAAACCAGCGGACGCTCCGACGGCGAGAGTTCATGCAGGAACTTGCCGACGACTTCCTCGGAATGGCCGAGGCCGTAGACCGCGGCGGTATCGATCCAATTTATGCCCAGCTCGATTGCATGGCGCATGGCCTTGAGTGACTGAGCATCGTCCTGCGGACCCCAGGAAAAGGCCCAGTCCCCGCCGCCCATCGCCCAAGTGCCAAAACCAACGGTCGTAATCTCCAGGCTGCTCAAACCCAAGGTGCGCTTAGGCAAATTCATGGTTCACCTCGCTTTGTTTCCTTATATGTACATTTGATTTAATTCTAGGCGCAGTGGTGGCAAATTTGAAGGACCAAAGACGGGAGGCGCGGCAGAGGAGTCAGAAACGGATTCGCGGCGAGAAACGCTGCTGATTACGCGAAACCGTCGCAGTTTGTGTTGCGTCCTGTAAGCGAGTAATGCTTCGCTGGTATATACTCGCACTTCCTTCAGTCGAGCAATTTTGAGGAGAAACCGATCGTGAGAAATCGTTGCCGCATGGCCTTCTTGTTCGTTGGTGCTTTCCTGGTACTAGCGACGCTCGTATTTGCGTTTTCGGAAACGGTGGTCGCGCAACAGATCGACCAAAGTCTTTTTGGCGGCATGCATTGGCGCATGATTGGGCCGTTTCGCAGCGGGCGCGCGGTGGCGGTGACGGGTGTGCCGGGCCATCCGGAGGTGTTCTATTTTGGCTCCGTGGACGGAGGCGTGTGGAAGACAATGGATGCCGGCCGCGTGTGGGAGCCGGTGTTTGACGCGGAAAAGATTGCGTCGATCGGGGCGATTGCCGTTGCGCCTTCCGACACGAATGTGATTTACGTCGGCTCCGGCGAGCCGGACATGCGCTCGGATATTTCGTACGGCAACGGAATGTATAAGTCGACGGACGGCGGCCAGACGTGGACGCACATTGGACTGGAAGACACGCGGCAAATTGCCACTGTTCTGATCGACCCGCACGATGCGAACCGGGTTTACGTTGCGGCGCCTGGCCATTCCTACGGGCCGAACGCGGAGCGGGGCGTTTTTCGCTCGACCGATGGCGGTGCGACGTGGAAGAAGATTTTGTTCAAGGACGAAAATACCGGCGCGATTGATATCGCATTCGACCCGCAGAACTCAGACACGATTTATGCTGCGTTGTGGCAGACGCGGCGGCCGCCGTGGAATGTCTACCCGCCCTCGAACGGCCCCGGCAGCGGGCTCTACAAATCTACCGATGGCGGGGACAACTGGACGCAACTGACGACCGGCTTGCCCACGGAAGGCCTTGGCCGGATCGGCATCGCGGTTGCGCCTGCGGATTCCAATCGTGTCTACGCGCTGGTCGACGCAAAGAGTGGGGGAGTTTACCGCTCGGACGACGCGGGGAAAACGTGGCGGCTCGCCGACAACGAATCGCGCATTTGGGGGCGCGGATGGTATTTCGGCGGCATTACCGTGGACCCGAAGAACGCGGACATCGTCTACGTGATGAACACTTCGACGTATCGTTCGACCGACGGCGGAGCGAGCTTCACGGCGATCAAAGGCGCGCCAGGCGGGGACGATTATCACACGCTGTGGATCGAGCCGGATAATCCGAACCGGATGATTCTGGGTTGCGACCAGGGCGTGATTATCAGTATGGACGATGCGACGACGTGGAGCTCGTGGTACAACCAGCCGATCGGGCAGTTCTATCACGTGGAGACGGACAACCGGTTTCCGTATTGGGTTTACGGAGCGCAGCAGGATAGCGGCGCCGCCGGAACGCCGAGCCGCAGCCGCCACCGAGGAATTACCTTTCTCGACTGGCTGCCGCTTGGAGTGGGCGGCGAGAATGGCTACATCGCCGCCGATCCGCTGCATCCGGGAATTCTGTTTGGCGGGACGGTGACACGCGAAAATGTGCTCACGGGCGCCGTTCAGGAAGTGACGCCGTCGCTCGCGCACCCGGGAGATTACCGGCACACATGGACGCAGCCGCTGGTTTTTTCGCCGGCGGATCCGCACGCGCTCTATTTCGGCACGCAAGTTCTTTTCAAAACTATGGACGGTGGGCAGAGCTGGCAAATCATCAGTCCGGATTTGTCGCGGGAAAATCCCGGTACACCTTCTAACCTCGATCCGACAACGGCGAACGACATCGACGGAGGCGGTCGCCATGGACTCATCTACACAGTTTCGCCTTCTCCGTTGAATAAGTATCTGATTTGGACGGGAAGCGATGATGGCAGTATCCACGTTACCAGCGATGGCGGACAAAATTGGCAAAACGTCACGCCATCGATGCTGACGGCGTGGAGCAAAGTGACGTTTGTGGAGGCGTCGCACTACGACGCCAATGAGGCATTCGCGGCGGTCGATCGCCACCGGCTGGATGACGTGAAGCCCTATATTTACGTCACGCGCGATGGCGGCAAGAGCTGGCAAGAAATTGTGGAAGGCATTCCGGACGGCAGCTATGTGAACGTGATTCGCGAAGACCCGGTGCGGCGAGGGCTTCTCTATGCGGGAACAGAAAAGGGCGTGTTTGTATCGTTCAACGATGGACGGCAATGGCAGCCGCTGGAATTGAACATGCCGACGGTGTCGATCCGGGATATCAAGATTCATGACGCCGATCTGGTGGTGGCAACGCACGGGCGGGCGTTTTGGATCTTGGACGACGTCACGCCATTGCGGCAGGCGTCAGCGGAAGTCGCAAATTCGTTTGCGTATCTTTTTAAGCCGGAAACGGCGTGGCGCGTGCGTCCAGGCTCGGACGAAGGCACGCCACTGCCGGGAGAAGTTACTGCGGGCGAGAATCCTCCGGACGGAGCGATTCTGGATTATTACTTGAAGTCGGCGGCGCAGGGACCGGTGACGCTGGAGATTTTCGACAGCAACGGCAAGCTCGTTCGACGCTACTCGAGCGCAGACCGTGTTCCCGCGATCAACCCGAAACAATTGGATATTCCCGCGGCTTGGGTGCATCCGCCGGAACCGCTCTCGACGGCGCCGGGCATGCATCGTTTTGTTTGGGACTTGCACTATCCGAGCGTGGGAGGCGGAAGAGGCAGGGGAGGCATGGCCGCGATGTTTGGTTTTGGCGGAGGGCCATGGGTAGTTCCCGGTGAATACACGGTGAAGCTGGGAGCCGACGGCCGCACCGCGGAGCAGCCGCTCACGGTGAAAATGGATCCGCGCGTACAAGTGCCGCAGGAAGATTTGCAGAAACAATTGGATGTGGCGCAGCAAGTTCTGGCTAAGACGGCCGAGGTTGAGGCGGCATCACGCCAGGCGGAAAGCGTCGAGGAGGGGCTCAAGGCGCTCGCGCCGCAGGCTGCTTCTCACCAAGCGCTGGCCCAGAGCATCGACACGCTCGGCAAGCAAGTCGCGGCAATTCTGGGAGCCCAGGCGGCGAACCCTCTTGCCGCGACCGAGGAACCGACGGTAACAGACCGAACCACGCTGCGTTACGTCGCCGGCGAACTGGGGCAACTGGAACGCGTGGTGGAAAGCGACGATGTAGCGCCGTCAGCGGATGCCTCGACCGCCTTTACGCAGGACGATCAAATTGCAGAGTCGGCGCTGGAGAAATGGCAGCGGATCATCTCGACCGATTTGCCAGCGCTGAACGAACAACTGCGGCGTGCGCATCTGGAACAAATTGAAATTGGGGCACCTCCCTCTGGCGGACCGAGAAACTAAGTGATATAGAGGTACTAGGGGTCGGTGCCAGGGCTATGAGCCTGAAGGTTTTCGCTTCCGAAGTGCTGTCCAACTTCTACACGACTGCGGCGGTTGCGCCCAGCTCTAAGCATCTGGTCGGGGCCATGGTTGCGCCGCTGCCGCGCTCGGAGGCTGTGATCGCGGTCGAGATGGGAGCGGGCACAGGAGCCATGACGCGCGCCTTGCTTGAGGAGTTGCCGAGCCAGGCGACTTTGATCGTTTTTGAAATCAACCCACGTTTTGTCAATTATCTCAAGGCGAAGTTCCCCGATCCGCGGCTGATTCTCATCAACGAAAGCGTTGAAAAGATCGAGCCGGAGCTGCGCAAGCGCGGCTACGATCATGTGGACATCGTGGTGTCGTCGCTCGGTCTGGGATTCATGTCCGGAGAGCAGCATCGCGCTATTTTCGAAGGGCTCATGCCTTTTATGCGGCCCGGCACCGTGCTCACGCAGTATCAGTACATCTTTAACGTGCACTTCGCAAACGGACGGCTGCGGCGACACAGCATGCGCCCGCTGCTGAGTCATTACTTCTCGTCGGTGGAATCGAAAATCGTCTGGCGTAATGTGCCGCCGGCATTCGTGTATACGTGCCATCCGCAGCCCAACCCGCATTAGAGATTCCCAATCGAGCAGGATAGAAGTTGCTGTACCCGTTGACGCAATTCAGGGGCAAGGACTAGACTGGGATTGTCCAGCCAAGTGCAGCCGCGTTTGAGGTATCCGCGATGGCCAGAGTCACCAACCTGAACGTCAACGGAAGGGAATACGCGATTGACGTCGACGCCGACGCGACGCTTTTGAGCGTGTTGCGCGACCAGCTTGACCTGACCGGGACGAAATACGGTTGCGGCGAAGGGCAATGCGCCGCTTGCACGGTTTTGATCGACGGCAATCCGCGGCACGCTTGCCGGACGCGCACCGGAGACGTCGGCAAGAAAAAAATCACAACGATCGAAGGCTTGGAGAAAAATGGCGAATTGCATCCGGTACAGCAAGCATTTCTGGACGTGGATGCGATGCAGTGCGCCTATTGCACCTCAGGCATGATCTTGGGCGCTGTAGCCCTCCTCGAACACAATCCCCATCCGAGCCAGGCGGAGATTGTCGAATACATGAACGGCCACCTTTGCCGCTGTGGCGTCTACCAACGCATTACCGAAGCGATCAGCTTGGCGGCGACGCACATGAAGGAGAAAGTGTGATGAGCGGGAAAAATGTCAGCGACACCGCTCTGGAAATTGAGCGCTACGAAGCGCGGGCGCTGCCGCTGCACTACTTTTCCATGGATCGCCGCCGCTTCATGAAGTCCATCGGCGGCGGGATCGCAATCCTGCTGGTTGCGAAGGAAACGCTGGGATTCCAG
Organism: uncultured Acidobacteriota bacterium; assembly: GCA_963760165.1. Taxonomy (GTDB): domain Bacteria; phylum Acidobacteriota; class Terriglobia; order Acidiferrales; family UBA7541; genus DAHUXN01. Next base: position 126,375 of record CAVXBO010000001.1, read on the forward strand.
GAATCTGGCCGTGGCCGCGGTATGCAAGAAGAAATGCCACGCGAGATCGATCTGTGGCTGCACATACGTCCGGACGGCCCGATCACCGTTTTTACCGGCAAAGTCGAAATCGGGCAGAACATACGGACGTCGCTCTCGCAGACGGTAGCAGACGAACTGCACGTTTCTCTGGACGCGATCGAAATGGTGATGGGCGACACGCAACTCATGCCCTTTGATATGGGCACGTTCGGCAGCCGCAGCACGCCGCAGATGGGCACGCAACTTCGCCGGGTGGCGGCGGCGACGCGTGATGTGCTTGTCGGGCTTGCGGCGAAGCAATGGAAGGTGGACTCCGGCCAGTTGGTGGCGGCGGATGGAAAGGTTTCCGATCGCTCGGGGAATCGTTCGATCACATATGCCGAGTTGGCCTATGGCCAGTCGTTTGCGGAAATGATTCCGGCGGAAGACCCAGTGACGCCGGCGACGGAATGGAAAATTGCCGGCGAGCCAATTCACAAGATCGGCGCGCGCGATTTCGTTACCGGCAGACACAAATACACACCCGATTTAAAGCGCCCCGGGATGCTTTACGGAAAAGTGGTGCGGCCCATCGCGTTTGGCGCCACGCTAACGAGCGTCGATTTGAGCGCAGCGAAAGCCATGCCAGGCGTGTTTGCAGTGCGTGATGGCGATTTCATTGGCGTCGCTGCGCCGGATGAATTGACCGCTGAGCGGGCGGCTGCCGCAGTAAAAGCGGAGTGGAAAACCATGCCGCAATCGTCGGGCCGCGAGCTTTTCGATTACCTGAAGAAGAATGTAGAGACGGATCCTCAGGAAGAAAATCGCTTTCGCCAGACGAAAGGCTCCGTGGCCGATGCACTGTCGTCGTCGCCGCATCGCCTGGAAGCGACGTACACGATTGCGTACATCGCGCATTGCCCGCTTGAACCGCGCGCAGCTCTTGCCGAATGGAACGACGGCAAGGTGACGGTTTGGACCGGAACGCAGCGGCCGTTTGGTGTTCGCCAGGAGCTTACCGAGGCGTTTCACCTGGCCGACGACAACGTACGCGTTATCGTGCCGGATACCGGCGCGGCGTACGGTGGAAAGCATTCAGGGGAATGCGCCGTGGAAGCGGCGAGAATTGCGCAGGCCGCCGGACGGCCGGTGCATTTGCTATGGACGCGCGAAGAGGAATTCACGTGGGCTTATTTCCGTCCGGCAGGCGTGATTGAAGTCAAAGGCGGCGTGAGCGCTGACGGCACGCTGACGGCTTGGGAATTTCATAATTACAACTCCGGAGCAGCCGCGATTGCGACAATGTATGAAGTTCCGAATCAACTGACGGAATTCCATCCGGTAAGCGCGCCATTGCGGCAGGGTTCGTATCGTTCACTCGCAGCGGCGGCCAATCATTTCGCGCGCGAATCGCACATGGACGACTTAGCGAACGCGTGTGGGATGGATCCTCTTGCATTCCGTATGAAGAATTTGCAGGACGCGCGGCTTCGGGACGTTTACCAAGCAGCCGCGCAGCAATTTGGATGGCAAGGACGAAAGAAAGCGCCGGGACACGGCTTTGGTATCGCCGGCGGAATTGAAAAGGGTGGACACATTGCCACGTGCGCGGAGGTTGCTGTGGACCGCTCCAGCGGCGAAGTGCAGATCGTTCGCGTCGTCGAGGCCTTTGATTGCGGAGCCGTGGTGAATCCCGATGGCTTGAAGAACTCCATTGCAGGAGCCATCACCATGGGGATTGGCGGCGCGCTCTATGAAGCGATCGAGTTTGATAATGGACGGATTCTGAACCCGCACTTCGAGCAATATCGAGTTCCGCGATTCAAGGATGAGCCAAAGGTCGACGTGATGCTGGTTGACCGCAAAGATCAACCGTCGTGTGGCGCAGGCGAGACGCCCATCGTCGGGCTTGCGCCGGCGGTGGGCAATGCCATCTTCGATGCTATCGGTGTTCGTCTTCGCTCCATGCCGATGCTACCTGGCGGCAAGCTTCCGGCGAACGCGTGAAGCCGTTTCTTGAGATTCAACCCAAGGTTTTTCTGCGCAGCCAGGCCATTCTTTCATCCGGCGCGAACCGTTCAATCGCATAACGTAGTGTAGTCCGCGGCATTTTGTGCGCGTGGGCACGCAGAAAACGCTTCAGCGCAGGCAAGTCGCGCTTGCCAACTTCGCGCAGCATCCAACCGCTGGCCTTGTGAATCAAGTCTTCTCCGTCGTTCAGGAGCATCCGCGCGATTTTCAAGGCAGGGTTTGTTTGGCCTTGACGAGTAAACCACCACGTCGCGACCATGGCGATGCGCCGGTCCCACAGCCGCTGAGAGCGCGCGAGTTCATACAAGATTTCCTTTTTGCGATGGAGCAAGAAAGGGCCGACGATGTAAGGCGCGCTGTCGTCCACGCCATCCCAACTGTGAATGTATTCTCGATTGCCCATGTAGAAATGAAAGATTCGTTTCTGCGCGCGATCGTCTCCGGCTTGAAATTTCCGGACCAGGATCGCATGGGCCAGAGAGCGTTCATCGTGGATGCGCGATTTCATCAATTCGCGCACGGCGCTGAGCGGCAAGGCTTGATACTGGCGGGCGAGCGGGCGCATCTTTGGCGTGGTGACGCCAAGGAAAACGTCGTCTGTTTCTTTGAAAAAGCCGCGGTGAACGCGGGCTTTGCGCGGATCGGCCAAGGCGCGAAGCGCTTTTCGCGCCCTCGCGAGCGTGATCGGTTCAGGCGGCAAGCGGCCTTCCCGGACAAACGATCGCATCGTGCCGGACGCGCGTCAAAGCGCTCGTTATTTTTTTCTCGCTGATTGCATCTGGAGCTGTTTCCAGTTTGCCAGCAGCGCGGTCAATGTTGTTTCGAGGTCCCGTGCCGCCGCAGCCTGCGCTACGGTAGGAGCCGCGTCGGCGCCATCGATTTGCGTATAAAGCTGCGCGCACTCGAGATTGAGCCGCGTGAAACTGTCCGCGCCTCCTTGCGCGCCCCCGAATTCGCGCGGGCCTCCGCCAGCCAGGTCAGCAGCCTTCTTGTCGAGCGCAGGAATCTGTTCTTCTTGGACTCCGCTGGATTCGCCGGCTCCGTTTTTCAATTCCTGGCGGAATTTCGCGATCTGCTGAATCGCGTCGAAACTGCGATCCATGCCGGAGGCGAGCTCTTTTTCCATATCGGATTGCGCAGTGAGGGCAGCCAGTGTCACATGGACGCGCGGGTCTTCCTTTACCATGACGGTTTGACGATAGGTATGTGCGCCAACGGTGAGAACCACGGTGTAGACGCCGGGCGCCGCGCGCGGTCCCAGAGGGTAAATGGGCGTGTCGTGCACAACGGCGGATATGGGATAGTCGTGCATCAGGCTCTTGGGCGCGGTGTAGTGCAGATCCCAGATCCATCGATGCATCCCTGGATCGGCGGAGAGGACTTTAGGCATCTGCACCCAATAGGTTGGAGCGGAGGCAAGCGTCTTCGCAAGAGATTCGGCAGTGAATGGTACCTCGTCAGCGCTGGAATAAAAGCGCACAGGCTTATTCGTGGCGTCGTAGATGCCGATGGCGACTTTTCCAGTCTGAGCGCTCTGCAAGTAATAATCGATGATGGCGCCGTTCGGGGGATTTTTCGCCGCGGGAAGTTCCGGGGGCAGCGGAGTATCGGTGTTGGTGTCGCGGCGATAGCGATAGGCCGGCGCGGGCTTAAACAGATAAGCATCGGCTTTTTCGACGGCGTCAGTGATCTGCCGCAGTGAAGTGATATCGTCGATGACCCAGAAACCGCGGCCGTGCGTGCCGACGAGCAAATCGTCGTCGTGAACCCACAGGTCTCGCATGGACGTGTGCGGCAGATTCAATTGCAGGGACTGCCAGTGATCGCCGGCGTCGAAGGAAACCCACACGGCATTCTCGGTTCCCGCGAAGAGCAGATTCTTGCGAACGGGATCTTCGCGCACGGTGTCCACAGGTCCGATGTTGGAAAGGCCGTCGATAACCAGTTGCCAATGTTTTCCGCCATCGTCGGTTCGGTAGATGTAGGGCTTCAGGTCGTCGATGCGGAAGCGGCTGACGGAAGCAAAAGCAGTATTTACGTCATAATGCGACGCGACGATTTGCGTCACTTTACTCCAGGGGGTCAGTTCCGGCGGAGTTACGTTGCTCCAGTTCTTGCCGCCGTCATGCGTGACCCAGATGTAGCCGTCGTCCGTCCCGGCCCAGAGTAAATTGATGTCTTTCGGCGAAGGACCAAGCGCATAGATGGCGCCCCGCTGCTTGTCGGCCTCCCGGCTGTTGGCGGCCATGTCGCCCAAGCTCGCCGGAATGCCGGGATGCTCGCGCGTCAGATCGGGGCTGATGGTCACCCAGGAATCGCCACCATTGATAGTCTTGAAGAGATAGTTGGTGCAGTAATACAGAACGTGAGGATCGATCGGCGAGAACATGATGGGCTCGGTGCGTTCCCCACGATATTTGGGCGACGCAACCGGAATCGGCGCTATTTTCTGCGTTTGGCCGGTAACCCAATCGTACTTCGACACCTCCGTTCGGCCTGCCCCATAAACGATGTCTGGGTGCAAGGGATCGGGAGCGACGTACCCATATTCCTCGACGCCGACAGGGTGCCAGTCGCGAAAATTGATTTCTCCATCGTTTCCCCGGCTGGCGATTCCAACTGAGCCGCTCTCCTGTTGCCCGCCATACACGCGGTACGGAAACTGGTTATCGGTAATGACGTGATAGAACTGCGCGGTTGGTTCCGCGTACCAGGAGTTGCTCCAGGTCTCTCCGCCGTTGACGCTGATAATCGCGCCCTGATCGGCAGTGAGAAGAATGATGTCCGGATTGTTGGGATTGATCCAGATGTTCTGGTAATCATCTCCACCAGGCGCGCCTTTCAATGCCAGCCAAGTCGCTCCACCGTCCGTCGATTTCCAAGTGACGGTGCTGGTCATGTAAAGAACGTCAGGATTCTTTGGGTCGACTTTGGGAACGGGAAGGTCGCCACCACCGATGCGGTGGGTCGGGCGCGTGTCCGTCGTGGCGCGCGTCCAGGTCGCACCCGCATCATCGGATCGGTAAATGTCGACACCACGACCGGCGGCGATGCTGGCATAGACACGACTCGGCTGACTTGGCGCAATGGCGAAATCGGCTTGGATGACTTTATCGGGGAGGCCCTGGGTGAGCTGAGTCCAATTCGCGCCGCCATCGGTCGATTTGTAAAGGCCGCTATTGGGACCGTTATATTCATTGCCGTCTTCCCACGGGCCGGAAACCGAATCCCATAGAGAAGCGTAAACGACGTCAGGATTTTGCGGGTCGATTTGGACGTCTCCCCCGCCGGTATACTGATCTTTGTAGAGGACCTTATCCCAGGTCTGACCGCCATCCGCGGTGCGGAAAATGCCGCGCATTTCGCTTGGACCATAAGGATGGCCGACTACGGCGACGAGCACGTGATTCGGGTCGCGAGGATCGATGGCGAGCTGCGCAATCTGCTCGGCATCGTCCAGGCCGAGGTGCACCCAGGTCTTGCCTGCATCGGTTGACTTGTACATTCCATTGCCGACGGAGAGGTCCGGCCGCTGCAGTCCTTCGCCGCTGCCGGCATAAATGATGTTCGGGTCGGACGGGGCTACTTCGAGCGCCCCGATGGATTGGGTCGGCTCGGCGTCAAAGATCGGCTTCCAGGTTTCGCCGTAATCCGTCGTCTTCCAGACGCCGCCATTCACCTGGGCGATGTAAAAGACGTTCGGCTCGCTCGCAACGCCGGAGATAGCTCGTGTGCGGCCGCCACGGAACGGACCTATCATCCGCCAATGCAGCTCTTGATAGAGGTTCTCGGGATATTGCTGCGCCAGGGCAACCGACGCGAACGAAGCGAGGAGCGTCACGAACAGAGCGATGAAGCCGATTCGGCGAAATTGGATCAATTTGCACCCCCGGAATTTGGCGGGAAAACACCAGAGCATAATCATTCCTGGCGCTTTGGTGCAAATGAATTATTCGGCGCCTCTGGAGGCGTATTATCCTCGGAGGAAAATCGGCAAAGTATCCCAAGCCGGGAGAGCGGAGGACGTGGTGGCCGATACAGCTAAGGGTCCAGCGATTCGCAACATTTCAGATACGGCGCGTTGGGTTGCCTTTTACCGCGCCATGGAAACAGAGCGCGCCGACGCAATCTTCCATGATCCGTACGCGCGCAAGCTCGCCGGCGAACGCGGTGAGCAGATTGTCAATACGCTGCGAGGAGGCAGGCGGCAATCATGGGCGATGGTAGTTCGCACCAAGCTTCTCGACGACATCCTGTTGCGCATTCTGGCCAGTGAGCCCGTCGACGTGGTGATGAACCTCGCGGCAGGTTTAGACGCGCGGCCGTACCGTCTGGCATTGCCTGCGGGGTTGCGCTGGATCGAAGTCGACCTGGCCGAGATGATCGATTACAAACAAGAGATGCTGGCCAGCGAAACGCCGCATTGCCAGCTTGAGCGCGTCACCATGGACCTTGCGGATGTTTCCGCGCGCGGCGAGCTCTTCGACCGCATCAACACGGGCGCACGCCGCATTTTTGTGATCACCGAGGGTTTGCTGGCGTACCTTGAGGAAGGGCAAGTCGCCGCGCTGGCTGAGGACCTGCATAAGGCCGATCGCTGCCAGTATTGGGTTACGGACCTGGCGTCGCCGAAGGTCAAGCAAATGATGGAAAAACATTGGGGCAAAGAGCTGAGCGCTGCGGGCGCGCCGATCAAGTTCGCTCCGGGAAGCGCCGAGGAATTCTTTCGTCCCTACGGCTGGGAGAGCGTCGAATTTCACGACTTTTATCCAGCTTCGCTGAAGTTCAATCGCCCGATGCCGGGCGCATGGATGATTGCTGCGTGGAAGCGTTTGATGCCCCGCCGCACGGAAAAAATGATGAAACCATGGAGGTCCGGGGCGGTGCTGTTCCGGCGCGTTTGAGAGTACGGTAAGCCGCACGCGGCGAGGATTTAATGGTTTGCCGGCCGGTGCGCGGGCTGCGGCGGGGTTTTTATTGGCAAGAGACCGAAGACCGCAACACCCGTTGGCGTCCCCACGTAGACTTTTCCGGCAGCAATCATCGGCGTAATGAACTTGTTTCCCGTGATCTCATCGCGCCTGCGTTCTCGATTGCTGTTGTACAGTTCGTGCGCAAGGTTGCTGGCGTCATAGGCGTGCAAAACGCCGGGAGTGTTGTTTTCCACCGCCCAGACAATGGCGTCGCTTATGCCATTGGATGAAATGCTGGGCGTTGTTCCTGGGTAACCGAACGTGATGGCGGTCTTGGACGCCGCCGGGCTCACGATGCGCGCACGCTCGAATTTGAAGGCGCGGATCGAATCGTCCACGGCGCCATAGTAGAGCGTGTTGTTGAAATAGGCCGGCATGGAGTAAACGCCGCCGCTGCCGCCCAGGCCCTTAGAATCTTCACTGCCGGTGCTGGGAATCTCTTGATATATCGCGTTGTCGTTATCGGGATTGAATTTCCCCATGGAGTCGCGGTCAACGAGGTAGATGATATCGTCCTTGCCCGCGCCCACTGCCAAGTGACGAACTTCCCCGGAGCTGTCGGTCATGTCGGGCAGGACCAATGCGCCGCCCGAACCGAGATCCAGGTCTTTGCGTGATTCCTCAACCGTGTTGTGCATGTCGAAATAATCGGCGACGAACAGTTTGCCGCCGGAAACCGCAAGCTTCAGGAATGCATTGCCAAAATCGCCTTTATCGGGGAAGCCTTGCGCATTCAAAGTTGTTTCGAAGGAGCCATTTCCGGCGAGCAGATAAATATTCCCCGATTCATCGACAGCAGGCCCGGCGCCGGACATCCAAAACGCGCCCTCGCTGCCGTTCGGCTCGATGTTCAGAACGGACGTTGTCTTGAGCGTGACCGCGTCGAATCCGATGACCCATCCCGTATAAGGGTCGAAATCGCAGTGCGACGCCCAGCTCGTGTAGACGACGCCGTTGAGCAGCAAAAGTCCGCTGCGCTCCTTGTATTGTTTCGGATCGAAATCAACCTGGCCGTTTGAATTGGGCAAAGCAGAGCCAGGGAAAGTTGCCTCGATTGTCTGAGGACCGCCATTCACTTCCGCTCCGGTCACGAGGTCCAGTGCATGCAGGCGCTGAAAGTATTTTCCGGAACTGTCCTTGGACATGGCCACCACGTACATCACGCCGTCAGAACCGCCATGGAGATCGATCACAGGAGTTGCCGTGACGCCAATCTCCGGCGTCACCTGGCCACATCCGCGATTGTCGCTGGGCGTTTCATCGGGTCCGAGTAACGAAACCTGCCACAGTTTCGCGAACGTGTCCGCATCGAACGCGTAGGCAAGGTCATGTTCGGTAACCACGAAGACCACATTGCGCGTCGCGCCGCCGATCCGGAGTTGCGAAACGTACAGCGGCTCGGCGTCCACCAAGCCCTGCACGGGAAGGAATCCCACCTTGCCAAATTCGCGCGGGTTCACATTGCCGGGCTTCAGGATGGTTTCGTTGCCGTTTTCCCCGGTACGGGCGTTGTCGTCATGATAAGTAAGGACATTGACTGGTCCAGGAGGTGTCCCTGGGGAGATTGCTGGCGCTGACGGTTGGGCTGGCGCGGACGCCGCTTGCGGCGGATTATTTGCCGGGGTCTGGGATTTACTGCATCCAGCGGCGATGCAGACTGCGGCGGAAATTACGGCGGCGATCAGCGCAAATGTCTTATGTTTCAAGGTAATGTCCGTAGAAATTGTAATTGGGGCCAGCATCCAAACGCAAAGCCTCACCTAAGATGCCAAAGAAACGCTTTTCGTTACCAGGATTTGCCGCCGCATAAAGCTTCGGAGGAAGGGCTTCCAGGAACGAGGTAATGAACCGTTCTGCGCTGTCGCGCATCCCAATATTAGCATTTCTGGCGTCTCGATTCGCGGAAGGTAGGATTCGCTCCGGGCCGCCCCACCCAGCCGTTTGACTTCTCTGCCCGTGGCACGGAAAATAGTCGATTACCCATTCGATGAGAGGGAGCGCCGTAGCTCCCCTCAGGCGCGAAGAACCGGACTTGCAAATGACTTCTCGGGCCGCAATCTCGACAGACACTGACACGAAGCGCGAAAATCGCGTCCACGCTGCGTTTTACCGTGGCGCGGCGCTAACGGTAGAAAACCCAGTCTATGTTCAGGCTCTCCGCGGTCTTGCGGACGAGCTTCTGCGCCAGGACACGGGAGTTGGCGATTTGACGGTTGACGCCCTGGGCATCGGCGGCCGTAAATGCGCCATCGAAATTCGCGCCAAGGAAGCGGGTGTTGCGGCGGGAGTTAGCGAGGCCCAGTGGCTTTACGACCGTGTGGGCCTCGTTATTTCGCGCGGCGTGAACGATGGCGACTTTATCGCTGCGGGCGATGTTCTTCTGCGCGCCGACGGCGATGGCAAAATCTTGCTTTCGCTCGAGCGCGTCCTGGTCAACTTGATGCAGCGCATGAGCGGCATCGCCACGGCGACGCGCCACCTTGTCGAGGCAGTCGGCCAGCAGTCGCCGAATGCACATATAGTGGCCACGCGAAAGACGCCCTGGGGCCTGCTCGACAAGCGAGCGGTTCACCTTGGCGGCGGCGGAACGCATCGCCTCAGCCTCGGCGACGCAATACTCATCAAGACCAATCATTTGCTGCTGGCCTCGGGCGGCAGCGCCACTGGCATGGAGGGCGCTATTCAACGCGCGTGGGAGAATCGCAAATCGGCGGCATTTTTCGAAGTTGAAGTCACGACCACGGAAGAGGCCATTCTGGGGGCGCGCGCACTTCGCGATTTGCAGACGGCGGATGGTTACTGTCCTTGCATCCTGATGCTGGATAATTTTTCTGCCGCGCACGCCGCAGCCGCAGTGACAGCGCTGCGAGAGCACGATTTGCATGATGCCGTTCTTATCGAAGCAAGCGGAAACGTTGCCGAAGCTTCGCTCGCCGCTTATGCGGCGACCGGCGTGGACGCAATTTCCATCGGGGCGCTGACGCATTCGCCACGTGCGCTTGACTTGAGCGCCAAGCTAATCCCGGGGCCGAGGTGAACTGCCGTGAGTGAAGCCGCCATTTCCCTTCCGTTCGAGGCGCGCTACTCGCTGCCGCCGGTTGAGGTGATTGATGATTCGCCGGCCGAAATCCGCGCGAAGCAGCAGCGCATTTTCCGCTTGAAGGAAGAGCGGAACGCGGTGATCCTCGCGCACAACTATCAGCGCGATGAAGTGCAAGAGATGGCGGATTTTGTGGGCGATTCACTGGGTCTCTCGCAGCAGGCCGCCTCGACGCCCGCTGACGTAATCGTTTTCTGCGGCGTGCATTTTATGGCCGAGACAGCGGCCATTCTTTGTCCGGATAAGACCGTTCTGCTCCCGGACTTGCGTGCGGGATGCTCTCTGGCCTCGACGATCTCAGCCGATGAGCTTCGTGCGTGGAAATCCCGGTATCCGGGGGCCGTTGTCGTCGCTTACGTAAATACGTCTGCCGAGGTAAAGGCCGAGAGCGATTATTGCTGCACCTCGGCAAATGCGGCGAAAGTGGTGCTTTCGATTCCCGCGGATCGTCCGATTCTGTTCGTGCCGGATAAGTTCCTCGCCGCAGCCGTGGCCCACCAAACCGGAAGACCGAATATCATTCCCTATCCGGGCTGCTGCCACGTGCATCGCACCATTCGCCCGGAGCAGGTGCTGCGGATGATGGAGGAACATCCCGATATCGAGTTGCTGATTCACCCGGAGTGCGGCTGCGTCAGTTCATGCATGGCGCGTGTGGCGGATGGAACGCTTCCGAGTGAACGGACCTTTTTCCTTTCCACCGAGGGCATGATGCGCCACATCGGCAATTCGCGAGCCGAGGAATTCGCCGTCGGCACGGAAGTGGGCATGCTGCACCGCTTGCGCAAGATGTCGCCGGATAGATTATTTCGTCCCGTCAATCCTGATGCCGTCTGTGAGTTCATGAAAACCATTACGCTTGACCGCGTGCTGCGCTCCTTGGAAATTCTCGAGCCGCAGATCCGCGTGCCTCAGGAAATCGCCCGCCGTGCCAGGCTTGCCATCGACCGCATGCTTGCAATTGTCTAGTCGCCTGCCTTCATGTCGCACGATTTGTGCTTTTTCTGTTGCGGCAGTTCGCCTAGAATCATGCGCGCTGAGCCGCTACGGGGCCGCAAGAGATTTTCCACTGCTAAGAAAGTGTCAGGAGCGGCCGCAAAAAAAGAGGCACAGGTGCTTATCAAGACGCGCAAAGTAAGTGGGACGACGATTCTGGACCTGAATGGCCCGCTCATGGTCGGGGAAAGCGAGCTGGAGTTCCGTCAAAAGATCGAGCAACTGCTCGACGAAGGCGCGCGGCGATTTGCCATCAATCTTGCAGGCGTGCCAGAAATGGATAGTTGGGGTCTGGGCGCTCTGGTGCGTCATTGCACTCACGTGAGGAAGGCCGGCGGCCGCTGCATTTTTTTTGCACCGATACCGCGCGTCCTTCAGCTTCTTAAAACCGCCAATCTTGATGCGGTACTCGATATTGTTGGAACAGAAGCGGACGCGCTATCGCGCTAGCGGTGGCATTATTTCGCGTTCGCTGAAACGAAGATCGCCTTTGGCAGCATCATGCTCACCACGTCGTTCCCGTCGACAAGCTCGCTGATGTGAAGATCCGCCGCGACACTGGAAAGCATATAGGCGTCGTCGCGGGAAAGATGCTTCTCGTGGATCAAGAAGTCGATCATTTCATGGACGGCCATTTCCGTCGCCTTGGTCAGATCGGCGTTGATTCCCATGGTGATGTAGTAGTCCGGTGTTTCCGCGCGCGGCCACAGCAGGTGCATGTCCTTGCGGTCGATAAGTTGAAACGTGCCGACGAGCGAAGTTTCCATCGCGGTGATGTCCACTTCGCCATCGCCCTGGCCGGCATGGCCGTCGCCGGCCCAAAAAAGCGCTCCCGGGGCGTTGACTGGAATGTACAGCGTAGTTCCGGCGACAAGATATTTGTTGTCCAGATTTCCCGCATGCATCCACGGAGGCGCGCTGCTCACGCGGCCGGCAGCGTCTGGCGGAGCATCGCCGAGGCTGCCAAAAAATGGATGAAGGGGAATTTCAATTCCATCGGCGAAGTGCGCCACCATGCGCTCAGCGTCGAGCGGGATGATTTTGATTCTTGCATAGGGATAATCGTCGGGCAGGAATCCTCTCCCCGGCCCGAAGGCATTGTAGGCATAGGGAATCGCGAGGCGAATCGCCTGAATGCGGACTTCGAGAACGTCACCAGGTTCAGCTCCTTCAACGTAAACCGGCCCTGTAAGTATGTGCCCTCCAGGGCCACGATCTTTCACTTGGTCGAAAATATCGCGCAGCGACTGCTCGATCTGGTCCGCGGGAACACCTGCGTCCGCTAGGCGTTTGGGACTTGACGTCAGAAGCGTCTGAATCTCCACCGTGTCCCCGGAATGGATTTGCAGCACGGGCGGAGCGCTCGCGGCGTAGTAACCCCACGTGACCGTCTTGGGCGTCGGCTTCAATTGATAGGTGGCGTGTTCGCTCGCCGATGGGCCGGCCTGTTGTTGTGCAAGCGAGGCCGAACACAACAATAACAATACAGAGCAAGCCGCAATGGTTTTCATCTGGCGCTCTCCGCGTTCATCTCCAGTTGAGTCAAGTCGTTCGCGGAGTCTAGCACACGCCGGTGGCGACGTAGCAGGTTGCCGTGCGGATCGTACTTTTGCGTTTCATGTTGGTACAAGGCTCGTTCGCGGGACACGCCCAGTTCCTCTTTGGGACTAAGCTTCGTGTCAACCTCCCGTAACTCATTGTTATGCAAAGAGTTAGGAAACCACATCCACGTCTTCTTTGGCTGGTTTCCTGCAACGCAGTTCAGTAATGAGAATGGCAGGCAAAGATGTCAGCGCAATGGAACGCTGTTGCGCAAAACGGGAGGCAGTCATGTCCATGGAACAGGAAGGCGTGAACCCATCCGAAGTACTCGAGCGGTGCCAGGGAGACCGCAAGTTGCTCGCGGAGATCATCGAACTTTTCGACAGTGGATCGCAAACTCTGCTACGGGAGATGGCTCTAGGTATTGAGCAGGGCGATGCGGTTGGACTGGCAGGAACGGCGCACTCCCTGAAAGGGTCGATTGGAAATTTCAGCAAAGGCCCCGCGTATCGCGCCGTGGAAAAGCTCGAAGAGGACGCGCGGCGAAACGACCTTGCATCCGTCCGCGCTGGCTTCCCTTCGGTGGAGACCGCCATCCAGCAATTGAAGGAAGAGCTCGCGCCATTCCGGATCGCCGGCCTCGCGCAATCGTTGCCCGTGCCGCTTGATGTGCATTGTGGAAAAACCTAGCAGGAGGCCCGTGTATGAAGATTCTGATTGCCGAAGATGATCCGGTCTCGCGCCGGGTCCTCGAAGAGTTCCTCAGGAAATGCGGTTATGAAGTGGTTGCCGTTGCCAATGGCGCCGATGCCTGGGCGCTGCTTGCGACGGAGGACGCGCCGCGAATGGCGATTCTCGACTGGATGATGCCGGAGCTCGAGGGAATCGAAGTTTGCCGCCGCGTGCGCGCGCGTTCCGGCCGTGCGTATACTTTCTTGATTCTGCTGACCGCCCATGGCCAGAAACACAGCCTGCTCGCCGGGTTGAAGGCGGGTGCCGATGATTATCTTTCCAAGCCTTTTGATGCCGAAAAACTTCGCGCGCGTTTGCAAGTCGGCGAGCGCATCCTTCGCATGCAGGACGAGTTGATTGCCGCTCGCGACGCGCTGCACTTTCAAGCCACCCACGATCTCCTCACCGGTGTTTCCAGTCGCGGAGCAGCCATGGACTTTCTCACTCGGGAACTGTCCCGCGGTTTCCGCGAGCGCCACCCCGTGGGCGTCGTGCTGGCCGACCTCGATCACTTCAAGAACATCAACGACCAGCACGGCCACCTCGTTGGAGACGCTGTTCTGCAAGAATTGGCCCGGCGAATGCTGAAGTGCGTCCGCACCTACGATTGCGTAGGGCGGTACGGCGGCGAGGAATTTTTGATCATCTTTCCGTCCTCGAACGAAGAAGGCACGCTTCGCCAAGCGGAGAGAATCCGCAAATCGGTGGAATCGGCGCCGGTGCAGGTTCTTGAGGTGCAAATTCCAATGACCGCCAGCTTTGGCATTGTGACAACGGATCCCTCGAGATTGCAGGAAGCCATGGAGTTGTTATGCAATGCCGATGCCGCACTGTACCGCGCGAAGGAGCTCGGGCGTAATCGCGTGGAGCGTGCTGTTCCGGCAGAGCTTCTCACCGCTCCTTCACCCAGGAAGTCGTAGGCATCTGGTCCTCATGCTGGGCCGCACGCGCCACTGCAGGGCGGCGGACCTCCATACGCAACCGAATGGAATCAGCCTTGTGATAACTTTTTCCCGCAGTAGAGGAACGGAAAACGATTTTGTTGCGTACGGTTAGGTGTAAACTTGACTGTTGGCAGTTAGTTGAGGAGGCCCAAAGGTGAGTCCCACAAATCCTGTTTCTGCGCCGGCGAATGATAAACAAAGCGCTGCGCGCCGCGAGACCCTGACGATTACCGACAATCGTACGGCGAAGCAATACGAGGTTCCCATTCAGCACGACACGATCCGCGCTCTCGATTTGCGCCAGATCAAAGTCAACGCTGACGATTTCGGCTTGATGAGTTATGACCCGGCGTTCACGAATACTGCGTCTTGCATCAGCCGGATCACTTTTATCGATGGCGACAAAGGCATCTTGCGCTATCGCGGATACCCCATCGAGGAGCTGGCGGAGAAAAGCACTTATCTCGAGACGGCATATTTAATTTTGCACGGAGAGTTGCCCACGCGGCCGCAACTCGACAATTGGACGTATCACATTACCCATCACACCTTCATTCACGAGAGCATTAAGAAGTTTCTCGATGGTTTTCATTACGACGCTCACCCGATGGGCATGGTGATTTCCGCCGTGGCAGCCCTTTCCACTTTCTATCCGGATGCCCGCAATATTTTCGACGAGGATTCGCGTCGCAAGCAGACCTGGCGCCTGATCGGCAAGATGCCCACGATGGCGGCATTCGCTTACCGGCACAGCCTGGGCATGCCTTACGTATATCCCGATAATGAGCTGAGCTATCCAGGCAATTTTCTGAACATGTTATTCCGCACCACGGAGCTGCAATATCGTCCGAATCCCACACTGGAGCATGCCTTGGATGTTCTGTTTATTCTGCACGCAGACCATGAGCAAAACTGCTCGACCAGCGCCATGCGCGGAGTGGGAAGCTCGCAGGTCGATCCCTATTCGGCAATTGCCGCCGCCACTGCGGCCCTCTACGGACCGCTCCATGGTGGCGCCAATGAGGCTGTGTTGCGCATGCTGCTCGAAATCGGCTCGGTCAATCGCGTTCCCGACTACATCAAACAGGTCAAGTCCGGCGGCGAGCACAAGCTGATGGGCTTTGGCCATCGCGTCTACAAGAACTACGATCCGCGCGCGAAGATTGTGAAACGCATCGCCTATGAAGTGTTTGACGTGATGGGGCGCAACCCATTGATTGATATTGCGCTCGAGTGCGAGCGCATCGCGCTCGAAGATGATTACTTCGTGAAGCGGAAACTCTACCCCAACGTGGACTTCTACACTGGCCTTATCTATCAGTCGATGGGCTTGCCGATGACGATGTTTCCGGTGCTATTTGCGATCCCGCGAACATCCGGCTGGATTGCGCAATGGCAGGAAATGCTGCTTGACGGCGAACAGAAAATCGCGCGGCCCAGGCAAATCTATCTGGGAGAGGATACGCGCAGTTATATTCCTATGGATCACCGCGGATAACGCGATCCCCTCAGGGCCGCAAAGAAGTTCCCGCGGTGGGGGTTGGAGCCAAAGGATCAAGTCTCCTGGCCGAAGGGGAGAACCGGCGACACTTGTTTTTCCTGTTCGCTCCGCTTGTTTACATACAGAGACTTGTCCGCCCTCTCGATGAGATGCGCGGGTGTTTCCCCCTTTTCATAACCTGCCCATCCGGCGGCGCTGGTGAGGGTTAATTTTTCCTCTCTCCACTTCACTTCAACACATCCCAAACGGTTGAGTAAGGCGGGAATCCTCTCCGGCAAGCACTCCGGCAAAATCACCAGAAATTCGTCTCCGCCGAGTCTTACCGCGAGATCGGAGGCGCGTATCACTTTGTTCAAGCGTTCGGCAAATGTCTTCAGCACCAGGTCTCCCGCCGCGTGCCCATAGCGGTCGTTGACACCTTTGAATCGATTGAGATCCAGGAGCAGCACGCTGAGAGGGTGCCCGTGACGTTCGGAACGCGCTACTTCGCCCGCAAGCCGCTCCTCGCCAAGGCGGCGATTTGACAACCCGGTTAGCGAATCTCGTGTTGCCAGTTTCTGGAATTCCTCCGCTCGGATTCGAAGCCGCGAGAGTATCTCAAGGTGTTTCGCAGTTTGTGTGCGCAGGCGTTTGATCAGCCACTGCTGGTATACGGTGTAAATGTTGAACAGCAGCACCAGTCCTACGAGAGCGTGAATGGCGAGGCTCAGGTTTAGCTGAAATACGCGGTCGGATTCCCTGAGTATGTTTGGCAGAGAAACGGTGACCACAGCAAGGGTCAGCAGAAGCATTACTGTTACGGCGCTCCACCAAAGCCACCAGTCGCGGTGCTCCAGCCCTCGCAGGTCCTTCTGGGCCAGTTCTATTTGCTGAATCTGCTGTTCCGAAAGGGGCTCAAACGTGTTCTCGGTCAAGTCTGGCACACGGCTACTCGGGAGGAATTCTGCGGGGGCTCTGTGGGGCAGTATAGCCGTTATCGGCGTTGGGTAACGGCCGGAAGATGTTCGTGTTTCGTGGCGCTAACGTGTTCTGCCCGGCGCCAGTCCGGCGGCGATTCTCAATACTCGTGGAGCCGTGCGTTCTCCTCGCTTCACGGCGGCAACAAAATGATCCGCATCCCGAGTGGGGCGGGGTATGCGGTAACCGTCCAGCACCGCGAGAACAAACTTCAGAGCAGTCGGCAAAGAGACGCGATGTCCCTGCGTCACGTAAATGGGGTTCACCGCTTTTCGTGTGCGGAGCACCGCGCCAATGACCTCGTCGCCGTCCCGGAGCGGCGTCCACGCTCCGGCATGGAGAGGCAATGGTCCGTGGGTTCCAATGAGTAGCGATTTCGCGCAGCCAATCGTAGGCGTGCCCAGCAGCAGGCCCAGATGTGAAGTGATGCCAAATCTGCGCGGATGCGCATAGCCGTGGCCGTCGCAAAAAATCAAATCGGGCGTGTTTTTTACTCGTGCGAATACTTTCAGCAGCGCCGGCGCTTCGCGAAAACTGAGCAGGCCCGGAACGTAAGGAAAGGCGATTCGGCTTTCACCCCATACGCGTTCAATTTCCTCCATTTCCGGAAACGTGTAAATCACCACACCGGCGATGGCCCGGTTACGATCGAGATCGAACGCCAAATCCGCGCCCGCGACGCAGCGGACGATTGGCAAGCGGTCAGCCAATTCTACGTTCGAGCGCAACCGTAACTGAATCTTGGCGGCTTCTCGAGGAGTCACGCGCCATGAATGTAAGCGCTGATATTTCATTCTGTCGAAGCTATTCACGTAGCATCATGGTGTCAAGCGCGGCAAACCGCCGTATCACTTACGCGAGCGTTCTCGGCGAACATATAATGTTGGGAGTATAATTCCATCCGTCGGGAGTCGGACGAACGCGTCCAAGGGCCAGTTTCATATGCCGCAGGAGGGCGGAGATGCCGCTGAGAATTTCCGTGCGCCAATTGGCAGATGTGAATGTTGTGGACTTAGATGGGCGTTTGGTCATCGGTCCGGATAGCGAAGCGTTGGCGGAGAGATTGCACCAATTGTCGCGGCAGGGCGCGCGAAAAATCCTGGTCAATCTGGCGAAAGTCACGCAACTCGATAGCTCCGGCATTTGCAGTCTCCTCCAGGGCTATACATCGATGAAACAGGTGGGCGGGTCGTTCAAACTCTTGCACCCCGGGGGGCATACGCGCGAAGTACTGGAGGTCATGCGGCTTACCGAAACGATTCCGACGCTCGACGATGAAGCCCAGGCCGTGGCCAGTTTCGTATCAGCAGAGCCAGCGGTCGGTTAAGTAGGTCAAGGATCCGATCGGCTTCAGGAATTTTTCTTCAAATCGTGGAGAACGAGCTTCGCAACTTCCTTCAACGTATCGAACACACCCTGCCCTTGCACCGCGATCGCCTCGATGACCGGCTCGCCCTTCAGCTGCAGTTGTTTTGTCAATTCGCCGGCCGGCATGGCGTTGGGCAGGTCGCGTTTGTTCAGTTGCAAAGCATAAGGAATCGTGTCGAAATTTAGATTGTGATCCTTTAGGTGTTCCTTCAGGTTGTCGATCGTTTCGAAATTCGCGTCCAAGCGCTCTTCTTGGGAATCCGCCACGAAGACCACGCCGTCCGCGCCTTTGAGAATCAACCGGCGACTCGCTTCATAAAATACTTGCCCCGGAACCGTGTACAAATGGAAGCGCGTGCGGAATCCCCGCACGGAGCCGAGATCAAGCGGCAGAAAATCGAAAAACAAGGTGCGGTCTGTTTCGGTTGCGAGCGATACCATTTTTCCTTTTTGATTGTTGCCGGTATGGTCGTAAATCCACTGAAGGTTGGCGGTTTTGCCACCAAGGCCAGGGCCATAGTAGACAAGCTTGCAGTTAATCTCTCGAGCGGGAAAGTTTATGAACGGCACAAGCCCCTCAGTTTTGTCGCCGTTTACTTATAGCATAGCCGCGTGCGTCAGGACATCTGGTGTCTTTCGTGCTGGTTCGGAACAGATAACCTTTTCATCCCGGCGGTACTACCCTACGACGGACGCAAACTGACCTAAAATGGCGAATTGGGCGCCCTATTCGTTGTCAGAATACGACTCGGTAGTCCACTCCTGGCAGACGTAGCTCAAGTTAGTAGCCTACCACTTGGAAATGCCACTATTCGCTTCCAATCTAGTGAGTTGACGTCGGAATGGTCCGCTGCTATTCTAGCGTCCCTATGGCGCGCTCAAGCGGCAAAACCAAGCAACGAGGCAGTCGTACTTCGTCGCAGGGCCGCGGGCACCGCAAGCCTCTGAAAAGTAAAGCTTTGCCGCAGAAGCAACATGCCACAGTTCTGCGCGATCCGAATGACCATGCAACTCTTCTGCAACTGAAGGCCTACGAAGACGGTCTCAAGCACTTCCAGCAACAGAAATTCTCTCGCGCAAAGGATGCCCTAGAACGAGTGATCGAGGGTCCCAACAAGGAGCTTTCTGACCGCGCGCGAATTCATCTTCGGATTTGCGGCCAGCGCGTTTCCCGGCCCGCAGAGCCAGCCGCGAAGTCGGCTGAGGATCACTATAACCAAGGTATTGCCATGATGAACCTCGGGCGCTGGGATGATGCTCGCGAGCATCTCGACCGCGCGCGTAAGGCTGCTCCGAAGGCCGATCACGTTGTTTATGCGATGGCCGCGCTCGATTGCTTGACAGGCGAAGCCGAATCTTCGATGCAGAATCTGAAGATTGCCATTCAGTTGCGCGCTGACAATCGCTATCGCGCACGCAACGATGAAGACTTCGCTTTCCTCCAGGAAGATCCCCGCTTTACCGAACTTCTCTACCCTGAGCGAGAAGGCGCAAGCGGTTAGTTCTTTCCGTTTGTGGTAATAGCCACGAAAATTCGTTCCAGACCAATCCGCGTGGTCGCTCTTGGCGGCGGGACAGGCCTTTCTATGTTGCTGCGCGGCTTGAAGGAGTACACCGCTCGGCCTCGCGACGAATCCAGGCCGCGGTCTTCCGTTCAAATCGACGCCGTAGTGACCGTCACGGATGATGGCGGCAGTTCCGGTCGGTTGAGGCGCGAGTACTCGATTCTTCCGCCCGGGGATATTCGGAACTGCATGGTGGCTCTTTCTCAGGATGAGGCATTGCTCGCCCGGCTTTTTCAATATCGGTTTCCGGGGCGTGGTCGCGGACTCGGAGGCCACAGCTTCGGCAATTTGTTTCTGGCTGCGCTAACTCACGTCACCGGTGATTTCCCCGAAGCGGTGCGGCTTTCCAGCAAGGTTCTCGCGACGCGAGGCAGGATTTTTCCCTCCACCGCGAAAAACGTGACCCTGGAGGCGACGCTCGACAACGGGTGCATCGTCGTGGGAGAAACCAAAATCTCACGTTCGAGCTGCCGCATCCGCCGTATCAAGCTGGTGCCTGCCACCGCACAGCCGCTATCCGAAGTAATGCGCGCCATCCACGAGGCCGATCTGATTTTGATGGGTCCCGGCTCGCTTTACACCAGTATCATTCCCAATCTGTTAGTGCGGGGCGTCGCCAGAGCAATCGCCAAATCACGCGCGAAATGTGTCTACATCGCGAATCTGATGACGCAGCCAGGCGAAACAACGGGGTATTCCGTGGCTGACCATGTGCGCGCGATGTATGAGCATACCGGCAAAAATTTGTTTCATTCGGTTGTAGTGAACCAATCGCCCGCGCCGGCGCACATATTGCGGCGCTACCGCAAAGAGGGAGCCGAACCGGTGGACCCGTCGTTTGAAGAACTCCACAACATGGGTGTGCAATATGTAGCCGGCGATCTTCTGCAGCGGGGCGGCGTGATCCGCCACGATCAGCGGCGCCTTGCAAAGCTCATTCTCGATCATTATGTTTACGGAGCGCGATCTTGATTCTCACGGCTCGCCCGGCGGCTTTTGAAATCGCTTTTGCGCCGCTGTTCTTATCCATAACCGGTAAGAGAGCGGCCCGTTCTTGCGCCGCTGCATGCGCGCTTCATATACTGACGCCGGCGAACACGAGTTCTGCGACATCGGCTTCCCTTCGTCGCGAGGGAACTTCTGCTGCAGAATCGGCCGGTGCTATCATCCAATTCCACTTCGTCAAGGAGAGAACGCCATCATGGCCACACTGTCGCTCGAACATGAACTGAATCCGTACGAAGCTGCGGAAGCCCGTTTTGAGGAGGCCGCCAAGAAGCTGGGTCTGGAGCAGGATCTGTATCGATATTTGCAGTACCCCAATAAGGAAATCACGGTTTACATCCCCGTGAAAATGGATAACGGCAAACTGGAAGTTTTCACCGGCTATCGCGTGCAGCACTCGCTGGTCCGCGGACCTGGCAAAGGCGGCATCCGCTACGCCAAGGACGTGACCATTGACGAGGTGCGCGCGCTGGCATCGTGGATGACCTGGAAGTGCGCCGTTGTCGACATTCCCTTTGGAGGCGCCAAAGGCGGCATCATTTGCGATCCCGACAAAATGTCGCAACGCGAATTGGAAGGTCTCACCCGGCGCTACACCGCGGAGCTCTCCGATTGGATTGGCCCAGAGCGCGACGTGCCGGCGCCTGACGTCAACACCAACGCGCAGATCATGGCTTGGATCATGGACACGTATTCCATGCACATGCGCCACACGGTCACCGCGGTCGTCACTGGCAAACCGCTTGAACTGGGCGGTTCGCTCGGGCGCCCGGAGGCCACCGGCCGCGGAGTGATGATGGTTTGCGACCGGGCTATTGCGAAGCTGGGAATGAAAAAGGAAAACTGCCGGGTTGTGATTCAGGGATTCGGCAACGTAGGGTCCATGGGCGCCCGCCTGATGCACGAAGCGGGATACAAGATCATCGGCTTGGCTGACGTGCATGGAGGCCTCTACAACGAAAAGGGTTTCGACATGCCCAAGGTCGTCGACTGGGTCTACGGCCAGCATAAATCCCTCCCTGACTTCCCTGGAGGCGGCCAAAAACTCTCCTCAGTCGAAGTGCTTTTCCAACCTTGCGATATTCTGGTGCCTGCGGCCATCGAGAATCAGATTACCAGTCAGAACGTTAGCCGCGTCCAAACCAAGATCCTTTGCGAGGGCGCCAACGGCCCCACTACGGTTCCTGCGGACGAAGTCCTAGGCAAGAAAGACGTATTCATTATTCCGGATATCCTCGCGAACGCGGGAGGAGTGACGGTTAGTTACTTTGAATGGGTGCAGGACCGTCAGGGCTTTTTCTGGCGTGAGCGCGAAGTGAATGAGCGGCTGCAAGACGTGATGGACCGTAGTTTCGATGACGTGGTGCGCTACGCGGAAAAGCACGGCGTCAATAATCGTATCGCCGCCTATATGCTGGCCATCGACCGGGTGGCCATCGCTCTAAGGCATCGCGGCATTTACGCCTAGAATCGGGAAGCCTGCTCCCGGCTTACGCGCTGGAAATATGCCTCAGCTTCGTGTATAAGGTGCTGGCGAAGAATCGCAGGCTTGCTGAAGATGACTTTTGACACAATTTCGCACGGCGCTCTGAAAAGCGAAGACGAACATCGCCGTGACATCTGTACCATTGGCCGATGGTTTCATCAGCAGAATTTTGTCGCTGCCACTGATGGGAACATCTCCCTTCGCCTCGATTCGCACCGCGTGCTTACGTCTCCCACCGGCGCCTCCAAGGGAATGATGTCTCCCGAGGATCTGGTCATTACCGATTTCGCGGGAAACAAAATCTCAGGCTATCGCAATCCTTCTTCAGAACTCGGCATGCATCTGTTGATTTATCGCTTGCGGCCTGATGTCAATGCCGTGTGCCATGCGCATCCGATTACGGCTACCGGTTACGCCGCCGCAGGACTGCCGCTGGATAAGGCGCTCCTCAGCGAAGCGGTGATCGGACTCGGCACGGTTCCCCTGGCGCAATATGGCACGCCTGGCACGTCAGAGCTGACTGATTCCATCGAACCCTTTGTGCAATCGCACGATGCGATTCTGATGGCGAACCATGGTGTGGTGTCCTGCGGCGTCGATCTGCTGACAGCGTATTACCGGATGGAAACGGTCGAGCACTTTGCGCGCGTTGCGCTCGTGACCGAATTGCTTCACAAGCAGGTGCTGCTTTCTCGCAAGGATGTCGACAAATTGTTAGTTGCGCGCGCCCGCTACGGCATCGAGACCGCCGCCGTGGGTTGCCCAATCACCTCCGACTCGTCCGAGCCGGATCGTATTCCCTTGACTCGTCGCGAGCTCGAGAGCCTCGTGGAAGAAGCCATCCGCAATGACCGCTTGCGGCATTAGCAGCCTACCCCGAGCGCCAATCCAAAGAAAATCGCGGGCGCCGCTACAAGTGGCGCCCGCTTGTTGCGGGACCTTCACATGATCACCACGGAGCGCCCCTTGCCTCTAAAGCGGATTTCTTGAATGCTTCCGCTTTCGTCGACAACCGCGTTGGCGTCCGCGAGCTGGATGTCTTTCCATTGGATCGGAGCCTGAGCGACAACCTTGCCTTTGAGCAAAAAGGAAACCTGCGAATCACTGGCGACCACTCTGTATTCGCCCGGTGGAAGAGTCGTGCCCTTCAACGACTTGTTGCCAACGAGGTTGAAGGTTCCTTTCGCCAAAATGTTGCCGGTCAGTACCATGCTGTTATTCGGCGCCGCCATGACCGGAAGAGCTACGGCCAGAAGCAGCGTTAACGCAAATACCTGGCACAGTCTGTTGCGCGTCATTTTTGTTCTCCTTTTCTGCGGGCCTGACTTCACATATTTAGACGCGCGAGTTTCCGCAACGAATCGCGATGGACATCAAGTAGCGAAAAATATTCCTTGCGGCAGCCGTGAACTGTTCGAAAAGCATTTCAACGTGCCGAATTCGCGCAGCGCTTTCGTGCAGTGTACGAATGTGCGCAACAACAATCTCCGTAATTTCGGATATCGTCGTGCAAATTTGCACCCCCGGCGCAGGGGGTCCTATCCCTCTATCGAGTTCTCGTCGGGTAAGAAACCAGCGGTTTCGAGTCGCGTTGACAGCGCATGGACACTCATCAATAATCGGTCGCATGATCGGACAGCTTCGCGGCACGCTCGTCGATAAACGGCCGAACCAAATCATCGTCGACGTAGCCGGCGTCGGCTATCAGGTGCAGGTTCCGCTCTCCACCTTCACCGGTCTGGGCGCGCTGCACGCGGAAGTCACATTGTTGATTCACACGCATCTGCGCGAGGATCAAATTTCACTCTACGGATTCCTTACCGCGCGGGAGAAGCAATGCTTTGAGCTGCTCATCTCCGCCACAGGTGTCGGGCCGAGTTTGGCTCTGAAGATTTTGTCCGGAATGAGCCTCGACGAGCTGGTGCCGGCAGTTCGCAAAGGAGACATTGTCCAGTTGCGGCGAATTCCTGGCGTCGGACAGAAAACGGCCGAACGCATCGTCCTGGAGCTGCGTGACAAGCTCGCCGTCGTTGAGGTGGTCGAGACGAGCAAAGCATCGGCGCGTTCCCAAGTGGAATCCGACGTGAGCTCGGCGCTCGTCAACCTTGGTTATGAATCGCGCTCGGTCGAGAAAACGATTGAGCAGCTGCGCGGCCAGAATTCCACATTTGATGCCTTGCTCCGCGCCGCTTTGCAAAAATTAGGCGGCGCTGCCATCGAGAAAGGGGCTCGCGCCGTCAGCGGTTGACCGAGAAGGTGACCAAGAGGGCGACCAAGAAAATGATGGCGTCGCCCACGGCGGCCCAGTCTTTGTGCGGTTTTCAGTTGTATGCGAGCGGCAGAAATGACTGAATTGAAACATCGCGTGGTTTCAGGGCAAGCGTTCGACGAGGATGCGCGCGTCGAGGCAAGCGTACGTCCAAAGCGCTTCGACGACTTCATAGGTCAGTCACGCGTAAAGGAGAATCTGAAGATTGCCGTCGAAGCGGCGCGCAGCCGCGGCGAAGCGCTCGATCACGTCTTGCTTTACGGGCCGCCCGGTTTGGGAAAAACGACGCTCGCCCAAATTCTTGCGAGCGAGATGCAAGTGAGCATCAAGATCAGTTCGGGCCCGTTGCTCGAACGCAAAGGGGATGTCACAGCGGTCCTTACAGCGCTTGAGCCGCGGGAGCTTTTCTTTTTGGACGAAATTCACCGGCTGATGCCGTCCATCGAGGAAATTCTTTATCCGGCCATGGAGGACTTTCGCATCGACTTGATTATCGGTCAGGGTCCCGGCGCGCGAATCCATCCTTACCAATTGCAAAAATTCACCCTGGTCGGCGCCACCACGCGGGCCGGACTGATCATGGCGCCGATGCGCTCGCGTTTTGGCATTGTGCATCGCCTCGATTTTTACACCGCGGCAGACTTGGTCGAAATCGTGCGGCGCTCGGCTCGGATTCTAGGCATCGCCATGGACGACGGCGGCGTCGACGAAATTGCGCGCCGCAGCCGCGGCACGCCGCGCGTCGCCAACCGGCTGTTGCGCCGCGCCCGCGACTTCGCCGAAGTGCGTGCCGGCGGCAAGATCACCATCGGCGTCGCCAAGGAAGCGCTGGAGATGCTCGGCGTCGATGAGCACGGTCTCGATGAAGTCGATCGCAACCTGATGCTCGCCATCATTCACAAGTATGGGGGCGGGCCCGTTGGACTGAACACGCTCTCCGCGGCGCTCAGCGAGGAAGAAGACGCCATTGAGGAAATTTACGAGCCTTACTTGATGCAGCTTGGGCTTCTCGACCGCACCCAGCGTGGTCGCGTCGCCACGGCATTGGCGTACAAACACTTCGGCGTGGATGAACCGCGCCGCCAGCCACAACTTTTCTAAGATGACGGGGTCAATCGGGGATGAAAACGGTATACATATCGCTGGGCTCGAATGTTGGTGACCGCGAACAGCAGATTGCGTCTGCCATTCAGGCGCTGGGAACACGAGGTATTCGCATCCTGCGGAAATCGTCC
Source organism: uncultured Acidobacteriota bacterium (assembly GCA_963760165.1). Taxonomy (GTDB): domain Bacteria; phylum Acidobacteriota; class Terriglobia; order Acidiferrales; family UBA7541; genus DAHUXN01. The sequence goes on from CAVXBO010000001.1 coordinate 152,079, forward strand.
ATTTATTCGACGGAACCGGTCGACGTCGCGACGCAGAGCTGGTTCCTGAATTGCGTGTTGGAAGTTGAAACGGAATTGATGCCGCGCCAGCTGCTCAGAACCTTTCAGGAAATCGAAAATGAACTCGGCCGCAAACACACCGTGCGCAGAGGCCCGCGCGTTATCGATCTGGACATATTGCTATACGGAACGAGCGTGATTCACAGCCAGGAGCTCGAAGTTCCCCATCCGCGAATGAGTCAGAGGCGCTTTGTTTTGGTGCCGCTCGCGGAAATCGCGCCGGCCCTGCGCCATCCCGTCGAAAATAAGAGCATTGAGGAGCTTCTCTCGGAAACCGAAGATCGCAGCGTCGTGCACCGGTGCAAAGCAGGAGCCGTTGGAGCAAGCGGAAGATAACGTTTTTGCATTCTACAATTAGAGCACTTCAATCAGAGGACTTCGCGCTTTTTGTCTTCTTCCTGTCGTTTCCTGCGGTCTTCCTCTTCTTGCTTTTCGAAGTCGGCGATTTCTTCCTCGGTCATCATGTAGTCCTCGCGCGACGCGAACATCTGCCCGCGGCGCCGGTCCTGTCCCGCTCGCCTGTCTCTCTGCCGCCGGTCCTTTCCGGCTGCGGGCAAACGCGCGTCACGGATCGGCTGTGGGATCGCCTTTGCTTCAATCAAAAGGTCGCTGACTTTTTCCAGGAAATCGTGGAGATGGAAAGGCTTCATGACGTAAGGCAAGCCCTCGCGGTCAAGCACTGGCTTAGCCCAGCGCGCCGCCAATCTGGGCACCAGGAATAGCACACGCAGCAGTTTCTGATCTTTGCTTGGATCCGCTTCTGTCTGCGCCAGCGTCTTTAGCGTTGAAAACAGCGGACCGGTTAGGTCCGCCAGGGCCACGTTGACAACCACCAGGGCCCATCTGCCGCGCGCCAGCTCCCGCAACGCCTCGCTTGGGATAGGCACGACGCTCACGCTCCAGCCTTCCGTGTCGAAGACCTGTTGCAGGGCATGCTGGCTCGCTGAATCGTCGTCGATGACGAGGATATTGACGTCGCTCACGATGGGGTCCGTTCGTTAAGTATGCCAGCCATTGAAGCGTCAAACCACCGGTCCGTTCTGTCGCTCAACCTAAGCCTCATAGGCGAATAAATAGCGAATGATTGTTCTTGACAAAGCGAACAAAAAGCGAAATACTCGCGCCACTCCATTCGGCGAGGTGATCGCGGTACTGATGGCTACTTTTCCCACGATCCGAACCGCATCGACGCCTGCAAGGCGCCCTATGCACCGTTTGGTCGAATCCAGCCTCACTCTTTTTCCCGCCGCCGCTCCCAACGGTTCGAGTGAGCCACGCAGCGCTTCTCCGCCCCCTCCGGCTGATCGCCGGAGTTTGAAGCCTGCGGACGAACTGGTAGGTATCGCGCGCCTCGCCGCATCTTCCCCTTTGAAGGAGGCAAAACGCGGCACGGAATATTTTGTGCTGCCGGTGCGTTCGATTCTGAACCGCTGCAATTCTCCCAGAGTTCCCTTTGGCTGGACGATAAATCCCTACCGGGGATGTGAGTTCGGCTGCAAATATTGTTACGCCCGCTATACCCACGAATATATGGAGCTCGACGGCGGCGATTTCGAGCGCAAGATCTACGTGAAGGGAAACGCGGGTGCGCTCGTCGAGCGTGATCTGCGCAACGAGAAAATCTGGGGCGAGCACATCGCCATCGGCACCGCCACCGACCCCTACCAGCCTGCGGAGCAGGAGTATCAAGTCACCCAGTCGATTCTGAAGCAGATGGCTGCCCGCGAGGGCCTGAGCGTTTCCATAACCACGAAGTCGAATCGCGTCGTCCGCGACATCGAACTGTTGAAGCAAATTTCAGCGCGTTCGTCCCTGAGCATCAATCTGTCGGTGACCACGCTGAACGCTCGTCTCGCGCGTCTGCTGGAACCGCGCGCGCCTCGGCCGGACCTGCGGCTTGCTGCCGTGCAGCGCCTGCGCGAGGCCGGAATTGACGCTGGCGTTCTGGCCATGCCAATTGTGCCGGGAATCACCGACGACGAAACGGCTCTCGACTCGCTGGCGCACACCGCTCGTGATGCCGGCGCGTTGTGGTTCGCCGGACGCGTGCTCTTTCTGATGCCTTCGGCGTCAAAGCAATTCATTCCCTTTGTCGAAGCGAAGTTTCCGAAGCTCGCGCGGCGCTATAAAGACTGGTATCTAAATCATGGAAACGCGCCGGAGGCTTACCGCCGCGAGATGGCGGAGCGGGTCGAGCGCCTGCGAAAAAAGTATGGCTTCGATGTGCGACCCGACCGCAGCGCCGCTGAGGGACGTGCATGGCGCTCTCCGCAAATGACCCTCGCGCTGGGCACTCAAGTGCGCGGCTGCACCGCGTCACCGGAATTTCCCGGCCTTCCCCGCGTAGGGAAAGCCCTCAAGGCAGGATGATTCGAGGGACCTCGCGCTCCGCGGCCGCCGGCGCCGCCGGAAATTGGGCGTACAGAAAATCGAGAAATGCGCGCGCCTTTGGCCGGCCGTTCGTCTCACGCGCTCCCAAACGCAGAAAGAAAACCAGCAGCCTAAAAATTTCCGAATCTTTTAGCGTCGTAAATCCGCTTCGCTGCGACTCCTGCTTCTTGAAATCCTGCAATCCCTGCCCAAGATGCGCGTACAGGGCGCGCGGCAGTGGCTCGTCGGGCGGTCGTTCAAAGTAAATTCCCGATTCCAGGGTGCGATAAGCTTCCGCAAGGGCCCGGAGCGCACCCAAAATCTCCGCGTCGCGCACCGCGCCATTCTGTTCCGCGAATCCGAGGATCGCGATGCCGATTGCCGAAAGCGCCTCCGGATGCCGCCGCAGAATTTCCGGCGAGAATTCCACATCGGGAAACGGAATCGCCCCGGGCGCAGGCGGTTTGCGGTGCTCCACTTCGTATCGCCGTGCGGAAATCAAGTGCGTGCAATCGGGCAGGCAATCGATGGTCACTTCGCGCTGCGTGCCGCAGCAGATGGCGCAGATTCGTTCGCCCTTCGCCGGGCAGAATCGTTTCGGCGGGCGCTTCTCACAGATCGGACAGCTCACAATTTCTCCTGATGGCAGAGGAAGAATCATTCAGGGTACGGGATTCGGTATGCGCAGGCAAGCGAGGGGATTTGTTGATAGTAGGTCAGTTTCCGACTTGCGCGTTTGTCGGAGTTGAGTTTATTTCGGTGCCCCCGGTGGGGTTTCCTTTGCTGGGAAATTTGTTGTGTTCAAAACAGTGAAGCGTAGAATGCTCAAACCCGAAGTGCAAGTCGGAAATTTCGGTCATTGTCCTGCGTGCCCGATGGCACGCTCTCTGCTTCGGAGGAAATCACATGCGACGCCAATTCGTCTTAGCGTTGTTCATCTTAGTTTCAGCGAGTCTCGCGCATTCGCAAGCGAGCAAAAAGCCTTCTTCGGCAGGAGCTTCGGCGAAGGCCGAGAATGAAGTAAAGCAAGCCATTCGCCAGCGCCTCGCCTTGTTGGCGCGTCGCGACATGAAAACTTACCTGACGTATTTCGCAGACGATTGCATCGTTATAGACGACAACGGTGCGGTGATGAAGTCGCAAGACATCGTCAAGGAGTCTGCCGATGAGCTTCAATCCGGCATCATCTACCGGGCTGACGCGCCTCTGGATTTCCGTGTGCGTTCCTATGGCGACACGGCAGTGGCCACCTTCCGGCTCAATTACGACGAGGACTGGGCGGGCCAGAAAACTTACAGCTCAGCCCGCTTGACGGATGTCCTCGTTCGGCGCGGAAGGCGATGGCTGGTAGTGTCCCACCAGGAAACTCCTATCCCGTATGCACGGAGTGTGGCAGCCAAAGTGGACCCGAGTGTATTCGACGCCTATGTCGGCGAATACCAATTGACACCGAACTTTATAGTGAAGGTCAAACGCGCAGGAGACCAGCTGATGGATCAGTGGCCGGGCGACGCAGTATACACTGCGGACGTGCCTGTTTCCGAAACTACGTTCGTCGCCAGAGGCGGCCTAGGAGAGGCGATCTACGTGAAGGACGAAAGCGGCAGAGTGACGCACTTCATATTCCGCACCGCCTCAGGCGACCTGATTGCTAAGAAAATCAAATGAAACCAGGAGCTCCGGGCAAGTACGTTCCGGCCCGGATGAGTTTTGGCAGATCGCTTATCACCCTATTCAAACACGCTGTGCCATCCCAAATCCTGACACGTCGGATAATCGGAAACTGACCCACTGCCGGATTGTTGGCAGGCTCGAACGCTGCGCTCTTACGCCGTCGCGCTGGCAGCTTTCCTTTCAAAAGTATCGATGGCGCTGAAGATCGTGGCAATCACCTTTTCATCGCCCATGCCTGCATTGATCATCAAATGATAAAGCTCGCGCGTAGGCCAATCCCCTCCGAAGTAGCGCTTGATGAACGCGGCGCGTTCACGGTCGATGGTGCGGATCAGTTCGCAAGCTTCCCTTTCGCTTTTGCCGATGGCCAGCAGTCGGCGCAGTTTTTCCGCTTCGGAGGCGTACACAAACACGTGGAAGGCGTCGCTGCGACTGCGAAGGATATAGGGTGAGCCGCGCCCCACAACGACGCAGTTGCCCTTCGAGGCCACATCTTCAATCACGCGGTGCAGCAGCGCCACCATGTGATCGGTGTCGAAGCCCGGTGCGTCGGCCACGGGCAAGCTGCGCTCATAGCTGCCGCGCGCAAACACTTTGAAAAGCCGATGCAGAAGGGGATCGCAGCGTTCGTCACAAAGTTCGGCCGCGTGCGGGTCAACGTTCGCGCGGCGCGCGATCTCGCCGCTCAGATTTGTGTCCCAGAGCTTCCAGCCTCGCCTCGCCGCCAGAAGTTCGGCGATCTTCGCGCCCCCGCTGCCGAATTCCCTCTCGACGGTGATGATTCGTATGGCCATCGCTGCTTGCTAAGCCCGTTATGGATGATGAATGACAACGGCCCCGCGTTGCGAATTCACTCCTGCTATTTCGCGTTCGAATGGTTTGTCGGTGAATGCTTTTGCAGCGTATCGATCATCAATCGTGCGGCCGGCGGAACGCCCACTGCGCCTTTCAGAACGATGTCCTTGGCGTCCATCTTCTTGCCATAAATCGCTTCGTTCCCGCCATTGTCCGGACGCAATGTTGAGCCTTCCAGGGACACGCCTGCAAACAATCCGCGCGACCGTGAATAGGTCAGAATTTCCGCGCGCATGGTCGCGTCGGTTGCCGCCGCTGCGTCGCGCCCTTTGGGTCCGGCCGCCGCTGCCGCGTCAGCACCCAGCTTCACTTTGCTGGTCAGAATGCCGTTCGCTCCGCGCGGGTTCATCACCAGCAAGACAAAATCAGTCGCTTGCCCTCCAAGCTGCAATCCAATGCCACCACCCTCCAGCGCCATCATCGTCGGCGCTCCCCACGGTCCCTGAAACTCTGCTCCGCCGCGGCAGGTCATCGCCCCGCGGCCATAACTGCCGCTGAATCCGAACGCCACCTTCAGCACCGATGGAATCACAATCACGCAATCCGCCTTGTCCAGCAAATCCTGAGGAATGTCATCGGGGATATCGAGAATCTCCTTCATCACTTCCCCGGCGTTTTGCAGCCGCTGATCGTCTTTGCTCGGCTTATCGTCCGCATGCGCCTTTGGCGCGGCCAATAGAGCCGGCAAGCCAGTAAGCGCGATTCCAAGAAGCAACGTGAGCATCTTCCGCATCGTAGGGAGCCTCCTCGGCTGACGCACATCTTAGTAAATCCGCTTGTTCTTCACAAGGATGCTGCGTTGCCATCGGTATCCATTCCGTGGGTATCAAGCGCGCGCCACGGATATGCCGCTGGCAAATAGCATATAATCGCGCGCTGGATTCGAGCCTCAGCAATTTATCGAACGGAGATTCCGTGTACCGGAAGGTCATTCGCATCGGTATTTTTGCCGCATGGATTTCGGCGATTGTCTCTGTTCCAGTTCTTGCCCAGAAATCCAAGGGAAAATCCCCGTCGAGCGTGACTTCTGGCGTCGTCCAATTTCGGCGCGACGTTGATGCTGCGCTCGCCGATCCCAACGCGCAAAAAGCATTTCTGGGCGTGCTCATCGTCGATGCGGAAACAAAACAGCCCCTCTACGAACTGAACGCGGACCACTATTTCACGCCCGCGTCGAATACAAAATTGTTTACCACCGCTCTTGCCCTGGCAACCCTGGGGCCGGACTACCGCTTCCGCACCACTATTGAAACGCGCGGCACGCTTGATCCTGCCGGCCGGTTGCGCGGAGACCTTGTCCTTGTAGGGCGCGGCGACCCCGACTTTTCCAATCGGCGCATCCCCTATGACGCCGTGAACCCCATCGATGGGCCTTCCGACAAACCGTTGGCGGAGCTGGTCGATGCCGTCGTTGCAAAAGGCGTGAAAGAAATTGACGGCGACATCGTCGGCGACGACTCTTACTTTCCCTACGAGCCTTATCCCGAGGGCTGGGCGGTTGGCGATTTGCCGGAGGACTACGGCGCCGCGGTTAGTGCAATCTGTTTCGACGACAACGGCCTCGATGTGAAGGTCACGCCCGGCAATCAGATTGGCGCGGCCGCCTGGGTCACCGTCGAGCCTTGGCCGGGCTATGACGTTTACGATTACGGAATCACCACAGGCGCCGCCGATTCGCCTCCGGATTTCCATATGGTCGCCGAGCCTGGCCCGAAGAAATTTCTTCTCCGCGGATCGATTCCTTTGGGTCGTGCAACGATGGATCTGCCCGCCGCAATGCCCGAGCCTGCGGACTACACGGCTCATGTGCTGAAGCAGATGCTCTCGGCGCGAGGCATCCGCGTCACCGGAGATGCCCGGGCGGAACATGCGCCACCCCCTCCGGAAAATCCGCCTACCGAATCGCCGTCGCTGGCGCCATCGTCAGACGCTCCCGCGCCTCTAGTCCTCGCCGAGCACGATTCGCCGCCATTGATTGAAATCGTTCGCGTGCTGAACAAAGTCAGCGAGAACCAGCACGCCGAGATTCTGTTGCGCACCGTTGCGAAGGAACGGACCGGCATGGGCTCCCTGGCGGGAGGGTTGGCAGTTGAGCAGAAGTTTCTAACTTCGATCGGCGTCGCGCTCGGCGATGTTTTGGTGGCCGACGGTTCAGGATTGTCGCGTGGGAACCTGGTCACGCCCCGCGCTGTCGTGGCCTTGCTTGAATACGTGCGGCAGCAGCCTTGGGGCGACGCCTTTGTGACCACCCTGCCCGTAGCTGGCGTCGACGGCACTCTTGAGCACCGGCTGAATAACACGCCCGCCGAAGGCCGCATTCAGGCGAAAACCGGCTCGGTCGAACACACGCAAGCCGTCTCGGGCTTTGCTACCACCCTTCACGGCGAGCATCTGATTTTTTCTATGTTCGACAACCATAATGGCGGGCCCAGCCGCGAGGCGGTGAAGGTTCTCGATTTGATCGCCGTGGCCATGGTCCAGGACCTTGGGGCGCCCGCGAAAAAGCCTGCAAGAAAACACAAATGAGGGATGCTGGCCCGTTCGCCAAGATCATCACCGTTTTTGGCAGCTCGCGCCCGCGCGAAGGCGATTCGCACTACGCTCTCGCGCAGGAACTTGGCGCGCAGCTTGCCGCCTGCGGATTCACGGTTTGCAGTGGCGGCTACGGCGGAGTGATGGAAGCGGTCTCCCGCGGCGCGAAGGACGCAGGCGGGCGCACTCTCGGCATCACCGCGGAATTTTTCAACGCGCGTGCGAACCGCTGGGTTGACGAAGTTATTTCCGTGAAAACCTGGCAGGAGCGCCTGTTCGCCCTCATCGAACACGGCTCAGGTTATGTGGTGTGTCCGGGCGGCACGGGCACACTGGTCGAGCTCGCCGTGGTCTGGGAAATGCTGAACAAGCGCGTCATGCCCGTGAAGCCGTTTGTCACCATCGGGCATTTCTGGCAGCCCATCATTGAACGCGTCCGCGAAGTTGAAATCGGCCACGCATCTTCGTGGGGCGAAGCCGCCGAGCGTTTGATTTATTTCGCTCGCGAACCCGCGCACGCTGCTGAATACCTCGCCGCAAAGCTCCCGACCAACGCTCGCTCGTAATATTCACAAACGTTCCAATCGCAGGAGCAGCTTGCGGCTGCGCGCCTTCATCGCCGGCGTACCGCTTCGCGTGGCCTCGCGCAAAAGCTCCATCACTGCGGGCCGCATACTCGCGTCATTTTCCGCCAGGTCGGCCAGTCCCTGAAGAGCGAACGTCCTGACAATCGAGCTGCGATCTTCCAGGTACGTGTTCAGCAAAGAGACCGCAATTTGCCGCTCCTTGGCATTCAACGCGAGCCTCGGAATCATCGCCGCCAAATGCCAGCGCAGTTCTTGTTGGCTGGCTTCGGCCATCAGCCCAAGCAGTTCCTTCTTGTACGGTTGAAGCAGCTCGCCTTTTATCCGCGTCACTTTCTCGGTCGCATCCGCGGCGCGCATGCGCACCAGCGGATCCGCCGACCACAGGCCTGCGATCAGCGATGAAAATAGTTTCGGGTTCTTGGACACGATCGCCGCGACTTCATCGGACCGGCCAATCGTCCGCCGGTCTCCTCCTGCGAGTCGCGCAAGTAAATCCTTTGGCATGGGAAGGCGGATGATACCGCAAAGGCGGCGACTTCAGCAGCTTTGTCGTTTTTCGCGCTTTACCCCTCGCAGCTTGACACCGCGCCCCGCTTCCCGCATTTTGAATCCGTGAGCCGCACCGCCGAAGAACTTCTCGAATTCAGCCGCCTCCGCGAAATCGTGGCGCGCAACTGCACGTGCGCGCCCGGCCGCCGCGCCGTGGAAAAACTCGCGCTGCGCACGGACGCGGAAAATCTGCGGCTCGAATTTTCTCTCATCCGTGAAGCTATTGCCTATCTTCGCTCCGGCGCCGAACTCGGTTTCGGCTCGCTCGCCGATCCCGCTGATTGGCTTACGCGCCTCGTCGTGCCTGCTTCCACTCTCACCGCCGCCGAAATGCTCGATGCCGCTTCTTTGATGGATACCGCGACGGGCCTCAAGCAAACTCTTCGCGGCGACGCCCCGAAATATCCGCGCCTCGCCGAACGCGCCGCATCGCTCGCCGACTTTCGTCATCTCGCGGCGCAAATCCATCGCGCCATTCTGCCCAATGGTGAAATCAGCGATGACGCTTCTCCCGCGCTCAAACGCATTCGCGCCAGCATGGGCCAGGCCCGCGACAAAATTCAGCAATCGCTCGAAAGGATTCTGCGCTCGCGGGAAGAGGACTCGCGCGAGGATTACGTCACGCTGCGCAATGATCGCTTCGTGATCCCCGTGCGCTCTGCGGACCGCCGCGCCATTCCCGGCGTGGTTCATGGCGCCAGTGCCACGGGCCAAACGCTTTTCGTCGAGCCGCTCGAGACCATCGAATTGAATAATCGTCTCGTGCAGCTTATCGAAGATGAAGCCGCTGAAATCGCGCGCATCCTTTTTGAATTCACCGAACTCCTGCGCGCCGACCGCGGCCCGCTCGAATTCGCGGCGGCGGCCATTGCCGAACTCGATTCCGTTTTCGCTCGCGCGCGTTACGCACGCGAATTCGACGCCACGATTCCCGAATTTTCCGCCGGCAATCATCTGCGCCTCACCGCCGTGCGCAATCCCGTGCTCGAAGACAATCTCCGTCACAAAGAGCACCAGATCGTGCCCATGTCCCTCGAGCTTGGCGGCGAAGAAACCATCATGGTCATCAGCGGTCCGAACACGGGAGGAAAAACCGTCGCGCTCAAAACCACGGGGCTCGCGGCCCTCGCCGGCCAGTCCGGCATTCCCGTTGCCGCCGAAAGCGCCGAGCTTCCGCTTTTCGATTGCGTCCTCGCGGACATCGGTGATGAACAATCCATCGGCGCCGATCTTTCGACTTTCTCCGCCCACATTCTGAACCTGAAATCGATGCTCGACCGCGCGACGGATCGCACCCTCATCCTCGTCGACGAAATGGGAACGGGCACCGCTCCCGAAGAGGGTGCGGCGCTCGCCGTTGCGTTGCTCGAAGAGTTTCGCGCTCGCCGCTGCCTGACCCTTGCCACCACCCACCACGATCGCCTGAAATCCTACGCGTCCACCACTCCGGGAATCGTGAACGCCGCCGTCGAGTTCGACGAAGAGAAACTCCAGCCCACGTATCGCTTGCTCACCGGCGTTCCGGGCGTTTCCAGCGGCATCGAGATCGCCCGCCGTTTGGGCTTGCCGTCTCGCACCATCGATCATGCCCGCGCCGGCCTTTCGCCCGAAACTCGCGAAGCGCGCGCGCTGATCGCGTATCTCCATCGCAGCCGCGACGAAATCAATCAACTCCAGAGCCAGGCGAAAGACGAATTGCGCCAGCTCGAAGCCGAGCGCCGCGCTTTGCAAACCGAATGGGTCGAGCGCCAGCGCGCGCGCATCGCCGAATTAGAGAAACAATTCGCTGCGGCGACGAAGCGCCTTGAAAATGAGGTGGCGCGCCTCACCGCCGAAATCAAAGATCGCAAGTCGCGCACTCAGGCGGAAAAGCTCGGCGCGCGCCGCATGGCCCGCATCGAATCCGACGCGCGCAACGACGCGGACGCCGCCGTACTTGAAACGCTATCCTCCTCGCAAAGCGACCTCGGCGGGATGATTGAAGTTCCCAAGCCGGTCGCTCCCGAAGAGCTCGCCGAAGGCATGCGCATCCGCGTACGCGGCATGAAGGAGCCGGTCGTGCTTCGCCGTCGCGATGCGAATTCAGCGGAAATTCAAGCCGGCCCCATGCGCATGAAAATCCCGCTCGCCGACATTCTCGGCATCGAAGCCGCTCCCGCAGCGCATGCCGTCGGCGCCGCCGCGCAACGGGGTGTGACCGTGACTTCCACGCCCGCCGATGAGCCTTCGGCGAACGAAATCAACGTCATCGGCAGCACCGTCGAAGAAGCCTCGCGCCGCATCGACAAATTCCTCGACGCAGCCGTTCTCGAAGGCCTTCCCCGCGTGCGCATCATTCATGGACATGGAACCGGCGCGCTTCGCCGCGGCCTCGCGGAATTTCTTTCCGCCCATCCGCTCGTCGCAAAAATCGCCGCCGAGGCCGAAGACCGCGGTGGTACAGCCATCACCATCGTCGATCTAAAAGATTAGGTAGGCGAAATGGACCATCATCTCGAAACCGAACGCCTCTGGCTCGCTCCGTGGTCTCTCGCCGACCTCGAATCCGCCCGCACCATCTTCACCGACCCCGACGTCATGCGTTACATCAACGGCGGAGTCCCGCGATCCGACGATCAGATCCGCGAATCGATCTTGCGTCAGCAAAATCATTTCCGCTCGCGCGGCTTTTGCCTTTGGAAACTGATTCTCAAATCCGACGGCCGCCTCATCGGCGACTGCGGCTTGCAGCCTCTGGAACTTGACGGAGTTTCGGAGGTCGAGATCGGCTGGCGTCTCGCGAAAGACCAATGGGGCCGCGGTTTCGCCACGGAAGCCGCACGCGTTGCTTTGCGCCACGCCGTCGCCAACGCGCATCTCTCTCGCGTCATCGCCATCGCCATGCCCGAAAATCGCTCCTCCCTGCACATCATGGAGAAGCTCGGCATGACCTACGAACGCCCCTCGCAAAAAGACGGTTTTGCCATCGTCGTTTACTCCCGTCACTTCGACGATGACGCCTCCAAAAAAATCTAACGCTGCGCCGCCATCGCCATCGTCGATTTGAACTCTCCGTCCCGGCGCGCTACATTGAGAGACCGAAATTCCAATCGTCGAGTTTCGAGTTTCGATCTTTACCATGGCCGAAGCCGGTTCATTCGCGGAACGCGTCAAGCAGCAAGCGGACATCGTTCGCGTCATCGGCGAATACGTCCGCCTGAAAAAGGCTGGCCAGAATTTCACCGGCCTCTGCCCCTTCCATCAGGAAAAAACTCCGTCGTTTTCTGTCCACGCCACCAAGCAATTCTACCACTGCTTCGGCTGCGGCAAGAGCGGCGACGTTTTCAAATTCGTGATGGAAATGGACAAGTCCACTTTCCCGGAAGCCGTCCGCACCGTCGCCGCAAAATGCGGCATCGCTGTGCCGAAGCCCCGCGAACGCTCTCCGGAGGAGCGCCGCGAAAATCAGCAGCGCAGCGCGCTGGTGGAAATTCAACGCGAAGCCGCGGCGTTTTTCATTCGCTCGCTCAGCAACGCGCCGGAGGGCAAAGCCGCGCATGCCTATCTCGAAGACCGTGGCCTCGACGCGGAGACGATCGCTCGTTTCGGCCTCGGCTACGCGCCATCGTCTGGCGATGCGCTGCTTCGTCATCTCAAGCCCAAGTACGCCGAAAAACTTCTCGAATCCTCCGGCCTCTTTTCGCGCGATCAGAGCGGCCGACTTTATGACCGCTTCCGCCGCCGCATTATTTTTCCCATCGCCAATGAATCCGGCAAAATCATCGCGTTCGGCGGGCGCGCCCTCGACGACGAGAATCCGAAATATCTGAATTCACCCGAGACGCCCATCTATACGAAAAGCAACGTTCTTTACCATCTCGATCGCGCCAAAGAAGCCATCCGCAAAAACGATTTCGCGGTCCTCGTCGAAGGCTACATGGACACCATCGCAGTCGCGCACGCAGGAGTTGCAAACGTCGTCGCAAGCTGCGGCACCAGCCTCGCCGAAGGCCAAATCAAACTTCTCGGCCGCTTTTCTCGTCATGTCGTTGTGAATTACGACCCGGACGCCGCGGGACAAGCCGCCACGGAGCGCTCGCTCACGCTGTTGCTTGAAAAAGAATTTGACGTGCGCGTCCTGGCGCTTCCGGCCGGCGCCGACCCCGATAAATACATCAAGGAACAAGGCGCAGAGAACTACGCCAAGCGCTTGCACGAAGCCCCTTCTTACTTTGATTATTTAATCGCGCGCGCCCGCGCCATGCCGCGCACCACGCCGGAAGGCAAACTCGCCGCGCTGAATTTCCTGATGCCGTACGCGCAGCGAATCCCGAGCAGTCTGATGCGTTCCGAAATCGCCTCCAAAATTGCCTCTGAACTTCGCGTCGAAGAACCCGTTTTGCGCGAAGCCCTTCGCCGTGCGGTCTCCGAACGCCGCAGCGAAGTGAAAACAAAGCCGGAGCTGGTGCGTCCCGCTGTGCGCCCGGTCGAGCGCCGCCTGATGCAAATGCTGGTCGAAGCCGAGGGCTTTCGCGAGCAACTCGCATCACGCATCAGGGAAAGTCAATGCCACAAAGGCCTTGAGACAGAGCGAATCTTCGAAACCCTTATCGAAGCCGTGTCCTCCGGCGGCCACCTTGATCCGGCCGCGCTGTCCGAATCGCTTTCGGAGCGGGATCGCCAGCTCTTGTTCGAAGTTCTTTTTAAGCCGGCACAAGAACCAAGGTGGGAAGAAGCCGAATCGTGCCTGGTTGAGCTGGAGTGCGGAAGGATGGAAGAAAAACTGACCGAGCTAGGCCGCCAGATTGCGGCGCTTGCGCCGGGAGAAAAGGGCTTGGATCTTCAGGGCCAATTCATGCATCTAAAGAAGGAACTGGCAAGATTGAAGGGTCATGAGCCCATCATAGGCGGAGCAAATCGCTCTTGAACTTACGCTTAGGCTCCCTGGCCAGTTCCCTGAAGGCAAGACCTCGCAACTTCCTGGTAACGCGCCATTTTCTGTAATCGGACGGCGCGGCCAACAACGCAATTGACGTTTCCTTGCCTTCGACGCTATGCTAGCAAGGTTTGGGGCGAAACGGACTGCCCGCTCCTTGCATCTCATACTACGAGTGCTAGTTGCGCGGTGGGATTTGGACCATTTGGGCGCGGGAGCGGAAACAGTAGTACGTCTTCGTCGTGCGAAGCCATCGGTATTATCCGTCATAATTGCTAGACGTCTCGTCGCTCGGAGTGTCATCTCCGCTTGAGCGTACGATTTTGAATTGAGCTTTTGCGCGGCCTGCGCCGCCTCTGAGGAGTCGAACGTGCCGTTGGCGATTGAGGAAAAATACGATCAGGTTCGTCAGCTCATCAATATGGGCAAGGAACGCGGTTACCTGCTCTATGATGAGGTGAACGATATTCTTCCGGCGGAAGTCCATTCCTCCGAGGAAATCGACGACCTTCTGTCCACGTTCGAGCGCTATGGCATCGACGTGTACGAAGATTTGTCGAGCGCCAAAGCCGCTCTGGCGGCTGGGGAAGCAGGAGAAACTGCCGAGCCTGCCAAGGAAGAGTCGTCCTCCGCGGCCACCGAGGAAGTCGACCTCGATCTGACTCCCGGCGCGCTCGAAAAAACCAACGATCCCGTCCGCATGTACTTGCGGGAAATGGGCACCGTGCCCCTGCTGACTCGCGAAGGCGAAGTCACCATCGCCAAGCGCATTGAACGCGGCCAGAATCTCGTTCTGAAAACCATCACGCGCTCTCCCGTGGTTCTCAAGGAAATCTTGGCCATTGGCGACGATCTTCGCACTGGCGCTCGTTCGATTAAGGAAATCGTCCAATTCGACGATGAAGAGCTGACCGAAGAGAAGGTCGCCAACAAGACCAAGCAGACCCTCAAGCAAATTGACCGCGTCGCCAAGCTGTACCTCGCGGCTCTAAAGCAGGCGCTAAAACTCGAGCGCACTCTGAAGTCCAAGCGGCGTCCGTATTTGCGCGCGCGCTACACCCTTTCACGCACCCGTATCGAGATGTCCAACCGCGTGCGCGAAATCGACTTCAACCCGTTTGAGCGCAAGCGCCTCATCGACAAAATCCGCCAGACCGTCGAGCGCGTTCACACCCTGGAACGCGAAACCGCCAAGCTCGAGCGCCGCGTTGATGCGTCCAAAGGCGACGTTCTCGCCGAAGCCCGGCGCGATCTGAAGGACCGCCGCACCGAGCTTCGCGAAATCGAAGTTTCCAGCGAAGTCAGCCCGCAGGAGCTCAAGCGCACTCTGCAGATCATTGTTCGCGGAGAAATCGAGGCGGAGCAGGCCAAGAAGGAACTGATCGAGGCCAACCTTCGCTTGGTCGTTTCCATCGCTAAGAAATACACCAACCGCGGCTTGCAGTTCCTCGACCTGATTCAGGAAGGGAACATCGGCCTGATGAAGGCCGTCGACAAATTCGAGTGGCGCCGCGGCTACAAGTTTTCCACCTATGCGACTTGGTGGATTCGCCAGGCCATCACCCGCGCCATTGCCGATCAGGCGCGTACCATTCGCATTCCTGTGCACATGATCGAAACCATCAACAAGCTTGTGCGCACCAGCCGCCAGCTCGTGCAGGAGCTTGGCCGCGAACCCACGTCCGAAGAAATCGCCAAGCGCATGGACATCCCGGTGTCGAAGGTGCGCAAGATCCTGAAAATCGCTCAGGAGCCCATTTCTCTCGAAACGCCCATCGGCGAAGAGGAAGATTCGCATCTTGGCGATTTCATCGAGGACAAGGCCGTCGTCTCGCCTTCCGACGCCGTCATCAATCTGAGCCTCAAGGAACAAACTTCTTCCGTGCTCAAGACGCTGACGCCGCGCGAGGAGAAAGTCATCAAGATGCGCTTCGGTCTCGACGACGGCAGCGAGCACACCCTCGAAGAAGTCGGCCAGTCATTCGCCGTCACTCGCGAACGCATCCGCCAGATCGAAGCCAAAGCTTTGCGCAAGTTGCGCCATCCTTCGCGTTCGCGCAAACTCCGCGCCTTCCTCGAAGGCTCCGCGAACGAATTCTGATTTCCGTCCTGGCGGTTTACTTGCCGCGCGGCTTCACGACTTCAAAATACGCGCCGCAGGCGGCGACGTGGTGCTTGGAATTCAGTGGGTCGTAGAAAACGAAAACGGCCATTCCTTTATTCAGCAAGCGGGTGAAATCGTTCGCGGAGCCGGATAGCGTTTGGCCGGCTGCGTCCTGAAATTCATACCGATCGCGGAATTGTTCTTGAAGCGCCTTTGATCCGTCACGCGGCCCAACGCGACTGCTCCGCTCATGAGCAGATCCTGATCACGCATCATTCTGCTCCGGACAAAAAATGGAATGGTCGCAACGCCTACAGCGACGCAAGCCAGAAAGATTTCCTGCCCGTGGAAACCGGCAAAAGAACGCGTGCGGCGCCAAACTCCGCAGAGGTTCCAAAGCAAGATGGCCTCGAAGGCGAAAACGGCAAATAGAATAAGGGTCAGCGACGTCTTGCCGCGCGGGCTCAGGCTCACCGGGCGCGGCGGAGGAATCGACAACAGGAACTTTTCTTTTTCGGCGTTGCGGTCGATTGTGTTGTCTTCCGCGCGAAGGTTTTGCGCGGTTGACTGACCGTTGTTGGTCCACGGATTTGCCCGCGCAGTTGCCGCAATCCTTGCGTAGCGCCCGCAAACACCACGCCCAGCAGCAGCACCGGAAGCGTCGCCAAGAGAATGGCTCCCGCCCAGTTGTGATCCCGGATTCCCAGCCCGATAATCCCCATCAAATCGAAAATCACGATCAGTGCCGGCGCCAGCCACCGCACGCGCACCAATCGCCGCTCGGCGGCGGTGCGGTTCCATCCGCATTGCGAACAATAGGACCGCCCCATCGCCGGGATCATCGCCGCGCCGCACTTAGGACATTTCATTTGCGTCATAGAAAATTCCAAAGCCAAAATTCGCGCCGGCTCACGCCATACGATTATCATAGCTTCATGGCTGCGCTTCTCGAACTCGAGAATTTCAAAGTGGAACTGCCGACGCCCGATGGCTGGATCCAGCCCGTAAACGAAGTGTCCTTTGCTATCGAGGAAGGCGAGGTGCTGGGCCTGGTCGGTGAGTCCGGCTGCGGTAAGACCATGCTCTCGCTCGGGCTGATGGGTCTTGAGCCGCACGGCGCGCGTCGCGGCGGCCGGGCTTGGCTCGAAATTTCGCGCGATGGCGTTGCCGCGCGCGATCAATCTGGCGGCGATGGCAGGCGATGGAATGCGCAAGCTGCGCGGGCGCGAAATCGCCATGATTTTCCAGGAGCCCATGACCGCTCTCGATCCCGTGATGCGCATCGGCGCGCAAATTGAAGAGGCCATGCGCGTTCACGAGCCGCGACTGCCGCGCGCCGAGATTCGTCGCCGCGTCATCGAATCGCTGGAACTTGCCAGCCGTGCCCCAGCCGGACATCCGCGCACGCCAATTTCCCCATCAGCTTTCGGGAGGCTTGCGCCAACGCGCCATGATTGCGATGGCGCTTTCCATGCGTCCGCGCCTGCTCATCGCCGATGAACCGACCACCGCGCTCGACGTCACCGTGCAGAGGCAAATCATCGAGCTGCTCATCCGCCTCTGCAAGGAGCTGCATCTTGCGCTGCTTTTCATCACGCATGATCTGGGGGTGGTGGCGCAGATCGCTCATCGCGTCGCGGTGATGTACGCCGGACGCATCGTCGAGATTGGGCCAACTCTGGATGTTCTTGCGCGCCCGAGCCATCCCTACACTGCCGGCCTGCTCCGCGCGGCGCCGCGCCTCGAAGGAAAAAAGTTTGTCCCGATTCCCGGAACTGTTCCGCGGCTCGACGATTTGCCGCCCGGCTGCGCTTTCGCTCCGCGCTGCGAATATCACCGCCACGAATGCGACTCTGCCGTGCCTGATTTGCGCGAAGCTTCACCGGATCATCTTGCCCGTTGTATTCTCGTGCCATGACTTCTTTGCCTGAGCCGGTCAACCAAGAGAAGCAAATGGCGCTCGTTCGCGATCGTTTTACCCGCACCGCGGGAGTCTTCGCCGACTATGTGTTGAACGAACGTGTCTTCGAAGCGGAACGTTTGCTGCGGCTGGTCGCGCCTGCCGGTTCCGAACGCGCGCTCGATGTTGCTTGCGGTCCCGGCACCCTGGCGCGCATTTTTGCCCCGCATGTCCGCTGGATCGGTGGTTTGGACCTCACTCCGGCGATGCTGGAACGCGCTCGCCGCGAAGCAGCGGAGCGGAGCCTTGCGAATTTTTGCGCCATCCGCGGCAACGTCTTGCAGATGCCCTTCCGCAGCGACTCCTTCGACATCGTCGTGACCAGCTACAGCATTCACCACCTCCCCGATGCCGCTGCAGCTCTCCGTGAAGTTGCGCGCCTTCTGAAGCGCTGCGGCAGGTTTGGCATGTTGGATATGATTGTCTCCGAGAATCCGGTGGTGGCGCGGGCCTGCAACGACATCGAAATCGCGCGCGACGCCTCGCACACGCGTGCCCTGCCCGTAAGCGAATTCGAGCAATTGCTCGCCTCTTTCGGTCTTAGTATTCGCACTCGCGAAATCATCGAGCACCCGCGCACATTTGATCAGTGGATGCGCACGGCCGGATGGAAGCGCGGCGACGCGGAATACGAGGCCACGCGAAATCTTCTCGAAGCTTCCATGCCTAGGGATACCGCTGGCCTGCGCGCGAAATTTTTGGAGCAGCCGGTGCACGGCGTCACCAACATCCTTCCGGATGGGCGCCCGGACATTGAGTTGGTCCACACCGCGCTGTATCTCTCGGCGGAAAAGCAGTGACAGCTTTCGCACCGCTTCTCGAAGCCCGCCATTTGCGCAAGGCCTTCGTCGTTTCCGGCGCAGCCTGGGAAAACTCAGCGCGCCGCGCCCACGCTGTCGATGACGTCAGCTTGGAAATCGAGCGCGGCGAGATATTTGGCATTGTTGGTGAATCCGGCTGCGGGAAAACAACTCTCGCGCGCATGCTCCTGCGCCTGGTCGAACCAGACTCCGGCGAAATCCGTTTCGCCGGTGAAGATTGGCTCGCCGCGAGCGGCGCGCAGATGCGCAAGATTCGCCGCCACATGCAAATGGTTTTCCAAGATCCGATGGCCTCGCTCGATCCGCGCATGTCTGTCGAATCCATCGTCAGCGAGCCGCTCGAAATTCACGAACCGGAGCTTGGGCAAACGGAACTTCGCACCCGCGTCGCACAGGCACTCGAAGCGGTTGGCTTGGGCGCGGATATTCTGCACCGCTACCCTCACGAATTCTCCGGCGGTCAGCGCCAGCGCATCGGCATCGCCCGCGCCCTGATTCTGCGCCCCGACCTGATCATCGCCGACGAGCCTGTCTCTTCCCTGGATGTTTCTATTGGCGCGCAGATCCTCGAATTGCTGGAGCGCCTGCAGCGTGAATTCTCTCTGACGCTGCTGCTGATTTCGCACAACTTGCCGATCGTAGCGCAGCTCGCATCGCGTGTTGCCGTTATGCAGGCTGGCCGCTTCGTCGAAAGCGGACCAGCCGCCCAGGTCCTTTCCACACCCGCCCATCCGTATACGCAAGGCCTCCTCGCCGCCGTTCCCAAACTCCCCGTCTGAGAGCGCTATTCCAGCGTCTCGATTTGCGTTAGAGTCCGCGTGGAAACTTTTCGGCTGCTCATGCGTACTGGAAGGATGCGAGCGAATTTGAATCGTTCGCGGGAGGAACGACAATGGCTGCCACGACCGCCGCGGTTCCCGAAGCTCCGCAATCCATGGGCGCATTTGCGCGAGTTATTGGCGCGATTGTCAGTCCGCGCGCTACCTTCCGGGATATCGCCCGCAAACCCGGCTGGCTCCTCCCAGTTTTGATCTTCATGGTTCTCAATGTGGCGGTCACCACGACCTTCGGCCAGCGCGTCGGCTGGCGACCGTTCATGGAGAAGCAAAATGAGCAGAACCGCTCGACGGCGCAACGCATGGCGCAAATGACGCCCGCGCAGCGCGAACACATGGTCGAGGTGCAGGTCAAAGCTGCGCCCATCGTCGGCTACGTCTTCGGAGTGGTTCTTTTTCCTGTCATTGTGCTGGTGATTGCGGCGATATTCATGGGCATATTCAACGCAACAGCGAGCGCGGCAATCGACTTGAAGACGTCGTTTGGCATTGTGAGCCATGCCTGGCTGCCGTTCGTCATTGCGGGCCTTTTAGGGATACTCGTCATGTTCCTCAAAGCTCCGGATACCGTAAACATTCAGAACCTGGTGGCATCCAACGTAGGCGCGCTCCTCAGCAATAAGGCGCCCTTGTGGCTGCAAACACTGGGCACGTCGCTCGATGCGTTCACTTTTTGGGTTCTGGGTCTGATGGCATTTGGCTATTCCATGGCGCGGCCCAAGAAGATCAGCATGGGCACGGGACTCGCCTGGGTTGTCGGAGTTTGGCTGGTCTTCATTCTGATTCGGACCGGCTTGGTCGCGATGGTCTCCTGATACACTCGGTGGATGGCGTTTCGTTTTGAAGTTGTGTACACCGATCCGAGCGGCGCGCGCCTCGGCCGCTTGGAAACCCCGCATGGTGTAATCGAAACGCCCGCCTTCATGCCCGTAGGGACGCTCGGCAGCGTCAAGGGACTCACTCAGGAATCCCTCGAATCCATCGGCGCGCAAATCATCCTCGCCAACACCTACCATCTTTTTCTGCGTCCCGGCGCGGAACTTATCCGCGAGATGGGCGGCTTGCACAAGTTCATGTCCTGGCCGCATCCGATTCTTACCGATTCCGGCGGCTACCAAGTTTTTAGCCTGGCTGACCTCCGCAAGGTCAGCGACGATGGGGTTGCGTTCCGCTCCCACATCGACGGCTCGTCGCATTTTTTATCGCCAGAGAAGGCCCTGGAAGTTCAGATCGCCCTCGGTTCAGACATCATCATGGTCCTCGACGAATGCATCGAGTCTTCGACTGACCCAGCCCGCGCTGCGGCTGCCGCAGCGCGCACTCTCGCATGGGCTAAACGCTCGCTCGCTTACTTCAGCGATCACGGCGACGCGCAGCGTCAAATGATGTTTGGAATCGTGCAAGGTGGCGCGCACCGCGAGCTCCGGCGCAAATGCGCCGACGATATGGTCGCGCTCGATTTTCCCGGATACGCTATCGGCGGCCTGGCCGTCGGCGAGCCGCACCAAACAACTTGCGAAATCACCGCTGAGGTTACTTCTCGCCTGCCCGCGGACAAGCCTCGCTACCTGATGGGCGTCGGCCGTCCCGAGCAGATCGCCGGCTACGTCGCGCGCGGCGTCGACATGATGGATTGCGTCTTGCCGACGCGCGGCGCGCGCCACGGCTGCTTGTTTACCTGGCAAGGCCGCTTGCTCATCCGCAACGCGCGTTATGCGAACGATCCGCGTCCGATCGCTCCCGACTGCGCATGCCCCACATGCCGCCGCTACTCCCGCGCGTACTTGCGCCATCTTTTTGTCTCCCACGAAATTCTCGGAGCAACTCTCAACACCCTCCACAACGTCTACTTTTACCTTGACATCATGGCGAAAATCCGCAAGTCTATCCGTTTTGGGAACCTCCTGGGATTCAGTTCAGAGCTTCAGGCTCGTCTTGAAACGAGTGTCTCCGACTAGCACGCGGCATCGTCCCATCGAGCCAGTGATCGTCGGACAGGCATGAACGGCATTCTTGGGAGCAACGTTTTTGGGTCATCGTCTCTTCTCTTAGAGATGTTCGCGGTCGCCGGGAGTAAATTAGATTGATGTTGCACAGCCCTTTGTTTGACCTTTCTTTGGTGGCGCAGCAGTCCGCCAGCGGCCTGGTCGCTTTCCTTCCCGTTCATTCTGATTCTGATCATTTTGTACGTCTTGATGATTCTCCCGGCGCAGCGCCGCCAGAAGAAACTCGCGGCCATGATCTCCTGCATTGAAGAACGGCGACAAAGTCATCACCAACGGTGGCATTTACGGCACGGTGATGGGGCTCGACAATGAATCCGTCCAGCTGCGCATCGCCGAGCAAGTGAAAATTCGCGTCGCGCGCAGCGCCATTGCCGGCCTGCAGCCCGAAGCGAAGGAGAGTTAGTCGCCCTCCATGGATTCCAATCTCAAGTGGAAAGCGCTTTTCATCCTGGTCGTGGTCCTCATCTGTCTCTATGGCCTTTTTGGCGTTCCTTCGTTTCCCACTTCGTGGGGCCAGGTCGCGGACAATTTTTACGAACCGCATGCAGCTCGGACTCGACCTGCGCGGCGGCAGCCATCTTGTTTTGCAAGTGCAGGTGCAAGAGGCGGTGGCCACTCACAACGACCAGACCTACGACGCCCTGCAGGATCAGCTTCACAAGCAGAACATCACCACCGGTGAAGTTCGCGAAGTCGGCAATACGCAAATTCTCATTCGCAATGTCGCCCCGGCATCCACCGGTTCTTTGCAGGCTCTGGTGCAGAATCAATTTCCCGACTTTACGATTTCCCAGGCCGCCGGCGAGCAGAATGGCTTTCTGCTGACCATGAAAAATACGGTGATTTCCGACATCAATGAGCGAACCATGGACCAGTCGCTCGAGACCATCCGCCGCCGCATCAGTGGCTTGGGCTTGAAAGAACCTAACGTGGCGCCCACCGGCCGCGGCCAGGATGAAATCCTGGTCGAGCTTCCTGGCGAAGGCGATCCCACGCGCGCCAAGCAGATCATTCAGGCCGGCGGACAATTGAAGTTCCAGTTAGTGCTCGATGATAATCCCTATCCGTCCGAGGCGGCTGCTCTGGCCGCGCACGGCGGTGTGCTGCCCGCGGACAGTCAGCTCCTTCCCGGCAGCGTGGAGACCGCCACCGGCCAATCCGGTGGTCAAGGTTGGTATCTGCTCAGTCGCTCGCCGATTATCACCGGAGCGGATTTGCGAAGCGCCAATCCCGGTCCTGACGGCACCCAGCCCGGCTTCTACCAGGTCAATTTTTCAGTCTCGAATGCGGCGGCCAAGCGTTTCGGCCCGTTCACCGGCGGCAATATCGGCCGTCGCATGGCCGTTGTTCTCGATAATCAGGTGCAGAGCGATCCTGTGATTAACGGACGCATTGACGACCAGGGTTACATCGAGGGCAACTTTACGATGGACTCTGCGAAGGACTTGTCCTTGGTTCTGAACGCCGGCGCGCTCCCCGCGTCCATCAAGTATATCGAAGAGCGCACCATTGGCCCTTCGCTCGGCGCCGATTCGATCCGTGAAGGCGTTCAAGCTTCCATCGCCAGCCTCATCGCCGTCTGGATTTTCTTGGTCGTTTATTACCGGTTGAGCGGCATCAACGCCGTGGTGGCATTGCTGCTGAACTTGGTCATCCTGATTGCGTTTATGGCCGTCTCGGGCGCAACGCTGACTCTGCCGGGCATCGCCGGCGTTGTATTGACCATCGGCATGGGCGTTGATTCCAACGTGCTGGTGTTTGAGCGCATTCGCGAGGAACTGCGCGGTGGCAAAGCCAATGCCTCAGCTGTGGACATCGGTTTCGACAAGGCATTTCTTGACCATCATTGATACCCACATCACCACGCTCGTTTCCGCGGCTTTTCTTTTCCTTTTCGGAAGCGGCCCGGTGAAGGGCTTCGCCATCACCCTGACCATCGGCCTTCTGGCGAACCTGTTCACCTCTGTGTGGGTTTCCAGGGTGATTTTCGATTGGCATCTGTCGCGCATGGGCCGCGAGGCGGAGCTTAGTATATAGCTTATTTTTCAGTGATATACGGCAGGAATCACAATTGAGTAGCCAGCGTGCCGTTTTGGGAACATTTTTTTGCCCTTGGTGTCTAACTCAGCAAGGATAAGAGTCGGCTATGGAATTTTTTCACGAACCTAAGATCGACTGGATGGGCAAGGCCAAGTATTTTGCCGCTCTTTCCCTGTGCCTTTTGCTGATTGGCGCCATCGCCGCCATCCGCCACGGCGGCCTGCACTATGGAATCGACTTTAAAGGCGGCGCGATGGTCATCGTGCGCTTTTCATCGGCGCCTCCCATCAGCCGGATTCGCCCTCTCTCGATGCCGCTGGTCTGAAGAATAACGAAGTCACCAGCAGCAGCGACATCTCCAACGCGAATTCCAGGAACGACGTGATGATTCGCGTCGGGCAGGGCGGCGAAGGCGAAGATGCCCTCAATTCCGCGAAGGCCACAATCGTTGCCGCTCTTCAGAAAGAACTTTGGCGCCCCCTCCAGCTCCAAGCCGGATTTCAACTCCGTCAGCACGCCGGAATTGGCGAATTATCTCACCCAGCGTGATCCTCTTGCTCTCGGAACCTCCGCCGCCGATCGTTACACGCAGTGGCCCAGGACTTGATTAGCGCGCGCGACAAGGACCATGGCGGCATCGTCACGGACTTTTCCCAATTGAGCGGCGTCCCGGGCATCAACCCTGCTGCAATCGCCGGCCTCAAGGATGGATACTCGCTCAACAATTTCAGCATCGGCGAATCGCGGAAGTCGTCGGCCCCACCGTCGGCGCGCAGTTGCGCCACCAGGCGATCTACGCCACACTTTATGCTCTGGCAGGCATGTTGATATACGTCGCCTTTCGTTTCGAATGGATTTATGGAACCGCGGCGGTTATCGCCGTCTTTCACGACGTACTGATCACTCTCGGATTCTTCTGCTTGTTCTATAACAGGTTTGAGATTTCTCTTACCGTCATCGCCGCCCTGTTGACTTTGGTCGGCTACTCCATGAACGACACCATCGTCATCTTCGATCGCGTGCGCGAGAATTTGCGCTTGATGCGCCACGAACCGCTCACCGTGATCATCAATCGCTCCATTAACCAGACACTTTCCCGGACCATCCTTACGAGCGGTCTTACTTTTCTCACTGTCTTTCTTCTCTTTGTTTTTGGCGGTCAGGTTCTGCGCAGTTTCTCCTTTGCTATGGTTATCGGAGTTGTGATAGGTACCTACTCAAGTTTCGGTATTGCGGCTCCAATCGTAGTGATTTGGAATAAATGGCGTGGCCACGGTGCGACGTTGCCGGTGGCGTCTTCGGCGGAAAAGCGCGCGGGGAAGCGGCTGGCAACAGCTCGGAGGTAAATCATGTTCGACGATCTTGTCGAGTCAACCAGCAAGAAAAAGACCAACAAAGTCTGGAGCGTGTGGCTGTCGGCTCTGATTCAGGCGCTTATCCTGGGCGTGTTGATTTTGATTCCGCTGATCTATACCAGCGCGTTGCCCAAGGCCCTGCTGACCACCTTTCTGGTTGCCCCGCCGCCTCCGCCCCCTCCCCCGCCTCCGCCAACGGTTGTTCACACTGTCGTACGTCCTAAGTTTGTGACAGGCAAGCTCCAGGCTCCCACGGTTATCCCAAAGAAGATTGAAATGATTCATGAGACGCCTCAGCCGGATGTGGGCATGACCGGAGGCGTGGTCGGAGGCGTGCCCGGTGGTTCGGCGGACGGTGCTTTGGGAGGCATTATTGGAGGCACGGGAGGATTGCCGCCACCGCCCAAGCCGACGGAGCCTCTCAGAATTGGCGGAAACGTGATGGCGGCGAAGCTCATCAATGGGCCGAAGCCGGCCTATCCGCAAATCGCGAAAATGGCCCATGTCTCCGGAACCGTGATGCTGCACGCCATCATCGCGGAGGACGGCAGCATTCAGCAATTGACGTTCATTTCCGGGCCCGCGCTTCTCAAGCAGGCCGCAATGGACGCGGTCAGACAGTGGCGTTACGCACCTACGATGCTCAACAGCCAGCCGACGAAGGTTGATACGACAATCTCCGTTGTTTTCGACCTCGACGGCGGCGGCTAATTTCGGGGAATTTCCTGGCGGGTTCTTGCCGCCAGAATGGCCCAGTTGCTTGGGGGAACAAAAGGCGGTTCGCGTTTGCCGCCCAAATGCTTTTCGATAATTCGGAGGAGGAAAGAACATCATGGTTGCAAATCTTCTGTGGGCTGCCGTCCTATTTTTCCAGGAGGGTGGTGGTGGTGGCGGCGGAGCGGTGAGTTGGGACTTGCGGAGCATGTGGCACACGATGGACATCCCCGCAAGGATTGTCGTTGTCATTCTCTTTATTATGTCTGCCTGGTCGGTCGGCATTATGATTGACCGTTGGCTCATGTATAGTGCCGCGCGCAAACAGTCTCGCGTCTTCGTGCAGCAGGTCGCCGGCGCTCTCAAAGACAACAAGCTCGACGAAGCGATTTCCATTGCCGAGCGTAACAAGAAGAGCCATATCGCCAAGGTTGTCGCTACCGGGCTCTCCGAGTTTCAGGCTGCGTCCGCTCAGGTTGCCGACGAGGAAGTCATCGAAGCTGCCAAGCGCGGCCTCGAACGCTCCGTCGCCATCGTTCATGCGGAAATGAAGCGCGGTCTTTCCGGCTTGGCTACCATCGGCGCCACGGCGCCTTTCGTGGGCCTCTTCGGAACCGTCATGGGCATCATCGGCGCGTTCAAAGGCATCGCGGCGCAGCATGCCAGCGGTCTTTCTGCGGTTGCCGGTGGTATCGCGGAAGCCTTGGTCACCACCGCTCTTGGCTTGCTCGTCGCCGTGCCTGCTGTGTGGACCTACAACTACTTCACCAACAAAGTCGAGGCCTTCGACGTTGAGATGGACAACTCTTCGATGGAGCTGGTCAACTACTTCATCACCCGCCGAGGCGGAAGGAAGTAAGTTATGGCGTACAAACCCAAAGTAGGCAGCATAATGGCCGCCCCGAACGTTATTCCCATGGCCGACATCATGCTCGTCCTGCTGATCATCATGATGGTCATCACCCCCATGCTGCAGAATCGGCAGTTGGTGGATATGGCCAGGGCCAAAAACTGGGAGAATATGCCCGCGGCGGAACGAGACGATGCCGTCGTCATAGCCGTCACTCGCGACGGCAACTATTACCTCGGCAACAACCAGATCGCCCTCAACCAGATCACTTCAACGGTAGAGGATAAGATCTCCAATAAGTTGGACAAAACCGTTTATGTCCGCGCCGACGAAAATGCGAAGTACGGTGATGTTAAGAAAGTAGTCGACGCCGTTCGCGATGCTGGCGTGGATAACGTGGGCTTGCTGACCCTTAAAGATGAATCGGGCGCTCCGCAACCCCCGGCTACTCCGGGTACCCCTTAGGGAGGTCTAGCAATGGGAATTTCAGTAGGACATCACGGCACTTCCATGTCGGAGCCGAACATCGTTCCCTTGATCGACGTTCTGCTCGTGCTGATCATTATTTTCATGGCCATCACGCCCACCACGCCGACAGGAATGAACGCCCTTGTGCCCCAGCCTCCGCCGAAAAATCAGAAACAGCCGCCGCCCGACGACCGAACAATCGTTGTCCAGGTCAGTGCGGATGGCAAGGTCATGATCAATCAGACGCCGATCGCGTGGAATGATCTCGGCTCGCAGCTCGCGGACGTTTTTAAGATCCGCGCCGATAAGACTGCCTTCGTCAAGGGCGAGGACGCTACCTCTTTCGGTTATGTGGAACACGCGATCGACATCATGCGCGGAGCGGGAATCACCAATGTCGGCTTGATCACGGCCAAGATGGAGGCTGGACAATAGCTTTTGCGTCCGGGCCATAGGTATGCCCGGGCGCTCCCCAACCGGCCCTCTGCCTTTCTTGGTGTGCGCTCGTAACTTGGCGCTACTTTGCCTGGCAAGGAAACGGGCCCGGTCGGTTCACAAATAAACGAGGAGAGAGGGATGGAACGGAAATCCCATGCTGTTCCGGCTGTTGTTTTGGCGGTGGTTTTCGGCTTCAGTGCGGCTGGCTGCGCCAAACTGAAAGCCCGAGACGATCTCAATAAAGGTGTGGAAGCATATAAGAACGCCCAATTCGATGCCGCCGTTGAGGATTTTAAGGAAGCGAAGGAACTGGACCCTAAGCTAACGAATGCGCGGCTTTATTTGGCCCAGGCCTATGCCCAGCAATATATCCCGGGGGCCCCTTCCGACGAAAACAAACGCAACGGCGAGCAGGCCATTACCGAATGGAAAGAGGTTCTCGAAGCCGATCCCAATAATCTCACAGCCATCGGCGGGATCGGTTCCATGCTTTACAACATGGCGTCAACGCCGTTTAACCGTGACATGATGGAGCAGGCCAAGACCTATCAGGAAAAGGCTATCTCCATCAATCCCAGCGATGCTCAGGCCTACTACTGGGTCGGCGTTCTCGATTACTGGATCGCCTACCGCACCAATGCCCAGTTGCGCACCGACTATAATGTGAAGGCGAAGAAGCCCATCCGGCCGCCTGATCCGCTGCCTCCTCCCGTCAGAGACCAGTTCATCCAGCAAGAAGGCCCGACTGTAGAGGATGGCATCAGTACTCTCCAGCACGCCATCCAGATCAACCCGGATTATGCGAACGCCATGGCCTACTTGAACCTCCTCCTGCGCCAGAAGGCGGACATGGAGACAGATCCGGATGCTCGCCAGGCGGATCAGAAGCAGGCCGACGATCTTCTCGAGAAAGTCAAAGAAATCAATCAGAAGCAGATGACTGCGCCCGCTTCCGGCACGCAGTAGCGGTCCGCGTTCTTTGAACACCTGAACCCGGCTGGCTCCCGGAAGCCAGTTGGGTTCGTACCTCTTACCGCACTTTCCAGCCGTTGTCCTCGCTCCGCGGTGAAACGTCCGGCCTTTCGGCGTACAATGAGGAAATTGTGAGCCCTGAACAAAAGCCGATAGCCGACGCCACCGCGCAGCGCGTTCTCGATCTGCGTTTCGTGGAGCTCATGGACAAGGTTCGGCGCAACCGCCCCGGCGACGACCTGGACCTGCTTCGCCGCGCCTACGACTTCGCCTCCGAGCAGCACCGCTCCCAGCATCGCGAGTCCGGCGACCTTTATTTGTCTCATCCGCTTGCGGTTGCGGGCGTTTTGGCGGACATGAAACTGGATGTCACCACGCTTTGCGCCGCTCTGCTTCACGACATCGTCGAAGACACCAGAATCCCCGTGGAGAAGATAACCGAGATGTTTGGTGCGGACGTCGCCCGGGTCGTCGACGGAGCCACCAAAATCAGCCGCATTGACTTGCTTGCTCCCGAGGCGCGCCAGGCGGAGAACGTCCGCAAAATGCTCCTCGCCATGGTCAACGACGTTCGCGTCATTCTGGTCAAGCTGGCCGATCGCCTGCACAATATGCGTACCCTGGAGTACCTGGCCACCGATCGCCAGGAGCGCATCGCCCGCGAAACCCTCGAAATCTATGCTCCTGTCGCGAACCGCCTGGGAATGGGCCTGATTCGCGGTGAGCTCGAGGATCTGGCCTTTCGCTATCTGGAGCCCTCTGCTTTCTTTGAGTTGCAGAAGAAAGTAATCTCAAAGCACAAAATCCAGGAGAAATTCCTCCACGAAGTTCAGGATGCCATTCGCAAGAAGATGGTCGAAAACGGCATTCCCGCGGAGGTCGAAGGCCGCACCAAAGGACTTTTCTCGCTTCACCAGAAAATGCTTCGCCAGCAGCGCTCCGTCGACCAGGTCTACGATCTCATGGCTGTGCGCGTCATTACCGACACGGAGAAGAACTGCTACGCGGCCCTCGGTGTAGTCCATCAGATCTGGCGCCCGGTGCCCGGCCGCTTCAAAGACTATATCGCCATGCCGCGGCCCAATCTTTATCAGTCCCTGCACACCACCGTCATTCACTCCGGCCAGCCATTCGAAATTCAGATCCGTACGCAGGAAATGCACCGTATCGCCGAGCAAGGCGTCGCCGCGCACTGGAAGTACAAAGACGGCCACGGTCCCTCTAGCCGGCCGGGCGTCGATATTGAGGAGCAGCGTGACGATCAGCGTGTGCTCTGGATGCGCCAGCTCATTGAGTGGGTGCAGGAAATGGAGGAGCCCAGCGAGTTCCTCTCCACGCTCAAAGTCGACCTCTATCCCGAGGAGGTTTACACCTTCTCTCCGAAGGGCCGCGTCGTCGTCTTGACTCGCGGCTCTACTCCCGTCGATTTCGCCTATTCCATCCACACCGAAGTGGGCCACCAGTGCGCCGGTGCGAAGGTGAATGGCCAAATCGTTCCCCTGCGCCACGTGCTCACCAACGGTGATGTGGTCGAGATCATCACCCAAAAAGGCCATGAACCCAGCCGCGACTGGTTGAAGTTCGTCCAGACTTCCCGCAGTCGCAGCAAAATTCGTCACTGGATCAACCTCCACGAACGCGAAGAAGCAACCGTTGTCGGCCGCCGCCTTCTCGAACGGGAAGCCCGGAATTGTGGCCTCAGCCTGAAGAAAATTTCCGCCGAGGATTGGCAGCGCGTCGCTTCCGAATATGGCTGCGGTCGCGTGGAAGACCTTCACGCGGACCTGGGCTACGGCAAATGGTCGGCGCGCCAGGTTTTGGCAAAGGCGTCGGGTCAGACTCTTGCTGAATCGACCGAAGAAAAGCCCGCTAAGATTGTTTCGACCGTCAAGCGCATGCTCGGCATGCAGCAGGCCACGATTCAGGTTCGCGGCCACGATGATTTGATGGTCTATCGCGCCAAATGCTGTAACCCCATTCCTGGCGACGATATTGTCGGCTACGTCACGCGCGGCCGTGGCGTCGCCGTTCATTCGACCGCCTGCCCCAACGTCCAGAATCTCCTGTATGAAACGGAGCGTCGCATCGCCGCGGAATGGGCCGGCGCGGCGGAATCGATCTTCCCGGTGCGTCTCCGCATCCTCACCGAAGACCGCCCCGGCATGCTCGCGGAAGTCACCGCCGCCATCAGCGTCGCCGAAGCCAATATCCGCACTCTGGAAAGCGTCGGTGAGCACCTGCATGCGCGCATCGAAATTGCCCTCGACGTGCGCGACCGCAAGCAGCTCGAAAAGATCCTTTTGCAGATTAAGAAAATCCCCGGCGTCTTCGATATCGAACGCGTCTACAACGTTTAAGCGCGTGCACTGACCTCTGCGTCTGCTTCATACGATTCTCACATCTCCAAAACAGCAAGCAGAATCAAGCGCGCACCCTCTGTTTGCGCTAATGTTACGTCGTTGCTGGAATGAAGCCAGTCACTTTGCACGACTACAAGAAGCGCATCTTGCGCGTGCTGGTGCATATCCAGCAGCGCTTGGATGAACCTCTGCGGCTGGATGAGCTGGCGGCGATAGCGTGCTTCTCGCCGTTTCATTTCCACCGAGTTTTTCGCGGGATGGTGGGTGAATCCGTGAAGGAGCATATCCGGCGGCTGCGGTTGGAGCGGGCCGCCTCGCAGCTTAGAGCGGGCAGACTGCCGGTTACCGAAATTGCATTGGACGCGGGCTATTCGAGTCACGAAGCATTTACGCGGGCATTCAACTGCTGTTTTGGTGTATCGCCTTCTGCGTTCCGCGTACGTCGGCGTCAGTCGGCGCCCGAGGTTGAGTCTGGGTTGCACTATCGGCGGGAAGGTCCGGTCACACGGTTTCGCGCACAGCCGGGAGGAAGTACGAAAGTCGAAATCAAAAAAATCAAGCCCCTTCGCGTCGCCTTCATGCGGCATGTGGGGCCCTACAAGCACGCCGGTGCAACCTGGGATAAATTGCTGCCGATCCTGGGAAAAGAAGGGCTGCTCGGGGGGAATCCCATGTTCATCGGTATCAGTCACGACGATCCCGAAGTGACATTGCCGGCCAGGTTGCGCTATGACGCCTGCGTCACCGTGGATCAGCGGTTTCAGGGCGAGAACGATGTTGGGATACAGACCATTGTGGGTGGTGAATACGCTGTCACTACTCATCAAGGTCCTTACGATAAGCTGGGTGACACCTACGCAGCGCTCCTCGGCCAGTGGCTGCCGCGAAGCGGGCGTGAGCTCGCTAATAATCCTTGCTTTGAGGTTTACCTCAATAGCCCGGAGAGCACCGCGCCCCAGGACTTGCTGACAGACGTCTACGCTCCGTTGCGCTAGCGTCTGCGGACATTATTTCGAGGTGTGTCATGCCACAGTCAAAAATAGATCTCTACAAGCTGCACAAAGCCGACTACGCAGCCACGCGCAAGCCCGGCTTGGTGACGATTCATGAGGCATGGTATTTGGCGATCGAAGGTCGCGGCGCTCCGGGGACGAAACTCTTTACCGCAAGCATCGGCGCACTCTATGGCGTGGCCTTTACGGTGAAAATGACACGCAAGTTTTCCGGGCAGCAAGACTACGTCGTGTGCAAGCTGGAAGCTCAATGGTGGAGCAGCGGCCAGCAGAACTTCATCGCCGCGCCTAAGCACTCATGGCAGTGGAAGCTATTGATCCGCACTCCGCAATTCGTGACGCAGAAGCAGGTGGATGATGCTGTCGCTGTGCTGAAGAAGCGCGGTAAAGGAAGCGAGTCGGAGCGGGTCCGGCTGGAATCTTTCTCTGAAGACGAGTGTGTTCAGACGTTGCACGTGGGCCCGTACGACAAAGAACACGACACGCTGGAATCCATGAGCGCATTTGCCGCGTCCAGAGGGTTCGCATTCCATGGCCGGCATCACGAGATTTATCTTTCCGATCCGCGCCGCGTCGCGCCCGCGAAACTGAGGACCATCCTTAGAATGCCGGTTACACCCAATCAGAGCCGGGGCAACAAACGGTAACTCGGCCAATCCCCCGCCGCTTTCCATTGTCATTTCCGACATCGCTGTGCCGCAATTGCCGTCCGCGCAGCTACAATTTCAATGGATATGTGTCGCCTCCCCCTTCTCGGCGGCTGCCAGCGTCGCACTGCGCCGCGCCGGATATCCCTGCTCGCCCTTTTCGCGGCCTCCTGTCTCCTTCTCGGATGTCATCATGTCGCCCAGTTGGACACCACCGCTCTCGACAACTCTGGCTTGAATTTCACATCCATTCAAACCCTCCGAGGCATGGACGTCACCAAGGACGAAGTGGCCCAAATCATCGAAGCGAAGCAGGCCGGTCTTTCCGACGATGATTGCGTCACCCTGGTTCGTTTGACGCGCAGCCGCAAGGAACCATTCCAAACCGGTGACGACATCGCGCAGTTGCTCCGCGCCGGCATCTCCGAGTCCACCGTGATGCAACTCGCGCAGCTCAACCAGATCGGCCTTTGGTCCGGCGAAGCAGTGGCCATGCGCCTGGCGGGCCTTTCCGATCAAATCATCCTCGAAGAAGCGCACCGCCGCTCCGCGGGCCTGTCCGTCCTGTCTGGCGCTTCGCTCGCGAATTTCAAGAATGCCGGTATGCGCGAAGCCACTCTGCTGCAGCTGGTTCGTCGCGGCGTCCCGGAGAACGAAGCCCCGACGATCATCGCCCTTCGCCACCGTGGTTGGACCGACGCCCAAATCCTGCGCCGCTACCCGGGCGGACATTAGTCCGGCGCCTCCCGTTCACCGTCTGCCGCTTCTTAACGTCAAGTTTCCAAACGCGGGTGGTGGGTCAGTTTGAATTTTCTTGATCGTGACACAAGAGTCAAAATTCAAATTGGCCCTTCCCATACGCGAGTACGCTAGACCCGCGGCCATTGGCCCGGTAGAATTCTTCTGCCTTGACTCGCTCTGCCTGGTGTCGCGCTCGCGTTTCTGCCGCAATCGCCGGTTCTTGCGTAATTTTGATGAGCGGCTGCGGCGTGCCGCTTGCGCCGGGCTACCAAATCCAAAAAGAAGCGCTGACCGTTCATTTCGTTCCCGGCAGCCCTCCGCATCTCGCCGTCCGCGCCGAATACACGCTAATGAATGTCGGAACCGCGCCCCTGGATTCCATTCAATTCAAAATGATTCCGAAGGACCTAATTGGTCGCACAAACCTACAGGCGACAATCGATGGACAATCCATCTCTTCAGGCCCTTTGTCCCGCTATGACGACTCATTTGACGCCCTCACTATTCCATTCAATCCAGCGTGGAAACAGAAGCAAAGGAAAAAAATCTCGATCACATATGATTCGACAAACGGCAACGCCGGAATCTTGGCGAGCAACGGTTTCTTTCATACTGGCTTAACTTTGCTCCCTGTTCCTGTGCCACCAAAAGCTCTTTTTGCGGCTAAGCCGATTCGGCCCAACCGCACAGATGTCTACGTGGTCGTTCCTTCAGATTTCCTCGTGCTGTGCGATGGCAAGTCTGAAGGGAGCGAACGACGGAGTGGCGAAGTTGGGCACCGCTTTCAGGTTCGCAGGGACGATCCGGAGCTCTTTATCATTGCCGGGCGCTACAAAGAACGGGGAGTCGGAACCCCCGATGGAAAAGTTGTTTTCTGGACATTTCGCGACCTGTCGGCGCATGATGCCGCATCCGCTGCGCCAAAAGTCGCCGCAATGTTTAGGTTCCTCGATACCAATTTTGGGTCTCGCGCCAATAAACGGTTTCCGATTTGGGTCGCGGCCATTCCATCTCCCGACATTCTCACCATGAACGATACTGTGGAACCTACGTCCCTGTACTTCAATGCTGGGATTCTGGTAAGCCAGGCCGAGATAAACAAAGGCTTTGCTAGCGGGGAAGTATTGGATGGCATCGAAGATGCACTTATTGACGGGTTATTCCAGCAAGCGATTACTCCTCGAAGCGATGCAGAGTTTCTTCTCCACGGGCTCGAGTATTACGCCGGCGAAGCAATCCGAGAAAACGATCATGGAACGCCAGTCCGCATGAACGACATAACCAAGTTAATACAGCAATTCGACGAACTCGAGACGTCAAGCCGTGGAAATACCCGTTAGCAAGATTTCTCATGATAGTAGCCTGGTCGTGCAAACAATGGCGCTCGATAAATCGCTGCTTTTGCTCTTCGCCCTCGAGGACAAATGTGGCGCCGAAAATGTTCGTCATGCCATCTCCGATATGGTTTATGCTTTGCGCGGGCAGGAATACGGCTATTCCGATTTTCGCGCCGCCCTGGAACAGCAATGCCATCAGGACCTGGCAGATTTCTTTCGTAGCTGGCTCGCGCAGCCGGGAATTCCGCCCGATTTTCGCGCTCGCTACGAAAGCGCGGGCGCCGGCAAGCAGTAGAAATTCGTGGGTCAGTTTGAAGTTTCTTGATCGTGACATAAAAAGTCAAAATTCAAACTGAGCCAGTGCCGAAATTCGCAGCACTCATAGGAGGAATCGTGAAGGAAGTCATTTCAACGGCACACGGCCCGAAAGCCATCGGCCCTTATTCGCAGGCCATCCGCGCCAACGGTTTCGTTTTCATTTCCGGCCAAGTCGCGTTTGATCCGGCCTCGGGCCAGCTCGTCCAGGGCGACATCGCCGCGCAGACCGATCGCGTCATGCAAAATCTGAAAGCCATCGTCGAGGCCGCCGGCTCGACTCTCGACAAAGCGGTGAAGACCATTGTCTTCCTCAAAGACATGGATGAATTCGCCGCGATGAACGAAGTCTACGCCCGCTATTTTCCCGCGAATCCGCCGGCCCGCGCGACCGTCGAAGTGGCGCGCCTGCCGCGCGACGTTCGCGTGGAAATCGAGCTCATCGCTCTCGCCTAGCGGGAGGAGTTTTTCGAATGCACATTCGCCACGATTGGACGCGCAACGAAATTCGCGATATTTTCAACGCCCCTTTGCCTGAGCTGATTTTCCAGGCGCAGCTCGTTCATCGCCAATTTCACCAGCCGGAAGAAGTTCAGCTTTGCCGTCTGCTCTCCATCAAGACCGGCGCCTGCCCCGAAGACTGCGCCTATTGCTCGCAGAGCGCTCACTATAAAACCGGCGTCGCGCGCCAGAAGTTGATGGACCCCGCCGACGTTCTCGAATCCGCCAAACGCGCGAAGACCGATGGCGCCACTCGTTTTTGCATGGGCGCCGCCTGGCGCGACGTTCCCGAAGGAAAAGAATTCGATTCCGTGCTCGAGATGGTCCGTGGCGTCGCTGCCCTCGATCTCGAAGTCTGCTGCACGCTCGGCATGCTCACCGACTCGCAAGCGGTTCGCCTGAAGCAAGCCGGCCTCACCGCCTACAATCACAATCTCGATACTTCGCCCGAATTTTACGGCCACATCATCACCACGCGCGTTTACGAAGACCGCTTGCAAACCATCGCCCGCGTTCGCAGTGCTGGCATCACCGTCTGCTGCGGCGGCATTCTTGGCATTGGCGAGTCGGAAGAGGACCGCGTCGGCCTGCTTCATCAACTTGCGATTCTCGATCCGCACCCCGAAAGCGTTCCCATCAACGTCCTGGCCCGCGTCGAAGGCACTCCGCTCGCTGGCGCGCCGGAGCTTGATCCCCTGGTGATGGTTCGCGCCATCGCCACCGCGCGAATCCTCATGCCCGCTTCGCGCGTCCGTCTCTCCGGCGGACGCCACAAGCTTTCGCGCGAAGCCATCGCGCTCTGTTTCCTTGCCGGCGCAAATTCCATTTTCACCGGAGAAAAGCTTCTCACCACGCCGAATCCCTCCATCGATCAGGACAAAGCGCTTCTCGATGATCTCGGCATGAGGGCCATGGAGCGTGTCTGACTCAACCGCGAAACCGCTTGAGTGGTGGGTCAGTTTGGATTTTCTTGATCGTGACACAAGGAGTCAAAATTCAAACTGACCCATTACCGCCGCTTGCCGCATCACCAGAAAACGACCTCCGCGCTCGCATCGATGCTGAATTGCGTGCGCTTCGCGAGCATTCGCAATTTCGCTCTCTCGATATTCCTCGCGGCCTCAATCTCTGCTCCAACGATTACCTCGGACTTGCCGCTGATCCGCGCCTGAAGCAAGCCGTTCTGGCCGCCCTTTCGTCTTCCTCGCGCGTTGGTTCCACTGGCTCCCGTCTGCTTTCGGGAAACTCGCGCGATTGGGAAAATATCGAATCCGAATTCGCGAATTTCGTTGGCGCTGAATCTGCTCTCTACTTCAGCTCCGGCTACGCCGCCAACGTCGGCCTGCTCAGCTCTATCCTGCACGATGGCGACTTCGTTTTCTCCGACGCCCTCAATCACTCGAGCCTCATCGACGGCATTCGTCTTTCGCGCGCATGCAAGATCATTTACCCCCACGGCGATCTGCGTTTCCTCGAACGCGCGCTTCAGGAAAACGCAAGCGCGCCCGGCGCGAAGCTCATCGTCACCGAAAGCATTTTCAGCATGGAGGGAGACATCGCCCCTCTCGAACAACTCGTGACGCTCGCAAACGCTTACAGCGCCGAATTAATCGTTGACGAGGCTCACGCCATCGGTGTTTGCGGCATCGAAGGTCGCGGCATCGTCGCTGGCCTGCCGGAGCGCGGCCGCATTCTTGCCGCCGTGTATCCTTGCGGGAAAGCCCTGGCTTCCTGCGGCGCTTTTGTTTGTTGCAGCCCTGCGGTCAAAGACTACCTCGTCAATCACGCCCGCAGTTTCATTTTCAGCACGGCCACGCCTCCCTACATCGCGCATCAAATCCGCGCCGCGCTTACCATCGCACGAGCTGCGGATGCCCGCCGCGCCCATCTTCGCCAAATTGCTGCGGCCCTTCGCGCCGCGCTCTCTGCTGCGAGCCTGAGCTGCGGCTCCGGAGACACTCCCATCGTTCCCGTAATTCTTGGTTCCAACGAATCCGCCCTGCGCGTCGCTTCGGAATTGCAATCTCATGGATTTGCCGTGAAAGCCATTCGCCCTCCCACGGTCCCTGCCGGCGCCGCGCGCATTCGTTTGTCCTTGACCAGCGAGGTTTCTCTGGAAGACGTTCACCGTCTCGCTCGGGCCCTCGTAACCGCCGCATCGGCTGTTCGTGGCGCTCGTGACGCGGCCTCCGCGGCGCTCGCGCATGCCTAGCCGTTTTTTCATCACCGGAACGGATACTGGCGTCGGCAAAACCACCGTCGCCGCTCTTCTTTGCGCCGCGCTCAACGCGATTTACTGGAAGCCCATTCAAACCGGCACGCGCCAGGGCGCCGATCGCGCGACGGTGATTCGACTCGCCGCGTTGCCGCGCCATCGCACGCTTCGAGAGGTGTATCGTTTTTCTTCGCCCGTTTCGCCCCATTTGGCCGCGCGCCGCGCCGGTGTGCGCATTGAGCTGCGTAAAATCAAGCTTCCAGAAGTTGCTGCTCGCGAGAACTTCATCGCCGAAGGCGCCGGCGGCGTGCTCGTGCCCATCAATTCCACGCAGCTCATGATTGACCTGATGTCTCGCCTCGCGCTGCCCGTGCTCCTTGTCTCGCGCACGGCGCTTGGCACCATCAATCACACTTTGCTCTCCATCGCTGCGTTGCGTGCTTCGCGCCTGGACCTCCGCGGCGTCATCATGGTGGGCAAACCGAATCGCGACAATCGCCGCGCCATTGAGCGCTACGGCGGAATCGAAGTCGTCGGTGCTGTGCCGCTCCTGAAACGAATCAATCGCGCCGCGCTTTTGCAAGTTTTTCGCAAGAATTTCGACGCCGGAGCCTTCGCGTCATGAACGCTCCCTTGCATGTTTGGCATCCTTTCACGCAGGAAGCGCTCGACCCTCCGCCGCTGCGCATCACCAGAGCGCAAGGCGTTTATCTCTACACCGCCGATGGCCAGCGCATCATCGACGCCATTTCATCGTGGTGGGTCAATCTGCATGGCCACTGCCATCCCGCCATCATGTCCGCCATCGCCGACCAAACCCTAAAAATGGACCATGTTTTGCTCGCCGGTTTCACTCACGATCGCCTCGAAGAGCTTGCCGCCTGCCTCCGCAAGGTCCTGCCACGAGAACTCGAAAGCATTTTCTTTTCCGACGACGGTTCGACGGCCGTGGAAGTGGCTCTCAAGATTGCCGTTCAATACTGGCAAAACGTCGGCCGCCCTCGGAAAACTTCCATCGTTGCCCTCGAGCATGCCTATCACGGAGATACCGTCGGCGCCATGTCCGTCAGCGCCCGCTCCGCGTTCACCGATCCTTTTCGCGATTTTCTTTTCCCGGTGTATCGCGTTCACAGCGCGTATTGCTACCGCTGCCCCGTGGGCAAAACGCGCGCCACCTGCGACATCGAGTGCCTCGATCAGCTCGCGCGCCTGCTGGAAGAAAAGCACGCGGAAATCGCCGCCGTGATCGTCGAGCCCCTGCTGCAAGGCGCCGGCGGCATGATCGTTCATCCGCAGGAATTCCTCCAGCGCGTCCGTCAGCTTTGCAGCGAATACGGCGTGCTGCTTATCGCCGATGAAGTGCTCACCGGCTTCGGCCGCTGCGGCAAAATGTTTGCCTGCGAACTCGCCGCCGTCGTCCCCGATCTCATGTGCCTTTCGAAAGGGATCACCGGAGGCGTTCTTCCGCTTGCCGCCACCGTGTGCACCGCGGAAATCCATCGCGCCTTCGTCAGCGACGATCGTGGCCGCACGTTTTATCACGGCCATTCCTACACCGGGAATCCCATCGCGGCTGCCGCGGCCGTCGCCAGTTTCAAAATCTTTGAAAACGAGCCGGTCTTCGAGCGCATCAACACAATTTCAGCGATTCATCAGCAGCGCCTCGCCGCCATCCAAGATCATCCCGCCGTTGGCGATGTTCGTTCCATCGGCACCGTTGCCGCCATTGAGCTGCGCGCCGCCGACCCCGGCTATTTTTCGCGTCTTCGCCCCAAGCTCTACGATTTTTTCCTCCGCGCCGGCATTTTGCTTCGCCCCCTCGGCAACGTGATTTACGTTCTGCCGCCCTACTGCATCACCGCCGAAGAATTGCACTACGTCCACGACCGCATCGCCGAATCCCTCGGCCATTGCGCCGAATGGTCCAAGCCCTCCACCGCCGCGCATTCCGCCTGAGGATTTTCGATTGCTGCGAACGATAAGCTATCCGACGTGCCTGTGGGGCTGTGGGGAAAACAGATAGGGGAAGGTATGGTGGGCCTGGACTGACTTGAACAGTCGACCTCGCCCTTATCAGGGGCGCGCTCTAGCCACCTGAGCTACAGGCCCATTGGAGCTAGCGATTTTAGCATGAGCGAGTCGCATGCCGCACATGGCGTTTCCTTCAGAAAGTTGGTGTAGACTCACTTCCCTGAGCCCGCAAAGTATTGAGTGAGCCGGTCGTGCAGCTCCTCGACCGCTCGATGGAGCTCCGTTACGCCCTCCGTTCGCCCGTTCACTTCTTGCGCCTTCAAATCATCCAGCAGATCGTGCGTCAGCGTGGTTGCCCGCCGGATGCGTTCCAGCGTCAGCAGGGACAGCACCGTCGACGGATCGCGATGTTGAATCTGCCGTTCCCGCCATTCTTGCGCCGCCCAAGCCGTTTTCCGTACGTAGTCCACTGCATCGCGGAAGTCGCGCAAAATCAGCGGATCGATTTCTCCCGCATTCATCCCTTTTTCCAGGCGCAACAGCTCCGCGCTCGTTTTCCGAAGCTGAAAATTGAATCCCCAGAACGATTCGTCCGGCGGCAGCAGCTCCACCGCGATTCCTTGGATTTCGCCGCTGCGCGTCCGCCGCACCGCGGCCATGCGCGCCCGCGCTTTTTGCGCCGTCAGCAGGTTTGTCAATTCCGCTTCGACGCCCATCGTCGGATAATTTCTCATTTGCAGCAGCGCGCCGTGCGCATTCACTTCCGTGGCTTGCGCTTCTTCTTTGAATTGCGCGCCATTCGCTTCGCGCCAATTTACTTCCAGAGGGACAACAACGGGGAAGCGGCTGCTGCGCCGCTGCTCAGGCCCTGATGACTTCTCGGCCGGTTTTTCCGCAGCCACACTTGCCTCAAGAGGAAACGGCCCTAATCTGCTCTGTTTACCATTCGATTGGCAAGGACAAAGTTCAGCGAGTACCTATCGCCGCCGCCGATACGCGAACGGCACCGCACGCGGTTTACCCGCCGTCGCTTGCTCGCCTGGGCGAGCAGGCCCTCGCCCTGCCGCGATTCCCGTGCCTCCCGGTAGAGGCAACCCGCTCGCCCATGGCGGCAGCTCTGCATAACGCACTGGCATCGCGCTTGCTTTCGTAGGGGCGCTGCTTGCTGCGCCCGCGCGACTCGCAGAGTCGCGTTGCACTGAGCTGTCATTCCGAACCGGTCGGCCGGCCTGCCGCGCCAGCGGCACATGAACAGGAGGCGACGTGTGACGAATCTGCTGTTTGTTTCCTCGCGTCGGCGCCATCACTTTCCTCTTTTTTCCATACAGCATCACCTTCACGCGCCGGTAACGGATCGGTTCGCGCAGCCAGCCCCGTTCCTGCTGTCGGCGCGTCTCCTCCCGCGCCCGCTCCAGCTTCTCGAAGTTCGCCGGCGCGAACGCCGCCATTTTCCTCCGCATCCGGTCCGGGTCTGCCTCAAACCGCTTCACCAGCTTGTTCACCCACGTGTGACTCACGCCCAAAAATCGCGCCACGCGGTACTTCGCCCACGGTTTACCCGCCGCTTGCCGGCCGTAGGCCATACTTAGTCTGTCATCCCGAACCCAGCCCGTTGCCTTTGCGGGATGGCGGTGAGGGACCTGCTGTCGACTTTTCTCGCCACTCGTCACTAGCCACTGACCACTGTTCTTATCCATCCACCACTGCCACACCAGTTGCTCGATAATCCGCGACTCCAACCCGCTCCGCCACGGCAGCGGCGCTCTCCTTCGCGCCGCCCGCGCCTTCTGTATGTTTTTGAGCCTGGCTTCGATGGCTCGTACTGATTTATGCCCCGGTCCCTGGCCTCCCATCCATCCTCCTCTGTCATCCTGAGCGCAGCGAAGGACCTCGCCTTGCGGCCTGCCTTTGCCTGCTCGCCACTAGCCACTTGTCACTCGCCACTGCTTTTAATCCAGCCGCGACTCCCTCGCTCTCTCTGACTTGTGCCCCGCTCCCGGTCCCCCCATATTGTTTTGCCTCTCGATCCGCAAGGACTGACCCCGAGCGTAGCCGAGGGGCCACTCGTCACTGTTTTTCTTGGAGTGCGGCGGTCCGCCTCGCGGACTCCGGCGCAGCCGGAGCTCGACGCCGCTTTGCCTTCGCCTTCGTAGGGGCAGGGTTCACCCTGCCCGCGCGACTCTCCGAGTCGCGTCGCATGCGCGGCCTTCAGCTACCAGATAACTTACGAGTTTAGTATTTTATCTTGGAATTGTAATTCGATAATCCATATCTGGAAAGCGCAGTAAGATGGACACTTATGTCTGGCGACGAAACGCCTCACAGAGAGTGCGCCAACCTCGAGGAGGTCGAGGCCACCGTAAGGGATCTCTCGACCGGCCTCCAGCAAAGCCTCATTGAAGAAGTCGGCGCATTCACAGTTGCGCTGCTGCCAATTTCGACCGCCGGGACCCTTGAGCGAGGCGCCACGGGTACCCTGGTTTCCTTTCAGGGCTCTCATTACATCCTGACGGCGGCGCATGTCGCGGAGAAACTGAAGTCTCAGTCCACCGCCAGAGTGGGCATCACGCTAAAGGCCGAAAATGAGAATCACTGCCTGCTCGACCCAAGTCATATGCTGCCGTTCGGTCCCAGAAAGCGCGGAGACTGGAATGAGTGGGGACCGGACATAACACTGCTCAGCATCCCCAGCGTCGACGCTCGAAGGATCGAGGCGGAAGGGCGCGGAGTATTCCATAATCTCTCCCTCAAACAAGCGCTGCCACTCGGGCCTGGCGAGTACCCGCAATGTCGTGTCCTGATGGGAGTTCCCGCATTACTTTCGAACTACAGAGACGCCCACCATGCAGACCTGTGCCTTAACGGAACCATATTGCAAGTCGACAAGGAAGCACCTCACGCTCGCGAAGGTTTCGACTATATCGACCTTGATCTTAATTTTCATCCAGCACGCGAAGATTTTGGCGGGGTAAGTGGCGGTGGGCTGTGGAGGATTCTTTTTTGCAAAGACACACCGACGGGCAAACTTCAATCCCTTAAGGTGCTCGAAGGTCTAGCCTTTTACGCCATAGGGGACTCGAAAGTTCGGTGTCATGGGCCCAGAAGCATCGGGAACGTGCTGAACGCACTCTTCGAGAGCAGGATTTTGTGAACCTCAGTCACCTGAATAGGTATATCCGCGAATTTGAAAAGCGTCGCTCGGCCCTAACCTGGCGACCCTTAGCAGTGATTCTTAGTGTCCTAACCGCACTGGGCTGGTTCCGAAACTTCATCGCGAGTAGCGGAGAGCTTGCCATCCCTGCTCTCGTATTTCTCGTGCTTGCGCTCATCATCTTCATGTCGATCCCGGTACCGTCAATCCGGTCGCTCATTTTTCGCGCGGTGGCCTTCGGTCTTGATTTGTTGATCCTGTTTTTGGCAACAGCGGCAGTGGTCATCGCTCTTACCCTTGGCGGAGTATATAGGGAAAATGCCATCATGCTCGCGATCGTAACCTGGGCTTGGTTTGCATATTTTGTCTTTTGTGATTATTTCTTTGGTGGAACACTTGGCAAGCTCACTCTGCGCCTAAGGCTCATTTCACTGCGGAAGGAGCGTCCGAACTGGGTAACGTGCTGCGCGCGCACGCTACTGACGATTCCAGTTCCACTGGTCGCTGCCAGTTATGCTAGCCAATCAGTTGACATTCTTCATTCTCGTTTGAATTTCTTGTTGGCGATGTTTGTGCGGGCAGCTGTGGTGTGTCTGATCCCGGTTTCGATGCTGTTTTGGGGGCGGGATCAGAGCCTCGTCGACACGGTTCTCGGAACGGCCGTACGAAGGGGCGGCAATAGCGGCGATGCTGCCCCCGCTCGAGGCATTATCGCGGCAACTCTTCTGTCCGTTGCGGTAGTTCTGGCTTTAGGGTGCGTGAAGGCCGGCGTGGCTTATGTGGGAACCCCGGTATTGTTTGGCCAAAACCTTCGAGACCCCTCCGGCACAGGAGTCACCTTGTATAGAAGGACAAATTTACCGGAAATCACGAAGGCAATTTCGACCGGGCTCCGCGATCCAGCCTCACTTGTAGCGGACGTCGAGATTTACCAATCTACAGCTCACCCGGATCCTATCGCAGAAGAATCCGATTTACTCACTCCACGTGACTTGGAAGCAGACTACGCCAAGAGGACCGAAGTCCCGCTGATTCAGGTCATTTTGTTTTTCCCGACGTCATCACTAGTTAAGGCCGTCGTACTGCGGAACACGGAAAGCGCCTTGCTGTCCAGCCTTCAATCAAACCCCGAGCCTGCCTTCGTCATTGTGCAGCTGACATCATTCATACACGTAGGACCGTTGCGGCTGCAGCGCAATGAAAGGTTTCTTTTTTGTTCAGTTCTCTCAGGAGAAACAAGGACGAGCTACTACGCAGATTTGCGTCACCCTGGGAGCTTGGACCTGAAGTGGTCAGTGGACTTCTTTAGATGCGTTTTCCTTTTCGACCGCAAGTGCATCGATGCGTGGAGACCATACATTTGAACGCCTGCAATCGCTTCACGGCTGCGTCTCCTTTCGTGCCGCGCGGCAAAAGGAAGAATGCGCAAAAACAAAAAGCCCGCCCCACTTGGATGGGACGGGCTTTCGCTTGTCTGTACGCTCCTTGACTTTATCGGATGAGACCTGTCAGAACCCGTCAC
Organism: uncultured Acidobacteriota bacterium; assembly: GCA_963760165.1. Classification (GTDB taxonomy): domain Bacteria; phylum Acidobacteriota; class Terriglobia; order Acidiferrales; family UBA7541; genus DAHUXN01. Next base: position 195,958 of record CAVXBO010000001.1, read on the forward strand.
GATAAATCAGGAAACCGCGTCACCCAGTTTCCATAAGGTGTCATGAAAATCAGGCTTGCCCGCCGACGGCGGGCTTACCCTCAGTGGATCGAAATTTTTCCGCCGGCCATCCGCGTCGCATTTTCCGCGGGCAGATCTTTCCATCCCCGGGCCGTCAGTACTGAGAAAGCAGCACAGCGTTATGAATTGCGCCGGCGGCATGGAAACCTGTAGCTACGCCCGCGGCGGTCCACCATTTCCATCGTCCCACGCGCGGATCGGCGTCCGAAGCAGCCTTCAAATGATGTTCAGCCAACAACTCCATTACGTTCACGCCGCCAAGAAGCGAATACAACTTCGCGCGCCCGGGCCGTGCGCCGAATAGCGGATTCCCTTCGGAAAACTGGTCCTGCTTCACGCCTGCTTCGGTGGTCTCCACGTCCGCCACCATCGCGGCTGTCTGCGCCGTGGCTGCCAGCAGGAAATGCTTGCCTGCCGAAGCGGGCACGCTCCAAATGCGCCGCAGCAGCCGGGTGCGCGGCGCCGCGCTCGCGCTTACGCAAAGCCCTAATGCCGCAAACAAACACACCATTCCCTTCATCGGCGCACCTCGGCAATTCTTCAGCCGGTGCTCAGCCTTGGAAGGGAAGGCCATGCAGCTGCGGCGTTCCGCAGCCGTCGATGTCACTGCAATTTGCCAGCCGCAGCGTTCAGCGCGCGCCGCCGAGTGCAAGTGCTGTCTTCTATGATTTTATTGGGCAGGGGAAAGCAGAATCATTGAATGGATCGCAGGGAACGTTTCACTTTGGAATTTTTTTCCCGCGTGCCATTCCGAAACAGGATTTGCGGAAACGGTCGCGGCAAACATGTTTGCCAGTACCAGAAAACAAAAAGCCCGCCCCATTCGGATGGGACGGGCTTTCGCTTGTCTGTACGCTCTTTGACTTTATCGGATGAAACCTGTCAGAACCCGTCACGATAAATCAGGAAACCGAGTCACCCAATTTCCATAAGGTGTCATGAAAATCAGGCTTGCCCTAAGCGGCTCGTGAGAACCACAAAGGGCTGGGCAGCTCATCGCCTGCTGTACAAAAACAGGCTGTTCTGCCGTTTTCTTTAGAAAGGAGGTGATCCAGCCGCAGGTTCTCCTACGGCTACCTTGTTACGACTTCACCCCAATCATGAGCCATACCTTGAGCGCTTGCTTCCTTGCGGTTAGCTTGGCGATTTCTAGTACAGCCCACTTTCGTGATGTGACGGGCGGTGTGTACAAGGCCCGGGAACGTATTCACGGCGCCGTTCTGATGCGCCATTACTAGCGATTCCAGCTTCATGCAGTCGAGTTGCAGACTGCAATCCGAACTGAGCGTGCTTTTTTGCGATTAGCTCCCCCTCGCGGGTTTGCGACGCTTTGTAGCACGCATTGTAACACGTGTGTAGCCCTGGACATAAAGGCCATGCTGACTTGACCTCATCCCCACCTTCCTCTCCGTTATCCGGAGCAGTCCTCGTAGAGTTCCCCCTTGCGGGTGGCAACTACGAGTAAGGGTTGCGCTCGTTGCGGGACTTAACCCAACACCTCACGGCACGAGCTGACGACAGCCATGCAGCACCTCTACACCGGTCCCTTGCGGGAAGTCTCTGTTTCCAAAGATGGTCCGGTGCACTTCAAGCCCAGGTAAGGTTCTTCGCGTTGCGTCGAATTGAACCACATGTTCCACCGCTTGTGCGGGCCCCCGTCAATTCCTTTGAGTTTCAGCCTTGCGACCGTACTCCCCAGGCGCAGGACTTATCGCGTTAGCTTCGGCACGAGCCCCGTACAGGGCTCACGCCAAGTCCTGATCGTTTAGGGCTAGGACTACCAGGGTATCTAATCCTGTTTGCTCCCCTAGCTTTCGTCTCTCAGCGTCAGTTGTGATCCAGCGAGCCGCTTTCGCCTCGGATGTTCCTGCAGATATCTACGCATTTCACCGCTACACCTGCAATTCCACTCGCCTATCTCACACTCTAGCACAGCAGTTTCGGGAGCAGCCCCAGAGTTAAGCCCTGGGATTTCACTTCCGACTTGCCGCACCGCCTACAGACCCTTTACGCCCAGTAATTCCGAGCAACGCTGGCCCCCTACGTTTTACCGCGGCTGCTGGCACGTAGTTAGCCGGGGCTTCTTATACCCGTACCGTCAGACCCTTGCGGGCTTTCTTCCGGGTCGAAAGGGGTTTACACTCCGAAAAGCTTCATCCCCCACGCGGCGTCGCTGCGTCAGGCTTTCGCCCATTGCGCAAGATTCCCCACTGCTGCCTCCCGTAGGAGTCTGGACCGTGTCTCAGTTCCAGTGTGGCCGATCGTCCTCTCAGACCGGCTACCGATCTTCGCCTTGGTGAGCCATTACCTCACCAACTAGCTAATCGGCCGCGGGCCCCTCTTCCGGCGCATTGCTGCTTTGAATCCCTCAGATCTAACCAAAGGAGTGTTATGCGGTATTAGTCCCGCTTTCGCGGGGGTATCCCCCACCGAAGGGAAGGTTGCCCACGTGTTACGCACCCGTTCGCCATGTGCCCATTCCCTGTATTGCTACAGGAAACTGCGCATTCGACTTGCATGTGTTAAGCACGCCGCCAGCGTTCGCTCTGAGCCAGGATCAAACTCTCGTTTGAATCCGGTGCTCCCCAATTCCCCTGCAACCCATCTCACGGACTGAGTGGAAAAATGGCGAATTAGTGGCGATTAGAAAGAGGTGCCTCTCTTTCTTTTCAGCGACTTACAGGCGTTTCTAATTTCGGGTAGTGACGATTAGAAATCGACCTGATTATCGACATTTCGCCCGGTATTTTCTCCATGAAAGGGCTTGCAGAGGAAATGGGAAGCGAACTTTTGATCGCTCGGTTTCTCAATAAACCGAACGGGTTCTGGCATGTTTCGTCCGATTGTCAAAGAGCAGACTCGCTAGAAAAAAGCGCGCCCCGAAGAGCGGCTCGTGTGAAGCGAGGACTTCCTGTCCAGCAGGAAGGGGTACAGACAAACGGAGATAGTAGCGAAGTTCGGTCCAGGTGTCAACCCATTTCGCGGGTAAAGGACAGGGCTAGGCAAAAGTACGCCACCCGGTTCGCCCAGCCGTGCATGCTTCCGATTCCTGTTGACAATCAACATGAGTTGGTTTTATCGTCCTGTTGCGCGTCAACAGGGATATCAACAGGGACGGTCAGCATGATCACTGCAACTAAGGCGGAAGTTCTCCAAGGCACACTGGACTTGCTGGTTCTGAAAACTCTCGATACGTTGGGACCACTCCACGGGTTCGGCATCGCGCGCCGCATCCAACAGGTGTCCGAGGACGCCCTGCTGCTCAATCAAGGCACGCTCTATCCCGCGCTGGTGCGGCTGGAGCAACGCGGATGGATTCGCTCGAAATGGGGCGTCTCGGACAACAATCGGCGTGCCCGCTACTACTCGCTGACCAAGGCGGGGCAGAAACATCTCACCGTCGAAGCGCAAAGCTGGGAGCGCATGGCATCGATCATCACGCGAGTGCTGGCAGGCGCAGAAGAGGCCTGAAGCTATGAACTGGCTGCGTCAGATTGTCTCTCGTCTCCGAGCGGTTCTTGGAAAGCGCCAGAGGGACCGGGTGCTCGACGAGGAATTGCAGACTCACCTCGCTTTGCTCGTCGAGCAAAACATCGAGCGTGGCATGTCACCGGAAGCGGCTCGTCGGGAGGCCAAGCTATCGCTGGGTGGTGCGGACCAGATCAAGGAATCGGTACGCGATCATCGTGGACTGCCGTTCCTTGAAACCATCGTACAGGACCTTCGCTTCGGTTTGCGCATGCTGCGCAAATCCCCCGGATTCACCGCTGTCGCCGTGCTCACTCTCGCTCTCGGCATCGGGGCTAATACAGCAATCTTCAGCCTGATCGATTCCATTTTTCTGCAAATGCTTCCCGTGAAAAATGCGGCGCAAGTTGTCGACGTGTACAAGACGGTCAATGGCAGCGGTTACGGCGAGCTTTCCTATCCTGACTATGTTTATTACCGCGATCACGCGCAGTCATTTTCCGAGCTTGCCGCGCAGTATCCGACGTCGCCGATCAATCTGGTGATTTCCCGCGACGCGGAGCAGGTCAACGGGAGCGTCGTAACTTCGAATTATTTTGGGCTTCTGGATTTGACTCCTGCGCTGGGCCGATTCTTTTTTCCCGAGGAAGACCAAACGCCGGGCAAAAGTCCTGTCGCGGTGATCAGTTACAGTTATTGGCAAAGGCGATTCGGCGGCAACGCACAGGTTGTGGGCAAAGAGGTGCAGGCCAATGGCACTGCGTTCACGATAGTCGGGGTCGCACCGCAGGGCTTTCAGGGAGCCGTTTTCGGCGTCGACGCCACGGACATGTGGATTCCAACGGCAATGTTTCACGTGGGCTACCACTACTGCGATGCGTTCCAGCGCGACTGCACGGTGATCAGCCTGCTCGGCCGGCTGAAGAACGGGCGAACTTTGGCGGACGCAGAAGCGGAGATGAGCGTTCTGGCCAAGCAACTCGAAGCTGCTTATCCGTAGACAAATGAAGGGGTCGGAGTGGTGGTGATTCCGGCACGCGGAATACGCCCGATAGAGCGGCAAGCCAGCGTGCAATCGTCGGCGCTGCTCGCGGCAGTGGTAGCGCTTGTTCTGCTGATTGCATGCGCGAATTTGGCGGGACTCCTTCTGGCGCGCAACACGGCGCGGCGAAAGGAGATCGTCGTGCGCTTGGCGCTGGGGGCGAGCCGTTCCAGGATTGTTCGCCAATTGCTGACGGAGAGCACACTACTTTCTCTTGTTGGCGGCGCGCTCGGGCTTTTGATTGCGTTGTGGACGCAGCGACTGTTGGGAAGCTTCTACGCGATATCCGACGAGGGAACGCGTCAATATTTTGTCATCGGCCTCAATTCCGTTGTGTTGCTATTCGCACTGGGCGCATCGCTGCTTACCGGGATAGTTTTTGGCCTGCTTCCCGCGCTGCAAAGCAGCCGTCGCGACTTAGTTAGCGCGCTAAAGGATGAAGGCACATCTTCCAGCGCGCACCGCTCGCAGCTGCGGAACATCCTCGTCGTGGGGCAGGTGGCGCTTTCGGTGGCGCTTCTGGTGGGTTCGGGGCTGCTGGTCCGCAGCCTGCAGAATATATATCGCGGCGCGGGGTACGATCCGAGTCATCTCATGTGGCTTCGCTTGAGACCCAGCTTGATCGCCTACAGCGCCAGCAAAGCATGGGCGTATCAACGCGAAGTAATCCGCCGAGTTGAGGCATTGCCGGGCGTAGTTTCGGCAAGCCCGGAAGATTTTTCACCGATCCGCGTGGGCGGCGATGACGATTCCGTCTGGCTGCCCGGCCACGAGCCAGCGCGTCCGGAGATGGGATATCCTGTCAGCTCCAATGAAGTCGGGCCACGATATTTCGAGACCTTTGGAATTTCCGTTTTGCAAGGTCGCGAGTTTACGGAGCAGGACCAGAGCGGTACGCCGAATGTCGCCATTGTGAACGAGACGCTCGCGCGTCATCTTTGGCCGGGCGAAAGTCCGATTGGGCACGCCATCATTGCCAGCGGGCATTTGTATCAAATCGTCGGCGTGGTAAAGGATGCGCAGTTTTACGCTGCGGCGGAGCAGCCGCCGTCGTTTCTGTATACCGACTATTGGCACCAAGACGTGACGAGCAGCACGTGGGGCGAGGATTCACGCTTACTCGTGCGCGTTCGGGGGGACCCTGCCGCGATGCTGCCGCGGATCCGCAAGGAAATTCTGGCGGTTGATTCCACGGTTCCGATCAGTGAGGACCGTCCCCTCATCGATGCGCTGGCGGAAGAGTTTCAGCCGGTGAGAATGGCCAGTACGTTCCTTGTATGCCTTGGCGCACTCGCTCTTTTCCTGAGCTCGATCGGGCTGCACGGGATTCTGGCGTTCACGGTAAGCCAGCGGACGCGCGAAATCGGGATTCGCATGGCGCTGGGCGCGGAGCGCAGTGACGTAGCCGGGATGATCGTGCGGCAAGGAGTCTCGCTGGCCGTCACGGGCGCGGCGATTGGTGCAGTGGCGGCGCTTGCCTCAGGGCGGTACCTAGCGAGTTTTCTCTACGGCGTGAAGACATACGATATGTTGGTTTTCTGTATGGCCCCCGTCGTCCTGGTCGGCTTTGCGCTGCTCGCCTGCTACATTCCCGCGCGGCGGGCGATGAAAGTCGATCCGATGGTCGCCCTTAGATACGAATGAGTTCCGAGGAGACAACCGCATGAACTGGCTGCGTCAGATTGTCTTTCGTCTCCGAGCGGTTCTTGGAAAGCGGCACAGGGACCGGGTGCTCGATGAGGAACTCAAGACTCACCTCGCTTTGCTCATCGAGCAAAACATCGAGCGAGGGATGTCACCGGAAGCGGCTCGTCGGGAGGCCAAGCTATCGCTGGGTGGTGCGGACCAGATCAAGGAATCGGTGCACGATCGTCGCGGATTGCCGCTGCTTGAAACTCTTGCGCAGGACATTCGTTTCGCCCTGCGCATGCTGCGCAAATCTCCCGGCTTCACCGCCGTCGCCATTCTCACCCTCGCCCTCGGCATCGCGTCGGCTGTCGCCATTTTCGGTTTCGTGGACTCCGCGCTCATCCGCCCGCTGCCCTATCACAATTCCTCGCGTCTCGTGGCTGTCGGCGAAACCGATCTGCGAGGCAGCGGCAAACTGGGCGGCTACTCCTACCTGAATTTCCTCGACGTTGCTCGCGCCAATCAAGTCTTCGCTTCGAGCGCCGCTTACCACGGCCTCGCAACATTTGCTCTCACCGACGCAACCGGCGTGCATCTGGTCCCCGCAGCCGTAGTGACATCAAATTTCTTTCGCACTCTTGGCGTGACACCAGTTTTGGGTAAAGATTTCGATTCCCACTCCGAGACCGAAGACCTCCAATCGATTCCTGCTACGGTCATTCTCAGTTACGGCGCGTGGCAGAACTGGTTTGGCGGCCGGCCCGACGTCCTGGGGAAAACGGCCGCTCTCGGGGTAAAGCGTGAACTTTACACCGTAATCGGTGTGCTCCCGCGCAGCTTCGAATTCGCGCCCGCCGGGACCACTTATTTTTGGACAACGCTACGCCCTTATGCGCCTTCTCCTTGCTATAAGAGCCGTGGCTGCGAGGCGCTCGACGTGATCGCACGCTTGAAAGACGGCGTCACTCTGCCGCAAGCACTGTCCGACGTGGAAGCGATCGCCGCGCGAGAATCGCGCCTGCATCCCGATCCCGACAAATATCGCGGCGCCACCATCCTTCCTCTCACCCAATATATTTTTGGCGACATCGAGCCAATCCTGCTCGCGCTGCTCGGCGCGGCGGCCCTTCTCTTGCTCATCGCCTACGTCAACGTCGCTGCTCTTCTCCTCGTTCGCTCGCAAAATCGCCGCCATGAATTCGCTGTCCGCCGCATACTCGGCGCCGGACGCGCGCGCCTCGCCCAGCAATTCGTCGTCGAGGGTTTCGTCGTAGTATCTCTGAGCAGTGCGCTCGGACTCGCCGCCGCAACACTCGCGCGTCGCCTGCTGCTCAATTTAATTCCCGCGGACATGCTCGACTCCATGCCCTATCTCCGCGCTGGTTGGCACTGGCATGTCGCCGCATTCGCCGCCGCGCTTGTGCTCATCGCTCTGATTCTTTTCGCCGTTTCTCCCGCGCTCCAACTTCCACTCGCCGGCTTGCGTGCAGGCTTGGCGTCAGGCGCCACCGCGACCACCGGAACATCCTGGCGGTCTCTGGGCGCGAAACTCGTCGTCCTCGAACTTGCCACTACGATGGTGCTGCTCGCCGGCGCAGGACTCCTCGGCAAAAGCCTCTATGAACTGCTGCATGTCGATATGGGATTCGAGCCTGCCCATTTAGCCACGCTTTGGATGGCCGCGCGGGACTTGAAGTATTTGCAGAGCGATCAAGATCTCGCGCTCGAGCGCGAAGTCGTTAGCCGCCTCCAGAGTTTGCCCGGCGTTCGTAGCGTCGGCATCGCGGACAACTTGCCGCTCAGCAGCGACGGAGGCACGCAGATCGGATTTGTCGGCCGGCCCGTTCTCGGATTCAACAACGAAACAGGCCACGTGCAAGTTGGCGTGGGATATTTACCGGCACTGAAAGCGCGCTTGCTCGCCGGCCGCTACTTCAATGAAAACGACAACCTCAACGCGCCTCTCGTCGCCATCATCAACCAAACTTTGGCGCGCCGCTATTTCGCAAGTCAAAATCCCATCGGCAAGCAAATCTTCTATCACGCGCACGACATCGCCTTGGAAGCATCGCAGCCGCCGATTCAAATCGTCGGCGTAATCGCGGACATCAAGCAGAACTCCCTCGATGAATCCGGCCGCGCGGAGCTCTACACTCCCTTCGCACAGTCGCCCGACTCTGGTTTCTCCGTTGCCATTCGCACATCGCAAGACGCCGCATCCATCCTGCCGCTACTCATCTCGACGCTGCACAAAATTGACTCGACTATCATCGTCGTTGACGCGAGCCCGATGTCCGAAATTATCGAGCATTCATGGGCGGCATATATGCATCGCGCTTCGGCGTGGCTGGCGGGGGGCTTCGCGGCGCTCGCGCTGCTGCAGAGCGCAGTCGGGCTGTATGGCGTCATCGCCTACTCGGTCAGCCGGAGGACACGCGAAATCGGTGTTCGCATGGCGCTCGGAGCGCAGCGCAACGACGTGCTGCGCCTTGTCCTGGGCGAAGGCGCGCGCCTGGCGCTGATTGGACTCTCCATGGGCGCGGTGGCGTCGCTCGTGGCCACGCGATGGATATCCAGCTTACTCTTCGGCGTCGAACCCGCGGACCCGCTGACGTTCGTCACCGTCGCCGTTCTTCTTTCGCTCGTCGCACTCGCTGCCTGCTACATTCCCGCGCGGCGGGCGATGAGGGTCGATCCGATGGTCGCATTGCGTTACGAATGAGTTCCGAGGAGACAACCGCATGAACTGGCTGCGTCAAATTGTCTTTCGTATTGGAGCGGTTCTTGGAAAGCGGAAGAGGGACCGGGTGCTCGACGAAGAACTCAAGACTCACCTTGCTTTGCTGGTCGAGCAAAACATCGAGCGTGGGATGTCGCCGGAGGCCGCTCGCCGCGCAGCAAAGCTATCGCTGGGCGGTGCGGATCAGATCAAGGAATCGGTGCACGATCACCGCGGATTGCCGTTCCTTGAAACCTTCGTACAAGACCTTCGCTTCGCCTTGCGGATACTGCGCAAATCTCCCGGCTTCACCGCCGTCGCCGTCCTCACACTCGCCCTCGGCATCGGTCCCAACACCGCCATCTTCTCCGTGATTGACGCCGTGCTTCTCAGCCCGCTTCCTTACCCCAAACCACAGCAGCTGATTGCGATGCGACCAAACGATTCTCTAGCAAATTTGATTGAGATTCAGCGGCAGAACCATTCGTTCTGGCAGGGCGGCGCAATCAACGTGACGGCAATGGACCTCACGGGCGCTGCAGAACCCGTGCAAATTCATGCGGGGCTCGTCAATGCGGGGTTTCTGGAGACGCTCGGCGTTCCGCCGATGCTCGGCCGCATCCTCCCACCCGACGAAGACGTGAAAGGCGGCCCGCGAAACATCGTGGCGAGCTATCAATTCTGGCAAAACTTTCTAAACAGCAGCCCTCATGCGCTGGGGAAGACAGTCACGCTGAGCGGGAACAGTTACACGGTGATTGGCGTGATGCCCGCGAGTTTCCAATTGCCGCGGGAGCATGCCGACGTTTTCGTTTCACTCTGGGTGGCTGATGCGGGGGCGGCCGTTGAGCGGGACGTGCATTTCATGCACGGCTACTGGCGATTGAAGCCCGGCGTGACACTTGCGCAGGCGCAGGCGGACATGTCCGCGATCGACCACCAGCTCGCGCAGCAATATCCCAATGACGAACGGGGACGGAAAACCTTGCTCATGCCATTGCACCAGTTGCTGGTGGGCAACATTCGCCCGGCACTGCTCGTGCTTTTCGGAGCCGTGGGATTGGTGTTGCTGATTGCCTGCGCAAATTTTGCAGGCTTGCTGATGGCTCGCGCCGCCGCGCGGCGGCATGAGCTGGTGATTCGCGCCGCGCTGGGCGCGCGAAGGAGCCGGCTGATTCGCCAGGCGCTGACGGAGAGCGGGCTGCTGGCGGTCATAGGCGGCGTTGCCGGACTGCTGCTCGCGAAATGGGGCACGAGTCTTCTCTTGTCGCTGAAGCCGGAGGCGCTCGAGCGCTTCAACGGGATCCAAATGGATGCAAAGGTGCTCTTGTTCGTGTTCGGGGTCTCAATGCTAACCGGCGTGGTCTTCGGCCTTGCGCCGGCATGGTCGGCGGCGCGAGCGGACGTTTCGGAATCGCTCAAGGAAGGCGGACGCAGCGCAACGGCTGGCCCTTCGGGCCATTTGTTACGCAAGCTGCTGGTCACGGTGGAATTCGCGCTCGCGCTGGTGCTGCTGGTGGGCGCGGGATTGTTGATCAAAGGATTCTCGCGACTGCGTTCAGTGAATCCGGGATTCAATCCAGCGAATGTGATGACGATGTATCTGGATTTGCCGGCCACGCGCTATGGGGAGATCCCGATGCAAACGCAGTTCCGCCGCGAATTGCTCGCGAGGCTCAATTCCTTGCCGGGCGTCGAAGCCGCGATGATCACGGATATTCCCTTGGGGGGGAATTATGTCGGCCACCGCGTAGTCTTCGACGGGCGTCCGCCGGTTTCCGCGGGCGCTGAGCCCGAAGTGCAAACCCTCTCGGTGATGGGCGATTACTTTCGCGTGATGCAAATCCCGACTCGCTCGGGGCGCGACTTCACGCCCAGGGACCGCGAAGGCGAGCCGCTGGTGGCGATCGTCAACGAGGAATTCGTGAAGGAGTTCTTCCCGGGTGAGAGCCCGCTCGGCAGACGCATCGACTGGGCAAGAACAAACGAGCCGCATCAGTGGATGACAATTGTCGGGGTGGTTGCCGACGTGAAACATTCGGGACTGAACGAACCGACAGACCCTGCGGTGTACACCCCATTTGCGCAAAACGACGAGGCGTGGAGGCACTTCATGACGCTGGCGATCCGGACGCGGAACGCATCCGCCGGACTGATCGAAGAAGTGAAAAAGCAGGTCTGGAGCATGGACAGCCTGATTCCTGTAAGCGACGTGCAGTCCATGGACGACCTGATGTCTGTTTCGCTGGCGCAGCAGTGGTTCAACCTGCTGCTGCTGGGACTCTTCGCCGCGCTCGCGCTGATTCTCGCTTTGGTGGGGACCTACGGAGTCATGGCCTACGTGGTCAGCCAACGCACCCACGAAATCGGCGTTCGCATCGCCCTTGGCGCACAAAGAAGCGACGTGCTCAGACTTGTCATCGGACAAGCAGCCCGTCTTGCATTGAGCGGCATTGCCATTGGGATTGTCGGCGCGTTTGCTCTCACGCGGTTGATGTCGAGCCTCCTGTTTGAAGTCGCTCCTACCGATCCGGCCACGTTTACCGCCGCTGCAATCCTGCTCGGAACTGTGGCGCTGCTCGCCGGCTACATTCCGGCGCGCCGCGCCATGCAGGTGGATCCGATGGTCGCGCTGCGGTACGAATAGTTCTTCGTACGCGCGGTTGACAATTCCGGAGTGACGGGCGCCCGCGCAAATCTGGTGAAGGTAAAGACGGTCAATGCGTAAGGCGTACTGGTAATGGGTTCAGTTTGAATTTTGACTTCTTGGTCACGATCAAGAAAATTCAAACTGACCCACTACGGGCGCACTGCGAAACTTCACGTTGAGACTGATGCCTCAGCTCGCAATGCGCCGGTCGGCTTGAAACTTCCGGGGAGTGCCAGCAGTCTCGCTGGTCTTTGCAAAGATCAGGCCGAGATATTCAAGGAGCGCGTCAGCGTCGAGGTGGTCATCACGAAAGCCAATGTACCCATCGGGTCGCACGTATATGATTTCCGGTCCATGCATTCCCAGCGCGATTTGCAGATGTTGACCGCCATCCGTGATTGTCTTGATTGCACCAAGTTCACGCGGGTGGTTTTCCGAGGCGAACACGTAAAGAACACGTAGATGGAAAGCAGCAAGCGGCTGGAGACTTTGTGCGACCGTCTCCAACGCCTTCAACGTGTCGCTACTCGGATTCACGCCTGCGAAGAGCAGCACATTCGCTTGGGTGCCACGAAGGATCTCAAACAGACGAGTGGCTCGTCCATCGAGTCTGCAAGGTGCGTCAGGAACATGCCAACCCGCCCGCGTCTGACGTGTGCCGTGTCCAGAGGCGTGGCGTGATAAGGAGCTCGTTTGATAATTTACGTCCAACATGCCGACCTTCCGCGCGACAGCGTAGCCCAACGGGCGAATGGTCTGAATCGCCTTGAAGAAGGAGGCGGCTATCCATCGTGCCGTCGCGCTGCGAGGGAGCTGAACGTGGTGGTACTTCCGCGTGTAGCGAAGCACCTCCCGAGCGTTGGGGAGTCGTTCCGATTCGTAAGTTTGCAAGAGAGTGGATGATGCCGCGCCCGATACCACGAGTGCGAGTTTCCAGCCCAGGTTGAGGGCATCCTGAATCCCGGTATTCATCCCCTGACCGCCAGCGCCGCTATGCACATGAGCAGCGTCGCCCGCCAGGATGGCGCGGTCGACGATGAAACGGTTCGGCATGCGCTGATTGATCGTCAACGCACTGATCCAGGACGGGTTAGAGAGTGTGGCGTCTGGCTCGCCGGTATACTCGCGGAACAATTCCTGCATCTGCGCCAGGCCGGGTGTTCCCTTGGGAATTTCTTCGCTTTCGACGAAGACGTGCCATTTGTTCGTAAAATCGATAAAAAGGGCGGCAGCCATTCCCCCTCTATGCCACCACTCGTACAGCGAGTCTCGTGATCTCTTCCAATTCAGGTCGAATTCGCCGATCCAAAATTGCCCTGGGAGCGTAACGCCTTCCATTTTCAAGCCGAGGGTTTCGCGAACGGCGCTGTGGCCGCCATCGCAGCCAACGATCCAACTCGTCCGAACGATCTCTGGCTTGCCGCCATTCCGTTCCATGTGTGCAGTCACCCCGTCTTTGTCCATCTCGAACTTGACCAAACGCGAGGACCGCTCTACGAGGTGGCCGCGTTGTGCTAGAGCGCCTTCCAAAAGACGTTCGATCCTCTGTTGCCAGATGATCAGGGAGAACGGATAAGGTTCGTGGAGAAAGGTGGCAAAATCGACTCGCGCGACAACCTTCTTGCCTGAAAGTATCAGGAATGGCGGCTGTGGGTGTTGAGCGGCGGCTAGGATTGGTTCGGCCAGATCCAATCGATCCAGGGCTTCCAGAGTACGCGACTGCAGCCCGTGCGCGCGCGAATCCCGGTTTGCTTCCGGAAGGCGATCGATGATGCGAAATGAAATGTCGCGTGCAGCAAGGTCGTTCGCCAGCGTCAACCCGACAGGACCGGCCCCGACGATGAGAACGTCTGTGCCTCTTTGCATGTCAGCCTAGGTCCTCGATCCCCTGATTTACGCTGGAGTCGCACTACCCTAGCTTCAGGGTGACCCATGGGAGCAAGCAATACAGGTGTCACTGTAGGCTGGCATTCGGTTAGATCGGTGCTACGGCAGGGGTTGCAAAAAGAACGGGCCTGGCGGAGGAGCAGCGAGCCCGCGACTCGCCCGCACACATCTGGTGAAGGTCAAGACGGCCAACGCACAAGGCGTAGTGGTAATGGGTTCAGTTTGGATTTTGACTCCTTGTGTCACGACCAAGAAAATCCAAACTGACCCACCACTGGCGCACTGTGCAGCTTAAGTGGCCGCGAAGTTATCCGACTCTCAGATCATTCGTGACCGAGAAGACTCCCGGCACTGAATTGGCGCGCATGTAGGCCATACGTGCGTCCGATTCATTGTCGACGTAGCCGATGAGCGTGACATGGCCGTTATCCACGATGATGTGAATCGAAGGATTCGCGCCCATCGCGTAGCGGTACAGACCCGCATACGAGAAGATGGCGCGATATTCGCCACGGCGAATTTGGTTGTCCATCGAAGAGAGCGGCAACACGGTGATGTTATCCACTACGCCGGTCACGCCTTCAATGTGCTTCACGCTGGCGACTGCATCGGTTTTGGTCGCGGGATTGACGACCTGGCCGGTGAGCGTCACTTGCGTGCCGTTCACGGAATAGCCGAACTGATCGAACACGCCGTACCACGGCACCATGAGCAACTCGTGGCGAACCTGCTTGTTCAGCCACGCTTCATAGTTGGAACCTTGCTGCGTTGACGCGCTCACGGCTGGCTGACTGGCCGCGATGGCGCGTGGCGTTCCCATTCCCAACATGCCCAGAGCCAGCGCAGCCATGCCAGCCCACTTTGCCCAAGAATTTATGTACCGCATAGACTTTCTCCTTAGTTATTTCTCCCCAAGTTCTCAATTCTGACTCTTGTTCCCCACTGTATTAGATGCTGTTGCGGCGACATGGGCAGCTTGTCTATCTCCTGTTGTATCTGTTAGTTGAAAAAGGGGCTGCCCGTTGAACAGCCGCGCAAGCAGCCGGGTCAGTTTGCCAGGCCGACGCGGCGGAGCAAATCCTGAAAGCGTGGATCGCTGCGCAAAGGGTCGCATAGGGGGTCGACTTCGAGGCCAAAGCGTAGTCGATCTTGCCAGGCCTCAAGCCAGGTTCATTCGTCGCAGGAGCGATTCGAATCGGGGATGACCGCGGAGCCTCCTGAAGAGGAATGATCCCTTAATTCCATAAATCGCGCCCGAGCGCCGCTCGAAAGCGCATTCGAGCCAATCGATAGCAGCGTCGGCCTCGCCAAGGCCAGCATGGACGTAGGCGAAGTGGTAGGGGGAAACGAACTCGCTCGTGGCGCGCTCGCGCAGCTGGCCGAGGATCTGACGCGCCTGTTCGACGCTGCCGGTCCGCGCATAGGCCTGACCGAGCTGCGACAAGAAAAGCGTCGTGCCGGGCGTGAGGGCCACCGCGTGCTCCAGCTCTGCAATTTCCGCAGCGTTCTCCCCATGGAAGATCAAGGCCCAACCAAGGACGGAGTGGCAACGAGGCGCGGCGGCGTCTACCCGGAGTTCGCGCCGCGCTTCCTCAATCGCCTCCTCGATACGGCCGGCGCGAAGCAGAGTGGTGGCAACATCGGATTGAGCCATCAAGGGATCAAGCTCGTGGGCCAGACGTACCTCACGAATGGCATCGTCGTACCGTTCCTGTGAAGTGCAGAGCCAGCTGTAGTAATCATGCACTCCGGCTGTGCTGGGGCTGAGCTCGATGGCTCTGAGGAACTCGCGCTCGGCGCCCCTCCAGTCGAAATCGAAGACAAATTGAACCAAGCCGGAGATGCCGTGAGCTTCCGCAAGTTCGTCATCGAGCTAGCATAGCCTTGAATGCAAGATTCAGCGCAAACCTGCGCCAGGCTCGCCCATGCCAAGGCGAAACCTGGATCCCGGGCAACGGCGGCTTCGAATTGCGCCATGCTACAGCGAAAGCCCTCTTTGCTGAATTGATAGTAGGCGTTGCGACCGCGCAGATAGAGTTCGTATGCATGGAGATCTTTTGTCGGGCGGCGGCCGACGCGCCCGCGTTCGTCTTTCGATAACTCGGCGCGCAGCGCATTGGCAATGTTCAACGCGACATCCGTCTGGATGGCGAAGATATCCGTGAGGTCGCGATCGTACGTGTCGGCCCAGATGTGTTCCTCCGTCGCTCCCTCAACGAGTTGGGCAACGATGCGCACCCGGTTACCGGCACGACGAACGCTGCCGTCCAGCAGGGTCGCGGCGCCCAGCTTCTCGCCGATTTCACGCAGGCTGCGGTCGCGCTTCTTGAATGCCATAACTGAGGTGCGGGAGATCACCTTCAACGATCGGATCTTGGCAAGGTGGGCAGTCACGTCCTCGGTGATTCCGTCGGCGAAGAACTCGTTGTCCGGATCAGCGCTCAGATTCACGAACGGCAGTACTGCAACAGAAGTCGGGGAAGGGGCGTGGACTTGTACGCTCTCCATGAAGCGATAGCCGATTCGCGGGACGGTCTCGATGAAACGGGGTTCGGTTGCGGAGTCTCCAATTGTCTGACGAAGTTTCTTCACCGCTGCGTTCAAGCTGTTTTCGAAATCGACAAAAGTGCCCCGAGGCCAGAGTTTGGCGCGCAATTCATCGCGGGTAACGACCTCACCGGGCCGGGCGATCAGCAGGAGGAGAATCTCAAAAGGCTGGCGGTGGAGTTTGAGACGGCGGCCTAATTTGTGGAGGGTGCGCGCGCAAGTGTCAACTGTGAAATCCCCAAAGCACAGCAACGGATCGCGGCGACCTTCAGGCATAGGCTGAACTAACCCGAAGAAAAGCTCACAGGATTCTAGCCACTATAGGTTCGAGAGACGATAGCAGAAGATCAAGCTCTGTACCATCAGTATCTTAGACGGTCACGTTTTTTCATCGACAAATCATTTCCCTTCTATTGCCTTGAAACGGGCCAATCGGTAGGGTGTCAGCATCCGCGTGTTCTGCGTCGCCCAAGGCATCGCGTGATCGAGGCGGCGAACCCGAAGGGAGAAAGACCGTGAAGATGCGTAAGGCAGCTACGCGCTCACTCGCCGTGATGGCGGTGTTTTGCGTGATGGCACTGACAGCGGCGGCGTTGACGATCCCGAATCTGTTTCCGCTCTTCGATTTTTCGGGATTCGTGTCGACGTACAGCTCGACGGGCTCGTTCAACGAGAACAATGCGTTCTTTCAGAGCCTGGGAACGAATGGCCGGACGTGCGCGAGCTGCCACGTGGTGTCGAACGGGATGGGCTTGAGCGCGCTCCAGGCGCAGTTGGTTTACGCGGTGAGCCATGGCAAGGACCCGCTTTTTTCGGCGGTGGACGGCGCGGTATGCCCGACGGCTGCGCCCGGGCAAAACCTGAATTTCAGTTTGCTGCTGCAGAATGGCCTGATCCGGATTGGGTTGACGATGCCGACGAACCCGCAGTTCACAATCACGGTGGTGCAGGATCCGTACGGATGCGCGTTAACGACGGACGCGAGCACGGGCGTGCAGACGATTTCCGTTTACCGGCGGCCGCTGCCGGCGACGAATCTTGGGTTTCTTGACCTCGGTGATGTTCGATGGACGGGAAACGGTTGAGCCGCTGAATAACGCGTCGACATATCAGGCGAATTTGTTCACGGACCTGTCGCATCAGGCGACGGACGCGACGACTCATCCACGCGCAGGCTGCGAATCCGCCGACAACGGCGCAATTGAGTCAAATCGTCAATTTTGAATTGGCGCTGAATTCGGCGCAGGCATTCGATTTTCAGGCGGGGATTCTGAATTCGAATAGGGCGAACGGCGGGGCGCAATTCCTCTCCACAGTACCATTTTTCCCGGGGATCAATGATTCGCTGGGGCCGCCGTCAGGATTCACTCCCAACGCATTCACGGTCTATTCGAACTGGGCTACTTCACCGTATCCGACGCAGCGATCGGTAGCGCGCGGTGAAACGATTTTCAACACGCAACCGCTGGTGATCACGGATGTGCGCGGATTGAATGACGTGCTGAACGCGCCAACAATCAACGGCACTTGTACGACGTGCCACGATACGCCGAACGTGGGGAATCATTCGCTGGCGGTGCCGCTGGAGATTGGCACGAGCCGAACAGTGAATTACGAAACGCGATCCGACGATTCAGGCGGCGGTGAGCCAACTGTCGATGCCGAATCTGCCTGTGTTTGCGGTGACGTGCAATCAGGGGCCGGATGCCGGTGAGGTGACGTACACTTCCGACCCGGGCAAGGCATTGCTGACCGGCTTGTGCACAGACGTGGGGCGCGGGAAGGGGCTGATTTTGCGGAGCCTGGCGGCACGGGCGCCGTATTTTCATAATGGTGCGGCGGCGACGCTCGACCAAGTGGTCGATTTCTACAATGCGCGGTTCCAAATGAACTTGACGCCGCAGCAGGAACAGGACCTGGTCAATTTCCTGAAGACACTCTAGCGGAATCGAGCGGTTTATGTTCGCGGCACCACGCTAGAGTGCCGCGAATTCGGGGCTCCTCAAGGGATTCGCCTGCAACCATCTCGCAGTGCATCGCATCCCCCAGTAGGTCAATCGTGTCCGAACTTGCGTTCCAGGCGCAGAGCGCGCGGAGTGGACGCAGGAAATGGGAATGGGTCAGTTTGAATTTTGACCCTTTGTGTCGCGGTCAAGAAAATTCAAACCGATCCACCACCCAGGAAATCAAACTGTATGGCCCACATCGGCGAGTGATGTAAACTGCAGGGTCGCTTTTTGCAGCGCTTGCCGACCGGCTCGGGGGAGCAGGCGTCCGGTCTGAAACTTCAATCCGCAGTTTGCTCCAAACGAAAACCCTGACGGAGGATTTGATGATTTTGAAACGCTTGATTTTTGTGGCCGTCGCGCTGTTGCTCGGGGCGTGGTGGAATCCAGCAGTGCTGGAGGCCCAGACCATGACTACGGGGAGCGTGCGAGGCGTGGTCACGAATCCCAAGAAAGCCATCGTTCCGAACGCAGAGGTACTGCTGACAAACAACGCGAAAGGGACGATCCAAACGGTGAAAACGAATTTGTCGGGGATCTATCAATTCGGCCTTCTCGATCCGGGTTCCTACACCATTACGGTTACTTACACCGGGTTTCAGGCGGTGACGAAGATTGTAACCGTTCCGCTGGGAGAGCCGGTGACGGTTGATTTCCAATTGAGCTTGCAGCCGCAAGGACCGGTTCGGGCGCAAGCTGCTTCGCTGCTGCGCAAGGAAAACGGCAACGTGGGCACGACGGTATCGCGCCTGCAGATTACACAGGTTCCGAATCCGGGCAATGATATGACTTATCTGGCGCAATTTTCTCCCGGCACGGTGATGAATACCACCGGAGGAGGGACAGGAAATTTTTCGAATTACGGCATGCCGGCAACGTCGAATCGCTTTAGCGTGGACGGCTTGGACAAAGAGGAGCCATTTCTAGATATTAATTACTCGGGCGCGACGAAATTGATGCTGGGGACCAATGAAG
Organism: uncultured Acidobacteriota bacterium; assembly: GCA_963760165.1. GTDB lineage: Bacteria > Acidobacteriota > Terriglobia > Acidiferrales > UBA7541 > DAHUXN01. The sequence continues at coordinate 214,941 of CAVXBO010000001.1, forward strand.
TGCAAGACGTAAGCATCGTCAGCAACGGGTACACGGGCTCGTATCGAGAGTTTGCCGGAGCCGGGGTGGATTACATCACGAGTTCCGGCGGAAATGGGCTGCACGGGAACGCAAACTACTTCTGGAACCAGCGACTTTTGAACGCGAATAATTTTTTCAATAATGCGACGGGCGTTCCGCGGCCATTCGACGGGCAGAATCAGTGGCAAGGATCGTTGGGCGGCCCGCTGAGAAAAGACAAGGTCTTCTTCTTCATCAATACGGAAGGCTTGCGCGTACTGGCGCCGGCAAACGCGACAGTAGTGGTTCCGAGCCCGGATTTTCAAGCTGCCGCGGTCACCTTTCTCAATCAACAGGGGCAACCCAACGTCGCGAACTTCTACAACGACTCGCTTTTTGCGTTGATCAATAACGCGCCGGACTTTGTCGACGCTCTGGACAATCAAGCGCCGGGAGTCACAACGCCCCCTGGAACCAACCAGCAAGTTCCCACAGGGGACGGGTGCGGAAATTTCAATCTGAATCCAGCGTTCTATGGTTCCGGCGCAGAGCCATGTTCGGTTAGCTTTACGTCAGCGCAAAACGCCTTGACGACGGAATGGCTGGTTGACACGCGCATCGACGTGAACCTCAGTGCGAAAGACCGGTTGTTTGGCCGGTACCAGCGTGACGGCGGCAGGCAGACGACGTACCTGGACCCTATCTCGAACTCGTTCAACATTGTTAGCTCGCAGCCCGAAGACTTGGGCCAGTTGGAATGGACCCACGATTTCGGCCCCTCCGCAGCTAATCAATTTCTTGCCGGGACCCAGTGGTATTCCGAGATTCTGCAACATCCAGCCGTATCGCTGACGGGGACGAACTTTCCGACGACTATTGCGGTCGATGACGGCACGTTCTTCAGCACGGCCGGCCCGAACCCGTGTGTGAATCCTCCGGTTGGCAATGGTGCGGATGTGCTCATCGGAGGGGAGAACTGCGATGTCCCGCAGGGACGCGCCACCACCGATTTTGAGGTCTCGGATGACTTCTCGAAGGTGGCCGGCGGCAACACGATCAAAATCGGAGGGCAACTCCGCAGGGTTGACGTCAGCGACCACGATTTCGGAACGTTGCAAAGCGGATTGCTGCAGGTGGACACGATCAACGATTTCTTCGACGGCGGGGCGACGGGCGATTCGCTCACGCAATCGTTTCCGCAGTCTCTCGACGAGCCCATCGCGTATTACACCTCGGGCGGATACATCGAGGATGACTGGCGCTTCAGTAACACGCTCAGTTTCACCTTTGCCTTCCGCGTGGAACACGATTCCAATCCGATTTGCCGGCACCTGTGCTTCGCACAGCTCGCGGCGCCGTTCAGCGCAATTGCCGATCTCGGCGGCCCGAATAACTCGTCGCAGCTTGACCTGATTCCCTACAACGAGGCCATTAAGATCAATCAACTGCAGGCGCTGCCGGGCCTTCAGAGCATCTTGTACCAGCCGCGCTTCAGCTTTGCCTGGCAACCGTTCGGCGCTTCCGGCAAGACCGTGCTGCGCGGGGGCGCCGGAATTTTCTACAATATGTTTCCGCCGCAGATCGCCGATAATTTCGCGCAGAACCCGCCGCTGGATGCGACTTTCATGAGCAAGGATGATTTCATCGTTCCGATTGCGTCGGCCCAGGGCGGCCCTAACGTTTTCGGCGATGCGGCGGCGTCGAACACAGCATTTCAAAACGGGTTCTTTACCGGCGAAACGCTTGCAACGATACAGGAGAACGATCTGGAGTTCACGCCACCGAGCCTCTTCACCACGGAACCGCAAACGAAAGTGCCGCAATATCAAAAGTGGAGCCTGGAGCTGCAGCGCCAGTTGGGGTCCACAACTTCCGTGACACTCAGTTACGTTGGCAATCACGGAGTCCATGAGCCAGTGATCGATAATTCGGTGAACGCGTTCGGATTCGCAAACTTGCCAAGCGCCCAAGCGGATCAGCGATTTGGAGAAGTCTCCATCCTCTATAGCGGCGGAAACTCCAACTACAACGGCGGCACGCTAAGCGTGACGCACCACATCAATCACTGGGGCACTGGGGTGATCCAGGGCAGCTACACATACAGCCATGCGCTCGACGAAGTTTCCAATGGGGACTTTGCAGCGTTTTCGCCGACGAGCTTGCTGAATCCGCAGGATCCTTTCAACACACGAGGTAGTTACGGGCCAGCGGACTATGACGTGAGGCAGGCGGCGAGCGTGAATGCGGTTTGGGAGCTGCCCATCCGAAGGCTCGTGGGCAAACACGGATCGACTTATCTCATCGATGGGTGGCAGCTTTCCGGGGCCTTCTTCGCGCATTCCGGCTTCCCTTACAGCGTGGTTGACGGCACGCTGGACGCGGAACTGGCGGCAAACAATGAGTATTTCTCGCAAGTGCTTCCGCTGTTTCTCGGAGGGCCGACGTCTTGCCAGGTGACCGGGTCCGGCCCGAGCTGTTTTGCGCTGCCGGGCTCCCTCTCCTGTTCGCAGCAGACCGCAGCGGCCTGTGAATTCAATGTGGGCGGGGAGAACGCATTTACCACGGAGCAGCGCAACGCGTTCCGTGGACCAGCCTTCGTGAATTTCGACGCCGCGTTGATGAAGTCCACGAGACTTCCGTTCTGGGAGGGCGCGCGGCTGGGGTTCGGCGTGCAGGTCTACAATGTGCTCAATCACCCGAATTTTGGCTTGCCGGTGAACAACGCAGCCAGCCCCGAGTTCGGTGAAATTCTGAATACGGTAAGCTCGCCGACGAGTATTTTCGGATCGTTCATCGGTGGGGACGGATCTCCACGGTCGATTCAGCTTAAGGCGCAATTCACATTTTAGGGGAATGATGGAAAGACCTGAGTATTGCGTGGCGAGGCGATAGCTCAGGCCAGCTATACGGCAGCCAAAAAAAAGAGCGAGAGTCCCAGTCGGACTCTCGCTCTTTTTTTATCTTGCGTTTGGCTAGAACTTGAGAATCAGGCCGAAGTTCAGGTCGCCCTGGTTCGCGTGATTGCTCTGCGAGACCTCGAAGCAGTCGCCGAATTCGTCGCATTCCTCCGCCGCCCCCGGGGTAGTGCGTGTGCTCATAAACCGGAAATCAAAACGGAAGCCGGCATATTTGCTGAAGTAGTATTTCACGCCGCCACCGATATTGTAGGCAAACTTATTGTAAAAACCCAGATAGACGTTGCTGGGATTATCGATGTTCGTGAAATTGGTCCAACCCAACCCGCCGGCTATGAATGGTCTGATTTTGGAGTCGCCGCGGAAAGAATAGGCAGCGCCAAAGGTATAGGTGGTCAACGTGGTGTTGGTTAACGGCTCGCTCGGAGTCGGTGGTATGAATTGCTCGTTCAAGGTCGACGGCTGACGCACCAACATGAACTCAGCCTGGAAATTCTGCCAGATCGAATAGTCGACCATTGCACCATAGTCGTAGCTGCTAGCGATCAGCAGATTCTCGGCATTGGGATTCGAGGTGTCCTGGCTGATGTTGATTTTCCCGCCGAATTTGTAGCCGCCGAAGGGCGTCACTTCGAACTTTTGCAAGAAGGAATCTTGCGCTAGCGCACACGACGCCCCGCAGCCTAAGACGAAGACGAGTACAATGAGTTTTCGAAAGAACATGCGCCTCTCCTCTGAGTTTGGAATAGACTCGCCTCCCCAGGAAGCTTGCCATCCCCTTGATCGGATGAGCCGGCCAGGCGCTCATCGCGGTACTACCTGGGCCCAGAATGGCCCCCTATTAAGACTATCAGCCGCCCACCATTAGACGATTCTTTTGCCGCAGGAGTTGCTCTATGAATCTACGGTAGTGCCTTTATTGGGCACCCCTGGGGGGAGCGTATTTTGAGGGCCTGGCAGGGAAGCTGGGGGATGCCCAGTAGAAAGGCGCGGGCGGCCCAAGGTTCCCGGCGGGGTCGTAGAAGGCCTTCTGCTACTTAGCCAGGCGGGCGAGGGAGTCCTGGTAAGGGGCGCGGGCCACGCCGCGTTCGGTAATAATCGCGGCGATGAGGCGCGAGGGGGTCACGTCGAAGGCCGGATTGGCAACCTTAACGTCGGGCGCGATGCGCACGCCCTGTAGGTGGGTCACTTCGGCGCTGGGACGCTGCTCGATGGGAATTTGCTCGCCGGACGGAATGGTAAGGTCCAGAGTGGAAATCGGCGCAGCGACGAAAAATGGCACACCGTGCTCCCGCGCGAGCACGGCCATGGGATAGGTGCCAATTTTGTTGGCGGTGTCACCGTTGGCGGCGATGCGGTCCGCGCCGACGACGATCGCGCCCACGCCGCCGGTCTTCAGAAAATGCCCCACCATGTTGTCGGTGATCAACGTCAGCGGAATTTTGTCCTGTTGCAATTCCCACGCGGTAAGGCGCGCGCCTTGCAGGTAGGGCCGCGTTTCCGGGACGAGCACTTCGAGCTTGTGGCCCGTTTCAACGGCCATGCGAATCACGCCGAGGGCGGTGCCGATGCCGCCGGTGGCCAGCGCGCCAGCGTTGCATTGCGTCATCACGCGGCCGGTTGCCGGCAATAGCTCCGCGCCGAGTCTGCCGATGGCTTCGTCGGCGGCCTGGCGTTCACGATGAACTTGCCGCGCTTCGTCCACCATCGCTTCTTTGATGGGATCGAGATTATTTTGTGCGGCGTTTTGCGCGAGGACATCGAATTTGCGGTTGAAGCGCTGGATGGCCCAGAACAAATCGACGGCCGTGGGGCGCGTGCATGCGAACGTGTCGCAGATGGTTTTGAATTCCGCGCGCAATTCGTCGAGCGTTGCGGCGCGTGAGCGCGAAACGCCGAGCGCGATGCCCATGGCGGCGGTGACTCCGATGGCGGGCGCGCCGCGGATGACCATGTCTTTTATCGCGGCGGCGAGCTCACGGTAGTCGGTGTAGGTCAGATGAACGACTTCAGAAGGCAGACGGCGCTGATCGAGCAGCACGACGCCGTCGTCCGTCCAGCGAATGGGTTCCACGCTACGCAAAGCGACCTCCGCGAGTCAACAGCGAACACTCATTGGAGTGGGTGAGTTTGAATTTTGACTCCTTGTGTCACGATCAAGAAAATTCAAACTGACCAACCATCCAAATAATTGTACATGATTGAGGCGGGTGATGCGGAGACAGCCCGGTGTTGCGCAATGGGTGAGTTTGAATTTCGACTCTTTGTGTCACGATCAAGACAATTCAAACTGACCCAGCACATGCTGTTGCGGAGTTGCGGTGCGTCGACGAGTTAATGGACTGGCGGAATGTTTTTCAGGCCATGCGTGCCGAGGAAAAAGCCCAAGAACAGAAATGAATTGTAGCTGAGGTGGACCAGATAGGAGGCCAATACGGAGCCGGTGCGCGCGCGCGCGAACGTGAGAGCAATGCCGACGACAATCAGCAGGGCGATCTGCGCAAAGCCGCCCCAGAGCTGCGCTGCGTGCATCAATCCAAACAGCAGGCCGGTGATGAAAATGCCCGCGGGGATTCCCCATTTGCGGGCGAGGACGGGATAAAGGAAACCGCGGAAAATGGTCTCTTCGATCAACGGGGCGAGAGCGATGCCGAAGGCCGCGAGCCAAAGGACATCGGTGCGCGTGCCGAACAACTGCTCGATGGGGAGTTCTTTTGTTTTTCCGGCGAACTGCGAAGCGGCGCTGACGGCAACCGCTAAGGCGATTCCTCCAAAGATACAAATCAGATATTGAACTGTTGCCGGAACGTCACGCGGGCGCAAGAGGCGCCAGCGCAGCGAGGACCAAAACGCCGCGCCGTGATATACGCGAATCATGACGAACAGAAACAGGAGGATGACGGCGTACCAAGCTGTTTGGAAACTAACGGCCAAGGGTGCGTCGGTCTTGAGGGAGTTCATGAGCTGCTCAGTGGTCATATGGAAATGCGCGATCATAAAAAGGGCCAGGACGGTCTCCATGACGAAGAGGCTGCCGATCGCCAATCCCAGAAAAATCAGCAGTTCGCCGCCGCCCCAGGGGGTGCGAATGTCCTCCGGGACGTGTTCATCGGGCAGGGGCGGTGCCGGAGCGCTGGCGGGCGTTGACGAGGCCGCGAAGTCTGGGGGAAGAGGATTTTCGGGGTCGGAGAAGGTCATCGGGATCGTTTGACGCGCTGGCGGCGAGAGGGCAGCGACGCGCGGGGATTTTCTGTGCTCGGAGCTGGCTCGTCGGCTTCGATCAGAGCCGCGGCAAGGAGCGGCATAAGAATTTCGTGATGGCCGGTGAGCGCGTAGCCGCGCGATTCCTCGGATTTTTTGGCGGCGGGATCTTTGCCGGATGCGGCGGCCGTTGGACGTTTGACCACGTTTTGCAGCGGGCGGTAATGCTGCAAAAAGTCGAAATTCGCGGTGGTGATGGGGCGCAACGGCGTGCCGAGATTGCGCGCGACGGTCACGGCCTTCAGAAAAATCTCCGGCAGGATCACCGCGGAGCCCCAGTTGAGATAGACGCCGCCGGGATGCATTTCGCGGACGAGCGCGCAAAATAATTTGAAGTCGCGATGCGTGGCGGCGCCCAGATTTTCTCCGGACGCGGTGCGATGAATGTGAGTAATGTCCGCGCCGATGGCGAGGTGCACGGTGACGGGAGTTTTCGCGCGATAGGCGGCGGCGAGAACGCTCTGATCGAGATGCTTGGCGCGAGTCTTTTTGTCGTTGAGCAGTTTTCCCGCCGCTTCGCCGAGGCCAATGCCCGCGTGGCGGGCGAGCGCGGCCATTCCGTTGATGATGCGGCCGGTTTCCTCGGCCATGCCGAATTTGCCTTCGCCGAGCACAGCGTCGACGTCCTCAGACGTGCCGCCGACCATGGCGATCTCGAAATCGTGAATCAGGGCGGAGCCGTTCATGGCGATTCCGCTGATGAAGCCGCGACGCAGAAGATCGATCAGCACAGGGCCGAGGCCGACTTTAATGACGTGCCCGCCCATGCCCCAGAGAATGGTGCGCGATTGCGAACGCGCTTCGATGACGGCATGCGCGACGGCGCGCAGATCTTCGGCGGCGAGAATGCGCGGGAGCGAATCGAGAAACTCCGCGAAGGATTCACCCTGGCGGTAGGGCTTGGCGAACTGTCCGACGCTGACTTTGCTGGGGCGAGAGGCGAGCGGGTAGGTGTGCAGGCCGTGAAAGTTGAGCGGCTGAGTTTTGTAGAGGCTTGGAGATTTGCGAGACAAGATTTAGGCCTTCCGTTATGACAGGTCGCTCAGATAAGCGCTCTTGACTGTAATTCACGGCGCGACATGACGCAAGAGATGCAAGCGTCAGGTAGGGCTGGCTATGAACTGCAAGCCTGAACAGTGGCCCTTGCTCGCTACGAAATGTTCCGGGTTGTCGAAGCTGAGATCGAAGGGGCTGACATTCCAGTGAGCGATGGGCTGAACATTGGCGGAGTATTTCCCTGACGGGACGTGCAAATGGAACCAGCCGTCGCGGTCGCTGATCGTGGTATAGCTTGTCCTCTCGCCGCGGATGACAACATGCACGCCGCTCACGTGAGGGCCAGTATCTGGGATGCCCGAAAAAGAAATCCGGCCTTCGATCTCGGCGTCTTTGGGGATTCTTAGTCTTTTCAATTCTCTGATTGTCTGGTGTGCTTCTGAAAGCGGCACCGAATTACCACAGTAGTCAGCTTGATACCGTCCCAATCTCTTAGTTACGAAGAGTAAATAACGCTCACCGACCTTTAGCGGAAACCTACCCGAGCTGTTTTCGCTAAATACGTCTATTCCCGCCGTGTCAATTCCCCGGAATGTTTGTTGTATAGAAAGGCTGTAAATGAAACCATCCAGGAAATTCGGATCCTGCTCCGGGACGGTACGAGCGGAAACGACGGTGCCGATAAAGACGACATCACTATCCAAGAATTCGCAGGCCACCGTCGGCTGCGGTTCAAGACAGAACCCAAACGCGCGTGCGGTGAGAGCCAACACTGTAAAGCAAAGCAGCAGTAGCTTCCCAATACGTAAGAAACCGCCACTGATAATAGACGCGCTAATCATGCGCTAAGTTAATCGCACTTTGGCGGTGGCCGTCAAATGCAGCCTACTTTGGGTAATGGATCAGTTTGAATTTTGACTCTTTGTGTCACGAACAAGAAAATTCAAACTGACCCACGACCCTCCTTTGCAGCTGTGGAGTGGCCGTTGGAGCCGTTGAGGGAGGGGGCGAGGGCCTGGCCGGTGTAGGATTTTTTGTTGCGGGCGACTTGCTCGGGAGTGCCCTGGGCGACGATGCGGCCGCCGTCGGCACCGCCTTCGGGGCCGAGGTCGATGAGCCAGTCGGCCTGTTTAATGACGTCGAGATGGTGCTCGATGATGATGATGGTGTTGCCGAGGTCGACCAGGCGGTTGAGCACATCGAGGAGTTTTTTCACGTCGTCGAAATGCAGACCGGTGGTGGGCTCGTCGAGAATGTAGAGCGTGCGGCCTGTCTGGCGGCGCGAGAGTTCGCGCGCGAGCTTGGTGCGCTGCGCTTCGCCGCCGGAAAGAGTGGTGGCGGACTGGCCGAGCTGAACGTAGCCCAGGCCGACGTCGACCATGGTTTGCAGCTTCTGCTTGATCTGCGGAATATTTTCGAGCACCGGCAGCGCGTCTTCGATGGGCATTTCGAGCAGATCGGAAATGGAATAGCCCTTGTAGCGCACGGAGAGAGTTTCGGCGTTGTAGCGGCGGCCACGGCAAACTTCGCACATGACGTAAACATCCGGCAGAAAATTCATTTCGATGCGGCGCATGCCGTCGCCCTGGCAGGCTTCGCAGCGGCCTCCTTTCACGTTGAAGCTGAAGCGGCCGGGGCGATAGCCGCGTTCGCGCGATTCAGGCAGCATGGCGAAAAGCTCGCGAATGGGAGCGAACACGCCGGTATACGTGGCGGGATTCGAGCGCGGCGTGCGGCCGATGGGCGCCTGGTCGATTTCGATGACTTTGTCGAGATGCTCGAGGCCGAGAATGGCGCGATGCGCGCCGGGCGCTTCGGCGGAGCGATAGAGCTTCTGCGCGAGAGCGCGATAGAGAATGTCGTTGACTAGCGTAGATTTGCCCGAGCCGGAGACGCCGGTAATCACGGTGAGCAAGCCGAGCGGAAATTCGACATCGATGTTTTTCAAGTTGTTGGCGTTCGCGCCGAGAATTTTCAGCGATTTGCCGTTGGGCTTGCGGCGTTGCAGCGGCACGGGAATCTTCAAATCGCCTGAGAGGTAGCGGCCGGTCAGAGAATTGAGATTTGCGGCGATTTCGGGAGGGGGTCCGATGGCGACAACGTGGCCGCCCGCTTTTCCCGCGCCGGGACCGAGGTCGACGACGAAATTGGCGCGGCGAATGGTTTCCTCGTCATGCTCGACGACGAGCACGGTATTGCCCAAGTCGCGCAGGGTTTCGAGCGTGCCAAGCAGGCGGCCATTGTCGCGCGCGTGCAGACCGATGGATGGTTCATCGAGGACATACAGAACGCCGCGCAGGCGCGAGCCAATTTGCGTGGCCAGGCGAATGCGCTGCGCTTCGCCGCCGGAGAGCGTTGCTGCAGAGCGATCGAGGGTGAGATAGCTGAGTCCAACGGCGAGAAGGAAATCGAGGCGCTCGGCCACTTCGCCCAGCGGACGTCCAGCGATGGCAAGATGGCGCGGCGTGAGGCCGGGGAGGATTTTGTCGACGGCAGCGCGCGCGTCGGCCAGAGAAAGTTCGGTGAACTCAGCGATGGAGTAGGCGCCGACCTTTACCGCGAGGCTTTCCGGGCGGAGGCGCTTCTGTCCGCACACCTCGCAGGGCGTCGGCGACATGTATTGTGTGAGATATTCGCGATATTCGTCGGAAGCGGTGTCTTCGAGATTGCTTTCGAGATGGTCGATCACACCCTTGAAATTGAGTCCTTTGGTGGGCCGGCCGTTCGCGGGATTGCCGTGAAGAATCAGGTTTTGCACGCGGCCGGAGAGTTTCTCGAAGGGCGTATCCAGGTCGAACCCGTTGGCAAGGGCCGCAATTTTCAAGGTGCGCTGCAAAGAAGTAGACGTGCCACCGGGCCCGAGGCCGCCTTGGAACAGCGGTTTCGACCAGTCCACGATGATCTTCGCCGGGTCGAAATTGAATTTTGCGCCCAGGCCGTGACACGCAGGACATGCGCCGTAAGGCGAATTGAAACTGAAGGAGCGGGGCTCAATTTCGGGTACAGAAATGCCGCAATCAGCACAGGCGAGATTTTCGGAGTACATGTGCTCCTCGCCGCCGACAATGGCGATGGTCACGAGCCCGCTGGTGAGCTTGGTGGCCGTTTCGATGGACTGCTCGAGGCGTTTGGCGATTCCTTCCTTGATGAGCAGGCGGTCGATGACGATTTCGATGGTGTGATTGCGGCGGCGATCGAGCGCCGGAGGCTCATCCAGGCTGACGAGCTGGCCGTCTACGCGCGCGCGAAGAAAGCCGGCGCGGGCAAATTTCTCGAATTCCTTCTTGTATTCGCCTTTGCGGCCGCGCACCACCGGCGCGAGGATCATGATGCGTTCCTCGGGCTTGAGCGCGAGAACAAATTGCACGATCTGCTCGGTGGATTGCCGCGCAATGAGTTTGCCGCAATGGGGGCAGTGCGGCGCGCCGATGGAGCTGTAGATTACGCGCAGGTAGTCGTAGATTTCCGTGATGGTGCCGACGGTTGAGCGCGGCGAGCGCGTGGTCGTTTTCTGCTCAATGGCAATCGACGGCGAAAGCCCTTCGATCGAGTCGACGTCCGGGCGCTCCATCTGATCGAGGAACTGGCGCGCGTAGGCGGAGAGCGATTCGACATAGCGGCGCTGCCCTTCGGCGTAGAGGGTGTCGAACGCGAGCGAGGACTTTCCCGAGCCGGACAGCCCGGTGATCACCGTCAGGGAGTTGCGCGGGATTTCCAGGCTGATGTTCTTCAGGTTGTGCTGGCGCGCGCCGCGAATGACGATTTTCTGAAGGGCCATGTTTTGATAGGGAGCTACAGGCGCGGCCGCCGCTCAGCGCGGACAATACGCCCAAGTTAATCCACCAACATAGCAAGCCCGGCGCACAAGGGTCAAGCGGCCCATGCGAACGGTAATGGGTCAGTTTGAATTTTGACTCCTTGTGTCACGATCAAGAAAACTCAGACTGACCCTCCACCCTGCGAACGTGCAGAAGCGGCTGGCCACGCTGGCCAACAAGGCGCGCGCGTTCCACGACGTGTGTGGTAGAAGACCGCATACTGCGTGAACCGGCAGGAGGAATTTACCGAAGGCGTGTGGTTTTTACCGAGGTAATTGCACCAATACAGTGAAATAGAAAGAGTTAGAGGTTGGCTTGCGGCGTGCGTAGCAAAATAGCGTAGGGGGAAGACAAGCCGAGAATCCCTTTAGGGGATTGAGGGCTGGGCCGGCTTCCTTCCCCCACTCATTCCCGCCGGAACCTCCACGATACCTACCCTCTAAGCGGCGGGGGTGCGTCTGAACGAAACCGCTGCAAAATCCCGCGCTGTCCAATAAAATGCTTATTCCATTGTTTGGGCGCGATTTATTGGGGCGTGGTCCAATTGGTAGGACGCTGCACTGTTAATGCAGACGGTGTTGGTTCGAATCCAACCGCCCCAGCCAATCTGGAGGTTAGAGGTGCATTCCGTCCATGTGGAACGGCGACGTATAATGTAGGTGTGCGCTATCAAGTCACCGATAACGACGGGACACTCGGGTCGTACTTAAAGGGAGTTTGCAAAACTCTAACCGAGGCGCTGAACAACGAAAAACAGAATGTACCGGGCCACGTTCCGCATCCGCCTTTCCAGTGCGTGTTTTCGGACAGTGATGAGCCGCAAGCCAAGGCCATGCAGATAGGCGGCGTGTCGGTTATTTGTATTACGAAGGGGTTGCTCGGTTTGGTGTGGACCACGTGCGACCTACTGAGCAGATCGGAACACATTATTCAGCTATTCAACCACGCCCGAACAAAGCAAATCCACGCGGCATTGTTTCAAACTCAACTCTCATTCATTCTGTGCCACGAGTACGCGCACCACGTTCACGGGCACTTGACGCAGACTTCATTTGGGCTTGAGGCTGGCGACATTCAGACCCAAGTGTTTGAAGTTGACGCGGACTGTTACGCCATCTATTTTGTGCTGGCCTTTCTGATCAAAGGAATGGGAAGGGCCGGAGCAGTGGAGCACTTGAATTGCGCGAACGTAAAGAGTGAGGCGCAGGATGAAGCACTAATTTCGTCTTTCGTTTTGGCAACCGGCGGCATCCTGTATGCAACGCCCCCAGTTCCGCTGGACATGGCCCAGATATTCCAACAGCGTTACCCGCCTCTTGCCGCCCGAATGAACTGGATTATGCAAAGCGCAATGGATTGGTGCGCGCAAAACAAACCGCACCTTAAAGAGTGGATGACGCTGGACAAGTGGCGGGTGTTGATGGTCTTCGCGGCCAGCGCCGTGGCGGAACTTAACGGTGGTGCCCATTGGGGCGACCAAATTAGGTTCCTTACATCAGAGAAGGGCGCTGAGTACGTGGGAATGGTTATGGCGCGATTTAGTGAATACAAACGCTCGCTGTTTCACGATCAAGAAACTCAAACTGACCCACCACCGGCTATTCTGGACGCTTGAGTCTGGAGGCTGGAAAAGGGACGATCTGGCGCGCTAGTCTTTCGCCACCGGAAAACCGGCCTCGGTCCAGCCGCGCCAGCCGCCGTCCATGGAGATGACATTCTTGTAGCCCATTTTTTGCAGATTGTCAGCGGCCAAGGCGGAGCGAAAGCCGCCGCCGCAGTAGAGCACCAGCGGGGCGTTCTTGTCCGGAATGGTCTGCTCGATGTCGCGTTCGATGACGCCTTTGCCGAGGTGAATCGCGCCGGGGACATGGCCGCGCGCCCATTCGCTGTCTTCGCGCGTATCGATGACAATCATTTTCTCGCCGGCGTCGATGCGTTTTTTAATGTCACGAAAATCGGCCTCTTTGACGCGCGTCTTGGCGTCGTTGACGATGCTGAGAAATCCTGCTGCGTGATGATGAGACATAAAGCCTCCGATCCGAATTTCTAGTTGGGGATCAGTTTGAATTTTGACTCTTTGTGTCACGATCAAGAAAATTCAAACTGACGCACCAGCGAATTTTTCTGAGGAAATTATCGCACAGGAGCAGGTTTCATATCGCGCCAGTTCGAGCCCGCCTTGACGTCCACCAGCAGCGGCACGCGGAGGGGATGGATCTGCTCCATCGCCTGTTTCACGAGAGGAGTGAGGCGCGCGTGTTCGTCCTCCGGGCCTTCGAAAAGCAGCTCGTCGTGGACCTGCAGAATCATGCGCGTACGAAAATTCTCGCCGGCGAGGCGGCGGTCGATTTCGATCATGGCGAGTTTGATCAAATCGGCGGCGGTGCCCTGTAAGGGCGTATTCATGGCGGTGCGCTCCGAGAAATTGCGCAAATTCGGCTGCGGTGAATTGATTTCCGGAATCGGCCGCACCCGCCCGAACAGTGTGCGCGTCATTCCCGTCTTGCGTGTCTCGGCGACCTGCTGCTCCAAGTACTTCTTGACGCCGCGATAGCGCTCGAAATACGCGGCGATGAATTTTGCCGCTTCTTTCTGGTCGATTTGCAGGTTCTGCGCCAGGCCAAACGGCGAGAGCCCATAAATTATGCCGAAATTGATCACTTTGGCGGCGCGGCGATGCTCGGCGGTTTGCGCGAAAGGCGCGACGCCGAAGACTTCCTGCGCGGTGCGTGAATGGATGTCCTCGCCGCGCTGGAAAGCTTCGACGAGCACCGGATCCTCGGAAAAGTGCGCCAGAATGCGCAGCTCGATTTGCGAATAGTCCGCGGAGAAAAGCACATTGCCCGGTTCGGCGACAAACGCCGCGCGAATCTCGCGACCGAGGCTGGTGCGAATCGGAATGTTTTGCAGGTTCGGATTCGAGGAGCTCAGCCGTCCGGTCGCGGTTCCGGTCTGGTTGATCTGCGTGTGCAAGCGGCCGGTGTGCGGCGAGATCATCTCGTGCAGGACGTCCGCATAGGTGGATTTCAGCTTGGCCATCTCGCGATAATCGATCACCAGCTTCGGCAATTCGTGCAGCGGCGCCAATTCCGTGAGAATTTCCGCGGCGGTGGAGCGCGATTTGCCACGTGTGCGCCGCGGCAGCGTGAGATTCAGCTTGTCATACAGCACTTCGGCGAGCTGCACCGGTGAATTGATGTTGAATTCGAATCCCGCGAGGTCGTAAATGCGTTTTTCGAAGCCGGCGATTTCCTCTTCAAGCGTTGCGGAAATCTTTTTGAGCGTCTTCGGATGAATGCAGACGCCGGCGCGCTCGATTCGCGAAAGCACGGGCGCGAGCGGCAGATCGATTTTCTGGTACGCGGCCTCCAGCTTTTCGCTTTGAATCATCGGACGCATCAAGGGCGCGAGGCGCATCAGGAAATCCGCGCGCTCGCCGGACGCGCCGGAAAGGGTGACGTTCAGATGGCGAAGGACGACTTCGGCAAAGGAATGATTTGCTGTCGTCGGCCGCAGCAAATAGGAATAGAGCTTGGTGGCGTGGCGAATGCCGGCGACGCCGCGCTGTTTGTTCGGCACATTGCCGGGAATCGCAAATAACTCGAAGGTCTTGGAATCGTGGACGATTTTCGGGCGATTCGCGTCGCCCAGCCAATCCGCCAACGCAGCCAGGCCTTGATTTTCGGAGTCATTCACCAGGGTGCGCGCGAAACCACTGCGGTGGGAGACTTCGATCGCGCGAACGCAACATCCGTAGCGCTCCTCGTCCTCATCGACGGCATCCGTCGCAAGCCAAATGGCAACTTCCTGTTCGCGAGGCAAGCTCGCCAGGAATTCGCGAAGGTCGCGCGCGGAGGCGAAGGTTGCATAGTCGGTTTTTTCAGTGAGCACCGCGGCGGGAAGGTTCTTCAGCAGCGAGGTGAAACCCAGTTCCGCGAAAAGCTCCCGCAGCGCTCCAACCTCGGGCGCCTGCAACCCGAAGGCCTTCAGGTCAAGGTCGACCGGCGCGTCGGTGGGGATTTGCGCGAGCTGCTTGCTTAAACGCACGAATTCGCCGTATTTTTCGAGGGCTTCGCGGTAGCTCGCGCGCTTCACTTCGGGGGCGCGGCGAATGGCTTCCTCGGCGCTGCCAAATTCCTGAATCAGCATGCGCGCGCCCACTTCGCCGATTCCAGCCTTACGCCGCTCGCCCGGCGCGGGCTTCTCGTTCGGGTCGCGCGCGCCGGGAATATTGTCGATCGAATCGCCCATCAGGGCCATCACGTCCGCCACTTTCGCAGGAGGAACGCCCATGAGTTCCTCGACTTTCTTTTCGTCGATGAGCAGATCGCCTTTGCTGGGATTGAGGACCCGCACCGGGCCGCCGACAAGCTGCATCAGGTCCTTGTCCGCGGTGACGATGAATGTTTCGAGATTCTGCGCGGTGGCCTGCCGCGCGAGCGAAGCGATCAGGTCATCTGCTTCATAGCCGGCCAGCTCGAGGATCGGAAATCGCATCGCTTCGCAATAGCGCCGCACGAACGGAAGCTGCACTGCCAAGTCGTCGGGCATGGGCGGGCGCTGCGCTTTGTATTGCGTGAAGAGCTTGTCGCGAAACGTGGGCGCTGCGACATCGTAGACCACCGCCAGATAGTCGGGCTTTAGCGTCTTGCTTTCCAGCAATCGCCGCATCATCGTCGCGAAGAGATAGGGAACCTTGGTGGGTGTGCCGTCGCGCGTCTGCAGGCGCTCCATCGGCGCATGGTAGGCGCGGAAGATGTATCCCATCGCGTCAACGAGAAAAAGTTTTTTGCGGGATGAGGGAGTCATAGATTACCCTGAAAGTTCAGGGTAAGACCCTCAGTATAACAAGAGAAAGGGCAGCCTGCCGGTGCGCGGCGGCCCCAGGCGAAGCCGGTAAAAGCCAAAAGCCTAAGGAGCGAATTCATGACGGAACAAAGCAAGGAAGAATTGCTGGCTCGCATAGCCGAACTGGAAAAGCAGAGCGGTTCAAGAAAAAAGGGAACGTTGGAATTTCGCGTCGGAGAGAAGGGAGGCGTTAGTGTGTATGGGCTCGGGCGCTTCCCGGTGACGCTTTATTATGAGCAGTGGATTCGCTTGCTAGACACCGCCGACACGTTGCGCGAATTTCTTGAAGAGAACAAGTCCCGCCTGAAACTGAAGCCAAAAGAATAAGACGCCTCGGCGGCGCACGGCATTTTTCGCCTGCGTCTTCGCGCGCTCCTCGGCATCAAATGGAGTGCTTGCTTGTTCAGGAGGCGACCCTCATGACCGTAGGCCACGCGCTTTTCGCATTTTCCATCGCCGCGGCGCTTCTGACCATTACTCCTGGTCTGGACACGGCGCTTGTGCTCCGCACCGCCGCCGTCGAAGGCTCGCGTCGCGCCACGCTTGCCGGGGTGGGAATTTGTTGCGGACTTTTCGCCTGGGCGCTGGCCGTGTCCGTTGGCCTCGGCGCGCTGCTCGCCATTTCGCACTTCGCTTTTAGGGTGCTACGCATCGCGGGGGCCTGCTACCTGATTTATCTCGGCGCTAAAATATTTCTTCGCAAGTCTGCCGCGCTCATCGATGCGCCCACGGAAGGGATCGAGCAATCGAAAGCCACAACTTCGAATGCCGGCGCTCCGCGGTGGTTCGCCCGCGGCTTTCTGACCAACATTTTGAATCCCAAGGTAGGCGTTTTCTACGTCACGTTCCTGCCGCAATTCATTCCTGCCGGCGTGGGCGTCACCTGGTTCAGCCTTCTACTCGCTTCCATTCATGTGGCCGAGGGCATCCTGTGGTTCATTCTATTGATCTCCGCGACCAGCGTCTTTTCCAAATGGCTCCGCCGCCCGCGCGTGGCCAAAATGATCGATCACGTCACGGGGACGGTCCTCGTCGGCTTCGGAGTGGCTTTGGCACTCGAAAAATCGCGCTGACGCCGGCCAGAGGCCGAGCCTAAATAAGCCATTTTTGGTGTAACTTACCTCCGTCACGGTGCGTAGAATCTTATGACAACGGGCAACCCAAGGCCGGAGGGGAATCAGGCAGGCTTGGCGCAGTTGGTCGCGCGAGCGCGCGACGGCAATCATGACGCCTGGGCGGAAATCTACACGCAATTCGCGCCGGCAGTTTTTCGCTTCTGCCGCCGCGCGATGCCCTCGCGAGAAGATGCTGAGGACGCCACTTCGGAGGTTTTTCTCAAAGTGCGCAGCAAGCTCGACCAGTACGATGCATCGCGGCCCTTCAACGCATGGCTCTACCGCGTGGCCGCGAATCATTGCTGGGATTTGCTGCGACGCCGGCGCGTGCGTCAGGACCTGGAGACAGGCGACATCGAGACAATGCCTCTGGAACATCCAGACCCCGGACAGCTGGAACAGCTTATCGCGCAGAAATCGCGCGAAGATGTCCGCAAGGCCCTGGATCAATTGCCGAACCGGACGCGCATGGCGCTGACGCTGCGATATTATTCGGACATGAGCTACGACGAAATTGCCGAGACGCTTGGCGTGCGCCGGGCGTTCGTGGGCGTGCTGCTGCTGCGCGCGCGCCATCAACTGCGCCATGCGATCGAGCAAGGAGCAGGGGGCCTGCGGCGTTCGGCTGCTGGGAGCAACGCATGAATCACTTCGACGAGATGACGGCGTTTCTGTATCTCGATGGCCAACTTGAGAGCGCGCAAGCCTCCGAAATCCTCGCGCACACCACGGAATGTGGCGAATGCCGCGTGCTGCTCGAATCGCTGAAAAAGGAAACGCTGTGGCTGGAACACAGTTTGCAGGAAAAGGACGCGGTACCGGCGCGGTTCATGACGCCAGCCAGACACGCGAATGTGCGGTGGGGCTGGGCGACCGCTCTGGCCATGGCCATCGCGGGAGTGCTTACGCTCTGGAACGGAGTGATTGAGCCTTTCGAGCGCCAGCTCAACCAGGCTGGATTTAGCGGAGGCAATCTGATGACGATGCTGTTTTTCAGCGGCGCATTCTGGAAAGGGTGGTCAAGCGTGCTCAGCTTCCTCAGCTTCTTCGCAGCTGCTGTGTTTTCGATTCTCGCTTTGGTTCTGCTGAGGAGGTTCTGGGGGCGCAGCACAGCCCTGGGGATGGTGCTCGCGAGCTTTGGTCCCGTCGCGCTGCTGCTTCCCTTGCTGCTGATGGCTCCCGCGGCTCGCGCAGGAGAAGCGGTGCATGGCCGGCCCAGTTATACGTTGCCTTCCGGCCAGACCATCAATACGGATTTATTCGTGGCTGCCGACTTCACGCGCATCGAAGGCACCGTGAACGGCGATGTGATCGCCTGGAGCGAGGAGGTGCAGATCGATGGGCACGTCACCGGAGACGTCATTGCGATGGCCCGCGAAGTGCGAATTAACGGGCAAGTCGATGGGAACGTTCGCGAGTACGCGCAGACGGAGTACATCAACGGAAGCGTCGGCAAGAATGTGCTGGCTGCAGGCCAAGATTTTGAAATGGGCCCCGACGCCAAAATTGGGGGAAGTGTGACGCTCGCTGGCGCCAACGCAATGATTTCGGGAAGCATTGCGCGCGATATTACGGCAGCGTCGGGCGACACAACGATCGACGGCGCGGTCGGCGGCGAGGTCAAGATCAGAGGCGACGATCTTCGCCTCGGTCCGCGTGCAAACGTCCAAGGAGCAACAAAGTACACCGGACGCCATGAGGCCGAGGTTGATCCTGCGGCAAAATTGGCGAGTCCGGTGGCGTTCACGCACCTCAAAGAGGGACCGGATTACTCAAACTGGAAATTTTATTGGCATCACGCGCTATTTTGGGCCGCTGCGTTTCTGTTCGGGCTGGTGCTGTTATTTCTCATGCCCGGGTTTTTCGCTGACGGACTGCGCGCCAGCAAGAAGTTCCTGCCGTCGCTGGGATTTGGCGTGCTCTTGGTCTTCGCGACACCGATTGTGGCGATCATTGTTTGCATCACGTGCGTCGGCCTTGGC
The DNA here is from genome assembly GCA_963760165.1 of uncultured Acidobacteriota bacterium. Classification (GTDB taxonomy): domain Bacteria; phylum Acidobacteriota; class Terriglobia; order Acidiferrales; family UBA7541; genus DAHUXN01. The sequence continues at coordinate 233,876 of CAVXBO010000001.1, forward strand.
GTCGGGATCGCGACATTCCTTATCTGGCTCATCGCCCTCTACGCCGCGCAGGTTTTTGTGGGGAGCTGGATCGGGGAAATGCTGCTCGGACCCGCAGTAGGAACGGGCGCGCTGCTCGGCCGCCTGGCTTTGGGTCTGGCCATTGTGCATGGACTCGAAATGTTGCCTTATCACCTTGGGTTCATTGCCCATCTGATTGTCTTGTGGTGGGGACTGGGGGCTATCGCGATGGCCCTCTTCGGCCATTTGCGGCGCACGGCGGTTGTGGCTCCGCCGGTGGCTGCTTAGAACTCGACTCTCACACCGGGATTATTCGCAAAACAAAAAGGGCCGGGAATTTATCCCGGCCCTTTTGTCTTTTTCTCGCGATCAATCCTAGGTGCCCGGCACTTCTCCCCGGACTATCGTGGCAATGATCGATGGAGAGCCGACCGAGCCCGTCGTATTGAATAAGAAACCGCCGGTGGTCACAAACTGGCCGACGGTAAGGCCGCCGATGTTGGCCGGCGTAAGGTCCTGGTATACGGTTCCCGCGGGTTGATTCGCACTGGTGTCGACAATTTCAAGCTGAAGCGCTGGATCCACGGGCGCTGCACTAAAGAGGGCCGGCAATGGAGTCAGAACGAAGAATGGGAACGGCGTAGTCTGTGAACTGACGGAGCTGACCGTCGCTTCGAGTTGCGTTTGCTCCAGCGCGAGACGATCCGTGGTGAAAGCGCCATTCGAAATGCTGCTGTTCGATGCTACGCGGGCTTCCACTTCTTGGCCAATGATGACATCGGAGGTCGAGGCAAAACTCAATCCGGAGGGAAGGACGAACGAGCCGCTGTTAACGACATAGGAGGCTCCGCCGCCGATGGTAACGATGACCCCGGTGCCGGGAGGAAGGCTGGTCACCGGTGGAATGGTGTTGTGCACCACGATTAAGATGCTCGTGGGCGGAGTCCCGGCTTGGCCGACTATCGTGCCGCTGACCTGCTGCGTGTTGGCGGCATCGTCAAAATCTACTTCACCGGCGTCGAAAGTCTGGCCGTCGCTCTGGAGGTCGACCGTCACATCCACGATTTGGCCGGTGGCAATACACGTAAAATTATTGGCCGTGCAATTGGCGCGAGCAAATTCGAAATCCGTTGGAGTACTCCCGGTGCTGTTGGTGGTAACGGTGAAGGATTGCCCTTCGGCAGGCGTAATTAGGAATGTGTTTGAGCTGGCATCGACCGAAGTGACCTCGCCAGCGACGTTGAAAGTATCAATCGTGCTGAGGGTCCCTGAAGCGTTCGTGGTTTGGGCCACCGTGGCGGCTCCCGATTGGCTGAAATCGAGCGAAAGGTTGGACTGAATGACATCGTTCAAATTAACGTCGAACTCGAGCAAGGTTTGATTTTCCGTCGTAACGGTAAGAGATGGAAATGTTGGACTGGAGGCACTGGGAAGCGTTTCAATCAGTTGGGTGACTGTAGGATTTGTCACTGTGCAAGATGCGTTTGCCGGGCATTGTCCCGTCGGGGTGGTTACGGCTGCTCCGCTGTTGTTGATGATGGTGAATTGAGGATTCGAATATGTGATTGTGAGGCCCGTGTAAGCCCCCGCCGGAACCTGCGTCGTGCTTAAGAAAACTGAATTCGTCTGGAGTTGCGTCAACTCGACGGTCTGGGGAATCGAAAGAATAGAGATGTCGCCGGGTTCGAGAACCACGCCAGTAATCGTCACCTCGAATGACGTGACCGTCACCCCAGTTGGACCGGATGGAGGTGCGTCATGGAGCGTCAAAATCAGTGGGCTGGTGCCGGTGCCGCTGCCTCCGCCGCTTTGTGGGAAGACAGCATGGCTGCAGCCCGCCAGCACGAAAATCACTGCAATGGCTGTCGCAAGAGTACTCAAGTATCGCGTTTCGCACATGGACTTACCCCATTCCTCTCTGCCAAGTGGCTTTCAGGGCAGGAGGTTCTAGTACCGATTGTGGCCTACTCAGCGGATCTTGAAAGTACTATATGCGCGGCCGCATAGATAAAGAGTTAACAGCAAATTGGAATGGTTCCGAGAGGATGGGAAGAAATCCGAAGGCTGCCAAGGAATCTCGGCGCTGTGCTGCCCGATGGCCATTGGCGCGGATTGTTGACTGTACGCGTTGCCCGTAACTGATTGAGGGTAAAGTGGTTGATGGTTGATAGATGGTAGGCCGAATCTGGGAGCTGATTACCGGGGGGAATGCGACGATGAGAGTTACGCCAGAAACTGGAAATTAAGACTGGCCAAATGGTCAGGCATATCCTCCGCTACGACGCAGGCGCGCCTAGATGCCGCCGGTCAGCGTTTCTTGCGTTTCACGGGCAGTGACCAAGCGGGCGAATCACTCGCCGGAAAAGACTCACGAGAAGCTTCGTCAACGGAATCGTTCGCACCGTCTTTTTTCCGTTCGTCCGGCTTTTCTTTCGGCGGACGCGACGCGGTCGATGACCGCTCACCTGAGTTTTGCTTCTTTGTGGAATCCATGACGGTGGTCCTTACAATTCCATGAATTAGAGCGGGCGGGGCCAACACTCTCATGATGCCACAGCGCACGCGCAGAGTAAAACCTTGCGCTGCCTTCGTCGGAGAGCATCGTAACAGATGCGCCCTAAATTACTTCCAGTCTCTTTCCCACACGCTCGAAAATTTCGAGCGCGCGCTCCAGATCCGCGCGCTTGTGTGTCGCCGTGACGATGGTACGCAATCGCGCTTTGCCTTCCGCAACGGTCGGATAGCCGATCGCCAGCGCCAACAGTCCCTCATCGAAAAGCTGGCGCGAAAACTCAAAAGCTTTCTCCGCGTCGCCCACCATGATCGGCGTGATCGGCGTCTCGCTCTTGCCGGTGTCGAATCCCAGGCGCTTCAGCCGGCGCTTGAAAAATTTCGTGTTGCTCCACAGGCGTTTGATGAGCTTTTCACCTGCTTCGGAATCGAGCAACGCGAAAGCCGCCTGGCATGTCGCCGTAACGGAAGGTGGATGCGAGGTGGAAAAAACAAATGGCCGCCCGCGGTGATAGAGAAAATCAATCAAGTCGTGCGACCCGCAGACGTAGCCGCCAATCGCACCGATGGCTTTGCTAAGCGTCCCGACCTGAACATCTACTCGCCCGTGGCAGCCCAAATGATCCACAGTTCCGCGCCCATTTCGTCCGAGCACGCCCGACGAATGCGCATCGTCCACCATCATGATGCAATTGTATTTCTCGGCCAGGCCGCACAATTGCGGCAGCGGCGCGATGTCTCCATCCATCGAAAACACGCCGTCTGTAATCAGGAGCTTGTGCCCGTCCCAATCTTTGGTCTCTTGCAGAATGCGCTCGCAATCGGCCACGTCCTTGTGATGGAAAACCTTAATCGTCGCTCGGGAAAGCCGGCAGCCATCGATAATCGACGCGTGATTCAATTCGTCGGAGATAATCAAGTCCTCTTTGCTAAGAATCGCGGAAACCGTGCCGGAATTCGCGGTGAATCCAGACTGAAAAACGACGCACGCTTCCGTTCCCTTGAAGCGCGCGATCTGTTCTTCGAGTTCCGTGTGAATTCTCATGGTGCCGACAATGGAACGCACCGCGCCCGAGCCCACCCCATATTTCCTCACCGCGTCAATGGCCGCGCGGCGCAGCTTCGGATGGGTGGTGAGCCCAAGGTAGTTATTCGAGCTGAGGTTGATGACTTCCTTGCCATCCACGATGGCGATGGGTTTCTGCTCACCTTCCAGAATCCGCAGCCGGTAATGAAGATGCCTTGCCTTCAGATCCTCCATTGCGTCGTGAAGATACTGGGTCTGCGGCCGCGTGGAAGCGATGGGCGATGGTGTTGCCATAATTCCTCCTAGGTGGGTAAGAGAACTGAGCAGTGCAATCCAGCATTATAGGACACGAAACAGGCCGGCGCGATACGGCAAAATTACGGGAGAGAGAACCGAGGCTGCTTAAGAATACCTAACAAGCTGAGATAGACAATCCAATCCAGAACGTCAGCCGAAAAAAAAGGAGCTAAAATTACTTCGCGATGCCGTTGGGGAAGAAGAGGATTTTGCTGGCCTGGCCGGATTCGAGGAGGGCGAAGGCTTCGGCGAAACGGTCGAGGGGCAGGCGCTCGTTGAAGAGCGGCTCGAGATTAAGGCGGCCAGCCTTCAGAAGCGAAGTCATCTGCTCCCAGGTCTCGAACATTTTGCGGCCGTAAATGCCTTGCACCAACGCTCCCTTAAAAATCACGTCACTCACCAAATCGAGCGTCACCGGCTCGCTGGGAATTCCCAGCAGCGAAGCGCGCCCGCCCTGCCGCAGCATCTGGAAGCCCTGGCGAATCCCGGCGGGATTGCCGCTCATTTCCAGGAGCACGTCGATGCCATCGCCGCCGGTCGCCTCCAGAACGCTTGCGACCGGATCGCTCGACCGAGGATCGAAAACCTCGTCCGCGCCCATTTGCTTGGCCAGGGCGCGGCGGTGCGCATTCACTTCCGTCGCGAAAATCGTGGAGCAGCCGCACGCGCGCGCAACCGCGATGGACATCAGCCCGATGGGCCCGCAGCCCGTGACCGCAACGGTTTGTCCGGCGATTTCGCCGGCCAGAACGGTGTGAACGGCATTGCCCAGTGGATCGAGAATCGCGGCGTAATGCTCGGGAATCGCCGGGTCGATTTTCCAGACGTTGCGCGCCGGGATGCGCACAAACTCGGCGAAGCAGCCATCGACGTCAATGCCGATGATTTTCACGTTGCGGCAAAGGTGCGGCTGACCCGCGTGGCAGGCGCGGCAATGGCCGCAATTCACGTGCATTTCCGCGCTCACGAAATCGCCGGGCTTGAGCGACTCCACCTCATCGCCGATTTTTTCCACTGTGCCGCAGAATTCGTGTCCAAAGGTCATCGGCGGCCGGATGCGCGAAGCGGACCATTTATCCCAGTGATAAATGTGCAGGTCGGTGCCGCAGATCGAAGCCGCGCGAACGCGAATCAGAACGTCAGATGGGCCAAACGCGGGAACAGGGACCGATTCAAGTTGCGCGCCTTGTTCCGGACGCGTCTTGCGCAGCGCTTTCATAATAGAGCTCGCCTTCGATGACGGGAGTCGCTGCCAGCGGAGTGAATTTGCTTCGCCAAATCAGCAATTTTAGCACATGCTGTGTATTGCTGGGAACGAAGCCACGAACTGACGAGTCAATTTCCGAATATACTGTGCCGCATGGCAGAGACGATCTACGTCAACATCGTCGCCACCCTTCTTCTACTATCGGCTCTGTGTCACATCTTTTTCCCCACTCGCACAACGTACTGGATGACCAAGCTGGCTTTGGTGCGGATGATTGGAGGCCTCCTCCTTTTGCTCTCTGTCCCCAGTCTGATGTGGCGTGGTTGGTACTTTTGGACGCTATTTGCAGCGCTCGCCGTTTCCGGCGCTTGGCGGCTCTGCTTTCCGCGAAGTTCCATCCCCGCGCAAGAACGAAGCTATTCCCGCTGGGTTCACGGCCTTTTGCTAGCAGGCTCGATAGGCGTATGGGCCCTGCGCCCATAACATAAAAGGACGGCGAGATTGCTCAACTTTCGTTACAATCGCGCGCGACTTCTGGTAAATCGCGCACTTTGCGGAGGGCGTCACCTTTGGCGTTCAACGAGCGGATCAAGGAAATTCGCGACGGCTTTGAGCCGGCGTTCTGGGTTGCGAACGGAACGGAGCTCTTCGAGCGCCTGGCGTATTACGCGACGACGGCGGTCCTGGCGATTTACCTGCACGAAAATTTGCACCTGACGGTCGAGCAGGCTGGCGCGCTAATGGGAATTTTCGGGTTTGTAGTGTGGTTCCTGCCGGTGCTCGGAGGGACGCTGGCGGACCGCTTCGGATTCCGGCGAGCGCTGATGTTTGCATACGCAGTGATGACCCTTGGCTATTTTCTGCTCGGCTCACTTTCGGCTCCGTGGATGGCGCCAATCCGGCAGACGATTTCGCTTTACTGGCTCGTGCTGATCATCTTGATGGTGCCCGCGCTGGGGCCGGCGGTGGTGAAGCCATGCGTGGCGGGGACGACCGGGAGAGCCTCGAACGACAACGTGCGGTCGATCGGATATTCGATTTACTACACGATCGTGAATATCGGCGGGGCGCTTGGCCCGCTGGTGGCGTTTCTGGTGCGGCGGCGGATCGGGATCGAGAACGTGTTTCGCGTGTCGGCGCTCAGCGTCGCGCTGATGTTTTTTGCGACGTGGTTTTTCTATCGCGAGCCGGGGCGCTCCGGCGAGAAAGCGGTGGCGACCGTTGGCGCGGCGATCAAGAACATGTTCGTCGTGCTGGGAAATTTCAAATTCGTGCTGTTCCTGGTGATTTTTTCGAGCTTCTATGTGGTTTTCTGGCAGGAGTACGTTTCGTTGCCTCTCTTTCTGCGCGGATACGTGAATCCGAAGGCCAACGTCGATCTACTGTTGACCGTCGATGCCACAACGGTGATTTGCGTGCAGATCCTGATCGCCTATCTGACGCGAAAGATGCGCGCGTTTCCGGCGATGACTTTCGGCCTGCTGATTTCGAGTCTCACGTGGCTGATTCTGGTGTTCAACGACTCGACGCCCGCGGTCGTGATTACCTTGATCGGACTGGCACTGGGCGAAGTGACTCAGACGGCGCGCTATTACGATTACATTTCACGTCTTGCACCGGAGGGCCAGCAGGGACTTTATATGGGTTATGCGTTCCTGCCGATCGCGATCGGATATTTCATCGCGGGACCGCTGGGCGGCTATCTGGTGCATGAATTCGGCGACGTGCTGCACCGGCCTCAGCAGATGTGGTGGGTGGTGACGGGCTGCGGCGTCGTAGGCGTCATTTTCATGCTGATTTATGACCGCGTGTTTAAACCGGGAAAATCGAGCGCCGAGGCGAAGTGACCAGCCCGCGATTCATGCTGAACGTGCGCGGCGGAATCAGTTGACCATGCGCCGGAGATGCTCGAGCGCCTGTTGAGCGAGCGCATAGCACGGTTCGATGCGCAGCGCAGCCTGGAATTCCTCTCGTGCCAGCGCGAGCATGCCCTTCGCCACGTAAATGCGCCCCAGGTTGTAATGCGGAAAGTGACGCGGTTCATAGCGCAGCGCCTCGATGGCGCGTTCCAGCCACGACTTGGCCTCGTCAAGCCGTCCCAGCGAGATCAGATACGCGCCGATATCGTTATACGGATTGCCAAAATCCGGGTCCACTTCGATGGCGCGTTTGCATTCGTCAATCGCTTCTTCAATCTTTCCCTGAAAGTGCAAAGTCCATCCCAGGAACGTGTGCGCTTCGGCAGTGGGATGAATCGTGAGCGATTTCTGATAGAGTTCCGCAGCGTGGTCGTAATCGCCGTCCATTTGCGCGCGATAGGCTTCCTCCAGCACTTCCCAGGCGCGCATGACTTTGTCAGGAGCCATCGGCAGATGCTTCCTAACATAGCGGTCAACCGGAGTCAAACTCTGCGGAGTTGAAAGCGCGATGCGGACGACGATGATTCTGTGCGTGGCGCTTGCGGTGACGGCATCAATGGCTGTTCGCCAGGAAAGCGCGCCGCGCGCAGCGCAAGTCCCAAGAGCTGTCAGCGCTGATACAGCCGGCGGCAAGCTGGTCTACAACCAGAAATGCGAGGCGTGCCACTTCAGCACGAGCAGCGAGAGGAAAATTGGCCCGGGGCTTGCCGGATTGATGAAGAGGCCGAAATTCAAGAATGGAATGGCGGCAGACGATGACCATCTGCGGCGCGTGATTGAACGCGGCGGAAAGGACATGCCTGGTTTCCGCGATTCGCTGAAGGGGAAACAGATTCGCGATCTGATGGCCTACGTAAAGACGCTCTAAGCGTGACGTCCGGAGGAGCGCTCGATTAGCGCAAGCGCGTCATTTGTAGTAATGAGCCGCGCGCCGCGGCCCGCGAGTTCATCCAGAGTTCTCTTGCCTTCCTTCGCGTCAAGTGTCTCGATCGCGTTCGTCACGAGCGCCACGCGCCGTCCGCGATCCAGCAGGCCTTTGGCTGCGAGCCGCACGCAGAATTCCGTGACCACGCCGAAAACAATGAAATCGCAGTCCGCCGGGAACTGTGCCAGCAATTTCTCCGTCGCGGGATTATCGAACACGTCGAGCGTCTGTTTTTCGATGACCACTTGCTGAACGCCAGAAATGCTCGCGGGAATGCCGGTAGCGCCGCTGTTTTCGATGTGTACCGATTCCGCCGCCTTCAAGTCCGGAACGATTTCAGCCCCAGGCGTGCCGCGCACGCAATGCGGCGGAAAGCGCTGAAATTCAACGTCATCTGGTGTGTGCTGATCCGTGCTCGAAATCAGGAAGGCTTTTCCGCTGCGCGCGGCATCGATCAGGCGGCGCATGTTCGGAATCCGCTTTTCCGCGTCCGGAACGTACAGCTTGCCGCCGGGCAGCATGAAGTCCGCCTGCGCATCCACTTCCCACAGGACCACGCGCGAATTGCGTTCCGCTGCAGCCATGGATATTTTCACCCATGTCAATCTTAGCCTTTTGGTTGCGAACAAGCGAATTCGCGTGCCCTGCAGCTCAACGAGTTTTGGAAATGTTCAGGAGTGTTGACGAATGCGGCGGCGAACTTGTTGAAGCAGGTTCTTCAGCGGTTTGCTGTGCCGTACAGGATAGGGAGTTACAGCGGCAGGCGAGAGCAGCCGCGATGGAAGACGCTTCAGTGATTCTGCGCAACGCTGCCGCGCAGCGTTCAAAGGCTCAGCCGGCGCGATTCGTTTGCCCGCTCGCATCACCGGGGCCAGCAGAACCTCCGCGCCCTTATGAACTTCGCCGTCGAGCGCGATCAGATCGCTTTTCCATTTACCCCGGGCGTTGGCAAAACGAAATACCTGTTTCCGTCCCGGAAAAGTTGCTTTCGCTTCGCTAAGCTTCACCGCTTCGCGAGTCTTTCCGGCATGTTCAAGCTCAACCAATTTATAAATCATGCTGAGGTTCCGGGCGTCGGTTGGCGCGACCAGCGCGCTTCCTACACCGAATGCGTCGATTCTTGCGCCGCGACGCAGCAGCGTCGAAATCTTCTTCTCGTCAAGGTCGCCGGAGGCAAAAATCTGAACGTCATGCCATCCCGCGCGATCGAGTTGTGCCCGCACCCAGCGGCTGTCGGCGGCCATATCGCCGCTGTCGAGCCGCACGCCCGCCGGCTTGCGACTCGCGGCGATAATCTTCCGAAGCGCCGCGCGAACGTTGTAAGTATCTAGGAGAAGCGTCGCTTGATCCGGGAAAACGTCGAGAAAGCGCGCGAATGCCTGCGATTCGTCTTCATAAGCCATGATCCACGAATGCGCCTGCGTGCCATACGCAGGAATGCCGAGCGTCTTGGCGGCAATGACGTTGGAAGTTCCTGCGCAACCTGCAATCCAAGCGGCACGCGCCGCACAGATTCCTGCTTCTGCCCCGTGGGCGCGTCGAGCGCCGAATTCTACTACCGGTTTGTCCCCCGCGGCGGTAACGAGCCGCGCGGCGCGGCTGGCAACCATCGTTTGAAAGTTGATGGCGGAGAGAAGGCGCGTTTCGGCGAGTTGCGCTTCGATGATTGGCGCGGTCACGCGCAGGATCGGTTCGTTTGCGAAAATGACCGACCCTTCCGGAACGGCCCAAACTTCGCCCGTGAAACGGAACTGCGACAAATAATCGAAGAATCCCCCACGGACGTGGCGGAACACAGGCTCCTGGCGAAGGTAATCAATGTCGTCCGGAGCAAAACACACGCTTTGCAAGAAATCGAGAGCCTGTTCGAGCCCGGCAGCCACAAGGTAGTGGCGTTCCGGCGGAAGCTGGCGAACGAACAGCTCAAAAGTGGCGCGAGCCTCGAAGCCGCTTTGGAAATAGCCCGCGGCCATCGTCAGCTCGTAAAGATCGGTCAGAAGGCCGGAGTTATCGGGCGCGAAAAGGGAAGTCATCGAATTCGTTCAATGGCGATGGTAGCGCGGATGGCCGTGGCCGGGAAATAGAGGACGGAACCAAAAATCCATGGAATCAAACATCGAGGAAAGCGCAACGAACACCCCAGCGCCCCGTGCTTTGCGGCTCGGCCAAGGGCCGCCGGGGTGTCGTCGCGAAACTCTAGGTTTCCGAGGCCTACTTGAGAGCCGCGTCTTTGAACGCCTTGGCGGCGCGAAGACGAACAACGGTCTTGGCCTTAATCTTAATTGCTTCCCCCGTCGCCGGATTGCGTCCCATGCGCGCCTTGCGGTGCGCCTTCACCGCACGTCCGATGCCGGGAATCACAAACTTGCCCGCACTCTTGCATTCCTTCACGGCGAGATTGAACAGCTCGTCGAAAAACGCCGCGGTCTGTTTCTTTGATATTGGTTTGTCCTTGGTGCTCATCTTCTCGGAAAGATGCGCGATGATCTTGGACTTGCTCATCGGGGTTGCCATCGTATTGCTTTCTCCTCTTTTCAAGCGAATTTTGCATTACTCCCTGGTGGGAGGACGGGGGGCACTATAGCTGTACAACCGGGCCAACGCAAGCGAAAATGACGAAAAATACCCAAAAAATCGAGGTTTTTGGTGAATGCACTGCGCTGCAGCACAACCCTTGCGGTGCTTCCGTGTCAAATTTGTGCCAAATTGGAATAGAAAATCGCAATGGACTTGATCCCGCTGAAATAGTTCTCCAGCAAGATGTGCTCGTCGGGTGCATGCGCGTTCTCGTCCGGCAGGCCGAATCCGATGAGGACGCACGGTACCTTGAACGTATCGTGCATTTGGGTGACGAACGGGATTGACCCACCCTCCCGGATGAAAACAGCCTTTTTTCCGAATCCCTTCTGTAGCGCCTGAATCGCGTTTTGAAAAATGGGATGCGTGAAGGGGGCCACCCACGGTTTGCCCGTGCTGAGGACTTCGAACTTGCAATGGACGCTCTTCGGCAAGAGCTTGCGGATGTGCCGTTCCACCTGCCTTGCAATCTTCGCTGGATCTTGATTTGGCACCAGCCGCGTCGAAATCTTCGCGAAGGCTTTCGAGGGGATGACGGTCTTCGAGCCTTCGCCCGTGTAACCACCCCAAATGCCATTCAGCTCCAGAGTGGGCCGGCACCAGATGCGCTCCAGCGTAGTAAACCCTTTTTCGCCGCACAGCGCTGGAGCGCCCACCGTCTTGCGAAAATCCGACTCCTTCCAAGGAAGGGAATTGAGCGCTTTTCGCTCCTTTGACGAAGGGATGACCACCCTGTCGTAGAATCCCGGCACGGTTACGCGCAAATTCTTGTCGTGCAATTTGGCAATGGCTTCGGCCAGGACGGTTATCGGATTGGGGACCGCGCCGCCGAAAGTTCCGGAGTGAAGGTCTCGTGCAGGCCCGGTGACCTCGATCTGGTAATAGTTGAGGCCGCGAAGCCCGTAGGTCACCGACGGCACTCCCGGTGCCAGCATGGATGTGTCGGACACGATAAGCGCATCGGCTTTCAGCCGATCCTTATTTCGCGCGACAAAGTCCCACAGGCTGATGCTCCCGACCTCCTCTTCTCCTTCGATAATCACCTTTATGTTGATCGGCAGCTTGCCCTGCGATTTTTTCAGCGCTTCCAACGCCTTCAAATGAATGTGTACCTGGCCCTTATCGTCGGCCGTGCCTCGGCCGTAGAGGTTTCCGTCGCGCACCGTGGGTTCAAACGCGGGTGAAGTCCAGAATTCGAGCGGATCCGCCGGCTGCACATCGTAATGCCCGTAGAAGAGAATCGTGGGTGCACCAGGAGCTTCGAGGGAATCGGCCAGCACCAGTGGATGCATCTTGGTGGGCACGATCTCGGCATTTGTGAATCCAGCGTCCCGCAGCCGATCCGCCACCCACTTCGCCGTGCGTTCGATATCCGCCTTATGTTCGCTCTTTGTGCTGATACTCGGAATGCGCAGGAACTCTTTGAGCTCGTTCAGATTGTCGTCGCGATGACTCTCGATGTAATCGAGAAAATCCATTCCCCAGGCCATCCTCTCTTTGAGCGCAGCTCACAAGACACGTTTCACACGATCGAGAAACACGCATTGTACGAGTCCCCATGAGTTGCAGCAAGCGGAAAGCAACATTTGATTCAGTTGACTGGAATGTGCGCTTGATGCACGATAATCGGACGATGTCTCCAACGAATGATGAGAAGCGCCGCAGTTCTCGCGTGTTTCAGCGCATCAGCGTGCAAGTGCGCGGGCTCGATCCCGATGGCCACAAATTCCGCGAGTCTTGCCAAACGATCGTCGTGAATGCTCAAGGCGGCCTCATTTACCTGAATGAAACCGTAGAACTCGGCGGGCAAGTGCAGATCATCAATCCCGTCACCGATGAGGAGCAGGAGTGCCGCGTCGTTTATCTGGGAGACGTTTCCGATAAGGGCCAGCGCGTCGGCCTGGAATTTCTCTCGCCCGCTCCACATTTCTGGGGCCTGGAATTTTCCGAGCCCGAGGCGCGCCGTCGCCAGCCGTCCTCGTCGCGCAAATCCTCCGCGAATTGAGCGCGCTTTTCGTCCGATGCACAAAATAACCTCCCGCGCCATGCAACATTTCCGCTTGTACTGGTGTCTGTATTTGTAATGCTATCCGCGCCTCCGGATGGGCGGTGAGCAGATCCATTGAAGCGTTTGGCGTGCAATGATGGTGATTCTCCTAACGGAAACACTTACGGAGGAACCATGCACCGAACCTGTGTTGCGCTGTTCTGTTTGCTGTTGAGTGCGCCACTGGCACTGGCGCAAACGCGCCCCGCAGCTCCTCAACCCTCCAAGAATTCCGTGCAACCGGTGCGGGCGCAAACGGCCGGCGCGGGCGAAGGTGACCTCAATGGAGTGACGACCAACCTTCCCGTCCGCCGCGTGATCCTCTACAAAGGAGGCGTCGGCTACTTCGAGCATTTGGGCCGCATAAAGGGAGACGAGGCTGTCCGCGTCGATTTCAGCAGCGGCCAATTGAACGATGTGCTGCAATCTCTTACCGTGCTCGATTTGAATGGCGGCCGTATCACCGGAATCGACTACAACTCCGAAGCGCCTTTCACGCAGCGCCTCGAGACTCTTGGCTTGCCGCTCGGAGAAAATACCGATCTCTCCAAGTTTCTGGCAGCGCTTCGCGGCACGCGCCTGGAAATCCGTAATGGAAATAGCGTCATCGCGGGAAGGCTCTTGAGTGTGGAGCGCAAAACGCGCGTGAGCGGCGGAACCACTCTGGAAGTCGACCTCGCCACGATGGTCAGCGATGCCGGAGAAATGCGCACCGTGGAAGTCACGCCTGCCGTTCAGGTGCGCGTTGCCGATCCGGACGTGAATAAAGATGTCAGCCGCTATTTGTCGTTGCTCGCTTCCATGCATCAGCAGGATTTGCGCCGCATGACCATTTCCACCGCGGGCACAGGCGAACGGCAGCTTTACGTGAGCTACGTGAGCGAAGTGCCCATCTGGAAAACCACTTATCGCATCGTGCTTCCATCAAAAGCGGGTGACCAGCCGCTGCTCCAGGGCTGGGCCATCGTCGACAACACTACGGGCGAAGATTGGAATGACGTCGATCTTTCGCTCGTTGCCGGCGCGCCCCAAGCTTTCATTCAACAATTGTCGCAGCCCTACTACGCGCGCCGTCCGGTAGTTCCGCTTCCGCAAGGCGTCAAACTGACGCCGCAGACGCACGAAGGCGCGATGATGGGCGGAACCGGCGGTCTGTCAGGAGTGGTGCTGGATCCAAGCGGCGCCGTCGTGCCCAACACGCAGGTGCAGGTGTTTTCCGGAAGCGGCGAACTTCTTGCGTCAACGTCCTCAGACAATCAAGGCAGATACGAATTCGCTGCTCTTCCTGCAGCAAACTACCGCGTTGAATTCACGCAAGCGGGATTTGTGAAAACAGTTTTGCAGGACGTTTCGTTGGGGGGCGGTGGAGAGCAGACCCAGAATGTGACTCTGCAAGTGGGCAGCGTTAATGAGAGCGTCACAGTATCGGCGCAAGTTGGGTCTTCTCTGGAGACCTCAGAAGCGCAGATTGGATCGGGACGCGTCGGCTCGGGGAGCGAACTTGGCACGCCAAGGGCGTATGGAGTGGGTGGCGCTCCTCCACCAGCCAAAGCGAGCGCATTGGGAGGAGTGGTGGGCGGGGTCGCAGGCGGGTTGCCAACAGACACATTGCTCGAGGAGGCGCGACAAAGGATGGCCGCGGCCGCGCAAGGCGCCAGTCTCGGTGATTTGTTCGAATACAAATTGAAAGATCGCGTCACCATCCACAAAAATGAGTCTGCGCTGGTTCCGATTCTTCAAGTTCACCTCACCGCGGAAAAAGTTTCGCTGTGGAATAGTTCGCTTGGCTCTTCGCGCCCATTGCGCGCGCTTTGGCTGACGAATTCGAGTCCACTCACTCTTGACGGCGGCAGCTTCACGGTTCTCGAAGATGATGCATTCGCGGGTGAAGGTCTCACCGATCCCATCAAGGCCAATGAAAAACGCTTGATCTCTTACGCGGCGGATTTGGGCGTCCGCGTGGACGAAAAAACCGACAGCCAGCCGCAGAACGTGACGCGCGTGCGCATTTTACGCGGCGTGCTGATCCAAACACGCGAGCTGCGGCAAAGCACCACGTACACCGTGCGCGACGACGACACCACGCCGCGCACAGTTCTGATCGAGCATCCTTTGCGCGTCGGCTGGACGCTCGCGAAGAGCGCGCCCAAGCCGGATGAAACCACCTCGGCTGTTTATCGCTTTCGCGTTGATGCGCAGCCGAAGCAGACGGCGACTCTCGAAGTGATGGAAAGCGAGCCGCTTGAGACGAAATATGAGCTTTCCAATCTGACCGACGATCAGATCGGCTTGTTCTTGCGGCAAAAATCCATCAATGCGGACGTGGAAGTGGCACTGCGCAAAATCGTCGCGCAGAAAAATGTCGTCGCCGATTTGGAAGACCAAATTTCGCGCATGGGCGACGAGAAGCAAGCAATTTACGACGACCAGCAGCGCATTCGCGAAAATATGAAAGCGCTAAAGGGCAGCCCCGAAGAGCGCGCGCTCACCGAGCGCTACACCCAGCAGCTGGCCAGCCAGGAAACCCAGCTCGATACGTTGCAAAAGCAGGTGGCGGACCTGCAAACGAAAGACGATCAAGCGCAAGCCGAATTGAACAAGATGATCCGGGATCTTTCACTGGACGAAACCTTGTGACGCGCCGGCTGAGCCGAAATCACACGCAGCATGCGCGTTGGCCTGCCGGAAGGGAACCAAGTCGTGCGTGACTTCGTATTTGTAGATAGAGACGGAAAGGATCTGCGATGGTCAGTTTTCTTTTGTGGTGTATTTTGCTGGTGATGTGCTGGCCGCTGGCGCTCCTGGCTCTCGTGCTCTATCCCATCGTTTGGCTCATCTTGCTTCCCTTCCGTCTGGTGGGGATTGCCGTGACCGGCGCACTGGACTTAGTTCGCGCCATCATTTTCCTCCCGGCGCGCATCTTGCGGGGCCCTCGCCGCTCCGCCGTCGCGCGCTTTTGAAGTATTCTCCGGAACCTCTTTGCACGTTACAATTCCTAAGTCACTTGGTCCGGAGGGGTGGGTGAGTGGTTGAAACCGGCGGTCTTGAAAACCGTTAGGCCTCAAAAGGGCCTCGTGGGTTCGAATCCCACCCCCTCCGCCAATCAGTCTTCGGTTTTCTCCGTGTTCCCCTAATTGCAGGAGAAACTCTCATTTGCGGCCCAACTGCCGCGAATTCGCCAGATGTGCTTGCTCTCTCTCCCGGCTTGAGTCCAAGAAGGGCATAGAACAGCTGCAGTATTCTCCCAAACTAATCGCGAGGTGCACTTTCATGAGACCTCAAAGCTCTTGACCTTCGTGTCAGGCCGCGCATAATTTGTAGATTGTTGGCGATGGCGGCGTCATGTCCTGTGGTGCGCAATAATTCCATCGGCGCTTTATCTCACGTAGATGCCGAGAGTTATCTCTCCGCTTCTCTGCTTCGTAAGAGGCGAAAAACGACAGAAAACCCTTCTCAATCCGAGCGCCGCTGTGCCATCCTGACGCCCCATGCTGCGATTCTTCCTCAGCGCGATGCGCCCATTGGCTTCTTTCTTCGGATTCGTCGTCGATTTGATCGGCGACGGACTGCGGTTCTTCTGCCAAGCCGTCCGTTCCCATTCCGCTCTCAGCGCAGAAATCCTCTTCCTGCGAAAGCAACTGGCCTTCTATGAAGAGCGCCAGACCGAACCACGACGATTGACCGACTCCGCCCGCGCCTCGCTCGTCATCTGGTCTCGCCTGTTCGACTGGAAAGATGCCTTGGTGATCGTCAAGCCCGAGACGCTCATCGGCTGGCATCGCAAGGGTTTCAAATTGTTCTGGCGGTGGAAGTCTCAAGCCGGTCGGCCGCGACTGCCTGAGAACATCCGCAAGCTCATCGTCCAAATGGCACAGGAAAACCCGACTTGGGGACAGGCTCGGGTGGCAGCCGAGCTGTCAGTGAAGCTCGGAATCTATGTTTCTCCACGTACCGTGCGCGCCTGCTGGCCTCCCGAACCTGATCAACGAGGTCCACGGAGAATATCCTCGCAGCACTGGAGGACTTTTGTTCGCAATCACGCCCAGTCCATCATCGCCTGTGATTTTCTGGTCGTGGTGACTGCCCGATTCCGAACTCTTTACGTATTCGTCCTCATGGAGGTGGGGACACGGCGTATCGTGCGCTGCAATGTCACCGGACACCCAACGGCCGAGTGGACCTTGCAGCAATTTCGAGAAGCAATTCCAAGCGATCACTCCTACCGGTTTCTCATTCGCGACCGCGACTCGATCTTCTCGGCAGAAGTGGACGAGCAGCTCAAGGCTTTTGGGCTGAGGGTGTTGCGCACGCCGACGCGAGCTCCCCAGGCGAATGCCTACTGCGAACGGTTGGTCGGAACCGTGCGCCGCGAGTGCCTGGATTTCATGATCCCGTTGGGCGAGAGACACCTGGGCAGAATCCTGGCGGAGTGGGTGACTCACTACAACCAAGGGCGCCCTCATTTGAGCCTGGGACCGGGGATTCCTGAACCCTCTGAGATGCTCCTCCCTCCGCAACTCCATGGCAGACATTTCTCAGCCAAGGATTGGAAGGTCGGGGCACGAGCGGTCCTGGGCGGCCTCCATCACGAATACCGCTGGGAAAGGATCGCCGCGTGAAAGACAGACTACTGAGAAGACGCCGCACTCTGATCACGTCTCCTCTCGAATGGCAGATGACCGCCGCACCGGTGTCTTCATCCGGTCATTCCCGTCCTCGCCGAACGCGGTGGCACGCAGTTCACTACGCCACGCGCAACGGTCCTCGTGGATACGCGAGAGCAGAATCCATTCAATTTCCCGCGCTTCAAGGGATGGTTTGCGGGAATCGAGAAGAAAGCGCTCCCGCTGGAAGACTATTCCATCGCCGGGTTGGAAGATGTCTGCGTGGTGGAGCGGAAGGATCTCTCGGATCTCGTCCACTCCTGTACGGTCGAACGGACTACCTTCATCAACCGCCTTCGGCTCATGGCTCGGTACCCCCATCGCTTGTTGGTGGTGACGAGCACGCTGAGTCAGGTGAAATCTCCCTATGCACACGCGAGCGTTGACCCGAACCGGACGACCCAATTCTTGGTGGCGGTGCTTGCCGGGCTGCAGGTGCCTTTCGTTTGCAGCGAGACGCACGAGTTGGGAGAAGAACTCGTTGGCTCGTACCTGTACCAGGTTCATCTCTACCACTGGCTGGAGTCCAACGATTACGGCCGGTTTCTCGTAGACAATGATCTATAAAGGTTGAGCCGATGGTTTGTCACTCGTATCGGTCAGACTTCGAAGCTGGATGGAATTTTTGCGCAGCACAGTGTTCATGGGTTGATTCCGTCGCATTATACGCCGCTTTTTCTTCGGAATGACAAGAACCCGATAGGCCATAGCTTGCCTCCTGGGAAGTGGTGGTTCTTTCATCGCCTTCCCTCTAATTTCATTGCTATTTCCATAGAGCAGATTTGCCTGTGACACCACGCACATTGGAGCGTGATCTACATCACCGCGACGACTGTGGGCGTAGGAAGATGCTGCGTACATGGAGGTGCAAGATGCAAAAGGATGAGCGCGATCTTCTGGATGTCTTGAAGGCAGAACTCGAATTCCTGAACAGTGGCGGATATGCTCGTATGCTAGGAGGATCCTGGCGACCGGTTTTTATCTTCGAGGATTCCCCCGCGTGCATGAATCACGATTACGAAGTCAATCCAGCGTCATGCGGCGACTGTGCGCTGATGCAGCTTGTGCCCCCAGAGTTTCGCACGGACAGATTCCCTTGCCGGCATATACCTCTAAACGCCGTGGGAGAGACCCTCGATTCGCTCTATCGATATGGCG
Organism: uncultured Acidobacteriota bacterium; assembly: GCA_963760165.1. GTDB lineage: Bacteria > Acidobacteriota > Terriglobia > Acidiferrales > UBA7541 > DAHUXN01. The sequence continues at coordinate 252,208 of CAVXBO010000001.1, forward strand.
ATGAGCATGAAATTGAGGAAACGGTGAGGAAGTGGCTGCAAGCCACAATTGCCCGTTTGGAAGAGCAAAAACGAACTCTGCTTCCACATGACGGCGAACAGCCTTCTTTGGGCGACGGGGGTCAAAAAGGGACCGCGCTACACGAAAACGCGAAGTGCGCAAATCCAGCTTGTCCTGTTTCGTTTGACTGGCGTAAAGGTGGCAAGTTTTTTCGCTTCCGAGAACCTTCTAATGTGGCGGCGCAGAAAAATATGAATAGAGGACCGGCTGGCGTTCACGGAGTGAGGCATTTCTGGCTGTGTGAACGCTGCTCTTCCATTTTCACGTTGGTGTACGAAGAACAATTCGGCGTCGAGATCAAGCTGCTCAGGCCGGAACTCTGCATCGCCGAAGCTGAAAAGGTGATGACGACGCACAATTCATAATCGACCGTACTCATCTGCCCAAACCGTATTGCGCACTCTGGAAAAGTTTCGGATCCTTGCAGTGCTCTGTAGGAAGGGAGAATGACGATGAAAGTGAAAGAGATAATGGTAGGGAAGCCGGCGAGTTGTACTGCCGACACAAACCTGTGTGCGGCAGTAGAAATCTTGTGGAATCGAAACTGCGGAATTCTTCCCATTGTAAATGCGCAGCAAAAGGTGGTCGGCGTAGTGACGGACCGGGATATGTGCACCGCTCTAGGAACTCGGAATCGATTGCCTGCAGAAATTACCGTTGGCGAAGTCACAACCAGCAAGCTCTTTACTTGCAAGCCGAATGAGGATATCCGCGCAGCTTTGGCAACTATGGCCCACGCGCAGGTGCGCCGCTTGCCAGTGATTGATGGCGACGGCAAGCTCGAAGGAATTCTGTCCATGGATGATGTCGTGCTTCACTCCGAGCCCAAAATTACAGAGAGGGCTCCTGAGCTCTCGTACGATGATGTCGTGGACACGCTAAAGAAGCTTTACCGGCCAGAACTTCCGCGAGTGACCCAACAAAAAACCGCTGCCGCTTGACGGAAAGAGCCGCCTAGGGATGCACGTTGCATGCTGTGGCTGGCGTATGATTGTGCCGCAGCCCTATTCGGTAGGATTCATTCGAACAAAAGGAGGGTTGCGCTATGGCTTCCGCAGCACCTGAACAGTCAAGAGGGCCGTTGTCCAGCGAAGAACTGCGCAAGATGCACGCGTACTGGCGTGCGGCAAACTATCTTTCGGTTGGCCAGATATACCTGCTCAAGAACCCACTGTTGCGCGACCCGCTCAGGATTGAAGATATCAAGCCTCGTCTACTCGGTCACTGGGGCACGACGCCTGGTTTGAATTTCATCTACCTTCACTTCAATCGCCTCATCAAGAAACTCGATCTGAACGTCATCTACGTCACTGGCCCCGGCCATGGCGGTCCAGGCTTGGTGGCCAATACATTCCTCGAGGGAACTTACAGTGAACTCTATCCTCATATTTCGCAGAATGAAGAAGGTCTGCGGAAATTGTTCAGGCAGTTCTCCTTCCCAGGCGGCATACCAAGCCATGTCGCGCCGGAAACGCCGGGATCGATTCATGAAGGCGGTGAGTTGGGCTATTCCATTGCGCACGCCTTTGGCGCCGCGTTTGATAACCCTGGCCTCCTCGTATGTTGCGTTGTAGGTGACGGTGAATCCGAAACGGGTCCGCTTGCCGCGAGCTGGCACTCGAATAAATTCTTGAATCCCGCGCGCGACGGCGCTGTCCTCCCTATCCTGCATCTGAATGGATACAAGATCGCCAACCCAACTGTTCTTGGCCGCATGGATGACGCTCGATTGACTCAGCTTTTCACTGGCTATGGCTACAAACCGTACTTCGTGGAGGGCCGCGAGCCGGGCGCTATGCACCAATTGATGGCCAGCACGCTCGATGGGGTGATCGAGGAAATTCGCGAGATTCAAAATACCGCGCGCGCCGGGCAATCCACTGGCCTCCCAGTGTGGCCGATAATCATCCTGCGAACGCCGAAGGGCTGGACCGGGCCGAAAATGGTCGATGGCCAGCCGGTCGAGGATACTTGGCGCGCCCACCAGGTACCCGTCACAGACCTTGCCGCAAAACCTGAACACCTGAAAATCCTTGAACAATGGATGAAGGGCTATATGCCAGAAGAGCTCTTCGATCCAAACGGAAAGCTCCGCCTGGAACTTGCGGAGCTCGCGCCAAAGGGTAATCGCAGGATGGGTGCTAATCCGCATGCGAACGGCGGGCTACTGCTCAAGGACCTCATGACGCCGGATTTTCGCGATTATGCTATCAAGGTTCCAAAACCAGGAGTCGAGATTTCGGAAGCCACGCGGGTGCTAGGAACATTTCTTCGCGACGTAATGAAATTGAACGCCGAATCTAAGAATTTCCGTGTGTTCGGCCCGGATGAGACTGCTTCAAATCGTCTCGACGCGCTGTACGAAGTGACGGACAAAGCCTTCATGGAACCGACTCTGCCCACTGACGAGCATCTCTCGACAACTGGCCGCGTGATGGAAGTTCTGAGCGAACATATGTGCCAAGGCTGGCTGGAAGGCTATTTGTTAACCGGGCGTCACGGCTTTTTTTCTTGTTACGAAGCTTTCATTCACATCGTGGATGCAATGTTCAATCAGCACGCGAAGTGGCTCAAGGTGACACGAAACATACCGTGGCGTCGTCCGATTGCTTCTTTGAATTATCTCCTGACTTCCCACGTCTGGCGCCAGGACCATAACGGTTTCACACATCAAGACCCCGGATTCATCGACCATGTCGTCAACAAGAAAGCTGATATCGTTCGGGTGTATTTGCCTCCTGACACGAACACTTTGCTGTCCGTTGCGGACCACTGTCTTCGCAGCCGCAACTACGTCAACGTGATTGTCGCGGGCAAGCAACCGGCTTTGCAATGGCTGGATATGAAGTCCGCCGTTGAGCACTGCACGACGGGAATCGGAATTTGGGACTGGGCCTGCACCGACCAGAGAAGCGAGCCGGATGTTGTTATGGCTTGCGGCGGCGACATTCCAACTCTGGAAACCCTCGCAGCCGTGGACCTATTACGCCAGCACTTCCCGGATATCAAGATTCGCGTCGTGAACGTCGTTGATTTGATGACCCTTCAGCCTTCGACAGAGCACCCCCATGGGCTTTCGGATCGCGACTTCGACTCCCTTTTCACCACGGACAAACCCATCATATTCGCCTATCACGGGTACCCGTGGCTGATCCACCGTCTCACCTACCGGCGAACAAATCACGATAACCTGCATGTCCGGGGCTACAAGGAAGAGGGCACCACCACAACTCCCTTCGACATGACCGTACTCAATGATCTCGATCGATTTCATCTGGCCGGGGACGTGGTGGATCGCGTGCCGCGGCTACAGCGTATCGGCGCCCACTTCAAACAGTTGCTGCGCAACAAGCTCGTCGATCATAAGCAATACATTTGCGAGCATGGAGACGACCTCCCGGAAATACGGGACTGGAAGTGGCCCGGCTAGGCGATGAAAATCCTGGTTCTCAACTCCGGTTCGAGCAGTCAGAAGAGTTGTCTCTACGAAGTTGGCAGCGCGATTCCCGAACATCCGCCGCAACCGCTCTGGCAAGGCAAGATCGAATGGAGCAGGGATCAGGGCGACAACGAACAAGCCGAAATCGAAGTCCGCAATTCGCAAGGAGCGACTCTCAAAGATCGCATCAACGTTGATTCGCGCAAACGCGCTATCGAACAGCTTCTCGATACTCTGTGGAACGGAAAAACGCGCGCGATCTCAGAGCCTTCCGATATTGCGGTAGTGGGACACCGCGTTGTGAATGGCGGTCAGGAGTATGAGCAGCCCACCGTCGTCACGCCAGAGGTTCGGACGGCCCTCGCGCGGCTCTCAATCTTCGCGCCGCTTCACAATCGCGCCGAGTTGGAAGGAATCGAGATTGTCAAAGAGCGCCTCGGTCAAATTCTACAAGTCGCCGTCTTCGACACCGCCTTTCACGGTCAAATGCCTTCCGCTGCATTTGTCTACCCCGGACCTTACGAATGGCTTGCGCAAGGGATTCGCCGTTACGGCTTCCATGGAATCAATCATCAGTACTGCGCCGAGCGCACCGCGCAACTGTTGGGCAGGGATTTGCGCTCGCTGAAACTCGTAACCTGCCATCTTGGAAATGGTTGCTCGCTCGCCGCCATTCAAAATGGCCACAGTGTGGACACGACGATGGGGTTTACTCCGCTGGAAGGGCTCATGATGGGGACCAGATCTGGCTCAGTCGATCCCGGAATCCTCACCTACCTCATACGGCAAGGTCAGTTCACCGGCCAGCAACTGGACGAATTGCTAAACTCAAAATCAGGGCTACTAGGTATTTCCGGGATTTCCGGCGATATGAGGCAGATTGTTGCTGCGATGAAAGACAGCCACCCGCGAGCGAAACTCGCCTTTGATATCTTCGTGCATCGCCTCCGCGCTTCCATCGGCGCGATGGTTGGAGCCCTCGGTGGAATCGATGCATTAGCCTTTACCGCCGGCATTGGCGAGAACTCCGCGGAAGTGCGCGCCGCGGCTACCTCCAACTTTGCGTATCTGGGCCTTAAACTTGACGTGGAACGCAACGCACAGTCGCCCCGCGACCAGGACATCGCCCAGCACGATTCCGACGTTCGCATCTTGATCGTGCGAGCCCAGGAAGGCTGGGCAATCGCTCGAGACTGCTGGCGCCTGATTTCGACAGAAAGGTGAAGCCCGGCAAGTACGGTCTAGTCAAAAATGTTTGCCGAAAGTGTCGGACCTAGCTTAACGGCGAAAAATCAGCCTCAGCCGCGTGGCTGGCTCGCGCGAGGTTGATAACTCCGCGTTCGCTGTATGGTACAGTTCTGTGACGTCAGTTCAAAAAAAGTCTCTCAACCTGGACGGAGCACGTTGATGAGTAAAGGACGTGAGATTCGCTGCTACGATTACGTGAACCATCCCTACGAGCGCGTCCGGGACGCGTTGAAGCGGGATGCAATCACCGTGTTCCAGTCGGCTACGAAGGCTGCCGCCTCCCGGGCGCAATCAATCGCCGCCGAGCTGCACGTCGACATCGGCGGTATCGGGGTCAAGGCCGATATCAAGATTTCCGTCAAGAACGTCGAGGAGCAGATTCCTGATACCATCTCTCTTCCTCCACAGTCACCAGTTGCACGGGGGTCAATTTCTCAGGAGTTCTGCAGCATGCCGTGTAATGCTGCTCAACGAAAATGCCGAAATAGGCCATAGGAAACCGTACGCATCCTTCATGGGCATGTTCAGGCTGATGGCCTGGCTGGGATCTTTCGCTCCTGATGAACACATCAGCTCCGTGGGCTGAAACTCACAACTGAGCGGGCCGGAATCCGGCCTCCACTGCAATTTTCTGAACTCCTTCACACTTACTGTGCGGAAATCCGCTGCGAGGCGCGCCGTGAAAAGATTGCTGTGCTGGTCGTCCCTCGGCGATTCGTATTCCCTCTTGCCCTCCACTTCAAAGCTGCCATCGGCTAATCGCCACAAGGTCCACGACTCGCGGAAGTTATAAACGTCCTGAACGTAGGACCCGATCCCGCCATCATTTCCTTCCTGGATAATCTGGTACTCGCCCGCTGCAATCCGCGTACGTCCATTAGTTCCTTGCGTAACCGGGAGGGCCGCGATGCGTGGGTTCTTCGCGTTAACAGCGGAGCGATAGCTGCGTACCCCAAAGCTGGCAAATAGGCTGAGGCTGATCGCGAAAACAACGGATTGAATCCGAGAGATCATAAATTACCTTCCATGCACGATTCGTATCACGTGTACCTGCGCTCCATGGTGACATGACTCACTTTCTGATGTGACCTCTGTCACAGCTTTCCACGGCGTTCTGCGTCATCCTTTGCCAGGAGGTGGGTCATGACAACGCTCAAAGTCGGCACCCGCATCAGCCTGGACAACATTCTCTTTCTTACAGATTTTTCGGAGCCTTCGGAACAGGCACTGCCATTCGCAATCTCCATCGCCCGCGCGCATGGTGCCCAGTTACAGGCATTGCATGTCTTGCTGCCGACGCCCGCGCTTTATACGACGCCTGACCTCACCGTTGCGGCAATCGAAGCCGAGGAGGAGTATGCACAGGCCGAGATGCAACGGATCGAGTCTTGCCTCGCCGGCCTGCCCCATAAGACAGCTATTGACCGTGGCACTTCACTCTGGCTATCGGTCGAGCAGGCAATCAAGGATGACCACACCGACTTGATTGTTATGGGAACTCATGGCAGGACGGGTGCGCGAAAACTTCTTCTCGGTTCCGTCACTGAGGAAGTCTTCCGGCGTTCGTTGGTTCCGGTCCTCACTATCGGCCCAGGCGTTCGCACGGGTGCACATAGCGACGCGCGCTTCCATCGCGTCCTTTTCGCAACAGACTTCTCGTCCCATTCTCTGGCCGCATGGCCTTATGCGATTTCGCTTGCGCAGGAGGATGAAGCTCATCTCACTCTGCTGCATATTGTTCCTGGGGGCAAGACCGGCAACGCAGAGGTGCCCGCTGAAATTTCTATAGTCAGCCTGCTGTCTCGATTGAATGCGCTCCTCCCAGAGGAAGCCGATTTGTGGTGCCGCCCGGAAGTGATTGTCGAAAAGGGCGCTCCTGCTGCCCGGATCCTCGAAGTAGCGAAAGAGCAGTGTGCAGACTTGATTGTGCTGGGAGTTCGTGCCGCTAGCAGTCTCGGAGCCGCAACGCATCTCGAACGTGCCACTGCTCATAAGGTGGTTGCACACGCCCAATGCCCCGTTCTCACTGTGCGGGACTAGATAAACGGCTTCGGCATTCGGGCGCGCTGAGACGTGAACGACTTCGCCACGAAATGGCGTCGGTGAATTCTCCACTACTATAAGGGTGCAACGGGAAAGTTCACGTCACTGCTTAACCACAGAATCCGACAAGAGCGGCCAGAATCCGCCAGTGCCGTGGATGCGGCACGCGCTTTCCCGCGCGGATATCCGTCGCGTAAGGCTTCGAGACTTCCAGCGCCGACGCGATGGCCGGAACCGTGAACGCCGCCAACCTCGGCTGAATCTTTTCGCGATAAACCTTTTCGGTCAACCACTCGGACAAATCAGAGGGTTTCCACGCTTGCTTGGCGGCCTCTTGTCGCCGCATGGTAGCCGCTCGGCGAGCTTCGGCCTGCGGTGTGTGCGTTGCTATCCGCCCCAGTTTCGCCGCGTTTATGAGATTGTCGCGCCGTGCCATTGGAGAACATGCTTGGCAATATTCACTACCGTGAGTGAATTTCCCGCATGTTCGGTAAACAGTCGCGGGCCGGGGTGGAGCTTCAGTAGACAGAATGGGCGAGATCCCTCTTCCTTCCCGGCGGCTGTTTTGCGTTAGTCGTGTGCTCGGGAATATCGGCCTATGCCGTTTCGGAATTGACGCTGAAAATATTCGAGAAATTCCCTCTGCGAGTGGCGCAACGGCACGAGCCCATGTCGGCGCGGTCTCGGAGAGTCGCTGTGCAAACGAAGCCATCAAGCGACAGTTACCGTCGGGTTGCTCGAAAAACCATTCGCGACGTAGCACTGAGTGCATGATCCAATCAAGTACGTAGGCATCCACGCGCGGGCGAATCGGTTCCGTCAAATCGGAAGCCAAGCTATCCCGCGACGGACTGTCAAAGTGCATCACGCCAAGGCCGGGATCAAGTCCAAGGGCTGAGGCTGCCAACCGAGCTCCGGACTCAAGCAGAGCGTAGAGATAATTCAGCATCGCGTTCGGCGGATTGACAGCGAGGCGAGGCGACGTAGTAAGAGGCGATTCGCGGCCTCCGAACGTCCGCCAATGTTCCGGCACTCGAATCAGGTCCTTGGTTGGAAAATCGACCGTCACGTTTCGCCATGCCGCCCAATATCCCTTGGCTGCGAGAGCTTCAAGTGGACGTAAGGCATCGATCGACTGACAAATTGGGATTCCACGGCGCATCTCCGCGATGCGGTCTGCGGCGCCCGAATTTCGGAGCTTCCCCCGAACCAATTGCTCTTGTGCGACGAGTTTCTTGTCGAGCAGGTCTTTTGCAATTTGTAGGGCAATGCCAGATTGGTGAGCGATGGCTTGCGCGCGTCGCAGTCGAGCATCGGACGAGCGAACAGGACCGGTTGTCGCGAGGACGGAACCATCGCGGTTGAGCATCACAAAAGATGCATCCTGATCGGCGATAAGTTCCGGGTTGCCGACAACTCGTCCAGGACTCGCGATGGCCTCCTGTCGCACTTTATTATTGGTAAGTCGGCAGCCCGGAAGTTATCAGGCGCCTTGCATGAACGCTCCTTTCTTATTTCTGTCCACCCCGCGAGGCCGCGGCATATGGCGGAACGGCGATGGCGCGCGCATACGCGATGAGTGCACGAATTTCCTCTGACGTCAGAGTATGGTCATAAGGCGGCATCATGGCTGACTTGCCCATGGCGCTTCCTCCTTGCGCAGTAAATTTCTCGAGGTATGCATCGCTCAGTGAATTCAGGGTTGCGCCATCGTTCCATAACGGCGGAGCTGGAGTCACGTTGGAGCGATTCGAGGGCCCAGCCGGGGTTTGGTCGGCGTGGCACCACACGCATTGCTCGTAGAAAATTCGTTTTCCCTGCGCCTGCTGGTAGTTGAGCGGGATGACGCGCTGCGCGTCATTCCAGTCCGCCTCTGAGCTATAGGCATTTTGCAGCGGGTCGATCGTTGTTCCGGGCGCAGATTTGCGGGCGCAGCCAGCGAGCAGAGTGAATCCAAGGGCCGCGGAAAACAGAAGCGCGCCGGCTCTCATCTTGTCCCCCTCGCATTTGACGTGGCTGCACCGCCTCCGGCGGAGGCACCACTTTGCCTCAACGTGAGCAGGTAAGCGGCCAGATCCTGGATCTCCTCCGGAGTAAAAGGGTGCCGGGGCTCAATCGTTCCGGGGACGAGGGCCTGCGGATTGCGAAGCCAGGCTTGGACCCAGCCCGGCGTCAGCCAGTTGCCCGCGTCACTCAGACTGGGCCCTACGTATCCTCCGGCAGAGCCGATGGTGTGACATGACTGGCACTGGAACTTCTTTTCGTAGAGCTCCTTGCCGGTCGCCGCCATCGCAGGAGTAAATTGCTTGCGGTCCAGGGTGGCATCCACGTCGGGACTCTGCATGGCCATTTCAAGATAGTCCGCAATGACGGCCGCTTCACGAGCCGGCATATTGAATTGCGGCATGCGGAGAATGAGCGTAGGCCGCAGGGTTTGTGGATTTTCCATGAACTGAATCAGCCATTGCCGCGTGGTTCGGCTTCCTTCGTAGGATAGGTCTGGCGCTAGGGTGCCTCCAAAGCCGTTGAATTCGTGGCAGGCGTAGCACTTATAGCGCTCATAGAGTTTCCCGAATTCTCCAGCGGGATGAAACTCCGGGTGTGGGTACGCGACGACCAATTTTTCCATGCCACGGGTCGCAGGCGGTCCCGTCAAGCTCAGCAAGGCCGTGGTTACAGCGTCCAGGCTCTCGGCGTCCAGGTGATATTGCGGCATGCGCCCGGCGGGATTGACAGAGAGCGGCTTCGATATCTTCGCCTGGATGTAGGCGATCAGCGTGTACGGAATCTTCGCTGGGCCGAAATCCAGCTGAGAAACGTTGCGCGCTCCCATGGCGGAGAGGTCAGGGCCGAAATCCTGCTGCGGAGCGAGGCCCTCGATAACGTGGCAGCTTGCACAACCCTTATCAATGAACAAGCGGCGGCCCGCATCGATCTCAGTTTTTGTTGGTGGGCTCAAGCGCGGTACGTCGGAAAGCAGCGACGGATCGGTGAGCTTCGTTTCCATGTACTGCGTGACTTCGTAAAGATCCGTGTCCGACCATTCGTAGCGAGGCATCTGGCTGTGCGGGAGATACTGCTGCGGATTGCGCAGCCAGGCGACGAGCCAGTCTGGATTAACCTTGCTGCCAATCTTGGTCAATTCCGGCCCGATGTCTCCGCCGATCAGCGTGGTTTCTCCCGCGCGCGTGACGGCCAGCGAATGGCAAGTGGAGCAGAACATCTGCCGGAAGCGTGCTTCGCCTTGATCGGCCACATCAGCACGCTTCGACAGCGTGGCGACAAGACGTGGATCGAAATGATAAGGCTGAAACGGGTGGGCGTGCTGCGCGCTCAAGTATGCGGAAAGCTCCCGCAGTTCCGCATCGGTGAGCCGAAACGTGGGCATCTGCGGCTCACCGGCATCAACACCGTCAACCGTCTGGTTGCCATCAGCATCCGTGATGGTCCGAGGTTCCTTAAGCCATTTGTAGAGCCATTCACGGCTCACTTTGGTCCCAATATCAGTGAGGTCCGGGCCGAGCATTGCCGGACGTTCAATGCCAGCAATCTTGTGGCACGCGATGCAATCGAATCGCACCAGCAACTGGCGTCCGCGATCAAGCCTTGGAGCTTGAGGCAGATCGTCTTGATGGCAAGTTCCACAGGAAGCTTGAATGAAACGGCCAGGCAGGATTGGCTGTTCCCATGCGACGGTGGTCTCGTGTGCCTCCGCGACGCCGGTCGCGGAGCCTTGGCCGCGGTGGCAGACGACGCAGCCCCACGCCCCTTCATCGTGCGGAATCGGCGGATGCGCGCGGAACGGCTGCGGCACAGCAGGGCCCGCAAGAGTTGGTTCGGTGATGCCCAGATGGCAAGTCGTGCAGCGGTCCACTACGCCCAGGTCCGGGAGCCATATCTGATGAATGCCGCTCACCATGCGGACGCGTAGCGCTGCCGCGTCCGGTCGGGTCTCGATGAACCGAGAATATTGCCGCTGATAGTGGCGCCACTCTCTGAAGAAATCCTTCGTCGGCGCCACAGCCAGCGAAAGCGTGAGCAGTAAACTTACCCAGGCGAATCGCCGAGCCGGATCGCCAAAAAAAATGTTGCTCAAGCGGCGGAATGGGCCCAGCGCGCTTTGCCCGTTCACCAAGGTCTAATCCAGGTCCACCCTGGCCCTCGAAAAAACGTGCCGACCGAAGTCAATACGACCGCCTCCATCAGGAACCAAGTCATGATCCAAAAGGAGAGCGGCTTCGCGCTTAGCCAGCGTCGAAATCCCTTCTCCTGGCGTCCCTCGCTCGATGGCAGCCAGGAACATGAAAATCGCGATGACCCAGACCGGAAGCAGGGCATCCCAGGCGCCAAAGCGGACGAGCAGCACCGTGAGCGCAGCCAGAATGACCCCTAGAATCATCAGCCGCTGTGATTTATGGTGGACCCAAAGATTTTCGTCTTTGATGTTCACGTTGAAGAAGGGAACCACGATCAGCGCGGCAACGATCAGCGTCGGAAGAATGATGCCTGCCACAAAAGGCGGGAAATAATGGAGAAGCTCCTGCAACCCGGTGAAATACCAGGGTGCCTTGGCCAATTTAGGCGTTTGCTGCGGATCAGCGAGCAACTCCAAGGGCGCGTTCCACGTGAGCGCGATCCACACCAGAACACTGGCTAACAATTCTATGGCGATCGTTTCCCGAAACAACATCTCCCAATAGGGGAGCGATTTTCCTTCGCCGATTGGCGGTCGCAAGTCTGTTTCGCGCGGCCTGCTGGGATCCTTAGTCATGACTTATCATCCGCATGATTCTCGTGATCGAGGTACATTCCACCGTCCTGGTGCAAACGCCACAGATGAATGGCGACGAGAAGAATGACTGCGAGCGGCAGGATGACCACGTGCAGCACGTAGAAGCGCAGCAGCGCGTTGGCATTTACGCTGTGTCCGCCGAGAAGGATGAAACGCAGCTTTTCACCGATGAACGGGGTGGACGAGATGATGCTCGACCCCACCGTGGTGCCCCAGTAGGACAACTGGTCCCAAGGCAGCAGGTAGCCCGTGTAGCTGGCCAGCAGGGTCAGCAACAGGAGGCACACGCCGACAACCCAGTTCAGCTCTCGCGGCGGCCGGTAAGCCCCGCGGTAAAACACTTTGGCCATGTGCGCGAATACCAGAAAAACCATCGCATGCGCTGACCAGCGGTGAAGATTTCGCAGGAACACTCCGGACGACACGACGAACTGCAGATCCTTCATGTCGAGGTAAGCCTGCGGAATGGAAGGATGGTAGTAGAGCATCAGCAGCAGGCCGGTGATGATTTGGATGGAGAAACATCCTAGCGTGAAGGCGCCCAGATACCATGATTGCCGGAAGCCGAGCTGCCGCTCACGCACGCGAGCCGAGAAGATCTCCATGAACTCGTCCCGCCAGCGCGCCAACGCGTGGATCGGGTTCCGGATCGCCGTGCTGCCGGGAGCTGCCAGTGGCTTCTGCGTCTTCAAGCCTGGACGTACTCACTTTCCGCCGCAATTATCGTGGAACGGTCAACCATGATTTCACCGTCGCTCCCCAGCCACGTCTTCAACCACGGCAATGGCCGAGGAGCCGGTCCCCCCATCACTTCCCCATCTGGCTGGAAAGTGCTGCCATGGCAGGGGCAGGCGATCACACCGGGGTCCTGTTTCCAGACGGTCATGCAGCCGAGATGGGTACAAATCGAGCTCATTGCGTAAAACCCTTTTGGCTCGTGCACGACGTAAATGGCGAAGCGCGGGTCCAAAGTGACGGAGTTCGTCGGAAAATGCTCAGGCCGGCCCGCGCTCACAATGGGTGATGGTTCATAGAGAACGTTCGGCGACAGGTACTGTACTGCAAAAACGGTAGCCCCAGCCCCCGCAACCGCGAGCGAGCCGGCCCCCAGCTTGATGAAAAATTGCCGCCGGCTCAGGAAGTGACCTTCCTCGGAGCCGGCCGTCTCGTACTCGTCTTCCCGATCCTTCATGCCGGTCAACCTGGGTTACCGCTTGACGGTCAATCCGAGATTCAGCGGGCCGCTGCCGACAGTAATCGACTGCGTCGTTGGTTTGCCACCTTCGCTCCAGGTTTTCAGGGTGTAGGTTCCCGGCGGAACGTTCTTGATCTCGAACGTTCCATCTTTGTCCGTGACCGCGAAATACGGCGAGCCTGCCACGACGACGTAACCGGACATTTCCGGGTGAACGTTACAGAGCAGAGGGGCGACACCGAGATCGTTGAATTGAAATGATTTTCTCTCCCCTTTCGGCCAAGTGCCCAAGTTGTGCGCCAACTTCTTGTTGCCACTGATGGACGGCCAGTAAACGTTGTGACCAACGGGGTCACTATTCAGAAAGTCCACGGTGGTTCCTTGCAGGACAACGATCACGTGGGGGATGAACATCATTTTACGCTGGTCCACCACGGTGTGCTGTGCGGGTGCGTCAAAATGCTGCCCTGGTACCGCGTCGATATAGACAGCGATGTCTTGAGCAGAACGTAGGCCCTGAACGGTAACATTTCCCTTGACGTCACCTGCTCGGCTCACTGTGGCAAACGCGAAGCCCGCCAGCAGCAGAATCGTGACTAGCCGGAGCATGCTCTTCATTTTCATATGTCTCCCCTCGGTTCTCCCGTGAATTTCAGAAAAGGAATCGCGCGAGCAGATACACCGTGTTATTGCTGCTCGCGTTACGACCGGCACCATCGTAGTTCGTCGCGGCTCCGTTGAAGCGCGTATACGCCGTGTATTGCAGGCCGAGCTGCAAATTCTGCACCGGCCAAAACGAGAGACTCGGCAGAAACCCGGCGCTCCGCGGGTCGTTATTCGCGCTGCCGGTAACGGCAGCTTGTGGATACAATAAGAGGTCCGGAGTCCCCTCGGTATCGAACCAGCCGAGCGTGGCTGAAATTCGATTGCCGAAATGGTATTCGGCATTGGCCATGGCCGTGTTCAGGTGATGGTTGCTCAGTGCTGCGTCTCCCGCATTAAGGCTTGCGGTCAAGTCTGAATTCTCACCGATATACGTACCGCGCAGCGAAAGCACGTCCTTCCTGAAAAGCGTTCTATCAACCTGAAAGTCCACCGCCCAGTCCGTGTAGTCATCTTCTCCCACTAGGCCAACTATCGCGCCGGGCGTGGACTCCATGTGCATTCCATAGGTGCCGACCTCAAACTGGGTCGTTGCCGTCGATTCCTGCCAAGCAACGCGCCAGTATGGCGCAACCCCTCGGATGTTAAATGTACCGATTCCTGGATTCGGTTGAGGACCATCAACGTGCTCGGAGCGATAAATCGTTCCATCGACATACAGATGGTTATCCCACATTGCATAACCGCCGAGTCCTGCGACGTCTTGCGCCAGAGGGCCGTTAATGATGGCAGCAGCAGTAGGAATCGGTGCGAAATCGCTACCGATCCACGGGAAACCCCATGCCGGCGTATCATTCCAAAGGTCCTCGACCGTTGGATCGTTATTGAGGGTCAGGCCGTAAACCAGCTCCTTGCCGCTGAAATTCCTCTTATTCGCGTAGCGGATGTCTGTATTATCGATGCTGAATTGGTCATTCTTGAGTATCGTAGGTCACTTGAACAAAACTACCGACATGCGTTGTCCATGCCCCAGCAAGATAAAGCGACACATCTTGAGGGAATTCGAAACTGCCATTTTGTGTCGTCGGCTCAGGTGTTTTCAGCTCGGTAAGTGACGTCTCGAACATCACGGAAAGTGGCAGCGAGGCGAGAAGGTCCAGTCCTGCATGCCGCTTATTTGAATTGTCTTTGACCGCGTTGGTGTCGTCAGCTCTATCGACATAGCCGAGCAGCTTGAACCGCCGTCCTGCAGGGTTGAGTTCCGGAGGCGTGTAGTGGCAGCCGCTGCACGGCAGTCCGGTCTGGCGCGCGTAGCTGGGAACGGCGCGCGCGCTGCGCGGATTCACGGTGGCAAGAAATGCTAGAAGCAAAGTAATTGACGCGAGAAAAGAAATTAGCGCTTTTTTCATAGCAAGCACTCTCTCCCTGGATTATTCACTTGTCGATGTTGTGTCCTCAGTGGCGCGTCCCAATGTCAATACTTCGTCTCCATTTCGCTGCCGGTCCTGATAGCCCGCTTCTCACGGCTCTCCTCATCAACGCATGGGATACTACACGAACTATTTAGCTTGTGAGTGACGCAGGTCACTGGATGCAGTGACGAATATCACATGACCCTGGGTTTCAGTTCTGGAAGGGGCGATTTCCGCGGCAAAGACTCAACTACCCGCCAAGCTCTCGAGCCCTGCTTTATTACGCACGATAAGCGTCGAGCCCTTAATTTGCAATAGTTGTTTCTTTTTGAAGTCGCTAAAAAGTCTTGTGACCGTTTCACGAGATGCCCCTATCATTTGAGCGATCTCCTCGTGAGTGAGCGTTAATTTCGCGCGAATCTCTCCTTTCCCGTTTCCATGATTAGCGCACCAGTCGAGAAGAAACCGAGCGAGTTTTTCTCCAGCGGAATGCGAAAGCCCGATCGACCGCATTTCAGCGATAGCAGCGTGGTAAGTTTCGCCCAATTGCTGCGCTACTCGCAGAGCCGCCTCTCCATACTCACGGAGAAAGGCCAGAAAATCTGTCCGTGAGATAAAATTCGCCTGTGTAGGCTCAACCACGTCTGCTGTGAGCTCGTATGGCTTGCCAGTAACCGTGGCCGGCAATCCCAGGACTTCTCCGGGATCCGCAATTCTGACGATCAGCGTTTTTCCATCGGTTGAGGATGTCGAAAGCTTCACGCGTCCGTTGCACAGAATGAACACGCCGCGCGCCGCCTGTCCTTCCACGAAGAGCGTTGCACCTTTTGGATAGGAAGAAGCCGACGTGATCGTCGAGAGGCGTTGCAGCGCGGCAGGCGGAAGATTGCAAAAAACCCGCTCCTGCAAGTGGGGGCAGGCAATGCAATTCTCGATTATTTCCAGGCCGTAAGGAGAGCGCATACGGGAACCACGCCACATTGTACACCCCTTGCCGCGCGGAACAATTCTGAAGCCACTCGTTCTATTCTCCGCCATTTAGGTCCGGCCCTTTCTTATCCTTCTGTGACTCTGCCCCATATCCTTCGCCTCGCAAGTGACTACAGTCACTTCCTTGCGTGACGCGAATCACAGCGGCGTCGGCCGCGAATGCGGATAGTCAAAGACGGGTGGAAGGAGGGGCAGCGATGCACAAAGACGGAAGAGATCTTTTGGAAGTCGGGATGGCAGAACTTGAATTCCTGAATAGTGGCGGATATGCACGCTCGCCGGGAACGTCCTGGAGACCGGCGTTTATCTTCGAGGACTCTCCCTGTCGCTCGCCAAAATTCTGGCCGTGAAATCAATAAGATAGCCGCTCCTGCCGCCAGCAGTCTGTTATAACTCTGGAGCATGCTTCGATTCGTCAGTCTGTGCTTCGGAGTGTTCGCTCGTCTCTTTCACGGGCGCCGAAGTCTCCTACTTGAGAATCTCGCGTGGCGTCGACAACTCGTCGTTCTGAAGCGTTGGCATCCTCGCCCGAGCCTCGGCCACTTCGATAAGCTCTTCTGGGTAGTGGCTCGGTGGGGCTGGTCGGCTTGGAAGCAATCCCTCATCCTCGTCACGCCCGAAACCGTAGTCCGCTGGCACCGAACAGGTTTTCGTGCGTATTGGAGGCTGCTTTCCGGGGTCCGGACGCAGGTTGGACGAAGACGGACGCCGAAGGAGGTTCGGGAGTTGATCTTCCGCATGGTCGTTGAGAACCCCACGTGGGGCGCACCCAGGATCCATGGCGAGCTTCTTATGCTCGGTTTTGATGTGTCCGAAAGAACCATCCCCGTTGGATGAAACGAGCGCCGAAAGATCCCGCGCCGGCCAAGCGCTGGCTTACATTTCTGCGCAACCACCGGGAAGCCATTGCGGCGATGGACTTCTTCACCGTGCCAACGATTACGTTCGGTGTGCTCTACTGCTTCTTCGTCATCAACCATGATCGTCGGCGTATTCTGCACTTCAACGTCACGAAGCACCCGTGTCCTTCGCCAAAATTCTATCCGCGCCGAGAATGGCGCAACCCTTTCCTGCTACACCGCGAATAGGATGTTGCCCTCGACCAGGATTCGCTTTCCGATGGCAAAGGACTCTTTCTCGGGCGGACATATGCACGCCCGTGGGCCCACACATATATAAGGATAGACTTGGACTAGCTTAGGCAGCCCGGTCGTAGCGATGATGCAGCCCGCCGAGTCGTTCGCGAGAAAAGATGCGCCCGCAAATCGCGGAACGGGTTCTCCCAGCCGGCGTTTTCTTCCCGAGTCCGAGGTGCGTGCGGTCCTCGTGGTAGTAGCAGACGTATTCAGTGAGCAATCGCTTCAGATGGTGTTCGTTCACGGCAATGATGTGATCCAGCAGGTCTCGCCGACAGCTTTCCACCCAGCGCTCCGCGACGCCGTTCTGCCAAGGACTCTCGAACGAGGTTCGCACGTGCTGCATCCCCAGAGATCGAATAGCTGCGGGAACCGCGATTCCATACTTCCCATCCCGGTCGAAGATCAGAAATCGGGGAGCCGATGCGAACGGAAACGCTTCCCGCAACTGCTGAACGGTCCACCGGCTCGTCGGATGCTTCGTGACGTTGAAGTGCAGAATCCTTCTGCGGTCATGGGCAATGACGAAGAAACAGTAGAGCACGCCGAACGTGATCGTGGGGACCGTGAAGAAATCCATCGCGGCGATGGCCTCTCGATGGTTGCGGAGAAAGGCCAGCCAGCGCTTGGCAGGCTCAGGGTCTTTGGGCGCTCGTTTCATCCATCGGGAGATCGTTCGTTCCGAAATATGGAAACCGATCATAAGGAGCTCACCGTGTACGCGGGGTGCTCCCCAAGTTGGATTCTCGCGCACCATGCGGAAGATCAACTCGCGAACTTCTTTCGGAGTCTGTCTTCGCCCAACCTGAGTCCTTACGCGGGAGATCATCTTCCAATACAGCCGAAAACCGGCCCGGTGCCAACGGACCACCGTCTCGGGCGTCACCACGATGAGCGACTGTCGCCATTGCGACCAGAATTGACGAACGGCAACCCAAAAGAGCTTCTCGAGAAGCCCGAGGTGCGGCCTTGAATGGCGGCGCTTCAGAACAGCGAGTTGCTGGCGAAGAACCAAGTTCTCCAGAACTACGCTGCCACGGTGACGGAACAAACGGACGAGCGCTCCGAACCAGAGCGAAAGCAGGCTAAGCATGGGTTGAGTTATAACAAAACGCTCGCGGCAGAGTGGTCGCTATGTTATTGATTTCACAGTTGGCCAGAGTTTTGGCGAGGGACACGCGTGGCTGAAAACGTCCGTGAATCCGACAGGGTGGTATTCGGGACAAATTGGTCATATCAGGTGCCTAACAGGTTGAACTGAAGTTTCTGGTAGCCGTGTTCGCGCGCCCACAGATCCAGAGGTATGAGTGCGAGCTCATCCACGACGGGGACGGCCAAGCCCGTTTTCGTCAAATCGATGCTTTTCAGATATGTGTGGCAGGTGTCGCATACGTCGACGCGCACGTGCGCGATTTCCGGCGCCGAGTAGAACGCCATCTGCGGTTCTCTCTCTTCGCCGCATGACGGGCAATAAATCCTTCGAAAAGCCCATTCATGCGCGCAGAGCATGCAAATGAGAGACTTTTTCGCACCGTCGCCCTCGCTCCGCAATACACCGACGATGGGCTTGCCGCCGCAAAGCGGGCAGGTCGATGGAGTTCCATCTCCGATCGCGATTTCACGGTGATCGGCAAGATATTCGGCATACGGTTGAAGAAAAATCCACGCGAGCAGTCGATCGGAAGAAATTACGTCCTGCGAATCGCCGGCCTGAGCAAGCCCGGTGGTGTCCACGGCCGCAGCTAATTCCGGATCCGCATGCCAGAAATCTTCAATCGCGTGCTGCCATCCTGCAGGCCCTTGCTGGACCAACCCGGCGGAGGCCTGGGCAAGCGGCGGTGGCGCAATCTGCTGGATCACAGATAGAAATGGGGAAAAGTGCGGCAAGAGGAGGAAAAGATCCAATTCATCTCGCAGTGGGCGCTCGGCGGAAATCTTCGGTGAATCCGCCAGGGCCTTCTGGATTTCCGCGTAAATGTTTTTCTGGAGTGTTGCGATTCGCGCGTAAAAGCGCAGTCCTTCGGCGGCGAATGGATACATTGAGGTTAATTCGGTGGTGCGGCGGATTCGGCGATCCCACTGCGCAAGGATCATTGTTTCCGCCGGGATCTGCCTGCGACCTCGTCATACCATTTGCGATGGAACGTCCAGGCCCAGGCGCGCGTAACGTTTCCGTGGACCATGGAGCCAAAGCTTCCTTCTTCCAGGATCGCACTCATATACACATGAATCAGGAAAAGGCCGATGGTGATCAACGCCACGCTTGCGTGGATTAGGATCGCCGCGTAACGCACGTACCGCAGGCTCCAGGGAAGGGTTTCTGTGTACCACAAGGCAACGCCGGAGAGCAGCAGCAGAATAACGCTGTATATCATGCCCCAGAAGAATAGTTTTTGGCCCCAGTTGAAACGACCCACCGGAGGGAGCTTTTCGTCTTCGTTCTTGATATAGGACTCGATGCTGCTCGCCCAGTGACGATCGTCGTCGTCCACGGCCATATCCCGGCGCCACTGGGTAAACGTCCAGAGAAGCGATGCGGTAAAAAGCAGCCCGAACCACGGATGCCAAAATCGCGCCGTTGGCCCTCCGCCGACTACAGCCGCCATCCAGAACAAGTAAGGCGACCAGAACGCCAGACCGGTCACCAGCAGATAGATGTAAGCCAGCGCTCCAAACCAGTGATTGGCGCGCTCGACCAACGTGTAGCGTGGTATCAGCTCGTCGTCATGGCTGACGGCGGCAGTGCCACGACTAACGGCGCGAGTGTTCATGCGCGCCTCTCATCCGCGGGTGGAATAGGTTCCTCTTTCTTCGGGCCGTATCGCATGTAGTGCCAGGCGAGGCCCACAAGTCCGCCAACTATCGCGAAATTCCCCAGCCATTTCAGCGGTTTTCTCCACAGCCACACCGAATAGGGGATGTGAGGATCTTTTGGCAGCCCGCCATACAGCTCGGGATTCTTCGCATCGTGCAGGACGTAGATCACGTGGGTGCCGCTGACTCCCGGTGGATCATAAACTCCTGCATCGAGGAATCCGGAATTCTCGCGAAGCTGTTCCGCGCGCGTTTCCGCGAGCTCCTTCATTTCCGATTTCGTGCCGAAGTGCAGGCAACCCGTAGGGCACGCTTTAATGCAGGCTGGTTCGAGACCAACCGACACGCGGTCGTTGCACAGCGTGCATTTGAAGACTTTGTGCGCCTTCGGACTGAATTTCGGAATGTCGAACGGGCAGCCGGTGATGCAGTAGCCGCAACCGATGCAGTGCTCTTCCTGAAAATCCACGATGCCGTTGGCGTATTGGACGATGGCTCCGTCCGCGGGACACGCCGTCAGGCAACCGGGATCTTCGCAGTGCATGCACTGATCTTTGCGCATCAGCAGCATCATGCTGCCGTCTTCGCGCTCATGCTCGTTGAACTTGATCAGGTTCCAGTAATTCCATGCCGTCTCCGGCATCGTCTGGTAGGTGTTGTCGAAGGTGGTCTCGCTGAAGGTATAGCCGTTCCATTCCAGGCAGGCCACCTCGCACGCTTTGCAACCGATGCACGTGGTCGTGTCCACCAGCTTGCAAACCTGGAATTCCCTGTTCAGCCCGGCGCCCGGGACGGTTCCGGCGTGCCCTGAAATCCGGATTATTTCTGTTGCCGCCTGGCTCATCGTCGCTTCTTAGGCCTTCTCGATTTTCACGAGGAAACCCTTGGATTCAGGGGTGTGGGCATTCGGATCGGTCACGGTGGGCGTAAGCAAATTCGCCGGGGTCCGCGCATTTCTTCCTTCATCCTCGTCGATGCCGCGGAAGCCCTGATGAATTGGCAACCCAATCTGATAAACCTTCTTGCCGTCGATCATCATCGGCTTCAGCCGGCGCGTGACGAAGGCTTTCGCGATGTAGGTTCCGCGCGCGCTGATCACTTTGATCTTGTCCGTTCCGCGAATGCCCTTTTCGTCCGCCAGCTCGACGGGAATCTCCACGAACGGTTCGGGGATCAACTGGACATTCATGGGATTATTCTTCGTCCAGTAGTGGTACTGCTCGGTCAGGCGGTACGTGGTGCAGACGATGCTGTATTCTTCGGGCGATCCGAATTTGTCGTAGGGAGTTTTGAATTTTTTCACCAGCGGATTGTTCGACTGGTCCGGATGCAGTGGATTCTTGATCGGACTTTCGATTGGCTCGTAGTGTTCCGGAAACGGCCCGTCCGCGAGCACGCCGATGGGCGCAAAGAGTCGTCCGACGCCTTCCGGATTCATGATGAACGGACCCATGTGATCTTTGGGATGGGAGTCGGGCTTAAAGTCCGGCACGTCGTTGCCGGCCCATTTCCCGGCTGCTTCGTTCCACCAAATTTGCTTGCGATCGGGATCCCAGGGCTTTCCGTCGACGTTACAAGAAGCGCGATTATAAAGGACGCGGCGATTGGCCGGCCATGACCACGCCCAGTTGGGATATACGCCCAATCCAGAAGGATCTTCGGTACCGCGCCGCTGGATTTGGGAACCAGCTTCCGTCCACATGCCGGAATAAATCCAATTGCCGCACATCGTGGTGCCGTCGTCCTTCAGCCATGCGAATCCGGGCAATTGCTGGCCCGCTTTAATCACTTGTTTCGTCACAGGGTCTGTCAAATCGGCGAGCGCTCTGCCGTTCAGCTCCATTGCAACTTGCGAGAGCGGCGGGTGGGCGGCATCCGCATAAGCCCAGTTTAGATTCAGGATCGGATCGGGGAATTTGCCCCCATCCTTCTTATACAGGTCGCGCACGCGCAGGAAAATCTGCGCCACGATGTCCTGATCAAGCCGTGCTTGTCCGGGAGGCGGAACGGCGGCATATTTCCATGTTACCCAGCGCGCGGAATTCGTCATGCTGCCGTCTTTTTCCGCGAAGCCCGCGCATGGCAAGCGATATACCGTCGTATTTATGTTTTTTTGTTCTTCGGCGGTAATTCCCGGAGCTTTCCAAAACTCGCTGGTTTCATCCGGATAAATTTCGCCCACGACCAGCCAATCGGCCTTCTTCAGGGCGTTGATGTTCTTGTTCGTGTCCGGACCGATCATCACGCCGTTCATGCCGAAAGCCAACATGCCCTTGACCTTGTTGTTGAACATGTCGTCCCAGATGTGAGTCCAGGAATAATCGCGATCCACTTTGGGCAGATAGGCGAAACCAAATCCGTTTTCCTTTGTTGCGGAGTCGCCGTACATGGACTTCAGCAGGGATACGAAAAACTTCGGCGTGTTCTGGTAGTAGTTCATCGAATCCCACGGCGTTGGTTTCGACGACGTCGGGGTGACTCTCTTCAGATACGTAGTCAAGTCCACGTCATCGGGAACAGGAGCTTTCAAGTAACCGGGCAGGCTATCGAAAAGCCCGGCCATGTCCGTGGCGCCCTGAATATTTGAGTGGCCGCGCAGCGCGTTCACGCCGCCGCCGGCCCGGCCGACGTTGCCGAGCAAGAGTTGGATCATGGCCGCGGTGCGAATGATCTGTGTGCCGAAAGTGTGCTGGGTCCAACCCACCGCGTAGATGATGGTCGCGACTTTCTTCATGTTGCCGTCTTTGCGGACCGAAGTGAACAAGTCGACGGCCTTGAGATATTGCTCCTTCGGGATGCCGGTGATGCGCTCGACGGTTTCGGGCGTGTAGCGCGAATACTGCTGCTTCAGCAATTGGAAAACACAGCGCGGATGCTGAAGGGTCAGGTCGTAGGCAACATTCGGTGGCAACGCCGGCGGCAGCGGCGATGTTGCGGGGGGTGCGCCTGTTCCCGGATGCGCCTTGGCAGCAGCGGTCGAAGATCCTCGCGCGTGGGCGGCGGGCGCAGACGCCGCGGCGTCCGTTTTGCCGCCGCTGAGGTCTCCGCCCTCCTGATAATTCCAGGTGGATTTATCGTAGGTGCTGGACACGGCGTTAAACCCGGAGTACAAGCCATCCTCGGGAAGTTTGAAACCTTCCTTAACGACGAACGCGGCGTTGGTGTAGTTGACGAGATATTCTTTCGCGATGCGGTTGTTCTCGATAGCGTAGCGGATCAGCCCGCCGAGGAATGCAATGTCAGTGCCGGCGCGAATTTGGACGAAGAGGTCGGCGGTAGCGGATGTGCGGGTAAATCGCGGGTCGACGGAAATTAGCTTGGCGTTGCGGCTGCGCTTGGCTTCCATCGCCCACTTAAATCCGCAGGGATGGTTCTCGGCGGGATTTCCGCCCATGATCAACATCATGTCGGTGTTCTTGATGTCGATCCAGCCATTGGTCATCGCCCCGCGTCCAAATGTTGGTCCCAAACTTGAGACCGTAGGGCCGTGTCAAACACGGGCTTGGTTTTCTAAATACACCAAGCCCAAACTCCTCATTGCTTTTACGACGAGATAATTGAACTCATTGGTGTCTGTGCAGCCGCCGATGAAGGAGATGCCTTCGCAGCGATTTACGGTCCGGCCGTTCGCGTCCTTCTCCACGAAGGAGGCGTCGCGGGTTTTCTTGGTCCACTGTGCAATCTCATTGAGTGCGGTGTCCCAGGAGATGTCTTGCCAGTCCGTTGCGCCGGGACGCCGGACTCGCGGCTTGGTGAGCCGCCGCGGATTGAGGATGTCCTGCTCGAGCGATGAGCCCTTCGGGCACAGCGTACCGCGGTTGGTAGGATGATCGGGATCGCCTTCGACGTGGATCACTTGTGGCGTGACGTTCTTCGCCCGGTCGCCGATGGTGTAGATGAGTACACCGCAACCCACCGCGCAATAAGGACACGTGGAGCGCGTCTCGGCAGCGCGCGCGATCTTTAATTCTTTGAGCTGGGCGTAGGCAGGTTTGAGATCGAATCCGAAGACCGTGACGGCGACGCCGCCAAGAGCCGTAATCTTGAAGAAGTCCCTGCGCGATGTCTGCGTCGTAAGCACCTCCCGGTTCGGATTAGAAGGGGCCCGCTCGCATGCCATTCTGGCTTGAGAAATTCGTTTGTCAAGGACTTTGAATCCGGGCGCGCGCGATTCGGGAGGAAATTCACACGACGGTAACAATCGCGAGATGGCTGAGTGGTCGCCGCGATCTGTGCACACGCATGAAACACAACAATGAGCACCGCAAATACCACGACGCTGAATCCAAGCTATCTTCGAAGATCTGTACGGAAATCAATACGCTCTAATGGGAAAGTGAACACGTCCAGCGGAGGCCTCCTGCCGAGCCTCACCGTCCGGATTGTCGGCAATCAGGAAGCAATCCGGTTCTTTCCTGTTTGCCCGTCACCCTTCCAAGAAGCGCTTCGAGTGCAAGTAAACGGCAATCACAGCAGGGTGCATGCCTCGCTAAAGTCAAGCCGAGGGCCCCGGGACATGAGCGTAGCAGGGTCGCCGTAGCCGATGTTGCAGAGAAAATTCGATTTCACATGTCCTTCGGGGAAAAACTCCTGTTCGCAGGACTCACATTTGCCAGCCGCAAAGAACTCCTCATCGAGTTTTGCGTTATCAAAGCCTGACATCGGCCCGCAGTCGAGTCCCAGAGCCCGCGCCGCAAGTATCATGTAGACTCCTTGCAAGGTAGAGTTCCGCAGGGCAGCTTCCTGGATCAGCTGCGGGTTGTTCACAAACATATCGCGCATGGCGGGGTAGTGTGGAAACAGCCTGGGCAACTTGTCATAGAACTTCAGATCATAGGCGATGATGACCGTGACCGGAGCGGCCATCGTCTTCTCTACGTTCCCAGGCGCGAGCGATGCACGGAGGCGCTCCTTTGCAGTCGTGGAACGAATAAATACGAACCTCGCAGGACTGATATTTGCGCTCGTGGGCCCCCATTTCAGTGTGTCGTAGAGCTGCCGGCGCAGCTCACGAGGCACTGGCTTGGGAAGCCACGTGCTATAGGTACATTGTTCCCGCCGTGAAACAATCAGCGCCGTCTATGGCTCGCCAAGACTCTCCTCGGTTTTGAAAGTCGGATTCGTCTAGGCAACGAGTTGGGTCTGAAGGGCCGGGAGAAGTCTGTGGAGTGGGGGCCTTAAGTGAGGTTGGCCACCAACTGGCATCATCAGGGAATTCCTATTCCCTGTTCATTCCCTGATCGCTCCCTGTTCCGATTGGTCTCGAAAATCCAGTTTTCTTCGCCAAAGCATTCTCCGCCCGGCAGTTATCCCCGAAGCGCTTCGACCCAATGAGAGAAATTCCCTGCATTTTTCCCTGTTAGCAGGGAATTTGTGGCAAGAGAAAGGTTCGCGCGAGACTGCATCCTCCGCCAGTCAGTCACAATCTTTCTCTCCCTTCCGCTGAGTGCAGGAGAAAAGCCGAATTGTCGCCCCAATTGGCGAGAATTCGCCACCTGTGCTTGCTCTCTCTCGCGCTTGAGTCCGAGAAGGGCATAGAATAGCTGCAATATTCTACCAAACTAATCGCGAGGTGCACTTTCACATAAAGGCAGAGCACGATCTACCGCAAAGCGAAAGTCGTAGGAGAGTTTCTTCGAAAGTGGAAGAGTGGACGGTCTTCATAGCCGGTTGCACCTTGTTGGTGCGAGGGCGAACGCGTCGCTTACTTCTTCGCATTCACTTCCATGCTGCGAAGGCGAAACATTCCGAACATCATCGTGAAGACGCCCTGAACGAGCGCGTTGCCAATGGCTGTTTCAGGTCGCGAGCCGAAGACTACCTCGGCGAGGCGCGCTATTTGATCTTAACATCCGGCTCCACGGACATTCCCGGCCTCAACTGGTGCTCGGGATCCTGTCCTTTATCGAAGACAATCTTGACGGGGATTCGCTGGACGACCTTGACGTAGTTTCCCGTGGCGTTCTCGGGAGGCAGCAAGCTGTAGCGTGCCCCGGTGGACCCGGCAATGTTCAGAACATGCCCGTCGTATGTGCGACCGTAGGTGTCCACGGATATCTTCACGGGCTGGCCGGGCCGCATGTATTTCAATTGCGTCTCTTTGAAATTCGCGGTCACCCAGATGTTCTGGCTGTCCAGAGGGACGACGGTCATAAGTTGCTGTCCCTGTGAGACGTTCTGGCCCGGCTGGACGGATCTTTGACCCACGATCCCGCTGATTGGCGCCACAATGGTGGTGTATTGCAGGTTCAGTTGCGCCTGCTGCAGGATTGCTGCGGCCTTTTCGGTTTCCGCCTCTGCGGCTTGAGCGCGGGAGCGCTGCACAGATATTTGTTGCGGCTTGGTCTCGGCATATTGCAATTCGGCTTGAGCCTGTGCGACCCGGGCGCGAGCTTGAGTAACGGCCTGCTCGTCGGCGGCGGCGGAGGCTCGGGCCGCATCGACGGCGGCAGCGGTGGCTTTCTGGCTGTCGACAGCTTGCGTGTACTGTTGCTGCGGGATTTCGTCTTTGGCGGCAAGCGGCTTGTACCGGTTGACGTCATCCTGAGCTTTCAAGTCATTGGCTTCGGCTTGTTGCAGGGAAGCCTGAGCTGCATCAAAGCTCCGCTGCGCGGCAAGCAGACCGGCTCTGGTGTTGTCGACGTCCGCCTGAGCGCTGGAAAGTTGGCTTGAAGTGTTCACGGAAGTGAGCGGAACGTTGGTCTGCAAGGCCGCTGCGCTGGCCTGATCGTTCGCCAAGGTTGCTTTGGCGTTCGCTACGGCGACCTCATAGTCTTTGGGGTCAAGCTGCACGAGTACGGTGCCGGCCTCAACGTATTGGTTATTATCCACTGCGACGCGAGTTACATAGCCCGACACGCGGGAACTGGCCGGATAAATGTAACCGTCGATCTGCGCGTCGTCCGTGGACTCCCAAGCTGCGAAGTGCCGATACAGCAGGACCGCGATGACAAGGATGACGACGGCGAGCGCCGCATACACAATTCGTCTGCGTGTTTTCGTGCGGCGCGCGGGAGGCAGGCCTGGGCCTTCTTGTGCGACTATCGGTGCCTTGGGTTCGTCGGGCCTTGCCGTTTCCGAGGGTTTCGTCGGTGTGCTTCCCATGATTATTTTCCTCCCAGCAGATAGCGCAGGGCCGATTGTTGGGCGACGCCGAGGGCCTGCGCGAGAGAAATTTTTGCCAGGTTAAAAGAGTACAGACTGGCGATATAGGACTGATTGGCCAGGGCCACCGATTCCTGCGCTTGAACGACTTCGAGATTGTCGGCGACACCCGCGGCAAAACGGTCCCGAGACTGCGTCAGTGTTTGATCCGCCAGATCGATGTTGCTGCGCGCCACGGCCACTAGATCCGATGAGGATTTCAAGTTGTAGAATGCCGTGCGCACCTGGTCGTCGATCTTGCCGCCCAGGTCCGCGAGTTCCGCCTTGCGTTGCTGCGATGCCGAGTCCGCTTGCAATTTGTCTGCCCGCACGCGGCTTCCTTGAAAGATGGGTATATCCAGTGCGACGGTGAGAGAAAGCGTGCCGTGCGAGGTGCCGAAATTGGGGCTGCCGATGTCGCCATAGTTCGTGTCCGTAGACAACGAGGGGTAGTTTTCAGCCGTAGCCGCCCCGCCGGCAAGTTCGGCCGCTTGGACTTGCGCCTTGGCGCTGAGATAGTCGGGGCGTGTTGAATAGGCTTGTTTGAGTGCCTGCTCCAGGGTGATGTCATCCAGCGGTGCGTAAGGAACCGAGTCCGTCAACTGGAACTCCTGGCCATTCGGAAGCCCAATCACGCGCGCAAGAGTAAGCTTGTCGATGGCCAGTTGGTTCTCGGTAGCAATGAGCCGCTGCTGCTCGGTTTGCAGCTCCACTTGGGCGCGCAGTGCGTCGACGCTCGCGACCAAGCCTTGCTTGTTTCGATCCGCATCTTGCTGATAAAGCGTCTGGGCGGTTTTGACTTGAGCACGGATCGAATCCACGGTGGCCAGATCCGAGAGCACGAGGAGATAAGCGTTGCCCGCCGTGAGCACCACCAGGTCGCGATCGCTCTCGTAGGTATACCGTGACGCCGTTTCGGACTCTGACGCTGACCTCCAGCCCTGGATATCTGACCAATTGAAAATCTCTTGGGAAAGGTACGCGCGGGCGTCCGCAACGCCGAAGGGGCCTACGACTGTAGGGATGGGAACGCCGGGAATAGAAATCTTCAGGCCTTGCGCTCCGAAGTTGATTTGTTCGAGCGCCCCACTAACACGCGCCGAAAGGTCCGGCAGCAGGGCGTTCAAATTGCGCAGACGCACGGCGTGAGCCGCCCGAGTGTTCTGGCTACTTTCAATCGCGCCGAGGTTGTATTTCAAGGAGCGCTCGAATGCCTCATGGAGAGAAAGCTCCAGCGTCGTTCCGGTAGTTTGACCAGTGGGCACGCTCCCGAAAAAAGGACTTTGTACTTGCGCCCGGCTCAATTCCGGAGAGCTCGCGAGCAAGATTAACAGGACCGCTGGGGAAAATATCAGCTGCCGAGTCCGTTGATTACCAAACATTGCCCTTCCTCCCCGAAGCGCAGATTTATGAATCAGCTGTTCTGCTTCGCGTACCGTGCAACGGCATCGAGGACAATCTCGACCGCCATTTCATTGCCCATTCCGGAATTCACCATCAAGTGGAAACGATGCCTTCCAGGCCAGTCGACGTTGAAATACTGCTTGATGAAATCCGCGCGGTCACGGTCCACTGTCTCGACGAGCTCGACCGCTTCCTTCTCACTTTTCCCTGTCGCTCGGAGGCGCCGGACCCTCTCCTGAAAGGGAGCATAAACGAAGACATGAAATGCGTCGGCGCGTTTGCCGAGATAATATGCCGACCCACGTCCTACAATCACGCAATTCCCGGCATCGGCGATTTCAGGCAGTAGTTTTTGCACCACTTCACGAACGCACTCTGTATCCACCATCTTCAATCGCGGGGCGTTCAGGCTCCCTTCGAAGCTCCCTCGCATGAAGGCCTTGAGAAGCCGGTAGTACGCCGGGTCTCTTCGCTCTTCATGCTCTTCCACGGCACGGCAATCACAATCCAAGCGGCGCGCGATCTCCTCGGTCAGCAACTGATCCCAGAGCTTCCAGCTCAGGCGCGCTGCTACCTGCTCAGCGATCTCGCCTCCTCCGCTTCCGTATTCGCGCTCCAGGGTGATGAATCGAATCGGCATAAGTCCCTCACTTGTTTCTACGGTACGACGACTGCCCGCTCCCGAATGGGCTCGAACATCGAGCGTCTGTTCTGCATCCGAAATTTTCCAGATCCAGTCAGGGCTTCCAATTCCCTATCCCGCTGCTACTTCTCCGCCTGCGCCGGGCTTATTGCTTTTCAGCGCAAAGGACAGCAGGAACATAATTCCGGCTCCGATGCATAGAACCCAGAATGTATCGATGTAAGCCAGAGTCGCGGCTTGACCAATTAATTCCTGATACAGGCGGCCGTAAGCCTGACTCGTTGCTTGTGAAGCTTCCAGGCCCGATGCCGCCAGGCGTGCCGCCAGAGCTTTGACGGCCTGTACAAATATCGACTGTCCTGGGCTGGTGTGCGCCACCAAATACATTTGGTGGAACTGCGACCGGCGCGCAATGAGCGTGGTGACCATCGAAGTTCCGATGCTGCTTCCGATGTTGCGCATGAAATTTATCAGGCCCGCAACGCTGTTGCTCTTGTTCAAGGGCATTCCGACGTACGAGACCAGGTTAATGGGAACGAACAGGAAAGCGAGACCGAATACCTGCACCACTCGCAGCAAGCTGGCCGACCAAAAGCTGATGTCCAGGTCGAGATGCTGCGTGGAATAATACATGCCGAAGGAGAGCGTCAGCCAGCCAAAGCCGATGATGTAACGCGCCTGGACCTTGGACGAAAGCACCCCTGCGACAGGCATGAGAAACAGAAGCACGAGGGAACCGCCAGAGAGCACCAGGCCAGCTGATTCCGCGGTGTAGCCCATAAGGGTCTGAAGGTACTGAGGCATCATCACGAGGCTGGAAAACAACATGATCCCTAGAATAAACATCATGCCGTTGGCGCCAAGGAAGTTCAGATTCTTGAAGAGGCGCACTTCGACAATCGGAGCTTTGTGAAACCACTCCCAGATGACCAGTGAAACCAGGCCTGTGCCGGCAAGGATGGCGAGCACGAAGATGAAATGCGACGCGAACCAGTCGTCCTCCTGTCCCTTATCGAGCATCACCTGCAGGGCGCCCACGCCGAGCGTCAGCAGGGCCACGCCGATGTAGTCAAACTTCACGCCGGCCCCGGCAATGCGCTTGGCCCACGGTGGGTCTTCGATAAGACGAAAGACCAGGAACAATGCCAGTATGCCCACCGGCAGGTTGATGAAGAAAATCCAGCGCCAGGTGTAATTGTCCGTGATCCAGCCTCCCAAAGTGGGCCCGATCGTCGGCGCGATGATCGTTGTGATGCCATAAAGAGCGAATGCCAAACCCCGCTTCTGCGGGGGAAAGTGTCTGCCAGGATGGCCTGCGCCATGGGTTGCAGTCCGCCACCTCCCAAGCCTTGCAGCACGCGAAACAGAATGATCGCCCCGAGGCTAGGCGCGATCCCGCACAGAAGCGAGCTCACCGTGAAGATCACCAGACACACCATGAAGAAACGCTTGCGCCCGAACGTGCTGGCGAACCATCCGCTGATGGGCAGCACGATCGCGTTCGAAACGAGGTAGGAAGTTAACACCCAAGTGCTCTCGTCGTTGCTCGCACCAAGGCTGCCGGCCATGTAAGGCAGCGCCACATTGGCGATGCTCGTGTCGAGCACTTCCATGAAGGCCGCCATAGCGACCACCACCGCGATCAACCACGGGTTTACCTTTGGCGTCCAGGGTTCCGCTGGCAGAAGGGGCGCCGCGCTCCTGCCTGCAGAATCCTCGGGTCGCGAATGAGAACGGTCTAGAGCGTCGTCTGCCATATTGGTGCCGTTCCTCTTCGATGTTCGTCGCAGGTCAAATGATTCGCCTCAGGCTTTCCGGTGATCAGACAAATCCGCAAATTAAGCGCCGAGGGCTATCGTTGATATCCTAGCGGAAAACAAGCGCCGAGATGAGTCTTCGTTGCCGTGGCGGGCAGACCTCCATCTGCGTGCACGACGGGAAGGGGCACGGTTAGATCCGCGCAATTTTGGACCTGAACGGATAATGCCCTCAACCGGCACGGCAATATCGTTGGTCGCTCGATCCCTTCCAACTCACCTAAAAAGACGGATTCTTCTACGGGCGGTGCCGGAAATCCAAAGGCGGTTGGGGACCCACCAATGTGTGAGGATGCAGCATCGATGCAATGCGGAGCAGACTTTAAAGCTCACAAACCGAAGCCAACGAACACGGTCCCCGGTATTACTTACATCTTGGCAGGGGCCACGCAGCGCAGTGATACGGATCCGTACGACACGCGACAACTTTGTGCGCTGACGCCGCGGATGAGAACAGAGATATGAGACCTTCGACCAGCGTTGGGTGAGTCAGGACCGCATCGCGCAGCCCGGTGCTTCCTCGTCGGCGCACGATCCGCAAGCGCTGTTTGAATCGCAGCACGTGGCGATGACCGCAAAAAAGGCCGCACACCAAACTCTCTGAGGTTTGCAGAATTTGCAAAATGGCGCTGAGCGTGCCGTTGGTTTACCCTGGATGACATGCTGGACAGTCGACCGGAGCCGTTGACGCGCGACCGGACGATGAAGAACTTTGCGCAGCTATCGAAATCAACGCACACCTCGAAAAGCACGTTCGTCTACGTGAAGACAAACAACTTCCATTGGTATATGAGCGACCACCACTTTCGCGATTATCAACTTGCTGCTCGACGAGGCGGAGTAAATCTTCGCGATGACGGACAATATTGCCGAAAGAGCGCGGACGATTGGCGGAACAACTACCAAATCGGAAATTATGGGTAAGGAGCGAGAGATGCGCGCATTTGCCGTTCAGAGCTTCGGCGAAGCTCCAGCGATACACGATCTTCCGATCCCCGCCGCGGAAGGCGCGTTTCTAATACGCGTGAAGTATGCGGGGGTCAATCCGATTGATTACAAACTCCTTGAGCGACTCACCGCCACTTCAAAATATCCTTTCGTCCTCGGCGCAGACTTCGCGGGTGTCGTCGAGAGCGTTCCGGCGGGCGAAGGCGATTTCCGCGCCGGCGACCGTATCTTCGGCATGGCTCGTACCCATGGCGCGTACGCCGAGCACACCGCGGTCGCACCGGGCGTGAAGACGGAACCGCTCGCCCATATTCCCGCCGGCGTCACTGACGAACAGGCGGCCGCACTGCCCATCGCGGCGATAACTGCGCTTGGGTCGCTCGAGTTGGTGGGAGTCGCCGCGGGCCAGCGGATCGTTGTGATGGGCGCGACGGGCGGGGTCGGCGGCTATGCAGTGCAGATGGCGCGCTCGCGCGGCGCCGTGGAAGCTCGCCGCCTCGGAGCCGAAGAAGTCTACGACACCAAAGCCGGCGACGCTGTCGAAGCCCTGCGCGCGTCTCACCCGGAGGGCGTCGACGCGGTGCTCGATCTCGTCAACGGTTCGAACGCAATCCGCCGCGACGCCGAGATTCTCAAGCCCGGAGGCAGTCTTGTCTCAACAATCCATGCAGCAGACGAAGGGTGGTTCGCTAAGCGCCAAATCACGGCGTAAACATTGGGGGCGACATGAATCCTTTTTCATCTCCGCAAGGGCTGAACGCGGTTGCGCGCATGCTCGCAGACGGCACGATCGCCGCGCGTATTCGCTCCACGGTTGATCTGGATGGCGCTGGGCAGGTTCTTGAGACACTTCGCAACGGCGGCCTGCGCGGCAAGGCTGTGATCCGTCTCTAGGATGGGCGGTTTGAATGCACTCGTCGTCCTGCGAACGATCGTGCAATCAATTCTTGGCCCCTGCAAGTAAGATAAAATCAGAAGCAAGTATGATTGGACGCGACGAGGCACCGAGTACGTGATGCGGATTTTAATTCTAGATGTTTCGGAAGAATCGCTGGACGCGATCAACGAGACCCTGTCCGGAAAGGGCTATGAGATCACTGCGAAGAGCAGACTAACGGTCGATGAGGTTCTCAAGCTTTCTCCGGAAGTCTTGATCACGGAAGCGACACCTTCCGATTTGAGCTGCTGCGGACTGATCACGCAACTCCGGTCGCGGCCGGAGACGGAATCGCCGCTCAAAATCGTGATGATCGTGCGCGGAGGCGCGCTGGAAAGAGCTCGGGCACTGGATCTCGGTGCGAATGACGTGATTTCGTTTCCATTCGATGCGACGGAGTTCGTTGCGAGGATCAGGACACAGTTCCGAGACCGAGAACCGGAAGAAGAACTCCAGACAATGCTGAAGCACGCGGTGCAGAAGGAAAGATATGCCGACATCGCGGTGGAGTCACTGAGGAGCGAGGGGATCGGAAAGCGCCGCGCGTGGCTGATTCCCGCCATTTTCGTCCTCGGCGTCGTAGCCGTGCTCGCCGCCTTCATTTCCTTGATTTCGCTCCGGCACACCAGCAAAGAAACGCTTCAATTGCGCGCAGAGATTGCGCAGCTGAATTACGGTCTGGGACAGCAAGGCGATCTGCTGCGGCGCGCGGAAAAAACACGCGACTCGCTCAGCGCTGAATCGCGCTCAGCCGCCGGGACGCGGGAGTCGCTGCAAGCGGAGTCCAAAAGCCTCCGCATGAGAATGGCTTCCGCGGCAGGGGCCGACGCCGGCTCTTTGCAGAAGCAGCTCAAAGACACGGAAGAGCGGTTGAAGTTGCTTGAGAATGAAGGGAAGATTGCGGAAACGGTCGTGCGTAATTATGGGCCGAGCGTTTGCTTGTTGCATGTTGTCGTCGAGTTTCTGGATAAAGTGTCGGGGAAGCCGATACGAGTTGTGATGGATTCGCTGGGTAAGCCCCAGGTCGACAAGAATGGGATGGTGCAACTTGATACGGAGGGCACAGGACCGCCATTGCGAGCAGACATTTTCGGGACCGGGTTCCTGGCAACCCGCGAGGGCGCGCTCCTTACCAACCATCATGTCGCGGAACCGTGGTGGAAGAACGACGATATGCAGCAGCTCATCGATCACGGAGCTTCGGCCTACGTGCTCTCGTATGAAGCTTACTTCCCCGAAAGAACGCAAGGAATTCCTGCCAAACTTGACCGCATCGCAACCGACGCTGACGTTGCCACGTTGAAGCTGGAATCTCCGCCTCCCGATACCGCAGTGCTGAACCTGGACGGAAGGAGCGCTGCGAGCGTGACGGGAGCCCCAGTGGTACTCATGGGGTATCCGACGGGCATCGAAGGAATCCTTGCGAGGGCGGGCTCGGATGTTGCGGAGAAAATCGCCGGAGGAAGCCAGGACGTGGATCAAATTATGGCGCGGTTGGCTGAGCAGAAGCTGATACGTCCGACGACGACGCAGGGGCACATTGGCGATGTCCTCCGGGACAAAATTGTTTACGATGCGGCAACAACGTCGGGTGGCTCAGGAGGCCCGCTGTTTAATCGCGACGGGAAGGTGATTGGAATCAATTTTGCGATCCTGAACGGATTCGGAGGGTCGAATCTTGCGGTCCCAGCTCGCTATGCAAGCGGACTGCTCAAATAAGAATTCATTCAAGGCGGCGGGAGTAAAGCGGGAATAGCCAGTCCAAAAAAATCGGCGCTCCTGCTCCAGATTTCGCTCTCCCCGGCGTTGTCAGGAGAGGGTCGGAGGCAGTTAATCCAACTGCCTGGTTCCATCGCTGCCGATTCCAAGCCTTGTGCTCTCGCCGGAGCGAGAGGACGACACAATTGGTTCGGCCCCGCGGTTGCCAGCTAGAGCCATTGCAATCATTCGGTTTCATCTACCACATTGATGGCGTCCGATGAAGCCATACTGGAACCGAGAATTGTCGCTGCTAAGAACCGACGTCCCGCTTGGGCTGTGCACGGAACGCCAGCATCCCCCCGACCGGGACTACGGCTTCACTACAAGGCGGCTTCATGGAGACCGTGGTTGCGTCAGCGCGTAGATAAGGTGCTGAAATTGAAGAGAATATCTGTTGGCAGAAAGTTAGGGGCATTGGCAATGCTTCTGCCATCGGAGTCATGTGCATGCCACATGAAATCTACATGCGACCAAACCCAAGTTCCCTCATCTTATGAGGTTGTTTAAGCCGTCCAGAAGTCTAGAATTACTTCCTGTACCAAAACTGGAACCGATCGTGGCGAAGCCAATTTTGCTGAGCGTGGATGACGACTCCGATGTCCTCCGGGCGATTGAGCGCGACCTGCGTTCGAAGTACGGCGCCGAATATCGCGTGATCGGAAGCGATTCTCCCGAGGGAGCGCTCACCCTTTTGAAGCAATTGAAAGTGCGCAATGACAGTGTGGCCCTGCTGCTTGCTGACCAACGCATGCCTCACATGGACGGTGTCGCATTTCTGCAGGAAGGAATGCGAATCTTCCCCGAGGCGAAACGGGCATTGCTCACCGCCTACGCTGACACCAACGCTGCGATCAGCGCTATCAATCAGGCCAACATCAACTACTTTTTCATGAAGCCTTGGGACCCTCCTACCGAGCACCTCTACCCGCAATTGGATGATTTGCTTGATGATTGGCGTGCTTCCTACCGGCCAACATTCGAAGGAATCCGAGTATTGGGGACGCGCTGGTCACCCCGGTCGTATGACTTGCGGGACTTCCTGGCGCGTAACCGTGTTCCCTATCAGTGGATTGATGTTGAGCTTTCCGCCAATGATCCGGAGACTAAGCGTCTTTTGGAAGTCCTGGGTCCGGACGCCTCTAGCCTTCCGGTCGTGCTCTTCCCTGACGGCACAAAACTTCTTGAGAGCATACCGGCGGACGTAGCTCAAAGAGTCGGGTTGCGGACTCGCGCGCAAACTGATTTTTATGACTTAGCGATCGTGGGTGGTGGTCCGGCTGGTTTGGCGGCAGCCGTCTACGGCGCGTCGGAGGGCCTGCATACCGTAATGATAGAGCGGGAAGCTCCCGGCGGTCAGGCAGGCATGAGCTCGCGCATCGAGAATTATCTTGGATTTCCGATGGGACTCAGTGGCGGGGATCTGGCCCGCCGCGCTGTGGTGCAGGCGCAGCGTTTTGGAGTGGAGATCCTGTCGCCTCAGGAAGCCGTCGGCGTCCGAACGGAGGGGTCTTACCGGTTTATCAAGTTGGCAGACGGGAGCGAGATCTCCTGCCATGCATTAATGATAGCGACGGGAGTGCAGTGGCGGCGCCTCGAAGCGCCGGGCATCGATCGGCTCCAGGGAGCGGGTGTCTATTACGGTGGCGGCTCGACCGAAGCGCTGTCCTGCAAGGGCGAAGTCGTTTACGTGGTGGGCGGGGCGAATTCCGCGGGTCAAGCAGCAATGAACTTCGCGAAGTACGCGGACCGCGTGGTCATCGTCGTGCGCGGACACTCTCTATCGAGCACGATGTCGCAGTATCTGATTGACCAAATCAAGGAGACTCCTAACATTCAGCTTTGGCCGAACGCCAGCGTGGCCGAGGCGCACGGTGAAATACATTTGGAGGAGGTTTCATTTTTCTGTTCGGATACCAAAAAGATAGAGCGTGTTCCGGCGACAGCAATGTTCATCTTTATTGGAGCGCTGCCGCGAACCGATTGGCTGGCGGATGTCGTGGAACGCGACGAGCGCGGCTTCATCCTCGCTGGCCCCGATCTGTTGCGAGACGGCCAGCGTCCCAAGGGATGGGCGCTCGACAGAGATCCTTTCCTACTCGAGACAAATGTTCCCGGCATCTTCGCGGTCGGCGATGTACGGCACGGCTCGGTGAAACGGGTAGCTTCCGGAGTCGGTGAAGGGTCGGTGGCGGTACAGTTTATTCATCAATATTTGAGCAAGGTATAGATGGTCGAAAATTCGGAACTACTACGCGTCCCGGTATTCGCTGGTCTGCCCGACGATCAGATCACCTGGTTCATCGGCCGGGTGGAAGAGCTGCGTCTCAAGGCCGGTGATACGTACTTTCGCGAGGGCGATCCCGCGGACGCCATGTTTGTTGTCCTGGAAGGGCAGCTCCAGGTGCGCGGCGACCTCGGTGGCGAAACAGTCGTGATTGTACTGAAGCCGGGCGACGTGACCGGAGTGCTGCCTTTTTCAAGAATGAAGCAGTTTACCGTGGGTGCCCGCGCGGTCACGGACGTCCGGGTTCTTCGTTTTCCCTCTTCGCTGTTTCCCGATCTTGTCCAGAAGATGCCGGAGCTGACACAACGCCTCGTCGGCCTGATGTCCGACAGAATTCGTGAAACCACGCGGCGGGAGCAACAGCGCGACCGCTTGGCTTCTCTGGGAAAACTCTCCGCGGGACTCGCGCATGAACTCAATAATCCAGCTTCCGCCGCCAAGCGCGCCGCAAGCCAGTTGCGCGAAGTCCTTAAGAAAATCCGCAATGCGAGCCACGAACTGGGAAGCCGCGACCTCACCGCTGCCCAGAAATCGGAAATCGAAAAGCTGGAAGCCTCTTTCGTCCAAAGCAACGAAGTTCCGACCGATCCGCTGGCCGTCAGCGACCTGGAAGACCACATTGATTCCTTGCTGCGGAGTCACGGGCAGAACGACTTGTGGCAGATGGCAGCGGACTTGGCGCGAAAGAACATCCAGCCGGAAGCGCTCGAATCCTTGTTCGCCACTCTCGATTCAGGGACTGCCCGGGCCGCGCTGGTTCGGATCGCTGCTTCCGTTGAGGTCGCAACCCTCCTGAACGAAATCGAGAGCGGCACCTCGCGAATTTCGGACCTGGTCCGTGCCATCAAGGAATACACCTACATGGACCAGACCCCCTTGCAAAACGTCGATATCGTGAAAAGCTTGGAAACCACGCTCACCATTTTGAATCACAAGCTGAAGCACGGAGTCGTCGTCGAGCGCGATTACCCAAAAATCCCACCTCTCGTAAATTCTTTTGGCAGCGAGCTCAATCAGGTTTGGACCAACATCATCGACAATGCCATTGACGCCATGGGTGGCGAGGGCAAGCTTCAAGTTCGAACCTATCGCGAGGACAATTACGTGGTGGTCGAGATCGCCGATAACGGCCCAGGAATTTCGCCTGAAATACAGTCGCATATCTTCGAACCCTTTTTCACCACGAAGGGAGTTGGCGAAGGTACGGGCCTTGGCCTCGACACGGTTCAGCGTATCGTGAAAAAGCACAGGGGCAATATTCAATTCAGCTCGAAACCCGGTGACACA
Organism: uncultured Acidobacteriota bacterium; assembly: GCA_963760165.1. Taxonomy (GTDB): domain Bacteria; phylum Acidobacteriota; class Terriglobia; order Acidiferrales; family UBA7541; genus DAHUXN01. The sequence continues at coordinate 290,164 of CAVXBO010000001.1, forward strand.
CGGTTTCAAGTGTGGCTCCCGTTGGTAGAAGGTCTGACTTAGGACTACTCCCGAAGGAGCGGTGCGAACCCGCAAGCGACGAGTTCGGAGGTCGCCCCCAGAGATACGACAAAGTATTGGCGATTGAGGAACCGCTTCGCCGGAGGCGTGGATTCAACAGGTAGTTTGCACACGTGAGGCAGACCATCCGTTCGCGTTTCACTAGCGGCCCACGCAGAGCTTGATCTGCCAGGTGAGCACTCGCTGGAGATTTTGGACCCCCGTCCAACAAATTGTGTGGCGGGTTGGCCGCCGTCGAGTAGCTTACGGGTGCAAATTGTGCCAGCATCTTCCGGCCGACTCGGTAACAAGCGCAGCAAAGTCATTGTGCGCGCGAAAGTGCTGAAAAGGTTCGAAATAAAGGTCACGTCTGCAAGAAGGAGAAAAGTATGAAGCCGACACAACAGCTCCACGATCTCGGGCAGAGTCTCTGGCTCGACAACATTACACGTGGGCTCCTGATGAGTGGGACGCTCCGGCGCTACATCGACGAATTTTCGATTACCGGGCTCACTTCAAACCCCTCAATCTTCGACCATGCGATTAAGAACTCGAACTTCTACGACGACGCCATACACCAGAAGATGAAGCAGGGCAAGTCAGGTGAGGTTCTCTTCTTCGAGCTTGCAATCGAGGACCTCCGGCAGGCCGCCGATCTGTTCCGCCCGATCTACGACCGGACGAATGGCATCGACGGTTGGGTGTCCATTGAAGTTTCGCCGATGCTCGCTTACGACACACCAGGTACAATCGCCGAAGTCAGTCGGCTTCACGCTCGGGCCGAGCGGCCCAACCTCTTCGTCAAGATCCCCGGTACTCCCGAGGGCGTTCCCGTGATCGAGGAGTCCATCTTTTCCGGCGTGCCAGTAAATGTGACCCTGCTCTTTTCACGCGAGCAATATGTGGCAGCGGCGGAAGCCTACTTGCGCGGCATCGAGCGACGCATCCAAGCGGGACTAAGTCCTGATGTTTGCTCCTTGGCTTCTGTTTTCATCAGCCGCTGGGACAAGGCGACGATGGAGAAAGTCCCTGGAGAGTTGCGAGACAAGCTTGGGATCGCCGTCGCCAAGCGAACCTACAAGGCCTATCGCCAACTGCTCGATTCGGACCGATGGCTACGGCTGGCGAATGCTGGAGCCCGACCACAGCGACTGCTCTGGGCTAGCACGGGTACAAAGGACCCGGCCGCTTCGGATGTTCTCTACATCGAGGCGCTCGCCGCGCCATTCACCGTCAATACGATTCCTGACAAGACATTGCTTGCTTTCGTGGACCACGGCTCAGTGCGTGAGCTCATGGCTGCTGACGGAGGCGACGCCGAGGAGATGATTGCAAAGTTCGCTAAAGCGGGCATCGACTACGACAAGCTGGCCACCAATCTCCAGCGAGAAGCCGCCGAGTCATTCGTGAAAGACTGGAATGAGATGCTCGCCTCGATTGCATCGAAGAGCGCCGCATTCAAAGTTGCCGGGTAGGTTCCAAGACGCTTAGATCAACAGAAAAGATCGGGATGGCGTGACCGTAGAGTACTCCACATATCAAGTACTGCGCCGCTCTTTCCCTAGGAGGCGACGATGGATCTTCAACTCTGCTATAGCGCGAGCGAAGATACGTTTCCCTTGCCGCAACACATCAAAGAGCGCTATGGCCCGTTTGGGTTTCCGAAGCGTCGCGACACTCATCGTCCGTATATAAGCTCCAATTTTGTGATGGGACTCGACGGGAGAGCCTCGTTCAGGGAGCTGAAAGGCCGTGTTGGTGGCAAAGAAGTTTCAAGGAGCAGGGAAGATCGTTGGTTGATGGATTTGCTGCGAGCGCATCACGACGGACAGTTGATCGGTGCGAACACGCTCCGCGAAGAGCCGGGCTGTGACGGCCGTGGCGCGGACTACGGCATCGATGATGAGCAATTGCGAGTGTACCGTGAGGAAATGTTAGGCCTCGACAAGCAGAAAATCATCGTTCTCACAGGTTCAGGAAACATCGACGCCACTCTTCGCGTTTTTGATTCTTCGCGAGTTGAACCTTGGATTGTTACATCTGCGGAGGGAGAAAAGAATCTTCGATTGCAGCTCGAGGGGTTGGGACGGGAAGGGACACCTAAGATCATCTCGGTAGGTGACGGCAAACGGGTCGATCTTGCGACCGCAATGCAACTTTTATGGCGAGAGCATGGCATACGGACGCTGCTTTGCGAGGGCGGGCCGACACTTTATGGTGAGCTCCTCAAAAAAGATCTAATTGATGAGGACTTTCGAACGATTTCGCTCCAAGTCTTGGGCAAGTCTACCAAGCCGGAGATCGACCGGCCGACGGCGTACGGTGACGTAAGTTATACACCCGAATCTGCACCCTGGTTTAGATTGATAAGCATCCATTACGCTTTGCCTCACCACGCTTTCTTCCGTCTCCGCTATGAAGGCCCCGAGAAAGCCGAATGCCGCCACTAGCTTGACGGCCATCGCGACTCTCGCGCTCGCGAGCATGGTTACGATGATTCGATATCGCCCTGGTTACTCGGACTCGTTCTGAGCAAGAAGGCCGGGATATTCCTTCTTGATGAGCGGTTTCGCGTCGGCTGCGATCATTCGCCAAGCGACCACTGCGCTCGTAATGGCCAAGCTCGCACAAATCAACATGATGAGTCGAAATCCGAACAGGAAAGCACGGTCGATGGAAACTCGGACTTCAGCGGCTGTATTTGAATCCATCCCGGCAGGAACAGTCAGGGCAGCGAGCCTTATCTCGTTTGAGCGCAGAATGTGCATTGTGCCAATAGGTATCTTTAGCCGCTTCAGATTCTGGTTCATCTGGTAGCTGAATGCACTGACCATCGCGATCCCTAAGGTTGCAATTGCGAGGAGTCCGGCGACTCGGGCAACAGCATTATTGATACCCGAAGCGGTCCCCGCGTCGTTCTGATCTGCAGCCCCCATGACGACGGTCGTCAAAGGAGCCACGCTAACTGCCATCCCAAGACCGAGCACAATAAATCCCGGAAAGACCGTTGCCCAATAGCTGCCGTCGGCGGATGAGACTGCAAAAAGAAGGAATCCCGCAGCGGCAATGAGCGGACCGGCAATCAGTGGCCGCCTTGCTCCGAATCGACCGACCAACCCGCCCGACCAGCGCGAGAGCAGGAACATAAGGAGGATGAGCGGCAGCGCCGCGGCGCCGGTGGCCGTTGCTGAATAATGCTGCACCTGAATTAGATCCAACGGAAACAAGAAAAAGAAAATTCCGAGAGCGGCATAGAGGAAAAGAGTGAGCAAGTTGGCGCCGCTGAAATCGCGTGAACGAAACAGTCCCAGCGGAACCATGGGCGAGGTAACGCGAGACTCGAAATAAAGGAAGGCCACAAGGGACACACCGCCCGCTGCCAAACTGCCCCAAACGGGGGGCTGATGCGAACTTCTGCTTCCGGATTCAATGAATCCGTAAGTTACGCCGGCCAAACCAGACGTTACGAGAAGCGCACCGATCCAGTCGACGCTTTTCCGTGCGGCCATTTTGTTTTCCGGAACATGCCATAGCGAAAGCACAATCACAATCGCAGCCAGCGGCACGTTGATGAAAAATACCCAACGCCACGAAGCATGGTCGATCAACCAGCCACCCAGAACGGGACCTGCGGCCGTCGCAATCGCAGTGAAACCGGACCACGTTCCAATGGCCCGACCGCGCTGCTGCTCGCTGAAGCTCGCACTGATGATGGACAGACTACCGGGCACGAGAAACGCCGCTCCAAGTCCCTGCACCGATCTGGCAAGCACCAGTTCGTGGATATTCGCCGCCAGACCGCAGGCACAAGAAGCGACTGTGAAAACTGTTACGCCGAGCAGGAACATTCGTCTGCGTCCAAATAGATCGCCCATTGAGCCGCCGATTAGAATCAGCGCACTCAGGAACAAACCATATCCTTCGACAATCCACTGTATGTCTGTTGTTGTCCCGCCTAGATTTTTCTGAACGGCGGGCAGAGCCACGTTCACAACCGTACTGTCAATGAAGGCCATACTGGATCCGAGGATCGTCGCCGCAAGAACCCACGGTCCCGCTGTTCTTGTGCATAGAACACCGGCATGGCCTGACTCGATTACGGCATCATCGCACGGTGGCTTCATGAAGGTTCTCGCAAGGCTAGATCGGAGCCGTGTTGCTTGCAAACGGGAACCGATAACAGAGAGATGCTACACCACGTCGGTTGTAGGACGACACGGCGAGAGGGAAATGCTAAAGCAAGCTACAGCGCAAGCCAAGGCAAAATCCAGGCAAGGCACGGAATAGCCGCCGATCTCAACCTCGAAGGCCTCGCCGAGATCGCGGTTGCCCGTAGGGCGACCTGTGACTGCGGGGAGCGTTAGCGACGCTTGCGCAGGGTGCGTCCCTTGGGACCACCGCTAACGTCTGGAACTTCTTCGCCGAGGGCGGTAGCTAAATCGATTTGATGATCCTGCTCCTGCATGAGGATCTGGCGAATCTGTTCCGCCATCGCGTATTCCCCAAGCGTTTCGCATTGCCGGATACGATCGCGGTAATTGCGAATGGTTTCGTTTTCATTATCGAGATCGTACCGGAGCATGTCTTTCGGATTTTTCGATGTGCGTACCGGCTTGGGAGTGACCCCTGGCATTTTGCCGAGGTAGTCGATCTGCCGCGAGAGGATCAGCGCATGATCGAGCTCCTGCTTGGCGTGGATTTCGAGCTGGGCGGCGATGTCCATGTATTGGGCACCTGTGAGTACCTGGGAATAGACAACGTAGGCGATGATGGCTTGATATTCGCGGGAAAGGTCTTCGTTCAGCAGGTCCGCGAGGCGGTCGCGGGAAATTTCGCCTTCGTTTGCTGCGGGTTTGGGCTCAGCCATTGGATTCCTCCTTTGAGTTGAAAGCCAGATTATATTAGTGTGAAGCGACGCCGGGCAAGCCAGCGACCATAATTCGGCATGTTGGCAGTCAGGCCAAAAACAGTCTCTGGTCCTTCCTCACCCAGGTCACCTTTTGATCCCGGGCTCCGTCGAAAAAAAAACGAAAATTCTCGACCACAGCGGCCTCGTTTGGAGGCGAGACCTTCGCATGGCAGCGACGCCAAGGGTATGCACCCGATTCTTTGAGGGCTTCGACTTGAGAGAAAACAGACGTCTTCCAGACGAGTCAAGTTTTCTTGATTTTATGTCCGCACCCGAGCCTTATAATTCGGGACCAGGAGGTCGGTGGTTGAACCACTTGCCCTTCTTCTACGCGATAGTGATGCCATGATGCCCGACCTACGAACGCCACAGCTCGTTTCGCAAGACGAGGCGATTCGGCTCGCCCAGGAGATCTACGGCCTGGAAGTAAGCGCCAAGCCGCTGCCGGGAGAGTACGACCACAATTTCCATGTTACGACCGCGGATGGCTGCGCGTTCGTCTTGAAGGTAATGCACCCCAGTAGAGAACGATCGTTTGTCGACTTGCAATGCCGAGCTTTGGGGCACTTGGCGGATCGCGCTCCCGGACTGTCGCTGCCGCGGGTCAGGTCGACGCAGCAAGGCGAGCCCTTCACGAAAGTTGATCTCAAGGAGGGAGAAGGGCGTTTTGTGTGGCTGCTCACGTTTCTTCCTGGGAAGGTCCTTGCTCAAGTGCGGCCGCACACATCCGAATTGCTTCACAGCGTGGGCCGGCTGCTTGGCGAAATCGACCGCGCGCTTCAGGACTTCTCGCACCCTGCCGCGATGCGCGAGCTGAAATGGGATTCGGCGCGAGCGTCGTGGATTCACGAGTACCTCTCGCACGTGGGGAATCCGTCGCGCCGGGCGTTGGTGGAGCGTGTGCTCGCGCAATACCAGTCGAGCGTCGTACCTTTGCTCCCTGTGTTGCGGAAAAGCGTGATTTATGGCGATGGCAATGATTACAACGTGTTGGTAGAGAGAACAAGGGGGCAGCCACGAGAAGTTGTGAGCGTGATCGACTTCGGCGACATGCACCACGGGTTGGTCGTCTCGGAGCCGGCCATTGCAGCGGCTTATGCCGTTCTGGGAAAGAGCGAGCCCCTCGCCGCCGCCGCAGCGATCGTGAGCGGCTTCCATGAAGTTTTCCCCCTCGACGAGACTGAATTGTCGGTGCTGTTTCTGCTTATCGAAATGCGTCTCGCGGTGAGCCTGGTGAACTCAGCCTGCCGCAAGAAGCTGGTACCCGGCGATCCATACGTCACGGTCTCTGAAGCGCCCGCCTGGGAAGCGCTCGAGCGCCTGTCGAAGATCCATCCGCGCTTCGCGCATTATGCTTTTCGGCAGGCATGCGGTTTACCACCGGTACCGAAGGCTCATGGTTTACAGCAGTGGCTTGTGGCGCGCGGGGAGCACGCGGCCCCCGTGTTGGATTTGGATTTGCGAACCGAGCCTTGCCACGTGCTTGATCTAAGCATTTCCAGCACGTTCTTAGGAGCGGACCCGCAAAACGCCGAAACTCCGGCGCTGACGGAGGCGATCGAAAGAGAACTGAAACAGGCGAACGTTGCGGTCGGCGTCGGCCGGTACGACGAGCCGCGCGCCTTGTACACCTCAGCGCTGTTCGGCGACAGCGGCAATCCCACGGACGAGCGGCGCACCGTGCACCTCGGAGTCGATCTTTTCGTGCCTGCCGGTTCCAATGTTCGCGCGCCACTGGACGGCATCGTCCACGCGACCGCAGACAACCAAGGGCCGCTCGACTTCGGGCCGGTAGTGATCGTAAAGCATGTGATGGGCGATACCGGTGAGTTTTTCACGCTGTACGGCCATCTTTCGCGAGGAAGCCTGAAGACCCTGTCGGTGGGGCAGCGCGTCACGAAAGGGCAGATTTTCGCGAAGATTGGCACTGCTCAGGAGAACGGTGGATGGCCGCCACATCTGCATTTTCAGCTCATTGCTGACCTACTGGACCTCGATGAGGATTTCCCCGGTGTTGCCCGTGCTTCCGAACGGCCAGTTTGGAAAAGCGTCTGCCCTGACCCGAACGTGCTGCTCGGGATTCCTGCCGAGCGGTTCCCCGAGGAAATGACGTTCTCTGAAACGCTGTCGCAGAGACGCGCGCTCATCGGCCGCAATCTCAGCGTTTCCTACAATTCTCCGTTGAAGATTGTGCGCGGTTGGCGCCAATACCTTTACGATGACACGGGTCGGGCTTACCTCGACGTCTTCAACAATGTGCCGCTAGTGGGTCATAGCCATCCCAAGATTGTGCGTGCCGTGCAGAAACAGTTGGGTCTTCTGAACACGAACACCCGTTACCTGCATGACGATGTCGTGCGGTACTCGAAGCGGCTTACGGAGAAATTGCCCGATCCTTTGCGGGTCTGTTATTTCGTGAATTCCGGAAGCGAAGCCAACGAGCTCGCCATTCGCCTTGCCCGGGCAAGTACCGGATTCGAGGACACGATCGTTCTCGAACATGCGTACCACGGACATACAACCACACTCATCGACATCAGCCCGTACAAATTCAATGGGCCCAGCGGAGGTGGTCGCAAGCCGTGGGTCCACGTGGCTCCGATCGCGGACGACTATCGCGGCATCTATCGGCGAGGAGAACCTGATCTTGGGTCCAAGTACGCTCATCACGTTGGCGAAATCGTGAATCGTCTGCGGGCGCAGGGACGCGGCGCGGCTGCCTATATCGCGGAAACGATGCCCAGCGTCGGCGGGCAGATCGTGTTTCCACCTGGCTATCTGGCAGAGGTATATCGTCACGTTCGTGCTGGCGGCGGCGTTTGCATTGCCGATGAAGTGCAGGTCGGCTTCGGCCGGCTGGGTACACACTTCTGGGGTTTTGAAACGCAAGGGGTTGTTCCTGATATTGTCGTCATGGGCAAGCCGATTGGTAACGCCTTTCCGCTTGCGGCAGTGGTCACGACTCCAAAGATTGCAGAGGCTTTTGACAATGGAATGGAGTTCTTCAGCACCTTCGGAGGCAACCCAGTTTCTTGCGCGGCGGGGTTGGCCGTTCTGGATGTGCTCGAGGAAGAGCATTTGCAAGGGAATGCTCTTCGCGTCGGCGAGCGCTTGGTGACGGGCCTCAAGGAACTTCAAGCACGTCATGCGTTAATCGGCGATGTTCGCGGTTCGGGGCTCTTTCTGGGACTGGATTTGGTTCGGGATCGCGAAACTCGCCAGCCTGCGACCGAAGAAGCGTGCTATGTCGTCAATCGACTGCGTGATCGCGGTATCCTGACCGGAACGGATGGTCCCCATCACAACGTAATCAAGTTGCGCCCGCCGCTGATTTTTTCTGAGGCAGATGCAGACTTGTTCGTTGCAACACTGGATTCTGTCCTCGAAGAGGACGCAGCCAAACCGCGGGCTTACTAAGCTTCATGATAGGTTGTAAATTTGTTTACGCTGAAATCGATTCAACTTTCACCCTATATATTTTACGAGGATTAAGTTTTTCTTTCGCCAGCAATAGGACCGTGCTTTCTGTGAGATGATTCACCGGCGCGGGTGCGGCATTGAATATTTCGCGGTAAGATAGCGTGCGTCGTTAACTCAACCGAAATGTACCCGCAGAAGATCGAGAGTCTGAACAAAACTGGGGAAGATGTGCTTCTCGACATCCTTTTGGGAGTCGTTGGCGCGGTCGTTCGCGGCGTCCACTGTTCTGGGCCTGCTTCAACCTGTGATGTTTGACCTTTATGCCAGCCTTGTAGGCGCATTGATGTTCGTGGAAAATAAGCCGCGCAGCTGCATACATCAGTGACGCAAACTTCCACATCCCGCGAAACGTCCCGGCTCCTGGGCGTTATTGTTGCGGTGGTGGTGGTCGCCTCCCTCTATTTTGCGCGGGTTGTTTTCATTCCGGTAGCGTTGGCGTTGCTTTTCTCGCTCCTCTTAGCACCGGTAATCGCATTCCTCCAAAAAATCAAACTGCCTCGCCTATTGGCGATTTTTCTGGTGGTAGTTTCGTTAGTTGGTTTGGCGGGATTCATCGGCTGGAAAACCTCCCAGCAGTTGGCCGATTTGACGAATCAACTGCCTACATACACGAAGAATCTGGAAGACAAAATCCATGCGTTGCAGAATTCGAAGAGTCAGAGTCTCAATAAAGTTTCGGCTGCCCTGACGGAGTTGGAGAAGGACATAGCTGGGCCCGCTGCTGGGGCGCATCGAGTAAACGAAGCCAGAAAGAAAGCCGTAACGCCAGGCTCTTCACAAGAACAGCCCCTGGCCGTGCAAGTAGTTCCTGCCGCTAACTCGCTCGGATTCGTCGAACAAGTGCTGGGTTCCTTGGCCACTGTGGCGATCGTCATCGTATTCACCATCTTCATGCTCATGGGCCGGGAGGATCTTCGTAATCGGTTCATCCGCCTCATGGGTGGGGGGCATTTGACGGTAATGACACAAGTGCTGGACGAAACAACCCACCGCATCCACCGATATTTGCTCTTGCAAACGATGGTGAACGCGAGTTACGGCGTGGTGATCGGCATTGGATTGCATTTTATCGGTATCCCGAATGCGTGGCTCTGGGGAGTCGCCGCTGCGATACTTCGCTTCCTGCCGTATATTGGCCCACCAGTGGCGGCGTTGATGCCCATTGTGTTGTCATTGGCAGTTTTCCCTGGTTGGTACCACGCCCTGGCGACGATGAGCCTGTATATCGTTTTGGAATTGGCAGTGGCAAATTTTGTCGAGCCGCGTCTCTATGGGGCTCATGTGGGCCTCTCGCCTCTGGCGATCTTGGTGGCAGCTGTGTTTTGGACGTTGATTTGGGGGGTTCCAGGGCTGTTGTTATCGACTCCTTTGACGGTCTCCCTCGTTGTCATGGGGCGTTACGTTCCCAGCTTAAGTTTCCTCAGCGTTCTCTTGGGAGACCAGCCGGTGCTCTCGCCCGCGGCACAGTATTACCAACGCCTTCTCGCCACGGACCAAAACGAGGCCAGGAAAATCTTGGAGCTGTACTTCAAAGAAAAGTCTCTGGAAGAACTCTACAGCTCAGTCGTAATACCGGCGCTGAGTTTGGCCGAGCAGGATCGGCATCGCAACCAACTCGATGAAGATACTCAGGATTTCATTTACCAAAGCAGCCGAGAATTAATCGAGGAATTTGGTGACATTCCGACAGAACCGGCTCCGAATGCCGTAAGCAATCCGGATTTGCCCAGAAGCTCTGAAGTTCAGAATGAAGGCACTCGGCGCTTGGATGTTCTTTGTATCCCAGCGAGAGATACTGCCGATGATGTCGTTGCCCTAATCCTTTGCCAGTTGCTTGAGCGGCAGGGGCATAGCGCGCGGAGCATTCCGATGGGCACGACATCGGAGATGCTAGCGCAAGTTGCGGAGTCGAAGCCGGGGCTGGTATGTATTTCAGCGCTTCCGCCATTTGCTCTCGAACACACCAGGACGCTATACGGCAAATTGCGTCTTCAATCTCCTGAATTGCCTATCGTAATTTGTTTATGGCACTTTGAAGGTGACGCTCAGAAAATGGCAGCGCGGTTCAAACTGACTCCGGGGGATGGTTTTTTCACGACGCTCCACCAAGTGCTCAAGGACGTCGCCTTCCGATCTCAGACACCCAACGTGTAGGAGCATTACGAGATGGCAGAGTACGGTCGCGTCGACACCTACGCCAACTTCAGCCGGAGCAATTGGTTAGGTACTCCGATGTCTCATTCACGGTTTTGAGTTCCTGAAATCGGGCGCGTTACACCTTTGCTCCCGGCGGGTCGGCGACTCCCTCGAACGGCAAGAAATCCGGCAAGTCAAGACGTGCCACGCCGATTCGGTTGTCGGCCATCCCGTAATAGACGTCGAAGCGGTCCGGTGAGCCAAGATCGTCGCGGCGGTCGATGCCGGTAGGGAACACGACGCTGGCGACGGCCCCGAGGCGTTCTTGCGGCAACGCCGGTGTCAACACTGGCTCTGGCGACCGATAGCGGATCAGCTGCGGATGCTCTTTCGAAAGCACCATTGCCCCGGCCGCATAGCACAACGGATGTTGTTCGTTGCTAGACTCCGTCATCTCGCTCACTCCGTGGTAAATGATCAACCACCCGTGCTTGGTTAGGATGGGGGGAGTGCCGCCGCCAATTTTGAGCCGTTCCCAGGGCGCAACCGGAGCCGCAAGCCGATGATGCGAGGTAAACTGGCCGAGGTGATTTAGTGCACGGCTCCCCAAGGTCGTCGGGCAGTAGGAAATCCAAATGCTTTCCCGATCGAGATCGACTTCACGGGATGTGGGGTGGCAGGCCGTTTCGTGCGGACGAGTGCCAGGGAAAAGCGGCCGGTGGAGGATGGCCAGCTCCGGATGCTTGGAAGGATTAGGAATGGCGACAGGGAAGAGGCTCGCATCCTTATTATCCACATCGCCGAATTTGACGCCGTGATACGGAGCGAAGGTCGCAAGGCCGAGACGCTGCCAATGGAAGAGGTCCTCCGACAAGGCCAAGGCGATGCGAGGTCCTTTAGGCGAAAATGCGGTGTACGTCATGATGTAATGCTGGAGCGGTTCCACAAATGTGATACGAGGATCCTCGCAGCCACCGCTGTCGTCTGGCCGCCGCTCGTAGTCGGCTTCCGGCTCCAGTGCGATGCCGAGCCGCTCGACGCCCGCCGGATCGCCGGCTTCATCGAATCGCACGCGTGCAATGCCGATGCGCGAATAATTCCCCCGCCCAATCAGGCGCGGAAAGAGGTAGAGCTCGCCATCGGGGCCGCGAACGGCAGCCGGGTTCAGCACGCCTTCGATTTCCTGGGGATTGCCCGGCTCCGGTTCCATCACCACTCCCAGGCGCTGCAACTTAAATCCACTCATCAAATTTCCTCGCAAAGTCACGCTTGGTGATCGTCATCTAAGCAGGCAATAATTGCTTCGGTAACGGGTTTCGTCTCACTGGGACCTCGAACAGGTATAGAAACAACGCCGGCTTCTTCCGCCGGATAGTCGTTCCCTCCCGCGAACAAGGCATCACCGATGAAAATCATTTCTTTCAATGAAATACCCAGGAGGTCTCGCAGCTTTTTGATCCCGTAGGCTTTGTCGATGCCAGGTTTAGTGACGTCAATAGATGTCGTGCCGCCCATGCGGACAGAGAACTCGGGAATAAAAGTGTCGAGGATGGCTTTGATTTTTTTCCGCTTGGTGAAATCGGAGTCCCATTTGTCCTTTTCTTCCAAAGGGGCTTGCTGGCCTAATGCGGAAAATGTTATCTGGCTTCCTCGGTCTTCGATCACTTCTCCCCAGACCTTTTCGGGGTTGTAGCCTGCCACATCGAGCGCCTTCTTTAGAGAACTGATGATTTTTTCTTTTTCATCCGCGGTCAAGTCTTCTGAATAGATCTTTTTCCAATCTCCCGCGTATCGGAAGAACTTGGTTCCACATGTGGGAAGGAGGGATAGATTCACGAGGCGTTCGTCACGGGGAAGATTGGAGAGCAGTTGTTTTTCGAACTGTGGCCAATCGCCTCCGGAAATCACAGCCACTTTGACGATGCCGAGAAGGTCATGCAGTCGTGTCGCCATTTCGGCGTCAAGAGACGATTTACTTTCGGCGAGCGTACCGTCCAGATCAAAAACAATTAGCTTTTTCACGATTCTTCCACCCTTGGATTCTTGCAGTCTCAATTCGAGTTTGCGGTCCTGCCAACCATCGCGCTGTTGCGGTCGTAAACTATTCCGGTGTCGCAATTTCCAACAACTTCACTGCACTGTTTGGCCGAAAAGCACACGCTCCGACCACCGCCGGCAAGAGCACGACGCCGCCCTTTCTAACGGCATAAATGGCGCCGCCGTGCTCGACCTGCCCCGCGCCCTCGATGCATATCAGCACGCGCGGCACACCCGCGGCGCCGACGACAAATGGCGAGTATCCGCACAGGCGCCACAACCAGAAATGCTCACATTGAAAGAGTCTCTCGCGCTCGACCGGCGTCGTCGCCTCCACCACGGGCGCGACCAGACCGGCCGCACCGTCCGCAAAATTAATGCAGGCAAGTGCCTGTTCGACTTGGAGTGCCCGCGGTTGGCCTGTCTTGGGGTCAACATGACCCCAATCGTACAGGCGAAATGTGACGTCGCTGTTCTCTTGCACTTCGAAGACCACGACGTCGTCGCCCAGAGAGTGAACCGTCCCAGCCGGTAGGAAAACGCCGTCACCGGGCTTCGGAGTAATAAATACGAGGTGGTCCGCGATCGTGCCGTTCGTGAGCGACCGCCGCAAATCGTCTGCAGTGGTGGACGGCTTTAAGCCCGCATAGATGCGGCTCTTCGTCCCCGCCTCTAATACAACCCATGCCTCGGTCTTTCCGGTCTCGCCTGGCATCAGCAGGTCGGTACGCGCATCCGAGGGATGCACTTGGACCGAGAGCATTTCACGCGCATCGAGGAACTTCAGCAGCAGCGGGAATCGGCGGAAACGCTGGGCTAGCTTTCCCAGCAATTGCTCCCGAGACTGCTCCAGCAATTGACCGATGGTCCGCCCTTTAAGCGGTCCATTGGCAACGCGGCTCGAATGGTCATCGCGATCGCTGAGTACCCACGCTTCGCCGATGGGGCCGTCACCCGGCAGGGGTGCGTTAAGCAGGTCGGCCAAACGCCGGCCGCCCCAGAGGCGATACTGATAGATCGGTTCGAATTGCAGCGGATACAGAGATATTTGACTCATGACTCACCGAGACTTGTGGTGGTCACAATCAACTCCCGATAGGCGCGGGGCTTCAACGGTTTGGGAGTCTCCCACATAGCAAATCGTTTTGTTGCAGGATCGCAAGTGTGAGGTTTCACTCATTCGTAAAAATCAATCGGCCACTCTCATTCTTACTGGCGTAGATGATATGTCGCCGGTTGCCTGGTAGCTCGCATCTGTATGTTGAAAGGAAGGCTAGTTTCGGGAGACAGGCAGCGATTCCATCATCAACCAACCTGGTCACACCGGGCGGGTCCGCGAACGCTGCCACATCTTTCGACGGCAGCTCTCCCTTCAAATAGGCATCAATGTCTTCTTCCATTTCTGCGGGAAATCTTGGCGCGGGGCCAACTAACTTTTCCCGGTAGACCTTCAGCATAATTTCTCGGAACACCGGAAGCGCGGCCAGAGCGCCGGTTTCCTTCGCTCCCAAGGAGCGGTTGTCATCAAAGCCGATGCGCACCGCCAGGGTAATTCCATCGGGCCCATAGGTGGATCCCACAAAAAGGGCGTCTCGGTAGTTGTTTGTCGTTCCTGTCTTACCCATTACGGGGATGGAAAAGACAGGCAAGTCGAGTGCGTGCGCGGTGCCGGATGGGATGCGCACGACGCCGCGTAGCCCTTCCTGAATCATAGACAATCCAATCTCGTCCACGTTCGCCAAGCAACAGGGCCCATGGTAACTATAGATAACGTCTCCACTCGTAGATTGAATTCTATCAATTGTGTGTGGTTCTCCGGGCATTCCGCCAGCCATCAGCCGGTAGGCGTTTGCCAGTTCCAGTAGCGTGACTTCGGATGCGCCGAGGGCCGTGGTGTCGTAGCGCTGCAACGCGGTTCGTATACCCAGGTCTCGCGCCGTTCGCAAGAGTGAATCAATTCCAATCTGTTGAACCATCCATACGGCTACTGCATTTCTCGATTCTGCGAGTGCTTGCCTTGCCGGTATCAGGCCTTTGAATTGATTATCGTAATTGGTGATCCACTTCAAGGGATGGTCTCGCGACATGACTATAGAGATGGGTTCATCGGGCACGAGGGTATCGAGATCCAGAGCGCCTTGGCGAAATGCCGCCAGGTAGACGATCGGTTTCATGGTCGAGCCCGGCTGACGTAAGGACTGGGTTACGCGGTTATAGTCGCTGTACCTATTGTCGCGTCCTTTGTACACCTCTCGGCCACCCGTCTCAGCGAGGATAGCGGAGTCGCGATTTCGAAGAACGACTACAGAACCTTGAATCAGCCCCCTGCTTCGTGGATGCCGCTTCTCATAGACCTTCAGGCCATTCTCCAACGCCACGTTTGCAATCTGTTGGATACGGTGATCAACGGTCGAATAGACCTGGATGTGGCCTTCGAGCAGCTGGTCAGTTCCGATCTCCGAGCCGAGGTTGGGACCGAGTCGTTTGAGTTCCTCAAGGGTCGTCTCCACCGCCGCGGGCGCCTCGGCCGGTCCAACGTCATGAACAGCCAACCGAATTGGTGCCAGCTTGAGGCGCTGAACCAACTCCGCAGGAAGGAAGCGATTTACCACCATCAGGTTCAATATCTGATTTCTCCGGCGCGTGGGCTTTTGAACGTTTTCTGGGGAGGGAGCGTATTCGCGAGGCGACTTTGTAATACCAGCCAGCAGTGCCGCCTTGTCGGCATCTGCCTCGGTAAACTTCTCAATGGGCGTATGAAAGTAATAATCGGAGGCTGCCGCAAAGCCGTATCGGCCGTTCCCCATGTAGACGAAGCTTGCATAGCGCGCGAAGATCTCTTCCTTGGCCCGGCGTTTAGACCCGTACTGTTTCCGCATTTCTCCCTCGATCCATAAGGAGAGGCGGATAGTCTCGATTTTCAGCAGGAGCTTATTTGTGCCAGGCACGCCGATAACGAAGGCTAGAACGTGCGGGAGCACGCCCTCATGCTGAAGTGAGTTGCTGTTCCTTGTACTGGACAGTTGCTGCAGGAAGTAGCCACGCACGAGTTGCTCAGTGATCGTCGAGCCCCCTTGTGGGAACACGGGCGGACGATTGGAAGCATCTTCAACATCGCGTCTCGTGAAATGCTCTATCAGGGCTCGGATGTTTGTCTTGGCCAGCAAACGTAGGAAGACGGAATAATCCACCCCCGAATGCGAGAAAAAGTTTTCATCCTCAGCTGAAAGTACCGCTTCCCGCACGACGTCTGGAATTTCTTCATACCGAATGATGTCCCGGTGTTCCCGTCCTAATTCGATTAAGACTTGACCATTCGCGTCGTAAACGTGGCCCATCGTGGGAGGTTCAAAGCGAATCAATCCATCCAGGTCGGGAAGGTTTGTCCGATTGAAGTTAACGTAGAAAGCTGTGAATACCGCGAAGACCGCTGGAACCAGAGCAATTCCGGCGACGATTCGGAAAAAGATACGGGCCGTGGTGCTGTTCCGCACAGCGACAAATGCCTTGTGAACTAACGCAGAGACCTGTCCTATGAAATCGTGAGTCATCCAATGCACGAGCATGTTTGAATCTTTTTGCTTTTCGGCATGAGAACCAGCAATTCAGCGTTTGCGCAGTGCCCTGATGGCGAGTTCCTCCACATCGTTTCGACGCAGCCATGGTACTAGCGCCGAAGACGGATATCTGTTCATTCCGGTACACTCTCGTATCTCACTTGAGTCCGTGACTGCAATCGAAGCCAGGAAGGACCCAATCAGCACCATCGCATTTGTCAACAAATCCAGCGACATCGCCAGCCGCTCGCGAATCCTTGGTCCGCAATTTATCGCTCCGAACAACGTATACTCGCGACGTACACTTATCTCGCATGAAGAGGTACTAATATGCTGGACGAAGAGTGGATCAAGACTCTTGAAGACGGCAGGAAGGTGAAATTCATCTACCAAGAACTGCCGGAAGACGGGGCGTTTATTACCGCGCAGGTTGGAGGGAATAAGGTCGTCTATTCGGTCGTATTGGCCAAAGCGGGAAACCCGCTGAGCCGTGAAGATGTTGAAAGCCATTTCAAGGGCGAGCTTTCAAAGAAGTAGCACCATCCATTTTGGAACACTGTCCGCGGATCCGCCGATTCAAGTGACAAGGAGGGACTTTCAAATCATGCAGCCGAACAAACGCACAACCACTGCGGGGAAGCGAGTACGGAACAAGATTCTCTTATCAATTTCCGACGAGGAATACGCCCGGATTCGTCCTCACTTGGAATTTCTCAGCATGCCTCATCATCTGAGTCTCTACGAACCGGGCCAACCGCTAGAGTTCGTGTATTTTCCGAATTCAGGCATGGTGTCCCTTGTCATCGCGACTCAAGATGGCAGGACTGTTGAAGTTGGGGAAGTTGGCAGGGAAGGGTTTGCAGGGACACAGGCGGCGGTTGGCATAAACACAAACCAAGTGCGCGAGATCGTGCAAATCGCAGGAGACGGGTTCAGGGTGAGAATTGGCGCACTGCGAAGCGTCTTGCGGTTAGCTCCAGAGCTTCAACGGATTCTAACCCGCTATGCAGTAGTTCAGGGGATGCAATTCGCGCAAACAGCCGCTTGCAACCGGCTCCACAATATTGAACAACGCTTCGCGCGCTGGCTACTCATCACTCAGGACAGAGTGGATTCCCCGACGCTCGCTATCACCCACGATTTCCTGGCGACGATGCTAGGCACGGACCGGCCGACCGTAAGCTTGGCGGCTGGTGTTTTGCAGGACAAACGGATTATCAAGTACACGCGTGGTTCCGTGCGCATTCTGAGCCGCACGAAACTCGAAGCCTGCACCTGCGAGTGTTACGGCGTTATCCAACAGTATAATCGCAACATTGGACTGAAATAGCCCACCGCTGGTGTTTGATACCCTGCAGACAGCATTCTTCCTTTGCGTGTATACTCGGTTTGAGGTCTAACGTGGCTGCGATGGCCAAAGAACGAAAACAGGTAAAGGCGCCCGTTTTTGATGCCCAAGCTTTCCTCGATTCGGCTGGTTTGGCGAAAAAAATTAAAGAGTTTAGAAGAGCGGAGGCCGTTTACTCTCAAGGTGACGCCGCCAAGAGCATAATGTATTTACAAGAAGGCGGGGTGAAGCTCTCCGTCGTGAATGAAGTCGGCAAAGAGGCGGTCGTCGCCATGCTGGGACCGGGTGATTTCTTTGGCGAGGGCTGTCTGGCAGGTCAGCCCGTTCGCATGGGGACGGCTACCGCGATTACGCCTACCACTGTGCTCGTCATTGAGAAGAGTGAAATGCTCAAAGTACTTCACGAGCAGCATGTCTTCTCCGACCGGTTCATCACTTTCATGCTGGCACGGAACATTCGAATCGAGCAGGACTTGGTCGACCAGCTATTCAACTCTAGCGAGAAGCGGCTGGCCCGCACTCTTCTATTGCTTGCCCGTTACGGCAAGGAAGACAAGCCCCACGGAGTACTCCCCAAACTATCGCAAGAGACGCTGGCGGAGATGATCGGCACAACGCGCTCGCGCGTCAATTTCTTCATGAACAAATTCAAGAAGCTCGGGTTCATCAAGTACAACGGTGGCCTTCAGATCAATACTTCTCTCTTAAGCGTCGTCCTGCACGAGTAAGCCAACTTTCGCGCGGAGCAATGTAGTAGCGAGTCGATCCTCGCTCTGCACTAGACACGCGCAACTTCCACGCCACGGAACAAGCAAACAAAACACGAATGTGTCTCGATGTGAACAGATATCCATTTCCAACTCTTTTATGATGGTTGGTGAGGAACTAGGCGAGTCAAACAGCTTCCTCCGGAGAGTGAGGTAGAGACATGGAAATCATATTAATTGTCATTGTTGTCGTATTGTTGATGGGCGGCGGAGGCTGGGGATATTCTCGCTGGCGCGGGAACTAGCGCCTCGTTGGCTCAGTCGGAGCGGCAGTAGTTCTCGGCGGCGGAGGTCCGTAGTTCCTCCTTCAATTGTTTCCGCGTTCGGCACCGTTCTTCGCGAGAGCCGCGCCCCGTGAATCAGATGCCGGCCTCTTGGCTGAAATACTGAAAATCTTCTCGCCAGCCGCCTTGGCCATGCCCAATGGTTTTGTAATCCTCGACAAACTCGATTGCGCGGATGTACTTCACCATTGTGAATCCAAGCTGTGTTTCAACGCGAAGGCGAAGTGGTGCACCGTAGTTGATCGGAAGCGGCTGGCCGTTCATTTCGTACGCAAGAATCGTCTGCGGATCTTTCGCCAACTCCAAGCGAATCGTGCCGTAAAAATACCCCGGTCCCTGGGCGTGCGCCTCCGATGTGGATTTATTGTCGAACGCGTAGAAAACGATGTAGCGAGCAGCGGGAAGGGGATGGCAAAGCGCGACGATGTGATGCAAAGATATACCGCCCCACTCCGCAACGCCTGACCAGCCCTGGATGCAACAATGCTTCGTAATTTGAGTTTGTTTCGGCATTGCGCGGAGGTCCTCCAGCGTGAGATGCAGCGGGTTTTCAACCAGGCCACTAATTTCGAGACTGTAATTTGCGAATTGTTCGCGTGCCATCGCCAGAAAACTTTCTTCTTTCGGCGGCCGGCCATTCACCCAGAAGTAGGGTGAAATGTCTGCATGTGAGTAATGCTGCGCGGAGATTTGGTGGCCGAAAAGCAGCGTGCGCAACGGATCGGTGATCGACTGTGTGGTCTTTTGGACAAAGCGCGGGCGGCGATGCGAGCACATGGTTGTTACGATATGGATGACCACTACGCCAGTCAGCCCGGCTAGCCATACCATCAGAGCGCGCGTCAGATGCGGATTGTGCGTCTCGCCCAAGACAATTCTTGCCAACTCTGTCCGGAATCCGTGAAGGGCTACGATGGTGACATGGCCGATGAAGAATACAGTGAATGCGCAAAGGGCCAGGAAGTGCAGGCTCCGTGCGCCCTGTCGCCCGTGAAAGAGCTTGATGTATTTCGGGAAACGAGCGGCGACGGCCGGTGACATCGCTATTCCCGTCGCGATGCTGAGGGGCGCGAGCAGGAATATGACTGCCGCATAACTCAACTGCTGTAATGCGTTATATGCTCCCGGCGTTTCCACGATGTGGAAGCTCAGATAGCGAAGCATTACGTGCCACGCGTCCGGGACAATCTGCCAGGAAGGCGGAATCAGCCGCCGCCACTCTGGCGTGACGAAGAGCATCACGACGTATAGCAAGCCTGTGAGCAGCCACGCGAAATCCACGAGAAAGTGCCAGTGCCGTCCGAGACCTAGATTGTCGTGGCCCGGCAGGGCAATCGCGGACGGGAATGAGGTTTCCTCGTCACTCGCCGTCCACAGCTGGTCCTTCGGTTGCCGCTTCTTCGTGAACTTGAGCCATTCGCTTCCCGGCGTGCAGTGGTCGTTCCAATAAAGCCTCGGGTGCGCGCTCAAGATCTCGAGACCGCTCCGAACGAGAAGTGACAGGAGAAGAAAGTTGAAGAAGTGCGCTGTCCGCAACCACAGTGGATAATTAAGAGGAACCATTGATTACATTTCCCAGACTTGGATCCTCGGTTGTCCCGTACCCTCGCACTCGGTGCTGCAATACTTTCCCGACGTTGCCACGCACGAACAAACGAATGTGCACACTTCTCGGCCTTTGCAGCCGAGCCGCCATTTCTTTTTTCCTAGCTTCGGTCAACAGCGGGTGATCCAAGGCGCACCTTAGACGAGCGGGTGATCCGAGGCGCATCTTAGACGCATGCGAGACCTTCGCAAACCACTCGGAATTGGTTTCCACAAATTATTAGACCATTCGCCTCAGCTGTTCTTAGTGTTTGCCGCCCGTTGTATGGCCGCGCCCGTCTCGCGTTTCATTTCCTTTGAAGTGGGCAACCTTATCGAGACGCTTTGACGGCTCGGCTTTCTCGCCACGCTCTGGCTTTGGGCCCGAATAGCCGTGATTTGGATCGAAACGGTTATTTACGTGGCCGTGGAAGTCGCTAGGGCCATGAAACCACGGGCCAGCACCAATGAAGACACCGGTCGTAAACCATTCCGGGCCGTAGTAGCCGTAGGGAGCACAGTCATAAGGCGCAACGTCATAGTAGCCGTAGGGGCAGTCAGGGGCGACTCCGATGCTGACGGTGACCTGAGCCTCTGCTTTGGGGGCGGTTGCCGTGAAGCAGAGTCCAGCGACAGCAGCTAACACCAAAAATCTAAATCCACGCATAAATTCACCTCGCTATTGATAGTCGATATTTACTCGAACGGTTGATCGTAGAATGATTTACATGCCGCGACTGCCCAATATTGGACACTCCTAAAATTGATACCCGATGGTTTTTCTTTGCAGGGGTGCTGAACAGCACAGTCTTGCACCCGAGCCAGGCACATAGTAGGGCTACCGTGATCTCAAGATTGTAAAGGCAGCGGCAGCCCAACTGGGAGACGTCATTCTAAATTCTGATTTGGAAGGCGTCACCCCTACGGTCGAAGTGAGCCGCAACCCTTTTATGACGCCGCGGCACTCGGCCTCACAGAGATTTGCCTCAAAGTTTGCTGGCGCTTCGAAGCTGTCGCGCTGAGGAGTCTTGTTGAAACGCTGGACTAAAATTCTGTTGGCACTCGCCGGTCTCGTGATCGTGGCAATCGTGTCGGTTTCGCTATTCGCGAATGCAAACTCGTTTCGCCCCGCCATCGAAAGGCAACTCACAACCATGCTCGGTCGCAGCGTAAAGGTCGGCGATCTGAGGCTCGCTCTGTTCTCCGGCAGCTTGGTCACCAAAGGCTTCAACATCGCCGACGATCCCAGCTTCAGCGCCGCACCGTTTCTGACGGCGAAGGAATGCCGCATCGTCGTGTCGCTGCGGAAATTGATTTTTGCACGCCAGTTGAACCTGCGCAGCTTTCAGATTGAGTCGCCGCAAATCACCGTAATTCACGCGGCGGATGGCACGTGGAATTTTTCCAGTATCGGACGCCTCCGCGCAGCCAACGCCTCCGCGAACGGCTCTGCCGCGGACGCAGCTTCGGGAATTTCAAAAGATTCTGTGCCGGAGCTCCCGGACCCATCTGTCGGCCGCATCGTCATCGAAGACGGTCGGGTGACCGCAAGCCAGCCCGGGCAGAGTCAGCCTACCGTGTACGAGCACGTGAATCTTACGGCGCGCGATTTTTCATTCGGCTCTCAGTTTCCGATCGAGCTGAGCGCGAACCTGCCCGGCGGCGGCACCATTCGTGTCATAGGCCACGTTGGCCCGATCAATCGCAACGACGCGGCAACAAGCCCTGTTGACGCGCATATCTCAGCGAAGCACCTCGACCCGGTCGCCGTCGGATTTCTCAATCCAAATGTCGGCCTGTCGCTGCTCGCGGACATCGAGATGCAAGCGGCGTCCGACGGGCAAACACTCACCACGAGCGGCACCGTTCACATCCAGCATCTCAAACTTCGCAAAGGGGCGGCCGCGGCGCCAAAGCCGCTTGACCTCACTTACCACGGCACGTATCGCCTGAAAGGAAACACTGCCCAGATCGAGGACGCTGCCGTAAAGATCGGCAACGCCGCGATCCATGCGCACGGAACGTATCGAACCGCCGCGCTCGCCGCGGGAGATCCGCTGCTGAATTTGAAACTCGCCGGACGAAATCTGCCGATCGATGAACTCCAGCCGCTGATGACCGAAGCCGCCATTCGTTTGCCGGACGGTTCGGTGCTGAAGGGCGGTACGTTCTCGATGAACCTCGCTATCACGGGGCCGGCAAAATCGCTCGATATTACCGGGCCGATCACGCTCGACAACACACGCCTGGTGGGCTTTGACATCGGTTCAAAAATACACGGCATCGTGGCACTGAGCGGCCTTAAAACGGGAGACACGACGGATTTCAAGAAGTTGCACGTGAACCTGCGCATCACGAACGCCGGCGTCGTGGCCGACAAGATCGACGCCGTGATTGAGGGCATGGGCGAGATCACCGGCAGCGGCACCATCTCAGCTGCCGATCAGCTAGATTTCAATCTCACCATAAAAGGTGCGCCGGCTAAAGGAATTGGCAAAGTGGGCGTGGGCTTGCTTACGAAATTAAATGGCTCGGGAGGTAGTTCGGGCAACGGTTTCGGCGTGCCCATGCATGTCACCGGCACGTCCGACGAACCCTACATTGCCGCCGACGTCGGCGGCATCGTCCGACGCTGGCGCGGTAATTGGCAGTATCTGTGACTGGTTGACTCCAACGTCTCCGAAAACACCAGAAGACACGGAAGGTTTGGAAAATCCGAAATGAATTAAGCATCGATCGCGCGAGACTGGATCCTCCGCCAATCAGTCTTGTGCTTTCTCTCTGCAAATGGAAATGACGACGCCGGCTTCCCGTCTTATTCTCAGCTCACGCAATAATTTTCCTACACGGTGCTACGCGCCATCTCCGCGTCAGCCAGTGCTTGCCCAATGGATTTTTGTGATTTCACCGAGACCTGTCTCATGGCCTCCGAACGCATGTCCACTGTGGCCAACTTGAAGATAGTTTCGTCGGAGATCCGTTTATCCATCGATTTGGACGGCTCACGCTAGAATTGCCGATGCCCGTCGTCGAGCTGCCAATTCAAACGAAGCGATTCCGGTTCTGCCTACGTTAAGAATCGGCCGCAACCTGCTGTGTGACGCGGTGCGCGCTCACAATTGTAGCGAGATGGATGCGGCATTGAATATTTCGAGGTAAGATACCGCGCGTCTCTAACTCAACTACGCCGAGGGCCCCATGCGCCGAATGGTTATGAGTTTCACCCTGATAGCTGCTCTCGCAGTCTCTGTTTTGTTCACAGTAGGAGCGACGCGGCTTCCGCGAGAATCGGCGCACAAAGCGATGAAGGCGAGCGCGGCCGCGAAATATGGCAACACGGATTCGATTAGCGAAAGCGAATTGAAGATCTACGACTATTTTCTCGCCTCCGACCAACTCGAGGGCCGAAACTTACCTTCACGCGGCTACGATACGGCGGCGCTTTATGTCGCCAGTCACTTGGCGGAATGGGGCCTGAAACCGGGAGGCAGCACGAGCGAGACGAACGGCCCGCTACAACCTTACTTTATGCCCATTGAGTTGGTCACGCGGCAAGTTGTTCAAGAGGAGAGCAAGGCTTCGATCACCGGACCTTCACCGTTCCGTGGTGGCGGTCCCACGGAACTTCGCGCCACTGACTTTGAATATGGCAAGGATTGGACGGTCGGGCCCAGCGGCGCCGGTTTCCGTGGTCTGCCACCAGCAGAGTCGTTCGATGCCACCGGAAACTTGGTTTTTGCGGGCAATGGTTATGTAATCAACAAATCCAACATCAATCCTTACGATGGCCTCGATGTGCGCGGCAAAATCATTGTGGTTGCCGGACTGCCGCGTGAACTTGCCGCCCAACAAGCCGCCGGCAGAGGCGCCGCTGCCGCGCCGAACCCTCTCGGCGAGGATTGCACCGACTACCTGACTCCCGAAGAATATGCGGCGAAAAACGGCGCGGTGGCCGTTGTCAGAATCGCGGACTTTCAACAGCTTGCTGCAATGGCCAATCCCAACGGCGGACGCCCGCCTTCACTCAACGGACCGTTTTTCCAGGTAACAAAGTTCGAAGATCAGCCCGCATGCCCGAACGCCCCTTCGATTACCGCCGGCGCGGAAATGACGAACGACCTCTTCGGAGGCGAGAAGATGAATGCCGTTCAGGTGTTCTACACCGCTGGCGCAAATGCCAAACAGGACTCATTCGAGCTGAGTGCAGAGAAAAAACTCAGTATGCACGTCGTGATCCACAGCGAACAGGGCCATGGCGAGAATGTTGTTGGAATACTTGAAGGCGCCGATCCGGTGCTAAAGAATGAATACGTGGTTATCAGCGCGCATCTCGACCACATCGGGTTGAGCGCACCGTTGCCCGACGGTCACAACGTCAACAACGGCGCTGACGACGATGGCTCCGGTTCCACAGGTCTGCTCGCCATCGCCCGGGCCTACGCCGAAGGCGCGGCGGCAGGTATCAAGCCCAAGCGCTCGATAGTTTTCTTGTGGAACGCCGGCGAGGAGAAGGGGCTTTGGGGCTCGCGATACTTCAACGAATTCCCTCCGATCGATCTTACGAAGGTCGTCGCCGACCTGAACATGGACATGATCGGCCGCACCAAGAATCCTAAGTCCGTCGATCCGAACCCCACCCACATGCTGGTAAATCCAGGTGAAATCCTCGTTGTTGGGCCCAATATAAGCAGCGATGACTTAGAGAAGACGATTGAGACCGTGAACAACAACTATCAGAAATTGATCCTGAATCACTTCTACGATGCGACCGCGCCGGACGCCACGCACGATAACCTTGGCCCGAAACCAAACGGTCAGCGCATCTTCTACCGCAGCGATCATTACAACTTTGCGAAAATGGGAATTCCCATCGCATTCTTCACCGTGGGACTCCACGTGGATTATCACCGTCCCACTGACACTCCCGAGAAAATTGATTACAAGGAGATACAGCAGGTGTCTAAGACAGTCGCCGCGGTCGCGTGGGCGCTCGGCAATCAAGCGGGCCGTCCGCATTTGAAGGCAAATCTGCCGGATCAATTGGTTAAGGACATGAAGACGGCGCAGACCGACGGCTGGGGCAAGGTTACTCCGGTGCTGCCTCCGTTGCTCGGCGAACCATATTAAGCAAATGCACGGTCGGATGACCTCATTTTCAAGCTGGTGTGATCGGCTAGCGCACGTAGTGCCATTTCGACCTGTCGGGAGCATACAACGAGGATCGACCACATCTCGCACTTACATCTTGCGCCGAAACGTCCTGGTCCCGAGGTGTTCTTGCGGCAACGCAGGTGTCAACACTGGCTCTGCCGACCGATAGCGGATCAGCTGCGGATGCTCCTTCGAAAGCACCATTACCCCGGCCGAATAGCACAACGGATGCCGTTCGTTGCTAGGCCCCGTTCTTTCGCTCACCCCGTGGTAAATGATCAACCACCCGTGCTTGGTTAGGATGGGAGGAGCGCTGCCACCAACTTTCGTTCAGTGCCGTGACGAGCTGCTCAATTTCGTTGTTTTCAAAACTGTCTCGATGTGAACAGATATCCGCCCTCGTCTTATCTAACATGGTGCCTCCGGGGAAGTACGGCGAACTCTTCTAACGAGTCAAGCAGCTTCCTCTGACTAGGAGGATCCAAGCCAATGCGTATTCACGTCATTCGTGTGTTGTTATTAGCGGTAGCAATGCTATTCCTGTCGACGGCATCTTTCGCGCAGGTCGGCGTATCGATCACAATCGCTCCCCCTGAACTGCCTGTTTACCAGCAGTCTATTTGTCCCGGCGACGGATATATTTGGACGCCAGGGTACTGGGCCTATGCGGATGACGATTACTATTGGGTGCCAGGCGCATGGGTGATGGCTCCGGAAGCAGGTCTGCTTTGGACCCCAGGTTATTGGGGTTGGGGCGGCAACGGATTTGTTTTCTCCGAAGGTTACTGGGGGGAACAGGTAGGGTTCTATGGTGGAATCAACTATGGCTACGGTTATTTCGGCCAAGGATATGAAGGCGGACGTTGGAACAATGGACAATTTTTCTACAACACCACGGAGAACAACCTGAACGGTGTCAACATTCACAACGTTTACAGCGCAACGGCGGATGACCGGACCGCGGGCAACCGCGTCAGTTACAACGGCGGCAACGGTGGAATAAACGTGCGTGCGACGTCTCAGGACGAGGCGATTTCACGGGAGCGGCAAGTTCCGCCTGTGCCCCTTCAAGTTCAACGCGCGCAGGACGCGCGCACGGACCCGCAGCAACGCGCTTCGGTGAACCATGGCGCGCCGGCAGTTACGGCTACTCCCACGTCGGGAGCATCCGAGGATCGCGGAAACGCAGCAGCCACGCGTCCGGACAGCAACGCTTCTCGCTACAGCACTGCTGTCCATCCTAACGACCTGCCGCCCATCGAGCACCCCGCTTCTCCTAACTCCGGGAACCCGAAGCTCGACCGGAAATACCAAAAGCAACAGGACAAGCTAATCGTGCAGCAGAACCAGGATCGGCAGAAATTGCAGCAGAGCCAGGATCGGGACCACCAGAACCTGGCGCGACAGAATGCCAGCGACGCAACAAAAGCACAGGTGGAGCAGCAACACCAGCTACAGACGCAGCAACTGGTGCAGAGACACGCCCAACAGCAGCAGCAGTTGCAGCAGAGGCAGCCGCCAGAGCCACCGAAGGCGACCCAGTCCAGACCTCCAAACGGATAGGTTTTCGTCGTCGTTCCTTTGAAGGCATACCCGGCGGGGCATTAGCCAGTTGGTGGATGCCCCGCCCCGGGAACGCAGCACCGAAGACTTGCGCCAGCCTCCAGCCTCATTACCGGGCGCTTTTCAAAGAGCTGCTCGGAGAGACAAAGAGAGTACCTGTGAAGGCCGCTTCTCAGACTTGGATTAGAGGGCGGAGAACATCTTGGGCCGTTGAGAACGCAAGAGGCAGTGATGAAAACCTCGTTCGTGAGCTGGGAAAAACGTCGTTGGGCTAGCAGGCTTATGCGAAAGAGGCCATTCTGCGGATGGTTGATGTTGGCTGCCCTTCTGGCATTGCCAGGATTGGCGCTGTCGCAAGCTGTGCAGCACAACCTGACACTGATCGTAAATGGTCGGCCTGGAGTTGCGACAGTTGTCCAGATTAACGGTCGGTCCTACGTCGATATCGAAGGTCTCGCACGCATCGCGAGTGGTTCCCTCGACTTTAAGGGGAATCAAGTCATATTGACTTTGCCTGCCTCCCCAGCGGGAACAGTGCCGCCTCCCGCCTCGACAGCCAAACCGGCCAGTAAAGGATTCTCTAAAGAGTTCTTGAGGGCAGGTATCGAAGAAATGGCGACGATCCGAGAATGGCGCAGCGTCCTCGCTGACGCGATCCAGCATGGGTATCCAGTGACGGAGGACCCGCTGTCTGGCTATCGCGGTCAAACTGCCAAGAGCCTCGCGCTGGCGTCTGTGGCAGCGTCAACCGATTCCGATCGAGACGCCCTAATATTGTTCACCAATGAGTTCGACAACATGCAAGAGTTGAACAACAAAATTCTGGGATTACGCAAATCCATGGATTACATATCTCCCGACACGCTGACTAACGATCCGCTGGACCAGAGAATCCTGACCTGCGCACACTTTCTGGCGTCGATGGCCGCTGGTGGCCAGTTTCAGGATGATGGGTCGTGTGATTGAACGTGTTCTGACTGCACCAAGCTTAGGAATTTAAATGTGTCCCTTATGGGACAGAAACGCTCTCTGCCAGTGTTTA
Source organism: uncultured Acidobacteriota bacterium (assembly GCA_963760165.1). Lineage (GTDB taxonomy): Bacteria > Acidobacteriota > Terriglobia > Acidiferrales > UBA7541 > DAHUXN01. The sequence continues at coordinate 318,061 of CAVXBO010000001.1, forward strand.
AGATACCGTTTAGGATCACCGCTGTGGATCCAAAGCGAGGAGAAAAGAAATGGCGACCACGAAGTCCGAGAAGTGCGCACACCCCGTTTGTTCGTGTATGACGACGTCAGGCAAGTACTGTAGCACCCAGTGTGAGGCTATGGAGAAGACGCCAGACATCGATTGCGCGTGCGGACACACCGTCTGCAAGGGCAGGACTTCCTAATCAGAAATGTGTCAGTAATTGATGAACGAGCCCTGGGTTAAGAACCACAAGTCCAGCTCACCGACGGCCCTCGCATCGATCCGCTCCGCTGATGATTTACAACCGGCTAACGAATTGACAGCGAGCGCTGCGTTTGCGCACGCCCCGCGATGCATGCGCGTCGAGTCGCAGAAGAACAGGTCAGTCACCAACAGAGATTGTCGGCAGCAAGGCGTTCGCTTCGGCAACTTTGGGCGGGATGGCAACTTGCGCTTCCCCGGCTGGCTTGATCCGTGGGAGTTTGATGTCCCACGCGAGGCCGAGCCTTCGGAGCGCCACAATTCCATACCAGTTCAAATCGAACTCATACCACGCAAGGCCGTGGCGCGCCGACTGCGGCGCCGCATGATGATTGTTGTGCCAGCCTTCTCCGAAGGTAAGCATGGCAACCCAGAAGCTGTTGGTCGACATATCGCCGGTGGCGAATCGCTGCGATCCCCACATATGTGTTGCGGAATTCACGAGCCAAGTGGAGTGGAGACCGATGACCGTGCGGAAAAAGATGCCCCAAAGTAGGAAGGGCCATCCGCCAATTGCGAAAATCGTCAAGCCCAGCACAGTCATAGGAAGCCAGTGCCATTTGCTGATCCAGACGTGAAATCTGTCTTTGCGAAGGTCGGGAACAAAACACAGAAGCTCGCGCGAGGGGTTTTGTATCGCCTGGCCCGTCATGATCCAGCCCATATGGGCCCAGAATCCGCCGTCCCGCGGGGAGTGTGGATCGCCTTCCTTGTCGGTGTTCTGATGATGAACGCGATGCGTCACTACCCAACCGATTGGCCCACCTTCCAGAGCCAGTGTGCCGCACAAGGTGAGGAAGTATTCCACCCATTTTGGAGTCTTATAGCCGCGGTGCGTCAGAAGCCGGTGGTAGCCCATCCCGATGCCGAGACTCCCGGCGACCCACCACAGCGCCAGCGCCAGCGCGAGAGCCTTCCAGGTAAAGAAAAACAGCGCCGCGATGGCGCCCACGTGGAATGCAGCCATAAAGCAGGTTGTAACCCAATTGACCGGCTGGGTAAACGTTCGGTCACGCGCGAAGATGGTGGTCACTTGGCAATCCTTAAATGCCATGCTTAGGAGGTTGTCGCCCGCGAGGGTGAATTGGGGTTCGTGGCGATTGACCAACGGAAGAATCGAGAGTCGCAGAGGTCACATCGAAATGGCCTCATGAAGACCATGGTGAGAATTCGTCGTTCAACAATGCCCCTGCGTCTTGATCGATGGATTCGTTCGCTGTGACAAAATGGGCAGTTCAGCATGGCGACTCTCCTGATGCGAATCCCAATTCCTAATTCTCTGGCATGGGAGAGTTGTTGTCTGTCTCGTTTTGTACACCAGGATCCCGCTGCCGCGTAGGCAATCTGAGGCCTGCTTTCCCGGTGGCTGCCCACGAGCATATTTCTCTGCGTGCTTCTGACGTGGCGTTCCAGGTCTTGTCGAAGGACTTTGCTCTCACAATATGCGGATGGCGCACCTTTTGGTCTGGTTTTGGCGTAAGAGCCCCTGCTGCCGTTGCACATCATCAAGCTACCGAACGGAGCTAACAATTCGCGCGAGGCTCCGCCATACCTGTGTCGGGCGTCCTATCTGTGCGTTTCGCCCGAGGTGAAAGCTCAGGCTAAGTCCGTAGAGACCGATCGAACGCGGCTCGCCAGGATAATCTTGGCGCCGGGGACGAAAGTCTAGCAAACCGCCAGCGGCTGACGGACCAAGTTGCACGTTCTGCATGTCAAGCGTGCCCGTAAAACCATCAAACCGCAAACGTCCTCCCCAGAAATGCACGAGCGGCAGAGTCGACCGCGTGCTAAACAAAGTTTTAACCTCGCGCACCTGCGACAGAGTCTTCAGAGCCTCTAGCTTTTGGTCACGGGCGTAAGCACCAGCGAACAGGTAACTGAAATGCGCAGTGAGTTTTCCGGGGTTCTCGGGCCGCAGCAAGGGCCCTGCGAGCAACGGGGTCGATACTATTCGAACCATGGCCGTAATCGGCGCAATCCGGTCTGCCGCCGTGACGATCTGTGGCGCGACCGTTTGTGCTGCCGCCGACGCATAGATACACAGAAACATGCCGAGCAGCAGAATGAACTGTTTGTACATTGCTGCCTCTGATCGCCCTGGGGACCGACCCCTGTCGCCTAGAAATTACGGGCCGGACCTTGCCGCCAATCCTGCGTTCTGGTGCGACCGAATGCCTGAAATTGGCTTGCCCCCACGCGATAAGCGCGGAAGCGAAGAGCAGATCGCTCGCTGCTAACGAAACAATTCTATTAAGTTCGGGAGCTCACTGTCTGTTCTAATACGCACACTAGGCCTGTTCTTTTTTGCACAGACACTCAATCCCTCGGCGCATTAGTGTATGCATGAATTCTGATTCTCCGGAGTTTTGGGGCGCCAGCTCCCATCCAATCAAAAGTGGGAATCCTAACGAAATCCTGCGTGCTGTTGATCTTGTCCGTGCTCACGGGTTCATCGGTGATCCTTGGTCAAGCTGGCGGGAAACCCCCGGCCAAGCCTCAGGATCCTACAAACGTATTGGATGCGCGCCAGATCGTGGCACTGTCGGTCGCAGCCACTGAGCGAAATTGGGATGCGCGGGACGATTACAAATACACGGAGCGTGATCAGGATCGGCGCCTGGACCCACTTGGGCGGGTGAAATCGGAAAATGTTGACGTGAGCAGAACCATTGTCGTCAACGGCGCTCGCTTTGAACAGCTCGTAGAGCACAATGGGCATCCTCCATCGGCTGAAGAACAGAGTAAAAGCGGCAAGGATCTCGACAAGCTGGAGCACGAAACACCGACGGAGCGAACTGTTCGGCTCGGCGAGCAGAGAGAAGCCAGGTCTTTTCTCCGGGATGTGGTCAATGCCTTCGACTTCCAACTCATCGGCGAAGAAACAGCCGAGGGCAGGCCAGCTTACGTGCTTCAGGTGACGCCGCACCCCGGCTATCACGCGCACGGCAAGTACGGCAAGATGCTCTCCAAGGTGGAAGGCAAGCTTTGGATCGACAAGGAAGACTTCGTCTGGATCAAAGTGGATGGACAAGTAACGCAGTCGTTCTCGATGGGACTATTCGTGGCCCGCGTGCAGCGGGGCTCGCACATTATGCTGGAGCAGATCCGCGTGAGTGATGGACTCTGGATGCCGAAACGCATTGAAGTGCGCGCAAGCGCGAGAATCCTTTTCTTCAAGAGTCTCGACATTGACCGGATCCTGACGTACTCGGATTATTGCCTCGCCACTGACGCGCCGTACTCCACGAGCAAGTAGCGGGCGGACGGACGGCTGGATTTAAGAGCTGAGGACGTAGGCAATTTGCGTCCGGCCACGCTGCGTCCGGAGGTGCCGCATCTCCCCTTGCCACTGTGCAATATTGAACAGACCCCGTTTTCTTACCGACATACACTGAGTGGGACAGGGGCGATCTCCACGCCGTCATTCGGATATCTGCGGACGGCGTCGGTGGTCCATGCGGGGGCTTGGGCTTGCATGTCAAACGTGGCTCAGAACGATCTGCAGCCTGATCTGGCGTCCCTCCGGACGGAGGGCCTGACTTCTCACAGGCACCGCCACATCCGCGTCCTTTTCATCCACCACGATCCAGAAGTTGTAGACGACTGTCTGCGCGAGCTTAAGAAGGCGCAATTCATTGTCAACGCTGATGTCGTTTTGACTCCAGAGCAATGCACAGAACAGCTCCGCTCCCACTCTTATGATGTCGTTGTGGCCGAATATCCAAGTCTGGGTTGGAAAGGATCCGACGCGTTGCAACTCTTGCGTCAGACTGCGCAGGAGATTCCGCTCCTCTTTGTGACCACCGGCCCGGCAAATCAATTCCTGGTGGAGTTAACCGCTCACGGCGCCTTCGATTGCGTTTCGCGAGAGCATGTCGCTCAATTGCCCTTGGCTGTTCGCCAGGCCCTGAATGAAAAGAAGCTCCGTGAGGAGTTAGAAGGGGCCCGAAAAGCCTTGCGGCATTCGCAATCGCTGTATCGCGCGCTGGTCGACAATCCCGCTTATGGAATATACCGCTGTAGCGCGGAAGGAAAAATTGTCGACGCCAACCAAGCCCTCATCACCATGCTGGGCTACTCAACCAAAGAGGAACTCTTGGCGGCGAATCACCTGACTGAACTCCTTTCTCGTTTCGGTGCGGGCTCTCCATGGGCGGCGCATTCCCGCGAGACATTGCAAATCGAGCCCGTCGAAACAGAGTGGAAGCGGAAAAACGGCGCGATGCTGAAAGCCAGGATCAGCGGACGCGCTGTTTTTGACGACTATGGAAACTTTGCCGGCCACGAAATCATCGCTGTTGACATCACCGAGCAACGCACCCTGGAGGACCAGCTGCGCCACCAGGCATCGACCGATTCACTGACTGGCTTGGCCAATCATCGTCGTCTGGTCGAAGTGCTCCACGCGGAGATCTGCCGATCCAAACGAACCGGCCGGGAATTCTCTCTTGCATTGCTGGACCTTGATGGATTGAAACAGGTCAACGATCGGTTTTCTCACCTGACCGGTGACCGAGCACTCTGTAGGCTGGGGCAGATCCTGAGAGACTGCTGCCGGTCCATCGATATCGCAGCGCGCCACGGTGGAGACGAGTTCGCTCTGGTCCTGCCGGAGACGGGCATGGTCCCCGCGACATTGCTGGCCCGGCGGATTTGCGAACTTCTTGAGAGAGAGACCGAAGAGCCAGTGCTCTCGGTGAGCGTTGGAATTGCGAGTTATCCGAAAGACGCGGATACCATCGGAACCCTTCTACATGCGGCGGACAAGGCTCTTTACGCCATGAAACGCAAGCAGCCAAGAGACGCCCAGTCCGGCCTAGGTTCAATCGACAATGCATACGACCTGAAAAGGAAGGGATCCCATGGATGAATATCGTTCCCGCCGACGCGATCGGCCGCAAGAGCGCCAGCCGCATCCGAATTCTGGCGGGGGAATCCAGTTCCTGCTGAGCGCCGAAGAACAACTTCTCCAATCGATTTCTGCACATGCACCTCTTCCGGAAGTACTGAACAAAATCTGCATTGCTCTTGATCGCCAAATTGGCAACGTGGTTTCGCTCGTTTCCCTGCCAGGGAACGACGCAAGCAAGCGTGCAGGGATTGCCATGAGTGCGGTGCGTTTTGGCTTGCATATTTTCTGCTCTGAAAGCGTTGTTGCCGAAAACGACGAACTGCTGGGATTTCTGGAGATGTACAGTTGCATTCCGCGCCTCCCTTCCGCTCGCGAGTGTCAATGGATTAAACGGGCAACATGTCTGGCCGCAATCGCGATCAAACGAGACATTGAGGCACGTCATCAACGCAATTGTGTCATGCGTGAGAATCGGCCAGTGCGAGGGTATCTGCTCGAATGGTCAGTTTCCATCAACATGTAATCAGAATACGAAAGTGTCCACAACGGGACAGACGTCCGTCTTCCCTGTGACTACTCTGCTCTCTGTGCAGTGTTCTTCCGCACACGATGAGGCATCAGCGTAGTTTCCAAAAAACGAAATTGCAGATGTCCTCGCGCTCAAAAGCAAGGAGATTAAAACATGCTCGCGATAATCGCTGTTGTTCTGATTGTTCTTTGGCTGCTTGGGTTTTTCGCATTTCACGTAACGTCCGCTTTCATTCATGTTGCCCTGATTGTGGGCCTGATATTACTTGTGCTGCATTTCATGAGAGGCCGTCGAGCAAGCGTGTGAAGCGCCAGCGAATGCCAGAGTGTGATGCGCCGTCGCCGTCCTATGTGTTCTTGCGAGACTGCGTGAAGGGTCGCTTACTCGTGCAGGACGACGCTTAAGAGAGAGGTATTGATCTGAAGACCGCCGTTGTACTTGATGAACCCGAGCTTCTTGAATTTGTTCATGAAGAAATTGACGCGCGAGCGTGTTGTGCCGATCATCTCCGCCAGCGTCTCTTGCGATACTTTGGGGAGCACTCCGTGGGGCTTGTCTTCCTTGCCGTAACGGGCAAGCAATAGAAGAGTGCGGGCCAGCCGCTTCTCGCTGGAGTTGAATAGCTGGTCGACCAAGTCCTCCTCGATTCGAATATTCCGTGCCAGCATAAAAGTGATGAACCGGTCGGAGAGGGCGTTCTGCTCGTGAAGCACTTTGAGCATTTCACTCTTCTCAACCACGAGCACAGTCGTAGGCGCAACCGCGGTAGCGGTCCCCATGCGAACGGACTGGCCTGCCAGGCAGCTTTCACCAAAGAAATCGCCCGGTCCCAGAATGGCCACGACCGCCTCCTTGCCGGCTTCACTAACGACAGAGAGTTTCACTCTGCCTTCTTGTAAGTACACTACGTTCCGAGCAGCATCACCTTGAGAGTAGACGAGCTCTCCTCTCTTAAACTCCTTAATTGTTCTCGCCACGCCGGCCGTATCCAGAAAAACTCGCAAATCGAAAGTGGATTGGCTCCTGGGAGTTAGTTTGATCTTTCTGGCGATTGCTCTTGGCATACCCCTCCTCTGTCGAACTCAGGCAAGCCGGTTGCTTTTGCCCGACGGATTTGTTCTTCAACAATTTTTCTGACCAGTTCGAGCGGAACCTGCTCGAAATGCGTCTTCGGTTTGAGCACGGCAACTCCTTGGATCAGCTACACGCTAACAGGCCATGAGCCGTACGGGTGATATCCTTTGGAAACTCAGCTGTGGCGTTAGTCGGGGGGCGTACCGCTCCAACCTGGGTTACACCCTGTTTTTTAGTTGCAGGATTTGCTACGATGAGATACGATAACGCCCTGTTTGTTTAGCGTGTCATCACCGGAGAAGACTATATGGGACGCACCCAGAGCAAAACCATACCCATGCACTTTAGGACGATGGTGCAATCAGATGTTCCGCAAGGCCGAAATGGAAAGCACAAAGAGATTGTCACCGCAATCCTCAATGACCTCGACAGTCTAAAAGCTGATTCCGCGCTTAAGGTCCCATTGGCTGAATTGGCGGAATCAAAAGAAAAAGTTCGTTCCGCGCTGAATCGCGCCACTCGGAAAGCTGGACGTAAGGTTGCGACCGCAAGCGACGGGACTTTCTTGTATGTGTGGAACGTAATCGGGTAGGGACGCCATCCAGAGTTTCCCGCTGGTTATCGGGCTTGATGGTGATGGTTCCCGTCAGTCGGCACTGTGTCCACAGCCGGAAGCTGGACTCCAAAGAAATTCTCGGGATTCAGGGAATTACAGGGACCTCCAGCGGCTCCGGAGAACTTTCCGCAACGACTGGTGCACTTCCAATCCCCCATCGTAGCTTATGAATCCCTGCTTCCTGAATCGATTCATGAACAGATTGACTCGCGGGCGCGTGGTCCCGACCATCTCCGCCAGAAGTCGGTGACTTAGAATCGGAATCTCAACGACCTTTGGGCCTTTCTTATGCAAGTGCGCCAGCCGCAGAAGGACGCGGGCCAGCCGCTGTTCCGAAGAGGAAGTGAGCAGATGCGCCACGTGATCCCGATAGCTCTTGACGCTGGACAGCAGATAGGCCACCAGGGAATTTGACGTCTTATTCTTTTTGCGAAGCATTTCCAGCATTTTTGCTTTCTGGATCGTACGTATCGAGCTGGCGGTCAATGCGACGGCTGTGGACATACGAAGGGGATAGCCAGCGAGGCAAAGCTCGCCAAAAAACTCATTCGCGCCAAGGATTGCGGTGACGGCCGGTAGTTGATGTTTCGTTCGCGTGGTGAGCCGCACCCCTCCTTCTTGAATGTAGAAAAGCGTGTCAGCACGCGTACCTTGCTTGTAAATGTTCTGGTTGTCCCGATAGTGCGAGACCTTGCCGCCAAGGCTCGCGCCTGAAGAGAAGCCATCCAGAGGGAAAGCCGCCTGCTCCATGCGTTTCATAAGCCGCTCCCTAACAAGCTCGCAATGTGCGTGAATGCCAGAACACAATCACTGCATTAACCTAACCCAGCTCGTCCGAGACGGGCTATGCAAAAGCGAACAGGTGCCGGCTAGTTCTGGGCTGGCGTAGCAATCCGAAAATGGCGCTTGGGAACTGTTGCTTGCACTGTTGTGCCCTTGCGACTCGTTTCAATCTCCAGGCGGCCGCCGAGCTGATCCACTCTCTCTCGCATGCCTGTAATGCCAATGCCAACCGCCTTGGTTCGCGACGAATGATCCAGCACTCCATCCGGTATCCCTTGACCGTCGTCACTGACCGTTACCGTGACACCATCCAGATTTTGCTCGATCTTTACCTTGGCTTCGCTAGCTCTTGAATGGAGGTGAACATTTGTGAGACTGGCCTGCACGATACGGAAGATCGCAAGTTCGGCTTCTTCCGACAGCCGGCATAAGTCCCGAGTTATCTCCACGTTCACATGCAGGCCGTTGCGCTGGTTAATTCCACTCACGTACCAGTCGATTGCCGTGTTCAGTCCGCATTCATCAAGCATGGGCGGGTGGAGCAGATAGGAAAGAGTTCGGAGTTCATCTGAAATGCTGCTCGTGAGGGATGCACACTCCAAGAGAATCTTGTCACGCGACGGTGTAGGAACCGTATCTTTGACCATCGACAAGTTCATCGCCAAGACAGCAAGCTTCTGGCCCGTGCTGTCGTGCAGCTCGCGCGCGATCCGGCGACGCTCCTCATCTTGAGACTGATAAAGCCGCCTGGAAAACTCGCGCAACTCTTCTTCCTTACGGTGACATGCGATCGCAATAGCCGCGATATGGATCACCTGTTCCATCAGTTCCAAGTCTCGTTCGCCGGGCGGCTGGGGTGTTGGATAAAATAAGATCAGAGTTCCCAGGATTTTTTTTTCTTTCGAGAAAATAGGCACGGACCATGCCGCTTGAACCCCTTGGCTACGAGCCAAGCCCCAGCAATCTGCAAACGAAGGATCGCTTCTCATGTCGGCAACCGGGACACTTTTTTCGTGACGTCCGGCCCTGCTGGAGAAACTGGTGTAGGAGGGCAGTTTCAAACGGTCGAACGCTGCGTTCCAGATCTTGGGAACTTTCGGCCCGGCCGCAAGCCGGAGATGCGTCCCATCGCCATCTGGTAAGAGAACTGTCGGGATTACTCCGGGTGACTTAGCATCGATAAAGTTGCAGAGCTCATTCAAGACTTCCGTGATCGGTGCACCCTGGGAGAGCATCCTGAGCACGTGGATTTCTGATGTAGGTTGTCGCTGGGCGAGAGCGTGAGCCATCTTGTTCTCCTTCCGTGAAGGTCAGGACACCCTTCCTGACCATTTGCATGTGCCGCATGGATGATTAGAAGGTGCAAAGGTACAGACACCGATTTGGGAATACTGTTCAATTCGAGACACCTCCAATTTAGTGTGTCTCAAACCGGCGTTCTTGAAACTGAGCCTGGCGATCTCTCAATCTCCTCAAGAGCAGACTCCATAGCTGCGGACCTCCTCAACTTACCGCCGGCGCTAAACAAAAGAGGCTGTATATAAGTGAACAGACATGCGCCTTCGCAACGCCTAGGATGGTCTTGCAGAAAAAAGGATTGTTGTGTTGGTTAGTCCATCTCCTGCAGCTTGATTTTCACGACCCGCACTAGGCCGGAAGACAGCGAACAACACATTACTGGCACGCCCTGTCTGGATAAATAGTCCAGTCCCTCGTCGCGCTAAAGCGGCGCCAGACGGCCCGGGCTAGGAGTGTCTCGCAGCGGAGACAGGAAGGGAAAAGAATATGCCTTTGATTCAAATTATCGTCGCCCTGTTGGTAGTGGGTGTTCTGCTTTGGCTGGTTAACAGCTTCATACCAATGCAGCGAACCATTAAGGGCATTTTGAACGCAGTTGTCGTCATTGTCGTGGTGTTGTGGCTCTTGAATGTATTTGGACTGTTTCATTCCCTGGCGCGTATCCACGTTGGGGCGTAGGCAAGTCTGGATGAACGTAAGAGGCGCAACTGGGGCCCACGAATTCGATTAAAAATCGCGGACCGTCCGCGAGCTATAAGCGGCGAACGCATCAGTATGCAGTAATGGAGGCAACATCATGAAACGAGTTGGAGTGATCAGCACGGCAGCACTGTTCCTGCTCTTGGGACTCGCTGCTCCGGTTTACGCATACCAGGACCAACAACAGAAACCACCGAAACAGGAACAACAGACTAAGCCCGCAAAGCAGCAACAGGCCAAGCCCGCAAGGCAGCAACAGGCCAAGCCTGCCAGAACGGAACCAACCAAGTCCGCAAGGCAGGAGCAACCGAAGCAAGCTAAGGAGCAACAAGCCAAGGCCAAGCCTGCCAGAACAGAACCAACCAGGTCCGCAAGGCAGGAGCAACCGAAGCAAGCTAAGGAGCAACAAGCCAAGGCCAAGCCTGCCAGAACGGAACCAACCAGGTCCGCGAGGCAGGAGCAACCGAAGCAAGCCAAGGCGGAACAAGGGCAGCGCGCCGAATCTTCACAACGCCCCGAGCGTACACAGCAAGCAGAAGCCAGGCAACGTTCAGAGCCGGCCTTGCGACTGAGTGCCAGAGGCGACGGTCGCATACCTGACGATCGCTTCCATTCCAATTTTGGCCGTGGGCACGAGTTCCACATGGGCAACCCGGTTTTGGTCGGCGGATATTCTCGCTTCCAGTACGGCGGCTATTGGTTCGGATTTGTTCAGCCGTGGCCGGCAGAGTGGTACTACACCGACGACGTCTACATTGATTTCGTCGACGGTGGGTATTACATGTACGACCCGTACTATCCCGGCGAGCGAGTTTCAATCAGCGTCTACCTCTGAGCGAACAGTTCATCGAGCGCGGTGAACCGGTAGAAGATCCCTTCCCAGCCAGAGATCTTGGAGCAGGAAAGAAGCAAAACGTCTGTGAAAGACACGTCAACACGGAGGTCAGCGATGAAACGATACTTAATAGGCGTAGCGTGTCTCACGCTCGCAGCAGGTGTGGTGTATGCCACGCAAATGAATAAGGAACAACAACGCCTGGAGAATTGCGGGAGGGTGATGCAGGAAATCATGGGAACACCCGAGAACATCCCCCAAGAGGTATTGGAAAAGGCGGATTGTGTGATTGTTTTTCCCTCTGTCCTCAAGGCGGCGTTCGGGGTCGGTGCAAGCTACGGCCGCGGCGCGATGGTGTGCCGCACGGGTAAGGACTTCCGAGGGCCGTGGGGCGCTCCAGCAATGTATGCGCTCGAAGGGGGCAGCATTGGTTTTCAAATCGGCGGGCAAGCAACCGATCTCGTTCTACTGGTCATGAATGACAGGGGAGCAACTTCGATCCTCAGCAGCAAAGTTAAACTAGGAGCGGACGCCTCTGCTGCGGCAGGCCCCGTCGGGCGTGATGCCTCTGCGGACACGGATGCTTACCTCCGATCTGAGGTCCTCAGCTACTCGCGTTCGCGCGGCCTTTTTGCCGGCATCTCGCTCGAGGGTTCCACACTTCGACCCGATGGCGACGCCACCGCAGACGTGTATGGCCAAAAACTCAGTGCAAGAGAAATCGTGTTAGGCGGAAAGATTGGCATTCCTGAATCCGGCCGCCACCTGGTTGCTGTGCTAGAGAAAAATGCACCGCACAATGATTCGAAACAATCGGCTGACAACTAGCCAAGCAGAACAGGCCCCGACGATTCGGTTGTAGTTGGAGCCTGTAACGCTTCTCGTAGCGGAGCGAGCGTCGAAACCCTGCAAAGATGTCATTGGCAAGGGAGAAAGAGTATGTCTGACAGGAATCAAAGAGCGGCCCTCCAAGAAGAGATTCGCGGAAGGGCTTACGAAATCTACTCGGCGCGTGGTCGCGCAGACGGCAAGGAGCTCAGCGATTGGCTCACGGCTGAAAGAGAAATAACTGAGCAAAACAGCATCGTCATGCCTAGAACAAAAACAGCCATCGCAAGTTAAATGCTGGGAGCCTGCTGAAGTTTCAATCGGCGGAGGCGAGGCGACATGCCGATTTTGTTTACAGTCCACCGTGCGCCACGGGAAGGAGCAAACAATGCTTGGAATTATATTGATCGTCGTATTGGTCTTGGCACTCTTTGGAGCATTGCCGAGGTGGTCTCACAGCCGAAATTGGGGCTATGGCCCGACAGGAGGCGTTGGTCTCGTTCTCGTCATTGTTCTCGTTCTGTTGCTCCTCGGGCGCATCTAGATTTTGTGCCACCTGATTTGCGCACTGCAAAGTGCACGTGATCGGCTGGCGAGGCCATGCCGGTGGCTCGAAACTGTCTGCGATGCTTGGCGGTTTTTCCCGTGATCCCCACTAGACATCAGTGGCCATTGGCCCCTCTGGTCGAAGGTCAGCGATACATGTGTGGGGTTCGTGTAACGAGGATTCTGTCGCGTTCCTTGCAGCGAATCATCTGTGACGCCGGTCGCCACTGTGTTCCGAATGGCCGTTGGCGTCGAGCCAACTCAGCAGAGAACGAATGCTGCCGTGCGCCAAAGCAATGCTTGAATCGGCGGCGCCGTAATAGAGATTGATCGTGTCTCCATCCGCTGCCACGGTGTAGCCGCAGGGAAATACAACGTCCTGAACATCTCCCCGGCGTTCGTACTCCTCCTCGGGCGCAAACATCCAGGAATCCCCGCGGACCAGGCATTTGTCCGGCTGTTGCAGATCGAAGAGAGCGAGACCCAGCCGGTAGATCGAACTCGAAGGCGTCCTTCGCACGCCGTGATAGATCATCAGCCAGCCTCTCGACGTTTCGATCGGCGGAGGCGATATGCCTATTTTATTTGCATCCCACCACGCGCCACGACGGGCTTCCAACATGAGTTTGTGACTTCCCCAATGACGCAGATCAGGAGAGTAAGAGATCCAGATGTGAGCGCCGAGAGGTGTCATCGGCCGATGGATCAATGCCCAGAATCCACCGATCCTGCGCGGCAGCAGTGCTGCGTCCTTGTCGTCGGGTGGCATGACCACGCCAAATCTTTCGAAGCTTCGAAAATCCTCCGTCAGAGCCAAAGACACTCCTGGACCTCCGCGGGAATAGGACGTGTAAACCACCGCGAATTTCTCAAGTTCTGGCACGTAGGTAATACGCGGATCTTCAATTCCCCATACCTCTTCGGGGTATTGCTCGGCGTCGGGCGCCAGAGTCGGTGCATGATCGATCTGCCAGCCGTCGACGCCGTTTGCTGAACGCGCGACGCACAAGTGCGAGAGTCCCCGGCGATCTTCAACGCGGCACAACAAAAGGGTCGTCCCATCCTGGAGCAACGTTGCGCCTGGATTGAAGGCGCTATTCATCAAGTAGGGCCAATCTTTTCCCGTCAGGATCGGATTGGCAGCGTGCCGGAGAAATAGTGTTTCGTGTTGTGTCATCGTCGCCTTCATGGAGAATCTCACTGCAAATAACGGAGAGGACTTCCCAAAGTTTGGCTTCGGCTATGAAACAACCGCCCCGCTCAGACCTTCTTCCTTATCCCTCCAGCTTCTTCCATCTGGCGCATTTCGAGGAGTGCCATCAGAAAGGACAGAGTCGATTCAGCTCCCTGGTTTTCATTCGCTCGGTCGGGGTGCAGGCCGTCCCGACAACCGCCGGTAGCCGAATCATAGAGTGCAATCTGAAGATCGTTGTCTCCCAAGAACCAATTGAAGGTCCCCCACGCTTTTTCGCGCCAGAGTCCGTCTCCAGTTGCGCGATAAGCCTCCAAGCATGCCGAGACCACTGCACAAGCCTCCACCGGTTGTTGATCAAAACGGGCCTTCTCGGTTTTCTTCGAATAGAAGCCCTGCGACCCGATGGGCACGAAATGACCTTTCTCCTCGCAACGCTGAATCGTAACCAGCCAGTTCAGCGCTCCGAGTCCTGCGGAAAGCATCTCTTCGTTCGCGGCGCGCATTCCCGCCCGAATCAGAGCCTGTGGCAACCGCGCATTTGAGTACGCGAGCACGTCCTCAAACCAATTCCAGTCAACGGAATGATTGGCGCGATAGGAATTCAACAACCGATTTGCCAGTGCTTCGGCGGCGGTGAGAGCAGCGCGATCGCCAGGGAACGAGTCGAGATATTCCTGCAATCCCAGCAACGCGAAAGCGCACGCGCGCGGACTGTTGAATTCAACAGCTGCCGGAACCGCAAGTTCAAACAGGCGCCCAGCAGCTCCTCGCAACCCCGCGTTCTTGGATCTGCCGAGGACTGTTCCCAACGCCCAGATGGCCCGGCCATGACCGTCTTCTGAACCTTCCGGCTCCTGCCATTGGCGTTCGTAGCTCAGACAGTTTCTAAACCGTTTGGTATTTGTATCGAACGCATGCCACAGGAAAGCCAGATACCGCGAGGCCAAGTCGGGGAGGCCCGTCGGCATCCGGATCCCCGTCTCTTCCAGAAGCGTGGTTACAATCAATGCGCGCGCGTTGTCATCTGACGTGTAACCTTCCGGATAGTTTGGCACCACGAAAACCGCATGTTCCACTATCCCCGTCTGGTCGGTCATTCGCAGCAGGTGGTCCAGCTTTATGGCCGGAAGCCGGTCGAGCACTTTTGCTGTGTTCTGGGCTGAAAATGTGGCGCGTGGAGTTCGCAAGCGTTCATTATAGACGCTTTCGAAGCTCTTCATATATTTCTGCGCCACTCGGTTCCATACCATGTCTCTCGCGTACAAATACGCGCGCTTCCGCATGGCATGCCTTCCCGTTTCGTCATCCAGAAGTGCAATTGTTTTTGCAGCTATGGCCCCTGGGTCATCAAAAGGAACCAGCGCGCCGCGCTCGCCGTTCAGCAATTCAATGGCGTGCAGGTACGGCGTCGAAATGATCGCCTTTCCGGCGCTCAATGCGTACGCAAGCGTACCGGAAACCACTTGCGCCTTGTGCTTATATGGCGTGATGTAAATGTCAGCCGCGCCGATCAATTCCACTAGCCCTTGCGGGGTCTCGAAGCGGTTGCGAAAGATAACATTGGCCTCAACACCCAGTTCCTTGGCCAGGTTTTCAAGGAATGCCGGTATTTGTCACCTTCGCGCCGCAGGATATGGGGGTGAGTCACGCCGGAAACCATATATACAACATTGCTGTGCCGGGACAGGATTTCTGGCAAGCGCATGAATGACATTCTCGATGCCCTTATTCGGCGATAGCAGCCCAAACGTCAGCAGAACATCTTTTCCTTCCGTGCCAAATCCATCCTTGTAGAAATTCGGGTCCGTGAACGGCAGATCGGGAACGCCATGGGGAATCAGGTCAATTTTGTTGCTGGGAACATGGAACACTTCCTGCAGGATCTCCGCAGAATGCTGGCTCATGACGATCAAGCGGTCCGACAGGGTCACGATTTCCATCATCACTGCGTATTGGTCCGGATCCGGTTCGCGAAGTACGGTGTGCAACGTGGTTAGAAACGGCATCTGCAGGCGTCGCAGCAGCTCCAGGATGTGTCCGCCGGCGCGGCCTCCAAAGATTCCGTACTCGTGTTGCAGGCAAACTACATCGACATCGCTGAAATTCAGAAAGTCCGCGGCTTGGCGGTAGGAAGCAAGGTTGTCTTCGGCTAGCTCGAACCGCACTCTGACGGGATAATTGTAACCCTCTTCAGTATCGTTAACCGGGAGTGCCAGCAGCTCCGTCGTGCTGTATTCCGCGTGTATGGCGTCGCACAAGTCTGTCGTGAATGTAGCAATTCCACAGCACCTCGGCAGATAATTTCCCACAACTGCGATCCTACTGGGGAGTGCTAGGCGCGGCGGTGCAGGTGTCAGCGTGACGAGTTTCTCTTCCAACACGGGAGATTGCACTTCGATTAGCGCCACGGTTTCTGTGAGAGACATCATTATTTTCGGTCCTGACATTTGGTTTCCGGTGAGTCCAGACTGGCGGACGAGTTACCGCATGAACCCTCGAACGATTGCATTGGATGTACTTGGCTACCGGGCTTTTCTGCCGAATCCTCGATCACCTGCCCGTTCTGGGAGATGATCGTGTTGCTTTATTCGTGCAAAACGACCGTCAGCAATGACTTATTGACTTTGATTTTGCCGTTGTATTCGATGAAGCCAAGTTTCCGAAATTTGTTCATGAAGAAATTGACGCGCGAACGCGTCGTTCCGATCATGCCCGCCAGGGTTTCCTGGGAAACCTTCGCAAGTATCCGGTCAGGTTGTTCTTGTTCCCCGTAGCGCGCGAGCAGCAGGAGTGTGCGTGCCAAACGCTTCTCACTGGAGTTGAAGAGTTGATCGATCAGATCCCCTTCGACCCGGATGTTGCGCGCGAGCATATACGAGATGAAATGATCGGATAACTCATGCTCCAAGTGGAGCACGCGCAGCAGCTCTTTTTTTTGGATGGCAAGAATGGTAGTCGGCGTAATGGCCGCAGTCGTGCCCATCCGAAGAGGCTGACCCGCCATGCATCCCTCCCCGAAAAAGTCAGTCGGACCAAACATCGCAACAACAGCTTCCCTCCCAGACCCGTTCACCACGGTGAATTTCACGCCGCCATTCTGGATGTACATCACGGTTTCTGCGGGGTCACCTTGCGAGTAGATCGTTTCACCTCTCCGATATTCAATGACTTTTCTTGACACACCTGCGGTATCGAGAAAAATCTGCGGATCAAAGGAGTCGACACCCCGATTATTCTTGGTTTTTTTTTGTTTCATATTCAGTTCGAATCACCTTCCCTGATACGAGGTTTCGTCTCCATGCCCACGCTACCAAGAAAGCGTTCTGCAAGACTGTATAAAAGAGAACAGCGCCCGCTCCTGGTCGTTTTTAGGGCGGGTTACTACACGGTGAGTAAGGGCTGACATTGGCTGGATGCAGCTGGGCCGGATGGCGTCAGCCATCTCACCGTTCCGCTCATCGGCATCCTGGAATGAAGCTGACGCGTGAGGAAGCGAAGCGGCGTGTCGGGCTGGCATTCGGCGGACTCGATGATGCCGAAGCGGCGGCTTTCGATTATTTAACCTTTTATGTTCTTGGATCTCGGGTGTTCAGCGCAAACGTGGACTGCAAAATCTGTATCCCGCTGCTGCTCGTAGTTGTGAAGAATTTCGTCCAGCGATTTGCCGGTGGGCGATCCCGAAAGAATGAACACCCACGTGCATTCAGAGCAAGCCCAGCCCCCAAAACCCTGTTTTTCGATCCATACCAGTTTACGGCCCATGGTCCTAGCACCCTCGCGATTTGGTGCGGTTATGCTCTTGTGAGGGACGGCGTCGCATGATTTTGTTGAGCGCTAACTGCGCGGCGAGAGCAGTCTCTTTCTCTGCCCTGAACGACGTTCCGCACAAGCCACCGCTCTTTGAACACACATCAAAACCGAACTGAATACAATGAGGTCGTGAAGATTACCGACAGCGAAGGGCCGTGTCGGTGGGGTATCCAACACTGGGGAGAATTGCTATCTCAATCCGACGTCATCCTCAAACTGTTGACGGTGTAGCACTCACAAGCGGATTTTTCGAGTTTCCTGCGGTTCACAGCCTTCACCGCATTCCGCATGTATTCTATGATTGCCTCTTGTAACCGTAGCGACTAATAAAGAACAAGAAGACAACGATATTCCCTTCTAGAAACGGTTGCCCTGTCCGGCAACATAATCAATGCCACAGAAGCCTTGGTTAGTCTTGTATAGGATTGCCGTAATTTCTCTTGCTCCCTTTGTGGCTCTGGTTCTAGGTCTCATTCCCTGTTAGTTCCCTGAACCGGCCACAATCGCGGATCCTTTGTTTCGCGATTTCAATAGGACCGTGCGTTTTGTGAGATGATTCACGGACGTCGGCAACCTCGGGCCCGGCGCGCGCAGAGAGGCCTCTGCAGATGCCTGACACTCCGGTGAAAGCAGGCGTGATCGAGAAGCCGGCGCCGTCGCGCGCCTCGCGCTGGCTTGTCCTCGCAGCGATCGGCATCGCCTGCTATGGTGGCTACTACGCATTCGACTACATCGGACCGCTTGCGCCGCTGCTCAGCCGCCAACTCCACTTCTCGAATACCGACATCGGGACGCTCCAGGCCGTCTACAGCCTTCCCAACATCGTCGCGATGCTCGTTTGCGGCATCCTCATCGACCGACTGGGAACGCGAAAGTCCTTTTCGATTTTTGGCGTGCTCATCTTCATCGGGCTCGTCGTCACCGCGCTCAGTCCGCGGCTGGGCATCATGGCCACAGGCCGCCTGTTCGTTGGCTCGGGCGGCGAAGCACTTGCGCTGGCCGCCAACGTCGGCGTGGCCCGCTGGTTTTGGCAAGACGAGTTGAGCATGGCGTTCGGCCTCCGGGGGTCGGCGGCGCGACTGGGATCGCTGAGCGCCCAAGTCTCGCCGGCATGGGCGCCCGGTGCTTACACCTACTGGCGCTGGCCTCTTCTTCTCGGCGTCGGCTTCGGCGGGCTCTGCTTGCTCGGTGCCGCGCTGTACTGGATGCTCGATGCCCGCGGCGAGCGGCGATTTATGCTGGGACATAGTGCCCGAACCACGAAGATTCCGCTCGGCGAAGTGTTCCGTTTCAATCGATCGTTCTGGCTGATTGCGGCGCTGTGCTTCACCTTCTACGGCTGTATCTTTCCATTCGAAACGTTCGGACAGAAATTCCTGATTGAGGCGCGGCACCTCTCACCGCAGACCGCATCGCTACTGGTGGGCATGGAGCCGTTATTCTCGCTGGTCGGCATGCCGATTTTCGGCCTGCTCGTCGATCGCTATGGCCACCGCTCGCTACTCATGATGTTCGGATCATTACTCATCGTGCCGGTGTTCCCCATGCTTGGTTTCACGAACATTCCGCCGGCGGTTCCCATGGCCATGATGGGTGTGGCATTCGCGTTGGTGCCGGCGGTGATGTGGCCGGCGCTCGTCTACGTCGTGGACAGGTCGCGGCTGGGCTTGGCCAACGGCATGTTGGACACGGTGCAGCAGGTCGGGCTTGTAGTCATCAATCTGCTGATCGGCTGGGCCAACGACCATTGGTTGGCGAGCGCAACCAACGCCGCCGGCTACCATGCGGGCCTGTGGATGTTCACGGCGATTGCCGTGCTCGCGGTGTTATGCGGTTTCGCTTTGTGGCGCGTGGAAACGGGTCCATCTGCGCACGGCCTGGAGACCATGACGGCCAGACAATAAGTTTCGTTGCACCACGCTTCTGCCGCCGCCGAATTCGACGGGCTACTCCAATCTTGACGAAGGCTTTCAGCCTGACTTAGAGTTCACGAGAAAACAAATGAAAATCGCTGATATGAACTGGATGCAAGTCGAACAAAAGCTGCAGCGGGACCGCCGCGCCGTCGTGCCAGTGGGGAGCACCGAACAGCACGGATATCTGCTCCTGACCGTCGACGCCATTCTGGCCGAGCGCGTTGCCTGCGAGGCCGCCGAGCCGCTCGGCGTGCCAGTGTTTCCCGTCCTCAGCTACGGCATCACCCCTTATTTTCGCGCTTACCCCGGGACCATCAGCCTTCGGCTCGATACCTACCAGCGTATCGTTGCGGACATCCTTGACAGTCTTGCCGGCACAGGCTTCACGCGCGTTATGTTTGTGAACGGCCACGGCGGAAACACTCCCGGCGGTTCGATCCTGCAGGAGTGGATGAACGATCATCCGGGAATAATCGTGAAGTGGCATAACTGGTGGAACGCACCAAGGACGGCCGCCGCAGTGGCAGCCATCGATTCCGTTGCCTCGCACGCATCGTGGATGGAAAACTTTGCCTGGACGCGCCTAGCGGACGTGAAGCTGCCCGATGGCCAGAAACCAATGATTGACCTCGCGCGCATGCGCATGATGGATGCGGCGTGCGTGCGGGCCTATCTGGGTGATGGCAATTTCGGCGGCGTGTACCAGAAGCCCGACGAGCAGATGATGCAGGTGTGGCGTGCTGGCGTCGAGGAGACGCGCGAAGCGTTGGAGGGCTCGTGGGCGTAACCACCGACGTAGCCGGCTCGCCGGATCGGATTCTGATCTGGGGCGCGGGGGCAATTGGCGGCACCGTCGCTGCGTACCTCCGTCGCGCCGGTGTTGATATCGCGGTTGTGGATGCAAATGGCGCTCACGTGCGGGCGATCCGTGAGCGAGGCCTAGCCATTACCGGCCCAATCGAAACCTTTGTGCAGCCCCTGCCGGCGCACACAGCGAACGATGTCGCCGGAACCTGGGACACCATCTTCCTGTGCGTCAAAGCGCAGCACACCGAGGCAGCCGCGAAGCAGCTCGCTCCGCACCTCGCCCCGGACGGTGTCGTTGTATCGTTGCAGAATGGCTTCAATGAGCTGGCCATCGCTGATGCCGTCGGTCACGAGCGCACCATGGGCGCCTTTATCAACTTCGGCGCTGACGTCCTGGAACCTGGCGTCGTGCACTTCGGCGGACGCGGCGCAGTGGTGATCGGCGAGCTGGACGGCCGCCATACTGAGCGTCTTGCGCGCGTGCATCGCGCACTGCGGCACTTTGAACCAGCCGCGATCACCACAGACAACATATGGGGCTACCTTTGGGGCAAGATGGGCTACGGCTCTCTGCTCTTTGCCAGCGCCCTGACGCCGGCTAGCATTGTCGACGTACTCGACTCGCGGGACGCGCGGCCGGCGCTCACGGCGCTGGCGCGGGAAGTGATGGCGGTGGCTGCGACCGAGGGCGTGACCCCGATGGGCTTCAACGGCTACGATCCGGCGGCCTTTCGCCCGGACGGCGGCGGTGCGGCGATCGACTCCTCATTCGAAGCTATGGTGGCGTTCAATCGCCGCTCGGCGAAAACGCACAGCGGCGTCTGGCGTGACGTTGCCGTTCATCATCGCAAGACCGAGTGCGATGCACAGTTCGCGCCCATTCTGACGCTAGCGCGGCGGTCCCACGTCGCCATTCCTCATGTCGAACGCCTGGTATCACTCATGCGCGAGGTCGAGAGCGGTGCCCGCCCGCAAACGCTGGACAATTTGGCGCAGTTGGGTGGTTAGCTTGTTCTCCATCCTAGTGCAAGCGAGCGTCCGGAACGCTCATACACTTAATGCAAATACGTTTTGACCGTCGAACGGCAATCGTGACCGGGGCCGCGCACGGCTTCGGCCGTAACATCGCGTTGAACTTCGCGAACCTCGGTGCGCACGTGGTGGCTTGCGACGTGCTTGAGGCCGAGCTCGACGAAACCGCGCGGCTGGCGAAGGAACAAGGGAAGCCGCTCGAGGTTCACGTGCTCGATGTGACCGATCGTCAGGGGGTGCAGGCCATGGTCACCCGGACGCTCAAGGCCAGTGGCCACGTCGACATCCTGGTGAATGACGCGGGCGGCGTGATGGGTCAAGTTGGCCGGCCCCTCGAACAGGTGTCCGAAGCAGACTGGCGCGCCATCTTCGCCGTAAATCTCGACGGCGCCTTTTACTGTAGCCAGGCGGTCGCCCCGGCGATGAAGGCGGCGGGTTACGGCCGCATCATTAATATCTCGAGCGGTGCCGGCCTTGGCATCAGCCTCACCGGCATCCAGGCATACGCCTCGGCCAAGGCGGGGCAGATCGGCCTCACGCGGCAGCTCGCGCACGAGCTTGGCCCGTGGGGCATCACCGTGAACAACGTGGCACCCGGCTTTGTCCGATCCAATCCCACCACGGAGAAACAGTGGGAGTCGTACGGAGAAGACGGGCAGCGTCGGCTGGTTGAGAACATTGCGCTGAAGCGGCTCGGTTCGGCTCAGGACATCGCCAACGGCGTTCTGTTCTTTGCCAGCGAGCACGCTGGCTGGATCACTGGTCAGACGTTGGCCATCGATGGAGGGCGTTAGGCATCGCAATAAGCGAGACTTGAGGAGACCCATGTCGAATCAGCTGAAAGTCGGTGTGCTCTCCGCCGGACGCGGAGAAAAACGTTGCGGCATAAATGAATTTTCGGTGCAGGGCCAGTCCTATCGGCTTCCCATGTGGCTCGTCAATGGGAATGTGGATGGGGGGAATGCGGACGGGCCGACCCTCGTCGTGACGGGCGGCGTCCATGCCGCCGAGTACGCCAGCATCGCCGCGGCGCTCGACTTGGGCCGCTCTCTCGATCCGGGTAACCTGCGCGGCCGAGTCATCGTGGTGCCGGTGATGAACATGCCCGCCTTTACCGCCCGCTCCATATACGTATGTCCACTCGACGGCAGGAACCTCAACCGGATGTTTCCCGGCGATGCGCACGGCACCGCCTCTGAGCAGATCGCCGACTGGGTATTTCGTAATGTTATCTCCCAGGCCGATTACTACGTAGACTTGCACGGCGGCGACTTAATCGAGGCGCTTGTTCCCTTCACGATTTTCTTCCGATCCGGCAATGAGCATGTCGACCAAATGTCGCTGGAAATGGCTAAGGTCTTCGGGATTCATTTTCTGGTGTGCAGTGAGACGCCCGGATCGACGTTTTGCGCCGCGTCGCGCGCCGGCATTCCGTCCATCCTAACCGAGTCAGGCGGCCAAGGCATTTGGACGCCTGAGGACGTCGCGCTCCACACCAACGGCCTCGACCGCTTGATGCGCCATCTCAGCATGATTCCCGGCGGCGCGCCGGAGCCCGCGCCGTTCACGCTGCTCGAGCGCTTTCTCTGGCTGCGCAGCGAGCACGCAGGTTTCTGGTATCCAGCGGTTGCGGTGAACGAAGCGGTGAAGGCCGGTCAGAACCTTGGGCACGTGAAGGACTGCGAAGGGCGCGTGCTGCAAACCGCCGTCAGCCCAGCCGATGGCGTGGTCCTTTTCATCGTCTCATCGTTAGCCATCAACGAAACGGATCCCTTGCTCGCCGTCGGTGCGTGAGCCCAGTCAGATGGACGCTGTTCTGAAAATTCTCGCCGACAACGAAGGCCGCTACCTGCGCGAACTCGCCGAGTTCGTTGGCATTCCGTCTGTGAGCACCGACCCTGCCCATGCTGCCGACGTGCGCCGGGCAGCGGAGTGGGTGGCGCAGCGGCTGCGTAAGGCCGGTCCGATCGAGGTTGAGACGTGGGAGACGCCGTGTCACCCCGCCGTCTTCGGACGCTGGAACGGCGCACCCGGCGCCCCGACAGTGCTCATCTACGGTCACGTTGACGTGCAACCGGCCGAGCCCATCGAGCTGTGGCACTCGCCGCCGTTCGTCCTCACCGAGCGGAATGGGCGACTCTACGGTCGCGGCGTCAGCGACGACAAAGCGTCCATGCTGCTACCAATTGTCGCAGCCGAAGCGTTCTTTCTCGCCGGAGAGAAACCACCTGTCAACCTCCGTTTCCTCTTCGAAGCCGAGGAAGAGATCGGCAGCGTCGATCTTCCCGACCTGGTGCGCGCGCGGCGCGATGCGCTCGCCTGTGATGTCGCGCTGTCGGCCGACGGAGGCATGTGGCGGCCAGACGTGCCGAGTATCACCGTGAGTTCGCGCGGCCTGGCCGCGCTCTCCTTCACTGTGACGGGTCCGCGTCAGGACCTGCACTCCGGCCGTCATGGCGGTGGTGTGGCCAACCCATTGCACGCAGCCTCGGAGCTCGTCGCCTCGCTGCACGACGATGGGAAAGTTGCCGTCGAAGGCTTCTATGCCGATGTCGAGCAGATCGATCCTGCGCTGACGAAGGCGCTGGAGCGGCTGACGTTTGATGAGAAAAAACATCTCGCTGAGGTTGGCGCGCCCGCCGGATTCGGCGAGCCCGGCTACAGCTTGCTGACGCGGCAGTGGTATCGTCCCACACTCGAAGTCAACGGTCTCTTCGGCGGCTATCAGGGGCCGGGCAGCAAAACCGTGCTACCGAGTGAAGCGCACGCGAAGATCACGTGCCGTCTTGTGCCGAATCAGCGGCCGGACGACGTAATTGCCAAGGTCCGGCGGCATCTGGAACGGCGCTGCCCACGCGGCGTGAGCCTCACTATTGAGGAGGGGCACGAAGGCGCCAAGGCCTATCGCGTCTCGCCCGACAGCCCAGCCGTGCGCGTGGCCGCCGAAACGCTCACCGAGGTCTTCGGCATGCCCCCTGAGATTGTCGGCATGGGCGGCACCATCCCGATCGTCACCACTTTTCGCGAGGTGCTCGGTGTCGACACTGTTTTCTTCTCGTTTAGTACTGCCGATGAGAATATCCATGCGCCCAACGAGTTCTACCGTCCCGAACGCTTCCGCCTCGGGCTCCACGCCTGGGCCCGCCTGTGGCGCCGACTGTCAGAAAAACTGACCAGCGTCCCTTCCGGGGCCTGAAACGCCAAGTATGCAGCGGCGGCCTTCGATTCATCTGCTTTCATGATGGCCGGAGAAATATCTCTTCCTGAAGCCCCACACGTTTTAGGCGAGATTATTCTAAGGAAGTGTTGCCGGTCACTTGTGCGAAGGACTATTCGTATCGGAGCGCCACCATCGTATCGACGCGCATGCGCGGCGCGAAATCCGGGATCAACGCAGAGAAGAAACGCGAAGGTGCGAATCATCAATCCCGAACCAACCAAAATCAGACTCGGGGAAACTTTCTTCCTAGAAAGAGAATTTCGAGACGGGACTCTGTGAATTCTCAGCGATGGGCAGTGAACGCGTTAAATCGAGGTCGAACGTGCCCCTCATCGCGGTCAGGCAGCCGAAAAAGAGAGACGAAACGATGTTCTCCACAACCAAACAATCTTCTGGGGCAGCACGTGAACCTCAAGGCGGGGGAATTCCGCCATTCTTGATCAGTGCAATGCGGTTACGGTGAAATGAGTTTCCCTGGGTCAATTCTTCTCCGTCGAGCTCGACTTCTTCCAAGGAGCATCCGAAACAATCCACCTCCACTGTTTCCGATGAGTTTCTCTGCTTACAATGCCAAGCAGTGCTACCCCCTCCCCTAACCCCCTGTGTAGCCGTCATTAGCCTGTAGTCGGGAAGTCACCCCATCGATAAAAATCTCAAGGAGGCAACACATGATTGCCAAGAAAATCTCCATCTTGTTCTTGCTCGGATCTCTGGCGGTTTCGCTCACTCCGGGGCCGCGGCACTCGTCCCAGACTATACCGACAAAAACACCGACGCTAAGGGCGGACGGCGGTAGCCCGGTGCCGCCATACCCGCCGCCGGTAGGTCCTCCCAGCGTGTCAATCGTTATAGCGGATCGCACTGCTGTAGCGGACGGCGGTAGCCCGGTGCCACCATACCCGCCGCCGGTAGGTCCTCCCAGCGTGTCAATCGTTATAGCGGATCGCACTGCTGTAGCGGACGGAGGTAGCCCGGTGCCACCATATCCGCCGCCGGTAGGTCCTCCCAGCGTGTCAATTGTTATGGCGGATCGCACTGCTGTAGCGGACGGAGGTAGCCCGGTGCCACCATACCCACCGCCCATAGGTCCTCCCAGCGTGTCAATCGCTATGGCGAATCAAACAGCCGTGTAGGAAGGAGCACATAACCGCGGAGAAAGGGAAAGGTGCCCAAAACCTTTCCCTTTTTTTTGTGTTACTATGTGCGCAATTACAGGGTGAGATGCATGTTGAACCAATCAGTTTGGTGCGTTTGCATCGTGCTGGAAGGTTTGTTGCTCGTTCGAGCCGCGCGCGCGCATCTTTTCAAGAAATTTCCTCTATTTTATTCCTACATCGCCTGGGTTCTGGCTAAAGATCTTCTTAGCACGCCCATTTATATGTATCATCCTTCCTCTTACGGCGCATTCTATTGGGCCACGGGGCTCCTCTTAGCCGCGATAAGCTATGGGGTCCTCATGGAAATCTACAGTCGATCGCTCAAGAATTACGCAGGCGTGGCAAGGTCTTTCAGGATTCTCCTTCTCATCATGTTTTTTGTGATTGCAACAAAAGTAGGCGTAGATTCGTTCAGTGGCTCACAGCTGTCGCTTGTTCGCGCCATTGCGGACCTGGAACGCAATCTGCGGCAACTGCAGGCCGTCCTATTGTCCTGCCTCCTGGTCCTTTTCGTTTATTACAAGATCCCCGTAGAAAGAAATTTGCGTGGACTCGTTCTTGGCTATTCTCTATTCATTAGCGCGGACGTGATCACTCTGACCTTCATCGCCCATCCCACGACGGGGTTTGCCCCCTTAATGCGGCAAATCGAACCGCTTTTGTACGCAGTTTCTCTCATCATCTGGACGCTTGCCCTTTGGGCGCCAAGACCCGAGATCATAACCGACGTCTCTCGCGGAATTGAACAGGATTACGAGCACTTGGCCCAGGAAACAAGAATGATACTACTTCGTGCGCGAACCCATCTCGCCAGAGCGGCTCGCCCGTGATGCAGATTATTTTTTCGCTGGTCATTGGTTGCTTGCTCCTGGGAGTGATGCTGTATTGGTTCCTGCAGGGAGATGTATCGAACAAGGTCGATCTCTCTGAAGCACGGAATGCGCTGGGACGCCTGCAGTCGAAATTCCTGCCCGTGAGCTTGGTGGATCGGATTCTCGATTACGACGATTTCGTTTTTGTAGACAAACTGCAAGAGCCACGCATTCTTCACTTACTTGAAACCGAGCGGAAAGCGATTGCGGCGTACTGGCTGCGTCACACGCGGCAACAGGTCAGGCTGCTCATGACCTTCTACGTCAAATCTGCCCGGCACAATGCCAAACTTGCCGCGGCGCTCGAGTTCAACCTCGCTTTTAACTACTGCTTTTTTTTGATGGCCTGCAACGCCTTACAGACTCTTATCTGGTTGCGCGGCCCATTCCACGCGCTGAAAGTTGCGCGCTGCACCATGATGGTTACCACGCGCTTGTGCGCCGCATCAGAGAAAATCCTTGCGATCGCAGAGGCTCAGGGCGCCAATATGCAAGAAGCGCCCGGACATCGCTCGCCCGCGGGGGGATAATTTACACCCATGCTTAGGCCTATTGAGACAAGCGTAGCGGTCGAAGATCTCAAGAAGCACAGTCTGGCCTCTCTTCACGGCGAGATCGCGCGATTGGTTTATCTAGCGGCCACTCGAGACTACAACACGGGAAAGTACTATCATGACGGCCTTGCCGTCAGGTTCACCCAAGAAATCGCTAACAGGGCCATCGCGGAATGCCATGAAGAAGTCTTTCAAAGGGTGGTGGAGGCTCCCTTAAACGAGCTGGTCAGCCATTTAGAGGAGTACATAAAAGGCGATTATTCGGAGAATGAGATCGTCAGTACGTGGTTAAACCTCGAACCATATAGGGTTATCATCCCGCTTACTTGTGATCCCCTTTCTGTCAAGCTCTTTTGCTCCAACCTCAGGATTGCTTTGGCAATTTTGGAATCCCGCGTGAAGAATCGCCCGAAAAATTGACCAGGCGCATGGCCGCGGCTGTCACCTGTCCTACGATTTCTGCTTCATCGGGGTAGACGAATTGGCGAATACTGCACGGCGAAAGCGGATGGGGAACAACCATCAAGCGATTTTCGTGCAGCTCACACCAGGAGCACGTATAACCGTCGCGGAGTTCAATGAAATAGATGGGCCGTTCGAGTTCGGACTTCCACGGACCTTCTTGAATTTCGCTTCGAGCGCCATCCACCTGAACAAAGGAGCCAGGCCGCAAGAGCGGATAAAGCGTGAAGTCTTTCAGGCCGATGTATCCATAGAGATTGTGTCTGAGGTCTAAGCTCTGAAGAATGGGAATTGGCACCTCTCCCCACACCTCCACCATACGGGATAGCAGGTTGCTCTTTTCGAGGCGGAAGCCAGGATCGAAACGAACCGGGAAGGTGACACTTTTGCTCGGGTCGGGCGCGAACACTTTGGTCAAATGAGTTTTTTCGAGGGGCATCGAGAATTGATACTTGGCGATCTGTCCCAATTCCACTCCGAAGAGGGCCAGCAGTTCGCCGTAGTTGGTCCGGTAAATGACGCTGAGGCTGAAGAGTTTGTGGACGCTGGGAGTGGCGTCGGTGTTCTCAATCTGAGTCAACCACGCATTGGAGATGCAGAAATCTTCGCTTCCTTCGGTCTCTGCAATTTTTCGACTATATTCCTCGACGTCTCGCGTCGTGATCCCGAGCTTGTTTCTTAAGTCTTTTAGCTGTTCGCCGGCTCGCATCGAGTCTCTTCAAGTGCCAGGCAGCCGCGCATCAACTCTTTTTCGCGAAACAAAGCAAGGGGAGTTTCTCATATTCTCCCAGGCGCACACAAGGAACACACAGTTGCTCGAAGTCATTGTCACCACCACAGCAAACATGACGGCAATTGACGATGTCATTACTGGTGACCCAGCTCGCCTCCGTCTTCGAAGCACTGCTCCCGCTCTATCCTCTATCGCTTGCCGGTTTCTTCCCGGTGGCTGGCCAAACTGCTCGGTAAGATAAGCGAATTTCCAAAGTCTTCCTGCGTACGCCCGTGTGTCCTTAACCTAATATCAGGAGGCGATCTGAATTTTCGATAATCATGATTTGTTAACAGCGTCTCCAACCTCTCGCTCATGGAAGTTTGAATCAATTCCCCAATTTTATTTGTCCAACAGGCAATCTACCCAAAGTGGACTTGGGTTGAGGGTGCAGCCCAATGGAAGAGTGGGTCGGGGCAGTAGCCTAGAGGAAACCGATGCGGTATAAGCGGCATTTTTTGATTGTGGAGGACGATGACGCCGTCATGTTGCAGATCCTTGAGCAATTGGCCCAAGCGTTCGGCGGATGTAGCCACTTGGAGTGCACTTCGTCGCCGTCGATTGCCTGCGAAAGCCTTACGTATGCCGAGTTTGACGCGATCCTTCTCGATCTGTCGCTCACGAATCATAGAGGGAACACAGTCGTAACAGCGATGCGCTCCCGCGCTCCAGACACCCCCCTTTTCCTCCTGCTTGACCGAGGCTATCAATTGCAAGAAATCGAATCGCTTTTGGAGGAGCCCAACGGCTGTCTATTCAAACATGAATTGAGGGAGCGCGCTTGGCTCAGGCGTTTGTATGCGACGGTGGCCCGCCGCAACCCGGTTGCAATGCATTGGCATAATCGGGCTCTATGATACGGATGATCGGCCCAATTACGAACGCTGGCCTTCAGAACTGTACGCGAAATTCGCATTCAGGCGTCGATCCAATATCGCCGCCGCAAACTTCGAACATTCCGTCAATTCTCGGTTCGCCCAATTCGATACAGACGGGAGCGCCGTGCCGCTCAGTTTCACGCAGGCCCGCAGTGCCCGGTAATAGACGCTCACCTCTCTCAACCACAAGTTGCCCTCTTGCGGCGACGCACACATTTGATGGGATGCGCGGATCAGCATCGGGAAGTGGTCCGCGCCAATGGCGCTGTTTGCAATCCCCGTCGCGTTCTCAAGATCCTTCGACAGCGGTTGGGCAGCGATCGTTATCCAGATTGATCTCCACTGGGAGACCGCGAACTGGATGAGTGCCGCCAGCGACATCACGCAAATTAATGCTGCAATCATGGTGTACCATTTTGGTGCACCCTAATGACCTGTGCAATAGAGCCAAAGTACTATCGGCTTGCGCGGAACGCATTCCGGCAACTTTACAATCGGCCTATGTTCATTCCATTCGCTGGTCTTAAGCGGCTGCAACCGGCAATCTTATGCGTCACGAACGGGGCCTTGTGACCTATCAAGCGCCAAAACTTGACCAGCTAATTGACCCGAAAAATGTCACGTTTCGCGCCTGGGAGTATTCCGCACGCCTGAGCGAGTTGCAGCGGCGTGAGTGGTGGATATGGGGCTTCTCCATGTTCGTCCTGCTCGCGCTCACTGCCGCAGTGGTTTCGCTCTCATTTCCACAAATCTTGCAGGACAGAAACACCGTTCTTGGCGCCGGTGTGTTCCAGACCGTTTTGGGCCTTGTCTGTTTGATCCTGCTCTTTATCGGCTATCTGACTTATGAGAGAGTCCTGATAAATAGGCTCCGCTTTGAACTCGCCGAAGGGCAGTTCCATTCGTCGATGTGGCGCAACCTAGCCTTAACTGATCCGCTGACCGGTTTGTATAACCGGCGGTTCGCCGAACGACATCTGAGAATGGAAGTCGCCCGAGCCCGTCGCAGAGGGTATGCGTTGACCCTAGTCCTTTTCGACCTCGATAACTTTAAGAAAATTAACGATCGCTTCGGCCATCCTGCCGGCGACGCAGTCCTGAAAGGGTTCGCCGAGCGTCTCGGCAAGGGGGTCCGGGAAGGAGACTTAGCCGTTCGTCTGGGTGGCGACGAATTTCTGTGGTTGCTCGCGGAATGCGATTCGTTGTATCTGCCGGCTATTCTTGGCCGCCTGGAAGAGATCGAGGTCCAGTTCGAGGAGCATCGCATACCGATCAGCTTCTCGGTGGGTTGGACCGACTACCAGGCAGGTGATCTGGCAGAAGATTTGCTTCATCGTGCGGATAAGGCCTTGTATGAAGATAAGCAGTCGCGGAAGCAATCTGCCTTAGCTCCGCAAAGATAACTCCCGCTTTGCAATACACAGTATTCTGCTTAGAAAGGCAAGCAGCCCGGAGTTCCTTGCGCCCGTTATCGCCAGATCATCCAAGATAAAGATGTTTCAAATTGCAACTAGCGTCAAACCTGATCCTGACGCAGGGGGTATTGCTGCACCGGCGGGACTTGCAGGCTGACGCCGGTTGCTTCATGAGAGAAATGTCAAAGCCGCGAACTCTTCCCACACACTTACCCGCGGGAGGTTCGCCCAACAAAGACCGGAGAGAGAGATGGCGGTAACCCTGGGGAAGACCCCGTCCGTGCCGGTCGAGGGCAGCTTAAGCCACATTGAGCGGCGTCAATGGTGGCTCTTCTCCTCCGGGATTGTCGTTACCCTGTTGTTGACCCTGGGCATCGTTTCTTTTGCCGCTCCGATGCTCCTTCCCGCAGTGGATTCGTACTATTCCCTGAACACAAGCTTAGGGGTTCGTGCCCTTGTCGGACTCGTGTTGTTGTTTGACATCTACGTCGTGTTTCAACAGCTCCAAATTCATCGCTTTCGTACCCGCCTCACCGAGCGCGAGGAACTGTTTCGTTTGATTAGCGAAAACGCCGCCGACATGATCGCACTGGTGGACGCAAATGGCCGCCGGCTCTATAGCAGCCCTTCCTATCAGAAGCTGCTCGGATACTCCGCCGACGAACTGGTGAAGACCTCCGCGTATGAGCAAATTCATCCGGACGACCGGGACGCAGTCATCGCAGCGATCACCGCGGCGCGCCAGTCCGGAGTGGGCCACCGTCTTGAATATCGTGTCCGCCACAAAAATGGCCGGTGGCTGGTCGTTGAATCGACGGCCAGCGTTGCCAGAAATCACGAGAAAGACGAAAGGCTGGTCATCGTAAACCGCGACATTACCGACCGCAAGCAGCTGGAGGAGCAGTTGTATCTGTCGCAAAAGCTGGAAGCGATTGGAAGGCTCTCCGGCGGAGTAGCTCACGATTTCAACAATCTCCTGGGCGTCATCATCGGCTATAGCGAAGCGCTGCAGCGGCAGATTGGTGAAGACCATCCCCTCCGCGAAGCTGTCGATGAAATTCAAAATGCGGGAAAGCGTGCCGCTCTGCTCACCCAGCAACTGCTGGCGTTCAGCCGCAAGCAGGTGCTCGAGCCGAAAGTCCTCGACCTGAATACCCTCGTCTCGGAAGTCGAAAAGATGCTTCGACGCCTGATCGGCGAGGATATTGAGCTCAAGATTGTTTTGCCAGGCGGGCTCGGCATGGTGAAAGCAGACCGTAGTCAAATTGATCAGGTAATTTTGAACTTGGCCGTGAACGCGCGAGATGCCATGCCCAAGGGCGGCAAGCTGACGCTCGAAACCAGCAATGCTGAGCTCGATGAGAACGACGTTAATCGTTTCCGTTACGTCGTGCCGGGGCCATACGTGTTGTTGAAGGTAACGGATACCGGATGTGGCATGGATGCGGAATTGCAATCTCATATCTTCGAGCCTTTCTTCACCACCAAAGAATCGGGCAAAGGGACCGGGCTTGGACTGGCTACCGTCTATGGCGTCATCAAGCAGAGTGGCGGCTACATCTGGGTAGACAGCGAAGTGGGAAGAGGTACCACTTTCAAGATCTATCTTCCGCGCGTCGAAGAGCCCAGGGAAATCACCGTGCCACACGAAAGTCCCGTGCAAGACTCCAGTCGCAGCACCCGAACCGTTCTTCTTGTCGAAGACGAGCACTCGCTCCGAAAACTGACTCGCGATACCCTCGTAGAAATCGGCCATTCCGTCCTCGAGGCAAGTGATGCTTTCCAAGCGCTCGAGATCGCCAAGCGAACTAACTTTGCTATCGATTTGCTTTTGACGGATGTGGTCATGCCGGGCATGAGCGGCCGCGTATTGGCAGACAAATTGACCGCCGTGCGCCCGGATATCCACGTGCTCTACATGTCCGGATACACCGACGGCGCTGTAGCCACGCACGGAGTCCTGGAATCGGGAATCTCGATTCTTCGCAAGCCCTTCACGCGAGACGAACTGACGCAGCGCGTGGATGAAGTCTTGCGTCTGGTGGAGAAGCAAACAGTAAAGCCTTAAGAAGCGTGAATTCCTGCTTTCGAGTTGGCTTGATTCTCTGGAGGGATAGCGAATGCCGAGGTTGCTCATTGTGGATGATGATGAAGCGGTGCGCAAGGTTCTTCGGTTCCGGCTGAAGGGGTCCTACGAAATCCTCGATACTGGCTGCCCCGAAGACGCCTTGGCTCTGGCGCTACAGCAAAAGCCAGATGCAATTCTGCTGGATCTCATGATGCCCAAGTATTCTGGCTTCGAGATTTGCCAGACGCTTTGTTCCATGAGCTTCACCCAACTCATTCCCATTCTTATCGTCTCCGGCGAGTCCGCCTCGCGATACAAGGACTTTTGTTCGAACCTGGGAGCCAAGGGCTATTTTCAAAAGCCCGTTGATTTCGACGCCCTTGAAAACCGTCTGACGGCGCTTCTCCAGAGCGCGCCTGGCGACCGCCGGTGTGAACCGCGCGTCAAGTTAAGGGTGACGCTGAAAATTAAAGGGACCACGGTGCAAGGAGAAGCCTTCGATCTGCTTACCTCCACCGAGAATGTCAGCGCCCATGGTTTTCTTGCCGGCTGTAACTCAGCCGTAAAAACAGGCTCCGTCATCGAAGTGTTTGTTATGGGTGCTGGTCAACAGCCGGTCGGGAAGGCCCGCGTTGCCCGCATCGAATGGCCCGAAACGCCCGGGCAGCGATGCGGCTTTCAATTTCTCAGTCAACCCCTCAATTGGGTGCTGCGATAGAGTGCTGGCAGGCAAGGCGAATATCTCTCCGGGGGAAAGCATCCGTCCCGGCAGGTTCATCGATGCCGCAAAGCTTGGCGGCCCATCGCGCTTTCGAGGCTTATCTTCAACCGGCGGACGCCCTCTTGAATTAGCGCGCCATCTGTAGTTCCGTAGCCGAGAACAAGACCACCTCGCAAGGGACGTTTCAAATAGCAAATTGACAGTGGCATTGCCGAAATGCCGTTCTCAGTAGCTTTTTGTGAGACGGCTGTGTCCTGCACGCCCGAGGGAAGCAAACCCGCCAAATGCATTCCGGCCTTTGCACCGACGATCTCTAGCATGTCTCCGATTTGGTCCCGGATTGCTTCGACGAGTGCGTTGCATCGACCTATGTAAAGCATTCGCATTCTGCGAGTATGGCGTGCGAAATGCCCCTCTTTGATGAAATCGGTCAAAACAGCCTGGTAGAGCGTGGAAGAAAAAATGTCCGCGGCTTCGCGAACGGCCGAGAACGCGGGCGCCAGATCCGCTGGAACAACCAAGTAGCCCACTCGCAGCGCGGGAAACAAGACCTTGCTGAACGTGCCGACGTAAATCACCCTCGCGTCGGAATCGAGGCCCTGTAGCGCGGCAATGGGACGGATTCCGAACCGATATTCACTGTCGTAATCGTCTTCGATAATCCAGGCGCCTGAGCGTGACGCCCAATTGAGCAACTGCATGCGGCGCGTAGCGCTCATAGTGGTTCCCAGGGGATATTGGTGCGATGGCGTGATGTATACCGCCCGCGCTTTGCGGCAACGCCGAATGCCCTCTTCAACATTCAGTCCTTCGTCGTCAACCGGAACAGGGACCAGGCGCGCGCCAGCGGCCGCAAAGGCCTGACGAGCCCCGGGATAACCTGGCTCTTCCATCCACACGGGTTCGCCGGGATTCACCAGAACTCTCGCGGAGACTTGCAATCCCTGCTGCGACCCGGCAACGATCATCACCTGTCCTGGATCGCATCGCACTGCCCGAACCGCGCCGAGGTACTCCGCGATGGCTTCGCGGAAGGGCGCATATCCCATTATGTCGCCGTATGCCATGCGGTCCGTCCCCGGCTTTCGCGCATTGCGTGCCACCAGTCGCGACCAAATATCAATCGGGAAGTGATCGAGCGCCGGCCAATGCATTCGAAAGGCGCCCAAGATGTCCAACCAGGGTTGCTTTGCGCTGAACGTCAGCGCGGCGCCGCCCTGCGAAATCCTGCGCGCTCCTTTCTTGTGCGCTGGCCGGCTGATTTTCCCCGTCGAAAGCCCAATGGTCTCTTGGGGAATCGTACTTGCCACGCAAGTTCCCGCGCCCACGAAAGTCTGCAGGTAGCCTTCCGTTTGCAGTTGTTCGAATGCGTTCAACACGGGAATCCGCGAGATGTTCAATTCGGTCGCCAGGCTGCGCGTCGAAGGCACGCGTTGCCCCGGCCTCAGCTGGCCGCTCGCGATCGCTCGTTGAAACCAGTCGTACAACTGACGGTATATCGGGCGCTCTTTACTGCGGTCGAGCGCGATCGGCGGAAGAAAACCGCTGGAAACTCGTTTCATCTCTCCACCCAAGTGGTCATATCAAGTATCTCGAAGTGGCTATTGCTGCCATCCACTCCATATTCCATGATCTTCGGTCGCAGCACAAGGCGCGTGGGAAAGCTGCAATCGCTCACCGTAGCGGGCTCCAATGAAAGGCAATTTATTGGGAGGGAAGGAATGATGATTCAATCCAAACATGCGTGGGCTTGCTGCGTGGTTGGTGCTCTAATTTTCGCTCTACATTTCAACCCGGTCTCGGCGCAAACACCGTCAAAACAAGGCGACGATCCCGTTTTGGCCGCCAGTCCTGCGCCGCAGGCGGCCTCGGCGCAACAAAACGCAACCACCGCGGAACGCGATGGCCAGCACGATTTCGACCCTCTTCTTGGTGCATGGAAATATCACCTCAAGCGCCGTTTGCATCCCTTAACAGGTTCCACTACCTGGGTCGACTTTGAAGGCACCGGTGTCTGCCGCAAGGTTTGGGATGGCCGCGCCGATCTGGACCAGCTCGAGGTGGATAGTCCAACCGGTCACATCGAAGGCTTGACCTTGCGTCTCTATAATCCGCAAACCCACCAGTGGAACCTTTATTGGGCCAACAGCAAGGACGGCTCCATGAATATCGAACCCCAGATCGGCGAATTCAAGAATGGACGGGGCGAGTTTTACGGTCAGGATACATTGAACGGAAAGCTTATCTATGTTCGGTTTGTCTGGTCGAACACCACTACGAATACGCCCCACTTTGAACAGTCATTCTCGAATGATGGTGGCAAGACTTGGGAAGTGAACTGGATTACGGATCAAACGCGGATAAGTGATGAATCTGCCGAAGCGCCCGCACAGCAGGATTCAGACGCGGCGAAAACAGGATCTCCACCAGCTGTCCGGGACGGACAACACGATTTTGATTTCTATTTCGGTACTTGGAAAAGTCACTTATCGCAACTCGTGCATCCACTTACTGGCTCCACGGCCTGGGTCGAATTTGACGGGACGATTGTCACCCAAAGGGTTTGGAACGGGCGCGCCAATCTGGACGAGTTCGAAGCTGCCGGCCCCTCCGGTCACATCGAAGGCCTGACCCTGCGTCTCTACAATCCCCAAACTCGCCAGTGGAGCCTCTATTGGGCCAACAGCAAGGCTGGCACCGTGGGCGGGCCGCCGAACATCGGCGAATTCAAGAATGGCCGTGGCGAGTTTTTCTGCCAGGACACATTGAATGGCAGAGCTATCTTAATTCGATATGTTTGGTCAGACATCACCCCGAATTCGGCCCACTTTGAACAGTCATACTCGGATGATGGAGGCAAGACTTGGGAAGTAAATTGGATCTCGCCAATCACGCGGATGCCAGATGAATCCGATAAATCCCACTGAACTCCGGCACAAAGTCCGCCGAAGCAGGGAAGACCGGCGAATTAAAGGAGGCAGTCATAAACGCGCTTAAACATATCCGGGTTTATCTCTTGGTGTGCAGCTTGGCTGTCATCTTGCAGCCCCTTCAAGGAACAAGCCTTCAACAAACTGCCACGGCACGCGATGGCCAGCACGATTTTGACTTCAACGTCGGTACATGGAAAACGCACATAAAACGCCTGCTGCATTCGACCACCGGCCCAGACACGTGGATAGAACAGAACGGGACGGTCGTCGTGCGACCGATTTGGGACGGCCGCGCAGAATTGGAAGAGATCGAAGCCGATGGCCCAACGGGTCACTGGGAAGGTCTCACTTTGTTTCTCTACAATCCGCAGGCCCACCAATGGAGCGAAAGTTACGCCAACAGCAACAGCGGAATTCTGAATCCACCCACGATTGGGGGATTCAAGGACGGCCGCGGCGAATTTTTTGGACAGGAGCAGTCCGGCGAGCGAACCGTCCTGGTTCGAGGCGTGTGGTCGGACATCACTGCGGATTCGCACCGCTACGAAATTTCCGTGTCGGATGACGGGGGCAAGACCTGGCAGCCGAACTTCATTGCAGTCTTGACGCGAGAATCGACAGACACGACGAAAACGTTCGCTCCTCCGCTCGGCGCAGACGCGCCGGAACACGGGTTTGACTTCGAGTTGGGCACGTGGAAGCTGCATTTGAAAAAGCTGGACCATGCGCTTAGGGGTTCGCACACCTGGGCGGAGTTTGACACCGATTCCGTGACGCGACCCATTTGGGGCGGGCGCGGCCAACTGGAGCAGTTCGAGGCCAGCGGCGCCATGGGCCGCATCGAAGGCCTCACCTTGCGTATGTACAACCCGCAAACCTATCAGTGGAGCCTTTATTGGGCCAATAGCAAGGATGGTGCGATTTTCGTGCCGCAAATCGGCGACTTCAAGGGTGACACTGGCGAGTTTTACGGCACGGATATCGTCGATGGAAAATATATCTATGTGCGATTTATCTGGTGGCCCAAGACCGCGCATTTTGAGCAGGCGTTCTCAAATGATGGGGGCAAATCCTGGGAAGTGAACTGGATTACGGACCAGACGCGGGTGAAGGATGCATCCGGCGGAGCGCGCTGAAACTCGCTGTATAGAAGGAAGGCTAACTTCACACAAGGAGGCTCGGGTCATGCGCAGATGCGTCGCGGTTGCAGCACTGATAATCGCCGGGTTGTTTGTTGGAGCTGCGGGTGCGGAGGTCCAGTCGGCCATTCTGAATCTGCCGCGCGTCAGCCAGCACGCGCGCTTCACGCAGCGCATCGGCCTCACCGACATCACCGTTGACTACCATCGTCCGCTCGTCAACGGGCGGAAGATCTTCGGCGGCCTTCAGGCCTATGGACAGGTATGGCGGGCCGGCGCCAACGAGAACACCGTCTTCGAGGTCAGCGATCCGGTCACCATCAATGGCCAGCCTCTCCCGAAAGGTGCGTACGGTCTGCACATGATTCCCGCCGAAACCTCCTGGATCGTCATTTTTTCCAAGAACTCCACCTCCTGGGGCAGCTTTACCTACGACCAAGCCGAAGACCAGCTCCGCGTGACCGTGACGCCGCAGACCATCGAGAACCACGAAGCCCTCAGCTACGATTTCGACGACCCAAAGCCCAATTCCGTTGTGATCACCATGCGATGGGAAAAAGTTGCGGTGCCCTTCGAGGTCGGGGTCAACACCCCCGAAATCACCGAGCGAAGCCTGCGCAACCAGCTTCGCGGCCGCGCGCAATTCGAGTGGTCGCCGTGGCAGGAAGCGGCCGACTATCTGCTCGCCAACAATCTCAGCGCGGACGAAGCGCTGAAAGACGCGAACCTTTCCATCCAGAACGAAGACCGCTTTGAGAATGAAATCACCAAGTCGCGCGCGCTAACCGCCCTTGGACGCAAAGACGAAGCGCTCGCCGCGCACGATAAAGCGATTGCCATCGGCACCCAGTTGCAAGTCCACGATTTCGCTCGCGGACTCCAGGCGGCAGGACGAAGCGATGGAACTCTTCCGCAACAATGTCAAGAAAGATCCAAATAGCTGGGTCGGACACAATGACGCAGCGCGCGTTGCCGTCGCAAACGGCGACTTCGACACCGCCATCAAGGAAATGAAGCTCGCCGTCTCCGTGGCCCCGGACTCGCTCAAGGCTTCTCACGCTGACCTAGTCCGGCGTCTGCAAAACCATGAGGACATCAACAAGTAGCGCCCCCCGCGAAGACCGCCGCACGGATGATTTTCCGGCGAGCCATTCGGCCGCATTCTGCGCATACGCTTCCATCGAAGTAGGCCACAACATCACGCCCCCGATCACCCCGGCGGTAGCCATCAACTTCGTCCACTGAGCGCCGCCGAATTCGCCTTATCCCAGCCCGCTTTTTCCGCCAGACGGTTTTCGGCGATGACCCTGTTCGGTGTATCCTGACCCACTCCTTGGGAGGAGTTTCCTATTCGAACTTACCGTCTCGCGCTCATTGGCTTCGGAAACGTTGGCAAGGAATTCATCCGTCTGCTTCTCACAAAAGACTCGGTCCTTCAACGCGACTACGGAATTGCCTGGAAACTCACAGGCGTTGCCTCCCGAAGGATCGGTTGGGTGGCTGACGCAAACGGTCTCGACCCAGCCGCTGCGCTCGATCATCACTGGCCGCAGGCGCAAGCCACGCAGCGGCCGGCAAACGTCCGCGACTGGCTCGCCGCCGCTCGCGCCGACGTGCTTTTCGAAGCGAGTTCGCTCGAGCGCCGCACTGGCCAGCCCGCCATCGACCACCTCAAAGCAGCTCTGGAATCCGGCGCGCACGCAATCAGCGCCAACAAGGGCCCTGTCGTGCATGCCCATCGCGAGTTGTGCGAACTCGCAGCCGCTCGCAGCCGCAAGTTCTTTTTCGAATCGTCGGTCATGGACGGCACGCCGATTTTTTCCATGTTCCCGCATTGCCTTCCCGCCGTCGACCTGCGAGGATTCCGAGGCATCTTGAATTCCACGACCAACGTGGTGCTCACGGAAATGGAAAAAGGGGCGACCCTCGAAGCCGCTGTTAAGCGCGCCCAGGAAATTGGCGTCGCGGAAACCGATCCCTCCGACGATCTCGACGGATGGGACGCCGCGGTGAAAGTAGCCACTCTCGCGATCGTTTTGATGGGCGCAGAAATCAAATTGAGCGACGTCGAGCGCGAAGGCATTCGCTCCCTCACTCCGGAACTCGTTCGCGCAGCGCATTCGGCGGGTCTGCGGTATAAACTGGTGTGTAGCGCCGAGCGTACTGCGAAAGGAGTCCGTGCGCGCGTGCGCCCTGAAAAATTGCCCATGGCCGATCCTCTCGCTCAACTCGAAGGCACAACATCAGCCGTGCGTTTCGACATGGATGTGTTTGGTCTCTCCATCATCGAACACAAGCCCGGCGTCATTGCCACTGCCTACGGCCTGTTCGCCGATTTCATTCGCGCCGTGAAGCCTTGAATCCCATGCCATCCTTCGCGAAAATCAGGAAGCGACAATGAGCACGCCAGTATCCCGCTCGAACGCTCCACAAATCGCGCACGCAGCGCACACCGTGATTGACGTGCAATGGGTGCGCGCCCAGTTTCCCGCGTTGCAGCAAATCGTAAACGGCCGTCCCGCGGCGTTTCTTGACGCGCCTGCGGGCACGCAAGTGCCCCAGCAAGTCATCGACGCCGTCCGCGACTATTTTGAGAACTCCAACGCCAACACTTGCGGCGCATTCGCCACGAGCCGCCGCACCGACGCCATGATCGCCGCCGCGCGCGCCGCCATGGCCGATTTTTTCAACTGCGACCCCGCCGAAGTTTTCTTCGGCCCGAACATGACCACCATCACTTTCGCGCTCGCCCGCGGCATTGGCCGCGATTTGCAGCCCGGCGACGAAATCGTGGTAACCACGCTCGATCACGATGCCAACGTCGCGTCTTGGCGCGCGCTCGAAGACCGCGGCGTTGTCGTGCGTCAAGTGGACATCCGCGAAGAGGACTGCACTCTCGATCTCGAAGATTTGCGCCGCAAAATCACTTCCCACACCAAGCTTGTCGCCGTCGGTTACGCTTCCAACGCCGTCGGCACCGTCAACCCCGTAGCCAAAATCATCCGTCTCGCGCACGAAGCCGGCGCACTCGCGTTCATCGACGCCGTGCATTACGCCCCGCATGGCTCGATTGACGTTCGCGCGCTCGATTGCGACTTCCTCGCCTGCTCGCCGTACAAATTCTTCGGCTCGCACATGGGCTGCATTTACGGCAAACGCGACCTGTTGATGCGCTTTCGTCCTTATAAAGTCCGGCCCGCGCCGGAAGCCTTGCCGGATCGTTGGGAAACCGGAACGCAAATTCACGAGGGCCTCGCCGGCGTCACCGCCGCGGTCGACTATATTGCCGAACTCGGCCGCCGCTGCGATCCATCAGCCGCCAGCCGCCGCGCCGCGCTCATCGCCGCGCATCACGCCATGCGTGAATACGAAATGAGCCTCGCCGCGCGCATGATTCGCGGCCTGCTGGAAATTCCCGGCCTGCGCTTCTACGGCATTTCCGATCCCGCGCGTTTCGACGAACGCGTGCCCACCGTCGGCGTCCGCCTTGCCAATCACGCTCCTCTCGAATGCGCCAAATTTCTCGGTGAGCGCGGTATCTTCACTTGGGACGGCAATTATTACGCGCTCAATCTCACCGAGCGCCTCGGCGTCGAAACAGATGGCGGCCTCCTGCGCATCGGCCTGGTCCATTACAACTCAGCCGAAGAAGTTGACCGCCTCCTCGAATC
Organism: uncultured Acidobacteriota bacterium; assembly: GCA_963760165.1. Taxonomy (GTDB): domain Bacteria; phylum Acidobacteriota; class Terriglobia; order Acidiferrales; family UBA7541; genus DAHUXN01. Next base: position 359,008 of record CAVXBO010000001.1, read on the forward strand.
CCTGCGCGAACTCGCTGGCTCGCATTAGGTCAAGTTCTGGTAATTTCTTTTTCGCTTCCATTCCATGTATTCTGGCGCAGCACAAGAATTCGCTGCGCTGAAGAGGCAAGATGGCGGACGCAACAATTCCAGCAGCCCCGATGGTGGAGCTCACGCAGGACGAGAAGGCCTATGCCGGCCTCGCACACGCCTTAATGATGGGCACGTGGTGGATCGGCCCGCTGGTGATTTATCTTACCAAGAAAGAATCGCGCTTCGTCGCCTTCCACGCGTTGCAAGCGCTCCTGTGGCAAATCATTTACACCGTGGTCATTTTCGGCGGAATGATCGTGTTTGCTTTCATCGTCATGGTCACAGCGCTCGCGATGCCCCGGCAACTGAATGTGCCGCCGCGGTCTCCTGTTGCGATTTTTTTCCTGTTCCCCTTCGTATGGTTATTCGTCATGGCTGCGGCTGCCATCACCCTCACCCTGGCAATCATGTACTGCCTGAAAGCCATGCGTGGCGAATGGGCCGGCTATCCTGTGATTGGCGGTTGGGCGCGAAAGATTGTTGGGTTCTAAAATGCCCAAACGGCCAAAGCCAATCGTACTGACCGTCCTCGACGGCTGGGGCTACTCGCCGGACACCAAAGGCAACGCCATTGCCCTCGCGCGCAAGCCAAACTACGACGCGCTCCTGAAGAAGTTTCCCAACGTACTCATTCACACTTCCGGCCCTTTTGTCGGCTTGCCTGAAGGGCAAATGGGCAATAGCGAAGTCGGTCATTTGAATATCGGCGCCGGCCGCATCGTGCAGATGGACATTACGCGCCTCGACGCAAAAATTGCCTCGGGCGAATTTTTCAAGGAGCCGCTGCTCCTTCAGGCCATGGAGCGCGGCCGCGCCCATCAGCTTCACCTCATGGGCCTGGTGAGCGATGGCGGCGTGCATTCGCACATCAACCACTTGTTCGCGCTCTTGCAAATGGCTAAGCAGAACAAAGTTGAGCGCGTTTTCGTCCACGCCTTCACCGACGGACGCGACACCCCGCCGAATTCGGGCATCGGCTTCTTGCAGCAGCTCCAGAAAAAGATGAACGAGCTCGGCTTGGGGAAAATCGCCACCGTCAGCGGACGCTACTACGCCATGGACCGCGACAACCGCTGGGAGCGCGTCCAGCGTGCCTACGACGCCATGGTCCACGGCGGCGCCGAATCAAAATTCCCCGACGCCCTCGCCGCGTTGAAAGCGAATTACGAAAGGCTCGTCACCGACGAATTCATCATTCCCGCCGTCATCACGGCCGGCGACGGCCACGCCAGTTCCTCGTCACCCACGGCCACCATTCGCGACGACGACGCGGTGATCTTTTTCAATTTCCGCGCCGACCGCGCGCGCCAAATCACCCGCGCTCTCGTCGAGCCCGGCTTCAAGGAATTCGCCGACAACGCCCGTCCTAAGAATCTTTTCTTTGTCGGCATGACCCAATACGAAAAAACTTGGCCGTGGCTGCGCTACATCCAAGGACCGGAAAAGCTCGAGCACATCCTCGCGCAAGTCTTCGGCGAAATGGGCTTCAAGAATTTGCGCTGCGCGGAAACCGAGAAGTACGCCCACGTCACCTATTTCTTCAATGGTGGCGTCGAGAAAGCCTATCCCGGCGAAGAGCGCATCCTCGTTCCTTCGCCCAAAGTGCCCACTTACGATTTGCAGCCGGAGATGTCCGCTGCGGGCGTTACTGACGCCGTCGTGAAGGCCATCGAGAAAGGCGATTTTGACGCCATCATCATGAATTTCGCCAATGCCGACATGGTTGGCCACACCGGCAAAATCGAAGCCGCCATCAAGGCAGTCGAAACAGTCGATGACTGCCTCGGCCGCATTCACAAAGCCCTGGCGCCTCGCGGCGGCGCGTGGATCATCACCGCCGACCACGGCAACGCGGAAATGATGATCGATCCAACCACCGGCGGCCCGCACACCTATCACACCACCAATCCCGTTCCCTTCGTGCTGCTCTGCGAAGACAACCAGGCCCGCTTGCGTCCGGGCGGTTCGCTGCGCGATATTTCGCCCACTCTTCTCGGCATCCTGGACGTTCCCGCGCCGAAAGCAATGACCGGCCGCGACCTGCGCGCCCCATCTCGATGAAACGCATAACGCCCGAAGAAACCAAACTAGTCATTTGCGTCTGGCACAAATTCACACTTTGGCAGCCGCCGCCCAACTTTGCTGCGAGCATCCGCCGCCGCTGGCCCGCTATGAAACTCGTGCATTTGCCGACGTACGAACGCGTCCTCGACGAATTGCCCGACGCGGACATCCTCGTGGGCTTCTCGCTGCGCCGTGAGCAATTCGCCTCCGCCAAGAAATTGAAGTGGATCCACGCCACAGCCGCCGGCGTGGGACAACTCATGTATCCAGAACTTCGCGAGAGCGGCATCCTGCTGACCAACGCTCGCGGCATTCACTCCATCCCCATGTCCGAGCACATCCTCGGCATGATCATTGCCATGGCGCGGCGTTTTCCGGATGCGTTTCGTTTCCAGCGGGCTGCGCACTGGGCGCAACAGGAAATTTGGGACGCGCGGCCTCGCGAATTGAAGGGCAAGGTCCTCTTGATCGTGGGTTTCGGCTCCATCGGACACGAGCTGGCGCGCCTCCTGCAGCCCGTAGGCATGCGCATCTGGGGAATGACGCGCTCCGGTCGCGGCGATGTTCATCTCGTCGAACGCATCCTGCCGGCGGCGGAACTTCACGGCGCACTGCCGCAAGCCGATTTCGTCGTTCTCGCTGCTCCCGAGACTCCTGACACACGCCAAATGATTGGCGAAAAAGAACTGGCTTTGATGAAGCCGAGCGCCTATCTGTTCAATGTGGCGCGTGGCACCCTGGTTGACGAGGCCGCGCTGATCTCAGCGCTTCGCGCGCGCGTGATTGCCGGAGCGGCGCTGGACGTCACCGCGGACGAGCCCCTTGCGCCAGAGAGCCCACTGTGGAAACTCGACAATGTCTTCATCACGCCGCACATCAGCGCGGCCACCGAGAATTTATGGCAAAGGCAGGAAGAACTGCTCCGTGAGAATCTTGAGCGCTGGTTTGATGGTCGCGAATTGCTGAATCAAGTGGATCTACAGCGAGGCTACTGAAACCCGCAGCCTACTTGTCGCCGGCTAATCGCTTGCTCCCGCATTGGCCGCCTGGTAGCCCGCGCGCGCGTAGACCACCACCTTCTTCATTTTTCCCTTTTTGTTCGCAATCATCATTGGCTCGCCCTTGTCATCCACAATATCCACGCGGATTTTGTGATATTTGCCGTCGCGCGCTGCTTCCGGCGGAACATAGCCCAGCGAATACTGGTTGCGCAGGAATTCGACCAAATCGGTGAAAATATCCGGCATTTCACCCGTGAAGCGCGGGAACCAAGACATGCCGCCCGTCAGTTTCCCAAAGTAGTCCATCTCATTCTTTGCCTGAAGATAGCCGATCGGTTCATTTCGCCCGCTTTGTACCATCGGCATTTCCGCCGTTCCAACGCAGAACACCGTCACGTTGGTTTGTTTCAGAGCATTATACGTTTGATCCAGCGTGTGTTTGCTGAAGGTGTCGATTCCCGTGCTCGCCAGCAAAATCGCCTTCTTCCCCTGCACGTCTTTCAGACGGTCAAGCGTATCGATCATCGCGTCGAATTCATTCGCCTCGCTAAACCCCGGGATAAAGAGAGTCTGGATCGCGTATCTTACGGCGTTCTTGTCGTGCGTGAAGTCCACCACGATGTGCGACTTCAGATCGTAGGTCACCAGGGCAACCCAGTCATCTTTCCCCAAATGGTCCGCGAAATTGTAGGTCAGATACGGGCCGAGCTGCGCGAGATACGGCCCGAAGACATTGCTGAATTCCATCAGAATCACGACCGTGATCGGCGCCGTGTTGGGTTGAAAATTTGTCACTGGCTCGGCTTCATTGTCGTCGAAGATCCGGAAGTTCTGCTGCTTCAGCCCGGTGATGATGTTCCCGTCCTGATCGGTGACCACCGTATTCACCTGCACCAGCTGCGATTGCACCGTGATCGAATACTGCGGCTGCTGCTTCTGCTGCGCCGGAGGCGGCGGCGTTGGCGGCGTTTGTTGTGGCGGCTTGATGGGACCCTGCTGCTGCGTCGGCAATTGCGCCAGCGCTCGTGGCGGCAGCGCTATGCTTCCTGCCACAACCGCCGCCAAAGCTGCGCGAAACACGGCGGATTGGAACACGGCTCTAAGTCGCATCGAGCGGGAACCTCCGGCTAATTGGATGGCAAAACGCGCCGCAGGGATGGTCGATTCTTTAGCAACAGCGCTCCTCGCCGCGGCGGGATACCTCGGAACCGCATGATAATATCAACTTGCTGCTTTCATTTGAAATTTTCTGCACTTCCCGAGGAGTTTACATGCGACGCAGGTTCTTCGCCATCTTGGCGCTCACTCTTACATTCTCCATCGCTCCGCGAACTCCCGCGCAATCTCCGCTTCCGCAGCAAACCAGCGCGCCGCAATCTCCCTCCATCGACCTCAACAAACTCAATGAAGACGCCCTCGGCTGGCTCCAGGGCCTCATCCGCATCAACACCGTCAATCCCCCTGGCAACGAACTCGTGGCCGCGAAGTACATTGCCGACATTCTCCAGAAAGAAGGCATTTCCTCGGAAATTGACCAGAGCACTCCCGGCCGCGGAATTCTCATCGCGCGCCTCTCCGCAACCGCCGTACCCGATCCCTCCCGCGCGCTCTTGCTCATGGGCCATTTGGACGTCGTCGGCGTCGACAAGTCCAAATGGCAAGTCGATCCCTTCGGCGGTGTGATTCAAGGCGGATATCTCTACGGCCGCGGCGCCATTGATGACAAAGGAATGCTCGTCGCCGAAATCGCCGTCCTGGTCGCGCTCAAACGCGCCAACGTCGCTTTGGGTCGCGACGTCATCCTGCTCGCCGAAGGCGACGAAGAGCAGGCCGGCGAAGCCGGAATGAAATTTGCCATCGACAAGTACTGGCAAAAAATCGCCGCGGGGTTCGCGCTCAATGAAGGCGGAAACGTGACCCTGAAGGGCGGAAAGGTTCAATACGTTGGCGTGCAAGCGGCGGAGAAAGTTCCTGTCAATGTCATCGTGACCGCCAACGGCACTTCCGGCCACGGTTCGATTCCGTTGCCCAATAATCCCATCGTCCTTCTCTCTGGCGCAGTCACAAAAATCGCCGCGTATCAGACGCCCTTTCAACTCACGCCCGTAACGGAAGCCTATTTTGAACAGCTCTCCTTGGTCGAAGACCCCGAAATTGGAAAATGGATGCGCGCCCTCGATTCCCCTGTCCGCGCGGACTTGGCCGAAGAAAAAGTCGCTGCGGCCAGCCCGGTATGGAATTCCATGGTGCGCGACACCATTGCGCCCACCATGTTGCAGGCCGGCATTCGCCCCAACGTGGTCCCTTCCGAAGCGCAGGCCACGCTCAACATTCGCCTCCTTCCCGGAAATTCCATCGACACTCTGCTGCTCAAATTCAAGGACCTTGTCAGCAACCCGCAGATCACTTTCCAGGCGGACACTTCCATCGGTGAGGCCGCGCCCTCCTCATCTCTTGACAGCGCGCTTTTCAAAACCATTCAGCAGGCCAGCAGCGAAGAGTTCCCGGAGATCCCGGTCATACCCATGATGTCCACCGTGGCCACCGACTCCACGGACCTTCGCTTGCGCAACGTGCAGGCCTACGGTTTGCTTCCTTTTCCCCTCACCGACGAAGACGCCCTGCGCATGCACGCCGACAATGAGCGAATTCCGCTCGACTCATTCCGCAAGGGCGTCGAATATCTCTACCGCATCGTCGCCGATTTCACCGCCCAAAAGTGAACCTTGAACCTGCTGCGCGGGGCTGACCAGCGTTTTCGTTCTTGTGGCGTCATTCCGAGCTTTTTTGGAGTGCGGCGGCTCGACGCCGCTTTGCCCTTTTCTTCAGCAAGACGCGTTTTGTTCGGCAGGCTCCGCTGAGAATGAAGTAGCGAAAGCTTCTACAGTTGCCTTTCACGGGTCACGAACCATCGTTTTTTCTCGTCACTCGCCCCTCCTGAAGAAAAAAGAGGCACTCGCTTGCCCTGAGGAACGAAGGGTCACTGCTTCAATTCACCCAATTATCCGGCGGCCTGGGCGGTTCGTCGCGATGCCGCCGCTGGTACACTTCGAACTTCCGCGCCAGCCGCCGCCGCTTCCAATCCGAAAGCTTGTTCCGGTAGCCATACAGATACGATCCGCGCCGAAGATATAAATAGCCAACCAGCATCCCGCCCAGGTGGCACACGTGGCTGACGTTGTCCCCTCCCGCGCCCAGCGTGCCGAAAAACTCGATCACTCCCATAATGATCACGTAGACGCGCATCGAAATCGCCACCGGAAACGGAATCAGCAGCACGCGCTGATGCGGGAACAGAATCGCGGCGGCCAGCAGCACACCAAAAATCGCGCCAGAAGCCCCAATCGTGGGAATCAGCGCGCTATTCAATCCTCGCGGGTCGAGGATTGTTTTCACAATCACGTTGATTACGCCCGCGCCCACGCCGCAAAGAAAATAATAAATGTAGAAGCGCTTCGCCCCCCACGCTCGCTCCACATCCCGCCCGAACATCCACAGCACAAACATGTTGATCAGGATGTGCCAGACGCTTTCATGCAGAAACAAATAGGTGAACGGTTGCCAGAGGAATCCGTGCGTTACATATCGCGGCACCAACCCGAAATAGACCAGCCAGAAATTCCAGCCGGCCGGCCCAAAGAAAACTCGCGACAGTTCCTGAGCGAGGAAAACAGCCGTGCAGGCGATCACCAAAAACTTGATCGCCGGCGTGATCGACCAATCCCAATCGAATTGGAACCCTGTGGAGGCTGAAGAATAGCGCCGCATGGGGAGTCAATCGCAGTGTATGCGCCAATCAGCACAGAGTCAAAGCAGCAAAGCGATAGGAGCTACGGGCGCTAACGCGGGAAGCCATCCGGAAGCTGCTTCATAATTGCCTCAGGAGTATGGCGAGACGGCCATGCTGGAGCATGCCTTGCAGTTGGCCTCGTGAGATTTCCAAAGCCTGACGAGGCGGCCGACGGCTTCAATTCTCATTGCGCTGCCACAGCAGAACCCCGCCGCTTACAAACCAGATCGCCTGCGTCAGCACCACCATCCCAAATCCGTGCACGCCAAGTTTCAGATGCCCCGAAAGGACAGCGGCAATCGTAATCGGCGCGAGAATGCACCCATAAATCGCCGCCACTCGGCCGAGCTGTCGCCCCCGTAACATCGAAGCCGACCAGAGCACAATCGCGAGCGAACTCGCCGCGACATACACCGCGGCGAACGCCTGGTTGACGCGTCCAGTGTAATCAAATGCCATTCTCCACCCATCACCCGCATTTCCCCCGCCAACCATCTTCGCCGCAATCACCGGCGCAAGAAAACCGCTTGCGATTCCCGCGTTCATCGCTGCGACCAGAGCGAATCCGTACATCACAATCGCGGCCGCCGGAAGCTGCATTCCCGAAATGACAGAGAGCCGCCGCGAAAGTATGAGCCCTCCCAGAAAACACACCGGCAGACTCGCAATGGCCAGCATGTGTACACCGGTCACCACTGCTGCGACATGCGCAAACCCGCCGCCGGCGGAAAGCAAATCATGGGCCGTCGGGTGCAAAATCATGGTTATAATGCCGCCAACCATTCCGGCGATGAGTACGGCGCCACCCATTCGATCGTTGGTCATGCGCCGAATGTAAGGGCGAAGGCGTGTCGCGTCAACGCGTATGTGCGCCAAATCTCCGGATACCGGACAAATAGGGGCTTTATGTCCAGAAAATCAGCACCCGCGCCACCAAAATCCGCTCCACGGCAAAGGCGCAAAGCATTGCCAAAGGACGACCTGCGCATTCGCCGCACGCGCGACCGTCTCGGTGGTGCGCTCGTGAACCTGATGCACGAGAAGCCGTTCGAGGAAATTACTGTCCAACACGTGCTCGACCGCGCGGGAATCTCGCGTTCGACCTTTTACACGCACTACCGTGACAAAAACGATTTGTTCCTCGGCGACGTCGAGAGCTTCTTAGAATTGGTGGCGAACGCGCTCACCGCGCGTGGGGACAAGTCAAATCGCGTCGCGCCCGTGCGTGAGTTCTTTGCGCATGTTGCGGAGATGAAGCACTTCTACACTGCCATCGTTGAGGCCGGAAAGCTCCACGACGTAACAGAGATGGGTCAGGAGAGTTTTGCCCGCGGTATCGAAGTGCGCCTTGCTTTCGCGGGGTATGGCCGCACCATGACCCCTACTCAACGCGCTATCGTCGCGCACGGATTTGCAGGCGCGTTGTTCTCGATGCTTTCCTGGTGGATATCGCGCGGGATGAAAATGCCGCCCGAAGAAGTGGACGAAGCCTTCCACCGCCTGGTTTGGTCCGGCGTCGGCGCCACAGACCCCCAGGAGCTATCCACGGCGTCGCGCGCAAAGTAGGACCGCTTTGTGGTCGCGGCTAGCCGCGACAATAAACTGTATCGCTTCCTTTCTTCCTTTTCCGCGCTTCACCCGCGCAAAGTACTTAATGTTTCGCGTTTTTCCAAATCTCTCGCCTTCAGTCCATCTTCCGGGCGCGTTCCACTCAGCGCGGGCGCGTGGTAAGGCCGGCTTGTTTCCAGAGCTTCTCCCATTGCCAGATTCCGTACATGGCTTTGTGGGCGCGGTAGCTGAGCTGGTGGGCCAGCATCAAAATCTGACCGCGATGATGCGCCTCGTGCGAGAACATGTAGGCGAACATGGTCCCTCCGGCGGGCCACGTTGGCGCCCAACCGCTGTCGCGTGAGAACTTTGCAACGCGGCGATTCGGAGCCCCCGAGAGAGCATCCGACAACATGCGCAGGCACTGCGCGGCGCTTCTCTTGTGCGCGGCGGCAGCCTGCTTCATGGTGCAGCGGTGGGGATCGAGTGGCGGCGGACACTTCAGATGCGGCGCGGAATGCTTCAGCCACTTAAGGCGGGTGTTGTGCAGATGTGCGAAGATGGCCGCGATTGTCCGGCCATTGCCTTTTGGACCCGGCGACTGGGCGCGCCACGCACGAGGGTCCAGATGTGAGAGGATCAGCTGGTTCATTGCGTCGTTGCTCGCGTAGGTTTCCAGCAGGGTGTCGCGAATCTCGGCAAGTGCCTTTAGTTCACGGCTGGGGCTTTGTCCTTTGCTTTTTCGAAGCGTCCGCGTGCCAGCCGCAATCCGTGCTGAGTTCAATCCATCTTCTTCCGCGCAAAATAAAACTGCGTCGCGCCCAGTGCCACAAACATCACCACGGCAAATAGCCGGTTGCTCGCCAGCCCTCCCAGTACGCTCGGCCCGATGTGCAGAAAATGCTCCGGCAGGAAGTGATACTTGAAGTTCGGGTCTCCAAACAAATAAATCACGATGCCCAGCAGCCCGAAAATTCCGCCGCCCGCAATCAATCCGCTCGCGTAAAGCGGCCCCGGCCCAATCTCACTATCCGCGGTGCCCCTGTCTTTCAACCCGCGCTCCGCCAGCCAGCGAATCACCCCGCCCGCGAAAATCGCCATAGTCGTATCAATCGGCAGATACGCACCCGTCGCAACCGGAAGCGAGCGTATTCCCAGCAGCTCGATGGCAACCACCAAAAACACGCCCACCAGCACCAGTCGCCACGGAAGCTGCCGTTGCAAAATCCCATTAATCACCGTGGCCATCAGCCGCGCCTGCGGCGCCGAAGCCTTCTCGCTGCCGATTCCATGCACCCATTGCAGATCAATCGCGCCCGCGGCGGGATCGTACAAATAATTTCCGTCCGGAACCACGTGCGACCCGATCGCGTTCAGCAGTACATAATTTTTCCCGCCATGCGTGAAGCTCTGTTGTTGAACGCTCACGCCCGAGGGCAATTGACCGATATTCACCGCGATATTCGCCGGCTTATATTCTTCCAAGCCCACATTCATCAAATTCAGCGTCCCACCCACCACGAATACCGAAGTCATCACCCCAATCATCAGTGCCAGCTGCTGCTTCGAAGGCGTCGCGCCCACCAAATATCCCGTCTTCAAGTCCTGCGACGTCCCGCCCGCATTCGACGACGCCACGCACACCACCCCGCCAATCGTCAGCGCCAGCGCCGAAAACGCCGCGCCCGTCCAATGCGCCACCAAAAACATCGCGCACGTCGCCATCAGCGTCGCAATCGCCATTCCGCTGATCGGGTTCGACGAATTTCCAATCAGCCCGCAAATCCGCGACGACACCGTCACAAACAAAAATCCAAACACCACCACGAACACCGCCGCGATCAAGTTCGAAAGCAATCCCGTCTTCGCGCCCGGAATCGGACGAAACGTCAGCAGCATCCACATCATCACCACCACCGCCAGCGACCCCAGCACCACAATCTTCATCGAAAAATCGCGATCCACGCGGCTCACCGCCGTCGTCACCGCATTCACCGCGCGGCTCTTGCGAATATCCTTCAACCCCGCGCTCAGCGCCGCAATAATCGTCGGCATGGTCTTGAAAAGCGTAATCACGCCCGACGCCGCCACCGCTCCCGCGCCCATCGGCCGTATGTACGACCGGTACAAATCATCCGGCGCCATCTGCCCAATTGGAATCAGTCCCGGGAAAAGCGGCTGTGTCAGCATGCCCCCGAAAAATTTGATTGTCGGCATCAGCACCAGCCACGAAAACACGCCGCCCGCAAAAAGCAGCCCCGCCACGCGCGGCCCGATGATGTACCCCACTCCCATATATTCCGGCGTGATGTTCGCGCGTATCGACGCGCCCGGCAGCCAATCCGGCCGGTACTGCGGCGTATCCGGCCAGAATCCCATCGTCTCCATCAGGAACGCGTACAGCCCGCCCAGCCCAAATCCCAGGAAAACGCGCCCTGCGAACGACCCGCCTTTATCTCCCGCCACCAGCACATCCGCGCACGCCGTGCCCTCGGGATAAAGCAAATTGCCGTGCTCTTTCACGATCAGTTGCCGCCGCAGCGGAATCATGAATAGCACGCCCAGCCATCCGCCGAGCAGCGCCAGAAAAAACACGCCCCAGTACTGCAGCGGAAAGCCCAGAAAAATCAGCGCCGGCAACGTGAAAATCACGCCGCCCGCAATCGACTCCCCCGCCGACCCCGTCGTTTGCACGATATTGTTTTCAAGGATCGTCGCTTTGCCGAACGCCCGCAGAATGCTGATCGAAAGCACCGCGATGGGAATCGAAGCCGACACCGTCAGCCCCGCGCGCAGCCCCACGTACACGGTGATCGCGCCGAAGAACAATCCCGCAAAAATCCCCAGGATGATCGCGCGTCGCGTGAACTCCGGAACGTTTTTTTCAGAGGGAATGTACGGATGAAACTCGCCCGGCGGTGCGGTCGAGCTCCACGGTTTCAACGTCACGCCCAACCTTCACCCCCGCGCCCGTCAAGCGCACGGGAAGGTAGCATTACCTGCGGACCAAGGCAAGCGACGCCCTTTTCTTGCCGTTGCGGTTGCCCTTAGCCCAATCGGCGCTCGATTTTTTATCCTGTAAGGATGAAGGGCAACCGTGCTAAGAGCCTGCCTCACGAAAACGGCCTTCCCTAATTATTCGCCTTGATACTGCTGTCGACGACTTAGGGGAATGTCTCTTGAAAATTCGGCGAATTTTCGAAATTGGCCTGGTCGCTTCGCCGCGCCTCCTCTACGGTCCGGCGGCAACCATGGTGCACAAAGCCACGTTTTTCCTAAGGAATTCGCAAATTCCGAAATTCACGTACTTCAGAAGTGTGCAAAAAAGACCTTTTTCGAAAATCCCCAAAACCGTCCAATGTAACGTTTTTTCCAGTATTTTCTGGTCACGTTTTTACCCATTGGCTGGTTCTAGAACCGCCATTATATTCGCTTTATCTTCGTGCTCCTGTGCGAGGATCTTACGAGAGGCGTTCGCGCACGCGTTCGCTCAAAACTTTTCCGTCGACGGTTTTACCTTCGAGTTTTGCTCGCGCCGCTTTGATCACCGCGCCCATTTGCTTCAGCGAATCCGCGCCGGTCTCTGCAATCGCGTCTTCGATGGCGCGTGAAACTTCCGCATCATTCGGAGCGGGCGGAAGATAATTTTCGATGATTTTGATTTCGCGCGCTTCCTTCGCCGCCAAATCGTCGCGTCCGCCTTTTGTGAATTGCTCAACGGATTCGTGCCGTTGTTTCACCAGCGTCTGCAAAACTTGCAGCGCTTCCAGATTTTCCAGCGGGCGCATCTTTTCGATTTCTTTATTCTTCAGCGCGGACTTCATCATGCGCAAGACGCTCAAGCGCAATTCGTCTTTTTCCTTCATCGCCGCGGTCAAATCTTTTTGAATATGTTCGATCAGGCTCATATGTTCGAATTCTCCACCGTGCCAAGTTTCGTGTAAGAGTATCGTGAAAACGGTTCGGGGAGAAGCGAGCAGCGCGGAACTGTTGTGAGACGGATTAACTCTGCAGTGACGCACGAGCGCTCTTTTACTATGCGCGAATTGCTCTGGCCCTTGCGCAGAGCTTTTATCGTTGCGTCTCCTGGTGGTAGAGCGTTCGCGTATGAAAGATCGCGGCGACGACAAACATGATCAGCATTCCGAAAATGGCCACGAGGCCCCCGAAATCAAAGACGCGCAACGCGAGGCCAGGGACTTTCGCATCCGGGCGAAGCCACAGAGCCAAATTTCCAAGCGCAAGCAGAATGCGAATTTCCGTGGGCCCGAGTTTCCCAAAGGACAAACGAAAAACGCCGAGGGTATACGTGGCGAGGTAGGTTTCGATGGAGAGAAGCAGAAAGGCGATGAGCATTCCCGCGGCGATTCGCCAATCGATATACGCGGAAGCAGCGATGCCGCCCATGAGAACAATTGCGCCGACGGAATCGATCACATGGTCGACGTAGAAACCGTAGCGCGGGCGCTGGCAATTTCTGACGCGCGCGAGCGTGCCGTCGAGGCTGTCTCCAAACCAGTTCAGCGCAAGGAAAACTGTGGCGAGCAGCAGGCCGAGCGAATTCCAGCGCGCCAGGGCGTAGCTCGCGCCGGCGAAGCACATGGACGCAAATCCGAGAAGCGTCAGATGGTCCGAGTTGATTCGCGCGGGCATGCGCGCGGCGAGCCACAGCAAAGCTTTTCGCTCGGGCGCGGCGGTAATGCTTTCTTGCAGACGCGTGGCGTTTTCGAACGCGGGATTGTTTTTGTCGAGTGCAGCGCGTGATTCGACAGCGTGGCCAGGAAAACGGCGCGCGATGGATAATTGTTTCGGATTCATTGTGAGTTCTCCTTGGAGAAGGTCGATTTGTCGAGCAAAGCCGTGCGCGTCTCGGTGAGTGTGGAGCGCAGCGACGCCGCGGGAATTTTCTCGATGAAAGAACCGATCAGCCAGCCGAGGCCCGTGGGGACGTCACGCGTGAGCGAGACGGCGTTGCATTGAATGTAAACGCCGCCATCGGCTTGATAAAAACGCCAGTAAGAATCGAGGCGCCAGAGAAATCCATGGTCGTCGCCGGCGGGCTCGTCGCGCTCATTCGGCGCGCCGGGGTGATCCACTTCCGCGACGCGAATGCTGTAGGAGCGCGCGCAGACACGGTCGCGATCAACGCGCGTGTAGCGAATGTCGTATTCGGTGTCGAGCACGACGACGATGACCTGGACTTGCCTGAGGCGGAGGTAGATGCGAAATTCGTCGCCCGATTTTGCGAGCAGTTTCGATTTCACAACTTCCGACGGATAGTAGCCCGCGTCGTGGTCGTAGTCCTGCAGCGTGGCGAGTGCCTGCGGAATGGAAATTCCCGGAACGAAGACAATCCCGATCCAGTCATGGATGAGCCCGCCGGGAATGGAGGTGCAGCCGGGCGAACTGCATTCGTCATCGCGCTGGGTAAGAATTTGTCCCTGGCTCAGCTTGGCGTAGGCCTGATCTTTTTCCGCCTGCGGTAGCGCGTCGATATAAAGGAAATTCTTTTTCGTTGCGAGGTCGCGATTCGCGCGCGCTTCCTTGGCGCTGACGTACTGGTCAAAGGCGCGCGCTGTTTCCGAGGTGAGTTGCGCGGCGACGGATGGCCGAGGCGCGAGAGTGGCGACGGCGGTCAGAGTTGCGGCCAGCGAAATTGCTTTCCAGGTTTGGCGGGGCATGCGTTTTCTCGCTTTCATGGGACGAAGATGCCAGAGGAGAGCCGCAGCGGCAATGCTCTGCAGGTAATTTCTGGGTCACGAGAAGGTCAATTCATAAGGGTGAGGAAAATCAGACACTTGAGGAAAGTTCTCTCGTAGAATGAGGGCCGCATTGGGGAGGCGGAACTGCGAACTGCAGATTCCTCGTCGGATGCTGGTCGCATCCTCGCTCGGAGTGACAAAGTAGGGCCTGACGAAGTGGCGAGGTGAACGAGGAGCGGGGAAACGTCGGTCGGGAAAGGCTAGGAAGGGTGGTCGAGGAGAGCAAGCTGGTGGCGGAGGCGAAGGCCAAGGGCCGGACGTTTCGTTTCGGCGTATTCGAGATGGACGAAGACACGGGAGAGCTGCGCAAGGAAGGGAAGGCGCAGCCGAGGCTTCGGGAGCAGGCGGCGCGGATACTGATGATGCTGCTGGAGCGGCCGCGAGATTTGGTGGCGCGCGAGGAGCTACGGCAGCGGCTGTGGGCGTCGGACACGTTCGTCGATTTCGACCACGGGGTGAACACGGCGATCAACCAATTGCGCAACGCGCTGGGCGATGAAGCGGGGAATCCGCGATTCATTCAGACGCTGCCGCGTAAGGGGTACCGTTTTATCGCGCCGGTAGAAATTGCTGCGGGAATTGCGGCGCACGTCCACACGCAGACTTTGCCGGGTGAACCGCAAGCGCCGGTTGCGCTGGGCGGCGATTTTGCGGCGACGGATAACGAGGCACCGCGTTCGTCGGTGCTGAGCGACGCGCGGGACTTGCCGGCGGTGGCGAGCGGCGTGGCGCGGACATTATTTTTGCTGATCCAGCTGATCTACTTGATTTTCTACGTGCTTTCGCTGGCGCGGATTCGGGAAGTGGATGCGCTGCTGAGGGAAGCGGCAGAGCCGGTGCGGCTGATTTTGGTGGTGCTGATTGTTACGGCGGCGGCGGGGATACCGATACGGCTTTATCTGATTACCGCGGTGGCGTTCAACTATCGCGGGCTGAGCGGGAAATTTCGCAGGCTCTTTCCGGCGCTGCTGCTGCTCGATGAGTTATGGGCGCTGGCGCCATTTTTGGCGGTGGAGCAGATTGGAATTGGCGCGGCGATCGCGGTGACGGCGGCGCTGCTGTATTTGCCGTTCGCGCAGAGGTCGCTGCTGTTGATGGGGGAGAAACGGTGATTCGTGGCCCGTGACCCGTGAAATACTTCGCGCGGATGAGGCGCGCGAAAGGAAGTACGACTTTGAAATGCTTTTTGGCACGGTTGAAACCGTGCCCTGACAATTTTCAGCAGTGGCGAGTGGTGAGAAAAGCCAATGTTCAGTGAATCGAGAATTCGCACTTTCTTGGCATGGATATGCTTCCTGGCGGCGCTCGCATGGACCGTCTTATTGCTTACCGCGATTGGGGACACGCTGACCCACAGTGTACCCGTTGGTTTTTGGATTGGATGGTAGAGATACAGGTCAGAGCCGAGAGTAGCTGGCCAATGCGTGCTCACACCGATGCCTACTATTTGACGAGGTTCTTTGCCTCCACGTTTGTCGTGGAAGGTCTTGGCATCTGCAGCCTTGTGTACCTGCGGCGTAAGTCCAAAAGGGCAAAACGCTTGCTCTAGACTTAGCGAAGAGAAGGTGCTGTATTCACCATTTTGGAGAGGAAGGAAAAGATAGGGTCATATGAAAAATACGAATTGGAATCATTCTATTTGCAAGATGTGGTGGGGGACGCGTGGAGCGAAATTTTTGATATTCCTGAGTGCGGTGGTTTTGTTGGGGGCGCGGGTAGGCGTCGCGCAGGCGAATCCAGCGGCAAACGACGTCGCGCAGGCGCAGACGACACTGCCAATGGTGCCGGGGGCGGCGTTGACGACGGTGACGCCGGAGCCGGGCTATTTCACGGAGCCGGGGATTGCGGTGGATCCGAATCATCCGGACAACGTGGTGGCGGTGTATCAGGACAATGCGCACGCGGCGTATTCGACGGACGCAGGAAAAACATGGACGATTGCAAAGGGAGTAGCGTCGAAGGATTATCGCGTGTCGGGCGACGTGTCGACGACATTTGATAATCAGGGGCATGCGTTCATCTCCTACATCGCGTTCGACAAGCTGGGAACGTTCAACTACTGGGGACACGATGCGAACCGCAACGGAATTTACATCCGGCGGTCGATGGACGGCGGGAAGGACTGGGAAGAAAGCGACATTCCGGTGAGCGCGCAGCCGCAAGAGCCGGGGATTCCGTTCGAAGACAAGCCTTACATCGTAGCGGACAATAGTCACGGGCCGGACGCGGGCAACCTATATATAGGGTGGACGCGATGGACGCTGACGAATTCGGAGCTGCTGTTTGTGCGCTCGACGGATGACGGCAAGACGTGGTCGAAGCCGATCGAGATCGATAATGGGCCGGGATTGCCGCGGGACGACAATGGCGCCCTAGAAGGATTTGCGGCGGTGGTCGGGCCGGACAGCACGGTGTACGCGGTGTGGTGCGACGGGAATCACCTGGTGCTGACGGAATCGCACGACGGCGGGCAGACGTTTTCGCGGACGCGGAACATTATCGATACGGCGCCGATTATGTTTAAGGTGGACGCGGTGGCGCGGTCGAATGGGTTTCCGCAGATTGGAATCGATCCGCGTGGTGGAAAAAAGGGCGGGCGGATGTATGTGACGTGGAGCGACTACCGGAACGGAGACGTGGATGTGTTCTGCGCGACGTCGGAGGACCACGGCGAGCACGTGGAGCCCGGCACTGCGCGTGAATACGGACGCGGTGCACGACGGCGCGGATCAATTTTTTCAGTGGATGGCGGTGGATCCGGCGGATGGATCGGTGAACGTGGTGTTTTACGACCGCCGCGACGATCCAGAAAACCGCAAGCAAACGGTGACGCTGGCGCGATCGGCCGATGGAGGAAAAACGTTTGCGAATTATGCGTGGAACGCGCAGGCGTTCGACGCGCAGGAAGTTTTCATCGGAGACTACACGGGAATTGCGGCGCTCGACGGGCGCGTTTACGGAGTGTGGACAGAAAAGCCGGCGAGCGGCAACGGTCAAGGGCAAGTGCCGGGACGAAATAGTCCGGAATACTGGCGGCAGCGCGGGACGATTATCCAAATTGGCGTGGCGGATTTTAAGAGCAGCGACAAGTGACGGGTGACGAGGGAGAAAACTGCGTCGCGCTTTTGGTTGCGTGGATCCACGACTGAAAACTGAAAAAGAGCCGTGAAAACTGTTCCTGAAAATCCTCTCGCACGGCCACATTTTTTCGATGAACACTTCAGGGAAATTTCAGGTAACGCCTAGTAGTGGTGGAAGCGTCTAAAGCTCAGGAGAAAAACTAGGAATCGCGGCGTGGTGCGCCATGCCGGACGGCCTCACATTTGGGAATAGCAGGGGCAGATACATGCATTCAGCAAGGAAATTCATCGGAGCAGTGGCCGCGGCGGCGATGGGATTCGCTGCGAGCGCAAGTGTGGCGGCTCGCGCCGGAGCGGTGCCGCGCGGGGAATACCAAGCGCAGCAAGCGCCCGCCCAGAGCGGCGCAACAAGGTCCATCGGAACCATCAAGTCGATCGTCGGCAACGCGATCACGCTGACGACAGATGCCGGCGCGGATGTGAGCGTGGTGGCGGACGACTCGACGAAAATTGTTCGCGTGGCGCCCGGGCAAACGACTTTGGCGGGCGCGACGGAGATTCATCTGCAGGATTTGCAGGTGGGCGACAGGATTCTGGTGCGCGGGCAGGCTGCGGGCACGGGCGCTCCGCTGAGCGCGGCGAGCATCATCGTGATGAAGCGGACGGACGTCGCGGCGAAGCAGGCCGAGGAACAAGCGGCGTGGCAGAGCGGGGTAGGCGGCTTGGTGAAAAGCGCCGATGCGACCAGCGGAACGGTCACGATTACCATGGCGGCGCTGGGCGGGACGAAGACCGTGGAGATCCGCACGACAAAGGCGACGATTCTGCGGCGATACGCTCCCGATTCGGTGAACTTCGACGACGCGAAGACGGGGACGATCGACCAAATCCACGCGGGCGATCAATTGCGCGCGCGCGGCACGCGCAGCGCGGACGGAAATGAATTCGACGCGCAAGAAATTGTGTCGGGAGCATTCCGAAATATTGCGGGAACGATTACGGCGATCGATGCGTCAGCGAACACGATCAACGTGATGGACTTGATTACAAAGAAGGCGTTCCTGGTGAAGTTCACGCCGCAATCGGAGGTACGGCAGTTGGCTCCGGAGATGGCGCAGCGAATTGCGATGCGGTTGCGCGCGACGCAAAACGGCGGGCAGCCGGGAGCTTCCGGAGGCGGAGGCGCGGCGGGCGGGGATCGCGGAGCAGGCGGGCAGCCGGGAGCGGCAGGGCAGAGGCCGGGAGGATTTCAGCGTGGCGGAGGAGCAGCAGGGGATATGCAGCAGATGCTGAACCGGCTGCCTCACGCAGCGCTCGGGAATTTGCAGAAGGGCGAAGCGGTGATGATTGTTTCGACGGAAGGAGCGGTCTCCGGAGAGGTGACGGCGATTACGCTGCTCGGCGGAGTGGAACCGATTCTGGAAGCCCCGAGCGGTGCGCAAGCAATGGCGCTTTCACCGTGGAGCTTGAACGCTCCCGCCCAGGGTGATGATCAACAATAATAATAGCTAGAGTTCTTCCTGCTGCGCCTCTCGGGTGGATTCCGGGAACTTTCGTCGAAAGAGCAGGGAATAATCTGACAGGAGTAATTGAATGCGGATTCGCATTGCCATTATCGGGCTCTTATTGATTGCGGTAGCCGGCGGCGCGTCTGCGCAAAGCGGCACAGCTACCGGAACGGGCACGCTGCGCGGACAAGTGAAGGATCCTTCGGGAGCGGTGATTGCCGGGGCGACGGTGCTGGTGACGCCGGCGTCCGGGCAAGCGGTGAACGCGGTGACCAACCGCCAGGGTAATTACGAAGTGAAAGGATTGGCGCCGGGGAAGTACAAAGTGGAGGCCATCGCAAAAGGCTTTGCACTGTTCGAGAACGATGACGTTGAAATCAAGGCGCTGCAGATCACGGAAGTCGACATTCCACTCGCGATTCAAGCTTCGCAGCAACAAGTGACGGTGAATGCGGAGGCGCCGACGCTGGATGTGAATCCGGCGAACAATGCGGGAGCGATTGTCATCAGCGGCAAGGAGCTGGAAGCGCTTTCGGATGATCCGGATGAATTGCAGTCGGACCTGGAGGCGCTGGCCGGGCCGTCCGCGGGACCGAACGGCGGGCAGATGTACATCGATGGGTTCACGGCGGGACAGTTGCCGCCGAAGTCGGCGATTCGCGAAATTCGCATCAACAGCAATCCGTTCTCGACGGAATACGACAAGCTGGGGTACGGGCGGATTGAAATTTTCACGAAGCCGGGGACGGATCAGTTTCACGGACAGGCGCAACTGCAGGGCAACGATTCGAGTTTCAATTCGATGAACCCGTTTGCGGTGACGGAACCGGCGTACGACAGCGTGCTGTTCAATGGAGACATCAGCGGGCCGATCAGCAAGAAGGCGTCGTTCTTCATAAGCGGGCAGCGGAGGGACATCAACAACGTGGACGTTCTGGACGCGTGCGTGCTGAGCAACGATACGAATCCGCAGTTATTCGGGGCGGTGCGATCGTTTACGCCGCTCCAGGGTACTCAAGCAAATTGCGGGGCCAGTGGCTGGGTTCCGTTCGACGCCTCGGTCCCGAATCCGCGGACACGGACGAATGTGAGCCCGCGCGTGGATTACCAACTGGCGAAAAACAATACGTTGTCGATGCGCTATCAATACTGGCGTGACAACCAGCAGAACATATTGGGGTCGGCTGAGGATGTTCCCACGCAAGCGACCAATACACTGGAAACCGAGCAGACGGTGCAACTCGATGACTCCCAGGTGATCGGGTCGTCTATGGTGAACGACATACGCTTTCAGTTCCTGCACGACATCACCAATCAAACTCCGAACAGCACGCTGCCGACGGTAGACGTGCCGGGAGCGTTCAATGCAGGCGGCAGCAACGAGCAAACGATCCTGGACACGACAAATCATTACGAATTTCAGAACAATACGCAGTGGGTTACGAAAAAGCATACGTTCAATTTCGGCGGGCGGCTGCGCGTGACCACGGACGACAGCAGCGCGACCTCGAACTTCTCCGGGATGTTCAATTTTCAAGGGGAGACGCAGTATCAGACGACGGAAGCGAACATCGCCGCAGGGCTGCCTGCGAATGCGAATGGCGGCGGAGCGAATCAATTCGCCATCACACTCGGGACTCCGGAAGCGTCGGTTTCCTACACCGACTTGGCGCTGTATTTCCAGGATGACTGGCGGGTGCGGCCCAACATCACCATCAGCCCGGGCCTGCGGCTGGAAACGCAGAACGGCATCAGCGACCATGCCGACTGGGCGCCGCGAATCGCCGTGGCGTGGGGAATTGGCGGCGGCAAGGGAGGGCCAAAATGGGTGATTCGCGCGGGCTCCGGGATTTTTTACGATCGATTCGCAGAAAATCTGCTGATGCAGGCAACGCGGCTGAACGGGACGATACAACAAGAGTACGTGATACCGAATCCGTCATGCTTCTATGCCACGACGCCGGTTATGCCGGTGACGCTGAGCGCGATTGAGTCGCAATGCGGAAGCGCCCAGCTCTTGCCGACGATCTACCGGGTGGCTTCGACCGTTCATGCTCCGGGAACACTGCAGACCGCCGTGAGCGTGGAGCGGCAACTGACGAAAATCGCCACAGTGGCGGTGACGTACATCAATTCGCGGGGTTGGGACCAACTGCTGACGAACAACGTGAATACGCCCTTGCCGGGAAGCTACGATCCATCCAATCCGTCAACGGCAATTTATCCGTCGGGCACTCCGGGGAACATCTACCAATACGAATCGGAAGGAATCTACCGGCAGAACCAACTTATGACGAACGTTACGATACGCGCGGGGGCCAATCTTACGCTTTTTGGCTACTACTCGCTGAACTATGCGAACAGCGATACGGCGGGAGCAGGGAGCTTTCCCTCCAATCCGTACGATATTCCCGCGGACTACGGGCGAGCGGCGTTTGACGTGCGGAACCGCGTGTTTATGGGCGGAACAGTAGGAGCGCCCTGGGGATTGCGGTTCAGCCCGTTCATGGTGTTCAGTTCCGGCATGCCGTACAACCTTACGATACCGGAGGACTTGATCGGGAGTTCACAATTCAATCAGCGGCCGGCGTTCGCGAGCGCATTATCGAATCCGAATAATGTGGTGGACACGTCGCTCGGAGATTTTGATACGGTCCCAGAGCCGGGCGAAACGCTCGTTCCCCTAAATTACGAGACCGGGCCGCATCAATTCTCGATGAACCTGCGAGTGAGCAAGACGTTTGGTTTTGGGAAAGAGGGAGGAGCAGGCGGGGCGCAGCCGGGCGATTACGGTGGCGGTGGTGGCGGTGGAGGCGGGCGCGGCGGTGGTGGCGGAGGACGCGGTGGCGGCCCGGGAGGAATGGTTTTCGGAGGCGGGCCAGGAGGCCGCGGAGGCCAAAATACGGCCAGCCGACGGTACAATCTGACGCTCAGCGTCTCCGGACGAAATATATTCAATAACGTGAACCTGGCGCCGCCGATTGGTGTGATTGGTCCGTTGACGGGACGATTCAACGGATTAGCCGGGGGAGCATTTTCCTCGGGGACGGCGGCGAGCCGCGTGATTTATCTGCAGGCGAGCTTCAGCTTCTAACGCTTACCAAAAAACGGCTCCCGGGCGAAAACCCCGGGAGCCTTTTTCTTTTTGAAGACAGCCTGGCGCTTTTATCTTGGCGAAGGCCTCTCCGGCGGAACCGAGATGTATGGAATGTTGCTGCGGCGCATCATTTCGTTGAATGCAGCAAGGTCCTTGGTCTGAAGGCTCCGCCAAGCAGCCAATTGCTCATCAATCTGAGGCTTGAGCTGATTGAAAACAGTATAGTCCGCGTCGGTCGGGCCTGTAGGAGCGCCGTCGACGGAACCTCCGAGCGCCATCATCTGGTCCGCGAGCATGATGGGATAGTTCAGCGGGTCTTCGTTACTCTTGGACTTCGATTGAATCAGTTGGTCCTCGATGGCAACGGCTTTTCCGTCGAGGGCTTTCGCAGCATCAGCGATGTTTTTCTGATTCGGACCCAGGCGCTTTTGAATGTCATCCAGTTGGGTGTGAAGGGCGCGAATCTGGTTCACGGCGTCATGCGCTGAACTGACGACCGCTTGCACCTGAAGAGCCAGGTCAAGCTGCTTATCGAGTTCCGCTTGCGTGGCATGGAGGCGCGGGTCGAGTTTCACTTCGAGAGGCGCTGTGTAGCTCTGGCCATCGACGGTGAGCTTAACTTGATATGTTCCGGGCGCGGCCATAGGCCCAAGCGGCGAGCCGCCCCAGGAAACTGCCCCCGGAACCTCGTGCGCGGACTCGTAGCGAAGATCCCAACTGAAGCGATTGAGGCCGACGTTCTTGGTGAGCTGCGCGGCACGGAAGAAACGGGCGAAGCCGGTGGGTTCTTCTCCGGTGGGCCGCTCGCGATGCGTTGAATATTTGCGAATTGTTTTGCCGTGGCTGTCGAGAATTTCGAGCGAGACGTCACCGGAGGGCGCGGACTTGAGCCAGAAATCGATTGTTGCGCCAGCCGGACCTCCGCCGCGGAAGCCGAAGCCTCCGCCGGCCTGACGGTAGACGGCTGTCGGCGGGAAGAGGTGGACCGCGTCATTTTCGGCGGAGTCCGAGAAATGGCGAAGAAGCGTGATGTCGTCGAGTGACCAGAAGGAGCGGCCGTGCGTTGCGACGAGAAGGTCGTCACCGTGGACGGTCAGATCGCGAATGGAGGCGGTCGGCAAATTGGATTGAAGCGATTGCCAATGGCCGCCGTCGTCAAATGAGACGTAGACGCCGAGCTCCGTGCCGGCGAAGAGCAGTCCTCGATGACCGGGATCTTCGATGACCGCATGCACGTATGAGCCGTCGGGGATGCCGCCGGTGATTTTTGTCCAGGTGTGGCCGAAATCGGTAGTCTTGTAAGCATAGGGATGAAAGTCGTCGATTTTTTCGCCGTTCACCGCGACATAGGCAGTGCCTGCGGCGAAATGGGACGGATCGATGCCGCTGATTTTGGCCCAAGCGGGCATGTCTTTGGGCGTGACGTCGTCCCAGTGCTGGCCGTCGTCGCGGGTGAGATGAATCAGTCCATCATCGGAGCCAGCCCAGATTTCGCCGCGGGCGGTTGGCGAAGGAGCGATGACGAAGATGGTGTCGTAATACTCGACGCTGGTGTTGTCCTGGGTGATGGGGCCGCCGGCGGATTGCTGCTTGGATTTGTCGTTGCGAGTGAGGTCAGGGCTGATGATGGACCAGCTCTTGCCGGCGTCGGAGGTGCGGAAGAGGACGTTACCGCCGAAGTAGATGGTGTTGGGGTCGAAGGGCGAAGCAGCGATGGGCGCGGTCCACTGGAAACGATATTTCAGATCAGCCGCGCCGTGGCCCATGGGATTGAGAGGCCAGGGCGATACGTCGGCAACTTGGCCGGATGCGCGATCGTAGCGCGTGATTTCGCCGTCGTAGGAATCGCCGTAGACGGTGTCGCCGTTTTTGTCGGGGACGACCCAGCCGCTTTCGCCGCCACCTACGCCATAGAATTCGTTGGGATTGCCGCGACTGGCGATGGCGACGGTGCCGCTATCCTGCTGCGCGCCGTAGACGTAGTACGGAAAACGATCGTCGGTGGCGACGTGATAGAACTGAGCGGTGGGCTGATTGTCTTCGGTGGACCAGGTGGCGCCATTGTCCAAGGAAACGGTGGTGCCGCCGTCGTTGCCGACGATCATGTGAGTTGTGTTGGTTGGGTCGATCCAGAGCATGTGCGAATCGCCGCCGATGATGTCTTGCCAGGAATGGCCGCCGTCGATGGAGCGGTAGACGCCGGTGTCGAGGACGAAGACTTTGTTGACGTCCTTGGGATCAGCGTAAATGTGCGTGAAATACCAGGCGCGCTGGCGGAAGCGATGATCGTCACTGACAAGATTCCAGTGTTCGCCGGCGTCGTCGGAAACGTACAGGCCGCCTTTGTCTGCTTCAATCAGTGCGTAGACGCGCTGGCCATCGGCGCCGACGGCGAGTCCGATTTTGCCGAGAACGCCGGAGGGCAGGCCATTGCCTTGCAGCGGCTTCCAGGTGAGACCTTCGTCGGTGGATTTGTAGATGCCGCTGCCGGGGCCTCCGCTGTCAAATCCCCAGGCCATGCGCTGCACCTGATAAAGCGCGGCGTAAACTACGGCGGAATTCGTGGGATCGAAGACCAGGTCGCCGCCGCCGGTTTTGTCGTCTTTGTAGAGGACCTTTTGCCAGGTCTTGCCGCCGTCCGTGGAGCGGAAAATGCCGCGCTGCTCGTTGGGACCAAAGGCGTGACCGATTGCGGCAACCATCACGAGATCAGGATCGCGAGGATCAACTAAAATAGCGCTGATGTGCTGGGTGTCGTCGAGACCGATGTGCGTCCAGGTCTTGCCGCCGTCCGAGGATTTGTAAACGCCGTCGCCGTAGCTGATGTCGCCGCGCAAGCAAGGCTCGCCGGTGCCGGCGTAAATAATATTTGGATCGGACGGAGCGATAGCGATAGCGCCGATGGATTGCACCGGCTCCTTGTCAAAGAGTGGTTCCCAATTTTGTCCAGCATCTTCGGTTTTCCAAATGCCTCCGTCAACGGAGCCGAAGAAATAGGTGTTGGTTCCCGGAAGGCCTTCGACGGCCTCGACACGGCCTCCACGAAATGGGCCAATCAGGCGCCACTTGAGCGCGCTGAGAGTTTTGGCGTCGAGCTGCTGCGCGCGCGCTGCCGGGGAAAAAGAAAGAAGGGTTGCAAAAGACAGCGCGCTAAGAATAACTGCAAGCGAAAAGTATCTGCGATTCATTGCTACGACCTCCTGTAGTACTTCGCGCGGATTCTATACTCGCAAGCAGGGGAGTGCAATTGCAGAGCGATGATGTTCATTAGGTTTAGCTCTTGACTTGGAACCATGGCGGGGTTCTTATTGCCGCAGGTCAGCCATTTCGCGATGAGTACCATGCAAAAGCACATGAAGAGCGCGATTCTTATTGTGGTTCTGGGGGCTATAACGGCATGCGTGGCTGCGGGCGGCCGCGTTGATTCGACTGCTCCTGATTTCAATCAGCTGGTGATACCCGTCGGCAAAGGGCCGGGGTCCATCGCTATCGCGGACGTAAACCATGACGGCAAGCCGGACATCATCGTGGCCAACACGGAGGACGGCACAGTCAGCGTTTTGCTGGGGGACGGCCGCGGTCACTTCGCGTCCGCCCCCGGGTCGCCATTCGCGTGTACCGCGAATCCGAACGACATCGCTGTGGCGGACATGAACGGCGACGGCAATCCAGACCTGGTGATTGCGAATACCGGAACGCCGTACCTGACGATCCTGCTTGGGGACGGCAAGGGAGGTTTCAAGCCATCGCCCAAGTCTCCTTTCGCGACGCAATCGTATCCGCATGTTCACGGCGTTGCTGCGGCTGATTTTATGGGTGATGGCAAATTGGCAGTGGTGACGGATAGCTGGGGACACGATGAGATCCTGCTGATTCCCGGCGATGGCCAGGGCAATCTGATCCTGCCGGGAAAGGCCTTCCACACGGGCAAGCGTCCCTATCAGCGGCTGCGGTCCGCGGATTTCAATAAGGACGGAAAACCGGATGTGGTTACCACCGACCAAGACATCAATGCAGTCACAATATTGCTCGGCGACGGCAAAGGAGGATTCCGCGAAGCGCCGGGATCTCCGTTTCCTGCAGGAGGCGCTCCGTGGTCGCTGGCCATTGATGATGTGAATCGGGACGGGAGTCTCGATTTGGTGGTGATACCTTACGACCAAGACCTCACGGACCCGAAACAGCTCGGCGTCACGGTGCTGCTGGGCGATGGCAGAGGCGGCTTCACAACCATGCGCGGCTCGCCTTTTTCTCTCGCTGGTTGCAAAGGCCCTGACCGCGTGGCAACGGGCGACATCAACGGAGATGGATTCCGCGACATAGTCGTATCGTGCGCGCAGAACGATAAGGTGTTCTTCTTTATGGGCACGAAGGATGGCAGGTTTCAAGTTTCCAGTCGCAGTGCTGAGACTGGCTGGTCGGGGCTTGCTGTGGCTGATCTCAATGGTGACGGCAAAGACGACGTCGTGGTACCGAACAACACGCAGGGCACGATTACGATTTTGTTAAGCAAGTGATTGTGAAGGCTACGCGTCTATTTCGCGAGCCACCGAACGGCGAAGGAAATCGGCAGCCCGACCACGACCATGTGCACAAGCAGCGCTTGAAGTCATCCGATATCCTCTCTTTCACCTGTGATTGTTCGCAAGCCGCAAAGCCGCGTTACACAGATGAGGCCCGAGAAGTCCTGAGCGGCCTGGCGCTCCTTTCACTGAGCTGGAGGTTTGCGGTCCGCTTCCACGTCGATTTCGATGGCGACGTCCGGCGCCGAGGACGCGCCGAGTTCTTGGAGATTGTCGCGCGCGCCCATGCCGAAATCGGCGCGCTTGGTCGCGGCGGACCCGTGGAACGCCGCGCGTGCCGGCCTGCCAGGCTTACCATCGGGAAACAAGCCGTTGAAGGTGAATGTCAGCGGCACGACCTGGGTCACGCCGTGCATGGTCAACGAGCCGTCCATGATCCAGGAGCTTTCCGACACAGGGCGAATGCCGCGACCGTGATAGGTCATGGTCGGGAATTTCTTCACATCAAAGTAGGCGGGGCTGCGAAGGTCCTCGTCGCGCTCGGTGACCTGGGTGTTGATGGTGGAGGCGTCGATGGTGACGTCGACGCTGCAGGCGGCCGGGTCCTGCGATACGGTGATGGTTCCCGTAACTTTGTCGAATCTGCCACGCACCAGGCCGACCACATGGTGGCGAGCGCCGAAGTACGCGAAACTATGGTCTGGATCGATCGCGTATGTCCCTGGAGCGGGAAGCGCCGGAGCGGCCGCCGTCTGGGCGGGTTTAGCGGCATGGTCCGCCGCAGCGGCGTAGGCCGGCGCCGCGCCCATTGCGAAAAGCAGCGCCGCAATTTCGAAAAGGTTGAACAGTTTCTTGACGATCATATTTCCTCCATTTTGCTAGCTGTCTCTTTAGATCTGATTTGCTTGCAATTCGCAATACCGTTGTACGATACGCAGGTGAGACGCGAGAAGTCCTGAGCTGGGCCTGAAACACCCTGAATACTTCTGAAATCACGCTGCATGCGGTCAGCGTTTCTCCACGGTGGTGGTATAGTCGGCGAGCGCCGCTTTGCGATTCAAAAACCGAGGGTAACCGATCCTGCATGGAACGCCCAACCACGACAATGCTTCGCATCGGCACCTGGTGCGTCAATCCAGCGTCCGGCCAGATTTCACGAGACGGAGAGACCGCGCGGGTGGAAGTGCGGACGATGCGGCTGCTGCTGTGCCTCGCCGAGCATGCCGGCGAGGTGGTCAGCATCGATGACTTGCTCAACCAAGTCTGGTCCGGGGTCATCGTCGCTCCGGACTCCGTCTACCAAGCGGTGACATCGCTTCGCCGTTTGCTCGGTGACGATCCCAAACATCCCACTTACATCGAGACGGTGCCGCGATTGGGGTATCGGATGGTGGCGCCGGTTGCTCCCTGGGCGGATCAGTCCGTCGCGCAGACGGGCCCTTCGCGGGGCTCGGATGGCGAGCATCCGGCGCCGGCGACCAGCGATGCGGCGACACCCGGCCGGCGCTTCCGAGGCGGCTTCACACTCGCCGCCAGCGCGACGCTCTGCCTCGCGCTCGTTGTTGCTTTGCTGTTCCACTTCCACGGCAAGGCCGCGAACCACAATCATTCGGCGTCAGCCGCCATTGCGCCGCCACAGAAATCCATCGCCGTGCTGCCGTTCCTCGACCTGACTGAAAGGATGACCAACGAGACCTTCGCCGACGGCATGACCGAGGAACTGATCGACAAACTCAGCAGGATCCCGGGCCTCCGCGTGCCGTCTCCCACGTCGTCGTTCTATTTTAAGGGCAAGCAAATTCCCATCGCCGAAATCGCCAAGACGCTGGGTGTCGCCTATGTACTCGATGGGAGCGTGCGCAAGTCGGGCGTCTGGTTGCGCGTCGACGCGCGATTGACTCGTGCGGACAGCGGGTACGTGGTCTGGTCTCACACCTATGATCGGCCGCTGAAGGACATCTTGATGGTGCAGGACGACATCGCCGGCGAAGTAACGAAAGCGCTAAGGGCGTCCATCGAGGCCAGACCGGACCATTAGTACAATGCACGCTCTCGCCAGAGGGCTAACTCCTGAGATGCGTGATCGGAAACTGGCTCGCTACCAGTGATTGAGGGAAGTTGCCGTCGAACGCGATGCACGGTAAACTGTTTTACAGTTTGACTAACGCCGTCGGGGCGTAGCGCAGCCTGGCTAGCGCGCCTGGTTCGGGACCAGGAGGTCGAAGGTTCAAATCCTTTCGCCCCGACCATTTATCCCCCCTTTATAAGCGTTGAGCAGAACGCCTTGAATGGCATCCTTCGAAACGCTACCTTACGTGTGTCCAGATGTGTTCTTTGGCGGGAAGCGCGTGGCGATGCGCAACGTGTCCAGCGGGACGATTTATTATTATGAGGAGGACATGTTGGGGAGTTCGCGGACGATGGTGCAGGCGGGGCAGACTTCGGTGTGCTACGACGCGGATTTCTATCCGTTTGGAGGGGAGCGGGACATTACCAGCACGTGCACGCAGAACTACAAATTCGAGGGTAAAGAACGGGACACGGAGACGGGCAACGATGATTTTGGGGCGCGGTACTACACGTCGCGACTAGGGCGATGGCTCTCGGCGGACTGGAGTGGGGTGCCTGCGCCGGTGCCGTATGCGAATCTGACCAATCCGCAGACGCTGAATCTGTACGCGATGGTCAGCGACAACCCGGAGACGTTTGACGACCTCGATGGGCATGACGGCGGCGGCATATGCGATGTGAATCGAAATGGGTGCCCGAACAGTGGCCAGAGCACCAACGCTCCTCCTCCCACGGGAGGCAAAGACCCCAAGTCAAATAGCCCCAATACCGGAACGGGGTCCGTGGGACAATCCGACGCCCAGAAGGCGCAGCAAACCAGTCAGCAAAACCGGCCGCAGGAGAAAGATCAACAGTCAAAGTCACCACTCCCTCCCGGTGCAAATCCAGCACAGCAGGCAGCAAAATATAAGACGCAACCCAAAACTCCTGAGAAGCCAACTCCACCTGCGGATACGCCAAATCCTACGGAGCCACCTCGCCAGATCGTGCCAGGGCAATACAATCGTGCACCAATCGGAACGACGCCAGAAACGACCCCCACGCCTAATCCCGAGTACATGACAACTGGGCAAAAAATCATTTACGGCGTGACAACAGTTATGAGAGGGCTTGTAAACATTCTTGGCCGCGGAGAGGGTTTTTTCCTGTTGAGCACGAGACCGTCGAATTGCGCACCCAACCAAACTTGTAGTATGTGAAACAGAGGTCTGGTAGTGAGGATACAAACATGGATTGGGAACGGTTTAACGAACTAGTAGCTCAGAGTGAATCCGGACGCCAGGACGAAGCTATTGAAGGCCTCCGGAAGCTAGTTACTCGTTCAGAGAGTGGCGAGGATAATGCGAGCGTCTTGCTTATCATCGGCGCTTGTGAGAAGGAGCTTGGCCGCTACGATGAAGCTAGTAGGACACTTAGGGAGGCACGATCGCTCGCTGACAAGGATAGCTGGATTAACCCAAGAGCCATTTTCTTCGATGCGTCAATCGATATTTTACGAGGAAACTGGAAGGGAGGTCTCACGAAGCTAGACAACATAGTGAGAGACTTTTCGCCAATGCTTAATCTGTCGGAAAGTGAGGATCTGCTTGAGGAGGTTCGGCGGAAGCGCGGGATGTCCCTTTACGAGCTTGGCCGGCCCGCCGAAGCATTGCCGTTGTTAAAGCAGGCAGTAGCGGTCGAATATGAAAAGGAAACAGCTTTGTACTACTTGGGGCGGTGCTACTACGACCTGGGCGATCTCGCAGAGTCGGTGAAGGTCTTGGTCGAAGCTCTGATGCTTGACCTACATCCAATTTACCAGCCGAGTTCCCACTACGTCTTGGGCCTCGCCTACCGTTGGCAGGGCCAAAACGCCCGTGCCATTTCCGAATTTGAATGGTGTCTTGAACATGACAACCAAGCGTTAGTAGCGAAGTGGAAAATTCTCACCGGACTACTAGAAGCGTC
Organism: uncultured Acidobacteriota bacterium; assembly: GCA_963760165.1. Taxonomy (GTDB): domain Bacteria; phylum Acidobacteriota; class Terriglobia; order Acidiferrales; family UBA7541; genus DAHUXN01. The sequence goes on from CAVXBO010000001.1 coordinate 389,470, forward strand.
AGAGGCGCTTGGTTTAAGCAAGGATGCCGAGCGCTACTCAAGAATGCTGAAAGCCACAGAACGAACTCATGATGCAAAGTGACGAGGCGTAGAGGGTGGCGCAGGTAACATGAGTTAAACCATCGTAGGACTGGCATGCATATCCATACAGCGACGCGTCGCACGGCGGGTTGTACACAGCACACGCTAAGCGATACGTTCGGGGGATTTTGCCAAGAGGTGCCGCGCCCTTTGATGTTTTTAAGGGTGCGGTTTTTGACGTGCCTGTCGCTTGCTTGCATTACATCGGGTCGACGCTCAGCAATCCATCGTCGTGTCCCGCATAGAACCGTAACTGCTCCATGCATGGCTGGTCCTTTTCCGTACGAGGGTTCATGTCAAAATGGAATGACCCCTTGAACTGGCACACTCGCGATGGGCACACTTTCCGGGAGAGGAAAGCACGTGCCCAAGAAACGGTATTCCCGGAAGTTCCAGCGCATGGCTATAGAGCGGATGGAGACCTGCGAGGACGTCGCCGAGTTGGCCAAGGAGCTAGGGGTGACTCGGCGGTGCCTCTACAAGTGGCGGCGCAAGCTTGAGGCAGTTGAAGTACTCGACGAAGCGTCACGTCCACACACACGCGCAGCAGCCCATCGAAAAGAAATCCTTCAGCTAAAGCGGTTGCTCGCCGAGAAGGCGCTGGAGGTGGATTTTTTGAAGGGTGCCTTGCAAAAAATAGAGGCTCGACGCCAGCGCAGCAGCGGCTCTGGCGAGATGGCATCTACGAACAGATCCGAGAAGTGATGTCGTCGCAAGGCAGCCTGAGCATCGAGCGCACGTGTCGGTTGGTGGCGGTCAGTCGCAGGGGCTTCTACCGATCGTTGAAGGAACGAGAACCTGCAGAAGAAGACATGGAAGTGCGGTCGTTGATTCAACAGATCGCGCTGGAACATCGTCGGCGTTACGGCTACCGGCGGATCACGGCGGAGCTCCGCCGCCGAGGCATGCTGGTGAACCGAAAGAGGGTGGCACGAATGATGCGGGACGATAATTTGCTGGCCATTCAGCCGAGACGGTTCGTGGTCACGACGAATTCGAACCACAAGCTGGAAGTCTACCTGAACTTAGCCGGCCGTATGAGGCTGACGGGCATCAACCAACTCTGGGTGGCAGACTTCACCTACGTTCGCTTGCAGTCTGAATTTGTCTTTTTAGCGGTGATCCTCGACGGTTTTTCTCGCAAAGTAGTGGGCTGGTCGTTGGATCGAACGATGATGAGTCGCCTGACAGTGGCTGCGCTGGAGCGGGCGATCTTGGAGCGACAGCCGCCGGCGGGTGTCGTGCACCACTCCGATCGAGGCTTTCAATATGCCAGCGCGGAATACGTGACGGTGCTGGAGAAGCACCACATGATTTCGAGCATGAGTCGGCCAGCGAACCCGTATGACAACGCGAGCTGTGAGAGCTTCATGAAGACGCTGAAGCGGGAGGAAATCTACGCTAACAGGTACCACGACCTTGACCACATGCGTGCGAACGTCGAAGAATTCATCGAGAGCTACTACAATCAGCAGCGCTTGCACTCGGCGCTGGGCTATCAAACTCCCGTCGAATTCGAGCAGCGGTTCACGGGTCTCGCGGTAGACTCTCGGAGCGCGACGATGGTGTTTTTTGAGAACAGTGAGAACGGGGAGAGGGGTTCTAAAAAGTGGGCTGGGGACGAGGACTCAAATGCCGTCCTCTTCCCCAGACCCCTTCTCCTGCTAGGAGATCCAAAAGTGCCTGAATAAATTCGGAAACTGTGCCCAAGCAAAATTGTGCCACTCCGGGGGGTCACCTCAAAATTGGGGAACGAATTGGGAACAAAACCTGCCGGATAAGTCCAGTTTTTGCGATTCGCGAAAAATGTAAGGGCAAGACAAGCCACAACTTACAAGATTGACACAGCTAATTCGGGACCAGGAGGTCGAAGGTTCAAATCCTTTCGCCCCGACCATTTATCCCCCCTTTATAAGCGTTGAGCAGAACGCCTTGAATGGCATCCTTCGAAACGCTACCTTACGTGTGTCCAGATGTGTTCTTTGGCGGGAAGCGGGTGGCGATGCGCAACGTGTCCAGCGGGAATATCTATTATTATGAGGAGGACATGCTGGGGAGTTCGCGGACCATGGTGCAGGCGGGGCAGACTTCGGTATGTTACGACGCGGACTTCTACCCGTTTGGAGGCGAGCGGGACATCACCAGCACCTGTACGCAGAACTACAAATTCGAGGGCAAAGAGCGGGACACGGAGACGGGCAACGACGATTTTGGCGCGCGCTACTACACTTCGCGCTTAGGAAGATGGCTCTCGGCGGACTGGAGCGCGGTGCCTGCGCCGGTGCCGTATGCGAATCTGACCAATCCGCAGACGCTGAATTTGTACGCCATGGTCAGCGACAACCCGGAGACGTTTGACGACCTCGATGGGCATGGCTGCTCATTGAGCCTTTTCACATTGGAGACATCTTGCTCAGGCACTGTGGACTTCCATGATCCCCCGGGGGAGGGATTTACGGCGAAGCCTAACACCGGCGACGACCAGCCTGCGTCCGATTCCCAGCAAGGGGAAGCGGCGCAACTGTCCGACGAACAAAACCAGGCCCAACAACAGGTGAGTCAAGCTGGTCAGGACTTCATTAAGGGGTACGAAAGCTTAAGCCTCACGGTTTATGACGCAAGCAAGGGGAAAGTAAAGGGTGGAGACTGGACTATCGGCTACGGTCATAAAACCACGAAAAATGCTGGTGCGATCACGCTGCCGGAGGCTGAAGCCCTATTTCAGGGTGATGTCGCGCGTATGGCCTCACACGTCTCAGCAGACCTGAATGTTCCAGTGAGTCAGAATCAATTCGATGCACTCGTCAGCTTGCGTTTCAACGCCGGAGCAAATGCAATAACGCCGCCCGTTTCTGATCTGAACAGGACGGGCCACGCAACGATGGGAGATTTCACAAACCACTACATTACTGGCGGAGGGGTCCCCATGAGAGGGCTTGAGCTTCGCAGAGCTGCTGAATGGAGAATATTCAGCGAAGGAGTTTATGATGCCTCGCATTAAAGCCTCACCGACATTGCGCGCCTCACTCAACGCGTTCCTCTTGCTCCTAAGCTTGCTACCGGCATCTGTTTGTTCCGGCCAAAACGGGACGGCAAATGGATCGACCATGGTCTATGGAACGTGGATATTGAAATCGATCTACCCGACGCAAAATGTCGAAGGGCCGAGTAGAGCGCAGCAAAAAAAGTTACTCGGGACGACTGTCGTTTTGAATGCCAGCGCATTGGAAGCGTGTGGTCAGTCCGTGCCGGTCAAGACCGTCGAAGTCAATCAAGTGTCCTCAGCTGATTTTCTCGAAAACAATCGAGTGCGTTTCAGCGAGGTCGGAGTCGAAGGCGCGAGTATAACCGAGATCGTCATAAACCACAGGCAGTCTGGCACCTGTTTCGACGCCTTTCCGCTGCCCGGCCAAGACATCTATGTCAAGAATAAGAATGAGATCCTGGTCTATTTCGAGGGTGTGTTTTATCGCGCTTTGAGAAAACATTAGAAAGCGGGGATCTCCTCTGGTTCGAGAGGAGACTTGAGCGGTGCTATGACTCTTTGCAAAATCTTGGTGGCACTCGCGGTCTTCAGCGGATCAGTATTTGCTCAGAGCAATGCAGATCATAGCGGCTTCAACGACGTTCAGGTGAACTGGAAGACCGATTGCGCACCACGTGGATGTCTGATGTTGACGCAGGTGTTACGAGGGGACGCAGGCGGCGCAGCAGACCCGAAGGATGCCCGGGAGTACGTCGGTCTGAATGTCGCTCTGGCGCGGAAGACTCGGCAGCCAGAGTACATCGCATTTTACGTAGACCCGCGAGCGACCCAGGGCCAAGGAATCTTCGTTGCGTTTGCAAAGGCGAGAAGGGACGGAGTCTCGTGGAAAATGGCGCTCGACGATGACGGCGCGATCAGAGTCCCTTTTACGAGTTGCGGAAAGCTGGGTTGCATGGCCCGTATCCCGGCAGGGACAACCAATGCTGGCATCTATCACACGCACGAGACTGTCCCTGGATACGCCCCGGATCAATTCAGTACTGCGGACGCAATGCACGCGGTAAACGAGCACGTTCCGAACTACATTGAGACCCCGGCGGGCCTTATTCATGAGATTGACGGCACGCACGTAACATCGTATCTCATCGCACCCCAGTACACTTGGCGCGTGCATGGCCCGATCCCATGAAAGGAGGAGTTATCATGCTTGCCCGTTTCGCATTGGTTTGTATGCTACTTGCTTCCGTGGCGTTGCCCCAGTCGACCGAGGATCCGGTGGTCGTATACGCCCGACGAATAATTGTGGGCGCGAAAACATATAGGCCCGCTGCTGGATATATACCTGACTCGGATACGGCAATTGCAGTTGCGACCGCTATACTTATCCCGATCTATGGTAGGGCCAAGATAGATGCTGAAAAACCCTGGCACACAGGCCTAGAGAATGGTGTCTGGACTGTCGTGGGGACTTTTAATGGAAAGGGCGAGGGGGGAAGCGCCATAATTCAGCTGGACCAGAAAACTGGAGCGGTAATATTCGTTGAACACACCATGTAGGTTGCGGCAATCGCGCACCAGGACCGAGACAGGCGCAACAGCGGAAGAAGTTCGGCTGGATTCCCAAAGGAATTGTTTCACTACAGGGGCTCATCCCAGA
>CAVXBO010000002.1:0-1277869 GCA_963760165.1 uncultured Acidobacteriota bacterium
GTAAAGTTGGGAGCAAAGACACGGCCAGGTGCACCCAGCGCGGGTCAAGCAGCAGCTCTCGCAAAACGGATTCTGTTGGCCTCGGGCGAATCCAGGCTTTCGCGATCAGGGAGGGAACGTCCTCAGCAGGGCAGAGCAATTTTGCGACGGTCAACAACATTTCAATGTCGTTGTTCAAAACGGAGTAGGGCTGCAGGTCGGAAGAGGAATTATCTATTCAGGTCACGCTCAAGATTTGTTGCAGTCGATTGGTGCGTTCAATAGCGCACAGACGAACCAGCTCAATGTATTTCACGCCGCCATCTTTAATTTGATCCGCGAGGCTTCAAACTTCCGTGCCGCGTTGCCGCAGATGAACGGTCCAGCTACGATCTGCGAGCGTTATAGCAATCACGTAGGCGCTCATCTGTTGGGACTTCTGGCGATTGCGCGTCTCCTCGACGATGGCCGCAAATTCAATGCGGTCCTCTATGGCAATGACCGCTCCATTCCTGTGGCTATTTCCTGGACGGATTGGTTCAACCATGCCGTTTACGGAGAACATGATAAGCCGATTTCATGTCACAAAAACACCGGCCCAGATAGCCTCGCGAGCCACCCTTCCTTCCAGACCGCCATGGTTGCGCCCGGAGAAATCGAGGATCGTTATCGGAACGCCAATCCAGGCCAGGCATTTGGCTACACATTGGGTGTTTTGACGATTCTATTTAACATGGCGGACCTCATAAAAACACGGGGTACGACGCGTTCGAATATCGAGGAACACATCACCAGTCGATGAGATGGCAACCCAATATTATGCTTGCTACGGTAAGAGCGCAGGGTTCAAGAAGAGCGTCACCGCCGACAATGCTCGTGATTGTCCTGACTATCAACAATATATCGGACAGATCGTGAATGGCCTCGAAACGAACATTGTGATGGGCGCGTACCGCTTTCCCGGAAACCCTGTGATTACAGAGCTGGAACCAGCAGCGAAAGCAGCAGCAGGACCAGATGTTCTCGACGCAATCCGCTTCGGACGCTGGAGGAATAGCATGTCGGTTCGCGAACCTGGTCAGAAGTGCGCAAAGTCCGCCCTGAAAAACACCGAACTCTGCAATCAGAGCGAAACGGGATTTTCGAGCATGTGAACTAGCGATTCTCCCCGCCCGGCTCCGGCCCCCGGGGTGGGGTAGAAACCGGGGCTGCTATTGCTCACCCCATGTGCGTTTGACCCGGTGTTTTCGGTCTTCCTATATTCCTATACTTGTTCCGCGTTTTGCGTCCGGGGGTCATTTCTTGGCGCGGTCGCCGAAGATGGCGGAGCCGATGCGGACCTCGTGGCGCCCTCTTCGATGGCAATTTCGAAATCGTGGCTCATGCCCATGGAAAGTTCGGGGAGCGAACAGCTCAGATGCTGTTCGAGGTCGTCGCGCAAGCGGCGCAAGCGGCGAAAAGATGGGCGCGCGTTTCGAAGGTCTTCGCAAAACGGAGGAACGGCCATCAGGCCGCGGAGCTGCAGATGCGGCATCTGGCGACGGCTTCGGCCAGCGCCGGCAGATCAACTGCGAAACGCCGGACTTTGTTGCGGTGGGATCGACTTGGACTTCGATGAGGACGGCGAGCCACTCGTTTGTTTCGCCGGCGGCGTCGTCCAATTTCATGGCCAGCGCAGCGTCTTCCTCCGAATCGATCCAGTCAAAAAGGCGCGAAGCGCGGCGCGCTTTGTTGCTTTGCAGGTGGCCGATCAAATGCCAACTTGGCTTCAGGTCGGCGAGCCCGGGCTGCTTCCCTTCCCACTCCTGAACGCGATTTTCGCCGAAGGCGCGAACGCCGGCGTCGTAAGCGGCGCGAATTGCTTCCGCAAAAATGTTTTCGAAGCGGCCACTAAAACAACTTCTTCGGGGCGACGGTCGGAGCGCGCGGCGGCGCGAGCGATGCGCTCTTGAATGCGCTCGACATTGGACGCGATCGACGAGGTCGCACGGGACATGCGGGCATTCTAGTGCCGAACCAACTTGTTCGGACAAGGAATTTTGGGCTGTGAGGCCGATGGCGGCCGCGCCCAATTACGACGAAGGAGCGGTTAATCGAAATCGCGACGCAAGGGGTAGTCGACGATGATGGCTCGGCCGTTGGTGCGAGCCTTGAGCGAATGGCGAGCGCCACTCGGGACGATGACCACGAGGCCGGGCCGGGCCACTTGACTCACGCCGTCGATGTTCACCTCGATCTCACCCTCAAGCACCTCGTAGACTTCCTCCTGAGGATGGAAGTGCTCGTGAACGGACGCGCCAGCCACAAAGTCGTAGTGCGCGAAGGTCATGTTCGGCGAATGAAAATAGCGCCCGCGCCAGCCCGGCAGGCGCTCAACAACACGAAGAGTATTGGTATCGACAGTTGGCATGAAGTATCTCCCAGTGGAAGGATAGTAACACAGGCGCAGAATTTTCCGTGGCGCGCGCCGCTTTGCGATTGCGGAACGATTCCGCGAGCGGCGCAAGCACACGCGGCCTGTGGGCGGCGCGGGTAATCGTCAAGTTGAATTTTGACTCGTTGTCTTGACTGCATGTGTCAGGATCAAGAAAACTCAAACTGACCCGCCACGGCGGCGCGAGATGGCTGGAAGGATATGTTAGACTGTGCGCGTTCCGATGCCTGCCCGCGGGAAACTCATCGTACTGGAAGGAATTGACGGCTCCGGCAAGCACACGCAGCTGGAAATGCTTGCGCGCGCGATGCGGGAGCGCGGCGTGGCGCATACGACCATCGACTTCCCGCGATACGACGGATTCTTTGGAAAAATGGTGGCGCGGTATTTGAACGGCGACTTCGGCACGCTGGCCGAGGTGGACGCGCATTTTTCGGCGCTGCTCTTCGCCGGTGACCGGCTGGAGAACAAGAAGCAACTCGAGAATCATCTGGCCGACGGCAAGCTGGTGCTCGCGGATCGCTACATCGCGTCGAATCTGGCGCATCAGGGCGCGCGTGTGCCGGCGCGCGACTTGCGAGAATTTTTGCGATGGCTCGGACGGCTTGAATACGAAGTTTATGGCTTGCCCACGGAAGACTTGGTGATTTATCTGCGTTTGCCGGCGACAAGGGCGCAGAAGCTGGTGAGCAGAAAGAGCGCGCGAAGTTATACGCGACGGCGCAGAGATTTGCAGGAAGCGAATCTGGCGCATTTGAAGGTCGCCGCGCGGATTTTTGACCGGCTGGCACGGCAGCGAAACTGGACAACAGTGGATTGCATGGAAAGTCGACAAAATGAGTTGCGGCCTCCCGAGGAAATTCACCGCGACATCATGGACATCCTGCAAGGGCGCGTGTTTGCGCAAGCCGAGGAGTCGTAATGGGATTCGCTGAATTCTTGGGGAATGAGCGGATCGTGCAAGCGCTGCGGACCATGCTGCGCCGCGAGCACGTGCCGAGCGCGCTGCTGTTCGTGGGGCCGCGCGGGATCGGGAAATTCACGCTAGCGCGGATGTTTGCGCAGGCGGCAAATTGCGAAAAGCTGCGCGACGACTTCTGCGGCGAGTGCGAAACGTGCAAGAAAATCGGCCAGCTGAGCGATCTTGGGCCGCTCATCGAGCAAGGCCTCGCCGAGCGCGGCGAAAGCCCGGACGCCGCCGCGGTGGAACGGATGCCCCTCATCCTCGAGACGCATCCGGACGTTTGGGCCATCGTTCCGGACCCGGTGCGGCGCAAGAATCCGGTGGCGCGGCCGATGATTCGCATGGGGCAGCTGCGCGCGGTGCAGCGGGCGGCTTATTTCCGGCCGCAGGCGCGACGGCGAATCTTCATCATGGATGGTGCGGAGACCATGCGCTGGAACGACGCGGACGTCTTTCTGAAGATTCTGGAGGAGCCGCCGGAAACGGCGACGTTGATTTTGCTGGCGCCGCGCGCCGATGCCCTGCTGCAAACGATCCGGTCGCGGTGCCTGACCTTCTGGTTTGCGCCGATGGCGCCCGCGCAAATCGAGGGATTGCTGAAAGGGCGCTCCGAATGGAAGGCCGCGGAGCGGAAACTGGCGGCGCAACTGGCCGACGGGAGTCCCGGCGCGGCGCTCGGACTGGATTTGGTGGAGTCGTCGCGGCTACGGCGAGAGATCTTGCGGCTGATTGCCGACGCGATGGACGGGAAATCGCATCGTGCGATTTTCGCCGCGACGGCGCGGCTCGCCAAAGAAGAATCAGAATCGTTTGAAAATGTTTTGGGGCTGTTCTATAGTCTCTTAGCAGACCTGCTTGAGTTGTCCCACAACGCGAAGAATTTCGCGCCGAGGAATCCGGATTTACGCCGTGAGCTGGAGAGCCTGGCAGAAAGGGTCACGGACGCCTGGGTGGCGCGAGCCACGGACAGCCTGGACGGGCTGGAGGGACGTTTGCGGCGCAACGTCGGCCGGCAGTTGGGACTGGATGCCGTGGCAGAAAGCCTTCGGATTGGATAAGCAGGCGCGGCGCGAAGGGTCGAATATTTTTTTAACATTATAGGAAACCCAATCGGGCTGGGCGCAGTCATATATACAGGAAACGCTGACCTAGAATTCCTGAAGGAGTATTTATCGTGAACCGCAAGCTATTCCGTCCCTCGCTGACCGAGGTAAAAGAGCAGCAGTACCCGGCACGCAACGCGCACGAGCCAGGGCAGAGGAAAAAGCCCGCGCCGCCAGAACAAACTCACGCCGAGAGTTTCTACTACGTTAAGCAGATGCAGGCTCATACACCGGTGGCTGTGGTGCTCACGGACGGAGAGATTTTGCACGGCATCGTGGAATGGTACGACCGCGACTGCATCAAGTTGACGCGCTTCGGCAGCCCGAACCTGCTGCTTTATAAACACACCATAAAGTACGTCTATAAGGACGGCGAAGAAGCGGCCCAAGGCGGAAACGCCAACGGCAACGGCCACGGGACCTGATTTGCTGTCCCCTTGCCTTACCCTCAGTAATAGCCACGTGAGATTTGCGCTCGGACGCTGGGCCTGCTAAGTTCGCAGGCCACGCTGATGGCTGAGAAGAAAGAATCCGCGCGCGCCACGGTGATTCTTGCGCTGGTTGCTCTGGCAATCGGCATCTATGCGCTCAGCTATGGGCTGCAGACCATGTTTTACTTCCAAGCGCGGTACTGGGCGAGCCAAGCACCGTTCCTCAGGGAAGTCCCCCAACAATTGCCGTCCGCCGCCGTCTCACCCGCGCAGGGGAAGGGTTTTTCGTTTTATGAAATGAGTTTTGCCGCGCCGTGGAAAGGCACTGCGACGCAGACGAGCGGCAATGCGCATTCGGAAGTGGACTTCGACGCCGGGCCGATCATCATTTTTTTCAACCCGCAAGGGGAGAAGGACATCCTCTCGAGCGTCCGCGACGGCGACCCGGACACCTACCACCGATACCAAGCGGTTTTTGGCACGAATCTTTTTCCGACAAACTACGATCTGTACATGGCTGTGTATAGCGCGTCGCCCGCATCGCTTTCGCCCGTCATGTCGCGGGAAGAAGTGGTGCGCGTCGGCACGCTGCTGGAATGGAAGCTGGCGTTTGCGGCGAGTGGCGCGAGCGCTGTTTACTCGGTGCAGACCAACGGTCTGCGCGGCTTTCAGTTCGGCGACGCGTCGCGAGACCCGATGGTTGTGGTCCGGCTATTCGATGCGCACAACGCGCAGTTCCGGCTGCTGTTCACATCGAGAGCGGGACCGGGGACGTTTCCGCAGTCGGACATTAATTGCGTGCTGGATTCCCTGCAACCGGCAGCGCGGCCGCAGTAGCTGGATTTCTAAGCGCCAAGCGGCTGCCCAAGTGACAGCCGCATGCGGAGAACTCGCACCTGGCTGAGCGTCGTCTTCAAATAGGGCGGGCCGCCGAGTCCGTCTACCACGCTATTCAGCGTGTTAACGACGTCCTCTTCTTGGAGACCTGGCTTTTCCCCCTTTCGATAGAGTATTTCCGCTCGCACCAGGCGCTCCTTCACCACGCTTTCTATAGGCGCAGGAACTCGTGGGAAAGAGAGCCGAAGATTGAACACTTCATCGACTAAAGCCCGGACGGAGTCCGGGTCGTCGGGATTTACCAAGGCAGCTTTATTTTCGATGGTTCGCGGAGTGGCGCGTGCACTTGCCATCGGTTGACCTCCTTCGGGCGAAAAATTCTGCGCCCACGTTGCAAGGGCGAACAGTAGCCGAACAAGTATTGTCGCACAACGAATCGTGGTCATTGGCAGCGAATCGCGAGATGAGCTGCAAGGGTTTTTATGCTGTGGCGGCGGAAGACGCGGCGAGGACTTTCTGATAGTAGGCTTCGTAGAGCGGGATGACGTCGTTGGAACAGAATTTCTTGCGGGCGTCGATGCGCGCCTGCTTGCCCATTTCCTTGCCGCGGTCGGCGCGAGAGAGAATCTGGATGGCGAATTTGGCGGCGGCGGCAACGTCACGCGGCTCGACGAGATAACCATCGACGCCGTGGGTGACAACTTCAGGCAGGCCGCCGACATTGGTGGCCACCACGGGCACTTCGCAAGCCATCGCTTCGAGCGCGGCGAGGCCGAACGATTCCAAATCGGACGGAAGCAAGAACAAGTCCGCGAGACCGAGCAGTTCGTGAATGCGATCCTGCTTGCCCAGAAAGAAAACGTCAGAACCCAGCTTTTTCCTGCGCACCAGATGTTCGGCAGCGCCGCGATCCGGGCCATCGCCAATGAGCACGAGCTTGGCGGGCATTTTCTGGCGGACAAGGGCAAAAATCTCGACGACGTCGGTGATGCGTTTCACGGGGCGGAAATTCGACAGGTGCATCAGCAGCGGTTCGCCGTTCGGGGCCCATTCGCTGCGGCCGCGCTGGTCGACGGGCCGGCAGTACAGATCGCAGTTCACAAAATTGCGAATGACCTCGATGGGCCGGCGTGTGTCGAATTCCTTGATGGTCTGGTCGCGCAGGTAATTGGAGATGGCGGTGACGCCGTCGCTCTGTTCGATGGAAAAACGCGTGATCGGGAGATAGCTGCGGTCACTGCCAACCAGAGTGATGTCGGTCCCGTGCAGGGTGGTGATGAACGGCAGGCGGCGAGGAGCGGCCATGGAACGGGCGAGAAGCGCGCTGACGGAATGCGGGATGGCGTAATGCACATGCAACAGATCGAGCGGCGCGGACTCCGCTACTTCGGCCATTTTCACGGCGAGAGCGAGAGTGTACGGAGGATGGTCGAAGAGGGGATAGGTAGTGACTTCGACTTCATGAAAATAGATGCGGTCGTGGGCGGGGTTCAGCCGCGTGGGCATGGCATAACTGATGAAATGAATCTCGTGGCCGCGCGTGGCGAGTTCCATGCCCAGCTCAGTGGCTACGACGCCCGAGCCGCCGTAAGTCGGATAGCAAGTAATTCCAATTTTCATTCGGCTGTGCACCCTTGCGCGTGTGCGAAGCGGATGCTAGATTCGCAGCCTTCCGCGCACTCTCTTTAGACGTGGCAAGGCGGGGCTGCGATGCAGCGACTTTCGGGCAAAATGGCGTTTATCACAGGAGGCGGCACGGGCATTGGCCGGGCCTGCGCACTGCTGTTTGCGCGGGAGGGTGCCAAAGTCGCGGTGGCGGCGCGGCGGCGCGAGAAACTGGATGCGGTTGCGCAGGAGATTATCGCCGAGGGCCATGAGGCGCTTGCTGTCGAGTGCGACGTGACGCGGAAGGCTTCGGTGGAAGGGGCCATTCGCGCTGCGGAGGAGCGATTTGGCGGGTTGAACGTGATTGTCAACAACGCCGGGACGTTGCACGTGGGCTCGGTGGAAGAGACTTCGGATGAGGATTGGAATCGCGTGATTACGGCGAACCTGACCGGGACGTTCCTCGTTTCGCGGGCGGCGGTGCCAGCGCTGCGGCGGGCCGGCGGGGGCTCCATCGTCAATATCGGGTCCTACCTTGGGCTTGTGGGGATCAAACACCGAGCGGCGTACTGCGCGTCGAAGGGCGGGGTGACGCTGCTGACCAAGGCGATGGCGCTGGACCATGCGATGGAAAAAATACGCGTAAATTGCATTTGCCCGGCGCTGGTGGAAACGGAAATGGCGCTTGGCGCGATGGCGCGAATGCCGGATCCGGCGGCGTATCGCAAGCTGCGCGAATCGCAAATCCCGCTGGGACGCGCGGGACGGCCGGAGGACGTGGCGCAGCTGGCGGTATTTCTAGCGTCGGACGAATCTTCATGGATTACCGGGAACGCCCTGGCGCTCGATGGCGGCACGACTGCGGGATGAGATGAAGCGCGCCAGGAACGTTGGCAAACCGCTCACGCTGGTAGCGCTGGGCCGCCGATTTCATTTCAGCAATACGGCGCGGCAGTTCGGGTTTCGCCTGGAAAGCGCGGAGCAAGGGCGCGCTGTGCTGCGGATGAAAGTCCAGTCGCGGCATATGCAGGTTCACGGCGTCGTTCACGGCGGAGTGCTGGCGTCGCTGGCGGACACGGCAGGCGGCTTAGCGATTTACTTGGCGCTGCCGCGAGGGTCGCGAGCGGCCACCGTCGAGATGAAAATGAATTTCCTCGAACCGGTGCAAAGCGGCACGGTGTTCGCGGAGGCACGAATTCTGCGGCAAGGAAAGTACCTCGCAGTGGTCGAATGCGATTTGACCGATGAGCGCGGAAGGATGGTCGGCAAGGCGCTGATGACTTTCTCGATCGGACTGGCGAAGCGCACGAAGCGGCGATAGTTCGTACTGCCTGGCGCACACGCGGCTTTACTTCCCTCCCCGGATTGGCTAAGTTGAACGCAAGACCATGCAATCGCCCGTCTCCGGCAGAGAACTAATCTTCACACTGGTGCTGAAGGTGGGTTTCTCCGCGTCTCTGGCGGCGCTACTGGTGCGTTTCGCACGATTTCGCCGCGTGCTATTCACCGAGCAGCGCGACTCGGACCAGAAAGTTCTTCTGTTGCTTTTCCTGACGCCACCGCTGGCGCTGGCGGTGGTGCTGCGACTCTATGGCTACGAGTTTTTCGATTTGACGCTGGCGGGCTCCTTCCTGATGGGACTAATCGGCGGGCGAATGGTGGGGCTGCTGGGCGGCTCGATGCTGAGCCTGCCGGCGTTTGGAAATCACGAGTGGCTGGCGACGCCGATGGCCGCGCTCGTTGGACTGCTCGGAGGCCTTATTCGCCAAGGCCTGCCGAACACGGAAGACATGTGGCATTTCGGGCCGTTCCTTTTTTTGAATATTCCGCAGTCGCTGTGGAAGCTGGTGCGGCGCGGCCAAATCAATTGGGCCATGATGCCGCTGGGAGCTTGCGTGGCGCTGGAATTGGGGCGCTACGCGCTCGCGCGCGCGGTCCCGGCGAAGTGGCTGTACACGTTGCCATACCCCAGTTGGCCATGGCTGCTGCTGATTGTGCTAGCGACGGTGATGTCCGTGGCCATGCCGGTGAAAATCTGGAACAATACGCGCATCGAAATGAACCTGGAGCAGAATGAGCAGCTACTGCTGAAAGCGCGCATGGACGCGCTGTCGCGCCAGATCAATCCGCACTTCCTGTTCAACACGCTGAACACGGTTTCGTCGCTGGTCCGGTACGATCCGGACATGGCCCGGATCGTGGTGCTGAAGCTCTCGAACATTTTGAGGCGGCTGCTGCGCACGCATGAGACCTTCGTGCCATTGCGGGACGAGCTTGATTTCATTGATGATTACCTGGATATCGAAGTTGCGCGTTTCGGCCGCGACAAATTGCAGTTTTTCAAGGAGGTCGACGACAGCACGCTCGACGCTTTTGTTCCCAGCATGCTGCTGCAGCCGATCATCGAGAACGCCATACGCCATGGGTTAGCGCCGAAGCTCGAAGGCGGCGAAATCCGCCTTTCCACCAAGATGACGGACGGACGGCTGACGATCGACATCAACGACAACGGCATGGGGATTTCCAACGAGCGCCTCGCGGAGATTTATCACGACGGCATCGGCATCAGCAACGTGCGCGAGCGGTTGCGCCTGCTCTATGGCGATCAATTTCTCATGGAGATCAAAAGCCAGGAAGGGCAAGGCACGCAAATCCGCATCGAAATTCCGGAATTGGTCGAGTCCGCTACCACCCTGGGCTGAGCGCGGCGTAGTTCCCCGCACCGTTCCCGCGCCCCTCATTTAAGAAACACACTTTCGCATAGCCGCGGTGGCCGGGCGCATTTTCCTGTTGACATGCCACAGGTCGTAAGCGATACTCCTGTGGGCATTCCACAGGAAAAGACCATCGGAGGCGGCATGGCGGACAGCAAATCGGAAATTCTGCAAGGCACGCTGGATTTGATGGTGCTCAAGACGCTGGCCGCGATGGGGCCGCTGCACGGCTACGGCATCGCTCGGCGCATCGAGCAAATCAGCGAAGAAGCTCTGCAACTCAATCAAGGCACGATCTACGCGTCGCTGGTTCGTCTGCAACAGAAGGGATGGATCAAGGGCGCGTGGGGCGCGTCGGAAAATAACCGCAAAGCGAAGTTTTATTCGCTGACGCGGTCCGGGAAGAAACAGCTTTCCGCCGAATCGGAAAACTGGGAGCGCATCGCGAGCGTGATTGGACGCGTGCTGCGACTTGAAGAGAGAAGCTAACGCCATGCGTACTGGATGCGGCTGGAAGCTCGACAGAAAGCGAGCGGCATAAACCTGCGCTGCGGAGTTGGTGACATGCTTACACTACTGAAAATGCTGGCGGCGCGGATGCGAGGGATGTTTTCGCGGCGGCGCGAGGATGAAGAATTCTCCGACGAGATTCGCGCGCATCTGGAAATGCTCACGGAAGAAAACGTGCGTCGTGGCATGCCGCCGGCGGAAGCGCGGCGCGAGGCACGGATTCGGCTAGGTGGTGCAACGCAGCTTCGCGAAAGGCATCGCGAGCTCACTGGCATTCCCTTTCTCGAAACGCTTTTCCAGGACATTCGTTACGCGCTGCGCATGATGCGCAAAAACCCGGGATTCACGGCGGTAGCGGTGCTGACCCTGGCACTCGGCATCGGCGCGAACACCGCGATTTTCAGCGCCGTAGACCCGATTCTTTTTGAACCATTGCCGTATCCGCATCCGGAACGAATCATGACGATTTGGGGAATTTTTCAGGGCGCCCGGTCGCAAGTGACGTTCCACAACTATCGCGAACTGCTGGCGCGGAACCGTTCGTTCGATGCGCTGGCAATATTCGAGCCGTGGCAGCCAAGCATGACCGGACCGGCTGAGCCGGAGCGGCTCGATGGCCAGAATGTGACCTACGGCTACTTCCGCGCGCTGGGGGTTGAGCCCGCGATGGGACGCGATTTTCAGACCTCGGATGACGCGTATCACGGCCCACACGTGGCGATTCTGAGCTACGGCCTGTGGCAGCGGCGATTTGGCGGCGACCGTTCGATTCTCGGCCGGCGGGTCACTCTCGACGGGGACAGCTACACGGTGATTGGTGTGATGCCGCGTGGTTTCGACAACGTCTTGTCTCCTACAACGGAGATCTGGTCACCGGATCAATACAACCCTGCGAGCATCGCGGACACCACCACCGTGGAGTGGGGCAATCACTGCAGCGTGGTTGCCCGGCTAAAGCCAGAGGTCAGTTTCGGCCAAGCTCAAGCTGACATCGCCATGATCGCGCGCACGCCTGTGGCGGAATTCCCGCGCCCGTCCTGGGCGAATCTGCATCTGGGGTTCATCGTGGATTCCCTGCAAGACGACGTCACCCGCAGCGTCAAGCCAGCGCTGCTCGCCGTGCTCGGCGCGGTGATGCTGGTGCTGCTGATCGCGTGCGTGAACGTGACCAATCTGCTGCTTGCTCGCGGTGCGCAGAGGCGCGGCGAATTCGCCATGCGCGCGGCGCTGGGTGCAGGACGTTTTCGCTTAACCCAACAGTTGCTCACGGAGAGTTTCGTGCTCGCGCTGATCGGCGGCGCTCTGGGGCTGCTGGTCGCGCAATTGGGCGTACGGGCACTTTTGGCGCTCAGCCCGCCGGATTTGCCGCGGTTGAGCGCGATCAGCCTCGACCGAAACGTGTTTCTCTTCGCGCTCGGGATAACCACGCTGATTGGCCTGATGGTCGGCCTGATTCCGGCGGTTCACGCCTCCCGCAGCGACCTGCAAGCCGGACTGAAGGAAGGCTCGCGGCAGACGGTGGGCAGCCACCAATTGACGCGGCGCGCTCTGGTGGTCGCCGAAGTGGCGCTCGCGCTGGTGCTGCTGGTGAGCGCAGGCCTGCTGTTACGCAGCCTGGGGCGACTGTTCGCGGTTGATGCAGGATTCGATGCTTCCAACGTGCTCACCATGCAGGTGCAGACTTCCGGGCACAAATTCGACGACCCCAAGGCGACACGCCTGTTCTTTGCGCAGGCGCTGGAAGAAGTGCGCCACGTTCCGGGAGTCCAGTCGGCGGGTTTCACGAGCCTCTTGCCGTTGACTGACGATACTCAGTATGGCTCTTATGGGACGGATTTCGAGAAGGACAAAAAGTCTTACGACGTATTTCGCTATGTCGTGAGCCCCGGTTATTTCGAAACCATGCACATGCCGCTCCGGCGTGGCCGGTATCTCGACAAGGGCGACGTTGCCGGCGCGCCGCACGCAGTGGTCATCAGCGAGTCGCTGGCGAAGGAAGAATTCGGCAATCAAGATCCGATTGGCCAGCGCGCTCATGTCGGCGGCTCCCCGAACTGGCCCTGGTACACGATTGTCGGCGTGGTCGGCGACGCGAAGCAGGCGTCCCTGGTCGCGAGCGACCCGGACGCGGTGTACATCACGCCTGAGCAGTCGTGGTTCGCGGGCCAGGCGATGTCGTTAGTGGTGCGAACACGCGGCGACGCCGCGGCGCTCACACCGCAGATCAAGAAGGCGATTTGGTCCGTGGACAAGGATCAGCCCATCGTGCGCATCGCGACCATGGATGGCCTGCTCGCGGCAACAGCAGCCGAGCGAAGTTTTACCCTCGTCCTGTTCGAAGCGTTTGGAATTGTAGCGCTGGCGCTGGCTGCGGTCGGCATTTATGGCGTGCTCTCCGGGAACGTCACGGAGCGGACGCGCGAAATTGGAATCCGTGTGGCGCTGGGGGCGCCGCGCGCCAATATTCTCTCGCTGATCGTTCGGCAGGGAATGGCGCTCACTGCGCTCGGCGCGCTGATCGGCTTGGCCGGTGCGCTAGCAGCGAGCCGCGCGCTTGTCTCGCTGCTGTTCGCGGTATCCCCACTCGACATCATCACGTATCTCGGGGTCATCGTGGTGCTGGCCGGCGTGTCGCTGGTCGCCTGCGGAGTCCCGGCTTGGCGCGCGTCGCGCGTCGACCCCATGGTGGCGCTGCGCTATGAATGAGTTGTTTGAGTTTCGACCTTTCGTGATCTACGAGCGGGAGAGCTTGCAGGGCGTCTTCTCGTGTCCAATTTTCGCGTGAAGGAGAATTCCATGGTGAGCAAACTGAAAACACTTTCATCACGAATTCGGGCAATGTTCTCGCGGCAGCGAGGGGATGAAGAGTTTTCCGACGAGATTCGCGAGCATCTCGACCTGCTCACAGAAGAAAACGTGCGCCGTGGCATGTCGCTTACGGAAGCACGCCGCGAAGCCCGGATTCGTCTTGGCGGCGCGACGCAGCTCCGCGAAAGGCACCGCGAACTCACCGGTGTTCCCTTCCTCGAAACGCTTTTCCAGGACATCCGCTACGGCCTGCGCATGCTGCGCAAGTCCCCGGGATTTACTGCTGTCGCTGTGCTGACGCTTGCCCTGGGCATCGGCGCGAACACCGCGATTTTCAACGTGGTAAACGCAACTCTTCTTGCGCCGCTGCCCGTGAAGAGTGCAAGTCGCGTGGTAGTGATCTGGGTGAACAATCTTCAGAGCGGTTGGAGCCGGATCGGGCCGACGGGGCAAGATTACCTGGACTGGAAGGAACAGAGCAAGTCTTTTGACAGCCTGTTTTTGTTCGAGCACGGCACGGGAACCGTCACCGGAGAAGGCGAACCCGAACAGGTTGCCGGTTTGCGCGTAACAACCAATTTCGGCGACTTTTTTGGGATCAAACCTGTGCTTGGCCGCACATTTCGCCTGGACGAGACGGGAGCCCGCCACAACTTCGTAATCCTGGGCAACGGCTATTGGCACCGGCGCTTCGATTCCGACCCATCGGTGGCCGGGCGCGGACTGACGTTGAACGGCGAGGAGTACACGATTATCGGAGTCTTGCCCGCGGAATTCGCGGCCCTTTTTCCCGCGGATGTGATTGTCCCCTTCGACACTGAATGGCTGAAGCGTGCGGATAGCGACCTGGGCGTCTTCGGAAGTCTCAAGCCCGGAGTCACGCTCAAGCAGGCCACCGGAGAGATGACCGTCATCGCGCAAAGGATCGCGATCACCCGTCCGTCGCGAAGAGGCTTCGGCGTAGTTTTGGTGCCGCTCGAAGACGTGCGTGTGGAGTATCTCCGACCCGCGCTGCTCGTTTTGCTTGGTGCGGTGGGCTTTGTATTGCTGATTGCTTGCGCCAACGTCGCCAACCTGATGCTGGCACGCTCGGTTGTACGGCAGCGGGAAGTGGCGATTCGGATGGCGTTGGGAGCCGGACGCCTGAGGCTCATCCGTCAGTTCCTCACTGAAAGCACGTTACTCGCAGTGCTCGGCGGCGCTGCCGGTTCGCTTCTGGCGCTATGGTCCACTGCGCTCCTGGCAATCTTTGTGCCTTCGCGTATTCCCGTTCCGAACGCGGCTTACCAAGTGATGTTGCCGCGAATTCACATGACCGGCTCGGCGTTCGCTTTCACGATAATCATCTCGCTGCTCGCGGGAATCATCCTCGGCATGATTCCCGCGCTGCAAAGCCTGCGGTGCAACGTCATCGAATCGGTGAAAGAGGGCGGGAGAGGCTTCGCCGGCGGCCGGCGTGGACATCGGACCCGCTCCACGCTTGTGATTGTCGAATCTGCCTTGGCGCTTGTGCTGGTGATTGGCGCCGGCTTGATGATCAAGAGCTTTTGGCATCTGCTCGAGACGAACCCGGGATTTCACCCCGATCGTCTGCTGACGTTGCGGATTAAATTGGCCACAGACGCGAAGGATTCCAAATATCGGGAGCCCCACCAGCAGTCCTCCGCATTCCAGCGCTTCCTGGCTAGCGTCGAGGCGGTGCCGGGAATTCAATCCGCCGCGGTCGCGGAGATTGTTCCGCTCAGCCAGGACGACATGGACATGGGGTACTTCGTCGTCAAGGAAGAGCCACCACTGTCTCCAGGAGAGCATCTGGCCGCCGATTACAGGGACGTCAGCGCCATCTACTTTTCCACGATGGGCATTCCGCTGATTGCGGGCCGAGTGTTCACGGAGCAGGACAACCTGGACCACCCGCGCGTGGTGGTGATTGACGAAGCCTTGGCGCGGCGGTTTTTCCCCCACGGGGATGCCGTCGGCAAGCACGTGCAAGTTCCCGACGGAAAACAGGTCGCGCGCGAAATCGTCGGCGTGGTCGGCGGGGTTCGCGATACTGGCTTCGACCAGCAGCCGCGACCCACAATCTATTTTCCCTCGCTGCAAACCTCCGACCAGACGATGAGCCTGGTAGTGCGCACAAGTTTGCCGTCCAGTTCCATCTTGCCGGCGATCAAAAATGCCATCTGGTCGGTCGACAAGGACCAGCCTGTTTTCGAAGTCCGGTCGATGGACGAGATCATCTCGGGAACTGTTTCGGCGCAGCGCCTCGCGTTTATTCTCCTGGGGGTGTTCGCGTTCCTCGCGCTGGCGTTAGCAGCGATTGGGATTTATGGCGTGACTTCCTACGCAGTCAGTGAGCGGACACATGAAATCGGCGTCCGGATGGCGCTGGGCGCCCAGCCGGGCGATGTTTTGCGCCTGGTAATAGCGCATGGATCAAGGCTGGCTGCCATTGGGGTCATCGGCGGAGTGGTGGCAGCCCTGGCACTCACCCGGCTGCTTTCCAGTTTGCTCTTCGGCGTCAGCGCGACTGATCCGTTGATATTTGCCGGCGTGGCCGTCTTGCTCTTAATTGTCGCGCTCGCCGCCTGCTACATTCCCGCGCGCCGCGCCATGCGCGTCGACCCCATGGTCGCGCTGCGGTACGAATAGTCTCCCTTCCGGCGGCGGGCGCAGCCGTTCGCCGAATGCTGCTATAATTGTGCGCCTCAGGAATTGCGCCGCATCTCATGACCAAGAGAAAAAACAGGGAAAAACCGCGCGTCAAGTCACGCAAGATCGCACGCGCCTCTGCACGCAACGTTGCACGTATCGTCGCGCGCGCGGAATTTCCAACGGAATACGGGCAGTTTACAATCCTGGGAATCGAAGGCGCTGAGGAGCTCAGCCTGACAGGAACGGCGGAAACCGCGGTCGCGTTGCAGCACGGGAAAATCCGCCGCAGTGATGCGCCGCTCGTGCGCATTCATTCGCAGTGCCTGACCGGAGACGTGTTCCGCTCCGAGCGATGCGATTGCCGCGCGCAACTCGAAATGGCGCTGCGCGAAACCGCGCGCGCACGATGCGGGATCGTGCTTTATTTGCCGCAGGAGGGCCGCGGGATCGGGCTGATGAATAAGCTGAAGGCTTATGAGCTGCAGGACCGCGGCATGGATACGGTCGAAGCCAATCGCGAGCTGGGATTCGAAGCGGACCATCGCGACTACAAATTTTGCGCGGAGGCGCTGAAACTCCTGGGCGCAAAGAGGGTGAAGTTACTGTCGAACAACCCCGACAAAGTGGCACAGCTCGAACGCGGCGGCGTTCGCGTGGTCGAGCGCGTGCCTTGCCGCCCGCGCACAAGCCGCCATTCGCGCGCCTACCTAAAGACCAAGAAAGAGAAGCTCGGCCACATTCTCAGCGGGCTCTGAGGCAGGGTGCGTGCGATTCTTGAAAAGCTAGCCTCCGCCGATGAAGTGGACAATTTCGTAGGAATCGTTCGTTTCGACGGCAGTTCCCTGCCACTGCGCCCGAGGAAGAATGTCGCGGTTGCGTTCGATGGCGACGCGGTCGGCGGTGATTCCCAGGTGGCCGAGCAGCTCGACAACACTCAAGCCATCGGGAATTTCACGCGCCTCGCCGTTGATCGTTACGGTCATCGTCACGATCAGCGCTTGGCCTCGGGCGCTCCGGTCTTGGGTTTCGCGCGCAGAACGAAGCGAATTTCGTCGACCGCGGCGGAAGCGCCCGCGTCCGCGCGAATCACCAGCTCCGCGCCGTGGGAGGCGAGGCTTGGCACGGCAAAGCGGAGCTGCGCGAGACCATCGGCGCCAGTCGTTGCCCTGAAGCGCGCGTCCTCCTTTGCGCCGCTGAGATAGGCCTCAATGTTCGCGCCGCCCACCGGGCCATTATCGGCGCGTTGCAGCACTTGCACATCGAGCGTGGCCTGGCCGCCCGCCAGCCACGAATTGGCGTTACGCAAGCGCACTTGAATGCCCTGCGAGGTAGCGCCACCCGCGCGTGACGAAGCCGATGGGATGGAAATCGCGCCATTGCGAAGCTCCTCGACGACCGAACGATGCTGGCTCTCCACGCGCTCGCCCAGAGCATTTTCGGAATACCCGGCTGCGCTGGCTAAGTCGGAGTAGCTTGAATTGCGGCGGTGCAGAATACGGCCACGGTGATAGACAAGCGTCTCGATACGGCACTGCGGCTTGCCATGATCTTCGGTTTGCACATGGCAGACGTCTTCTCCGACGGTCACATCCGAATTGAATCCTAGGCTCATTGCCGGGTAATCCTTCGCTCTTCCGGGTCCCGCGCCGCCACAGCCAGCGCAAAAATGTTTCGCGTGTTCATTGACCAGAAGGTGGTGCGTCGTTATTATAGCAGTGCATCGAAAATGAACGGAAGCTACCTCGACGCGTACGCGCCACTACTGCTCATGTTCCTGCTCGCGGCAGGATTAGCCGCAGTTTTGATTATTGCCTCTTCTGTGGTTGGCCGGCATTTGAAATCCCGCGCGAAAGACCAGCCTTACGAGTGCGGCATCCGTCCAACGGGAGACGCGCGCGAGCCCTTTTCCGTGCATTTCTACATGGTAGCGATGATTTTCATCCTGTTTGATATTGAGGCCATTTTTCTTTATCCGTGGGCAATTGTATTCAAGAAGCTGAACCTGTTCGGTTTCGTGGAAATGCTTTTGTATATTTTCATCCTGGTGGTGGGCTACATTTATTTGTGGAAGAAGGGCGCGCTGGAGTGGAAGTAGCCTGACCGCCAAAACCAGGAATCATACGAGTGGAATCGGAGCAACAAGATAGCCCGCTGGCAGTACGCAAACTGAAGGAGCGGGACCCGCAAGGGATCACGGAAGTGATCTATTTCCGTGGCGAGACGACGATTGTCTTGCCGCGCAACCGGCTGATTGCCGCGTGCGAATTCCTGAAATCCGATCCGGAGCTGGACTTCGCGTTCCTCTCCGATATCACCGCCGTTGACCGCTTTCCTGTCGAGCCGCGCTTCGAGGTCAATTATCACCTGGTGAGCATCAGCCGCCGGTATCGCCTTCGCCTCAAAGTGAAAGTCACCGGCAAGGACCCGACGGTGCCGACCGTCACCAACGTGTGGCCGACGGCGAATTGGCACGAACGCGAGGCTTGGGACCTGATGGGCGTGAAGTTCGAAGGGCATCCAAACCTGACGCGCATTTTGATGCCGGACGATTGGGAAGGCCATCCGCATCGCAAGGATTATCCCGTGGAGGGTTATCGCTGATGGCGAGCAGCGTCCAGACCGTGCCGGAAAGCCGCACGATGGTGCTCAATATGGGGCCGCAGCACCCGTCGACCCATGGCGTTCTGCGCGTGATTCTCGAACTGGACGGCGAGATCGTCCTGAAAGCCGAACCGGTCATCGGTTATCTGCACACTGGCATCGAGAAAAACTTCGAGAAGCTCACCTATTCGCAGTGCATTCCGTTGACCGACCGGATAGATTATCTCGCCAACCTGTCGAATAATCTGGGCTACTGCCTTGCCGTCGAAAAACTCGCGGAAATCGAAGTGCCGAAGCGCGCGCAGTACATTCGCGTGCTGCTGACGGAGTTGACGCGCATCCAATCGCATCTGGTTTGGCTGGGCACGCACGCCATCGACCTTGGCGCGATGACCGTTTTCCTCTATTGCTTCCGGGAGCGCGAAGAAATCCTGAAAATCCTCGAGGCCATTTCCGGCCAGCGAATGATGACCAGTTATTTCCGCATCGGTGGCCTGGCGCTGGAACCGCCGCCGGGCTACCTCGAATGGATCTCGAGATTCCTCGATTCGTTCCCAGGGCACCTTGCCGAATATGAAGACCTGCTGACGGAAAATCCGATCTGGAAGCTCCGGACTAAGGGAGTTGCCGTTTTGAAGCTCGAAGATGGAATTGCCATGGCCGTTTCCGGGCCTTCCTTGCGCGGCAGTGGCAGCGATTACGATGTTCGCAAGTATTTCCCGTATTCCAGTTACGAGGAATTTGATTTTCGCGTGGCGACGCAGACCGCTGGCGACGTCTACGCGCGCTATCAAGTGCGCCTGGAAGAAATGCGGGAAAGCGCCAAGATTTGCCGCCAGGCTATTAAAAAAATCCCGCCACAAGGACTCTTCCGCGCTGAGGTGCGGGGCCTTGTTCCTCCATCTCGCGAGGAGATGAAGACATCTATCGAAGGCCTGATCTACCACTTCAAGATCTGGACGGAAGGGATTACGCCGCCTGTGGGCGAGGTCTATCAGGCGATCGAATCGCCGCGCGGCGAAATCGGATTTTATGTCTGCAGCGACGGTTCGAACCGGCCCTATCGAGTGAAGGTGCGCGCGCCATCGTTTGTCAACCTGCAGGCGCTGCCGCACCTTGTGATTGGAAAATTGATCGCGGACGTGGTCGCCAGCATCGGCACCATCGATATTGTGCTGGGAGAAGTGGATCGCTGATGCAGATTTCTCCACAACTGGACGCCAAGTTCAACCAACTGGTCTCGCGCTATCCGGTGAAGCGCTCGGCGCTGGTGCCGATGATGCTCTACGCGCAGGATGAATATGGGCATTTGAGCGACCCGGTGCTCGAGGAAATCGCGCAGCGCCTTGGCCTGCGCATGACTGAAGTGACCGAAACGCTCTCCTACTACTCGATGCTGCGCCGCAAGGCTGCGGGGAAATATCACGTGCAGGTATGCACGAACATCTCGTGCCAGCTTCGCGGCGGATTCGGCATCATGGCGCACGTGGAAAAGCGGCTCGGTGTTGGCAATCGGCAAACGACAGCGAACGGCATCTTCTCGCTGGAAGAAGTGGAATGCATAGGCGCGTGCTCGGGCGCTCCGGCGATGCAAGTGAATTACGATTTTTACGAAAATCTCACGCCGGAGAGAGTCGACGCAATCCTCGATCAGTTCGCCGCCGACAAGCATCCTGCGCCGGCGCCGGTGATTTCCGGCTCATTGCACGACCCTGGTCCCGCCGAAGTTCGCGTCATCAGCCAGCGATTCGGCATACGGGACTCGCACACGCTGAAAGTTTATCAACAGCACGAGGGATATCAGGCGCTGCAGAAAGCGCTGAAGGAAATGACGCCAGAGCAGATCATCGACGAAATGAAGAAGTCGAATCTGCGTGGCCGCGGCGGCGCGGGCTTTCCGACAGGGATGAAATGGGCTTTCGTGCCCAAGGATTCACCGAAGGCGAGGTATCTGGTCGCCAATGCAGACGAAAGCGAGCCAGGCACCAGCAAAGACCGGCCGCTGATGGAAATGGATCCGCACGCGCTGATCGAAGGCATGGTGATCGGCGGAAAGGCAATCGGGTCGCATCAGGGCTACATTTACGTTCGCGGAGAATATCGCTACATTCTGGATATTATGGATCGCGCGCTTGAAGAGGCATACGCCGCGGGCTTCGTCGGGAAAGATATTCTGGGTACGGGATTCGATTTCGAGGTGTGTACGCACACGGGCGCGGGTGCGTACGAGTGCGGCGAGGAAACGGCGCTGCTCGAATCGCTCGAAGGCAAGCGCGGTTACCCGCGCATCAAGCCTCCCTTCCCTGCTGTTGCTGGCCTGTATCAGTGCCCCACCGTCGTCAACAACGTGGAAACGCTGAGCACTGTGCCGGTGATCATTCGCAAGGGCGGCGACTGGTATTCGAGCCTGGGCGTTCCCAAGAACGGTGGAACACGGCTCTATTCGATTTCCGGGCATGTGAACCGTCCGGGGATTTATGAGCTGCCTATGGGATTCAACCTGAATCGCATGATTTACGAAGTCGCAGGCGGAATCCCGAACGGCAGAAAGCTCAAGGCGGTGCTTCCCGGCGGAAGCTCCTGCCCATTGCTCAGCGCGAACGAATGCGACGTGGCCATGGATTATGATTCCGTCGCAAAGATTGGCTCGATGCTGGGCTCCGGCGGCTTGGTGGTGATGGACGAGGATACTTGCATGGTCGACGTGGCGCGGCGAATCATGCATTTTTACGCGCACGAATCGTGCGGCTGGTGCATTCCCTGCCGCGAAGGCACGGCGTGGCTGCGGAAAGTGCTGGACCGCTTCCACGAAGGCGGCGGGCGGCAGGAAGACATTCCGCTCATCGATGAAGTGTCCGAGAACATGCTGGGCAAGACGCTCTGCGCGCTCGGCGATGCGGCGGCGCTGCCCACGATGAGCATCGTGCGCAAATGGCGCAATGAATTTGAGGATCACTTAAAGGGCAAGTGCCCGCTCAAGCCGGCCGATATGCTGGCAATGGCGCGTTAGAACAAAAAAGGAATTATGGCGGAAACGCAAACACAGACCATCACGTTCACGCTGAACGGCCAGAAGCTGACTGTGCCGAAGGGCACGCTGGTGATCGAAGCCGCAAAGAGCGCCGGGATTGAGATCCCTTCGTTCTGCTATTATCCCGGGCTCGCATTGCAGGCGGCTTGCCGCATGTGCCTGGTGGAAGTGGAAAAAACGCGGAAGATGGCTACGGCGTGCACGCTTGTCGCGGAAGAGGGCATGGTGGTTCATGCCGATACGCCTGAGGTGCATAAAGCGCGCAAAGACATGCTCGAATTCGTCCTGACGAATCATCCGCTCGATTGCCCGGTCTGCGACAAAGGCGGCGAGTGCGAATTGCAGGACATGACTTTCACGTACGGCATCGACTACAGCCGCTACACCGAAGAGAAGCTGCATTATCCCGAGGAAAAATGGTCGCCCGCGGTTTATTACGATGCGCCGCGCTGCATTCTGTGCTTCCGCTGCGTGCGCGTTTGCGATGAAGGCATGGACGTCAAGGCGCTGGGCGTCGGCGCGCGCGGCGTCACTTCTGTGATTATTCCCAACAATTCCGGACAGCTCGCCTGCGAAGAATGCGGCATGTGCATTGATATTTGCCCCGTCGGCGCGCTTACCAGCGGCACGTATCGCTACCAAACGCGTCCCTGGGAAATGAAATACTTCGGCACGGCGTGTGCGCACTGCTCGAATGGATGCAAGACCACGCTTTCGGTTCGCAACAACGAAATTCTGCGCGCCAACAATCGCGACCATGGCGGCGTCAATGGCGAATTCCTCTGCCCGAAGGGGCGGTTTGGACACGATTTCACCACGCATGCGGAGCGCATTCGCCAGCCGCTGGTGCGCAAAAACGGCGCGCTCCAGCCCGCGAGCTGGGAAGACGCCATCGAAGAAATCGCCCGCCGACTGAAGCAGGCACACGATGCGCACGGCCCGGCGGCAATCGGCGTCATCGGATCGAATCACACGACAAATGAGGAAAACTACCTACTGAACCGTTTCGCGCGCGCGACGCTCGGCACAAATAACATCGATCATCATCGCACCGCGGACTACGCGGGCCTTGCTTCGGCGCTGGGGCCGAAGGCGAATGACGCCATGGCGACGATGGCCAATGTATATGACGCGAACGCCATTCTTCTGATCGGCAACGACGCCACGCAGCAGAATCCGCTGGTCGCGTGGCAGATTCGCACCGCCGTGCGTCATCACGATGCGCGCCTTTACATCATCAACAGCCATCCGCTGAAGCTGCAGCGCCAGGCAAAGCAATTCGTCCTGGTGCCGGAAGGCGCCGAGGGACGCGCGGTCGGCTGGCTCGCCACGGGCAATGGCGATTTGGGAGGAAACGTCGCGGCCGACCTTGGGAAGCTGAAAGAAGAGATCGCGAAAGAAAAAGACGTCGTAATTTTGTTCGGCGCGGGCGTCAATGGCGCAGCGGTGCGCGACCTTGTGAAATTCGGCAAGACGCTGCAAGGGCAGACGCGCTATATGGCCTTGGGCGATTACGCGAATTCTCGCGGCGCGGCCGACATGGGACTCCTGCCGGACCGCCTGCCGGGTTATTCGCCGCTCTCCGACGCGGCGGAGCGGACGCGCTTCAGCAAGCTCTGGGGCAAGGAAATCTCCGGCACTCCGGGCATGAACGCGCGCCAGATGATGCAAGCGGCGCTCGATGGGAAATTGACGGCGTTGTATGTAGTCGGCGCGAACCCCGTGAAAACGTTTGGCGCCAGTCCGCCGGAGAAACTTTCCGGCCTCGATCTGCTGGTCGTTCAGGATATGTTCATGACGGAAACGGCGCAGCGCGCGGACGTGATTTTGCCGGCGGCGTCGACGTATGAAAAAGACGGCAGCGTGACCAACACCGCCGGCGAACTGCAAATGGTGTGGCGCGCCGTGGATGCGCAGGGCCCGCGCAGCGATTTCGACCTGCTGCGCATTTTGATTCACCAGCTTGCGCAGCTGGGC
Source organism: uncultured Acidobacteriota bacterium (assembly GCA_963760165.1). Taxonomy (GTDB): domain Bacteria; phylum Acidobacteriota; class Terriglobia; order Acidiferrales; family UBA7541; genus DAHUXN01. The sequence continues at coordinate 23,650 of CAVXBO010000002.1, forward strand.
CTCGGCGCGGCGATGAAGCATCGCACGCCTGAAGCGGTGCTCGAAGAAATCCGGCAGAATGTTCGCGGCTATGACGTTCCCGCGGCGGGATTGCTGACCGGCGGAACTGAAAAAGTGGCCGCCGCGCCGGCGAATGCGAACGGCGCTTCCGAAGCGCAAGCCGGCGCGATTTTTTCATCGCAGGACTTTTTGTTTTCCAGCGGAACCCTGGGGCGCTACTGTTCCAAACTCAATTCATGCAAGGAATCCAAGGATAGACCGTGGAGTTCGTCACCCAACATCCAGTCCTGGTGGTATCGTTAATTAAAATCGCCATCGCGCTGTTTGTCGTGATGACGGCGCTCGCCTACCTCACATGGTTCGAGCGCAAGGTTGTCGCGCGCATCCAGTCGCGCTGGGGACCCTATTGGGTCGGCCCCCACGGACTGTTGCAGCCGCTCGCGGACGGCATCAAGTTCCTTTTCAAGGAAGATGTGGTGCCACCCACGGCCGACAAGGTTTCGTACGTGCTTGCGCCGTTCTTGGCGTTGGCGCTGGCGCTCACCACGCTCGCGCTGATCCCCATTGGGCCCGCGACGATCACGATTCTCGGCCAGCCGACGCAACTGGTGATTTCTCACAGTAACATCGCCCTGATTCTGCTCTTCGCGATCAGCTCAATCGGCATTTATGCGGTGGTCCTCGCCGGATGGTCCTCGAACAGCAAGTACCCTTTGCTTGGCGGGCTGCGCAGTTCGGCGCAGATGATCAGCTACGAGGTATCTCTCACTCTTTCCGTTGTCGGCGTGCTGCTGCTCGTTGGCTCTTTCGATTTTTACGACATTGTGGGGCACCAATCGGGGCATTGGGTTCACTTCTTCCCGCGCTGGGAGATCATTCCTCAATTCCTCGGATTTATCTGTTATTTGACGGCGGCGATCGCAGAAACGAACCGCGTTCCCTTCGATTTGCCCGAAGCGGAAACGGAATTGGTTGCTGGCTTCCACACCGAGTATTCGAGCTTCAAGTTCGCCATGTTCTTTATGGCTGAATACGCGAACATGATCACCGTGTCGTGCCTGGCGACGCTGCTTTTCCTTGGCGGCTGGCTTTCGCCTTTTCCAGAGACAGGGGCCTGGCGCTGGCAGCTTTATCTTCCTGCGGCCGGCCTGATTATTGGCGGCCTCGCGTTGATTATCGGCGGTCTGCGCAGCGTTCAGTGGAACGCCAAAGCCGTTTTCCCGATTTTGGGGCTGATCTGCATCGGCGTGGGGTACCTGTGCACATGGGCGAGCGTTATGCCCATCATCCAAGGCCCGTTCTGGTTCACAGCGAAAGTTTTCTTTCTATTATTTTTCTATGTTTGGGCGCGCGGCACGCTGCCTCGCTTTCGCTATGACCAACTGATGTCCTTTGGCTGGAAGTTTCTGCTTCCACTCTCGCTGATCAACTTGGTGGCGACCAGTATTGTCGTTGTGCTGAGGTTGCGCTCATGAGCGTGGCCATGCTTGTGTTTATTGCCTGCGGGATTTTTGCCGTGCTTGGGGCGATCGGGCTGATTCTGGCGCGCGAGCCGGTGCACAGCGCCCTGTCGCTTGTGCTGGTAATGATTGCGCTGGCTGTTCTGTATCTTCTGTTAGGCGCGGCGTTCATCGCGGCGATACAGGTTCTGGTCTACGCCGGCGCGATCATGGTGCTTTTCGTCTTCGTCATCATGCTGCTCAATGCCGGCGTGGAAGTGCGCACGAACCTGAGCCATCTGGCGCGCTGGGTAGGCCTGCCGCTGGCGATTCTGTTCCTCGCCGGGATGACCTATTCGCTGTTCCATGAATACGTCGCCAGGATGGCGCTTGCCACGGGAGGGGCCTTCGCCGGCCCGGTGCCCGCTTCGACCGAAGACCTTTCGATGAAGCTCTTTACCGAATACGTGCTGCCCTTCGAGTTGACGTCGATTCTGATTCTCATCGCCGTCCTTGGCGCCCTGGTGCTCGCCAAGAAGGAGGTGTCCTGATGGTGCCGATCTCCTATTACGTGATCTTAAGCGCCGTTCTTTTCGGCTTGGGCGTGATTGCGGTGGTTTTTAAGCGCAACATCATCACGATTTTTATGGGCATCGAGCTGATGCTCAACGCCGTGAACCTGGCCTTCGTGGCGTTCAGCCGCGAATTCAATCAGCTCGACGGCCTGGTTTTCGTTTTCTTCGTGATTGTGGTGGCCGCGGCGGAAGCGGCCGTGGGCCTGGCAATCGTCATGGTCATCGCGCGCAATCGCAAGTCGCTGAACGTGGAAGACGTGAATTTGCTTAAGTTTTAGTTTCCGTTAAAGCGAATGTTCATACTCACTCATCTCTGGATCATCATGGCTCTGCCCCTGGCGGGGTCCATGCTGACGCTGCTCGTCGGCCGCCACTGGCCGAAGAAATACGTCAACGCCTCAAGCGTCGGCTTCGTCGTGCTCTCGTTTCTCTCGTATTGCGAGTTGGTGCGCGAGTTCTTCATTTTGAATCCGGCGGCTCCGGTAATTAAAGATTATTTCACGTGGATGACCGCGGGAAACTTCCGCGTGGATTTCGCGCTGCAAATCGACCAGCTCACCATCGTGATGCTTGGCGTGGTCACCTTCGTGGGCATGCTGATCCATATTTATTCGGTCGGCTACATGGCCCACGAAGACGGCTACTACCGCTTCTTCGCGGAAATGAATTTGTTCATGTTTTTCATGCTGACGCTGGTGATGGCCGGGAACCTGGTGCTGATGTTCGTGGGTTGGGAGGGCGTGGGGCTTTGCAGCTACCTGCTGATCAGCTTCTACTTCCAGAAGAAATCCGCAGCGGATGCGGGCAAGAAGGCGTTCATCACCACGCGCATCGGCGATTTCGGATTCACGATCGGCATATTGATGGCCTTTTGGCTTTTCCATTCGATCGACTACAAAACGATGTTCGCGACGGTCGCGAACATGCCCGTCGAAGGAATGCATCACTGGGGCGCGCTCACGTCAATTTGCCTGTTGCTGCTCGCCGGCGCGGTGGGCAAATCCGCGCAGCTTCCGCTGTACGTCTGGCTGCCGGACGCGATGGAAGGCCCTACGCCCGTCAGCGCGTTGATTCACGCCGCCACCATGGTCACCGCCGGCGTGTATATGGTCGCGCGCATGAATCCGCTCTTCAGCCGCGCGCCTGCGGCGATGCTTGCCGTCGCGATCATTGGCGCGGTGACTGCGCTTTACGCCGCCACGATTGGCCTGGCCCAATCGGACATCAAGAAAGTCCTCGCCTATTCGACGATTTCCCAACTCGGCTACATGTTCCTGGCCTGCGGAGTGGGCGCGTACGCCGCCGGCATTTTCCATTTGATGACCCACGCCTTTTTCAAGGCGCTTCTCTTCCTCGCCGCGGGCAGCGTGATTCACGCCATGGGTGGCGAGCAGGACATGTTCAAGATGGGCGGCCTGCGCAAGAAAATTCCGTGGACCTACGGCACCATGCTCGTCGCCACACTGGCCATTTCCGGCGCTCCGCTCTTTGCGGGATTTTTCAGCAAGGACGAAATTCTCTTCGACGCCTATGCGGGCCCGGGCGCGAATGTCGTGCTCTACGGCCTGGGCATCGTGGCGGCCCTTTTGACGGCGTGCTACATGTTCCGCTTGATTTTCCTTACCTTCCATGGCAAGCCGCGCTTCGACGAGCACCACGTGCACGTGCATGAGTCGCCGAAGGTAATGCTTGCGCCGCTGGTGATTCTGGCGATTCTGTCGGTCATTGGCGGCTGGTTCGTTCTGCCCACATACTGGGGCGGCAAAGATTACTTCAAGGGGTTCCTCGATCCCGTCTTCAGCGCCTCGAATCAGCTCGCGCTGCAGATGCACCCCAACTGGACGGAGCCCTCGCATTCGCTTGAATTGCAAATGACGGCGATTGCGGTGGTCGTCGCATTCATCGGATTTTTGATCGCGCTGTACCTCTACGTCATTAAGCCGGCTGCTGCGCGAAAACTCGCCGATGGCGTGCATCCGCTCTACGAGCTTCTCTGGCACAAGTATTACGTGGACGAACTTTACGGCGCGGTGATCATCGGCCCGCTCGTATGGCTCTCGCGCAACGTGCTCTGGAAGGTCATCGACGTCGGGCTGATCGATGGCACGGTGAACGGGCTGGCGTTTCTGTCGCGCGGCGTGGGCAGCGGACTCCGCCATATGCAGGGCGGCAACACGCGCAGCTACGCCACCTGGGTGGTCGTCGGAGCAGTGGCCGTCACCGTGTTCTTTGTATGGATGGTGCGTTAGTGGCGGAACACAATTATTTGCTGACGGTGCTCACGTTCTTCCCGCTTCTGGGAATGTTTGCGCTGCTCTTGCTCCGAGGCGACGATCACGTCTGGATTCGCCGCTTGACGCTGGTCACTTCCATCATCGAATTTATCCTTTCCCTGCTTCTCTTGCGCGGCTTTGACCTCGCCAACGGCGGGTATCAGCTCGAGGAAGTTTACGATTGGATTCCCAGCCTGCACATTCATTACCACATGGGAATCGACGGCATCAGCCTGTTCCTGGTCTTGCTGACCACGTTCCTGACGCCGCTTGCGGTGCTCTGCTCCTGGAACAGCATTCGCGAACACGTCAAGGAATTCTTCGCCATGCTGCTGGTGCTGGAGATGGGCATGGTCGGCGTTTTCTGCTCGCTGGACCTGTTCCTCTTCTTCCTTTTCTGGGAAGTGATGCTCATCCCCATGTACTTCCTGATCGGCATCTGGGGACACGGCCGCAAAATCTATGCCGCGCTGAAATTCATTTTGTACACGATGCTCGGCTCCATCCTGATGCTCGTCGCGATTCTCTGGCTTTATCGCGTGTCTCATACGTTCGACTTGCCCGCGATACAATCCATGCTTTCGACGGGCCAGCTTTCCCTTTCCTGGAACACCGAGCTGCTGATGTTCCTCGCATTCATGCTGGCATTCGCCATCAAGGTGCCCCTTTTCCCGCTGCACACTTGGCTGCCTGACGCGCACACCGAAGCGCCCACCGCCGGCTCCGTGATTCTTGCCGGCGTGCTCCTGAAGATGGGCACGTACGGCATGTTGCGATTCTGCCTGCCGCTCTTCCCGGAGGCCGCGCATCGCGCCGCGCCAGTCGTGGCCGTTCTCGCCATCATCGGCATTGTCTATGCGGCGCTCGTGGCCATGGTCCAGCATGATTTGAAGCGCCTGGTCGCGTATACGTCCGTCAGCCACCTCGGCTTCGTCGTGCTGGGCATTTTCGTTTTCAATCCCACGGCCATGGAAGGCGCAATCTATCAAATGCTGAACCACGGCGTCTCCACCGGCGTGCTCTTCCTGGTTTGCGGAATGCTTTACGATCGCCGGCACACCTACGAAATGAAGGAGTACGGCGGCTTGGCGAAGCCCATGCCGATTCTGTGCGCATTTTTCTTGTTTGCGTGCTTGTCTTCGCTGGCGTTGCCCATGCTCAACGGCTTCGTCGGTGAATTCATGATTTTGATCGGCGTGTTCGATTCACAGCATTTCGCATGGGCCTCCTGGGCGGCGACCGGCGCAATCCTTTCCGCGGTTTATCTGCTGTGGGCCTATCAGCGCGTGGCGCTGGAGAAAGTCACCGTCGAGAAGAATGAAACTCTGCCGGACGCTTCCGCTCGCGAACGCTTCATTTTGATCGTGGCTTCCATCGTGATTCTGTTCATGGGCATTTTCTCGCCGATGTTCACCCATCGCATGGACGCGACCACCAATGCCCTGCTCGAGCAAATGCGCACCACGGCGAGCTATCAGGCCCGCGCGCGGCAATCTCAGACTGCTTCTCACGCTCCCGTGGCCAAGCCAACCGCGCATGAAGTCGCCATGCGCAGCGTCTCTTTGGAAAGGCAGGCCCGGCCGTAATGTTTCCTCCGATCCAGGACCTCTATCGCATCGCGCCGGAGATCGTCCTTTGTTTCTTCGGCATGCTCATCATGCTGATCGACCCGTTCGTTCCGGCGAGGCGCAAACGCTCGATGGGCTGGCTCGCCCTGATCGGCACGCTTGGTGCGTTTGCATCGCTGCGCTTCATGTTCATGAACCCAGGCTCCGCGTACTCGGGCCTGCTGCGCGCGGACACCTTCAGCCTATTTGTCCACGGCATCGTCATCGCCGTCGCGGGACTGGCCATTCTCGGCTCTTTCGATTATCTCGACCACGAAGGCATCCAGCGCGGCGAATACTACGCGCTCCTTTTGTTTGCTACCGCGGGCATGGGGATTCTAGCCGGCGCAAATGAACTGGTCACCGCGTTCGTGGGCCTGGAGATCAGCTCGATTTCCACGTACATTCTCGCCGGCTTCCGCCGCAACGCCCTGAAGTCCAATGAAGCGTCGCTCAAATATTTCCTGCTCGGGTCGTTCGCCACGGCGTTTTTCCTGTACGGCGTCGCGCTCACCTACGGAGCTACGCGCAGCACGCGCTTTGAAGTCATCAACCAGGCGATCGCCGCGCACGGATCGGGGACGTTGCTCATCCTTGGCTTGGGCCTGATTTTCGTGGGCCTCGGTTTCAAAGTGGTCGCCGCGCCTTTCCAGATTTATACGCCGGACGTTTACGAGGGCGCGCCCACGCCGGTCACCGCCGTGCTCGCCTGCGGGCCAAAGGCCGCCGCCTTCGCCGTGATGCTGCGCATTTTCTATAGCGCCTTCGGCAACGCCTCTCACGTCTGGTTCTGGGCCATATGGATTTCCGCCGTGCTGACCATGTGCATCGGCAATTTCGCCGCGCTGGTCCAATCCAACGTCAAGCGCTTGCTGGCTTATTCTTCGATTGCGCACGCGGGCTACATCCTGGTGGCCTTCGCTGCCTCGAGCGAAATCGGAGTAGCCGCGGTGCTGTTTTATCTGGCCGCATACGCCGCCATGACCCTTGGCGCGTTCCTCATCGTCGCGCACGTTGGCGGCACGGGAGAGCGTCGCCTGGGCGTTTCCGATTACGCGGGCCTCGGCACCAGCCAGCCATGGGTCGCGGCGTGCTTCTCGCTGTTTTTGTTTTCGCTGCTGGGATTGCCGGCAACGGCTGGCTTCCTCGGCAAGTTCTATGCATTTTCCGCCGCGGTTGATCACCGTCTGGTCTGGCTGGTGGTCATCGCCGCGATCAATAGCGTGATCGGCGCGTATTATTACCTGAAGATTGTTGTCGCCATGTACTTCCAGGAACCAAACAAAGACTGGGCCCCCGCGCCCATGCGTGCGCCCATGTTCATTGCCTTGCTGCTCGCTGCGGTGGGGACGATTTACCTCGGCATTCTGCCGGATCGCGTCATGCAGTGGGCCATCGCCTCCGCGCAATCCCTGCATTAGCGAGTTTGCGCCGCACTGCCCCTTTCAAAACACCATTTCGCGCCGCTCGACACTTTCATGCGCAAACAAAAGGCCCGAAGCTCGCCTTCGCGAACTCCGGGCCTGCAAAGATTCGGTCTTGCGCAAGCTTACTTCATGAACACAATTACGAGGGCGTACAGCGTGAGTGACTCAATGAGCGCCACGCCGATGATGAACTTCGTTAAAATCTCTCCGCTCGCTCCGGGGTTGCGTGCTGTACCTTCGCACGCAGCCGCCGTGGCTTTTCCTTGTCCGACGCCGCAGCCTGCCGCCGCGATGCCTAGGCCGATGGCCGCCGCCACGCCTACCCAATCTGTTGCTGTGCCGGTTGATCCGCTGGACGTTTGGGCAAGAGCGACTGGCGCGGCAATCATCGTCGTTACCATCGCCGTTAAGAACCACATCATTCGTTTCGTCATTTCTTCTCCTCTTATGAATTGGCTGTCAGGAGGTGGTTCCCGGACACCGTGCAGCCGGGCTCACACTGACGGCGCATGATTCCGAACAAAGGATTAATGCCCTTCCGCAACCGCAAGACTTATGTATACGACTGACAAAATCGTAAAAATGAAAGCCTGTAGAAGCGCCTCAAACACGTGGAAGCCAAACAAAATTATGGGAATGCCAATGGGAACGACTCCGGAAACATACCCCACAGCATGAGAATGGCTCAGAAAACTGAACAGTCCGACCGTGAGGCCAAGAAACACAACGTAGGTCAACTCGCCCACAAACATGTTTGCCCAAAGCCGAACGGTCAGAGAAAGCATCCGGGCAAAATGGCTGATCGTTTCCACCAAAACAATCAACGGCGAGAGCCACCAGACGGGCCCGAGTAGCGTCTTCACATAGGCAGGGCCGTGATGCTCGATCCCAAAGTAGTTGTAATAAAGAAAAACAACCACCGCGCAGCCAAGCGGAACGGTGACTTCCGCGGTCGGCGACATAAAGCCTGGCACCAGCGCCGCCAGATTGCAGATCAAAATGAACATGCCGATGGTTCCAAGCAGCGGGATGTGCCGCTCCAGACCCGTGGCCTACAATGTCATCGAGCAAATCCTTCACGCCAAGGCTCATCGGATTGGAAACAAAAAACTCCATGCATTGCTGCGTTGCGCCAGGGCTCTCCACGGACATCCGCGCTCGGAGCCACAGAAAAAAAACAATCGAGAAGAGAAAAACAACCAGTTCCATCGCGAAGAAATTCGGTATAGGGTACTGCGCATCGGCCGCATGAATGTGCAGCAGCGCAAAAAGCGCCAGCGCCGGCTTGGCAAACAGCCAGTTCACCAGTCTTGTTACCGCCAGAACGTGCTCTTCGCCCATGAATCTCCCGCGATAGGGGTAAGCCGGATTCTATAACGAACGAAACCTACGGATTACAGCGCTTTCCAGCGATGGCGCCCGTGCACCAGCTCATAAAACAATTCAACAACAATGGCCGGGACCACCGCGACCGCGCCGCACAGAAACGCAATTACAGGCAACCGCAACCAAGCGAGAATAACATACGCTACAACCAGCAGCAACACGACGCGGCCGAAGAATTTCGCATGCACGCTGCGCGGCACGTGTACCTGTTCCGCGCCTGCCTGCGCGATGCCCAATCGCATCAACGCCGTAGCGCCTTGCCGCAGCCAGCGGAAATTCAGCCAGCAGATCGCTGTGCCCACGGCGCAGGATTCCGCGGCACGCCAGCCCCAGCCAATTCCGGTGCCAAGAGTCATCGCGGCGCCCAACATCAACAGAAAACGCTCGATGCGCCGCTCAATCGCCAAGTGCTCCGCGTCATTCGCCATTTTTCTTGTCCGCCGCGCTCGCCAATTTCAGCACTTCGCGAAGCCCTATGCCGAACCCCGCAAGTCCCAGCACCATCATCAGAATGAATTTCGTGTGCAGCCAGCGGTCTAGCACGTAGCCGATTCCGCCGCCTGCGAAAATCGGCACCACCAGCGCAAACGGAATCTGCATGGCAATGGCGATCTGCTTCGCCGCGCTTGCGAAGTTTTTCCGGGATGAGTTGGGATCCATCGATCAGTTCGGCTTTCGCGCGCACAATCAATCGTGCCGCGCGCCGTGCAGCACGGCCACGGCATGTGGCAGCAGTTGCGCAATCGCGTCAAACGATTCCACTGCGCCGCGCGGGCTACCCGGTAAATTGATCACCAGGCACGCGCCGCGAACGCCGGCAATCGAGCGCGACAGCGCCGCATTGCGATTCTTTTGAACGCCGGTCTGCCGCATCAGTTCCGCTAATCCCGGCACCTGGCGCGTGACCACCGCCGCAGTCGCCTCCGGCGTCACATCGCGCGGGCCCACGCCCGTTCCTCCAGTCGTGAAAACCGCGTCCAGCTTCCCGCAATCCGCCAGCGCCTGTAATTGCGTGCGAATCAGCGCTTCGTCATCCGGAACCACCGATTTCGATATGACTTCCCAGCCCAGTTCCCCGCACCGCTCCGCGAGCGCCCTGCCGGAAAGGTCCTCGCGCTGCCCCGAGGAAACTGAATCGCTGATTGTGACGATGGAAACCCGCATTCTGGCGTTGCGCTGCGCGCTATTTTTTTGCTCCGTCCGGCTGGCCTTCGCCAAGCTCCTGCTGGCTTTCGTCCATCAGCCGCATGGCTTCCATCAGCACGCCGGTAGTCGAGCGCTCGATGGTCGTCCGCGACGGCGCCGCGTTGAAATCAATCTCGAATTCGCCGCCGGGCCACCGTATGGCCTCGTAGACCGCCGGCTCACCCTTCTCTTTGCCCAATTGCGCGTCCTGGCATTGCCCCCCGGCGAAATAAATCTCGCACGCTTTCTTGCCGTTTCGCACCGTCAGCTTGCAGGTCTTCTGGCCCATTTCGAGGGACTGCATCAGGTCCAGCATGCTCATCTCTTCCAACCGCCCCTGAATCACGCCGGGCCGCCCGGAAGTTTTCTGCAGCTTCTCCAGTTGCAGCCGGTCGATCACTTTTTTCGCGCGCCGCACCAGTTCGTGAAGGAAGAACGGCTTCGCGATGAACTCTTCCACGCCCTCGACCATCGGCCGCAATTTCTCGTCCATGTCGCTGCGGTTCGACAAAAAAATGTACGGAATCGGGCGCGACGCAAAGCGGCTCCGCAATTTTTCGTACAGTTGCCGTCCATCGAGCCCCGGCATGCGGTAATCGCAAATCACCAGGTCCGGCGTGTCGTCCACGATTTTCAGCAGCGCGTCCGCGCCGTCCGCGGCGGTGCGAACGTCGCAATGCGGCTCGAGCCCCTTGGCGATCAGGTCCAGCACAAGCGGATTGTCGTCCACAACGAGAACTTTTACGTCTTTCATCGCCGCCCGCGCGCGGACTTCGGCCGAATGTAATGGCCGCTCCGCCCCCCCGCCTTTTCCACCAAGTGAATTCCCGAAATTTCCATGCTGCGATCCAGCGCTTTGCACATATCGTAGAGCGTCAGCGCCGCTATGGCCGTCGCCGTCAGCGCTTCCATTTCCACGCCGGTGGGCCCCGTCGCGGTCACTTGCGAGACGATCTCCACCCCATTTTCGCATAGCTCGGTCGCAACATCTATGTGCGTCAAAAGGAGTGGATGACAAAGAGGAATCAACTCCGAAGTGCGCTTCGCCGCCGCAATCCCCGCGATTCGCGCGATCTCGAACGGATTGCCCTTCGGCATTTTCATCTTTCGCACTTTAGCCAGGGCGTTCGCTGCGATGCGCACGAAGCCCCGCGCCGTCGCTTTTCGTTCCGTCGCCGCCTTCGCGGTCACGTCCACCATGCGAATGCGGCCGCGCGAGTCGTAATGCGTGAGCGAATGCTTTGTGCGTTCTTTCAAGGCTTCTACAATATCCCGCGCCGCGGCAGAACGTCCACCCATTCTCCCGCCGCAAGCTTCACCTTCGTCCGCGGCACCACCAAGAAGCAGTTTCCTTTTGCCACGGTGGCGATGTCGCCCGAACCCTGCCACGGCAGTACGGTCACCGTCGCTTCGCCTTCCGGCCATTCCAAAAGCGCGGGCAGAAAGTACGTTAACGGCGCGCGCTGTTCCACCACGCTCGTCAGTTTCGCTTTCAGTAGCGGCAACGCGCGTGGCTCAGCCCCGCTCAAAATATCCAGCGCAGGCGCGGCAAACAGCTCAAACGTCACCATCGTCGACACCGGGTTTCCCGGCAGCCCAAACACCGGCTTGCCCTGGCAAATCGCAAACACAGCGGGCCGTCCAGGCCGGATCTCCACCGCATCAAAGAGAAAGTCCGCGCCCAAATCGCGCAGCACCGGCTCAACCAAATCGTACTTCCCCGCCGACACGCCGCCGCTGATCACCAAAATGTCCTCGCGCAGCCCTCGCTCAATGCTTCGCTGCAGCTCATCCTTGCGGTCCGGCGCATTCCCCAACGGCACCGCCTCTCCTCCCGCAAGTTCCACCTGCGCGGCCAGCGACGCGCCGTTGCTGTTGCGAATTTCAAACTCGCCCGGTTGCGCGCCAACTTCCACTATCTCGCTGCCCGTGGATAGAATCGCCACGCGCGCCTTGCGATAAACATCCAGCCGCGTGCATCCGACCTGCGCTGCAACGGCCACCTCCGCGTCGCCGATTCGCACTCCCGCCTTCAGCAGAACATCGCCCTTGCGTGATTCCGAGCCGCGCGGCACGAAGTTCATGCCCGCTCCGGCAATTCGCTCGATGACGACCGTCTCACGTTCCACGCCCGCGTGCGTCTGCTCCACCATCACCACCGCGTCTGCGCCTTCGGGCACGGCCGCGCCGGTCATAATTTGCACGCACTCCTTGGCTCCGACTCGCCCATGGAACGCAGCGCCTGCCGCAACCTCGCCAATCACGCGCAGCGCTGCGCCCTCCTTCTGGCAATCCGCCGAGCGCACCGCAAAACCATCGCGCGCGGCGCGGTCAAACGGCGGATACTCGCGGTCCGCGCGCATTTCCTGTGCCAGCACGCGTCCGAGCGCGCTCTTCAGTTCAATTGTTTCCACTGGAGGAACGCGCCGCAGACCGCGGCACGCTTCAATCACTTTGCTTCGGGCGTCTTGAAAGGACAGCATGAAAGCTCACAACCAGGAAGCGAGTTTGGTCCCAGGAGGAATTATCGTCGCATCGCGTTCGGGCCCCGTGGAAATCATGCCAATTTCGGTGCCCAGCGAATCAGAAATGAATTTCAGATAGTCGCTCGCGGCCTTTGGCAGCTCGTTCGCCGCGCGAATATGATCGGTCTGTCGCTGCCATCCCGGCAAGCTTTTGTAGTCCGGGCTCACTTCGGCGAGCACTTCCACTTCCGCCGGCATTTCGGTGAGCTTCGAGCCTTTGTATCTGTAGCCTACGCAGACCTGAATTTCCTTCTGCGTGTCGAACACGTCGAGCTTGGTCACCACCAGCGAATCGATCCCGTTGACTTGCACGGCGTACCGCAGCATCACCAAGTCTAGCCAGCCGCACCGCCGTGGACGCCCTGTCACTGCGCCATACTCTTTTCCGCGATCGCGCACCGCCTGCGCGTCGAGGTCCGGCATCTCCGTGGGAAAGGGCCCGCCGCCAACACGCGTCGTGTACGCCTTGGTCACGCCTATCACGCCCGTCACTCGCGTCGGCGCCACGCCCAGCCCGGTGCACGCACCTCCTGCCGTCGCGCTCGACGACGTCACGTACGGATACGTCCCGTGATCGATATCCAGCATCGTGCCCTGCGCGCCTTCGAACAAAATCGATTTGCCCTCGGCGAGAGCGCGATTCACCAGCGCCGACGTGTCCGTAACGAACCCGCGAATTCGCTCGCCCAGCTCGCGATACGTCTCCAGAATCGCCGCGGTATCGAGCCCTTGCCCGTAGCACGCACGGCTGAACGCATCCTTCTCTTCGATCACGCGTTCCAGCTTCCGCCCGAATCTTTCCGTATCCATCAAATCGCAAACGCGCAATCCGGACCGCGCCATCTTGTCTTCGTATGCCGGGCCAATTCCGCGCGAAGTGGTTCCAATGCGATGCGGCCCGCGCGCCGCCTCTGCGGACTTTTCCAGTTCGCGATGAAACGGAAAAATCAGATGCGCGCGGTTGCTCAAAAACAGCCGCCCGTTCACGTCGACGCCGCCCTTGCTGATGCTGTCCACCTCGGCAACCAGCGCCGCCGGATCCACCACCACTCCTGCGCCGATCACCGCCTTCTTTCCCGGCCGCAGAATTCCGCAGGGCATCAATTGCAGCACAAATCTGTCGCCATTGATGATGACCGTGTGGCCCGCGTTGTGCCCGCCACCATAGCGCGCGCTATAGTCGAACGAAGCGGCCAGGTAGTCGACCACCTTGCCCTTGCCTTCGTCGCCCCACTGCGCGCCCACCACTGCGATTGCCTTCATGCGTTCTGTCTCGCCTTTTCGTCGCGTAGCCGCACCCTGGCCTCTCGGATCTCCATCGGAAAAAATTCTTGAGAGGTTACAGCCAGCGCAGACTCGGTATCGTACGCCCGGCCTGGCGGGAAGGCAACAGACTTCCACGCCAAACGCCAATTGGGCGCCCGCCGTGATCAGCGTGCCAATTTTGGAGAGGAATGAAGCGCCGCTACGGCTGCGTCAGATGCCGCTCGAGGACCTTCTCGATGTTCGCTTTGGGCAGCGCGCCAACAATCTGCTCGGCCACTTGGCCGCCCTTGAAAATCAGCAGCGTGGGAATGCCGCGAACGTTGTACTTGCACGGAGTGTTCATGTTCTCATCGACGTTCATCTTCACCACTTTCAACTTGCCCGCGCGCTCCGCGGCAATCGCGTCCACCGTCGGCGAAAGCGCTCTGCACGGGCCGCACCACTCGGCCCAGAAGTCCACCATCACCGGCTGATCTTTGCTGGCATCCAGCACTTCAGCCTGAAAATTCGCGTCACACACCGCTGCTACGTTTTGCCCCATGTCTCCCTCAATGTAAAGCGGACATTCTCTCGATAATTTCTGTCCGCTAACTATTAGATGTCGCCGCCACCGCTTGGATTCTCGACTGTTTCGCCGCTTCGTACAGCTTCACATATTGCGCCGCCGACGCATTCCACGAAAAATCCTTGGCCATTCCGTTGGCCTGCAGCGAACGCCACTGCCGCAAATCGCTGTATGCGGCCAGCGCTTCACGAATACACTTTACCAGAGCCGCGCCTTCATACGCTTCGAATTTAAATCCAGTTCCCTTGCCTGTTTTGGCATCGAATGCTTCCACGGTGTCGTCCAGCCCGCCCGTCGCGCGCACCACGGGCACAGTCCCGTACCGCAAACTGTAGATTTGATTCAGCCCGCAGGGCTCATATTGCGACGGCATCAAAAACATGTCCGCGCCCGCTTCGATTTTGTGCGCCACCACGTTGTCGTACGCGATTTTCACGCCCACACGCGAAGGATACTTCACGGCAAGCTCCTGAAACAGCTTCTCGTATTTCGCGTCGCCGTTTCCCAGCGCCACCAGCGCGAAATCTTCCTTCATCAATTCCGCCGCAGGTCTCCGCGATCAAATCGAAGCCTTTTTGGTCCACGAATCGCGACACCATTCCAATCACCGGCCGCGTCATATTCTCCGCCGGCAGTTGAAACGCAGACAGCAAATCCTTCTTGCAAAGCTTCTTTCCGTCCATCAGTTTCGCGGAATACGTCGCCACGATGTTCGTGTCCGTCTCCGGATTCCACGCGGTGTAATCCACGCCGTTCAAAATCCCGGCCACGCGATTCCCGCGCGACCGAATCACGCCTTCCAGCCCGCAGCCGTATTCCGGCGTCTGAATTTCCTTTGCGTACTTGCGGCTCACCGTGGTCACGTAATCGGAAACAATCAGTGCGCCCTTCAGCAAATTGATTTTGCCGTAGTACTCGAGTGCGTCGATGCGGAAGAGATCCTCCGGCAGACCCAGCAGTGACAACGTCGCACGCGGAAAAAGCCCTTGGTAGCCGAGATTGTGCACGGTGAAGATCACCGGAAGCGCCGCGAGCGCCCGGTCGCGCGCGTACAGCGTCCGCAAATAAATCGGCACAAGCGCGGCCTGCCAGTCATGGCAATGCAGCACGTCCGGCATCCACACCTGCTTCGCAAATTCAATCGCCGCGCGGCTCAGCTCGCCAAAGCGCCGCGCGTTATCCGGGTAATCGCCACTCTTGTCGCCGTAGAGTTTTTCGCGCTGGAAATATTCCGGATCGTCCACAAAGTAGTAGCGAACGCCTTGGAACGTCCCCGCTTCGCTGATCGCAGGAAAGCGCATCATCGAGCCCAGCGGAACGCTCAGGCTTGGCACAACCGTCCGCGCAGCTTGGTTGCCCTTATACCGGGGAAGCAGCACGCTCACCTGATGTCCGCTTTCCACAAGCGAACGCGGCAGCGCCTCGACCACATCCGCCAAACCGCCAGTCTTCGAAAAGGGCAGCCCTTCCGGCGACACAAACAGTATCTTCATCATTCCTCATTCAAATTATACACGCACACAGAAAACTTGCGCAGGCAAGCCGCACAGTGGCAAGCTCAACGCGTGCCAGCGAGACCTAGCCGGGAGGATCATTTCATTACCTGTTTCCTGTTGGAGTATGAAAACGGCTCGTGGGCCGATGCAGCGGTGACGAAACCAGACGCTTTAGACCGCGAAAATCCAGCGGTGGACAAGCTCGCAGTCAGAAAGTCCGACGATAAGACGCTTGCGATCGAACACACGATCATTCAGCCATTTGTCGAGGACAAAGCGGATTTCGCATCTTTTCAGGGAGCCTTTCTGCCAATTGAGAAAGACGAATCCCTCCCTATTCCCGGACACTTCATTCTGGTATTTGTACCTGTTGGCACGTTGGACGGTCAGCCACAAAGTTTGCGCTCCGCTATCGTCCAGTCCATTCATGACTGGATAAAATCAAACCGTCTTGCTCTTCCCTTGGGACGTTCGATCCATCGGTGCCCCATCGCCAGCGCGCGACCTTTCGACATTGAGCTCAATGTTGAAGTCGTTGCCCTGCAGGCAAGCGCTGCCGCAGGCCGCGGCGATCTCTATGTCCGTAGACAGCAAGTCGCTGATAGTCTCGGTGAAGTCATCGAGAAGATGCTTCGCGACAAGATCGCGAAGCTGGTGAACACGCAAGCGGATAAGCGGATCCTTCTGCTCGAACGGCAGCATATGAACCTTTATCCCAAACGCATACTAGAAGAGATTGAGAAACGGCGGTCCTCATTCGCCGAGCTTAAGCATGTTGATGAAATCTGGTTCTTGGAGACAATCTTCTACGGGACCGCTTTTGGAGAAAACTATATTTACTTCGAGCTCTATGAAAACGGCGAGGTCGTCCAGAGCTTCGATGCTCAAACCGTAAGAGAAGAGTAGCTACATTCGAGGACCGTTAACTTCGCTCCCTATGTCCCGTCAAAAGCTTGGCCAGCATTTTCTCTTCAATCCTGCGTGGCGGCAGCGCATCGCGAACACGCTTCCCGCAACACCCGACGCCGCCTGGCTCGAAATCGGCGCGGGCCACGGCGAAATGACGGTTAACTGCCATCCGGGAATCCGCCGCGGTGCAGCACGAGCGGATAGTGCGGCAGCGTGTTGGGTCTGCGGACCGATGCGCGCCATCCGTCAGCGTAAGGTTCCAATCCGCGGAATAGCGGCGACAGTTGCGCGGTGGGTTCGCCGACCAGCCGCTCCAGCGACTTTCGAAGAATGCGGATGGCGTTCTTGCCAAAGCGCGCCTGCCAGCGTTCTTCGATGATGCCGATTAATTGACGATATGTGTCCTGGGCCTCGCGACCCTTCGAGGTGAGGCGAGTGACCTTCGTCCGGCTGCCAGACCCATCCGCCTCGACCACGGCGAGGCGTTTCTTCCGGAGGAACCCCATCGCCACGCTGATCGCCTCCTTCGACGCGCCCGTGAGGAGCGGAAGATCTCGCACCGGCACGCCGCGCTCATCCAGGACCCGCACGACGTTCGCGCTGATCGCGAGCGACAAGTCCGACTCGCTCTCAAACTCGAGAGCGAATGCCAGCAGCGTACGCGAGAGAAGCACTGACAGAGACAGACTGGCATTGATGGCGTCTTCGCGTTGGTCCGACGCCCGCCGCTCGTAATTCCGCCCTTTGCTGAATAGCCCATGTCCCAGGATCGGAAGGCACTCCGGCAGCTCCACATCCAGCTGCCTAGCCACGGCCCACAGCGATTCCCGAAGCCGGTCGATCTCGTTCTTGCCGAACCGCTCCTGCCAGCGCTTCTCAATGACGCCAAACAGAGGCCGCCACACCTCCTGAGCCTTCCGGCCCGCCGCCGTGGCGCGAACCAACCACTCGGCGTTGGGCTGCTTCGACCGGCGTTCATGCGGGCCCGGTTCCACAACAATGTATCCCCATCTGTGCATGCCTGCGAAATTCGTCTTTGTCCGGGCGAGACGCATCAGGTCGCGAATCGTCACCCCCTCCTCGCCGACAAACTGCATGCAGTTCGACCACATCGCCAGCGAAACCAACCATGGAGCCGGAAGCGAGCCGCCCTTCGAGCCATGCCTCGTCGTCCGATGCGCCATCCGGTGCTCGGCCTCGTTGTCGAACTCAATCGTGAACGCAACCAGAGCGTGTGACAGCAGTGTTGGCAGGGGCAGGGGGCGATCCATGTCCGCAATGATCACACGCGATGCGGCCTCACGCAACGGACCGCTTCCGCGTCTCGGCAGTGGACGCTCTCAAAAGCTGCTAAACTTCGCTGGTCATGTCCCGCCAAAAACTTGGCCAGCATTTTCTCTCCAATCCTGCCTGGCGGCAGCGCATCGCGAACAGGCTTCCCGCCGCGCCTGACGCCACTTGGCTCGAAATCGGCGCGGGCCACGGCGAAATGACGGAGTTTCTTGCGCCGCGCGCGCGCCGCGTCATCGCCATCGAAACTGACCCTGCTCTTGCATCAACCCTCCGCGAACGCTCCGCGAATTGGCCCAACGTCGAAATCGTCGAGTCCGATATTCTCTCCGCCGACTTAGCCGCACTCACCCACGAGCGCTTTCGCGTCTATGGTAATTTGCCTTACTACATCACCTCTCCGATTCTCACGCGCCTTTTTTCCTGCGCCGCGCAGATCGACTCCATCCACGTCGCCATGCAATGGGAAGTGGCTGCGCGCATCGCCGCCACGCCCGGCCATCGCGAGTACGCGTATCTTTCCGCACTTTGCCAATATTTCACGCGCCCCGAAATTATTCTGCGCATTCCGCCGGGAGCATTTCATCCGCCGCCAAAAGTGAATTCCGCACTGCTCGCCATGAGCCTTCCCGGCGAGCGAGCGCACTTGAATATTCGTGACGACGCCGCGTTCTTGAAATTCCTGCAGAATTGTTTTTCTTACAAAAGGAAAACTCTGCGGAACAACCTGAAGGATCGTTTCCCCGACGAAACAATCGGCGTCGCACTCGCAGTCTGCAAACTCAAGCCAAAATCCCGCGCTGAAGAAATATCACTCACTCAATTTGCCGAACTCTACCGCTTGCTCGCTCCCGAAGAATAATTACTTCTTTCCGCAAGCGCGGTTCACCGCCGCGCGCAAGCGGTCCGGATAATCCGTCATGATTCCGTTTACGCCCATGGAAATCAGCGCATCCATCTGCGCCGGCTCGTTCACTGTCCACGTCGCCACCTGCAATCCCGCCTCCTGAGCTTCGCTCAGTAAGCGTCGCGTCACCAGGTCCGCTCGCGGAGCAATCTGCCGCGCCCCGATTTGCTGCGCCTTTTCCACCACGTTCTCGAGCGGAGTTTCAAACAGAAATCCCGTGAGCAGCCCCGCGTCCAGGCGCCGCAAATTCGCAAGCATGCTGGGATCGAACGAAATCACCACCGTCCGCGCCGACTCATTTGCCGCGCGCAACGCTCCCGCGACTCCATGGTGCACGCCCCATCCCGCCTCGTGTTTGATTTCCAGATAGAAAACCACGTCCGCTTCGCGCGCGAACGTCAGGATTTCGTCGAGCGTTGGAATCTTCTCGCCCGCAAACTCCGGCCCGAACCAAGAGCCCGCGTCCAGTTCGCGCAACTGCGCTAGCGTAAAATCGCGCACCAGCCCGCGCCCATTCGATGTGCGGTCGAGCGTCGCGTCATGCATCGCCACAAACCGCGCATCATGCGACAGGCGCAAGTCCGTCTCGAGGAACGTCGCGCCCAATTCGACGGCCCGGCGGAAGGACGCCATCGTATTCTCGGGAGCGTACCCGGGAGCGCCTCGATGCCCAATGATCCATGGCGGTGGCGTCATAGCCCTATCGTAACAAAGTCAGGCGGCCCAGTCGGAGCTCGCCAGTGGCAAATGTGCAACAAAAATCACAGCCCTAGCAGTTGCCGTCCCAAAGTGTGCAAAACTTCGGTCTTTACGCCGGACACGCCAGGAGACGCTTCCCGTTAACATTAGTAGATACAGCTAGATACGCGCACCCATAGTACTTTGCCTCCCTGGGCACTGAATTGCCCTTACCATGGTGGTCACCTAGGCGGCCCTCATGGCTCTGTTTGCGATTTTCATCGTTGCGCTGGTGGTTGGACTTACTTGGTGGGATTGGCGCGACATTGAGCGCGAATCGGGCTTGCCTCAATGGATTGGCGGCTTGGCCTTGGCGGGCATCGCTGCTGCCAGTCTCACCGGCTTCACCTCGATGGGTTCCATCCTTTATGCGCATACGGTCAGCGAGCTGCAAGCCGGCTTCGGCTCGCCTTCGTTCTGGCCCGAATCCATGTTCCTTCTCTGCGGACTCGCGGTAATCATTGTCTCTGTGCGCAAGAAAAGCGTGCGCACTCTGCTGGTGCTGGCGAGCGTGCTGACCTTCGGCCTTTTGCTCGGGCTGGCGCTTTACGCTTAGTTCCCTTTCGCAACCCTCCCCTGACCAAACCGACACCGCGCAGCGCCTGGCACTTGCTCGCTCAGGAATCCATTGCCATACTGAAAGCAATGAAACTCGCTGGTGTATTTCTCGCTTTGCTCCTGGTGTCGGGCTTCGCGGCGCGCGCCGATGAGCTGCATCTGAAGGACGGAACAAAGATCACCGGCACGATTGTCGGCTATCAGGGAACTTCGTTCCGCGTCAAGACGAGTTACGGATACGCGCTGGTCGATCGCGGCTCCGTCGTTTCGATCACTGTTTCGAATTCCGAAGCGCAGCCTCCCGCGTCAAACAAAGCAGCAGAACACAAAGCTGACCCTGCCGAGGCTAAGACCGATGCGTCAAGATCGGATGCTGTGGCAAAAGCGTCTCCAATCGTGAATCCTGCGAGTTCCACGGCGGTTGCGACCCTACAAAATCAGACCCAGGCCGCAGTGCCAACCGGCAACGCTTCCGCGGCCGCATCGGCGCAGAAAGCGCCGTCGGCAACTGCATCCGCTGCCACGCCAGCGGTTCCTACCGCGGTCGCGGCGGCCGATCCAACGCCTGCGCCGATTCCTGTGCGCGAAGAAGTGCAAGACAATCTCTACACCAACGAAACCTATGGCTTCCACATCTACAAACCTCCCGACTGGGAGCTGATCGATGGCGCGCGCGCCGCGCTTCCCGGCGCGATTGCGGCGCTGGGCACGGCCGACCAGACCACATATCTTCTTGTCGGGCTCGATACTTCGAGCGAGACGTTGACGGCGCATGTCGCGGAGACAAATGAACGGCTGGGAGAATCGTTCGACGGTTTCCAGCCTGGCCCGCTGCGCCAAACAACGGTTGCGGGGCTGCACGCCTACGAATATCAGTTTCACGGAGTGGCCAACAATCAGTCGTGGGCAGGAACTGTGGTGTTGTTCAGCCGGGGAGAAGATATCTTTACCATCTTTGGCGTGACGGCAGCGAGTTCCGACTTAGTGCAAATTCAGGAGAACGTCATCTCGCGCGCCATCGCCAGCCTGCAATTCACCAAGCCGCAATAATAAACGGCAGCCGCTCAGAATTTTGTGACTTCGCTGAAGTGAAAATCGCGCACTTTCATTGCGGGGACGACCATGTCGAAGGACTCTTCGCCCGACGCACGCACGGCCGGGCCCATCATTTCGACGTTTGACAACATGTCGATGATGCTCTGATTGAATCGGAAATTTCGCACGGCGCCGGTGACGCGGCCCTTTTCGACCAGGAATGTGCCGTCGCGCGTCATACCGGTCAGAATTTTCTTGTACGGGTCAACCTCTCGGATGTACCACAGCCGCGTGATCAGCAGACCGCGCTCGGTGGAGCGAATCATTTCTTCCGTGGACGCAGCGCCGCCGGAAAAAACAAGATTGAAAGGCGCTTCGCCATCTTCCGTGGGCAAAGACAACCCGTGGCCGGTGGGCTTCGCTTTCATCTGTTTAGCCGTGGCACGCGAATACACAAGACCAACGGGAACGCCCTTTTCGACCAGGGCGACGCGCTGGCGCGGCACGCCTTCACCGTCAAAGGGCGGGCCAAGCTGCAACGGGTGGTACACGTCGTCCCAGATGGAAATGTTTTCGCCGAATAGTTTTTTGCCCATGCGGCCAGTGAGGCAGGAACGCTGGTCGTGCACACAGGTTCCCGCGAAGTCGTAAAACAAGAATCCCACCAGATCGAGAACCGCAGGCGGTTCGAGAATCGTGGTGTAGTGGCCCGCAGGAACTTCGCGAGGCGACCGCGAATCCGCCGATTTTTTGCTGGCACGCTCCGCCAGATCGTCAGGATCGATTTCATCGATGCGCGAAGATGTGGCCTTGGCCCAGCCGGAGGAATCTTTCTCCAGTATGGTGACGGAAAACTCCGCGCGCGTGTCTTCGTAATATTCGAAGAGGCCACGCGAATTGGCCAGGGCAAACTCGGAAAGGCCCGTCGAGAAAATCCCCGCGGTCGTCTGTTTCTGGCGATCCGCCATCTGGCAAACGCGCGTCACGGCGCGGGCGCGGTCGGCAGGCGTCGCCGCAGCGGTCCTCGCGGCAAAGCGATCAACTTTGCGCAGTTTTTGCGGGCCGAGCATGGGCAGCAAACCAGGGTTGCGCGGCTGAACCTGCGCCAGCTCGAGCGCGGCGGTGGTGACGCGACGCAGAGACTCTTCGTCGGTCTTGTTTGTGGAAGCGCGCGCGGTGCGGCCGTCCACGACGGCGCGAACGGAAATGGTGATTCCCTGCTCGGCGACGTTCTGATGAATAGTATTGTTGGCGAAACGCGTGAGCGCGCTGGTGATGGCGCTGACGTCCACTTCCGTTTCATCGGCTTCGCTCAACTTGAAAATCTTCTCCGCGATGCGCCGCAATTCGGACGCGCCGAGGCGATGGTCCACGGCCGCGAGCCCTTTGTCGCCGCTGCTGACGCGCGCGCGAGCCGCTTTTCTCTTTTTTGTTTGGTTTGGCATTATTCGGAAGAGGCGATGCCCACTTTCACGTTGCGAAAACGCGCGGGCGATGCCCCGTGGCCCGTGCCCATGGTCTGCATCGGCTGGCCTTTGCCGCAGTTCGGCGTGCCCCACAGCGTCCAGTAATCGCGCGAGCAAATCGCGTCGCAACTGTTCCAGAATTCCGTGGTGATGCCGCTGTAGCTGGGCGTTTTGATCATGCGGCCGCGCTTGCCGTTCTTGATTTCCCAGCCAATCTCCGTGGAAAACTGGAAATGATAGCGGCGGTCGTCGATGGACCAGGAGCGATTGGTCTCCATGTAAATTCCGTCGTCGGTATCCGCGATCAGGTCCTCGAATTTGCGGTCGCCGGGAAGAATGCTGATGTTGGTCATGCGAATAATCGGCAAGCGATTCCAACCCTCGGTGCGCATGGTGCCGTTGGAGCGCGACTGGCCGATGGCCGCAGCGGTTTCGCGATTGGTGAGGTAACCGGTAAATTGTCCACTGGTGATGATGGGCGTGCATTGCGCGGGAACGCCTTCGTCATCGTAGCCGAATGTCCCAAGGCCAGGACCGTGCGCAAGCCGCGCGTCGGCGACAACGTTGACGATGTCCGAGCCGTAGCGCAGCGCATTCAATTTTTCGAGCGTCAGAAAACTCATGCCCGCGAAATTCGCCTCCATGCCAAGGACGCGATCAAGCTCGATGGGATGGCCGATGGATTCGTGAATCTGCAAGCCCAGCTGCGAACTGTCGAGAATGATCGTGCGCTTCCCTTCCGGGCATTTTGCGGCGCTGTGCAGCGCCACGCATTCTTCAGCAATGCGCGACGCGTGGCGAACCAGGTCCAGCTCTTCGATCAACTCATAACCGCGCAACATGTGCTGGCCGCCGAAACTATTCGGGTACGAACGTTTTTGAATTTCCTCACCCGCGAAACTGGTGGCGACGATTCCCGCGCCGGATTGCATTTTCACTTGATGAATCGACGAGCCGATGCTGGAAACAAAAAGCTGGTCGATTTTACGAAATGACATCGAGCCCTCAGCAAGGGTAATACCCTTTACTTTGCGCATTTCGGCGTCGGCGCGCAGCAGCACGGCGGTTTGCGTTTCGATGGGGATGCGGAACGGATCTTTGACGAAGGGATTTTGCCAAGTGTCGACAAAGGGTTGTTCCGGCGCCATCACAACATCGTGGCGCTTAGCCATGGCGGAGGCCTTGGCGATGGCGATGGCTTCGGCGACGCAGGCTTCGATTCCTTCGCGGGTGAGGCGGTCGGTGGCGGCAAAGCCCCAGGCGCCGTCGGCGATGACGCGGATGCCGATGCCGAGGGATTCGCCTTCGGACATGCGACCGACCTGACCGTTCTTGGTGGAGAGGTCGCGATGGCGAATGTCCATGACGCGCACGTCCGCGTAGCTGGCGCGGCGCGCGAGCGCTTTTTCGATGGCTAAATTGGCCCAGTCTTTCATCACGTGCGTCGCGCCGATGCCGCGCTCAGCCAGCCTTCCAAAAAGTGGATGCCCTCAAAAAGCCCGAAACAAAAACATGCATAACGTGACGATTAGAACGGTGCGCCGTTGTTTGTTTTCAGCGACTTAGGCCCAGTTCTAATAAATCATAGTGACGATTAAAAAAATCATAGATTGCATGGAAGCCAACCCAGAAATCCTGAAGGGCTTCTGCTTCGCTGCTCACGCGAGTTGTCTTTCTACAGACACGAATTGCCATTTTAACATGGGCGTCAATACACTTCAGGGAGACGAAAAAGGCGGAGCCAAAGTTGGCCGGCTCAGCTGATTACTCGCACAGGGACAAAAGCGGCGTCGAGCCGCCGCACTCCAGAAAAGCAACGGCGAATACCGGAGCGAGGTCCTTCGCTCCGCTCAGGATGACACCCGCAAAGGCAACCGCAGATTCCTCGTCGGATGCTGGTCGCATCCTCATGACACGTCGAGGTGCGGCTCGGAGAGTGGGGCAGGCCAAATCTCAAGGGCTACGAGGAATCCTGCGGACGGCGAGCGTCCGCAGGATCAAGCACAAGCCATCAGGAGAGCGCGAAGCGGCGAATGAATGGGCCGAGGCCGAGCAGGCCGGTACCGAGCAGGAGCAAGGAGGATGGCTCAGGCGTTGCCGTCTCGGTGAACGTCCAGTCGCCGACCTGCACGGCGCCATCGAATGCCACGAGCGCGCCGGAGGCGGTCTCAAAAGAGCCGCCGTTCAGCATCCCCACTGAGATTATCGGAGGCGCCCCAGCCGGTCCCGGGTTGCGCCATGTGGTTGGATCGGACGAGAAGGCGAACATTGGGAATTGAACTCCGTTCAAGGAGACGTCACCGGTGATGGCAATCCAACAGGCGGCGGTGCCTACAGTATCGATACTCACGGTCATCTGGCCGTTCGGACCCAGGCTTGGCAACTGAACGGCGGGAAGCAGCGCGACGAAGGCGCCGGACGAGTTGGTCGTTAGGTGCCTTCGGACCAGGAGGCGAGGTATTGCTCCTGCTCAGGGGTGAGTTTGTCGACCTGGGTACCGAGGGACTCGAGCTTGAGGCGCGCGATGTGGGTGTCGATTTCCTCGGGCACGGGGTAGACCTGCTTCTTGAGCTTGGAGCCATTCTTGATGAGGTGCTCGACGGAGAGCGCCTGATTGGCGAAGCTCATGTCCATGACGACGGCGGGATGGCCTTCGGCGGCGGCGAGGTTGATCAGGCGGCCTTCCCCGAGAAGATGAAGCTTGCGGCCGTCGCGCATGACGTATTCCTCGACGAAGGGGCGCACTTCGCGATGCGAGCTAGCCATTTTTTCGAGCGTCGGAATGTCGATTTCCACGTTGAAGTGGCCGGAATTGCACATCACCGCACCGTCGCGCATTTTTTCGAAATGGTCGGCGGCGAGAACGGATTTGTTTCCGGTGACGGTGACAAAAATTTCGCCGATTTTCGCGGCTTCGTGCATGGGCATGACGCGGAAGCCGTCCATGATAGCTTCGATGCCCTTGGTGGGATTGATTTCGGTGATGATGACGTTGGCGCCCATGCCCTTGGCGCGCATGGCGACGCCGCGTCCGCACCAGCCGTAGCCGGCGATGACAACGTTCATACCAGCGAGAAGCAAATTGGTGGCGCGGATGATGCCGTCGAGAGTGGACTGGCCCGTGCCGTAGCGATTGTCGAAGAGGTGCTTGGTGAGCGCGTCGTTGACGGCAATGATGGGATAGGCGAGCGTGCCATCCTTGGCCATGGCGCGGAGGCGGATCACGCCCGTGGTGGTTTCTTCGGTGCCGCCGATGACGTGAGAGACGAGGTCTTTGTGTTTGGTGAAAAGAGTGGTGACGAGGTCGGCGCCATCGTCGAGAGTGATTTGCGGATGATGCTCGATGGCCGCGTTGATGTGCGCGTAATAGGTGGGATTGTCTTCGCCTTTGATGGCGAAGGTGGGAATGTTGTAGTCCTTGACGAGGCAGGCGGCGACTTCATCCTGCGTGGAGAGAGGGTTTGAGGCGCACAGGACCACGTCGGCACCGCCGTCGCGCAACGTGATGGCCAGATTGGCGGTTTCGCTGGTGACGTGGAGGCAAGCGGACATGCGAATGCCTTTGAGCGGCTTTTCCTTGATGAAGCGCTTGCGAATGATCTGGAGAACGGGCATTTGCTGATTGGCCCATTCGATTTTGCGCTTGCCGCGATCGGCGAGGGCTGGGTCTTTCACATCTCCGGACATTCGGGTTACGGTTTCCACGATTGCGTCTCCTGGTGACAATTTCGAAATAAAGATGCCGGCCTGAAGGCCGGCGCTACAAAGGCGATGCTTAGCGCGAGGCGACGACGGCGGTGGGAAGGCCCGCCCCTTTGCGAATGGCGTCGGCGCGGTCGGTTTCTTCCCAGCTGAAACCAGCAACTCTGCGGCCAAAGTGGCCGTAGTTGGAAGTGGCGCGATAAATCGGCCGGCGGAGGTTGAGCGTTTCGATGATTCCGCGCGGCGTCAGCTTAAACGTGCTGCGAATCAATTCGGTGATCTGCGAATCGGGAACCGTGCCGGTGCCGAATGTTTCGGCCATGACGGATACAGGTTCGGCGACGCCGATGGCGTAAGCAAGCTGCACTTCGAGCTTGCGCGCGACGCCCGCGGCGACGAGATTCTTGGCGATGTAACGAGCCATGTAGCAGGCGGAGCGATCCACCTTGGTCGGATCCTTGCCGGAGAGCGCGCCGCCGCCGTGACGACTGTAGCCGCCATACGTGTCGACGATGATTTTGCGTCCCGTGACGCCAGCGTCGCCCATGGGACCGCCAACGACGAAGCGGCCGGTGGGATTGATGTGAAACTTTGTGTGCTTGTCGATCATTTCCGCGGGCACGACCGGGCGAATGACTTCGTTGATGATGGCATCTTGAAGGTCGCGCAGAGAAACGGAGTCGCTGTGCTGGGTGGAAATCACGACGCAATCGACGCGCGCGGGACGGCCATCAATGTATTCGACGGTGACCTGGGATTTTCCATCGGGGCGAAGGAAGCTGACCACTCCGGACTTGCGGACTTCAGCGAGGCGCTGGGTGAGGCGATGCGCGAGTTGGATGGGCATGGGCATCAGCTCTTCCGTCTCGTCGCAGGCGAAACCGAACATCAAGCCCTGGTCGCCCGCGCCGCCGGTGTCGACGCCCATGGCGATATCGCCGGACTGCTTCTTGATGGTGGAAATGACGCCGCAAGTGTCGGCGTCGAAGCCGTACTTGGCGCGAGTGTAGCCGACGCTGCGGACGACATCACGGGCGATGTCGGCGAAATCGACGTAGGTCTTAGTGGTGATTTCGCCGGCAATGACAACCAGGCCGGTGGTGACGAGTGTCTCGCAGGCGACGCGGCCCATGGGGTCGTCTTTCATGACGGCGTCAAGAACAGCGTCGGAAATCTGGTCAGCGATCTTGTCAGGATGACCTTCGGTAACCGATTCCGAGGTGAACAGGAATTTTTCTTCTGCGCGTGTCAAGACGGTCTCCTTCGGTGGTTTGGCAGGCAAATCAGTGGCCCAAGAGCCTGTTGGCGCGGCGAAACCAAACAAAAACCGTAGCATGGGGCTGGATGGGTGTCAACGACTTGCAGCGAAATGGCTTATTGGCAGGCTGGATGGCGCATATAAGGCGCGGAGCGCGGCGGGAATTGTCTCGTGGTATCGCGCCCGATAGGAGTGAGGTGAAAACAGTTGCAGATTAGAGCGACTACGTGTCAGCGGGCTCGGGAGGGCCTACGCTTCCACCGCCGCGTCGCCGGGCCATAAGGTAGCCGCGGATGAACTCGTCCAGGTCGCCGTCGAGGACGCGATTGACGTTGCCCTCCTCGATTTTGGTGCGGTGGTCCTTGATGAGCTGGTAAGGCTGAAGCACGTAGGAACGAATCTGGCTGCCGAAGCTGATGTCGAGCTTGGCTTCGTCGCGCTTGCGGGTTTGTTCACGGCGCTTTTCGATTTCGTGTTCGTAGAGATGCGATTTGAGGACTTTCATGGCGATGTCGCGATTTTTGTGCTGGCTGCGCTCGTTCTGGCATTGCACCACGATGCCGGTGGGGAGATGCGTGATGCGCACGGCGGATTCGACTTTGTTGACGTTCTGTCCGCCGTGGCCGCCGGCGCGGAATGTGTCGATGCGCAGATCATCTGGCTTGACGACGATTTCGATGCGGTCGTCAATTTCCGGAATGACAAAGACAGAAGCGAAAGAAGTATGGCGGCGGGCGGCTTGGTCGAACGGCGAAATGCGCACGAGGCGATGGACGCCGCTTTCGCCGGCGAGCAAGCCGTAGGCGTTTTCGCCTTCGATGCGCACGGTGACGGATTTCAGGCCGGCCTCTTCGCCGGGAGTCGAATCGATTATGGTGGTGCGGAAACTTTTGTTCTCCGCCCAACGCAGATACATGCGCAGGAGCATTTCGGCCCAGTCCTGCGATTCGGTGCCGCCGGCGCCGGGCTTGATGGTCATGATGGCGTTGAGGGCATCGTTCTCGCCGGAGAGCAGAGTCTGTGTTTCGAGCTCGGAGACGTATTTGTCGGCGGCGTCGAGCTCGGCGCTAATGTCCTTCAAGACCGATTCGCGTTGCGCGGCATCGGATTCTTCGTGCGCCATGTGGAGGTAGGTTTCGATGTCGGAGATGGCGCGCACCAGTTTCTCTTCCGCAGCGATGTTGCCTTCGGCTTGCTTGCGCTGCTGCAAAATGGCTTGGGCTTTCTCCTGATCCTGCCAGAATGCCGGATCGCTGGTCTTTTGTTCGAGGGATTTCAGGCGTTCGCGGTTGGCGGGAACGTCAAAGATAACTCCGCACGAGTTCGATGCGCTTCTTCAATTCTTCGAAGCGGGATTGTAGATCTTCTATGAAGTTGCTCACGGCACCCTTTCCAGTCTCAGATGCTGGCCCGAAGGCCGTTGTTACCCAGTCACTCGGATCGCAGGCAAAAGGCTGGCGGGATAAACCCGCCGCTACAAAAGCTAACCCGGCCCTGCCGCGGGACGAATTCGCATCCATGCCAGCAAAAGCAAAACGAGCGTGGCAATGATGCAGAGCCAAGCAAGCCAGTCGCCGAAGCGCGTGTACGGCGTCAAATCTGAGCGAAAACCGTAGGGCGCGTCAAGTTCGGCGCGCGTGAACGTCTGGAGCCGCGCCACGATTCTGCCATACGGGTCAACGTCGACGGTGAACCCAGTGTTCGTACAGCGAAGCAGCCAGCGGCGATTTTCCACGGCGCGGACGCGCGCCATCATCAAATGCTGCGCCGGAGCCGATGAGCGGCCGAACCAACCGTCATTGGAAATATTGATCAGCAGATTCGCGCCATTCGCCGCGAACCTGCGAATCTCAGCGGAGAAGATCGCTTCGTAACAGATGAACACGCTGAAACGGCCGCCGGGCAACGAGCCGACGGAATATTCGCGGCCCGGAGTGAAATCGCCGATGCCCTCCGTAAGACTATGCGCAAAAGTGAGCCACTTGCGCAGCGGCACGTATTCGCCAAACGGGACCAAATGAATTTTATCATACGTGAATTGGCGCTGGCCGGCGGGATCGAGCAGGACCGCGCTGTTGGACGCGAGCCATTGGCGGCGCGGGCCGAGCGTCCAGTCGTCAACACCGACGAGAAAATTCTGACCGGAGTTTTTCGCGATGCCACCGGCGATGGCCGCGAACTTCGAATCTTGCAGACTGAAGGGCGCGGGGACTTCGGGCCAGACGATCAGGCCGGGCGATTTCTTCGGGGCATCGATGCTGATGGATTCGAGCTGTTGCATGTCCGCGGCGTGAATCTCCATCCAATTGGGGGGGTAGATTTCCTCCTGGGGGAGATTTGTTTGGACGAGATGCGCCATGTGATCTGCAGCAGCGCGCGGGACGAAGCGCGGGCCGATCGAGGCAATCAGAATGAGAAGAATTGCAGCGCCGATGGTCGTGCATCGACTCTTCCGGGACGGCACCGCGAATGACCAGGCAAGCGACGCGTTAAATGCGGCAACGAGCAGCGAGAGGCCGAGGATTCCGGTGATGCTGGTGAGCTGCACGAAGGCCAGATTGCCGGACGCGGCGTAGCCGAGCAGGTTCCACGGAAAACTGATGATGGGAAGATGCGCGCGCGCGAATTCAAGGACGACCCATAGAAACGGCGCCATCGCGCAGGCCATGGGGATATTTCTTTTGCCAACACGCGAGACCAGGACGGCGAAGACCAAGGGGAAAATGGACCCGGCGAGCGCCATCAATCCCAGAAGGCCCGCGGCGGCGAACCAACTGATGTTGCTGCCGTATTGCTTCATGACGGTGGCGATCCAGGGAAGACTGAGCGGATAGAAAAGAACGCCGTTGATGAAGCCGAAAAGCGCGGCGTCGCGCGTGCGTGCGCCAAGCGCGGCCAGCATCAGCAAAGCAACAGCAATCCAGGCGAGCAGCGGCAAGTCGTAGTTAGGAAATGAAAAGGAGAGCGCGAGGCTGGAGGCGACAGCGAGAAGAAATCGAACAGGCCGCGATAGCGTCAGCGTCATTCAGCGTCTGAAGATGGCTTTGAATCCCTCGCGCTGGAGCGATTGCTTAGCCTTGTCGCCGACGGTCTGGTTCTCGAAAGGACCAACCTGCACGCGATAGAAGCTGTCGGAGGAAGGCGTGATCACAAATGCAGGAAAGCCCTTCTGCTGTAACGCGTCGGCTAGAGCGAGCGCGTCACTTTCGTGGCGCAAAGCGGCGACCTGAAGAACGATGGCGTTGCGCGACATGCGCGGCGCGCGGAAGCGCGGCGGTGGTGGCGCATAGGACGCGTGAGCTGCGGGAGCCGGTGCGGAAATTTCGCGGCCAGGGGGCTGTGGATTCGCATTCGAAGGAGACTCCGCGCGACGAGCGGATTCCGACGAAGCGGCAGATGCTGACAACGGAGCGGCCGCCGAGGACGGCGCAGACTCGCCCTGGCGAGCAGACTTCAAAGGAACGTCAGTGGTTTTCTTTTCGGTGTAAAAATCCCACTCGGGAGACGCCGCCGGCTGGGCCTGGGCCGTCCTTGCCGCGCGATCCGATGATGGCCGCAACGGATTTTCAACCGAAGCGGCCTGCACGGGCGAGTTGCCGTACTGCGTTTTGCCCATGACGTAACCGAGCGTGAAGAAAACGCAGCAGAGCAATACTACGCCCAAAAATAAGCCGATCAGGTGGCGGCTTTCGAGCACTCGCTCGCCGCCGCGTCTGGAAGAACCACTCATATTTTGGAAAGCTCCCGAAATTCTATTTGCCCGTCATTTGCCCGTTATTTGCTGGGCAGCGCAGGGCCGGGCTTGATCCACTGGCTGATCAAGTCCATCGGGACCGGAAAAATCACGGTCGTGTTTTTCTCACTGCCAATTTCCTGCAGCGTCTGCAAATAGCGAAGCTGCACAGAAACAGGCTGCCGCTGCAATGCCTCGGCGGCCTGCGCGAGCTTGGCGGAAGCTTGCAACTCGCCGTCGGCGTTGATGACTTTCGCGCGACGCTCGCGTTCGGCTTCTGCCTGGCGCGCAATGGCGCGCTGCATGTTCTCCGGAATATCGACTTGTTTGACCTCAACCTTCGTTACCTTAATACCCCAAGGCTCGGTATCCTGGTCAAGGATTGTTTGCAACTTGTCGTTTACCTTTTCGCGCTCCGAAAGAACGTCGTCCAGTTGGAACTGGCCGACGACGCTGCGAAGGTTGGTTTGCGCGAGCTGCGAAGTGGCGTAGAGATAATTTTGCACCTGGGAAATCGCCAGGTTCGAATCGACCACGCGGAAATAACACACGGCGTTCACTTTCGCCGAGACGTTGTCCTTGGTAATGACGTCCTGCGGCGGGATGTCCAGCGTTTCGATGCGCAGCGAAACGCGGGTCAATCTATCGATGGGCGAGAAGATGAGGACGAGTCCAGGTCCCTTGGGGACAGGCAGCATGCGTCCGAGGCGAAGGACAACGCCGCGTTCCCATTCCTTGAGCACGTTGATGCAGTTGAAGAGCCAGATCAAAAAAATGAAGATGACCACGGCAACAAAGATCAATCCATTCATCGTTTCCTCCGGGCGCTTGTCAGTTGCGCCTAAAAATCATTAACTTTCCAGCGAGTGCCTAGGGCTAGCGAACGAGAGCGCCGGGAACAGCAACACCGGCGCCCAGCGGCTCGACGGTGAGAGTGAGTCCATCGATGCGGCTGACGCGCACGCGTGTTCCCTTGGCAATCGATTCACCCGCAGCGGCGCGCCATAATTCGCCGTGAACCAGGACCATGCCCTCGGCTCCGGCGGATTCCACGGGCTCCATCATTTGTCCTACGGAGCCGACAAGCTGCTCGATGCCCGTGGTTGGCTTCCATCGAAAGGAGCGCAAGACGAGGCGCATCAGGAAAATAGCGATCAGCGCGACAGGAATGGTGACGGCAAGCGCGGTGCTCACATGAACGCCTCCGGAGGTGATCGGCGAGCGAATCAGCATCAACGCGCCGAGGAACATGGCGATGGCGCCGCCGATGCCCAGGATTCCGTGGGTTGGGAATTTTGCCTCCAGCACAAACAGAATGAGCGCGAGGACAATCAGCAAGAATCCCGCGAAGTTCACAGGAAGCATGTGCATCGCGAAAAGCGCCAGGAGCAGCGCAATTCCGCCAATGACGCCGGGCGCGAACATTCCGGGATGCGTGAACTCAACATAAATACCGAGTACGCCGATGATCAAGAGGATGAAAAACGCGTCCGGCTGAACGATGCGGTCGAGGAATCGTTCGCGGCCGCTCATCAGGTGAACTTCGACAACGGGAGCCGGGAGATGCAACGTTTGCGCGGAACCATCAAGGCGCGTGATGGCGCGGCCGTCGAGCTGCGCGAGCAACGCGTCCGTGTTGGGGGCGACCAGGTCGACGAGGTGGCCATCCAAAGCTTCTTTTTCGCTGAAGGCTTTGGCGTCGGTGACAGCGGTGACGGCCAGCGGCACATTGCGTCCGCGATGCGAAGCGTAGCTCCGCAGGTAGGCCGTCGCTTCGTTCATGATCTTGCGTTCGAGCGTGTCGTCGACTTTCACGGGATTGCCGGCGACTTCCAGGAGCGGCGACGCGGCGCCGGTGTCGGTGCCAGGAGACATCGCGGCGACGTCGGCAGAAATCAGAATGAAAAAACCAGCCGAGGCGGCGCGGGAACCGGAGGGAGTGACGTAGGTGACGACGGGAACGCGCGAATGGAGAATGGCGGCGATAATTTCGCGCATAGAGGAATCTAGGCCGCCGGGTGTGTCGATGGTAATGAGAATCAGGCTGGCGTCCGCGTGATTGGCAGCGTCAATTCCGCCGACGATATATTCAGCAAGGATGGGCTCAATCTCGCCATTGATTTGCATTTCGTAAACCGCTGAAGATGCCGGCGGAGTCGCGGCTGCGACGGAGAGCGGACGCGCAAAAGGCGCCAGCGCGGCGGCAATGGCGATGGCGAACCCGCAAATGGCCACGAAGCGCAGGTGCCCAGAGTCATGTTGGAAAGGACGGCGATTTGACGATTTGCGCATCGGCGAGGGCATTATAGCAGGGAGCAAAGCGGCGCGCCGGAAAGATGGCGTTCTGCGCGCCCCGGCGAACGAGCTCCCGCAAGGCGATGCTCCGAAGCGTTTTCTTAGTGCGGCT
This sequence comes from uncultured Acidobacteriota bacterium, assembly GCA_963760165.1. Taxonomy (GTDB): domain Bacteria; phylum Acidobacteriota; class Terriglobia; order Acidiferrales; family UBA7541; genus DAHUXN01. Next base: position 57,397 of record CAVXBO010000002.1, read on the forward strand.
TGGAGGTAGCGAGCTCAGGCACCGGCGCGAATACCGCCTGAACTTGCGGATCGGCAATCACCTTGGTGAACGCTGGATCGGTTTTGGCCGATACGAATTTGTCATAGCCAGCGTCGCGCGCCATTTTCAGGTAATGCGCAGAACGCTCAGCATTGCCGAGCTGCGCGTAGGTGCGAGCAACAAAAAAGTAAAACAGACCCGGTTCCGCAGTTCCCCGCTGCTGCACGACAGAGCCGCTGTTTCCACGCTCGGTCATGATTTGGGGATCGATCTGGATGGCGTGCTGGAAGGCATCCATCGCTTCGGGATACTTTTTCTCGTCGAAGTAAGCGTAGCCGAGATTGCAGTAGACAGCAGCCATGTCGGGCCGCAAGGCCAAGGTCTTTTCATACCAATCGATCGCATGGCTGTACTTATGCCGCGAGAATTCGACGGTGCCCACATTGTTGTAAGCGCTGGCGTAAGTTTTGTCAGCTTTGATGGCCTGCTTGAAGGTGTGTTCGGCGCGGCCGTCATTGCCGGCAACCTCGTATGCGACACCAAGCTTATTGAGCAGCGGAGCATTGCGCGGCTCATCTTTGGTCAGGCGCCCGTAGGATTGAATCGCCTCGGGATACATTTTGCGCGCCATGAAAATGTCGCCACGCAATTCGGCGAGCTGGCGCGGGGTCATCTCCGGCTGTGTTCCGGGCTGCGCGGCAGACACCTGGCGCAGCGCTACGGAACTGAGACGTTGCGCGTGCGACGGAACCGCAAGAATCAAGGAAAGCAAAGCGACGGGCAGGATCGAAAGCTTCATGTTCCGACCTCCTCCAATCCCGGCCGTCTAGGAGTTCGGCTTCGGATTGGCTGGTGGCTTCTTGCTGCTTCCAAAGATACCAAAAATCTTGCTCAGTAGCCCTTTTTTCTTTTCGGGCTCAGCGGGAGCGGCCGGGGGAGGCTGCGGCGCCGGAGACGCTCGGGGCGGCGTCCCGGCAGGCCTGCTCGGGAGGCCCTTCTCGCGGGCAATCGTGGCGGCGGTGGACGATGGAGGCGGGGGGCTCGATGGCTTGCCAAACAGATGAGACAACCACCCGACCGGCGGAACGTCCGAGAGTTTCTGGTTTCCATGAATGGGGCAGAGTACGGTTGGTTCCGTTCCGGCGATAAAGACTTCGTCGCGGGTGGTCGGACAGGATGGAGTGGCCAGGTCGCCGGACTCGGGGCAGATTACCACGTGAACTAGACCCTGCGGCTCGGGCAGGGGCTCCATGTTGTGATACGCAGGCAGCGCCTCCGCGCGCTTCATGAACTCCGTCCACACCGGAGCCGCCGAAACCGCACCTGTCAGATCGAGGTCGCGATCATCGTCATAGCCAACCCAAACAACACAAAGCAAGTTCGAAGTGTAGCCCGCGAACCAGCCGTCCTTCGACGTGCCGGTCTTGCCCGCGGCCGGGGCGTCAAAGCCGCGAGCACGCACCCCCGTGTATCCGGTGCCGTGATTAATAACGTCCTCGAGCACGCTGGTTACAAGATAGGCGACGCGCGGATCCAGCACAGAATGCGATTGGGGCAGAGACTTGTCGATAACTTGCCCATCGGAGCTGACCACGTCGTTGAGGAAACGAGGCTCGGTGCGAATGCCGTCGTTGGCAAAAATCGTGTAGCCGGCGGCCACTTCAATCGGCGTCATCAAGTAAGTGCCCAACGCCATCGCGGGCGTGGCTTGAATATCCGGATCAAGACCAAGCTCGCGGGCAACTTCTTTCACGCGGTCATATCCGATCATCTCTGCGAATTTGACGGTGGCGACGTTGAGCGAATGGGTGAGAGCGTCGCGGGCAGAAACGGTGCCGTAGAACTGGCCTTCGTCATTGTTTGGCGTGTAGTCCTTGCCATCGAAGCTGAACGTTGTGGGCTCGTCTTCGACGGTGGTTTCCGGTGTGACGACGGGCTGGAGGCCGGCGATGGAATTATCAAATGCTGCGGCGTAGACGAACGGCTTGAAAGACGAGCCGGGCTGGCGGCGGGCGATAGCGTGGTCGAGCTGGCTTTCACCATAGCTACGGCCGCCCACAAGAGCCAGGATCGCGCCGGTCGTGGGATCCAGAGCCACCAACGCGACCTGCGGCTTCACAACGGGAAGATGGCGCCGCTTCTCGGCGGCATAGCGGCGCGCCAATCCGTCATCGACAACCTTCATGCCCTCGGTGACGGCCTCTTCCGCGGCAGTTTGCAGCGCGGGATCGAGAGTCGTGTAAATGCGATAACTCTGCGTGGTCAGGTCGTTCTGCGAGAACTGATCGAGCAGCGAATCGCGCACCATGTCGACAAAATACGGGGCGGAACGGCTGGAAGCGCCGCCGCTGACAAAGCGCAAGGGCTCGGCGCGCGCGGCCTTTTCCTGCGCGGTGGTGATGTATCCGTCTTCGACCATCTGCTTGAGGACACGGTCGCGGGCTTCATTGGCGCGGTCCGGATTTCGCTCGGGCGCGGCATAGCGATTGGGCGCTCGAATGATTCCACCGAGAAAAGCGCACTCCGGGAGGTCCAAATCGCGAATGTCCTTTCCGAAATAAGCTTGCGAGGCTTCGCCGAAACCGCGAATGGCGAAAGTGCCGCGATTGCCGAGGTAAACTTCGTTGGCGTAAAGCTCGAAGATGCGCTCTTTGGTAAAACGGTGGTTCAGTTCGAGCGCGACCATGGTTTCCGCGATCTTGCGGCGCCACTCTCGCCGTGTGGAGAAGAAAAAGCTGCGGGCAACTTGCATGTCGATGGTGCTGGCCCCTTGGGCCTTCTCGCCAAGGCGAAGATCGGCCAGCGCCGCACCGCCGATGCGGATGACGTCGAGCCCGCCGTGCTCGAAGAAACGCTTATCCTCGGCGGCGAGGACGGCGTGGACGAGCGTTGGCGGCAGGTCCACGAAGCGCACGACGCGGCGCTTCTCGCGCGAATCGTCGAAGAGGTTGGTGAGCAGCTCGGGCTCGATTTGGGCCGAGCTGACCGACAAGTTATCCGAGAGCAATCGAATGCGCGAGATATTGTCGGGCGAAAAATCGACGCGAATGGCGTTGCGCCCATCAAAATAAGAATTCTCCGAAGGGTAGATCTGCATGGAGGACTTGGCGGCCTCGAAGCGCCCGGCAGCGCCCGGCACTTCGGCTTCGCTATAACCATTATTGACCAGGTAGCCGGCCAGGTTCGCGAGCGAAATCTGCTCGCCAACGAAAATCTTCTCCGGCGCCGTGAAGATATGGGAGGTGTGGCCAAAGACTTGGCCCGTGAGGCGCTGGTCAATCAGATGGCTGAAATGGACCCAATAGTAGGTGTAAGTCCCGGCAGCAACCACCATCGCGCAGAGAGCCAGACACAGCAGAATCACTCCGACCCGAGAGGACCAGAAGCCGCGGGTGATGCGTATGCGCAATCCTTCCTCCGATTCTTGTCTCCGGAGACGCACAGTCGGAGGCCGGATGCGCCGCAAGAGCTCTTGCGCGCGACGGTCCCTGAAAGCTCCCCCGGGAGCCCTCATGTCGTTCGATTACTATTTTAAAGGGAAGTGTTGTCTGCCTGGGGATGAAAATGCAATTGAAGTTGATAAAAAGCAAGGTCCACGGGAATGGTGTACTCGAGGGAGATTTGGACGTTTCCCATGACCGATGTCACCTGGATGGTGCTGGGATCCACGGAAAGGCCGAGATTGGTTAATTTCTTCTCGAGATCGGCCTTAATCTGATCGGCGCTTTTGCGATTGACGGAGGCATAGGTCGCCTCTTCCTGCATGGAGTCCTGCAACTGGTAGTTGGTCACATAGATGGGGACGATTTTGATCGCGGAGAAGATCAGGGCGAAGACGATAATCAGGGTCAACAGAGTTTTCACTCTGGCGCCACCTTTTTCGCTGTGATGCCGCGCGCCGTTCACCACATCCCCCTATATTTAGAGCCGTGCTTTCAAACCTTCGCCTGAAAAATGCTAGCACTGGGCCTATGCAAGGTCGACTAAGCGTTTGGACAGCGTTCCCGACGGGTAACCTGAACGGAAGGACAGGGTCTGAGGGCGTTCAGCTTCCCGCCCTGGCCAGGGCTTACCCGGGCGTTGCGCAGACTCGATCCAGAGCGCTACGGATCACACAGAAATTAATAGGCTTTGGCGAAGATGGCTTGCTCGGGGGCGGGCTGGCCGCAGTAAACACATTTGCCTGGACCAGCCGTTTGTTCGAGAGGAATGCAGCGCATGGTAGCCTTGGTTTCTTCCTTGATTTTCGCTTCGCAATCGGCGCTGCCACACCAGTGGGAGAGGGCGAAACCCTTTTCGACCGCGAGCTTGAACTCGTTGTAATCCTTGGGCTCGGCGGTATTGGATTTGCGAAAATCGAGCGCGCGCTGAAACAGGGCGTCCTGAATTTCGCCGAGAAGCTTCGCAGCGACGACGGCAATTCCCTGCTGAGCGACAGACGTTTTGCCCTCGCGGCCGGGGCGATCGCGGCGCGAGAGGACGGCGTTGCCGCTGGCAACGTCTTTTGGACCGAGCTCGATGCGCAGCGGCACACCACGCATCTCCCAGTCGTTGAATTTGAAGCCGGGGCTCATGCCGTCGCGCTCGTCCATTTTCACGCGAATGTCGGCGGCGATGAGTTCCGCGCGGACTTTCTGAGCGGCTTCGAAGACGACGCGTTTTTCGTCGTCCGATTTAAAAATCGGGACAATGACCACTTGATAGGGCGCGAGGCGCGGCGGAAGGATGAGGCCCTGATCGTCTCCATGAACCATTACGATGGCGCCGATGAAGCGCGTCGAAAGGCCCCAAGAAGTGGTCCAGCAGAACTGATGTACGCCGCCCTTGTCGAGATACTTGATTTCGAAAGCCTTGGCGAAGTTCTGGCCGAGATTGTGCGAAGTGCCTGATTGCAAGGCTTTGCCGTCGCCCATCATGGCTTCGATGGAATAGGTGCTGTCGGCGCCGGCGAAGCGCTCAGCGTCGGACTTGCGCCCGGGAATGACGGGGACGGCGGCGTCGCGCACGGCAAAATCCGTATAAATGTCGAGCATCTGGCGCGTTTCAGCTTCGGCTTCTTCGAGAGTGGCGTGCGCGGTGTGGCCTTCCTGCCAGAAAAATTCCAGGGTGCGCAGAAAAAGCTTGGTGCGCAATTCCCAGCGGACGACGCTGTTCCACTGATTGATAAGCACGGGCAAATCGCGATAGGACTGGATCCACTTGGCGTAGGCGTGGCCAATGATTGTTTCCGACGTGGGACGGATGACTAGAGGCTCTTCGAGTTCTTCGCCGCCACCGATGGTTACAACGGCGAGTTCAGGCGAAAATCCGGCGACGTGATGCTTTTCTTTGTCGATGAAGCTGCGAGGAATGAGCAGCGGAAACGCAGCGTTCACGTGGCCAGTGGCCTTGAAGCGGCGGTCGAGCCCCGCGGTGATGTTCTCCCAGAGCGCCCAACCGTAAGGACGGACGATCATGCAGCCGCGAACGGGAGCGTAATCGGCCATTTCCGCGCGCAGGACGAGCTGGTTGTACCACTCGGAGAAGTCTTCGGCGCGTGTGGGGAGTTTGCGGTCAGCCATGTCTTTTCCGGTGCTCCAAACGACTGCTGTTGCAGGCGCTTTGAAAACAAATCAGAGAGCCAATGAGCCTAGCGGACGGACTTGGCAATGTCAACGAGACCGCCGCAAACCGTGGAGCGGTGAATCGGTTGGTTGCGCGAAACGTCACGGGGGAGGGGTAGAAAACATCCAATGGCCGTGAGCACCTCAAAGATGCAGTCAGGGGAGCGCAGGTGCAGAAATCAAATGGCCAGATATTGCAATTCCGAGGTACAAGTCAGATTAGACTGGTTTTATCGCTCTTCGCCGTAGTCGCCGCCGCCGGGATGTCGGCGCCCAGCGCGTCCGCGCAAGAGGCGGCAAGTTCCGTCACGAAAGCCAAGAAGCAAGGACCGGGAGATCAACTACCCTTTTATGCTCGGCCAACCTTTGCCAAGAGGTTCCAAACATACGCGAGTAGCACTCTGGGGCCGATAAAAATGGAAGAGTCGTGTTTGGCGGGGCGATCAGCTAGGCAGACAACGTGCCTCCTGAGTGGGGACAGGGCTGGGGCGCGTATGGGAAACGATTTACGTCGCACTTCGCCGTCGACTTCATCGATGGCGGAACAAATCTGGTACTATCCGAAGCTCTTCGTGACGACACACTGTACCATCCCTGTGTGTGCAAGGGAATCTGGCCGCGAACAAAACACGCGCTGTTTTCAAGCATCACCGCACGGAGAGGCGCTGACGGTCATCGCGTGTTCTCGATACCGGCGGTGGCGCCGCCGTATGCGGGCTCGTTTACGTCGTTGGCGTGGTATCCGACGCGGTATGGCCCGAAGGATGCGCTTCGCACTGGGAACTACGATCTGGTGAATAGCGTGGCCGCGAAAGTCGCGCTGGAATTCCTCAATCCTCTATTGCGGAAACTGCACCTGTAGTTTAGCTTACTGCTATTTGCCAGCGATTTGATCGGCGATGTCCGCGACAAGCGGGAAACGGAAGCGCTCGTGCTGGTAGGCCTTGATCATGCCAACAATCCAGGCAATGAAGGCAACGAGGTCGATGAGGCCGCGGATGGCAGCCCAAAAACCAAACGCTGACCACGCGAAACTGCCGCCAAACATGCCTCCGCCGAGGAAGGCCATGGTGAGGACGATGCTGATAATGTTGAGCGCTCCGAAGGTGACGAGAGACTGCGCCGCGTGGAAACGAACAAACGGGCGCTTGTCGATGAGCAGGAAAATCAGGCCGGTGATCCACCCCAAGACGTAACAAAGCAATCCAGCAACGTTTTCGGATAGGTTGGTTTGCGTTGACGCCATCGGCGCAGCCGGCACTGATGCTACCGCAGCTCCTTGGGAAGCGCCACAGCTATGGCAAAACGCAGCTCCCGCGTCCACCACACCTCCGCATTTAGAACAGTGGGGCATGATCAGGCTCCTCGCACCGTGAATTGCGGGCAGGGTAGCAAACAGCCTTCCTAGCAGCAAGATAAATTGGAACGCATCGGCTGATTGAGTAGAATCGGCGCGCGAAGTTTCGCTGAATGCTTTCGTCCGAGAGACGAAATACAGGAGTGCTGCCCTGTCCATGGAGCTTGCCGCCGCACGACCCACACGGAAAATCCTTGGGCTGGAATGGCCTCGGGAGATGACTTCGGCGGAGCGCGATTCCCTGCTCGCCGGAGGCCTGGGCTGGATGCTGGACGCCTTCGACGTGATGCTTTATTCGATGGTGCTGGCGTACCTGATGCGCGACCTGGGAATCGGCAAGGATACGGGCGGGCTGCTGGCGTCGCTGACATTGGCGGCGTCCGCTGTGGGGGGAGTGGTTTTTGGGTTTGTGGCGGACCGCATCGGACGCACGCGGTCGCTTTCGACTTCGATCCTGATTTATTCGGTGGCGACGGCGGCGTGCGGGTTCGCGCATACGGTGGTGGCGCTGGCGATCTTCCGCGTGATTTTGGGACTTGGCATGGGCGGCGAATGGACGGCCGGCGCGGCGCTCATTGCGGAGACATGGCCGGCGGAGCATCGCGGCAAGGCGCTGGGCATGATGCAGTCCACGTGGGCCATTGGCGAAATGCTGGCCGCTGGGGTGGCAGGCGCGATTCTGCCGCGATGGGGATGGCGAGGCGTGTTTTTCGTCGGCGTGCTGCCCGCGCTGGTGGCGCTGTGGGTTCAGCGGCGCGTGCCGGAGCCGGAGATTTGGAAGCAGCGCGAGCGGGCCGAAGGGAAAGCGCCGAGCGTGCCGCTGCGAATGCTTTGGCGCCGAGACATTCGTTGGAATGGGCTGCTGGTAACGGCGATGAATACCTTCAGTATGCTGGGCTACTGGGGGCTTTTCCTGTGGATTCCGGCGTATCTTTCGCTGCCGGTGTCGCAAGGCGGGCGCGGACTCAACATCGCCCAGACGACCGCGTGGCTGCTGGTGATGGGCGTGGGGAAATGGCTGGGATACGTGCTGTTTGGCTTCGCCGCAGACGGATTTGGGCGGCGCAGGACCTACTTCACGTATCTCGTTGTGGCTGCGATTCTGACGCCGGTGTACGGCGTGGTGCATAGCTCGCTGTGGCTGCTGGCGCTGGGACCAGTGCTGGCGTTTTTCGGCACGGGATTTTTTTCGGGCTTCAGCGCGATCACCTCAGAACTTTTCCCGACGGAGATTCGAGCCACGGCAATGGGCTTGAGCTACAACGTGGGGCGTGGAATTTCCGCGATTGCGCCATTTGCCGTTGGCACGCTAGCAATGCGCATCGGCCTGGGGCACGCATTTTTTATGCTGGGCGGCGCGTTCTTCGTTGCGGCTCTGCTGACGCTGGCGTTGCCGGAAACGAAAGGCAAGCAACTGGTGTGACGAGCAAGGCGCACGATGGATAAGAAGGCAGAGCGCGCATCGCAGGAAGGGCAGTTGTTTACTGCTTCACTTCCATTTCATCGAGAGGAGCCTTCGCCATCTCAGGAGCGGCGTTGCTTTCTTCGGGCGGCGCGGCAGGCGATGGGGCTGGTGCATCGGTGAAGTCGGCGAGCTGGAGGCGAAGGTTCCCGGCATTCGTGGCATAAGCCAGAGCCATTGCAAGATCGATCATGCCGACGCGGACGAGGCGCTCCAATTCGCCGTCGAAAGACTGCATCCCTTCGGTCGAGCCGTCGCGCATGGCATCGATCAGGCTCTTGCCTTCCCCTTCACCTTTCTCGATGTATTCGCGCGTGCGCATGGTGGACTTCAAAATTTCAATCGCGGGAATGCGTCCCTCGCCGTTTTTTCGCGGCACCAGCCTTTGAGAAATGACGTAGCGAAACGTCTTTGCGAAGCGCATGCGGACGACGTATTGCTCGCTTACCGGAAAGGCACCTACGACGCGTTCGATGGTTTTCGAAGCGTCGATGGTGTGCAGCGTCGAGAAAACCAAGTGACCTGTTTCGCCTGCCTCCATGGCAATTTCAATGGTTTCCCGGTCGCGCATTTCGCCGACCAAGATGACTTTCGGCGCCTGGCGCAACGCGGCGCGCAGAGCGAGGGCGAACGAAGGAGTATCGCTATGGAGCTCGCGCTGATGAATGGTGGCCTTCTTGTGCGGATGGATGAACTCGATCGGATCCTCGATCGTTAAAACATGAACCGCTTGATCTTCATTGATCTGGTTCAGAACCGCGGCGAGCGTGGAAGACTTTCCCGAGCCAGCCGGGCCGGTGACGAGAACGATTCCGTTCTGCAGCGTCGTGAGCTCTTGCAACTGAGGCGGGAGATTCAGTTCGGCAAAGTCCGGCACTTTGCTGGGAATCACGCGCATGACAATCGCGCACGTGCCGCGCTGGGTGAAAATATTCACGCGGAAGCGGGAGAGCTTCGGCAAGCTATAGGAAATGTCGCACGATCCCTCTTCGCGGAGCTTTTCCACGGCGAGCTTGCTGCCGCCGATCAAGTCCGCGGCGATGCGCGCGGTATCCTCGGGGCCCAAAATGCCACCGCCCGGAATCCTTACACCGATGAGGTGGCCGCTCGCCTGCACCTGCGGCAATTTACCTGGCGAAAAGATCAAATCGCTGATGTGCGGAGCGGACTTCAACATTGCGGAAATAATTGTGGGCGTGGCCATCAGCGCGTGAACCTGCGGCGCGTCTGGCGACGACAAAGGCGCGGGAGAGTTTTTGGACATTCTCGAAACTCCGGAACCACCTGTACGCCCGACTCTGAGAAACGTCTGAGGGATGTCTCAAGACTGAGTTTAATACCAGGGGCGAGAAGATCGCGAAATCATAAGCCGCGACGTAGCCTATCAATTACTTGGCCGCACGGACGGCTCATTCATAACGCAGGGCGACCATGGGATCGACGCGCATGGCGCGGCGCGCCGGGATGTAACAGGCCAGCAGCGCAACGCCTAGCAGAACGATCGCGACGATGCCAAAGGTAACCGGGTCCGTCGCGGAAACGCCGTAGAGCAAGCTGGCCATCAACCGCGTGAGCAAAAAGGCGGCGACGACACCGACGCCCAAACCAAACAGCGCGAGCTTCGCGCCCTGCCCCAATATCAAACGCAAAACGTCGCGCGGCTGCGCTCCAAGCGCCATGCGGATGCCAATTTCGTGTGTGCGCTGCGAAGCAGAATACGAAATCACTCCGAAAATTCCCACGGCAGCGAGCACCAGAGCAATTGCGCTGAACGAACCCAACAGGAACGTGCGGAATCGCTCTTGTGAAATCGATTCGCCGAGTGCGTCGGGAAAAGATTCGATATCCGTGACCGGCAGGTCTTTGTCGATGGCATGAGTTGCCTGGCGAATGCCCGCGGCAACGCTCGATGCGGCCAAGGAAGTTCTGACGACGACTTCTCCGCCATAAAGAGGCGCCTGCGCAAAGGGCGCGTACATCATGGGGCCGGCCTTGCGTCCGAGGGATTCATCGCGCACGTCGCCGACGACGCCGACGACTTCGCGCGACACATCGGAGTTCGGCGGAAAGCCAAATTTCATTTGCCTTCCGATGGGATTTTGATTCGGGAAATAACGCTGCGCCAGCGTTTCGCTGATGATCGCCACATTCGGATCGGACGGCGAATCCTGCGCGGAGAAAAGGCGGCCTCGCAGAAGCGGAATGCGCATCACTCGAAAATAATCCGGACTCACCGTGGAGTAATCGGCGGTCGTCGATTGGCCGGGCGGCAGCGGCGGATTTCCCACGATGCTGAAAATGAGAGTGGCTTCGCCTTGACGGTCCATCGGCAGCGGAGCCGCCAGAGCGGAATCCTGCAAACCGGGTTGCACATGGAGACCCGTGAGCAATTCGTTCGCGAACGCGGTCCATTGCTGCGGCGTGGAATATTGAAATTGCGGCAGCGATATTTCGGCTTCGATGACGTTTTTCGGATCGAAGCCCGGATTGACCTTTGTCACCAGTGCAAAACTGCGCATGAGCAGACCGCCCGCAACGAGAAGAACCACGGCCAGGGAAATTTCCGCGACGGCCAAAACACTTCGCACGCGCTGACCGCCACGCTGGCCTGCGTGCGCGCCGCCCTCTTTGATGTTCGTCTGCAAATTGGCCGGAGTGGCAAGGAGCGCAGGCGCGAGCCCGAACGCCAGCGCAGCGGCGAGAGACAGTGCCAGCGCAAATACGAGAACGGATCCTCCGATATGAATCGAATTGATCTGCGTCACTTCGGCCGGTAAGAATGGCCGGAGAATCGAGACGCTCCACGCCGCAAGAAGCACGCCGGCGACTCCGCCTAGCAATCCCAGCAAAGCGCTCTCCGTCAGCAACTGGCGGATCACGCGCGGGCGTCCTGCGCCGAGCGCGATGCGCACAGCGATTTCTCGCCCAGCGAGAAGTCGCGCGCGAGAGAAGCAAGTTCGCGATATTGGCGCAAGCGATGAGCAGGACCAGGCCGACCGCCCCGAGCAAAATCAGCAGCGCGGATTTCACGTTCCCGACGACGGCCTGCCGATATGGCTGTACGCGAAGGGTAAATCCGGAATCTTGCGCGGGAAATTCTTTTGCGAGGCTTGCGGCAAAGATGTCCATCTCCGCTTGAGCTTGCGCCAGGGAAATTCCTGGCTTAAGGCGGGCAATTCCGCCCAAGCTGCGCACGCCGGGCTTCAAAAGTAAAGGTCCGAAGAGCGGGTCCTGCGATGCGGAAATCCATGCGTCCTGGCGCGCTGCGCCGTCAGGATAGTGAAAGCTTGCCGGCAGGATTCCGACAACAGTGAACGCGCGCATGTCCAGAGAGATGGATTGGCCGATGAGATTGGGGTTCGAACCGAAGCGGCCGCGCCAGAGATTTTCGCTCACAATGGCCACCGGCGCTGCGCCTTGCTTGCCATCCGCGGGGAGCAACGTGCGGCCTGCGAGAGGCTTTGCGTTCAGCAGAGAAAATATTTCCGGCGTGACTGCCGCGGCGTTGACAATCGACGGCTCGCCTGCTCCGGTCAGCGTGAGATCGTGAAATGCATTTCCGGCCATTTCGCTGAAGACGCGGTTCTGCGCGCGGCATTCGAGGAAGTCCCTGTAGGATATCGCCGACAGTGCGTCTGGCTGTTTCTCAGGGGCATTGAACACAAGAACGAGCTGTTCGGGATGGGGATACGGGAACGCACGCAAAAGCACCGCGTCCACGATACTGAAAATCGCCGTGTTGGCGCCGATGCCAAGGGCCAGCGTCAGGACGACGACGGCGGTGAAGCCAGGGCTCTTGCGCAGCGTCCGCAGGCCATAACGTAAGTCTTGAGAAGCGTCTCCAGCCAGCGCCAGCCCCATTGGTCGCGCACTGTTTCGTGAATTAGAGGGCATTTCCCAATTCGCGGCGCGCGGATTGCGCTGCGTGCTGCAGGAGTCTCGCCGCGCGCGACGCGCTCTTGCGCGGCCATCGCAAGATGGCTTCGATTTCTTCATTTAGTTCTTGCCGTTTCTCCGCAAGAAAAAACTCATTTTCAACTTCCTCCACCAAGGGCTGCCCCTACAACAGCAAAATTCTTATTCGTAACGCAAAGCCACCATGGGATCGACGCGCATGGCGCGCCGCGCGGGAATGTAGCAGGCCGCGAGCGCGACCAGAATCAGGAGAATCGAGACGCCGGCAAACGTGAGCGGGTCGCTTGCGCTGACTCCAAAGAGCATTCCCGCCATCACGTGCGTCAAGCCGAAGGCGGCCAGGAGACCGATGCCCACACCAGCAGCGGCCATGTACGCGCCGTGGCCGAGAATCAACCGAAGAATATCCGAGCGTTGCGCGCCCAAGCGCCATGCGAATGCCGATTTCGTGGGAACGCTGCCCGACGACGTAGGAAATGACGCCGTAGATACCGACGCTTGAAAGCATGAGAGCGAGAGTCGCAAAAATGCCGAGGATCTCCATGGTAAAGCGCCGCTCAGCGAGCGTGTCGGAAATAATCTCGTTCATGGTTTCCGCTTCATAGACGACATTCTCGCTGTTCATCTGCTGGAGCCCGCGGCGGATGGCGTCAAAGACGGGCGTGGCGGCTCCGCCATAGCGAATTGCAACGGTAGTGCCCGTCGCAGCCGTCGTAAAGGAATCGTCAGGGATTTGCATGTAGGGCGTGTACATTTCTGCGCGCAGAGAATTGGAGTTGTCGGAGTCGAGCCCCCACTGATTGACATGGCCGACGACGCCGATAATTTCCACTTCTTTTCCATTGGACTGCAGCGTAAGGACGCGCTTGCCAATCGGATTTTCATTTCCGAAGAATTTCCGTGTGAACACGTCGTCCACAACGGCAACAGCAGGGGCGTGCTCGTTGTCGGAAGAAGTGAAGAACCGACCGCTTTTGAGCGGGATGCCCATGACGCTGAGATAATCCGGATCCACAACGTAACTGAGCGCCCAGTTCATATCGCTTATCGCTGGTTGGCTTCGGCTGCCCCGCGAGCCAGAAAAACTGCTTCGTCATCGCCGCCCATCGGAAACGCGCCCCAGGAGAGAGCAACGCTCTGCACGCCGCGGACGGCTTTCATGGTGTTTTCCGTTTGGCGAAGGGTGGCGCGAATGGCGTCCGGGGCTGCGTGGAACATGGGCGTGGGAAGGGTCAGGCCGAAAGTCAGAACGTTGTCGGACTGAAATCCAGGATCGACGCCCCACAACGCGGTAAGGCTGCGAATCATCAGGCCTGCGCCGACTAGAAGCACGAGCGTCATGGCCATTTCGGCCAGCACGAAAACGATTTGCGTGCGCTGGCGCGACGCACTCGACCCGCGTCCGCCTTCTTTCAAGCGGTCTTGCAGATCCGGACGCGCGATTTTGAAGGCGGGCGCGAGGCCGAAAAAAATTCCGGCAAACAGCGAAATGCCCATAGTGAAAGACAGAACGCGGGAGTCGAGAGTGACCTCCGCAGCGCGAGGCAACGCAGACGGCAGCAACGCGAGGGCGCCGCGCGTACCCCATTGCGCCAAGAGAATGCCAAGCCCGCCTCCGAAAATGGCCAGCAGAACGCTTTCGGTGAGGAGCTGGCGCACGAGACGCCCATGCCCGGCGCCCAGCGCGGCGCGAATGGCGAATTCGCGCGTCCGGCCTGTCGAACGAGCGAGCAGGAGATTGGCGACGTTGACGCAGGCGATCAGGAGAACAAAACCAACCGCACCCAGAAGCACTTTCAGGTAAAACGGAATGTCGGAAAGCATGTCGTCTTTGATAGGAACGATGGTGGCGCCGATGCCCTTATCGTCCGCCGGATAGGTCGCGGCGAGCGCGCCGGTGACGGCGGCCATGTCGGCGCGCGCCTGCTCGAAAGTCACACCGGGCTTGAGCCGGCCGATGCCGTGGATTCCGAGGCCGGCGGTGCGATGAATCAGCCAGGGATTGCCCCACTGGCCGAAGGGCACGTAAATCTGAGCGGCGCTGAAACTCTGCGTGACCAGATCGAAATTGGCAGGGATGACGCCGACGATGGTGTAATCCTTGCCGTCGAGGATAAGCGTCGTTCCCAAGATCTGGGAATCTGCGCCAAGCTTTTCTTTCCAGAATCCTTCGCTGACAGCGCAATGGGCGCGGCCGCACCGATTTCATCTTCACCCGGCTTGAACATGCGCCCGAGCAGAGGCTTGATTCCCAGGATCGGGAAAAAATCAGAAGTAACAAATTCAGCGCGAACGCGCTGCGCTTCGCTTTTACCCGTCAGGCTGAAGTTATAGCTGCGCGCGATGGCCATGGCGGAAAATGTATGGTTGTTCTTTTGCCAGTCGAGAAAATTCGGATAGGAAATCGAGCCCGTCGGAGAAATTCGGCTTGCTTTCGTGCAGCGTGACGAGCTGTTCGGGATGCGGATAGGGGAGCGGCTTCAGCAGCACCCCGTTGACGATGGAAAAGAGCGCGGTATTGGCGCCGATGCCGAGGGCAAGCGTCAGAATCGCGACCGCGGTGAAGCCCGGGGCTCTTGCGCAGCGTCCGGAGGCCGTAACGAAGTCTTGAAGCAAGCGTCTCCAGCCAGCGCCAGCCCCATTGGTCGCGTGCGGTTTCGTGGATCAGCGTGGCGTTGCCCAATTCGCGGCGCGCAGATTGCGCTGCGTGCTGCGGGATTCTCGCCGCGTGCGACGTGATCTTGCGCGGCCATGCGCAGATGAGTGTCGATTTCCTCGTTTAGCTCGTTCCGTTTGCCACGCCAGAAAAGGAACTTCATGCCTCATTCTCCTTCGCCGGGCTCAATATTCCCGCGATGGCGTCGGAAATTTGCTGCCAGCGCGAACGCTCGGACAGCAATTGCTTCCTGCCGGCCGCGGTCAGCCGGTAAACACGAACGCGCTGCTTGTTTTCAGAGATTTTCCAGCCGGCGGCGATCCGTTTCTCGCGCTCGAGGCGATGCAAGGCAGGATAGAGCGAGCCGGTATCGACTTGCAGCGCCTCGCCGGAGCGGCTGCGGATCGCCTGGCTGATGCCGTAGCCGTGCTGCGGGCCCCACTGCAGCGTCTGCAGAACGAGCAGGTCCAGCGTGCCCTGCAGAAGCTCGATGCGGTTCTGGTAGCGAGGTTTCACGGTTCCTCCTGGATGTAGGGTCCCTACACCCTAGCATGTAGACGCTCTACACCCATAAGAAGTTAGCAAATTGCGTGCCGATGCTATGAGCACGTAACTCGCTGCTTTACAGGCTTTTAGCGTTACCGAGATTTTCGCCGGGATGGAATGCGCGACCGTTCGCGGGACGCCGCGTAGCGAAATCGGACACTTCGCGGCCACTGTCTGACAGGTTGCTTTCGCGAACGCGGCTCGGCTCGCGTAAACTTGCCTTGACTGGAAGTTGCCTGGAGCAGGAAGCTGTCTTTGCTCGACGAATCTCTTCTTCGCGTTCTTGCTTGCCCGCTCGATCGCACGCTGCTTCGCGTCAGCGGCGACATGGTCGTTTGCGAGCAGGGCCACCGCTTTGCGATTGAGCAGGGCGTGCCAGTATTTGCGGAGAATCCGCGCCGCGAGCCTGTGCCATTGAACATGGCGCCCGTGCCCGAAGTTTGCGCGTGACGGCGCGAGTGGGCAGTCCATTGACGCCTTCGTGAACGATTGGATTGTGAACACCAACGGGAATCTTTATTGGCGCGCTCGCGGCCGGTTGCCGCGATACCCGATTCCCGATTGGCCATTCGGCAATGGCGAGGGAAAAACGCTGCTCGACATCGGCTGCAGTTGGGGGCGCTGGTGCATTGCGGCCTCGCGCGCTGGCTTTCGACCAATCGGCATCGATGTGCACATCGACGCGCTGGCCGCAGCCGTGCGCGTTTCGCAGCAATTGGACGCGCACTGTAATTTTCTGTGCGGCGATGCGGACGCTCTGCCGGTGCGATCGCATAGCGTCGACTGTGTTTTTTCGTACAGCGTATTGCAGCACATCGACAAACCGAAAGTTCTTCGCATTTTTCACGAAATAGCGCGGGTGCTCGTAGCCGGGTGGCCGCTGCCTGATACAACTTCCCAATGCGCGGGGCCCGCTGAACTTCGTACAGCAGCTCAAGCGCGGTTTTCGCGACGCGCAACCGGGAAGTTTTGAGATGCGCTACTGGTCAAGGAAAATGATTCGGGAAAGCTTTGGGTAACGCCGGCTTAGGGCGACGTGCAAATTCACACGGATGGTTTTCTTTCACAGAATCCGCAGCTTTCTGATCTCGATCTACTCACGCCGGCGGGAAAACTGGTTGTGATTGCTTCCTATGCCGGACGCAAGGCGGCGAATGCTCTGCCGATTCTGACGCTCGCTGCGGACAGTCTGTGGATCGAGGCGCAAGCGCGCACGGCGAAACAATGAACGCTGACGAAATCGCCCGTGAGGCTGTCAGCGGGCGCGCTCGAACCTTCCTAGAGAGCGCGCTGGCTGCTACTATGGTTATAGCCTGTGCGGAAGTGGCGGAACTGGCAGACGCGCCAGCCTTAGGAGCTGGTGGCCGAAAGGCCATAGGGGTTCGAGTCCCTTCTTCCGCACCATGCTTCTTACGTGGCGGAGGGCTGATCCGGAGAAAGCAGGCCGTACGAAATGCGCTGCGCGCGGACCACAGCGTGGCGCTGCTCGAAGTGCTTCTGCGCGCGGCGGCCCCAACCTCGAACAAAATAATAATTCAGCGCGCCGGCGGCGCCCGCGCTCACGAGCGGTATGAGCCGCGCCGTCCATTTTTCGGCGATTTCCTCGCCCACTCTGACGGCAACGCGATCCATGATGAACGGCACGATGCGAGCGATGCCCTGTTTTGCCAAGATTTCGCGGCCAAGGTCCAAGCCCGCAGCGCTGGCCGCGGCGATCCACAATTCAACGGTCTCTTCTTCAGTTGCGTACTCGAAGCCATAGAGCAAGCTGAGCTTCTGCAACAAACGAATCGTGATGGTCGAAAGGATTCCCAGATCCGGCACCGCGGTGAGCAGTCCGCCGAACCCAAGACCTATTCCTTCCAGCGCCGCCGCTTTGGACGAGGCGCGAATGACGCTGTCCGCGTGCGGCTTCAAGTTGTGGGCGCCGAGGTAAAACACATCGTCCCATTTCTGAATGGGCAGATGATGCGCACGTTGCACGTGGCGAAGATAAGCGCTGGGATCAATGCGGATGTGGCGATACGCCTGGTTCGCGCTCGTTCGGACGGAAGCGCGAAGCGCCTCGGAGGACCAGATCGGAAACAATTTTCGCTTCATGTTATCTTAGATGCCGCGAGCCATTCAAAAAGACGGCCGCACTCTCGCCCAGAATATACTTCAAGTGATTCTCTTCAGTTCGCGGAAAGAGCCGCAGGATCCGCGCCGCTCCCAGCTTCCTCCAGCATGTGTTCCGCGAGCAAGTCCCAGCTGACGAAATGTCCCGCGGCATCCGGCTCGCCCGTTTCTGGATTGTAATTCTCGTTCATGCCGCCGGTGCTGCGCAAATCGCGAACGAGCACATCGACGGTCTCCTGCGCGAGCTGCACGGCTTCTTTCTTGTAGCCGTAATTCTCGAGGCCATGCATCAGTAGGTAATTCGACAGGATCCACACCGGCCCGCGCCAATAGCCGGAACGGGGATTGTAGAGAGGTTCGCTGGCCGCGATGGTTCGGATGCCGTTCGGCGACCAGAATTCGCGCGGATTCAGAACGTGCGCGCGGATCATTTGATTCGCCTGAGCCTTCGTCGCGACCCCGACCCACAGCGGAACAAAATTCGTCCAGGTTTCGGTGCGGATAAATTTTCCGTTGCGCGAATCGATGTTCAGGAACGTGCCGTCCGATGCCGACCACATTTTTGTGCGCACGAGTTCCGCAAGATCGCGCGCTTTTTCGCTGTACGCTCCCGCATCCGCTTCATTGCCAAGTTTTGCCGCCAGCAGCGCCATGGCGAGATATTCGCGATAGATGTAACACTGAAGGTCAACGCCCTCGGTGATGTCGGCAGGCTCATCCGAGACCGCCGGGTTGTTGTCGACTCCGCTCTCGACGCCGTTGAACCATCGGAAAAGGCCGTCCGGAGAACGGCGGGCCAATTCCCAGAATGCCAAAGTGTCCGCCAACTTCTGGTAGTAAGTCAGGCGCGTGTCGCCACTCGGCGCGCGGAGCCAGTCGTAGTCATGCAACGTTTGCGAAGCGCGCAAAGCCATCTGCACGAGGAACGGTTTGCACATCTGCGGAAGCGCATCGGGCGCGTCGGTCGCAATTTCCCGCGGCGTGTAACCCTTAGTGCCCCAATTTTCATCGGCGAAATCCAGGAAATCCTTGGCCGAATTTTCGAGCGGCGCGCCGACGCCGTCATAGCTGAGCGCGACGCCCATGAAATACGTGTCCCAGTCGAAAAGCTGCGTGTACGGCCCGGCGGGGACCATGTATTCGTGCTTCAGAATTCCAGTCGGCGGTTTGACGATGTTCTTCTTGAAACCATACTTGGAAAAGAGTTGAGAAATCTCGCTCTGTTGCGCTCTCGCAACAGGAATCGCGAGAGCCGCAACGAAGGCCATCGCAACGACGGGCAACGCGCGCCACAAAACGCGGGTTATCGCCGTTACCGCGGCGCTGTGCGATGTGTCACGTTTTCGCATGCGAGCCGTAAATTGCCAGCTTCGATTTGGGCATGCGCGCCACTTCGTTCGCGCCAATTCCGAAATTGTCCTCGATAAGCTGCGATGGATTGTTTGCGAGCCACGTGGAAAGGGAGATTTCCTGATATTCCGCGGCGGGAAATGTGATCAGAATGCGCGTTGGCTGGTCGCCGACTTGTTCGATGTAGTGGCCGAATCCCTGCTTAATAAACGCCACTTGACCAGGGCCGAATTCCTCGACGCTGGAGCGTCCGTGCGCGCCAAAAACCCCCACACGCGCGCGTCCCGTGATGTAGTACTGCCATTCGTCGGCGTTCGGATGCCAGTGCAGTTCGCGCAATGCGCCCGGCTTCAGATCCATGATGGAGCCGACAATCGTTCTCGACATCGGAAAATCGCGGGAATCGACGATGCGTTCTTCGCCGCCCGGCCAGGTAGATGGCTCGCGATCGAGCAGCCTGAATTTGTGCGCGCCCTGGCTAGGGATTGGCTCACCATTCCGAAACGGCTGTTGCTCGCGCGGCGGAACGCGGCCCGGCGTGATGTACACCTCGCCTTTCGGCAGCGCAGCGATTGTCTGCGGCGTCAAGCCACTATTTCGCGCCAAAATTTCCGGCGGCGTTTGCGCGAACCAGTCCGTGATGCTGAACGTGCCGAATTCGGAAAAGCGGCCGTCGTCGAAAACGAGAATGAAGTGCGTATCGCCCGGGCCGAGGCCTTGTAGCGCGTGCGGATGGCCCTTGGAGAAATACCAAATGTCGCCGGGGCCGAAATCGTCTTCGGCAGCTTCGCCGTTGGGACCAAGAACGGTCGTGCGAACGGTTCCCGTGATCACGTAAGCCCATTCGGCTGCGATTGCGTGCCAGTGCAGCTCGCGAATCGCGCCAGGTTTCAGGACCATGGAAACTGCCGCGACGCTGGTCGACACTGGAAATTCCGTCACGGTGACTTCTTTCGCGGTACCGCCTTCGCCGGCAAATCCCGTCGAGCCGTCGAGATCGTATTTGAAATTTTCCAATGGCGGCTCTTTATGGCCTTCGACGCGGACCTTGGGCTTCTCCTGCTCTTCCTGTGCCGCTCCAAGCCGACTCGCGCCAGCGAAGGAGGCGAGCGACAAGCCCGCCGTGGTAAGCGGCACTGCGCTCAGCAAGCTGCGGCGCGTGAGCCTTACACTTTCTAGTGTTGCCTCCGATTTCGACTTTCCCGAATTTTTGTCCACCGTGCCTCCTTGGCCCGCGATGCTGCGCAAGAGAATATTCCTGCGCGCCGGACTGCGCAAACAAAGAATCGCAGCCGGGCGTTCCCGAATGGCTGCGGTTTGCGAAGGCGGGCAACCTGTGTGCCAATCAGTGCTACTGTTGACTGCTGCGCCCGGACTCTCAGCGGCACGCAGCGGCATCAACGCAACAACATCAAAATGTCCAGCGCCAATCGCATCCAGCGCGTCGCCTTTCAAGGCGAAAGCGGAGCCTTCAGCGAAGAGGCGGCCATCCATCTCCTCGGCGAGGAGATCGATACCGTGCCGCGCCCAACTTTCGAGGCGCTATTTTCTTCCGTCAAAGACGGCATCGCCGATTACGCCCTTGCACCCATCGAGAACTCGCTCGCGGGGTCTGTGCACAAATCGTACGATTTGCTACTCGAAAGTCATCTGCAGGTGGTGCGCGAAGTGATCCTGCCCATCGCGCATAACCTAATTGGCACGCCCGGAGCCGTGATCGAGCAGATTACCCGAGTGGAATCTCACCCTGTGGCTCTGGCGCAGTGTGAGCATTTTTTTCGCTCGCGCCCGCAAATTCGGCGCGTCGCGTCGCTCGACACCGCCGGGAGCGTGCGCGAGATCATTCTCGCGGGGGATCCTTCGCGCGCGGCCATTGCCGGAAAGCGCGCCGCGGGAATTTATGGCGGAAGCATTTTGCTTGAACACCTGGAAGACCACCGGGAGAATTACACGCGCTTCCTGTTGCTTGCCGCCTCGCCGGAACCGAGCGAGAACGCCGACAAGCTTTCGCTCGTCGTGCATCTGGAACACAAGCCCGGCGCGCTGCAACGCGCACTGGAAGTTTTTGCGAAACGGAATATCAGTTTGCTCAAAATCGAGAGCCGGCCAATTGCGGGACAGCCGTGGGAGTATCGCTTCTATCTCGACCTGCAAACTTCGTTGAATGACGCGGAAGCGGTGCGCGCACTCGAAGAATTGCGCGCCTGCGCGAGCGAGGTCCGCATCCTCGGCTGCTACCCGGCGTACAAGCCTCAGAAGGCTCACGAGTAGCGCCAGCCGTGCGCAAGTTGACGGGTGCGCGGCGTTCCCCTATACTGGTTTTGGTGTCAGTTGGCTGGCGGTACTCCTGCCCTTCTTCCTGAAAATTTCCCGAAGGGGCTAAAGGCAGCGTGCATGCCGCGCTTTGTTGCCGCACTTCCCGGTCGAAATGTAAATCGCCCGAAGTGGAATGGCTTAAGGAACTTGCCGGTGCGTCCCCGTAAGAGAATTTACAATCAGGCAGAAACGAAATGACTGAAGCAACTTGCCGCCGCGAACTCGACCTGGAGATTCCGGCGGAAAATGTGCAGAAGACCACCGAGAAAATCGCCAAGGACCTTGCGCGCGTGGCGCGCGTTCCCGGCTTCCGGCCCGGCAAGGCGCCGGTCACGCTGATTCGCCGGCGCTTCGCGGAAGAGATCAAGGGCGAGGTGCTGGAATCACTGGTGCCGGAATACATCCAGCAGGCGCTCGCCGAGAAAAAGCTCAATCCCATCACGCGGCCGCAGATCGATAAAGTCGATTTCACGGAAGCCGGCCCGCTGAAGTTCCGCGCCAGCTTCGAAGTGCTGCCGGAGTTCGAGCTTGGCGATTACAAGAATCTTACCGTTGAAGTGGAAGCCATCGAAGTCGGCGACACGGAAATCAACAAGACGCTCGAGCAGATGCGCGAGAGGGCGGCGACGTACGTTCCCGTGGAGGGACGCGCCGCGCAGGACGGCGATTTCGTTCAAGTGAAACTGATGGGCACGCCCGCGGGCGGTGGCGATCCGATTCGCACCGACAATGTGACCTGCCACATCGGGGCCGAGGAAACGCTTCCGGCATTCAGCGAAAACTTGCGCGGAGCCTCAGCTGGCGAAACGCGCCGCTTTGAAACGAAGTATCCGGACGATTATCCCGATCCGAAACTCGCGGGCAAGAGCTACAACTTCGCGATCGAAGTGCGCGACATCAAAGAGAAGAAGCTGCCCGAGCTCAACGATGAATTTGTGAAAGACCTGGGCGAAGGCGCGGTCGGGGCAAAGACGCTCGCGGAGCTTCGCGAAAAGGTCCGCGAACGGCTCAACGCAGCGCGTGAAGAGCAACAGCAGGCGCAGGCGCGCGAAAAGATTCTGGAAGAACTGGTCAAACGCCACGAATTTCCCGTTCCCGAAGCCCTGATCGAGCATCAAATGGATGTGCGGTTGGAACGCGTGGTGCGGTCGCTGGCATCGCAGGGCCTGGACCCTCGCGCCGTGAACGTGGACTGGGTTTCGATGCGCCAGCGGCAGCATGAGCGCTCCGAACGCGACGTCAAGGCGGAAATCCTGCTGGACCGCGTCGCGGACGCGGAAAAAATCGAGACGACGGACGAAGATGTCGAAAAAGAGATCGCCTTGCTCGCGGAGCGTAGTGGCGAATCCGCAGCAGCGATTCGCGCACGCTTGACAAAGGAAGATGCGCTCGATAGGATGAAATCGAAGTTGCGAAGCGACAAGGCAATTGATTGGCTTTACCGCACGGCTCAAATTCAAACCATCGCCAAACGTGAAAAATAATACCTGCTTCGGGCTCTGCAGCGCGCCGGATGGCTCCCATGAGAGATAAGGACGCACCTATTCCGTATTCCACGACGCTCGTGCCCATGGTGGTGGAGCAGACCAACCGCGGCGAGCGCGCCTATGACATCTATTCACGTCTGCTGAAAGACCACATCATCTTTATCGGCACGCCGATCGACGACCACGTGGCGAATCTGGTCACCGCGCAGCTCCTGTTTTTGGCCGCCGAAGACCCGGAGCATGATATTTCGCTGTACATCAATTCGCCGGGCGGCGTGATTACCGCGGGAATGGCCATTTATGACACCATGCAATTCGTCCGGCCAGACGTCGTCACCTATTGCGTCGGCCAAGCGGCATCCATTGCCGCCGTTCTGCTCATGGCCGGAACTCCCAAGAAGCGCTACACATTGCCGAATTCGCGCATCCTGATTCATCAGCCCTGGCTGAGCGGCCTTTCCGGCCAAGCAACGGATATCGATATTCACGCCAAGGAGATCCTGCGGACGCGCGAATCTCTGAACAAGCTCATCGCCCATCACACGGGCCAGTCGGTGGAAAAAATTGAACGGGATGTGGAGCGCGATTTTATCATGCACGCGGAACAGGCCAAGGAATACGGGATCGTCGACGAGATCATCTCCAAAAGCCATTAGTCCCGTTCCAAAAGGTTAGTAGCTAAGCCGATGAACTTGCGCCCAACTCCCATGCCTTGTCATAGAATGGTAAGTGCAGTTCACGCCGCACCGGAATGGAGGCGGAAAGACCGGTGAAACGATTCAGCCCAGACGAAACGCTGCACTGCTCCTTCTGCCATAAGACGCAGGAGCAAGTAGAGAAATTGATCAGCTCGCCCTCGGAATATCCGCGCTCCTATATTTGCAACGAGTGCGTCAGCGTTTGTCAGCAGATTCTGGATGAGGAAAAGCGCGAGCAAACCAGTCCCGTCAGCCGGCGCTTGCCGCGGCCTCCGGAGATCAAGTCGTTTCTCGATGGTTACGTTATCGGGCAGGACAAGACGAAAAAGAAGTTGGCTGTTGCGGTCTACAATCACTACAAGCGCATCTTCTTGAACCGCACGCCGAGCGATGTTGAGCTCACCAAGTCCAACATCCTGCTGATCGGGCCCACGGGCACCGGAAAAACCCTCTTGGCGCAGACGCTTTCGCGCATGCTGGAAGTTCCCTTCGCGATTGTGGACGCCACAACGCTCACGGAAGCGGGTTACGTCGGCGAAGATGTGGAAAATATAATTCTAAAACTCTTGCAAGCGGCCGATGGCGACGTGCAGAAGGCGCAGCAAGGCATCATTTATATCGATGAAATCGACAAAATTTCGAAGAAGGACGAAAATCCGTCCATTACGCGCGATGTTTCCGGCGAAGGCGTGCAGCAGGCGCTCTTGAAAATCCTGGAAGGCACCACGGCAAATGTTCCGCCGCAGGGCGGCCGCAAGCATCCGCACCAGGAATTCACGCCCGTGGACACCACCAACATCCTGTTTATTTGTGGCGGCGCGTTCGTGGGATTGGAAAAACTTATCGAGCGCCGGGTGGGACAGAAATCCCTCGGTTTTCATGCTGACACCGCACCCTCAACGCCCTCGCGGCGCAATATAGAAGTTCTGGAGCAGGCGCAGCCCACCGATCTGATTCATTACGGCCTGATCCCCGAGTTTGTCGGACGTTTGCCGGTGGTGGGAGTATTGGGCGATCTGGACCGTTCCGCG
The DNA here is from genome assembly GCA_963760165.1 of uncultured Acidobacteriota bacterium. Lineage (GTDB taxonomy): Bacteria > Acidobacteriota > Terriglobia > Acidiferrales > UBA7541 > DAHUXN01. Next base: position 81,936 of record CAVXBO010000002.1, read on the forward strand.
CTGATTCGCATTCTGCAGGAACCGAAGAACGCGCTGATCCGCCAGTACCAGAAACTGTTCGAGTTTGAAAATGTCCGCCTGAAGTTCACGGATGATGCTTTGGAAACCGTGGCGGAGCTGGCCCTGCAGCGCAAAGTGGGCGCGCGCGGCCTGCGCATGATTTTGGAAGACCTGATGCTTGACCTGATGTACCACCTCCCCTCTCAGCGCAAGATGCGCGACTTCATCGTCACCGCGGAAATGGTCAAGAGCCGGGAAATCAACTGGAGCCTGCTCGAAAAAGCTGGCTAACCGCGGCGGGGAGAGAGTCCACTGAATTATGTTTAATCGGGAAAAGTCTGAACTGAAGCGCGTGCCGATGATGCCGGTGCGGGAAATCGTCATCTTCCCGCAAATGATGAATCCGTTCATCGTTGGCCGTGAAGCTTCCGTGCGCGCCCTCGAAGATGCGCTCGCCGGGGAAAAGAAAATTTTCCTGGCGACGCAGCATGATGCCTCCGTGGATGACCCGCGCCCGGACGAAATCTATCAGGTCGGAACGCTCGCCAACATCGTTCAGAGCGTCAAGCTGCCGGATGGCAACATAAAAGTTCTGGTGGAAGGCTCCGAGCGCGCCAAGATCGTTCAGATCACCAACGACGAAGGCTTCTTTCACGCCACCGTTCGGGTGATTCCGGTAAAGACGGAACCCAGTCCGCAACTCGAACAGGCCGCCAGCCGCGTCACCGGGCTTTTTGAGCAGTACGTCAAGCTTTCGCAATCGCTGAATTACGACACCATGATTGCCGCCGTGCGCGTCGACGATCCGGCGAAGCTTGCAGACGCCATCGCGTCGAATTTGCAGATTCCCGTCGAGGAAAAACAGGAGCTTCTCGAAATCTTCGATTCGCTCGAACGGTTGAACCGCATCGCCGAGATTCTCGAGGCCGAAACCGAAAAACTCAACGTCGATCGCAGCATCAATACCCGCGTGAAGCGGCAAATGGAGCGCGCCCAAAAAGAGTATTACCTGAACGAAAAGCTGAAGGCCATTCAGAAAGAACTTGGCCGCGGCGAAGCGGGCGAGCTCGATCAGCTCAAGAAGAAAATCGAAACTTCGGGCATGCCCAAGGAAGTCCAGGAGAAGGCCCTTCAGGAGCTCAAGCGCCTGGAAATGATGCCGCCGATGTCCGCAGAGTCGACGGTCTCGCGCAACTATCTCGATTGGATGCTGGCCGTGCCCTGGAAAAAGCGCTCGCGCGAAATTCGCGACATCAAGCGCGCCGAGCAAATCCTGAACGAAGATCATTACGGTCTGGAAAAAATCAAGGAGCGCATCCTGGAATTCCTGGCCGTCCGGCAGCTCGTGAAGAATCCGAAAGGCTCGATTCTCTGCTTCGTCGGGCCTCCGGGCGTAGGCAAAACCTCGCTAGCGATGTCCATCGGCAAGGCCACGGGCCGCAAATTTGTTCGCGTGTCCCTTGGCGGCGTGCGTGATGAAGCGGAAATTCGCGGCCACCGGCGCACCTACATCGGCGCCCTTCCCGGCCAGATCATTCAAATGATGCGCAAATCCGGCACCGTGAATCCGGTTTTCGTTCTCGATGAAGTGGACAAGATGTCCACCGATTTTCGCGGTGATCCGTCAGCCGCATTGATGGAAGTGCTCGATCCGGAATTGAACCACGCGTTCACCGATCATTACCTCGACGTGGAGTATGACTTGTCGAAAGTGATGTTTGTTTGCACCGCGAACGTCCTGCACACCATTCCGCAGCCTTTGCAAGACCGCATGGAAGTCTTGCGCTTGCCCGGATACACCGAGCAGGAAAAGCTGGAAATTGCCAAGCGCTTCCTGGTTCCGAAGCAGCGCGAAGCCAACGGCATCACCGAGGACAATCTCAGTTTTAGCGACGATGCAATTCTGCACTTGATCCGCCATTACACGCATGAGGCGGGCGTGCGCAACCTCGAGCGCGAGATCGCCAATATCGGCCGCAAAATCGCGCGCAAGCTGGTTACCGAAAAAACTCTCACCAAGCTTGAGGTCATTCCGTCCAACGTTTCCGATTACCTCGGCATCCTCAAGTTCCGGGATGTTTGGGCGGAGAAGAAAAATGAGGTTGGCCTCGCGGTGGGTCTGGCATGGACCGAAGTCGGCGGCCAAGTGCTCAGCACCGAAGCAACGCTGATGCAGGGCAAAGGCCGGCTGACGCTGACGGGCAAGCTCGGAGACGTGATGCAGGAGTCGGCGCAGGCCGCGATGAGCTACGTGCGGTCACGCAGTCATTTGTTCGGGCTGTCCAAGGATTTCTATCGCCACCTCGATATTCACGTGCACGTTCCCGAGGGCGCCATCCCGAAGGACGGCCCTTCGGCGGGCATCACGCTGTGCACATCCATTGCCAGCGCGTTGACGCACATTCCCGTTCGCTGTGATCTGGCCATGACCGGCGAGATTACCTTGCGCGGCAAGGTGCTGCCGATCGGAGGCGTCAAAGAGAAACTGCTCGCGGCGCACCGGCTGGGTCTGCGCACGGTCATCCTGCCGCGCGACAACGAAAAAGATCTGGCGGATGTGCCGCCGGAGATTCAGGCGCAGATGTCTGTGAAGTTTGTCGACACCATGGACGAAGTGTTGCTCCTGGCGCTCGAGCGCCCCTTGGAAGCATCCGCCATCCCGACGCCCGAAGTTGCGCCGGCTTACGACACCAGCGCGCCGCAGGACAATGAATTCACCAATTAGCGCCGCTGTCACAAAGTAGAAGCGAGAGTTTTGGCCGGAGGGGGGAAAGTCCGGCTGGTTCGAGAAACATCACCCGCCCGAGGAACCACCCGAACGCATCCGCGCCGGAGAAGCCTCAGGTTAGAAAATTTACGGTTTTGGAAATCCAAAAAATAAATCCGAAGGAAAGAATTCAATGAGCGTAAGTCTTGCAGAACTGAAGGACCGCAACATCACCGACCTGGCGAAAATCGCCAAGGAGCTAAACATCCCCGGCGCCGGCGGCATGCGCAAGCAGGAGTTGATCTTCCAGATCCTTCGCGCGCAGACCGAAAAAAACGGCCTGATCTTCTCCGAGGGCGTGCTCGAATGCCTCCCCGATGGCTTCGGCTTCCTCCGCGCGCCGGAATACAACTATCTTCCCGGCCCTGACGACATCTACGTCTCGCCGTCGCAGATTCGCAAGTTCGATCTGCGCACGGGCGACACCGTCTCCGGCCAGGTCCGCCCGCCCAAGGACGGCGAGCGCTACTTTGCACTGATTAAAGTCGAAGCCGTCAACTTCGAAGATCCGGAAGTCGCGCGCAACAAAATATTCTTCGACAACCTCACGCCGCTCTACCCGCAGGAGCGCATTCGCCTGGAAACGACCAAAGAAAATCTCACGGGGCGAGTTCTCGACATGCTCTGTCCCATCGGCAAGGGCCAGCGCGGGTTGATCGTCGCGCCGCCGCGCACCGGCAAAACCATGATGCTGCAATCGGTTGCCAACTCCGTCACTACAAATCATCCAGAGGTCGCTCTGATCGTGCTGCTCATCGACGAACGCCCGGAAGAAGTCACCGACATGCAGCGCACCGTGAAGGGCGAGGTCATCAGCTCGACCTTCGACGAGCCGCCGCAGCGCCACATTCAAGTGGCGGAAATGGTCCTCGAAAAGGCCAAGCGTCTCGTCGAGCACAAGCGCGACGTCGTGATTCTGCTCGATTCGCTCACCCGCCTCGGCCGCGCCTACAACGCCGTCACGCCGCCGTCCGGAAAAGTCCTCTCCGGCGGTATCGACGCCAATGCGTTGCAGCGCCCGCGCCGCTTTTTCGCCGCCGCGCGCAATATCGAAGAGGGCGGCTCGCTGACGATCATCGCTACCGCGCTCATCGACACGGGCAGCCGCATGGACGACGTCATCTTCGAGGAGTTCAAGGGCACCGGCAACATGGAAATCAATCTCGACCGCCGGTTGGTCGACAAGCGCGTTTTCCCGACCATCGACATCAACCGTTCCGGCACGCGAAAAGACGAGCTGCTGCTGCCCGCGGACGAGCTGAATCGCATCTGGGTGCTGCGCAAAGTGCTGAGCCCGCTTTCTACTGTGGAAGCAATGGAATTGCTGCTCGGGCGCCTGGTGAAATCGAAAAACAACGCAGAATTCCTCGGCTCCATGTCCGGCCCAAATTGATTTAACTTGGCTGGGCGTCCATGCGCCCAGCTAAACTAGGTTCCTCTAGTTGTGATAAAGCCTTCGAGCCAATCAGTTCTCCCTAATGTGTACTCATGAATTTCGAATCCTTGCGGAAAATCAACGAAGCCGGGCTTGCCCTTTAGGTGCTCGATCGCGGCCTTCGCATCTGCTTCGGTTTCGTAGATTCCGATCAAGAGCTCAGCGTCTTCGGCTTCGTCGCTCTCTTGAACGAACCACAACACATAAACCACTTGTCTCATGGCTTTGCTTCAACTTGGCGCGCAGGTTCCCGCGCCAGCATGGCGATCAGCCGCGCCACTTCTTCCGGTTCCATCGCGGTGCTGTCGACCAGCACCGCGCCTTCGGCGCGCACCAGCGGCGAATGTTCGCGTCCGGCATCGCGCCGGTCGCGCTCGCGAATTTCTTCGAGCGTCCGCGCAAGGTCAATCGCATCGCCCTTCTGTTGATGTTCCCGCCAGCGGCGTCGCGCGCGAACTTCATCCGACGCGGTCAGGAAAATCTTCAGCTCCGCGTCGGGAAAAACCACGCTGCCGATGTCGCGCCCTTCCATCACTACGCCGCCGCTCGCCCCCGCCCGACGCTGCTCCGCGACCAGCACGTGCCTTACGCCCTCGATCACCGCAACTTTCGATGCCGCCTGAGAAACCTCCGGCGTGCGGATCGCCGCGGTGACGTCCTCGCCGTCGAGCAGCACGCGCTGCGCACCATTTTGCGCGGGCAAATCGATGCGCGTTTCGCCCGCCAGCACCGTAAGCTCACCGGTTGCATCGAGCGAGATTTCCCGCCGCAGCGCCTTGAGCGCCACGGCGCGATACATTGCGCCCGTGTCTATGTAGGTGTAATCGAGCAGGTCGGCGACGCGCCGCGCCGCCGTGCTCTTCCCCGATCCCACCGGCCCATCAATGGCAATCACCAATTTATGCCCTGAATGGCTCACGCAGCTAGATCACCGTATCGACAGAGCCTTCACCAAAATGGCTAACATTACAAAAACAATCCAGACAATGACGGAGATTCGTAAGACACCGTAACCCGGGCCCTGAGGGTAGAGCCGTCGATAGTCGGAGATAATTCGTTTCCGCAGCGCCAATTCCATAACCCAGGAAATCTTGTTCTCAGTCGGCAAGCAGGCATTCACTTTTACTCGCATGAAACGGAGTGCCAGTACCAATACTAGGAAACAAATCCCAGCTGCCATCGCAAGATCCTGTGCCAGCGAACTAAGCAAGCCCGAGCCCATAGTTCATATTCTCTTGAACGCCCGCTCAATCTCCCGCACCGAATACCGCAGCACCACCGGCCTGCCGTGCGGACAGCTCATCGGATAATCCGCCTTGGCCAGTTCCGCGAGCAACCATTCCATCTTCGTTTGGTCGAGCGGCATGTTCACTTTGATGGCTGCCTGGCACGCCGTCGAAGCCGCGATGCGCGCCTGGAGCGATTCGAGCGAAATGGCCTGCGACTCGCGCGCCACGCCGTCCAGAATTTCTTCGAGCAGCTTTTCCGCGTTCCCGCTGGCAATCCCCGCCGGCGCAGCGCTAATCGCAACGGCCCGCGGACCCATCAGCTCTGCTTCAAATCCATTCGCGCGCAGCTCCTCGGCAATTTGCTCGAAAATTACGATTTGATGCGGCGCCAGCTCCGCGACAATCGGCATCAGCAGCCGCTGGCCTCCCACGGCTCCCGCGCGCCGCGCCGCCAGATGCTTTTCGAACAGCACGCGCTCGTGCGCCACGTGCTGATCGACGATCCACAGGCCCTCGCTGTTGACCGCGACGATGTAGCTGGCGTTGATTTGCCCCAGCGGCTTCAGGTCTCCGATGTCGTGACGTCCCGGCAATGCGCCCGCGGGTTCGGATTCGCCGGCCGTTACTTGCGAAGGCTGGCCGCAAGAACCGGCCGAAGCCGGCACAGCTCTCGGCAACACAATCGTTTCGCCGCTCTCGAAATTCAGCCGCTGCGGAATTGGCCGATCCGGCGCGCCGCTCAGCACGAACTCATCGTCAACGGTCGCCGCTGCTCCCGCCGGGGCCGCCGAGAATTCGACCCCTGTCGGCGTGAAATTCTCCGTGCCGCCATTCCCGCCGTGCATCGCGGGCGTAGCACTCGCTGCAAACGCCTGTGTCGCGTTAGCTCCGGCGCTTGCGCTTGCTGCAAGAGCAGTTTCTGCTTTGCTCCCCGCCGAGGACGGAAAACTCGGCACGGACCGCGCGTTCGATAGCGCCAGCCGAATCGAGTCACGCACAAAATCATGCACCACCTGCGAATGCCGGAAGCGCACTTCGATTTTCGCCGGATGCACGTTGACGTCGACTTCCTCGTACGGCAGCTCCAAGAACAGCAGCACCGCTGGAAACACCCCGGGCGGGACGATGTTGCGATACGCCTCATTAATCGCGTGCAGCACCAGCCGGTCGCGAATCAGCCGCCGGTTCACGAAAATATAAATGCCGTTGCGGTTCGTGCGCTGAATCTCCGGCCGCGACGCAAATCCCGAAATGCGAATCCGCGCCGCTTCCTCGCCCGGTTCGAGATCCGGCTCGGTGATCGCCGCGCGAATCGGCGCTTCCACAGGCGCCATCTCCACCATTTCCATCGCGGCCTGCCGGCCAAAAACTTGATACACGCGTTCCGCCATCGTCGCTACGGGAGTTGCGTTCAGGATTTCCTGCGTGGGCGTCTTCAGCAAAAACTGTTTGTCGGGATGCGCGAGCGCGTAGTGCGTCACCAGCGAGGCGATGTGCCCCAGCTCCGTGGTCTCCGATTTCAGGAATTTTCGCCGCGCCGGAACACAATAAAAGAGGTCCGCGACGCTGATCGCCGTTCCCGCCGGCGCGCCTGCGGGCTTCACGCTGAGGAGCTTTCCGCCGGCAAATTCGAGGCGAGTTCCCTGTTCTTCTTCCGCCGCGCGCGTCTCCAGCGTCAGCCGCGAAACCGCGGCAATCGACGGCAGCGCTTCGCCGCGAAATCCGAGCGTCGAAATCGAGAGCAAATCATCCGCATTCCTCAGCTTCGAAGTCGCGTGCCGCTCGAACGCCAACAGCGCATCGTCGTGCGGCATTCCGCTGCCGTCGTCGGTGATGCGAATCAGCCGCTTGCCGCCCGATTCCACTTCCACGCGCACGCTCTTCGCGCCCGCATCGAGCGAATTCTCGAGCAGCTCCTTCACCACCGACGCGGGCCGTTCCACCACTTCGCCCGCTGCGATTTTATTCGCGACATTCTCCGGCAGTATCCGTATCCGCGACATTAGTTCCGGTCCACGTCTTCACGCTCCGCCGGCCGTGGGCTTTTCCTTGGGCTTCAGCATGATCCCCAACTGATCGAGCTGCTCTTCCTCGACTTCGCTCGGCGACTCGGCCATCAAATCCTGCGCCGCGGTGGTCTTCGGGAACGCAATCACTTCGCGCAAAGATTTTTCTCCCGCGAGCAGCGCCACCATGCGGTCGATGCCCAGCGCGATTCCGCCATGCGGAGGGGTGCCATACGTCAGCGCGTCGAGGAAAAATCCAAATCGCCGCCGCGCGGTCTCATCCGAAAGCCCCAGCGCCGTGAACAAACGCGCCTGCACATCTTGCCGGTGAATTCGTATGCTGCCGGAGCCGAGCTCGACACCGTTCAATACCAAATCGTAGCCCTTCGACCGAATTTCGCCGCGCTTCGTCTCGTCCTCCAGTTTGTCCAAATCCTCCTCGATAATTCCGGTGAACGGATGCTGCGCGCTCACCCAGCGCTTGTCCGTTTCGCTCCATTCAAAAAGCGGAAAGCCGGTGATCCACGCAAATTCCCAGCGATCCTTGTTGACCACGCCGAGTTGCTCGGCGAGCCGCAGCCGCACTTGTCCCGCGACCATCGCCGCCGCGTCCGCGCCCGGAATCTGCTCCTTCGCGGCGACCGCGACAATCAAATCGTTGCGTTTCGCGCCGACGCCCTTCGCCAATTGCGTCAGCGCCTCCGCACCGAGCGCCTTCTCCAGCGACGACGCGACGCCCTCGGGCGTCACTTTGATGGTGTAAATCGCTTTTGCTCCCACGCCTTTCGCCAGCTCGCCCAAATCGTCGAGTTGCTTGCGCGACCACGCCGCCGCGCCCTGCGCAAGCAGCGCGTAAACGTTGCCCTCGATTCCGAACGTCGCGCGCGCCGGCTCGAAGAACTTCGTCACGTCCTGCAACTCCATGCCAAAGCGCAAATCCGGCTTGTCCGAGCCGTAGCGGCGCAGCGCGTCCTTATACAGCATGTGGCGAAACGGCCGCCGCACCGTCGCGCCGATCACGGCCATCGCGCGCTCCATCACGCGCTCGATCACTTCGAAAACGTCCTGCTGCCGAGGAAAGGCCATCTCCAAATCGAGCTGCGTGAACTCCGGCTGGCGGTCGGCGCGCAAATCCTCGTCGCGGAAGCAGCGCACAATCTGGAAATAGCGGTCCATGCCGCTGATCATCAGAATCTGTTTGAAAATTTGCGGCGATTGCGGCAACGCGTAGAACTGCCCGTGATGCACGCGGCTGGGCACCAGATAATCGCGCGCGCCTTCCGGCGTCGAGCGCGTCAGCATCGGCGTTTCAATCTCATAAAAACCCAATTCGTCGAGCGCTTTGCGAATCTCGAACACCACACGATGGCGCAGCGCGATATTTTTGTGCGGCTTGCGCCGTCGCAAATCCAAATAGCGGTAACGCAGCCGCGTCTCTTCGCTCGCCGTCGTGTCGTCTTCGAGTTGAAACGGCGGCGTCTTCGCATTGTTCAAGATGCGCAGGCTCGTGGCCATCACTTCCACGTCGCCCGTGGCGATCTCCGGATTCGGTTTCTGCCGGCGAAACACGCGCCCTTCCACGGCCACCACGTATTCCGGACGCACTTCATCCGCCTTCGCATGCGCCTCGGGATACTGGTCGCGACTGCAGACCACCTGGCAAATCCCGGCGCGGTCGCGCAGGTCGAGAAAAATCAAATTGCCCAAGTCGCGCCGCCGGTGCACCCATCCCATCAAAATCACGTTGCGCCCAGCGTCCGCCACGCGCAGCTCCCCGCAATATCCCGTCCGCTTCAAATCACCTAACGAATCGAACAATTCATCCCCCTCACCACGATTTCCACTGACTCCTGATTCCTAACCACTCGCTTTCACATGCTCGAGCAGCGCTGACTCGGAGATTTTCTCTTGCACGCCGTCGGCGAGCCGCTTGACGGTCAATTGCTTGGACGCAATTTCGTCTTCGCCGATGATCAACACAAATCGCGCGCCGATTTTATCCGCGCGCTCGAATGCTTTGCGAAATTTCATCTCTTCCGGCGGCAATTCCACCACGCACTTCGCATCGCGCAGCACACGTGCGAGGCGCACCGCCTCGGGATACGCATTCTGCCCCATCCACGCAATGAAAACATCCACGGCCATCGTCGCGCCGATTTTTTTCGCTTCCACGATTGCGTCGATGAAGCGGTCTTCGCCCAGCGCGAAGCCGATGCCCTTGATTCCCTTCGGCCCGCCGAGCATCTCGACCAGCCCATCGTAGCGGCCGCCGCCGCACAGCGCATTCTGCGCGCCCAGCACCGGACTCGTAATCTCAAACGTCGTCCGCATGTAATAGTCGAGGCCGCGGACCAGCCGCGGCGATTCCGTGAACGGCACTTTGCGCAACATCAGTTCCGTTTTCAGCTTGGCGTAGTGCAACTGGCAATCCCCGCACAAATGCTCCGTGATTTTCGGCAGCTTCTCGATGATCGGCTGCTCCTCCGGCAATTTCGAATCCATCACGCGCAGCGGATTCGTCTCGACGCGCCTCTGGCTGTCCGCGCCGAGCTTGCTGAAAATCTCCGGCTTGCGCAATTCTGCGCGCAGCAGCTCGACGTATTGCGGGCGACAATTTGCGCATCCAATCGAGTTGACCAGCAGCGTCCATTTTTCGATTTGGCAGCGCTCGAGCAGCACCGTCAACATTTCGATCAATTCCGCGTCAATCGCCGGCGCGTCCGACGCACCCAACACTTCCGCGCCGATTTGATAGAACTGCCGGTAACGTCCCTTCTGCGGCCGCTCCCGCCGGAACATTGGCCCAATGTAATAGAGCTTCTGGTCGCCCGGCCGCGTGTGCATCCCATGCTCGATGTACGCCCGGCACACCGACGCCGTCGCCTCCGGCCTCAGCGTCATACCAGCTTCCAACTCCACACTTGGATCCGAAATACTCTGCACGCTCTCGAGACGAATATCTCCCGCCGCATTCTTGACTCGCCCAAAAAAGGCGTTCCACCAGGCGTCCGGGGCGGTTTGGCCTGCCTTAAAGCGTTTGTCGCCCTCTCGTAAATGCGATTCCAGCAAGCGGATGCTGTCGATGTTCTCGGGATCCCTTGGGAGATGACCCTGAACCGCCGCAATCTGCAGGTTGCGCACGAGAACGGCTAAATTGTGGAGCAATCTTATTAACCTCTGAAGATCGGTAACGTCTTCAATGCGTTCAATCGTGTCTCGGACTAGCTCCGCACGTTGAATCGATTCTGGACGTACTTGCAGCGTGTAGGTCTCCTTTGCCACGACGTCCGTGTCCGCTCCAAGCGCCCTCGCAAACAGCTCGGTTTCCTCGAAAATCGGCAAACGAATTTCGGCGAAGTTGTACGACTCCATCACGCTCCGCGCCGTCTTCTCGAACCAATTCCACAGCGCCGAATCCGGCGGCAGAATGTCGCGCGTGCCTTTGATGGCGCGAAACTTGCGCCGCTCGCTTTCCGGTTTTGCCGCTTCGCTCACTTCTTTGCCTCTGCGATATAGGAATCTTTGTAGCTCACGTAACGGCTCGCGTAATCATCGACCGACCTCTGATCCGCATCCGTCAGCGTCCGCCGCAGCTTTCCTGGATGGCCCATGAACAAGCTCCCCGGCGGCACGACCGCGCCTTCAGTCACCAGCGTGCCCGCAGCGACAATCGACCCCGCGCCGATCTTCGCGCCATTCAAAATGATCGAGCCCATGCCAATGAGGCAGCGCGACTCAATCGTACAGCCGTGCAAAATCACGCCGTGGCCGATGGTGACATTGTCGCCCAAAATCAGCGGATGCTCGTCCCGCATCACGTGCAGCACCGACCCATCCTGAATGTTCGTCCGCGCGCCGATGCGGATGTAATGCACGTCGCCGCGAATCACCACGCCGGGCCAAACGCTCGAATCCTCGCCAATTTGCACGTCGCCAATCAGCATCGCCGCCTCGTCAATATAGGCCGACGCGGCCACCTGCGGAGCGCGTCCGCGGTATGTGCGAATCAAATTGTGCTCCTGCTAGGAGATGGAGGCGTTTCCAAGCGAACAGCGAAAGTAACACACGCATTTGAGCCTTACAAGTCAGCCACGGCGCGGCAAGTGCTAGAGGATTTGGACGTTGGGCGCGGCTGCGGCGCGATTTGACTCCGTCAGGCGCGCGGCCACGGCTCGCGCCACCGCGAACACGCTTTTCGCTCCTGGAGAATCCTCGCCTTGCCCGGCCACCGGCTTGCCCGTGTCTCCGCCGATGCGAATCTGTGGATCGATTTCGATCTCTCCGAGCAAGGGCAAGCCAAACGTCTTGGCCACGCGCTCGCCTTCTCCGTGGCCGAAAACGTCGATGCGCTCATTGCAATGCGGGCAGGAAAAATAACTCATGTTCTCGACGATGCCGAGAATCTCCACGTTCACCTGGCGGAACATCTCGATGGCCTTGCGCACGTCCGCGAGAGCGACGATTGAAGGCGTGGTGACAATCACCGCGCCCGAGATTGCCACCGACTGCACCAGCGAAAGCTGCACATCGCCCGTCCCCGGCGGCAAATCGATAATTAAGTAGTCCAGCTCGCCCCATTGCACGCTGCGCAAAAACTGCTGCATCACGCCGTGCAACATCGGCCCGCGCCAAATCAGGGGACGGTCGCCCGGGCTGAGCAGCCCCATCGAAATGATTCTCAGGCCATACGCCTCGACGGGGACGATGACGTTTTCCGCGATGGCGCGCGGCTGCTCGGTGGTGCCCAGCATCAACGGCACGTTCGGGCCGTAAACATCCGCGTCGAGCAAGCCAACTGTCGCGCCCATTTTTTGCAGAGCAATCGACAGATTCACGGCCACGGTCGTTTTGCCCACGCCGCCTTTGCCGCTCGCCACCGCAACCAAATGCTTCACGCCAACGATCGGCTCTTTGTCCTGCAGCCGCCGCCCTCCCGGCGTGGCCGCGTCGAATTTCAGATCGAACCTTTGTACCCCTTGAAGACGGCCAATCGCCGCGCGGATATCGCGTTCCAGCGCCTGGCGATACGCCTCTTCGGGACGCTGCAGCGAAACCACCAGCGCAATCGCGCCGTCGCGCACCACCAGGCTGCGCACCAGGTTCAGCGACAGAATGCCGCGGTGATGCTCCGGGTCTTCCACCGTGCGCAGCGCCTCGTAAACCACGCCTTCCGTCAATGGGTCACCTGCCATGAAAACGCCGCCTTTCGGTCAACTTCAAATCACACGCGCGAATCGAAAGTCCATCGCCCCGTCGCGCGCAACAACAACAACAAACGAACATTCGATGATAGAACGCGCGATGAAGAGTAGCAACCGCGCGCGTGCAAATTGCTACGCACGCCGAGGGTCTATTTTCTTAGTGGCGCTTGGGAGTCTTGGACCCCGGCGATGCGTTGCCTCCGTGTCCCGCAACTGCACCAGGATCAGGAGAAGGCTTCAAGCCATAACGCGCGCGCGATGCCGCGGGAGCTTTGCCCAAATCCGGCGGCGGCGCGGACATCATTTGCATACCGCGCTCATTGGCCCACGCAAAATCGACCAGCGCCTCGAACTGCGCGACGAACTCATTTCGCCATTGCTGCGACGCAAATACCAGAGCGGTGTTCACCTGCTGCCACGCGCTCAGCGAAAAATTCGTCGAGCCCTCCCAGCACCAAAGCGATCCACCATTTTTCGCCGGATCGGAAACCATTCCCTTCGTGTGGCAAATGAATTTCGAGCCTGCCGGCGACGTGCCGATGGTGACTTCCACGCCGGCGGTGACCAACTGCTGCACCAGCGGCTTCTCCACTGTCCCGACCGCCTGCGAGTGGTCGAGATAAAGATGCAGCGGAGTCCCTTGTTTGTGCGCCGCCAGCAAATCCTGAATCATGCCGCTCAGCGTAAAGGCGTAGGCGGTGATCCATGTCTCGCCCGGGTCCATCAGATGCTTCAGGAAATCGGCCTCGGCCTGAGTTCCATCCTGCGGCAGCAAATAGCAGGTAACCGTTGTGGTGATGGTAAATGGCATGGATGTCCTCCTTCTCGCTCACGCTTCTTCTCACGCAGCCCGTGCAGGAATCATAGGACGCCCATGCGGCCAGAGCAACTCGCCAACACGGCCCACTTTGCGCCGAATACGGCGAACAGGATAGAATGGGAAGTGCAGCGCATTGCTGGATGACTGCCGCAGCGGCTCCAGTGGAAGAATTCTTGCCGATTCTGAGTCCCCAAGAGCTGAGAACGATCTAAAGAACGGCCCAAAGAGAGGCTTACGACGCTTGCGCATGAGCAAGCATCCAATGGAAAAGCATGGACGCCGATAGGTTAGTAGAAGGCTTTATAGCGGTCTTCGTTGGCACGAAGCACGAGCGCGACATCAAGAAGCTCGAGCCGCTCGTCGTCGAGATCAATGCCCTCGAACCCGAGATGCAGAAGCTCGCCGACGAGGACTTCCTCACCAAGACCGCCGAACTGAAAAAGCAGGTCGCCTCGAAACTCGAGGGCCTCGACCTCAGAGATGTGGAATACCGCCCAAAGCTTCAAGAAGCGGTGGCGGAAGTCCTTGTGCCGGCTTTTGCGCTGGTGCGCGAAGCGGGGCGCCGCAAGCTCGGCATGCGCCACTTCGACGTGCAGCTCATCGGCGGCATGGTGCTGAACGACGGCAAAATCGCCGAAATGAAAACCGGCGAAGGCAAGACCCTTGTCGCCACTTTGCCTGCCTATCTCAACGCGCTCACTGGACGCGGCGTGCACATCGTCACGGTGAACGATTACCTGGCACGACGCGACGCGGAATGGATGGGCCCGATTTACAAAACGCTGGGCCTCACCGTCGGCGTGATCGTGCATGACCTCGACGACGTGCAACGCCGCGCGGCCTACGCAGCGGACATCACGTACGGCACCAACAACGAATTCGGCTTCGATTATCTGCGCGACAACATGAAGTACGACCTGAAAGACTGCGTGCAGCGCGGACATCACTTCGGCATCGTCGACGAAGTGGACTCGATCTTGATCGACGAGGCGCGCACTCCGCTGATCATTTCCGGCCCCGCCGAGGAATCCACTGACAAGTATTACAAAATCGATAAAATCGTTCCCAAGCTCATCAAAGATATCGATTACACGCTCGACGAAAAGCACAAGACCGCGACTCTGACGGAAGAGGGCGTCGCGAAGTGCGAACGCCTGCTCGCGCTCTCCAACATGTACGACCCGCAAAACCTCGAAACCATTCACCACGTGTATCAAGGTCTGCGCGCGCACAGCCTCTTCACGCGCGACGTGGACTACGTCGTGAAGGAAGGCGAAGTGGTCATCGTCGACGAATTCACGGGCCGGCAAATGCCCGGCCGCCGCTGGTCCGACGGTTTGCACCAAGCCATCGAAGCCAAGGAAGGCGTGAAAATCGAGCGCGAAAATCAGACCCTGGCTACCGTAACCTTCCAGAATTATTTCCGCATGTACAAAAAGCTTTCCGGCATGACCGGCACGGCGGAAACGGAGGCGAAGGAATTCGGCAAGATTTACGGCCTCGACGTCGTCGTCATTCCCACCAACCGCACCTTGATTCGCATTGAGAATCCCGATGTTGTTTACCGTACGGAATTGGAAAAATTCGAAGCGGTAGTGAACGGGATTATTCAGGAAGATGGAACGCATGCGGCGGGCATCAAGCAACTGCACGAGAGCGGCCAGCCAGTTCTGATCGGCAGCATTTCCATCGAGAAATCGGAAAAAATCGCCGAGCTGCTCAAGAAGCACGGCATTCCGCATCAGGTGCTGAACGCCAAGCAGCATGAGCGCGAAGCGAAAATCGTCGCGCAGGCAGGACGCAAAGGCGCGGTCACCGTCTCGACCAACATGGCCGGACGCGGAACGGACATTTTGCTCGGCGGCAATCCCGAAGCGATGACCCGCGACTACTGCCTGAAAAACAAACTCGCGCTTCCTTACGCACCCGCAGGCGCGGTCATTGGCAACGGCAACGAGCATCCTTCCGCTACAGAAACCGCCGACGAAGCTTCAAAAGATCCCACCGTGGGCGGCAATGGCGCAGGCAACGTCGCCATGGTGCTTTTCCAGCAAGAAGGCAAGATTTTTCAGGTACCGCTGGAGCAATGGAAGCCGCTCTACGATCAATTTGCCGAGCAATGCAAAGCGGAGCACGATGAAGTCGTGGCTATGGGCGGCTTGCATATTCTCGGCACCGAGAGGCACGAGGCGCGCCGTATTGACAATCAGTTGCGTGGCCGCGCGGGACGCCAAGGCGATCCCGGCTCGTCACGATTTTTCTTGTCGCTCGAAGACGATCTGCTGCGCATCTTCGGCGGCGAGCGTGTTCAGAAGTTCATGTACATGCTGGGCATGAAGGAAGGCATTCCCATCGAATCGCGCTTGATTTCCAAGCGCATCGAGAACGCGCAGAAATCCGTCGAAGGCCAGAACTTCGAAGCCCGCAAGCATCTGCTCGAATACGACGACGTGATGAACAAGCAGCGCGAAACGATTTACTCGATTCGCCGCGCGGTCCTCGAAGGAAGAGAACAGAAGGACGACATTCTCGCCCTCACCGAAGAGCTTATGGCGGACTTGGTTGACACCCACTGCCCGCGTGAACAGCATCCCGATCAGTGGAACCTCACGCAGCTCTCCGGTGAAGTGCTCAATCAGTTTGGCCTGGACATCAAGACGTCGGGAATTGATCCGCTGCAGATGAACCATGACCAGTTGGTCGACGCGCTGATTGAAAAGACCAAAACGCGCTATGAAGAAAAAGAAAAACTCTTCGGCGCGCAGATGATGCGCTGGCTCGAACGGCACATCATGCTCGATATCGTCGACGCGCAGTGGAAAGATCACCTGCTCACGCTCGACCATCTGAAAGAAGGAATCGGCCTGCGCGGCTACGGCCAGAGGGACCCGCTCGTCGAATTCAAAACGGAAGGCTTCAAGCTTTTCGAGGATATGATGGGCCGCATCGACACGGAATCGGTGCGCTTCCTCTACCTCATGCAGCCCGCGCGTCCCGAGGAAGAAGCCAAGCAGATCGAACGGCGCCAGCGGCGCGCGCAGCAGGAATTGCAGCTCCAGACCGGCCGGGAAAAAGCGGAAGCGCCAAAACAAGTCCGCACCGGCGCGAAAATCGGCCGCAACGATCTTTGCCCCTGCGGCTCCGGCAAAAAATACAAGAAGTGCTGCGGCCGCAATACCTGAGCATTACCTGACGCAAGCGCGGCCACTTCTGGTCGACGAAATCCCATCGTAAAACTGCATTGCAAGCCGCAATTCAGGGCTGTTTCGGCTGACCGACTTTCTCCTGGGTGCTCACGTGGAATTTTTGATAATCGTAATAACGATCGATCTCATCGTCGCGAAATGTTTTCAGCATAAGCAGCTTCGCCCCCACGTGGATTTCATCATAGGAAGGCAGCCAGACTTGATTGTTCACCAAAGACTGCTCGAATTGAAACGCTGAGCCTTTTTGCAAAGACGCCAGCATTCCCCCGCCGATCTTGACGGCATTATCGAACCGAGCCTCAAGCCGCGCGATATCCTGGGCCCGAGCATCCACCCAAACGGTTCCCACAAGGTCATAGACGAGTCTTTCCACCAGGTTCTTCGGCTTGTAATTCGGATTGGGGCCGAAATCGAAGACGACAACGTCCTGGCCGCGGAAGCGCTCCCAGCGCGGATTGGTGAGACGTGAAATGCGCAAAAAATCAGAGATGGTGACATCATTATTGTCTTTCTTCGGCGGTTCCGCCGCTTCTTTGTCGTATCGCTCCGCTTCCTTTTTCAGGCGGTCGTCTTCCTTCTGTTGCTCGGCGCTGCTCAAGGAATTGCCGTCCACTTCGATCTTGCGCGCGACTTCGTGTCCCTGGATGTAGGAAATCTGATACAGAGTTGTGGTGCGCTTGGTCACTTCGCCTTTCCCGTCGGTCTTGTCATCTTCTTCCAGCTTCATGCAGCCGTAGTCTTTCTGAATTTCGTCGATGTTCTTTTGGTTTTTGTCAATCGCGGTAAGGAGCTGGGCAATATCCGGCAGCGGTTTCTTCGAGAGATTTGGAAAAGAGAACGAAGTGGCATTGACGCCGCCATTGAGCGCGATGTGATCCACCGCGACCTGAAATGTCCGTCCGCCCTGCTCGATGGTCAGTTGGAACGGTTCCATCACGCCCTGCACCGGGCGATAATCGGCGTAGGTGATTTCCGCCGCGCCGCCGAGGGAGCCCGCGCTTGCGACCTTCGAAAGTGAGCCTGCAGATTTGTCTGTGCCGACCGGAGCTTCGGCTGCTTCGATGACCTCTTTCACGATGAAATGAGTTCCGTGGTCGAAGTAAACGCGTCGCGTCTCCCCCGGCGGAATTGTCATCTCCACGACGTCGGCGGGCCGGCCGTTGACGGTATCGGTGCCGATGAGGCGAACGCGGATTTTCAGTTTCTTGTAATTCGCGAGTGCGAAGTTCAAATATCGCCCGGTGGCCTCGGCGCGCTTCTCTTCGGCGCCAAAAAGCGTGTACAAATTGCCGCTGCCTTCTTCACCCCAGCAAGAACTGGTGTTGCACGCTTCCGCGATTTGCTCCGCAACGAAAACGAATTCGCGGTAAAACTGGCCCGGCGCAGCGGTAATCAGAGTGAACTCGCCGGTGCCCGCTCCGCCTGCGTCCTTGACGGTTCCTTCCCACGCGGCCGAATGGATTTTTGCAATCACCTTCGCGCCGCCGGAGGCACGCAATGATTGGTCGATAATGTTTTCGGCGGACTGCGCGAGGCAGGAAGCAGGCGCAGCGGCCAACACTGCCATCGTGGCGATGCCGCAGAACGTAAGACGAAGCAGCCGTCGCGAACTTCCTTCCGTCATCACTCGATTTTCACCTCGGTCCAATCGTATCCCACGCCGCCTGACAGCAGAGGCTCGCTCGGCCCTGCCTAAGATACGCCGGAATGCCCCGAAGTGTTTCATGTGCGTTAGAATCGGGGAGGAGAAACGCGAAAAGCCCAACTTTCAAATCGAGATTCAGCGTCGCACAGCGGCTGAGTGAGATAAAATCGAATCAGCGATATTGTCATGTCGAGTTTTGATGCATTCGAATGAAGAGTCCGTTTCCCCGATAGAAACCGAAAAACAACTGCTGCGATTCCTGTGCGCGAGCGGCGAGGATGTCACTGCCCGCCGGGGAGCCTTTCACCGGCTGAGCGAATATTCGTGGCGCGACAGAGATCACCGAATCCTGTTTGAAAGCATTGGCGAGCTGCTGTCGAGCGTGCCACGGCAAATACTGGCTCATCTGCCCGCCGCGCTTACGCGTCGCGGCTTCCCGGACATATCCTGCGACTCTGTCGCCGCGCCTGGACAGTTGAATGCGGCCGAAGCTCTCGCGCTTGCCGAAGAAATGCTCCGCGCATCACAGTAAAGGAATGACGGAACGAACATCTCGGGCGCTTCGCATACTTTCGCTCATCGACGTAATCGGCATTCCGATTTACGTGCTGCTGTTCATCTGGAGGCTGGAATTCACGGAGCGCGGAGCGTGGATCATTTTTCCGGTATGGATCGTTGCGAGTTTCCTGTTGCATCGCGACACGCCGAAGACGCTCGGCTGGCGCGCCGATAATTTGTGGCCAGCGACAAAATGGGCGCTCGCCGCTTTGGTCATCATGGCCGCGATGCTCATTATCACTGGACTGGTTCTCGGCCAGCCACGGCACATTCCGCCCAATCTGCGTTCACCGGCCAGACTCTGGAGTTATTTTGCATTTTGCCTGCTGCAGCAGGTGGCGTTCAACTCCCTGCTCACTAATCGCCTGCTGTCGCTGCTGCGTCGCGATTGGGTTGCAGCGCTCGCGGCGGGAACGATCTTCGCCGCGTGCCATTGGCCGAATCCGGTGCTTGTGCCGCTGACGTTCGTCGGCGGCGCGGTGATGGCCTGGCTTTTTGCACGCCACAGAAACATTCTTCCGCTGGTGGTGATGCAGGCCGTCCTCGGCTCGATTGCGTGGTGGAGTTTTCCGGTGACGTGGCACCACGACCTACGCGTCGGCCCCAGCTACTATACGCACTGGAGATGAAAACGATCTCTAACTCTTGCGTCCCCGACTATCCGTGCGCCGGGACCAACTGCACGGAGCAATCGATTACGCCGCCTTGATAGATCAACCCGCTGTCGTCACTGAAAAAAGAAAACCGGCATTGCTTATCGTCGACACTACGGAGTGCCAATTCGTAGTTGCGCTGATCGGAAGAAACAACGATAGCAAGATTCCATCCGAACGACCTCGGGTCCCGCGGACAATTGCAGGCCCTGAAATGGCGTCCCGGGCTTCTCCCGCTCGGAGATAGCGTCGGAACCGAACAATTCGCTCCAACTCGCGTAGCTGCCGTGCTCGGATTTGTAAACCGCTTCTGCCGTGTTGATCAGCCGCACTACCTTCACGCCAGTCATGCGGCTGTCGCGACTGGTTTCGGTCGCCTGCAGGTGTTGAAGAGCCGCACCCGGCGGCCTGGTTTGCTGTTCTTGTGCCACCGCTAACGCCGCACAAACCAATGCACTCGATACGACGATCCCGACCGCCATTGCGTGCATCCTGTTCATCGTTCCTCCTCCCTGCGTGAAAATCTGGGCCGACTACAAATTCCACGAATCGAACTTGTCGATGGTTGCTGCGCGCGGCTCGCAGCGCGCCGCAACAGCCGCTTGGCGCGGATTCGTCCAATGGCCGGGGACGCGGTGGCCGCATTCCGGACACACGCCGTTTTTCAAGCGATTCTGCAAAACGTCATGCCAAGAGCGCTTGATGAGAAGTGAATTGCAACTCGGGCAATGAGTGTTGCCGCCGTCGCTGAAAATGTTTCCTTCGTAGACGTAGTGCAGCCCGACTTCCCGCGCGATTGCGCGGGCGCGATGCAGAGTTTCCGGCGGCGTGCGCGGCTTGTCTTGCAATTTGAAATCCGGATGAAACGCGGTGAAGTGCAACGGCACGTCGGGTCCAAGATGTTCGAGAATCCATTCCGCGAGTTTGCGCGTTTCGCCTTCGTCGTCATTCAGCGTGGGAATCATCAGATTGGTAATTTCGAACCACACGCTGGTTTCTTTTTTCAGGCGCTCCAGAGTTTCGAGCACCGGCTCGAGATGGGTGAGCGTGATTTTGCCGTAGAAAGTTTCGGTGAACGCTTTCAAGTCGATATTGGCGGCGTCGATGTGGTCGTAGACTTCGTGAAAAGCTTCCTGAGTGATGTAGCCGTTCGACACCATCACGGTGTTGAGGCCGCGCGCGTGCGCGATTTTGCAAATATCGATGACGTATTCCGCCCAAATGGTCGGCTCGTTGTAAGTGAACGCGATGGAGGGACAGCCGTAATGAATCGCCAGCTCGACGACCTGTTCAGGTTCAACGTGGGTGGAATGGACCTGATCGCTGCGCGATTTGGAAATGTCCCAGTTCTGGCAGAAAAAACAGCCCATGTTGCAACCGGCGGTGCCCATGGAAAAGATTTTCGTGCCGGGGAGGAAATGATTGAGCGGCTTTTTTTCGATAGGGTCGATTTGGATGGCGGCCGGGGAGGCATATCCCAGGCTGTAGAGTTTGCCGCCGCGGTTCACGCGGATGAAGCAGAAGCCGGCCTGGCCTTCGCCGATGTGGCAGTGGCGCGGGCAGAGGTAGCAGTGCACTTTACCGCTGGCGTCGGTATCCCACCAGCGCGCTTCATGGAGCGATTCGGTCGGCTCGAGAATCTTCAGGTCAGGCATTCTTGATTCCGCCGTGGTTGTAAAACATGCGTTTGGTGACGATTAGAACGGGTAGCGACGCTTTGTTTTGTGCAACTTACGCGAGCTTCTAATAAATCATAGTGACGATCAGAAATTGGCCTGGAATCGGGTTCGCTGCTGTGGGGTCGTGCGCGCGGGCCGTTGTGGTGCGTTGCTACTTGCATCCTACTGCTGGCCTCGAAGTGATTATAACACGAACGTGTTGACTTTGACAGCTAGCGTGCGCGGAGGCGGTGGGGCAGTTTCCGATTTGCGCGTCAATCGGGAGTTAGCCCGGGACGCAACGAATTCGTCACGCATAAGGCGCTAATTCTGTTTTGCGCCGTGTTCTTCGTCCATGATTAACTCGGCCTGAATGAGCCACTTGCCGTCTTCCTTGGAGAGGACGTACTGAATATGAATCTTGCGCGCCGGCATCGCTTTCTTGGTAGCCGGATCGATCTGCCCGACGCGTTCGGTGTTTGCGTAAACCACCGCCACGTCCGGCCGTACAAAGCGGACATCCACCTTACGCGACGCAGGGGACTCGACGCCCACCTTGAAATCCGCGTTTTGAACTAGTCCGTCGAACCATTGCGAGATGGCTTCCCGACCATGTATGCGTCTTCCGAGCGCATTCGTCAAATCCGCGTCGGCCGCGTACTGCTTTGCTTTGGTGGCATTTGTGTCGTCGTTATACATACTTTGCATTAGCGCCTTAATCGCAGACTCGTCCTCGGCTGTACCACGACTCTGGGCCCACCCCAGGGAACCGAGGAGAATGGCGCCTAAAGCGAGGCATACTCTTCCGCGAGGAAAGTGTGCGATCATTTCTGTTTCTCCTTGATCCAATCCAGAATTTTATTTTGGGCCTCTGAGCCAGCGCCATAGTACATCCGTCTCGCTTGTTCTCGACGCCGTGAATCGATATTCATTGGGAGCGCCCTGACGCTCTAAGCGAAGGCAAGTCCTGATAAGCCGGATAACCGGACTTTTGAAGTAACACTTCACATTTCCGACAAGCACGTTCACGAGGACCTGGGAGTCTGGCGAATCGAATACCTCGCCGAGTATGAATTACTCAACGTTCTCTATGAGAATGCTTCCCCGTATTGAAATCTTTCTGTCTCCCCGTTCGTATATCTGGGTAGCAGAGAATTCGCAGGGGGAACGCATGGGTGCTCGAATGGGCAGAGCCTTTTTGTTCGTGCTGACCATTTTGGTCTTATCCGCCACCGCAACTGAGCTTTACCCTGCCGTTAAGACCAGCCCTGAGCCTTCACGCGATTCCATCATCCGGATCGTCACCCAGATCCAGCGGGCGGACTACGAAGGCGACCGCGCAGCTCTGAAGCGCCTCCACGACAAGCTCACGCCCATCCCAGAAGACGACAAGCTGGCATCGCGGGTGCTTTACTGGCGTGGATTTGCCTTGTGGCGGAGAGCGATTAACGGCTTCAACGAATCCCCGACTCCAGAGGATCTGGAAGAGGACCTCACGCTGGCGGTCACCGATTTCAAAGATGCCATTGCCCGGGACCCTGCATTCGTGGAACCTAAGATTGGAGCAGTCTCTAGTCTGGGTTACCGGATGTACTTGCACAAGAAAGACCCAACTCGCGTTCAGGAACTGCTCCAACAGTTGAGTCCACTTTTGAAAGATGCTATGGCGACAGCCCCAGACAATCCTCGGCTGCTTTGGGTGCTCGGTCCTATTCGTTGGTCGTCGCCCCCAGAGCGGGGAGGGGGTCAGGACAAGGCCTTCGAAACTTATAACAAAGGCTTGGAAGCGGTCCGCAACCAGAAGCGCGACGCGAGAGATCCGATGGAGCCCTCATGGGGGGAACCCGAGTTGCTGATGAGTCTCGCGTGGTCGAATCTGAACCGCACCACGCCTGATTTGAACGCTGCCGAGCACGACGCACAGGCTGCCCTCAAACTGGTTCCTTACTGGCACTACGTTCGCGACATCTTGATGCCCCAGATTCGAGCTGCCCAAGCCAAAGCCCTCCTCCCGGTTTCAGGCACGGCTCGCGCAAGCGCAGACTCATACTTCGCAACTCAGCACTCTGTTCTTGTCTCTTCAAAGGAACTGCCCAAATTGTCGGGACGGGTGGGCTAACTCCCGGTAAGTCGGATTACCGGACAAAGTTCCCTAAGGGTTCTCCAAGCGAGCGTTGATTTGTCCGGTTACGGCGTTTACCAGGACTTACGCGTTAGAACGGACGGTTCGACCTCTCGGACGGCACCTTCGTGCTCTGCTGTATCATGCCGCTACGAAACTAAAGGGAGCAAATGCCATGACCGATGAACCCAGACAGACGCCAGGTCCCACTCTCAGATCAATCTCAGCACAACTCTTCGTTGCGAACATCAAGAGTTCCTGCGATTTCTATACAAACAAGCTCGGCTTCGCGGTCGAATTCATCCATGGCGATCCGCCATACTACGGGCAGGTCTTCCGCGACAATGCACGACTCGCGCTGAGGTTGGTCTTCGAACCTGTGTTCGCTGGCGATGTTCGCAAGCGCGAACAACTGCTCTCCGCTTCCATCACGGTTGACACCGCGAAGGAAATCGAACAACTGTTTCTGAGTTATCAGGCTGCAGGAGTCTCCTTCCATCAGGCGCTTAAGAGAGAGCCATGGGGTGCCAGAACTTTTATAGTCTCGGATCCAGATGAGAATCTCATCCTCTTTGCCGGCCCAGCAACCGACTGAACGACTCCGATTTAGAAATGCGGAATTGCGGACGCAGACGACTACTTCCCATAGGTCCTAATTTCGAATAAATTCGTTGCGGGGATGCGCGACGCTAGGTCTGGAGTAGAATCGCTCGCCGCTCCATGACGCGCCGGAGCTGCCGAATGAATTGGGGCGCCCGCCATACAAATTCAGTGCGGGCACATTGCTACAGTTAGTGCCAGCAGATGATGCAACGAGGAGGATGCCGCGATGAGAACCAACTACCCGGCGGTGGTTGTTTGCGCGATCGTTTATTGGCTGCTCGGAGGACTGTGGTACGACCTGTTGTTCAGCAAGCCGTGGATGGCGCTCGAACACATGAGCGCAGCCCAAGTGAGTTCCATGAATCCGATCTGGATCTGGCCGTTTATCTTCACATTTCTCTTGAATCTCTTGATCGCGTTTGTCCTGGCGCAGGTTTGCATCTGGCGCAACGCGAACACTGCCCTGCGCGGGGCCGCGATCGGCGCTGTCTTGTGGCTAGGAATTGTGGGCCCGATTGTTTGCACGACATATATGTACGAAATGCGGCCGATGCAACTGTTCGCGATTAACGAATTCTACGCTCTGGTGGGGCTGTGCCTGATGGGCGCGATTCTGGGCGCCTGGAAGAAAAAGTCCGCGTAGGGCAGACCGCCGGGTTCAAGAATCCGCGATTGAATTTAGGGCATGACGGGCGCGGTTGAATCCGCGCAGAGGCGGGAGCATCCTATACGAGGTCAGCTCAGATGGAAAAAACTCAATGTGGGTTGTGCCGAGGAGGAGAAGATGGCGATACGGGATGGCATTTTGCCGGAATTCGATCATGAAGTAGCGAACACGCGGAAGGTGCTGGAGCGCGTACCGGAGGGAAAGCCGGACTACAAACCGCACGAGAAATCGATGGCGATGGACCGGCTGGCGGGACATCTAGCTGAAATTCCAGGATGGGCGAAGGAAACGATTCTGCAGGACTCGATAGACGTCAATCCGCCGGGAGATCCTCCTCCGGCGCAAAACGCAGCGCTGAAGATGGCATCGCGGAAACAATTGCTGGAAGAGTTTGACAAGAGAGTGGCGGCGGGGCGCGCAGCGATTGCGGGAGCAAGCGACGAAGACTTCATGAAGCCGTGGTCACTGATCGCCGGTGGCAAGACGATCTTCACGCTGCCGAAGATTGCGGTGCTGCGGGGATTCGTGATGAATCACATGATTCATCACCGCGCACAGCTCGGCGTTTATTTGCGGTTGAACAACGTGCCGGTGCCTTCGATTTACGGGCCGTCGGCGGACGAGCAGGTGTTTTAGAGAACGCAACGGGTTCGGCGGGGTATGCAAGGCGCAGAATCTTAACTCCCAGCCAAATCACGTCTAACTTCGTTGCCGGTCGCTTACAACCAGAATGGCTGCGAAAACAATCCAATAGAGAGTAGAGTAAGAGTGGCCTGCCAGTCCTCCTTGGCTGTCGCGCCGCGGGCCATTTCGATGGAGGGACCTGCCATGACCAGTTCCAACCTCACAAAAGCATTCGTCGCAGCAATTGCCGCATTTGTTTTGGTCTTTTTTACGCCGAATCGAGCGTTGGCACAACGCGGCGGAGGAGGGCATGGGGGCGGTGGCGGATCCCACGGCGGGGCGGTGGCGGATCCCACGGCGGCGGTGGCGGGGGTTTTCACGGTGGGGGCGGATTTGGAGGCGGCCGGTCTTACGGTGGCGGAGCGTATCGCGGCGGCGGTGGATTCGGCGGGGCACGGTCCAATGGCGGCGGTGCGTATCGCGGCGGAGGCAGCTACTCGTCGCGCGGCTATGGCGGGTCCGGATACAGGAGTAATGGATTTGGCGGCAGATCGGGCGCGACCCGGGCTTCCAGCGCGCGCGATGCTATCTCTGACGGTCGATGGCATTCCTTTGGAAACGGCGGACGCGCGGCGAGTGCCGCTGGTTCGACGGGAGCTCGGAATTCCGCGATTGCAGATGGCCGGTGGCACTCGTTCGGAGCAGGTCACAGTGCAGTCGCTGCAAACACACACGCGGCTTCCGCGGGGCGAGCGACGTCGAGCCTCGGAACCTCTCGCGTAGGCGGTTCGGCATTCACGAATTCGGGACTGGGGCGAAGCACGCTTTTCGGAGGCAATCGATTTGCGGGGAACAGATTCGGCTTGGGGTTCCGCGGTCGCGGCTTTGGCGGTTTGGGAGGATGTTGGGGCTGCGGCTTAGGCTTTGGATGGGGCTGGCCATACTGGGGGTTTGATTTTGGCTGGGGATGGCCGGGCTATTGGGGACTTGGCTGGGGGTATCCAGGGTGGGTTTATCCCTACGGGGACGGGTACGGTCCGTATGGGTCTGACGACTCTTGGGTCTGGGATAACAGCGACGCAGGAAATTACAGCGACTACACCGGCAACACCGCCAACGATTACGACAGTTCGCTTAATTCCGGCGCTCCCAGCGATACCGGGCAGGGCGCGCAAGACTCAGCGCAGCCAAATCCAGCTACCGCGACTGACCCCGAGTCCACGCCGACCCTGCTCTACCTGAAGGATGGTACGACCTACCAAGTGAGCAGCTATTGGTCTTCCGGCAACACGCTGCATTACGTGACCACCCAAGGCCGCGAGAGCAGTGTCGATGTGGATCAGATCGATTTACAGCGGACGGTCGATGAAAACGCCAAGCGCGGCATACGCTTCCCGCTGAAACCAAAACCGAATACTCCAAACTCCAATCCGCCGACGGCGAAGGAAGCCACTGCTCCTGGCCCTACGCAAGCCGTGCAGACCACCTCGCAACCGTCGAAAAGCGTCTGAGCGCGCATCGCGCGGATGATGGCAGGCGACGCTCGACATGGAGCGAGCAGGATGTTTCTCGCTGCCGTTTGCAGACGACATCAATATTTTTTGACTCTCGCCCCAGCACATCCAACGGTTGTTTAACCTCAGAATTTCTTCTTGACGGCCTAAAAGTGTATGGAGTATACATACACGCGACATTCGAATGTTTTTGACCATTGATACCACCGATGCGCGGCCGATCTATCAGCAGGTTGCTGATGGGATCAAGGAACTGATCGCGCGCAGGAAATTGGAGGAGGGCGCGTCGTTGCCGCCGGTGCGGCAGTTGGCGGCGGATCTGGGCGTCAATCTCAACACCATTGCAACTGCCTATCACGAGTTAGAAAAGGACGGCCTAATTGTAATCAAGCACGGATCGGGTTCGGTGGTGGCGTCGCGCACGACGACGGAGCGCAGCCAGGACGAACTGGAGCGGCCCTTGCGTACGGCGCTGACGGAGTTGGTGCTCGCCGGCCTGTCGCCGAGCAAGATTGTGAGCATGGTGATGCGCGAGCTGAGCCTGGTCGGGAAAGACAGCAAATAAATGCACATCAACCAGTACGTCGTGATCTTCTACATTTTGTTTTCGGTCGGCCGTATTTTGTTCTGGGTAATGCGCATGAACGGTTGAACGATGGACGATATGCCTTCTTTTTTTGCCGGCAGCATTTGCGCGGGGGACGAAAGGAGATAAATGGACGTCAACCAGTGCATCGTGATCTTCTACATTTTGTTCTGGCTGGTGCGCATCAACGGTTGCGTCCGCCGAGGGCGCCAGCCGCTGCTCCGTGGCCCGGAATGGTTTTTCAACGTTCACGTGCAGCCCGATTTCTACACGAGCGAGGGCAGGAAGATTCTGCATCGCTACTGGATGCGCATGTTTACTCCCTTCGCGGTGGACATCCCGGTGGCAATCGCTATTTTCGCCGCCAGGCGCGTGCTGCTTTTGAACTGGCTGATGCTGGGTCTGTGCGTGTTGATCCACATCAATCACTCGTACTCAGTGGATCTGGCAGAACGGCAGGCACGGGCTTTTGCGGTCCCAGAGGCCGAGCAGCCGGTGGCATGCATGGCATTGTCGCTGAAGCCGCGACGGCTGCGCGATTACAGCAATCGCAAAGTGGAGTGGGCGTTGGCTCTTTGCACCGTGTTGGCCCTTGCATGGCTGGCCCACTACTATTTCGCGACGCCGGAACACCATAACTTGCGCTTGGTATTCGGGGTTCCGGTGCGCTTCCTTTACATGCAGCTCGGCATGCTGTTCGCGAAGCGGGTGGTCCTGGCATGGCGCACTCCCGTTCCACAGGCGCAGGCGACGGAACACATGGAGGCCCGCGAAGAGACTCGCCGGTACTACCTTAGGGCGTGCGATTGGGGGCGCGCTTGTGCAACGGCAGGGATTGTTTTTTGGGCTGTCAAACTTAGTTCATCTCCGACGAGCGTTAACCGGGTGCAGAGCGTCTGGTTCGCGGCGTCGCTGATGATTTGCGTAATAGCTACGGTTTGGGTGGAGATCCGAAGAAAGCAACTGGTGAAGGTGGGGTTGCGAGCGCGTCCCGTGAAGCTGCCGGACTTCTTGCACCAGTCGGAGATCGCAAGATGGCCGGTTTGCTGTCAGCCTTCCGCGCCTATGTTGATGCTGAAGGGTGCGCACGGTTATTCACTCAATCTGGCGAACACGCTGACTTACCTCGGGGCGGCCTACTTGGCTGGACTGGTCGCGTTGTTTGCCCTGTTGCCGTCGGTGCGGTGACGAACCAGTTCTAGAAACAGGTCGAAGAGGAGAAATTCGATGAGAACGAGATGGGAGAAGTGTGTCCTTATCCTGCTCATGCTGCTGCCGGGAATCTTGCTGTCGAGAGCGGCCGCTCAGCCGGCAAACAGCATTACGGGCGAGTGGCAGGGAATGGTGGCAAGCCAGCATCTGATCCTGAAGATTGAGGAGGGCCCCGACGGATCCTTCACCGGAAAACTTACCGCTGTGGATCAGGGCAACACTACCCTTCCGGTTGACACTGTCTCTTTCGCGCCGACCGGCGCGTTGCGGCTCGAGCTGAAGAGCGCTGGTGTCATGTACGAAGCACAGCTCAGCGACGATGGGAGCGAGCTTGTCGGAACATGGCACCAGGGTGGCAATGCAGTTCCCCTCTCGTTCCACCGCCCGGGCGCGACCGCAGCTAAGGTCACGCTCAAACCGAGAGTGCTGGGAAGCATTCCGCTGGCGCCGTGCCGCACAGCTGATGGCAATACGGAAGGACTGTGCGGAAAGTACGAGGTGTATGAAAACCGGGCGTCGCAGAGCGGGCGCAAGATTGCGCTAAACATCATGGTGTTGCCGGCACTCTCTGACAAACCGGCAGGCGACCCTTGGTTTCCTCTGGCCGGCGGTCCAGGCCAAAGCGCCGTAGAAACGTTTCCGGCGACGGGGTTCACGACGAAGGTGCGGCAACAGCGTGATGTGGTGCTGGTGGACCAGAGGGGCACCGGCGGATCGAATCGATTGACGTGCGAGCTGCGGGATCCCAACGACGCGCAAGCGATAATCGGCGAAAGCATTCCTCCAGAAAAGGTGCGCGCGTGCCGCATGGAGCTTGAAAAAAGGGCCGACCTCACTCAGTACACCACGTCCATTGCAGCAGACGATCTCGATGACGTGCGGCAAGCCATGGGCTATGACAAGATCAACCTGTTCGGCGGTTCTTACGGCACGCAGGCCGCTCTGGTGTACTTGCGGCGGCACGGCGATCACGTTCGCACTGTGACGATGGAGGCGGTAGTCCCGCCGCAGTACCGGATTCCCCTGCCCTTTTCCCGAACACTCCAAGGCTCGATTGATCAGTTGATCGATCGTTGCGCTGCCGACGAGGCGTGCCATAACGACTTCCCCGATCTGAAGCAGGAGTTTCAAGCCGTTGTCGACCGCCTGGAAAAATCGCCAGCGCAGTTTGAGAAAAAGAATGCTGCTGGAGGAACACAGACAGTCACGCTTTCGCGCGGCATGTTTGTGGCGGGCTTGCGACCCCTTCTGTACCTTCCGGAGGTGATCAGCGAGTTTCCATACATGATCCACCGTGCTTACCAGGGCGATTGGAGCATTTATGCAATCGCTGCGCTGACGGTGAGGAGCGCAATTGACAAGTCGATTGACCGCGGGATGTCTCTTTCCGTCATCTGTGCGGAAGACATCCCCGGACTGACGGAAGCAACCATCCGCCGTGAAACCGCTGGCACCTACCTGGGTGACTTCCAGGTGCGCATCTATCAACAGGCGTGCCGCGAATGGGTTCGTGGCAACATTCCTCGGGACTTCCACGCGCCGTTACATTCTGCCGTGCCTGCGTTGCTGATTTCCGGAGCACTTGATCCAGCCACGCCGCCCGAGGCATCGGCGCAGGCGGCGCGTGATCTGAGCAACAGCCGAGTGATTGTCGTGAAAGATGGAACTCATGGAACCGGTTCCCCGTGCATCGACGGGCTCATTGCGGAATTTGTGGCGCAGGGTACGACGGGGGGCCTCGACGCGTCATGTGCCGACCAGATTCATTTGCCGCCGTTCCTGACCCAGACACAAATTGATCAGCTGCGGCAGAAGCCAAATAGTCGTAAAGACTAACGGTCATGACGAAAACGAAGAAGTGGCTGGTTAGGGTGGCACTTGTGAGCCTCAACGTGGCCATCCTCGTGGCCGTTGTGTGGTTCGTGTTTACCAGGGAGACGAGAGTTTTCCCCGCTCTCGTCCTCTGGTTCACATTCTTTTTGTACTGGGGCATCGCGGGACGAAACTCTGCACGGACCAAGAGTTCCGAATCCAAGGCGTCGACGGTTTTCCATCAAGTCGTGCTAAACGTGGCGATGATCCTGCTTTTTTGGCCGGCGCCGGGGCTGAAGGGCTGGTTTCTGCCGC
The DNA here is from genome assembly GCA_963760165.1 of uncultured Acidobacteriota bacterium. Classification (GTDB taxonomy): domain Bacteria; phylum Acidobacteriota; class Terriglobia; order Acidiferrales; family UBA7541; genus DAHUXN01. Next base: position 112,569 of record CAVXBO010000002.1, read on the forward strand.
AGCGATTTCATTTTCTGGTGGCTGCCGGCGCGATTATCCAGGCCGCGTTCATTCTCCTGGCAGTTTGGGCACGGCGGCATCTGGGGCGCAATTGGAGCGGGGCCGTCAGAATTGCCGAGGATCATCAATTGGTCCGCACAGGACCGTACCGGCTGCTGCGGCATCCGATCTACACGGCGATGTTAGGTATGTTTCTGGGAACGGCAATCGCCTCCAGCCAATATCACGCGCTGCTTGGGTTCGCGATATTAATGGTGGCTTACCTGCGAAAAGCGCGGTTGGAAGAACAGATCCTGCAACAGACTTTTGGCGCCGAGTGGGATGCGTACCGGCGCCAAACGTGGGCGCTGGTTCCGCTGCTGTTCTAACGCAGGATGCTGCAGAGCGAGGCATGCTGATGGCAAAGACGGCGAAGAAGAAGCTTATCGAGCAGCTGGCGCTGGGCGGCGTGATCGGAGGCATTTTGGGCGTCATGCTCACCAAACTAGGGTGGCATCCGCCGTCATTGCTAGCAAGAAATTATAATCACTTTGATTATGACCTTGAATGGAACAGGATATTTCCTGCGCTGATCCTCTGGGTCATATTCTCCTTGTACTGGACCATTGCGTCGAGGAACTCTGCGCCAAGCAAGGACTCCGAATCCAAGAGATCAACCGTTTTCCATCAGCTGGTGCTAAACGCGGCGCTGATTCTGCTTTTCTGGCCGGCACCGGGACTGAAGGGCTGGTTTCTGCCGCAGCGATTTCATTTTCTTGTAGCTATCGGCGCGATCATCCAGGCAACATTCGTTCTCCTGGCAGTCTGGGCGCGGCGGCATCTGGGACGCAACTGGAGCGCAGAAGTCAGAATCGGGGAAGGCCACGAATTGGTCCGCACGGGGCCGTACCGGCTGCTGCGACATCCCATCTATACCGCGATGCTCGGAATGTTCCTGGGAACGGCGATCGCCTCGAGCCAATATCACGCGCTGCTTGGATTGGCGACCTTGGTGGTAGCCTATCTGCGGAAAACTCGGCTGGAAGAACAGATCTTGCAGCAGACTTTTGGCGCTGAGTGGGATGCGTACCAACGCGACACGTGGGCGCTCGTTCCGTTGGTGTTCTAGTTGCGAGGACGATGATGACCGGTTCTAAGAGAAAACCGCGCGCGCCGGAACGCGACTACTCGCACCGACTGTTGATCGACAAGCTCGGCGTGAAGCCCGGGCAGCGCGTCGCCGTGCTCGGCGTGGAATCCGCTGAATTCCTCGCAGACCTGAGCAGCCGCGTACCGGACTACTCGCGAGGGAAACGCATCGCGGATGCCGACCTGATTTTCTTTTCCGCGGAAGTTCGCGGCGACCTTTCGCGGCTGGAATCGCTCGCGCGCACGATCCAGAGGAACGGGGCAATTTGGGTGGTTTATCCCAAGGGGCACACGCACATCCGCGAAATCGACGTGATTCAAGCGGGGAAGGCGGCCGGCCTCACGGACAATAAGGTGTGCAGTTTTTCGTCGACGCATACTGCGCTGCGGTTCGTGATCCCGATTGCGAAGCGTTGAGATCGCGGCACAGATGACGACAGCTGGCAGCCCACAGCGCGATTTATGAGCCGTGGGAGTGGCGCTTTTGTTCGCGGCGGCGTTCAGCGACCCAGGAGAGGAAGCGGCGCATGCGCGCGCGTTCGGCCCACATGAGGCGCAGGAATTTGCGGGCGTTTAGGTCAGCGGCGGCAGGACCGAAGAATGTTTCCATGCGCCAACGCAAGTAGGGACTGTTCCAGGGTTTGAGCCTGTAACCCTTTGCAACGAGCCAGTAATAGCGGAGCGCGTTCAGCATGTTTTGGACGCTGGAAACGAGAGGCTGAGGGCTGGAAGACAGGCGCGGGCAGACGGGCGTGGATTGGGCACTTGCACGGGCGAGATTCTAGCAGAGAAAAAAGCGGGCCGATAAAGGCAATCGGCCCGCAAACGTCAACAAAACCCGGGTCGCGATGGCAGAAAAATCAGATCCTTCGCTTCGCTCAGGATGAGCGCGGCAGGCGCGCTCACTTTGCCGCGACGATGGCGCTGACGGTGATCGTGTCGCCGTTGAGAGTGCCGGTGACCTTCACGTTCGCGCCAGCAAAGGCACGCGGCGATTTCTGATCGCTGAGTTGATAGATCTTACCCTTCGAATCGACAAGGATAAATTTGCTGCCGCCGTCGACACACTTGAGGGTACAGTCCTTCGCGGAGCCTTGCATCATGTGCTCAGCACCGCACATGCTGTCACTTATGGCGCCGGTGAAAGTCTGCTGCTTCGCGGCCGCCAGAGAAAGGCCGGCCAGCATTAAGAACGCACTGCACAGGAGTCCTAGTTTCTTCATGATCCTCTCCTCAAAACTGTGAGAATGAACTGCAGGGAACGAACAATTGATGCGTAAGAGTGGTTTGGGGATTCACCTTCCGTGACCACCTTGGGACATCGCCGAGACGTCGCTCTGCTCGCCTAGATTACGCGGGAGAGCGCGTGTTTGGATTTCGAAACTCGATCGCAAGGGCGCTCATTTCTTGCTGCGCGCACGCAACTCGGCGGCGGCAGCGTCGAAAAATTGCTGAACGATTTTCTTAGCAGCGACTTCGATCATGCGGCTGCCGACGGATGCTATCACGCCGCCGACTTGCGCTTCACCGGAATATTGGACTTCTGTCTGCGCAGGCGTGTGGCCACTTTTTTCGTGGAGTGTGAGAGTTCCCTCCCCTTTCATGAAGCCGGGCGCGCCGCGGCCTTCCACGCTCATCTTAAACGATTCAGGGGGACGCTGATCGGCGAGTTGCACGGCGCCCTCAAATTTGCCAGAGAAGGCGGCGATGCCCAGTTTCATGGAGACTTTGTAACGACCGGGGCCGTCAGGCGTGAGTTCCTGCGCGCCGGGCAAGCATTTCGCAAGAAAGGCTGGGTCGGTGAGGGACTGCCAGACTTGCTCGCGCGGGGCGGGAAGAAGCGCGACGCCCTGAAGCTTCACTTGCGCTTGCCTTTGGATTTCGCGACGGAAGATCTTGGCGCCGGGGACTTTGCGTCTGCATGGCGGCTGGCGCACGCAAGGGCTGCGGAAATCGCACGGTGCGCAAATACGGCGGCCATGGCGCGGCGATACTCCGAAGAGGCAAAAATGTCGGATAGAGGCTCGACGCCTTGCGCGGCCTTGGCGCACGCAGCGGCGATGGCGCCGTCGTCGGCCTTCTTGCCGCGGAGGGCCTTCTCGACCGTGGAGGCTCGGTAGGCTTTGGAACCGACGCCGGTCATGCCAAGCGCGATGTCTTGTATCTTTCCGTCTTTGGAAGTAATGAGACGCGCAGCAGCCCCGACCGTTGCGAATCCAGAAGCAGGCTGATGGAATTTACGGTAGGCGCTACCTTCGCCCGAACGGCGAATGGGAACGCGAACCTCCGTGAGGATTTCGCCGGGACGCACTTGCGTCTGGAGCAGGTCGACGAAGAATTCAGCGGCGAAAATTGTGCGCTTGCCGGAGCCGGATTGAACGACCAGCTCCGCGTCGAGTGCAAGGATCGCAGCGGGATAGTCAGCGGCGGGGTCGGCGTGCGCGAGGCTTCCGCCGATGGTGCCGCGATTTCTCACTTGGATGTCGCCGATCGCGGCAGCGGTTTCGGGCAGGAGCGGGCATTTCTCGCGGAGAAGCTCGGAAGCGGCAACCTGCGCGTGGGTGGTGAGCGCGCCGATGGCGATCTGATCGCCGTCCTCGCGAATGTAATCAAGGCCGCGAAGATGGCCGATGTCGATGACGTAACGAGGTGAAGCCAGGCGCAGTTTCATCAAGGGAAGCAGGCTGTGGCCGCCGGCGAGGATTTTGGCTTCGTCACCGTGGCGGCCGAGAAGGCGCAAGGCCTCGTCAAGGCTCTTGGGCGCCTGATATTCGAACGATGCGGGGATCATGAGGCCCTCCGGGACTTCGTTTTCGCGCCGCCGGAACTTTTTTGCAGGATGCGCCAGATGTTTTCACGCTTGATGGGCAGGTCGACGTGGGTGATGCCGAGCGGCGCGAGAGCGTCCACGACGGCGTTCACCAGGCACGGGGTAGCGCCGATGGTTCCGGCTTCGCCGACGCCTTTGACGCCCATGGGATTTACGGGTGTTGGTGTGACGGTACGCGCGGTTTCGATACGAGGAAGGTCCGCAGCGCGCGGGATGGCATAGTCGGTGAGCTCGCCGCTGATGAGCTGGCCGTCGGCGTCGTAGACGGCCTCTTCAAAAAAGACCTGACCGATGGATTGGACGATGCCGCCGTGCACCTGGCCGTCGACCAGAAGCGGATTGATGACGTTGCCGCAATCGTCGACGGCGACGTATTTCAACAATTTGACTTCGCCGGTATCGCGGTCGATTTCAACCATGCAGATGTGCGTGCCAAACGGAAAAGTGAAATTCGTGGGCTCGAAGAAGGTGGTGGCTTCGAGGCCGGGCTCGACGCCGGGCGGAAGCGTTTTGGCGACGTAGGCGGCGGTGACGACGTCATTGAAGGAGGCGGATTTCTTGGAGCCGGTGGTGGAATAGATTTTGTGATCGCCGAAGGTGAGTGTGGCGGGATCAACTTCGAGAATGTGGCCGGCGATTTTTGCGAGCTTCTCGCGAAGTTTTTCCAATGATTTGTACATGGCGGTACCGCCAACAGCAGTGGCGCGACTCCCGAAGGTTCCGATACCGTAGGGAACCTGGCTGGTGTCGCCGTGGACGATGAGAACGTCGTCGGGAGTGAGGCCGAGCATGTCGGCGGCGATTTGCGCGAAGCTGGTTTCCTGCCCCTGGCCGTGCGGCGACGAGCCGGTCAGAACTTTGACTTTCCCTGTTGGCTCGATGCGAACGGTGCCGCTCTCCCAACCTCCGGCGGGCATGGCGCTCGACGGGCCCATGGCGCAAATCTCGACGTAGCTGGAAACACCAATGCCGATGAGCTTGCCCTGCTTGCGCGCGGCGGCCTGAGAGGCGCGTAGTTTCGAGTATCCGGATTTTTTCTCGGCCGTGCGAAGGCACGCTTGGTAAGCGGCAGTGTCGTAGATCAGGCCGGTGGGCGTGGCGTAGGGAAAATCCTTGGGCTTGGGGAAATTCTGAAGGCGAATCTCGAGAGGATCTTTTTTCAACTCGGCAGCGACGACGTCCATGATGCGCTCAATGAAATAAGTGGCCTCTGGACGGCCGGCGCCGCGATAGGCGTCCGTGGCCATCTTGTTGGTGAGCGCACCGATGATCTCGATGCGGATGGCAGGGATTTTGTAGCTGCCGCAGAGCATCAGCGCGGTCAGCGTAGGAATCAACGGCGTGAGCAACTGGTAGTAGGCGCCGAGGTCGGCGATGAGTTTGAAGCGCGCGCCAAGAATCGTGCCGTCGCGCTTGACGGCGAGCTCGGCGTAATTGATGAAATCGCGGCCGTGGATGGTGGCTTGAAAATTCTCGCGGCGGGACTCGATCCATTTCACTGGCTTGCCGACTTTGATGGCGAGATAGGCGCAGAGCGCTTCTTCGCCATAGACGTTCAATTTGCTTCCGAAGCCGCCGCCGACTTCCGGAGTGACGAGATGAACCGAGGTTTCCGAGATTCCCAGCATGGCGCCGATCTGCGTGCGCGCGAGGTGCGGGATTTGCGTGGAAGTCCAGACTTTCAGTTTGGGTTCGCCGGGGTCGTATTCCGCGACAACGCCGCGGCATTCCATGGGCACGGGGATCACGCGCTGATTGGCCATGCGTTGCTTCACAACTTTGTCGGCGTTCTTGAATGCGCCAGCGACGTCGCCGCCTTCGAGCTCCCAGCGATAGGCAACGTTGTCCGCAAAGTCGTCATAGAGTTTCGGGGCGCCCTTCGCGATGGCCTTCTCGGGATCGGTGACCGCGGAGAGAGGTTCGTAATCGACCTCGACTAAATCGAGGGCGTCGCGAGCGGTGTATTTGTCGGAAGCGGCAATTACGGCAATGGGGTCGCCGACGAAGCGAACTTTGTCGGTCGCCAGGGGCAAGCGCACGGCGGGCTTCATGTCCGGGATTTGCGCGGCGCAGGGAACGGGGCCGATCAGGCCGCGAAGGTCGTCGCCGGTGAAAACGGCGACAACGCCGGGAGCTGATTTCGCCTTGGACGCATCAATGGAGCGGATTTTCGCATGGGCGTAAGGGCTGCGGACGACCACCATGTGGAGCATCCCGGGAAGGTGAATATCGTCGACGTAGTGGGCGAGGCCTTGAATCAAGCGCGGGTCTTCTTTGCGCTTCATGGGCCTGCCAACGTATTTCGCTGCTGTCGCCATAAATTTCCTCCGCGCCACGCAAGTATTGCTACGAGTTATCGAGCCTTGGCGACCGCCATTTTCTTCGAGGCGTACTGCACCGCGTCGACGATGTGCTGATAGCCGGTGCACCGGCATAGATTTCCGCTGATGGCCTTGCGAATTTCGGGTTCGCTAGGATCGGGATTTTCGCTGAGAAAGGCCACGGCGGTAAGAATCATTCCGGGCGTGCAGAAGCCGCATTGCAGCCCGTGTTTCTCCCAGAAACCTTCCTGAACCGGATGCAAAGTGCAGCCTGCCGCAACACCGGCGGAGCCATTCGTTTTGCAGGTGGCGGCAAGTCCTTCAATGGTGGTGATCTCCGCGCCGTCCGCCTGCACGGCCAGGATGGTGCAGGACTTTACGGCCTTGCCATCGAAAAGAACGGTGCAAGCGCCGCAAATGCTAGTTTCGCAGCCGATGTGAGTGCCGGTAAGGCCCAGCGTGTCGCGAAGATAGTGAACAAGAAGGAGGCGCGGCTCGACCGCGCTTTCATATTCCTTGCCGTTGACGCGGAGTCGAACTTCGGTGGCCATGGCGCCTCCCTGGTGGAATTAGCGATTCTTCGCAAACCAAGCGTGGGAGTGGAAAGTTACTCCCGGGAAGCGGAAATATCAAGGCTGACACGAGGTGCTATGCGATCCCCGGCGTGCTGAAAAATGCGATCGATTCGGCGCCGCGTTACGTCGGGAGCCGGGAAACGCTAAGGGCGCCCTGGGGCTTGCCGGCGGGCGCGCAGGCGCAGAACTTTCCGCTGATTGGCTTCGAGGACTTCGAACTGCAGGCCGTCGTAGCTGATTTTTTCGCCAGGCTCGGGCACGTGACCGGCCACGTGATTGAGCAGGCCAGCAAGGGTTGCCGAGGACGATTCGGCTTGATCGCTCTCTAATTCCACGCCGAAGAGATCCTTCAGCTTCTCGATTCCCGTGCTGCCGCGAAGAACCATGCTGCCATCGCTCTCGCGCACTACATCGGGCGCAGGATGGCGGTCCTCCTCGCCGATTTCGCCGACAATTTCCTCAACCAAATCCTCGGCAGTGACGACGCCTGCCATGGAGCCGTATTCGTCGATGACGATGGCCATTTGCTGGCTCTTGCGCTGCATTTCGCGGAGCAGGCTGGAGCCCATTTTGGCCTCGGGAACAAACAGCGCAGGGCGCACGAGGTTGCGCACGGTTTTCTTCACCGCTTCGCTTTCGGGAATTTGCAGGATGTCCCGGGCGATGACGATGCCGATGATTTCATCGAGAGTATTTTCGTGGACGGGCAGGCGCGAAAGCTTGGTGGCGACGAGGACGCGGCGAAGCTCCTCGATGGTGGCGTTCGCGGAAATGGAAACGACGTCGGGACGCGGCGTCATGACTTCACGGACGCGCTTGTCGCTGAATTCGACGACCTGTTCGATCAGGCGGGCTTCGTCCTGCTCGATAATTCCCTCTTCAGTGGCGGCATCGACGATGGCTTCCATGGCTTGCTGGTCGTCGGAGGGGGCATCGCCGGGCTCGTCGGAAATATGCAAAATCGAGATGGCGAATTCGAGTACGGCCTGCACGGGCCAAATGAGCCATGCGAAAGCGCGTACCACGGGCAAAATCGGAATGAGCCATTTGCCGCTGGTGCGCGCGAGCAGAAGCGCCGGCAGGAACTGCATTCCGACAATCACCTCGAGGCCCAGGAAGAAAATCATTTCGGCGACGATCCGCCAGGTCTCGCCGGCGAAGAGGATGACGGCGCGGGCGGTGAGCACGGAAACAACAACGAGCCAAAGGCGCGCGAGGAGACTGAACGTGCCGGCGGCGCGAACGCGGTTGATGCGGACGCGCGGCTCGATTTCAGCGGCAAATATGTCGAGGTTCAGGTGCGCGGGCCCGGCGACTACGCGGCCAAGCTGGCGGTAAATGCGGTCGAGGTACGCAAAGACCATCAGGCCAGCGGCCAGGAGAAGTATCGCGATGGTATAGGTGAGAGCGCTGCTCACTTATGCAATCCTCAGTTTCCGACGAAGGCGCATTTCGAGGCGCTCCATGGCGCCATGGTCGGATTCGTGATCGTATCCGATTAAGTGCAAGAGGCCATGCAGCGTCAGGATCTGCATTTCTTGATCGAAGCTGCGGCCAGCGGCGCGGGCGTTGCAGCGTGCAACGGCGGGAGCGATGGCGACGTCGCCGAGATAAATCTCTTCGGTGGCGCGAAGAGCTATTGGCGAGCGCGGCGTTCTGCCGTTGCCATTTTGCGCGTGAGCGACGGCAGGAAATGACAGAACATCGGTCGGGCGATCCTTGCCGCGATACACACGATTCCACTCGGCGATCTTCGCGTCGGTGACCAGGCAAATCGTAGCGGCGTCATGAGGCAGGCGGAGCAGCGCAGCAGCGCGATGAAGGAATTCGTCGAGCGCACGAAGCTTCACGCGTACACGTTTCTGTCGATTGAGCACCATGGCTTGAAAATTACTCCGCGGGAGCGCGGCGGTCGTTTTCACGTGAATGATCGGGCTCACGGGAGCGATCGGGCTCGCGAGAATGATTGCCGGCGGAATTGCGCGCGGCAGCGCTGGCGTCGTGTTCGTCGTAGGCCTTGATGATACGCTGCACCAAGTTGTGGCGCACAACGTCGCGCTCGTCGAAGTGAACGATGGCGATGCCATCGATCTTGCCGACAATCTCGATGGCTTCAATCAGGCCGGAGCGGCGGCTGCTGGGCAGATCGATTTGGGTGACGTCGCCGGTGATGACGGCTTTGGAATTAAAGCCCAGGCGCGTGAGGAACATTTTCATCTGTTCGCTGGTGGTGTTCTGCGCTTCGTCCATGATGACGAACGAATCGTTCAAGGTACGTCCGCGCATGAAAGCCAGGGGCGCAACTTCGATAATGTCTTTTTCCAAGAAGCGTTCGAGCTTGTCGGCTTCGAGCATGTCGTGCAACGCGTCGTAGAGCGGACGCATGTAAGGGTCGACTTTTTCCTGAATTGTGCCGGGAAGAAAGCCGAGGCGCTCGCCCGCTTCCACGGCCGGGCGAACCAAAATGATACGGTTGACTTGCTTGGTCAGAAGCGCAGAGACGGCCATGGCGACGGCGAGATACGTTTTCCCTGTTCCGCCGGGGCCAATCGCGAAAACCATGTCGTACTTCTCGAGGGCCTCCATATAGAGGCGCTGGTTGGTGCTCTTGGCGGTGATGGGCTTTTTGCCGTAGGACTTGGGACGCGCGTGCTCCATCGCGCCACGAAGAGAAAAATTTGGCTCGTCATTGGCCATGCGCAGCATGGATTTCACTTGGCTGCTTTCGAGCTTTCGGCCTTCGCGAAAAAGCTCGTTGTATTCGCTCAGGAATTTGGCGGCGCGAGTGACCTGCGCGCGATCGCCTTCAATGTGCAGGTCGCTATCATGGAGTTGCGTAGTGACGCCTAGGCTTGATTCCAGAAGCTTGAGGTTTTCGTCGTAGGTGCCGAAGAGTTCGGCAATGCCACCCGACATCCTTACGGTTTGTCTCATCTAGATCTGGAAAGAACGGCGCGGTACCCTCACAAAACACAATACTCTATAAGCCCGCGCCGGTCAAGTAGACCAAGCATAAGTCTATTTGTATGAGCGTGTTAGCGACAGGCTCCGACCGCAAACGCAATGCCGGCTAAGGTTTCGCCGCTGGGAACGCCACTTGGGGAACCGCTCTGGATTCGGGAGTGGCCGCGAAGTACGCGTCGTTTCGCTGGAATCCGGCCCAGCGTGCGAAGGTGCTGTTCGGAAACGTTCCGATATATGTGTTGAAGTCCTGAATGGCGTCGTCGTAGCGCTTGCGCTCAACGGCGATGCGATTTTCGGTTCCGGCCAGTTCGTCCTGGAGTTGCAAGAAGCTCTCGTTGGATTTGAGCTGCGGATAGTTCTCGGTGAGCGCCAAGACTTTGACCAAGGCACCGTCGAGCTGGCCGTTCGCCGCGATTTTGTCCTTGGGGGTCTGAGCATTCATCAAATTCGCCCGCGCGTTCGCGACGGCGGTGAAGACAGTGACTTCCTGCGCGGCGATGCCTTTGACCGTGGCGACGAGATTGGGGATAAGGTCGGCGCGGCGCTCGAGAACGACGTCAACTTGGGCCCAGTCGGACTTGACGGTTTCGTTCTTGCGCACCATCTGATTGCGAGCGCTGACGTACATCCCGCCGAAAATCACTGCGACGAGCACGCTTACGACCAGCGCTATCCAGCCCTTCTTCATTCGCTCCTCCGCGAAACTGATTGCCCGCAGAAATCCACTTACAACGAGGCGGCGAGCCGCCGATCCGTTTCGTTGGTCATGCGCTCGACGAGCTCCACATATCCGCGCAACGTTTCCTGCGCGTCTACGTCGGAAGCCTTGCGCTTGCCTTCGTGCACATCGAGAATGGCGAAAAATGCGTCCGGGCTAGCGTTAGCAATTTCCGCCGAGCGCCGGACGACGTGGCGCTTGGATGCAGCCGGCGGCTCGCCGAATGCCAGCAAGGCATGGCGGAACAGGGTGACGAAGGCGGAGACCGCGGCGTCCATCAAGCTAACCAGAACTCGATCCTTCGGCGGAACGGCAAGGATTCCCTGGCGAAGACGCACGAGATTTGTTCGCAGCTCGCGCTCCACCTGCAATTTGTGCAGCTTGGTGGGAACATCGAGCGAGGGGAAAAAATCGTCGCCGAAAATCATGCGGTGGTTGGCCTTCATGTCGAGCAACTCGATGGCGAAAATATCCGCGGAGGCGCGCAACTCGTCTTCGGTGAAGACCTGCGGGACGGGAAAACCCTTGCGCTTCCACCATGACAATGCTTCGTGCAAGTTTTCGAGGTCAGTCGTGCCGGTGCGATGAAGAATGCAGAGAACGTTCAAGTCTGAATGGTTCTTTCGATATTCGCCGGTGACGGCAGAACCGTAAAGAACGATGGCCTGGAGATTGTCAGCGGCGGCACGGGCCAACCGTTGCGCGAGTTCCTGAAGCAAATCTTCCATTACGTTGCCGCCATCACTGAGATTGGACTACGAGCATCGCGGATCGTGCACCCTTCACCAGCTCCCGCTCGCTCCGCCCCCACCAAAAGAGCCGCCGCCAAAGCCGCCGAATCCCCCGCCGCCACCGAAGCCGCCTCCACCCCACGAGCCGCCGCCACCGCCAAAACCGCTGCCACCCAAAAACCAGGGCGCCGCTGCCCACATAACGCCGTGGCCGCGACCGTATCGGCGGCCAGCACGCATTCGGAGCAACAATCCGAGCAGCGGGAAGAACAACAATACCAAAACAGAAAGCAGGGGCACGGCGACATTTCGCGGCGTGAGCGGCGGCGGGGGAGTTTCCGCTCCCATTGGAGCCTGTCCATCCTGCGAAAGGGCTTCCAGAGTTACACCGCGATCCTTAGCGATGACGGCGGCAACCCGCTCCGTCAGAAGCAGGATGGCCCCGCCGTAATTGCCGATTTGGAGCTGCGGAACCGCTTCGCGACCAAAGTCTCCGATAAGGCCGTCCGGAAGGATCGGCTCGAGACCGTAACCGACTTCCACGCGATACCGGCGCTGGTGCGGCGCGACGAGAATCAGGACGCCGCGATCCTTCTGCTTGGGGCCAATCCCCCAGCGAGTAGCGAGGTCGATCGAGTAGTCCTCAATGGACTCGCCGTCGAGCGATCTGACCGTGACGATGGCAATCTGCGCCTGGGCTTTCTTGTCGAGTTCCTGGCAGAGCGTCTCCAGGGATTCCCTGGTATCCGGCGAGATGACGTGAGCGAAGTCGTTGATGTAGCCTTGAGGGCGAAGGTCTTTGGGCTTCTGCGCGGTTGCGGACCGAGCGAAAACCAAAGCCAGCATGGCCAGCCAAAAAGAGGCGAATCGACGTCGCCGCCGGAGCTGCTGGGTTGTTCTCCGAGGTATGAGTGTCATCACGCCTTCGCTCCAAATGACTTTACACCGGGAGCGCGCAAAAATTTACGAAAATGCAATGGACAGGGCCGTCATATTAGGCTGGAACGGGGCTAACGTCAAAGACGTATTGGCCCGAAGGGCTCGGATAGTGACTCAGTTTCCGATCACCGCGTTTACCAGGACTTGAGCCATAAGTTCTGAGCGGCCGACAATCCGGCTAGAATCTCTCCTTTCGCGTCCCGCAACGCCGTTTCTGGATAACTTCCGGTTTGCCGACCATTCGCCCGGAAGATAAGGCGCTCATTGACTAGCCTTGGCCCGCAAACTACTATCATCGCACTATGGCCGGTTCGCCCTCACTCGTCGGCCAAACGATCTCGCACTACCGCATAGTTGAGAAACTGGGCGGGGGTGGCATGGGTGTCGTCTACAAGGCAGAGGACACCGAGCTTGGTCGTTTTGTTGCGCTGAAGTTCCTGCCCCCAGAACTGGCGAATGATCCGCACGCTTTGGAGCGTTTCCGTCGTGAGGCGCGTGCCGCTTCCGCCCTCAACCATCCCAACATCTGCACGATCTACGAAATCGGCAAGCACGATGACGAGTCCTTCATTGCCATGGAGCACCTAGAGGGCCAGACACTAAGGCAGCGCATCAACGGCAAGCCCCTGCCTCTGGAGCAAGTGCTGGAGCTGGGAAGTGAAATTTCCGACGCGCTGGACGCCGCGCACGCCAAAGGGATTGTTCATCGCGACATCAAACCGGAGAACATCTTCCTTACTACGAGCGGCCACGCGAAGGTCTTGGATTTTGGCCTAGCGAAGCTCACACTGGCGGGTCCTGGCGCGAATCTGTCTGCGACGCCGACGGTCAGCGAGCTAGGACAGCTCACGCGCGTTGGGCTCGCGATAGGCACTCTCGCCTATATGTCACCCGAACAGGTGCGCGGGGAGGAGTTGGATGCCCGTACAGATCTGTTTTCCTTGAGTGCGGTGCTCTACGAAATGACGACGGGCACGATGCCCTTCCAAGGTAACACCACCGGAGTCATCGCGAATGCGATTCTCGAACGAGCGCCTGTGCCGCCGGTGCGGTTGAATCCCGACATTCCGCCCAAGCTAGAAGAAATCATCACCAAGGCATTGGAGAAAGACCGCAAGCTGCGCTATCAGAGCGCGGCCGAGATTCGCACTGACCTCAAGCGCCTCAAACGTGAGACTGATTCCAGCGGCGCGACAGCGGCGACGTCCGCGGTAGCCGCGACGCAGCGCCACACCTGGTTGCCATGGGGTCTCGCGGCCTTGCTAGTAGCAGGATTCGTTGCTTGGATCGCCTCCAATCGCTCCGGGTCAACTGTCGGGAACCCGCTTTCCAATGCGCAGTTCACGCGGCTCACCAACTTCGAAGGAGTCAAAAGCGACCCTGCTATTTCGCCAGATGGGAAATTCGTCGCGTTTATTTCCAACCGGAGCGGCACCTTCGACATCTGGCTGATTCAATCCAACGGTAATGGGCTCGCGAACCTCACCCAAGGTCGGATCGGAGATGCGCGTGCGCCCCTCCGTGCGGTCGGATTCTCATGGGACGGACTAGAAGTGTGGAGCGCAGGAACAGAAGGCAGCGCAGGAACAGAAGGCAAGAGGCTCATGTTATGGCCATTGATGGGCGGGCCGCCGCACAGTTTCCCAGATGAAACTGCCGCCGAGGTCGCCTGGTCGCCCGATGGCACGCGGCTGGTCTACCATTCGTGGCAAGCAGGCGACGCTACATTTGTGGCGGATTCCAACGGCACGAATCAACGCCTGATCGTGCAAGACGCGCCCGGAATACACAACCACTATCCGGCCTGGTCGAAGGATGGACGCTGGATCTACTTTGTGCGGGGCAGGCCAGCCACGCGAGAGATGGACCTGTGGCGCATTTCACCGAACGGAGGAAAGCCCGAGCAACTCACACATCTCGACACGGATATCGCATACCCGGCGCCTATCAACGAACGGACGGTTCTTTTCGTTGCCCACAACAAAGACGGCGCTGGCCCATGGTTGTGGGCGTTCGACGCAAAAACCCGGACCTCAGATCGCGTCAGTCCGGGTTTGGAACAATACACCGCTCTTGCAGCGACTGCGGATCGCCAGCGTCTGGTCGCGAGCGTCGTGAACGCTCAGATCAACTTATGGAGTCTTCCGATCACCAGTCACGTCGTCGAAGAGCAGGACGTCCAGCCTTTCAAACTACCGACGACGCGCTCCCAGGCGCCACGATTCGGGGGTGGATCATTGTATTACCTGTCTTCGCGAGACGGAGCTGACGGACTGTGGAGATATCGCGATGGGACAGCGCTGGAAATCTGGAAGGGTTCCGAAGGCGCGCTCCAGTCGCCTGCGGCGATCTCGGCGGACGGCAGGAGCGTCGCGTTTGCACTGAAACGAGACGAGAAGCAGCAGTTGCACACTATGACCGCGGATGGAACACAGCTCCGTCCTCTTTCTGGCGATGTCGACGTTCGAGGCACGGCTTCATGGTCTCCCGACGGCAAATGGATTGTCGTCGCAGGCAGCGACCGCGGCGGACAGGGCTTGTTCAAACTACCTGTTGACGGCGGCTCTCCCGTTCGGATTGCAACCGGACCGTTCTTGGATCCTGTGTGGTCTCCACGCGGGGACCTGATCGTATATTGCGGACCGCAGGTTTTCACGCTTTCGCCACTCTTGGCAATACACCCCGATGGTACGCCTGCGAAGATGCCGGACATCAAAGTGCAGCGCGAAGGTGAGCGGGCGCGGTTCCTGCCCAATGGTGGGGGCCTGGTTTACATGCTCGGAAATACGCTAGACGAGCAGGATTTCTGGCTGCTTGACCTGAGCACCATGCACTCGCGACGCTTGACCCGGCTGAGCAGTTCTACGGTAATGCGGACCTTTGACGTCACTCCCGATGGCAGCCGGATTGTATTTGATCGGCTAAAAGAAGACTCAGACCTACTCCTCATTGATCTTGCAACCAATCAAGCTCGACCTTAGTCTGTCGAATATAATCCTGCTCTCGGCTCGGCTCGGGCCGCTCCACTCACAACATCTTGCTGAACTGGCAGGCGTCCTTTGAAGAAATGACCTTAGCAACGAGGCTTCGCGCATATCCAAGTATTCACGACAAGGCACCTGCATTTTCTACGCGAAGCTGAGGTGGGCAGAGTACTCGCCTTGTGGAAGCTCGCCCGACGTGGCCGCCGATTCCGAGCGGATGACGGGCTACTCGGAAACAATGTGCTGGAGACGGCGGGTAACTCCTGATAAGTCAGATTATCGGAAACTACGCCACCAAATCAACCTGAGTCACTACCAGGGCTCGGAGCGGAAATTGACAAAGGGGGATGCGTCCGATACTCTTGCTGATCCGACTACATTGAGAAGGAGCGACTGAATGCCGCAAGGCACGCCAGTAAAACAAAAGAAAAGGTCCAAATCAGTCTTTAAGAACATCCGCAAGAGCGCGAGCCGCACGGCGGCGAATCGCGGCAACCGCACGCGCGTCCGCACGGCTGTGCGCCAATTTCGCGCGCTGCTGACTGGGGGCGACACCTCGAAGGCTGAAAAAGCGCTGCCACACACATTTTCCGAGCTCGATCGCGCGGTGAGGAATCACTCCCTGCCCCGCAACACGGCGAACCGTTACAAATCCCGGCTCGCGATCGCGTTGAACGGAGTGCGGCAAGGAAAAAAGAGCTAAGCCGCGGCGCCGGCGCCTGACGAAGTGAGGCGCGCCAGGACAAACTCCAAGGTCGCGCGCGGGTTGGGTGCCCCGGACTTCAGCACACTGTCAGCCTCTGCCAGAATCGCAATTCCAGCTAGCAATTGCTCGCGAGGAATCTTGCGCGCCTGCTGCAGGGCGATTGCCGCTGCTTCCGGGCGCATACCCAAATCTCGCGCCGCCGAAAAGGGATTCGTGCCGGCGGGCAATTCGCGGGCTTCCACCAGCTTCCGGTACATCCAGGAAAGCGCGCCGACGATTCCGGCGGGCTGTTCCCCCTCACGGAGCAAAGAATCGAGAAGCTCCATAGACGCGCGGCGGTCGCGCGCCGCAAATGCCTCGGTTAGCTTCCATACTGTGTATTTCCTTGCGGAGACGACGAGCGCATCCACGTCAGCGGCCGTAATTGGCCGTCCTGCGGCATACAGCAGGAGCTTTTCGAGTTCGAGACGGATTTTTGCCGGTTCACCATTGGCGGCATCCGTCAGTTCAGCGGCGGCCTCGGGAGTGATGTTCGCTCCAAGCTCGCTGGCCATATGCAGCGCCAAGGCGGTACGGTCCACATCCGCGGAGAGCTCGACAATGAGGGCGCTCGCCGCGAGTGTTTTGAAAAGCTTCTTGCGGCGGTCGAGCTGTTCGGCTTCAAACACGACAATCGAAAAAGGAGCGGGGTCTTCGAGATAAGTGGCGAGCGCATCCGTGGTCCGCTCCAGAGCATCGTCGCCGCCGCGCTCGAGCGCCTCGGTGTCCTGCAAAATCAGCACCTGCCGAGGCGAAAGCATCGGCGCCATTTGAGCGCGTTGCAGCAGGTCCTGCAGCCCGCCGCCTGTTGCTGAAATCTTGGAGACAGCCCAATCGCGAGCGCCTTCCGCAATAAGCCTCTCCACCAGCGCGTTGCGGCACTGGTCGCGTAGATACGGGTCAGAGCCGAGCAGGACAATCGCGGGAATCGGCTGCCCTTTCGCGATACGCTGAAGCAGATTTTCAACGGTTGCTTGCGCCATCAAAAGTCCTCGAGCACGCGCGAAACGAGGTCCGAAGCAAAATCGCGGGACATGCGGCCCAGCGCGGGATCCTCTTCCTGAAAAAACCGATTCACGTCGCTGGACACCTGATATTCGTTGCGGAACACGAAATTATCGTCGCGATAGACGACCTTTTTTGAGGTTTCGTCGACGAGAGTGACCTTCAATTTGAGGGTCACCAGCATTGTGGTGACGTGGCCGGAAGTGGCGTCGAAAAGCAAAGGCACAGCCTCGATGTCGGTGATGTCTCCGCGCAAGACAGCATCCGCGCCGGCTTCGCTTGGCACGATGTGATACTTCGTGCGCGCGAGAAATTCGTGCATCACGGAATTGGTGACGCGCTGTTCGATGCGATATGCCGCGGTGTGATTGACGAATATCGGCACGGCCAGCGTATGCCAGCTCGAGGGCATCACGGTCGCGCGTCCAGCGACGTGATAGCCACAGCCGGCCAGAACGCCGGCCATGACGAATACAGCCGCGGGGGGCGCGAGCGCGCGAAAAATGTTAGACCTTGGGCGCAAGAAGCTCCTCCACAATTCGCATGGCGTTCACGGCAGCCAGCCGAAGATTGTCCGCCGCTCCCCAGAGCCACACGCCAGAGCTGACACTGGCGTCGTGTTCGGCACGCGCAATGTGAATCTTCGCTTCGCCGGCGACGCTGACATTGGTCGGTTTCGGATCGGCCTTCCCTACCACATGCATGCCCGCGGCGAAAAGCGCGGCGTCTATGGCGGCGAGGTCAACGGATACGGGCAGATCGGCGTAAGCGGCGAAGGCATAGCCGTAAAAAACGGGCGCCTGGATGAGCTGCACGGCAGGCAGCGGAATACGTCCACACAAATACGCGGCCACGCGCTTGCAGATTTCGCCGCGCGTCTCGGAAATGGCCGGGCGGCTGGCGTCGCCATAACTAGCAAGGAGGTTGAATGCGACCTGCGCGTCAAAAACGACTTGCGGTGTTGGGCGCAGAAGGAGCAAATCGGCGGTCTGCTTTTCTAGCTCGTCGATTCCCAGCTGTTCATGCTCGGACGCGGGGGGGAAAAACAGAATCACGAGGCGGGACGGCGAGAATTCGGAAAAAGCCGCGGCAAGCCTGCAGGCGATCATTACCGGCGGAGCAGGCGAGGAATAAATCCCAGGATAGTGCGGCCGCCCCGCTTTAGCCTCGGGAGGAGCGAGCAGAGTATCCAAGTCGGGAATCCAAGGAGCCGCTCCGGCGTCTTCGAGGGCGCCGGTTAAATCGATAATTGTAGCTCCAGCGGCCTCGGCGAGTTTCCAGTTGCTCTTCGCCTCGTGCGCGCTGCCGCAGAAAAACACGAAACGCACGCCATCGAAACTTTCGCGATCCATCGGCTTCACAAATGTGGGCTCTCCTGCCGCCTCGGACAGCGTGCCAGCGGGAAGGCTTGTATCAATAAGGGCGATGTCGGCAACCGAAAGGTTCTCGTCTTCGATGAACTGCTTCATTTCCTTACCGAGCAGTGAAGACGCGCCGACAATGGCGATGCGAGGAATGGAGTATTCGCGAGACATTTCAAGCAGGGCGCGCTGATGCCCTGAGGCGCATTTTTCGCAGCACTTCCACGACAAGTCCATGCAGGACGTACACCGCGGCGACGAGCAGCAGCGTCGCTTCCGAATATCTGAGAATCGCCGCGACGATCAGGGCCATGGCCACCACGGCGAGCGACGTGCGCCGACGCCCCCAGTTTACGCCCTTGAAATTGTAATACCTCACCTTGCTGGCCATGAGAAAACCGAGCAGCAAGACAAGAAGCACCCAAACGAGCGATTTGCGCCAATCCTCAATGGGATTCCACATGGCGTGAACCACGGCGGCGATCGCGCCGGCTGCGGCGGGCGTCGGCAGGCCCACGAAATACCTCGAGCCACCCGCTATGCCGATATTGAATCGCGCGAGGCGCCAGGCGCAAAAAATCACAAAGGCAAAGCTGCTGACCCAACCTAGCTGCACGACGTGCGGCGCAAGGAACGAGCGCCCACCGAGCATGACGCCCTTCACACCCCAGGCAAATGCGAGAAATCCAGGGGCGACACCGAAGCTGACCACGTCCGCGAGAGAATCGAATTGCTTGCCGAATTCGGAGTTCGTCCCGGTAGCGCGCGCAATCCACCCGTCGATCGCGTCAAAAACAATGGCCGCGCCGATGGCGCGGGCGGCGTTGTCCATGTCGCCGGCGCCCCCGCGAAACGTTTCGAGAATGGCGTAATAGCCGCAGAGAAGGTTAAGGACGGTGAAGAAGCTTGGGAGGATGTACACACCGTGGCGCAAACGCCGGTTGCGCGCGGGCCGCGGCTCGTCGGCGTCAAACTCCGTAGGCTCTATTTCGTGGATTGCCATCGAGCGATTTGCGTGGCCCCCCCTGCCACGTGCTGGCCGCGCCGCACAAGGACCTCTGCGTCGGCCGGCAGCCAAACATCGACTCGCGAACCGAAGCGAATCATGCCAATGCGCTGGCCAATTCTTACTTCGTCACCGATTCGCGTCCAGCACAAAATGCGGCGCGCGACCCAGCCGGCAATTTGCTTGAAGGTCATTTCACCAGCAGGAGTGGCGATGGTGATAGCGTTCTGCTCATTGGCCTGGGACGCTTTCTCTTTCCACGCACCCATGAACGCGCCGCGATGGTAGTCCACCCTGCGAACCTGACCGGCAACGGGGGCGCGGTTTACGTGCACATCGAAAACCGAAAGAAAAATACTGATGCGCTTCCCGGGACGGCCGCCAAGCGGCTCATCCACCACTTCGACAACGCGCCCGTCCGCGGGCGAGACGACAGCGCCCGGCTCACTTGAGATTTGACGCTCCGGATCGCGGAAAAAATACAGAACAAATAGCCCCAGAGCCACAAGAATCGCGCCCCACCACCAGCGAAAAATCATCAGGACGATGCCGAGTATCAACGGCGGCAGCGCGAATCGAAAGCCGTCTTTCACCATACGCGGAAAGGTAGTCCGTGCCTGCGCACACCCGTAATTGTACGCCAGAACAAGTTTTCGCGCTGCCGCGTCAGCCGCGCAACTGCTCGCGGCGCCGGGCGACCAATTGCTGCATCTGGTCCTTCAGTCGTAATTTCAATTTTTTCAGCTGTGCTTCGAGGAGAATGTCCTCAGAACTGAGATAGGGCTGCCGGGTCAACTGGTGAAGTTGCTCCTCGTATCGAGAATGTTCCTGGGCTAGGTTACGAAATTCTTCATTGGTGGACATCAGTTCACCGGGAATATCCTGCGACGTCAACGTCATCCGCAGCCTCCTGGTTTGGAGTAAGGTTCACATGGGCAGAAGCTATCACAATTTGCGGCGCGCCGCCAAGGGGATGCGAGTTCGTGTTTTTGGAATTACTCCCGGTCAAGGCTACAGGTTAAGAGCAACGCGGCTTCGATGGGATCGCGGTAGTAGTTTGCGCGGACGCCTGCCGATGCGAAACCATGCGCTTCGTAGAATTGCCGCGCCGCGGAGTTGGAGGCTCGTACTTCAAGGAAGGCCCGGCCCGCGCCGTTCTGTACGGCCCAGGAAAGAGCTTCCCGCAGCAACGCGTGGCCAATGCCTTTGCGGCGAACATTTGGTTCGACGGCCAGATTGAGGATTTCCATTTCGCTGGCCATCGCGCGCGCGACCAGGAATCCGACTAGATGCCCTTCATGTTCGGCGACCCACGCCTGTTGGCCGATTCGCCCGAGATTTTCATACGCAGACTGCGGCCATTGGGCGGCTTCGCGACTGCTGTCCTGAATTCGAAGAATTGCCGGAATGTCGCCGGGTTCTCGGAAGCGAATCGCTGCCACACTCAAAGCTCTTTCCAGAGCAGCTCGGCATCAGATCGGCGAACATAATTCGCATCGAGTCGCAGCGAATCGGTGAATTCGCCGCGAGCAGCCCGATCGAAGGCCAACTGCCCGATCATTGGCGCCAGCACAGAGCTGGCCGGCTCGATGTCGGGCGAAATCGTGGGCGGAGCCGCGGTCCAATTATCGATCGCCGGTTGGAGCAACTCAGGACAGGGGGTGATAAAGCGTATCTGCTCGTTCCCACTTCGTGATGCGAGGCGCGCCAGAAACTCCTGGGCCGTGCAGACCTGCTCCGGCTCTTCAACGACGAGGCGCCAAGCGCGAAATCGATATAAGGCTGCGTAAATCTGGCCGCGATGCGCGTCCAGCACAGGAGCGATTAAGCCTCCGCGCGAAGCGGGCGCAGCCTGCGCTGCAACGGCTTCGAGGCCGCCCACGGCAACGATTGGCTTGGAGAACACCTCTGCCCAAGCCTTTACGGCGGCGAGGCCAACTCGGAGTCCCGTGAAAGAGCCGGGGCCAGCGGCAACGGCAAAAACGTCGAAATCGCTGGTCTTGATTTGCAGTTCCCGGAGAAGAAAATCCAGTTGCCGGAACAGGCGGCTGGAATAAGCTTCGTCTGAGGCTGTGGAAATCACGCCAGCCAACCGACCATCCTTCAAGACCGCCAGGCTACCAGCACGATTGGCGGTGTCGACAGCCAGCAAAAGCATAAACCTTGATTATACGCCGATTCACGAGCAGTTTAGCTAGCAAATCAAGCGCCAAAAACACACAGAAAAATCGCAGATTCTGTGCGGAAATCCTTGACCTGGTACCAGGGGTAAGCCTACTATTTTTACTGTACTTTCTGGGGAGGGTGCATCCTGTATGGAATTCAAACTGGGAGAGAAGGTTGTCTATCCGAACCATGGTGTAGGAGTCATCGAACAAATCAGTTACGGTTACCTTAACGGCCGCTCGGAACGCTATTACATGCTTAAGATCGTTGCCAGCGGCCTCAAAGTGATGGTCCCACAGACAAACATCGACACCGTCGGCTTGCGTCCCGTGATTCGCTCCACGGAAGCCGGCAGCGTCATCAACTATCTCGAAAAGGGCCGTTCTGCTTCGCATCATGACTGGAAGCACCGCTTCAAGGAGAATTCCGAGCGGATGCGCACCGGTTCGTTGATGGAAGTGGCCGCAGTGCTGAAGGGATTGGTTTCGTTGAGCCGGACGAAGCCGCTCTCCTTCCGCGAAAAGAAAATGCTCGAACGCGCCAAGCATTTGCTGATTACGGAGTTGGCGACGGTGCGAAATACCACCGAGCAAACCATGGAGATAAACCTGGTTCGCGCGTTGGCCAAGGCGCACCTGCAGATGCCCGAAGCACTTGAAAAGCTGGAAAACTAGCTGCCTTTTCTCACACGCCGCTGCGCCTCGCGCCGTAAGTTACTGATTCTACGGCGGCGGAACACATAATTGGCACGCTGCCCGCGGCTTCGGCCGCGGGCAAGTGGGCTACCTTACATTCTCCTCTGCGAAGATTCTTTCGAACGATTCGACGTCCAAACTTGCATTTAATTTGAACTACGTTCGGATCTTGCCTTTGCGAGCCATTGGTTTCCCCCATCCGCCGCCGCCCGGGGATTCAATGCGCACAATGGCTCCCGCGGGGGCATAGAAGCTACCCTTGGCGGCAACTTGCTTCCGTCGCCCAGCGACGACTAATTCGTTCTTGCCGCACTTGCCGACATCGCCTCCCGCAAGCCCGTAGGGGCCGAATTTTCGGCGATCCGAGAGCATTCCAACCTGCATGGGTACCAGCAATTCGATCTCGCGCACGATCCCATCGCCGCCACGATGCTTCCCAGCGCCTCCTGAACCAGTCCGTATTCCGTAGCGCCGGACGCGAACCGGATAGGCATGCTCGAAAACTTCAATGGGAGTGTTCAGCGAGTTGGTCATGTGGGTGTGGATTCCGTTTTCGCCGTCGCGGTCGGGCCGCGCGCCCATGCCGCCGGCGATGGTCTCGTAATATGCAAAGGGCGCGCCTCCGTGGTGCGGGCGGGTGTCGCGGCCGCCCAAGGTGAGGTTATTCATGGTCCCCTGGCTGGCTGCGGGGATCCTGGCCGGAACAGCGCGAGCCAGCGCGCGCAGCAGCGTGTCGACAATTCTCTGCGACGCTTCGACGTTCCCGCCGGCGACGGCGCAGGGCGGGCGCGCGTTCACAATGGTTCCCGCCGGCGCAGTGATGTGAATGGGGCGCAGCAAGCCGGATGTGGCCGGAACCTGGTCATTGACGAGACAGCGAAAAACGTAAAAGACCGCCGAGTCGGCAATCGCCTTCACCGCATTGATGCTGCCCGCGCACTCCGGCGATGAGCCCGTGAAATCCACTTCGGCGCGGGCGCCGCGAATGCGAATAGTCACGCGGATCGCGATGGGCTCGTCGGTCACGCCGTCATTGTCGAGAAAATCCTCGCCGTGATAGGTCCCGTCGGGAATCTCGCGCAGCGTTGCGCGCATCATTTCGGCAGAATATTTCAGCAAGTGGCGCCCGTATTCGCTGGTTTCCCGCACACCATACTTTCGTGCGATTTCGAGCAGCCTCCGCTCCCCGACGCGGCAAGCCGCAACTTGCGCGGTCAAGTCGCCTTCGCGCTCGCGCGGCGTTCGCACGTTGGCCAAGACCAACTGCAGAACGTCGCGCACGATTCGGCCATTTTCAAATATCTTCACCGGCGGGATGCGAATTCCTTCCTGAAATATTTCGCGTGACAGGCTCATGGAGCCCGCTTGCGTCCCGCCCACATCGGCATGGTGCGCGCGATTCGCAACGTAAAATAACGGCCTCTTCGCGCGTGGGAGATAAACCGGCATCACCATGGTCAAATCCGGCAAATGCGTGCCGCCGGCGTAAGGGTCATTCAACAAAGCCACATCGCCGGGCCGCAATTCAAGCGCGCGGATGGCTGCATCGACGGAGGCTGGCATCGAGCCCAAATGCACAGGCATGTGGTCGCCCATAGCCAAAACTTCGCCGCGGCCGTCAAACACGGCGCAGGAATAATCACGGCGCTCCTTGATATTCGGCGAAAAGGCTGAGCGGCGCAGGACGCCGCCCATTTCTTCGGCAACAGAATGGAAAATGCTCTTGAAGATCTCGAGGCGGACAGGGTCGAAGCTCATTGCGTTCGCTCCATTACGAGATTGCCGTAGGCGTCGACGCGACCGCGCCAGCCCGGAAGGACCACTGTGGTCGCGCTGTATTCAGCCACGACGGCTGGGCCGCGCAGGCGGTTTCCGGCGCGCAGGCGCGAACGATCATAGATGCGCGTTTTGATGGAGCGACCACCGAAATACACTTCGCGCTCATCGGTAAGAGATGCGCTGGCGCCCGCGCCGCCCGCCGGAACTTTCGGCAGAGCGGGCTTTGGCGTCGAACCAATCGCGCGGGCGCGAACGTTGACGATTTCCACCGGGCGCTTGGCGTCGGAATATCCGTAACGCCTCTCATGCGCGCGATGAAAACCGGCAACGAAATCGCCATTCGCGGAGACGGTCAATTCATAGGCTTGACCGATGTAGCGCATGTCAACCAGGCGCTCGATGCGGATTTGGCGCTGCTCGAAGCCCTCGCGGCGCATGTCCTTCACGGCGAGCCTTTCCATCGCGGCAAATTCCTTTTGTAGAGCATCGATCGCCGTTTGCCGCGACTCGACCGGCAGCAGAATAGTTCGCGAGAAATCCTTCACCACGTCAGCACGCAGAATGCCCAGGGCAGAGAGGCCTCCGGGGAATTTGGGGATCAGCACGCGCGGAATGTCGAGCGCTGCGGCAAGGCCGCACGCGTGCAATCCGCCCGCGCCGCCAAAGGCAACCAGCGTGTAGTCGCGCGGATCGTAACCGCGCTCGATGGAAATAACGCGAATGGCTTTCTCCATGCTCGTCTCGACCACATCGAGAATGCCCTGCGCGAACTCCTCCGCCGTGTTCATTCGGCCGCGCGATCGCGCGACCCATTCGCGCGAGCGAGCGAGATCCAAGCGAAACTCGCCGCCGAGAAAACCTTCTGGCACGATGCGGCCCAGAACGAGATGAGCGTCGGTAACGGTCGGACGCGTTCCGCGTCCATAGCAAATCGGGCCGGGGTCAGCGCCGGCGCTTTCTGGGCCCACGCGCAGCGCGCCGCCGCGATCGAAGCGCGCGAGCGAGCCTCCGCCCGCACCGACCGTGTGAATGTCGAGCATGGGCACGGATACTGGCAAGCCCGCAACTTCCGACTCGTTGGTCGTGCGCAGACTGCCGTCGATCAGGGCAACGTCAGTGGATGTACCGCCCATGTCGAATGTGATGACACGCGGAAATCCGGCGAGTTCCGCGACGTACTGCGCGCCCAACACGCCGCCGGCGGGTCCGGAAAGAATGGTGCGGACCGGCTCGCGCGTAGCCGTGGCCGCAGAAATAATTCCGCCGCTCGACTGCATGACGCGCACGCGCGACTTCCCCGAACTTCGCGGTCTCGCACGGCGGCGTGCCAGCGCGTCGATTTCGCCCAAGTACCGGCTCATCACGGGAAGAAGATAGGCGTTCTCGACGGTGGTCGCTGTGCGTTCGTATTCGCGGAACTCAGGGAAAATTTCGTGAGATGCGGACACGGAAAAGCCAGCGCCACGCAATCGGCGGGTGACTTGCCGTTCATGGCCGGAATTGGCGAACGAAAAAAGAAGGCAAACAGCGACTGCATCGGCTCGGCATTCTCTTACCAGCCGCACGATGCGATTCAGCTCAGTCGTCCCCGGACGCAGAAGCACATGCCCCTCGGCGCTCACGCGCTCTCTCATTCCGATTCGCCACTGTCGCGGCACCAGTGGCTTTGGCCGCTGGACGAAGAAATCATAGAGTCGCGGCCGCGCCTGCCTTCCAATTTCCAACACGTCCTCGAACCCGGCGGTGGTGACCAGTGCGACGCGCCCGCCTCCACGCTCGAGCAGCGCGTTTGTGCCGACAGTCGTACCGCAGGTAAGCTCCAATGCTTCGCGGGGGGACGCCGGCGAATCCGCGAGAATCATAGAAATTGCGTCCTCAATTGCTCGCGCCGGATTTTCAGGAGTAGAAGGCACCTTGAGAATCCGCAGCTCGCCGCCGCGAACAAAAACGCAATCCGTAAACGTCCCGCCGGTATCGATGGCGATGCGCATGGCCGCGCGATTGTATAGAATTCAGCGGGCAGGCGCAAAATGTGATGATCGAAGCAGGTTTTGCCGCCTTCAGCCGACGGACTGTCCTCACGGCCAGCTGCATTAGTACTAAAGTCCTAGAGGGTTTCCTCTTTTCATTCTGGAAACGGCGAATCGAGCGGTCGCCACGCGGCGAAAAATCTTAGGCATACTAGCCTTGCGATTCCTTAACTGGCCCTAGGCGGTCGGCGCGCATCAGGCTTGCTCGCAGACTTGGCCAGACCCATGACGACGAAGCAGACACGAAGCGCGAAGCCCGAAGAGCGTGAACTCACGCGCAAATTTAAGGAACAAGAACGCCTCGAAGCAGAGCTTGCGGAATGCGAGCTGCGCCTGGCCACGCTTCGCGGCGAATTGAGGGCCCTGGAAGCCCGTTATCTGAATCTGGTCGGCGCCCGCTACGCGGAGCTGGATGAACTTCGCGCGCAAATCGCCGAACGGCTTGCCGCCGAGGAACCGGAGAACGAACGGCTGCAGAGGGCCGCGCGCGAGGCCCGCGCGCGAGCGAATGAATCGCGAACGGCTGTGCCGCTCAACGAGCCGCGCGAGCAGAAACCATTTTCGCCGTCTCCGGAATTGAAACGAATGTACCGTGAAGCGGCAAAGCGCATCCATCCCGATCTTACTGCGGATGCCAACGATCGCGCGCGACGCCAGGAGCTGATGGCCGCAGTGAATCACGCCTATCAACACGGCGACGAATCGGGTATCGCAAAGATTCTTGACGTATACGAATCCAGTCCGGAGGCCGTGCAGGGTGAGGGCGCGGGCGCGGAACTGGTCCGCGTGATTCGCAAGCTCAGCTTGATGAATAACCGCCTTGTCGAAATCGAGGCGGAGTTGCAAACCCTGATGAATTCCGATTTGTATCTTTTGAAGATTCAAGCTGACGACGCGCAGGAGCAGAGCCGCGACCTGCTTGCAGAAATGGCGGACAAGGTTCGTCAACGCATCGCGGATTCCAGGGCACGCATGGAAGTTCTCACGCCAGGGCGTGTGCACTGATGCCCACGAGGACCAAGCGGCCGGCGCAAGAAATCACCGCTGCGCAGACCAAGGCGATTACGGTGCTGTCGTCCTCGCTGGTCCTTCGCGGCCTTCGGGAGTTGCCGCAGACTTCACGATGGAACGTCAAGCAGACATTCACTGGCGCGAGCAACCAGCTTGCTATTTCGCCGCTCGGCCGCGTGGCCACGTACTCCGCGGAGACGCGCGAATCCAGCCAGCGCATCGAAATCGCCGACGCGGAGCTGAGCGGTTCGCCCACGGTCATCGCTGTTCCCGACGAACCATTTATCGCGCACCCGGATTTCCCCGCAGCGTTTGCGTGGGCGCCTAACGAGCAATCGCTTGTGGCCGTGTCCGGCACGTGGCAGCCGGAATTGCACCTGTTCGATCCGCGTTCCGGCACATTTGCGGGACGCTTCGGCCCGTTTCGCGTCTATCCCACGCATCTTTGCTGGTCAGAAGACGGACAGTATTTTGCCGCGGCGTCAGACGGCTCTGAAAATGCCAAATTGACGCTCTGGATGCCCGGTAATTCGCCGGAGAAATTTGAGCCGCTGTGCGAGATGGATCGGCGCGTGTTCACGGAAGCGCCTGCGGCGGGCCAAGGTGAAGGCGAAGATGATCAGGGCAATTTCTACGGCTTCGGAGCGACGGCCTTCCGACCGGGCGAGCGAATGCTTGCAACAGTTCTGGAGTTTGATGGCGACTGGTCGGACGACTCCGTACTGCTCGTACGGGTTCCGACGCTCGAGATCGCCGGAACATTCGAGACCACCGGACACGTCACCCAGCTTTCTTGGTCCAGCGACGGCCGAACCCTGATCTATTGCGCGTCCGGACAAGTTTACTCGCTTGATGTGGAAAGTGAGACGATCACTTCGCTGCCGTTTGCCGCGGAAATGTGCCGCTGCCACCCTTCGCTTCCCCTCTGCGGCTTTTATAACTCGTGGCTGAAGAACTCGGCGGCGGGACGCATCTTTGTCGCCGATCTACAGCGAAACACGGTCATCGACGAATGCCGCGCGGAAGGAATTGGAGACATACGGTGGAGCAACGATGGCCGCACTTTTTACGCTGTGGCGCGCGACGGAACCGCATATCTTCTCGATTGCCCGCTTCCCTGAAGACCCAATTGCGCTGCGATGCACGGCAGCGCGCCCAACTATTGCGAAATCGAAGGCGACGCAACACCTAGAGGGAAATTCGGCGCAGCGTTCAGGCTGGCATCCGCCCGCTCGCCGGCGGAAAATTTCGCGAACGCCGCAGCCGCGATCATCGCGGCATTGTCAGTGGAAAGCGGCCGGCTGGGAAAGAAAACGTCGAGACTGCGCTTTTTCCCCTCCTCTTCAAATCGCTGACGCAATGCTCTGTTGGCGGCTACGCCTCCGGAAACCAAAACCGATTGCGCCGCGAATTGCTCGCTCGCGCCAAAAGTGCGCTTCACCAAGTCCTCCACAACGGCGTGCTGAAAGCTCGCGATCAAATCCAGAGTCGCCGAGCTGGAAAGCGCTCGCAGCGCCTCCGCGCCGCGTTCGCCGTTTGCCAACGCGTGTTGCCGCGCCTCGATCTCAGGTTGCAATTCAGGACGCTTGCGCAAGTAATACAGCACAGCGGTCTTGATTCCACTGAAGCTGAAATCGTAAGGATTGCCTCTGATTTTCGTTGGTCCGAATCGCACCGCGCTCGCATTTCCGTGCGGGGCAAGCTGGTCGATCACTGGGCCGCCTGGATAGCCGAGGGCCAGCATCTTCGCGACTTTGTCATACGCCTCGCCCGCGGCATCGTCACGAGTTCCGCCAATGCGCGCGTAGGAAAATCGTGCCGCGCCGTTTCCGGAATTGCCGGCGGCCACGTCAACGCGATACAGCAACGTGTGTCCTCCGGAAACGATCAGGCACATGGCCGGCAATTTCGGCGCCCGACTAGCGGAGTGCGCTTCGAGCAGCACGGCGTGGACGTGGCCCTCCAGGTGATTCACCGCGATCAGTGGTTTATCGAGGGCCAGAGCCAGCACTTTGCCGTAAGTCAGACCCACTAACAGCGAACCGACCAGTCCCGGACCTTGCGTGACGCCAATTGCGTCTACATCCGCGAGCGCCATATTCGCCTGCGCAATGGCTTCGCGGACGACCGGCACGATTTGGCGCAAATGCTCGCGCGAGGCCAGTTCCGGCACCACGCCTCCGTATTTGCGATGAATGTCCACTTGCGACGCAACGACACTCGACAAAATCGTCACGCCGTCAGCGACAACCGCTGCCGCTGTTTCGTCACACGAGGACTCGATTCCGAGAATGCGAGTAGTCAATTCGCCCTTTCGTTTTGCTTGTGTAGAGATGTTAGCACACCGTGAATCGCACTTCCCTCTGGTGATTCCCCGGATTGACAATCGCCTTCGGGCCACGTACTTTGGCCTGTCGGTTTTTTTGAACAACAGGATGCCTGACAAACCAAAACGAGTCCGCAAAGCGGTGTTTCCAGCCGCTGGTCTTGGCACGCGCTTTCTTCCCGCGACAAAGGCGCAGCCGAAAGAAATGCTCCCGGTGGTGGATAAACCCCTCATCCAGTACTCCGTGGAGGAGTGCGCCGCATCCGGCATCGAGAACATCATTGTCGTCACTGGGCGCGGGAAAAATGCCATCGAGGACCACTTCGACCAGGCGCCGGAGCTCGAGCGCTTTCTGCGTGAGAAGGGCGACACACGGCGTGCGGATCTGGTGCGCGATATCGGCGCGAAGATTCACTTCAGCTACATTCGCCAGCGTGAGCCGCTGGGTCTGGGGCACGCGGTATTGGTCGCGCGCGAACTCGTCGGCGATGAGCCTTTCGCCGTGCTACTTGGTGACGTGATTTGCGACGGTCCGGAGCCAGTCACGCGCGCGCTCTGCGACGTGTACGAAGCCACGGGACTGGGCGCTATTGCGGTTGAAGCGGTTCCGCGCGAGCTGGTTCATCTCTACGGAATTATCGATGCGAGGCCGGCAAACGAGCGCAAATGGGGCGACCGCTTGCGGCAAGTCATCAATCTTGTCGAAAAGCCCGAAGCGGACAAAGCGCCATCGAACTTGAGCGTCATCGGACGTTACGTTTTGCCGCCCGAGGTTTTCGATTGCCTTGAACGCACCGAACCGGGGCGCGGCGGCGAAATTCAACTCACCGACGGATTGCGCACATTGGCGCGCGAGCACGGTCTGTGGGCGCTCACCACGGAAGGCAAAACATATGACGCCGGAGACAAACTGGGCTTCCTGAAAGCTACCGTGGAGTTCGCCGCGAAGAACCCTGAATTCGGCGATGAATTCCGTGCTTACCTTAAGTCATTGAAGCTCTAGCGCTACTTCACTTTCGCTTTTTTCGTGGGCTCTTTCGAGGAATCTTTTGCGGCGGGCTTTTCCGCAGGCTTGTTGGCAGGCTTCTCCGCGGGTTTTTCGCTGGGTTTCGCGGCCTCCGCTGCTTCCTTCGTATCCTTGGGATCCTTCGAAAGCGAATCCGAGTTCGTGCCCTTGTAATCCGTGACGTACCAACCTGTGCCCTTGAACTGGATCGCCGGCGCGCTCAGCATGCGCTCGGCTTTTGCGCCGCATTTGGGGCATTTCTTGATTTCCGACGCCGATACGCCTTCGATTTTCTCGAAGCGATGCGCGCACTTCCTGCATTTGTATTCGTAAAGTGGCAGAGTGACTGACCTCGTTCCTCGTGTACCAGAAAATCTTATCACGTCTGCATGAATGCTCACACGCGCGACGTTCTGATCAGTGATGATTGCTGTGATAGACTGGCTTCGAAACGCTTCGTTTTGCCTCGACGTCATGACACCCCGTGAATCGGAACATTCGGGCCGCGGCTGTTTGTACCTGGTCGCCACTCCCATCGGCAATCTGGAAGACATCAGCCTGCGCGCCTTGCGCACGCTGAAGGAAGCCGATTTGATCGCGTGCGAGGACACACGGCAAACACTGAAGCTGCTTTCGCATTTCGAGATTCGCAAGCCTCTCGAAAGCTACCACGAACACAACGAGATGACTCGCGCCCCGGAATTGATTGTGCGCATGGAAGAGGGTGCGCGTGTGGCTCTGGTCAGCGACGCCGGAACCCCGGTGATCTCCGACCCCGGCCATCGTCTGGTTTCACTGTGCCTGCGCCACAAGCTTGCGGTGATTCCGATTCCCGGGCCGTCCGCAATCGTCGCAGCGCTCGCGGCGTGCGGATTGCCGTCGGAGGAGTTCACATTTCTCGGATTTCTTCCCGCGCGCCCGGCCGAGCGGCGGCGGCGTCTGCAACAGGTAGCTTCCGAGCCCCGCTCACTGGTCTTCTACGAAGCGCCGCACCGCCTGTGCGCCACTTTGCGCGACGCGCTCGATACTCTCGGCGATCGTCACGCCGCGGTGGCGCGTGAGCTGACGAAGATCCATGAGGAATTCTTGCGCGGGAGCATTGCGGATTTAATACGCGCGTTCGAGGAAAAGGAGCCGCGCGGAGAAATTACCCTGGTCATCGGCCCGCCGGAGGGAACCGCGCTCCAGGATGCAACTCCCGCTGGCGGAAAGGCGCGCACGCTCGCCGAGCGCGTCGCGGAAATCACGGCGACGCAAAACGTAGACCGTAAGGCCGCCTTGAAGCAAGCAGCGAAAGAGTTCGGCCTCGCCCGGCGCGAAGCCTATAAGCGGTTGCTCACAGAAGAAAATTCGTAAGACCTGCAGCGCTCAGTTTTTCACCACGCCGGCAAAAAACTCTTCCACCCGCTGCAGCACTTCTTCCGGCGTGTGCGATGAATGCACCTGATGCCGCAGCTCGCTTCCGTTCCTGACGCCGTGCGTGAACCAGCAGGCAAACTGCTTCATCTTTCCCATGGCGTCCGGTAATTCCGCAGCGACCAAGCTACGAAAATAATCGGCGAGCAGGCGATAGCGATCCGCTTCGCTTGGCTCCTCGTAACGGCCGGTTGAAAAACACTGTTCCATTTGCCGAAAAATCCACGGATTCGTCGCAGCAGTGCGGCCGATCATCACCGCGTCGCAGCCGGTTTGCGCAACCATTCGTTCGGCGTCTTCGGGCAACCGAATGTCCCCGTTACCGATGACCGGAATCCCGACGGCCTGCTTCACACGCGCGATCACACTCCAGTCCGCTTGCCCGGAATACCCCTGCGCGCGGGTGCGCGGGTGGACCGCGACGGCCTCCACGCCAATTCCTTCCGCCATGCGCGCTACTTCCACGGCGACGACGCTCGCCTCGTCCCAGCCGGAGCGCATTTTGATGGTCAGCGGAATTCTCACCGCCGCGCGCACCGCCGCGAGCACGCATTCGAGTTGCTTCAGGTCTCGCAACAGTCCTGAGCCGCCGCACTTGACCACTTTCTTCGCCGGACAGCCCAAATTGATGTCTACCTGGTCAAATCCCAAGTCCTCGACCAGAGCAGCGGCCGCGGCCATCACCCCAGCATCCGCGCCGAAGAGTTGCGCGGCGATAGGATGCTCGTCCGCGTCGTAATACAAATAGCGCAGCGTTTTGGCCGCGCTGCGCGTCACTCCTTCCGCGCTCGTGAACTCGGTCATAATCAGGCCGCAACCGCCCAGCCCTCGAATGACGCGGCGGAAAATCGTATCGGTGACGCCGGCCATCGGCGCAAGCAATGTCGCTGGGCGAAGCGACAGATTGCGGATTTTCAGTTCGTTGGGAAACATTGCGGACTAGTGGAGCGTCCGGTCGCTGGCATGGGGTGGCGCAGAACCGTGAGTCCCGCGCGTGGCAGGCTGCGCAAGCGATGCCTGAGCTGAGGGCCCCGTAATCGTCGAGACGTGCTCAAGAAGCTCTTCGGCTGAGCCGCCAAAGAAGCTCTCCACCACCTGCGCTATGGCGTGAGCCCGCGCTTCTTGCCGGCTCAAGTTCGCCTGATAACACCACGCACGGCCAACCCGGTGGCGCGCGACGATTTGTTTGCGGGCCAGCCGGTCCATGATGGTCATGATGGTGGTGTACGCACGGGGCCGGCGTGCTGCGAGTGCGTCACGAATCTCGCGTACGGTGCCTTCCTGCAGCAGCCACAGCGTGGTCATACACTCGAGTTCAAGAGGGGCAAGTTCGAGAATCTTGCGGCGTCGAGCCTCGCGCGTATTTCCTCCCGGATTGGCTATCATGGTACTCACGCTTTTCCCTTTTGCTCGGCGGGCGCCGTGGTGGTCACGGATGCACCCGAGGCTACGCCGCGGAAAAGGCCGCCGCTGTTGCGCAGCTCAGGCACGGCAGCTGGTTCTTTGGCCTCCGGGGAATCGCCCGAGCGAATATATGCCATGCTGTTGAGCAGATTTCGGCGCAGGGCCGCATTGCGCTCCGTCCAAAGCTCTTCGGCGTCGGCCTGGCTGAGCGTTTCGCGCATGGCGGCCATCTTTGAATCCAGATCGTCCAGATGATTCAGCAGCACCGCCTCGCGCACCGCCGGCAACTTTGGTGACCCAAACTCATAGGAGCCGTGATGGCTCACGATCAAATGCTCGACAAGCACCGCCAGGGAACGAGGAAAATCCGGAATCGCAGTGATCTTCTGTTGCACCATGCCCAGCCCAATGACGATGTGGCCCAGCAACTGGCCCTCGGTCGTATAGCCGATCGCTCGCTTGTAGCAAAGCTCTTCCGTTTTTCCGATGTCGTGCAGAACGATGCCCGTCAGCAGCAATTCGCCATCGACTTCCGGATAATGCTGCGCGATCTTCTTGGCCAGTCCGCACAAGCTCACGATATGCTCGAGCAGGCCGCCGAGATACGCGTGGTGCATGGTCATTGCCGCGGGAGCGCGCTTCAATTTGGCGGCAAGTTCCGGATCTTCCACAAAGGATACGAGCAGGCGATGCAGCCACGGATTGCGCATCGCCGAAATTTCCTCACGCAGCTGCGAATAGAGCTGCTGTACATCTTGCTTTGTGTGAGGTAGAAAATCATCCAGCGCGTAGTCGGCTTCCACAGCGCGAAGAATCTGCTCGATCGTCAGTTCGCGCTCGCCACGATAGAGCTTGACGCGCCCGCGGACGCGCACAATGTCTTCGCGGTCAAAGGTCTGCGCCAGCTCGGTGAAGTTCTCCCACATTTTTGCTTCGATTGTTCCGGTGCGATCGGCGAGGGCGAGGCGCAGCCACGATTTTCCGGTGTTCGCCGAGGTTCGAATTTCCTTCTCGCGGACCAGAAAAAATGACGCGACCACCTGGCCATCTTGAAGTTCCGCGACAAAAGCGGACTTCATGGATTTTGATCTCCTGGGTCCCCGATGTCGGTCTTGGGCGCCTTCTTCTTCTTGACCTTGTCTTTCTCCGTGCTATACGGCACTTCTTGAATGACGTTACTGCCCGACACCGCACCGCTATCCGTGTATCCGGCATTCACTACGTAGTAGCTGTCCTTGCGCAATTGCGTCAGATACTTCCGCAGTGCTGGCTGAATCCTGTTCTCATACAGCTCATTCTCAATTTCCTCTTCCACCTTGCTGAACGGCTGCAGGCCGGAGTCGAAGTGCTGATTCACGTGCAAAATCTGCAGCCCATTGGACGCCTCGATGACATCCGTCGAGTCACCCTTTTTCAGTGCAAACACTATTTTCTCCATGTCCGAATTCATCTCGCCGCGCTTGAATTCACCCAACTCCCCTTCCTGGTTCGCCGTCGGGCCCTCAGAAAAGCGCTTAGCTAGCGCGCCGAAGTCCTCTCCGGCTTTCAGTCTCTTCAGCAGAGCCTCCGCCTTCTCTTTAATCGCGGCGGCTTCCTGCGGTGACTTGTTCTCTGTGCTGAAGAAAATCGCCGAAAGGTCCACTTCCTCCGGCTTGACGAACTCGCTCTTGTGCGCCTCGTAGTATTTCTGTAGCTCGTCGTTCGCGATCTTAATCGTCGGGCCCACTTCCTGTTGGATCACTTTCTGCGTCATTATCGACTTCTTCAGCTGCTGCTTGTAATCTTCCCAGTTGGCGCCACTGCCTTCGACCGCCTTTTCGAGCGCGTCCATGCTCGGAAGATTGTATTGCTGTCGAACCGTATCGAGGCGCTTGATGACGTCCGTATCGACGTTGATGTCCAAGTCCTTGCCGCGCTGCACCAGCAGAGATTGATCAATCAAGTCGCGCAGGAGGTTCTTCTTCTCGTCCGACACCATCCCGTTGATCTTCTCGTCGGTACACCCCTGGCAATCCTGCTGCGCTTCCGGCCGCAGCGATGCCTCCGCCTTCTGATAGTCCGAGAGCGTGATGATGTCATTGTTCACGCGGGCGATGATTTGCTCGACAACGGCCCCAGTGGCGTGCACAAGAACGGGAAGAGCGAGCGCAAGAACCGCGCCCCCAGCCACAAATGTAAGTTTCTTCATTATCATGGAATTTTATCCCCCCCATCCAGTTGTAGCAATACGTTTCTGACGGCTTGCACAATCCCTTGCGGCTGGCGTTTCCATTCTATCCACAGAGTGCCCGCCGGATCGAGCCGCATATCCTTCCGCGCGCGAATCAGTTTCACCAGCCGCTCCGGCTTCACCGGCGTGTCTTCATGCCAGCGAATCGCCACGCGCTCGCCGCGCCGCTCGATGGACGCCACCAGCGACTTCTCCGCCAGCGCCTTCAGTAAAGCGTACTCCAGCAGATTTTCCACCGCCGGCGGAGGCGCCCCAAACCGATCGCGCAACTCCGCCAATATCTCCTTGCGCTCTTCCTCGGTGGCGGCGCCTGCGATGCGCTTATACACGCGCAGCCGCGAGCTTTCATTTTCGATGTAATCCGGCGAGATGCGGATGTCCATGCCCAAATTGATTGTTGCGCGCCGCTCCGGCGCCACCACTTCTCCTTTGCGCTCAGAAACAGCCCGTTCCAACATCTGGCAATACATATCAAAGCCCACCGACTCGATATGCCCGTGCTGCTCGCGGCCAAGCATGTTCCCCGCGCCACGCAATTCCAAGTCCAACGCCGCAATGCGAAACCCGGAGCCGAGATCGCTAAACTCCTTCAATGCCGCCAGACGCTGGCGCGCAAGCCCCGATAGCGACCCCTCCGGCGGCACCAGCAAGTACGCGTACGCCCGATGATTTGACCGCCCCACGCGCCCGCGCAATTGATACAGCTCCGCCAAGCCGAATCGGTCCGCGCGATTGATGATGATGGTATTCGCGCGCGGAATATCCAAGCCGTTCTCGATAATCGTCGTCGCCACCAGGACATCCGCTTCGTGACGAATGAATTTCATCATTACGCCACTCAACTCCGTTTCGCCCATCTGCCCGTGCCCGACCACAATTCGCGCTTTCGACACCAGCTCTTGCACCATGGTTGCCAGCGAAGCGATGGATTCCACGCGGTTATGCACGAAAAACACCTGGCCATCACGAGCCATCTCTTCCAAAATCGCGCGCCTTATCAGCCCTTTGTCAAATGGCGCCACCACCGTCTGAATCGCGAGTCTGTCCTTCGGCGGAGTCTCGATCACCGACATGTCTCGCAACCCGACCAGCGACATATGCAGCGTTCGCGGAATGGGCGTCGCCGACATCGTCAGCACGTCCACGTTTTTTCGCATCTCTTTGATGCGTTCCTTGTGCGCCACACCGAATCGCTGCTCTTCGTCCACCACCAACAATCCCAGGTCCTGAAACTTCACGTCTTTCGACAGCAGCCGGTGCGTACCGATAACAACGTCGATCTTCCCCGACTCCAGCTCCGCAAGAATACGTTTCTGTTCGCGTGGATTCTGAAATCGGCTGAGCATCGCGATCTTCACTGGAAACGCCGCAAAGCGCCGCCGGAAAGTATCGTGGTGCTGGTACGCAAGCACCGTCGTCGGCGCCAGGATCGCGACTTGCTTTGAATCGGCCGCAACTTTGAATGCCGCGCGCATGGCGACTTCTGTTTTTCCGTATCCAACGTCTCCGCACAGCAAACGGTCCATCGGTTGCGCGCGCTCGAGATCGCGTTTCACATCGCCGATCGCGCGATCCTGATCCGTCGTTTCCTGAAACTCGAAGGCGTCCTCGAATTCTCCCTGCCACGGCGTATCCGTCGGGAACGCGTGGCCTTGCACCGCTCTGCGCTCCGCGTACAGCTTCAGCAGCCCCTCCGCCATGTCGCTCACGGATTTCCGCACTCGCGACTTGCGCGTTTCCCACGCCTGCGAACCAAGCCGGTCCAGCCGTGGTGCGCCTTCGCCGAGCGACTGATACTTCTGCACCAAATCCAGCCGCGTCAGCGGAACGTACAGCTTGGCCTCCTCCGCATATTCGAGCTGCAGGAATTCCCCGCTGATGCCGTCCACGTTCACTTGCCGCAGGCCCTGGAATCGTCCAATCCCATGATCCACGTGCACTACAAAGTCGCCCGCCTTCAATTCGGAAAAATCGCTGAAAAAGCTGGCGGTCTTCGGTCGTGCTCGCGCCCGCTCGGCCGGCGGCGCGACCGTTTCAAACAAATCCGAGTTGCCGATGATGGCGAGTTTCACGGAGACGAACTCGACGCCTTCTTCCATCGGCGCTTTTAGGAGGACCGCAGCCGGCACGCTGCCTCCGCTCGATTCGTCCACCAGGCGCGCGGCGGTCGCGCCTTGCCCCAACTCTCCCAGGCAAAACGGAAGCTCGAATTCGTGGCACAGGTCCGCTAGCCGCTCGAGCTCGCCCGTGCTGGCCGCACTTAACAGGATCCGCTCGCCCGCGCTCAATCGACCCTTCAGTTCCGCCATGAATGCTGAAACATTGCCGTGGTACCGCGTCGTAGGCCGAGTGAGCAGTGTGAAATTCTCTCCTTCCGATTTTTCAGTGGCAAGATGCTCGAACCCGATGCGCGGAATCGCTCGCCGTGCCTTTTGCCATTCCTCGGCGGTCAAAACATAGTTTTCCGGCGGCGGCATACCGGGGTTTTCGGCAGCAGCATCCGCGAATCGCTCGCGGTATTTTCCCAGCGCGGCGTCGAGCACTTCGGGCTCGTCTTCAATGACAAAGATATTTTCCCGGAGGCGCAACAGATGCGATTGGCGCTCGCGCGCCAGCGACGTCTGAAACTCCCATCCGGGATAAAATCCCGCGGGCGGCTCGGATCCTTCTGCCACCGAGCGGGCACCGAAGCCTGGATCCCCTGCCACCACTAACTCTCGCAGCCGTTCAAGCTGCTCGGCGCTGCGCGGGTAATCGGCAAGCGGTAACAGCGTGACGCGCTCCAGAGGATTGGTCGAGCGCTGCGTATTCGGATCGAATTCGCGAATCGACTCCAGCGTGTCGCCCAGCAATTCCAGCCGCACCGGGCGTGCCGCCTCAGGAGGAAACACGTCAATAATTCCGCCTCGAACAGCAAACTGCCCCGGCATTTCCACTGTCTCCGTAGATTCGTAGCCCACACTGGCGATGTGCTCCAGAAATTCCTCGCGCGGGATATCCTCTCCGCGAGCCAGCCCGAGCGCCAGGCTGCTGTAGAACTGCGGCTCGCGAAGCCGCCACACTGCCGCTGTTACCGGCGCGATCACCAGGTCCGCTTCGCCGCTGGTCAGTCGCCACAACGCCGAAGCGCGCGCCTCGGAAATTTCCGCGTGCGGCGACTGGTGGTTGTACGGCAGCACTTCATGCGCGGGCAGCACCATCACTTGCGCATTTGCCTTCCCCAGCGCGCGCAGACAATACTGCGCGAGCGGGCAAAACTCATCCGCTCGCTCATTTGTCTCCACCAGGAAAACAGCCGGCTTCAGAAGAGACTGCACCGCCAGCGCCGCAACCAGCGCTTTCGCCGGATCGGTCAAGCCGGAGAGCGTGACCCCGTGGCTGCCGCGCCGCAATCGATCAAACGCCTCTTCGACTTCAGGCTGCCGCCCTATGCGCGCGAGCAACTCCGCAACCAGAGGAAGGATCATGATGGGATTTTCAAAATGCGCTCGATCATCGACGAAGTCGAATATCCGGGCTCGAATGGAATGGAGACGACGCGCCCGCCCGCCGCTTCCACTTCCTCCCGGCCCACGATTTCGTTCGGGCCCCAGTCGCCGCCCTTGACGAGCACCTCGGGAAGAACGCGCGCGATGATTTCGCGCGGAGTCGCTTCATCGAACAGCACCACGTAATCCACTGCGGCAAGCGCCGCGGTTACTTCCGCGCGCTCCGCTTCGTTGACGATGGGGCGGTCCGCGCCTTTGTTCTCGCGTACGCTGCGGTCACTGTTCAGCGCGAGAATCAGAATGTCGCCGAGGTCGCGGGCTTTTTCCAGAAGGCGGGTGTGGCCGGGGTGCAGCAGGTCGTAACAGCCGTTTGTAAACACAACTCGGCGCCCGGTGCGTTTCGCATCGGCTACCCTGCTCATCAATCCATCTTGCGTGACAACTCTTCCCAACGAGTCCCCAGCGCGAACAGGTCACTGCTCGAGCGCGTTTGGCAGA
Source organism: uncultured Acidobacteriota bacterium (assembly GCA_963760165.1). GTDB lineage: Bacteria > Acidobacteriota > Terriglobia > Acidiferrales > UBA7541 > DAHUXN01. The sequence continues at coordinate 151,925 of CAVXBO010000002.1, forward strand.
CTGCTCTCGATCCCGTCCGCGTTAAGCCTGCCTGCGGTAGCCAAGCTGCTCTCGATTTTACCACGCACCGCTGCTTGCTTAACCCAATTGAGGAACCCATGCGCTCTGCGCTACACAAATCGCGGGGAGTTGAAGTATGCTTATCCATTCGGGAATGACAGACAAATGCCGTCTGACCAAGGGCATGCCTCGGAAATGCGCGTGACGATTTCCAAAGCGGGACGCAACGGCACGATCGCGAAAATGTTCGTATTCGCTCTATATGAGTGACAAGAAAATACGGGTGCTGATCGCCAAGCCGGGCCTCGACGGGCACGATCGCGGCGCAAAGGTCATTGCGCGCGCGTTGCGCGACGCCGGCATGGAAGTCATCTACACCGGCCTGCGCCAGACGCCGGAAATGATCGCTTCCGCCGCCGTGCAAGAGGACGTCGACGTCATCGGTCTCTCGATTCTTTCCGGCGCGCACAACGCTCTCTGCCCGCGCCTGATGGATTTGCTGCGCGAAAAAGGAATGAACGACGTCACCGTGCTCATCGGCGGCATCATTCCGGAAGCGGATATTCCCGCGCTGAAAAAGGGCGGCATCGCCGAAGTTTTCCTCCCTGGCACGTCCACGCAGGACATTGTCGAGTTCATCCGCAAACGCTTCCCCGCCACGCAGAGGGCGTAAACCTCCGCGGCTTGCCCGCCGTTGCGGGCTTTCCCGCCCGTGTCACTTCCACGTGCGAATGACCTTTGTGCGCGTGTAGGCGAGGCGAAATCCGAAGCGCTCCATGTTGCGGTGGGACGCACTCCCCGGCTGCGTCACGGTGACGAACCATTCGCAGTTTTGCTTCGCGAGCCATTTCATTCGCGCCGCGATCAGCGCGCTTTGCACTCCCCGGGCACGAAATTCAGGAAGCACGCTTGCGCCGCCGAGGGTTCCAATGCTGTCGAAAAGCGCAGCAGCGCCGCCCACAGCCTCGCCGCTGATGGCCGCGAGAAAGCACTGGCCGTGCGGGTCATAGCAGAACCCTTCCACAACATCGAGCAGCTCCTGCGTAGGCGCCAAGAGTTCCGCGAATCCCTTGGCGACGGTGTCGGTGTAGAGCTTCGCTTCCTCTGCACGCACCCCGGCACGCACCTCGCGAATCGCAATTTCGTGCAGTGGCGTGGGGAATTCGTCGCTGCGTTCGCACTTGCGGAGGAGCACGTGCGAAAATTCGACGATGGTGTAGCGTCGGCGATTCAGCATTTCCACAAACGACGGCGCAGCGAAGCTGCTTAATTCGAGGATCGCGGAAGCGCCGCGCGTTTTGAAAAACTTCTCCAGGCGGTTAAGTTCGGCTTCCGTGACGTCGCCGTCGAGCCCGGTGCCGATTACTTGCGAAATAGGGGAGTCGACTCCTGTGAATGTGGCGATGCCGCCCGCGATGCGTTCTGATGTTGCCGGAAATTCCGGCATTCTCTGTTGCATCGACGCGACGAGCGATTCGCCGATGCGCGCTTCCGCCATTTCCATTCGGCGTACCAAGTTCAAATCGACAAATTGCATCACTCAATCCTCCATGTGGCCGCAAGGGCCACCAAGCAAGAATGAGATTTGTGTGCGACGCGCGCAGAGCGCACGTGCGCGAGAGTTCGAAAGTGAGGATGGAATCGGCGGAAAGGACGGCCTGCGAAGCTAAGAGAGTGGCGCCGAGGCAGACCCATCCCGCGCTGATTCGCGTGTGCGCATAGGCGCCTCCTTCGAGGAATCGGCGGCGAACCGCCGCTATCGTTACGCATTATACGAAGCGCGCGGCACAAGTCAAAGCGGTTCGCTGATGATACAATGCCGAGTTTCGGGTTGGCTCGAATAGAGCCGCCGTTTGCGAGGACTCGCGTTGGCCAATTCGGTGATTGAAACTCACGTCAAAACAGATTCCCCCGAATTCCAGAAAAATCGGCGCGCGATCGTCGATCGCCTGACGGAAATCAAGAATCAAGAAGAACAGATTCGTCAGGGCGGCGGCGCGAAGGCCATCGAATCGCAGCACAAGAAAAACCGCCTCACCGCGCGCGAACGTATTGCGAAGCTCATCGATCCCGGCACGCATTTCTTCGAGCTGGGGCTCTACGCCGCTCACGAAATGTACGAAGAATGGGGTGGCGCACCCGCCGCCGGCACGATCACCGGCCTGGGCCGCGTGGCTGGCCGCCAAGTGATGATCATCGCGAATGATGCGACCGTGAAAGCGGGCGCGTTTTTCCCGATGACCGCGAAAAAAGTGATTCGCGCGCAGAATATCTCCATCGAGAATCGCATTCCGACAATTTATCTGGTCGATTCGGCCGGTGTTTTTCTCCCGTTGCAAGAAGATGTTTTCCCGGACACAGACGATTTCGGGCGCGTTTTCCGCAACAACGCGGTGATGTCCGCGATGGGCATTCCGCAAATCACGGCGATCATGGGCATGTGCGTCGCCGGCGGCGCGTATTTACCGGTGATGTGCGACAGCATCCTGATTACCGAAGGGAGCGGCCTTTTCCTTGCCGGCCCCGCGCTGGTGCAATCCGCGATCGGGCAGAAGACTTCCGCCGAGGAGCTGGGCGGCGCGAAAATGCACGCGCAAATCAGCGGCACAGTCGATTTTCGGGAGCCGAACGACGACGACTGCATCGTGCGCATTCGCGCGCTGGTGGACAAAATAGGCCATCGGCCGCGCGCGCCGTTCGATCACCAAAACGCGGAGCCGCCGAAATATTCCGCAGGCGAAATCTACGGGATTTTCTCTTCCGATCCCGCGAAGCAATATGACACGCGCGAGATCATCGCTCGCCTTGTCGACGGCAGCCGCTGGGAAGAATATCGCGCGGAATACGGCCAGACGATCGTTTGCGGGTTCGCGCGGATAGGCGGATGGGCCGTGGGAATCGTCGCGAATCAAAAAAAACACGTGCAGATTGCCGCCGCGGGCACGGGAGAGCGTCGCATGGAATTCGGCGGCGTCATCTACACGGAATCCGCCGACAAAGCCGCACGCTTCATTTTGGATTGCAATCAGAATTTGATTCCATTGATTTTCCTGCATGATGTCAACGGCTTCATGGTAGGCAAAGAAGCTGAATGGAGCGGGATCATTCGCGCGGGCGCAAAAATGGTGAATGCCGTTGCCAACAGCGTGGTTCCGAAGATTACGGTGATTTGCGGAGGCAGCTTCGGAGCGGGTCACTACGCGATGTGCGGCAAAGCGTATGATCCGCGCTTCATTTTTGCATGGCCCACGGCGCGTTATGCGGTGATGGGCGGCGAATCAGCAGCGGGCACGCTCGTCGAAATCAGGATCAAGCAAATGGAGCGCAGCGGCAAAAAACTCACTGAGAAGGAGAAAAAAGAACTTTTCGAAGCGACACGTTCGACTTACGAGAAGCAGACGGACGCTCGCTACGCCGCCGCGCGCCTTTGGGTGGATGCGATCATCGATCCCGCGGAGACCCGCGACGCCATCATCGAAGCGCTGGAAGCGGCGTCGTTAAACCCGGTTGTGGCGGAGTTCAAGACTGGGGTCCTGCAGACGTGAGTGCGGCTCCCGAGAATTCCGCAACCATCATCGAATGTCCGCGCGATGCCTGGCAGGGCTTGCCGCAGATCATTCCGACGCAGACGAAGATCGATTACTTGAGTCGCTTGGTCTCGCTCGGCTTTCATCATCTTGACGCGGTCAGCTTCGTTGCGCCGAAATACGTTCCGCAAATGGCGGACAGCGAAGAGGTGATGGCTGAATTGGTGCGGCACTTTCCTGCTGACAAGCCGCCGCCGGAAATCATCGGTATTGTCGTGAACGAGCAGGGCCTGAAGCGCGCGCTTGCGACTGCAGGAGTTACGACGATCGGTTATCCCTATTCGATCTCCGCGTATTTTCGCCGCGCGAACGCCAACATGACGCGGGCGGAATCGCGCGCGCTGGTCGAAACGCTGCACAAGGAAACGAAAAGCGCGAAGCGCAATCTGGTGGTTTACATTTCCATGGCGTTCGGAAATCCCTACGATGAGCCCTGGGGCCCTGAAATTGTAGAGGACACGCTTGTGTGGCTCAAAGACATCGGCGTGCGGACTGTTTCTCTCGCCGACACTGTCGGTGCGGCTTCGCCCCATGATGTTGCATCACTCTACGGTGCAGTGAAGAATTGCGTGGCGGGAGTGGAGATTGGAGTCCACCTGCACAGCACGCCTGATGGTGCCGCAGAAAAAGTGCTTGCCGCATTCGAAGCGGGATGCAGGCGGTTTGACGGAGCGCTGACCGGTCTGGGCGGCTGCCCATTCGCCGGTGACGAGCTGGTCGGCAATATTCCGACGGAGACGGTGCTCACCACTTTGGCGGCGCGCGGCGTCGCCACAGGCATCGACACAAAATCGCTTGCGCTCGCGTGCGCGATTACCGGAGAGATGCGAAAGACTTACGACCATGAAGTTGACGCGCCAAAGCCGAACTGAAAATTGAAGATGGCCTACTCTACTCTCCAATTCGCGGTGGAAGGCGAACTCGCCACCATAACTCTGAATCGTCCCGACAAGCGCAACGCCATTTCGCCCGAAATGATCGACGATCTTCTCGGCGCGTTAGACGAAGCGGAGCGCGGCCCTGCACGCGTGGTGATTCTGACTGGAGCGGGTAGCGCTTTTTGCGCGGGCATGGACCTGGAAGCGCTGCGCAATTTGGCGACGCAGACGCAAGAGCAACACGCTGCCGATGCAGAGCGCATGGGCAAGATGTTTTACCGCGTTTACAGTTTCCCGAAGCCGCTGATTGCCGCCGTGAACGGTCCGGCCATCGCGGGCGGCACAGGTCTGGCGACGCTCGCGGACTTCACGCTGGCTGTGCCAGAAGCGAAATTCGGATACACGGAAGCACGCATCGGATTTGTGCCTGCGGTGGTTTCCGTTTTCCTGCTGCGGCAAGTAAGCGAAAAAATCACGCGCGACCTTTTGCTGACGGGCAAAATCTTCGACGCCGTCGAAGCGCATCGACTCGGCCTGGTGACCCAAATTGTTGCCGCCGACAAGTTGCTCGACGCTGCGCGCGAGCTCGGGCGCACGTTGGCCGCATTGAGTCCCACAAGCCTGGCGCTCACTAAGCGCCTGATTCTTCGCTGGAATGAAAAGGAGATCCAGCGCGACCTGGCGATCGCCATTCGCGAAAGCGCGGAAATCCGCCGCACCGCCGATTTTCGCGAAGGCCTCTCCGCGTTTCTCGAAAAGCGCACACCACGCTGGCAGGGCCGCTGACGGGGGCCGCGCGATTCTGTTACACTTTTATTCTTTGTGCGGGAGCTTGCGCCTATCGATATGCCTGCCACCGGTGAAACGACGGTTCGCGTGCGTTATGCGGAAACCGATCAGATGGGCGTGGTTTATTACGCAAACTTTTTCGTGTGGTTTGAAGTAGCGCGCGTGGAGCTGATGCGTCATTTGGGGTTCAGCTACAAGCAGATGGAAATCGAGGGCGATAGTTTCGTGGTGGTGGCAAAGGCAAGCTGCACGTACAAGCAGCCGGCAAGATTTGACGACGTGATTCGCATTCGCACCCAGGTTTCGGACTCTCGCAAGCGCACGATCACTTTCAGCTACGAGGTTTTCAACGATGGCGCGAACTCGCTCATTGCCACCGGCGAGACACTGCACGTGATTTGCGACAGCAAAGGCCGGCCGAAGAGCCTGCCCGAGAAATATCGGAAATATTTTCCGTTGACCCACTCAGCCGGCGTGGCCGCCACGCAGAACGCACATCGATGAGCAATAAACCCATTGCGCTCACTGGCAACGACCTGACTCTGGGCCAGTTCTATCAAATCGTTTGCGAAGGCTTTGAAACAACGCTCGCTTCGGTCGCCCGCGAGCGCATGGAGGCTTCGCGCGCAGTGGTCGAGCGCCTGGGTGCGAGCGATACCGCCGTTTATGGCGTCAACACCGGCTTCGGCGCGCTGGCTTCGGTGCGCATCCATCCCGACCAAATCAGCGAACTGCAATTCAATCTGGTGCGCAGCCACGCGTGCGGCGTGGGAACTCCTCTCGCGGAGGACGAGACGCGCGCGATGCTTCTACTGCGCGCAAACACGCTGGCGAAGGGCTTCAGCGGCGTGCGGCCCCTTGTGGTGGAGACGCTGCTCGCAATGCTGGCGCGCGGAGTGCTTCCGGTAATTCCTTCGCAGGGCTCGGTGGGCGCTTCCGGCGATCTGGCTCCCCTCGCGCATCTGGCGCTCGCGGCGATTGGCGAAGGCGAAGCGTTCTACAAAGGCTCGAAAGTGGCGGGCGGAGAAGCGCTGCGGCAGGCCGGCATTGCTCCCCTCAAGCTGGAAGCGAAAGAGGGCCTGGCACTGCTAAACGGGACGCAAGGCATGCTGGCGCTGCTTTCGCTGGCGCTGCGCGAGGCGGAGATCCTGATCGACACCGCGGACGTTGCGGCGGCTTTGTCGCTTGACGCTCTTCGCGGAACTCCCGCCGCGTTCGACGAGCGCATCTCGCGCATTCGACCATATCCGGGCCAAACCGTGACGGCGCGCAACCTGACGCAGCTGAATCGTGGCAGCGAAATTCGCGAATCGCATCGCTCGCCGGAAAAAGATCCACGCGTGCAGGACGCGTATAGCCTGCGTTGCACGCCGCAAGTGCACGGCGCGGTTCGCGATGCGCTGTCGCAGGTACGCACAACGCTCTCCATTGAACTGAACAGCGCGACGGACAATCCTCTGGTCTTCGCGGATTCAGGAGAGGTGGTCAGCGGCGGGAATTTCCACGGGCAGCCGCTGGCGATGGCTGCCGACCAAATGGCCATCGCACTGGCCACGCTTGCGGGCATTTGCGAGCGGCGCATCGAGCACATGACCAATCCGCACACCAGCCAATTGCCGGCTTTTCTCACGCCGGACCCGGGGTTCAATTCCGGCTTTATGATTGCGCAGGTCACGGCAGCAAGTTTGGCGAGTGAAATGAAGGCGCTCGCGACTCCTCATTCCGTCGACTCGATTCCGACGTCGGGCGATCAAGAAGACTATGTGTCGATGGGCATGAGCGCCGCGCGGCGGTTGCGCCGCATGCTGGATGCGTTGTGCAACGTGATTTCCATCGAGCTGCTGGCGGCCGCGCAGGGCATCGATTTTCATGCGCCGCTGCAAACCGGAACCGAAGCGCGCAAAGCGTATGCGCTGGTCCGATCGATCTCACGCGTCGTTGACAAAGATCGCGCGCTCTCGCCGGACATTTGCACCGTCGCGGAGCGAGTGATGCGCGGTGAGTTTCAGAAGGTTCTTCACTAACGATTCCCTATCACAGCGCACGCTGCAGGAATTTCCCGAACCGCCAGCCAGCAACCCATTTGAACGGCGCTTCGCCCAGCGAATAATGACCGCACGGAAGGCGCAAGGCCTTGCAGTCGACTTCGTTCGCGCGCGCGGCAGCGAAGAAATCATCGGAGAACTCGTCAGGAAACGTAGGGTCGTAGCGCCCGCTGATGGCCAGCAATTTCTGGCCGGTGCCGCGCAATTTCGCAATGTAGGGCAACGGACTGATCGGAGCCCAATAATTCCGAATCTCTTCTTCTGATACTTGGGGCCGCATCGATTCCCACACATGAATCGTCGTCAAGCCATTCGCGACCACGTCTCCGAAATAGCTCGAGACGTGAAGCAGCGCCGCCGCGCGAATACGCGGTTCATGAGAAGCGGTGATGCAGGAAATGCATGAGCCCAGGCTCGTGCCGAGAATCCCCAGCGGCCCATAGCCGCGCGTCTCCAGCCAGCGCAAACAGCAACGCACGTCGCAAACGGCCTGACGGTTCGCCTGCAAAGTGAGGCCAATATTCGGTCCGACAATGTGATCGGCGCGCGGATGGCCAGGCACCGCGCGTTTGTCGTGATAGGGCAAGCTCAGGCGCAGCGCCGTGATGCCTAGGCGGTTCAGCCAGCGGCAAATATCAACGTGCGCGTGGTAGTCTGCGTTCCACTGAGGCAAGACAACGACTGCGGGCCCGCCGCCGCTTGCGGAAAACAATCGCGCGCGCGCACAATTATTTTCCGCCCAGGGCGACCGAATGGCGCTGGTGAATTCCAGCTCACCGTTCCACACCGCGCTATCCGCCGCTTTCAACTCATAATCGCTGGGGGTCTCGCATGCGAACCACGCATCGCTTGTCTCTAGCGTCTGCTCGACGAACTGCCTGAGAAATGCGCGCGGATCCGCTTCGTTTTCGCGCCCGCCGATGTGCTCGAGTCCCCAAGCGAACGGCAGGGATCGGCGGTTGGGCTCGGCGGCCCAACGCTTGTGCTCGTAACGGCGAATTTTCTGTTCAAACCAGCTCACAGGACGATCAATGACCAATATATCTCACGCCCGGGCCTGCGCCAAAAATGCCAGGTCCGACAGGGTTCTCGAGCTGCCAGAGCGTTAGCCATCGGGCACGCCGTGCGCTGCGGCCATTGAGGCCAATTCGCGGTTGTGGCACAGTCGAAATATGCTTCCGGCTCAGACCATTGCAATCTTCGTGTTCCTTTTCGGCCTGGTTATCGGCAGCTTCCTGAACGTGTGCATCAGCCGCCTGCCGGCGGGAAAATCCGTGGTACGGCCGCGCTCACGCTGCCCGAAATGCGGTAAACACATAAAGCCATACGACAACATTCCGGTTGTCAGTTATTTTTTCCTGTCTGGCAGATGCCGCAATTGTAAGGCAAGAATCTCGCCGGTTTATCCCGCGGTCGAGCTTCTCACCGGCTTCCTCTTCTTTGCCTGCTACCTGGTGTTTGGAAATTCCATCCTCACCGTGAAATGGGCCGCATTTTCGGCGATTCTCGTGGTGCTGATTTTCACCGACTGGCGCGAGCGCATCTTGCCGGATTCCGTGAACTTCACGGGCCTGGCTATTGCGCTGGTCCTTAGCTTCTTCGTCCGTCCTGAAGACGGCACGGCAGCCTGGCTGGCGAACCGGATGTTCGATTTTCCTCCGCCGGCGCCGGTTATTTCATTCGCTGATGCAGTGATCGGTGCGGCGATCGGGGGCGGCGTGCTCTGGCTCGTAGGCGAAGCCTATTTCCGATTGCGCGGCCGCGAAGGCATGGGCTTCGGCGACGTCAAAATGATGCTCATGGCAGGCGCATTTTTGGGCCTGCGCCGGACGATTCTCACAATTCTTGTCGGCTCGCTGCTGGGCGCGATTCTTGGGGCGATTTTCATTCTCGCTTCGCGCAAGGGATCGAGCTACGAATTGCCCTTCGGCACATTCCTAGGCGCGGCAGCTTTGTTGGTCGTGTTTTTCGGCACTCCCGTCGTCACCTGGTATCAGTCACTTTTTCTGATTCGGTAGAGACTCAAATGGCATCCGCCTTCGTACTCGCGCCAGCAACCACGCATTTCAATCTCGAAATGGGCGTCGCGCTGGTCTTGCTTGCCTTGATTTTTATCGCGGTCTTGGGGGCGTTCGTCGCCTTGCGCCGCTCCGTTTTGGACCAGCGCCGCGTCGCCAAAGAGCCGGCCGAATCATTTCGCGTAAATGCCGAGAATCCGTCCGCGTTCATGACCGCCTCGATGCAAGGCGTCATCGAGCGCCTCCGTGAACAGGAACAGGAACTCGCACGGTTGCATCAGCTTGAACGGGAGCGCGCGCAGGAAACCGAGCGGCTGAGCGAAGCGGTGACTCGCAACATGCCCTCTGGATTACTTCTGGTCAACGCAACCGGCACAATCAGCTCCGCGAACCCCGCCGCAGAAAAGGCGCTTGGCATTCGCGGCCTTCAGTACCGCCGTTACACGGAGATCCTGGGCGCAGATTCGCCGCTGACGCACATGTTCACCGCGTGCCTTCGCGACGGGCAAACTTTCCAGCGCGACGAAGTTCCCCACGTGACCGCAGCCGGGGAGTTGCGGAAATTGGGCGTCACCATATCGCCGATTTACCGTCCGGTCCGCAACACGATCGTTGCCGGACCAACAGCCCTTCCCGAACCAAAATTGACCGGCGCTCTTTGCCTCATGAGCGATCTGACCGAGCTGGCGATGCTACAAAAGCAAATGCGCTGGAAGGAAAATCTGGCCGCCCTGGGAGAAATGTCCGCGGGAATTGCGCACGAGTTCAAGAACGCTCTGGCGACAATCTCCGGATACGCGCAGATGATTCACAATGAGGCCCCCTTGGCCGAGGCTGGCGAATGCGCCGGAAAAATCATCGAGCAGACGCGCTCCCTCACGCACGTGGTGACCGAATTCCTGCGCTTTGCGCGCCCTCTTGAGCTTTCGCAGGAAAACTTCGCCCTTGCGAGTTTGGTCGAGCAGGTTGCGGACGAAATCGGCGGCGCGCTGACCGATGTTTCGATTCGTACCGAAGGGGTCTTTGCGGAGGTTTCGGGCGACTCCGGGCTTCTTCGGCAGGCGCTACTCAACCTGATCCGCAATGCGGGCGAGGCCGCTTCCTCCAACGGTCATCCCGGCGAGGTCATCATCTCCGGCTGCGAGGAACCCCACGGGGGCAAGCGCTGGCAACGCGTCACTGTGCGCGACAACGGGCCGGGCATAGCCGCCGGCAACCTGGACAAGATATTTGTTCCCTTTTTCACGACCAAATCCACCGGCACTGGGCTTGGCCTTCCCGTCGTCCAGAAGATCGCCCTGCAGCACGGCGGCCGCGTGGAAGCCCGGAACCAGCCGAAAGGAGGGGCAGAATTCGACCTATGGTTACCTTTGCGATAGTACTAGAACTCTGGCCAATTGCCTCCTGCTCGGAGAGTATCTAAACTGAGAGGAATAAGGCTTGGCATAGTGTTTCCGAGGTGAACATATGCGAAAAACGCTCCGGCTCGCGTTAACGGCCCTACTCTTCACGCCTGCATTCGCCTGGCGAGCGCTAGGAACGCAACATGCATCGCAATCTGCGCAAACTCAGACCCAAACTCAAGCCCCAAACCAAACCCAAACCCCAAACCAAACCAAGACGCTATCCCCCACCACTCAGGCGAATCCGGTGGTCGAAGCCGCACGCAAGGCTCGCCAAAATCAAAAGAGCGCACCGAGCACTCCGGTCGTTTTCACGAACGAAAACCTCCCGAAATCGAGCTCTATTTCCATTGTAGGCAGCGCACCTCGCGGCGACGCCGGAGCTCAAGCTCAAGCTGAGGCTGCGGCGGACGCCAAAGATGACGAAAAGACGTGGCGCCAGAAGTTCGCCGATGCCCGCGCCAAACTTCGCCAAGACAAAGAAAAGCTGACCATGCTGAAAAGCGACTTAAACGCTCTTGGGCTGGTGCGCTACTTCAACGAGAATGACGCGGTTACGAAGCAACAGGCTGTTCTCGACGAAGAGAACCAGATCAATGTGGATCAAAAGGCGCTTGATGATCTGGAAGATGCGCTGCGCAAAGCGGGCGGAGATCCTGCGTGGGCGCAATGAAAGCAATGAAGCATTGATGAACGAATAGTTCAATGAATTCCGAAACAGAACCAGCGAGGTGAAAACCATGCGAAAAGGAATCTGGTTGGCCGCCATTCTTGTTGCCTTCGTGATGCCGCGACTTTCTGTTGCCCAGCAGACATCTCAGTCGACGCAATCGTCGCAATCGTCCTCCGACAAGCAGACAACTTCACAATCCAAAACCCAACCGCAAGCCGCATCCCAGGCGCCTCCAACGAAGAGCGGTTCCCTCGCCGATGCCGCGCGCAAGGCCCGCGAAGCTCAGAAAAACGCTCCGAAGGCACCCATGGTGTTCACGAACGACAACATTCCAACGTCATCGGGCGGCGTCTCGGTAGTCGGAAACAGCTCCGCCGCTTCGGACGAGGCCGCAAGTTCTGATGCACAATCCGCTACGGACAAGAATGACGAGGCCACCTGGCGCAAGAGATTTGCAGACGCGCGCCACAAGATTGACCAGGATACCGCCGAACTTACCGTCATGCAGCGCGAGATGGGCCAGCTCAACGTGCAGTATTATCCCGATCCCACGCAGGCGCTGATGCAGTCCGTCACCCGCACGGACCTCACCAAGAAGCAAAACGCCATCGACGCGAAGCAAAAGGAGCTGGACGCGGATAAGCAGGCCCTGTCAAACCTGGAAGACGAACTCCGCAAAGCGGGCGGCGACCCTGCCTGGGCCAGAGAGTAGCGCTACGCGATGGAAGCAGTCCTGCTTGTCGAAGACAAGGCTGAATTGCGCGCCATGCTGCGCAAGGCCCTCGAAAAGGCCGGCTACACGGTTGATGAAGCTCCCGACGGCACCTCAGCCATCGAAAAGGTTCGCAGCCGCCGCTACCTCGTTGTTCTCACGGACCTGAAACTTCCCGGCGCGTCGGGGTTGGACGTTTTGCGCGAAGCGCGCCGCGCCGACGCCATGATCCCCGTGATCCTCATCACCGCATACGGCTCTGTAGAGGAAGCCGTTACGGCAATGAAAGACGGCGCGTTCGACTTCATACAAAAGCCCGTCGAACTCGAACATTTGAAGCTGCTGGTTGCTCGCGCGGCGCACCAACAGGAGCTTCTGCGCGAAAACCTGCTTCTCCGCGAGGACTATGCCGAACGCTACGGCTTTCCGCGCATCGTCGGCGAAGACTCCTCGATGCAGGCGGCCAGCCAGATGGTCCAGCGCGTTGCCCCCACGGATTCCACGGTTCTCCTTCTCGGAGAGAGCGGCACCGGTAAAGAGCTTTTTGCCCGCGCGCTGCATCACCTCAGCAAGCGCCAGGGCAATTCCTTCGTGGCTCTCAATTGCGCCGCGATCCCGGAAGGCCTGGTCGAGAACGAGCTTTTCGGCCACGAGCGCGGCGCGTACACGGGCGCGGGCGCTCGCAAGATCGGCAAATTGGAATTGGCCCATCGCGGGACGATTTTTCTGGACGAAATTGGCGAGCTACCGCTGGCCATTCAGTCCAAGCTGCTGCGCGTACTCGAGGAGCGCCGCTTCGAACGCGTAGGCGGCACGCAATCCATCGACGTGGATGTTCGCATCCTTGTCGCGACCAACAAGAACCTTCAGTCCGCGGTCGAGCAGAAGGCCTTTCGCGAAGATCTTTTCTTCCGCGTCTCCTCGATTCCGATAACCATTCCGCCGTTACGCGACCGAGGTGATGACGTCATTCTTCTTGCCGAACATTTTCTCGAACGCTTTCGCCGTGAATTTCGCAAGCCGGCGCTGCAATTCAGTGACGCATCGGTTGCGCGCCTTCGCAGCTATCATTGGCCGGGAAACGTGCGCGAGCTGCAAAACGCCATCGAACGCGCTGCGATTCTCGCCGACGGCGACGAAATCGACGCCGAAGCCCTGCAACTGCCTTCGCCGCGTCCCGCCTCGAAGGACATGCCGCCGGGAATGTTAAGTGACGAATTCTTGTGGGATGGTTCGCTAGAGGACGTGGCGCAGCGAGCCGTCAATCACGTGGAACGGTTCAAGATCGACACTGCCTTGCGCGAAGCGAAGTGGAACAAGTCGCGCGCCGCGGAAAAGCTTGGCGTATCGTATAAGACTTTACTCCACAAGATTCGCGCGTTGGGCTTGGAAAACTAAACGCTCACCGCACGGCCGTGTGCAGCGCCACCGCACCGCAAGTCCATCGCTCGTATTTCACGTCCTTGAAGCTGGTCTCTTCCATCCAATTCTTCAGAACCTCCGGCTGCGGAAACTTTTCCACCGATCCTGGCAAGTAGGAATACGCTTCACTGCTTCCGGAAATTGCGCCGCCGATCTTTGGCAGAACGTGCGTGAAATAAAATCGATATAGCGTGGCAAGTGGACCGCCTTCGGGCTCGCAGAACTCCAAAATGGCCAGCATGCCGCCCGGGCGCAACACGCGCCGCATCTCTTGCAATCCGCATTTGTAGTTCGCAAGATTTCGAAAACCGAAAGCCGCTGCGGCTAAATCGAAACTTGAATCTGCAAATGGCAGGGCCAGCGCGTCCGCACCTAGGAAAGCAATCTTCTCGCGCATCTCCGCGTTCTTTTTCTTCGCCAAATCGAGCATGGGAAGCGCAAAGTCCGCTCCGATCAGGCCGGCGGCGGCCGCGGCGCCCGATTTGCGCGCCTCGCGCGCGAGCGCAAACACCAGGTCGCCGGTTCCACAGCACAAATCCAGCACGCGAGCAGAGGGATCTTGCAAAATTGTTGAAAAGCGCTTGGCCGCACGCTTGCGCCACAGTTTGTCGAACGATGCAGAAAGAAAATGGTTCAGAAAGTCGTAGCGCGGCGCGATGCGGCCAAACATTTCGCGAACTTGCAGCCCGGCTTCACGTTCGTCGTGCGATCCCGCGGGCCGCGTTCCCGGCAACGCATCACGTTGGGCGACGTTGTGTGCAACATCGCCGTCACCCGCTGCGCGGGCCATTCAGTTTTCCTCCCGCACGCGCGCATAGAGCGCCGGCAATTCCCGCCAGACTTTCGCAACGAGCCTGTCCGGCACATTTACGCCAATCTCCGCCGCGCCAATTCTGCGCGGAAGCACCCAGCCAACGCGCCCGCCACGCGATTTCTTGTCTCCGGCGATGGCCCGCAAAAGCGCCTCGGGAGAAATACGCGGCAGATCAGGCAGCCGGCCGCATCGCGCCACAAGCGATGCAATTCGATTCGCGTCTGGCTCCGTTAGCCTCCCGACGGCGACCGCAATCCGCGTTGCGCCAAGCATTCCCCAGCCGACCGCCTCGCCATGAAAAAAACGATTGTAGCCCGTCAGCGTTTCGAGAGCGTGCCCAATCGTGTGCCCGAAGTTCAGGACCTGCCGTAATCCACCCTCACGCTCGTCTTTGCTCACGATGCGCGCCTTTTGCCGCGCACCGCGCTCGATCACCCATTCGAGAGAGCGCATGTCCATTCGCACCAGTTTGGCCATTTCGCGATCGAGAAAATCAAAAAGCTTCGAATCGCCAATCACTCCGTACTTGATTACTTCATGCAGCCCTGAGCGAAACTGCCGCGCAGGCAAAGTCCGCAAGGTCATCGGGTCGGCAATCACCATCTCCGGTTGATGAAATGCGCCAACAAGGTTCTTGCCTTCGGGCAGGTCCACGCCCGTCTTGCCGCCAATCGCGCTGTCGACTTGCGCGACGAGCGTCGTCGGTACATGCACGATGCGCACGCCGCGCAAATGACTCGCCGCGGCAAAACCGGCAACATCGCCGACAACCCCGCCGCCGACCGCCACAAGCAATGTGCGCCGGTCTGCGCGCGCACGCGCCAGTTTGCGGCAAATCCCTTCGACCGTGGCCAAACGCTTGGCCACTTCACTGTCGTCGAACAGAACCACGTGTTCCGGCTGCAAGCCTCGCAGCGTGCGCGCGACGTCTTTGCCCCAGAATTTCCATACGCGCGGCGACGACAGCAGGAACACTTCTCCGCCATCGCGCAGTTTTTCGACAATCCGGCGGAGGCGGCTCAGCGCGCCGCGCTCGCACACCACGGCGTAGCTTCCTGATTCCGTTCTTACCTGTATGGTCTTCACCGCGAGAATTTCTTTTCGAGGACGCCGACGCTGACCAGCATTACGTGACCGATAATCGCAAGGTTTTTCGCGCTGATTTTGTCCATCGTGTCCTGCGGCGTGTGCCAGTATCCCTCGGCAATGTAGTCGTCCAAATCGATCAAATCCACGGCGGGAACCTTGTTGGCCAAAAAGGGATCGTGGTCATCCGAAGCTGCAGTGGATTGCGAGACGAACACTTTTTCATATCCCAACTTTGCCGCTGTAGACCATATCAAATCCACCAGCCACGGCGTCGAACTGCTCTCTTTCTTCATGGTCAGGCCTTTTTGACCGATCATGTCCGCCAAAATCACCGCCTTCACATTCGTTAAGTCTCCGTCGAGTTCCATCTTGGCGGCCAGCTCGCGGCTGCCGTAGGTGTGGTCATCGTTCTTGTCCCAATCGATAACCGCCTCTTCGCCATCGAGAAAGGCCATCCAAACAGCCACTTGCGGCTTTTGGCCGCAAAGGTGGCGCGCCATTTCAAGCATCAGTCCGGTGGAAGAGCCTCCATCTTCGGCGCCAACAAAATCAGTCAGCCGCTTTGTGTCGTAGTGCGTCAGCAGCAGAATGATGCCCTTCCCGGTTACCGGGACTTTCGCGATGATATTTTTCATCGCAATTGTTCCGCCGGGCGTATCGGCGTGAAAATCATCCTCATCAACTCTGCAGCCGTCCGCGTGCAATTCCGAATAAATATAATTCTGCGTTTGCTTGATCGCGTCGGAGCCCGACGGGTGCGGACCGAAGCTCACCAGTTTCGCTGTGTAGTCATACGCACGCTGGCCGTCAAATCCCCCGGTTTGCTGCGGCGCGGGAGCCTTGTCCTGCGCATCCAAAGCCGCTGCCGGCGCGCTCGCCGCCACCGTGCCTCCCCCGCTTCCGTTGCTGCCACAGCCCACCGCGCAAGCCAGCGCGCCAATCGCAATCCACACTCGCAAGCCGCTCGTCATTTTCAGGTACCTCTTCATGGACCTCAATGCGCCCCTTCCCGGGCCATTTCCCGCTTCCGCTTCTTCCGAAACACCATATAAGAAACGCCGATGCCGAGAAAGTATAAGCCGACCATCGGCGTCATGAAAATGAGCATGGTCGTCGCATCCGGCGTCGGCGTCACAATTGCTGCAATGATAGTTATGATCAGCATCGCATAGCGCAGGTTCTTCCACAGCCACTGCGGCGTCACGATTCCAAACATCGACAATACAAAGATCAAGACCGGCAGCTCGAAGATTGCTCCTAACCCAACCATTACAACGAGTATGAGGTCGAAATACTCGTTGATATCGATCATGGGCTGCAGCGGCAGCGAGCCCCCAAACCCAATCAGGAATCTCAGCACGTAGGGAAGCAGAATGAAGTAGCCGAACGCAATCCCGGAAAGAAACAACAAAACGGAAGACACAATGAACGAGACCACCGCTTTTCGCTCATGTTTGTACAGTCCCGGCGCAATGAAGAGCCAGATTTGGTACAGCACCACTGGCAGCGCGATAACAATCCCGAGATAGAAACCCAGCGAGATCAGCAAATTGATCGGACCCGCAGGCGCAGTGTAAATAAGCTTGGGAGGGAAATGCGCTCGCTGCAACGCCACCACCATCGGCCGCGATACGAAGTCGATGACCTTCTTCGACACGGAGAAGCCGATGACAAAGCCAACGGCAATGGCAAGGGCGGAGTAAATCAACCGCTTCCGCAGGTCGGCGAGGTGCTCGAACAGCGACATCTTGCCGCTGTCGTCTTCCTCTTCTCTGATCGCCGGCAGTTCTGGCTGGCTAGGTGCCATCTCTCGGCTTCTCGGACGCTGTCTCGGAAAATGCTGGCTCGGTTGTGGATGGTTTGGCTGCGTTCACCGGCTCCGCCGGTGGCTCTGGGACGACCGGCGAAGGCGGCAAAATCGTGTTGGGCTGCTCCGCCTGCCGCTTGCGTGTCTCGCTCACACGCGTCTCGCGCTCCAGCTCGCGCATATGTTCGTCAAATCCGGCCCTCAAATCGCCGGTCGCGCGCTTGAACTCCGCCATCACTTTGCCAAAGCCCCGCGCCAGCTCCGGCAGTTTCTCCGGGCCAAACACAATCAAAGCAACCAGAAAAATAATTACGAGATGGGGCACGCTCAACATTTTTTTCGCGCGCAATAACCTGCTTTCGCATCATAGAAGAGGCTGCCGGGCGTGTCAAACCGCCCGGAAATCTGTGCTATACTGCTTGCGATAAGTGGCGAAATGCGGCCTGGCAGCGCTCGACAATGACTCACACTAACCACCGCAACGAGGAACCCATGGAATCTTCCAAGCGCGGAGCCCTTCTTCTCGCCGTTGTTCTCATCATCGCAGCGATCATGGGCGGACTCTATGGGCCTTCTCTTAAGGCCACGGCCGCCGGCGCCACGAACCTGCAGGACTCGGTAAAATCCTTCGCTCGCGTCCTTTCCATCGTGCAGCAGAACTACGCGGAGCCGATCGATACAGACAAGATGGTCTACGACGGTGCGATTCCGGGTATGCTGCACGTTCTTGACCCGCACTCGAATTTCTTCGACCCGAAAGAGTGGGCCCTTCAGATGGAGGAGCAGCGCGGCAATTATTACGGCGTCGGGATGAGCATTGTTCCCATCGAAGATAAGGTTGAAGTTGTTTCCCCCTTTCCAGGCTCTCCCGCAGACAGGGCAGGCATCAAGCCGGGCGACGTTATCGTTAAAGTTGACACCAAGGATACTTCTACGCTTTCCTCCTTGCAGATCGCCGACATGTTGAAAGGCCCCCGAGGTACTGTTGTTTCGATAACGCTAAGCCGCGAGGGTACTCCCAAGCCCGTCACCGTGAACGTGATGCGCGACGAGATTCCGCAATCCGCGGTTCAGTTCTCCGGCGTCCTCAAGCCGGGAATCGGATACGTGCACGTGACCGGATTCACTTCGGAGAACACAGATAGCGACCTTGCCGCTGCGCTGAAGAAGATGGACTACGCGCATCTCGACGGCCTGATCCTTGACCTTCGCGGGAATCCTGGCGGCTTGCTGATGCAGGCCATCGGCATGTCGGACATGTTCCTCGCGAAGGACCAACTGGTGGTTTCCCACAAAGGCCGTGAGTCACCCGAACGCCGCTATTACGCTCTCAAAGGGAATGGCGGAAATGATGTACCCATCATCGTCCTGATCAATGGCGGCAGCGCGTCCGCGTCTGAAATCGTGGCCGGCGCTCTTCAAGATCATGACCGCGCGCTCATCGCCGGAGAACGCAGCTTCGGAAAAGGATTGGTGCAGACTCAGTGTCCCACGGATGACGGCACGGAACTGCTTCTCACCACGGCTCGCTACTACACGCCGAGTGGTCGCCTTATTCAGCGCGATTACAAGAACGTGTCCATCTACGATTACGAGTACAATCGCCAGCCGAACAAGGAACCCGAGGTCAAGCTGACCGATGGCGGTCGAAAAGTCTATGGGGGCGGCGGCATCACTCCTGACGTGGAAGATCCCGCGTTGAAATACAATCCGTTCCAGACGCTCCTTCTCGAACGCAACGTCCTTTATGCAGTCGATCTTGGCGTTGGTGATTTCACGCGCTACTTCATGGGCACGCATCCCACGATCACGAAGGACTTCACCGTCGATGATGCCGTGATGTCGCAATTCCTCGCCTTCCTCGGCCGCGAGGATATCAAGTACACCCCGGAGGAAATCCGCGACAATTCGGATTGGATTAAGGTGCACATCCAGCGCGAGGCGCTTACTTATGCTCTGGGTCTTCCCGCCGGGTACAAAGTTGCCGTTGACAACGATCCGCAGGTAATAAAGGCAGAGGATCTCATCCCTCAGGCGAGAGCCCTCTACGACAACGCAAAGAAAATCGTCGCGGAGCGCCAAGCCGCCGAGCAGGCACCTCAACAGTAAGTTAAATTCGCGAAACTTCGTTCCGCCTACTGGCTCGGTGGAATGGTTTCGCCTTTCACCAACACACGTTCGAAGAAGTCCGCCGTTGCCGTATACGCTTTGATCCACGTCTTCCACATCAGGAAGCCGTGGATTTCGTCCGGATACACAATCTGCTCAAACGGTACGTGATTCGCCCGCAGCCGCTGCGCCAGGTCTACCATCTGATCAAACGGCACGTTGCGGTCGTCGTCTCCCTGGATCAACAGCACCGGCGATTTCCACGTCGCCACAGACGAGTCAGGCGAGGATTGAAACGCCAGTTTGACGGCGTCGCCCAGATCTGGCGCGCCCTGGGTCTGCCGCTCCCAGCTCGGAAGAAACGCGGACCAATCATGCACTCCGTGCATGTCGACGCCTGCCTTAAAAATATCCGAGTTTCGCGCCAGCCCCATTGCCGTCAGGAACCCTCCATACGAACCGCCCCAAAGTCCGATCTTGTTCGGATCGACGGTCGGCAGTCCCTGCAGATATTTTCCGGCCGCCACGATGTCCTTATACTCCGAAGCGCCGCGCCAGCCGCCATCCGCCGGCTCGCGAAACGCACGGCCATACATGATGCCTGTCCGATAGTTCACTGAGAGCACCGTGAATCCCAAGCTCACCAAATATTGGTTCTCGGCATACCCGTAATGGTAGTAGTCCATGTAGCTAAAGCCGAGCAGCATCTGCCGTATGGGCCCGCCGTGCATATAAACCAACGCCGGGCCGCGCCCATTTCTCGCGCGGGGAGCGAAAAGCTGCCCGTGAATCTCCAGCCCATCCTCGCTCTTGAAAATCACTTGCTTTGGCGTCACCAATTGGCTGGAAGGAAAATCGGCCGGCAATTCCTCGCGCGCAATCATTTCTCGCCTGCCCTCGGTGATTCGATAAGGCATCGCAGGCGACGTCGCGCTCGACCCCAGGCACAGCAAATGTCCTTCGCCTGTTTCCACCAGCGACCATTCGATGGTGTCACCCTTCGTTACCGCCTGGGTCGCGCCGCCCTCAACTCCCACGCGCCAAAGGTGCATCCGGTCCACATCGTTCTGGTTCGACTCATAATAGAGCGTCTTGCCATCGGAACTCAGCGTTACGCCCTTCACATCGAAATCGCCCGGCGTTAGCGCCGTCGCGTCGCCGCCGTCTGCCAAAATTGAATAGAGGTGGTTCCGGCTGTCTTTCTCGGACGAGAACGTGATTCGATTGCCCGCTGCATAGTGAAACGAGTCTCCTTCCGTCAGCCGCGGTACCGAATCGTCCATCGTGTCGCCGCTGCGCCAAACTTGATGCGCTTCTCCTGTGGCCGCATCGCCCAGCCAAATCGACCACGGCTGCGGCCGCAACGGAATGAGTGGCAATCCGCGTTCCGGGCCGTTCGTCTTCACGTACGCAATGCTCTTCCCGTCGGGAGACCATTGCGGCATGTCGTCGCGGTCGACGCTCGGGTGCAAATAGTGGATCGCGCTCCTCCCAAAATCATAGATAGCGATGAAGCTGTGGTCTCCGCGGCTGCTCGTAAACGCGATCTCTTTTCCATCAGGAGACCATTGCGGACCGGAATTGTCTCCGCGCACGTAACAGAGCTGGTGCGCCATCGCCGCCCCCGAAATCGGCGCAATCCACAACGCGTTGCGCGCCGCCCACACCGCGAACTGCCCGTCGGGCGAAATATCGATGTCTTCGCAGCCTTCTTCTCCGCATTCCAGTGTGCCCAACAGGCGCGGCTGTCCGCTCGCGACGTCGACCGCCCATACCTGCTGCTCCGGTTTCTGCACGTCGCTCGTCGGGTCGGCCACTTCGCCCGCGGAATTCGTCTCGCTTCCACGCGCATAGACCACGGTCTTGCCGTCCGGCGTGAGGCGAAGGCTCGCGATGGCTTGCCCGTCGTCGTCTGAATAATGCGTCACTTGGCGTGCTGAAAAGTCCGGTCCGTTGGCAATCCATACATTTCGCACGCCTTTGATATTGAATGTCCACGCGACGCGGTCCGCCCCGTGAGCTGCGACCAGCCCATCGGGGAAGGCGAAACTCAAGACTTGCTCGAGCGTGAAGCCGCCCGGTGCGGCATAAACCGCGCTCGCCATCGCGAGCAACAATGCTGCCGTCCAAATCAGCTGCGCTTGCAATTTTCCGAAATATCCGCCAGGTTGCATTCGTCACTCCTGATTAAGAATTCGCGCGTGCATAATACGCCCTCCGGTTTACAAAGAGAAGGCAGTGTTTGCCATTTCTCAGTGCAATTCTCCCTCTGCCGCTGTTTGGATGTTTAGGTCGTGAAAAGATCGCCTGCGAGGTATTTAAGGCCCGTGTCGACGGCAACTGTGACGACGGCCTGGCCAGGCTTGAATTCCTGAGCTAGCTTTACGGCGGCGGCAACGTTCAGGCCTGACGAAGTGCCCGCGAAAATGCCTTCCTCTTTTGCCAGGCGCCGGGCCATTTCGCGCGCTTCGGATTCTTCGACCGCGCGCGCCTCGTCGTAATCTTCACGCTTTAGATGAGGAGGCACGAAGCCGGGTGCGATGCCATCCACGCGATGCGCGCCATTCTTGCCGGTAGTCAGCACCGGACATGACGCGGGCTCAAGCGCGACGATGCGCGCACGGCTTCCCCCGACCCTCAGCGCGCGCGAAACACCCGTCAGCATTCCGGCAGTGCCTACTGCCCCACAGAATGCTGCGATTTCTCCCACTTGCTCCAGCAATTCCCTGCCGATGCCCTTGTAGCCCTCCAGCGCGTCGGAGTTGTTGAATTGGTCGGTCCAAAAGACGCCTGGTTCGTGCGACAGTTGCTCTGCCTTCGCGATCATCACGCGAAACAGCTCGGGCGTGAGCGTTCCATCCGGGCTGTGAACGATTTGCAGGTCGGCGCCAAAAGCGCGCATGGTTTGCAACTTCTCCCGGGCAAAGCCGTCCGACGACACGGGGATGAACGGGTAGCCCTTTATCGCGCAGACCATCGCGAGCGATGAGCCCGTGCTGCCGCCCGTGTATTCCGTCACTCGCATCCCGGGCTTCAACGCGCCCCGTCGCTCCGCGCCCTCGATCATGGCTGTCGCCATGCGATCCTTGTAAGAGCCTGTGGGATTGTAGTATTCGAGCTTCACGTACACGTCCGCGCCCGCGCGCGAAGGGATTCGATTCAACTTAACCACGGGCGTGTTCCCGACTGCCTGAAGTATAGAAGAGACCGCTGGGATTGCGTTCATCGATGGCATTCCTCTCAATGCGTTGAGCAATCAGTGGCTGGTCAGGAACTTGTGCTGCGCCGCCGTCAGCGGCACAACGCTCAGCCGGCCCTGGCGGACCAATGGCGAATCCGCGAAGAGCTTGTTGGATTTGATTTCCGCCAACGTGATTGGATTCAGGGATTCGCCAGCTTTGATTTTCACTTGAGGATTTTTCGGATTGGCCACATCGACGGAAACCACCGTAGCGGTTCCCACGGCGCTCTTGCGGTCGGCCGTCTCATAAATCACCAAGCGATCGCCCGGCTTCATTTCGCGAAGATTTCTGAGCGCGACGGGATTTGAGACACCATCCCAGATTGTGCTCTTATCGCGCTGCAGATCAGTGAACGAATACTCGGAAGGCTCGGTCTTCAGTAAGTAGTCCATGGCTGTTTTCCTCGTCTAGATTCCCTGGAATCCCTTCTTTGATGTCGAAAGCGCTGTCGACGGTTCACGCATCCTGCGACAAGTGTTAAGGCTCATCTGAGCGCTCAGTCTGCTCAGGCACTTGCACAACTCCGAAACGCCCATTCCCTTCCCGCACAAGCGTCGGCGCATACAGCCCAAGATACTTGCGCGTCCACCAATCTCCGGTTTCGCGCTTCGCGGCTAAACTGGTAAACCAATACTGCCAGAGCACGCAGCGAATTTCCTGCGGCGGCCCATTCGCAAAAGGACTGCGTCCGAAAAGCGAGAGCACGTCATGGCTTCCATCAAGTAACGCCTCTTCCGTCCCCAGCACGAATTGATACTGCCGCCAGTCCCCCAGCGACGCGAACCACAAATTCCAATCGAACCGCGGCTGATACGGCGCATAAATTTTCGGCGCTTCATTGACCGCTTGCGGCTTATAGCGAAAGGGATAGGCTGTCCACGTCTTGCCTCCGTCGTTCGAGCCCTGAAACTCGATTTCGTAGCGGCCGCGCGTCATCACTCCGAACAATCCGTAGCGATCGGCGATGCGGAATGGCTCAATCTTCTCCACCGGCCATTGCGGCAGCTCAAAATTCAACATCCCAACAAGCAGCGCCGACGTCGCATAGAAGACCCATCCAAGACAGATTCCCGCAATGGTCATACGCACGGCAGACAGGAAGCGCGAAAGCGTGCTGCCAATCTTTTTCGGCTCGACAGGCAGCACCCCAGACGAAGCGGCGCCGCGCAGAGTGGGCAAGGCGCTCGACCGCGAAAGCGACGCCGACCGCAACCGTTGCGCCGACTCAGCTTCGCGGGCGTCCTCCGCGCGCATCGCCACCATGATGTGATACTTCGGAAACCATTTTCGCGGCGCAATCTTCACCAGGAACTGGTCGTCCAGCAACAAGAAACCGAGCGCGAGAACCAGATAGTTCAAGAATGCGTAATTCGCCGTCAGAATGACGCCGATCTCCCACGGCGTCACGATGAAAAAACAGATCAGCCGCAATCGCCGCGGCAGGAACAGCATCAGCACAATTCCCAGTTCCATCACCAGCGTCGCCAGCGCCGTCAGCCAGTGAAACCAGTACGGCGCGTGCTGCACGTAATATCCGACCCACGTGGGCAGCGGCCCGTTTTGGTAATACTCATACATTGCGGTCAAATGTCGCCACTCGGGATCGCCGCCCAGCATTTTCGCCATGCCCGATTCGAAATAGATCCGGAACCACTCCCACAGCAGCAGGAACGTGCACGCCCGCTGCGGAGCATTGAACGCGCCCCAACCCGGCCGCCAGCCCCACGGCGCATAGAACAGGCACAGGAAACCGGCTTCAAGCAGCATGCCGTCCGACTGGTAGCTCGAAAAATCCTGCAATGTGCTGACGAACGACAAATAGCAGACAAAACAGATTGCCGTCATCGCCCGCGGGCACAAATTCAAAACCAGCAGCGCCGCCGCGACCATTCCAATCCAGCAAACGATCATCAGCGCGCGATCCGTCGAGCTGATCCAGAATACCGAAGGCGCGAACCAAAACCTGGATAGCCCATGCATATACTTGCCGACCGTATCCAGGTAGACATTTGCCGGAAGAATTCCATCCGGCCCGATAAGACCTCTGGCTTGGTATGCGAGGGAGTAAAACGCGGAGAAGAAAATCACGCCCAGCGCGCGAAGGAAAATCCACCGCGGCCCCAGATGCCCGGCCTCGCCGGACTCCGGCCCCAGAAGCCACTTCGCCGCTCGCAGCCACATTTCCACCGCGGCATTATACAGGTTGAACCGCTGCTCCTAGAGGTTCGTCAAATGCGAGATTGGTGGACGGCAGGGGATTCGAACCCCCGACCCCCGCGTTGCGAACGCGATGCTCTCCCAGCTGAGCTAGCCGCCCACCGAGGCAAACTATTTTAGCAGAGGCGCTAAGGCCGGCCAATCAGAAGCTCGCACAGGCGTTTCCATCTGCCCTCGCCTTACATCACAGTTTCGTCGCGGCATTCTTCGATCCACTTTCGTTCTTCGTCGGTGAACCCAGATTTGTGCTCGTCGATGAAGCGTTGCACGATTTTCTTCACGTCAGGATGGCAAAGGTGTCCGAGCCCATGCAATGCGAACATCTGCGTCCGCACGTCCGGAAGCTCAAGTATGCGGTTCAGAGTCTCAAACATAACATCCAATGTTATCCGTGACTCGCTATCAAGCTTCGACACGTCGCCCCATTCAATGTCGAATGCGCATTTCCGAGGATCGTAAAATCGGCGCTGAAACCAGAAATTATGGGCAAGCAAGTCCCACCACATGTAGAAGGAGTTTGCCACTACCTCTACTTTGGAGAGAGCAACGAAATCCGAATAAACGTGGTACATGGCACGAATGCACTCCAATCGCTTCGAAAGAGGCAACGCCGCATCGAACAGGATCTCGGGCACGCCCAAACCCGGTCCCAATATCGTCCAGATAGCCTGATTTACTTGTTTAGGCGAGTAATTCGGCGCGATTCGGCCAAACTCAGAGAAGAGGCGTGTCAAATAGCTGAGTAAGACTTCGGGTGAAGAAGGCACAGCTTCGTCAAAGTCCCGGCCTTTGTGAACCACGTCATCTGGAAGGTGGTCGAGCGGCGGGTCTAAAGTGACAACTTCACGCACGAAGAAAAATTTGATGAACTCTTCAAAGGTTTTGGCTGAAAGATCCAAGTTCCGGACTTCGTCACTCACAGTACACCCATAAACCTATCGGCGTGCTAATCAAGAAGACGGCGTGCTTCATGGACGATTGCTTCGATCGCGGCAGCATCGCCGACTCTTCCCTGCACGAAAACTCTGCTTCCGCCGCCTTTGCCGCCGAATTTCGTCAGCAGTTCACGCAACAGCGCGCCCATATCGCCAGGAAGTTCCGCCGATTGCGCGAGCACAATGCACTGAGCGCTGCGACCAGCCAACACAGCTCGCACGCCAGGATTTGCCGTGAGTTTCGCTGCGAGCATGGCCAGATAACTCTGTTCCGCGTCATCGAAAATCGCGCTCACAATCTTTGCTGAGCCATTCGCAGTGCTTTCCGCATTCCGCGCGAGCAGTTCCGTCGCTTCCAGCTCCGCGAGCCGTTCCGTGAGCTTTTTCGCTTCGCGCTGGCTCAAGCGCCGTTCTTCTTGCGCTTTCCCCACCATGTACGGCAGCTCCGCCATCCCACATCCAATTTGCTCGGCAGCATTGCGCAACGTGGCCAAATCCCCGCGCGCCGCCGCCAGTGCACGAAAACCGGCGACAAATTCCACGCGCCAATTCTGCTTTTGCCGTTCGCACTTGCGTATCAGCAGCATTCCCGCCTGTCCCGTGCGTGCAAGATGCGTCCCGCCGCACGGCTGGCGGTCAAACCCCTCGATATCGATGACGCGCAGCGTTCCTTCACGCTCCACCTTCTTGCGAATCCCTTCCTCCGCCAGCTCCTCCGCCGTTCCATATCGCACCGTGATTTCGCGATCCTCGAAAATGATCTCGTTGACTCGTCGCTCGGCCTCTTCCAAATGACGCGCCGCCACCGACGGTGCCGCCAAATCAATTGTCGAAATGTCACGCCCCAAGTGGAACGACACCGTCTGAAATGCAAGCAACTCGATAAACGCGGCGGAAAGCATGTGCTGCGCCGTATGCTGCTGCATGTGGTCGAAGCGCCTCGGCCAGTCGATGATGCCATGCACGGTGCCTGCCGCAATCGGTTGCTCCGTCACGTGCACAATCTCGTCGCAGTGCTCGTCGTCCGACACGTCCACCACAGGCACGTCATTCAACCGCCCGGTGTCGAACGGCTGCCCGCCCGACGTCGGATAAAACGCCGTGCGGTCCAGCCGCACATGCCAGCGGGCCGCCGCCGGTTCGCAGGCAATCACGCGAGCGTCAAATTCGCGCAAAAACGCGTCGTCGTAATACAGCCGCTCTGTTCCTGCTTTTCCTTGCTTGCTCGCCGAATCCATCGAGCCTCCTTAACTTCCGTTTTTCAGCGCCTTTTGCCACGCCTCGTTGTATTTGTAGCCGCAGCCCGTATTGAACAGCACGACCGTCTCATCTGGCTTGATCCATTTTTTCGCTGCCAGTTTCCGCGCCGCCACAACGGTCGCTCCACCTTCGGGCGCCGCGTAGATGCCCTCTTTTGCCGCCAGCTCTTTGCTGGTCGCCAGAATTTCTTCGTCGCTCGCCGCAACCGCCGTGCCCTTGCTTTCGCGAATCGCCTGCAAAATCAGGAAGTCGCCCAGCGCCTTCGGCACGCGCAATCCCGACGCAATCGTCGCGGCATTCGGCCACATGGGTGCGCTTTGCTCGCCCTTCTCAAACGCGTCCACGATCGGCGCGCAACCCGCCGCCTGCACCGTCACCATTCGCGGACGCTCGCGTCCAATCCATCCCATCGCTTCCATTTCCTCAAACGCCTTCCACATCCCAATCATTCCTACGCCGCCGCCGGTCGGATAAATAATCACGTCCGGCAATTTCCCCTCGAACTGTTCCCACAGCTCGTATCCCATCGTCTTCTTGCCTTCGATGCGATATGGCTCCTTCAGCGTGGTCACTTCGTACCATCCATATTTGTCTTTATTGTCGGCGACGTATTTTCCGCAATCGGAAATCAGTCCGTTGAGCTTGCGCACGTCCGCGCCAAATGCCCGGCACTCCATTTCGTTCGCCAGCGGCGTGTCCATCGGCATCACGATTACCGCGGGAATTCCCGCCTGCGCCGCATAAGCCGCGAGCGCGCCTCCCGCGTTTCCCGCCGTCGGAGTCGCGAGCACTTTCACTCCCAACTCCTTCGCGCGGCTCACCGCTGCCGAAAGCCCGCGTGCTTTGAACGATCCTGTCGGATTCAGCCCCTCATCTTTGATATACAAATTGCGCAAGCCCACAGCTTCTCCGATGCGTTTTGCGTGCAGCACCGGCGTCATGCCCTCGCCGAGCGTCACGCATTCGCGCGATGGCAGCACTTCCTCATAGCGCCACATCGTCGCCACGCGCGAACGCAATGCTTCGCGCGTTAGTGTCTTCGCCGCCGCTTTCAAGTCGTAACGAGCCAGCAACGGGCCGCCGCAATCGCACAAATTCCGCAGTTGGTTGTGTGGGTAGGTTTTCTTGCACTTGGAGCATTCCAGATGCGTGATGGATGTTTGCAATGTATTTTTCATAAGCGAAAAAGTCTAGCACATCTGCCTCCGCCGAATGCGGCGTCCGCGCTCCGCTCACGTTACAATGCTGCGATGGCCATTCGCCTGATCGCCATGGATATCGACGGCACGCTACTCGATAACCGCCACGAGCTGCCCGACGCCAATCGCGACGCCATCCTCGAAGCGCACTCGCGCGGCATCGAAATCGTTCTTGTCACCGGCCGGCGTTTCGATTTCGCGCGCCCCATCGCAGAGCGCATCCCCTGCGAATTGGCTCTCATTATCAATAACGGTGCGCTCATCAAGTCCACCACCGGCGAGACCCATCTTTGCAATCTCTTGCCGCGCGGCATCGCCCGCGAAGTGCTCCGCGCGACTCTCGAATTCCGCTCTGGCGCAGCCGTGGTCTTCGACCGCGCTCAAAAAGACCAAGTTGTCTTCGAGCATATCGACTGGAACGACGCCGTCAGCAGCGGCTATTACCAGCGCAACCGCGAATTCATCTCCGAATGCGTGCCGCTCGAAAATAGTCTCACCGAAGATCCCATCCAGGTGATGTTCGTCGGTTCCGTGGCTCGCATGCGCGCCGCGCTGGCAGTCGTGCGCAATATGGATTGCTCCCCGCAATTCGGCCTTGCGCACACCGAATACGAGCATCGCGACCTCAGCATTCTCGACGTAATCGCCGGCGGCTCTTCCAAGGGCGCTGCTTTGGCCGAATGGGCTCGCCGCCGCGGCATTGCGCGCAACGAAGTCATGGCTCTGGGCGACAATTGGAACGACCGTGACATGCTCGAATTCGCAGGGTTACCCATCGTGATGGGCAATAGCGTTGCCGAATTGCAATCCCTCGGCTGGCCGGTTACGCTGTCAAATGACGAGGGCGGAGTGGCCGCGGCCATCCGCAAGTACGTCCTCGACATCCAAGAAACCAGCCCTAAATGAAGCCTTTTCGCCAAGCCGGCTTGGCCGTCATGGTTTCCGCACTCGCTGCACTCTGTGCGCCAGGCGCGCGCGCTGATTACGCTGTTCTTCGCTCCGGCCAGCGCTTGCACGTCAGCGGCTACCTGCTCCAGGGCGCGAACATTTTGCTCTACGTCGCTGGCGGCAGCGTCGTTGTCTCTTCTGCTGATGTCGTCCGTTTCGAGCCGGAAGATACGTTTACACCGGTGCCGGCCGGTGACGCGGCGAACCTGCCTTTTGCCGAGCAGATTCACGCCGCCGCCGCTCAAAATGGCCTGGATGAAAAACTCGTCTCCAGCGTCATTTCTGCCGAGTCCAATTTCAACTCTCGCGCCGTGTCCCCCAAGCATGCCATGGGCCTGATGCAGCTCATGCCGCGCACGGCTGCAGATCTCGCGGTAAGCAATCCCTTCGATCCCGCCCAGAACATCGACGCGGGCACCCGTTACCTGAAGCAACTGCTCGATCAGTACCACGGAAACCTGACTCTGGCGCTGGCCGCGTACAACGCCGGCCCCGGAGTCGTCGCGCAATACCGCGGCGTGCCACCGTTTCCTGCCACACACAGGTACATTCGCCGCGTCAAGAAAAAGCTGACCGCGCCCCCATCGTCCTCTACGGCGTCTCTCCAGCAATAATTCTTGGAAATTTGATTTCGACTTACTGCGGCTGCTGTGGAATCTGCGGCTGTTGCGGTACCTGCGGTTGTTGCTGAGGGGGCTGGTTCGGGATTTGCGGCTGGCCGTTCGGCAAAGTCCCTGCGGGATTTGTCTGCGGCCCGATCAAAGTTGTGCCTATCGTTTGCACCTGCTCCAGCGGGTTAAAAATAAATTCCCATCGCTTGTACGTTGCCCCGCCTTTGTAAACCTTGATGGAAGGCTTGTCTTGCTTCCCGGCCACTCCAATGATGAATCCACCGATCACTTCTCCATTCGAATCCGTGGAATCGCTTGATCCGGACGATTCTTGCACTCCGATTCCGCCGCTTGCACTCGTGCCGGGTTGCGCTTGGAGCGGCTGCGAAAAAAATGATGAGCCCCCCGGCTGCTGTGGATTCTGCCCTTGCGGCTGCGGTGCAGTCTGCGGATTCGCGGGGCTTCCGTTCGGAAGGTTTGCGTTCGCTGGATTCGTCCCCGATTGTGCGCCGGCAGCATTCCCGGACGTATCTGATGTGCCCGTTGAAGCATCCGTTCCCACAGGTGTCCCCGTCGCCGCGCCTGTCCCCAGTCCCATTTGCCGTTGCTGATCCAAGAACGCCATTTGCTGCAGCGACACATACTGCACGCTGCCGATCAATTGCCCCGCCGGCGTGACGTAGATGAATCGCCACGTGCCGTCTTCCTTGTTCATCGGATTCTTATAAGCTTCTCGTAGGAAGCGCAGCTCGCCATTCTGCACTTTCACCAAATCATCCACGCTGGTGGGAAATCGCCCGAGCTTGCGATAATACATCCCGATCGCGCGCTGATATTGCTTTCCGCGCCAGATCATCTCCGCTTCTTTTTCGCGCCGCCCTTCCGTCAACCGGTCCAGCACAGCCACCGAGCTGCCGATGACCACCAGCGCCATCAGAAACAGCACAAACAGCATGGCGAAGCCCTCGTTCCCGGCGCGCTTCTCGGCGGAGACGCTCTTCATTGCCTCGCCTCCTGCGGCGGTACATTGGGCTGCGCTCCGCCTTCGGGGAGAGTCAACGTCGTGCTTCGCCCCGATGAAATCTCCTGCATTTCCACGGTATTGTTTCCTATTTTCACCACGCGGAATTGGTTCAGCAGCGTGCCGCCCTCCGCCAAAATGTAAATATTATCCGTGTTTGCCGAAAAGCACGCGCGTCTATTTCCCGTTGCGGGATCCGTTATGATGCCGTAGAAAGTCGCCGGCACAGTCACCGGCGCCGGTGGTGCAGGAGTCACTGGGCCGTTTTGCGCCGCTTTCTGAGCCGCCAAAACGTCTGGGGGCGGCGGCAGCGGCTCCGCGCTGAAAATATTACGGTGCCGCCCGTTGTATTGCTCCTTCTGAATCCGCTCCAGCAGATCCAGCCTCAGCGAAGGATCCGGTACATTCAACGGCTCGAATTTCCCGTCATCGGCGTGAACGCCCGTGAACACGTCATCATGCGAACGTGTCGCGTAGAACGACAACGCCAGCAGGGCCAGCAGCACCCCAAGCGCATAAATCTCGTATCGCGTTTTCTTCGTGATCGTCACGTTCGAAAATACGTCCGCAAGGCGACCTGCAGCTTGACTACCCCCGAATTCTCGGAATTCAGCGTCAGCCCTTCCAACAGGTAAAAATGCGGCGAGCGCTCGATTCCGTCAATCAGCTGGATCAAACTCTGATAGTTTCCCTGCACCGACCCTGATATTTCCACTTCCTCTAATCCGCGCTCTTTCACGTCCTTGTAGCGAAGCCCCAATTCGCCCGTTTGAACGCCCGCCTTCCGCGCGATCTCCCCGATATCCGAAATCACCGAGGTGTCCCCCGAGGACGCGGGCAGCAGGTCCTTCGCATAAAACTGGTCGGATTCCTGCGAAATGTTTGGCAGGCGCTTTTCGATCTCCCGGCCCTTCTCAACATCCGCCGCCAGCAGTTTTACCCTTTGTGCCAGCCGCACTCTTTCTTGTGCCTGTGACTGCGGCGCCTCGCTGGCCGCTCGCCAGTTCACCACGATCAGCGTTCCATCGATCGCCAGCACGCACGCCAGCGCAATCTTCACCGCCAGCTTCCACTTCCGCGAATTAGTTCGTCCGCTCACGAGATGGAATAATGCGCCTCAAGATTCACCAGCACTTTATCCGCTCCTCCCTCCGACGCTTTTTCCGGATGACTCTCTTGCGTGATGTGTACGTCCGAAAACACCGGCGATGAATCGAGCGATTTCAAGAACTTTTGTTCCTGCTCATCGTTCACCGCCCCGACCGAGAACTCAACTTTTACCCGCCCTTCGCTGTCCATTTGCGGCGAAATCCTGGTCACCCGCACTCCGGCCGGCAGGATTTGCTCCAGGTCGGCGAACATCTTCGTCCACGGAAACGTTCGCGCTTCGATTAACCCATTCAGGAACTGCGATCGTTTGAGGGCTTCGACCGCCTGCGGAGACTTGAACGCATTGCGCAGACTCTCCTGCTGGCGCAGCGATACGCGAATTTGCTCCCGCAATAGGTCGATGCTCACGCGCATTTCGCGGTTTGCCTGCCTCGCATGAATCGCATGGACGGAAAGAAACGCCATCGCCACGATCGCAATAATTCCCAGGGCGCTCGAGCCGGCGACGAATCGCCGGTTATTTTCGAGCGGTGCGGTTGCCAGGTTGAAATGCGTTTTCATGATGATCCGGCACTCTTAGCCGTTACGCCCCGCGATTCATTTGCCATCCGACCAGCGGCTCCAGTCCTTGCGCCACGAGCGACCTCGCCTCCGCCGTGAATTCCCGGCCTGTCGCCAGCGGCTCCGCGGGACAGCCGAGTTCCCGCGACAGTACCTCGAGCAATTCTTCTTCGCCCAGACCGAATCCCGCCACGCACAACTGTTCCACCTTGCCGCCCCACGTATCCTGATAAAACGCCACCGCCGGAAAAACCTCGTCGAAAATCGCCTGTGGCTTCAGCCCTTGCGCGTCCACGCCCAATTCCGTGGAACGGTAAACGCACATCGTGTCGCCGCGCACAATCACGGTGGTCAGATTCCGCGCGCTTAGTCTCGTCAGCAGTGTTGCGCCGCTCCGGTTCAGCACCGGCAGCGTCGCCAGCGTGGAGCTTTGAACCACTCCCGCCAAGAGCCCTTCTTCTTCCAGCACTGACTCGTATTCCCTTACAATTTTCTGCCGCGCCACTGCCGCCACAACCTCCACTTTTCCATCCCGGCTCGACTGACGCATCCACGACAGCACCGCCTCTTCGGCGTCAAACGGCAGGCTCTTCTTCAGACGCCATCGCAGCAACGGCAATGCCTCATCGGCGCGCCGCGGGAAAGCGTCGAACGGCAAAATGAAAACGCGAATACTCGCATCCGGCAAGAGTAGCGCAACATCCGGCCCTTGCTTGGGCACTCGCGAAAGGACGCTGTGAATCGCGGACCGCACCGCACCGCGATCCGCTATGTTCGTTTGCGTCGCCGAAGGCGTCACCGCTCCTGCAGGCAATTGCTCGGCTCCAAACGCCACCAGATGCGCAAGGTCTCTGCCCCATCGCGCCGCCGCCACGTGAGTCGGCGCCATTTCCAACACCACGCTCGGGTGTGGCATGGCATCCAGCCATCCGGACATTCGTCCGCGCGCCGCCTTTCGTTCCGGACGCGCCGTTGTCGTCAGACTACTCAATGAACGTCACCTTGTTGATTTCGCGCAGCGTCGTGATCCCGGCGCGCACTCGCGCCATGGCCGACTCCCTCAAGAACTGCATTCCCTCGTCCTTCGCGGCCCGCTTGATTTCCGACGTCGGCCGCCGGTCGATAATCATTTCGCGAATCCGATCCGACAAGTCCAGCAACTCGCAAATCGCCGTCCGCCCGCGGAAACCGCTTCCCGAACAATCCAGGCATCCCACCCCTTCATACAGTGGCGTGTTTGCCCACTCTTCGGGATTGATCCCCGATTCGCGCAACGTTTCCGGCGGTAACTTCACCTCTTTCTTGCAGCTCGGACAAATCACGCGAATCAGCCGCTGCGCCAGGATGCAATTCAGCGCCGATACAAAGTTATACGGCTCCACGTCCATGTTCACAAAGCGGCCAATTACGTCCGTCACGTTGTTCGCATGCACCGTCGTGAACACCAGATGCCCCGTCAACGCCGACTGAATCGCAATCTGCGCCGTCTCATGATCGCGAATTTCGCCGACCATGATCTTGTCCGGATCGTGCCGCAAGATCGAGCGCAATCCGCGCGCAAACGTCAGCCCCTTTTTCTCGTTCACGGGAATCTGCGTGATTCCGCTCACTTGATATTCCACCGGATCTTCGATCGTGATGATCTTGTCCTCATCCGTCTTGATTTCGTTGATGGCCGCATAGAGCGTGGTCGTCTTCCCCGAGCCGGTCGGCCCTGTCACCAGCACCATCCCGTACGGCTCGTGGATGTATCGCCGGAATTTTTTCAAATCATCTTCCGCGAACCCCACCACGTCCAGCGTCAAATTCCGGAACTTCTCGCTTAGGGTTTCCTTGTCCAGCACGCGCAAGACTGCGTCTTCGCCGTGCACCGACGGCATCACGGACACCCGGAAATCGATGAACCGCCCCTTGTACCGCACGCGGAACCGTCCGTCTTGCGGCACCCGGCGCTCGGCAATGTCCAGCTCGCTCATCACCTTGATGCGCGACAATATCGTCGAATGCCATTCCTTCGCGAGCGGCTGCATCGCGTATTGCAGCACGCCGTCGATCCGGTACTTCACCGCCACCTCCGCGTTGCGCGTTTCGATGTGGATGTCGCTCGCCCTCCGCTCCAGCGCCGTGAAAATCACCGTGTCCACCAGCCGCACCACCGGACTCACGCCGCTGTCCTGCGTGAGCTTGTCCATCGAAATGTTTTCGTCGCTGTCCTCGTCGCTCACCACCTGCAGCGTGAAGCCTTCCGTTGCTTGATCCAGCACGCGCTGCGACTGCTCGGTGCGCTTCAGCAAATCGCTGATCTGCGTCGACGTCGCTACTTGGATGGTCAGCCTCTTCCCCAGCAGCAAAGCCAGTTCATCGTTCAATAGCAGCTGGCTCGGATCCGAGACCACTACCACCAGCGAATGATCGCGCGATTCCAATGGCACGAAGTTGTAGCGGAACATCAGCTCCGCCGGAATAGACCGGAAGAGCTCCGGGTCAATCCGCTGCTCGGTCAGATCGATGAACGGCACGCGATATCGCTCCGCCAGTTTTTGCGTGCGTTCGCGCTCCGCGCCTTCGTCGTGAAGCGGTTCCAGATGCAATTCCTTGTTCGTCGTCGTCATAATTTCCTACCCCCCTGCCTGGATGGAAAACAGCGGCAGGTACAGCGCCACCAGGATGAAAAAAATCAGCGACGCCATGATAATCAATACCGCTGGCTCGATCACCGAGATCAGCGCGCTGGTCTTCAGATTCGATTCCTCCTCGTAAAATACAGCCACGCTTGTGAGCATCGGTGCCAGCGCGCCGGACGCTTCTCCCACTTCAATCATATCCAGCGCCAGATCGGGAATCATTTTCGTCTCCGCCAGCGACGTGTGTAGCGACGCCCCCTCGCGCACCCGCTCCGATGCTCGCTCCACTGACCCCGCCACCAGCCGGCTCCTCATCGCGTTCGCGGCCGTCGCCAGGGCCGTCACCAGCGGAGTTCCGCCTCGCAGCAGAGTGCCGAGTGTCCTGGTAAACTGCGCCATCTGAAACTTGATCCAAACGTCGCCGAGAACAGGTATCTTCAGCGTCAAGCGGTCCACCGCGACGCCCCCGCTCCTCGTTTTTGACCAGACGAACAGGAAAATCGCGCCGAATACTACGATGCCCGCCGCGGTCAGCAACCACACTCGATATCCCACGACCAGCGTAATCAGAAGCTGCGTCGGGGCCGGCAGCGCCGTTCCCAGATCCGCATATAACCTCGCGAATTGCGGTATCACGTACGTCACCAGGTACGAAACGATGCAGGACGCTACGACAATCAAAATCGCCGGATAGATCAGCACGCCGATTAGCTTTTTTCTCAGCCCTGTCGTCGTGCGTTGATACGCAATGTGGTCGTCAAGGACCCCGGCCAAATCTCCGCTCTTTTCTCCCGCGCGCAGCGACGTCACATACACCGGAGGAAACATCCCTGACGCTTCCGTCGCATCCGACAGCAGCGCCCCCTCGCGAACCCGCACTCGCACGTCGTTCACAATCGGCCGCATTTTTGGCACCGCTGCGCGGTCCGCCAGCAAATCCAGTGCTTTTAAGATCGGCAGCCCTGCTTTGATCAGCGTATTGAACTGCTGGTTAAAAATCAGGAAATCCCCGGCAGGCAATTTGCGGCTTCCCTGCGATCCTCTCACCAAGCGGCCCACGCTCAGGTTCGGCCGCACTCCGTAGACGTAAAGCCCGCGGTCAGCAAGCTTTTGGCGCGCTTCCGCTTCGCTCTGGGCTGTCTCCAGTTGCTGGAAGACGTTCCCTGTCGCATCCCCCACTTTGCAGACAAATTCAGCCATGGTTATAGCTTACGTTCCAAGCGCGTCTTAAGGTCTTCCACGAATTTTAGCATATCGGATTTAGCTCAGACCGCCTGCCCATTCCATTGTGCGTAGCTAGAAACAGCGCATCTTGGCTGTCTACGGAAGGAGCAGAATCCGCACTGGGCCCCTCATGTAGGAATCCGTGAATGCCCTGAGGGTTGGCTGCTTTTACTTCATGTTACTGCACTTTAATCGCCAGCGTCGCGTCGTCCACAATGGCCACTCCCCGCGGCGGCTCGAAATGGAATTTCGACTGTTCGATCGGCTCATTCTCGTGCCAGTCTCCAAAGCGAAACTCAGTTTCAATGTCTCCAGGCTGCTTGATGTCCAGCCGCACCAGCTGATCCCGTGAATTCACTTCCAGCAGAACTTCTTGAAACATATCCTCATCTGACTTGCGCGGCCCGCAGACCAGTACCGCGTCTCCGGCCGCGGTGGCCTTTTCTTCGGCATTGCCTTGCGCCGCTGTGCTTCCGAGCGTCAGGCTCCCGCACAACCGCTCGAGCCTCACTTTCCCTGCCAGCAGCGCCAACGGCGTCCGCCAGTCCGAGCTCTCCTTGATCGACGTCCGGCTCGCGGTGTGATCCGCCGGCACGTAATACCAGACGTTCTTTCCATCCACCAGAAACATCTTCGTTTCCGGAGAATCGTAGTCCCACCGCATTCGCCCCGGCTTCTCGAAATACACCGTTCCGCTTTCGGCGACCATGCCCGAGCCTCCCGACGTGTACTTCTCCAAGAAAAAATCTGCCATGGTCCTCGTCCGGCGATAGTGCGCTTCAAAAGCCTGCGCCACGCCTTTGACCGTGCCTGCCGAAGCCGCAGCGGCGTTCTTGCTATGGGCGTTTTGCTTGAATGGCAGACCAGCAGAACTGAGTGCGGAGAAGAAAAACAGAGTGGCTAAGACGAGCGAAGTGAACACCTATGCAGTGTAACAAGAAATCCGTTGGTGCGTTGCTGCCCTTCTGATCAGCCAAAGTACTACTGTGTGGTAGCCAGAACCGGCAGCGCATCGCATGCCGCGGAGCTGGCGATGGCGTTACCCTGTGGGTCGACGTGCAGTACGCCGTCTTCCGAGCTGCAAAAGCTCCTCGCGCCCGTCACTCCGACCGTTATCGGAACCGCGGTTGCCACAAAGCCCAAATATCCGGCGGTCCCGCACCCGTTCGGCGCAACAACCGTTCCGTTCTGCCCTGTGTAACTCATCGTATAGCCGCTTTTCTGGTTCGGTGCGTTGGCAAGAAGCGGATCAATCAATCCTGCCTGGTTGCAGGTGGCCAAAGCCGCGGGAGCCATAGTAATCAGGTTCGGAGGATAGCCATTGTCATAAGTCGTATAGTACAAACTTGATGCTATCAGTATCGCGTGAATGCTCTCCGCCGCGGATGCCTCGTTCGCGGTCATCTTTGACCGCAGCAGATCTGGAATCGCAATTCCGGCGATGATCAGAATAATTGCCACGACGATGAGCAGCTCAATAAGGGAGAAACCGCTGTTGCGTCTTGCCGGTTTGCCGGATTGTCTACTTCCCGCTTTGCTCATTGTCGTGCCCAATCCTTCCTTCCTTTTCTTTTGGAAAGAAAAGGGAGGGGCTGACCCCTCCCTTCCGTATCTGCCTCTGTTCCTGCTACTGTTACTGGAGCGGGGTCAGCGCTTCGCACACTGCTTCAGTCACGGGAAGCGCAGCGCCCGTCGGGTCGTCATACAGCACGCCCGTTTCATCCGAACAGAACGACCGGTTTCCCGTTGTGCCTTGCGTGATGGCCTTGGCCGCGATCACAAACCCGGCCGAACCAGCTGCGCAACCTGCTGGCACCGGGGCAGTCGGCGCACCGGTAGGGGTATAGGTGAACTGGTATCCGCTCTTCTGCGGAGTCGCGGAGGCCGGGTTCACACCAGACAAAAGCGGATCCAGCAAACCTGCAGAACCGCAGCTCACGGCGCCGCCGCCAGCCGGTGGTCCCAAAGTCGCCAGCGTGGGTTCAAACTGGTTCCCATACGTCGAGTTGTAGGTGATCGACGCGGTAACGATGGTACGAATCGAACCGACTGCCGAGGCCTCGTTCGCGGCCATCTTCGAGCGCAGCAAGTTCGGAATTGCGATCGCAGCGATAATCAGGATGATCGCCACGACGATCAGTAACTCAATCAACGAAAAGCCCTTCTGATTCTTTCTCATATGTTTTTCCTCTCCCAAGAGTCCTTGAATCCTTCCAAGGGCAATTTCTGAATTCCTTGGCGGCATACTCCTAACAGCACCCGACATGCCAAGCACATACCCTGGGGTGCGATTCCTGTATCTGACTGATAATAGGAGCTATACTTCCTCGCTGCCAATCTTGCCACGCTGTTGAACCCTATTCCCCGAGCCTGAATTCTCAAGAATTGACGAGAAGTGTCACTATCGCTCGCCATAACCCGTCCACTGATCTGCTGAAGCTCATCGCTTGTTTCAGATTGCCCCGTTTCGCGGTCACGCGCCAGCGTTCTTTATCTTTCCCGTTGCTCCCAAAACAAAAAGGGAGGGGGTGACCCCTCCCTTCCGTATCCTGCTTCTGTTCCTGCTACGGTTACTGGAGCGGGGTCAGCGCTTCGCACACTGCTTCAGTCACTGCAAGCGTGGCGCCCGTCGGGTCGTCATACAGCACGCCCGTTTCATCCGAACAGAACGACCGGTTTCCCGTTGTGCCTTGCGTGATGGCCTTGGCCGCGATCACAAACCCGGCCGAACCAGCCGCGCAACCTGCTGGCACTGGGGCAGTCGGCGCACCAGTAGGGGTATAGGTGAACTTGTATCCGCTCTTCTGCGGAGTCGCGGAGGCCGGGTTCACACCAGACAAAAGCGGATCCAGCAAGCCTGCAGCACCGCAGCTTACGGCACCGCCGCCGGCCGGTGGTCCCAAAGTCGCCAGCGTGGGTTCAAACTGGTTCCCGTACGTCGAGTTGTAGGTGATCGAAGCGGTAACGACGGTACGAATCGAACCAACTGCCGAGGCCTCGTTCGCGGCCATCTTCGAGCGCAGCAAGTTCGGAATTGCGATCGCAGCGATAATCAAGATGATTGCCACCACGATCAGTAACTCAATCAACGAAAAGCCCTTCTGATTTTTTCTCATGTTCTCTCCTTAGGAGTCTTCCTAAAGCGCATCCTTGAAAATCTTTCGGCGCGGCATGGACGTAAGCTGCAGCTTAACGGCCAATCCAGACCCTCATTTGCCAGCCCGTTTCTGATCCATAAGCCATTGATAATACAAGACATATCGGAATACCTTGCGCGCCATCCGCCTGCATCGCCGTTTCCCCGATCAAATGTCTCGAAAAGCGACGCGAAATGACGTCGATTCTGCCAAAACTTGGCGACCCAAAATGACACTAGACCTCGTACTTCTTTGCATAGTGCCGAAACGATCGGTAGGTCATATGTAGCAGTTCCGCAGCTCTCACCCGCACGCCGCCGGAACACTCCAACGCTCCAAGCAGATACGCGCGCTCCATATCGGCGATGTGTTTTTCCAGGTCCATCCCGCCATCCGGAATTAATCGCGTAGCCTGATCTGGAATCTGCCGCTCCGCGAAATGGTTCTGGTAATACATGATGATTCTTTCCGGCAAGCCTTCTAACGAGATTCTCTTCTCTGTTTCCAGCGCCACCGCCCGCTCAATCGTATTCTCCAGTTCGCGCACGTTTCCGGGCCAGTCATACGCCTCCAGCCGCTCCATGGCCTTCGGTTCGATGCCTTCAATCTTCTTTCCCGTGGCAATGCGAAAACGCTCCAGAAAGTGCCGCGCCAACAGCGGAATATCTTCGCGCCGCTCCCGCAGCGCCGGCAGGTGCACCGGAATCACGCTCAACCTGTAGTACAAATCCTCCCGGAAACGCCCTTCCGCAATCTCCTTTTCCAGGTCTTTGTTCGTCGCGGTGATCACCCGGACATCCACGTCCGTTTCTTCCGTGCTTCCGATCGGCCGCACCTTCCCTTCCTGCAGAACGCGGTACAGTTTCACCTGCATGGTCGGGCTCATGTTCCCGATTTCGTCCAGGAACAGCGTTCCGCCGTCGGCAGCCTGGAACAGTCCGGCGCGATTGTCGTTCGCGCCCGTGAACGCGCCTTTCATGTACCCAAACAGCTCTGACTCCAGCAGAGTTTCAGGAAATGCGCCGCAATTGATCGTGATGAACGGCGCTTTCACGCGCAAGCTATTCTCATGAATGGCCCGGGCCACCAGTTCCTTGCCCGTTCCGCTCTCGCCGGTAATCAGCACGCGGCTCGTTTGCGGCGCGATCGTTTGGATCAACTCGAAGATCGCGCGCATCTTCGAACTCGACCCCACGATATTGTCGAGGCCGGTCAGCCGCCGCAGCTCGCGTCGCAGAATCCCCGCTTCTTTCTTTAGCTTTAGGCTCTCGGCTACTTGCTGCACCGCCGGCAGCAATTCATCGAGCAGCTTGTCTCCTTTGATCACGTAGCGATCTGCGCCAAAGTTCACCGCTTCGATCGCCGTTCCCAGCGTCGGCACGCCGGTAACCAAGATAAATACGGTCGCCGCGGATACTTCCTTCGAATACCGCAGCAGGTCCACGCCGCTCATATCCGGCATGCGAATATCCGAGATCACGATGTCATAGATTTGTGATTCCAGCCGGCGCTTCGCCGCCTCGCCGTTGCTCGCAGTCTCAACCCGATGCCCTTCCTTCCGGAACGTGATTTCCATCAGTTCGCAGATGGACTTTTCGTCATCTACGACCAGCATGTGTGCCATTTTCCCCTCTTTTCATTCCATGAGAGCTGGCTGCGTTTTCTCGATATGACTCGTGTTGAGATGCTTCGCCTTGAATTCTGCGCTGCCTTGACGCGGTAGCTCGACCACAAATTCCGATCCCTGTCCGTGCTCCGATTCCACGCGGATCCGTCCCGCGTGTGCCTGCACTACTTGGTACACAATCGCCAGCCCCAGCCCGGTCCCTTTTGGAAACCCTGACTGGAATGGCTCGAAGAGCTTCCCTGCCTGTCTTGCATCCAGACCTACGCCCGTGTCGCGGATGCCAATGCGCACCCATTCCCCGTCCGCATCCAGCTTCACCGTTAGCGTGCCGCCCGCGGGCATGGCCCGCAGTGCGTTATTGCAAAGATTCCAGATCACCTGCTTGATGCGGTCCCGGTCCACGCGCGCCAGGGCGTGCTCCACCCCAAATTGGCGCTCTATCCGATACTTCCCTTCCGCACCCTGCTCCCGCTCGATCAGCGTCAAGGCTTCGTCGATCAGCACGTTCACATCGCTTTCCGAAAACGAATATGTCTTGTCGCGTGAGTAATCCAAAAAGTCTGTGATGATCTGATTCAGCCGTTCCGATTCCCGGCTCACGATTTGCACCAGCTTCTTATCGTCTTCATCCAACGGCGCCAGCCGCGCTAATTCTTTCAACGCGCCGGTCATCGCCGTAAGCGGCTGCCTGATTTCATGCGCGATGGCCGCCGACAGCCGGCCGACCGCTGCCATTCTGTTTTTGGTTTCTACCTCGCGCTCCAGTCGCTTCAGCTCCGTCAAATCCTGGAAGCTGAAGACGTATCCGCTCACGCCATGCTGCTCCGTCCGCAGTGGTGAAACCGACACGCCCAAAAAGCGCTTTTCACCCGACGGCGTGTGAAACTCCGTTTCCTTCCGCGACGCCATGAACCCCGATTCCGTGTCCGCGTCCGTGAGCCAGAACCCCGGCAAGACTTCCCGAATTTGTTTCCCCAGAAATGCCATGCCGGAAATCCCCGCAATTTCCCCGCCCGCACGATTCACCAGCAAAATCTTTCCTTCAAGGTCCGTCGTAATCAATCCCCCGCGCATCGAGTCGATGATGTTCTCGTTGAACGCCTGCAGATCGCGTAACTCCTCGCGCTTTTCTTCGAGCTCGACTCCTTTGCTCTGCAGCATGTGCGCCAGCAGGCTTCCCAGGTAGGCTACCGCCAGAAATGCCAGCAGATTGCTCAACACGCTGAACGCCAGAACGCGCGGTGTGGGAGTCGTCAGCGAAGTGTTCGGTATCACATCATATTGAACCAACTCGACCAGTGTTCCGAGCAGCGCGAATGCCCCGCCCGCTACCAGGAACACGCTGCGTCTGGCGAGCATCACGCAAGCCATCAAAATTACAACCACATACAGCGAGATGAAATAGCTCTCGTGTCCTCCCGTCGAGTACACCAGGCCCGTCACCAGGACAAGATCCGCAACGATTTGCAGCGGTGCATGCCAGCGAGCCTGCGGAATCCAGCGCAGCAAAATCACGAAGCAGATGGCCAGCAGATACCAAAGAAGAATTACAGGAACGAAGTATTTCGCCGTCAGCGGTAGCGGTGTGAGCTGGTGCACCGCCAGCACCACCGCCAACAGGAAGGAGATGACCAGGAACCGCACTCGCCCCAGCCATTCCAGCCATTGCGTTGTGTTTTGCGTGAGCTCCATTCCCGATTATCCGTGACGCCCGCCGCCGCTGGAGTCGGGATCTCAGTTGCGTCGTTACTGAGGAACCGGAAACTCCGCGGCCTTCGATTCAATCGCGAACCGCAGGCCGCGCCATCCCGAAGCTGCTACCCCCGCTCCCCGAGACTTCCGTCTAACCGCCGCCCGTCGCCAGTTTTCCAATCAGCGAGAACAACGGCAAGTACATCGATATGACGATGCCGCCGACCACGATCCCTAAAAACATAATCATGACCGGCTCCATCAACGTCAGTAAGTCCTTCACCGCCGAGTCCACTTCGTCTTCATAGAAGTCCGCGATCTTCTGCAACATCGCGTCCATCGCGCCGGTCTGTTCGCCCACCGCGATCATTTGCGTCACCATGCCCGGAAACACTTCCGTTTCCTTCAGCGGATCCACCAGCGACCGCCCGGCTTCGACCGCCTTGCGGGTCTTTTGGATTGCGCGCTCCACCACCGCGTTGCCGGAGGTCTTCGCCGTAATGTCCAGCCCCTCCAGAATCGGCACGCCGCTCGAAATCAATGTTCCTAGCGTCCGCGTGAACCGCGCGACGGCTATCTTCCGCAACAACATCCCGAGTATCGGAAGCTTCAGCAGCGTCGCATCAATCGCCAACCGTCCCTGCGGAGTGCCGTACCACACTTTCATTGCGAATATCCCGGCGGCGAAGAACACCACAATCGACAGCCCGTAAATGCTGCCCACGAAATTGCTCAGCCCGATCACGATTCGCGTCGGCAGTGGCAAATTCGCTCCCAATCCCGCAAACAGTGTCACGAAGATCGGCACCACTTTCCACAACAGCAGCGTGATCACGCCGCCCGCGATTCCCAGCACCGCCACCGGGTAAATCAATGCCGACTTCACCGCGCGCTTCAGTTTCACGTTCTTCTCGATGTACGTCGATAGGCGCTGCAGAATGGTGTCCAGAATACCGCCTGTCTCGCCCGCCTCCACCATGTTGTAATACAGCGGGTCGAACACCTTTTCGTACTGTTTCATCGAAGACGACAGCGTGGCGCCGCCTTCCACCGACCCGCGCACGCCGGTCAGTATCTTCTGGAAAGTCTTGTTCTCCTGTTGCTGCGCAAGAATTTCCAGGCACTGCACCAGCGGCAAGCCGGCGTCGATCATCACCGAGAACTGTCGCGTGAAGATCGCCAGTTCCTTGTTCTTCACGCCGGTGCCAAAGGACGGAATCGAGAATTCCTTTCCCTTTTCCGACACTTTGCTGACGTTGATCTGCTCCCGCCGCAGCACGTTCTGCAACTCGCTCTTCGTCGTCGCGGAGCGCTCTCCCGTGACT
Source organism: uncultured Acidobacteriota bacterium (assembly GCA_963760165.1). GTDB lineage: Bacteria > Acidobacteriota > Terriglobia > Acidiferrales > UBA7541 > DAHUXN01. Next base: position 196,004 of record CAVXBO010000002.1, read on the forward strand.
TTGCTTCCCGCTCGATTCACTCCGGTGTATGTGTAGACCGGCATCTCCGTTGCCTCCTATTTCCTTTTCCTCGATCTGTCTTAGCGCCGCCCCGGCGTTTTCCCGGTCATCGTAGGGGAAGTTACTCCGCGATTGATTATGTCCTGCAACTCGTCCGCATTCGATGACCGCAAAAGCGCCGTCTCCATACTGATGGCCTTCTGGTAATATGCGTTCGCCAAAGATTGATTGAACGTCTGCATTCCTGTCGTTCCTGTACCTGTTTGCATGGCCGAATAAATCTGATGAATTTTGTCTTCGCGAATCAGATTGCGAATCGCCGGGTTCGGAATCAGGATTTCCATCACCATGGCCCGCCCTCTTCCGTCCACGCGCGGCAAAAGCGACTGGCAAAGAATTCCTTCCAGCACCATCGAGAGCTGCGCGCGCACTTGCGGCTGCTGGTGCGCCGGAAAAACGTCGATGATACGATTGATCGTGGACACCGCCGAATTCGTGTGCAGCGTCGCAAACGTCAAATGGCCCGTCTCCGCGATTCGCAACGCTGACTCGATCGTCTCCAAATCTCGCATTTCGCCGATCAGCACCACGTCTGGGTCTTCGCGCAACGCTGCCCGCAGCGAATTCGCAAACGAGTGCGTGTCCGAGTGCACTTCTCGCTGGTTCACCAGGCACTTTTTGTGGTTGTGCAGAAACTCGATCGGGTCCTCGATCGTGATCATGTGCTCTTCGCGTTCGTTGTTGATCTTGTCCAGCATCGCCGCCAGCGTTGTCGACTTCCCCGAGCCCGTCGGGCCCGTCACCAGCACCAGTCCGCGCGGCTTGTCGCACAAACTCCGCACGATCTGCGCCAATCCCAGCCCTTCGAAGCTCTTGATCTCCCACGGAATCGTCCGGAAAACCGCGGCCACCGCGCCGCGCTGATGGAAAATATTTCCGCGGAAACGCGCCAGGCTCTTCAGTCCGAACGAAAAGTCCAACTCCAGGTTCTCTTCCAGCCGGTGCTTCTGCGCGTCCGTCAAGACGCTATACGCCAGCGCTTTTGTGTCCGCCGCGGTCAGCGGCGGCATGTCCAGCGGCCGCAAATGCCCGTTCACGCGCACCCGCGGCGCGCTGTTCGTCGACAAATGCAAGTCGCTCCCGCCCATCTCGATCATTTTCTTCAACAACTCGCTCAGCGGAATACTTGGCATCTTCTGCTCCTTGGCTTACAGCACCGTTTCGCGTACCACTTCTTCCAGCGTGGTCATTCCCAACGCCACCTTCATCAGCCCGCTTTTCCGCAGCGTGATCATGCCCGTCTCCAGGGCCTTCTTCTTCAGTTCCAGCGCCGAAGCGCCCACCAAAATCAGTTCCTTTAGCTCGTCGGTCACTTCCATCACTTCGTACAAAGCGACGCGCCCCTTGTAGCCCGTGTTGTTGCAGGTGCCGCAGCCGCGTCCGTGGTAAATCATCGTGGTCTTCGCTTCCTCCGGCGTGTACCCCGCATCCACCAACGCCTGCGGAGTGATCTGCAGCGCTTCCTTGCACTGTGCACAGACCCTGCGCACCAACCGTTGCGCCGCGATCAAGTTCACCGAAGTCGCCACCAGGAACGGCTCAATTCCCATGTTCATCAACCGGCTGATCGTCGACGGCGCATCGTTCGTGTGCAGTGTCGATAGCACCAAGTGGCCGGTTAGCGCCGCTTTCACCGCAATTTCCGCCGTTTCAAAGTCTCGAATTTCGCCGACCAGAATAATGTTCGGGTCCTGCCGCAAAAATGCGCGCAGCGCAGACGCAAAGTTCAGCCCGATCTGCTCCTTCATCTGCACTTGGTTGATTCCCGGCAACTGGAACTCCACCGGATCTTCCGCGGTCATAATGTTCGTGTCCGGTGTATTGAGCCGCGCCACGGACGAATACAGCGTGTTCGTCTTGCCCGATCCTGTCGGGCCGGTCACCAGCACCATTCCGTACGGCCGCAAAATCGCTTTCAGGAATTTGTCCAGCGATTGTTGCTCGAATCCCAATTTCGTCATGTCCAGCCGCAGGTTTTCCTTGTCCAGCAACCGCAGCACGATTTTTTCGCCGAAGAGCGTCGGCACCGTCGAAACGCGGAAGTCCAGCTCCTTCTTTTTCCCGTCCTTGATGTACTTGATCATGATGCGGCCGTCTTGCGGCAGCCGCTTCTCGCTGATGTCCAGCTTGGACATGATCTTGATGCGGCTGGTGATCGCATCTTTCAATTTCATCGGTGGCGACATCACCGCCTGCATGACTCCGTCAATGCGGAATCTCACGCGATATTCTTTTTCGTATGGCTCTACGTGAATGTCGCTCGCTCCCCGCTTCACCGCATCCGTCAGAATCAGGTTTACCAGCTTGATGATCGGGGCTTCTTCCGCCGCTTTTTCCAGCGACGCCAAATCCATGTCGGCTTCTTCTTGCGTCAGCTCCAGCGCCGCGTCGTCGCCGGCAAGGTCCTTCATCACCTTGTCCAGCTCTTCCACGCTTTCCACCGCGCCGTAGAACTTCCCGATCGCCTCGACGATCGCCGTTTCTGACGCCACCACCGGCTCCACGTTGAAGCCGGTCATGAACTTGATATCGTCCATCGCAAAGACGTTTGTCGGATCCGTCATCGCGATCGTCAGCGTCGATCCTACCCGCGAGAGCGGCACAATCTGGTACCGCACCGCCGTCTCTTGTGGAATCAGCTTAATGACCGTGGGATCTACTTCGTAGAACTTCAAATTGATGGAAGGAACGCCATACTGCCGCGACAGCACCGCCGTGATGTCTTCGTCGCTGACCAGCCCCAGCTTGACCAGGCACGTCCCCAGCCGCCCGCCTTCCTTCTTCTGATAGTCGAGCGCCTGCTTTAGCTGATCCGACGAGATCAGGCTGTCTCGAACCAGTATTTCACCTAAGCGGGACGACATTCACCATGCTCCTGGCGCACAAGCTTCGCCGAAGTTCCCTGCAGAAGTCCCAACACTAGCACGCGCTCAACTAGGAATTGCGCTTCCCGTTCCGAGTCGTTCTGTAACAGGAACCTGTACGCTCGGACAGGCACTCCGCCGCTTTCACGGGCGATGTGCTATTCGTCGATCACCATGGCGCCGCAACTCCGGGCGGTGGGTCAGTTTGAATTTTCTTGATCGTGACACAAAGAGTCAAAATTCAAACTGACCCATTACCCAACTCCGCCGTTTCTTGACTGGACGCTTCTTGCTCGTTATCTTCACTAAGAATGTCCCAAGAGGCTATTCGTACTGAAGTTTCTTCCCGAGAGGAGACCCCGAGGCGTCCTGCAACTGCGCCTCCACCTGCGAATTCCCTGCCATTATACTACCAAACTCTCTTTGACAACCTAGGACCGCAGCGTTGGTGGCCTGCAAAGACACCCTTCGAAGTCATCGTCGGCGCCATCCTTACCCAGAATACTTCCTGGCTGAACGTCGAACGCGCTATCTCCAACCTTCGCCGCGAGCATCTCCTCACCCCCCACGCCCTCGAACGTATTCCCTTTGCTCGCCTCGCTTCGCTGATCCGCTCCTCTGGCTATTTCCGCCAAAAAACCAAAAAACTGAAGGCCTTCGTCCGCTTCCTTCGCGCGGAATACTCCGGCTCCCTCGCGCGCATGTTTCGGACTCCCACCCTCGAGCTCCGCGAAAAGCTCCTCGCCGTCCACGGCATCGGCCCGGAAACCGCCGACTCCATCCTTCTCTATGCTGGCCACAAGGATGTCTTCGTTGTCGACGCCTACACCAAGCGCATCTTCTCCCGCCACGGCTTCGTCTCCGAGGACGTGTCCTACGAGGAACTCCGCGCCTTGATAGAAGCTGCGCTTCCCCGCGACGTATCGCGTTACAATGAGTTTCACGCGCTGCTCGTCCAGGTCGGCAAGAATTGGTGCCGGCCCCGCGAGCCGCGCTGCGCCGAGTGTCCCTTACGCCCCTTCCTCGGCGAGGTATTGTGATGGCTAAGCGAAATTGGACTCGTCATCTCTGGCTCGGCTTCGGCGTCCTTTTGCTCGCCGTACTCGCTGCCGTTATTTTCACGCTTGGTTCTCTCAATCCTCCCATTCACCTGCAGAGCAGCAACGACTTCATCATTCTTTTCGCCCTTACGATTTTCATCTTCATCACTTTCATCGTCTTCGGCCTCATTCTGGTACGCAACATCCTCCGTCTCTGGACCGAACACCGTGCCGGCATTCTCGGCTCGCGCGTCAAGACCAAAATGGTCCTCGGCGCTATGGGCGTCTCCCTTCTTCCCGTCGTCTTCCTTTTCTTTTTCAGCTACGCCCTCGTCAATCGCACCATGGACATCTGGTTCCCCAAGCCTTTGGAAATCGCCAACGAGCAGAGCCGCGCCCTTGTCGCTGAAATGAGCACCATCGAGCGCGGCCGCCTGGACGCTCTCGCCCAGAGCGTCACCGACTGGCTTGCCGCCCCGCGCAAGAAACACGATCTGCGCCACTACGCCATCCGCTCCGACTCCGAATTCGACGTTGTCTGGCTCACCAATCGCGACGGCGCGGAAACCGCCAGCGTCCCGGCATATGCCCCTTCCGCCAACTTCCACCGTGTCCTTATTCTTCCCAGCGGCTCCGAAGTCTGGCAGATTGGGCGTAAGCTCTATATCTCCGGCCGCGCTCCGTATGAATCCGGTTCGCTCATGGTCGGGCGCGGCATCCCCGATGACTTCCTGGATCGTTTGAATCGCATCCAAAGCGAAAATCTCACCTACCAATTGCAGTATCAGCATCTCCGCTCATTTAAGAGAGAAATTCTCCTCGGCCTCCTGCTCATCACTCTGCTTCTTCTCTTCGCCACCACTTGGGTCGCGCTGTTTCTTTCCAAGCGCGTCACCGTGCCCATTCAGGCCCTCGCCAAAGCCACGCAGCAGATCTCCCGCGGCAACCTCGATTACCGCATCACCACTCGCGCCCATGACGAGCTTGGCGTGCTGGTCGATTCCTTCAATCAAATGGCCGGCCAGCTCGGCCGCTCCCGCAAGCAGATTGACGATTTCACGAACAGTCTTCAGCAGGCCGTCGAGGAAATTGAGCGTCGCCGCAAGTTGATGGAAACCATTCTTGAAAACATTCCCACCGGCGTCCTTTCGCTCGACGCCAATGGTGCCGTCAATCGCGTCAACTCTGCCGCCGTGGCCATGTTTGGCCCGCACGCCGCCTCGGCCACTTCGCTCGCCGATCTTCTTGGCAACGAGGCTGCCCGCAGTATTCTCCACCTCATGCGCCGCTCCGCTCGCATGGGCGTGGCTTCGCAGGAGCTTGAAGTTTCCACGGCCGGCCGCCTGCATCATGCCGCGGTCACCGTCAGCTCGCTCGGCTCTGGCCGCTCCAATTCCGGATTCGTCGTCGTCATCGACGATGTCACCGAGCTTCTGCGCGCGCAGAAAGCGGCCGCCTGGCAGGAAGTCGCGCAGCGCATCGCCCACGAAATTAAAAATCCGCTCACGCCCATCCAGCTCTCCGCGCAGCGCCTTTTGCGCCATCTGGAGCGCTCCGCGCCGTCACGCCGTCGCGACGATCGCTCGGACTTGCCCGCGCTCGTTTCCGAATGCGCGCAATTGATTCAGCGCGAAGTGCAAACCCTGGAATCTCTCGTCAACGAATTCTCGCAGTTCGTCCGCTTCCCTTCCGCGCGCCTCGCTCCTTCCGATGTAAACGCCATTGCCTCGCAGGCCCTTGACGTTTTTCACGGCCGCCTCGACGGCATCGCCTTGCAGCGCGATTTTGCTCCCTCGCTTCCCATCGTCAAAGCCGACGCCGAGCTCATCCGCCGCGTCATCGTCAACCTTGTCGACAACGCCGCCGAAGCCCTCGAGGGCGCCACCCTGCGCACAATTTCCGTCGCGACGCGCCTGGTCAGCCATGGCGAAGCCATCGAAATCGAAGTCGCCGACACCGGCCACGGCATCTCGCCAGAAGATAAAGACAAATTATTCCTCCCGCATTTTTCCACCAAGGATCGCGGCACCGGCCTGGGCCTCGCCATTGCCAGCCGTATCGTTGCCGAACATCACGGCACTCTTCGCGTCGAAGACAATGTCCCCTCCGGCGCGCGCTTTTTGATTCGCCTCCCCGCCGCAGCCGCCCTCCCCGCCGAAATCACCGTGCCCGGTGGTGGGTCAGTTTGAATTTTCTTGATCGTGACACAAGGAGTCAAAACTCAAACTGACCCGGTACCACCGCGCCCCAGCCCAGCGCCCCATCCTAGGAAAGACCAGCCATCGCTGAACACAAGGAGCTCTATCGTTTTCAGCGCACGCGATCAGCATCCGGCGAAGAATCTGCAGCTCTGTCCTAGTGTGGAATTTCCGAGTGCATGCCAACAGCGGCTCGGCGAGCGCTGGCCGCGCCCGGCGCTAGTGCACGCTTTCGATCATTCCGATATTCGCGGAATGGATCGTCTCCGAATCGAAGGCCAAATATCGCCCGTCAGGGGAGACACCTGTCTGATCCTGCGAGTTCTGGGGTTGCATCCAGTAAGAATAGAGCATCGGCAACGTCGTAGAAGTTCGTGCAAGACCTTGGCCGCTCCACCCTACCGTCCAGAGGACTCCTTGCAAATCAGCTTTGCCCTGGATCAAGTAAATTTGGTTGCTCGGCCCGGGAGCGCATGAATCGACCCAGCCCCGAAAAATCTGACGGGCAGGATTCTTAAAATCGTCGGTCCAAAGTCCCGCAAGAGGGTCGTTCTCGCTGCCTGCATCCACCACAAAAGCTATGGAGCGTCCGTCAGGCGCCCAAAAAACGGGGACGCGGAGCGTGCTGGGATGTGCGAGATCGTGTATCTCATCTTTCTTGGTTCGAGGGTCGAAAATCTCAATCTGGCCTTTGTCGTTGCGATAAACGAGCCGCCCGTCCGGCGCGACGTCGACAAAAAGATCTCCAGCAGCCTTAACGATCGTTTGCGGCGTCACTCCAGACAATGGAATGCCGCGGTATTCAGCATCAGCGTCTCCTGTCCCAATGGAAAACGCCCGATACGCCAGACCCTGAGAATCGGGTGTCCAGCGGGGAAAAACATCAATACGGCCGTCGCGAACGAGCTGCACCGGATTTGAACCGTCGGCATTTGCGACCCAGATGCTTTCATTCTCCGTGCCCTTCAGGTTCGAAAAATATGCGATATGTTTTCCATCGGGTGAATAGGCGGGAGCAAGTTGGCCGCGCACAAAGTCGGGAGCGAGCAATTTCATGTTTTGCTGCCCGGGCTTCACCTTGAGGTCCAGTTGGGCGATGTTGATGTTTTCGTGCCAAGTGGAAAACACAATGCGCTTGCCGTCTGATGAAACATCGAGTTGCGCGTCGTCGCCCTGCCCAGTCGTGATCTGTTGCGGCGTGCCGCCTGCGCCGGGAATTTTCCAGATGTTCATTGCTCCGCCGCGGCTCGAGGCAAAGTAAATGTACTGACTGTCCGGCGACCACGCCGGAGACAGCGCCAACGCGGCATCTCGAGTCAACTGGCGGACCTTGCCAGACGGCACGTCCGCAACTTCCAGTTCGCTGTAAGGTCCATCAGCTAACTCGACAAAAGCGATCTCACGGCCATCCGGAGAAAAACGCATGTTGCCGGCGCGCCAACCTAGGACACCCTTGGCAAAGTGATGCGGATTCTCGCCCGAGATGCCGGACATCCAAATGCTCCGGTCGGAAGTATTCTCATACACAAGCGAATGCCCGTCTGGCGACCACGCGGGATCAACGGCGTTCAAGATGACGCGCCGCGGCGTCCCGCCGAGCGCCGGCACTTCCCAAATATCCCAGATGCCTGAATCATTGATCTGTGCGTACGCGATCGTGCCGCCGTCAGGTGACCATGCCGGGCGCGACTTCAGATTCGCATCGTGACTGATTTGAACCAGGTTGCCCTCCTGCACCAGACCCACGTAGATGTTGTAGTGACCATCGCGGTCGGAAACGAAAGCCACCGACCGGCCGTCCGGCGAAAGCGCCGGCTGCGCCTGAGTTCCACCGAAGTTCGTGACTGCGCTGAAGTGCATGGCGGAAGATTGTGGCGCAGGCGCGCGAAACATAAAAAGCGAGGCGATAAGGCCAAAAGCCAGCGCCGTAGTTATCGCCCACGGCAAAATCCGCTTCCAAGCTGGAGTTTGTAGCGGCGGCTTTACGCCGCCCTCTGTCGCTGCTTCGTATTGTGTTGTCGCGCCGGAAAGAACCTCTTCAATCGCAATCCGCGCATCGCCAATCGACTGCAATCGCTGCCGCGCATCTTTTTTCAAACACCGTTGCAGCAGTTCAGGAATCCGCGGCGGCGTATCCGCGGGCAACAGCGTCCAATCTGGCTCGCTCTTGATGACCGCCGCAAGAACGTCCGTCACCGTCTCGCCGCTGAACACCATCTTTCCCGTCAGCATTTCGTACAGCACGCACCCAAACGCCCAAATATCTGTGCGCCGATCCACGGATTTGCCTTTGGCCTGCTCCGGCGACATATACGCGGCGGTGCCGAGAATAATTCCGGCCTGCGTCGCCATCCGTGTGACCGTTGGCGAGCTCGAGATATCCATCGTCGCCGGATCGCTTTCCAGCGCCTTTGCCAAACCGAAATCCAGAACCTTCACCACATCATCGTTTGTGATTTTTATGTTCGCCGGTTTCAGATCCCGATGCACAATGCCGCGCTCGTGCGCGTACTCCAGCGCCTCGCAGATCTGCTTCGCCATCGGCAGCGCTTCGTCGAGTGGTATCGCCCCGCCACGATGCCCTCGCGTGGCGGAGACCCTGCCCGTCGACGCAGACTTCAGCTCGGCGCTTGGAGTGCCACCCGCACTCGGTACGCCTGAAATCCTCTCCGCCAGCGTTGGCCCTTCCACTAGCTCCATCACCAGCGCATGCGTGCTGCCCGAATCTTCAAAACCATAAATTGCCGCGATGTTCGGATGGTTGAACGATGCCAGCACTTGCGCTTCGCGACGGAACCGCGCCATGCGCTCCGCGTCGCGCGCGAAAGCCTCCGGCAAAACTTTCAGTGCGACGTCGCGTCCGAGCCGTGTATCCCGCGCGCGATACACCTCGCCCATTCCGCCCGCGCCGATGGGTGCACTGATCTCGTATGGGCCTAAACGTGTGCCTATTTGAAGAGGCATGTGGCCGCAGATTATAAGGCACAACCGCGCGCCCGCCTAGGTCAGCGCCAATGCGGTGCTGAGTCAGTTTGAATTTTCTTGCCCATGACACAAAGAGTCAAAATTCAAACTGACCCATTACCACCAATTTCTATGCCCCGTTCAGCATGACGCCGCCAGCTTGCAACCCGCTCGACGGAAACAAGCCAAACAACTCATTTCTGCGTTATCCTGAGTCCTGCATGCCCGCATCCATTCTCATCGTCGACGACGAATCCGGCATCCGCCAGTCGCTCGGCTCGCTTCTGCGCGATGAAGGCTACGAAGTCGAATCCGTCGCTTCCGGCGAAGAGTGTCTCTCCGCTGTCGATCGCCGCTCTTTCGATCTGATTCTTCTCGATGTCTGGCTTCCGGGCATCGACGGCCTCGCCACTCTTGAACGCCTCAACGACCGCGAAGCGATTCCCATGGTCGTGATGATCTCCGGTCACGGAAAAATCGAAACGGCCGTGCGCGCCACCAAGCTCGGCGCTTTCGACTTCATCGAAAAGCCACTCTCGCTAGAGAAAACCGTCCTCGCCGTGAAAAACGCGCTGCATTATCTGCGCCTGGAACAGGAAAATCGCCGCCTCCGCGCTGAGCTCGAGCAGCGCTACCGCATTCTCGGCGACAGCGTTCCCATGAAGGCGCTGCGCCAGCAGATCGCGCTCACCGCGCCCACCCACGGCCGCGTCCTCATTTACGGCGAAAGCGGCACCGGAAAAGAGCTCGTCGCCCGCGCCCTTCACGCGCAAAGCCCGCGCAGCAGCAATCCATTTGTGGAAGTGAATTGCGCCGCGATTCCCGAAGAGCTGATCGAATCCGAGCTTTTCGGCCATCGCAAAGGCAGCTTCACCGGCGCCAGCGAAGACAAGACCGGAAAATTTCAGAAGGCCGACAGCGGCACGCTCTTCCTCGATGAAGTCGGCGACATGAGTTTGAAAACCCAGTCCAAAGTTTTGCGCGCCCTCGAAGAGCAGCGCGTCGAGCCCATCGGCTCCGGCGACATGGTCGCCGTCGACGTGCGCGTCATCGCCGCCACGAACAAAAAGCTCGAAGACGAAATCGCGCGCAACGCCTTTCGCGAGGATTTATTTTATCGCTTGAACGTGATTCCCTTCACCGTTCCGCCGCTGCGCGACCGCATCGAAGACATTCCCGTGCTCGCGCGCCACTTTCTCGATGAGTTCAATCGCGCCTACGGAAAAAAAACGAAAGAGCTCTCGCCCGCGGCCATCGAAGTGTTGATGCGCTATCCGTGGCCAGGAAACGTCCGCGAATTAAAAAATCTGATCGAGCGCCTGGTCATCATTTGTCCCGCGCAGGAAATCGCCCCGCAGCATCTTCCGCCGGAACTTTTCCGCGGCGTTCCGCGCGGCCCGCAACCCGCTTACGCCACGCTGCACGAAGCGCGCTCCGCCTACGAACGCGAATTTATTTTGCGCAAGCTCGAAGAAAATCAGTGGAACATGACCAAGACCGCCACCGCCATCGGCCTCGAACGCACCCACCTCTACCGCAAAATGAAGTCCCTCGGCATCGCCTCCGCGCAAAACTGACGCAGGCGAAGACAAGGCAAAGACGAGCGAGTACTGGAACAGGCCAAATTGTCTTTTTTCCACAGGCAAAACCGGTCGAAATTGGCCTGGTGAAGCAGGCCATTGAAAAACAGGTTTTTTGACGATTTGCGAGGACGTGGATTTTTGTTTTTTGCGAAAAGCCAAGAAAGACGCGGTTTTTGTATGCATACCCCTAGGACGAGCGGAGTGGCGGCGCGAGATGGCGAGCAGGCCAATTTTGAAAAAACGAGGCAAAATCGGGTTATAGAACCAGGCCATTTATGTTGGCTATCAACAGGACAGAAAATAGCCCCCAAAAACAAGCAACGAACAGCAGATTCCTCGTCGGATGCTCGTCGCATCCTCGCTCGGAATGACAAAATGGCGGTCCGACTGCGAACCGCGAACGGTACGGCGAGCCGCGCCATCAGCTAACAAAAGCCCAGTGACAAATGATCGGTGGTACGCGTGATTGTTTGGAAATACCTGTACTTTCAAATTCCTTCCTGTCGATCAAAGCGAAAGTACACTAAAAGAAAGTTTTGAGTGGGCGTTCCCGTTTTGAATGCAACTTTTCCTTCGGATTTGTGTTTCACATACGTGCACGGTTTCCGTCAAGTTCGAGGCCGGCACGGGAGAAGCTGTCAGAGAGGATGCGATCATGAACACTAAAATACTATTGGTGAGTGGAGCGGCCCTGGTGGCTTTTTGTGTCCCGGCAGCCTTCGCGCAGAGCGCACCGCCGCAGACGAGTTCCACTGCGCCGGCTACGCAGTCGAGTACGGCAAATACGGGAAGCAAGCCAACCGTGAATCAGCGCAAGACGGATCAGCAAGACCGCATCGCGAATGGCGTGCAGAGCGGACAACTGACCGCCGGCGAAACGAAAAGCCTGGAAACCAAAGAACAGGGCCTGAATAAAGAAGAGAGCAACATGCGCTCAGAAGACGACGGCCATTTGACCGCCGCGGACCGAGCCAAACTCAATGGCCGGCAGAACAACATCTCCAAGGATATTTACCAGGACAAACACAACGCGAATACCGCTGACTACGGCAAGGGCGAAATTGGCCAGCGCAAAGCAGAATCAGCAGGACCGGATCGCGACAGGGCATCCGCAGCGGCCAATTGACCGCGGGCGAAACCAAGAACCTGGAGAACAAAGAGCAGGGCATCAACCGCGAGACTCGCGGAATGCGCCAGGCCAACGGCGGGAAATTGACCCAAGCGGACCGTCGCGCGGTGAATCAACAGCAGAACAAAGTGTCCCACCAGATCTACAACAAGAAGCACAACGCCCGCGAAACGTTAACGGACCTCATTTAGCGTGACGAAAAGAGCCTCTGGTTTTCCGGAGGCTCTTTTTTGTTCGCGTGGGTCTCCATCCCGGGTCAATTTTCAAAAAGCCGAGGTGAAATTGGGTTATAGAACCAGGCCATTTGTATAGGCACTCGATAGGAAATAATTGAGGCACGTCCTTGCACTTGTTTTGGCTTGCGGGACTCTCATGTTCGCGAATAGAATCCGCAAAATCAGAGGATTTATCAAAAATGGCATATGCGCTCGGCGGCTGGATACGCGGGTACCTGAAAATAACGAGGCTGCAGGCACCATTTGTGGCGGCTTGCGCGATTCTTTGCTTTGCGCTGCCCCCCACCGTAACGGGAAGAAATTCGAACAAAGACGATGCAAAGAATGCGCCAGCCGAGGCGCTCATTGAGAAGGCCCTGGCTGCTTCTGACCTCTGCACACCGGGCTCGGCACCGTTCGAACTTCGCGGAACAATCAGCGTGAATGACGCGAAGCGACAAGTAGCCCGCGGGACGTACCTATTGATCTGGGCCGCTCCGGATCAGTGGCGCGAGGAGATTCAATTCAATGATTACTCGCGCATCCGCGTCGGCGGCAAAAGTCAGTATTCGCAGAGCCGCTCTTCGGATTATGAACTTTTGCCAATCTATGATTTCTCTTCCGCGTTCCGTTTTCCACAAGACCTACGCGCTCTACTCCAGACTGGGGCCGACAAGGCGAACCTCGAAGTAAAAAAACGCAAGACTAACGGCCGCCAACTGGAATGCGTCCGTTTCGTGCCACCCGAATTCTCGTCTCCTGACCAATATTGCTTTGACGCGCAAACGAGCGTGCTGGTCGGCGAGGAGAATACGCGCTGGGGGAACGGAGGGATGGCGAAGTATTCAAATTTCAGCGCGTTCGATGGAAAGCTTTTCCCTGCTACGATCCAGTTTCAGAGGGACGGAACAACGACGGTGCAATTTCAGTTGGACAAGATTTCGCCACTTGGCAAAGTGGACCCGAAGAGCTTCATTGCACCGCCGAATGCGGAGGTCTGGGCGGACTGCGCAAACGGCACAGTTCCCAGGGCTCTACATCCTGGAATGCCAAGATACCCAAGTGAACTTGCCGAAGAACACGCGAGCGGTACCGTTTACGTCTATGCCACAATCGGGGCGGATGGCGCGCTCCACAACATGGAAGTGCTTCCTCAATCCGACAAGCGATTCGCACCGACGACACTATCCGGCATCTCTGGATGGCGCTACTCCACCGAATCATGCGGTGGCCCGCCTCAGCCAACAGAAACAGTGGTCATCGTAGCCTACACCCTCAGTGAGTGACCCCGCGGCTCAGACCAACCAAAGCGGGCACGAAGGCCATCGGCGGCGGGTGGGCCGCTGCTACAGTCCCAAGAACTCCAGGAGCAATGAGCATCCCGCCCTTCGCGAAAGGGGCCAGGAACGGAGCGCGTAGGAGCTATAGCAGGAGCAAGTCGCAAGGCATGGCAATGACGATGTTGGCGGCGCCGGCGAAGCGGTGCGCGCGCTGGATGGCCATGGGCCCTAGCGCGCTGAGTTTGGCGACAAGCTCGACGTGGCTCGGGAAGCGCTGCTCGGCGTGAACGCTTTCGCGGCGGCGAATGCCGAAGCGTTCGATGGCCGCACATGCTGGTGGGCGAGGGAAAAGGTGGGCAGCTCTTAGCTGAAGAAATCAGTCTCGTGAATCCGGCGCCAGCAGGATGATCTTTCCAATGCCGCCTTTCTCTCCTAGCACATGTGCTTCGGCCGCATCACGCAACGGCATCCGACGGCCAATAGGCAGAACAAACTTGCCATCGCGCACGTCATCGGCAAACTCGCGCACCTTGGGTGGATCAGGCTGCGTGCGCACGCGCGTAATCTTCACTGTCGGATTTTGGGCCGCCGCGCTTTCCGGCAACACAGAGGCGTAGCCAAAGGAGCCGCTCTGCTTTACCTTCGCGATCAGCGTCGCAGCGACCTCACCGCCAACGGTGTCCGCAATTGCATCCACTCGGCGAAATTTCTCAATCGCTTTATCGTCATCAATCGCGAGCACGTCAGAGACACCGAGGAAGCGGGCGTCATTCAGTTCTTTCGCGCGGACACCCGCAATCACCTGAGCGCCTATCTTCTTCGCCGTATGCACTGCCGCGCGCCCGACACTGCCCAGCGCTCCCGTTATCAGAACAACCTGTCCCTTTTTTACGTTTGTCGCGAGGCGCACAAGCTGGTCTCCCGTGAGGGAAATCAGCGGAATCGCGGCCGCGTCCGCCAGGTCCACGCCATCCGGCAGATGGGTCACGTCCGAATCGTCCACTGCTACCAACTCGGCATAGGTCTTGTAGGTTAGTGCAAGAACACGGTCGCCGGCCTTGAAGTGCTTCACATTTGCGCCCACTGCCCGTACGACGCCACTCACGTCGCGGCCCAGAATTGCCGGAAAAGACAACGGAACATCTTTCTGCCGCATCCCTGAGCGCACTTTCCAGTCGATCGGATTGACGCTCGCAGCAGCTGCCGCGATCAGTACCGTACGTCCGCTAATCTGCGGATCGGGAACGTTGTCTTCAAATTTCAGCTTGTCGGGACCGCCATACTCATGCAGTACCACTGCCCTCATCGTGTATCTCCCATCCGCAGAGCTTCAGGCATATATCTGACAAGATCATACCCCGCCCAGGCCTCATTTGAACGACGTCTGGCCCAACTCCCGCGTAGTCGGCAAACCGGAGTGACCGCGAAGGACAGTTGATGCGGGTTAGAGCAGAAGCAGGTCGCAGGGCATGGGGATGACGATGTTGGCGGCGCCGGCGAAGCGCTGGGCGCGCTGGACGGCCATGGGCCCTAGCGCGCTGAGTTTGGCGATCAGCTCGACGTAGCTCGGGAAGCGCTGCTCGACGCAGAAGCGTTCGCGGCGGCGAATGCCGAAGCGCTCGATGGCAGCGGCGCTGCGGCGGACTTTCTCGTCCTCGGCAGAGTGGAAGGACCAGTCGGAGTCCGGCGAGTGGTCGTAGACGACAATATCCGGCGCGAGGGTGCGGGCGCGCGACAGGGCCACTTGCGGATCGGCCATCTCATGCAGGCAAAATTCGAAATAGACCACGTCGGCGGGCGAAGTAACGTCTTCAAATCGGGCGCGGACCAGCTCGACGCGGTCCTGCATGCCCTTGGCGGCAAGAGCGCGCGGAGCTGCGCGAGAGCGTCGGCGTCGCGGTCGATGGCGATCAGCTTTTTGGTTTTGACGGAGGGATCCAGGAGGCGGCCGCCGCCCGCGCCGACCAGCAGCACCGACTTTCCGGAAAAGTCGTAGAAGCGGCGAAGATTCGCGGCGAGTTGCTGATAGTCCATCGCCATATCTTGTATACGCAGAGTCGCCAGCAAATGTTCGCCGCGGGAAATTGCGGTTTTAGTTGATGCCGTGGATGCGCATGTTGACGAGCTGGTCGATGGTCAGATTTTGCATGCCGCGCGAACGAAGATCGGAGATGTATTCGGGCGTGACTCCGTGGATGCGCATGTCCACAAGCTGGTCCGGGTCGGGATGATGGTAGCCGAGCTTGTCGAGCTGCGCGACGAATTCGGGTGAAACGCCATGAATCCGAAACGTGACGAGCTGGTCGGGGTCCAGGTGCGAATAGCCGAAATGATCGAGCTGCGCGACAAAATCCGGCGACACGTCATGAATGCGAAAGGCGATGAGTTCGTCGGGATCCAGATGCGCGTAGCCGAAGTGGCCGAGCTGCGCGACGAATTCCGGCGAAACGCCGTGAATGCGAAACTCGATGAGTTTTTCCAGGTCGACGTGGGTGTAGCCGGCCTGGGACATTTGCGCGATCCATTCGGGAGTGGCTCCGTGGATGCGCATATCGATGAGCGTGTCTTCGTCGGGCGTGTAGCCGGCCTGATGCAGGCTGCGGACGAATTCCGGCGTGACGCCGTGAATGCGAAAAGCGACGAGCTTGTCGCTGTCGGTGACGTTGATGCCGGAGGAGCGCAGGTCGTCGATGAATTTTTTGTCCACGCCGAAGATGCGGAAGGCGATGAGTTTGTCGGTGTCGAGGCCGGAGACGTGCTCGTCTTTCATTTCCTTGGCGAAGGCCAGGCTGACGTCATGGAGGGCCATGGAGAATTGTTTGTCGGCGTCGATGCCGTCGAAGCCGAGCGCGGACATTTGCTGCGGATATTTTGCATCGGCGAAAAAGTGGAAGACGCCCGCGCCTTCGCCGTTTTCGAGAAAGCCGTCGCAGTCCAGGCGGCCTGCGTCGCGCGTGACGTTGAATTTGACGTCGTGGCGCGCGACGTTTGAGGAGTCGAGGCCTTGGAATGAACTGAGGCTCCAATCGGATTCGTCCTGCATGTGATGGCCGAGGTGCGACACGGTGAGTGAGAATTCCACGTAGCCGGGGCGGTCGGAGCCGGTCATGGCCCAGGTGCCGCTCGGGGATTGCGCGCGGAGAGTTCCCGCGCCGAGAAGAAACATGGCGACGAGAAGGGCGCAGGCGGCGAGCGCGATGTGGCTTGGGCCGAGAGTGCGTGGATGGCGAATTTTCATGACGGGCTCTCCTTTTTTTCTCGCGGCCGATTGCAAATTCAGAACACTCCGGCGTTCTTGAGATCGATGAGCTTGTCCATCGTCAAATCTTTGAATCCGTGGCTGCGAACATTGGCGATGAACTCGGGAGTGATCCCTGAGATCTTCGCGCGAATATAATCGTCGGTCTTCAGATTCTGAAGGCCGGCGCTCTGCAAGGATTTGACGTATTCGGGCGTCACGCCTTGCACGCGCATGCCGATCAACTGATTCGTGCTGGCATTCACTCCGGCGGCTTTCATGTCCTTTACATACTCCGGAGTAAGGCCCTGCACGCGCATGCCGATCAGCTCGTTCGTGTCTGCGCTCACGCCCGCGTCTTTCATTTCTTTGACATATTCGGGCGTGAGGCCCTGGACTTTCATGCCGATGAGCTGGTTGGCGTCAGCGGTGACGCCGGCGGCCTTCATTTCCTTGATGTAATCCGGGGTGACGCCTTGCACTTTGAAGCTGATGAATTTGTCGATGCCGCCGTCGACGCCGGCTGCGCGCATTTCGCGGACATAGTCGGGCGTGATGCCCTGCACTTTCATGCTGATGAGTTCGCGCGGAGTGGCGTTGAAACCGGTGGCTTTCATTTCCTTGATGTAGTCCGGCGTGACGCCCTGCACTTTGAAACTGATGAATTCGTTGACGTCGCCGTCGATGCCGGCGGCGCGCATTTCGCGGATGTAGTCAGGAGTGATGCCCTGCACTTTCATGCCGACTAACTGATTGAGGCTGGCGTTGAAGCCCGCGGCTTTCATCTCCTTGACGTAATCGGGCTCGATGCCCTGGACTTTCAGGCTGATGAACTGGTTGGCGTCGCCGTCGACGCCAGCGGCGCGCATTTCGCGAACGTAATCCGGCGTGACGCCCTGGACACGCAGGCTGATGAGCTGATTGATGTCGGCGTTGAAACCCGCTGCGCGCATGTCCTTGATGTATTCCGGATTGATCCCCTGAACGCGCAGGGAGATGAGCTCGTTGACGGTGGGATGGAGGCCGAGGGCTTCGAACTTCCTGACGTACTCCGGCGTGACGCCTTGGACTCTGAGGCCGATGAGTTCGTCGGCAGTGAGATTATCAAAGCCCTGGGATTTCATCTGGTCAATGTAGCGGCGAGAAGCTTTGCCCTCACTTTGGCTTTGGCCCTGACCTTGCCCTGCGCCTTGACCTTGCCTTGCGCTTGGGCTGACTGAGAGGACTTGCGACGTGATGGCGGAGTCCGCGGAAATGACGTGCTGCGCTTGTTGAACAAGTTGTGCGAGCGCCGCATCGAAGCGGTTTCGATGATTTGCGCGCTGGTTCGCGGCGAAGAAGATCAGGCGAACGAGCGCCGGAGCAATTTCTGAGGGAAGGAGACTCGTAGAGAGGCCCAACCTAGCGGCCGCAGAAGAATGGCCGGCGGCCATGAGACCGTTGGCGGCGAGCAGTGCTCCCACAAGGCACAATACGCTGGCGGCGATTCCCGCGCTGCGAATTCCACTGCGCGGCGAGCCGATGCCCAGCAAACGCGCAACGCGCGCCACAAGCGGGCTGCGATTTGCGGCCATGGCCATGGCCGGCGCCTGGCGCCATTCCTCCATGAGGGTCAAAGCGCGCGCGTATTCCACGGCGTTGCCGCAAACGGCGAGCGCGGCGTCATCGCAGCAATTTTCCCGTTCGGCGCGTATGCGCTTGTTCAGCCACCAGACGGCGGGGTGGTAGAAGAGCAAAGTTTCGGCGGCGATTTGGAAGAGGTTGACGAAAAGAGTCGAGGCGGCGGATGTGCGCGAGCTCGTGAGAAATGACCGCGGCGAGCTGATCTTCGGAAAGGCCGCTGAGCGCGGTGACTGGCAGCAAAACGACGGGACGGAACCAGCCGATCACCGCGGGAGCTTCCAAGCAAAGGCATTCGCAATAATGAATCACGCGCGCAAGGCCCATGCGGCGCTGGAGCGCGAGACATTTTTCGAGCAAAAGGGCGCTGACGGGCCGCGCGCGATTGCGGCGCATGCGCTCGATGACGATGAGGCCGCCGGCAGTGCGCAGGCTGAAGAAAAAGACGCCGGCGAACCAAGCTTCGACGAGCCACAAAAGCGTGTCGGACCGAGGCGGCGCGGGCGTAGTTCGGAGCCGCGGGAGAAACTGGCGCGGAGGCTGAGAGCAATGGCAGATTTGCCACGGCGTTTGAGGGAGTTGCTGCAAAGTTTGTCGTGCTCGCTGCGGCCGCTGCAGAGCGCTGCAGCACGAAGAAGGTGATCAGCGGCGCGGCAAGCATCAGGACGAGCGTCGCGAGGGCGATCACGTAGCGCGCGGACGCGGTGCGGCACATGGCCATGAATGTGGAGCAAATGGCGGCCAGGGCGACTCCCTGCCAAAGAAAATGCAGGAGCGCCCAACCGAGAGTGTGCGCGAGCTGAGGAGAAATCCAGATGTGGGTCATCGCATTCGCCTTTCCTGTTCGTCGAGCATGCGGCGTAGCTCTTTGATTTCTTCGCGGGAGGTCGGGCGTCCGGCGAGCGCGTGCAACATCAACTGGCTGGCGGAGCCTTCGAAAACTCTTTGCAAGACGTCACCCGCAAGGGCGCGCTTGGTTTC
The DNA here is from genome assembly GCA_963760165.1 of uncultured Acidobacteriota bacterium. Taxonomy (GTDB): domain Bacteria; phylum Acidobacteriota; class Terriglobia; order Acidiferrales; family UBA7541; genus DAHUXN01. The sequence continues at coordinate 215,176 of CAVXBO010000002.1, forward strand.
TTCGGCGGGCTCGCAGGCTTCGTAGACATGCGCGCGCTGATTTTCATTGCGGCGCACAGTTCCCTTCTCTGTCATGATTTGAAGCAACTTGAGCACGCTGGTGTAGCCGATGGATTTTCGGGCGCTCAAAGCGTCGTGCACTTCGCGAACCGTGGAAGGCCCGCGCGTCCATAAAACGCGCAGGATTTCCAGTTCGGAGGCGGTCGGCTTTTGGTGATGCGATTGAGTGGTCTGTGTCATGCGAGAGACCATACTACGAAGACATTCGTACTGTCAACGAAAATCTTCGTAATTCTTTTTTGGGGTGGCGTGACCTCTGGAACTCGGCTTCAGGTGCCAGACTCCCATTGCTCCGGCCTGAATAGGCGCACGAATTCACGGCGGGCAGCGTCGGGAAATGGTGTAAGCGGAATTCTTAGCGGTCGCTGAGCGGTTTCAACTTTAGGTGTAATGACAGCGGTATAGCTTCGCAGCGATCGGTTTGGCGTAGCCTGAGAATCAGCGTGGCGATAGTCGATGATCACAATAGTAGAGATGTCGGCATAAGCTACGAATCTGGTTCCACGAAACAAACTGATATAGGAAATGCCGTCCATACGGATTTCCAGCTTTAACGCTCGCAGAAACGTCAGCGCAACAAGCAAGGCCAGAACGGAAAACGTTAGGCCAAACCACACCCAAGCCGACGATGGATGGACGTTATTGAGCAGCACGCCGAACGAAACGATGGCCCCGACAGGAAACAAGCACACCGTTACCCAACCATTTGGTCCTGCACTGAATTCGACCGGGACTACTTGGACGCCGGGCGCAGGATAAGATTGAACAAACAAGTTTGCCATGAGCGCATTGTCTATTTTGCGGAGGAGGCGCGGCCACGAAGGAGTTCTTCGACGCGGGCAACGTCGGCGGGAACGTCGACTTCGACGCCCTCGTAGGCGCCGTTCGGCGACGGCAATGCGGTAGCCATTTTCCATCCAGCGGAGTTGTTCGAGCTGCTCGAGGCGCTCGAGGTCGCCAGGCGGAAGCGCAGGAAATTCGAGAAGAGCGTCGCGGCGAAATGCATAAAGGCCAATGTGCTTGAAATGGCGCGCGGCGACGCGCTCGCCGGCGTCACGAACCCACGGGATGGGCGCGCGAGAAAAATAAAGGGCGTTGCCGTCGAAATCAGAGACGACTTTGACGATGTTGGGATTCATGATGTCTTCGGGCGTGGTGATGGGGACGCAGAGGGTGGAAACCTGGGCTTCGTCTCCGGCGGAGATAAGGGCGTCGACGACGGCGTCGATGACTTCGGGCAGGATGAGCGGAAGATCGCCTTGGACGTTGACGTAGATGTCCGCAGGGATGTGGACGGCGACTTCGGCCAGGCGGTCGGTGCCGGTGCGATGCTCGGAGCGGGTCATGATGACTTCGCCGCCAAAGGATAGGACGGCGTCGCGGATGCGATTGTCGTCGGTGGCCACGACGACGCGCGAGGCGCGCTGGCTTTGCTTGGCCCGCTCGAAGACATGCCGAATCATGGGCCGGCCCGCGATGGAAGCAAGAGGCTTGCCGGGAAAGCGCGACGATGCGTGCCGGGCGGGAATGACGACGATGACGTTCGGTTGTGGATTATCAGGCATTTGATGAGCGCCGCTCCGCCGAGTTTGCGTCGCGCTCAGCAAACTTTGACACTTTTCGAGAAATGTGGCAAGAACCTGCCTGGAGCAGAGTAGCCGCCCGGTCTCTCTCTTGAATCCGCTGGAAAGGTGAATAGCGATGGTGCGACGACTGTTGTGTTGCGTGCTTCTGGCGAGCGGCGCATTGGCACAAGGCGTTCCCGACGCCGGGAAGCAATTTGCACAACTCCTAAAACAGGCGAAGGAAGCGCGGCAGAGGAAAGACGAGAAAGCGCTGCTGGCGGCGTCTCTGCAGCTCGCGCGGCTGCTGCACTACTCGGGGTCCGCCACAGAGCAGGTCGCGATGGTTTACGCGGAGATGGGCGATCAAAAACTGGCCCTGCAAGCGCTGCGCCAGTTCGTCGCGATGGGCCAGAGCGATGACAATCTGGCCAGCAGGCCGCAATTCAACAATCTGAAAGCGTCGCCGGAGTTCAAGCAGCTTCTGACCGAAATGAAGGCAAATAACTCTCCGGTGGAGCGGGCCGTCGAGGTGGCAAGGTTCCAAGACCCTAACCTCGTGCCCGAAGACATCGACTACGACGCGCAAACGAAGAGTTTTCTGATTACCAGCGTGATGGAAAAGAAGATCGTCCGCATCGGCATGGACGGCACCCAGAGTGACTTTGCCAAAGGACCGGACAGGTGGCCCATGCTGGCGATCAAGATTGATTCGAGGCGCGGAGTCGTGTGGGCCACGGAGGTGGCGCTGAACAACTTCACGGAGGCCCCGTCGAAGGACTGGGGGCGATCCGCACTTCTTTGCCTGCGACTCAAAGACGGAAGCCTGATTCGCAGAATCGACGCGCCGCACAGCGCCCTGGGAGACATGGCATTGATGCAAGACGGCGACGTGATTGTTTCGGACAACGATGGCGGCGGAGTCTACCGCATTCGTGCGGAGGTGAAGAACGCCCACATGGAGCGGGTCGACGGGGGGCAATTCATATCGCCGCAAACCCCGGCCGCGGCACCGGACGGGCAGCATGTTTTTGTACCGGACTATGTGGGCGGAGTGGGCGTGCTGGACGTGCGGACAAAAGAGGTGCGCTGGATTGAGGCCAACAAACGGCACGCAATGCAAGGAATCGATGGCTTGTACTTCGCGCAAGGAACGCTCCTTGCAACGCAGAATGGAGCTTCTCCGGAGCGCGTAGTTTTTTTTCGTCTTGCTGCCGGACTTCAGGAGGTCGTTTCCGAGAAGATCATCGAGCGCTCGGCTGCGGCCGGAGAGGATCCCACGCACGGCGTTGTCATTGGCCGGGATTTCTATTACATCGCGAATTCGGGATGGAATTCGTTGGGCGATGATGGAAAGCTGAAACCTGGCTCGAAGATGACGCCAGGGTTGATCATGAAGGCGGCCATATAACGCATCGACGGTACTTCGGTAGTACGAACGTAGTAGTACGGCCCCGGGATTACCAACCCGTTGGTGTTGCGGAAAAGGCACTTTGCCTACTTGATTTCGCAACGACCAGTGGTAAGATTCGCGTCAGTGATTTCGGCTGCTGCCTCGGCCTAGGGGGTTGAATGAAGGCAGCCAGAGTGGATGCGGGATGGACGGTCGCAGGCGCGATGACCATCGCGATGGCGGCTTTGATGATAGTTTGCGGCCCGGCGTATGCGCAGACCGCCGGAACATCAGGACCTCTTACTTACAAACCTCCTCCGGAAAACAAAAGCTCTCACGTTGAAACTGTAAGAAAAGACGTGAATCTGGTCTTGGTGGATGCCACCGTGACCGATCCGTACGGCCGGCTGGTGACGGGACTCGAGCGGGAGAACTTCCGCGTGTTTGAAGACGGAAAAGAACAGGAGTTGATGCGCTTCGCGGAAGAGGACATTCCGATATCGATCGGCGTTGTTTTCGACGTCAGCGGCAGCATGACGGACAAAATCACGAAGTCGCGTATGGCCGCGGTGCAGTTCTTCAAGACGGCCAATCCGGCGGATGAATTTTTTCTGGTGGATTTCGCGGACCGGGCAGAATTGGCGACGCCTTTCACGACAAGTGTTGAGGAACTGCAAAATCAATTGCTGTTCAGCTCGCCAGGAGGAATGACGGCGCTGCTGGACGCCGTGTACCTGGGGATGAGCGAGATGAAAGGAGCACGCAACGCCAGAAAAGCTTTGCTCATCATATCGGATGGAGGGGATAATCACAGCAGGTACGACGAAGACGATGTGAAGCGCTTCCTGCGCGAGTCGGACGTACAGATTTACTCGGTGGGGATTGTCGATCCGGATGCGTGCGACAGGAGTCCCGAGGAATGCGCAGGTCCGAGCTTCATGCAGGGACTGGCGGACATGACCGGCGGCCGGTCATTCATCGTACATAACCTGGATGACTTGGGTGACGTCGCAACGAAGATCAGTATGGAGCTGCGCAATCAGTATGTGCTGGGATACAAACCGAGTAACCAGAAATCCGATGGAAAATGGCGGAAGATCAAGGTTAAATTGCGCCCGCCGCGAGGGCTGCCGCCGCTCACCACTTACGCGCGCTACGGGTATTTTGCGCCGAGCAGCTAAGCGGAGCGCGCCACTCTCGGCCCTGGTCAATTTTGGCGCGCTGATCGCGATGATCGCTTTGAGTAGTGCGAGCGCCTTCGCGCAGAACCCGCCGTCAGTTCCTCCGCCGTATGGAACTCCGCAGAGCAACCCTTACACGCTGAAGAAAAACGTGGACATGGTGCGGCTGCCGGTGACGATTGTCGACAAAAGCGGGAGTTTTGTGCCGGGGTTGGCGGAAGACAACTTCCGCGTTCTGGAAAACAATACGCCACAGAAAATCTCGGCGTTCACCCATGCGGACATCCCCATTTCCGTGGGCCTGGTGATCGACAACAGCGGAAGCATGAAATCGAAGCGCTCGCGAGTGAATGCGGCGGCCATGACCTTCGTGCAAACCAGCAATCCGCAGGACCAGATGTTCGTCGTAAATTTCAACGACGAATACTACTTGGATATGGATGAGGATTTCACGAACGACCCGAAAGTGCTGAAAGCGGCGCTGGAGCGGATCGATTCGCGCGGCGGCACAGCACTGTATGACGCGCTCCTGGGGTCGATGAGCCATCTTAAAAAAGGAACACGGGAAAAGAAAGTGCTGCTGGTGGTGACGGACGGCGTGGATCACGACAGCGCTCCGGCGCATAACCTCTCGTACACAGTGCAGAAGCTTCAGCAATCCAACGTGGTGATTTACGCCGTTGGGCTGTTTACAAAAGATGACGATTCGCGGGAAGAGATACGCCAAGGCAAGAAGGCTTTGCTGGCTCTGGCGGACGCTTCCGGCGGCGAAGCATACTTTCCGAAGACGGTCGATGACGTGGATTCGATCTGCACGCGCATCGCGCAGGATATCCGCTCTCAGTACATGGTTGGCTACTACCCGTCGAACGAAGCGCGGGACGGAGCGTTTCGCGCCGTGAAGGTGGAACTGAGCGGAGTGCGAGGCCTTGGAAAACTCATCATTCGCACGCGCCCGGGATACTACGCGCCAGCGGCAGAGGCACAGGCCGTTTCAGGAAACTAATAAAACGCCAGCGATACGCATTTCGTCCGCCACGGTTGCCCACCCTGCTCGCTAGTTCCAATGCTTCGAGTGCCACCAGATCTTCTGAAGGTCGAACTCCGCGCCGCGGCAGAGATAGATCGGGGTGTTTTCCTCAGCCATCCCGAAGCGATCATAGTGCGGGAACGCTTGCCACGACGTGCAGTTGTCCTGAACGTCTTCGCGGCTCCACTCCAAGACGATGAGGCTTGTGTAAGCCACCGGAGGCGGACCCCAATACCAATAATTCTGATGGCGAGAATAAGCGCGCGGGAGGCCATATTGGGGACCGAATAAGTTGACGGCTCCGGCTTCGCCGTAATTGCCGGTGAAGATGCCGGTCTTGGCGCGTTCATCCGGCGGCAATGAATTGTAGATGTCCGCGACCTGACGGATCATTTCGGGCCAGCCAAACTGATCGCCAAGAAATTGCGGCAGCACACCCGCCTCATGGATTTCGGTCTTTGTGAGACGAATGTTGAGAGCGTGCTGGTAAGCCAGGTATCTCTCTGGTGAGAGCATGGGCGTGAACAACGGAACGAGGATACCCCCGAGCAGAACAACCGCGGCGACAATCACGAATTTCGGCCATAAACGCGCGCCCGCCCAGCTTCGACGGCGAAGCCAGTCTTCCGTGGCGACCGCGCCAGCGGCGAACATCATGGGGTAAATGGGAGCGACGTAGTAGTCCTTTCCGTGCAGGATGAGGAGGGTCACGAAGAAAATCAGGAAGGTGAAGCCGAGGACGCGGAACTGTTTTCCACGGTCCCACAGGAGCGAAACGAGTCCGGCGATCCAAAATACCCCGAGGATGGGCTGCTCCATCAAAATTTGTTGCCCGATAAAGGCGAGCGGGCTGAGAACAACATTTTTGCCGCTGCGGCGGACGTTTTCGAGGTCCTCGAGGGTCGGGAAATTACGGTGAATCTGCCACACAAGATTGGGCAAGAAGATTAGCGCGGCAATGGCTGCAGCGAGCCAGATCCAGGGCTTGGCGAATTCGCGGCGCAGACCGGTGAGGGCGACGGCGAGAAAAACGGCGAAGCCGAAAAACAAGGTGGAGTGCTTGTTTTCAAGGCCGAGGCCGGCGAGCAAGCCGAACCAGAGCCAGAGCTTCGAGTTGCCGGTGCGGACGGTGCGAATCAAAATGTATACGCAGCCCATCCAGAAAAGAGGCTCGAAGGAATTCATGGAAAGGAAGTCGTCCATGACAATATTCACGGGAACCAGCAAGACGCAGAGGCCGGCGAGGCCTTGCGCGAAACGGCCGCCGCCGAGTTGGCGGGTGATGAACATGGAAAGGGCGATGAGCGCTGTGCCGGCGAGCGCGGGAAGAATGCGCAACGCGGGCAGCGAGCCTCCCATGAGCAGCGCGAGTTTTGCATAGACCGCGGAAAGGGGCGCCATATCGACGTAGCCCCAGTAAAGATGCCGACCGCAATCGAGCAGGTAGAGTTCGTCGCGGAAGTAACCGTAACGGTGGACGCTGGTGAAGAGATGGAGAAGAAATTTGATGACGCAGAGAACGATCAAGACGCCGATGGCGAGACGAGGAAGCGGCGCGTCAGCGTTATGGGCGTGGGGATGCGGAACGGAATCCGTGGCCATGGCGGCAGAGTTTAGCGCAAATTTTGTCAATTTTGAGTGAAAGCCGCAGACCTGCCAGGGGTGCCGGTCTGAGTTACAGAGACAGCTTCACTCGCAGCGGAGGGCGACCATCGGGTCGACGCACATCGCGCGCCGCGCGGGAACGTAGCAGGCCGCCAGCGCCACTATAAGGAGCAAAATCGCAACCACCACAAACGTGAGCGGATCGGATGGCGTCACGCCATAGATCAAGCTGGTCATCAAGCGCACGAGGGCTAAGGAAGCTATAACGCCGATGGCCAAGCCTGCAAGAGCCAGTTTTGCGCCCTGAAAAATGACCAGGCGGAGGATGCTGGCGCGTTGAGCGCCGAGGGCCATACGAATGCCGATTTCGTGGGTGCGCTGCGCCGTGGTGTAAGAGATGGTTCCAAAAAGGCCGATGGCGGCGATGAGCAGAGCCATCCCGGCAAAGCTGGCGAGCAGCACGGTGCGGTAGCGAAGATAGCCGGACCATTCCTGAAGGATTTGGCCGCCGCTGAGAGGCTTGGAAAGAGGAATGCCGCTGTCGACGACTGCGACTTGTTCGCTGATTTCGCGCGCGAGCTGCGCGACGGGCATGGAGCTACGCGCGACGACGCTCATGGAATTCTGACCGTCGGCCATGATTTGCGTCAGCGGAAAATAAATCTCCGGTTGTGAAGGCGCAGCGAGGCCTTGCTGACGCACATCGCCGACGACGCCAACAACTTCATAAAATGGCAGGCCGCCGTAACTCAGGCGCTTTCCGAGGGCATTCTGATGAGGCCAGAAATATTCGGCGAAGGCGTGAGTGACAATGACGATTTGCGCGTTGCCAGCTATGTCGGAAGGAGAAAAGTCGCGTCCCTGAAGCAGCGGGATTCCCGCGGCGCTGAAGAAGCTGGGAGTGATGACGCAGATTTGCGGCCAGACATCCGCTGTGCCATTTTTCGGCGCGGGACGGCCCTCGATGGCGACGTCAGAAGAGCTTGTGACGGCAAACTCCGGTGAAGAGGTGAAGGCGGCGGCCTCGATGCCGGGCTGGGCTTCGACGCGCTGCTGCACGGCGGAATAGAAACGTGCGATCTGTTCGGGCTTGGCGTACTGCTGCGCGGGCAGGCTGAGGCCTGCGGTAAAAAAGTTGCGCGAATTGAATCCTGGATTGACGCTGAGAAGCGATACGAGGCTGCGGACCATTAAGCCTCCGGCGACAAGAAGAAGGAAGGTGGCGGCGAGTTCGAATACGACGAGAATGCGACGAGCGCGCAAACGGGAGAGGGAATTGCCGGAGCCGAGAGAGGTTCCTTTGAGGTCTTCGTTCAAATTGCGGCGCGAGGCGCGCAGAGCGGGAAGCAGGCCAAAGAGAATTCCGGTGAGAGTCGCGATGCAAAGCGTGAATGCGAGCGCCTGCAGGTCAATACGGATATTTGCGGTGGCTGGCAGGTAACCTTCGGGCGACAAGGCGAGCAAGACTTTTGTGCACCAGATAGCGAACAGAACGCCGGCGGCGCCGGCCATGACGGAAAGGAGGACGCTCTCCGTGAGAAGCTGGCGGACGATGCGCGTGCGGCCAGCACCCAGCGCAGCGCGGAGAGCGAATTCTCTATTGCGCGTGAGGGCATGGGAAGACATCAAGTTCGCGACGTTGGCGCAGGCGATGAGCAGAAGGAAGCCAGCGGCGAACTGCAGCAGCAAAATGGCCGGGCCGACGGATTGGAAGCGTCCTTCTTCGAAAGTTTGCAGATTGACTTCCTCGAGCGGCGACACGCGAACGCCCATGTTTTCATTAGTATTTGGAAACGCTTTGACGTTGCGCGAAGCGATCAAATCCAGCTCTTGCTGCGCTTGTGCGAGGGTTACGTTGGGAGCAAGCCGGCCGAAGGAGGCGTACATGTGCTCGCCGCGATTTGCCGCGAGCTGGGTTTGCGGCAGGAGAATCCAGTAGTCGGACAGCGGATTGGCCCAAGAGCGCGGGTCATGGAAGACCGCGGGCATGACTCCAATCACGGTGAACGGCTGGCCGTCGAGCGCGATGGTGTGGCCAAGAATGTTTTGGCCGCCGAAGGAAATTCGCCATAGAGAGTAGCTGAGTACGATTTCATTCTGTGCGGACGGCTCGTCGGCGCGAGAGAAGGTGCGGCCGATGGCGGCTTGCGCGCCAAGCAAATCGAAATAGTTGGCGGTGACTTTTGCACCGTTGACGTGCTGCGGCGCACGACCGCCGGTGATGTTGGCCCCGTCCATAAGCGAGGCGGCAACATCAGAAAGGCTGCGGCTGCCGCGCTGCCAATCAAGAATGTCGGGACCATCGGCGGCCCATCCAATCAGGCTCTTCATCTTGTTCGGCGATTGGAATAACGCAACGAGACGCGCGGGATCTTGGAATGGCAAAGAGCGAATGAGAATGGCGTCTACAACGGAGAAGATTCCGGTGGTCGCGCCGATGCCGAGGGCGAGCGTGAGTACCGCGACAGTCGTGAATCCGGGGGATTTGCGAAGCGTGCGCAGGCTATAGCGAATGTCTTGCAGCAGAGTTTCAAGGAAGTGCGTGCCACGGGCCTCGCGGCAGCCTTCTTTGATTGGCTCGATGCCGCCGAATTGCGCGAGCGCGCGGCGGCGGGCTTCGGCGGGCGGCATGCCTGCGGCGACGTTGTCGGCGATTTGCTGCTCGACGTGGAAGCGCATTTCGGAGTCGAGCTGCGCATCGAGCTTGTTTTTGCGGAATAACCGGCTGAGCCAGGTCATGTCTGAGACTCCTATTCGTAGCGCAGGGCCACCATGGGGTCGCTCTGCGATGCCCGCCAGGCAGGGAAAAAACACGCCGCCATCGACGCAAACATCATGATTACGAGCGCCCCGCCAAAGGCCAGCGGGTCGTGCGGGCTTACCTGATAAAGCAGGCCTGCGACAAGCCGCGCCAATGCGAAAGACGCTAACGCACCCAAGAGAACGCCTCCGGCGGTCATTGCGAGTCCGCGCGACATCACGTGCCAGAGAAGGTTCGCCGAATCAGCGCCGAGTGCCATGCGCAGGCCGAGTTCGCGCCTGCTCTGCGACACCGCGTATGACACGACACCATAGAGCCCTACAGTGGCAAGGAGCAACGCCAGTCCGCCAAGCACGGCGAGCAAGCCGACAGCAGCCTTCTGAGACGACGTCGAGCGGTCCAACTGTTCTTGCATGGTGATCACGGCGTAGTGCGCGAGCCCAGGGTCCAAGGCACTGATCTCGCGCGCCAATAGCGAAGCCGCAACTGGAGGCGACATGGGCGTTCGGATATTCAAGTTGGCCCGCGCGGAGGGATTCTGGAGGAGAGGAACAAAGAAAAACGGCTTGCGGCGCTTCGGAAACGTATTCGTATTTGGAAACCTTCGCGACACCGACGACGCGCATCCATCGACCGGCGACTTGAAGGCGTTGGCCGATGGGGTCTCGGCCATTCCAAAACTGTCTGACCATGGGCTGATTGACGATGGCGACGGGCGCAGCGGTCTTGTTGTCGGCAAGTGGTGAATTCGCGTCCGGAGACAAGGGTGATTCCCGCGGTGGCAAGATAGCCGGGACTTACCTGGTTGTACTCAACGACAGGCTGTTCGTTCGGCGGCGGGACATAGCCATCCACGGCGATGGGGGCCGTCCCGGGCGGAATAAGGCCCAAAGGAACGAATCCCGCAAATGCCGCGGACTGGATGCCAGGAAGCGATTGGAGACGCACGAGCAACTGCTTCTGGAAATTCTCTGCGCGCTGCGCATCGTAGCCCGAGCCGAACAAATCAACCTTGGTTACCAGCACATCGTGCGTCGAAAAACCTGGGCTCGTATTTCGCATTTTTTGTAGGCTCTGAAGAAGTAGAGCCGCGCCCACCAGAAGAACGAAACTCAGCGAGACTTGCACTAAAACAAGGGCCGGAGCGCAAGCCAGGATCTGTGTTGGCCACTGACGAGGCCTCCCATTTCGGATTTCAGCGCGGTGGCGAGGTCGATTCTGCTGGCCTGCGTGGCGGGAACCAAGCCGAACAGCAGCGTAGAGAACACACACACGGCGATGCTCAGAGTAAGCACGCGCCAATCGATTTCTCCGGGCAGATAGGGAACAGTTCCTGTCCGCGGAAAAAACAATACGAGCAAGTGGCGGCACCAGCAAGCGACGAGGAGGCCGCCGGCGGCTGCGAATGCGGAGAGGATCAAGCCTTCGGTTAATAGTTGTCTGACGAGCCGGCCGCGCGCCGCGCCCAGGGCCAGCCGAACGATCATTTCGCGGCGGCGTGCAAAAAATCTAACAAGCAGCAAGTTACCTACATTGGCGCAGGCAATCAGGAGCACAAAAATCACGACCGCCAGCATGATTTCGAGCGTAGAGCGCATCTCATTGGCCTTGTTAAACGGGGTGAGCCAAAGGGGCAGCAGATCGACGCTGCGGCCACGGTCGATCTCCGGATATGCGGCGGCGAGCCGGTCGACGATGGAAGAAATCTCCGCCTGGGCCTGCTGCGCGCGTGACGCCAGGTTTGAGTTTGGCGAAGCCTTCGATCCAGCGCGCGCCGCGGTCATCCTGCGCGTAGTGGACCGCCCTCGAAAATTTGCTCCATGGAAGCAGGAACCCAGAATTGAATCGCCCAGCCCACAAAGGTTCCGTAAAAGCCCTTGGGCGCGACGCCGACAATGGTGAATTGCACGTTATTGAAGCGCTGCGTTTTGCTGACGATTTCCGGGTCGCTCTTGAAATTGTCTTGCCACATTTGATAACTGATCACGACAATGGGATGGGCATTGTGTCCAGATGTCCTCGCCGGGCTCGAATCCGCGGCCGAGAAATGGCTGGATTCCGAGCGAGTCAAAATAATTCGCGGAGACGATGCTGCCCTGTGGCGCGGCTGGCGCGGCCGCCAATGCTGAGCGCGGCGCCCATGATCTTGTCAGCGATGAAGCGAATCGAAGAGTTTGCAGTTCCTTTGCAGGTCCACGAAGTCGGGCCAGGAGATATCCGTGTCGCCAGAGTCGCTGCTGGGACGTTCCTGCGAGCGCGACCATGCGCTCCTGATGGGCGACTGCAGGGAAAGGGCGGAGCAGCAGGCCTTCGATCCAACTAAACACGGCGGCGTTCGCGGCGATTCCCAGCGTGAGGCACAGGATAGCGAGAACAGAGAAACCCGGGCTGCGCCGCAGCATGCGCAGCGCATAACGAATGTCCTGCAGCAGAGTTTCGAGGAAGTGCGTGCCGCGGGCCTCGCGAGCTTCTTCTTTGATGGGCTCGAGGCCGCCGAATTGCGCGAGGGCAAGGCGGCGGGCTTCGTCGGGAGGCATGCCTGCGGCGACGTTGTCGGCAATTTGCTGCTCGACGTGGAAGCGCACCTCTGCAATCGAGCTGCGTTTCCAGCTTGCCTCTGCGAAACAGTCGGCTGAGCCAGGTCATACAAAAAACCTCCACGACGCGAAAGCCTCATGCTTGCCGGTGCGACTACCGCACTGGCGAGCATGAATACAAAACGGGCCAGCCTACTCGGCGGTGCGCAAGATGAGCGCGACCGCGTCCGACATGCGTTCCCAAGTGGCCATCTCGGTGTCGAGCTGTTTGCGGCCCTTCTTGGTGAGCGCGTAAAACTTCGCCTCGCGCCCGGTATCGGTGGCCTTCCATTCCGCGGCAAGCCAGCCGCGGTTCTCCAAGCGATGCAGAGCCGGATAGAGCGAGCCCTGCTGCACCTGAAAGTAGTCTTTTGAAATTTGCTGAATGCGCTGGGAGATGGCATAGCCGTGAATCGGGCCCAGCTCGACCACCTTCAGGATGAGCATGTCGAGCGTGCCCTTCAGAAACTCGGATTTGTCTTCGGTCATGTGCGACCTCTAGGACTTCGACATATACGCCTAGAACACCTAGGCGTCAAGCAAAAAGCAGTGGTCCTTCGTTCCTCTGGGTAAACGAGTGGCGAGTGATTAGCAAGCAGGAGGAAATTTACTCTAAAGAGGAAAGGAAACTGGAGCCGTGGAGGAGCGGCGCGCCAGAGAAATTTTCGGCGACGGTCTGGCCCATATCGGCGAGGGTGCTGCGAATGCCGAGATTCACGCCCGTGCCGCGAGCGCTGGGCGAATAACAGACGATGGGAACGTATTCGCGCGAGTGATCCGTCGTCGGATTGAGGGGATCGGGGTCGCAGCCGTGATCGGCGGTGAGGATGAGAAGGTCGGAGTTTTTCAGCGCCGCGAGAAACGGGCCAAGGAGCGCGTCGAACTCTTCGAGCGAACGCGCAAAGCCGTCGACGTCCTTGCGGTGGCCGTAGAGCATATCGAAATCGACGAGATTGGCGAAGATGAGGCCGCGCGATTGGCGCGCGAGCGATTCGCTGAGCTTGGCCATGCCGTCGGCGTTGTTTCTTGTAGTGACATAGTCGGAGACGCCGCGGCCGTTATAGATGTCATGAATTTTGCCGACGCCGAACACGGGAATTTTGCCGTCGGCGAGAACGTCGAGAAGTATGGGACGCGGCGGCTCGACGGCGTAATCGTGGCGGCGCTCGGTGCGGCGATAATTTCCCGGCGTGCCAGTGAAAGGGCGCGCGATGACGCGTCCCACGCGATTTGGCCCATCGAGAAGTTTGCGCGCGATCTCGCACATTTTGTAAAGCTCGGCGATGGGGATGGTTTCTTCGTGCGCGGCAATTTGAAAAACGCTGTCGCCGGAGGTGTAGACAATCGGATAGCCGGTGCGCTGATGCTCTGCGCCGAGTTCCTTGATGATCTCCGTGCCGGAAGCGGGCTTGTTGCCAAGGGTTTTGCGGCCAATGGCGGCTTCGAATTTTTCCATCAGGTCGCGCGGAAAACCGTTTTTGTAAACAGGAAAAGCCTGATCGAGCCAGATGCCGGCCATTTCCCAGTGGCCCGTGGTGGTGTCTTTGCCGGGCGAAACAGTGATTCCCTTCCCGAAAGCGCCGGCAGGATGAGCGGGCGCGTCAAGATGCGCGAGCGGTTTTATGTTCGCGAGGCCGAGGCGCACGAGATTCGGCAAATGCAGCGGGCGCGAGCGCGCGATGTGGCCCAGCGTGTCTCGGCCGACGTCGCCGTAATCGGCCGCGTCGGGCAGCTCGCCGATGCCCACACTGTCGAGAACGATCCAGATGATGCGCGCAAATGCAGTGACGCTCATATGACTTTGAATCTAGCACAGCCTCGATGAAGAATCCTCGCTGAAGCCAACGCCGGAAGGCGGATTTGCGGCGGGGTTGCGCGAAGACGTATAATTTTTCGTTTAGGCTTATGGCGACGAAACCCACAGAGCGAGCTCCCGAGGATTTGGCGGCGAAAGGCGCGGCGCGGCGCAGCAAACAAGATGGCCGCGACGGGGTGAAAGCGGCCAGGACCGTCAAGGGCGCAGCCCCCGTCCCAGCGTTCGCGCAAACCGGGCCCTCCGCTCCTCGAGGCAGGCAGGATGCGATTTGTGTGCGCGGGGCGCGCGTACACAATTTGAAGAACATCGACTTCGAGATCCCGCACAACGCCATCACCGTGGTGACGGGCGTGTCCGGTTCGGGAAAATCGAGCCTGGCATTCGACACGATTTATGCCGAGGGGCAGCGGCGCTACATCGAATCGCTCTCGGCGTACGCGCGGCAGTTTCTGGAGCGCATCGAAAAACCAGACGTGGACGAGATGACCGGCATCGCGCCGGCGATTGCCATCCGGCAAAAGAATTCGACGCGCAATCCGCGGTCGACGGCGGCGACGGCGACGGAAATTTACGACTACCTGCGGCTGCTGTACGCGCGTGTGGGGCATACGTTCTGCGTGGTGTGCGGCCAAGAAGTAAAAAAAGACACCATCGACGAAATCGCGGAGCGCGTGCTTCGACTGCCCGCGGGCCGCAGATTTTACGTGCTGTACAAACTCGTGTTGCAGGCGGAAGCTCCCGTCGCGAAGCCGCATGGTCTTTCCTCCGCCAAGGCCGCGAAACAATCCGCGCCCGCGGCGGACGCGATCAAGCAAACGCTCGAGAATTTGCAGAAGCGCGGATTCAATCGCGTGTATCAAGCGGGCCGCATGTACGAGTTCTCTTCTCCGGAAACGCTGCTCGACGTGGATTTCGCGAAACCGGTGTACGTGGTCGTGGACCGGCTCGCGCTGGGGCCGGAGATTCGTTCGCGGCTGATGGATTCGATTGAGATCAGCTACCGCGAGGGGCGCGGCGAAGCAATTTTGGAATTCGTGCCCGAACATCTATCGGACCGGGCGGACGCCGCGCCGGAGCGAATGGTCTTCAGCGAGCGCTTCGAGTGCAAGAAATGCCGAATCACTTACCAGGAGCCAGAGCCGCGGCTTTTTTCGTTCAACAATCCCTACGGCGCGTGTCCGCGATGCCAGGGCTTCGGCAACACCATTGATTTCGATATCGACCGCGTGATTCCCGACAAAAGTCTGAGCCTGGCCGAAGGCGCGATCGAGCCTTGGACAAAACCACGTTACCGGCAAGAGCTGCAGGAGATGAAGCAGTACGCGAAGAAAAAAGGAATTCCGGTCGATGTTCCATTCCGGCAATTGACCGAGGCGCAGCGCGAAAAGATCATCGAGGGAGATTTCAAGGAAGAGTTCGCCGGGGTGAAAGGATTTTTCGCGTGGCTCGAGCGCAAGAAATACAAGCTGCACGTGCGCGTTTTCCTGAGCCGCTATCGCGGCTATGCGACGTGTCCGGATTGCCACGGCGCGCGGCTGCGGCAAGAGGCCCGCGCGGTGCGCGTGGCGGGCAAATCGATCACCGAAACCTGCGAAATGACCGTGGCGGAAGCGCGGAAATTCTTCGCATCACTTGCATTGAGCGCGGGCGAGGCGACCATCGCCGGAAAAGTGCTGGAAGAAATTCAGCAGCGGCTGAGGTTCTTGGACGAAGTCGGCCTCGATTACCTGACGCTCGACCGGCTGACTTCGACGCTCTCCGGCGGCGAGTCGCAGCGAATTCAACTGGCCACGTCGCTTGGCTCACACCTGACCGGCGCGCTCTATGTGCTCGATGAGCCTTCGATTGGATTGCATCCGCGCGACACGCACCGGCTGATTTCCATTCTGAAAAGCCTGCGCGAGCTGGGCAATACGCTGCTCGTCGTGGAACACGACGCGGAGACCATTCGCGAGGCGGATTACGTGATGGACCTGGGGCCTGGCGCGGGAGAACACGGCGGCAAGATCATGTTCGCCGGAACGCAAGCAGAACTCGCGGCCGATACGCACTCGCTGACGGCGCGCTATTTGAGCGGCGAGCTGCGTATTCCGGTTCCTTCCGCGCGACGCAAGCCGCACGGCAAGTTCCTGAAGGTTTTGAAGGCGCGGAGCCACAACCTGAAAGAAATCGACCTGATGATTCCGCTGAACATGATTGTGGCGATCACCGGCGTCTCCGGCTCGGGAAAATCGACGCTGGTTTACGAAGTGCTGTACAAAACTCTGCAAGCGAGGCGCAACGGCGGGAACTGGCGCGATGCGTGCGAGAACATCGAAGGCGACGCGGCTCTGACGGCGGTCGAACTCGTCGACCAGTCGCCCATCGGCAGGACGCCGCGCTCGAATCCGGCGACTTATCTGAAAGCGTTCGACGCGATTCGCGAGCTTTTCGCCTCTACTCCCGAGGCGAAAAAGCGCGGGTACACGGCGGGGCATTTCTCGTTCAACATCCCCAGCGGGCGCTGCGAAGCATGCCAGGGCGACGGCACGGTCACCGTGGAAATGCGCTTCCTCGCCGACGTGGAATTGATCTGCGAGGATTGCAAAGGAACGCGGTACAAGAGCGGCATCCTCGGCGTGCGTTACCACGGGAAGAATGTGCACGATGTGCTGCAGATGACCGTACACGAAGCGCTCGCGTTTTTTGCGGGGACGCCGAAGGTGACCTCGAAGCTGAAGGTCCTGGACGAAGTCGGACTTGGATATCTGCGGCTGGGCCAATCCGCTTCCACGCTTTCCGGAGGCGAGGCACAACGCTTGAAACTCGCGGCGCATCTCACGCGGCAAGAGAATGCGGGTGTGCTTTATATTTTCGATGAGCCTACGACCGGACTGCATTTCGACGACATTGCTAAGCTACTCGCGGCGTTCCAAAAATTGCTGGAAGGCGGCGCGTCGGTGCTAATCATCGAGCACAATATGGACATCATCAAATCGGCCGATTGGGTGATCGATTTGGGGCCCGAGGGCGGAGAGCGCGGCGGCCAACTGGTCGCATGCGGAACCCCCGAACAGGTGGCGCGAAACAGCCAGTCGTACACCGGCAAATTTCTGGCGCAGGCGCTGAACCACAATGGCCGTAGCGGCAACAACGGGCCGAATCATTCCAACCACCGCCATCACATCCCATGAAACTGGCAACCGGAGCGGGCGCGATGTGCGTTTTGGCAGTCTTCGTGTCAGCGCCGCGCTTGGCCCTGGGCCAGTCCGAATCACGCACGCACGTCCGAGTCGCGCCGGCTGAGGAGCAGGCGCTTCACGACCTGCTGGTTAAGGCCAAAGCCGAAGCGGACGGCAACGATTATGTTACTGCGCAGGCCGACTACCAAAAATACTTGGCGCAACGGCCCAATGACGCCGCGGCGCACTTCGACCTCGGTTATGTCTACACCGCGCAGCAGAAAAACGACAAAGCGATCTCCGAATACCGTAAAGCCATTGAGCTGGATCCAAAGATGATCCAGGCACAGCTCAATCTGGGAATTAGTCTTCTGCCGGGCGACCCGAAAGCCGCGATAGCACCGCTGCAGAAGGCGATTGACCTGAATTACGCGTTTGAGCGCGCGCATTACGTCCTGGGTATCGCGGAAGAACGCAGCGGAAATGCGGTGGCAGCGGAGAAGGAATACACCGTCGCCGTAAAACTCGACCCAAATGACGCCGATGCGCAAGCCGCGCTGGCCCGAACGTATCTTGCCGAGGGAAAGGCAGCCGACGCGGAAGCGGAATTCCGTGAGTTTCTGCGGCGGAAGCCTAGCAGCTCGGAAGAAGAAATGGGCCTGGCGCAAAGTTTGTTGCAGCAGAAGAAAACTGCCGATGCCCTGGACGCGCTGGCCGATTATCTGAACGAGAATCCCAATGATGCCAAGGCGCAAGTGATGCAAGCTTCCGCGCTTGTTGAGCTAGGCAAGAACGACGAAGCTCTGGCGGCGCTCGACCGCGCGGCGAAAAACGGCCCGGAAACGGTGGAAGCGCTAAAACTGCGCTCCGTGATTTATTATAGGAAGAGCGATTACCCCAAGGCCGTTGCGGTTTTGCGGAAGGCAGAGGCCATGGCTCCTAGCGACGCGTCGATCCATGCGAGACTGGGGCACGCGCTGCTCGAGACCAAGGATTATTCCGGCGCCGCGCTCGAATTGAACGAAGCGTTGCGGCTGGATCCGCGCTCGACCGACACGCTGCGCGATCTGGTGAGCGCGGAATACCTGCAAAAGAATTTCGCAGGGACTCTCGCAGTCCTCGATGCGCTGGACCAGCTCGAACCGCCGAATGCCGGTGCATGGTTTCTACGCGCGTCGTGTTACGACCACATGAATCAGCCCGAAAAGGCGCTCGAGGCCTATCAGAAATTTCTGGCGATGAATACGGACACAAACAGCAATCAATATTTCGAGGCCGCCGCGAGGGTGCGCTTTCTTCAAGCGGCTATCAAGCGGAAGGGAAACTAACGTGGGCGCGGCGTTGTTTGCGCGTGTGTGTATGCTCGGACTCCTGCTGGCTGCGCCGGCGCAGAGCTGGAAGGTGCAAAATGACCTTGCGCACGACAAATACAAATATGAACATGCCGATAATCCGGTGGACCGCGCCAAGGCCGTTGGAAAACTCGGCCATGAGGAATACACCGCCGCGCGCCAGGCCATCGACGCGGGGAAAACGGACGAGGCTTTGCAGTTTCTTACGCAATACAACACCCAGGCGACCGACGCCCACAATGGCCTGCTCAAAACCGGCGTTGATGCGGAGAAACATTCCAATGGTTTCCGGCAGTTGCAAATTTCTGTCCGTGAACGGGAGCGGGAGTTGAAGGAATTGATCAACCGGGTCGGATTCGAACAGCGTCCGCCATTTGAAACGCTCCAGAAGGATCTGGATACTCTCAATCAGAAGCTTATCCTGGAGCTGTTCCCGCGCCAGCCCGGAAACAAGCAGCGCAAAGAACTCAACAATCCTTAGGAGCAAGCGGTGAAGAAAAAACAAATTGTCGCGGCGGCCCTTGTTGTGGCGGCCTCGGCGTTTGCGGCCATGCTACTGCTCACGATTGCGCAGGCGCAGCAGCAGCAGCCGGATTTTCTCAGTCCGGGAGAAGCGGAGAAGATTCGTGACGCGCAGGATCCCAATGAACGCATCAAGCTTTTTCTGGATTTCGCCGAAGACCGTTTGAAAAAACTTCAGTATGAATTGAAGCTGGGCACGCCCCAGGTCCACAAGCGAGAGCTGCTCAACGGCCTGCTGAATGAGTATTCCGGCTGCATCGACGAGGCTGCCGACCGCGTTCAGCAAGGGCAACAGAAAGGCGTGCAGATACGCCCGGCGATCTTGGACATGGAAAAGCGTGCTAAGGCTTACCTGGAAACGCTGAAGACCATCGAAGGAGCGAACGGACCCGAGCTTGCTTCTTACAAAGAGTCGCTCGACGACGCCATCGCCGGAACGCAGGACGCACTGAACGAAGCGATCAAGGCTTCCAAAGAATATGGTTCGGTGCCCGTTCGGAGAAAACCTTGACGGTGCGAACTTCCACGCCTCGGCATTTTCCGGGCGGCGCCATGCTCTTTCAGCGAATGTATACGCGGCTGAATTGCGAAGGCCGGCCGCCGCATTTCGCCGTGGAATTCTATCCGTACGCCAATTTGACGCACTCGATTCGCCTGCGGCAGGACACCGCGCACGTGCGCCTGTCGGATTTGCTGCGGGACGCGCCCCTCGAAGTGACCGAAGCGGCGGCCGCGATTCTGCTGTCGCGATTGTACCGGCGGCGCTTGCCACGCGGAATCGCGGAACTGTACCGGAAGTACTCGCAGGCGCGCGCCACGCGTCGAAAAGTGCATTCGGTGCGCAGAAAGCGCGCGCGGCGCAAAATCCGCGACGCGCAGGGCCAGCATTACGATCTAGGGAAGCTTTTCGACGAACTGAACGAAAAATACTTTCACGGGACGTTGCCGAAGCCGAGGATCGGCTGGAGCACGCGGCGATGGCGCAGCCAGTTGGGAATCTTCGATCCCGCTCTCAACCAAATCGCCATCAACGCGACGCTGGATCGTCCGCACGTGCCGGAATACGTCGTCGCCTACGTGCTCTATCACGAGATGCTGCATCGCAAGCATCCCATAAAGCTTGCACGCTGCCGCCTGGAAGCGCATTCGCGTGAATTCCGCGCCGCGGAGAAGAAGTTCCGGGATTACCGGCGCGCCATGAAATTTCTGAAGAGATTCGCGTGACGAACCACGCCGCGTAGGATTGCGTTCACGCGCGCCTGCGGTTCATTCAGCGATTTGGTTGGCTCGGAACTGCTCCATCCTTCTTCATTTTCTCTTGCAAATCGGAGATACGCTTGCGCACTCTCTTCGATTCGGAAGTGTCGGGAAGGATTTTCAGATATTGCTGGTAATAATCGATGGCCGAGGCCGGATCGTGCTTTTGCTCGTAGGCTTGGGCCAGCAACAGGCACGGCTCGGCGTAATTCGGCCTGTAGCGCAGGGCGTCCTTGTAGCGGGCGATCGCGCCATCGATGTCGCCGCGCTTCATGTAGAACTTGCCCACCTCCACGTCGTGTACCGCGAGCATGGGATTGTAAGTCGGGCCTGGCGGTTTCGCCGGAGACGGCACAGATTGCATTTTTGCGAGGCCGGTCGAGGCGCACGCCAGCACCAGAACAATGACGAGCGAAATTCGGCGCAAAGAACGCATTCTTTCTGCTCAGGTCTCCTACAGCGGCAAACGCCGCAGTTCTGCTAATATAAATCGTCCCGCATCAACGCGCGAAGAAAACCGCGCGCTGTTGACAGCATAACTCTTTCCTATGGATCTGCGCGAAAAGGTTGCTGAATTCCCTCTCCAGCCCGGCGTGTATCTCTTCAAGGACGCCGCCGAGAAAATTATTTACGTTGGCAAAGCGAAGTCCCTGCGGCACCGCGTGAAGTCCTATTTTCTTGCCCTGCGGCAGGCCGACGTGAAAACCGGTTCGTTGGTCCGGGAAATCGCCGAGGCGGAATACATCGTCGTGGACAACGAGCGCGAAGCGCTGGCGCTCGAAAATAATTTAATCAAGCAGAATAAGCCGAAATTCAACGTCCTGCTGCGCGACGACAAGACCTATCCGTACATTTGCTTCACGGCCGCGGAACCGTTTCCGCGCGTGTTTGTCACGCGGCGGCTGGAAAAGAACGGATCCGTCTTTTTCGGCCCTTATTTTCCGGCGAGTTTGGCGCATCGCATCGTTCATTTCATCAACCGCTATTTCGGCATACCCTCGGAGAAAATGGAAATGAACCGTCCGCACGCCCGTGCGTGGCTGGAATTCTATTTGAGCCGGAGCTTAGGCCCGCGCGCGGCGCAGCAAACCCTCGAAGAACGCTATAGCGAAGCGGCGCGCGATACGCGCATGTTTCTCGAAGGCCGCCGCAAAGATTTGGTGAAAAGCCTGGAAGAGCGCATGCAGCGCGCCGCGGAAGAGGAACGATTTGAGGCCGCTTCCGGCTATCGCAATCTGATTCGCACTCTCGAAGACATGGACGAACGCCAGAAAATCGCCGCAGCTGCGGGCGAGGACATCGACGTGCTGGCGTGGTACGCCGAACCTCCGCAGGTGGCCGCGAATTTGTTTCATGTGCGCGGCGGCAGAGTGGTCGACCGCCGCGAATTTTACTGGGAGGACCTGGAAGAATTTGAGCCAGTGGAATTTCTCACTTCCCTGCTGAAGCAGATTTACCTGGACTCAAACTACATTCCGCGCTTCATCCACGTGCCCACCGGCTTCGAGGAGTGCGAGCTGCTGCAGGAGGTGTTCTCGGACAACATCCGCCATCGCGTGGAGATCGTGGCGCCGCAGCGCGGAGCCAAGCGCGCGCTCGTCGATTTGGTGGAAACCAACGCCAAGCACTCGTTCAATCAGCGATTTCGCGTGTTGAAGCCCGCCTCGGAAGTCATTGCCGAAGCGCTGGCGGCGGCGCTCGGACTGCCCGAGCCTCCCAAGCGCGTCGAAAGCTTCGACATTTCGCACATTCAGGGATCGGATACCGTGGCGTCCATGGTGGTGTGGGAACACGGAAAGATGAAAAAATCCGACTACCGCAAATTCATCATCCGCGGCAGTGCGCCGGAAACATCGGCGGATGCAGCAGCGCCTGCGCGGCTCCGGGATCCCGAAGCGGCGCTCTTGCGCGACGATTTCGCGAGCATGCGCGAAGCGGTGACGCGGCGCTATCGGCGATTGATCGAGGAAAAGCGGCCGCTTCCCTCCTTGGTTCTGATCGACGGTGGCATTGGCCAGCTGCACGCGGCAGCCGACGCATTGAGGGAGCTAGGCCTGCCGGAGCAACCGCTCGCCAGCATCGCCAAGAAGGAAGAAATTCTCTACGTTCCCGGGCGCGAGAACGACCCGATTCGCCTCGACCACCATTCGCCGATCCTGCACGTGATTCAGCAGATCCGCGACGAAACCCACCGCTTCGCCGTCACCTTTCACCGCCTGCGCCGGACTAAGGGCCGCCTGGCTACTTCGCTTACCGCCGTCCCAGGGATCGGCCAGCATACCGCCCGTAAGTTGCTGAAAAAGTTCGGCAGCGTGGCGCGGCTGAAGCAGATGAGCATCGACGAATTGGCTGCGGCGCTGCCGCGCGTCAAAGCCGCGAGACTCCACGAATTTCTTCGTACCTGTGACGCCAAGACAAGTAAGGCAGCCTCATAAACTGACTGCAAACTCGCGCCGCTGATTCAACACGCGCCCAGTTTCTTTTTGGTCTCCATGCGGCGGCGTATGGATACAGCGAAATCCTTAACGCGTATACAGCTTACCCTTCTTGCTTGCGCCCGACGCGGTGTGCTACGTTGCTAGACTAGAATTGCTAGGAGGTGCGAGATGGCAGAAAACGTTGGAGCGAAGATCAGCTTTTTCATCGTAGGGTTGGGGATTGGGACTCTGGTGGGCATATTGTTCGCGCCGAAATCGGGCGAGGAAACGCGCGAATTCTTGGCGCAAAAGGCCGACGAAGGACGCGAGTACGCTCAGAAGAAAGCACGCGAATTGCGCGAGCGCGCCGAAGACCTGATTGAGCGCAGCAAGGAAATCATCGGCCGCGAAAAAGGCTCCATTGCCGCCGCTGTGGAAGCGGGCAAGGAGACCTACCAGCGCGAGAGGGCCAAAGCGCAGTAACGCTGCGAGAATCGAGAAGAGCTCATGCCTATGGACGGCTGGATGATCGGGATTTTTATCGTCATCACGGTCGCAGTCGTATTGCAGATGCTTATTCTCGGCGCGATGTTCTTCCAATTTCGTCAAACGAGCCGGGACCTCCATCGAGTCGTCAATGAAATGCAGAAGAAGGTGGATCCCCTTCTTTTCCGGTTCGGCCGAATCGTTGAAAATTCGGAAGACAGAATCTCGAGTATCGTTTCCGACGCCGCGGAGATGACCCGCCTGGCGCGCGGCCAGGCTCAG
The DNA here is from genome assembly GCA_963760165.1 of uncultured Acidobacteriota bacterium. Classification (GTDB taxonomy): domain Bacteria; phylum Acidobacteriota; class Terriglobia; order Acidiferrales; family UBA7541; genus DAHUXN01. The sequence continues at coordinate 238,637 of CAVXBO010000002.1, forward strand.
AAAATCGACCGCGTCGTCACCGATGCGTTGGAGCGCACGCGCTCTCAAATCATCCGCGCCGACGCGATCATCACCGGAACACTCGAAGCCGTCGAGGATGCGGGAGTTAGCCTGCGCAGGAGCGTGTTTGGCCCCCTGCAGCAGGCCTCAGCGGTTCTCAAAGGCATCCGCACGGGCATCGACTTCATTCGCGGCCAGCATAGTGCCCGCAGTACCGGTGCCACTCAGCCGGACGAAGAGTTGTTCATCTAACCCTTGCATTCTCCTTCGTAGTTCACCCCCGGAGTCGTTCGGCGCGCAGGTGCGGTCTTGTCTTAAACCCAAGGGACAGCTAAGATGCCGCCGCAGTGCGGAACTTTTCGGCCGCTTTTCTCGTTTCATAGAGTGAGGCCGAGCGCCATGTATTCTGCGAGGAAAATGACGATTGGAAGAGGACGCCCAACTGGTCCAGCGATGCCTCCGGGGCGACGGACCGGCGTGGGAAGAACTTGTCCGCCGGCACACGCGCCGCGTCTACAATTTATGCTATCGCTTCACCAGCAATTCGTCCGAAGCCGAGGACCTCAGCCAAGACGTTTTCCTGCGCATCTACCGGACGCTGGCCAGTTACCGCACGGCGTATGGCGGCTTTCCCACATGGCTCACCAGCGTCACGCGCAACCTTCTGGTGGACCATTATCGCCGGTCGCGACGCGACCGCATGACCGATGCGCTCGAGGATGTGCTGGCGGTGGTCGAGGAAAAGCATTCGCCGGTCCGCACGCCGGACAAAGCCGCCATGGCGCAAGAATTGAGTGCGCAAGTGCAGTCCGCGCTTTCGCGCCTTTCGCCGGAGTTGCGCGAAGCGGTGATCTTGCGCGATTTGCAGGGTTTGGAATACAACGAGATTCGAGAGGTTCTTTCCGTGCCCGAGGGTACGGTAAAATCGCGTATCAATCGCGGCCGCATCGAATTAGCGCGTATATTGCAGGACATGGGGGTCAGGCCCTCGTAGCAAACGAGGCCGGCAAATGAGCTGGAGCTGCGTCCAAGTCGAAGAGCGGTTGAGCGATTATCTCGACAACGCGCTCACGCAAGCCGAGCGCATCGAATTTCGCGAGCATGCGGATGCCTGCTCGCTCTGCGCTCCGCTGGTGGCCCAGGTCAGCCATGTAACCGAAAGGCTTCGCACGCTCGAGCCCGAAGCGGTTCCTGCCGTGCTCGTCTCCAAGATTCTTGACCAAACCCTCGGCCCGCGCAAAGCCAAGCGCGAATGGTTCAGCTGGATTCCGATGCTGTGGCAGCCTCGCTTCGCCACCGGCATTGTCACCGTGCTGGCCACTCTGTTGATCATCTTCCATGCTACCGGAATGAAGGCTACCAACCTCACCGCGGCCGACTTCAATCCCGTGAACATTTTCCATTCTGCGGATCGTCACGCGCACCTGGCGTTCGCCCGCAGCGTCAAGTTCGTGAACGATCTTCGCGTAGTCTATGAAATTCAATCGCGCCTGCAGCCCGCTACCGGTGCTGCACCGAATCAGCAGGCGCCTTCGGAAACGCCTTCCCAACAGCAACCCAAGCCCCCGCGCGAATCGCAGCATAACTCCATCGGCAGCGACCGCTTTTCCGTCGTTGCCGCATTTTTTGCGAACGCGCCGGGAAGGAGCACTCCATGAAATGCGCTGTCCACCCAGATATTGACGCCATCGGTTTCTGCCGCAACTGCGGCAAGGCGCTGTGCCCGCAATGCGCTCGCGAAGTTCGCGGCGCTCTCTATTGCGAACAGTGCCTCGCCGCCATGATGGCGCCGCAGGCGCCCGCGGCACAATTCGTCGCTCCCGGCGCGCCGCCGGCCTATACGTATCCAGTTGTCGTGGAACCGCAGGGTCCGAATCCGGGCACCGCGTGCGCTTTGGGTTTCATTCCCGGCCTAGGCGCGGTCTACAACGGGGAATACGTCAAGGGCCTGATTCACGTCATCATTTTCGGCGGTTTAATCGCGTTGATGAGCAATAGCGACAACATGCCGGATGGAATTGTTGCCATGATCGCCGTCTTCTTCGCGGTCTTCTGCTGCTATATGCCGATTGAGGCCTATCGCACGGCACGCGCCAAGCGACTCGGGCTTCCCGTAACCGGCTTCTTCGGCGAAACATCCGCTCCTGGTGGTCCGGGCGCACCAGGGCGCCATAACTACACTGGCTCGATCATTTTGATCGTACTCGGCGTCGTGTTCTTGCTCGCTACCACGGGTGTGCTCGATTCGCGCTGGATAGGAAATCTCTGGCCCCTTGTGCTTATCGCGATCGGCGTGGGCTTGATTCTGAAACGCCGGGCTGCATCTTAGGAGGAATGAAATGTCACGATGGAGAAACTGCGGTTGCGCCTATTGCCGAACGCGCGGCCTGATGGGTCCGGCGATCCTCATTACCGTTGGCGTGCTCTTCTTCATCGGGCAATACCATTGGCAATATGATTTTGTCCGCACGTGGCCGGTCATCTTGATCGTCATCGGCGCGGTGAAGCTGATCTCGGACACCGCTTCTACCGAAGGGCACGTCGATCCCAGCCGCCAATGGCAAACACCGCCAACACAGCAAGCGCCTCCGCCGCCACCGCCGCCATCGGTTCCGCCGCCTGTACGTTAAATGGCCTACTACTACCATCGGCGGCGCTCGATCTTTGGTGGATTGGTACTCATCCTGATTGGCGCCATTCTCCTTTTGCACGAATTTCATCCGGAAATCGGCATTGGTCCAGTGTTCGAGAAGTATTGGCCGCTGCTGCTGATTCTTTGGGGCGTTGCTTTGCTAATCGACTACCTTTTCACGTCGCGTGCGGGCGGCGCGCGCGCCCCGGTGGTTGCCGGAAGCGAGGTCGCACTGATTATCGTTCTGCTGCTGGTGGTATCGGCCATTGCCGGGCTCGACTGGGCTCGCAGGCACAATTCCGACTTCGATTGGAATTGGGGCATGGACAATATGTTCAACCATCCGTACACATGGAAGAGCGACCTGCCCGCCGTACCAGCAAAGCTCAATGCGCCGGTATCAATCGTCACCGACCGCGGCAACATCACCATCAACCCAACCAGCGATGCCACACTGCACGTCACCGTCGACAAGCTCGCCAGCGCAGCTTCCGAGGAAGACGCCAAGAAGAGCGCGGATAATGTCCGTGTAGGAATCACGCCTGCGGGAGACGGCTATCTCGTTCAGTCGCAAAAAGGAAATGCGCGAGGCTCTGAGGATTCGGATGTTCAGACCGATCTCGACATTCGCCTGCCGGCCCAATCGGCCATCACGGCACGGACCGCGCATGGCGACATCAAGCTGGCCGGCACCAACGGGCCGGTCACCATCGCCTCACAAAGCGGCGACTTGGACTTGCACGATATTACCGGCGACGTGGCCGCCACTCTGACTCACGGCGATGCGCATATCGATGCGGTGAAAGGCAATGTCCGGATCGATGGGCAGGGCGGCGAAGTCGATGTCTCCAATGTCACCGGCGACGCAACGATGCAAGGCGACTTTTACGGGCCGATTCGCGCTCACGACATCCACAAAACCACTCGCTACACTTCTTCACGCAGCAATTTGACGTTGGGCCAGCTCTCCGGCGAAATGGAAATGGACTCCGGCGATTTGACTGTCTCCGACGTAAACGGCAGCTTTACTCTCACTACGGAGAATAAGGACGTCACGCTGGACAACATCAACGGCCGCATCGATTTGACCGACAAGCGCGGCGACATCAGCCTGCACTTCGCGCAAGCGCCGCGCGATGACGTTCGCATTGCCGATGAATCCGGCAACATCGACATTACCATTCCGGCGCATTCCAACTTCACGATCTCCGCCATTTCCCGCAATGGCGACATTGAAAATGGCTTCGAGGCGTCCGGCCTGAAATCCTCAACCTCGGGCGAAACCACCATTCTCAATGGCAGTTACGGCACCCAGGGCCCGCACATCACCCTGAGCACCACCTACGGCACCATCTCCATTCACAGGGCGCAATAACTTTGGTAAACGAGATTTCCGTTATGGCTGGCGGAACGGTCCGGGTGGGAATCGACGACGCCCCGCCCGCGCCGATGCAACTCGGCAACCCGGAGAGGGGCGATTTTCGCGGCTACGAGGTTGATCTGCTGGAGGAAATCAGTCGTAGGGTCGGATTTCGGATGAGTTTTCGCCGGGCGTTGTGGAGCGTAATTGTCGGCGAACTCGTGGCTGGCGATGTCGACCTCGTTTGCAGCGCAGCGACCGTCACGAAAGAGAGGGCGCGCGAAGCGGATTTTTGCACCCCCCATCTTAGCTTGGCACTGGGTGTAGTAAAGCGTGCCGGAACCACCGGCGACACCGCGATTACAGGCCTTCGGCTCGGGGTGCGGCGCGGAACTACGGCCGAGATCTATGCTAAGCAGCACGGCGTTCCGGAGCCGGCCCAGATATCCGAGTCCAACGAAACGCTCTATGCCTCGCTCGCCGCCGGCGAACTTGACGCCGTAATCGACGATTCTCCGATTGCAAGGTACTTTTCACAGTTGGTGGCAGGCCTACAATTCACAGGCGTCCTACAAGGAACTGAGGCTGCTTACGCGATTATGGTCCGCCGAGGGAACAACAAACTGCGAGCAACGATTAATAGAGCGCTCCAGGATATGGAGAATGACGGAACCCAGAAAAGACTTCTTGTCAGGTGGTTTGGTGATGCTCCAAGAATCGAGAGCCGATGATAGCCCGAATCTGGCACGGTAAAACGAAGGCGAGCGACGCGGACGCGTATCTCGAATATCTTTTCCAGTCTGGCATTCCCGCCTACCGTGCCACACCCGGCAATCGGGGAGCGTGGGTTCTGCGCAGGATAGAAGGCGATGCGGCGCACTTCATCACGCTTAGCTTTTGGGAGTCGCGCGATGCGATTGTAGCTTTTGCCGGCGCGGATATCGAAGTCGCAAAGTACTACCCCGAAGATAAGAAATACTTGCTGGAATTCGAGCCTACGGTGACGCACTACGAGCTATTCGAGTGATTCAGCGCCAAATGTACATCGGTGTCTTTCTCATCCTTCTGCCTCCAGTTTCAAGAGGCCCTCCAGCACCTCAAAGAAATTCGGGAACGAAATGGCCACACAATGCGGATCGCGTAGGATCGTTTCCCCTTCCGCTCCCAGCGCCGCAATTGCGAACGCCATGGCGATGCGGTGATCCTCGTGCGGGTCAATCGTGGCCCCGCGAAGCCGGCCCGCCGCGCGTCCGCCCACGCGCAGCCCGTCGGGAAACTCTTCCACTTCTGCGCCCATCCGGCGGAGGTTCTCCGCCATCACGACGATGCGGTCGCTCTCTTTCACGCGCAATTCCTTGGCATCGCGAATCTCGATTCCCTCCTCCGTGTACGGCCCTAGCGCGGCAAGCATCGGCAACTCATCAATCAGCCGCGCGGTCATCGCGCCTGAAATTTTCCCGCCCTTGATCGGCGCGTGATGCACGTTGACATCGCCGGCCAGTTCCCCATCGCGCATCGCCAGCGCCACCACCGATACCGGCGCGCCCATGGAAGCCAGAAAATCGAGCACTGCGGTGCGCGTCGGATTGAGTCCCACGCTCTGAATAATCAGCTCCGAGTCCGGCACAACCAGCGTCGCCGCCAGGAAAAACGTCGCGGCGGATATATCGCCCGGCACGGCAACCTGACGCGCGCTCAGTTTGGGCCGCCCCTGCAACCGGACCGCGCCGTCTTGCCGTGTGATCGCCGCGCCCATCTCGCGCAGAGCCAGTTCCGTATGGTCGCGCGTGTGCACCGGTTCGCGCACAACCGTTTCGCCTTCCGCGAACAGCCCAGCGAGCAGCACTGCCGACTTCACCTGCGCGCTGGCCACCTTCGGCGCGTATTCAATCGCGCGCAGCACGCCGCCTGCGATTTTCAGAGGCGCAAACTCGTCTTCTCGCGCTTCGATCTTCGCGCCCATCTGCCGCAGCGGCTCCATCACCCGCCGCATAGGTCTTCGGCGAAGCGATTTGTCTCCCGTCAGCTCGGCCGCAAACTTCTGCCCCGCAAGCGCGCCTGCCAACAACCGCATGGTCGTACCGCTGTTTCCGGCGTCCAGCGCCTTGCGCGGCTTGGCCCAGCCTGCCAGGCCCTTCCCTTCGACAATGATGCAGGTCCCCTTTTCCTCGATCTTCACGCCCAGGCCGCGCAGGCACCGCAGCGTGCTCTCGCAATCCGCCGCGGGCGAAAAATTGAAAATCTCGCTCTTCCCCTCGGCCAGCGCCGCCAAAATCGCGCTGCGATGCGAAATCGATTTGTCGCCTGGAAGCGTCAACACGCCGCGAAAGGCCTTTGCCGGGCGGATGCGTTTTTTCGCCATGCCAAAATCTTAGCACGCTCCCCGGAAACAACCTTGTGCTCCGCTTCGGTGTCAAATGAAGTGCGCTTCCGCCAGGAACGAGCTGCGGGCAAGCGCCAGTCGTTACCGTGGAATCAGAGCGCCGCAACAGCATTGCGTCGCGCAATCGCGCAGGTTAATATGAAAAGTCTTATGCGTCTGCGACCCAGTCGTTCGTTTATAGCTGTTTTGGCCCTGTTTTTCGCTTTGCCTCTCGCCGCCGCGGACAATCCCGAACTTTTTCCGCTGAGCGACGTCCATCCGGGCTTGAAAGGCGTGGCCTACACGATTTTCAGCGGCGACCAGATCCAGCAAATGGACGTCACCGTCATCGGCGTTATCAACAACGCGCTCGGCCCCAAGCAGGACATCATCCTGGTCGAACTGTCCGGCGCTGACGTCGCCAAGGACGGCGTGGTCGCCGGCATGAGCGGCAGCCCGGTCTATTTTGACGGCAAGCTTGCCGGCGCGATCTCCCTCAAGATCGGCACGTTCACGAAAGATGCCATCGCCGGCGTAACCCCCATTCAGAATATGCTCGATATCCAACAGGCGATGCCCGGTGTTCGCAGCGCGGAGGCCGCGCTCCCTGGAGCGACGCAAACGGCTGCCGGATCGCAGCTTGCCGACTTGCCCGAAAGGGTCGCTCTCGGCGGAGATCAGTTTCTTGTCCCCATCGAAACGCCGCTGGTCTTCTCTGGCGTTTTGCCCCAAACGCTCGCGCGATTTTCTTCCGATTTCCAGTCCTACGGCTTGTCCGCCATGCCCGGAGGAACCGTCCCACCGAGTCCGGAAGATGCACAGCTCAAGCCCGGCGATATGGTGGGCATGCAGCTGGTATCCGGCGACCTGTCTATGTATGCGGGATGCAGCGTCACTGCCATTATCCAGGGCCGTGTATTTGTTTGCGGCCATCCGTTTAACGACTTCGGCTCGGTGGCCTTGCCCATGACGCGCGCGTACGTCGTCACCACCCTGGCATCAACGCTCGAATCCACGAAAATCATGAACACCGGCGGGGTCATCGGAACCTTCCAGCAGGACCGGCTCACGGGAGTAGTCGGCCAGCTCGGTGCGGGCCCAGCTATGATCCCGGTGAGCGTCAATGTCGCCACGTCCGCGGGAGAGCGCCATTTTCATTTCAACGTCGTCGAGAACCCCAAATTGACGCCGCTGCTGGTGGCCATCTCCGCCTACAACGGCATCGTCTCCAACACCGCCTACACCGAAGGAACCACGCTCCAGCTTGACGGCCGAATCGACATTGCCGGTCATCCCTCTGTGAACTTGCGCGGCATGTTCGTTCCTTCCGACACACCCTTGCCCGACGGCTACGCGCTCGCGATAACTGTCGAGTCGGCCTTCGCGCGTATCTACACAAACCCTTACGAAGTGCCCAAAGTCCAAAACGTCACCATCAACGTAACCAGCACGCCAGAAAGCCGCTGGTCCGCCGTCGATAGTGCGTGGGCGGACCAGAGCGAAGTCCAGCCGGGACAAACCCTCAAAATCAAAGTTCTGCTTCGTCCCTATCGCGGCGCGCCCTACATTCAGGAGGTGCCCATCACCATTCCCGCGCAAGCGGCGAAAGGCAACCTCCAGGTTCTGGTCAGTGACGCCGAATCCCTCAATCGCATGCGCGAGCTTTTCGCGGGCCAGGGCGAAGGAAAGCTGCAGGGTTTGGACGAACTGATTCGCATCATCAATCGCGAGCGCCAGAATGATCGCCTGTACGTCACATTATGGGAAAACTCTCCTACTTTGCTGGTCGAAGACAAAGAGCTGCCCAACGTTCCCGCTTCCGAGATTAACGTCTTGGATCAGCGTCGCATGCCCGGCGGCGCGCAATTGCTCTATCAATCCGAAATTGGCGAGCATTCCGTCCCGATGAATCAGGTGATTACAGGCCAGCAATATCTTGCTGTCACAGTCAAGTGATCCCAACCTTCAAAAAGATTGCGAGACAATCCATGCGGCGATTCACCCTTCTGTGCATTCTTTCGGCGGCCCTCTTCTGCGCCGTGGTAGCTCGCGCCGAACACACTCGTTTCTGGCAGCAATCCACCTTCGACGAATTCGACAAAGGGACGCACAAGGGCGTCGCTCTGCGCAGCGATGGAACGCTCATGCCCGCGCCCGAATTCAAGCCCCTCGCCGATCCGGCTCTCGCCTACGTCTGGGCCCTCGCCGCCGATTCCCGAGGACGCCTCTACGCCGCCGGCGGTTCCGACGCCAAAGTCATGCGCGTCGACGCAACGGAAAAGCCAACCACCGTATTTGAGTCCAGCGAACTGGAAGCTCAGGCCCTGGCCATCGACAAGCAAGATAACCTCTACGTCGCGACTTCACCCGACGGCAAAGTCTACAAAGTCACTCCCGACGGCCAGCACACCGTATTTTTCGACCCCAAATCCAAGTACATTTGGGCTCTGGCCTTCGATCCCGCGGGGACGCTGTTTGTCGCTACCGGCGACACCGGCCAGGTTTTCGCCGTCGCTCCGGACGGCACTGGTCAGCTTTTCTACAAAAGCGACGAAATTCATGCGCGCTCGCTCGCCTTCGATTCACACGGAAATTTGCTGATCGGCACCGACCCCAGCGGCCTGATCATTCGCGTTCCCATGAATTCGCATCGCTCCGGCGCTCCGGAAGCGGGCAAGGCATTCGTCATTTACGAAACGGACAAGAAAGAAGTCACCGCGCTCGCCACCGACAGTGACGGCAACATCTACGCTGCCGCCGTCGGAAGTAAGACTCCGCGCGGCCCGCGCACTGGCGCGCCGCAAGCCGCTGCCGCAAGTCAATTGGCCGCCATGCTTGCCGCCGCGGCTCGTTCCGGAGCTCAGGAGGCAGGCCAGAATGCCGCCGTTGCCACTGGGCCAGCGGCTGGCGCAATGGTCTTTCCCGCTTTCCAAAATCCAACCGGAGGCAGCGAAGTCTATCGCATCGCCGCGGACGGCTCGCCTGAATCCCTTTGGGCTTCCCCGCAAGACGTGGTCTATGCACTGGGCTTCTCTCCGGAGAATCACCTGTTGCTCGGCACCGGAAATCACGGCGAAGTTATCCAGCTCGATGACCAACGCCTCTTTTCATCTCTGGCGAGCTCGGACGCTTCGCAAGTCACCGCGCTGATCCCCGGCCCCGGCCGCACCGTTTATGCCGCAACCGCGAATCCCGGAAAGATCTTCGCGCTTGGCCCCTCTTACTCTCCGGAAGGAACGTTTGAATCCGATCCGTTTGACGCCAAGGTCTATTCACGCTGGGGCCGCCTTACCTGGTGGGGCGAAAATGGCGGCGCCGGCAAAATCGAGTTTTACGTCCGCTCGGGGAACACCTCCGAACCCGACGATTATTGGAGCCCATGGGCAGGCCCGTACACCAGTGACGCGGGAAACAGCGTCGATTGCCCCCCGGCTCGCTTCGTGCAATGGAAAGCGGTCTTCCACGTGTCCCGCCAGCAGGATCAGCCAACCTTGTCGTGGGTAAAGCTCGCGTATCTGCGCAAAAACGTTGCGCCCGTCATCGACGGCATTGCCGTGCAGGATCCTGGTCTCCGCGCTCAGAGCTTTGGCGCAAATAGCCCCGGCCAGCCGCAAGGACCCTCCGTCGTTCCGCTGCGCGAGCCGCGCAGCCCCGGCGAAGAGGAAACTTTCTCCGCATTCGCCGAATCGCAGCGTGGGCCGCGATTCAGCGCTCCACCCCAGGGCTTCTTGGCCAAGGGCTACCAAACCGTAGTTTGGGCCGCGCATGACGACAATGAGGACGATCTCGTTTTTTCCCTCTACTATCGCGGCCAAGGTGAAAAAGACTGGAAGCTCCTGAAGGACAACATTCGCGACGACTTTTATTCCTGGGACACTGCTTCCATGCCCGACGGCGACTATTACTTGAAACTTGTCGTTTCCGACGCGCCTTCGAATCCCGCCGATCAGGCCCTAACGTCCGAACTGGAAAGCGATCGCTTCCAGGTCGACAACACGCCGCCCACCGTGGAAAACATCCACGCTGAGCAGGCTGGCGGCGAATGGCATGTGCGCTTCACCGCGCGCGACGCCGCGAGCGCCATTGCGCGCACTTCCTACAGCCTGGACGCCGGCAGCTGGGAAACCGTGTTTCCTTCCGGCCAGCTCACCGATGCGCCCACCGAGAACTACGACGTCGTGCTTCGCAACTTAACGCCCGGCGAACACACCGTCACCGTGCGCGTCTTCGACCAATTTGAAAACACCGCCACCGGCAAAGTCACCTTCACCGTTTCCGGTACGCACTAGCGCTATTTCCCCGAATGCGCCAGCTACGGTCCTCGCGCTCGCGAGCCTCGGTTCGCTTTTGTAGGGGCGGGTTAACCCCGCCCGTCTTCGTTGGCAACTGAAGAATCTCCGTCGAACCTTACGCCCACGGATAAACCGCATAGAGGCCGGTACCTGCCGGGTGACTTCGCTCTGAGGTTCCTGCTGTCAATTGCCCGGCGGGGCCAGGTAATACCCCAGTCGCGCGCGCACCACAACATGCGGGCGGGAAACCCTTACCTCGATCTCGTGAACGCCCGGTTGCGCCGGTCCTTGCAGTTGATAGCTCAGCACGTACTGCGAATGAAGTTCGTCGGCGATACGGTTTAACGCAATCTGAATGTTGCGATCTTTGAACGGATGGAAGTAGGCGCCGCCAGTGAAAGCCACCGCTGCTCCCATCGCATGGCTCTTTCGTATGTGCGTTACTCGTTGAACTAAAAAGACCGCAAGGGCCAACAAATCCCCACTACCGCCTACTCCCTCCGGAACTCCCGGCCGTTCCGTTGGGTCTGCCCCAGGCGGAATGCTTTCATCCTCGCCCTCCTCTCCGGCCGCATCTTTCACGGGGTCATCCCGCAAATCTGCGGCTGTGCTGCTCAGCCCAATCGTATAAATGCTGATGTTCGCCCTTTGCGCCACTTGCAACACATTTTCCAGTCTGTGTTTGCTGCCGCCATCCTGCGCTTCGCTAATCACCAGCAGCACGCGATGGCTCGTGTCCGGCTGCTTGGCGAGCAACTCGGCGCCATCCCACATCGCGTCATACAGGAGCATATTCGCATCGCCGAATCGAAGTCCCTTGATCGCTTTTTCGACTGCGTCATGATCGCGGGTGAACAGCTGCCGCAGGTCCACCGTATCTCCGGCGGTGATTACTGCCGCTTCGCCGTCCTCCGCCATCAACGTTTCCGTAACCACAATACCGTTGCTGCGAATCTCTCCCGCCATCATGTCCACGTGCGAACTTGTCTCGATCACCAGCGCCAGGGCCAGCGGATGATCGTCCAGGCCCCAGCGATTGATGTGCTGTTCCGCGCCGTTGTCGAAAACGTGAAAATCTTTCTGCTGCAGATCGAGAATGAAATTGCCTTGCTTATCGACCACCGTCACCGGCGTGGTGATTTCATTCACCTGCGTGCGAATCGTGCTCCCCGGCGCGCCGGGATTAGCGCTCTGCTGCGCTTGGCTCTGCTGGGGGGAAGCACTTTGCGGCGTGCTTTTCTGCGCCGCGCCTTGCTTGGGAGGAATATTTTGCGCGGGAGCGACGCTCTGCGATGGATTCTCGTTTGTTTTGCCGCTTTGCGCGGGAGCCTGCTCGCCGCGGGCGCTCATCACCGCCGCGCTCACCACCAGCGCCAACAGGCCGGAAACCAAAAGGTGCGTCGCCCGACGCATCCCTGCATTCTACTCGCCCTGCGCATGGAGAACTAGTTCTGGCAAACGCTGGTAGTGACTCAGGTCGATTTGGTGCCCTTGGTCTCCGATAATCCGACTTACCGTCCACTCCGTCGGGTGCCGTGCCAGATTGGAAAACTCAGTGCGGAAACTCCCGCGACCGCAAGTGGTCGAGTATAGAATGCGACCATGGTCCAGCGCGAAGGAAGCCCCATCCTCAAGAGGGGACCGTTTGCCGACGATGATACCGCCGTGCTTGACCGGGCAAATCTTCCTCAAGGCGCCCAAACGGAATACCTAGATGCGTCACTGCACGATGCTCACGCTGTTTCAATTCGGTCCGACCTTCTGAAACGCACGGTCTCCATACACTGCGATGTTGAACATTTGCGCGAATTCCACCGTTTGCCAGAAGGATTTCGGCTAATTCTCGCGTTGGCAGGCGTCCAAGCGGCGCGTGTCTTCCGCTACTCGATATGGCCAGGTGAGTTTTCCGTTCCGTCGGGCGTGTCCCGCGAAGAAGAATCCCGACTCGTTTTGGAATATCAGGCCAAGTGGCGAGAGGAGTCGCTTTCATGGGCGGAGTTTGAGAAGGTGATTACTCGCGAGTGCGAGCAGGTCCTCGATATCGCGGACGCTGCGCTCGCAACATCAAAAGATTCGGTAGCGCTGAGGCTCCGCGGACATCTGAACTACACCGTGTATCATGAAGTGTTTCTGCGAGCGGAGAAACTGACCATTTCGTCGAGCGATGGAAGGATATTCGGACTCAAGGAATTTCAAGAGTTCGGTGAGGCTTTCTGGGAAGCTTTTAGCCGCCGTCAACCGGCGACAAACAGTGACTTTCCGGGCGGACTGCCTCCTATCACCCCCGCGGCGGGCGGTGGGCTCACGTAGCTCCTGATAAACGCAGTTATCGGAAACTGAGCCACTACCCAAAGCCGGCGTTGTGGGTCAGTTTGAATTTTCTAATCACAACAGCCCCGATTAACAGGTCGTATTCGCTGGCCAATTTGGCCTGACGCGCGTCGCTCTGCCCATCTCAACCCGAGGTCGTCGTTGCGCCGCAATCGTGCAATAATTTGTGCATGACACCAGCACAAACCGAACAAACTGCCGCAGCATCCGCGCCGGATCTCGAGACAATTCGCGCCGCGCATGAGCGCATTCGCGCGCAGATTCATCGCACTCCGGTATTCACTTCCGAATCACTCGACGAAATGACTGGCGCGCGCCTCTTTTTCAAGTGCGAGAATCTGCAGAAGACTGGCTCCTTCAAATTCCGCGGCGCTACCAACGCCGTTTTTTCGCTCACCGATGAAGAGGCCAAGCGCGGCATCGTCACAGTCTCGTCTGGCAATCACGGCGCTGCCATCGCGCTGGCCGCGCGCCGCCGCGGAATTCCTGCCTGGATCGTCATGCCCGGCGAAGCGCCGCGCGCGAAACGACAATCGGTCGAAGCCTACGGCGGCAGCGTCACCGAATGCGAATACAGCATGGAATCGCGCGAGGCGGTATGCAGGGCTCTACAGAAACAAACCGGTGCAATTCTGATTCATCCGTACAACAATGCGCGCGTGATCGCCGGCCAAGGCACCGCGGCGATCGAGCTTCTCGAAGACGTGCCCGATCTCGACATCGTTATCACTCCCGTCAGCGGCGGAGGCCTTCTGAGCGGCACGGCCATCGGTTCCAAATCTCTGCGGCCCTCCATTCGCGTCGTTGGCGCGGAGCCGAAAAATGCCGATGATGCCTACCGTTCCCTTGCCGACGGTAAAATCGAACCCGCCGCGAACACCGAAACCATCGCCGACGGCCTCCGCGCGGTGCTCTGCCCGCTCACGTTTTCGATTCTTCGCCAGCATGTCGACGAAATCGCTCTGGTCACCGAGGAAGAAATCCTCGCCACCATGCGCCTGCTATGGGAACGCCTGAAGCTGATCGTCGAGCCTTCCGGCGCAGTCTCCGCCGGCATCGTTCTTCACAACAAAATCTCCGCGCGCGGCAAACGCATCGGAATCATTCTTTCTGGCGGGAATTTGGACCTCGATCAGATTCCTTTCGTCCGCGCCGGCAAGTAAACCCACGCTCCCCTTACTTTTCGTCGGCTTTCCAATCGAGGGGCGGAAACGCGATGTGCCAGAATCCCGGCGCCTTCTGATCGAACTCCACGCCAACTTGAAATCCGCCCATCCCAGCTCGTACCTTTCTGGCCACGCGGCATCCCATTCGCTGGCGCGAGTGGTTGTGCTCCAACACAAATCGCTCGTTGAGCGAAAAATCCCGCGGAGAAATCAGCAGCGCTCCGTGATCGTTCACGTCTGCCGTGAACGCCGGAACAACCTCCGGTTTCCCTTCGATGCTGACGTGCAGCGTCACGCCCACGCGCAGCGTCACGCGCTGGCTGCGCCTCCGCTCCTCATGCGGGGCCGTTTGCGAGGCCACGCCCGCCCGGAAGTGCTCGGCGCTCATTCCTGTACTCTCGTGTAAACCGGGATCGGCACTGGTCGCGCCAAGAAACCTGGCTCTAAGGCATTCCCTGCGGTTGCGGTTGCGGTTGCGGTTGCGGTTGCGGTTGCGGTTGCGGTTGCGGTTGCGGTTGCGGTTGCGGTTAGAACTGCGGCTACAACTCCACTCCCCAGAAGTCCATTTCCGGATTCACCAGCTCCACGCCCATCTCCCAGCCATCCAACCCCTTCTTGCCCCGGAAAACCACCACGCCGCCGATGCTCCGCTGGTTCGCCAGATTCGTCAGGACCAGCTTCTGCTCGATGGCCATTGGCCGGGCGGCGATCAGCAGGCAACCGTAGAAATTCACCACCCGCGTGCGCGCCTGCGCCTGGCATTCTCGCCCCTTTAGACTGTCCCGCCATTCGATCTCTACCGGGACCTGCGAATTCATCCGCGGCCCGCGCCGCTTTTCTCGCATTTTTCCTTCCAAGGGGGAGACCACGGAGTTCTGCATTCTGCTTGTCATTGAGATAACCCCAGAATCCTATCCGGCACTGAAAACACGAGGTTTACAGGATGGCGTCGGCTGCGTGTCAACATTGTTACTCAATACTAGTACCGGCTTGCACTCCGCGTCAATGGTACTCAATCTGAGACTCTGGGCGTCGCCCGGCCCATTTCGGCACAACTACAGCTCGGCAGAAAGGACTCGGCAGGAAGGAATGGACACCAACCGCAGAATGCTGCCCGGAAGGAAATCCTAGTTCTCAGTGACCCGCTTCGCACTCGGCACCAGCAAGGGCTCACGCTCCAAGCGTAAGTGTTCAGGCTCGCTGGCAAGGCTCTTGTGGCCCCTCCGCCCCAGCCAGCTCTGGAACGTATCCATGTACGTATAGAAAACCGGCGTCAGATACAACGTGACCACCTGCGCAAAGATCAACCCGCCGACCACCGACATTCCCAGCGGCCTCCGCGCTTCCGCGCCTGCTCCCATCCCGAACGCAATCGGCGCCGTACCCATGATCGCCGCCATCGTGGTCATCATGATCGGCCGGAAGCGGATCAAGCAGCCCTGCACCGCCGCTTCCGCCGGCGTGATGTGGCCTGCACGTTCCAACTCAATGGCGAAGTCCACCATCATGATCGCGTTTTTCTTCACAATGCCGATAAGCATGATGATCCCAACGAAACCGAAAAGATCGAGTTGCATGTGGAAAAGCATCAGCGTTGCCAGCGCCCCGAACGCCGCGGATGGCAAGCCGGAAAGAATCGTAATGGGATGAATAAAGCTCTCGTACAAAATTCCAAGCACGATGTAGATCACCAAAATCGCCATGGCCAGCAACATTCCCAGGCCGGTCAGCGATTGTTGGAACGCCTGCGCGGTTCCCTGGAAACTCGAACTGACCGTCAGCGGCAAAGTATCCGCCGCCAACTTCTGAATCTCGTTCACCGCCTGCCCCAGTGAAACGCCGGGCGCCAAGTCAAACGAAACCGTCACCGACGGCAATTGTCCCAGGTGGTTCACGGTCAAAGGTCCCAGGCTCGTGCTCAAGCCTGAAACTGCATTCAACGGAACCAGTTGCCCGCTCGAGGAACGAATATAGAGATACGACAGCATCTGCGGGTCTTCCTGATATTGCGGCTCGAGCTCCATAATTACCCAATACTCATTCGTGGGCGCGTAGATTGTCGAAATCCATCGCTGGCCATACGCCGTATAGAGCGCGTCTTCGATTTGTTCCGGAGTTACGCCAAGCGCCAGGGCCTTGTCCCGGTCGATATTGATGTTTGCCTGCGGGCTCTTGATCTGCAAGTCCGTGGTAACGTCGATCAGCCCCGGCAGTTTCTTCATCTTGTCATTCATGGTCTGCGCGTACTTGTAAAGCTGATCGGTGTCAGGGCTCACCAGCGTGTATTGATACAAACTCTTTGTCAGTTGTCCGCCGATGCGAATCGAAGGCGGATTTTGCATATAGACTCGCACGCCCGGAACCGCGTTTAACTTCACTTCCATTTCTCGCATGATGTCTGAAATCTTCATGTGATGTTCGAAAAGCGGGCGAATGGCATGTACCAGCGCGCCAACCACAGCCGTGTTCCCGTACTTCGCATTCAGGTTGTCGTAGGTCGCATTCTTGGTCCACGGCCGGTCCGGACGCTCTTTCAGGTGGTTGAAGATGCGCCCGATATTCAAGCCCGAGGTTCCGGAAGCCTGTATGCTCGAGAAAAATTCCTGCGTATTCGGATCATCGAGCACGATCTTGTTGAGCGCCTGCTGGTGCGCCGCCATGGAATCGAACGAAATCCCTTGAATCGCCTCGTCAAATCCAACCACTTCATCGATATCCTCTTCCGGCAGAAATCCTTTCGGGATCACATAGAATTGCCACGCCGTTGCCACCAGCAGCACTCCGCCAAGCAGCATCACCACGGGGCGATGCCTCATCGCCCATCGTAGGCTCCTGTCGTACCCATGCAGCATGCCCTCGAACATCCGTTCCAGCGCGTTGTACATTCTCCCGTGCTGCTCTGTGCCGGCATGCGGTTTCAAAAACCGGCTGCACAGCATTGGCGTGAGCGTCAGTGATACGACGCCCGAAACCAGAATCGCGGAAATAATCACCACCGCGAATTCGTGCAGCAGGCGGCCCAGGATTCCCGCCATGAAAAACACCGGCAAGAACACCGCCGCCAAAGATAGCGTCATGGAAACGATCGTGAAACCGATCTCGCGCGAACCACCGAGCGATGCTTCCAGCACTCCTTCGCCGTTTTCCATGTGCCGCACGATGTTTTCCAGCATCACGATCGCGTCATCGACCACGAAACCGACCGATAGCGTCAGCGCCAGCAGAGATATATTGTCGACCGTGTAATCCAGCAGATACATCACCGCGAACGTCCCGATGATCGACATCGGCAGCGCCAGGCTCGGGATCACCGTTGCCGAAGCGTTCCGCAGGAACAGGAAAATAACCAGCACAACCAGGAAAATCGCGAGCAACAGGCTGAACTTAACGTCGTTCACCGACTCGTTGACGGACACCGATCGGTCGTATTCAATCGCCAGATTCATCGCCGGCGGCATGATCGCTCGGAAGCTCGGCAGCAGCTTCTTCACCGCATTGACGATTTCGATAGTGTTCGTGCCCGGCTGTCGCTGAATCGCCAGGATGACGCCGGGCACTCCGTTGATCCAGTTCGCGAGCTTCGTATCCTGAATACTGTCGTATACGTGCCCTAGTTCATCCAGCCGCACCGGCGCGCCGTTTCGATACGCAACGATGAGCTGCCGATACGGCGCCGCGCTCATCATTTGCCCGTTCGCTTGCACCGTGAACGCTTTGTGCGCACCGTAAAGAGTCCCGGTCGGCAGGTTTACGTTCGCGTTCTGAACTGCCTGCTCCGCTTCGTCTATGCCAATCTGCCTGCTCGCCAATTCCTTCGGGTCGAGCTGAATCCGCACGGCGTAGGGCGTCGATCCATATACCGAAACCTGCGCCACGCCGCTGACCATGGAGATCTGTTCGCCAAGCAGCGTCTCGGCATATTGGTCCACTTCCGAGGGAGGAAGCGTCTGTGAAGTTGCGGCCAGATACAGGATCGGCGAATCGGCTGGATTCACCTTGCGGAACGTCGGCGGCGTCGGCATGTTCGGCGGCAACTGGTTCGCTGCCGCGGTGATCGCCGCCTGTACGTCTTGTGCGGCCCCGTCAATGTTCCGGCTCAGATCGAATTGCAGCGTGATCGAGGTTGAGCCCAGAGCGCTGGTCGAGTTCATCGAGGTGAGGCCAGCGATGGTTGTGAATTGCTTCTCGAGAGGCGTAGCAATCGACGAGGCCATCGTTTCCGGACTGGCGCCGGCCAGGCTGGCGGAGACGGTAATCGTCGGAAAATCAACGTTGGGCAGATCGCTGACCGCTAAGTCGCGATAGGCAACGAGGCCGAAGATCAGCACCGCTGCCATCACCAGGCAGGTCATCACCGGCCGTTTGATGAAATTTTCCGCGATTTGCATGTTTCCTTCTCGCGCTTCCCTAGAGACTCGTCCTGATTTTCACTTTCGAGCCGGCAATCAGCCGCACTTGGCCATCCGTTACCACCGTCTCTCCTGGCGTGACCCCTTCCATGATCACGGATTGACCGTTCACCGTCCGCGCCACTTTCACCGGTCGCAAATCCACCGTCATGTCCGGCTTGACCACAAACAGATAATCGCCCTCTTGTCCGGTCATCACGGCTTGCGACGGCACCACCGTCGCATTTTCCTGCTCCGACAGCCGCAAAATCACCGTCACGAATCCGCCCGGCCACAATCGCAAATCGGCGTTCGCAAATGTACCATTCAGCTGAATCGTGCCCGTGGTCGCGTCGACGGTATTGTTCACAAAAGTCAGATACCCATTCTCCGGCGCCGAGTTGTCGGATGGCGTCGCCTGGATGGGTAGCCTTCCCTTCGCCATATATTTCTTAATCTCGCCGAGGTATTGCTGCGGTACGGAAAAATTGATGTAAATCGGTGAAATTTGGTTGATG
This sequence comes from uncultured Acidobacteriota bacterium, assembly GCA_963760165.1. Taxonomy (GTDB): domain Bacteria; phylum Acidobacteriota; class Terriglobia; order Acidiferrales; family UBA7541; genus DAHUXN01. Next base: position 257,686 of record CAVXBO010000002.1, read on the forward strand.
ACCACCAGAATGGGAACATCGTCCGCCTTCACCACGGTTCCTGGGTAAATGAGCTGTGCTCCTGTTCTTCCGCTGATGGGAGCATAAATCGAACAAAACGAAACATTCAATCTCGCTGTCTCCGCGGAAGCGTCATCCGCCTGTACCGCCGCTTTGTCGGCCGCCGCTGTCGCGAGTTCTTCATCCAACTGCTCTTTCGGTACCACGCCCGATTCAAAAAGTTTCTGATACCGCTCCGCCTCGACGTCGGCCAGCGCGGCATTCGCCTTATCCTTCAGCAAATTCGCTTGCGCCAACTGCAGCGCCGCTTGAAACGGCCGGTCGTCCAAGCTCAGTAGCAAATCGCCCTTTTTCACGAACTGCCCCTGCGTGTAATGCACGGCGCTCACGATTCCCGCCACTTGCGATTCGATCGAGACAGTAGAATGCGCTTGGCCCGCGCCAATAGCACGCAGCTCAACTGGCATCGCCTTTCCCACCGCTTTTGCTACCATCACGGGAACCGCCGGAATATCCGGCGGCGCCGCGGCGTGCTCCGTGCACCCTGCTACGCTCAGAAGCGCCAGCGAGAAACCAACCATGGTCAGCTTGGAGAATCTGCTCATTTTTCCCATGGGCGTAGAATCCGCCCCGTCTTCGCCCTTTCGCGCGATAATTCCACAACTTCGACGCTCGATTGTTTCAACTAGCGCCCTGCTCATTTCTCCGGGAATACTGCGAGAATACCTGTAGTGGCTCCTCAAACCGATTCATCCTGGGCAATCGACCACACCTCTTTGCTCTAATACATATCTGACGTTTCTTCCCGCCATCTCGTTGCAAACCTGTTCCGCTTTTTGTTCTTTGCTGCTCCCCGCCTCCGCGCGTCTGTGCTACGATTCGGGGTTGCGGACGTGCGTTGCGCGCCGTCGGACGCCTGCATGCCCCGCGCCATCGTAGCTATTTTATATTTATAGGATCCTACAGGAGAAAGAGAGCGGATGGACACCAGCCAGGCTTCGCGGAACGGCAAACCTTACCTTCTGCCCGATAAATCGCTTCGATCGCTCGACGATTACGTTGCCATCGGAGGCCTTCAGGCGCTCAAGAAAGCCTACTCCATGCCGCGCGAAGCGGTGATCGCCGAAGTAAAAAAAGCTGGGATTGCGCGGCCGCGGCGGCGCTGGCTTTCCCGTTGGAATCAAGTGGACCAGTATCGCCAGCGATCCCTGCCCCACAAAATACGTCGCCTGCAACGCCACCGAAGGCGAGCCCGGCACGTTCAAAGATCGCATGCTGATGCGCCGCAATCCTTACCAGCTCCTCGAAGGCGTGGCTATCGCCGCTTACGTCATGAAGGCGCAGAAAGCCTTCATCGCCATGAAGCATACTTTCGACGAAGCCATTGAGCGCACTGCGCAAGCCCACAAGGAAATGACTGCGCGCAATGCGCTTGGCGAAATTCCCATCGAATTCGTCTATGGTCCCGAGGATTATTTGCTCGGCGAAGAAAAGGCCATGCTCGAAGTGATCGAAGGCCGCGAAGCCATGCCGCGCGAAATGGATTTTCCTCCGTATGTTCTCGGCCTCTTTGCCGGCTATCCCGGCTGCATTCCCGGCCACACGAATCCGACGCTGGTCAACAATTGCGAAACGATGTCCACCGTGACACATATTGTTCGCAACGGCGCGGACTGGTTCCGCTCCATGGGTACCGCGGACACGCCCGGCCACACCATCTTCACGCTTTCCGGCGACGTGCAGTGCGAAGGCCTTTACGAATTGCCCATGGGCACCACCATGCGCGAGCTCATCGAAAAATCCGGCGGCGGACTGAAACCCGGACGCAAGCTCAAAGCAATTTTTTCCGGCGTTGCCAGCGCCGGGCTTTATCCCGAGGCCATCGACACGCCGCTCGATTTCGGCTCCATGCGCAACGCCGGCTCGGGCCTGGGCTCCGCCGGCTTTATGGTTTACGACGACTCCAGCTGCATGGTCCAGATCGCGTATTGTTTTTCGAAGTTCCTGTGGATCGAATCCTGCGGCCAGTGCCGCTCCTGCAAAGAAGGAACGTACGAAGCCACGGTCCGCCTGGAAAAATTAATCGACGGCACCGGCGACGAAATCGACCTGGAAGCGATTCTTCATTCTTCGATCAACTCGCCGCGCGGCAATCGCTGCTTCCTGCCTACGGAACATTCGCTGATCATTCCCAGCATTGTGCGCACGTTTGAACCTGAGTTCATCGCGCACTACAATCGTGGCTGCCAGAATTGCCGCATTCCTGTGCTGCCGAAAATGCACGACTACGACGAAGCCAAGCACGAATTCCACTACACCCACGGCCGCCTCACGCCTTGAGGCTGTTTTAGGGCATTTTATCCAGCTCCCCGAAGTGTCTAGCAGTAAACTCCTCTGAAATTTATGTCGCATCGCTGCGTTCCGACGGGCATCCTAAGAGCAGCGTTTTTCGGCCCAATCCAACGAGGAGTGCCAGACACATGAAATCTCTAGCCCTTCCCTGTGCCATTTTTCTTTGCGTATTGGCCGCGTCGGCCAATCCGCGCACGTTCCGAGGTCAAATCATGGACAGCGAGTGCGCCTCCAATGCCCACTCGGCCACCCACTCCCATCAGGAGATGGCTGGGATCAAGGGGAACATAAACAACCGGCAATGCACCATCCTGTGCGTGGAGCAAGGGGACAGCGTTTACGTCCTCCTCGATCACGACGGGAAGACTGTGTATAAATTGTCCACGGCGCAGAAGGATCTGAAACAGTACGCCGGCGAGAAAATCGAAATCGAGGGCAGTCTGGACGCTCAGGGAAAAGTCATCAGCGTCAGCAAAATCAAGCTGCTTTCGGACACCGGTAACTAACACGCTGGTTCCTCCAGTGCGTAACGCGTAAGGGCCAGCGCGGCGATGACCGCCGTTTCCGTGCGGAGAATTTCGCGCCCCAGAGATGCTTCGCGGAATCCGTTTTTCACGGCGGCGGCAATTTCCGCATCCGTCCAGCCGCCTTCCGGACCAATCGCCAGACAAGCTTCGTGCGCTGACGCAGTGCGCAAGATTTCGCACAACGGCGGCGCATCGGCGCGCTCGGAAAGCATGATTTTCAGTTTTTCATTTGCGGCCGCGAGCGCATCTTCGACTTTCGCGGTTGCGGCGAGAATCGGCGGACGCAACCTTCGCGATTGCTGCGCGGATTCGAGCAATATTTTTCCCCAACGCTGACTGCGTTTTGCCGCCGCCAAGATCAGCGCCTTTTCGCTTCGCGCCGCAGCGAGCGGGACGATTTCTGAAACGCCAAGTTCCGTGGCTTTTTCCAAGCACCATTCCATGCGGTCGAATTTGACGATGGAGAGCAGAAGCTTGACGCGCAGCGACGACCCGTGCGCGGCGATCTTTTCCGTGAGCAGAAATTCAATGGCGCTGCCATTGCGACCGCGGGAGATTTTTTCAACGCGGGCGAGCCAGACTTCCGCGCCATCGCTCAACTCGTAGAGCTGGCCGGGCTCGGCGCGGAGAACGCGTCCCAGGTGCTGCGCCGCTTCGCCGTGAAGCAGGGCGCGACCGCCGTCGAATTTGTCCACGAAGAATCGCCTTCTCATAGCGTGTCCGAAAGCGGACAGATAATTTTTCTAAAAGCAGAAATTTCCACGATTAGAAATGAGGCCGACCCTTTGTTTTGTGTCAGTTGCATCGAGTTCTAATTTCCCATAGGTTCCGCGATTAGAATATAGAAAGCGCATAAAAAGCAAAAAGCCGCGTCTCCGCGGCCCGCCCTTCCCTCCCCCGTTTTTCTTTCCCCGTGCGGCTGGAAATGCCAGCCAAGTCCTTATGTACCATATAGTAATCAAAAAGTCAACGAGAAAAATGGGCGGTCATGCACTCCACACAGAGAGGAGTGTGATGTGAAAGCCGTGACAGGGCTAGTTGGGGAAGCTCGTCCATATCCAGCTTCCGTTTTGCGACCTTTCCGCTTTCCATGGGAAAACTGCGGTTTTGTGCCACCACAAAAAGTCTGGGCGGTAATGCACCGTGACGGCCATTTGTGCGCCAGTAAAATTGTCGAAGGCAGTGAATCCAAAAGAAGCAGCGCAGGGAAGGTCCATTGTGTGTCCCGGGGAGAGGATCGTGGCTCTGGACCCTGGGAAAGCGTGCTCTCCCGGACCAATAATTCGCAGAGAGGGAGCTTCCGCAGTGAGGTTCGTGCAAGTCGCAAGGATGTCGTGAATCGGAAGCAACCCATCGTTGGAAACATGGAAAACGCTTCCAAGCGGGTTGGTCGGTTGCAATGAGCCAGTCACGGCAACCGATAGCTTCGGGGCGTAGTTCAGCCAAAGCCCAGCTAGCGTCAGGAGTAACGAAGGTACTCCAAGCACCCATTCTAAGGTCCGCTTTCGTTGTTTTGTTGGTGGGGGCTGCGGGGCTTGCTTTGACTTATTTGCTTTATGCGGCTGTTGTTTATGTTTCTCCATGATTAGCTGCGTCGCCTTCCCTGCGGAGAAGTGAGGCTATGACACAATCAAGTGCCGCGCAAGATACGGGATACGGTGCGAACAAAGCTATTCTTCGTCCTTTAACTGCTTGGCATCTTTAGTCTGCTTCTCGGCAAGCTTCTTGATGGATGGTACGGCTGGAAGTTTCTCGGGCATCGTTCCCTTAATCTCTTCGATGGCCTGTCGCACTCTTCGGCCAACTTTAAAATGGGTATCAATAGCCGATTGTTCTCCCTGGATTCCTTCTCGCTTCAGCTTTGATTCGGTCTGAGTAATTCGGAACTCATTCGCTGCTAACTCTTCCCGGTCTATGCAATCAAGCAGTTCATCCGTGGCGGCAATGCCTTTGATCCGCTTGATGTCGTCACGCCCGTAACCGCCATAAAGGCCCTTGTAGCCAGCATCCTGAAAGATGGGAAACCGCGTAACTCCGGCCGCTTTTGCTGCCCCCACCAATTTCTTATTTGCATCCTTTACGCGATTTCTGAGCATCAGTCTTCGTTGTTCGTCCGTCAGGGCCTGTTCAATTTCTTGGCTACGAGTTTGGACTGCGAAGTAGGTTTGAGCTGTTCCTACTTGAGGCAGGCTAGGGTCACCATTCATTGCGACTAGATAGCAGGCGTACCTACTTAGAACGGCATTCTCACGCTTTTTCCTTGCTCCTTTACCTGCTTGGATCATCTCCGCCATATAGCGGAAATGATTCATTGAAAACTTACCGGAACTATCGCAAGCTTCGATGGCCTTGTCGATTACTTCCCTAAAGTTTTCCCATCGTGCGTAACCAAGTATTTCCATGACATCACGGCCATACCAGTACGGAAAGCCTTTGGGTGTAATGCGCATTCGGACGTCTAGCGCGTTTTTGACGTACTCGATTTGTGGGTCCATGCCTTCCTGCCCCTCTTCGGTCATTCTTCGGTCCCGATAAGTACGAACGGAATTATATCACTTTTCTTTATTTTTCTCTTGTACCGATATTTTTCTTTATGTTATAAGTACCGTTGCGAGGAAGGACATGCAGATCAGAGAGCAGTTCCAGAAATTGCTAGATCGTAAGCAGCAGGAAATACAGCACTTGGAGCTTGAATTGGAGAAGGCCAAGACTTATGTGCAGGCTTTACAAGACTCCATGCGCTTTCTTCCAAAAGACAATGGGCAAGAAGCCGCTGTCCTGCGTCCCGGTAGCACACTGGCGAAGACCCAAGAAATTCTCAGGTCCGCTGGAAAATCAATGCATATCACGGAGATTCTCAAGGCCCTCAACAAGCCTTCAGACAAGAAACATAGATTGTCTTTAAGTGGTTCACTTTCTTCATATGTCAGGAGCGGCGAGATTTTTACGCGCCCAGCGCCAAACACGTTTGGGCTAATTGAAACTACCAAACCATCTTCAGGTGAATCGGGAAGTGCCGATGAGGAGTTTGAGATTCCAGAAGATTTCGGTGCAGAGAAGTAGGCACTGAACGCAGCGGGGCCGTGGGAGAGTGGCCTAATGCAAGGCGACTTATAATCGTCAGAGCGTGTTCGCGCACGTTCCGAGGGTCCGAATCCCTCCGGGCCCGCCATTATGGCATCATCGCGGCATGAAAGTCGAAAAACAGAAGTTTGATGCGCTGCTTTCGAAGGTACTTCGGGCTAAGCCCGTCCCGCGTGCGAAGATAAAATCCGTGAAACGGACTGGCCCTAAGACTCCGATACTTGCGAAACCGTGAGCCTTTTGTATGCCAGCCTCTCTCCGTGTAGCAGGTTCTTTGTGGTTTCATCGAACATCTCCGGCTGCATTTTTCGCCGATTGAATCGGCAAGAAAATTCATTGCAGTAACGCGGCAGATGCTTTATCGAGACTCTGTGGAATCGCCTGAAAAGCAAGAGCGCTCCGGAGGCAACACTTCGCGCGGGTGAAGCGCGCGATAGGAAGAAAACATTTTGCAATTCCTTTCGGCACGGCTAAAGCCGTGCCCTGACGAAGGGCGCGCAGCGCAAACGCCGCAACACGGATCCAGCCAGTTACTGCAGGGATGCCGGCTCCGCAGAACCATCCGGAGCGCGAAAAGCGCGCCTGAAGGCCGGCGCTACAGAAAGGCTGCCAGCAACGGGCACAGCAAGCAGCGCCCCTGCCACAGAACGACAGCACACAGGCTGAGAGCCTGTGCCACAAAGCGCTATTGCTGCAGGAGGATGTACACGGTGTTGTCGCCGGCGTCGGTGACGACGAGATCGAGGCGTCCATCGCCGTTGAAATCGGCGACTGCAATGGCAACCGGCGTGTTCCCTACGGTAAACGGCGAGCTTGCCGCCTGCGTGAAGGTCCCATTGCCGTTGCCCAGCAAGAGGGTGACATTGTTGCTGCCGGAGTTCGCGACGGCCAGATCGAGCTTCCCGTCCGCGCGGAAATCACCAACCGCGATGGCGTCTGGCGAAGTGCCAACAGGAATCGGCGAACCGGCCGCCTGCGTGAAGGTGCCATCGCCATTGCCCAGCAAAATGGTCACGGTATTGTCGGCGAAGTTGGCCACGGCAAGATCGGTCTTGCCATCGCCGTTGAAATCACCCACGGCCATAGCGCCCGGCCCGTTCCCGACGGTAACCGGCGAGTTCAGTGCCTGGGTGAAGGTGCCATCACCGTTGCCGAGCAAAATGGTCACGGTGTTGCCGCCGGAATTCGCAATGGCCAAGTCCATCTTCCCATCGCCGTTGAAATCTCCTACGGCCACGAAACATGATCCCAGGGCGGTCGGAATCGGCGTGCCTGCCGCCGCATTGAAGGCGCCGTCCCCGTACCCCAGCAGAATGTCCATACCGTATAAGTCGTTCGTGACAGCCAGGTCCAGGTTCCCATCGCCATTGAAATCCGCCGCCGCCAGGGAACACGAAGAAAAGTCATTGGTGTTCCCAGTCCCCGTGGACGGCGTGAATGTGCCATCTCCGTTGCCGAGCAGGATAGGTATGTTGTTGATGGAGTATCCGGCGTCGGCCACGGCGATGCCCAGGTTTCCGGTGTTGTTGAAATCGCCGACGATTACAGCGGCCGGGAGCGGGTCGGTTCCTTGCTGTGCGGAAAACATACTGATCGGCGAGCCGGAGGCCTGATTGAACGTGCCATCCCCGTTGCCGAGCAGGACTGAGAGGTTGGGGTCGCCCGCGATGGCCAGGTCGATCTTGCCATCGCCGTTAAAATCGCCCACGGCCACGGAGAGCGGCGAGTTCATTCCGGTAATCGGCGAGCCAGAGGCGTTGGCGAAACTCACGGTTGTCCCGGGCGTTGCGATCGAAAAGAAGACCGCATTCGAGGAGCCGCCACCGGGCGTTGGATTGATCACGGCGATCGAAGCCGTGCCCGCCGAGACGATATCCGCAGGCGGCACGGCCGCGGTGAGTTGCTGGCCGTTCACGAAAGTGGTGGGCAGCGCCACACCGTTGAAGTTCACGGTGGCGCCGGAAATGAAGCCCGCTCCGTTCACCGTCAGCGTGAATCCGGCGCCTCCGGGAGCTGCCGCGTCGGGCACCAAAGGCGCGTTGACGAAGGGAACCGGATTCCCCGGAGCACTGGTGGAGTTGATGGTTATGTTCAGGGGAGCTGAGAACTGCGACAAGCCCGCCGCGTCAGTGACCTGGACGTCGAAAGACCATGTGCCTCCGCCGGTCGGCGTGCCGCTAATCGCACCGGTGCTGGGACTGAGGCTCAGCCCAAGAGGGACCGCGCCGAGATTGACGGACCAGGCAAAAGGAGCAGTGCCGCCGGTTTCCGTCACGGACTGATTGTAGGCCATGCCCGTGGCGCCGCCCACTAAAGACGTGGTGGCGATCTGGGGCGGCGGATTCACAGTGATGATAACCATGTCGCTGATGGAGGGAGCCGCGACGGAGGTAGCCGTGATGGTCGCGGTCACGGCGCTGGTGACGCTCGCGGGGGCGTTATAGGTGATGGAACCGGCGGCCTGAGTCGAAAGCGATCCGGGACCGGTCAGGGTCCAGCCGACGCCGTCATTGGAAACATCGTTCTTTACGCTCGCGGTGATGATGACCGTTAGGCCCTGGTCGGTTTGGGTGGCCGTGGAAGAGAGCGTGACAACAATCGGCGCAGACGCGGAGCCGCCGCAGCTGCTGGTAAGCATCGCCGCCAGCAAAACGGCGAAGGTAAACATCAAGGACAAAACACGCTTCACAGGATCACCAGTCGAGACGCCTAGTCTGTCTCTCAAAACCTCGACGAGCCCTGGGGGGCAGGAAATAACCGAACGGCAATCAGCAGTTCGAATTATTCAGTCGCGAGAAGAGCCTACATGGCAGGCATGACAGGGTCAAGGCAGGGCTGGCGCGCCGATTTCCAGCACAGCACCTGTGCCCGAGTACAGGAGAAGCGAAAGTCAGCTGAAGATGTCTTTGACTTTATCGAAGAAGGAGGAGGAGCGCTCGATGGGGCGATTCTCGGACTTCACAAGGCGGTGCAACTGCTCGAACAGAGCCTTCTGCTCTTTGGTGAGCTTGGAAGGAATCACCACGCGGACGTTGACGTAGAGATCGCCTTTGCCGCCATGGGGATCGGGCAAGCCTTTGCCTTTGCGGCGGAAAAGAGTGCCGGGCTGGGTGCCTTCGGGAATGACCAGCTCTTCTTCGCCGTTGATGGTGGGGACCTGAATTTCCACGCCGAGGACGGCCTGCGAAATGGTGATGGGAACGTTGCAATACAAGTCCGCGCCGCGGCGCTCGAAGAAGGGATGCTCCTTCACTTCGATGAAAACGTACAAATCGCCCTGAACGCCGCCATTGGATCCCTGCTCGCCTTCTCCCGGCACGCGCAGGCGCATGCCGTTATCAACGCCGGCGGGAATGGACACTTCAATCGTGCGTGCGCGCTCGATGCGCCCCTGCCCGCGACACTCAGCGCAGCTTTCCTTGATGATTTTGCCGGCGCCGTGGCACGCGGGGCACGTCCGCGAAATAGCAAAAAATCCCTGCTGATAAACCAATTGTCCGCGGCCTTTGCAGCTGGCGCACGTTTCCATACCCGCGCCGGGCTTTGCGCCGGTGCCGCCGCATGCCGCGCAATCTTCCAGGCGCGGGATTTTCAACTTCGTTTTCACGCCTGCGGCGGCGTCTTCGAATGAGAGTTTCAGGTCATAGCGCAAATCCCCGCCGCGCTGCGCGCGGGTACGTCCACCGCTGCGGCGGCCGCCGGCGCCAAAAATATCTTGGAAGCCGAACATCTCGCCGAAGACATCCTGAAACTCCTCGAAGATCGAGCCAAAATTGCTGGCGTCAAAGACCTGGCTGCTCAGGCCGGCGTGGCCGTAACGGTCATACGTCGAGCGCTTCTGCGGGTCGGAGAGGACGCTGTAGGCTTCGCTGGCCTCGCGAAAACGGTGCTCGGCGTCCGACTTATTCTCCGGATTGCGGTCTGGATGCCATTTGAGGGCGGCCTTGCGGTAGGCGCTCTTGATCTGGTCGCCGCTGGCGTCGCGGCCGACGCTCAGGATTTCGTAGTAATCGTTCTTGGAAGATGCAGGCATTCTGTTTCAGTTCCCCCTGGAAGTGGACGTGGGATTGGATGCGGCATCCTGCCCTGCAGGATTCACGGCCACGCGCACCATGGCCGGGCGCAGCACTTTGCCGTGAAAAACGTAGCCGGCTTGCAGTTCCTCGAGCACGGTGTCGTCGGGCTGGTCAGACGTTTCGACACGCTCGATGGCGTGATGGGAATGCGGGTCGAAGCGCTTCCCTTCGGTCTCGATTTTTTGCAGGCCCTGCTTCGAGAGCACGTCCAGCATTTGCTTGCGAATCAGCTCGAAGCCCTTGCGATATTCGTCGTGCGCGGCGTCGCGATGCGCGGAAATGGCACGGTCAAAGCCATCGAGCACTGGCAACAGATTTTCAACGAGAAGCTCAGCGCCGCGATGGCGCTCGTGATGGCGCTCGCGTTCGATGCGCTTGCGGTAATTGTCGAAATCCGCTTGCAAACGAATCAGCGTATTTTTCAAATCGAGTTTTTCGGCGGCTAACTTCTCGAGTTCGTCGCTGACGACCTTTTCCGTCGACGGGCCATCGGCGACGCTTTGGCTCTCCGCTTCGCCGGCAGCGTTCTCCGCAGGGTTGATCTGCCAGTCTTTTTCTGAATCGTCTTTCCGGCTCACGACCGATTGTCCCCCTTCATCTCCTCCGAGAAAAACTGTGACATCAACGCCACGACGGTGATCACGCGCTCGTAATGCATGCGCATGGGGCCGAGAATTCCCAGAGTTCCCTGCTCGCCTAGGCGAGCGGGCTCACCCGGGCGCGCGGGCTCGCCGCGGTTGTACTGCGCGCTCACAATCGCCAGATGTTTGCCGACATTGGACATTTGTTCCACGCCGAGCTCGACGTGCACCGGTTCGGGCGCCTCGATGCAGCCGTCCAGAAGCGCGACCAGGCGGTCGCGCTCTTCGATGGCGGCGAGCAATTCGCCGAGCTGCTGCTGGTCTTGAAACTCGGCGGCGGCGGCGGCAAACTGCGCGGCGCCGCCGATGTATACGACGCGCTCGGCGTCCTCGCCGAGGAGTTTTGGATCGCACAGCATGAGCGCGCCGCTGGCGAGTTTTTCGTAGCGCTCGCGATCGAGCGCGAGCTGCGCCTTCAAATCGACGCAAATCGATTCCAGGGTGTGGCGCGGATAATGACGGTTCAAATAATCGGCGATGCGATCGAGTTCCGGCTGAAGAAAAGCGCGCGCGGGCTTGATGCATTTGTCGCGCGTGATGCCTCCGCTGGTTACGAGGACGACGAGCACGCGCGTATCGGGCAAAAGCAAGAAGCGAATGTGCTCGACGACGGTGCGCGCGAGCGGCGGCGAGACGATGATGCCGAGCCCGCGCGAAACAGCGGCCAGGACATGGCTGGCGCGCTCCATTACGCCCTCGGGCGTGGTGGCGGATTCGAGCTCGCGGCGAATCCAGGCGCGGTCTTCCAGGCGGGGCGTGGCCTGCGCAGCGATCTGCTCGACGTAGAAACGGTACGCGGACGCGGTGGGCACGCGGCCCGCGGAAGTGTGCGGCTGGTAGAGATAGCCCTCCTCTTCGAGGTCGGCCATGATGTTGCGCATGGTGGCGGAACTGAGCGCCTCGGCGTGCATGCGCGCGATGGTGCGCGAGGAAACCGGCTCGCCGCTTTCAATATAGGCGCGCACAACTTCGGCGAGCACCTGGCGGTGACGCTTTTGCTGTAAGGCTGGAGCTGCGGTCATGATCCTCGGACGTTCGCCTCGAATTGCCGACAGGCGGGCTAGTTCCCTATTGCCTGTAATTTCAGTGTAACCAGCGCGAGAGAGAGCGTCAACTTGCCGCGAAACCGGCATTGCCAGGTGACATGTATGTTCCGGCCGATGGCGTGCGGCGACCGGGCAATTTGCATCCGATCCATTGCCCGCGAACTTTGGGTGGAATATGCTGTTGGCGCTCTTTCTGCGGAGTCGCTCCGGCGATTCGAATCCCCAAAGGGCTGGTTATGGCTGCAACCCGAGCAGGTCAATGGAGCGCACCGCAAGCGCCGCCGTCACTGCTGCCGCCACCGTCGTCGGTTGATCAAGTGTGAGCTGGCGCGTCAACCAACTTTGGTTTCTGGATGTTATACGCGATGTGAAGCTGCCGAAATCAGAGGTCACTATCTGACAGACCGGCAAGTTTCAGGAGATGCTTCAGCAACCCGACTTTGAGTGGCTGGTTACCGTGGATTGGAACGGAGAGGCGTACAACGCTGCCCTCTTTTCCATAGATATGGTGGCTGCCGTGGATTCGCAAAAGTTTCCAGCCGCGACGCTCCAGCAGCGCGGCGAGAGCCTTGCCGGAGACCGATTTCATACGGCGATTTCTACAACACGATCCTTATCACTGGATTTTGGTTTTTCGACGTCGACAGAAAGGCAGCCCTCCACCGCTTCGTAGAGGTTCTTCAGCAATTCCTCGAAAGTTTCACCCTGCGTGGCGCAGCCGGGAATGGCGGGAACTTCAGCCCAGTAGCCGCCTTCTTCCGCTTCGTGGACTACCACCTTGATTTTCATCGACGGCTCCTGTTCCAGATTATAGACCCGTTTCACGAGGTCGGCGCCCTGCGTTTAAGTGGTTGAGTTGTCGATTTGGGCGCGCTGGAGGCGGTCGGAGTAGTCCATGTAGACCGTTTTCCATTCGGAGTAAAAGTCGATCGCGGCGAGGCCGGATTCGCGATGGCCGTTGCCGGTCTGCTTGGTGCCGCCGAAGGGCAGATGCGTTTCCGCGCCGATGGTGGGCGCGTTGACGTAAACGATGCCGGTGTCCAAATCGCGCTGGGCGCGGAAGGCGTCGTTGACATTGCGCGTGTAAATCGAGGACGACAGGCCGTACTTCACGCCGTTGGCGACTTCGATGGCTTCGTCGAGGCTGCCAATGGGCATCACGGAAACGACGGGGCCGAAAATTTCTTCCTGGCAGATGCGCATCTTGGGATTGCAGTCAGTGAAAACCGTGGGCTCGTGGAACCAGCCCTTGGCGTATTTGCCGGTGTCGAGGCGATGGCCGCCGGTCGCGAGTTTCGCGCCTTCCTGCTTGCCGATTTCGACGTACTTCATGACGGTTTGCAGTTGCGTCTCGTTGACGACCGGGCCCATGTCGGTGTCGGCGTCGAGGCCGTCGCCGACGCGCAGCTTTTTCGCGCGGGCCACGAATTTCTCGGTGAACTCCGCGTAAACTTTTTTGTGCACCGCGACGCGGCTGGCCGCGGTGCAGCGCTGGCCGCTGGTGCCGAAGCCGCCCCAGATGGCGCCGTCGACGGCGAGGTCGATGTTCGCGTCTTCCATCACGAGGATGATGTTCTTGCCGCCCATTTCCAGATGCACGTGCTTGAACGTGGGGGCGCAGCCCTGATTGATGATGCGGCCGGTGTCCGTTGAGCCGGTGAAGCTGATCAGCTTGACGTCGGGATGATTGACGAGTGGCGCTCCCGCGCGGGAACCCACTCCGCCGACGATGTTGACGACGCCGGCGGGCAGGCCAGCCTCTTCGAGGATCTGCACCAGATAATAGGTGGAGAGCGGCGTGTCTTGCGCGGGCTTGATGACCACGGTGTTGCCGCAGACCAGCGCGGGCATCATTTTCCACGAAGGAATGGCGATGGGGAAATTCCACGGCGTGATCAGGCCGCAGACGCCGATGGGCGAGCGCACGCTCATCGCGAATTTATTGGGCAGCTCGGAGGGAGTGGTCTGGCCGAAAAGGCGGCGGCCTTCGCCGGCCATCAGGTAAGTCATGTCGATGGCTTCCTGCACGTCGCCGCGCGTCTCGGCAAGGACTTTGCCCATTTCGCGAGTCATGTCGCGAGCGATGTCTTCCTTGCGCTGGATCATGATTTCGGCGGCGCGATAGAGAATCTCCGCGCGCTTGGGCGCGGGCGTCAGACGCCATTTGTCGAATGCGTTTTTCGCGGCTTCGATGGCGCGGTTTGCGTCTTCCTCACTGGATGCTGGGAAAATCCCGACAAGGTCATCCGTGTTCGCCGGATTACGATTTTCAATGCCCTTCCCGCTTGCGGGACTGACCCATTCTCCGCCAATGTAGTTCTTGTACGCCGTGGGTGCGACTGCCGTGGCCATGGATGCCTCCGAAAATTTCGCGCGCTGTCAGATATTAGATGACCAAGTTAACAAAGCGGTGCAAGGGACGTCAACGAAGGCGTGAAACGGCCGGGACTTCGCGGACGGAAAGAACAGTAAGGAACAGATAGCCGGGCAGATACAAGAATGGGGCGGGCGCTATTTCCGTTCGGTCGGTACGGCGGGTTCAGGAGGCGGGTGACTGGATCCATTGCTTGCTGCCGCGCCGTTCCAGGAGAATGGGCGGCCCTCAGCGATCGCGTCCAGTGCAGCGAATAGGCAACGGGCTACCTGCGATTTGGTGACATAGCCACTGGCACCAGCATCCTGAGCCGCGGAGAGCATATGAGGGGAGTCATGCTGGCTGAGGATAAGAATCTTTGCATCGGGACGCTCGCGGCGAATCAGCCGGGTGGCTTGGAGGCCATCCATCTGCGGCATACTGACGTCCATGACGATGATATCCGGCAGGAGTTGCTTGGCTTTCTCTATTGCTTCCAATCCGTTCGAGGCTTCGCCGGAAATGTCATACTCGTCCCGCGATTCGAGGAGTGAGCGGAGGCCCCGTCTGAATATTTCGTGGTCGTCGACGATCAGGATGCGGGCTCGATCCATCCCCTCACCAAGAACTGGGCTTCGGCAAAGCGGGACTTGGCATCAACCACATGCCACAGGGACGGTCACGCAGTCGACCCGGAAAATCTATAGAAGAAGGGTTACAAATGGTATAGGGGAAAACACGTAGCCTGGGTCTAGGAAATTCTGTAGACGAACGACCGTGGAAAAACGCGTCGAAAGAAATCCGAATATGCGCCACCTGGTCCTATACCTTCAAGTCAGGGTGGCGCAGATGAAACTTCGTCGAATCCTGGTAAGCGCGCGCCAAGGCAAGCAGCTTCGCTTCCCCGTATAGCTGGCCCAGGAAAGTAAGGCTCACGGGAGTGTTCGGGCCGCCATAGTTCCCCACCATGCCGTCCTGACCTTTCCGCGCTGGCGGAGCGTCGTCTCCGCGAAAACCATTCGGCAGAATCAGCGCCGGGTGACCGGTGAGATTCGTCACGGTAAGCTGCTGGCCGCCCGATGGCGCGACGATCACGTCGTAGCCCTCCAAAGCCGTCGCGACCGCCTGCATGGCCATGAATTTCGCGCGATTCGCCTGTACGTATTCGACCGCCGGGACAAAGCGAGCCGCGCGGAACGTATTCGGCCAGGCGCCGGGCGACTGATCCGTCATCAGCTTGTCGCGGCCCGTGCGGGTCAACTCATCAAACGCGGCCGCCGCTTCCACGTCGAGAATGGTGACCATCGGCTGATACGGCAGCTTGGGCAATTCGACCGGCGTCATCTGCACGCCCATGTCACGCAATTTTTGGAGCGAGGCATCGTTGAATTTCTGGTCGTATTCTGCAGAGGCGATGAACTGCTGCTTTTCTTCGTCGGTAATGCCGCGGAAATTCTTCATGCGCTCCTCGAGAGCCGCGCGGTCGAACTTGAATTCCGATTCCAGAAAGCCGACGCGGAATTTGCGCCAGTCCTCATGCGCGTTCCAGTTGAACGCCGCCGGCTGAACCGAGCGGTCTTCGCCGTCCGGACCATAAATCGCGTCGAGCACCAGCGCGCAATCCTCCACGGCGCGGCACAGCGGGCCGAGCTTATCCTGACTCCACGAAAGCGCCATCGCGCCGGTGCGCGGCACGTGGCCGAACGTTGGCCGCAAGCCGGTGACGCCGCAACGCGTGCTGGGCGAAGAAATCGAGCCTAGCGTTTCCGAGCCGATGGCAAATGCAACGCAACCGGCCGCGGTCGCCGAAGCCGGCCCGGCCGAGGAGCCGCTCGAGCCCTGGTCCGGATTCCAGGGATTGCGCGTCACGCCGCCAAACCAATGATCCCCTTCCGCCAGCGCGCCAAGCGTCAGCTTCGCGAGCAAAACGGCGCCCGCTGCGTCGAGGCGCTTCACCACGGTTGCGTCTTCGTCGAGCATCTGATCCTTGTACGGCGCCGCGCCCCACGTGGTGCGATAACCCTTCACCGCGAGCAGGTCCTTGGCGCCCCACGGAATGCCGTGCAGCGGGCCGCGATATTTTCCCGCGGCGATGGCGCGGTCGGCTTCCTTGGCTTGCGCCAGAGCGCGATCTTCGGTGAGCGTGATCACGAAGAGCAGC
This sequence comes from uncultured Acidobacteriota bacterium, assembly GCA_963760165.1. Lineage (GTDB taxonomy): Bacteria > Acidobacteriota > Terriglobia > Acidiferrales > UBA7541 > DAHUXN01. The sequence goes on from CAVXBO010000002.1 coordinate 273,926, forward strand.
TGTGGGTCATAGCGCTTCAACCGCTCCAGATACATCTCCGTCAGCGCCGTCGACGAAACTTTGCGCGTGCGCACCAGTTCGGCCAGTTCGCGTACGCTGGCGAATGCCACGTCTTCCAGATTTTTCGGAACGCCGCGCCCCGGAAGCGCCGGGGACATTTGCATCGGGCGCTTCACCTTTTCGAATTTGGCGTCGGTGCCGATCAACGGATCGAAAATCATCGCCGGCTGCACGCCGTTCTCGATGTGCAGCTTGTAAATATCGTCGTAGCCCTTCGCGGCGTCCTGAAGGGTGCGCAGCATCATCTCGCGGTCTTCGTCGGGAATCGGCACATCGGCAATCACCGCCGCCTGGCTGATCATGTCCACGGTGATTTTTTGCGGCTCGCCCTCGGCCATGGCCCATAGCGCGCCGGGAAAAAGCGTTCCGGCAAGCCCCAGCTTCGAACATGCGGCGAGAAAAGTGCGGCGATCGGTTGCAGATATCGGCATCGGTTGGCCTCGGCGAGATCGTCTGCGTTCAGAATGGCGCGAACTGCGTCATGGATCCCGGCGGCGCATTTTCCAACCTCACGCGCTGCGAGTCAAGCGCAAGACTTTGCACGCGTACTGACCATTGCCGCAGGTTTACTGAGGTGGTACGATTCGCACGCTTCCGCAACTCAGCGGGCAAACGAATGAGATTCCTTGTTGTCACATGTTTGTTTCTTACTTGCGGACTTGCCCTTGGTCAAGCGCCTACGCAACCTCAGTCGGCCAGCACAGTGCCGCCAGTAGAGGTTCCGTGGCAGCAGGAAATGCAGCTAAGGATTGCTGGTGATAGGCCGGTTTATCCCCAGATTGCGACGGCGGCTCACGTCTCGGGTTGTGTTTACCTGTACGCTATGATTTCCACCGACGGCTCAGTTAGGGACCTCATCTACCTAGCCGGCCCTGCGTTAAATGAAACCGTCCGCCATGAACGCGGTAGGGACGTGGAAATTTAAGCCCTCCGAACGAAAAGTCGGTGTGGCAGTCCCTGTTTGCTATTTTCTATCCGCTGATGAAGAAAAAAAATACTGGCTTCTTATGAGAAGACAGCCGAAGAAGCTGCGAATGATCCCGGGAAACTGGTGTCTTTCGGAAACGAACTTTACTCGACGGGACAAGCAGAACAGGCAGCATCTCAGTTTCAGCGCGCCCTTTCCCTAAAGCCTGGCGATCTTGAAGCAGGGTTCCGTCTGGGCGATAGCCTAGCCGCCGCAGGCCGCTTCGACGATGCGATCGCCGCATATCAGCAGTGTCTCACTGCACATCCGAAATACCTGTCAGAAAACGCGCGCTTTGAAGATCTTCATCGCACAAATGACAATGGTGTATTGCTTTACGCCGTTGGTGAGGTATACGAAAAGAGAGGCGATACAAAACACGCCTTGAAGGCGTACAAGGAGGCGATGAAATCAATCCCCTTCAGACCCGACTTCCGCGACGCCTACAATCGTCTTGGTGGGAAGTAATCGCTGCAAGCGCATCTCTGCTTAAGGAGCAAGTCCTATTCCACTTCGAGGGTCAGAGAGGAAGTTTTCTTCTGGCCGTTGGCGTCGATGGCGGTCAGCGTGTAGGTGGTGGTCTTTTCCGGCGCGACGGAAATGCACCGGCTCACCGACGGCCAAGTGCCCTCCGGCAATTTCGGCTCAATCTCCACAGTCTTCGCGTTGGACACGCCGTAGCAAAGCTCGGCCGAGTCGCCGCGATGAACGGCGCCCGGCGACGCATAGAAGTTCACAATTCCAAAGCTGGTCCCGCCGAGGCCTTCCGCTACTCGCCGCGCAACCTCGCGCTGCTGCTCCGCGGCTTTTTCTTCGATGTCGCGATTTTCCTGCCAGCGTGAATAAAAAATGCCGGCCACGATAAGGGCGACGATCACAACGACAATCCACGAATACTTGAAAACTGTCTTAACGCCTGAATCTTCCCCGGAGCTGTCCGCCATTTGCACCTTTCTCCTCGCGTATCAGGAATTCGCAGCCAAGCTATGCGCTAACCGCGAGCCACGCCACATTAGATACGCGTCGTCGACACGCCTGATTGCACGCGTCACTGACATTTGATGCTCGCGGCGCGCGCTCTCGTTTCACCGCTCATCCAGATATATAGCAAAGCGTGCGGACAGGGAGGCGGCCCCGGCATGGGATTACAACCGTCGTTTTCAGTTGTTTGGCGCAGGGGTCTTCTTCGCGTGCGCGGGAATCTTTGCCGGCTCGCGCGCCCAGAGGCGCAAGCCGCCGCGAAATGCGTTTTTGTTGTCGCCACGCTCGGTGCCACGAGGCAGTTCCTTTAGTTTTTTGACGTTGCCGCCGCCGAGGACGACGTAATCCGGTTCCAGCGCCGCCTGAAGTCTTTCGACAACGTCCGCCACATGCCGCCGCCATTTCTTCTTGCCCAGCCGCATGAGACCGCGCAGTCCGATGTAATCCTCGTAGGTCTTCCCTTTCTTGTACGGCAAGTGAGCCAGCTCCATTGGCTCAACGACGCCGTCGACCACCATGGCCGAACCCAGCCCCGTGCCGAGCCCGAGGAAGAGCATCCGCCCTCCGCGATAGCTGCCGAGGGCCTGCATCGCTGCGTCGTTGACCATCTTCACGGGGTGGCCAAATGCCTTGGCAAAATTGAATCCCACCCAGCCGCCGCCCAGATTGTGCGGCTCGTGCAAAGGGCGCCCCGACACCACCGGCCCCGGATACCCGATGGAAACCACGTCGTACTTCCAATCCTTCGTCAGGCTCTTCACGTCCTCAACCATCTTCGCTGGCGTCATCGTCGGCCCGGAGACGATTTTTCGCTCCACCCGCTGGCCCGTGGCAAGGACCTTGACGTGAGTGCCTCCGACGTCGACCACCAGAATTTTCCGTTCCGTTTTTGTTCGTTTTTCTCGATTCGCCATCCGGCCCGTGCTCCTTCGCAGCGCAGCATGAAGAAAACAATGAAGTAGAATTATGAACCGCCCCTGCCGGAAGTAAAAGCCGTTTTGCCCGCGCTGTGCGCCCTGCTCTATCATTGCAAGGAACTCTGTGCTAGGGTATGCGCCTGGCTTCTGGCCGCTCTGGCAGGACGGCGGCGGTCGAGGGCCTCGGCACCGGGGGATTTGAGTAGTCTGCGAAATTCGGGACCTCAGTACGAATTTCTGATCGACACTTTCCGAAATGAGAAGCGCCCTAAGCTGTTGAAAATAAAAGGCTAGACTATAGTCCAACCGTGACCTATTCGAGAATACTGGAAGAATACGCAACGCGCAGGAGAGCCCATTCGACTGCCCAAAAGGCCGCTCCGGCAAATCCAGACGTTGGCTTAGCGCACTGGGTTCTTCGCGTATTGAAGCAGCGAAAAAAGGCCGGCAAGGAGCTGACGCCGGAGAATGTCCACGATTTGCGTACTGCGCTGCGCCGCTGCCTTTCCATCGAGGATGCGCTTTCGGAGTTCGATCCCCACCCGGACTGGAAGAAAATGAAGCGCGCGGCGAAAAAGCTGCTCAAGAATCTGGGCGGGCTGCGCGACTCGGACGTGCTGCTCGATTGGCTCGGAAAACTGCAAATTGCCAAGGACAAAACGGGCTCCGAGTTGCGCGAATCGATCGAAGCCGAGCGCGAAAATTTCACAGCGGATGCGGCCACGGCACTCAAGAATTTCGACCAGCAGAAATGGAAATCGTGGGCCGCGGAGCTGACGCCGCGCGCCGATTCGTTTTCGCCAGACAGCCCGGAGTTGCGCTACGTCGCGCTCGAGCGATGGCAGGAAGCGCACCAACGCCATCGCTTCGCGATGCGCAGCCGCTCGAAAATCGGTTATCACCGCACGCGCGTCGCCTTGAAAAAGCTGCGCTACACGGTTGAAAATTTCCTTCCCGCGCTGAAGGCGCAGTGGGGCGATGAGCCCAAGCAACTGCAAAACCTGCTGGGCGAGGTGCACGACCTGGACGTTCTGTGGAGCAAACTGGTCGCGCTGAAACCCCCGGCCGAGCCAGAAAGAAAAATGGCGTGGAAGGCAGCGATCACTGGCGAAAGGAAGAAACGGCTGAAGCAGTACGCCGCAAAATCGTCGGGGAAAACTTCCGTGTGGCTTGCGTGGAGGGCCACGCTTCCGAGCGGCGCGGAACTGGAAAAAGCAGTCGTAGCGGAACTTGCGGCGTGGTCGCGCTTCCGCACTCCGGAATTTGTCCACCAGCAGCGTGTGGCCGCGCTGGCCGCGGAACTATTCGAGGCGCTGGAGGCGCGAGGATTCACGGTGGGTTTGCCGACGGAGCGCGCCCGTTACATCGTGCAGGCGGCCGCCCTGCTGGAGGATACCGGGCGAGTGGAGGGAGACAAGCGCCACCACAAGAATTCCTACCGGCTGATCCGCAAACTGCCGCTTCCGCTTGGATGGAAGCCCGCGGAATTGCAATTGATGGCCGTCGTCGCACGATATCACCGCAAGGCGCTGCCGCAAGCGAAGCACAAGGAATTCAGCGTGCTGGCATCGACGTTTCAGCAGGCCACGCTGCTCCTGGCGGGGATTCTGCGGCTGGCGAATGCGCTGGAACAAGCGCCGCATATCATCCGCAAACTGCACGTGGACGTCACCCTGGAAGGACTGATGATCCGCGCTTACGGCTTCGACGGCGAGGAGCCGTTGCTCTCCAAACTGGCCACCGCCAAGCATCTGCTGGAAATCGCGTGCCGCCGGCCGATTGTCATCACTCCCGGCACGGCGGGAGCTCCGCTTCGCGTTGTCGAACCAAAAGAACCAAAAACGAAGAGTGACGCAGCCTAGGCCGTTGAAGGCTTATTCCGCCAGAGAACGCAAAGCTTTCGCGGAATAAATTCCGACGATTGTGCCGTGCGGCGGCGAAAACGATTCGATATCGAGCGAGCCAAGGCCCGCTTTCTTCAGTGAAGTAACCGCGGTATGGCTGCCGACGGCGAAGGCGATCACTTCATCCAGATTCGGCGCGTGCCCCACGCAGATCACTTCGTCCGCCTTTAGTCCGGAGAGCTCGTCGAACAGATCGGCCGGTTTCGCGTCGGACTTCAGCGCATCGATCTGGCGCAATTTTTTCACCGGATAACCCAGAGCTTCGCAGACAATCTCCGCGGTTTGCACGGCGCGCAGAAGCGGGCTGGTCAAAATGACGTTGGGCTTCAATCCCAGAGCACGCAAGCCCTGCGCCGCTGCTTGTGTTTTTGCGATCCCCTTCGGGGTAAGAAAGCGATCGTGTTCGGAGGGGCAAGCGGCGTCCTCGCGGTCAATAGCGATTCCGTGCCGAAATAGATGCAGTCTCATAGCAGCATCACTTTCTCCGCGGCATGCGGCGAAGACAAGCCGCGAAAGCCTCCCCTAAAATTCAAGCAGCGCGGTGCGAGCGCGCCGCAGATCTCTCCGATTCACGGATTGTCCTGGCGCGGCCGAAGCTGACGCGATATCCAAACTCTTCCTCGAATAATCTTGCGGCGCGGCGGCACGCGGCAAACGGCAGCGGAGCGCGCTCCGCCGAATAAAGGCGGAAGCGCACCTGCTTTCGGGCCGTTAGCACCTGCACATTTTGGACGGCGCGACGCCTTCCCTGGTCGAGGGCGATGGCGATGCGCAAGATCGCCGCCAGGGCGCGCACCTGCTGGCGACGGCGAGCGCCGAGCGACGAATACAACTTGTGCTGCGGGTCCGGGTCGGAATTGCCTTGATAGCGAATCAAGCAGGCCACCGCCCGGCGGTCCGCTTCGGCGAGGCCGGGGATATCCGCATGGCGCACAATGTATTCGCCGTGCTTGTGCTGGGAAGGCGCGCTGATGGCGCGGCCGGCTTCATGCAGGATCGAAGCCATCTCCAGCGACAGCCGCAGTTCATACGGCAGGCCGTGCACCGGCGCCAACTGGTCAAACAACTCCACAGCCAATTTGCGAACGTGCTCGGCATGCGAACCTTCATAATGAAAGCGCGACGCCACGCGACGAGCTTCACGGAGCAAAGGCTGAAAGCGCGCGGCATAGGCGCTGGGCGATAACGCGGAGAAATGGGCGGAAGCCAAGTCCCACAGAACTCCTTCTTTCACGCCCACGCTCGGGACAAGCATCGTCCGCAAACGGAGGCAGCGGGAAAGCACGCTAAACACGATGGCGGCAACGCCCAGAACTTCGGCGCGATCACGGCGCACATGGAACTGCTCCATGCGCTCTTCAATGTTCAAACCCAAGATGCCCCACAGACGCTCGCGCAACAGGCGAAGATTGATCGAGGGAATGCCGTTCAGCTTTGGTCCCGGAGTGATGCGCGCAAAAGCCTCGGCATTGCCTCCCGAAGCCACGGCCAGCGCGCTCGAAAGATCGGGCGGATGGGGCCAGAAGCTCTGCAGCAGAGAAAGGACGCGGTGCTGCACGCGCTCGCATTGGTCTTCGCTGAGCGCGCCGTAAATCCGCAGCGTTTCCATCAGCCGCACGCTTCCCAGCGGAAGCGCCATGATTTTCTCCGGCGCGCGCTTGCGCAGCAGGCTGATTTCCAGGCTGCCGCCGCCGAGGTCGACGATCAATCGCGGAATGAGTTTTTCGCCGACGGCGCCGAGAATCGCGGAGTGCACCAGGCGCGCTTCCTCGGAAGAATCGATCACTTCCAGCTCGATCCCCGACGTGCGGCGAATTCCGCGAAGCAGCACATCGCGATTCCGCGCCTCGCGAGCGGCGCTGGTGGCAACGGCCCGGTATCGCTGCACGCCGTAACGGTCAAGCATGGCGCGAAAACGGCGAAAAGCCTGAACCGCCTCGGCGATGGTGAGCCGACTGAAACGACGAGCGGTGAAAGCGCGATGGCCGAGACGAACCGACGCGCGCATGGAATCCAGAATCTCGATTTCCGAAGACGAAGTAGCCTGCGCAATCACCAGCCGGATGCCGTTCGATCCGGCGTCAATGGCGGCGATGCGGACGGGAGGGGCCAAGGTTATTGCCAGAGATGAACCAGGGCATGCGATGGACGGTAACGAATATTTCGGATGCCCAAATAAGACGCGACGCGCTTTCGGAGGTCGGCGTTCACGATGCGAATGGAATTCTCCCCGTTCAACGTGGCAAAGCCGTGGTGCTTGGCGAGCGCGACGAATTCCTTGCGAATCATGGTCTGGTAGCTGATGAAAGAGTCGTACAGATCGTCGGACAAATGGAGGTCGCGGCCCGCTTCCCAGAAACTGATCGCCGGAGATTTCTGAAATTCGCGCTCGAGGGAGATTTGCGGGCGAACATTCAGAAAAAAAGTGAGGTCTGGCGGAAGCGCGAGGTCATAAATACGGTGAAGATAGCCGTGATCCAGGCCGCGAACCGCCGCGCGAACAATCAGCGTGTAATAGTAACGGTCGGCGAGGACAATCATGCCGGAGCGAAGCGCGGGCAGAATGCGATTCTCAAGCTGATCGAAAAAATCGGTGGCGTACATCAAGGCCAGCGTGTAACGCGTGACGGAATTCTTGGCGAGAAGGCTGTCGATGTCCTTGGCGATCAGGAACGATCGCCGCAGGCCCATGGTCTGCACCGCGAAGCCCTGCGATTCAAGCCACTCGGTCAAGAGCGCGATTTGCGTGGACCGGCCCGAGCCATCAGTCCCTTCCAGGACAATCAAGTGGCCGCTGAGTTCGGAGCGATCGCGCGTCGGCAAGCCGACTGAGGCGCGCGTGACAATCGATTCCCCGTACCACGGCTGTCCTGTTTCCGACTCAGGAACGGACTCGAAAATTTCCTGGCCGTGGCCGGCGGTGGATTCGGGTTTGGTTGGCTCGGTCATCTTCCCCTAACCGTCATGGATTTTTGAACCGCTTCAATTCAATGTGCCCGGCGACAACGTCGCGCATTTTTTGTTGCAACTGATGCACAGGTAGCGTCCCGTCCATGAGCACGAAATTATCGGCCTGCACCATTTCGTCGTAACGCGCCAGGGTCAGCCCTTGAAATTTGGTAAAGCTCTCGATCGGATCGAGGGACAGGCCCAGGTCCATTCCCGCTTCGTAATATTTCAGCCGCGGGCGGCCGCTCAAAATGCGCCGGATGGCCACCTCCAACGGCGCGCGAAAGTAAAAAGCTACGTCGGGAATCACCGCGTATTGATAAAGATTGCGCAGCCAGTCGATGGGGCAGCCGCGAGCGCCGTCGCGCGCGAAGGCCGTGTAAATGTAGCGATCCGCAAGCACCAGGTGCCCGCTGCGCAACAGCGGCAAAATCTGGCGCTCGTAACGATCGGCGAAATCCGCAGCGTGGATCAGAGAAAAAGTGACCGGCGTGAGCAAACGCCGCTTCTTGCCGCGGCGTGTAGCCGACTTCACCAGCGGCGACGAATTCCACTCGGTGAAATACGTCCGGTATCCGCCAACTTCCAGCCAGCGCTTCAGCAGGTGAAGCTGCGTGCTCTTCCCGGAGCCGTCGATGCCCTCGACGACCACCAGCGCGCCGGAATACGGGCGCGCCGGCGCTTTGGGCCGCTTCTCTTCGGGCTTTGCGGTTGCTTCGATTGTCACGCCAGGAGTGGCCATGGAGACGACAAACTCTACTAGGCTGAGCCAGAACTGTAAATACCAGATGACAGTTCGATTAAATTATAGCAAGACTGGGCCCAAAGTCGCGTGCTTTGCAGGCCGGCCCACAATGCGGCGCAGACTACGCTTACGTACGATTTGCGTTTCACGGCTGCGCGGTGATGCTCGCCGTCGTGTCGTAGAGCGGCTGCGCAGGCCGCACACGCGCGTTTTCCTGGGCCACGGTGACCGCGAGAACGCGAATCTTGTCGTTGTCCGGCAAGGTCAGCGTGTGCGCGCCCGCCGGCAAATCCAACGCATATGCGAACAAATACGAATAGCCATACGGCACGTTTGCGCCGTTTGCGTCGTGGTAGTGCGAAGCAAACCACGCGATGGGCGCGCGCTTGATGAAGCCCGGCGTGATGCTCGCAAAATGCGGCAGCGTTTCCGGATTGCTTTTCAAGTACGCAATGCGCCGCCGAATTCTCTGCGCACGCTCGCTGGTGTCGCTCACGCCAGGCTCCGCCGGAATCGGCACGGGCTCCATCGTGAACGAGCGGCCGTACCACTGCCCGACGAAGCCCTTCCAATCCTGCACGGTCAGGTCTTCCGCGCGCTCGCCCGCCTTGAAAGTTCCCTGCTGGTCGCCATCCGCCGCCGCCAAAATGTAAACGCGATTGTAAGCGCCGGCGGGAAGCTGAATGGTCTGGCCGCGCGCAACCACCGCGTCGTTCACGCCGGTGGCCGCGTGCGCCAATTGAAAATCCACGCCGTCATAAGAAAGTCTCATCGGCAGCATCGCCGCGGCGAAGGAATTTCCCGCGCCGTCGAATCCGCCGCCCGCCGGCGCTGGCTTCGCGCCGTCATTCGTCGCCACGGCAAGATCGTAGTGCAGCATCACGGGTCGCGACGCCACCGGCGCAACGCGTGCGCGCGGCGGCGCAAGTTTCACCGCGTAGCTCTTGATCTCATACGGCTGCAAATTCACAACCAGCTCGCCACTCGCGACGGACGCCGGCCCCATCGGCAATTCCTGCCCGTTGATTTCGCGCGCGCTCGCAACCGGCGCCGCAAATGTCAGCCGTACATTTTGCGCCGTCTTTCCGCTCATTTCCACCACGCGCACCACCGCGTCGCTGCTCTCTTCCGCTTTCTTGAACGCCATCACGCGCACGTCGCTGTCGCTCACCTTCAGCAGCGAAACGCTTTTCCCCAACGCGCCGGTATGCGATTCGCTCGTCGTCGCTCTCGAACGCGATCAGCGGATCATCCAGCCGGTACGCTTGCCACGGCGCATCCGACTCCTTCCAATCGCCCGCATGGCTCGTCAATCCGTACACGAATTCGTGGTGGCCCCAATCCTGCGTGCCCTGGTCGCGATACTCCTGCGCGTTCTGGCTCACGCCCGGCGTATAAAGCAGCGTCAGCCGCAGCGTGTTGTCGCTGGGCTTGTCGGAACCAGTCTTCGCGCCGGAGAGAATCGTCACGCCGAAACTGCCCGATTGATCCGTCAGATCAAACCAGCGATGCGAAGCCATCTCGAAAGTTTTTTCGTTGTCCGTGGGCCGCTCGATGGTTCCCGCGCCCCAATTGTAAGTGGCATTCAGATTCGACGCCGTCAGCGGAAACGTCGCCTTCAGCGCCGCTTCTCGCGTCTTCCAATCGATGGCGTTCGCGAACTCCACGCGATTCCCCGCGTCGCCCGCGCTCAGCCGAATCGTCTCCGCGAATTTCGAGCCTTCGCCCTCGCGCTCGATGCGCAGCGCCACGCGCACCGGCCCATTTTCCACAATCGTTTTTTTCACCACGCCTTCCACGTACGCGCGCGGCGGCTGGCTCTGGTCCGACCAATCCATATTCCACGCCGGCCACTGCGACGGCTTTTCGTCTTGGAACGCCAGCCGCATCGACAGCGGACAGCAGTTCGCGGTCGAGTTTTTTGTCGTAAATGCTCGAGACGTCGCCATCCGAATTCACTTCGATGCGGTACCGCGCATTTTCCAGCGACGATTCGCTGACTCGGAGTTGTGACGATGAGTCCGTTGACGCGTTTTGGGAAAGCTCGACGTGGTAAACGGCGAAACCGGTAGAAGGCACGTTCGCGAGAAACAAAACTTTCGCGCCTTCACTCTCGGAATTCTCCGCGCCTTGCTCAAGTTGCGACGGGACTGCGACGCCGTCAGGCCCTGTGACTCGTACTCCGCTCGGCGCGCCGCCTTCAAACTTCACATCCGCTTCCACCACATCCTGTCGCGCGATCGAGAGCGGATTGAACACCACTACCGGCACTCCTTCTCCTTTCGTGTCCAGTTGCGACGCCACTGCTGAAGTCGCGCTCTTCAAAACTTGCGCGAATTGATTCATCGCGATCACGTCGTCATTCCACGAATACGTGTACGCCTTCGGCGTCGCCGTGCCTGCCATGATGTCGTGAAACTGCCCGCCGAGCACCAGCCGCCACGCATAATTCAGGCGCGCGAGCGGATATTCTCGCCCGCCGAGCCAAGCAGCCGCGAAGGAAGTGGCTTCCGCCGCGCGCGCCAGATTTTCATTCTCGCGGTTCCAACGCTTGTGCATCGCTTCGGAAGTCAGCGAACCCGCCGAGTGATTCGTCAGCTCCAGATCGCCCTTGTATGTCGGCAAACCGGACGTTAGATGTTCGCTGAGAATATCTTTGAACATTTGATCCCCATCGGAGGAAACCACGCGCAGCGGCCCCGTGCCCATGCGCATTTTCGGGCCGGAGGGAGCTGCGGAAGCGTTTTCGTCGTCGCTATCCTCATCATTACTGTGTGGAGGCAAAGCGCCCATGCTCTTGGTGACCATTTCTTCCACCAACCGCACGGAATTTTCATCCGGCGAGCCGCCGATGTCGCCCGTGCCATAATAATGATAGTCGGTGTACGCACCGCTGACCTTGCCGCCCTGACTCACGCGCTTCGGCCAATCCACGAAATCGCGAATGTCCGCGGGCCGCTCGCTCTTGGTCAGGTCGTAGCTGATTCCCGCGGAGTAGCTCCCCGGATTCAGCGCAGCGATCACGCTGTGGCCGTCGGGCCCAATCCACACGCCAACATTGAACGGCGTGCCAACGGGAGTGTCCTCGGGAGAATCCGGCCCGCCGACGGGAGCGGAAGAGCCCCACGTCAATTTCTGCGTCGAAAATCCCTTCACGCCCGCTGCCGCCAGAATGCTCGGCAAATCCGCGGGAAATCCGAAGCAATCCGGCAGCATATACTCTTCGCTCGCTTTTCCAAATTCATGGCGATAGTACTCGTTGCCGTACAGCACCTGGCGAATGATCGATTCCGGCGACGGCGAATTCACGTCGTTTTCTTCCATCGAGGAACCCGCGGGAAACCACTGGCCCGTGGCCACGTAGTGCTTCAGCTTTGCGAAATCCGCGGGGAAATATTCCTTCATCATCATGTAGCGGTTCGCGCCAGTCCAATTGAAGATGTAGTGCGGATATTTTTGGATGAGCGCGAAGTTCTTGTGCATCGTGTCGGGAAGATATTCGGAAATCACTTGCGGATATTCCCAGCGCCACTGCGTGTCCAGGTGCGCGTAACCCACCAGATACAGCGTCGGCGTGGTTTTCAGATTCGGGGCCCTCGGATTCGCCGCCGCATGGCTCGCTGCTTGCTTCGCCGCTGGCTGCTTCGCTGCCGCGTTCGATTGTTTCGTGGCTGCCGGATTGCTCGTCGCCGGCTGCGTCTGCGCGCGCAAGGGCATCGCAAATATCAATGCAAAAATGACCAGCGCGCCGGGAATCGCAGCGGCTTTTGAAATTTGGGAGAGTCTCTTCAAGAACGGCAAAATCGTAGAAGCGTCTTTCATTTATTTAGCCCTCTGCTCCGATAAAATGAAATCGTCACTCAGGTTTAGCTAGCCGCTTGGCTTTGAGCAGCACGTCCACATCGTCTGGCCGGCCATTCCAGAAATCCAGGCGGATCCTGCCATCGGGAAGTTGCGTGACCGTCGCGGGAATCGCGCTCGCCGTCAAATACCAGCCCGCGGGAAGCACCACCGCGTTGCGCGCGCGGCCCAGGCTGCGGTCGAAAACCAATTCGTCGCCGTCGAGATGATAGCTGACCGGGGCCGTGTACGTTTCCGAAATCCGCAGCCGCACGGACTGGCCTTGCTTCACCGGCGTGAAAGGAATCACCACAACTTGCGTCGTGGGAGTGACCGTTTCTCCCTCCATGTCGATTTTTGCGGCGGCAAGCTCCGCCCCGGTCATGACGCGGCTTTGCAAGACTTCGCCGGTGTCGAGAATGTACGCCGACGGATTCGAAACGGTGCTGCCTTCACGCACCACGTTCAAATACTTGTCGGCGCTGGGACGCGATTCCGTGTAGTCGTGATAGAGGCTGAACGAATGCGTCTCCGGCTGATTCAGAAAATAAACGATGTCGCGGTCCTGATGCGCGCGTTCCGAGAGGCGTTCGCGCTCGCTCCCGCCGGGAAACGGAGCCTCCCAACTGCGCGCAGACGTGAGCGGCTTCGGCTTGGCGGCGTCGCCGGTCTGCGCCCCCAGTTTTGCTTTCACGATCAGCGGAGCTTCGCCCGCGCTGCCATTCATGAAGTTGATGGAGATTCTTCCATCCGGCTCGGAAAGAATTTGCGACGGAACATTGCAGGCGACCAGTTCATATCCTGAGGGTAAGACAACTTTGTTGCGGCGAATCCCGAGAGGACGATTAAAAACAATCGCGTTGCCTTCGCGATAGTAGCTCTTCGCATCCTTATAAGTCTTGATGATGACAACGCGGCCCTGGCCATTCGGCGGAACGGGACGCGCGAGATCCACTTTGATGTAATCCGTCGACGCGTCCGCGTCCGCCATCAACGGATCCTGGCGCGCATCAGCGCCGCTCACCACCTGGAAATGAACCGCCGCGCCGGTCATCGCGTCGTAAACTGCTTCGTCACTCGCGGTGCTGCCCTTGCGAATCGGATTGTAAAAAACTTTCGCGCCTGCGGTCGTTGCCGTGACTTCGTAATAGATTTTGAAACTTGCGGTGTCGGGCGCGAGCAATTCGTAGCGCGTGTATTCGTCCGTTTCCGTTTGCCGAGTTGCCGAAGCCGACGCACTCGAATCCTGCTGTTGCGCCCTGGCCTTCCCTACTCCGAACAGCAGTGCGAATGCGGCAACCATTGCGAGCGCGAATTTCTTTTGCATCGAGAGCTCCTTGAACGCTCCGTCCGGAAAACAGCAAACGGCGCCCGCATCATCGCCGAGTTGAGGCTAAGAGTAAATAACGAACGTGGCCACACGCGCGGTCGCGAGCGTGGAACAATCCGGGCAGGCTGAATGTGTCTCAGCGCGTGATCCGGAATTTCACTGAGCTTGCGGATACCAGTCGAGAAGGCGCACTTCGATGCCCGTGCCCTGCAGATCTTTTTGGAAAACGCTCAGGTCCGAGCCGCGATAGTGGTAAGGAATCACAATTTTCGGATGAAAAGCCTTCACCGCTTCGGCCGCTTCGTCCGGCGGCATGGTGTACGGAAGGTTCATGCAGACGAAAGCGACGTCGATATTTTTCAGCGCGCGCATTTCCGGAATATTTTCCGTGTCGCCGGAAAAATAAAATCGCTTGCCGCCGTAGGTGAGAACGTATCCGTTGCCGCGCCCTTTCGTGTGGTAAAGCTGGCCCGGCGACGGCCCGCGCGTGATGTTGTACATGGGGATTGCTTCGATGGTCCAGCCGTTCCAAGTTTTTGTCTCGCCGTTGGAAATTGGATGCGCGGTGGTGACCGCCTCCACCACGGCGGGCGGCGCCCAAATCTCCGTCCCGGATTTGCTGAGCGCAGAAATCGATCCGGGATCCATGTGATCGCCGTGGATGTCCGTAATCAAAATCAGATCGGCAGGCGGCAAGCCGGAAAAATTCGCCGGCTTCGCGGGATCGATGTAAATATTTTTTCCGCCGGCTTCGATCAGCAAACTCGCGTGATAGATCGGCGTGATTTTCACGACGCCTGCGCCGGTCTGGAAAATTTGTACGGGGCGAGCGGGCTGTGCCTGAGCACAAAAACCAAAAATCGCGCAAGCGAGGAAGAGGATCAGCAGTCTCATCATCAGAACCTCAGTGGACCAAGGGCATCAGGATGCTAGCACGCGCCGTGTGGAGTGAGCAACGCACGCACTGAAGCGACGGCGAGACGGTCAGACGGAGTTCAGTCGCAAAGAGCAGCAAGAATCGACAGGTACCGGTACAGGCCACGGCGGACAAATTGGCCTTTTTCCACAGGTAGAATGGGTCGAAATTGGCCTGGTGAAGCAGGCCATTGAAAAAGTGCCTTTTTTGAGCATTTACGACGCAACGGATTTTTGTTTTTTGCGAAAGAGCCCAGAAAACGCAGATTTTTGGGTACATGACCGCTAGGCGAACCGAGTGGCCGAGGCAAGGATGAGACCAGGCCAATTTGCGAAAAACGGGGCAAAATCGGGATACAGTACCAGGCCATTCCTATAGACGATCTACAGGTAAGAAAATGGGACGGAGTTTAGCTAGAGGTGACGTTCTAGGAGGGGAAGTTCATGTGGCGGACCAGGGCCGCGAAGCGCGGATCCGAGCGCAACGGATCGAAGGAGGGCCATACCTTGAGCAAGATAAGCCAAACGTCGTGCTCCTGGTAGGCGCGTTCTAACCAGCGCATGGCCTGGTCCTTGTCGCCGAGGCTGATATACACTTCAGCGACGAGAGCGGGCCGGATGTAATACTCCTGTTGTTTGCCACGATCCATGGCGACGGCAAGGCGGCGGCGAGCTTCCTCCTTGTTGCCCTCTTCGGCATAGGCCGCGGCGAGCTCCAACCCCTGCTGCAGATTCTGCTTTTGGAAATAGCGTATCGCCTCATCGAACCTGCCCTGCGCTTCATACACCAGTCCAAGGCCGTAAAGCCCCAGCGGGTCGTTCGGATTGAGTTCGAGGATGCGGCCAAAGAGCTTGCCAGCGCTGGGGTAGTCACGCGCCTGAAAATAGACGCGCCCGGCGCGATATAGGACGACGGGCGAAAGCGGATCAAGTTCCACAGCCTGGCGGGAAACAATCATTGCTTCCGAGTGTTTTCCCATGGTGGAAAGAAAGAACGCATACTGATAAAGAGCGGTGACATAGCCGGGATTAAGTTCGAGGGCACGCTGAAACTCTTTCTGGGCGCCGGCCCAATTCCACTCCAGACCGTCACAATAGGCGAGCGCGGTATGCGCCTCGGCCAGTGAGTCGTCCAGTTGTATGGCCTTCGATGCGGCAGCCTCCGCTGACGGAATGCCTTGGCCCGGAACAACATCACCGAAGCCCACGAGCTCGACGTAAGCATCAGCCAGGCCGGCATAAGCCTGCGGATAGTTTGGGTCGACTTTGGTTGATTGGCGAAAATAGTCGGCCGACTTAAGCAGACTCTCGCGCGTGCGTTGGTTCCAGAAAAAGCGGCCTCGCAGATAAAGGTCGTGAGCCTGAGGTATCGCCGTTTCAGAGCTTGCCAGTTGCTTTTCTTCCGAGGAGCGGACGATGATTTGGGTTTCGCGCAGGATTTGGCGCGCCAAGTCGCGCTGCAGGTTCTGCACGTCCTGCACATCGCGATCGTAGGTTTCCGCCCAAAGGGCCTTGCCGGTAGCAGCGCGAATCAGTTCCACGCTGACATGCACGCGGTCGGCGGAGCGCGCGACGGAGCCCTCGATGACGCCGGCGACGTTCAGTTCGCGACCGATTTGCTGCGGCGGCGTTTTGGTCTGATAACGCATCACGGATGTGCGCGAGATGACTTTGAGCGCTCTAATCTTCGAGAGGTCGGTAATGAGCGCCTCCGTCATACCGTCGGCGAGGTAGTCTTGGCCCGAATCGCCTGAGGCATTGGCGAGGGGCAGGACAGCAAGCGAGGTAATGGGAGGGCCTGCGGCCGCCATCTTCCGGGACGATAGTTTCGCGTAAAAGACAGAAACCACTGCCAGACCAGCTACCACAAGGACGGCCACGAGCGTGAACGCCGCTGCAGGAGAGCGCCGGTTGCGTGTGAAAAACTTGCCCACACGGTAGAGCAGCGTCACTGGCCGCGCTTCGAGCGGTTCGCCGTTTAGATAATGATCGATGTCGCGCATCAGCGCTTCGACCGACGCGGTATCTGCACTCAGGGTCCTTGTGCATTGCGGTCAAGCACAGCGCGTCCAACTCCGCCCAGGCCGTCTTGCTGGTGGTGGCAACACGGTTGCCGGGCTCCTTCGGCGCAGACATCCGTTCGACCACAGCCGAGGGCTTCTCCGCTTCCTGTTCCGCGAGAATCTTTTCCGCCTGCGCGGGGGTGCGGCCGGATAAATCAAAAGGAAGTGATCCGCAGAGCAGTTCGTACAGAATCACGCCGAGCGAGTAGACATCGGTATGGATTCCGACCGGCTCGCCGCGAATCTGCTCGAGCGCGGCGTACGCGGGGGTCATCAAACGCAAGCCCGTCGCGGTCTGGTCGACGGATTCTCCGAGATTTTCGACGTGCTTGGCGATGCCAAAGTCCAGCAGGCGGACGGTGCCGTCGTCCTTGACCAAAATGTTGGAGGGCTTCAGGTCGCGGTGAACGACGGAGTGCTGGTGGGCGTAGAGGACGGCCTCGCAGACGGCGCGGAATAGGCGCAGGCGTGCGTCAACGGAGCATTTGTGCTGACGGCAATACTCGGTAAGAGGAACGCCCTCGACATATTCCATGACGAAGAACGGAGTGCCGTCCGGGGAAGTGTCCGCGTCATACAGGCGCGCGATGAAAGGATGATTGAGTTGCGCAAGCGTTCGTTGCTCGGCGGCAAAGCGCTTGCGGCGCGCAGGCGAAAGCCATGCGTCGCGGAGGATCTTAATGGCAACCATGCTGCCGAGGTCCTCGCGCTCGGCAAGATAGACGACCCCCATGCCACCTTCTCCAAGTGTTTTCAGGATGCGGTACGGACCAAACTCCTTGAAGGGGAGCGACTTGGTGGAGTCGTTGAAAATTTGTTGCGCGACCTGGGCGACATCGCGGTCGAGCAATGAGGCGCCGCGCGCGTCCTCCTCCAATAGGGCAAGAACTTCAGAAACGAGACCTTCGTCGCCATCGCAGGCGGAGCGCAAAGAGGAGAGGCGTTCGGATTCCGGCAACTCCGCGGCTTCATGAAAAAGTGATTGGATTTTTTCCCAGCGAGCGCTGTCCATCACCGCACCCCGGAGCCGGATGAAAGAATGGGGGGCTTCAACTTGCTTCGCGAAGCTCGTGCGCGAGCCACGCCTTGGCTGCCCGCCAGTCGCGAAGCACGGTAGCTTCTGAAATGTTGAGCAGGGCCGCGGTTTCGGGGATATCGAGTCCGCCGAAGAAGCGGCCCTCGACCATGGTCGCTTGGCGCGGGTTCATGCGCGCCAGCGCGTCGAGCGCCTTGTTGAGCGCCAACAGATCTTTTGCGCACGAAGGCTTTTCCATGAGGGACCCGTCGAAAGTGACGGTGATTTCGGCGGCGCCGCCGCGCTTGTCCGCGTTCCGCCGGCGCGCAGCCTCGACCAAAAGCTGGCGCATGGCCCTGGCGGCAATGCGTTTGAAGTGGAGACGCGAGGTCGCGACAATTTCCGGAGACTTGGCCATCTTGAGCCACGCTTCGTTAACCAGCGCGGTGGGGGTGAGTGTGGCGCTGGGGTCGCCACGGCGGACGGTCGCCGCCAGCCGACGCAACTCCTCGTAAGTGAGGCTAAACAAGTTGTCTAGCGCTCTCCTATCATGTACTGGCGGCCTTATCGCCGCGGCCGCGATGCTCTGTGCCATCGGCGCCATTCGGGAATTTCTCACCGCCATGACGGTTTTTCCTTCCTCTTTGCGCAATGCGTAGTGAGATGCAGCAACCCAACGAGTCGCTCGCGAGAAAACGCGGGAAGGCACGCGCAAAGGTGACGAAACTCTACCACCTGAACCGGGGGTCTGCAACGGGTATGGCCCGGAGCTCGGCCGTGCGCTGCTGCGGCTAGCTCACAAAGGAGGATGGAAATGAAATCCGCTCAATTCGTTTATCGGGGTCTTGTTATTGCGGCGATATTCTTCGCCCTCGGTGCGTTTCGACCGCCCGCCGCTCAAACCACTCAGGCGGCACCACCGCCCGCGAGCGCGACCAAGAGTGCGAGTACGGCGCCTGCATCCATCTGTGGCACCCAGCCGCAGTGTTACGAAGCCGCGGACTTTGCAGCAACCATCACGGATTTCGGTACCAGTGTGCAAGGCCCCTACAAAGTCATCGACGCAACCGTCCGCTTTCAGAACAAGACCGCTAATCCCTTGATCCTCGGTTACGCGGCAAATTCAGGGACGGCCACGGACGACCGGGGGAACCGCTACGTCGTTTACGGCGCGAACGGTTACCGTGGCATTGGCCTTGTTTACGGCAATACTTTTGACCCAAAGTTTACACTTCCAGCCGGAGGATACAGCGACGCGCAGTTCGAGCTGATGTGGGCTCCCGGTCAGCAAATTTATGGTTTCACTTTTGAACTCGATGTGACTGTCGACGAGATCACCACAGTGGAGGGCAATCAGCACCAGCTCGGAGGAGAATTCCCGCTGCACTATAAAGGTCTCATCAATGGGACTTCAGCGAGCGGAGCTTCAGCGGGTGGCGCATCAGCCGGCGGCTCCTCGGGCGTTGGCATGTCAGCGGTCAGTACTCCGGGCTCTGCGGCCCAAATGTCTGCCTCTGCGGGCCAGGCTAAATCCGGATGTCCTGCGAATGGCACAGCCGCCTCGGCGGCAACCGGTACGGCAGGTTCGGCTGGTGGCCAGGGTACAGCCTCAAGCGTGGATTCCGCCGTCGCCACCACGACTTCTGCGATCAGCAACATCAGCTCGCTTTTCGGTCATAAGAAAAAGGCTGCCGCGCCAGCCTCCGCTAGCGCATCCCCATGTCCTCCGGCAGCCTCCGCCACAGCCAACACCGCCGCCGCGCAGGTGAACGCAGTCACCGCCGCCGCGCCGCAACCGGCTGCTACCTCCACGCCTGCGGCCACAACGGCGACGAACTCATCAGCGAGCGCAACTACCGGTGCGGCAACACCAGCAACTGCTGCCAAGCCAGCAACGCAACCGGCCACGACTTTCTGCCAAGAAGCCTCCGCAGCCACAGCGATGAACGCTCGAACACTTGCTTCGGTCTCAAGGGAATTCGATGAATTGCAGACGGCTTCGGCCTGCTGGGCAGCGCGGCGGTGCCGGCTGCAAATGACTAGGACGATTTGACGCACTTCTTTCACGCAGTTCTTTCACGCACTTGTTTCGCAAAGGAGACGAGACATGAATGGTACAGGGGCAGTGAAAGTGAGAAGCACGATCGTAAAGATTCCAGACACAAATCCAGGATTGCTTTTCCTGAACGGGCAGCAGAAGCAGTTCACGCTGGAGGGCGTGTGGAAATCTCCCGTGGTTCCGACGGCGAACATGGCCGTGGACGTTGACGTCGACGGCGCGGGAGCGATCACCGGGATCACGGCGGTGGATGCGCAGCAAATCGCCAAGGAGCGATTGAACCAGCTGAGCGGAGTGGCACAGGAGCGCGGGAAAGAAGCAGCCAAGATGGCGCAGCAGGGCGTGGGCGCTTTGGCTGCGCGCATGGGGAAAGTTGCCCTTGGCGCTACGGTGATTATCTGGATCGCGTGGTTCTTTCTGCCGGCGGCGGGCGTTGACGCTGGCGGCGGGCGGATATCCTTCACTTTTTGGAGTCTTCTGGGGATCGACTTCAAAAATCTGGATAGCGTGGCGACCGGCGGCAGTCATGGGCTGTTTTCGTTCCTGGGATTGATTGCGATTGCCGTGCCGTTTGCGGCGCCGTTCCTGCGCGCTGCGTGGTCGAAGTATCTCAACGCCGCGCCCCTGGCCTACATTGTGATTGGTCTGATCACTATTTTCGCAAGCGAGCGCTCCGCGTTCAGCGACGTAGCGAAAATCGCGGGCACAAATCCGTTCTCATGGAGCGGGATGCTCGTCATCCTGCTGCTTGGCAGCGGGGTTCTTGCTGTTGGCGCGCTGAAGAATCCCGCGAACAAATAAGACGGTGAAATCTGGGCCCGGAGGGCGGATTTGGTGGAGTGGAGACAATGAATTTCTGCCAGGAGCGCGTGATGAAAACCCCATGGATGCTGAAGACGATTCTTGTTTTGGTTCTTGCCGGAGGAAGCCTCGCCGTTGGGTGCGGGAATTCTTCCGTTGAAGGGACCTACAAGGATTCGGAAGGCGCGGTGACGCTCGAACTAAAGGGTGGCAAGGCGAGCCTGAACGCCGGCATGGTACGCATCGACGGCGCTTACACAGTGGATGGCAATAAGGTCACAATCCGGCCGATCGAGGGTGCGGACGCGGACGCTCTGGTGTTCACCATTGATAAGGATGGTTCGCTCGATCCGCCCCCGGGCGGGGCTTTTACAAAACTTGGCAGAACAAAGTAGCAGAGCTCGAAGACTTGGAGAGGTGATCACCATGAAGACAACTTTGGGTAGGATGGTTCTTATCGCGGCCGGGCTCGCAGGAACGTTCGGGTTCGTCGGGTGCAGTGCTTCCAGCGCCGGCAGTTCTTCCGACTCGAGCGCGACCTCCGGAAGTCTTTCCGGCGCCGACAAAGAGGCGCGAAATGCGGCCTTGGCGGAACTGCAGAGGCACTGGGCGAAGGGAGCAAATGGCTGGACAGCCGCCGTCACCACCGGCAGCGCCTACGCGCCTGATCATTTCCTCAGACAATACCGCGAACTTTCGGTCGCGACCATCGAACCGCAGGAACTGAGCGAATCGGATCGCTTGAACGGATTCCAGTGGGTTGGAAAGGCGACGTTCAAACCCACTGTTTGCCGCGAAGCCGGTGGGCAGGCAACTTTCGTTTTGGATGGCATGGGGGAAGGCTCGCAGGCTTACGTCCAGAAGGTCCCGGGCAGCTGGAGCCAGTGGGTTGACTTCACACCCGGACCAATGCAGTTCCAAAAGGTGAAAGGCGCGTGGCAATTCCAATGGGACAGCACCTATCTGCGAGGCGACCTTCCCAGCCCCAACGACTTTGCTGTGGCCGGCGTGCACTAGCCGGGGCTGACGGGGTTGGGTATACGTGATCGGTGGGCCGCAAAGTCAAAATGGAAATTCCGGTTAATCGTTATCGGATAATGGGAGGAAACACATGTCGAAATCAATAGTGAATCGAACGGCGTGCTTGGCGTTGATGGCTGCGCTGTTGGTGTTCCTGGTCGGGGCAACGTCGGCGAAGGCGGATTCAGTCACCCTGACGGGCGATTACCCGACCTTAGGCACTGCCCTCACTAATTCAGTTACGGAGACGGTGCCGGCCACATTCACCAGCTCGGAATTCACGGTTCCACCGGGGTTCTTTCTCTTCGGTTTTACTATTACCGTGAGCGCGACCACAATTGATATCGCGTTTAACGGAAATCCGGGCGGCACAGCATCTTTCGTGCCGTTCGACGGCTACGTTTTCAACTTCACCGGGGCACCTGCAATCACTGGTGTCTCGCTCGATTCGGCAAGCACGCTTCCCTCTTCGGAGGTCGGCCTGGGCTTTACTTCAAATGAAGTCTCGGTCAACTTGGAGGATGACACCGTCGGCGCCGGTTCCTCCGTCATAATCGACCTGACCTCTGCAGCAGGGCCACCACCGTCAGTTCCGGAGCCCCCGAGTCTTCACCTACTCGGCGTGGGACTTCTGGCACTGGCGGCCGCCGGATTGCGCTTCCGGCAGGCATCCTGAAAAACGTAGCGAGAGCGTGGCAAGATTCCAACCAGCGGTCGAGAAACTTGCCACGCATGCTCAACGCCCAATTTCCCCCTAAAAAAGGAACTTAAGAGCGACTTCTGAAATGCGCGGCGGTGCCGCTTTCTCTGCTTCTCTTCTATTTTACTATACTGGACTATAGTATACTGAGAGTATGGCTCACACAACTAAAGACAAAGAAAAGCTTCTGACACGCGTTCGAAGGATTCGGGGACAGGTCGATGCGATTGAGAGAGCGCTCGATTCCGAGCAGGAATGCGCCGGAGTCCTGCAACTCATGGCCGCTTGCCGTGGGGCGCTGAATGGTCTCATGGCCGAGGTCATGGAAGGACACATCCTCTTCCACGTCCTGTCCCCCGACGAGAGCAAGAACTCTCCCCAGATGGAAGCTGCCAAAGAATTGATTGATGTAGTGCGAGCCTATTTGAAGTAGTGCTGCAATCCTCCTGGACTCCAAGAGGTGATACGGCCATGAATGAATCCCACGTGAATAAGCCCGACCGAGAGAAGCTTCTCGGCGTTAACGGCAACAAGGCATCCTCCGACGACGCGGGTCACGACGACGACCACGGACACTCGCTGAGTTGGCGTGACGTTAATCGAGTCCTGTTTGTCGCCGCTGCGGCGGGAGCCATGTGGTTTCTGGGTAGGTCGCCGAATCCGTACATCATTGCTATTGGAGTGATTTGCACGGTCGTCGGAGGGTTTCCCATATTCCATGAAGCATACGAAAACATTACACAACGCCGGATGACGATGGAGCTTTCGATGGCTATTGCCATTGTCGCGGCTCTGGCGATCCGCGAAATCTTTACGGCTCTTGTCATCACACTCTTCGTTCTCGTCGCAGAGATTCTGGAGGGCCTTACGGTTGGCCGAGGCCGCAAGGCGATTCAACATCTCGTTGATCTGTTGCCGAGTGTGGCGACCGTCCGTCGAAGCGGGGCATGGACGGACGTACAGATCGGGGACGTGTCGACAGATGACGAAGTGCTCATTCGGCCTGGGGGACGCATCCCGGTGGATGGGAAGGTTGTCGGAGGCCATTCTTTCGTGGACCAAGCGCCGATCACGGGTGAATCCATGCCAGTTGAAAAGCAGCCCGGTGCCATCGTCTACGCCGGTACGATCAATCAATCAGGCGCGCTCGAAGTTCGGGTCGAGCGCCTGGGCCGTGACACAACTTTTGGCAAGATCATTGAGGCGGTTGAAACAGCGGAGAAATCACGTGCGCCGATTCAAGGAATTGCGGACCGACTTGCAGGTTATCTCGTTTATTTTGCTTTGGGCGCTGCCGTCCTGACTTTCCTGATCAGCCACAACATTCGTTCGACCATTTCGGTAGTCATCGTGGCAGGAGCTTGCGGCATCGCTGCGGGAACTCCGCTGGCGATCCTGGGGTCTATAGGCCGGGCCGCCCAACAGGGTGCCATCATCAAAGGCGGCCTTTACCTGGAAAAACTTGGCGAAGTCGATACAATTCTTCTCGACAAGACCGGCACTCTGACGTACGGAACTCCCGAGCTTCTCGATGTGCACGCAGCCCCAGATGTTTCCACGACACTCTTGCTCAGAACCGCAGCGATTGCTGAGTCGCGTTCCGAACACCCTATCGCTAAGGCGATCCTCAGGAAAGCGACGCAATTAGGCATTCCGTACGACGATCCAGGTCAATTTGAATACACGCCCGGCAAAGGAATTATCGCTCGTAGCGAAGGCGAAGAAATCATGGTCGGAAATCAGCATTTCTTACTCGAACGCGGAATTCAGTTTAAGCAAGAGAATGGCGCAATGCTAGGCTCGGAGATTTTTGTGGCAGGCGGCGGGCGATTTTTGGGAACTCTGCAAATTGCCGACACGCTCCGGCCCGAAGCAAAGAATGCAATTCAATCCCTGAAATCGATGCGGCTGAGGACAGTGCTCCTGACGGGCGATGCAAAGTCTGTCGCGGAAGACGTTGGTAGAAAACTAGGTGTCGATGAAATTGTCTCTGATCTTCTACCTGAAGGCAAATTGCAGTACGTAAAGCAGCTGACTGACAAGGGCCATAAGGTCGCGATGGTCGGAGACGGTGTCAATGATGCGCCTGCACTGATGCAGGCATCGGTCGGCGTGGCGATGGGATCGGGAACGGATGTCGCACGCGAGAGTGCCGATGTGGTGCTGATCGGCAACGACCTATCGAAACTCGTCGAGACCCTGAAGACGGCACGGCGCTGCCGTCGCACTATTATGCAGAACTTCGTGGGAACGCTGGTAGTCGACAGCATCGGTGTAGGTCTCGCGGCATTCGGATTTCTGAATCCACTGTTGGCCGCTTTCATTCACGTTTCATCCGAGATGGCTTTCATCTTGAATTCCGCCAGATTGCTCCCGCCAGT
The DNA here is from genome assembly GCA_963760165.1 of uncultured Acidobacteriota bacterium. GTDB lineage: Bacteria > Acidobacteriota > Terriglobia > Acidiferrales > UBA7541 > DAHUXN01. Next base: position 298,573 of record CAVXBO010000002.1, read on the forward strand.
CTCATCGGCGAATCAATTCGTTCGTGGGATTCTTTCGCAATCACCTTCTGCAACAAATGATGCGAAAACCGTGTCGGTCGAGAGAGCCTAGGTATATGGACAAGTTTCCGCTGACGACAAAGCGGCTCGTACTTGGCCACGTGAGTGTCTGCCAAGGCTGTTGCTGCGGAAATACCGCGAATGGCAAACCTGCGGTTCCGGTTGAATGGCTGAAGAAAGAATGGCGGGCTAGAGGTCTATTGAAGCGGATTCAACTCACTATAAGCGGTTGCTTGGGACCATGTGATATCCCGAATGTCGTCACGATTTCAAACGAGAGCGGAACCCAGTGGCTAGGTGGAATTACTGAATTCAGCCAGTACCGGGCGCTGCTTGAGTGGGCTATCGCCTCAAGAGATGCGGAGGAGTTGCTACCTCTTCCGAGCCAGTTTCGCGAACACTGTGTGCATCCTTTCCGCAACTCTGATTCCGGGGGCGGGGCAGGCGCTCTTTCCAGCTGAACTGCGGGCGCGTTGAACTTAAGCAAAGTGGTGCTGTCACGGCAAGGCTTGAAGGATTATAGGGCGGTCTGGTAGTCTGTTTGTCCGCACCCGTAGCCCAAATGGATAAGGCATCAGCCTACGAAGCTGACTATTCGCGGTTCGAGTCCGCGCGGGTGCGCCACTCCCCAACACGGGGAATTTGGCCGCCCGACAGCTCACCTGCACCGTTCACGCACTGAGCCGCGACTCTAAACAAGAACAAATTGTGAGATGTTCTCGCCGCGGAAACAGGTTTGTGCGAAAGCGGCGCGTAAGGGCGAGAGTATCGACGAACGACCCTCGAGAATCTTCGGCGTGGCATGTGGGCGTTTTGCGATAAGATGAGCGCAGAAGGCCTGGAAATTTCCGCAAGCGGAGGACTGACAATGGATCGGGAGTTCTTTTACTCGATCATGAACGGCGAAGGCACGCTCGACTACGAAATTTACTTGAACACGAAGGCGCTGCTTTCGTGCCAAAGGGACTTCAAGGAATTTTGCAACCGCGACGAACTGCAATTCCAAATCGTGCATCAAGCCGAAGAGATGTGGATGAAGTTGATCGGCTACACGCTGCTAGACATCGACGACTACATGCAGAAAGAGGATACCAACCGCGTGCTGACGCTGTTCCGGCGGGTGCATACGGCGCAGCGGATGATGATCGACGAATTGGCGCTGCTGGAAACGATGTCGCCCAAGGAGTATCAGGAAATCCGGTTGCGTCTGGGAAACGGCAGCGGGCAGGAGTCGCCGGGATTCCGGACGCTGCTGCGCATGCATACGCCGCTTTGGCAAACGTTCAAGGCGAATTATTTGGACAAGCATGGGCTGACGATCGAAAAAATCTACAATTCAGAGTACACGCATTCGGGCGCGTACGTGGTGGCGGAGGCGCTGGCGGAATTCGACGAGCTTTTTCAGAGATTCCGCGCGGTGCACATGCAACTGATCATGCGAACGATTGGCCTGGGCGCGAAATCGCTGAAGGGCCGCGCCGTGGAGCTGCTGAACGAGGGGCTGCGGGTGCGATTTTTCCCGGAGCTGTGGGAGATTCGCAACCACATGACAGACACGTGGGGCGACCAACACGGCGTGGTGCGAGATTCCATCGGCAGCCACTGACCGGCGGATTCCGCAAGTACGTGTGCTATATTTCTCCCGCCTGCTATGCCTACAAAAACGAAAAAGAAGAAAAAAAGCGCGGCCGCTGCGGGCGCGCGCGCAACGAAGGGCCGCGGTACGGATACGAAACGGGTTCGCGCGATTCTTTCGAAGCTGGACGAGGCGTATCCCGCAGTGACGTGCGCGCTGAAACACGAGAATCCGTTTCAGTTGCTGGTGGCGACAATCCTTTCCGCGCAGTGCACGGACGTACGCGTGAACATGGTGACGCCGGCGCTTTTTCGCAAGTATCCCGATGCGAAACATCTGGCGTATGCGAACCCGGCGGAATTGGAGCAGGAAATCCGCACGACGGGATTCTTCCGGAACAAGACGAAGTCGCTGATCGGGGCGAGCAAGAAACTCGTGGAGGAATTCGGCGGCAAAGTGCCGCAGACGATGGACGAGCTGCTCACGCTGCCGGGCGTTGCGCGCAAGACTGCGAACGTTGTTCTGGGAACGGGCTATCAGATTGCGTCGGGCGTGGTGGTGGATACGCACGTGCAGCGCGTGACGAAGCGCCTGGATTTGACGAAGAACACGGATCCCAAGAAAATCGAGCGGGATCTAATGAGAGTGATTCCGCAGGAGCGCTGGATTCTTTTCTCCCACCAGATCATTTGGCATGGGCGCCGAGTTTGCCAGGCACGAAAGCCGCGCTGCACCGAATGCAACCTGGAGCGGCTGTGCTATTCGGAGGACAAGACGGTTTAATTTCGGACGGCAGGGCCTAAGGCTGGTCTTTGCAACTGTTATACGAGAGTGCGAGCCGGATCGTTCGGCGTACCGTTCGGCGAAAGATATTTTCGGAACTCTTCGCGATACGCGAAGATCGCGGGCATACCGCCGGTGTGCAGAAAAACGACGTTCTGACCAGGTTTGAAGTAGCCCTTCTTCACTAAATCGAGCAAACCATTGAGAGCCCTTCCCGTATAGACGGGATCCAGCAGAATGCCCTCTTCGCTGGCGAGCAAGCGAATGGTTTCGATGGTGGCCTGGTTCGGAAGCCCATAACCTTCGTGAAGATACTGATCGAAAACAACCAGATCGTCGTCGCGACAGTCGCGCGCGCGCTCAGTCCCGGCGAACACGCGACATGTTTCTTGCACGATCGACCGGACACAATGAAGCATGTCGTCCCGGGCATCCGACACACTGATTCCTACAATTTTCGTCTGCGGCGAAAGGAGCTGGGCGCCGACGAACAATCCGGCATGCGTGCTTCCCGACCCAGTCGCGAAAACGACGGCGTCAATCTGGCTCTTTCGCGCTTCCATTTGCTCCAGGAGTTCAAAAAATCCATTGACGTAAGCCACGGCTCCCAGAGGCTTGTGCATCGAACCTTCGATTAAGGAAGCGCCTATGGGTGCGACGTAGGCCTTCCTGCCGGCGCGCGACTCCTTTTCGACGAGAGCATCCACCAAATCTTTGACGCCGTCGAGGGTCATCATTTTTCGCGAGGACTCCAGTTCAAGAACGTGCATCTCCGCGTCGCAAATCAGATCGAGGAGAAAATTTCCATCGAGCGCGCGGGGGAGGCGAGGGCGGGTGAACAGCAGCAGTATCGGATGGACGCCAAGCTTGCAGCAAGCAGCGGCAAGTTGCCGGCACCAATTCGACTGCACGCCGGCCCAGGTGATGACGGATTTGGCGCCCTGGGCCAGAACATCGGCCATCAGGAAATCGAGTTTGCGGGATTTATTCCCTCCAAAAGCCAGGCCGGTCTGATCGTCGCGCTTGATGAACAGATTCACGCCGCAACGCGCGGAGAGCCTTTCGAGCGATTCAAGCGGAGTCGGCAAGTGCGACAGGCGGCAGCGCGGAAAGGCTTCTAAAGCCCTTCGCAGCGACCCCCTTGAAAGAGATACATCGGTCATTCGTATGAATCCTGTTGCGCATTCTTCCGAAAAGGCGGGGGGCCCGATTCGGCGAACGACGCGTAAAAGAAGTCTCGATGGCAGCTAGTACGCAAATGGATTATCCGGAAAGGCGATTGTCGGTTCGGATTTTCCTTCCGCAAATGCGCTCAGGTGCAGGAGCCACATTCCCACGCCAGAAGCGCCTTGCATGTAGCCCGTCTGAGCAATGGCCACATCGGGCCGAACGCGCGTTTCCACTTGCACCCAGCGCGTACCCTGTTCATCTTCGGTGGCGAGCGTCAGCAGGCGGCTTGAGGCCTGCGTAGCAAGATCCAAGTATTCGGACTTCTTCGTTAGTTGGTACATGTCCATGAAAAACGCCGCTTCGGCGGTCACGCCGCAACACGCACTGATGTTGTGCCACACGCCGGGCGAGACGACTTTCTCGGGCGCTCCTTCCGCAACGAGGGCGCGCGCAGAACGCTCGGTCCAATCCAGCCATTGGCGGTCATGGGTGTCCTGATACAACCGATAAAATAGCCGGGCCGTTCCCGCGGGACCGTGGCACCAGCCAAGGTAGTAAAGCGATTTTCCGTTGGGGGTATCGTCGTGATAGATGAGGCAAATGTCGCCCTGCTTATCGGCAATCGAAATCAGATAGTGCGCGCCTTTGAGCGCGGCGTCCAGAAATTCCTTTTGCTTCGTTACCTGATAGAGGGTTGCGAGAAAATAGGCGACGCCCGCAGTACCGTGAGAGAAATTCGGCATCTCGCGCGGAAAAGTGGGATCCATGAGCCAGCGGGTTCCGCCGTCACCGGTTGGCTTGCCAAGTTCAATCAGGTGCTTGCCTGCCTCGATGGCAACCTCGCGCGCGCCCGGCGCTTGCAGTTTATCAGCGGCCCACAGCAGGAAAAGGCCAGTGCCGCTGCCGCCCGCGATCACGTCGGTCGTGTCGTTCCATTCGATGCCATTCCCGGTCTTCTTCGCGCTCTGTTTCAGCCATTCAACGCACTGAAGAGCGGCAGTCCTGTATTTCTCGTCATGCGTGATCAGATAGGCTTCACCGAGAGTGAAGCCATCGCCGGCGAGGCCTTCGTAGAGCCCTGTCGGCTGATCTTTGGCAAGCGAAGCGGCGAGAGCATCGGCACCGGACTTCGCTTGCTGAAGAAATTCTGCTTTTCCGGTATAGCGATAAAGCTCCAGAAAAAATAGGATGGGGCCTGGCGTGCCTGCATAGAGGGAGGTGTTAACAGTTTTGGGGTCGGTCGGGTCGTCCGGCCAGACAACTCCATTGCTCGTCGTCACCGATGTACCCTCGATCCAGCGCGCCGTAGACAAAGCCCCGTTCAGATAAGGCTGACTCTGGTTTTTCAGATCGTCAGGCAACCGAGCTGCAAGACTTACGCCGGCAGTGATGAGTATCAGAACGACTGCAAGCTTGGGCTTCATTGGTTCTGGTCCCCACGAAATAAAATACTACCTACTGCCAAACCGCCTACCCAACTCGGTTACCCTCAACCATGGAGCTGTGGCGTTCAGGCAGACAAAGAAGGTACTCTGAACTCCTGAACAATCCGTTCGACGCAACACAGAGAGTCTAGACCAGGCCTTAATTGACGCCGATCAGCAGCAACTCGCGGAACTGTCATAATGAAACGAATGTTTCAGGGCTTCAAGCTGAAAGCTAGCACCGCCACAGCATTGTGTCAAGTGGGTACACCTCTATAGCCAGCAAAAATCATGAGATAGCGATACTGATCCATGAAACAGTTGATTCACTACAAATGCAAGCTGAGATGGCCGCCGACAGGCGTGGGCGTCATGCTGAAAACTGCGAGCAGGTGCTGATCAAAGCGCCACGGCCGGCCATTGACGAATCGGGCGAGCCAGGGAACAGCGATGCGCCGCCGTCCACCCGAAACGAGCGCCGCGAAGTAAGGGGAACTAGGGCTGCGGCGATTTGCGCTGGACGAGTGCCGAGAGACTGGCGGACAACCGAGCGCCCGCTCGCGCGGCGTTACAAATGTGGGTGGCGTATTGGCGCACCGGATGATTGTCAGGCAGGTTGATGAGAATCGTTTCGCCATAGCCAAGAACCAAAGTGAGAGGATTTTAGGGGCTTGCAACTTGTGGGTCAGCGCAGCAACACGGCGGTCACGTACACGATGGCACGGAGATGGCCCCATGAAACGCTTTCGTGCACGATTCCTGCACGCTAAGGGACCTAATACGACGGATAGGAGTGACAGCATGTTGGAAAGTGCTCTAGAATCAAAGGGTACTTCATGTCGGGGCGTAGCGCAGCCTGGTAGCGCGCCTGCCTTGGGCGCAGGAGGTCTGGAGTTCGAATCTCCACGCCCCGACCAATTCTTTCAATGAGTTACAGTAGGTTCGCATCATCGCTTTCACTGCACTGTAGTGACCTTTGTAGGTATTCCCTGACTTTTCCCGACCGCTTCAATGATTCCGTTCAACCGGAACGGCCGTGAGCCAATTACTTTGCGCACACGAAGGGCGTAACCTCACCGTAGCATTCATGAAGCAGGCTCACGCGGTTCTCAGAGGCCATTCCCGTGCGCCGCTCGACGTCAGAACATCCGCGCCTTTTCTTTAACCGCCATCTCTCCTGGCTGCACTGCCCAATAACCCTCCTCCAATTCGGCGCGTAAGTGATTGATTTGGCGTGCGTGAAACTTGCCAGCGGTCCCTGCCCGCAAAAACACGTTTCTGAGCGTGTGAATGGATGGCATCAAGTTGACTCCCGTTTGTCGTTCGGCCTGTTCCGTCCGGCTCGGCTAACGGCACCCCAGATGACCTTCGAGCACTGCCGATAAATCTTCCGTTCCCGCGGTTTAGCAAACGGTGTGGGGACGAGCGCAGATCTCTGTGCCAAGCGGAAACCCCAGTTGCGCCGGCGGCAGTTTACTTGCCTACTGCGAGAATCGTGAATGAACCGGGGACCATCTGCCCACGACTGGGCCGCGCTCCGGGGGAAGGCGCGGGCGGGGGAGTGAACTCCGCGGCGATCAGCAGAATCCGATCGGTTTTGCGATCCAGGGTAAGCGTCTTTGCGCCGGGCATGGTTTGTACGATTTGCTCCACGACGAAATCAGTGGGGCTGTTCTCTTTAATTACGGTGAGTGTGCCTTCGCGCTGCGAACTGAAGGCTTCCATGGTATCCGGGTTGAACACGGCGCCGTCCACGCCCATGCCGATCGGAAGTGTGGTGATGATCTTTCCGTCGTTGGCGTTGAGAATGACCATCGTAGCCGGGTTGTGGCATGCCGCGAAGAGAATATGGTTTTTGACGTCGAAGGCCAAGCCGCCCGGCCCGCCGCCCTTGCCCTCGAGATCGTACTTCGCCGTGACGGCCATGGTTCTTGTATCTACGACCGCGACGCTGTCTTTGTCTTCCAGATCGACGTAGAGGTGACCGTTACCGTCGGTGACTGCTTGCTCGGGCGCTCCACCCAGATCAATTGTGCCGACAACGCTGCCATCTTTGGCATCAATCACCGTGGCGTTTGGCGCGGTGTGACTAAAGATATAGACGCGCTCGTTGAACGGATCGAAGAGAATTCCGTCCGGGCGCCCCTGCACATCAATGGTCTTAATAGGAGTCAGGGTCTTCGTGTCCCACATAACCACAGGATCACTGCTGGCAAAGCCATGGTTGGACTTGGGATCCACAGCGGCTCCACGCGCGTCAGCGTTGGGAATGTCGCCAACGGGGGCTAGCGAGTCCAAGTCGAAAACCGAGACGTGGCCCGCGGGCCCGTTGCGCGGGACATACAGTTTGCGTCCGGCATCGTCTGCATAGACATAGTCGAAGCCACCTTCACCGCCGACTTTGACGGTCTTCAAGACTTTGTACGGGCCGCCGTTTTGAGTTTGCTGCGCGAATGCAACGGTGGTGAGGGCCGCAAAACTGAGAGCGAGCAGGAAGCTGAAACGTGTCATCAGATTTCTCCTCAAGTGAGGACCTCAAATACCAATTCGGGAGGGCGGAAGAGTATACACCCTGCTGATGTTTGGACTTGTTGAAAAGGCGCCGCGTTCAGATCTCTTGGCTGACACCCGCCGGTTTCCGCTCGGCGAAGGCCTCTCAGCATGGATGACCTGTGCCACCGCGACATGGGCAACCAATCTGATTCTTGATCGCAGGCGCAGTAAACGTGCGTCAGTGACAGTTACCCCTGCCCGAATCATGAAAAGTCTTGCCCGCTTCGGGGATGAACTTCCAATCGTAGCCATGCGCGTGCAAGGTCAGCTGGAGAACGCCAAACGTGCCGGTCATGCGGATTTCGCTGTTTGGCCGCGGGGTGGTCGCGAAAAGGCGCTCGTGGTTTCCGCCTGTACCAACGACAAACTCGCGGATGCCGCGCGCGGGATCGGCAACGCCATCGGGAGTCTGCGGCGCGAAGCGTTCGTAATCGTGGTCGTGGCCGTTGAGGACAATCGTGGCGTGGGCGCCGTACAAATCCTGCCAAAAGAAAATGAAATCTGGGTCATTGCCGTGCGTGGCACCAGAGCTAAAAAGCGGCTCGTGCCAATACGCGAGAGTGCAGGCTGCAGGATGCGCTTGCAAATCTGCGCGCAACCATTTTTCCTCCGGCGAACCGGTCTGGCATCCGCCGACGTCTTTGCACTCGCCGTTGAGCGCGATGATGTGCCACGCGCCGAGGTTGTAACTGTAATAACCGGTCTTCGGATCGCCGGCGGCGGCTCCGAAATAATCGAAATAGGGAGTCGCGCTGGAGGAATGGAATTCATGATTCCCCGGGGCAGGGCGTGTTCTCGACTTGAATGCGCCCCACGTCTTGTCGTAGCAGTTGGCAAATTCCTCGGCTGTGCCGTTCGATAGGGCCAGATCGCCGAGCGCCGCAACGGTGCCCGGAATCGCCTCGATGATTTTCGCGGTTGCCTGCGCCCCGGCGATCATCTTGCAGTTGGCAATGTCTCCAGCGGCAAGCAGCACCGGATCTCCGTTGGGCGCTGTGTCATCTGCCTGCGGAGCGCGGGCAGAGTTTGCTCTCTTCGCCTGTATGCCCACCCAGGGAAGCGCCAGTGAAACTAAGATCACCGCAAGAAATGTGCTCTTTGTTGGCAAATTCAAGATGAATTCCTTTCCTTTCTGTTGTATGCGAATGGTCGTCATTGTCCTCGCATGACGCTATCTCTCGCCCCGCGGGCTCCAGCGCAACCCCAGACTGTACGTTGGCTTGTAGTATTCACGCTGAACAACGAATTGCGGGCTTCCATTGTAAAAGCCAAATACTTCGTTGTTGAGGTTCAGCCCATCAACGATCATCGTGAAGTTTCTGGGGAGCTCAATGTTGGCTTGGGCATCCACTTGAAAATGCGGATAAAGATAGTTATCACCATACGGTCCTTTGATCCCATACGGGCTCGCGGCGCTGCCTCCGGTCCCGTCCGTGTACTGATATGCGTAGATACTGGCGTCGTTGTAGCTCATACCCATGGCCACGAACAAGCGTTTATGGTTGTAGGTTGGGCCGATGTTCCAGGCATTCGGCGCTTGACGCAGAAGCGCTGGCGAATCGGAGCGTCCGATGCCCTGGAGTCCATCCGCTTGCGAAGCTGTGCGACTGTAATTCGCGGACAATCCAAGGCCAGCCAAAGGACCGGGCAGGAAGGTGAAGTTCTTCAGGATAGAAGCTTCAAAGCCAGTGACCCAGCCGCTGCCGGCGTTCACGGGTTGCGTCACGAGGTAACCGGCAAATTGCCCAGTCGACTCGCTGGCCGGAATGAGGCTTTCAACAATCGGATCGTAGAGCTGTTTATAGAAGAATCCGCCCTGAAACATCCCCAGTTGATTAAAGTAACGCTCGTAGAGAAGGTCGTAATTATTCGCTGTCTCCGCCTTCAGGTTCGGATTGCCAAGAGATACCGACTTCGGCGGCAGATTGCTAATCGTCGCCGCTTCAGCGATGTCCTGGGGATCTGGGCGTGAAAGGCCGCGACCGTACACGAGTCGGATCGCTGAATTCGGAGTGAGCGCGTACCGCAGCGAGGCGCTTGGCAGGATTTTCAGGTAAGAGCCGACGGCGCTAGCGAATCCAAAAGTTGTGTTCCCGGAAGCATCTGTCGAGGATTGAAACGTCGACGTATCGAGAACCGTGCCTTCGATGCGGAACCCTGCAATCAGGCGGAATTTGCCCAAGTCGACGGTGTTCATCACGTAGCCGGCAGGGACTTTTTCGACATAGTCGAAGTTGACCGGATTTCCACCAACCGTGGTATTGCCATTGGGATCGTAAGGTTCTTCTGTGAAGTTACCCGGATTCTGCTGGAAGTAAGCGAGAATTTTGTTGTAATCGGTCACGGGGCCATAGGTATACGTTTTGTCGTAGTAATTGGCGTTGCCGTAGCTGCTCAGGAACATCGTGTCGGGCAGATTCAGCGTCGGCGCAAAGCCAAGTGTGTACGAATCATCGAATTTGTGTGCGGTGCGGTATTTGGCGCCAAACTCGATGGTCGCCAGGTGGGATCCGATGTGATACCGCTGGCCAATCGAGGTGGCGCCTTGCAAGTTCAACTGCGCCGTCTTTCCATAAGACAGCACAATGTCCTGCAGAGAATAGTTGGCTTGATTGTAAGCCTCCGTGTAGCAGTTGGGCGTCCATTGTGGCCGATAGACGCTGATGCCGGCAGTCGGAGTAGGATCGTACAAGCAAGAACTATCAGGCCCCGTGTAAGTGAAATCAGGCCCCGGGTTTCCGGCCGAAGCAAACTCACGAGAGCGTGCAACTGACGCTTCCCACGTGACCCATCTGGAAGAAAAGACATGGCGTCCGCCGACGGCTAGACTGCCGATCGCATACTCCGGGCGCCGGCTGGTGCTCGAGTATAGGGGATCTGCCGGGACCGAGTTGGGCGCGGCCAGGCCAGGATTTGCGCTATTGTCATTCACGGTGAAAACGTATTTGTTTCCGTAATCCTCGAAGTTGGAATACAAACCTCGGATGTAAACGCTCGAATCTTCCCGGAGTTTGTAATCAAGGCTTCCCGCCATTCCCCAACGCGTCCGGTAATAGACATACTCGCGAAGATCCATGCTGTCGTAGTACGGCGTGAGCGCGCCGCTCGGTCCCTCCAGCGCGTCCGGAACGGGCTCGATGTCATCAATCCCACGGCCGTTCCAGTCATAGTGTCCTCCAATCAACACGCCAAGTTTCTTCTGGGACCCTAAGCGGTATCCGATCGTGCCACTCTCGTCCGTGACTTTTCGTCCATTGTCAATCGGAGTGTAGCCGACGCTCGAGAAAACAGAGATCGTCGGAACCTCACCCGCTGTCTTGGTGACCAAGTTTACGGAGCCGCCAATTCCGTCCCCGTCCTGATTTGCCTGCAGTGTCTTGTTGATTTCGACTGAGTCGACAAGATCTGCCGGAACGGTGTCCAATTTTATCTGGCGCACGCCTCCTTCCGGCGACGGCACATTGATTCCATCAATTGTGACGTTGGTGAGGCGCGGCTCAGTACCGCGAATCTGGATGTACTTTCCCTCTCCTTCATCGCGTTCGAGTGTCACACTGGGCATGCGGCCCACGGCATCAGCAATATTGGCGTTCGGCAGGCTGGTGATGACTTCGGCGGGCGAAACCTGAAGGATGTTGTCGGCGTTCTCTTGGCGGTTAAGCGCTTCTGCTTCACCGTGAGGCACTTCCGCGGTCACGACGACCTGCTGGCTTTTCGACGCCACCTCCATTACGGCATCTACCTGCACGGTTTGCCCGGCGGTTACCGTGACAGACTTGGTGAAGTCCTTGAACGCAAGATAGGAGACTGTGATCATGTAATCGCCCGGCGCAAGACCCGCGACGAGGAACGCGCCCCCCTCACTGCTAACGGCCGTGATTTTCGCAGGCTCCACTTTGATTTTTGCTCCATGAAGCACGGCGCCGGTGCTGTCCGTTACCAGGCCTGCGATAGAGCCGCGGTCCGTCGGAGACTTGCTTGTGTTTGTTTGCGCCAGCGTCGAACTAACGCCAAGAAAACAAAGCGCCAAGCACGCGGCCAACGCCAGCAAGAATCTCTTGACTGAAAGCATAACCTTTCCCTCCCGTCGGGAAGGGCGGATGACGATTATCATCCGCCGCGCTGAGGTCCGATCTCGAAGTGCCCAGGTTGAGAGTAAATTCAGCCGCCCAATTCGCTTTTCGATGCGGACGCGATTAAAGTCCTCGATTGTTACTGCCGGATGAATACCTGTTGTGATGGAGTTGAATTGAGGCTGAAAATTTTTTCAGACGATCTTGCAGTCCCCGGCTGGTTCCTGAGCTTCTTGCGCGCCTACGAAGGCGTCACAACCGGCAGCCGAATCAATATGGCCGTTCCCCCGCTTAACTGCCCTTGGGCGCCAATCGTCCCTCCATGCAGGTCTACAAATGTTTGGGCAATGGCTAGGCCCAACCCGGTTCCGCCGGATTCGCGCGAACGCGCTTGGTCCACGCGATAGAAACGCTCGAAAATGTGTGGAAGGTCTTTTTCAGGGATTCCGATGCCGGAGTCGCATATCTCTATCTCCGCATCTGAGCCTCCATTCCAATTGGCCGTGATTGCGATTCCTCCTCCTCGGGGTGTGTATTTCACCGCGTTTTCCAGGACGATTTGAAAAACTCGATGCAGGGCGAGGTCGTCGGCATTCACCCAGATAGGGATAGGAGGGATGCACGCCGATACACGAATATTCTTATCCGCAGCTAAAATCGAGGCTTCTTCCGTCGCCCTGTGGAGGGACTGCGCGAGGTTGATCCGCCTGAACTCCAATCCTGACGAGCCGGCATCGGCCTGCGCCAGCGTTAGGAGGTTTTCAACCAGACAGGTGGTTTCGACCGAAGTTACGAGGTTTCGCGTCAATGCTTTCCGGTATTCCTCTTCGGTTCTTGAACGCCGGAGGGCCAGTTCCGAGTTGCATCGAATCAGCGTCAGAGGAGTTCTCAGATTGTGGGAAGCGTCAGCCGTGAATTGCGTGATTCGTTGCACCGACACCTCGATGCGCGCGAGCATGTCGTTGAGCGTCTCGGTCAGCAGACGCAGTTCGTCATGGACTCGGGGAACAGCCAGGCGGCTCGAGAGATTCTTAACTCCGATCCCACGAGCCGTGCGAATGATTTCGTTCACAGGGTGCAACACGCGCCCGCTCAGCCAATATCCTGCGAGAGAGGCGAGCACAATTAATGCCGGGAGAGCCTCTTTGAGGATGAGGCGGAACCGGTCGAGCGCCTGGTCAAATGATTCCGCCGGCACAGCAGCCCGCAGAAGAACAGGCCGCCCATCGACTTGCAACGTGTCCGTTGCAATCCGATACTGCACCTTATTCAGATTCGTCGTGAAAAATGTCGGACCGTTTGCGGAGGCGTGTGGCAACTCCTTGCCCGACAGTGCAAAACCGGGGGATTGGAAAATAGTTCTGCCGTCTTGATCCCTCACTTCCAGCAATCCCGCGCCCGCCCATAAACCGGAAAGTTCGTTCAATTCATTCTTGATCTCATCGGAACCCTTAGGAGCGGCGCGGTTCATTACGCTCCGCAAACTCTCCAAGTTGGCGCGGGACGCTTCCGTCACCGTCCTTTCAATGCTGTGGCGGAATCCGTAGTCCGCGATAGTCGCGAGGGAAACGAACGTGACGGCCAAGACGGCGAAATACAAAGCGGTGATTCGCGCGCGTAGCGGAAGATTCATTCGTTTCCCCGCGCCTCGATGGAGTAACCGAATCCACGGAGCGTATGGATCAGCTTCACGGGCTCGCCCGCATCCACTTTCCGACGCACCAGGCGAACAAACGCGTCGAGGGTATTTTCTTCCACGCTTTCTGCACGCCCCCACACGGCATCCAGGATGCTCCGCCGTGAGGTGACTCTTCCGTGATTTCGCATGAGGAATTCCACCACACGGAATTCCCGCGGTGTGAGGGAAATTTCACGGGGGCCCCGATAGGCTCGGCGTTCGGAAAGATCGAGTGTCAGGTCCGCCACTTTTAGCTTCAACAGGGACGTGCTCGTTGAGCGCCGCGCCAATGCCCGGAGACGGGCAAACAGCACATCGAATGAAAACGGCTTTGTCAGGTAATCGTCGGCGCCCGCGTCCAGCCCGCGGATAATATCGGCTGGGGTATGACGCGCAGTGAGCATTAAGATAGGCGTCGTTTGCTCGACCTGGCGAATTCGTCGCGCCACTTCTCGCCCGTCCACGCCGGGAAGCATCACGTCGAGCAAGACCAGGTCAAACTGGCCGTCTCGCGTCATCTCGAGAGCCGTGATCCCATCGTGCGCCACAGAAACGCAGTAATTCTCCTCTTCAAGCCCCGCTTGCAGGACTTCTGCCATGCGTTTTTCGTCTTCGACTACGAGAATCTTCATTCGCGCGCCATGCTCGACGGAACTGTCCGTTCGGTTTAGAGAAAGAAGCAAGGTCGTATGAATTGAGGCCTTCCAATGTGAACCATGAATGAATGCGCCATGAATCCACGATTACAACGAGCTAAACGATCTTCTGGCAACGCATGGCTCGCATATTGCCCAGAAACGGTTCTTTTTGAGGCGACGCATGCGCACTTTTGGGCAAGCGCATTTCGTGACGATTCTACGCCCTCAGGAAAAGGGTTTTTGGGCAAGGGAGGGTTTTTGAGCAAGTCGTAAACGAGAGTGGGAGTGTATCCGTCAAGCAATCTCGCGGAAGGGTCCTCTGCCTGGCACAACGGCCTAGACTATCGATAAGCCGCACGCACCCATAAGGTGAATTAATTCCGAGTGGCCCGTCATTCGCTCGGAATCGGCGGGCATACGGAGCGCAATGCGCGTCGCAATGCGAATCAGATGGTGAATCGACCTTGGTTGTAGTTTATGAGTGCCAACCCATTTCGCGCAGTAGTTCAACGCAGCGTGAGTCTTGGAGGGCGTGACCGACCCTGCCTATATTGGTTACAGCGAGTGCCGACTTGCGAGGTTCCTGCAGTATACTTTCCCGGTTTGCGCGGCTAGATTCTTACAAGGGGTGCATACGTCATGAAGCGAATTTCGCGGGTTGTGTATTGGGGGCTGGCTTTCGCCAGCGTGCTGGCATTAACTTTGAGCGCGGCGGCGCAAGTCAAACCCGACCTCTATGCCGGCCTTAAGTGGCGCAACGTCGGGCCCTTCCACGGCGGTCGCATCTCCTCCGTCACCGGCGTTATCGGCCAGGTCGGCGTGTTCTATGTCGGCACACCCCAGGGAGGCATCTGGAAAACTACCAGCGCCGGAGTCACGTGGTTGCCCATCTTCGACCAAGTGACGAGCGTGGACAGCGTCGGCGCAATCCAAGTCGCTCCCTCCGATCCGGATATCGTTTATGCAGGCGCCGGCGACCCTATCGGCGGCAGCCTCGGCAACGGCATGTGGAAATCCACCGACGCGGGCAAGACCTGGCAGCAAATCGGCCTGGATAACACCGTGAAGATCGACAGCATCGTTGTCGATCCCAACGACCCGAACCTGGTGATCGCCTCCACCCTCGGCGACGCCACGCACGACGGCGGCGGTATCTACCGTTCCACCGATGGCGGCCGGACTTGGACCAACGTGCTCAAGCCCGCTGGCTACGATGGCACCCGCGAAGTGGAGTACGCATACGACGACCCCAGCGTCATGCTGGCCGACACGCAGGGTACGGGAGGCGGTTTCTTCAACGGCCCCGGACCTCGGCCTAAGACCAAGCCGCCGCTGGTCTTCAAATCCACGGACGAGGGCCAGACGTGGACCGAGATCAAGATTCCGGCTTTCCCGGGCCGCGTTGGCTTGGCAATCGGTATGCACACCATTGGCAAGCGCATCTACATCATCGGTAACAACATCGAAAACGGCTCGGGACTGTTCCGCTCCGACGATGGCGGTAACACCTGGCAACACGTGGCAGGCAAAGACACGCGCATCAGCAACGGCCAGGGTGCCTATAGCTGCGGCGTCTTCGTGGACTCGCAGAACCCTGACATCCTCTACACCGTCAGCACCGCGATGTACCGCTCCACAGACGGCGGAGTCACCTTCCACGCTTTCAAGGGCGCGCCCGGCGGAGAGGATTACCACAAGCTCTGGATCGATCCCACCAACAGCAAGCGCATGGTTGTCGGCGCCGACCAGGGTGCCAGCGTTACCCTAGACGGAGGCGAAACCTGGAGCCTCTGGTATACCCAGCCCATCAGCCAGGTCTACCACGTCAATACCGACAGCCAGTATCCTTACTGGGTCGTGACTTCGCAGCAGGACACCGGCGCGGTCATGGTCAGCAGCCGCGGCACTTGGGGCCAGATCAACTTTACCGACTGGAGCCCGGTGCCCTCTTCCGAATTCGGCGTCATCACGCCCGATCCCGAGAACCCCCACATCCTCTATGCGGTCGGCTATGGCCCCGGCGGCGGTGGCGGCAGCGAGCTGGTCAAAATCGATATGTCGACGGGGCAGTGGGAGAACGTGGCGCCGAACTTCGGCGCTGACGCCGCAAAGTACCGCTCGGGCCGCGACTTCCAGAAGAAGTTCGACAGCGCCTTCGATCCTAGCGCCCTCTACGTTGCCTATCAGTGTCTGCTGGTCTCGCGCGACGGCGCCCATTCCTGGAAGGCATTCAGTCCCGACCTCACCACGGCTAAGGGCGCGCCATCGGTGGTCTGCGGCACGCCCGCTCTAGCGCCGCAGACTGGCGGCTTCGCCCCCGCCCCGCCTTCCATCAACGACTTCTCCATCTCCAGGGTCAAGCGGGGCGTGGTCTGGACCGTGAGCACCAACGGACAGATCTACAACACGATGGATGGCGGCAGACACTGGAACAACGTCAGCAACATCACTGGCGTGCCGCCGAATACCAACTTCAACACCATCGAGGCCGGCGATGAGGTCAATACCGCCTACGTCGCCGCCCGCATCGGCGGTCAGCGCGGTCCCGCTGCCACTGCCCCCACCAATCAGGACGAGAACCTGCCACTCATCTGGCGCACCACCGACCACGGCAAGACTTGGACGAGCATCGTCAGCGGCCTGCCCCGCGACGAGCGCACCGGAAGCTGGGTGAACATTCTGCGCGCCGATCCCAAGCAGCCCGGCCTGCTCTTCGCCGGAACCGAGACGACCGTCTACGTCAGCTTCGATAATGGCGATCACTGGCAGTCGCTGCGCCAAAATCTGCCCAGCACTTCCATCCGTGATCTCGCCATCCACACCGATTATCAGATGAACGACCTGGTCATCGGCACTTACGGCCGCGGCCTCTGGATTCTCGACGACATCGCCCCGTTGCGCCAGATCGCCGCCGATGCCAAGGCCATCGGCTCTTCCTCCGCGTATCTTTTTCAGCCCGAAGATGCCATCCGCTCCCGTATCAACAGCAACTGGGACCAACCGACCTCCGTCGAAGTTCCCCACGCGCCCAATCCACCGTATGGCGCGATCGTGGATTATTACCTCAGCCATCAGCCCCATGGGCCGATTCAGCTCCAGGTCTTCGACTCGCATGACAGCCTTGTGCGCACCATGTCCAGCACGTTGCCGCCGCCCGTCGCGGGCCAAGCTTATCCACGGTACTGGCTGGCGTCGCTCCAGTCGCTCGCTCTCAGCACCGATGTCGGTGAGAACCGCTTCAACTGGGACCTGCTCTATGACGACCCGCCTGCCTTCCAGCACGACCTCGAAAACCAAATGAATATGGTGGCGGGCACCACGACCGCTGGTCCGCACGGGCCGCAGGTGATTCCGGGAGTCTATACACTCAAGCTTACTGTGGATGGACAGGTCTACGCGCGCCAAGTAACGGTCATGAACGACCCGCGCGTCGGCGAGGGCCCTAAGCTTATGGCCGCCCTGCGAGCCCAGAACCAGCTCACGCTGCTCGCGTATCACGGCATGGAGCAGAGCTACGAAGGCAATCACGAAGTGGACACGGTCAAGTCGCAGCTCGCGTCCCTGATGCAGAGCAATCTGCCCGGCGATGTCGCCTCGCAGGCAAAGACGCTCGATGCCAGCTTGACCAAGATTGGCGGCGTGATGCCGGCCCCCGGCGCCTTCTTCCGCCGTGTCGCTCCCACGCCCAATGAGCTGCAATCCTTCCTCATGCTGAACGACGACTACAACACCATGGTCAGCATGATGCAGGTGGGCCTCGACATGGCGCCCACTCCCACTCAGGTCGCCACATGGGAGAGCGACTGCGGCAACTACAACCGTACGGTGGTTGCTTGGAGGGCGATGCAGAAGCAAGATATCGCCGACTTCAACGCTGTTCTGGCCAAAAATCACCTGCCGGAGCTCAACGTCGTGCCCACCCAGCTCACTGACTCGTCGTGCAGCTTTAAGGTCGGCTCGAACTAAGCAGGAAGTTATATAATTCCCCTTAGTTCGGCGTTGACCGAAGCGCCAACTTCTGAATTGTTGGCAACCCGGAAACTATAAGGCGCTCTACCTACCGGCGCGTCGTCGTATCACTTGTCTCAACAGTTCGGGGTCATGCGTGTCCATGCAGTTCGCCTCGAAACCGACCAATCCTGGATACTCACGCGTTTTCTTGAACGGCGTGCCGAAGTCCGGGCAGGTGGGAACGGCCTCCCCCGGTTTCAGCCAAAAGTGCGGGACATAGACGATCTGTTGCAGCGTTCCGTTCAGACACTCTTGCCAGTCGCCAAAGTGCACACGACAATTGTCCGCTTCGGGCCGAGGTATGCTCCAAACAATCCTCAGCCGTTTGCGGCTGTCGTTCCAGCGAGTCAGTTGCATTCGCGCCGCTGCACGAGACTCGGGCGAGCCAGTCGCGAAGTCTCCGCGGAAGAGACCCGGAGAACGGTCAGCGCGGTTCGAAGAGCGTGACCGCGGCCCCATGGAAGTCGCCGATAATGGCTTGGAGCACCTTTTGCGACGATTACTTCCGGGTGGCCGACCATCCGCCAGCTATTGGGTGACAGCGAGACTGATTCAGGGACTTGCGGTTTTGCCGGGAACGAGGACTCCGACGGTACGGCTTGACGGTCGAAGAGCCCACGATGCCACTGCAAGAACATCTTGCACAATCGCTCGAACACCAACGGAAGACCGGCAAAAAGCTGCGGCGCATGATTCCACTCGCGAGTTACTGAGCGGATTGCGCTGCTGGTCAACTTCACATCGTCAGAACGACGCGAAACTGTGCGTTGCCGCTCATCATGCGCGCGTAAGCCTCGGCCGCTTTTTCGAGCGGATATGTTTCAATCATGGGACGCACACCGCTCAGTTCGGCGAAGCGCAGTGTGTCCTCGGAATCGGCTGGTGTTCCCGCGGCCCAGCCTTGAACGGTTCGACTTCCAGAAATGAGCTGTATGGGTGTGACCTCAATGGGATCAAATGTCGCACCTATTACCATGAGCTTCCCGTTCGGCCCCAGACCGTCGATCAGTTCAGACATCGCCTTGGAGCTTGGTGCCGTGGCCAGAATTACCTGTGCGCCGCCCAGTTTTTGCAACTCCTCTGATGCGTTCGTCGCTTTGCTATCGATGTAAACGCTCGCTCCTAGTTTCTTTGCGAGCGCCGCGTTTTCGGACCCACGTCCGATCGCCGCAACCTTATAACCAAACTTGTTCGCGAATTGAATTCCAAGGTGGCCCAAGCCGCCGATACCCTGCACCGCGACAAGGTCGCCTGGGAACGCGCCGCTGTGCCGCAACGCGTTGTAGGTGGTAATTCCGGCGCAGAGCAGCGGTGCTGCTTCGGCATCACTCAGGCTTTCCGGTATCGCCACCAACGCGTCCACGGGAGCCACCATGTATTGCTGGTATCCGCCGTCATAACTGATGCCCGGAATTTTCAGATTGCGGCAATTGCGAAAATCTCCGCGCCGACACGAGAGACACGTGTTGTCCTGGCCGCCGTGCCAGCCGACTCCGACGCGCTGCCCTTTCTTCCACACGGAAACACCGACACCCAATTCATCGATGATGCCCGCGACTTCGTGCCCTGGAACGCGGGGATACTGAATCCCGGGCCAAGCTCCTTCCTTCGTGAGCACGTCACTGTGGCAAATACCGCAGGCCTGCACCTTGATGCGCACCTGTCCCGCATCCGGGTTAGGAATCTCGCGCTCGACGATCTGGAAATCGGCTCCCGCCTTAGGAATCTGCGCTGCCTTCATTGGTGCTATTGCGACTTTTGTGGTTGCCATGATGCCTCCCATGAACGGAATTGCTTACCTTAGAGGGTAGTTCGTGAAAATGTAGTCTCTCACCTTTGCAATCGTATGGCACTGGTAACAAACTGCCTTCCCGAATGAGGCGTCGCTCCCGTAAGGCTTGATCTGCACGGCAAGAATTGTGCCGAGTCAGAGCTCCTTCAAACCTTGAATCATCTTCGAAATCACGTCCTGCGCGTCGCCGAAGACCATCTGCGTGTTGTCCCCGAAGAACAACTCATTCTCGATGCCAGAGAACCCCGCCCCGCGTCCCCGCTTGATCACCAACACTTGCCGCGCTTGGTCGGCATTCAGGATCGGCATGCCGTAAATCGGGCTGGACTTGTCCGTGCGCGCCGCGGGATTCACCACGTCGTTTGCACCAATCACCAGGGCTACGTCCGTCGTCGCGAAGTCGCTATTGATTTCCTCCAAGTCGTAAATCAAATCGTACGGCACGCCCGCCTCGGCTAGCAGCACGCTCATGTGTCCCGGCATACGTCCCGCAACGGGATGGATGGCGAAACGGACCCGCACGCCTCTTTTCTGCAGCATCTGCGCGAATTCCCAGAGCTTGTGCTGCGCCTGCGCCACGGCAAGTCCGTATCCGGGCACTACGATGACGTCCTCAACATACGCCATCGTCACGGCCGCGTCGCGCGCGTCCATCGACTTCATGGCTTGCTGCGGCCCGCTTTTCGCCGCCACGGTCACGTCGCCAAAGCCGCTCAGCCAAATATTGAAGAACGAGCGGTTCATGGCTTTCGCCATTAGCACCGTCAAGAGAGTGCCCGCCGCGCCCACGATCATCCCAGCAATGATCATCGCGGGATTTTGGAGCACGAAACCTTCGAAACCCACCGCCAGACCGATGCATGCGTTGTACGTCGCGATCACGACCGGCATGTCCGCGCCGCCGATCGGCAGCGTGATCAGAATGCCGAATACCAGCGAAGCGATCAGGAAAATTCCCACAAGTGAGTCAATGGAAAGGTTCGCGTAGGAAGCCGAGGCCGGAAAAATGCTCGCCACGGTCAGCGCAAGCAAGAGAATCGCTAGGATGGCGTTGATGAAATTCCTCCCCACGATGCGCGGGCTGCCCATCCAACCCTGCAATTTGAAAAACGCGATGATGCTTCCGCCGAGCCCGATTGCGCCAACCAGCGCTCCGATCACGGCGATAATGGGGAACGCCAACGAGCCCAGATACGCGCGGCCGCTGTACATTTCCACGGCCGCAATCGCCGCCGCCGCTCCGCCGCCCAGTCCGTTGTAAATCGCCACCATCTGGGGCATTTCCGTTAACGGAACCCGCCGTCCCGACCACCAAGCCGGCACGCCACCGACCGTGATAGCAATCAAAATGAGGGCCAGTCGGTGCCACCACACGCCCGGATGCCCGTGCGACGACGCCAGCCTGTAAACGGCCGGCAGGTACAGAAACGTCACCACGGTCGCCAGCAGCATCCCAACGCCGGCGCAGAGCATGCCATTGCGCGCCGTGCGCGGTGAACTCATGCGCTTGAGTCCGATTACGAGCAGGAGGGTGGCAATAAGATAGCTGGCCTGCACTGCAAAACTCATCGACGTCTGGCCCACTATGCATTCTCCTTCTTGCTCGTGAACATTTCCAGCATCCGTTCCGTCGAAACGTATCCGCCCACCACGTTCGACGTTGCCATCACCACTCCGATGAACCCGACGGTCACTTCCAGCCCGCCTTGCGCCTCGGCCATCGCCACCATCGCGCCGACCAGCACGATTCCGTGCACGAAATTTGAACCCGACATCAGCGGTGTGTGCAAAATTACCGGTACGCGCGAGATGATTTCGTATCCCGCGATTGCCGCGATTAAGAAAATGTAGAGCGCCACAAATCCGGTCATGATTTCATTGCTCCTTCCAGGAATTGCCGAGTTGCCTCGTGCTTAATCTCTCCCGCGAACGTGAGCGCTGTCTTCGCGATCACCTCGTCGTCCCAGTCGAGGGAAATTTGGCCGTCTTTCAGCAGCAGGCTGAGCAGGTTGTAGAGGTTATTTGCGTACATCTGGCTGGCGTCCTCGGCGAGCGTGCTTGCTACATTCAGTGGGCCAAGAATTGTGACCTTGCCGTGCTGAACGTCCTTGCCGGGCTCAGTCAGTTCGCAGTTGCCGCCGGAGTCCGCCGCCAGATCCACGATTACCGAGCCGGATTTCATTTCCTCGACCATCGGCTTCAGTAGGATTTTCGGAGCGCCTCGCCCCGGCAGACTCGCCGCACAGATGATGGCATCGGAAACGCGCACGCTCTGCATCAGCACGTCCCGCTGTACTCTACGTTCTTCCTCGGTCAATTCCCTTGCGTAACCGCCTTCGCCTTCCGCTTTGATGTCGCCGGAAATGAACTTCGCGCCCAGCGATTCCACTTCTTCGCGACTCGCCGCCCGTACGTCATATCCGGACACTTGGGCGCCCAGCCGTCGCGCCGTCGCAATCGCCTGTAAACCCGCTACACCCGCGCCGATTACCAGCACTTTTGCCGGTCGAATCGTCCCTGCCGCAGTGGTCAGCATCGGGAAAAATCGTTTTAGCCGAGAGGCCGCCAGCAGCGCTGCTTTGTAACCAGCCACCACCGCTTGCGACGACAGCGCATCCATACTCTGCGCCCGTGAAATTCGCGGAATCAGTTCCATTGCGAAAGCTGTCACTTTTCTGTCGCAGAGCGCCTTTGTTTCTTCCAGATGCTGCCGCGCATAAACAAAAGAGAGCAGCAGCGCTCCTTCGTGCATCCATTTGATTTGCCCGGCGCTGGGCGGCGTCACTTTCAGCACAATGTCGGCTTCGCGATAGAGCTGCCCCGGATCGCTCACGAGAGTCGCAAACTTCGCGTAGTCCGCGTCGGGAATCCCGCTATCCTCGCCCGCTCCGGCTTCGACGAGCACTTTCACCCCGAGCTTCACGAGGCGTTCGGTGACTTTCGGCACCATGGCCACGCGTTTTTCTCCCGGCTGTGTCTCTCGGGGAACTGCAATTAGGATTGCCATCAATCAAGCTCCTCTGACTTTGGACGCATACACTTAATCGTCTGGTTCGGATTTCCGCCCCAGCCCACGAGAAGGACGGAAGAATTCCCGCTCTCGATTCAAGGGCTGTTCCGATGTGCTCTGAATGGAATGACTTTGAAAATGCCGGATGGAAGGGAAAATCCCCCGCATTTCGGTCACTAAGCTATCAGGCTGACTCGCGTTCATCGCTGTCGGGAAGTCGGACCATCCTCCTCACCTAAGGCGTCTGCTCATGGCGCACGGAAAACTTGCGTTGCAGTCGAGCCTACCTCGACCGATGCATTCGCCTTGTATCATCCCAACGAAGCAGGATAACAGAGCCGCGTCATTCTGGCTCGCACGATGTAGCGAATCGAAAAACGCGCCTCGCGTGCAATTCCGGCCCGGATTCCGATTGCGGTCCCGACTGGAAGAAGATTGAGGAGCAAACGAAGACGTGGGACGAGATGATTGTGAATCGCAGCCAGGAAGTGCGGGAGCGGGTGAAGGTCTGCCATCGAATCCTGAAATGCCACATAACGGTCTTAGGCTGGTGGATCGGTGAAGAATGATTGCCCGCGACGGAAATAGACAATAGATATTTCGTCAGTCTAGCGCTTGCGTGATGATGTGCACGTCGACTTCAGGGGACTCTCGCAGGAAGCGGTGCGCGGGAGAAAGATACAAGTACTTTTTCCAACCCTTGACGGCCGAGCGCCCAAAAATAACTTGCGTGATGTGTTTCTCACGTGCGAACTCTGCAACGGCGTCCGCCACACTGGTTCCCTTCAAACGTATGACTTTGGCGCCCATACTTTCTGCAAACTGAAGATTCGCGGCCAGTGACTTCTCGCTTTCCTTGCTTCGGTCTCTTCCGGTGTCGACGTGGACGGCATAGAATTCGGCATCCTGACGCCTGGCCATGCGAGCCGCGCGAGCAATCAAGTATTGAGCGTACGGGTTCGGATGCACGCACACCGCGAGACGTTCGCGAACAGCCCAGTTTTTCTGAATGTCCTTGGCTGCCATGTAGGTTTCGAGGCTGCGGTCCACCTGTTCCACGACTTGCCGCAGTGCCAGCTCACGAAGGGCAATGAGGTTTCCGCGCCGGAAGAAGTTTCCGAGCGCTTGTTCGACCTTCTGAGGTGCGTAGACGTCACCACGGCGCATGCGGTTCTGCAGCGCTTCGGGCGTCAAGTCCACCATGACCGTCTCGTTTGCAATCAATGGCACCCAATCGGGTACAGTCTCTCGGATGGTGACGCCAGTCACGTTGCGCACAACCGGCGCGATGCTCTCGATATGCTGGATGTTTACGGTCGAAACCACATCGATCTTAGCTGCCAGAATCTCCTGCACGTCTTCATAGCGCTTGCGATGCTTGCTTCCGGTAATGTTCGTGTGGGCGAGCTCATCGACGAGAACCACTTCCGGCCGCCGGGCAACAATCGCATCCACATCCATTTCTTCGAAAACCGTACCCTTATATTCGATCTTCCGGCGGGGGACTGCTTCCAACTGAGCGGCGAGTTCTTCGATGGCCTTTCTGCCGTGTGTCTCCACTACACCGATAACCACGTCTTCCCCGCGACTATGACGCCGGATTCCTTCGCTTAACATGCTGTAGGTCTTGCCGACGCCGGGCGCGTACCCGAGGAAAAGCTTGAAGATGCCCTTCGTTTTTTGCGAAGGAGAGGCGACTGCCAGCCAATCCTCTGGTTTCTTTTGCAACGGAAGCGTCTCCTCAGCGGAATCTCATTCAACTGCGCTAGAATCCAAACATGCCAACCGTTGCCCAACGGCAAGCCGCGCGATTCATAGGGGCGTTGGGCATCGTTGTGGCTATCACCCTCTTTTACCGAAAAGTTCTGCCCGATGTAAACCAAACAACCGTGGCTCTGTCTTTCCTTCTGGCGATTCTAGCAGTTTCCGCCGTGTGGGGGATGGCTGTATCCGCTTTCATGTCTGTGGCGGCAATGCTGGCTTTCAATTATTTCTTCCTTCCGCCCATTGGCACGTTCACCGTTGCGGACCCCCAGAATTGGGTCGCGCTCTTCGCCTTCCTCGTTACCGCCATCGTAGGCAGCCAGCTCTCTGGACGAATTCGCAAGGAAGCGCGTGCCTCCAACCAGCGCAGAAGAGAAATCGAAAAACTGTACGCCCTCAGCCAGAAACTTCTGGGAGAAGGAAACGTCATCCAATTGCTCAACGCCATTCCAAACCACATTGTTGAAGCCTTCGAAGCTGGCGCTGCGGCGCTCTTCCTTGCCGACAAGCAAAAATTCTATCGCTCCGGATTTGGCGCGGCGCATGTGGATGAGGAGCGGATGCGAACCGCGTTTAGCCGGGACGAACCTTTCATCGACGCCGTCGGAGGCTTTTGCTACGCCCCGATTCGTCTCGGCTTGCGGCCACTCGGCAGCGTGGGAATCTCTGGCTTCCCCCTTTCGCGCCAGACGCTCGAAGCCATGGGGACGCTCATGGGCATCGCCATTGAGCGCGCTCGCGCCGTCGAGCAATTGAGCAAGACAGAAGCCGACCGGCAGGGCGAGCGCCTCAAGTCCGCTCTCCTCGACTCCATCACCCACGATTTCCGCACGCCGCTGACATCGATCAAGGCTTCGGTAACGAGCCTTCTATCGAACCGAAACCCGAACCCGTCCCAACAACACGAACTTCTCACCGTGATCGATGAGGAATCCGACCGCCTCAATCATCTGGTGGAAGAAGCTTCGGAAATGGCGCAGCTGGAAGCGGGGGAGTTCGTGCTGGACCTGAGCGCGGTACCGGTCCAGGAGTTGGTCGGCGCCGCCCTTGCGCAGTGTCGCAATGCCCTCGGTTCACGCGAAGTGCGCGTCGAATTGCCAGCCGGCCTTCCGCCGGTTCGCGCTGACTTGAGCCGTGCAAAAGAGGTTCTAGCGCAGTTGCTCGAAAATGCCAATCTCTATTCGCCGAAGGACCGCCCTGTTATCATCACCGCCGAGGCCAGCGCGAATTCGGTCCTAATCAGCGTCGCCGACCGAGGGCCAGGAATCGATGAACCGGAACAGGGAATGATTTTCGATAAGTTCTATCGGGGCAAAGACCAGCGATATCTTGTGCAAGGGACAGGAATGGGTCTGCCCATCGCCAAGGCAATTGTCGAAGCGCACGGCGGCTCCATCAGTGTGACCAGCCAATTGGGCCATGGTTCGGTCTTCTCCTTTACCTTGCCCATTGACCACGAGGCAACTGTCCGCCGATGAATTCAGCAAAAATCCTTGTCGTGGACGACGCACCGCAGGTCCGCCGGGTCATGCGCGCAACGCTCACGGCGGAGGGATATACGATCTTTGAGGCTCGCGAAGGCGCGGAGGCTCTCGAAATCTTCCGTGCCAAGCGCCCGGATATCATCCTCCTCGATGTGAATATGCCCGGCATGAATGGCCTGGAAGCCTG
This sequence comes from uncultured Acidobacteriota bacterium, assembly GCA_963760165.1. Lineage (GTDB taxonomy): Bacteria > Acidobacteriota > Terriglobia > Acidiferrales > UBA7541 > DAHUXN01. The sequence goes on from CAVXBO010000002.1 coordinate 324,755, forward strand.
CCGCGAGATCCGCCGCAATTCTGACGTGCCCATCATCATGCTTACCGTCCGCAATGCGGAGCGCGACAAGGTGCTGGCTCTCGATGCGGGAGCGGATGACTACGTCGTCAAACCCTTCGGCATGCAGGAACTTCTCGCGCGCATTCGCGCCGCGCTTCGCCGGACTTCGCCGCAAGATAAAGTTCCCGCCATCCTGTCGAAGGAGCTGAGTGTCGACTTCGAAGCCCGACGCGTGAAAGTTCAGGGCCGCGAAGTCCACCTCACCCCAAAGGAATTCGAACTTCTTCGCGAGCTTGTCGCCAATCAGGGAAAACCTCTGACGCACCGGCGACTACTGCAATCGGTGTGGGGGCCGGATTACGGAAACGAACCGGAATATCTGCGAGTCACCATCAATCAATTGCGCAAGAAGATTGAGCGCGATCCTGCCCACCCAAAATTTATCTTGACCGAGCCGTGGATTGGGTACCGCTTTGAACCGCCAAGCCCGCGCACCGCAGCGAGCGTCGAATCGCGCTAGTGCATCGGGTGCGCGGCGTCCAGATCGAGATTCAATTCCAGTACATTGACGCGCACTTCGCCCAGGATGCCAAACTGCCGGGCTTCGGTGTGCTTGCGAACGAGTGCGCTTACTTGTTCCTCGGTCATGCCGCGCGCACGCGCCACCCGTGGAACCTGAAATTCCGCCGCGGCCGGCGTAATATCCGGATCCAGACCTGAAGCGGATGTGGTGACAATGTCCACCGGAATGGAAGCGCCCGGATTCTCTCCGCGCAGTCTCTCAACATCTTTTTCTATCCGGTCGATCAATTGCCGGTTCGTGGGCCCCAGATTCGACCCGCCGGAATTGAGTCCGTCATAGCCGTTGCCCGCCCCGGACGGTCGCGAATAAAAATATCCAGGCGAAGAAAATGCCTGGCCAATGAGCTGCGAACCGACCACCGTGCCATTTCTCCGGATGAGTTCTCCATTCGCCTGCGCCGGAAAAAGCGCCTGCGCGAGAGCCGTGACGACCAAGGGATAGACAAGCCCAAAAAGGACCGTGGTAATGATGGTCATCCAAAACGCGGTTTTGAGCTGCTGCTTCATTCTTTTCCTCTACGTCAAGTGCAAAAATCGAATCACGACATCGAGCAACTTGATCCCGAGAAACGGCGCAACGATTCCGCCCAGACCGTAAATTAACAGGTTGCGACGCAGCAGGGCGGCCGCGCCGAGTGGGCGATAGCGCACGCCCCTCAGTGCCAGCGGAATCAGCACGACGATAATCAGCGCGTTGAAAATCACGGCGGAGAGAATGGCGGACTGCGGCGTCGCGAGGCGCATAACGTTGAGCACGCCAAGCTGTGGAAACGCTCCGGCGAACATTGCCGGGATAATCGCAAAATACTTGGCCACATCGTTGGCCACCGAAAATGTTGTCAGCGCGCCGCGCGTAATTAAGAGCTGCTTTCCGATTTCAACGATCTCGATCAATTTCGTCGGATTCGAATCGAGGTCCACCATGTTCCCCGCTTCTTTGGCCGCTTGCGTGCCCGTATTCATCGCCACGCCGACGTCAGCTTGAGCAAGCGCGGGTGCGTCATTCGTGCCGTCGCCGGTCATGGCCACTAGCCGTCCGCTTGCCTGCTCGCGCCGAATCAGCGCCATCTTGTCTTCCGGCCGCGCCTGCGCCAGAAAATCGTCGACGCCCGCCTGCCGCGCAATTGCCGCGGCGGTCAGCGGATTGTCGCCGGTAATCATCATCGTGCGGATGCCCATCGCCCGGAGATGGTCAAACCGCTCGCGCATTCCGCCTTTCACCACGTCTGTGAGGGAGACGACGCCAAGTACGCGCCGGTTTTCCGCGACCAGCAGCGGCGTTCCGCCCGAATTCGAAATTTCTTCCACCTGCCTCTGCACTTCACTGGGAACTCGGTTGCCGTGCTCGCCCGCATAGCGCGCGATCGCCTCCGGCGCGCCCTTGCGGATTTCGCGCCCGTCGAGGTCGACGCCGGACATCCGCGTCTGTGCCGAAAAGGGTATAAAGCTTGTCTCATGTACCGATAAGTCGCGCCCACGCAGCCCGTATTTTTCCTTGGCGAGAACAACAATAGATCGGCCTTCGGGCGTCTCGTCCGCCAGCGAAGAAAGCTGCGCCGCATTAGCCAGATCCGTCTCGGAAACTCCCGGCGCTGAGAGGAACTGCGTCGCCGCGCGATTTCCAAGCGTGATCGTGCCGGTCTTATCGAGCAGCAAAATATCCACGTCGCCGGACGCTTCGACGGCGCGGCCGGACATGGCGATCACATTCCGCTGGATCAGCCGGTCCATGCCGGCGATGCCAATTGCCGAAAGCAGCCCGCCGATGGTGGTCGGAATCAGGCAGACCAGAAGCGATACCAGAACGAAAATGTTCTGCGGCGCTCGGGAGTAGATGGCGAAAGGCTGCAACGTTACGACGGCGAGCAAGAAAATGATGGTCAGGCCAGCCAACAGGATGTTGAGCGCGATTTCGTTCGGCGTTTTCTGGCGCGAAGCCCCTTCGACCAGGCTGATCATGCGATCGAGAAACGTCTCTCCTGGATTGGCGGTGATTTGTACCTTGATTTCGTCGGATAGGACGCGCGTGCCGCCCGTGACCGCCGACCGGTCACCACCCGACTCCCGGATCACCGGCGCCGATTCGCCTGTGATCGCGGACTCATCTACCGAGGCAATGCCCTCGATCACTTCTCCGTCTCCCGGGACAAATTCGCCCGCGGAAATCATGACAACATCGCCAGAGCGCAATTTCGAGCCCGGCACCGTCTCTACGCATCCTTCGTGCGTCAGACGGTGAGCCTGAGTTTCCGCGCGCGCTTTCCGCAGCGTATCGGCCTGAGCCTTGCCGCGGCCCTCGGCCATCGCTTCCGCGAAGTTGGCGAAAAGAACCGTGAACCATAGCCAAAGAGTGATCTGCAGGCCGAACCCGAGATGCCCCAGGTGATAGAAGGCATTCCATGAAAGCTGAATCGTCGTTATGACCGCGCCGACTTCCACGACGAACATGACCGGGTTCTTGACCATCGTGCGGGGATGGAGCTTGCGAAAAGAATCTTCCACCGCGCGGAGCAAAATCTTCTGGTCCATCAGCGCGCTTGCCTTCGTGTTGGATGTCCGGGCCATATGCTCCTCAAAACGCCTTGCCGGCGGCCATCAGCAAATGCTCGAGAATCGGTCCCAGGCTGAGCGCCGGGAAGAAAGTGAGCGCCACCACGATCAAGATTGTCGAAACGAGCAGCACGGTGAAAAGCGGGCCCGTGACCGGGAACGTTCCCAAAGAAGGAGGCGTTACTTTCTTCCGCGCCAAGCTGCCGGCAATCGCCAGCACGGGAATAACCATAAAGAATCGGCCAAGGAGCATCGCCGCCGCGGTGCTCATGTTGTACCAGAGCGTGTTGGCGTTCAGTCCATCGAACGCTGATCCGTTATTCCCTACCGCGGAAGCATAAGCGTAAAGCACCTGGGTAAGCCCGTGCGGGCCCGGATTCGAGATGCTCGCCGTTCCGAATGGCTCAATCACGGCAATCGCGGCGAAAATCAGGACCACCAGCGATGTCACGAGTATCGAGAGCATCGCCATCTTCACGTCGTATGCCTCGATTTTCTTACCTAGGTACTCCGGTGTTCGGCCCACCATCAATCCCGCGATGAATACCGCGAGAATGACAAATACCACCATGCCATATAGGCCCGACCCGACGCCGCCAAAGATAATCTCACCGAGCATGATGTTGGTCAGCGGAACCATGCCGCCGAGCGGCGTGAAGGAATCATGCATGCTGTTCACCGCGCCGCAGCTCGTGTCCGTCGTGACCGTTGCCCAAAGGGCCGAGTTGACTATGCCGAACCGAACTTCCTTGCCTTCCATATTGCCGCCCGCCTGCAACGCGTTATGACGCCTGATCCACTCCCATAAATTGTGGGTTCCCACGAGCCTCGGCCCAATACGCGACCGCGACCGCCGCCAGGAAAATGATCGCCATGGCGCTCCACACTGCCCACCCGTGGCGTTGGGAGCCGGTCATGCGCCCAAGCGTGTACGTCAAAGCCGACGGAATGGCGAAAATCAGGATCATCTCGAAAAAGTTTGAGAACGGCGTGGGATTCTCATAAGGATGAGCACTGTTCGCATTGAAAAACCCGCCACCGTTGGTCCCCAGCTCCTTAATGACTTCCTGCGAAGCGAGCGGGCCTTGAGGAATCACTTGCTGGCTGACCGTTTGTGTAACCGTTTTCCCGTCCGGCCCTGTTGACGTGGTCTTCTGAGGATCGGTGAGCTGCGCGGTCACGTATGGTTTGAGGTTCTGGATGGCGCCCTGCGAAACCAGAACGAGCGATCCTATGAGGCACAGTGGCAGCAGAATCCAAAGTAGCCCGCGCGTCATATCCACCCAGAAGTTGCCGATCGTTTTCATCTCACGGCGACTTATCCCGCGGATCAGCGCAATGGCCAGCGCAATGCCGACAGCGGCCGACGTGAAGTTGTGATAGGCCAAGCCCGCCATTTGCGTCAGATAGCTCATCGTGGTTTCGGGCGTGTATGCCTGCCAGTTCGTGTTGGTTGTGAAGGAGACTGCGGTGTTGAAGGCGATATCCGGAGTAACATTCGTCAGTTTTTGTGGATTGAACAGCAGCCATTGCTGCGTGCGTTCGATGAGGTAGAGAAGCACCATGGACACGACGCTGAAGATCAACATGGCGATCGCGTATTCCGTCCAGCGCATCTCGCGTTGCTCGTCCACCCCGGTCAGGCGATAGACGAGTTTTTCCACGGGCCGCAGCAACGGATCGAGAAACGTCTTCTCTCGGTTGAACACTCGGGCGATGAAAGCGCCCAGCGGCTTCGTGATCGCGAAGATCACCGCCAAAAACAGGAATATCTGAAACCACCCATTTGCGTTCATGCCTAAAATTTCTCCGGCCAGAGGAAGGCGGCGAAGAGGTACCCACACATCAGCACGCAAATCACAATCAGAACAATGTGACCGGCCATTTGGCCCGTGCTGGCTCCGAGAACCAAAATGTTCGTGAGCATGTTTCGGCTCCTTACTTCAATCGCTCACAACCATAAACGTACAGAATGCTGGCGCCGAAAAAAATCAGGATCGCCCCGATAAGAATCGCGTCCTTCATCACGTAACCCTCCCGCGCAGCGCACGATTTACGAGCCACTCGGAACTCGGCCGCGCCACATCCAGCCAGCCAAATTCTTCTGCTGCTGGTGCGCCAACTCAGAATTTGACCAATATATCCAGGTCGATGAACGACTGATCTCTGCGAAGGTCCGGGAACCAGACGCTGCTTATTCCGCCACCGCAGGCCGTTTCCGCAGCGAGAAGGCTCATTTGCCCAGACGTCGCTCCGCTAATACAGGTATAGTCTTCGGGGGAACCGTTGTTCCCATCGGGAGGCGTAATTCCACCTCGGCCAGTCCAGTACGGCACGTTCGCATGGCGATAGTCGTACTCCCAGCGGAACGTAATATATTGTTTGGGCATATAGTCGAACGTGAATGACGAATCCCAGGCCTTGAATGGATTGCCAGGATTTTCCGTAAAGTACGGCGAATTCGTCGCCGCGGTAATGGCGGTCTCGCCGTCGATCGGTGGCAGCAACACCAAGTACCGTCCGGGATTGTTAATTTGGCCGCCGCCGAGCGTCACTCCGAATAGGTCTTTGTGGAACCAGAAGCGGTTGTATACCATGTACCCTATGAAGCTTTGCTTCGGCCCGCCTTTCTTGTTTCCGTCACAACTTACGCCAGCGCCGTATTCACAACCCATATCGCCCGTCAGTGTGAACGCCATTTTGTCCAGGGAGTTAACCGGCCTATCAAAATATTTGATCTCCACACTATTGTCGGTGTGGATCCGTTCGCGACCGGGCACGAACAAATCATCTTGCCCCAGTCCGTAATTGTTGGAGATGACGTTGATCCAGCCTGTCGGAGTCCATTTGATCTGTCCGCCGAGGCCCGGCGTGTGATTGGCCGAACCATATGCCTGCCATCCATTGATGAACCACGGCTCAATTTTCAAATGCGCCGTAGGGAAGATCTGGACTCGCACGCCGTTGAAGAACCACGGCGTGTTCGAGGAAACATACGAAGGTTGATAGGCCCAGTTGTCGAAGTTGTAGTAGCTGAAAAGCCCTATGTATGACATGAAGATGCCCGCATCGATGTTGATTCCGTGCAGCACATCCCAGTGATAGCCGCCGTACGCTTCCGAAACGTACCGATAGGCGTCGGCAAGATCCCATTGGCCGTTTCCTGGGCTGGCGTCGTTGCGCGGCGTCGTCACTGAATACATCCCAAATTGCGTCATCAATCTGGCGCGCACGTTATCATAATGAAAATCGCCGCCGACGCCGAGCTGCTCGAGTTGGACTTCCTGTGCCCGAAAAACCTCGCTCGATCCACCCATGGAGTGATCCGTCGGATGGTTGAAGTCGTAGGTATAGGTCGTATCTGCCCTAATCTCGGGCGTGAAGAATTTCGAGTCGAAGGCCGGAGTCTCTGTGCGCGGGTTGCCGTTGAGCCAGGTCCAGTCATGGTCCGAAAAAGGGGCGATCTTCGCGGGCTTTTGGGAAGCGGCGGCCGCCGGAGATGTGGACTCCTGTGCTGTCGACGCCACGGACGTAGATTCACTTGGTCCCGCGGCTGCTGGCGCGGGATCTTGCGCCGGCGCTGAAACGGCGTCGCTGTTCGTTGTCTGAGTCGCGCCCACTGTCACTGCCGGTGAATCGGCCGTCTGCGTCGAAGGCACCGCTGCGGAAGCAGTGGTCGGATCAGACGGCTTCGCGGGAGCTGTCTTCGTAGTCTTCGACTGCTCCGCTTGCTCGTCCTTTTTTTTCAGTTCCGCTTGCAGCTCAGCGATGCGCTTTTTCATCGCATCGAGTTCCTTGAGAATGGCGGCCTGCTGATCCGATGCACTGGGCTGTTGTCCTGCAGAAGTACCCGAGCTGGCGCTTTGTGCAAAGCACGGCGTAAACCCTACCGCTGCAAGTACCGCACAAAGAGTCAACCGCACCACGCGAGCAAACTGAAACTTGAACATGCCATCCTTCCTCTCCGTAATGCTATCCTGCGCAAAACCTCAGGCATCGCAGGATCAGCATTCGCGTTCATTCTTCTCACCGTTACAAACCAGCAGCGGTGATTTGCGTCACAATTGAATGTGATCCTTCCTGATGCTTCCTTGTGTCATCGCCGGCGTCTCGTTTCACGGCAAAACTGAACGAATACATAAACCAGAAAAACCAGGCCGACTGTGACCAGGCCGATGAACACCGAAGTCGAAATGGGCACCATCGTTAGCCGATCCGCTGCTTTTTGCTTCTGCGCACGAGTTCTTACGGGTTCACTGATCTTCGGCGCTGCGCATACTCGCAACCACGTGAGCAACGATGCAGGCGGCAGCATTAGAAAGTCGTAAGAGCAGCCTAAGGATTTCGTAAAGGGCAGTTCGCTTCGAGAGCGCCGAAACTTCTGCGAGAGCAAAAGAAAATCGCCAGTCGCGATGCAAACCCGGAATCAGCACCAAATAAAAAGGAACTTTTATCCTCTGCGGAAAGGAATAGCTATTGCTGGCACCACCGCAGCATCCGCGCCTGTTCTGATGGGCGGGAGTGCACAAAGTGAAACCACGCTCGAATGAAAACCACTCACGCGTGACCATGATTTATAGAATGCCGATGGGAGATAACTCCGTGAAACCGATACTACTTTCAGTCGTCGCAACACTAATGATGCTCGCCATTCCGCGTCCTGCGAACGCTTCTTTGGGCGGCGATATCACCTCCGTGCAGGCCGACAACACCCGCCTGCAAGGAACACTTCGAAGCACCAAGAACAGTAATTACACCATCGAGGAAGTTAAGGCGCCGACCGGCATGGTCTTGCGCGAGTACCTGTCAACCAGCGGACAGGTCTTTGCCATTTCTTGGCAGGGCCCCACGCGGCCTAATCTTCAACAAGTATTGGGAACCTACTTCCAAACATACACGCAAGCTGCTCAAACGCAGACAGGTCGCCGAATTGTCCGCGGTCCCGTCGTGCTCAGGCGGCGTGGACTGGTCGTGGAAATGGGCGGACACATGAGATGGATCGTAGGCAGAGCTTATGTCTCCAGCATGGTACCGCCGACAGTTCAGATGGAGGAGATCCGATGAACCGGAACCCCGTGCGCGCATTTCTCGCCTTGCTGTCGTGCGCATTATTGCTGTCATCTATTAGTTGCAGCAGCCCCACTTCTGAGTCGGTGGCACCAACTAACCCAACTGGTCCTGCGCCCACAGGGCCAAACGTGGTGGCGATCTCGGTCAACACAGGTCCCACTGAGACAGCCGGCCTTGGCCCGTACACGAATGGAGCATTTACGAGCGTTACGGTCTGTGTTCCTGGCAGCGTTACGCAGTGCCAAACAATTGGTGGTATTCTGGTTGATACTGGGTCCGAGGGTTTGCGGATTCTATCTTCCGCGCTGACGCTTTCGCTGCCCCAACAAGTTGACTCTAGCAACAACCCAATCGCCGAATGCGCTCCCTTCGCGTCCGGCATCACCTGGGGCCCTATACAGACCGCGGATGTCTCGATCTCTGGCGAGACAGCCCCCTCCTCGCCGATTCAAGTGGTAGGTGCGGCCAGCCCTCCCATGCCCGTGGCGTGCGCTGATGAGGGTTCGTCTGCCGACAGTTTGGCCACCCTAGGAGCGAATGGGATATTGGGGATAGGAGTATTTGCGCAGGATTGCGGGACTGGATGTGCTCCAGGTACGCCATCCAACTTAGACTTCTATTACACATGCCCCGCCGCGGGCTGTCAGGTGACAACCGAAGCTCTTTCTGCGCAAGTAACCAACCCGATCGTGCTGTTCACCACCGACAATAATGGCTCCGTTATCGAGCTGCCCTCGGTCCCGGTGGCTAGCGCTGAAGCCAGCGTGAATGGCTTCTTGGTCTTCGGCATCGGCACGGAATCAAACAACGGGCTTGGCAGTGCGACGATTTATGGGGTGGACACTACCTTCGGGAACTTCACGACAATTTTCGACGACACAAGCTTTACCGATTCGGGATTTCTCGACCTCGGTTCAAATGCGTTGTACTTCGATCCGGTGTCGTCGGGATTGGCAGGCACAGAATGCGCAGATGCCTCATTTTGGTACTGCCCGAATGCCAACGCAAGTTTCACGGCAGAGAATGAAGGCTTCACGAATGGCACGTCCGGCAACGTCAGTTTTACGGTGGCAAATGCCGATTCGCTGGTCGTCGACAACCAGGCGAACAGCAATGACGCGGTAGTAAACGGCCTGGCTGGGCCATTTACGGGAGAGTTCGATTGGGGGTTGCCGTTCTTTTACGGCATCAATGTCTACACCGCAATTGGCGGCCAATCGGCCGCCGGGGCGCCTTACGTTGCCTACTAAACTGGCGTAAGTATTACGAAAAAAACAACCAGCGGACGAGGCTGAGGGACCCGCGTCCGCTGGTTTTCCTACCCAACTTCGAATAAAGATGGGCAAGAACTCTAGTTCGGCGATGTTGCTTCTCCATCGCGCAAGAATTCGTATCGTTCAATCGCGGCGGCAATACCAATGTCTTGCTCCCGCTCAGAGTCCGTGCGAACCACATGGCCCAGGCAGCGAACTTTTACCGGTCCAGCCAAAGTAACCTCATGCGGCAGCGTCATCACGATTTCCAGCGGAGCTCCGTTTTTCAAGTCCTTCGGAAGGAAAAAGTAAATTCCGCGCGAGCTGACTTCCTTCGTTTCCGTTGCCGCCTCGCCCACCGAGGCTTCTCCGGTCCAACGAACCTTAAGCGGCAATCTCATCTGAAAACGACGCGTCGACCTACGCTCTTTTTGTCCCAAGGGCCACCTTCCGCCTCTGTAATACATGACAGCATAGGCGGATAGCGTCCTACCACTCAATAGGCTGCAAGGCTCATTTTTGCGAAGGCTTTGCCCGTACGAAAGTACTAGGTCGTCCATCTCTAGGAAAATTCAGGAGATACGATATTTCCGGAGGATATCATCGAGCGAAAGAACACCTTCTAGCTTTTCAACGTTGGCACGATTGACTACCGGCAACAACGGCCAGTCTCCGATAATCCGAAGAGCCTCATCCAGAGGCTGATCCGGATAGAGCTGCGGCACGGGCCCCTTCGACGGGATCTCAACATTGCCGGACGTAGCGGGCGTCAATTGGCGCACGTCATCGCGCGCTCACGATTCTCCAGCCGCCTCCGCGTCGCCATAGCAGGAGTTGCGGAGATGCAGATAACTCGGTTTCTCGAAACATCTCTGCCAACTTGTCCTCACGAAACACAAACCCATTGCCGGGACGCATGGCATCTTCCACTCGCAGCGCTGTGTGCTCGCGCATTTCCTCAATGGAAGGCAAAAAGAACCCGTCCTGTCGCGCCAGGAAATCAAATAGCGCTACGTGCTGGTACCGGCGAGAAATAAAATACGCGATCATGTTCGAAAGGATGGCTGGAACAATGATGGAATAGTTGCCGCTCAGTTCAAGCACCATGAAAACCGAAGTGATCGGCACGCGCAAGGAAGCCGGCGAAGAATGTGCCCATGCCCACCAACGCGAACGCGGCAATGGACTCCTGCGGCCGATGCACCAGCAGGTGCTCGAACCCTCCCACCGCTCCACCGAGCATGGCGCCGATGAAGAGCGTCGGAGCGAACATTCCTCCGGGCGTCCCACTAACGAAGGAAATCCCCGTTGCCAATATCTTGAACAGGCCCAGCAGCAGCAGCGTCTTCCAAAGAAATTGATCATGCAGAGCTTGATCGACAATGGGATAGCCGGTGCCCATAACCTGCGGGAGCCAGATTCCGATAACGCCAATCAGCAGTCCCGCGCCAGCTGGCTGAATGAACTGCGTCCATCGCGGCAATTGCCGCAAGAGCGGCCGGAGATAGGCGATGAATTTCAGGAAGCCGAGCGACGCAACTCCGCTGATGATGCCCAGCACTGCGTAACCGAGCAGCTCAATGGGACTGCGAAATTCGATCGCCGGCACACGAAACATCGGGGCGCTGCCAAAGAATTCGCGCATCACGATGACGCTGGAAATCGCCGCAAGGATCACGGCGCCCAGTACTCCGCCACTCCACGTTCCGATGATTTCCTCGATAACGAAAATTACCGCTGAAATCGGCGCGTTGAATGCCGCCGCCAGCCCCGCTGCGGCTCCAATCGGAGCCAGCAACCGCTGCCTGTCGCGCGAGAGGCGCAAACTTCGTCCCAGCGTCGAAGCGATTCCCGCTCCCATTTGCAGCGAAGGATCTTCCGGCCCGAGCGACTGTCCGCTGCCGATCGCCAGTGCGCAAGTGATGAATTTGCCAATCACCGTGCGGAACGGAATATATCCGTCAAAAATAAAACCGCCGCTTTGGTCTGATTGACGCCGCTTCCTCGGGACCGCTTGAACACATAGATCACCAGCAAAGTCACGCCAAATCCAGCCAACGTCGGCGCGAGCAAAACACGCAGCCGCGAAGGCTCCATCGATGAGCCCAGAAGCCAGAATCGCGTCCAGTCGATCGCCACGCGAAAACAGACCACAATCAAGCCGGAAAACAATCCTATGATTACTGCCAGAAGCAGGAAGAGTTGGCCCTCGCGCAGCGTCAGCGCCTTTCGGCGCCAAACCGTCCACAGCCGCTCCAGCCGATTTCTTTGCCGCGGGCTTTCTCATCCGTCGGCGACGGGAACGGGGGTTGCGCTGGGCGTCGCGCCTGCGGTTTCGCTCATCGCTCTCCGTTCTGCCGGTACTTGCCTAAAATACCCAGCGCCTCATCAAGTCCCGTCGGGCTGTCCGCATTTCTGGGTTGCTAGCCGACTCCATCGCAAAAACAGATTGATTGCGGCATCTAGTTCTTCCGGATGCCGCGCGAGGTCGCGATCCACAAGTTCAGGCCGCAGGGCCTGGGCCTGCGCATACAACGTCGCCAAGTTCGATTGTGTCGCCGTCTTTGCGGTCAGATCGATGCCGCTGCTCTGGGCGCAGGACTCAACCCGCGAAACAGCTTGCGCCAAATCGTGACGCACACGCTCCCGCCGCTGCGCTTCCGTCAAACCTCGCGCATCGGGATCCCACGCCAAAACCAGCCGTGTCGTCTCCAGCGCTGCGTCCACGTCAGGGTCGTCCTTTTCCTCCCGGTAGGCCCTGTCCAAATACCGCTCCGCCAACTGAAAATCGCCCATTCTATATGCCGTCAGTCCCGCGCCGCGTAAGGCTCCAACCGGCGGATGCGCCGCCTCCATTGCCCTTTGAAACCCTCCAGCGCGCGATTCTGGTCGTCGGCCTGCAGAAACAGCTCTCCTGCTTGTTCGTGCAGAGGCGCTCCGTGCTGCTGCGGAATTTCCGAACCGAGAGCGATAAGTTCACCGTCCGCGCTCGACGGATCACCCCGCGCAATCAGAAAACGGCACAATTCCAGCCTGGCATTCAGCCGATTCGCCTCCGCCTCGTTTGGCCAAACGCCGTAAATCGCGCCGTGGTAATAGCGCAACGCATCCGTTTCCGAACCCGAGTGCGCCGCAAGGCGCGCCAGCGCCAGGTTCACCGGCGCGTCCGAAGGAGACCGCGCGAGCAACCCGAGTAAATACGACTGCGCTTCCTCGTTCCGTCCCTCCTCGGAAAGCGCTTGGGCGAGCTGAAATTGGACTTGCGCATCATCGGGATGGTAGACCAGCGCGTTACGAAAATCGGACAGCGCGCCCGGCGCGTTATTCGCCTTCAGTTGCTGTTGGCCCGCCGCAAACCACTGCTTTCCCAGCGCGTCCAATTTTTGGTGGTAGCTTTGCGTGATCATGCCGGTTAGAAAGAAGAAAACGATGAGAATCACGGCGCACAGCGATAACACTGTCTCCCGCGAGCGCAGCAACAACGCCAAACGATTCTCGCATTGCGGGCACTCCGCTTTTCCTTCCGGGAGCGGATTCCCGCAACGGGGACATATTCGTGCGTTTTTTTCCTCGGCCATTACACTCTGTTGTTTAAGATAACTCCGGCGGAGCCAAAGATGCGCTTACGGCTGGCGTTGCGGAAAATCATCCTGCAGAGAACCAGAAAACTTGCCACGAACCTCCCGCTATGTTTGATCGATCAGACGGTGGTGGATCGCGTAGAGGGCTAGCTCCAGGCGGTCGGACACGCCAAGCTTGTCAAAAATATTGTGCAGGTGATTTTTGACGGTTTGCTCGCTGATGAAAAGCTTTTCGCCGATTTCGCGATTGCGAAATCCTTGCGCAACCAACTGCACGATTTCCTTCTCACGGTCGCTCAGCAAAGGCTTATCGCGCCGTTGCCCCGTTTCCGCGGAACGCTTGAAAGCGTCGATCACCTCGGCGGTCATCCGGTTATCGAGCCAGATTTCTCCGTCGTGAACTTTCTTGATGCTCTTGAGCAGCAAATCGCTCGCCGATTGCTTCAGCACCACACCCCGTGCTCCCAGCCGCATAGCGCGCACCACGTCCCGGTCGTCTTCCGCTGCCGTCAAAACGATCACGCGCGTCGAAACCGAGTCGAAGTTGATTTCTTCGAGAACGGCCAGCCCGTCTTTTTCCGGCATTCGTAAATCCAGCAGCAAAATGTCCGGCTTCAACTTCGCCAGCATTCGCACGCATTCATTTCCATTCGAGGCCTCGCCGACAATGGAAACCTCGTCCGTACCGTCAAAAAGCTTTCGCAGGCCATCGCGAAAGATGGCGTGGTCGTCGGCGATCAAGATGCGCACAGGTACTTTCCCTTTTGTCATTTCAGCTCATCAAATTACGGGGATTTCGATCGTCAGACGCGCACCATGCCCTGGGTTCGATTCCACCGTCAGGACACCCCCCACCGTTCTTGTCCGTTCCTTGATCGAGATCGGACCCAGGCGCAGCCGATCCAGCTCTTCACTTCCAAATCTCCCCGAAAAACTGAATCCTTGCCCGTTGTCGTCGACAACCAGAAAAACTTTCGTGTCGTCTTGCCATAGTTTTACCACGACGTGGCTGGCGTGCGCATGCTTTTTTATGTTATTGAGTGACTCACGATATATCTGGAATACTTCACGGCAAATCCGGTCCGGGGCGCGCAGATCGTTCTCTTCCAGGAACAGATCCACCACCAATCCCGATTCATTGTGGTACCGCTCCGCGAAACCATACATCATTTCCCGCAGATCGGCGCTTTCCACTCGCAGCGGCCGCAAATCCTTCACCATTTGCCGCAGGTCTTCACCTTCCTGGCGAACCGTCGTGCGCAGCGCAGCGATGTCTTCCGCTGCGGCCGCAGGCGCCTGGCAAGCCTTGCGCTCCAGAACGCCGAGTTGGATATTCAAGCTTAGCAGCGTTTGCAGAATCCCATCATGAAGATCCCGCGAGATGCGGCTGCGCTCGGCCTCAACGGCACGCGTGCGAAGATGCCGGAGTTGAAAAACATTTTCCAGCGGAACATTTAAATGTCGTACAAGCCGCTCGAGCCATCGCAAATCGCGCCGCGTAAATCCGCGCCGTCCGTTCACCAGCAGCATTCGCCCGGACGGATGGCCTTGCGCAAGCATCGTTGCCGCCATCACGGATTGCGCGCCTAGCTCCTCTCGAACGCTCGCCGCCGGGGTTTCGAGTTGTCTCGCCAGCGCGCCCGTCTCCCTGTCCCAGCCAAAGCCTCGTGCGCGCCCTTCGAGCGAATTCCAGCAGACCGTCTGCGAAAAGTCCTCCGAAAGATACGCCCCCGCCTTCGTCAGTGGCAATACCTCAGGAGGGACGACGTGCCGGCGGTCCTGGTCGCCTTTCCAGGTAAACAATCGCTCGATCTCTTCGTCGCAAATCACCAGGACGGCGCACTGGCAGTCGAACTCTCTCGCTAGTTCACTCAAGAGCAATCGTACCGACTCCCCCAGTCCTTTTTCAACGCGAATCATCCCGAGCAGCAGCTCGATGAAACCGCCTTCAACAATGACCGTCCGCTCGCGAATTCCTAGCCACGCCACGCACAGGCCCGCCAAGTACGTCGCGGCCGCGAGCCCGATCCACTGCAGAACTCCAGCGCCGGAAGGCGCGAGCCAGACCGCGCGAATCACGCTCGCGATCGCCGCTCCGCAGCTCACCAGAGCTGCGTCGCTCATAAACAAGCTGCCCGGCCGCGAGCGGTATAACGAAGGCCCGTTCTTGCGGCCTCGCGTGGCCATCGCAAAAACACCAAACAAATAGAAAAACCAAAACGAGGAAAGAGACGGTGTCAGCGCAATGAACACCGCAAGTCCAACCACATCGATCTCAGGCGGAAAGGCGAACTTGGGAAGATGAGCGAATTGCTCGATCAGCAAAACGGCCACAGCGAGAACCAAGTAGCCACAGAGAAAGAGAAGCGCGTCTGTACCTGCCGGCCCCGGCACCATCTCCGTCAGGGTGAAGGTCGCGAGCAGCAAAGCTACAGGCCTCATAACGCTAACCAGTCGCTCGATGCTTCGATTTTCCGTTTTCTGCGCGGACCTCTGTCCTGCCTGTCGTAGCTGGTCTGTGGTTACGCCTCGCTCCGGCGCGGCTCCCACTTCGTACTTCTCGGCGCGCGCCTCGCTAGCTGCGTACTCCATTTGTCGATTTTCTACGTTCTGCATGGACTTGTGACTTGCGGCGCGCCTCCCCCGCCGTGATTCCTTTTCACATTATCATTCGCAGCGAAGCGCCTTTGCGAACCGCACATCCTGCGGACGTCTTTGCGGAGAATCTCGCCTTTTCTAGCCACTTGTTTACCCGGAGCCGCTCCCACGAAGGGCCACTTGCTCCTGCCTTTTCCCCCGGCCGCTCGCAATACAGTTTAGCAAGCGCGCTCGCCCCCGTTTTCCCCACCCTCGCCCTCCGTTCTTACCAGTTACGCCTTTCTGGCCGTGCCTCCTCCCGCCCCCAGAACGGTAGCGCCCGATTGATGTCATTGGGCCGTCGGCCTGCACGGCAGGCCACATGCCCCCTCTTGCCGGCCTGTTTACAATCATTTATTAGTTGAGGCTCCAGAATTCAAAGTGCATATGAGCGATTTCCCCGGCCTTGAGACTATGCTTCTAGCCTTATCGATGTCCATTCGATCTCCCGGGTTGATGGGATTGCTTGGCGCCACCAACTCCAGTCGTGGTCGAAAGGACAGTCTGTTGAAAGATCCTACGTAGGCGGCCACAATGCCTGCGCGATGAACGGTGCGCACCGCTTTGCGCAAAGCCTCGCGGGCCGATAGAATCGAAACCTCAGATGAGTCCAGTTGCGAAACAATTCAGGCAGAGAGTTGTGTCGCTCGCGCCCAGT
This sequence comes from uncultured Acidobacteriota bacterium, assembly GCA_963760165.1. Lineage (GTDB taxonomy): Bacteria > Acidobacteriota > Terriglobia > Acidiferrales > UBA7541 > DAHUXN01. The sequence continues at coordinate 341,086 of CAVXBO010000002.1, forward strand.
GTGACTTCGATTCTGGTGGCGCTAGGCGCGCGGCGGCAACTCGTTGCGGTGAGTAAGTGGTGCAAAGACGTGGCGGATGTCAGCGGCTTGCCCGAACTGGGAGATTGCTGGGCTTTAGCAAGTAACCCCCGCAGCGAGGGCGCCGCAGCGATGATGAAACTGCGGCCGACGCTGATTGTTGGCTCGGTGCCATTCAAAGTGGAAACGGTGCAGAAACTTTTGGCGCTGCCTGTTCCCTTCCTCGCGCTGAATCCGAGAAGCCTTGCGGACGTGGAAGCCGACATTCGCATGCTGGGCCGAGTGACGCAGTCGCCTGCCCGAGCGGAAGCCCTGATTCGGGAAATGCAAGGGAACTTCGACCGCATACGGAAAATCGCAAGACATGCCAAGAAGCGGCCGCGCGTCTATTGCGAGGCGTGGCCGAATCCGCGGATCAGTTCGCCGCCGTGGGTAGCGGAGCTTGTGCATATTTCCGGCGGCGAAATGATCGTGCCCCCAGGAGCGCGCATTGCCGACGAAGACGTGGCGCGTGCGAATCCTGACGTGATCGTGCTGGCATGGGCCGCAACCGGCGCGAAATCCAAGCCGGAACAAGCTCTTGCGAATCCCGCGTGGCAGGATGTGAGCGCTGTGCGCGAGCGCAGAGTGTTCGCGATTCGCGATGAATTGCTGAATACGCCGGGGCCGCCGCTGGTACGCGGCGCGGAGGAATTGCTGCGGCTGCTGCACCCGGAATTGTCCACCGATGGAGTGAAGCGCACGCGCAGAAGGCGGGCAGCGCATGGAAATTGAAAAAGGCAAGGTGCACGCGCACGCTGCCTTACATGACGGAGTGGCACAAACGATATGCAGATAAAGGCCTGACGATAGTCGGCGTACACACTCCGGAATTCTCGTTTGCGGCGAACGACAAATTCGTGCGCGCTGCCGTGGAGCGATTCGGAATTCGCTATCCGGTGGTGCTCGACAACGGATATGCCATCTGGCACGCGTACGCGAATCGCTACTGGCCGGCGAAATATTTGATCGACAAAGGCGGCTACATCCGGTTTTTCCATTTCGGCGAAGGCGATTACGGCGGCACGGAAGAAGCGATTCAGACGCTACTGCGTGAAGCGAATCCGGATGCGGAATTCCCGACCCTAATGGCTCCCGTGCGCGATACGGATAAACCTGGCGCGGTGTGCTACCGAACGACCCCGGAACTTTATCTGGGAAACAAGCGTGGCAAGCTCGGGAACCTATCCGGGTTCCTGAATCAGAATTCGGAGCATGAGTCGGAACGGGCGAGCGAGTACACGTTGCCGCAGAAAATCGATGCAGACACGGTTTATCTTTCCGGTGCGTGGATCAGCGCCGAGGAATACGCAAAATCAGCAGCGGCAGGCGCGCCATCGTCGATACTTCTTTATTACACAGGGAAAGAAGTGAACCTGGTGATGGCACCGAATGGAGAGCCCCAGACTGTCGAACTGCTGCATGCGGGCCAGCCGCTCGAAGCGGATGAATTGGGAGAAGACGCAACTCGCGATGGAGCAGGAACGACGGTGGTAAATGTGGACTCGCCTCGCATGTACAATCTGGTGCGGAATCCAGGAATGAAGCAGCGGCTGCTGCAAGTTGTGTCGCGTAAAGCGGGACTGGAATGTTACGCATTCACGTTCAGCACATGCGCCGCGCAGGATGACCCGCCGTGGTAGTTGTGGCAGCGATCATCGCGCGCGATGGGCGTGTTCTAGCTTGCCAGCGGAGCCGCAACGGCAAATTCGCGCTGAAATGGGAATTCCCAGGTGGCAAAGTTCAGCCGGGCGAAACACCACAGGCAGCGCTGGAACGCGAATTGAACGAAGAGCTTGGCGTGCGGGCGAAGATCGAAGAGGAGATTTTCCGGACAGAACACAAATACGAGCAGATGCACGAGTCTGTCCAGTTGATCTTTTTCAAAACGCGCGTCGAATCGGGCGAAACCGAAAACCGCATATTCGATAAAATCGAGTGGGTTGAGCCAGGGAAATTGAAGGAGATGGACTTTCTGGAAGCGGACCGCGAGTTGATTGAGAAATTGGCGGCTCGAGAAATCCGCATGTAACAGGAAACGCGAGCCGGGAAATTCGCGTCTGAGTAAGCAGGAAGCGGATTCAGTGCGAAAATTCGTGTTATAGTTACGTTGTATACTCTATCCGCAGAATAATAGGAGAAGAAATGGCAGCCAAAGGTGGCCGAGGCGTGGCCGAACTCGAGACAGAGAAAAGCGAAAACGGGCGACGAAGCGAAAATGGCCGCGAGCTGATGCTCGGGCTCTATCGCATGCTGGTGAAGTGCCGGATGTGCGACGAAAAGGCGCGCATTCTCTTCCGGCAGGGCAAGTACGCGGGGAATTTTTACTCAGGAGTCGGACAGGAGGCCGCGGAGGTCGGCGCGGCGTACACCTTACGCGAGGACGACTGGATTGCGCCGTCGCATCGCGACTGGACTTCAAACATCATCAAGGGCGCGCCGCTGAATTTGTGTTTTGCACAGCTTTTTGGCAAGGCGACGAGCCCGGACCGGGGGAAATCGACCCCGGCGCATATGGGCTATCCGCCGATCCACACGATTACGCCGGCGAGCAGCATTGCCGGGCAGCTTGCCGTTGGGACAGGCGTGGCGTTCGGGCTCAAGAAGCTTGGGCGCGACACAGTTGTCGTTTCGTTTTTCGGAGACGGCGCGACGAGCCTGGGCGGCTTTCACGAGGCGCTGAACTTCGCGGGCGTTCACCGGCTGCCGATTATTTATGTTTGCCAGAATAATTTGTGGGCGGAATCGGTGCCGCTGCGGTTGCAAACCGCGATCAAGGATTTGGCGGACCGCGCCAAGGCTTACGGCTTTCCAGGCATCGTCGTGGATGGAAATGACGTGATGGCTGTTTACGACGTGGCGACGAAAGCGATTGCGCGTGCGCGTGCGGGTGAAGGGCCGACGTTCATCGAATGCAAGACGTATCGATGGTACGGACATTCGGAGATCGATCCCGCGAAGTACCGCATGAAGGAAGAAGTGGACGCGTGGAAGAAGCGCGACCCGGTAGCGCTTTTCGAGAAAGTTCTCCGCGACAAGAAACTCCTCAACGACGAATCGAAGGACAAGATCGCAAAGGAAATCACCCAGGAAATCAACGAAGCCGTCGAGTTTGCGGAGCAGAGTCCGTATCCGGACGCGTCCGAGCTGGCGGATCACGTCTGGGCACAGGAATAAAAGGGGACCGCGAAAAAATGGCACGCACAATAACAATGATTGACGCCATTACGGAAGCGATGGCGCAGGAAATGGAACGCGACGAACGCGTTTTTGTGATGGGAGAAGACATCGGCCTTTCGGGCGGCGTCTTCAAGGCGACCCAGGGCCTTTACGATAAATTCGGCGAAGAGCGTGTGCTGGATACGCCTCTCGCGGAGGGCAACATCATCGCGTCGGCGATTGGCGCTTCGATGGTGGGACTCAGACCGATTGCGGAAATTCAGTTCGCGGACTTTATTACGCCGGCGATGGAATCGCTGGTGCAACAGGCGTCGAAGATTCGCTATCGCAGCTCCGGTGGATACGGCTGCTCGCTGACGGTGCGCATTTGCTGCGGCGGAGGCACGGGCGGCGGGCTCTATCACTCACAGGAAAATGCCTCGTGGTTCGTGCACGAACCGGGATTGAAAGTCGTGATGCCGTCGACGCCTTATGACGCCAAGGGGCTCCTGCTCGCGGCGATTCGCGATCCGAATCCGGTTCTTTATTTTGAGCACAAGAAGCTCTATCGCACCGCGAAAGGCGACGTGCCCGAAGGCGATTACACCGTGCCCATCGGCAAAGCGGAAACGCGGCGGCAGGGGCGCGACATGACCGTCGTGACCTACGGCTATATGACGACGCTGTGCCTGGAAGCCGCCGAGAAGATGGCCAAGAACGGCGTGGAAGCCGAAGTGATTGATTTGCGCACGCTGTCGCCTATCGACAAAGAAACGGTGCTCGAGTCAGTGCGCCGCACCAACAAGTGCCTGATCGTTCATGAGGACAAGCGGACGCTGGGCATCGGCGGTGAAATTTCCGCGATTGTGGCGGAAGAGGCTTTCGAGGACTTGGATGGACCGATTGTGCGCATCACCGGGCCGGACATTCCGGCGATTCCGTTTGCGCCGCCGCTCGAGCATGCGTGGATGGTCAACACGGACAAAATTGTCGCGGGGATGGAGAAGCTCGCGGCTTACTAGGCAGGGTTCATTTCTGTGAGTTGCGGGCGGCGTCGGAGTTTTGGCGCCGCCTTTTTGTTTTTGAGCATCCAAGAAACGAACAAAGCGCGTATGCGATACATGAAGCGGAATTTCAAATTCTTGGCAACTTGGCCAGCGGTTGCAGGCATTTTGGCGGTGCTCATTCTGCTATCCCCTACTTTTGCGCAAGAGCATGCACAAGGGCCACACACGGTGCTGACGCTTTTGTCGAATCGTGCGAGCCTTGTTCCGGGCAGCCGCATCCGGGTGGGAGTATGGTTCCAGATGGAAAAGGGCTGGCACGTCTACTGGGTGAATCCGGGTGATTCCGGCGAGCCGCCGAAAATGGAATGGCAGTTGCCCGCTGGGTTTCATGTTGGAGAAATCGAATGGCCCGCGCCTGAGAAACTAATCGCGCCGTCGATTGTGGATTATGGATATGAAAACGAGGTGTTGCTGATGGCGCCGTTGAGCGTGCCGTCGAATTTGAAGAGTGGCGGAACGGAAACGATCAGTGCAAAAGTCGACTGGCTTGTCTGCCGCGAAATGTGCATACCGGGCAAGGCGCAACTCTCGCTAACGCTGCCGGTAAATAACGCGGTCAAGGGATGGAAAGGCACTGCCTCCTCGGCTGACGTGGGGATGTTGATGAACGCGCGAGCCGAAGTGCCGAAACTGCCGCCAGCAACGTGGAAGCTTTATGCGACGGACGAGAAAGATGATTTTGTGCTCACGGTCGAGACGGGCAAACGGGAAATCGCCGCGACATTCTTCCCTCTTGAGGCAGAACAAATCAAGAATGACGCGGCGCAGGCCGCGACACCTTTTTCGCGGGGCGTGCGTCTAAAATTGCAGAAGTCAGACGGGCTGCTGAAGCCGATTGCGCAATTGCGGGGCGTGTTGGAGCTTGGACCAGGCCGCGCATACCAGATTGCAGCGCCCGTACACGCGGCCGCCACGGGGAATTAGCGACAATCCAGAGAATGAGGAGGAGAACCACCATGAGAAAAAGGCTGATTACGGGCTTGGTCATGTTCGCAAGCGTGGCCATGATTGCAACGCTCGCGTGGTCCGCGCGCGTCGGCGAACCCGCGCCCGATTTCACAGCGACCGATTCGAACGGGCAAACGCATCACTTGTCCGATTACCACGGGAAGTTCGTGGTGCTGGAGTGGACCAATCGAGGCTGCCCTTACACACGCAAGCATTACGACAGCGGCAACATGCAGAGGCTGCAACAGGAATGGACCGCGAAGGGTGTGATCTGGCTGACGGTGCTGTCGTCAGCGCCGGGAAAACAAGGCTACATGGACGCCGCGGATGAAAACGCGTACCTCAAGCAGGAGAACGCACACCCGACGGCCGCGTTGCTCGACCCAACAGGCGCGCTCGGCCATCTCTACGACGCGAAAACCAGTCCGCAGATGCTCGTCATCAACCCGCAAGGAACCCTCGTTTACGATGGCGCGATTGACGACAAGCCAACGACGGATGTGTCGGACATTCAGAGTGCCAAGAATTACCTCAACGAAGCCCTTGAGGAAGCGATGAGTGGAAAACCGGTGAGCGATCCAGTCACGCGGCCCTATGGATGCTCGGTGAAATACGCAGGCGAATAGCTGACCACGAGGATTTCGCTGGAAGCGGCGGCACTGATATGGCGCCGCCCTTTTTACGTCAGGCTGCGGCCGCCGTCGACGGCAAGAATTTGACCCGTCACAAAATCAGTCGTCGCGAAAAAGAAGACAGCATCCGCGATTTCTGAGCCTTTGCCGGTGCGGTGCAGCGGCGCGCGGCGAATGTATTCCTCGTCGGGTTCTTCTCCGGGAAACTGAATTGTCCCAGGCGCGACGCTGTTCACGAGAATTTCCGGCGCGAGCGCACGAGCCAGGCAGCGCGTCAGCATGATGACTCCCGCCTTTGAAACGCAATAGTGCGTGAATTTAGGCCACGGGAGCATTCCGCCGAGCGAAGAAATATTGATGATGCGCCCGTGTCCGCTTTTTTTGAGTAAGGGTGCGGCAGCTTGCGCGCAGAGAAACTGGGATTTCAGGTTCGTGGACATGATGGTGTCCCATTGCTCTTCCGTCAGGTCCAGAAAATCCGCGGTGAAAAACATCCCGGCGTTGTTCACGAGGATATCGAGACGCGAGAACTCGCGCTCGATTGTCAGGAACATGCGCTGAACATCCTGTTTGCGTGCAACATTCGCTGGAATCGCAAGGGCGCGGCGGCCGAGCTTGCGAACATCCGAGGCAAGGCTCTCCGCTTCGGGCTGCGACGAAGCGTAATTGATGACGATATCCGCGCCTTCCGCCGCGAGCTTTTCCACAATGCTGCGGCCGATGCGCTTGGCGCCGCCGGTGACCAAGGCGACGCGGCCTTCGAGCGCCTGAGGCAATTGTCACTCCTATCGAGCGACTTTACGTTAGCATCGTCCGTCGCCCAGGCCAACAGTTTTGACGGCGCTCTCACGCAAACGATAGAATCGGCGTGGCAACTATCGCAGGAGGCGGAATGAAACTCGATTTGCTGGCGATTGCGGCGCATCCGGACGACGTGGAGCTGACCTGCGGCGGCACGCTCATCAAAATGGCGCAGCGCGGATATAAAACAGGCGTTCTCGATTTGACGCGCGGCGAAATGGGAACGCGCGGCACACCGGAAACACGCCTTCACGAAGCGGCACAGGCAGGGCGAATCATGGGCTTGGCGATGCGTGCGAATCTGGGGTTGCCTGATGCACGGCTTGAAGCCAGCGATCGGTACAAATTGGCCGTGGCGGTCAAAATTCGCGAATGGCAGCCGCACACGGTGATTCTGCCTTACTGGGAAGGACGCCACCCGGACCATTACAATGCGGCACGGCTGTCCTACGAGGGATGCTTTCTTGCCGGCTTGAAGCAGCTGGCGATTCCCGGCGAAGCGTTCAGACCGTTTAAGGTGTTGTATGCTACGACCTACGACGAGACAGTGAGGCCATCGTTTGCAGTGGATATCACCGCGCAGTTCGAGCGGCGGCGGCGGGCCATTCTGGCGTACCAATCACAGTTTCGGCCCAAAAAACGAGACAGCAAATCGAAAGTGCATTTGCCACTCGATGAGTTGGAAGATCGCGTGAGTCTGACGTCGCGGCATTACGGCCGGATGATCGGCGTCAAGTACGCGGAACCCTTTCTGGTGCGTGAGATTATGCAGGTGGAAGATGTGGTGAAGATGCCGGTCCGATCGATCTAGAAACGGGACGCGATTGAGTTTGTCATCGCAGGCGATCTTTGTGTGAGGGAAGATGCGACACGTAATGGTCTTGATGCTGGCGATTGTCGCAGCGGATGGATTGATTGCGCAGCAAGCCGTTCATTCGACGCCGTCCACCGGCCAGCCACAGTACGCCGATGGACACCGCCTGGTTCGGCCACGAAATTACCGCGAATGGATTTATCTGTCTTCAGGGTTAGGAATGGCGTACAGCCCGAATCCCAACACTCCACCAGCTTTCACAAATGTTTTCGTCGCGCCGAGCGCGTATCGAGCGTTTGTTGCCACGGGCCGCTGGCCGGACAAGGCGATGTTCGTGCTCGAAGAGCGCGAAGCTGTGAGCAAAGGCTCCATCAACAAAAGCGGCCATTTTCAGTCCGATTTGCAAGGAATCGCCGCGGCCGTGAAGGACGAAGGGAGCTTTCCAGAGAAGTGGGCATATTTCACCTTTGGCTTGAATCAACAGAGCGCGCCAGCGAATCCAAAGGAAGCGTGCTGGCAATGCCACAGCCAGCACGGCGCGGTGGACAACACTTTCGTACAGTTTTATCCCACGCTCAAGCCAATTGCCATGAAGTTCGGCACGTACAAACCAAAAGAATAGTTCAGGCCCGCTAGAAAATCCGGCAGCGCTGGAGCGCGTGGCGATCATTGCGCAGCGACTGGACAGCCAGCACCATTTGAAATCCAACTAATGCCGTCATTGCCGAGCCGCACTTCATTGATTGGCGGTCCGACGTCGCCAGGCGAATTCTCGATTTCAAGCTGCACGAGCTTCGTCGCGAGCGCTGGAAGGTCGAAATCTTCGCCGGCGTTCTCGTGCATGAATTTCTCGGCGGCGATTTTCTCTCCCAGCGAGATGAGTTCCCTGCCATCCGCGCAGTCGCCCGGACACGTGACGCGCTCAACCTTGATCGCAGGAGCGGGATTTGCGATCCATCCAAATCCACGCGCCGCGAGATGCGGGATTCCGTCCTGATATTGAGCAAGGACCAGACTAACTACTTCCCTGCTGCTATGCATCGTGAAGGCGTAGGTACCCGGATCCTCTCGTTGCAAGCGACTCAATTCTGTCATCAGGGATTGGGAAATGGCGCTCTCAACGCGCGCGACTTGGTCATCGAAATTCGCCGAGGGTAACAGACTCTGCGCAACGATGTTCTTCACATAGAAGTTGCGGCGCGCATCATGATCGAGGCCGGCCGCAGCGAAATACAGTTTTCCGTTATTGTAAATCTTGCAGACCGTGGGAGGCCCGGCTTGTCCCAGGTATGTCGCCTTGCTGTCCGTGGCAATGATGACGAATTCTGCCGTGCGTACAGCGATGATCGTGGTGGCGAAGGCCGAAGCAGGCACGAGGCAAGACGCTAAGAGAATGCGGCATACTCGCCCTGCATGAGCGAACATCTTCGGGCGGCAGTTGGCCATTAGGGACTCCGCGACTCGGCCTAAAACTCTTCCGATTCTTGCGCGAAGCGGAAGCCCGGAAGGCTGGGCGAGGGCCCCGCATGGGCGATGCGAATGCGCAAAGGAGCCTCCGTTTCGGAGCCTGCCTTGCGCAGCACCGCAAATGTGGCCAGAGCCTCATTGTAGACCTTCGTTACGAGATATGAGTCACCTGTATCGTCCTTCTTCCAGACCTGACCGACCTGTATTTTCTTGAGGGCCATACTGCTAACAAGCACTGTAGATAGAACAACAAGCAGCGTCAATAGAACTAAATCTACAGGTTTTCATAGACACCACGAGGGCGCCCTTGTGGGCCGGGCCTCTCGCATCCGGCGAGAAAGTACGGGAGAAAGAAACTCTTTCCGAGCGCCCTGCATCAGATTCGTTAAGCATTGTAAGATGACGGGGGTGTATAATCCCTGTATTAGCAAGGAGGCGAGGCCCAATGAAGAGAACCTCCATGAGTTTTGCAGCTTTCCTTCTGGCGATTGCGATCTGTGCGCCCGCCGTGCTGGCCCAATCCGACACGGTAAAGCCAGGTACGGAATCCGACGTAAACGCGATTGGCAATCGAAAAGTGGGCCACGGGCCGGATATGTATTCCATCCAGCGAGAAATCGCGCTTGGCAAAGAGCTCTCGCAGGAAGTGGAAAAGGTTTCAAAGCTAATCCAAGATCCGGTCATCGTCGGTTACGTCAACAAGGTCGGGCAGAACCTGGTGCGAAACTCTGATGCCGAAGTACCCTTCACCATCAAGGTGATTGATGACGAGCATTTCAACGCGTTTGCCTTGCCGGGCGGGTTCTTTTACGTCGACACGGGCGTAATCCTGCACTCCGACGAGGAAGCGGAACTCGCCGGCGTTATGGGGCACGAAATCGCACACGTCGCGGCGCGGCACCAAACTCGGAACCAGACAAAAGCGAATATCATGCAGATCGCGTCCATTCCGCTCATTATGACCTTGCCGGGCACTTTGGCCGGATACGGAATCTACGAAGGAATGAATTTTGCAATTCCCATGACATATTTGAAGTTTGGGCGCGACGCGGAGCGCGAGGCGGATTACCTGGGTATTCAATACATGTACAAAGCTGGATATGATCCGAACGCGTTCGTGACGGCCTTTGAAAAGGTCGAGGCTGAAGAAAAGAAGCAGCCCGGAACGATTCCTAAGATTTTCGATACTCATCCGCCTACACCGGATCGCGTCATCGCAGCTCAAAAGGAGATTGCTTCAATCCTCCCATCTCGCCCCGAATACATTGTGACGACTGCTGAATTCGATGCGGTCAAAGCGCGGCTCCTGCGCCTGGAAGCAGGCGAAAAGATTCAGGAAGCGCGCGATGGCAAACCCACGCTGAAGAGCAAAGCGGAGCAGAAGAACGCTCAGAATCAGCAGCAGGGGCAAACGGGCGGTGATGATAGCGCACCGGTGCTGAAGCGCCGGCCGAACTGAAATACTATACTCATCCGCGTGTGGAAAGGCGGCTCGAAAGAGCCGCTTTTTTTCGAGCAGAGTTGCTCTTTTTCCTTACTCTTGGACGGTAAGACCTCGTAATGTAATCATGTACACAACCCTCCGCTTGGCCTTGGAACGGCTAGGTGAGGTTTTTTTTCCCTTCGGAGAGGTTACGACCTGCGCGGTTCTGCAAGGTCGGCAATGCCCATGCGCTTGAGCGACTCACTGTAATAGCGGCGGTAGAGGATGTCCCATTCTTCGCTGCCTTCGAGGATTTCCCTCTTCTGCGAAGCGATCTTGGCACGAACCTCCGCGTCGACTTGTTCTTCCTGCTTCAGCAATTCCTGTAAAATGGTGACGATTTCCTGGCGGATGGTGTCGCGGTCCTCGATAAAGTCCAGATCTTCGACGGAAACAAGAAGGTCAATGATTCGGTGAGAGAGGCGTACCGTCTTTTCGCGGGTCAGTCGCATCAGCGAAGAATCAACTTCCTCTGACGCGCGAGCTCGCCCTTCACTTTCTTATACATTTCCTGGTAGGAAGCCCCGACTTTGCGCATTTCGTCGTTGTGCTGTGCAAGGATGTCGCGCACTTCTTCGTTCAGGCGATCTTCGACGGCGAGCTCATCGGCCATGGTCTGGCGCACTCGCTCGGAAAGATGCTCAACGGATTTAGTCTCAATCATTTGGCGGTCCACGAGGCGCTTGACCACTTCCTTAGACATGTATCCGACGAAATCGCGAGAGAGGAGCATCTGTTTTGTTTTGACTGCAATATCGAGTGTACTTGGCGATTACCAGAACGTCAAGCCAATGAGAATCCCACGGAAAACTCACAAAAAAGACGGTCACAGTCGCGGTTGACGGTCAGCGAACCTTCGGATAACATGTTATGGGCGGTTAGCATTACCACCCTACGTTGATTCGGCTTCCCTTAGCCGACCGAATCGCCCCTCCCACACGCCTCAATCGGACTCACTGGACTCACTCGAAATTCGCGCCTCCTACGTCCCGCAGTGGGGGCCAGCCTTGCTTGGGAATCCGAGTCAAAAGGCCCTATGCGATGCCTCAACACATGTTCGACACTTTAGATTCGCCCGCGTAGAAACACTGCCTGTACCCTCGGCCAGCTTACGTTTCAAGCATATAGCCGCTCAATTATCGGAACAGCGCCGCCAGAGAAGTCCATAGTTGCATAGAGAGCGCACAATCCTTCAAGAAAGGCTGCCAGAGACACATGAGGATCATGTCCGTGTTGCTGCTGTCATTGTTCGTTGGTTTGGTCGGTTGCGGCGGTGGCTCCAATTCAGGATCAGGGAACCAGTCGTCTGACCCCCCTCCCGATATTGCCGGTCAGTGGGACTTTTTTGTCGTGTCCAGTAGCGGGCAGCTTGGGTTTCCAAATCCTGTAGTCGCAAATTTGCAAGAACAGTCAACGACGAATTACTTCTCGACCCCTGCCAACACGGTTCAGTTTCTTATGAACCCCAATGGGGCACCCCAGCTTTGCGCGTACGCGGCGAATGATACTGGATGCAATTTCCCACCAAACCTGTACTCCGGGCTTGTGGTGAATGCCAGTCTAGGTAACTCAGGGTCGGTAACCATTCAACTCCCGACAGGAGGAACAGCCAACGACAGTTTTCCGGGTGCTGTGAACTTAGCGTCGTCGCCTCAAATCCAAGGAGCGGCAACCGTAGGCACAGAGGGCGGCGTTTTTGTGGGAATACAAATGCCCCCATTTTCCGGGACGTATTCCGGGAACCTCAGCACAACTCTGATACCGCCCGGTCAGGGTTTGTCAAACTTCCCGGTAGCAGTGTCGATGACTTTGAATCAAGATCAAAATTGGAATATCACGGGAAGTGCGACATTTTCCATGTCGGGGTGCGTTCAGGCATTCACATTCAGCAATTCCGCAGCGGTCGGCGGTACTGCGTATCTCAATGGTGCCAGCGGCACAACCACGATAGAAATGCAATTGATGGAGGCATGGACTCCGTTCCCTTACGATCCCGGCTTCAACAACAGCACGTGGTTTCTAGGTGATCCGATAACGGGAACAGCACTGAATGCGGGTCAAGCACGGGTATTATATACAGGCAGCATCTGCGGGGCCAACGGCGGTCAGGGCACTCTGACGCTGCAATCGCACTAAACCCTCGGTGCCTAGCGGTAGGAAAATTATAAACTTTCGGCAAGGCTCCGAGGGGGCCGCACATGAAGCGCTGAATGCAAAGCGCAAAAAGCGGCCACTGGACGCAAGATAGACAATTCTATTTTCGGGCGGGACGGAGAGCGCGGCGAAAAAATCTTGAGGCTCCCGGAGCCGAGCCTAGACCGGGTAGTGGTCGCCCCAGGCGGGTCAAGAATTTTGACCAGAACCTGTTTCACGAAAACGGGTGAGCCACGTCCCCTAAATGGGGGCCAAGCCCCGGTTAACACCGGCGGTGCTTCCGGGCCGGATCATGGGAGCCTGAATCGCAGTTTTCTGCGTCCGCCATCGCCACATACGCGCGATAGGCCCCGCACGGTCGCCCAGAGGTGGCCAACGAATCAGCCCGAAAACCTGTTTGACGGATACACAGGCCGCGTGGGAAACAACGACGCCCGCAGTATAGGGCCGCAGAATATTGGCCTCAATTACATACGGGGTTAGGATACAGACACGCGCGAAACTGCACTCCCCATATATTGTGGTAGGCGGAAGGGCATACAATGGGTGGGAACGGGGGTGGGAGCCGAGGGCCGGGGCGGCGGAAGCGGGGGTTGTCTGGATCGAGGCGCGCGAAACCGGCCCTCCCCCTGGTTGCCACGAGAGGAACGAAATCCCTGTAAACGCGACGTTAACGCTGAAAGCCAGTCCCGTACTGAATAATTATTAGTATTGACAAGTGCGACGAATGAGCATAAAACCCCGCGAGATTTCGTTCTTAATGTTTCTTTGAGGTGTGCCCATGGTTCAGCTCGCATGGAAGCGTCGCTCCCCTCTACTCGCGGCAGTCGGTAACGTCCTAAAGCTCATCTCGATAACATTGTTGCTTACGTCCGCTTGCTGGGCGCAGCTTCCGCAGGCCGGAGACACGACTTCGCCGCCCACTCCGGGCGTAGGGCACGATTACATTCACGCTCCTGCGGAGACAGTCAATCCCGCGAATGGCTCTGTCAGCATAAGGATTCCAGTACGGATATCCTCGGGGCGCGAGCTAACAATTCCCTTTTCAATTGCCTACGATTCGAGTGGCGCCTTCTACTATGGCCTGCCGCCGGGAGGAGTCGGTCAACCGGCACTACGCGCTACCACGGGCGTGCCATTCTCTCAAGGAGGGTGGAGCTATACGCTTCCGCTGATGACGTACAATACGGAAACTTGGACCGTGAATCCAAGCGGCAGCAAGAACCTTCTCTGCACGGAAGGGATAAACTACGTATTCCAAGATCCAACAGGGAACCGCCACAATATGGGCCTAGCGACGATCGATACTGCGGTTTCATGGGGACAGTACTGCGGCGGTACTGGCCCCGGCGTTTTCCAGGGGGGTGAGGGTCCGATCTTGGCGACAATCCCGGCCTACAGAAACCCTGTGACTGTTACGGACGGGAACGGGACGGTGTACTCATTCTCTGGAAACGTCCCGACAAGCATTACTGACCGCAATGGCAACGCTATCTCGATTTCCAGCACGTCAAGCTCAGCTACGATTACCGATACTACAGGTCGGACCGCCGTAAGCGTGCCGACGTTCGGGTCAAATCCAGACAACATCACCGTCGCCGGGCTCACCTCACCAGCATATAAAGTATCTTGGACAACAGCGTCTGCGAGCTTCAATATTAGTGTGTTTGATCTTCCCGGCAGCGGGAGCTGCCTCACGTCCCTAAGCGGCAGCGCCAGCGCCGTCTCACAGATTGTCCTTCCGAATAGCCAGAAGTATACTTTCGCTTACGATCCCACCTACGGAATGATTAGCAAGGTCATCTATCCATCGGGTGGCTATGTCCGGTACGTCTGGGGCCTGAACTCGCAGGCGGAAGCGGGGGAATGGCCGCAGGGATCAACAGGCTTCTTCGATTGCCGGTACGACTTCCCGGCCGTCACGGATCGTTATGTAAGTTTTGACGGGACAACGGAAGTTCTTCATCAACACTTTTCTTACAGCACGACTTGGACGAGTGGTAGCGACCAGTACACGAGCAAAACAACCACCGTCACAACCTACGACCTTGTCCGTAGCACGAACTTCAATACGGTGTATACGTATTCGCCGGTCATCAGCCCTTGCCAACCGGACCTTAGCCCTAGCCAAAATAATACCGGCTGTGTTGGCCGCTACACACAGCAGATTCCGGTTGAGCAGACGATCCAATACTACGGCACAAACGGTAGCCTGCTCAAGACGGTCGCAAAGACTTGGTGCAATAACGATCCCCGCGAGCTGTGCAGCGAAGAGACTACGCTTAACGATAGCGGACAAGTGTCCGAGATCACTTACGCCTACAACACAAACGAGGAACAGACCGAGCGCGAGGAATACGATTATGGCTCCGGCGCACCGGGTGCGCTGCTGCGCAATACGGTCACTAACTACGCGAGCTTCACGGGCGCACACATCGTGGATTTGCCGTCTAGCGTGATTACCTACAATGGGTCAGGAACGCGAGTCGCGGAAACGGATTCGTCCTACGACCAGACTGGCCTGCAAACAACGTCTGTCGTCCAGCACACGACAGCGCCGGGAGGGTCTGCGCGAGGAAACCTGACGACGGTAACGAAGCAGTGCTTCAACGGCACTTGTACTGGGGGCAATCCAACTACCACCTACAGTTATTTCGACACGGGCCAGATTTACCAGATGACTGATCCGAAGAGCAATGTCACCACATATTCCTACACGGACAGTTACACCTCGTGCGGCGGCAACGCGCCGCCGTCGGGGGCGACGAATGCTTACTTGACCCAGGTCACCTATCCGCAGACGAACAGCGTGAATCACATCGAGAGCTATTGCTACGACTACACCGCAGGATTATTAAGAGGGAGCACGGACGAGAATAGTCAAACGACTCTTTATACCTACGCGGATAGCCTCGACAGACTCACGGAAGCTGCTTACCCGGACGGGGGCGAGACGCTTGTTTCGTACAACGACACTCCGTATACGCCCGGCGCTTCTACGCCGAGCGTCACCGAGCAGAAAAAGTTGGATGGCACGCGATTCATTACCAGCGTGGATATAACTGACGGAATCGGGCTTCCCATCGAGACAGAACTTACCGACCCACAAGGCGCGGACTTGACGGTAACCGGCTACGATGGCTTGGGCCGGAAGTATACCGTCACGAATCCGTATCGCAGCATGAGCGATCCGACGTATGGCTATACGACCTACAACTATGATTCATTGAATCGCACGACTTCCGTGGTCAAGCCAGACGGTTCAACTGTCGCAACGAGCTACTGCGGAAGCGACACCTTGGTGACCGACGAAGCGTCTCACTGGCGGCGCAGCAAAACCGACGGTTTGGGAAGGCTCGTTGAGGTTGATGAACCAAATTCCACGACGGCAACGGTGGGAGCTTGTCCGGCATCGGGCGATCCGATCTGGGTGACGTCGTACGCATATGACACTCTAGATGACATGACCAGCACCGCGCAAGGTGGCTCGCGTTCGCGCAGTTTCAGCTACGATTCGTTGAAAAGGCTGACCAGCTCCACAAACCCGGAGCCTGGTACGGTGTCGTACGCCTACGACTTGGACAGCAACGTCTCCTCGAAAACGGACGGACGCAGCATCACGACGACCTATTCGTATGACGCGCTAAATCGCGTGACCGGGATGACCTATTCGAACGGCGATCCATCGGTAGCTTACACCTACGACCAGTCCGCTTGCCTTGGCCAGCCCGCGTGCTACAACATCGGGCACCGCACTACCATAACCGATGCGGGGGGAACCGAAGAGTTCGCGTATGAGAAAATGGGACGGGAAGCCGCGGAACAGCGCACAACGAGCAGCATTACTAAAAGCACGTCTTACGTCTACGACCTAGCGGGCGACATGACTTCTTTGACCTACCCCAGCGGGCGTGTAATCACGTACACCTATGACTCGGCTGGCCGCCCGAGCGAAGCGCAAGACACAACGAACAGCATTAACTACGCAATTGGGACGTGCGCGAACGGCCTTTCCAGCAGCGGCGTTTGTTACAACGCAGCAGGCGACCTTACGCAGATGCAGAATGGCACGAACTTAGTTGAAACACACATCTACAATGATCGTCTGCAGCCTTGCTGGATGTACAGCACGACCGGGACCGCGCTGGCCACGACCACGACATGCACGGCGACGGACCCAGGTCCCGGAAACATCCTCGACCTGAAATACAATTTCAATTTGGGTGCGGGCGATAATGGCAACGCCATCGGCATCACCAATAACCGAGACACGACGCGAACGCAGAGTTTCACCTACGACCAGGTGAATCGCATCGTGACCGCCAAGACAAGCTCGACGAGCGGCTCGAACTGCTGGGGCGAGACGTACACGCTGGACGAATGGGCCAACCTGACGACCATCGCGGCGCTTTCGGGGTACACGGGATGCACCGAGGAAAATCTGAGCGTGTCAGCGACAACGAGCAATCAGCTTTCGTATACGGGCTTCTCGTACGATGCGGCAGGCAACATGCTGACTGACGGAGCGAACACGTACGGCTATAACGCCGAGAGCGAGATCAAGTCGGCGGCGGGCGTGACTTACACCTACGACGGCGACGGCAATCGCGTCGAGAAATCGAGCGGGAAGATTTACTGGTACGGCGCGGGGACGGAGATACTGGACGAGTCGGACACCAGCGGAAATTTCACCAACGAATATGTGTTCTTTGGCGGGAAGCGCGTGGCGATGCGCAACGTGTCCAGCGGGAATATTTATTATTATGAAGAGGACATGCTGGGGAGTTCGCGGACGATGGTACAGGCGGGGCAGACTTCGGTGTGCTACGACGCGGACTTCTACCCGTTTGGAGGCGAGCGGGACATCACCAGCACGTGTACGCAGAATTACAAATTCGAGGGCAAAGAACGGGACACGGAAACGGGCAACGATGATTTTGGCGCGCGCTACTACACGTCGCGGCTGGGGCGGTGGCTCTCAGCGGACTGGAGTGCGGTGCCTGCTCCTGTGCCGTATGCGAACCTGTCGAATCCACAGACGCTGAATCTGTACGCGATGGTCAGCGACAACCCGGAGACTTTTGCCGATCTAGATGGGCACACATGCGGGACCGTCGGCTCCAGCGACCGGAATGGATGTTCGACAGTAGCCAACAGCAACGTTCCTCACACAGGCGGGAACGACCCCGATTCGCACGCCAACAACGGTACCGGCACGCCGAACTCCACGACCCAAGAGACGCAGTGGTCGCTTTCGTGGCAAGTTAAGGCCTCTAGCAATTTCTTGCTAGCAGAGGTCAAGGGAGTTGCCGATACGACGGTTGTACCACTTGCGCACGCCCTTGAACATCCTATAGCCACCGCCGAAGGAGTCGGAAGTGCTTTAGCCCATCCTGTGGACACGGCGGAAAATGTTGCCAAAGGTGCCGCGGCTACTGTGAAAGCTGCGGCGAGCGGTGACCCTACGGCCATAGGAGAAATTGCGGGTACCGTCATCGCGACAGCAGTGGGCGCTAGGGGCGCAGGGCAGGTCTCGGAGGAAGCGAATGGCCTACGGGGCGTTGTCAACAGGGTTGCGAGCGGACCCCGAGAAGGCGAAGTTCAACATCTCGGAATCGTAAATAACAAGGGAAATATCATTCACCTAGGGCGGGAGGGATCCGACTGGCATGTCGGAATAGGTCGCGGAGGAGGAGCTTCCGGCGCTGGTGCGGCGGTCCACGTTCCGGTCCCATCGTGGCTAGGCAAGGTCCTGAATTAGCGCGTACACCCGATGAAGATCAAACATACACCATCTGGACGCAACGCCTATTGGTTTGAGAGCGCAGGCGAACACGAAATCTTGCACTTGGGATGCTTCGCCGAGACGCTCGAAAAGAGCTTGGAGGTTTACGCTGACCTTCTAGGACGCCTGTACGTCGACAACCCGAGCCTATGGATGGAATTTCAGTCCTACAAGGCATGGTGGTTTGATGAACGGCGTAGGGACTACAAACTGCAATGGAAAGCTCCGGCCTACGAGGACCAAGCGCATCTTGCCTATCGGCTAATAGGACAGGACGAGATTGTTACGGCATTCAAAACATTTTGGCTGATCAAGGAGCTTCGATTCTATTTTTGGAAACAGAATGGTGTACCTCTGGAGCCCCAAGATATCGTGGCTGCTGTCGCACGGAACGAATTCGAGGAATTAGCTCGGTACGTTCCCTCTGCGATGCGTTTCGTTGCTGCTAGACAAATCTGCAGCTCATATCTTCGTGTAATGTTTCACCGCACCGAGGCAAAGTTCGTTAACCAGCTTCTCCTGGACGCAGCGGCGAAATCCGGTCTCAACCTCCTTTTGGAGGCCTGCGTGTTCAAAACGGGACGGAGTTAAACCTCTATCCGTGTCCGAAGGGCAATCAGCTTTCGCATAAGGGCTACTCTTACGATGCTGCAGGTAACATGGTGGTCGACGGGGCGAACACCTACGGCTACAACGCGGAGAGCGAGATCAAGTCGGCGGCGTGAATTACACATACGACGGCGATGGCAACCGCATCGAAAAGTCGAGCGGGAAGGCTTATTGGTACGGGGCAGGGACGGAAATCCTCGATGAATCAGACCTGAGGGGAACATCACCAACGAGTATGTGTTTTTTGGCGGGAAGCGCGTAGCGATGCGCAACGTTTCGAGCGGGACGATTTATTATTACGAAGAGGACATGCTGGGGAGCGCGCGGACCATGGTGCAGGCGGGGCAGACTTCGGTGTGCTACGACGCGGACTTCTACCCGTTTGGAGGCGAGCGGGACATCACCAGCACGTGTACGCAGAATTACAAATTCGAGGGCAAAGAACGGGACACGGAGACGGGCAACGATGACTTTGGCGCGCGCTACTACACGTCGCGGCTGGGGCGGTGGCTCTCAGCGGACTGGAGCGCCGTGCCTGCGCCGGTGCCGTACGCCAATCTGACCAATCCGCAGACGCTGAACCTCTACGCGATGGTTAGCGACAACCCGGAGACGTTTGCCGACCTCGACGGGCATTTGTCGGCAAATACGGCGATGTGCTGGGTGGATGTATGCACTGGGAACTCCCTCGATATGGTCGGCGACGGATACTCTTACGTGCCCCCGAACAAGAACGGAACGAACACGCCCCTGTCCGATTCCCAGCAAGCCGAAGCCGCGCAACAAAGCGACGCCGCCAACGCGAACGGGCAAATGGAGAGGGAGCGAGAGCAATCACTTTCGATTAGACGTGCACACAAAACTTACAAATGGTACCAGTTCTTCACAAAGTGGGCGGACAGATGGCAGGAAGTGGAAACGCTTAGAAACGAACAGAAGGCAGACAGGGCGATTTACGACACGGTTAACAAAGTCGTCTTCGATCCCATCGGCAACTATAATAACCCAGTTTTCACAACATACGCCGAAATTTCCCGCCTGGAAGACCAGAACATTTATCTTGACGCACAGCGGGCAGCAGCCAAAGTTGGAGGCGAACTACCGGGAGGAACGGTTTTGGGTGCGGGGTATGACGAAATTTTTAACAACGCTGGCAAAATGAGAGACGCCAACAACAAAGAGATTGACAGACTCCTCGGGGAAGCGGCCAACGCACTTAATCCGTCTCAGTAGAAACGATAAGACGTCAAATCGACTCATCCCGGAGGGCGCAATGTTGAAACGTAAGCTGACGAAAATTCTTCTCGTTGTTGCGATCGTGCTCGTCGGGTGGGCGGGCTATAGGGAACGTCTTCGTATTACTGCATGGGTTTGGCACGTGCGGCACGGCGGCGTATTGAGGTTTGGCGATTATCTCATTCCAGTTCCGGCCAACTGGTATGTCAACGACTACGGCACTGGCGACCAGATCCTAATTAGGCTGGATCATGCCAAGGGAAAGCCAAGTAACGGCCTCCACCTCCCAGCAACCATTTCACTACTGGAAGAGCCACCGCTAAAAGACATCAATTATTGGGAATCTTTCGTTACCTCTACGTTCAGGAAAAGGGGCGCGTACACAGTTGCGCAGCGCCAGATCAACCTCGACAGCGAGATATTGGTTTGCGTTGGTGGCAACGCTCTCCCCGCCGGAGAAGCAAAGAAGATTCCCGCCGGCGTTTCATGGGACTGTAGGTCAACTGGCTCATTAGAGATTTTGATTACAGGCGAGGAAGACGACCTAAACCAAGTCTGGGACATTGTCTCTCGCATCCGCAACGGCAGCCAAACAAATTCGTCAAGACCTGCGCAAGGCCAATAGATCAACGATGGTCGGTGGGTGCGGGCGCCTCCGGATTTCTTGAGGTGCAGTTCCTAGTGCGCGTTTGGCGGGACACCGCCCTCACTCTCCGTGCCGAGTGACACCGCTAGCCGCTCCGTGCGGCCAGTTCTTCAGCATTTGGTCTAGCTTTTCGGCGGGGTGACGTGACCTGCCCCCCAAAAGTCGCACGGGTGATCATACGACGTTTGCCCGCTTAACTTCGACGGCAGTTGATGAACCGTCGTCGTCGGAGCTGTGGGAAAGTGGGAATCCCGGCGGGTGGCCACGCTAAATTCGGGAACCAGGAGGTCGAAGGTTCAAATTCCTTCGTCCCAACCATTTACTTACTTTCCCTCTCGATACATCGCTATGTGTTGGTCGCGAGGCCTGCCAGTGTTAGCCAATGCCTCGGATGCGGCACCCGCTTCCCCGCGCGGATATCCGTGGCGTAAGGCTTCGAGATTCCGAGCGCCGACGCTATGGCCGAAACCGTAAACGTCGTGAGCCTCGCTTGAATCTTTTTCCGATAGTCTTCGCCAGGCATTCGGCGTCCCCGTCACAAGCTCCCATCGCTGTGGCGAAGATAAGGCGAAGAGTGCTAGAATCCCGCCGTGGACGAGGGACGTAAACGAGTGCTGTTGATTGCAGCGAGTATTCTTGCAGCGCGAAGGCTTGCTCAACTCGACCGAAAGCCTTCTCCGGCAATAGAATCGTGCATTGCGGACGCGATCTCTGACGCGGAGAAAATCTTGCGCAGGATTGATCGGATGTGGCCTACGATTGCGAGACGAGGCTAAGAGATAGACCTTTACCTGTGTCAACCCCTCGGCCCGCGCGGACTGAGCCTAGCTCGCTTTCTGCGTTCGGCGCGAAGAAGCAACTGACTCCGCGTCAATAGTTCTTTCTGTGGGCGTCTCTTCATATCCGATTCCGTTTGTCATTCCTGGGCGAACTTCGCGAACCGAGTTGTCGTCGCAACAATGAAGTGCGACGCTCGACGACGCCTCCGTCGCATCACGAAAATGTGACGGTATATGACGCTGCGACGTTGGGGCTAATCGATTGAATTCAAAAGAACTGTAGCGTCGCAATCCGTTTTTGAGCGGATATTGCATCCCACGTCGCAATGTCCGCCCCCCTTTATAGGGGCGACATGCGCGGGACGCCTCAGACTAATGTGAACGGTCACGAACGAACCCCTAGAAGGTCTTTGAGAGGTGACGAGCGGTGGCTCTCACTTCGGAATCGTCGTAGGTTATTGCGCCTTCTCCCGACAATCGATGCAGAACCTTGCGCAGAGCGGCGGGTTCGAGGCTGAGGATCGTGCCCAATATCGGGCGGCTCACCGCGCCACCGTGTTCCTGCACGATTTTCCTGACTTTGATCGCCTGTGGACTCCATTTGTGCCCGCCGCACGGAATCACTTGGCCATCGTCGAATCGCAGGTCGAACGGCTCTAACGGAGAGGCCCAGCGCGGTTCGACTGTCACTGTCAGCACGTGGTTCTTCCGGGATGTTTTAATCAATCCATCTCTCCAACCGGCGATGCTGGAATGGCCTCGCGTTCCCTTGGTTGAATCCTTGCCGGTGTGCGTCACAATCCAGACAGTCAAGTCGTAACGAACAATGAGTGAATCTATGAAGTGCATGGCTTTCGACATCTCCAAGAAGCTATTTTCGTCATGGCCCGCGATAAATGATTGCCAAGGGTCGAACACCACATCAGACGGTCTGGCGTCCTTCACGTATTGCTCTATAATTCGCTGTCCATCAGGACGGATCAGGTGAGTGTCAAGATCGCGGACTTGGAGAAAATTATCTAGCGGGCGCTCTAAGCCTTTTGCCGCTGCAATTGTTCGTTTCTTAATTTGCCGTTTGCCCAGTTCGCCATGCAGATACAACACACGGCGCGGTGCAACCGACGTAAGGGGCATTTGCGGGAAGGCTGTCTTTCCTTTCGATGCTGGTAACAGAAGGGAGAGAGCCAACGTGGTCTTAAAATTCTTGGGGCCGCCCTCGATGATGTTCTTACTGCCTGCTTCGATTATTGCCTCATCGGGGCTGCCAAAAACGATTCCGACCGCTGGCTCGTCCGGCAATTCGATCCACTCCTCCGCAGTAAGCAAGCCAGTGGAACGCGGTTTTGTCTCGATGACCATTGGTTAGTTAGAATCTCCCTGTGAAATCCTGCCCCGAACTTTACACAGACGCCTGCGGCCTACGGTTTGGGAGTCCGTCTGTGACCAGGTTGACATCGGGTAGGTCAGAGCCTGGATTTTGACTGATACTGGCTCCGTACTCCGGCCCGCCACAAACATCTGTGTGAGATTCGGGGTATAAATACTCATGGCCTGTCTCCCGCTCCAACCGGAACAAGACTGTCCGCGAGCAGCGCCTCGACATCACAGCGCCGGATATGGACGAGCCTGCCGATCTTGCAAAAAGGAATCTTGCGGCGAAGCACCCACGCACGTACTGTGCTCGGCTTGATTCTTAACAATCCCGCCGCTTCGGGGATGGTCAGAAGCTCGGCTTCGGTGTTCATTGCTTCATCGCCGTCCGGCGTGCTTCTATCGCCCCTTCGGGAATCTGCCATTGCAAGCCCAGCTTGTAAGAGCCGGGCAGCTTGCCCTCATAGAGCAAAGTGAGGACCTGCCGGATTCCAACTCCGAGCGACTGGGCGGCTTGCCTGACGGTAAAAATGGTTCTGGCTTTCTTCGTCATTGTCTCCCCTTCACCACAAGATCGATGTTGATTATGACCATCAACATCAGATATGATTCTGCACATGGCGATGCGGACTGTCAATAACCAGCGATACTCTAGCAGAAACGAGAGCACCAAAACTCTAGCACCCAAGATACTCCTGGAAAAGTTGCAGGATTTCGCTAACACCGGCGATGAGCCTGGGCAGATCGGCTACTTTCTTAATCGGAGGCCCGATTTTCTCGACAGCGACTCGCTGCAATTGGGCCTTGATCCGTCGAACAGCCCAAAATCCGATTTGCACGAGAGGTTTCGGAAATTACGCGATATGGTTCGTGAAGCCTGGAGGGGAAACGAGAAGATGCTAGGGAGGCTCTTAAGCCCGAACTCTCAACCGGACGCCGAGTTTCCATCCTATGATTGCTTCTTCATCACCATCCCCGACTGGCGGCGTTCCAGTTTCCGCTACGGGCCTGAAACCGAGTTTGAGGCCGCTGTTTATGAACTCCTTAAGCAGTCGCGGAAAGCACGCGTTTGCGCCAACCCTGATTGTATCAGTCCCTATTTCATAACCGAAGACCCACGCCGTAAGTTTTGTTCTACGGCTTGCACACGGCCTGCTCAGAGAGAATACAAACGGAATTGGTGGGATCAGCGCGGCAAGCAACAGAGAAAACAGCGCGCAAAGC
Organism: uncultured Acidobacteriota bacterium; assembly: GCA_963760165.1. Classification (GTDB taxonomy): domain Bacteria; phylum Acidobacteriota; class Terriglobia; order Acidiferrales; family UBA7541; genus DAHUXN01. Next base: position 365,318 of record CAVXBO010000002.1, read on the forward strand.
AATCAGCGAAACGGAGGCCACGGCAATGATTTTCAAACGCGGCAAGTTCTACTGGTACAAATTCATGTGGCAAGGCCGACTTGTGCGCGAATCCACCAGGCAGGGCAACGACAAAGTGGCCCGCAACATGGAATCGGCTCATCGCACCTCTCTCGCCAAAGGTGAAGTTGGCATACGCGAGAAGAAAGTCGCGCCGACACTGGCCGAGTTTTGCAGCGGGCGCATAGAGCCGTGGGCGCGTGCGACGTTCGAGAAGTCATGCCGGAAGAATTGGACGTGGTATCGCACCGGGATTCGCGCTTTGACAGCTTATAAGCCGCTTGCCGGGGCGCGCCTCGACGAGATCACGAGCGAACTGGCCTCGGAGTTTGCTTCGCATCGTTTGCGCGAAGGGATGCAGGTTGCGACAGCCAATAATTCGCTGCGAGTGTTGCGGCGCATTCTCAATCTGGCCGTCGAATGGAGCGTGATGGAGTCAGCCTCGAAGGTTAAGACGCTGCCCGGCGAGCGCCGCCGCGAGCGCGTCATCACACCGGAAGAGGAAGCGCGCTATCTTGCCGCTGCGCCCGAACCGTTGGCCTCGATTGCGACCGTGCTGGCCGATACCGGACTGCGGCCCGAAGAGTGTTTCCGGCTTCGCTGGGAAGATGCAACGTGGGTGAACGGACGGCATGGGGCTTTGCTGGTAACGCGAGGCAAGACGGCTGCGGCCCGACGTGTAATTCCCATGACGCCTCGCGTCCGGGCTGTACTTGAATCACGTTGGCAAGCTGCTGGGAAGCCGGAGGAGGGGTGGGCTTGGCCCGCTGAGACGCGCAGCGGCCACGTGGAACCGTCCAGCTTGCGAAAACAGCACGCTAAAGCGTTCGCCGCCATCGCTGAGGAAGCCGGTAGACGAAACGAGAGGCCGGTGCGCCCATTCGTGCTCTATTCGCTGCGGCACACATTCCTAACGAGGCTGGGGCAGTCCGGCTGCGACGTTTGGACGCTGGCCCGGATCGCTGGGCACTCTTCAATCAACATCTCGGCTCGCTATGTGCATCCGTCCGAGGATGCGGTGTTGAACGCTATGACGCGGCTGGCTGGTCACAAAATTGGGCACACTCGCCGGACGGTTCTGACTCCCACTCGAATCTCCGAATCGTTGCCGCGCTGCCCAAATGAAGTCCCGCGATAGGCCTACCGAAAGGACTACCTTTTGACGAATTCCCACCCCGGCCAACAAATCCCCAATGACCGCCACCGTCTTGCTTCTCCTCCCTCAACTAGCTCAATAACAACGAGATACGAGCCGAGGCGTCTCATTTTCAGCGACGGGGCGACGTGACGTTGGTGGGACATAGTCGGGGTTTTGTTTTCACACACGCAAATTGGGGAGCCGAATCACAGCGGACTCTCGCGGTGCGGGTTTTTCACGGATGCAGAATGGGCTTAGTAGCGGCTCTTGCCTTACGAACGGGAATATGGAGCAAGATGGGCACGGGCCGCCGAGGTATCGGATCGGAATTTCTAAACTCACGCGGGCCAGCTATATCGGGGAGGATGCCTACGCGCTAACGAGTTCGTGCTTGCGTTGCGCCCGTGCGCGCTGTTTTGCGGCATCTCTTAACGTCTCCAACGTCGCAGGTTCTCGGTCGAGCATTCGGAGAATCATATCTGCGCTTGGATGCTGTATCACTCGCCCGTTCTCCCATCGCGTGACCACTTTGGGGCCTTGTCCAAGAAGTTCTTCAAGCTCTTGCTGAGTCAGACCCAGCTTCTCTCGAATGGCGACGATTTTCTCAGGCGGAAGCAGCCCCAACTGTTTTCGCACCGCGTTCTTGACAGCGACGGACAGGTTCCGGGCCTGTTCAGGATTGAAGAATTCTTCTCCGCAATCTTCGCAACGGAACATCTCAATGCTCGGAACCTCAACAGCTTCGCCGTTGTACGTTGCCCTGTAAGAACGCTTAACTAGCTTGGCTTTCCCAGCCCCGCAAACGGAGCACATTACTTTCGTCATGTTCGTTCCCCTCAACTCTGTCAGACTCACTCACTCAACTCTGCGCGGACTCGTCTGCCTTGAACGAGATCACCACCGCCCTGTCAGTGATTTGCAGCTTCAAATAAACCGGCGTCTGCTCATAGGTGATGCGATACACATCTTGCATGAGTCCCGGCTTCTTCTCGGCGGCCATTGTCTTATAGAAATGGGTTGCATTTAGCTGGTTCACACAATCGCAAATATCCGCATCATCAAATCCCAGCGCGAACGCTCCATCCAAAGCATAGGCCGTTATGTGATACTGATCCTTTGAAATTAGGGCCTGAATCACAGCCAGATCGTACGTGGGGCTGGGCACGGGCTAAAGGTAGCATGGTGCTACCTCTGTGTCAAGGCTCAATCGTGGCGAACAAAAGACGAATGCTTTACACTGGCTCGTGTTAGATGTTCCCGCGATTCCAGCTAGAAAAGGCGGGCCGGGCAGAGTGGTGTCGGCGGCATCCTGAAAGATGAAGCGGGGTTATGAAAGGCAGCGAGCGGCCTGATAAACCGTTCCGACGCTGACGCCCATCTCACGCGCAATCGTGGGCCACGACGCACCCTCGGCGCGTAGACGGGCAATCTTAGAGGCATCCACGCCGATTCGCGGCCTGCCCAACCGCTTGCCTTTGGCTCTGGCATTCCGCAATCCGGCCCGCACCCTTTCGGCAATCAGACTGCGTTCCAATTCGGCGACGGCTCCGAGCACCGTAAAAATCATCCGGCCCGCTGGCGTCGTCGTGTCTATCTGCTCAGAGAGGGACACGAACGCAATTCCGAGCGAGTTAAAGGTTTCGAGCGCCCGCAGTAAGTGAGACACGGAACGCGCGAAACGGTCAAACTTCCAGCACACAACCGCATCGAACTTGCGACGGTGCGCGTCTGTTATGAGTCGGTTCAATTCTGGCCGGGAATCCTTAGCGCCGCTGATTCCCTCGTCCAGATATTCTCCGGCGATCTCGAAGCCGCGCCGTTCGCAGTATTCGCGTAGCTCGCGGGTCTGCATTCCAACGTCTTGCCGTTTATCTCGGCACGACACGCCACACTTCGGGCAAAGCACTAGCTCGGCGCTCACAGTGCGTGTCCAGTTGTGCCCACACTTCGAGCACTCGTATACGTTCGTGCTCACTCGCCCATAAATGGCTGCTTTCATTGTCCGTTCCCTCCGCTAAAGTGCAATTCGATAAACGGTCGGCACGCCGGACAGCGTTCGATCTCCCTTACGGCCAGATGGCGGCTTGGTTCAACCGGCGTGATCGAACCGACGATCCGGCCATCGCGGTCAAAAAGCCAAGCGTGGCCTGATAGAGTTAGTGTCATTCCGAGTCCCGGAGTGCTGATACTGAGGGCTATGCTCTTATCGAGGCTGGCGATTTTCATTCGCGCACCTCGACAGGTTCCGCGCTCATTAACTCCAATTCGAGGCGCATCAAAGATTCGCGCACGTTGTTATGGGCTTCGCGGGATAGACGCTCTAGGTTTGGCTCTGACGCGCCGTTTGATTCGGCTTGCCAGACTCGCCGAAGCAACGCAACAAGATTGCCGTTCAGACCGTAGGAACTAAATTCGAGCACGCGGCATCGGCTGAGGAAACGAGCTTCGAGTCTGTCCGTTGCGTTACAGGTAAAAATCCAGATTGTGTTTGGGACAGGTTCGCTCGAATCCAGTTTCGATAGCAGATACTTCTGCGCCGCATCGGACATCGCGTCTGCCTCATCACAGATCACGATATGGAATCCGCCGGACAGAGGCACAAAGTTACACTGCCGCACTACCGTTTCGAGTGTTGCAAAGTTGCATTGCTGCGAGCCTACGTGATGGACTTCTGCGCCTAGTTCTCCGGCGATTGCCAGAGCAAGACTTGTCTTGCCCGTGCCCGATGCGCCTACGAAAAGCCATGCGGACGCGAACGGATTCGCGGTCAATTTAGAGAGAATTTTGCGTTGCTTTTCTAGCCCGATAAAATCAGCTACCTTACGCGGACGATATTTTTCTGCGAGCGATTGCGGAAACGCAAAGGTAGGAGTTGACATCATGCACCTGCCTTTCCGTTGCGCGACGGGCGCGCGTTAAGGTCGCGTTCGCCGCGCACAACTGCTAGAAAATGCTCCCGGCTGAATCGCGGGTTGTCGGCTGCGAGTGCTTCCGCGATATGCGCTGCAAAGTGTTCTTGCGCTTTGACTGCTTCTGGCCGCGTGAAACCGTCGGCTTGCAGCGAACCCAAGCCGTAGCGGAGTGCTTCTGCAATGCGGATATAATCTTGTCGGCTCACAGCGCACCCCCGACAAACCGGAGTGATTGCGCATATTCAAATGCAGATTCGTGGTAGTGACGCGGGTTGAGAAAGCCATCCTCAATCGCTTCTGGGACTGCTTCGTCCCACCATTCGAGGATTGTTTCGCCGTCAAGGGTTTGTAGCGAAACCCAAGCCCGGTCGCGTTCAAACCAAGTCTGTAGCTGGGTTTCTTCGATAGACTGCGGGTGTTGCGATAGAATCCCTGTAGCTCGCATTGAAAGCCTCACTTTCGATTCGAGTTAGGCTCGGCTAGCCGTTAGCGCGGTTAGTCGGGCCGTTTGTTTCTATTCTGCCTGTTTCAAATACGCTTCGATTGCCCGGCGCATCTGTTCCGAAACTGGAATGCCGATTTTCGCCTTGCGTGCTTCCAGTTTGCGAATCAATTCCGCTGGCAATCTCAGGTTGTATCGTTGCATCTTTGACTTCATGCGCACGTTTCTACACCTGTACATACACACCTGTCAATCGAAAACATCTTGCTGGTTGAAAATAATCTTGCACGGATGGCGTCCGAATTGCTTAGGCGCGCGAATCGTCTTTCAAAAAACCTAGCAACAAGCCGCAGTGTAAGTGATTGATTCCGCGTACCCGATTCCAAGCACTCAGACCGCACAATAAACAGTTGTTTGTTGAAAGCCTAATCGGACGGGCGAGCTATGAACAGGTGAGAAGCGTGCGAGATCGTCCGCAAATTCATAGCAAAATGCGCGTGATTTGTATCGGATTTGCGGCGACCGTCGATTTACGCGAATCCCGACCCCCTCTATAGGGACGTGGCTTCGCCGGGCCGTCCGCCATTCATTGCTTCGATCCTGTTGCCTTGATTCGTGTTGAAGGTACAGTGCTTTGTAACGTAAAGCTGGACGTGGGCGTGACATCCTTCACAAACGTGACACCCCTAAAGACGACGTGATACCCGGCGTGTGGTCGCCCCGTGACGGGTCTGCGGTCGGGCAAATACATGTTCCACATTTTTCCCCCCGACCCTGATGGCCTACCAACCTTCGTGGGCCGCCATTCTCGCGCGCCGGACACGCAAGGACGACCTCATCGACTCGCGCACACCAAGGCAGACCACTATTCGAATAGCTTCCGTGCGCGCCCCGCGCCCCGCCGCACAAGTCTAGCTAGTTTCGTTTAGGGACTCCGAACTTGAATTGATGAGGCCGCCGTACCGCCCCCGGCCCCGCCCTCGTTACGGGACTCCGCTCCTGTTCGACGACGAAGAATAATTGAAATGATCGCTTGCAAAATAACCGAACGACAGCCCCAGAACCGTCTCGAATCGTCCGATACGCGCCGTGGCACGTCCCCTAGTGGGGGGCAAGTTCACGAAGAGTTGTATGAGCCGGGGAATGTCCGGTGGGCGACACGAAGCCAGCAGCAAAACAATCGCCGCTGCTGCAAACACGCTTCTGTAAAAGCCGCGTAACTAGCAAGGACTGACCCCCACTGTGGGGACGTGGGTGCCGCCTCGCCTCATACACAGAAATCTATGGCTATTCTTCGGCCCCATCGTCTGCTATAGTTGAGACTCGTCCAAGCTACTGCCTTAGGGGGTAGGAGCGTTCAGATGCCCATACCCCTATGTGTAGCCCCCTCTGTAGAATCCCCGCAGTCTCCATTCGGTTTACGACCACTCTCTCTGTTTGTTGACACCGGGGATACAATTCTGTGCGGGAAGCCGTTTCGACAAAAAAGAGGACGCAAAATGTCGAGACGGTCAGGACAAGCAGGAAGCGTAACCTTGCGATTCGGTCGATGGGTTGGCCGCTATTATGAGGACACACCAGACGGACGAACACGCAAGGCGATTGTGTTGGGACTCAAGGCGGAACTTACACGGAGCCAAGCCCGAAACAAGCTGATGCTGAAACTTGCACAGGATGGAGTGAACACGCCCGAACACTTCGAGCGTGCCACGAAGCCTGCCATTACGTTCACGCAAGTCGCTTCGGAATGGGAAGCTAAGAAACTCCCACTTTTGAAGCCATCAACGCGCTATATGGCTCCGCGTCAAATCAAAACTCACCTAACCCCGTTCTTTGGCCGCACGGCTGTGGCGGACATTCGGACGGGCGCGGTCAATGATTGGGTCGCGTCCCTCAGTGCGAAGGGACTCGAACCCAAGACGATCCACAATCTTTGGAAAGTGTTCCGCGCCATTGTAAACTGGCACGCTCAACAGAACGACGAACAGCTTCGGAGATGGTATCCGTCTCTGCCTGTCGTTCCTCTCAAAGAGCCACGCTGGTTTACGCCCGCAGAAGCCGAGCGCATCGTTGCTTCATCAACCGGTCAGTACAAGGTACTCTTTCATCTTGTATGGGCGAGTGGACTCCGAGCCGGTGAACTTCTCGCGCTTCACGTCGAGGACATCGACTTGTCGCGCGGGATCGTTCACGTTCGCCGCTCCCTCTATCGGGACATCGAAGTGACGCCCAAAACTCCCCGTAGCTATCGGGATGTCTGGATTGATTCGGGAACGATCAAGATGCTGACCGAGTACTTGGGCGACAGACAAACGGGACGGGTTTTCCAAACTCGAAACGGAACACCACTTAGCGCGCATAACGTGGTGCGTCAAGTGCTCCATCCAATTTGCAAGCGATTGGGGATCGCACGTGGCGGCCTGCACTCATTCAGACACGGGCGCGTCTCTCACTTACAGGCGATGAACGTCCCGGCTGAGTTTGTAAAGGCCCAAGTCGGCCATTCGTCTCTGGCAATGACCGGTCGTTATACCCACTTTGGCGACTCGTTTGCGCGCGAACAGGTCGAACGGGCAGCCTCTAATTGGACTCACTGACACGGAACGGACTCACTTCGAGGCGAGGTAAGTGATTGAGAGCGTGACAAATCTAGCGGGATGGGCGAAAATATCCATCGGGCGGTTAGCTCAGAGGTTAGAGCATCCCGCTTACACCGGGAAGGTCGTGCGTTCAAATCGCACATCGCCCACCAGTGTCCGCTTCATTCCGTTTAGCTTGCGGGGACGTAGTTCAGTTGGTTAGAACGCTGCCCTGTCACGGCAGAGGTCGCGAGTTCGAGTCTCGTCGTCCCCGCCATTTTATCACTGACGTTTTCATCTAGTTCACGACCTCACGTTCTGCCTTCAAGACCTTCAGAAGATCGCGCTCACCTTTCTGCATCTTGCACCTCCATATACGCAACAGCGTCTTCCTTCCACGCGAGCGCTTGACGGTCGCGACACAATTTCGTCCTCCGCAACATATCCCAAGGGTGCGGTCCTGTTCGTCGAAGGCCAGGAGCCGCGTGGGGCATTTGTCATCTGCAACGGACGCGTGAAGCTCTCCGCAAACTCTGCGGACGGAAAGGCGTTGATCCTGCGCATTGCCGATCCGAGAGGTAGTCGGCCTGCCCGGTACCATATCGGGAAAAACGTACGAGGTGACGGCCGAGGCGCTTGAACCGATCCAAGCCAATTTCATCCCAAAAGATGTATTTCTGAAGCTCTTGCGGGAGCACGGGAAAGCAGCCCTTCGGATCGCAGAGATTTTGAGCGACATTTATCACGCCACCTACCAAGAAATTCGTTATCCGGGGCCTTCTGGCTCCGCAGCCGAGAAATTGGCACGCTTCGTGCTTGATCTTGCGTCGGAACAAAGACCGGTCGGCAGCGGAAGTGACGATCGGCCGACGGTTCGCGCGCTGGGAGAGGAGTCCGAGTCGGCGAGTATGAAAACCTCCGAGTTTCTCGTTTCAGTCTGTTTGTATTCTTGTTGCTCCTTTCAATCGTTGTCAAATTCGACGATCGCTCGGCCTGCTTATCTCGGTTCGGAGGCCTGCTGCGAGGCTTTTTCGGAAAGTGTGCAATATCGAACAGCCGCGCGTTGTCAATCGCTCTACGATTGCCACTTTTTGAGGAAAGACCAATGACAATCGGTGAATCCCAACTGACGACTGCGAGTGCCGCAGCTTTGACTATTACACGCCGCTACCGAGAGAATCGCTTCTCTTGAAAACGGCCGGAGGAGGTCGATGATACGCGTCGGGGTCTCGAAACGCCTGGGACTGCTCATTTCATCCGGCCTGTTATCGGCCCTCGCTTTGGCACAGGCCCAGCAAGCGCCGCCAAAGACCGATTCCCACGCATCGGCCAGCCAAGAAAAAACCTCCGTCGCTAAACCCGCGGCGCCTTCCGACTACGTTGGCTCGGACGCGTGCCAAGCATGTCACGCGGACGAATATAAATCCTGGACGGACTCCCCGCACTGGAAGACGACCCTGGACGTAAAGCAAGGCCCCCCCCACCAAGGCTGCGAAGCGTGCCACGGTGCAGCGGCGAGCCACGTCTCCGATCCAACGGATACTTCGAAGCTCTTCCTCTTCGAAAAAGCCTCATCAAAAGACATCAACGCGCGCTGTCTGGCCTGCCACGCCGGCGGCACTCAGCATATGAACGCGCTCAATTCCGTCCACGCGCGCAACGGCGTGAGCTGTACGTCCTGCCATTCGCCGCATCATGCACAGACGAAGGAATTCCTGTTGGTCAAATCGCAGCCGGAGCTTTGCTACTCGTGCCACCTCGCCAAGAGGGCCGAATTTGAAATGCCCTTCCATCATCGCGTCAACGAAGGATTGATCCAGTGCACGGACTGCCACAATCCGCACGGCACCGAGGGCCCCAAGCAGGTGCGGATGGCGGCGACGCAAGATGCGGTCTGCTTCAAATGCCACACCGATAAGCAGGGTCCGTTCGTATATGAGCATGCGCCGGTGAAGGTGGATGGCTGCGAATCCTGCCACATGGTACACGGCGGGCCAAACCCTCACATGTTGAAGCTCAGCAACGTCAATTTGCTTTGCCTGCAGTGTCACACAACTTCGAGCTTTAGCAGCGCGCCGGGCGCACCCTCCTTCCACAACCAGGCGAGCTTCTTCCAGGCATGCACGTTGTGCCACGTGGCGATTCACGGCTCGAATTTCAGCTCCACGTTCTTTAAGTGAGGGACGCGATGGGCTCTTTGCGAACATCGTGCGGTGAGAACGCCATCAGCAGCAGCGCTATCGCGCTAGGCTTGGTGCTGTTGGTCGCAATATTTTCCCCGCAGCGCTCACGCGCCCAGCAAGCCTCGTCGCAAGCTTCCGAGCAAACGCAAGGCGTAAATTCCGGCGGCTATAACGTTCAGCAGACTATCGACTTCGGCTACCGGCTAAACGAAATCGGTGGGAATTACGACACCTACGATACGTTCGTCAATCTCGGCTCCGGCATCCGCCTATTTGATTACGAGCTGGACATGCGCTCGCTGAATCACCAGGGGCTGTTTTTTGACGACCTCGATTTCAGCAACTTCGGCTACGGCGGCGACCCCAACGATGTTTCGCGCCTGCACATCGACATGAACAAAGTGTACGACTTCAGTGCGCTGTTCCGCCGCGACGAGAATTTCTGGGACTACAATCTCTTCGCCAACCCGCTCAACCCGGCGGCGCTGAACCCGTTGGGATCGGCGACCGCTGGCTGCATCGTCAGTCCGCCTTCTTCTACGAACCCAGGACTTCCTGGCTTCTGCTCGAATCCGGCGATCGCCCAGACCAATTCGCCGCACGCGCTCGATCTGGTCCGCCGCATGCAGGATTACGATCTGACGCTTTTGCCGCAATCCAAGATTCGTTTTCGGCTGGGCTATTCACATGACACCGATGACGGGCCCGGGTTCTTCACCACCGACAGCGGAACGATACCCGACTACCCCCAAAACTACAGCTATACGACGAACGCCTACCGCGCGGGGGTGGATTTTCGTGTCCTGCCGCGTACGACGATCTCCTACGACCAATTCCTCAGCTACTTCAGACAGGACAACACGGTGCTCGAAACTCCGACCGCCACGCCGCAGCAATACGGTTATCAGGCCAATGGCGTGCCCGTCGATCTGGGAATCGTTTGGAGTACGCTAACCCCTGCTGAAGCGCTGCCTTGCGCCGCTCCGGTCATCACGAACGCCAACACCGTGCCGCCCACGGCCAGTACCGCCTGCAATGGATTTGTGAGTTACAGCCAGGTGGGCCAGCCCAGGGACTTCATGCCCACCGAGAGGCTGCGCTTCGAATCCAACTATTTTTCGAAGTTTGAGACCTCCGGCTCTTTCGGCTACAGCAGCTCCGACAATACGGTCCCCAACTTCAACGAAACAATGATCGGCTGGACCGTCCGGGGGGGAGGATCTCCCGGTAGCACCACTGCGGGCCCCGCCGAAACGAAGCGCGATTCCGTGGATGGCGATTGGTCCGGTGTGTATTCAGTGACCAACAACTTCAGCATCGAGGATTTCTTCCACTATAACAACTGGCGCATTCCCGGCCAATGGGACAGCGAGCTTGGCTCTCTGTTTAATACCATTGCCGGAGCGGGTTTGGATTTGGGCGCGCCGGTCGGCTTTTTTGTGGCCGCCAATTGCAACCTCGCCAACAATTTCAGCGGCTCGACGTGCCCGGGCCACACCGCCACGTCTGCCGCGGATCTGGTGGATGCCTATAACGCGAATTTCCTGAAGCAGGATATGAAGTCCAACAACTTGGAGTTCGAATACGATTTCACCAAGCGGATCAGCGGGTACATCGGATATTTGTACACGCATCGCGACATCTTCGCTTCCTCTCTCAGCTACACCACAGAGGAGATCTATTATCCCGGAGGCGCGACTGCCTCGGCGACGAATGATTTTCTGGCCGCGCGAGGAAACTGCGCTCTCCCGCTGCCCACCGCCTGCGTTCCCAACCCCAACGGCGATGGTTCGATCATCTACACGCCACCTGTGCCTACCACTGGTGCCACGGTCGACTCGCTCGACATTAGCGAAAATTCGCTCGAGCTCGGCTTCAAGGCCCGCCCTCGCGATAGCCTGCTCCTCAACGGAGATTTTTCCTTTGGCTATAACGATGCGGCGTTCACGCGCATCGATCCGCGGCAGGTGCAGAGCTATAAATTGCACGCTTCCTACACGCCGAAGCCTTGGGCGACGGTGGATGGCGCGGTCGAAATCCATGAAAACCGCGACAACGTATATTACGTCGACAACTTGGAACATGACCGCATGTACAGCTTCAGCACGATGCTTGTGCCCAACCCGCGCTTGGCGGTCAGCTTCGGTTACAACTATTGGGACGTTTACACGCAATCGGAGATCTGCTTCAACTATTCCATAACCGCAACGAACCCAACGCCCCCCGGAACACTGCCCGTAAGCACTTCGCCTCCCGGTATGGTTACGACTGCTTGCCCTATTCCAGGTGCGTCTGTCGGAAACCCACCGAATGCGACTCCGCCAGCTGTGCCTGGAGACGGGCTAGGCGCTCTTTCCACCTATTCGAGTAATGATCACTTCGCGCATGCCGAGCTGATGTGGAAGCCCTTCAAGCGCGTCACCGCGAATCTGGGATACGGCGGCAGCTTCGTCCGGGGCAACACCATCTTTCTCAATCCGCTCACACCTTCGGGCACGCTTGATTACAACTATCAGATGCCGTACGGTTCGATCGTCATTGATATGTACAAGGGCTTCAGTTACAAGATCGGCTGGAACTATTACGGGTTCAATGAGACGGGAGACACCACCCCGTTCGGATTGGCGGCGATACCGTTGCAGGATTTCAATGGAAGTAACATTACGTTTTCGCTCCGGTATTCGTTCTAGGCGAATATCGAAAGATAGCGGTGGCGATAACTTTTTCATGTTGAGGAGGCGGTTCAGATGAACTGTTTATTGTGTCGAATCAGCTGGGTGTTGCTTTTGACAGTTGCGTTTATGTTTGTCTTGAATATTTCCACGCGAGCCGATGATTCGGCCGCTCTCTATAAAACGAAATGCGCCGTTTGCCACGCTCCCGATGGCACCGGCAACTGCGTCATGGGCAAGAAATTGGGGGCCAAGGACTTGCATTCGGACGAAGTGCAGAAGAAGTCGGACGCAGAGCTGACCGGCTTCATAACCGACGGCCTGGGCAAGACCATGCCGGCATACAAAGGCAAGTTGACCGACGATCAGATCAAGGGCCTCGTTGGCTTTATACGGGATCTAGCCAAGAAGTAACATCCTGGCGATTCGTGAGGCCGGAATCGCTCTGTCTCCATTCCCAGCGGTGGCGTGAGGAGGCTTCGTGACGGCGTTAACGGCGTTGCTGCTCGTTCAAATTGTTGTGACCATCCTGCTGGCCTTGGTCTTCTTGATCCGCCCTTCGATCACCGTCGGTCCCTCCGGCAAAATCGTGGCTTTCATTGGGTTAGCCGTTCTCCCCGCGCTTTGTCTCGTGGGAGGAATGAACACCCACATCCAGCGTTCGGAGACGACTCAATTCTGCACTTCTTGCCACGTCATGGTTCCCTATGGCCGGAGTCTTTACGTCGATGATCCCAGCTACATTCCCGCCGCGCATTTCCAGAATCATCGCGTCCCGGCGGACGAGGCGTGTTACGCCTGCCATGCGGATTACTCCATCTACGGTCCGCTGAAGGACAAAATGCGGGGCCTGACTCGGATTTACATGCAGTATGTGAGCACGCCGCCCAATCCCATTCGTATCCCCGGCGGATGGGACAACCATCAATGTTTGCACTGTCATCTGGGCGCCCGTAGCTTCGAAGAGGATGCGATCCATTCCGCCGTCATGGACTCTCTCACATCCAATCAAATGTCGTGTATCTCGAGCGGCTGTCACGACACCATCCACAACATTAACTCGCTCAGCCACGTCAAATTCTGGAGGCCTGGCCAATGAAACTCGGAATCCAGCGGCTTCTGCAAATTTCAAGCGGCTTGATTATTCTGGGTCTGCTCGTGGAAATAGCGAGCCTGCTTTGGTTTCATCCGCTCTCCTTCGTCCTTTTCGCTTTTGTCGCTGCTTCGCTCATCGGCTTGGGGATCTTGGTCTTCCTGGCATCGCTCGTTTTTGTCACCAGGCCGCCCACCAGGAACGGCGGATGAATGCTTCTAGCATTCGCCCCGGGCGTTTGACTTGCCAGCTCTGTCGATTCGCCCGTGGATATGAACCAGCCCAGCGGTTCGGCCGTTCGTCTGCGTAAGGCGATAGGCCAGTAAGCCCCAGACGAAAAACCCAAAGCGCAAACTTGCGTCAGACCCTCGATACTCAGTTATTGGCGTAAAGTTTGATTTGCTTGGCCCGCTTCGAAGACTTAGTTTCCGGGATGGTATTCCCGCTGAGTGTGCCCCTGAAGTTGCGAGCGATAGAAATAAATGTCTCGCAGATTCCCGGTGCTGTACCGCTTGGCCTCATCGTCGAAGTGAGGTGACGCCGGATCGCCGCTCTCGCCGCCAGCCGTCACGGCTCTTGCGCGTACGGTCTTGCCGAATTCCACTACGGCCACGAAGCTGTTTCCGCTGGTGCCGTACCACTTCTTCGTATCCGGGTACGGGCGCGCTCCAAAAGATGCCAGCGAGCCCCATACCGCCGAAGTGAACTCGACCGGTATGCTTGGCTTGGAGTCGTCGAAATGCGAAGCGATGTCATCGTCGAGGCGCTGGAAACGATTGATGTTCCCCCAGGGCGTCTTCCACGTTCCGAAGTCGGCCGTAAGCTGGTCGGATGCCGCGGCGAGCGATTGCAGTAACTGCTCGGGACTCACTTTGTCGGCAACATAGTCGTAGATGGGCGTGTCGGCGGCTCTCGCGTCGCGGAAAAAGTGGTGCGTGAGATCCGTCCCCCAGAACACCGCGAGCGACGTAGGAACGGAATCAACTCCCCATCTTAGATTCCATGTGCGCAGAACTCCGATCTGCTCCGCCAATTTTGCTTTCAGCGGATCAGAGTCAGCGTCTTGATCCCACGCCTTTATCAGCGCGGGCATCGCCTTTTCAAACCACGGGAGGTAGCTATCGAACGCTGCGGCAATCAGGGAATCGACCGTGAAGTCCTTCTTGTTCTGCAGCACCTTGACTGCGTGGAGTCCGCGCGCCGATTCCCCGCCCTTCTCTACATACGATGGGAAAATCTATTTCTTTAGGCTGCCTGGCCCGGCCGCGGACCATGGCGCGTCGTTTGAGTTGTAAATCCAGCCGCTCTTAGGATTCAGCAAGTGCGGAGTTTCGTCCAACGAAAGAAGCCCGTGCCAATCCGTCGCTGGATTACTGCCATCCACCGGCTTGGTGAAATCGAAACTGTTATCACGCTTGGGAATGAAGTTGGCTTGGTAATAGGCGATGTCACCATCGGCGTCGGCGAAAATGGTGTTGTTCGACGAGTCCGCGCGCAGTTCCATCGTTTGCCGGAAGGATTTGAAGTCCGTAGCCTTGGTGCGCGTGTAAGACTGAATCAGCGCTTTGATTGGCTCCTGCATCAGCCGGATGGTCACCCACTTCCCATTCTGCTCGCCGCCCGTTTCCTCGCCCCCCTTTTCCTCGCCAATGACCGGCCCGTGCTCGGTGTAATACGCAGTGAATTTCTTTTCGGCCATACCGTGGTCAGTCATGTAGGGAATCATGATTTCTTTCGCTATGACCGGAAGCTCCTTGTTCCCGTACTTGTAATAATAGCGGCCGCCCTTCTTCTCCACCGTTTCTAGATATTCGTCGACTGCATCCACGCCGCTCGAGGTGTGCATCCAGCCGACGTGCGGGTTGAAACCCTGGTAAATGAAAAATTGGCCCCACGTCACAGCGCCATACGCGTCCAGCCCTTCGTCGCTGACCATCTGCAGTTCAGACCGGAAATAAAATGACGTGTGCGGATTGATCAGCAGCAGTGCATGGTGGTCGACGGTGTTCGAGGGCGCGATGGCTATGCCGTTCGATCCTGTCGGCTCGGCGGCCTCACCCTCATCGTCATCCGCCGCCATCGTTTGGGGGATGGGCTCATGGCCGTAGAACGCAGCGAGCTGGTCGACATTCACGCGCTCGATATCTCCTCCAATGCTCCCTTCGCTAAAGCTCAGCGCCATCCAAGGCTCGAATCTCTTGATGACCCTCGGCTTCACGTCGGGATGCTTGTAAAGGTAGAAGTTCAAGCCGTCGGCGTACGCGTTCATCAGCGTCTTCAGCCACGCCGGGCTTTCTGCGTACTGTTTCTTCAATGTTTCCGGATCGATGAACAGCTTCATCCGCAGGTCCTGGTAAATTTCAGACTCGCCCTCGGTCTCCGCCAGCCGCCCCATCGCGTTGATGTAATTCGTCTCGACGCGATTGAAATCGTCCTCGGCCTGCGCGTATTCCATGCCAAAGACGGCGTCGGCGTCCGTTTTCCCGTGGACGTGCGCGATGCCCCAATCATCCCGGATGATGGTGACGTTGTGGGCCTCTTGCTCCCAGCGCGCGACTTCTGGGTTGCTGGCACCCTGGGAAACAAAACAAGCGGAAACTACCGCAAGGAGAAGAACAAGCTTCTTCATAATTGCCCCTGGTAAAACATGAAAGTGCCCGGCGCGACCGCGACAGCGTAACATAATTTTCGCTCCCGCCGCCTTCCCTTCCATCGTTTTTCCGAGCTAACATGCAGCGAGAAGGGCCATTTCGGCAGACACAATTCTGTTGGCAAGCGTAAATAGCGATGACACGTAAACCAAGTGGAAATGACGATGTGCGCCGCGTAGGGCTCGCGCGGGCGCTCTCGAAGCTGGGCTATTGCTCGCGCTCGCACGCGGCCGAGCTGATCCGCGCCGGCCGCGTGAGTTTGAATGGAGTCGAGCAGCGCGATCCGGAAACGCCCGTGCGTATGGGAAGCGATCGCGTCGCAGTGGATGGCAAGCTCGCCGTCGTAGCGCGCAAGATTTATTTCATGATGAACAAGCCGCGCGGCCTAATTACGACCGCGTCTGATGAAAGGGCCCGCGAAACTGTTTACGGCAGTCTGCGTGGGGATTTGCCTTGGGTTGGCCCTGTAGGCCGCCTCGATAAGGCGAGCGAGGGGCTGCTGCTCCTCACAAATGACTCCGAATGGGCTGCGAGAGTCACCACGCCAGAAACGCATCTCGACAAGACATATCACGTGCAAGTGAATGTGATCGCTCGGCCTCACGACTTGCAGCGCATGATGCGCGGAGTGCGCACAAGTGCCGGTGAAACGCTCCGTGCGAAGAGCGCAGCTATTCTTCGTCAGGGTGAACGCAACACGTGGCTGGTAGTCGTGCTCGACGAAGGCAAGAACCGGCAGATCCGCCGAATCCTCGAGCAAATGGGAATCGAAGTACTTCGTTTGGTGCGCGTGGCAATCGGACCGCTAATGCTTGGCGATCTGGCCAAGGGCGTATACCGCGCGCTTAGTCTTCAGGAAAAGCGATCGCTGGACAAGGCGATAAATCGCTCGGATGTAGGGGAATGAAATCCCTGCGTCGACCCCGCTCGTTCCGCCTCGGGGTGCTTAGCTGAGCGACGGATGTTTCGTATGCCAGTCCGTATGCTGCTGAAACAACCGAGCGGCGGCGATCACGCGTTCATCATCCAGAGCCCGCGCCATGAACTGGACGCCAAGCGGCATGTCATCCTTATTGAAGCCGCAAGGTACGGTTAGCGCCGGCAAGCCGCAAAGACTCGATATGGCATCGGGCTGCATGCTGTTGCCGCGCTGATTGGGCGGACGGCGTTCGCGTTGCTGTTGCTCGCGCGGAGGCTCCGGTGGAGGCTTCAGCGGAATCGCCGCCGTGTCTTCACCCGGCGCGGCAATCACGTCAAAACGATCAAACAGCGCGTTGATCTTCTGCTGCAGGAACACGCGAACGCGCTGGATCTGAAGCAAATCGGAAGCGGAGAATTCACGGCTTGCGTAGCCGTTGATCTGCCCCAGCGGGTCCGCGAGCTCGGCGCAGCGCCCCGAATCGATCAATTCAGAAAATGCCGAAGCGGCTTCGATCAAAATCACCAGTTCGCTTGCTTCTTCGAACGGCCCCTCGGGCAATTCCACATCGGAAACTTCCGCGCCATTTTTCTCCAGAATTTTCAAGGCATCATCCGCAGCCGCGTGCAGCTCTGGATCGGCGTTCGGAAAAACGTTCGTCAGCCGGCCGATGCGTATTGGCCGGGATGAAACTTGCGCCGCCGAATAGCGAAAGTCCGCCAGCGGCGAAGGCAACGAATCATGGTCATTCTCATCGTGCCCTGCGATTAACGATAGGATCAGCCCGCAACAATCAGCGGTGCGCGCCATGGGCCCGATTTTGTCCATCGACCACGCAATCGCCATCACGCCATGGCGGCTCACGCGTCCAAAACTCGGACGCATCCCCGAAATTCCGCAAAGAGTCGATGGACAAATAATGGAACCGCGCGTATCGGAGCCGAGCGCGAAGTTCGCGAGTCCTGCGGAGACGATCGCTCCTGAGCCGCTCGAAGAGCCGCATGTCCAATAATCCGTATTCCACGGATTCTTGCATGGGCCCGTGAGCGAAGCCTCCGCCGACTCGTAACCCAACCCGCCTGCCAACTCGATCATCGCAGCCTTGCCGATCAAGATTGCGCCGGCGCGGTTCAGCCGCTCGATGACGGTGGCATTGTAGTCAAGACTTTGGTCGGCATAGGGCTTGGCGCCCCATGTTGTTTTATATCCTCTAACGGCAAGCAAATCCTTCGCCGCATAGGGGATTCCATGCAATGGCCCACGATAATGTCCGCCGGCGATTTCCTTCTCCGCGGCGTGCGCTTGCTCGCGCGCGAGATCTTCGGTGATCGTGACGTAAGCGTTGAACTTTGGGCCCAGGCGCTTGCTGCGTTCGAGATAGCTTTCTGTGAGCTCCACGGGAGAAATCTTCCGCGCGCGGATGCGCTCGCCAAGCTCTCGGATCGGGAGGTAAAGCACGTCTTCGCTGAGCATGGCTACGCCCCCTGCTTCGAGGGATTGCGCTCTGAACCCGAGATTCTGGTCGAAGAAGGCGCATTCCGCAGCGTCTTGTCATCGACGAGCTTCAGAACTGTTGCGGGCGTGTCGCCATTGGCCACCGGGATTGGCCGAATCGCTTCGAGCATCCTCACGTGGTAAGTCAACGTTCGGCGCATCAGCTTCTTTTGTTCGTCGGAGAGCCGGGTACCATACTTCGCGAAAACATGTTGAAGCTTCGCCTCGATTTCAGCCTGCGCGTCGGCGGAAAGGCCTGACGCGTCCTCATCTTGCAGCAAGGGAGCAATCGAGCGTACACGCGGCGCCTCGCTCGAAGAGATCGGCATGGCCGCAGCGGCCAGCGTGCCGCCCGCGACGGTCAAGGCGACGCGTCGCGCAAATTCTCGCCGCGAAACTCCATCCGCACTATTGAGGTGCTGCGTCTTTTTCATATGCCCTGCCTTGCACGACGACGTGCTTTGGCAAAACGATTCGGTTGCTTGATCACCACGGCGCGACAACATATCACACGCGCATCAGCAATGAAAACTTGTGATAGGAGCAAAAAACGCCCGCGGGAGAATTCCGTATGGAAAACGCGGCCAAATAGTTACTGCGTGTGGGCCACGTTGTAGGAACCGCTGAGGAGGAACGTCGCTGCAGCCATCGATTGAGGCACCCACCAAACGTGGCGCGTCCAACCAGAACTGCGCTGGAGCCGATTCGCGACGTAATCGAGCCCGACCGGTATCACCTGAATGGCGCCATAGATTGCTGAAGAGCCGGCATATGGCCGCATGATCGGATCCGCTTCGATGCGGCCATTGGAAAGGGCGCAGCGCGTGGACCACGCGTCGAACGCAGCCGAGCTGTGCTCCGTTGCGCTTAGCAGGATCCACCACCTTCGGTGAGTCACAGGGGTCTCGTGCGGCGGGCGGAAGGCCGGGGGAGGCGGCAGATACAAATCCGACATGGCGGAGGTCCCGGTAAGCTCGGCCACGGGCTCGACTGGTTGTAGATTCGATTTGGCGTGGTCGTCAGCGGCTGCGAGGGTCGTTCCAGGGGCCTTGGCTGCCTCGGAAGCTTGTGGTGACACGGAGGCCTGTGACTGGGCAGCCGGTTGCTCTTGAGGGCGCTGGGGTGGATTTCCAACCCCGGCCCCTGTGGGCAACTGGAAGAGCAGGACTGCCATAGCCAGAATCATTCGCGTCACTCCCTGACACCGCTATTTGAGTGGAGCGACGCCCCTCAGGCCAATGGTACATAGAAGGCAATTGGCCAGTACCTCCGACCGCTCTCGCATAGTACCGATGGCGATGCGGGGGGCAGCTTGTTGACGCTCACAAGAGCAAACGCGAACAAAACAAAAAGGGCGCCCTGAACTTCAGGACGCCCTATAATCGGACCCTTGAGGCTAGAAGTAGAACTTCACACCCAGCTGAATCTCCAGCCGACTTGCAGTTGAATTAGCAGCACGCAAACCTGCCAGGTGTATCCGCGTGATCCTCACCCAGCATTGGACTCGGACATCACCCCGGGAAAACTGCGGAGGTGCACACCCCCCGTCAATTCCAAACCACGAGTCCATCAACTCTGTCCGGGTGGCAGCAGGATACGTGCCAAAGCGGAATGCCGGGAGATGACCACAATAAGTCGCATGTATCGTTATAGTTAGAATCTAACTGCTGCTGTTTAGAGAGGCAACTAGCCTTCCTTTTCATATGATAATCAGTAGATCTACATGAAAATGCGGATGTGGCCTGACCGACCGCTTGTGGACGGCCTTACAGCCACACGTCCGGCCTATCCACACGTCTCTCTCCACCCAATACCCTTAAGTCACGCCCAACGCGCTTTTCGTCAGCCCTTTATGTTGTCTTGGATGAGAATCGCGGCACTCGATGGGGTGCAAGGAGGCAAAATGCGCTGCGAGCCTCGTTATTCTTGGCGCTCTGCGAGTATGCCGAGCGCCTCTCTCACTGCGCCAAGCATGCGCTCGAGATCCCCATCGGTGTGCGCCGCGGAGACGAAGAGCGCTTCAAATTGGGATGGCGCTAGCAGGATGCCACGCTCAAGCATGGCATGGAAAAATGCCGCGAAGCGGCGCGTGTCCGACTGTTTCGCTCCCGCATAATTTCGGACAGGTTGCGGCGCAAAAAATACGGTCGCGAGTGTCCCGGTCGAATTCACTTGCGCCTGGATGCCAGATTCGCGAATCGCCCCGCGAAGCTGCTGGGTGAATCGTTCCCCGCGGGCGTTCAATTCCGCGTAAAAATTCGGTGCTTCCAGCAGTTTCAAAACTTCAATTCCCGCCCGCATCGCCAGCGGATTTCCCGAGAGCGTTCCCGCCTGATACACAGAACCCAGTGGCGCGACGTGATTCATGATTTCCGCGCGCCCGCCGTACGCTGCAACGGGCAAGCCTCCACCGATGATTTTCCCCAGCGTCGTAAGATCGGGCGTAATGCCCTGCATCGTTTGCGCTCCACCGTAATAGAGGCGGAATCCGGTGATCACCTCGTCGAGGATGAGCAAGGAGCCCGCTCGATTCGCGATTTCGCGAAGGCCGGCAAGAAATCCGGATACGGGAAGCACAACACCCATGTTGGCGGCTACGGGCTCCACGATTACGGCGGCAATCTTGCCGGTATGCGCAGCGAAGAGCTTTCCCACGGCATCGAGATCGTTATAGGGCGCATTCAGCGTGAGGCGAGCAAGCGCCTCGGGCACGCCTGGACTCGACGCAATGCCTAATGTCGCAAGCCCGGAGCCCGCCTCTGAAAGAAAGCTGTCGGCGTGGCCGTGGTAACAGCCTTCGAATTTCAGAATCAAATCACGCTTGGTAAACGCACGCGCCAGACGAACCGCGGACATGGTCGCTTCCGTGCCGGAGCTGACAAAGCGCAATTTCTCAATGGAAGGAATGGCCCGCTTGATGCACTCCGCCAGTT
Source organism: uncultured Acidobacteriota bacterium (assembly GCA_963760165.1). Lineage (GTDB taxonomy): Bacteria > Acidobacteriota > Terriglobia > Acidiferrales > UBA7541 > DAHUXN01. The sequence continues at coordinate 386,373 of CAVXBO010000002.1, forward strand.
CGACTTCGAGCTCTGTTGTTATGCCATAACTAGTTCCGCGCGCGGCTTGATCCCGAATTGCGGCGACAATCACCGGATGCGCGTGACCAAGAATCAACGCCCCCCACGACCCAATGAAGTCGATGTATTCGCGACCGTCTGCGTCCCACAGATGCGCTCCCGAACCGCGCTCGATAATCAGCGGTTCGCCGCCCACTGACTTGAACGCTCGCACGGGGCTGTTCACTCCGCCGACGAGAGACTCCTCTGCGCGGCGCAGAATTTCTTTGCTTCGTTTCATTTGCATTTCTGAACAAGAGGCCACGGGGAATTCCTTCAACAGGCTTTCAGCCAACGCGCGAGGTCCTTGGCATGATAAGTGAGCACGACGGAGGCCCCCGCGCGTTGGATCGAAGTCAAAATCTCGAGCACCACTCGTTTCTCGTCGATCCAACCGTTCTCCGCCGCAGCCTTCACCATCGCATACTCACCACTGACGTTGTAAGCAGCCACCGGCACGTCGAATGCCTCGCGCACGCGATGAACAATATCAAGATACGGCAATGCCGGCTTCACCATGATGATGTCCGCACCCTCTTCCACATCAAGCGCGACTTCCTTCAGCGCTTCGCGTGCATTCGCGGGATCCATCTGGTAACTGGCTCGGTCGCCGAACTGTGGCGCGGACTGCGCTGCTTCGCGAAACGGCCCGTAAAAGCCCGAGCAGTATTTTGCGGAATAAGAGAGGATCGCCGTGTCGGCGAAGCCGTTCGCATCCAGCCGCGCACGAATCGCCGCGACGCGGCCGTCCATCATGTCGGAAGGCGCAACCATGTGCGCGCCTGCCCGCGCATGTGAAAGCGCCATCTCCGCGAGCAGTTCCACCGTTGGATCATTCACAACTTGTTTACCTTCGATTACGCCACAATGCCCGTGGCTGGTATATTCACACAGGCAAACATCCGTAATAACCAGCAGCTCCGGCCGCGCCGCACGTATCGCCTCAATCGCCCGTTGCACTACGCCCGAGGCAATGTAGGCTTCCGTTCCCTTTTCATCCTTATGTTCCGGCAAGCCGAACAGAATGACCGCGGGAATTCCCAGGTCGGCGACTTCGCGCGTTTCTTCGACGAGCTTATCCACCGATTGCTGGGCAATTCCCGGCATCGAGCTCACTTCCGCGCGAACGCCGCTTCCCGCGCACACGAACATCGGATAGACCAGGCCCGCGCTGGATGGCCGCGTTTCGCGCACCAGGTTGCGTATCGCTTCATTCCGGCGCAGGCGGCGCGGACGGTGCGTGGGAAAAGTCATGCGAACTTTGCTCCTTCACTTGGTGAATTCGTCGCGGCGGCAGTCCGGTCACCCAAGCCCTTCAAGTAGCTGGCGACTGCTTCGGCCAGCAGCCTTGAGTCAGGCTCCGTGGATTCGATCGCGCAAGCAACTCCCGCGGAGCGAATCGCCATTGCAGTTGTGGGCCCAATCGCGGCGAAAACAGAGGTTTGGACTAACCGCTTCAGATTATCGGCGCCCGTAGCGCGCGCAAAATTCTCAAACGCCGATGGACTCGCGAATATAACGCAGTCCGCGCCATCGCGCACAATTTCCGCCAACTGCGGCCCAGCAAGCGCCCTCGGAGCGCAAGTCTGATATGCGGCCACAGCGGTAACTTCCGCTCCCGCTTCGCGCAGAACCTCAGTCCAGTCGGTCGCGCCGCGATCGCGAAGGACCAGATCGCTCCGCGGCACCAGGATCTTCATTCCCGCGACGCCGCGCAAAAAACCCGCTGTCGGATTCTTGACTTCCATTCCGGCAACGCTCCGAACGGAATCCTTGAAGCTGCCCGCGAAACTTCTTCCCGTTCCTGGGCTGGGCACAAAATCCACAGGGAAACCTTCCGCAGACGTCGCTTCGGCTGTCGCTGGCCCAATTGCCGCAATCCGCGGATGCGGCTTTCCCGTTTGTCCAGGCTGCGTGCCGAGCGTGCGCATCCGGCGCGCAAAATACCTGGCCGCATTCTGGCTCGTGAAAAGAATCCACGCAAAGTCGCTGATCGAGCGAATCGCGCTGTCGAGCGCAGCGGTGTTCTCCGGTTCCCGAAACTCGACACAAGGCAGCTCGATAATGCGGGCGCTCGCGCCAAATGCTTTCTCGAGCTCCGCGCGAAGACTTTCATTTTGCCCCGGCGCGCGCGTGATGACGATGCGCTTCGCCGTAAGGTTTTCGTTATCTGCCACCAACGCTCCTTCCTGCCAGCCGCAGCAACCGGTCTGCTCCCGCCTCAAGCAACTCGCGCGCGAGACCTCGGCCAAGCTGTTCTCCGTCCCGCGGCGCGCCTTCTGCCTGACGATGAATGGATTCTGCCCCGTCCGCGCTGAGAACCCGGGCGTCCAACCGCATCTTTCCTTCTTCGATTCGCGCCCACGCGCCCAGCGGCACTTGGCAGCCGCCTTCGAGCTCGGCCAGCAGCGCACGTTCTACGGTCACCGCCGCTCGGCTATCCGCATCGTCGCATGGCGCAAGAATTTCGAGCGCGCGCGCGTCCGCCTCGCGCGCCTCTATTGCCAGCGCGCCCTGTCCCACAGCGGAAAGCATGATGTTCGGCGGAAGAACCTGCGTAATTCTGCTGCTCAGTCCAAGCCTGTCGAGCCCCGCCTTCGCGACCACAATTGCATCAATTTCGCCCGTATCCAGCTTGCGCATTCGCGTATCCACATTTCCGCGCAGATTCACCACCTGCAAATCGCGCCGAAAACAGAGAAGCTGCGCTTGCCGGCGCAAACTGCTCGTGCCAACGCGCGCCCCAGTGGGCAATTCAGCCAGCGGCTTGCCAGAACGCGACACCAGGCAATCGCGCGGATCCTCGCGCTTGGTAATGGCCGGAAAGCAAAGGCCGCGCGGCGTCGCCGTTGGCACATCCTTCATGCTATGCACGGCCGCGTCGACACATTCCTCGAGCAGCGCATCTTCGATTTCCTTGATGAAAATCCCCTTCCCTCCGACGTCGGGAATGGCGGCAGAAGCAAACTGATCGCCGGCAGTCTTGATCACCACAAGCTCCGACTCAATTCCCGCTTCCTGCAATAGTCTGGCGCGAATATGCTCTGCTTGCCAAAGGGCCAGCTTGCTGCCGCGCGTTCCAATGCGCAGCGGCTTCAAGGCTTCTCCTCGTCTTCCGGATCCGTCAAACCAAAAAGTTCGCGCAGTGCCGCCAGCCCTTCCACTGGCCGGCGCAACTTGCGCTCGCGGCGCAGGCGCGAAGCCGGAAGCTGGACAATGCGGTCAATCAGTTCCTGTGTGAGCTTTTCCAATCGCTCGCGATCCGCATCAGAGGCCCGCGCGCTACTAAAATGAGCTGCAACTAATGATTGCCGCTCTGCTTCCAGGCGCTTGCGCAGCGCTTCGAGCAGCCCCGCGCCCTCCAGACTCGATTGCCACGCCAGAAACTTGTTTACGTGCTCGTCCACAATGGCCTCGGCCCGCGGCGCTTCTGCTTCGCGCACTTTCTTGTTTTGCTTGACGATTTCTCCCAGGTGGTCGATGTTAAATAGGTAGACGTTGTAAAGGCCCTCGACGTCAGGCTCCACGTTGCGCGGCACGCCCAAATCGATTACGCAGATCGCGCGTCCACCGCGCGCCGGCATCGCGCGTTCAAGCATCGAACGCGTCAGCACGTGAGCAGATCCTGCTACGGACGCCACAATAATGTCCGGCTGATCCAGAATAATTTCGAGTGCGCTCCATTCAGAGGCTTTTCCGCCCATGCGCAGCGCAAGTTCCTGCGCCCGGGCAAACGAGCGGTTCACCAGTTGCAGTTCGTCGATTCCGCGTATGTGAAGGTGTTCCACCACTTGCTCGGCGACCGCACCCGCGCCAATAATCAACGCGCGATGCCCTTTCAAATTGCCGAAGATTCGCTCCGCCAGTTTCACTCCCGCCACTGCCACGGACATTGGCCGCGCGCCAATTTCGGTTTCTGTGCGCACCCGTTTGCCTACTTCAAGCGCACCCTGAAACAATCGATTCAGCACGGGGCCGGTCGAGCCATTTCCGAGCGCGCGGTTATAGGCTTCGCGAACTTGGCCCAGAACTTCCGCCTCGCCCAGCATCATGGAATCGAGTCCGCTGGCCACGCGGAAGAGATGCCGCACAGCCTGTCGTCCAGCGTGCTGGTAAAGGCGGCCATTCAACTCGCGCGGCGAAAGCTTGTGAAACTCGCTGAAGTAAGAAACGAGCGCATCAGGCAGGGACTCGCGCGACTCTTCAGCGACTCCGTACAGTTCGCTCCGATTGCACGTCGAGACAACCACTGCTTCCTCGATCACGCCTGACTGGCACAGCTCCGTTGCCGCCTGCAACGCTTGCTCCGGCGTGAAGGCGACGCGCTCGCGGAGCTCCACCGGCGCCGTCAGATGGTTGCAGCCGATCAACGCCACTTCCGCGCGCCCGCGAAACGCAGTTTCGTTGTGCCCGCCGATGGAATCACTCGCCATCAGAAGAAACGGTGAAACTCCGTGAAATAGAGGTTCACAACCGTGTAGCTGAACAGCACAATCACAAAATTGCACGCGCAAACAAGCGCCGCACGCGCTCCGCGCCACGCCGGAGTGCGAACAATTGCAAGATAAATCACGTAAACCGCGAGAACGATCAGCGTGACCAGCACTTTCGGATCAGCAAGGGCAAAGTGTCCCGTGAGCCGATGCTCCCACACAAACCCCAACGTCGTGCCAATGGCAAGCGCTACCAGCCCCACCCAAACACTCGACCGGCTCATGCGTTCGAGCACCTCCAGCGCCGGAAAGCGCCAGAACGTGAGCCCCGGGCGCCCGCGTCGCAGCACGCGATTCTGGATCAGATAAATCACACTGAGCAGAAAGGAAATCGCAAAAGCCGCATAAGCGAGAATTCCAATCGTAATGTGCAGCGCGAACAGCGCGCCGTTGGCCGCCGGCTCGTGCTGCACACGAGAGGGCGCCACAGTCACGGCTACCACCAGCCAGAAAATCACAAACGGGACCACCAGCGAACCGACGGTGCGCTGCCGGTGATACGTCTCGAGCCCGAGATAAGTCACCGCAAGCAGCCACGCGAAAAGCGACATCGACCCGTACAGATCGTCGTAAGGAATCGCGTGAATCGCCCGTGAGCGTTCCAGGAGCGCGTAGTAATGCGCAAGAATCGCCAGGACCAGCAACAAGGTCGCCACGCGGCCGCTCCACGGCCGGCCGCGATACAGGTGAAGCGCGTAGCCGGCGAAGCTTGCGACGTACAGCGCGAGCGCGACAATGTCCATCGAATATCTCATCGCAAAACGGTCTTCCAGAAGCGGCGGCGCGGCCGCGCACGAACAGCCGAACAGCCTGCAGGCATTCCGTAATCTTAGCGCCGATTGTGCACCGCGACAACTTCGGAGAGCCCGTGCGCGCCAAAGGCTGTATCTGTTAAGATGGTTTCCTAAACTCTCATCATGCACGCACCAAGCACATCTTCGACAAAAAAAGACGCCTTTCTGCGCGCAGCGCGCGGCGAACGGCCCGAGCGCGTACCGGTATGGATAATGCGCCAAGCCGGCCGTTACCTGCCCGGTTACCGTAAAACGCGTGAGCAATTCTCCTTTCTGGAAGTTGCCAAGACGCCCGAACTTGCCGCGCAAGTCTCCCTCGAGCCCTACGAAATGCTGGACGTCGACGCAGTGATCGTTTTTTCAGACATTCTCGTCGTTGCGGAGGCCATGGGTGTGCCGCTCGAAATCAACGACGACGGCCCGAAGCTCGGACGGTCTGTAGCCGATAGCAACGCCATCGAAGCCCTCAAGGACTTCGATCCATCGCGCGAAACGAAGTTTGTCGGCGACGCAATTCGCGCGATTGCGCACTCTGTGGGTCCAAATGTTCCCGTGCTGGGGTTCGCCGCTGCGCCCTGGACACTCGCGTGCTACCTGGTCGAAGGCAAGACGCGCGGCGATTTGCCCACAATCAAGCGCATGATGTACGAGGACCCCGCGTTGCTGCACGCGCTGCTCGAAAAGGTTGCTGACGTGACTTCGCGCTACCTGAAGATGCAGCTCGAAGCAGGCGCCACCGCCGTACAAATTTTCGACACCTGGGCCGGCGAGCTTTCCGCGCACGACTACGAAACCTTTGAGCTGCGCGCGTCACAGAAACTGATCACTGACATCCATGCAGGCCCAGCTCCCGTAATCCTCTACGCCAAGAACGGCGCCCATCTGCTGCCCGCTCTCGCGCGGACGGGCGCAAACGTGTTGAGCGTCGATTGGCGAACCGATCTGGCCGAAGCGCGCATGAGAATCGGAACCGGCATGGCTCTGCAGGGCAATGTCGATCCGGCCATGCTTCTAAGCTCGGAGGACAACATCCGATTCGCTGTGCGCGAGGCAATTTCCAAGACAAAAGGCGTGGGCCATATCCTGAATCTTGGCCATGGGATTCTGCCTATGACGCCCGTCGAAAACGCGCAGGCGTTCGTTCGCGCAGCGCGCGAGTTTTCCGAGACCGAACCCAAGCTCGCGGTCAGCCGCGCCGAATAGCGAGGCGTTCTCGAACGACTTGATGATGCAAACTGCCAACCAAATTCCTGATCTCGAAGTCAGCGAGGATTTTCTCGCAAAATACAATCGCCCCGGCCCGCGATACACCAGCTATCCTACCGCCCCTGTCTGGAATGAAAATTTCCGGCAGGCAGATCTGCAGAATTTCTTCGCCACTGCGGAAGCCGCGGACACTCCCGTCTCGCTTTACATGCACTTGCCATTCTGCGAGAGCTTGTGCTTGTTCTGCGCCTGCAATGTGGTCATTCAAAAAGACAAAACTGCCGCGATCCCCTATTTGCAGTCGCTGAAATCAGAAATTGACCATGTCAGCCGCACCGTTTCGCTGCGCCGTAGAGTTGTCCAGTTTCATTGGGGTGGCGGCACTCCTACCTACTTGAATCCTCCTCAACTCGAAGACTTATTCGCTTACACGCGCGAACGATTCTCCTTCGCGCACGACGCGGAAGTCGGCATCGAAGTCGATCCGCGTGTCACCTCGGCCGAACATCTCGAAGTCCTACGCAAGGTCGGTTTCAACCGCCTGAGCATGGGAATTCAGGACTTCACGCCTCTGGTGCAGCAGACCATTCACCGTGTCCAACCATTTGAACAAACACGCGATTTGATTCAAACCGCGCGCGCTCTTGGATTCGACAGTATCAACGTCGATCTGATTTATGGCCTGCCGTATCAAACTGCCGCTTCTTTTGCCGACACGGCTGACAAGATTCTGCAGCTCGCCCCCGACCGCATCGCTATGTTCAGTTACGCCCACGTTCCCTGGCTTCGCAAACAGCAGGGCGCTTTTCAGGGGCACTTGCCCGAGGGCATGGAGAAATTTCATATTTTCAAAGCTGGCATTCAAAACTTCACCAACGCCGGCTATCTGTACATCGGCATGGACCATTTCGCGCGGCCATCCGACGAACTGGCCGTCGCCCAGCGCGAGCGCACGCTCCATCGAAATTTCCAGGGCTACACCACGAAGGCCGGTGCGGATCTTTACGGCATGGGCGTCAGCGCCATTAGCAGCGTGGGCGCGGCCTACGCGCAAAATCATCGCGTGATTGCGGAATACCAGTCTGCCGTCGAAGCTGGCGGCGCCGCAACGATGCGCGGGTATCACCTGAACGAAGACGATCTGCTCCGGCGCGCGGTCATCACCCGGCTTCTATGCCACGCTGTCATTTTCAAATCCGAGATTGAAACCGAATTTCACATCCCGTTTGACGACTACTTCGCGGCCGAGCTCGCCGAGCTCGCACCTATGCGTGACGACGGTTTGGTTTTTCTTTCCTCCTCGGAAATCCGCGTCACCCCGCTCGGCCGAATTTTCATACGCAATCTTGCCATGCCGTTTGACCGCTACTTGCGCGAACAGAAAATGGACGCGCGCCCGCTTTTCTCGAAAACGCTCTAACGTGGCCCGCCTATGAATCCCCGCCAGGTCATCGTCGTTGGAGCGGGAATCTCCGGACTTGCTTGCGCGCTGCGGCTCAATGAATTAGGCGTCGCCGTTCGCGTCCTCGACGCAGCCGAAAATCCCGGCGGACTGATCTCCACAGTGCAGCGCGAAGGTTTTTTGTTCGAAAGCGGCCCACAAAGCTTCCAGCTCACGTCAGAACTCCGCGAACTAATTCGCGCAGCCGGCTGCGAGTCTGAATTGCTCGAAGCTGACCCGCGCACTCAGCGCTACATTTTGCGCGGAGGCAAACTGCGTCCTGCGCCGATGTCGCCGCCTTCTCTCCTAACCACGTCGCTTCTCAGCGTCGGCTCCAAAATGCGCGTTCTCAGCGAGCCGTTCCGCCGTTCGCAGCCTGCCGCAGAGGATGAATCGTTGGCCGACTTCGTGCGCAGAAAATTTGGCACGGAGATTCTCGAGCACCTTGCCGGTCCATTCGTCTCCGGCGTTTTCGCCGGCGACCCGGAAAAACTGAGTTTGCGCAGTTCTTTTCCCTCGCTGGCGCTATGGGAAGAAGAGTACGGCAGCGTGATACGCGGCGCGATGAAGTCCCGCAACCAGGGCGAGCGCGTCCGTCCCACCCTCGCTTCATTCAAGACGGGCATGTCAACTCTTCTGGGAGCCATCGCCCAAAAACTTGGACTCGCCCTTGCCACCAACGCAACTGTTCGTTCAATCGAGTCCGTCGGCACAGACGGCTGGACGATCCACTGCTCTGGCGCCACGCAGCCGGATACATTGTCTGCAAGCGCCATTGTGCTCGCAACCCCAGCTTACGCCGCCGCAAAGCTCGTTGCGCCCACTGCTAAACGCCTCGCAACGACGCTTGCCGGAATTCCCTACGCGCCGGTTGCCGTGGTCGCCCAGGGCTATCGCCGCGAGCACGTCGGCCACGCACTCAACGGATTCGGATTTCTTGTGCCGCGCACCGAAAAACTGCGCACCCTCGGCGTTATCTGGAATTCCTCGCTGTTTCCGGGACGCTGCCCTCCAGATACCGTGCTAATGACCAGTTTCCTCGGCGGCGCAACCGATCCGCAAATCCTTGGCATGGATGACAACGAAATCGCCAATCAAGTGCACCAGGACATCGCGGGAGTTCTGCAGATCAGCGGGCCGCCCATCGCTCGGCAAGTATGGCGTCACGTGCACGCTTTGCCGCAATACAATCTCGGCCACGCGCAAAAAGTCGCCGCAGTTCGCGACGATCTTTCTGCCCTTCACGAACTCTTCATTGCCAGCAATTATCTAGACGGGCCCTCCATCGGAAGCTGCGTTTCGCAGGGATTTTGCACGGCGCAAAGCGTGCGTGATTATCTGTCGCGCTAGGGGACGGCGCAAAGCCATTTCGAAGCGCTTTACTCCGCAGCGGGCGTCTTATAGCGCTGCGCGAGCCGTATCTTCCGTCGCTCGCCCGCTTCGTTCCAGTGCCGGCGGTCTTCCTCGGTTTCCAGAATCAGCGGCGGAATCGAATGCCGCTGCATATTTCCATCGACAGCGACGTACGTCAGATACGCGCTCGACGTGTGCAAACGCGCGCGCGTCAGAATATTTTCCGAAAATACCTTCACGCCCACTTCCATCGAAGTGTCGAAAACGCGGTTGACGCTGGATTTCAGCACAATCAGGTCACCGATGCGGATCGGATTCCGAAAATCCAGATAATCCACCGACGCCGTCACTAGGTAACTTCCCGCATGCCGGTGTCCCGCAATCGCTCCGGCAATGTCGATCAAATGCATCACGCGCCCGCCGAGCATGTACCCCAGCGGATTCGCGTCGTTGGGTAGCACCACTTCCACCATCTGTGAGCGCGAACCGCTGATGGGCTTTCCCGCAGGCCCCGCTTCTTCGTTTTCTCTTGCCAGCGCAGCGGCCTTAGAATGCGCGACTACCTTCAGATCCGGCTTCTTTTTCAATGAAATCCCTCATTTGGAATTGGCGCTTGCCATCCTGGCCGTTATAATACGCCACATATGGGCGCGTCCCAAGCAGGCGCAAAACGCCGGCAAATGCTCGAGAGATTCGTCGAGGAAAATCCGCTCGATGCTTTTGGCCGTTACGGCCTCGCGATGGAATGCATGAAAGAAGGGGATTCCGCCGCGGCGGAAACTCACTTCAAACAACTGATCGCCGGCCACGCGGAATACGTTGCTGCCTACTACCAATACGGGCGCATGCTCGCCGTCGGCAATCGCGTTGCCGAAGCACGGAAAGTTCTCACCGAAGGCATTGTTCGCGCCCAGCAGGCTGGCGAAGATCATGCCCAGCAGGAATTGCAAGCCGCCCTTGACGAACTTTGACGAGCTCTTCTGAAACGCATGCTTGCAGCGCTTTCTCCTGACGCCTGCCCACGGCTTACTCCTTTCTCCCAGGCAGTACATTTGGCGGATTCTGTTATGCTAAGACGACTCCGCCGCGATGAATCCCAAGCGCATCCCGCTCTTCCCGCTCGACGTCGTTCTGTTCCCGGGCTGCTCTTTGCCGTTGCACATCTTCGAGTCGCGGTTCAAGCTGATGATTCGCCGCTGCCTGAATATGAAACTGCAATTCGGAGTCATACTGGCCCAGAAGCAGGGCATGGCCACCGTTGGATGCACCGCGGCGATTGTTTCGCTCGTGAAACAATATCCGGACGGCAAGATGGACATTCTCGCTCGTGGCGAGACGCCTTTTCAGGTCAAGGAAGTCTTCGACGACAAGCCTTATTTCGAAGCCGCAATCGACTGTTTCGATGAGTCTCCCGAGTCCTATCCATCCGCATCCAAGGAATTGACGGAGATTTATGAGCAATGCCATTGGCTGCTTTTCAATCGTGGGCCGGAGACGCCACGGGCAAAGGTCCGGCTCTCACCTGCTTATGCCATGGCAAGCACTCTTCCGCTGCCGCTCGAGCAGAAGCAATTGCTGCTTGAGAATCGCGACGAAGCCGAACGCCAAACGCAATTGCTCGAACAATTGAAGGAGTGGCTGCCGCAGTTGGTTTATTTGAACGAACGCCGTCAGCGCGCCCGCGGCAATGGCCATTCGCTCAATTAGCGCGGCCAAGCGTAGCGGACTATAATGGCTCCAGGAACACAAAGAGCGTCTTGTCGCCAGTGAAACGGCGCAAGGCACTCCAGAAAAGGGCTTAGACAAAATGGGCGCAAAACCAAATTCGCTCGGCGAATTGCGAAAAAGCGAATGGGGTGAAAGGAAATTCGCATCTCGCACTGTTAAGGACGAGCTTCGCGAAAACCTTCTGCGCAAATTGCGCGCGGGCGAGGAGCTCTTCCCCGGAATTCGTGGCTACGATGACACCGTGATTCCCCAAATCATCAATGCTATTTTGTCCCGGCATCATTTCATTTTGCTCGGCCTTCGCGGACAGGCCAAGACGCGCATCCTGCGCGACCTCGTCAACTTTCTGGACCCCGAAATCCCTGTTGTCGAGGGCTGCGAAATTAACGACAACCCCTATCGCCCGATCTGCCGCGCCTGCCGTGACCGTGCCAAGTCCGAAGGTGAAGCGCTTCCCGTCGCCTGGCTTCCCCGCGGCCGCCGCTACGTCGAGAAGTTGGCCACTCCGGACGTGACCATCGCCGACATCATCGGCGACGTGGACCCCATTCGCGCTGCCAAAGGGGGCCGCGACCTCTCCGACGAGCTCACCATCCACTACGGCCTGCTGCCGCGCGCCAATCGTGGCTTGTTCGCCATCAATGAGCTGCCCGACCTCGCCGGAAAAATTCAGGTCGGCCTCTTCAACATCATGCAAGAAGGCGACGTCCAGGTGAAAGGCTATCCCGTGCGCTTGCCGTTGGACGTTCTGCTGGTTTTCACTGCGAATCCCGAAGATTACACCGCGCGCGGAAAAATCATCACGCCGCTCAAAGATCGCATCGGTTCTGAGATTCGCACGCACTACCCTGCCACGCTGGAGGAAGGCATCGCCATCACCTCCCAGGAATCGTGGACCCGCCGCGACGGCCACGCTATCGAAATTCCCCCGTACATTCGCGAAGTGGTGGAAGAAATTGTTTTTCAAGCGCGCGAAGACAAACGCGTCGATCGCCGCTCCGGCGTCAGCCAGCGGCTGCCGATTTCGTGCCTCGAAAACGTAGTCAGCAGCGCCGAGCAGCGCGCCGTCCGCAATGGCGAGAAGACAGCTGTCGCGCGCGTCGCCGACATCTACAGCGCCATTCCCTCGATGACCGGAAAGTTCGAGCTCGAATACGAAGGCGAGCTGCGCGGCGCGGAAAATATCGCTCGCGAGCTGATCCGCTCTGCCATGGGAAAGACATTCACAAAATATTTCAGCGACGCCAATCTTCAATCCGTTGTGCAGTGGTTTGAAGCTGGCGGTGAACTGAAATTCGCAGCCGCGGGCAAGACTGCTGAACATCTCGCCGAGCTCCGAAAAGTCGAGGGCCTCTTCGATCATGCGGCCGCTCTCGGTGTGAACGCCAAGGATGACGCCGGCATCCATGTTGCTGCCGCAGAATTCGTTCTCGAAGGTCTGTGGGCCCACAAGCGCATCAGCCGTAGCGAAGAAAGAGGATTTTTCGCCGAGCCGCGTAAAGCCTCTGAGCCGCGCGAAAGCCAGAACAGAATGCCGCGCCGCCAGTTCAATTAAGGAGGAACGGCCATGCACGCTCTCTCTAGACCATTGCTTGCGAGAGCAGCATTCGACGGGTTGCGGGCCATCGTTTACTCTTCCTGTTTCATTTTGTTCTTCGCTTGGATCGCGCTGCAACTGCGCGTCTATGACCGCAATTTCAGCTTCGCCCTGCCCGCCGCAACTGTCGCGTTCGGCGTAGTTCTGATGTTCGTTGGCGCAGCTCTCGCACTTCTGTGCATTGCAACGTTCGTGGTTCGAGGCCGCGGCACCCCTGCGCCTTTTGACCCGCCGCGCCAGTTCGTCGCCTTCGGACCATATCGCTACGTCAGAAATCCTATGTATCTTGGGGGCTTCACCCTACTGCTTGGGCTCGCCTTTTATTTACGCTCGGTTTCCATCGTGTTGATGGTGCTCGTTCTCATGCCGGCGTGCCATTTGCTGGTCGTGCTGTGCGAAGAGCCCATCCTCAAACGCAAATTCGACGGCCCGTACGAAAATTATCTGGCTACCGTGGCGCGCTGGCTCCCGCGCGTTCCCCGCGTAAACACGGGCTCGGCGCCTCTATCATCATGAAATACGTCCGCTACAAGAAGCACTCCGGGCAAGAAGCCGACGACATCGATCTCCAGGAGTTGATGAATCGCCTCTCCGATTTTCTCCTGCAGAGCGGCTTCGCCTCGCAATACTACGGTTTTCAGGAAATGGACTCGGAGCGCTCGATGGAGGAGCTCCGCCAAGCCATTCTTCGCGCCTTGGAAGAAGGCGATCTCCTTCCTCCTGAAATGATGGAGCAGCTTCTCGAAAATCCCGAGCTCGATCAAAATCAGAAGCTTCGCGACCTGATCGATCAGTTGATCGAGCGCATGACTCAGGAAGGCTACATCTCACCGCAGCCGCCGCACGTCACTCCGCCTCCCCAAGAAACGCATGGCGGCCAAGTCGGAGCCCCCGGCAAGCAAGAAATCCACGCGCGCTTTGAAATCACTGACAAGGCTCTCGATTTTCTGGGATTCAAGACCTTACGCGACTTGCTCGCCTCGCTCGGCAAAAGCAGTTTTGGCCGCCACGACACGCGCGATCTCTCGACCGGCATCGAAGCCAGCGGCGCCTCCAAGCCCTATGAATTCGGCGACACTCTGAACCTGGACATTCCCGAAACCCTCTTCCATGCTCTACGCCGCCAGACCGCGGAACATTCGGGCAGCGCCTCAATCGAAATTGACTACCAGGACTTGATGGTTCACCAGTGCGAATATCAGAGCTCCTGCGCCACGGTGCTACTTCTCGATTGCAGTCACAGCATGATTCTTTATGGCGAAGACCGCTTCACGCCCGCGAAGCGCGTGGCGCTCGCTCTTTCCCACCTGATTCATACGCAGTATCCCGGCGATTCTTTGCACTGCGTCCTTTTTCACGATAGCGCCGAAGAAATTCCCCTGGGCAAGCTGGCCCGCGTGCAGGTCGGCCCCTATTACACCAACACCCGCGAGGGCCTTCGCCTGGCGCAGCGCATTTTGAACCGCCAGAAAAAGGACATGCGCCAGATCGTCATGATCACCGACGGCAAACCTTCCGCCCTCACTCTCGAAGATGGCCGAATCTACAAAAACGCCTTTGGTCTCGACCCTCTCGTCGTCACGCAAACGCTCGAAGAAGTCTCCAAATGCCGCCGTGCCGGCATCCTGATCAATACCTTCATGCTTGCCAGCGACTACAGCCTCGTGCATTTCGTCCAGAAAGTAACCGAGCTCTGCCACGGCAAAGCCTACTTCACCACTCCGTACAATCTCGGCCAATATTTGCTGATGGATTACCTCCAGAAAAAAACCAAGCACATCCACTAAGCAAAACGCTTGTTTTGTGCATCGTGCAGCACCTTGTTACAATCAAATGAACAGATGAATTACTTGCGATTTGTTTTTTCGCGGCTTCTGGGAGGCAAGATCATGCCGAAGGTTCAGGCCGGAATGGCGGCCCCGACGTTCACGCTCGGCGCCCTCAATGGACAGAGTTACACTCTCGCTGATGCGCTAAAGAAGGGGCCTGTCCTCGCCGCTTTTTTCAAAATCAGTTGCCCCGTCTGCCAGTTCACTTTCCCTTTTCTCCAACGCCTTTACGAAACCTACGACGATTCGCATGTCACCTTCTGGGGCATTTCCCAAGATAACGCCGCCGACACACATGAATTCCTGAATGAATTTGGCGTGAAGTTCCCTTCTCTGATCGATGCGGACGGCTACAAAGTGTCCAAGCAATACGGTCTGACCAACGTGCCCTCGATTTTCCTTGTTCAGCCCGACGGCAAAGTTCACACAGCTTCGGTCGGCTTCGCTAAGCGCGACCTGGAAACCATCGCTGCCAAAATCGCCCAGGTCTCCGGAAAGCCCGTGCAGCCCGTTTTCCTCCCCGGCGAAAAAGTTCCCGACTACCGTCCTGGTTGAGGCTCCAAAGGCTAGGTTCCGTCGGAACCTAAAAATCCATCAGAAAGAATCTTCTTCGGTCAGCCGTTTCTTGTGTTTGGGAGCTTTTCGTCTGCGGTCGGGGATGACGCGCGCCGCAGGCGGCGTGCCAACGTTTTCACGCGCGATTCGCCGCGCCTCTGTTCCTTTCTCAAACTTCGGCTTTTTTCGCTTGCGCGCCATGGCCTTCTAAAATCCTTGCGGCCCCCTCATGAATTCAGTTTACGAAGAGCGACGCGAAGTGTAAATAATCATTGCGGAGAAAAAACGGATGCGCAATGAGCAACAGTCCCGCCGCAAGGCGTCTTTTGTGCGGAGAAAACTCCGCGCCATCGCCACATCCCTCACTCTGATTCTCATTGTCGCTCTCGGCCTGCGCGTCGCCTTCGCGTGGAACTACGTCGGCCAACACTCCCATCAAGCCCTGGGCGTCATTCCCTTCATGTTCGAATCTTCCAACATCGCGGTTTCCCTCGCGCAGGATCACGGATTCGGTTCTCCGTTTCGCATCCCCACGGGCCCAACGGCATGGATGACGCCCGTCTACCCTTGGCTTCTTTCGGGAGTCTTTCGCATCTTCGGAACGTACACTTTCCATTCCTACCTCGTCGCCACCGGGCTCAACCTTCTCTTCGCCACCCTGACCTGCATCCCAATTTTCTTCGCCGGCAAGCGCATCGCTGGCACGGGACTCGGCGCCGGCGCGGCATGGCTCTGGGCCATCTTTCCGAACGCCATTCTTCTCACCTTTGAGAGCATGTGGGACGCCTGCCTTTCGGCCCTCCTCGCAGCCATTATCCTCTGGGCAACTCTTGCCCTCGCCGAATCCTCGCATCCGCGTGACTGGATCGGTTACGGCCTTCTCTGGGGCCTCGCGCTCATGACCAACCCCACGCTCGCTTCGCTTCTGCCGTTCCTGCTCCTCTGGCTCGCCTATCGCGCTCGCAAGGAACGGCATTCGTGGCTCGCGCTGCCGACGATCGCCCTCGGCGTCGCCTTGCTCTGCTGCGTTCCGTGGACCATGCGCAACTACTCCGTCTTCCACAGATTCGTGCCCTTGCGCTCTGTCTTCGGACTGCAATTGTGGCTCGGCAACAATCCGCAGGCAAAACCGCCATGGATGGGCGATCTTCATCCCATCAACGATTCATCCGAGCGCGAGAAGTACATCCAGATGGGTGAAATGGATTACATGCGCGTGAAACAACGCGAGGCTATCCGTTACATCGAAACTCATCCGCGCCGCGAAGTCTGGCTCTTCGGCCAGCGCTTCGTTTCGATTTGGTCGGGGGGAACGCCTGAGCCCCTCCGCGACTTCGAGCGCAACGATTCTGCCTGGTTCCGCTACGTCTTGCTCTTCAACATTCTTGCCGCGATTGGCGCGCTGCTCGGAATCGTGCTTCTCATCCTTCGGCGCAGCATCTACGCATTTCCACTCGCGATCTTTCCGGTCGTGTTCCCTTGCGCCTACTATGTGACGCTCGCCCTTCCGCGCTATCGCTTGCCGATAGACCCGGTGGTTCTCCTCCTGGCTACCATTGCGCTTGCCGGAGTTTTCCGCCGGTGGGAATTTTCGAATCGCTTAGGAACAGCGTGGAAAGGGGATGGTACTGTGCTTTCGCCTTAACGCTTGACGGAAAGAGCTCGGTTCGTTGTCAATCTCAGTAAGCGTCACTTGCGGAGCAGGAGATCTCGCTTAGGACTTTGCAACTTCCTCAAACCTTATTCAATCCATCCAGCGCGGCAACTTTATAGGCTTCCGCCAAGGTCGGATAATTGAAAACCGCGTCTCGAAAATAATCGATCTTCCCTCCGTAGGAAAGCACCGCCTGCCCGATGTGAATAATTTCCGTGGCCCGTTCGCCAATCGCATGCACTCCCAGCAGCTCATGCGTGTTGCGCTCGAAAAGCAGCTTCAGCATTCCCTTTTCGTCGCCGAGCATCATGCTTTTCGCCAACTCTGCATATTTCGCGATTCCCATTTCGTACGGAACTCTCTTCATCGTTAGTTGCTCTTCTGTCTGTCCTACCATCGAAATCTCCGGAATCGTGTAAATGCCGTACGGAAAAAGCTCCGCCATATACACAAACGGAACGCCGAACATATGACAGCTCGCCAGCCGCCCTTGCTCCATCGACGTGCTCGCCAGCGCCGGAAAGCCAATCACGTCGCCTACCGCATAAATGTGTGGCACAGCGGTCTGCAGCGACCGGTTAACGGACAGCCGCCCCCGTGCGTCTGCATGCAATCCCGCCGCCTCCAGGTTCAGTTGATCTCCATTCGCCTGGCGCCCAACCGCATACAGCAACATGTCCGCTCCTACTCGCTTCCCACTCTCGAGCTCTGCGAACACCCGGTCGCGTTGCTCATCAATGCCGACTCGCGTCACCTTTTCTCCGAGGCGGAACGTCATGCCCGCCTGCCGCAGGTGATAGCACAGCGCCTCGACAATCTCCCGGTCGACAAAATCCAGAATCACCGGCCGCTGATCGATCAGCGTCACTTCCGTTCCCAGCGCCGCCAGGAACGACGCGTACTCGATCCCCACTACGCCCGCGCCAACCACAATTGCCTCTCTTGGGAGACCATTCATTCCAGGAAGCTGGTCCGTGTCGATCACCCGCTTCCCGTCGCACACAATCTCCGGACTGTGCGCCGGGCGCGTCCCGCAAGCGATCACGATGTGCTCGCCGCGCAGTGTCATTGCTTGGCGATTGGCTGATTCAACGGCCAAGGTATGCGCATCGGTGAACCGAGCAGCGCCCTCGAACACCGCGATGCGATTTCGCTTCAGCTGCGCTTGAATGACCGTCGTCTCCCGCGAAATGATCGATTGCACCCGGTACGCCAAGCCCTGTACCGAAACGTCCGTCTTCGCCCCTCCGTCGCTACTGTACGGCGCCGCTTCTGTGAAGGCCTTCAAATGAAGGATCGCTTCGCGCAGCGTCTTGCTCGGAATCGTTCCCGTATGCACGCACACGCCGCCGATCATTTGATTGCGGTCCACCACCGCCACGCGCTTGCCGAGCTTCGCTGCGGCGACCGCCGACTTCTGTCCCGACGGCCCCGAGCCGATGACAACCAGATCAAATTCCGAAACGCTCATCCATCAAGACTACAGCCCCCGCGAATTCTCTGGAATGAAAATTCAGTAATGTATTGCTCAACAAAAAACCTATTGGCCCAACATCGCCGTGATCCGCCCCCGCCACGAATGACGCGCAGGTAAGCACATCGATGAGCTACGGAAGTTGAGCTACAGAAGTTGAGCCACAGAAGTGGAGCTACGGAAGGCGAACTACTTGAAGTCGCGCTACGAAATTACCGCCCGGGAGTTTTTGGAGCCGCGGCACTGGCAGACGTTGATGGATTGCCGGGTGTGACCGGCCGTGGCGCGCTCACGCCTGCCACATCGGAACCCAATCCCATTTTCTGCAAACTGAGTGCATCGAGCTTCCCTGTCGGTGGCAAACCATTCGCCTCCTGGAATCGCCGTAGCGATTGCTGCGTGCCTGCATCCCATTTGCCCGTGGGGTCGCCCGCGTAATACCCGCCGCGCTGCAACGCCGATTGGATCTCCTGTGTGCGCTCCGCCGACGGCTGCTTGGGCAGAATTACGTGATGCCGAATCCGCCGATGCCGCCTTCTGTGCGCTGGAGTTTTGTACGCAGCACTCCGTAGACTCGCCTTGTGTGCCTTAGCCGGAGCTTCACTCTTCCGCACCGCATGACTCTTTGCATGCGTCTGTTGTCCGGACTCCCCCCGCGCGCCGCTCGGCCCAAAGCACAACGCCGCCGCCAGCAAAACGCCTAGCGCGCTTCGGCTCGCGAGCTTCCGCCAAATTTGCATTCGCTTCTTCATTCCTTGCTCACTTCCCTAGCTGCGGAATCGTTCCCGTCCTGAACACCGTGAACTGCTGTCCTGTTCCGTCGGGGTGAATCACCTTGAACAGTACATCCTGCCCGGGCCCCAGCTTGGCAACTTCTTTTTTGTAGTCCTCGATGTTGTTGATTGCCGCGTGATCGATTTCCACAATCACGTCGCGCTCCTGGAAACTGATGTCATCGGCGAAGCTCGTTGGATCCACGCCCGTAACGATCACGCCGGTTTGCGTCGCGCTCATTTGCAGCCGCCGCGCGACCTCCGGCGTCAGCGTCTCCACATGCAGGCCAAAGCTGGAAGGCACCGCTTCCGCATCCGTCGGTGACGACTGATCGTTTCCAGTGTCGTCGGGGAAAATCCTCGCCATGTCCGCCACGCCTACTGACGTGTTCGCCGTCTTCCCGTTATGCAGGAACGTCAACTGCACGGAATGCCCGATCGGCGTCTGCACGATGGGGTCAATCAAGTCCGCGCCCGCATGAACCGGATGGCTGTTGACTTCGGTAATCACATCCCCTGGTTGGATTCCCGCCTTCGCCGCCGGCCCTCCCGGCGTCACATATTCCACAACCACGCCGTACGGTGCGCCAAGCTGTTTGTGCAGCAGCGCATCGTGCACTTGGTCCTCTTGGAATCGAATCCCGATCGACCCGCGCGTCACCCGCCCTGTCGTCACCAGTTGGTTGTAAACGTCGATCGCCGTGTTCGACGGCAGCGCGAATCCCACACCCTCGAATCCTCGGCTTCCGGTATAAATCGCCGTGTTGACTCCAATCACTTCGCCCGCCAGATTCACCAGTGGTCCGCCTGAATTTCCCGGATTGATCGCCGCATCCGTTTGGATGAAATTCTGAAATTGCGATTGCCCGATGTTTTGCCTGTCCTTGGCGCTCACGATTCCCGCCGTCACCGTCCCGTTCAGCGAAAACGGACTGCCGAACGCAAGTACCCAGTCTCCGACCTTTACTCCATCCGAATTCCCCAGCCGTGCTGTCGGCAGCGCGTGGTCCGCGTCAATCTTGATCACCGCCAGATCCGTTTGCTTATCTATTCCAATAACCCGAGCCGTGTAGTGCGTCGGGTCACCGTCCACCGCCACTTGGATTTTCGTAGCCCCGTCGATGACGTGATCATTCGTCAGGACGTATCCCTTCCTGTCCACAATGACGCCCGAGCCCAGGCTCTTTTCCTCTTCCGGGCCTTGCGAGTCTGGATTCTGCTTGAAGAATTTGTTGAAGAAATCCTGGAAGGAATCCTGCCCTCGTTCGCCCGGTTTCCCTTTCGGCGCTCCGAAGACTTGTGTCGTCGAGATGTTCACAACCGCGGGCTCCACGTGCGTCACGATATTCGAGAAGCCGTTCGACAAGTTGACCGGGTCCGGAATCGCTATCATCGCCGGCGAATCCCCGTTGACGGTGCGCTTCGCCGCCACGTGCCCTGGGATCAATGTCCCAATGATGATGCCCAGCCCCAAAGTAAAAGCCAGCAGGACGCCAGCGAAAATCTTCCGATCCCGAACCCAAGCCACCAATTCCCGGAACTGAATACCCATCATCCCGCTCCCTTCAACCTCGGCCATCTTCTCGCTGTCAGGCTGAAAATTAGGATTATAGCACCGCAGTTGCGGTTGCCCGCTTCTATCACCATTTTCATTGGCTTCGCTGCCCGGTGTCACCTGTCCGCGCGTACAGCCATGCCCTACTGTCCACGCTCGCCCCCGCTCTTCCCCATAACTACGAGTATCTTCCTAAACTTGCAATTCACTCTCCCCTGGTTGCTCTCGCGCCACTGTGCGACCTGGGTTACCGCGGCTGCTTTTCCTCTCTGGCAGTCTGCTCGTTCTTACTACGATATCCTTCGCTCAGACGCAGCCGGCCATGTCCACCACGGTAATCGTCAAGAAAGCCCCTGCATCCCTTGTCTCATCCGCTTCCGACGCGTCCCAATAAACCGCGTCGGCCTGCGGAGTCCTCTTCTCTAGCTCGTAATCCTGTGGTATACACCACCCAACCGCGCAGGCAAGGAGCCCCGATGATTCCCGATCAATCCTTAACACAAGGCCTTCAGTTCTTGACGCACTGGACCCTCGTTGTCATCCTTCCTCTACTCGGAATCGGCGCGCTCAGCTATGGCGCTCGTTCAGACCGCCAAGAACATGCTCCCGTCTGCGCCGCTGGTTCCAGCGCCCCCGCGTCGAAAGTTGGCTCGCCCAGCGCGCGCGCACCGCTCTCTCGGTGCCCCCAGCCGTCAACCTCGCGCAAGCCAAAACCGACCTCGTCCATCTGACCACCGCCGGCGATGCCGATTCTTTCTACGCCCTGCCCATCGAGCAGCTCTGCGGACAAATCAATGCCGCCACCCAAGTCATTCTCGACTATCCCCCTCGCCACTGGGATTTGCTCCGCTGCCTTGCCAGCCAATGCAAACCCGCGGACCTCGCCGCCATCAATCCGCCGGATCCCGCCATTCTAGCGGGTCTCAAAGCCCTTTTGCGCAAACCCGCCATCGAGCTCACCGACGACCAACACAACCAAGTCGACGAGTTCCTCGCTGCCCGCAATCGCGTCTCGCATCAAATCCAGCGCGCTGTGGACGCCCTGCAAATCTCCGTCGGCTTCCGCTGGAAATTCTGGATGCAACTTATTTCCATCCTCGCCAGCGCCGCTCTCGCTGCCGCCGCGCTCATCATCAGCGGCCGTCATTTAAATTCCTCTCACGCTGTTTGCTTCATCGTGCTCGCCGCGATTTTCTCTGGACTTCTCGCGCCCGTCGCCCGCGACCTCGTCGCCGCCATCGAGCAAACGCGCACTTGATCCCATGCCCTCACCAGCGGTCTGAACAATGACGGCGCCCGTTTTATCCCCCGGCGAATTGAGCGTCCGCTCCGACGTCGTCGGCGGCGAAGTGCTGCCGCAGGTCGCAGGCTCGCTTGGCGCTTATGGCGGCCAGCTCGTTTTCCTGTTTCACGGCTACAACGACTCCTTCACCGTCGCGCACCAATCCTACGCGTCTTTCTTCCAGAATTTTCCCGGCCCTGGCAACCCCCTCCACGACAAATGGCAGCCTGCCATCCATTCATGCTACTGGCCCGGAGACAAGTCTTGGGGGCCGGTTTCATTCGCGAGCTATGCACTCGAATTGCAACCTGCGCTGGACTCCGCAAAGGCCTTCGCCAATTTTCTTGATCAGCTTCCTGCGCCTGCCGGCGTTCTCGACGTTTACTTCATCGCCCACTCCCTCGGCAATCGCGTCGTTCTCGACCTGCTCTCCGCGCTGCAAAACATGAAAGCTATAGGCCGCCTCAGCTCCCAAATTCAATTCAAAGGCTTCTGCATGATGGCCGCCGCTGTGCCCGTCTCCATGGTCGAATCCAACGCCAATCTCTACCAGGCCGCCACTCTCAGCTCCACGCGCCGCATTCTCTATTCCGAAGCCGACACTGTCCTCCATTTCGCGTTCCCCATCGGAGAAACCGCCGCCCATGAAGGCTTTTTCCCCACGGCCATTGGCCGCTTCGGCCAGCCGCAATCCGATTGGACCGCTGAAACCGAAATGTTCATCGCACCAGGCCACGGCTACAATCACGGCGACTACTGGACCCAGCCCAACACCATTCCCCAAATCTCCGCCTTCTTCGGCATCCCCACCGCCGCCGCGCCTGCATCCACTTCCATCCCCGCGCGCGTCCTCCCAGCGCCCGCCTCCCTCGCCCTAAACCAAATCCCCTCCCGCTCCCTCCCCTCCTCCCCCTCCTTCGGCTAAGCGCAGGGCTTCGAGCTCCTCCGGCGCGTGCTTTGGCCCTTCGGATGCTCTCACTTCGGGTGCGGAGAAGTTCAGTTGAAATTGCTGCTTCCATCCCCTATCATCGAAACGATGCCGTCCGCAGTAGCACGCGTCAACACGCCGTCTTACACGCTCCACTGCGGTGATTCACGTGACCTCGATTGGATTCCTGGCGAATCGATTCATTTAGTCCTAACCTCACCACCGTACTGGACTCTCAAGGAATATCCGAACAACAACGGCCAGCTGGGAATCATTGAGGATTACGAACGCTTCCACGAAGGGCTCGAAGCCGTTTGGCGCCATGCCTTCCGTGTCCTTGTTCCTGGCGGCCGCCTTGTTTGTGTGGTCGGTGATGTTTGCCTGTCACGACGCAGGCACGGACGCCATATGGTTATGCCGCTTCATGCCGATATCGTGGTTCGCAGCAGAAAGATAGGCTTCGACAACCTTTCCCCGATCTTCTGGTACAAGATTTCAAATGCCCAGTATGAAATTGAGAACGGCGGATCTGGTTTCTTGGGAAAGCCATACGAACCGAACGCCATTATTAAGAACGATGTCGAATTCATCCTCATGTTAAGGAAGCCCGGAGGCTACCGACAGCCGACCGGAGAACAGCGAGACGCCTCCCGTTTGACCAAAGAAGAGCACCACAATTGGTTTCAGCAGATCTGGACGATACCTGGTGAGTCGACCCGGCAACACCCGGCGCCGTTCCCCGAGGAGCTTGCGTACCGTTTGGTGAGAATGTTCTCCTTCTCGGGCGATACCGTTTTGGATCCCTTTATGGGGCTGGGAACAACCCTGGTCGCAGCCATGCGCTGCGGCCGGCGCGCTATCGGAATCGATATAGAGTCATCGTACGTGAAGAAAGCCAAGGCAAGAATTGAATCAGAGGTTGCCAATCTGTTCGATGAAAATCCCCCAGGAATCGCGATTCGCCGCAGCGCTTAGAATCTGCGGTCATACTCCTTACTGACTCGCGCCAAAATCGCTCCATAGTCCAACCGAGTTCCCTCTTCATTAACCCACTCAAACGGATACGGAGGATCGTTGCTCCCGCGAAATCGAAGCACGAGGAACTCATCGAAAGCTAGCCTGGCCTGTTCGAGCCTTCTTTCCGCTTCCAGCGCTTCTTGGATCGGATGCACATAGCCGCCGTGGCCCGTAGTCCGGTACTCTCGCTCGCCCTCCCAGCCCACATAGTATTCCGCGTGGTTTATGCCCACGATACCGATACAAATAGGATTACCACTTCCGCGTTTGAATTGTGCCGCCTGGTTGCGCAGGTCGCTAATTACTCGGTCGATTTGCTTGATCATTGCCTTCGCAAGAATTTTTACCTCCACGCCGATCTCAACCGTCGCAATCTCACCTCTCGCCACTTGGTAGCCTGGATCAACAATTGAATTGGCTCCCGGGACAATCTCGCCAAGCGTGCCATCCCCGCGACGAGCCTCGATGCCTCTGCGACGGTTCCGGGAATTCACCACACGATCGTGCCGCTGAATTCCGGCTAGAAATTTCTCAGATCGATTGATGGCTGCCAAATCTTCGAAAAGCTGCATCGCGACAAAGTCGCCCTGATTCGCCACCCGGTGACGATAGACGCGACCGTCAAACAGTCTACGGAATTCCCGTAATAGTCGAAACTGAGGTTGAGAGGGTTGATCTGGCAAGACGGGCGAATTCTACCAAAGATAGATGCCCCTGAGAAGAAATGCCCCCCACAAACTAAGTGCGCGGAATTGCAGTCTTCACCGAGCTTGCGCTTCGTTTCCTTTCACCTCGAACCGCTGGTTTTCACGCTCTCCTTCTTACAATTCCGCCCGCATTGTGCTAGCCTTGTCGTAGCGAGATTTGCAGCGCAGCGGCGGTGAGACACACGGTGTCCGAGGAAGCATTTCGCGATCAGCAAACACGCCAAACCCTCCCACCAAGCCCTGCCTCCCCTCTCATTTCTAATCGGTACACAAAATTATTAGAATCGTCGCTAACTCACACAAAACAAAGCACCGGCCCAAGTTCTAATCGGGACAAATATGCGCTTTCCGCCCCATCTACCTCCCCGGCCCGCGCCTCTTCTAATCGCCAACCGGTGAAATTAGAAATTGCGCTAAGTCCCAGAAAATACAGTACAAAAGAATTTCTAATCGATAACTTTGGAGCACTTTTGCGCACGCGCCTTACTCGCACTTCTACCCAATTTTCTCGCAACGCCGCGCCCGTTTCACGCGTCTCTCTCCCCAGCTCGCACCGCGTGCCCATAGCTCCCCGCCTTGCAAAGAGGAGCGCGTCGAACACAAACTCATGCCCGCGCTGACCCTTTACGAAAAAATCTGGAACGCGCACGTCGTGCGCGAAGTCCCTGGCCAGCCCTCGCTGATTTACATCGATCGCCACCTGATCCACGAAGGCACTTCTCCACAAGCGTTCGCGGGACTCAAAGCCGCAGGCCGCAAAGTTCGCCGCCCTGAATTGACTTTCGCCGTGATGGACCACTCCGTCTCCACAAAAAATCGTGATTTGCCTGTGCTCGACGCCGACGCCGCCGGACAATTCGAAGCCCTCGCCAAAAATTGCCGCGAAACTGGCGTCCGCCTGTTCGACATGCACAGCCGCAATCAAGGCATCGTGCACATCATCGGACCCGAACTGGGCATCACGCAGCCTGGGTTCACTATCGTTTGCGGAGACAGCCACACCTCCACGCACGGCGCGATGGGTGCGCTCGCCTTCGGCATCGGTACCAGTGAAATTGAACACGTGCTCGCCACGCAATGCCTCTCGCAATTCAAATCGAAAACCACGCGCATCGAAGTGAAAGGAAAACTCGGCGGCGGCCTCGCGTCGAAAGACATCATCCTCGCCATCATCGGAAAAATGGGCATCGCCGGCGGCAACGGCCACGTTTTCGAATACACTGGCGATGCCATTCGCGCGCTCTCCATGGAAGCGCGCATGACCATTTGCAACATGTCCATCGAATGCGGCGCGCGCGCGGGCATGGTCGCGCCCGACGAAATCACTTTTGCATATCTCGAAGGCCGGCCGTTCGTTCCGCGCGGACAAAGATTTTCAGAAGCTCGTCGAGCACTGGAAAACTTTGCCATCCGATCCCGGCGCGAAATTCGACGAAACCGTCGAGCTCGACGCCGCGAAGCTCGCGCCGCAAGTCACCTGGGGAACAAATCCCGGCATGGTCACCGACGTCACGCAGCGCGTTCCCGATCCCGCTTCCTTCGCCAATGACGTTGACCGCAAAGCCGCCGAGCGCGCCCTCGTGTACATGGATCTGAAGCCCGGCACGCTAATCACGGATATTGCGCTCGACCGCGTTTTTATCGGCTCCTGCACCAATTCGCGCCTCGAAGATTTGCGGCTGGCCGCGAAGCTCGTCGCCGGAAAGCACGTCGCAAAATCGCTGAAGCAGGCGCTCGTTGTTCCTGGCTCGCGCCGCGTGAAAGCCCAGGCCGAAGAGGAAGGCCTGGACAAAATTTTCCGCGACGCCGGATTCGAATGGCGCGACGCGGGATGCAGCATGTGCATCGGCATGAACGACGACGTTCTTCAGCCGCACGAGCGCTGCGCCAGCACTTCCAATCGCAATTTCGAAGGCCGCCAGGGCAAAGACGGCCGCACGCATCTGGTCAGCCCGCTCATGGCCGCCGCCGCGGCCATCGAAGGCCATTTCGTCGACGTCCGCCACTGGCGCAACGGGAACCAAAACTGAGATGAAGCCATTCACAAAACATACGGGGCTTGTGGCGCCGATGGATCGCGTCAACGTGGACACGGACCAAATGGTGCCGAAGCAATTCCTGAAATTTCTGACGCGCGAAGGCTACGGCCGCGTCCTGTTTTACGATTGGCGCTATTTGCCCGGCGAAAGACCGAATCCGGATTTTGCGCTGAATAAGCCGCGCTACAAAGGCGCATCGGTTTTGCTGGCGCGCGCGAACTTCGGATGCGGCTCAAGCCGCGAACACGCTCCGTGGGCCATTGGCGATTATGGATTTCGCGCCATCATCGCGCCGAGCTACGCCGACATTTTTTACAACAACTGCTTCAAGAACGGCATTCTGCCCGTGACGCTTTCTGACGCGGACATGGATGAGCTTTTCTCGCGCCTCGAAAAAAATGAAGGCTACACGCTCACCGTCGATTTGGAAAATCAAACCGTCAGCGACGACAAGGGTTTCCAGCGCTCCTTCGAGATCGATCCGTTTCGCAGGAGTTGCCTGCTCAAGGGCCTCGATGACATCGGTCTGACTCTCGAGCACCAGTCCGATATTTCCGCGTACGAGAAAAAAGGCCTGCCTCTGCCCGTCATGGTCGACGCCGTCGACATCAAGTTCTATTCCCCTCGCAACTGAGCAGAAGTTTCCACACAACGTCGCAGCTATAGCGAAATTTCCGATTTGAAATTAATGCGCGACAGGATTTTTCAGCAGGCCGAAGTCGATAAGGCCGTTGGCTATAAATTGCACGGCGAGCGCGACGAGCAGCAAGCCCATCAGCCGCATCAGAATGCGCACGCCCGTCTCGCCCATGTAGCGCCGCACGCGGCCCGCGCCCGCGAGAACCAAGTACGCCGCAAACGACGTGGCGATGATCGCCGCGTAGACAACTCCGCGCCGCCACACCGTGTGCGATTCGCCAATGAGCACCATCACAGTGGAGATGGCACCGGGTCCAGCGAGCATGGGCATGCCCAGCGGAATAATGCTGGCGTCTTCTTTGGCGGCTCCCTCTTTGGTTTCTTCGGGCGTGGTGCGCTGGCCGGACTGTTTGGCCTGCAGCATGTCGATGCCGATTTGCAGAAGAATAATTCCGCCGGCAATCTTGAATGCGGGCAGGGTGATGCCGAATAATTTGAAAATCAAACTGCCCGCGAGCGCGAATGCGCAAAGAACGATGGCGCACGTCAATGCGGAGCGGCGCGCCATTTGGCGGCGCTCCGCAACGGAGGCGGCGGAGGTTACCGCGAGGAAAAGCGGAATCACGGCAAACGGGTCGACGAGAAAGAAAATCGAGGTGAGCGCGAGGAGCGCGAATTCGAGGACATCCGTGAGCGATGATGGCATGACGAGCAGCGCTGCGCGTGAAACCGATTGTAAATCTACAGAACGACAAAGTAGCATTTTCGCGCGTAAGTGTGAAGCGCTCCGGCCTGGGAATCATCGACGAAAATCCAAGGCGAACGCAAATCACGCCTGCCAAAAAGGGTTATGGGCTACTTATGCGGCGGCGCGTCTTTTCGAACGAGCTGAATTTCAAAGAGCTTCGGCCACAACTTTCCCGTCACGAATAAACGATTGTGTGTGGCATCAAACGCTATGCCATTCAGAACCGCGTCTGAATTTGCGTGCACGCTCGCCGGCTGCAATCCACCCAAATCGATCCAGCCCACCACGTGTCCGTCCTTCGGTGAAATGATTGCGATGAGGTCTGTTTGCCATACATTCGCGTAGATGCGGCCATGAACATATTCGAGTTCATTCAGGTCATGAACTTCGACGCCGCCGTCAGTGACTAGAATACGTGTTACTTCTTGGAAACTTTGCGGATCCAGGAAGCGGAGCGAGGAGCTTCCGTCGCTCAGAATAAGATGCGTGCCATTCTGAGTGAGGCCCCAACCCTCACCTTCGTAATGAAACGTGCGAAGCAGGCGAAAAGTGGCGCGATCGTACACAAATCCTGTCTGCGCTTTCCACGTAAGCTGAACAAGGGTGCTCCTCCAATTCGTGAGCCCTTCGCCAAAGAGCTCCGCAGGAAGGTCATAACGTTGAAGCACAGCGCCAGTCCGCAAATCCACCCTGCGCAAGGAAGACTGCCCGTTCAATCCGGTGCTCTCGTAGAGATGGCCATCCAGGTAGATCAAGCCTTGCGTGAATGCTTTGGGATCGTGTGGATAAGTGTGAAGAATCCGATAACCGTACGACGCGGCCTTGTTTTCGGCTCCGAGTGTCGCAACGGAAATCAAGATGGAAGCGAGCAGGAGGCAGAACAGGAACTTCCATTTGCGTAAGCGGATCATTTCAACGGGGACAAAGTATCACCTACGGCAGCTAAGTTCTACGCAACAGCGGCCGCGGTCACGCAGTGGTGGCGCGTTTTGTTTCGGACGCGGCAGCAGGCGAGGATGGCGACGCGGAGGGGGCGTTCCCAGCGGCTTCGCAGAGCTTGCAGCCGCGAGGGCGGCGAATGATGGCGGCGTCGCGAGGAAAAATCGTGGCGAGGGACCAATCCAATGCCACCTGAAATTGTTTTTTCAACGAGACGAGCTTGTAGAGGTGGACGGCGTTCCAAAACAGCCACGCGAAATAGCCGTGGACCTGGATCCCCGCGACGCTGACAACGGCGTCGCGCGCGCCGAGCGACACGAGCATTCCCTGCGAAACATAGCGATAACTTTCGAGCGGCTCACCGCGTTCGCGATGCGCGATATTGCGCGCCGCGATTTTTCCATGAGCGATAGCAACGGGCGCAACCTGCGGCGCCCCCATCTCGGATGAAGCCACGGCGGAATCTCCGGCGACAAAGACGTCGGGATAATTTTCGAGCTGCAAATATTCGTTGACGTGAGCGCGGCCGGCGCGGTCGTGCGGGCCGGGCAGCGCTTCAACGAGTTCGTGCGAGCGTACGCCGGCGGTCCAGACCACGGTGGCGACGGGAAGCTTTTCAGCGTGATTGATTTCGAGGCTCTCTTCGAAGCAGCGCGTGACGCGCGAATGGTAGAGAATTTCGATCCCCTCGCGGCCCAGCCGCTTCATGGCATGCGCGCGCAGCTTCGGATGAATGCTCCCGAGTATGCTGTCCGTGGCTTCGATCAAGACAAGGCGGAACGAATCGTGCGTGAGGCCGCGATAGTAGCGCGCAGCATAGTTAAAAAGAAAATCCTGAAGGTCGGTGAGCAGCTCGACGCCGGTGTAGCCTCCGCCGACGACGGCAATCGTGAGAAGACGGCGGCGTTCCGCGGCATCGGCGATGTGATCGGCGTGCTCGCAGAGATCGAGAACGTGTTCGCGCAAGACCACGGAATCCTCAAGCGTCTTGAAATCGTAAGTGTGCTCGCGCGCGCCGGGGGTATTGAAATAATTTGTGCGGCTGCCAAGCGCCAGGACGAGCGAATCGTAGCTGATGGGGCCAGCGGCGGTTTCGAGGCAGCGATTTTGCAGGTCGATGGAGCGAACGGCGCTGCGCAGAAAGCGGAAGCGGCGGCGTCCGCGCACGTCGCGAATGGCTTGCGCGATATGGCGTGGGTCGATTTGACTGGAAGCGATTTGCGGGAGAAGCGGTGTGAACAAAACTAAATTCTGATCGCTGATAAGCAGGATTTCATAATCAGGCGCGTTGCGGAACAAGCGTTCGATCTCGACGACCGCCTGCATGCCGGCGAAACCCGAGCCGAGAACGACGACGCGCTTCATACTCATTTGATTATCTCATGGTGTGGACGGATGCTGGAGACCGGAGCGGAAGATGGAAAAACAGATTCCTCGCCGGACGCTAGTCGCGTCCTCGCCTGCCTGCGGCAGGCAGGCTCGGAATGACTCCTTGGAGAAAGAGAGTGGAGATCAGTTCGGGGCTTGCGTGCGGCCAGCGGCTGAGGTCGAACGCGATGCGCGCCAGAGGAGCCAGGCGACGGTGGCGCACATGCCGAGCCAACCGAGAGCGCGGACGGTGGCGGCGATTTGCGTGTCGTGATTCAGGAGGCCAAGGCTCGTGAACAAATAATTCCAGTCGTGAATGATGTAGTCGCCGTCTCCCACGGTGAGGAGAGGAAGCTCCTGAGCGCGCGCGTCGGCCATGTAGGTTGCGATGGGCAGAAATTGTTCGAAGAAGAAAAATGCGCAGAAGGCTGTGCCGGTGACGTGGCGTTTGAAAGCGAAATAAACGGCAAGCGCGAACGGAGCGAAGAGCTGGAGAAACGTGCCGCCGGCAATGTAAATCCATTGGCTGCCGAAAAAACGGAAAAGAAGATGGCCGCCTTCGTGGATGGGGACGAAGACAAGGTCGATCATCAGCATGGGGCCCTGGTGACGATAGGCCTGATGCAAAAAGAGCAGATAAAAAATCAGCCAGACGATGAGCGCCCAGCGCGCGACGGGCTGCCAATCTTCCTCGAAGGCATCGAGGAATGGGAAGCGGTCGGTGATGGCGTCAGGGAGATTCACGGGGCTCTGAGTATTTATCTTCGCGCCGGAATGCGGCGGAAGGCCAAGGCGAGATTCTTCGCTGCGCTCAGAATGACACTACACAAGGGTTACGGACTGTAGACGCCGAAAATCCAGGGAATGCTGGCGAGTCCGTCTTCGACGCGAACGATGACGTGGTCGCCAGGGTGAAAACGATCGAAATCCTGGCGCGTGACAGCCACGCGTTCCAGGCCACGTCCGTCGCGCCAGGACTTGACGATTAGCTGATGCATCGGCAGGAGGCCCGGAACAGCGAGGCGGCTGACGACCGTCGCTTCGACGTCGCGCGGAGCAGAGCGGTCGAGCGCTCCATTTATGAAAAGCAATGTGCCGAGCAGCCAGGGAATCGGCACGAGGCCGTGAAAAACGCGCTTGAGCAGTTCGACTTCCTGACTGCGAATGGAGCGGCGCTCCGCCCACATGGCCAGCGCAATGGTGGTGAAAAAAATCACACCGACAAAAATGAGGATGCCATCCAGCTCGAGCGGCGGATAGAAGAAGCAAGGAACGAAAAATGCAACGGCACCGAGGAGAAAAATTCCCAGACGGTTGACGAGGCTGCGACGCATGGCGCGGCTGGCTTCCGCAGGATTCATGCCGCAGTTTTCGCAGACGGCAAGAGCGGGGCGCTCCGCCCCACAATGGGGACAGCGCGTCACTGGTGAGCAAGCTTCCAGATGAGGTGAGTCAGATTCATTTTGGTTTCCTGAGTGACGTCGGTGAACTCAACGACCATGCCTTTGCCGGCGTCCACGCGGCGAACAATACATTCTACATGGATGGCTTCCGGAAGCATGAGATGGGCGGAGAATTGCGCGCGGGCCCAGAGGGGCTCATGCGTCTCGAGGTACATGCCCGAGGCGCTGATGTCGCGCAGAGTAGCTTCGAGGTGGACTTGGCCCCAGGTGATTTTGACAGCGGCCGGACAAGGATAGCGTTTGTGCCTGCGGCGCTCGGATCCGTTCACTCAATGCACCATTTCCAAGGGATCGAAGTTTCTCGTGCCCGGGACGATGCTAGAAAGCCCTAAGGCAAGTGTCAAGGCAATCTGAAGCGACGCAGCGCCCTATTTTGCGGGGACGGCACGCACGGAAGAAGGCTGCAGGTCGAGGCAGGCAATGTTTTCGTCGCGACCGTTAGCGACGAGCTCGCAATCGATTTCCTGGGCGCTGCGAATTGCGTCGGCGCGCGTTTGCCCAGAGGCTTGCGCGCAATGGCTCCGTCCATGAAAATCGACGCACGCTTCGACGCGATAGACGCTTTGGCGAAAAGAAGAGTACACCAGCAGGATGACAAAAATCGCGCCGACGATGACAATATACCATTTCATGTTGACGCGGCGCGCTGCGGGATCACGAGCCATGAGCGACCGATGCGGCAACGGATTTGCGGGCCAGCTCAGCGGCGGCGCGAGCGGGAGAAATGCACAATGGCTCGATTTGGGCGTTCGGGGCGACGCGGAACAGCTCCGCTGAGAGAACGGACTCGAGTTGCGAAGGCTCGGAAAAAACCCCGCCGGATTTTGCAATCAGAAACGACTGACTCTGCATGCTGAGCGTGGTGATGACGCTCGCGGCGAGAACCGCCAGCGATTTGCCCGCTGAGGCCAGAATTTCCTGTGAGGCAATGTCTCCCGCGACGGCCGACGCAGTGACCAACGGGAAAAGCGGCGGAAAGACGCTGTCTGGCCGCTTGGCGATGCGGCCGAGCACGACCTGCCAGTCGTGAGTTTCCTGCGCCAGAAGGATTTTGTCGCCGAGCAGCGTCGCTGGACCAAGGCCGTCAC
Organism: uncultured Acidobacteriota bacterium; assembly: GCA_963760165.1. Classification (GTDB taxonomy): domain Bacteria; phylum Acidobacteriota; class Terriglobia; order Acidiferrales; family UBA7541; genus DAHUXN01. Next base: position 419,082 of record CAVXBO010000002.1, read on the forward strand.
GCGCGCGCAACGCGGCCTTCACGGCGCGGCGGCCGACGTCGTATGCGCTGCCGTCGTCGCCGATCCACGGTCCCCAGCCGCCGGCGCGAGCGACCTGCCCCGCAGCGTTGCGCCCGCCAACCGCAGAACCCGTTCCGGCAATGATCACCACGCCGGGACCGTCGCCTACAGCGGCGCTCAGAGCAAGCTCGATGTCCGTGACGATACGAACGGCAGAGTGCGGGAACGCGTGCTTGAAATAAGACATGATGCGGCGCGCGACGCGAGGGCGGCCAGCGCCCGCGACTCCGGCGCAAATCGCGCCTACGCTTTCAGCGTTGCGGCCGGCTTCAGCGAGAACGCGCCGGGCAGTTTCTCCCAGCACGTCGCAAGCGCGAGCAAATCCAGCGCGCATCGGATTTGCGCCGCCGCCGCGCGCTTCCGCCAGCAGTCGGCCGGCGCTATCGACGAGAGTGCAATCCGTTTTCGTTCCGCCCGCGTCAAAACCGAGAAAGAGGCTCATTTATGAGATTGCTCCCTGCGGCGCGGCAACATCTGGCGACCGCCAACACGAGTTGTTGACACGATTCGAACAACGCGGATAGCATCGCGCGACTTCTGCGGATAGCACGCAATGCGCATCGGCATAATCGACCTCGCCATCATCGTGATCTATCTCGCGGGCGTGACGCTGTTCGGGCTGCGCTATGCCCGAAAGCAGCACACCATCCGCGATTACTTCCTCGGAGGACGCTCGGCGCCGTGGTGGGCGCTGGCATGCTCGATCGTCGCCACCGAGACTTCCACGCTGACCATCATCAGCACACCCGGCATCTCCTACGCGACGAACATGGCGTTTCTGCAACTGGTCATCGGCTACCTGGTAGCGCGCGTCATCCTATGCATCATTCTAATCCCACAATATTTCCGCGGCGAGTTTTTTACGGCTTATCAACTGCTCGAAAAGAGATTCGGCACGCGGACGAAGTCCGCGGCGGCAAGCATCTTCGTGGTCACGCGAGCCCTGGCGGAGGGCGTGCGCTTCGCAGCCATCGGCAAAGTGGTGAGCGTCGCAATGGGATTCAATGATCGCGTGTCGGTCGCAGTGATCACGCTGCTGACGCTTTTCTATACGTTTGAGGGTGGAATGCGCGCGGTGATTTGGACGGACGTGATGCAATTCTTTTTGTACATCGCCGGTTCACTGGCTGCGTTTTTTCTGCTGCTACACAGGATTCCCATGGGATGGGCCGGCGTGACGCACGCGGCCGCCGCTTCAGGAGACAAGCTGCGCGTGTTCGATTTTCACTTCAGCCTGACGCAGAGCTACACATTCTGGTCCGGATTGATTGGCGGCACTTTTTTGACCATGGCCAGCCACGGCACGGATCAAACGATGGTGCAGCGGCTGCTGGCGGCGCGGTCGGAACGCGACAGCAAAAAAGCACTGCTCGCGAGCGGCGTGATTGTTTTTGCGCAGTTCGCACTGTTCCTGGTGATTGGCGTGATGCTCTACGTCTACAGGCTGCACGTGCCATTTGCGGTGCCGGAGCATGATCCCGACCGGCTGCTTCCGGAATTCATCGTGACGCAGATGCCCGTGGGGCTTGTGGGAATTATGTTGGCAGCAATTTTCGCGGTGGCCATGTCGAACGCGAGCGGTTCGCTGAATTCGCTGGCGTCTTCGAGCATGATCGACTTTTCACGCGCGCGCGGAGCTGCGATGGACGTCGATGCAGCAAAGCAGGTGCGGCGTTCGCGCCAGTGGACGATTTTCTGGGGCGTGCTGCTCGGAATCTTTGGCATGATTCATTGGGGGCCGGTGCTGGTCGCAGGCCTGACGATTGCGTCGATTACCTACGGAAGCCTGCTGGGAACTTTTCTGCTGGTGATCTGGAATCGGCGAGCGACCGCGCGCGGCGCGATTGCAGGGATGATTGCAGGGCTCATTGGAATGACAACGATACATTTTGTGACGGCGCTGGCGTGGACTTGGTACGTGGTAGCCGGAACGATCATCACATTTACCGTGGGATCCCTCGTCAGCTTGACCGGAAAGCCGGACGAAAATCCCGCCGCGAGCGAGCCCGAGTTTCGAGCAGGCTCCATTTCGGAAGCACCATGAACCAAAAAACGACTCAAAAACCGCTGGAGCTGGTTCGTGACCTGAGCTTGTGGGCGGCCATTGCCATCGTCATCGGGCAAACCATCGGGACAGGAATTTTCATTGTTCCCGCGGATATGGCCCGTGCGGCCGGGTCTGTGGGACTGGTCACGCTGGTCTGGATCATCGGCGGCGCGCTCACGCTTTTCGGCGCGCTCAGCGCGGCGGAGCTCGGCGCGGCGATGCCCGAGGCTGGCGGCACCTATGCGTATCTCGATCGCGCCTATGGCCGGGTATGGGGCTTTCTTTATGGCTGGATGAATTCCGTCCTCGGTGGCCCGGTGGCAGTTGCGACCATTTCAGCGGGTCTGCTTCGCTTCACAGGCTTTCTTTTTCCCGCAGTCGCGACGCCGCTTTTTGTGTGGCGCGTGCCCCTGCCGTTGGCGAGCCAGCCTTACGTATTTGCGTTCACCTGGGCGCAAGTGCTTTCCGTCGGCGTCATCGTGATTGTGACGCTGGTGAATTGCCTGAGCGTCAAGCTCGGCGGACAAATTCAGATTACGCTGACGGTCATCAAGATCGCGGCCATCGCTGCGGTGATCGCGCTGGGATTCGCGTTTGGGCGGCACGCAGGCGATTTTCACTCCGCTGCCGGCCCCGGATGGAGCGCGACGGGCCTCTCCGGTTTTCTGACCGCCATGGCCGCGGCGCTTTGGGCATATGACGGCTGGGCCAATCTGACCATGGTCGGCTCCGAAGTAGAAAATCCCGGACGCAATATTCCGCGCTCGCTTTTCGCCGGAGTCGTGGTGGTGTGCGCACTTTACTTGGCGATGAGCGCCGTTTGTTTTTATGTGCTGCCTTTCGCCAAAGTGGCGACGTCGCAGTTTGTCGCCGCCGATGTAGTCGCCAAAGCCATTGGGCACAGCGTGGCCAGTTGGGTCACCATCGCCATGATGATTTGCGCGCTGGGCTCGCTCAATTCCTCGATTTTGACCAATGCGCGCGTCGATTACGCCATGGCCCGCGACGGACTCTTCTTCCGTGTGGTGCGCGGCGTGCATCCCAAATTCCTCACGCCCGTGCGCGCCCTCATTTTTCAGGCGATCTTGGCTTCCGTGCTCGCGCTTACCGGAACATTCGAGCAACTTTTCAATTTATATGTTTTCGCCCAATGGATTTTCTACGGCTTGCAAACCGCAGGCGTGATTTGGTTGCGACACAAAGAACCGGACATGCCGCGTCCGTACCGAACGTGGGGCTATCCCGTGCTGCCCATTCTGTTTGTGATTGGCGCGCTGGCGTTGACCGTGAATTTATTGATTCAAAGCCCGGTGCGTTCGACCATCGGCCTGGCGCTGATTCTTTCCGGATTACTTTTTTATGCGCGCTGGCGCAAACGCGCCCCTGCCGAACACCCTTCGCAATAGATTATCAGGCAGTCTCAATCGCACTGAAACCGTCCACTGGCGTTTCTGGAATCGCGCATTCCGGATGAAACAGGTGCGCGAGGATGGCGACTCCCTCCGCCAGACGCGGGCCGGAGCGCGAGAAATAGCTGTTGGCATCGACGGCAAAGACACGACCGGAACGGATGGCAGGCAAGTCGCACCAGCCGGATGGGAATTTTGTGCGGCGATATTCGTCGCGATTGCGCGCGACGCCATAGCCGCATTGCATCACGACGATGATTTCCGGTTGCGCCTCGACGACCTGCCGTGGAGTTATGCGAAAGGAAGGCTTGCCGGGCTTGCCGAAAAGGTCCACACCGCCGGCACACGCAATCATTTCCGGCACCCAATGGCCGCCGACGTAAAACGGGTCGAGCCATTCCAGGCAAACCACGCGCGGCCGTGAAGCAGCGGCGGAAACGAGAGCTTCGATTTCCGCGACGCGGCGAGCAAGGCCCACTGCAAGGCGATCCGCTTCGGTCAAACGACGAGTGGCTTTGCCAATTTCGCGGATATCGTCCCAGACACCCGAGAGCGTTTGCGGATGAAGCGACAAAACATCAGGCGGGCTCAGCATGCGCGCGAGCGCGGTGCCAAGGTCATCGGGCGAAGCGGCGCAGACATAGCATAAATCCTGCGTGATGATGAGGTCAGGCGCGAGAGAACCAAGCAGCGCCTCATCGACGGCGTAAATGCTTTCGCCGCGCGACATCAGTTCCCGCACCTGGCAGTCAAGTTCGGCGGGCGTTGCCGAAGGATCAACGCGCGGACGGATCAGCGGCGGCTTCTTGGCGGCCTCCGGCGGAAAATCACATTCGTGGGTGACGCCGACGATGGAATCTCCCAGGCCGAGCGCGAAAAGAATTTCCGTTGCGGACGGCAGAAGCGAGGCGATGCGCACGGTGCGAGTTTGCCTGTGCAGGGAATTGAACGCAAGGTCAGCGTGCGGCCACGGATCGCAGAAGAAAATCCGCGAAGACGAAGCCATCGCGTTCGACAATTTCTCCCGCCTCCACGGGGATCGGTGACGCGAACATCGGCCCCGCACAAGCGAACGTGTGGAACTCGCCGTTTTCGCCGCAAGGATCGACGGCGGCGGGGAGCTCGGCCAAAAACTTCTTGTCGAATGCGCGTCCGGCAAAACTGGCGTCGAGTTTTTTGGGGTCAACGCAGGTGAGATAGGCACGGAGGCCCGAAGCAATCATTTCATTCGCCAGTTGGCGCGTGTCCTGGAGCCACAGCGGAAACACAGGCACCATGCCGCACTTAGCGAGATTTTCTTCGCGATACTTGCGGATGTCTTCGAGGAAGAGGTCGCCGAAAACCATGTGCGTGATTCCTTTGGCGCGCGCCTGGCTCATCGCTTCGGCCATGGCGCGCTCGTAAACTTCGTTGGGGCACGGCGATGGAATTTGAACTTTGACAAGAGGAAGGCCCGCGGCCGTGGCTTGCGCGTCCAGAAGTGATTCGCGTACGGCGTGCATCGCGACGCGTTGATATTTCTGGTTGACGGTGGTGAGCAGCGCCGCAATTTCAAGGTCGCCGCGCTGACGCATGACGTGCAACGACCACGCGCTGTCTTTGCCGCTGCTCCATGCTAACCAAGCTTTGGGTTTCTTGGACATTCGCGAATCTATTCAGGATAGATGAGGTACTTTGCGCGCATGGTGCGGAAATTGTCGCGATCGGCCTGCCAGTCCCAGACAATGCGCAGGGGATCTTCGCCGGATTTCAGTTTGGCGATGGTATCCGCGTTGCCGACGAGCTCGATCATTTTGTCGAGCGAAAAATGGTCCGGGTAGAGCTTATTCAGCGCGGCGGCGATTTCCAGTCCCATCAGCATCGAGTTCAGCGAAGCGCGGTCGGTGATTACCAGAGAGATTCCCTGGCAGACTTGTCCGCTATAAGGCGCGGAATCGGGCGTGAAATTGGCCGGAACAAAGCGCACGCCGGGAACGAAACGGTTATTCAAATACACGGCGAGCTGCGGCGCCTGAATCCATGGCGCACCGAAAAGCTCAAACGGTGTCTCCGTGCCGCGGCCGACCGAAACGCCACCGGCTTGCAGAATTTCGATGCCGGGATACAGAAGCGCAGCATTGAGCGAGCGCAAGTTCGGCGACGGCGCGCTCCAGGTGAGACCAGTGGTTTCGAAAGGATCCTCGCGATGCCAATCCTGCATTTGAATCACGTGCAAATCCGCGCCGATTTTATTTTCTGAGTTGAACATCTGCGCCAGCTCGCCGAGCGTCATCGCGTAGCGCACCGGCATGGGAAAATAGCCGACGAAACTGAGCTTGTCAGGATCAAGCATCGGGCCTTCGATGGTAATTCCATCAATCGGGTCCGGGCGGTCCAGCACGTAAAATGCGATGTGATGCTGCGCCGCAGCTTCCATCGCATAGGCCATCGTCGTTGTATAGGTATAGAAGCGCACTCCGACGTCCTGAATATCGAAGACCAGCGCATCGAGGCCCCGAAGCATTTCATCGGTAGGACGCCTAGTCTGGCCATACAAACTGTAAATCGGCAGGCCGGTGGCCGCATCCGTCGTGGACGCAACGTTTTCATCTTCCTTGCCAAAGATGCCGTGCTCAGGGCTGAAAATCACCGCTAGCTTCACGCCCGGCGCATGAGCCAGAACGTCTATCGTGCGGTGGCCTTCGCGATCCACGCCGGTTTGATTGGTGATCAAGCCGACGGTCTTGCCCTGCAACGGCGTGAAATTTTCCTGCTCGAGGACGTCAATGCCCGCAAGCGTCAGGTCGCTGCGATGATAAATGCCGTCGAGGCCGTAGGGGCGCTCGGCATCGATGCTGCGCTCGATTTTCGAAGTGAAGCCCTGCGTGTCGCCGACATTCAGCGCTGCTGCAACCGCCGTCGCCACTTTCGACCGCACGCTCGTAACACCCGTCCGCTGGTACGGATGCACCGCGTTCGTCAGCAAAATCACAAACGTCTCGCTCGCCGGATCAATCCACACCGAAGTGCCCGTAAATCCCGTGTGCCCATAAGAACCGAGCGGAAAAAGATCACCGCGCGGCGAGGAGTACGCCGTGTCGATGTCCCAACCCAGGCCGCGAACGTTGGGGCTCCACGGTGGCGTTTGCGGCGTGGTCATTTTGTGCACCGTGGCCTCCGCAAAAATGCGCTGCGTCGTGCCGGGAATGCGGCCGCCGTCGAGAAGCATCTGGCAATAAATGGCCATGTCGTCGACGGTGGAAAAAAGTCCTGCGTGGCCTGCGACTCCGCCGATGGCGCGCGAACGTGGATCATGGACCACTCCGCGCAAAACGTGCCCCAAACCCGAACCTGCTTTTGCGCCCGGCGGAAGATCGATTTCCTCGGTCGGCGCGACTTGCGGAATCCAGGAGGCCGGTGGCAGGAACCGCGTGTGCGTCATACCCAGTGGGCGATAAAAATTCTCCACAGCGTACTCATCGAGACGCTGGCCCGTGATGCGTTTGACTAATTCGCCCAGCAAAATGAAATTGGTATCGCTGTAAATGAAGCGGCTGCCCGGCGGAGCTATCGGCGTCTCGTTGTCGATTTCCTGCATGAGTGCGTCCTCGCCGGCGAGCGCGACGGAAAGCGGAGGGTCGGGCGCGAGACCGGACATGTGTGTGAGCAGCATGCGAATGGTGATCTGGTCTTTGCCATTGGGCGCAAACTCGGGCATGTAATGCACCAGGGGATCGTTGAGACGAATTTTTCCTTGTTCGAGCAGCCGCATGATCGAAGGCGTAGTCGCGAAAAGCTTGGTCAGCGAAGCCAGGTCAAAAATCGTGCTGGTGGTCGTCGTTTCGCGATGCGGGATCAGCGCGCGCTCGCCGAATGCCTTGCGATAGATCACGCGGCCGCGATGACTTACCAGGAGCACGCCACCGGGAATTTCATCGCGCTGAATCGCGTCCTGAGCAATGGAGTCCAGGGCCGAAAGATTCAGCGTCGACGATTTTTGCAACGCGGCGGATCGGCGCTGTTGCGCGCTGAGCGGCGCGCCGGCAAGCAAAACGAGAACGACAGCATTAAGGATGCGAGTAAGAAACATGCGCCGAGAGCGTTTGTTGTGAAGCATAGAGCCGTGTGCTATATACAGCCGCGAAATGGAAGCGTCAACTCTGGAATGTTTTTTGCGAGCCGATGCGTGAGCGCGGCGTACTGATCGCCACGCTCCTTTTTCTTATGACTCCCGCCGTGAGCGCTCAAAAAAAGAAAGCAACCACGCCGTCGCAGACGCCAAGCGGCGAAAAATGGGTGCAGCAGACCCTCGCCAAGATGACGCTGGACGAAAAACTCGGGCAAATGGTGATGGTCTACTACTGGGGACGCTTCACGTCCACCGAGGATTCAGATTTTCACGATTTGTTGCGCGAAGTGAAGGAAAACCACATCGGTGGCCTCATTCTGCAGGCGCAGCGAACGCCAACAGGAGTTGAGCGCAGCCAGGTGTATCCCACTGCGGCGCTTTCGAACGAACTGCAGCGCGCGGCAAAAGTGCCGCTGCTTGTCGCTGCGGACTTCGAAAACGGAACAGCGATGCGGCTGGCGGATGGGACGTCGCTGCCGTCAGCGATGGCTGTCGCGGCCACAGGCGATCCACACGATGCCTTCACCATGGGGAAAATCACGGCGATCGAGGCGCGCGCGGCGGGATTGAATTGGATTTTTGCTCCGGTCGCGGACGTGAACGACAATCCGGATAATCCCATCATTAATACTCGCTCTTTTGGCGAAGATCCAGCGCGCGTGGCCAAATTTGTGGCGCAATTTGTCCGCGGCGTGCAAGAAAATGGCGCCATGGCGACCGCAAAGCATTTTCCGGGCCACGGAGACGTGAACACGGACTCGCATATATCGGTTCCGGTTGTTCCGGGCGACCTCGCGGAACTCAATCGCGTCGAGCTCGTGCCATTTCGCGCAGCGATTTCCGTGGACGTGGGCGCGGTGATGTCCGGGCACCTCGTCGTGCCCGCTTTTGAGCCGGATAAAAATGTGCCGGCGACGCTCTCGCCGCGCATTCTCACCGATTTACTGCGCAAGAAAATGGGCTTCGACGGAATTGAAGTGACTGACGCGCTCGACATGGCCGGCGTGACCGCGATTGATTCGCCGCCTAACGTGGCCGTGCGCGCCATCAACGCGGGAATCGATGTGCTGCTCATTCCACCGAATCCCGATGCGGCGATTGCGGCGATGAAAGAGGCAGTCGAATCCGGTGAATTGCCAGTCGCGAAAGTGAACGAGGCAGTGCGCCGAATTCTGCGCGCCAAGGCACAGCTGGATCTGGAACAGCACCGGCTGACGGACTTGAACCGCCTGAACGCCGTATTTGGCTCGCCGAAGTTCAAGACGGAAGCGCAAGACATTGCCGACCGCGGAATCACGCTGATTCGTGACAACGCCAAGATTCTGCCGCTCGATGCTGCGAAGCCGCTGCGCGTGCTGCTTGTGGTCATTTCCGGTGATCCGGACCCTTATCCGGGCACACTGATCGAGCAGGAATTGCGCGACCGCGCTGGTTCTGTCCAGACCGTGCGCGTGGACACAAATTTCGTGAAAGCGAATTCAGTGCAATTGCCGGGCTCGGATAATTATGACGTCGCCATCGCGACAGTATTTGTGAAAGTCGCGGACCGCAAGGGCACCGTCGGGCTGCCCGCCGAGGAAATCACGCTGCTGAACAAACTGCTCGCCTCCAGCAAACCAACAATCATTGCTTCGCTTGGCAGTCCCTATCTCGTCGCGCGGTTTCCAAACGCCAAGACATGGATCGCCGCGTTCGGCACGCAGGACGTGGTGCAGCGCGCGATGGCCCGGTCGATTTTTGGGCAGACGGCAATCGGCGGCCAACTTCCCGTAAGCGTGCCGGGCGTCGCGAAGCTCGGCGACGGATTGCGCGTGGCCGCAAATCCAATGGTGCTGGCGCCAGCTCCGGCCGCAATTGCCACAAAGCTGAAACCGGCATTCACGATCTTGGACCGCGCCGTGAGCGACGGCGCTTTCCCGGGAGGCGTGCTCGCGGTTGGATTGCACAATCAACTGGTCGTACATCCTTTCGGACGTTTGAGCTACGCGGCGAAATCAGCGGCCGTAAACGCAGACACGATTTACGACGTGGCTTCGCTCACCAAGCCGATCGTCACGGCCACGGCGATTATGTTGCTGGCCGCCGACAATCAAGTCGATCTGGACGTGCCGGTTTCCCGCTACTTGCCGCATCAGCAGGCCGGCCCGAATCCCGAGTGGGTGCAAAAGATCACCATTCGCGAGCTTCTCTTGCACACATCCGGACTTCCCGCGCATCGCGAGTTTTACAACGACGCAAGCAGCCCGGCGGAAGTACGCAAGCAGTTGTACGCGGAACATCTGGTTTCCGCACCCGGAACGAAGATCGAGTATTCCGATCTCGGATTTATACTCCTTGGCGACATCGTGGAACGACTGACCGGCGAGAGCCTCGATCGGTACGCGCGAGAAAATATTTTCGACCTGCTCGGCATGGAAAACTCATATTTCAATCCGCCGCGTGCGCTACGCGCGCAAATCGCGCCTGCGCAAAACGATAACGCCTTCCGCAAGCGGCAATTGCAGGGTGAAGTAGACGATGCGAACGCGTTCGCGATGGGCGGAGTCGCCGGGCACGCAGGATTGTTCAGCACCGCCAGTGACGTTGCGGCGTTTGCGCAAATGATGCTCAATGGCGGGATATACGCACAGGAGCGTATTTTGCCACGGGCAATTGTCACACAATTCACGCAGCGCGTTAGCGTCGGCGATTCAGCGCGAGCGCTGGGATGGGACGTGCCCACGGGAGACTCATCGAGCGGCCACTATTTTTCGCCGCAGGGTTACGGCCACAATGGATTCACCGGAACATCGGTTTGGATCGATCCGCAAAAGGACCTGTTCGTCATACTTCTAACCAACCGCGTCAACCCCTCGGCCACAAACGACAAGATCCGCCAAGTGCGTCCGGCGCTGCACGACGCGATCCTCGAGGGCCTTGGGCTCTCAGGCGGCCAAGCTGGCAAACAGTAACCGGAACCGCACAATCTTCGCACTTGCGCGCTTGATGGCACGGCGATTCATTCCGCAGTCCAGCTATAATCTTTCAGAATGAAACGAACGGAAGGCTTAGTCGCGACGGAGCAGCGCAATCCGCGCTCGAGGAATCTCGACCAGAAATCTACACGCGAAATTCTCCGCATAATCAATCGCGAAGATGCGCAGGTCGCGCGCGCCGTGGGCCGTGAGATTCCGAAGATCGCGCGCGCCGTGGATCAAATTGTCGCGCGACTTCGCAAAGACGGCCGGCTGTTTTACATCGGCGCCGGAACGAGCGGGCGGCTTGGCGTGCTGGACGCCTCGGAGTGCCCGCCGACTTTTGGAGTCAGGCGAACGCTCGTGCAAGGAATCATCGCGGGCGGAAACCGTGCGTTGACTGCTTCCGTGGAGCGCGCCGAGGATCACGGCGCAAACGGCGCGCGAGACCTGCGCGGTCGGGGATTGCGCGCCGGCGATGCCGTCGTCGGGCTTGCGGCCAGCGGATCAACTCCTTACGTCATAGGCGCGCTGAAATTTGCGCGAAAGCGCGGCGCGTACACGATTGCGCTGACGACCAACGCCGCGACCCCTATTTCGCGCGTGGCGCACCTGACGATTGCGCCGGTAACCGGACGCGAAGTCATCGCCGGCTCCACGCGTATGAAATCCGGCACAGCGCAGAAAATGGTGCTGAACATGATCTCTACGGCGACGATGACACGGCTCGGCTACATCTGCGACAACTGGATGATCGGCGTGGCCAAGTCGAATGACAAGCTGCGCCAGCGGGCCTTGCGGAATCTCGGAGAAGCTACGGGCGCAGGCCAGCAAACCGCGGAACGCATCTTAAGGCAAGCGGCAGGAGACCTGCGTGTGGCGCTCGTTATGTTGAAGTCCGGGCTCGACGCGCCAGCGGCCCGGCGCGCATTGGCAGCGCATCGCGGCGACGTCCGCAAAGCTCTGCGAGATGTGGGCAACCGTCGCGGCGCATGAACAGGAATCGAAGAGGGCAGCATGGATAAGTTCAACATTCAGGGCGGGCGGCCACTCGAAGGCACGGTCCGCATCAGCGGCGCAAAAAATGCAGCTCTTCCCATTATGGCTGCGGCGCTGCTGACCTCCGAAAAAGTTCAGCTCGACAACATTCCGCGCGTGCGCGACATCGTCACCATGGCGAAACTGCTGGCGCACATGAAAGCACACGTCGTGGCACAGGACGTGCCGCCGTCAGCGATGACCATTCAGACCGAAGAAATCTCGCACGCCGAGGCGCCTTATGAGCTCGTGAAAACTATGCGCGCCTCGGTACTGACCCTCGGTCCCCTGGTCGCGCGATTCGGCTACGCGCGCGTTTCGCTTCCGGGAGGCTGCGCGATCGGGGCGCGGCCGATTGACCTGCACATTCAGGCGCTCGAAAAAATGGGCGCGAATATGACCACGGAACATGGCTACGTCGAAGCGCGCGCCGAGCGCCTTCATGGAGCGGAAATCCATTTCGACAAGATCACCGTGACCGGCACGGAGAACGTTCTGATGGCCGCTACGCTGGCCGAAGGCGAAACACTACTTTCGAATGCGGCGCGCGAGCCGGAAGTCACCGATTTGGCCGACTTGCTCATCAAAATGGGCGCGCAAATCGAAGGAGCGGGCACCGCGACGATTCGTGTGCGTGGCGTTGAAAAGCTGCACGGCACAGCGCATCGCGTGATTCCTGATCGCATCGAAGCAGGCACTTTTCTGGTTGCCGGCGCGATCACCCACGGAAATGTTCTGCTCACCGAATGCGAGCCGCGCCACCTCACGGCAATCATCGACAAGCTCGCGGAGTGCGGGGCGGAAATCACGGCGGAAAGCAAAAGCAGCCTGCGCGTGCGCGCTCCCGGCAAGCTACGCGCCGCTGACGTGACTACCGAGGAATATCCCGGATTCGCCACCGATATGCAGGCGCAATATATGGCGCTGGCCACTCAGGCCGATGGCGATTCCGTCATCACCGAGACGATTTTTGAAAACCGCTTCATGCACGCGAGTGAAATCATTCGCATGGGCGCGAACATCGAAATCGACGGAAGAAAAGCGATTGTGCACGGCCCCACGCCGCTGAGCGGTGCAACCATCATCGCATCGGACCTGCGCGCCAGCGCTTCGCTGGTGCTTGCAGGACTCGTCGCGGAAAACACCACCTGGGTCGATCGCGTATACCACATTGACCGCGGTTACGAACGCATCGAAAACAAACTGAAGACCCTCGGCGCCCGCATCGAGCGCATCAACCAAGAATCTTCCTGAAACAAAAAGAGGGAGACGAAATCGCCTCTTTTATTTTTCGGAAGCGCCGTGCTCAGACGAGGTGTTCTTCATCTGCCGGACCCCCTGCCGAGGACTGTCCCGCTGCGGCGGCCTGTGCCGGCTTCTGCTTCTCGCGGGCCTCGCGCAGCAGGGCCTTACGGCTGAGTTTGATTTTGTTGCCCTCGATGGCCAGCACTTTCACCATCACCTGATCGCCTTCCTTCAGGGCGTCGCGCACCGAGCGAATGCGCTGCTCCGCGATTTCGCTGATGTGTAGTAGTCCGTCCGTGCCCGGGAATAGCTCCACAAACGCGCCAAATTCAGCAATGCGCACGACCTTGCCGAGATAAGTCTTACCGATCTCGGCGGTAGCCGTGACCTCACGCACGCGCCGCAGCGCTTCCTCCGCGGATTTTCCATCGACAGCGAAGATGTGAACGGTTCCGTCGTCGTTCACGTCGATCTTCGAGCCTGTCGATTCCGTGATCGAGCGAATGTTCTTTCCGCCGGGACCGATCAGATCGCGAATCTTGTCCGTGGGAATATTCAAGATGGACAAGTGAGGCGCGTACTCGGAAATCTCGGCTCGCACGGTCGGCATCGCCGCCTGCATTTTGTCGAGGATCTCAAAGCGAGCCTTGCGAGCCTGCGCGAGTGCTTCACGCATCATCGCTATGCTCACGCCGAATACCTTGATATCCATTTGCAACGCCGTGATGCCCTCGCGCGTTCCGGCCACTTTGAAGTCCATGTCGCCATAGTGATCTTCAGCGCCGGCGATGTCGGTGAGGATGGCGTAGTCATTCCCTTCCACGACAAGCCCCATGGCTATGCCTGCGCACGGAGCCTTGATCGGCACGCCCGCATCCATCAGCGCGAGGCACCCGCCGCAGACGGAAGCCATCGACGACGAGCCGTTCGATTCGAGAATGTCGGAAACCACGCGAACCGCGTAAGGAAATTCCGCTTCCGGTGGCATCAGGTTAGCAAGCGCGCGTTCCGCAAGGGCGCCGTGGCCCACTTCGCGGCGGCCCGGCCCGCGGAGCATTTTCACTTCGCCCACCGAAAATGGCGGGAAATTGTAATGCAGCATGAATCGCTTGAAAACGTCCTCCTCGAAAAGCAAATCGAGCCGCTGCATGTCATCTTTGGTGCCGAGGGTAACGGTCGCGAGCGCCTGCGTTTCTCCGCGCGTGAAAAGTGCCGAGCCATGCACGCGCGGCAGCAACCTCGCCTCGCACGTGATCTGGCGAATCTGGTCGAACGCGCGGGCGTCCGGACGGCGATGTTTCTTGATAATATCATCGCGGAAGAGCCGCTCGCGCAAACGCTCGAAGGCGCGGCTGGCGAGTTTGCGCTTCTCTTCGTCTTCCTCGGGAATCTCCCCGAGCATCTCCTTTTCGATAGCGGCCACGCGGCCATAGCTTTCGAGCTTCTCGTATTTCGCGGTATCGAGCGCATCGTGCAGGCGCTCGCCATATTTCGACTCGATTTTCTTGGCCAGCGATTCGTCGAACGCCGGCGGAGCCACAGCCGCCTTTTTCGGCTTGACCGCCGCATGCAGCTCGCGTATTGCGCCGATGATTTTCTTAATTTGCTCGTGACCAAAGGCCAAAGCGTCGGTGACGGTCTCCTCGGAAACTTCCAGACCACCGGCTTCCACCATCACAATCGCTTGTTCCGATCCAGCCACCACGATATTCAGCAGGCTCGTCTTTTGTTCGGCCACGGTTGGATTCACGGTCAGCCGGCCTTCGAGCAAGCCGACGCGAACCGCGGCGATCGGCTTATCGAACGGAATATTCGAGCAATAGAGCGCGGCCGACGCTGCCGTCACACCCAGAACATCGGGATCATTTTCGCTGTCCGCGGAAAGCACCATGCTGACAATTTGCGTTTCCGTGGACCAGCCTTCCGGAAATAGCGGACGCAGCGGCCGGTCGATCAGTCGCGAAACCAGGATCTCGCGTTCCGTCGGACGCCCTTCTCTCTTGAAAAACCCTCCGGGAATTTTTCCGGCGGAATAGGTGTACTCCCTGTAATCCACCGTCAGCGGAAGAAAACCCTTTTCTGTGGGCTTACTGTCCATGCAAGCGGTCGAGAGCACCACCGTATCGCCATAACGAAGCACCACGGAGCCATTGGCCTGCCGGGCCATCTTGCCCGTCTCGAAGCTCATCTGGCGTCCGCCAATTTCTACACTAGTTTGATGTGCCATTCACATTCATCCTTTGCGGTCCGGCCATGCCGGACGCTTTTACATTTATGCGGGGACATCCCGCAACTTTCATTTGGGAAGAGACAGCGCGCGGCAGCAACTACTTCGCGTGAACCTACCGTCTGGCGCGATGAGCTTGCGCACAGAAATGCCCACCGAGCCCTGCGAAACGATTCAATGCGTAGGGTATTTTCCGGGCGGGCGTGCAACGGCTGGATTGAAAAGCCGTATTACTTGCGCAAACTAAGTCTGTCGACAATCTCGCGATACCGATCCGGGTCGCGGCGGTTCAGGTACTCCAAAAGCCTGCGGCGGCGGTTCACCATCATGATGAGGCCTCGCCGCGACGAATGATCTTTGACGTGGGCTTTGAGGTGAGTGGTCAAATAGTTGATGCGTTCGCTGAGTAATGCAATCTGCACTTCCGGCGAACCTGTATCTTTTTCGGCTCGGCGGAATTGCTCGATAACGCCTACTTTGGCCTCGCTCAACTCATTCCCTCCTGAATCGTCACACCCTGCTCTATGCTTGTCTCTTCTGTGTCCTAAAAATCCTAGCACAGAGTCCCGCCGAGGCAATAGAAGATTTTTTTTGAAACAGCCGTTTCCGGGGATGTTCCTGGCAGGCACAATTGCCCCGAGCGGGGCAACCCTCGGTACCAAAACAAGCGCGTTAGTCGCGGCTTCCACGCACTAACGCCAGAAACTCGTCGCGCGTCTGTTTGTTTTCGCGGAACGCACCGAGCATCGCGCTGGTCACGGCGGAAGATTGCTGCTTTTCCACGCCACGCATCACCATGCAAAGATGGCGCGCTTCTATGATCACCCCGACGCCCTCCGGGCTCAGCCGCTGCTCGATGGCTTTGGCCACTTGATTCGTCAGGCGTTCCTGGATCTGCATGCGCCGCGCATACATATTCACCAATCGGGCGATCTTGCTCAACCCGATCACCTTTTTCGATGGAATGTACGCCACGTGGCATTTCCCAAAGAACGGCAGCAAATGATGCTCGCACAGGCTGTAAATCTCGATGTCCTTCACCAGCACCATTTCGTCGTAGCACACGCTGAACATCGCGCCATTGAGGATGGTTTCCGGATCCTGGCGGTAGCCGCTGGTCAGAAATCGCAGCGCCTTCTCAAATCGCTCCGGCGTGCGGCGCAGGCCCTCGCGGTTGGGATCTTCGCCCAGCAGAACGATCATGCGCCGGACCAGGTCCGCAACGCTCTCTGTCTCAGCAGGCTCGGCAAGTCGGATTGTTTTCGTTCCTGTAGCTTCGCTCATTTTAGGAGTGCTCCTCTTGAAACTCGCATTCCGCGGTTTCACCTGCCGGCGCGCTCTCGGCGATATATTCGAAACTGTTCTTCGCCGTCTCTTCGACGCGCACGCGCTCGATGCATCCTTGTTTCAATCCGCTCAACCGGTTGAAAATCACCCGACAAAGATTTTCCGTCGTCGGGATGCAATCGCGAAACTCCGCCACCTGTTCGTTCAAATTCACATGATCGAACCCATCCAGCACTCGCGCCCGGACAAACTCGTCGAGTTCGGCCAGATTCACGATCATCCCGGTCGCCGGATCAAGGGGGCCTGTGACGCTGATCTCCATCACGTAGTTGTGTCCATGCCCGTGCGGATTCGCGCATTTACCGAAAACTCGCCGATTTTCCGCCTCGCTCCAATCCGCACGAAACAATCGATGTGACGCCGGAAACGAATACCGCCGCGTAAGCGAAATCTTCATCGCCCGTTCCTCGCGCAATCGACGAACAGATCCGGCGACTCATACAAACGGATATGGTCCAGGCGCCCGCGCTTGATTTTCGGGTCGATCTTTAATTCTAGGATTCGCCACAATGCCGCCGCGATTTCTTCGCACGTCGGAATTTTTCCCGCCAGCTCCGGCACGTCGTGATTCAAATGCCGGTGATCGAACCGCGCCATCACTTCCCGCTCGAGGATTTCTTTCAGCTCGTTTAGGTCCAGAATCATTCCCGTTTCCGGGTCCGGCTCGCCCGCCACGGTCACTTCCAAAACGTAATTGTGTCCGTGCCCGTGCGGATTATTGCATTTGCCAAAAATGCGCTTATTCTCTGCCGCTGACAGTTTCGGGTTGTGATAGAAATGCGCCGCGGAGAATTCGAGTTTTCGCGTCAATTTAATCATGGGCGCATCATCGCTCGCTGGCCGGATATTCTCTGCCCTTCCATGTGATTTTCCCGCGCCGGTGCTTCCATGCCGAAGCCACAACCACTGCGGCGTACAAACATGCTGCTAACCCATAATATATGATGAATTGCGCAGAATAACGATTCGCAGTTAATTCGCGGACGTACCAGGCGTGGCGCAACACGAGCACGGCAATACCCGCCGCCAGACACCAAACCCCCACGCGTCCGCGCACGAAAACCCCACCCAAAAGTAGAATTACGGACAGCCAGGGAAACGTCACGGCAAGCTCGCGCGCGGCATTTACAAACGTGCCGCCGAGGAGCGTGTAAAGATTCTTCGTCCAGCCCTGCCACATCGCGCCAAAGCTGCGATACATTCGCGTGCGAGCAATTCCCTCGCCCGGCGCGAAGTGCAAGCGAAATCCAGCCTGCTTCACACGCCGCGCCAGCGCCACGTCTTCCAGCACCGTGCCGGCAACCGCGCAATGGCCACCCGCTTTCTCATACGCATCGCGGCGAATCAAAATGAACTGTCCGTTCGCGGCGGCGTCTGGCAACGCCGGGTCATTCACAGCCGCAAAACTGAATTTCCGCGCCAGGCGGCAATAGATGAAGGGAATCAACGCGCGTTCAAAAACACTTTGCGTGAGCTGCTCGGGAGAATACGACACGAGCGCGGCATCGTAGCGTTGCGCATCCTCCACCGCGCGATGCGCAGCATCCGGAAGTAGCACCGTGTCCGCATCGGTGAATAGCATCCAATGGCACGTCGCCGCCTGCGCGCCAATCCACAGCGCGTGATTCTTGCCCACCCAACCGGAAGGCAGTTCGCCCGTTTGAAGAACCCTCAACCGCGGAATATCCGCCGCGAGACGCAAGAGAATCTCCGGCGTGCGATCCCTCGATTGATCGTCAATAACTATGATCTCGGCGACCTGCGGCTGCGCCACAAGGCTCCTGACCGCCGCTTCAATGTTCTCTTCTTCGTCGCGTGCGGGAACGATGGCTGAGATCTGCTGCCTTGCGGTTCGCGGAGGAGTTTGCAAATCGGTAGCCGTGCGCTGCCGAAAAATATATCATAGGGCAAGGAACACGCGTTGCGAGACATGAAACGGAAACTTCTCAGCGGAGTGACGCTTGGAGTTGTAGTGGGATTGCTGATTCTCTTCGCCAGCCCCAGCTACAAGGAGGGCCAGGCCAGTCCGGCAGGCTCGGTGGCAAAATCTTTTTCGTTTCAGATGGGCGGAAAAGACGTCGCCCTTTCCGACCTGCGCGGCAAAGTCGTGGTCCTGAATTTCTGGGCCACGTGGTGTCCGCCCTGCGTTGACGAGACGGCGTCTCTTGTCGCGCTCCAACGCCAGATCGCGCCCAAAGGTGGCACGATTCTCGGTATCAGCGTCGACGACGACCCGCAAGCTTACGCTCAGTTCCTCCAGTCCTATGGCCTCGATTTCCCCACCTATCGCGATTCGAGCAAGAAAATAGCCGAGCGGTACGGCACATACATGTATCCGGAGACATACATTATCGATCGCCACGGCCGCATCGCGCGCAAAATCGTGGGCGGTCAGGATTGGACAAGCCCTCAGTTGACCGCTTACATCAATTCCGTTCTAGCCACAAACTAAGCTCCCTCCGCGCCCTCGACAACAAATTCCCTTTTCAAAACGTCGCCCATGTCTACCAGCCCTCATCAATTTGACATAGGGGGTGGGGGTATACGATACTAACTTCGTGTGAAGATGACGATGAAGACCAAGGTCTTAACGACGATGCGACAAACAACAAACGGACGTGCAGCACGTAACCACAGCAATGGAACGCACGGACGAAGAGCCGCAGGTGTCGACCGCGAAATCAAGCAGTCGAACCTGAAGCGTCTTCGCCGCATTGAAGGCCAGGTGCGCGGACTCGCAAAAATGGTCGAAGCGGAACGCTATTGCGCGGATATTCTTGTGCAAATTTCCTCGGTGCAGGAAGCCCTTCGCGCCGTGGGCCGCAATCTCATGCGCAATCACCTTCGCCACTGCGCTACGCAGGCGATTCGCTCTGGCCGCGCCGCCCAAGCCGAGGCCACATACGACGAGTTGCTCGACTTGATCTACAGATACTCACGGTGAGTGCTGATGTCGCTATGAAGGCAACTCGGAAATCGCGGCAGGCCAACGATCGTAAGCGAATGCTCGCGCGAATATGTGTGCTCGCGCTTGTCACGGGGTGCTTGCTCCTCGCTCCATTTGCGCATGCAGAACGGAGTTGCTTTTCAGCTGAGATGGGCGCTTCACAATGCGCGCTGCTATGCGCCGCGAAATTGCCGGCTCACATGCGAATGACCTCGCGAAACTCTGACGGAACACGCACGATGACCGCCTTGCAGAACACCTCCACGCCCGGCATGAAGGGCATGACGATGACCATGCCGTTGCCGCCTGCTGCGGAACTGCTGATGCGAGAAGCCTCCGGCACAAGCCAGAATCCCGCTTCCGCGCCAATGCCCATGCGCATGCTGATGCGTGGCAACTGGAATCTGAACTTCATGGGCGACGCCTTCGTCACCGACACCCAGCAATCCAGTCCTCGCGGCGGCGACAAACTTTATTCCACAAACGTTTTCATGGGCTCTGCCGAACATCCCGTCGGCCGCGGCGCGTTTCTTTTCGACGTGATGCTCAGCCTCGAGCCCGCCACGATCACGGACCGGGAATATCCACTCCTTTTTCAGACCGGCGAGACCGCTTTCGGCAAGCCCATCGAAGACGGCCAGCATCCGCACAATCTCGTCATGGCGCTCGGATTGCATTACGCGCATCCGCTTGGCAGCCAGGCAATTTTCGAAGCATACTTCGCGCCCGTCGGCGATCCCGCGCTCGGTCCCGTGGCCTATCCGCATCGCGCATCCGCAGCGGAAATTCCCCAAGCGCCGATTGGCCACCACTGGGAAGATTCCACGCACATCTCCTACGAAGTCGCCACCATTGGACTGAAATACAAAATTCTGCGCCTGGAAACGAGCGGCTTTCACGGCGGCGAGCCAAATGAGAATCGCTGGAACATCGCTACTGGCACCATAGATTCGTGGTCAACTCGCTTGTCTGTTTTCCCCACTCCGAATTGGATCGGGCAAGTTTCTGTTGGCCGAATCACGCACCCCGAGGCGCTCGAGCCCGGCGACATCGCGCGCACAACGGCATCCGTCGAATATTCCCGCCCGCTAGCCCATTCGGACTGGTCCACAAGTTTTGTATTCGGCAGAAATCACGAAACAGCCGCGGGCACTGGCACAAATGCTTTCCTGGCCGAATCCGTGATCCCCTTCCGCCGGAACAATTTTTTCACCGGCCGCTGGGAACTCGTCGATAAAGATGAATTGTTCGCCGCGCAGCCAGCCATCGAGCAGCAACTCATGGACACCGCAGGGACAACTACTTTTCGCATCGGGGCGTACACGCTCGGCTACACGCACTATTTTCTATTTTGGGCCCCGATCGAAACCGGCTTCGGCGCGAATTTCTCAACCTACACGCTTCCCGCGGCCATTGTGCCGTTCTATGGCCAACATCCTTTCGGCGTGAATTTATATTTGCACTTTCAGTTGAAACCGAGCAAATGAGTACCGAACACTCCCACGGACTCGGAACTGCAGCGGCACAGTCCAATCTCGCGACTGATCCCATCTGCGGCATGCGCATCGATCCGGTTCGCGCCAAGGCCACACGCGAGCATCTCGGAAAAATCTATTATTTTTGCTGCGAAGGTTGCGCAGACAAATTCGCGAATGCGCCCGGCAAATATCTCGCCGCGCGCTTCGTAAGCGCGCCCGCGATCACACCCGCGCCAATGCAACCTAAGCCCGCCGCCACGCAATCGGAAAAATGCGGCGAGCAAATTTACGTTTGCTCGATGGACGCCGAAGTTCGCGCCAGCAAGCCCGGCCCGTGTCCCAAATGCGGCATGGCCCTCGAACCGCTGACTCCTGCGGCGCCTCCACACAAAATCGAATACACCTGTCCTATGCATCCGGAAATTCTGCGCAGCGAGCCGGGCGCTTGCCCCATTTGCGGCATGGCCCTCGAGCCTCGCGCCGCGCAAGCACGCGAAGAATCAAATCCCGAACTCACGGCGATGACGCGCCGCTTCTGGACCAGCGTTGCTTTGGCCGCGCTTGTGCTCATCCTCGCAATGGCTGGCGGCAAGTGGTTCCCCCGAATTTCGCCGTCAATCGCCGCATGGATTGAATTAGCTCTCGCGACGCCTGTCGTGCTCTGGGGAGGCTGGCCGTTTTTCGAGCGCGGCCGGGCCTCGCTCCGCAATCGCAGCTTGAACATGTTCACGCTAATCGCCATGGGCACCGGCACCGCGTACGTTTACAGCGTGGTCGCAGTTCTCTTCCCCGGCATTTTTCCCGCGCAATTTCGCGACGCGTCGGGCGCTCTTCCCGTTTACTTCGAGGCCGCCGCGGCCATCACCACGCTCGTCCTCCTTGGACAAGTTCTCGAACTGCGCGCACGTCAGCGCACCGGCGGCGCAATTCGCGCGTTGCTACAATTGACTCCGAAGACCGCGCGCCTCATCCTGGCCAACGACGAAGAAAAAGACGTTCCGCTCGATGCCGTGCAGCGCGGCGACCGTTTGCGCGTCCGCCCCGGCGAAAAAATTCCCGTGGATGGCGCCGTGCTCGACGGAATGAGCTCCGTGGACGAATCCATGGTGACCGGCGAGCCAATTCCCGTGGAAAAAGCGCCCGGCAGCAGCGTCACCGGCGGGACCCTGAACACAACCGGAACGCTCATCATGCGCGCCGAATGCGTGGGCAGCGACACGCTCCTCGCGCGCATCGTGCAGATGGTCAGCGACGCCCAGCGCAGCCGCGCTCCCATTCAGCGCCTCGCCGACAGGATCTCCGCGTATTTCGTCCCTGCGGTGATTCTCGCCGCGGCAATCACGTTCACTTGCTGGGCATTCCTCGGACCGCCGCCGCGCCTCGCGCACGCTTTGCTCAACGCCGTCGCGGTTCTTATCATTGCTTGCCCCTGCGCTCTTGGACTCGCCACGCCCATGGCCATTATGGTCGGCACCGGACGCGGCGCCACCGCCGGGGTGCTCATCAAGAACGCCGAGGCGCTCGAAATTTTGGAGCGTATCGACACGCTTGTTTTTGATAAGACCGGCACTCTCACCGAAGGAAAGCCGCGCGTGGCCTCAATTGAACCGGCGGACGGCTGGACCGCCCGCGACGTTCTGCGATTCGCGGCGGCAGTCGAACAACCCAGCGAGCATCCTTTGGCCGCCGCAATCCTCGCCGAAGCAGCGCGGCAGAATCTGCGCCCCGAAAACGCGACTGAATTTCGCTCCTTCATGGGAAAAGGAATTACGGGCCGCGTGGACAATCACCAAGTCGTGCTCGGAAATGGTGCGCTCTTCCAAGAAATGGGAATCTCGCTGGAAAATCGCGCGGCCGCTCGCCGCCACGAAGGCCAAACGGTTGTTTATGTCGCCGTCGACGGCCACGAAGCGGGGATCATCGCCATCGCTGATCCTGTCAAGCAATCGGCGCCAGAGGCAATCGCGCAGCTTCGCAGAGAAGGCCTGCGCCTGGTCATGCTGACCGGCGACAGTCGCGCCACAGCAGACGCGGTCGCGCGCATGCTCGGCATCGACGAAGTCATCGCCGAAGTCCTCCCCGAGCACAAAGCCGAAGTTGTGACAAAATTGAAATCGCAAGGAAGGTGCGTCGCTATGGCCGGCGACGGCATCAATGACGCCCCCGCGCTTGCCGCAGCGGACGTTGGCATCGCCATGGGCGCGGGAACCGACGTCGCCATCGAATCAGCAGGAATCACCCTCGTGAAGGGCGACCTGCGCGGCATCGTCCGCGCCCGCCGGCTCAGCCGCAGCACCATGCGCAACATTCGCCAAAATCTCTTTTTCGCCTTTGCCTACAACGTCGTCGGCATCCCCATCGCCGCGGGGGTTCTCTACCCATTTTTTGGCCTGCTGCTGAGCCCCATCATCGCCAGCGCCGCTATGACGTTCAGTTCCGTCTCCGTCATCACCAACGCGCTGCGCCTCCGCCGCGCCGCCATATAGACGCAATCGTCCAAGCTTTTGATCTCTGCTATAATTCACGCATGACATTCATGACCATGACCTACGAACTTCAGGCGCCGCTCCGGCAGGACCAGTTGCGCGCCCTTGCATTCTTCGCCAATACTTATGGTCTCCAGAAGTTCCGCCTCGACGAGAAAAAAAACTGGCTGCACTTCGACTACGACGCCTCGCGACTCAAGGAAACGGAAGTCGAACACGTATTGCGCATGGCCAAAATTCCTGTGGTGGGACGCGTCAACACGAATTAGAAATCAGGAAGGAAATTAAGGGTGGGGCCGCCGCTTGGGATCGGCAGCCCCGTAAGTCGCGTTCCGTGACCCGGCCTAGGCGAGACCGAGTCATTGGGGTCATCCATCCTAGCTTCCCTCTCAGAGGCAGGTGGGACGTTTCTCGTCGCTCCGTGACCGAGCCCCTTCCTCCTCTGCCACAGTGCGATGAGCCACGTTTGGAACGCGACCCGCTCCCCTATCTGCAAACACCTTGCCAAAAGCTGACTTAAGCTAAGCCACTGAAAATTCATTCCTTTCCCCTTCACGCTCGATCCCTGTAAGCAGTTATGCCCCAATTCGGGAATCCCAATCCCGCTTTGAATTAGATCCTCTTTTCACCGCCAATCCATTCGGCGCCAAGCATCCAAATGCCCTCTTCCGCTTGTACTCATTCTAGTCCGGCCTCATAATGAAATGGAGGGACAGATTCGACGATGCGCACTGGTTCAATTCTCGCTGTGCTGACCGCAGCTATCTTGGTCTTGGCGGCGGGCGTCTTCGCCATTCGTCATGCGGCCCGCGCCAGCTCTCGTGTAGCAGCGCCAGGGCCGCCGCGCATCGCGCAGGACTCTGCTTCCCCGCAACATTCGGACGCAAACGCCGCTGCGAAACCGGTTGCCCTTTACTTTGCGGAAAATCCCGACGTCGTTCCTCCATTCCTTGTGCGCGACATTTCCGGCGGAGTCGTTTCCACCGCTGCCTTAAAAGGCAAAGTTGTAATCATTAATTTCTGGGCCACTTGGTGCGGTCCCTGCCGCGAGGAAATTCCTGAGCTAATCGCCTTGCAGTCGCAATACAAAGACACACTGCAAATCGTCGGGGTCTCCGAAGATGAAGCCCCTCCCGAACAGGTCGCCAAGTTCGTGCAGAAGGCGGGCATCAACTATCCCGTCATTATGGTCAGCGATGCCCTGGAGAAGGAGTATGGCGGCATTCCGGCGCTGCCCACGTCCTTCTTGGTGAACAAAGACGGCCGCGTCGTGCAAAAGGACGTTGGACTCTATCCGCTTGATTATTACAACCTGCAAATACGCTCTTTGCTGGGCCTTCCCGTGAATGCGCATATTGAAACTTTCAAAGACACCGGCCAGATTTTCTTGAAGAACGCCGAACGTGCCTCGGAATTGCCAGGCGTGAGCTTTGCCGGACTGACGCCCGCGCAAAGGAAAATTGCGCTCCGCCGCTTGAACGCCGAAACTTGCACGTGCGGCTGTAAGTTGACGCTCGCCGAGTGCCGCATCAACGACACCACGTGCCCCATTAGCGGATCCATCGCCATGAAAATCGTTCGCAGCATCGCCCACCCGAATGCCGCCGCTACGGCGCCCAACCCTAAATCGGGCGCAACTCCATAGCGCTGCCCGCTTCCACACGAACAAAGCTTTTCTAAAAGCCTCCCTAAAGAGCTTTCCCGAAAACGAAACGGCGCACGATCTGTCTGTGCGCCGTTTCGTTTGTCCGTAGTCCTTGCTGCCCAGTTCGATCCGCAACCAGCCGCTAGTGGCTGTTCGCGTACGCCAGCGCCTCGTGCAGCTCGTCCAGCGCCTTGCTAACGTGATCCATGGCCTTGTCGCGGTGTCCGCCAAAATCGTGTGCCGCATGATGCAAGCGATCTTGCGCTCGGTTAAGCAACCCGATCGCATCGTCAATTTCCGGGTGTGGCATTGGAGGAACCGGAGACGTCACTGCCGGAGCCTTCGCCGACGCTGGCCCCGGCTCGGCCGAAGTGGCTACCGGAAACGACAGCGCCGCTGCAAACGCAACTAGAGCCAGAATCGCGGTGATTCTCTTCACAATTGTCATCGAAGCATTCTCCTGTTTGAAGTCGATTTAACCGATACCGGCCAGGGCTTTTTCCCGCGACAAATATTACCGCAACGAAACTCGCAGCTTGCACGCGGTCCGGAATCCCTGCGAACAAAGAGTCATCATCGCCCTGAACGGGCCAATTTGGCGGCGATCGTTGCCTTATTTGGAAAATTTATTTCATCTAGTGTTTGACTGCGCTCGTCCTCCGGTTTATTCTTGCGCTGTCCGCTTTCAAATGAAGAAGCGCACGGAACGAGGGCCTTTTGATACACCTCTTATATGCCGTCATTGCTGTAGTTGTGGTCGTTCAGCTCTCCGCGTTCGCCACCAGCATTTATCTGCATCGCACTTTGGCTCATCGCGGTGTTTATCTCAATCCCATAGTCGCTTTTCCGATGAGGGTGCAGCTTTGGCTGTGGACCGGAATCAACACCAAGGAATGGGTCGCCGTGCATCGCAAGCACCATCGTCACACCGACGTCGAAGGCGATCCACACAGCCCCGTGCTCGAGGGCCTGTGGCGCATTCTCCTCGGCAACCTTTACTACTACAATCGCGAAGCCAAAGACCCCGAGACTCTCGCCACGTTCGCGCCGGACATCGGCAACGATTGGCTCGACCGCCACATTTTGCGCTTCGGCATCGCCGGAGTGCTCGTAGGCATCACCATTTTCATGCTGCTTCTCGGCCCGCTCTGGGGAGGCATCGCCTTTGTCGTTCAGGCCAGCCTCTACATCTTCTTGAATGCCGTCATCAACGGCGCCAACCACGCCCTCGGCAGACGCAACTTCGACAATACAGCCACCAATCTGGGTCTTGTCGCATGGCTCACCGCCGGGGAAGGCTGGCACAACAATCATCACGCGTATCCTACGTCCGCGCGCTTCAGCGTCCGCCGCGGCGAATTCGATCCTTCGTGGCCCGTGCTCAAAGTGCTCACCTGGATGCGCCTGGCGCGACCTTTGAAGGTTGCCCCAAAAATGGAGTAGTATCATCCTGCGATGGCAGGATGGAATCCCGATCAGTATCTGAAGTTCTCCGACGAGCGCACTCAGCCTTGCCGTGATTTGGCGTCGCGCATTTCACTTCCGCAAGTTCGCACCGTCATTGACCTCGGCTGCGGCCCCGGCAACAGCACTCAAGTCCTCGCCGAGCGCTGGCCTGATGCCCAGATCACCGCCCTCGATAGCGACACTTCCATGATTAACGCCGCCATCGAGTCTAACGGTCGCGGCCGCTGGATCACTGGCGATATTGCCAAATGGGCCGCCGAAAAGCCCGGCGCATCTGCGGAAAAACCTGTGGAATCGGCCCCGGAAAAATCGACGAACTCAACTGCTGAGTACACCCCTGAAGGCTCTGCGAAGGAAAGTTCTTCTGAAAAAGACGTCGAGCAGTACGACGTCGTCTTCTCCAATGCTGCCCTGCAATGGCTGCCCGATCACGCCACTCTTTATCCGCAGCTTTTTGCTCACGTCGCGCCCGGCGGCGCGCTCGCCATTCAGATCCCCAGCAGCTTTGACCGCCCCGCTCATCGATTGTTGCGCGAAATGGCCGCCTCAATCGGTTGGCGCAAATGGTTTCCCACCGGCCGCGTTCGCAACTGGCATGCGCAGGACTCGGAGTTCTACTATGACCTGCTCGCACCCTTGGCGTTGCGCATCGATTTGTGGCAAACCGAATATTTCCACGTCATGCCCAATGCCGAAGCTGTCGTGGAATGGTACAAGGGCACGGGCATGCGTCCCTATCTCACAGCCATTGGCGAAGACCCTGACCGCGATAAATTCCTCGCCGAATACACGGAAAAAATCCGCGCCGCCTACCGTCCCCGCCCCGACGGCCGCATCCTCTTCCCCTTCCTCCGCATCTTCGTGATTGCATACCGGTAAGAATGCCTGCTAATGGTTAGGTCGCTCTCTGAAAGTCTTGTCACCAAATCGCAGGCGAAACAATATTGCAAGAAATGGCCGCTGTTTGAATCGCAAGAAGATTGACGGTCGTGCGCTCGTCACTTGCCACCCGTCACTGGTCACTGCTTTTCCAAACCTAACTGATACAATCCCTACCGTTCTGTCATCCAATCATTGAAACAGCAGGCCAATCGGGAAACGGACTGATGCTGAAGAGAGCTCTTTTGTGCGGCGGCTTGCTCTTGCCCCTGCTCCTCACGACGTCGCGCGCGTTCGCGCAGGCGTCGGCTCATCGCACCCCGTCGCGGAAGGCGCAGACGCCCGCCCAAAACACCCGCCGCAGCGGCCAAACCACGAAAGCTCAACAGCCGACGCAGTCGCCGCCCAAGGTTCCGGCTCCAGCCCTGTCGGACGAGGCACCCTGCGCTCTTGCATCTTGCGTGGCTTTCAACCGTCTCATCCAGTCAAGAGATAGAACGCTCACCCTCAATCTTTATGTCCCCCAAGCCTATGCCTGCTTCAACCCGCAGACTGACGGTTTCCTCGTGGTGGGCTACAGCATCTCGGTCGTCTCGACGCCGAAAAACGGCGAACAGATCTCCGACGGACGGGTAGCCTCCGACCGGTATGAGAACGGCCAGGACCTCGATTCCGACCTAGCCTTTGGCGAATGGTCTAGTTCCGATTCCACTCCCAGCGCTCTTCGCTTCCATGAGACCTCCGTTTCGGACAACGATTCCTCGTTCAATGTCGCTGTAAACGATTCGCTTTTCACTCTCTCAAGGAGCTACAAAACTATCCAGGGCAATGCTGCCGTGCTTGACCTGAAGATATCCCTTCCCTTGCTTCGCTTCTCGGAGTCTTTTTCCGTGGACGGGGAAGAACAGTCGTCGGTTGATAACGGCCAGTGTTGGACATACGCCTTCGACTCACGCACCAGCTCGCAGCCCGCGCCCGCACCAGCTACGACCCAACCGCGCTGAGCCGCAAATGGCCTGACATTCTGACCGCCCTGCCCTTCCAGCTTCTCGGAGCCTCAAGCACATGAGGACAACGACTTTCACTCATCGGTGGTCACTGATCACTCATCACTGTTTTCTTGCCCCCGCACAAAGGCAACGCCAAGCAGCAGCGCGGCCAGTGCCATGGCCGCCCAAGCGAACACATCGCCGATGCGCCGGTAGATCGTATCGCCGGGCCCGCGCGGCAGATCGCCCACGAGCGTCACCATGCCCGTCCGTGTCGTGGGTTTTCGTAGCAGCACGCGGCCATAGGCGTCGCTCAAGGTAAGAAGCCCGTCATTCGCCGCACGCGCAAGCGCGAAGCCGTTCTCTACGCCGCGCAGAATCGCCAGTCGCGCATGCCACCAGCGGTCGCCGATGAAATCCCAGGCCGGCACCAACATTAGCGTGGGATGGCTCGCCGCGGCGCCCCGGATCGTCGCCTGAAAATCCATGTCCTTGCAGATGGCCACGCCCGTGTGGTCGGCCAGCATGAACGACGTGTGCCCGATCGCAAAAGCATCTTCGAGCCCCGGCACCATGCACAAACACAACGATTGCAGCGACTGCGAGCGCTGCCCGTCTCTTCGCGATGCTCATCGCGATCCCTGCCGCTACAAAGCCCAGCAAAAACGTTACGAGCCAAAGGCCCAACACCGATGCGCCTTGAATCAGAACTGGAGCACCCACCTGACTGTAAGCCGGCGAGATGGCCGTTCCGTTACGGCCCAGCGACACGAGAAAGTCCCACCCTGTCCACAACGATGCGAACGCCAATACGCCGGCAAGCGGTGAAATCCGTCGCGCCACGAAACGTCCACCAAGCACAGAGGCCGCAAAAAGCAGACCCGGCACCGCGATGGCCACGGCCAGCATTAATGTCGGCAATTCCCCCGCATAAGCCGGAAGCAGATTCAGCGTGCCGAGTGCCATCGCCACCCAGCAGACCAGCCCCGCGATCCGCCAATTCCCCTCCCCAAAAGCGAGCCAGAGAACCGGGATCGGCGCAAGCCAGGCTAGCCACCACTGCCCGCCGAGCGCGATTGAGAAATAGAAACAGATCCCACTCAACAGCGTGCACAAAATAGCAGTCATCAGTCGTTCTCCGTTTTGATACCGAAGCCCATTCAAATAAACAAGTATAGAGCGCGATGCCGCACTTCACGACTGCGGGATTATTGGCGATCGGGCGTCGCCAATCTTAGTCATTAAGGAGGCCAGCCCTAGTGCCGGGCAGCAACCCATGCGCCAGAAGATCCGCTTTCCTCTCGCGCCGAGACGGATATAATGCAGGCAGTTCCTCTAACGCGATCGAGAGGCAAGAGGAAAACGGCCTTTCGAGAGCAGCGAAGCCCCAGCCAAGGATTAAGGGTTATAGTGCGGATGAGCGCACGGTCATAGGGGCTTTGGTCGGCGTATCGGTTCAGGTTCATCTTCTGCGTGGAATCCGCCGACGCTCTTTCAGGGCCTCCATTTTGCATAGATGAGCGGGCGAATTCGCGCTCGCTCAACGGAGTGGGCATCGGGAGAACGAGATGATCGAAGTACGAAACTATTTGCAAGGCCAAGTCATCGATGGGCGATTTCCTCTCGTCCAGTACCTGGGTGGCACCAGGCACAGTGACGTATTCTTGACGGAATATGCAAAGGGTAGAAACCGGAGGGCGGCGATCAAATTGGTTCAGGCGCCGCCCAGAAATGTTGAGGCGCAACTTATCCGCTGGAGGCTGGCTGCGAGGTTCTCGCATCCGCACTTGCTGCGCATCTTCCAGATGGATCGCTGCAAGCTGGACAACGCAGCCATGCTTTATGTGGTCATGGAATACGCCGAAGAAAACCTAGCGGATATCCTGCTGGAACGGCCGCTTTCGCCGCCGGAAACGCGTGACTTGCTCGGCCCAATCTTGGAAGCGCTCGGCTATATTCACAGTAAGGGTTTCGTGCACGGACACATCCAGCCATCGAACATCATGGCCATCGGCGACCAAGTGAAGCTTTCCAGCGACGGTATTTGCCGCATTGACGAATCCATGGGGCCCCGGAACGGACAGGGCCGTTATTGCGCGCCCGAGTGCGCTGCGGGCGCTCTCTCTCCAGCGAGCGATGTGTGGTCGCTGGGGATGACGCTTGTCGAATGCCTGACCGGACACTTGCCGAACGCGGAGCAAGCAGACGGGAAAGATGTTTCCCTGCGTGCGGATTTGCGTGCGGATTTGCCTGCGCCATTTCATGACTTGGCGCGTCATTGCCTGAACCCGGACCCTCAACGGCGCTGGAACGTCGCAGCGCTAAAAGTGCGCCTGCAGCGGAATCCTTCTGCCGAACAAGAAGGGACGGCCCCGGTTCGCCGGGAAACACTCCCGAACAGACGTTACGCTTTTCCCTTAACTGCGCTGAGCCTCGCCGTGGCGGCGATCCTGTTCGGAATGGTATTATTTAATCGCAACTCGAATACGAGGCGAATCCGTTCGGCGGGGTTTGAATCGGCTGCTGAACACCTAAAGGTCATGCCCGCGAAAGTGCATGATCCTTCGACGGCGCAGCCCCCTCGCCCCGATAATGGAAGCTCCGTAGGAAGGGAAGCCAGTGGCGCGGCGACAGGCACGCCTGCGGCATTGCTTTCACCGGCGACCGGCGGCCTGGTACGAGGCGGCGTTGTTCACCGCGAGCTGCCCGACGTGCCTCGCGATGCCAGCGATACGATTTCGGGAACCGTTCGCGTTCGAGTGCGAGTTGACCTGGATCCGTTAGGCAACGTGGTTGGAGCGAAGTTCGATTCTGAGGGGCCGAGCCGGTATTTTGCCAAATTGTCTATGGGCGCTGCAAAAGAGTGGAAATTTCGTCCGCCGAGCGTTAATGGCAAGAATGTCCCAAGCGCATGGGTAATTCGCTTTGCCTACACGAAGAGCGAAACGGAAGCGACCGGGGTGGAACAAGATCCTTAGCTGCAGTTTCTTTCTCGTCCGCCCGCTGCGAGCAGTGGGCTGCATTCGGACTCCTCTTTCATGCGCTCGATCTCGTCGAGCAGCATGGGACGAGCCACCCTCGCATCCAGTCGCTCTTACGTGGGTGGCGAGTACGTCGCTCGTCGTAGGCCGCAACATTTATCAAGGTACGGTGTCCGCTGGACCCCTCTTTCGAAGCTCAATGGCAGTCCGTGGCTGGGCTTGCTTTCACTGATACGAGTTTATAATCTGGACAGTTGTATTATTATTCGGTCGTCGCGATAGGTTCGAATGGCGCTGAGAGTATCTATTCGAATCAGGCGTCAGCGACGATTCCTACTGCATAGTATTGCTTTTCGGACGCGGCCCGCTCGGTACGCGTCGGCCAAAGTATACATAACCTGTCTGAACAGGTCCCACCCCCTGTTCTCTGTCTGTTCCTAAGGCCAGTAGTTCGCGGCCTTACACAACCATAGAATTTTACCTAACGCCATGAACATGCGCACAACTATGCCATGGATGACCTCAATGGGTCAGCAGAGGCTTGGTTCAGCCGACGCGGTAAATCCAGCGGGGCGATCCTCTGCCCTGATAGCCCTTATGTTTGTTATCGGCTGCCTGTCTGGCTGTGCTCTGACCGGCGCGAGCAATGCTCCTCCTCCCAACCTCCAAGGAACGCTGTCTGCCAATCCGCTGAGCGTAAGCTTCGGGACCGTCGCCGTAGGTTCCACCACGACTCAAAGCGCAATGTTGTCAAATACAGGGTCCACCGCTGTGACGGTTTCGCAGGCGACTATTTCGACCAACAATTTCGGTCTTCTGGGCATGACCTTCCCCATGACGGTAGCAGCGGGACAGAGCGTCCCTGTTCAAATCCAGTTCGCACCACAACAGGCCGGTAGCCTGAGCGCGACGCTGTCCGTGACCAGCAACGCGACGGACGGCACAATGTCGGTGGCCCTGACTGGAACGGGCACCCAGCCGGAATTGTCCGTTTCGCCGTCTCCTCTAGCATTCGGAGGCGTATCGGTGGGCGGGAACGCTACCGAGAATGTCACTTTAACAAATGCCGGAAATGTAGCGCTGACGATCACAGCCGCAAGTCTTTCCGGGCCGGCGTTTAGCATGTCCGGCCTATCCACGCCTTTGACGCTAGCCTCGAACCAGACCAGCAGCTTCTCGGTTCAATTTGCTCCAACAGCAGGGGGCAGTGCGAGCGGCAGCATAAGTTTCGTCAGCAATGCCCCCGGATCACCCGCTGTATTGAACCTGTCGGGAACCGGCGAGTCATCCGGTGCCGCGCTGAACGCCAACCCATCAAGCATTGCATTTGGAAGCGTGATGATCGGCAGCCATCCAAGCCAGACTGTCACGCTAAAGAACACGGGAACTTCGAGCATCTCGATATCGCAAGTGGCCGTCAGTGGGAGCGTATTTGCCGTAAGTGGCATCTCCGTGCCACTGACACTCACGGGGGGACAGTCGACGTCGTTCGCCGTAACTTTCACGCCTGCCGCGTCTGGCGTGGACAATGGCAACGTCACCGTGACGAGCACTGCTTCAGATCCGTCTCTGGTAATTTCCCTGAGCGGCACAGGTACAACGCCGCAGCCGCAGCTAACCGTCAGTCCGGCGAGCGTCAGTTTCGGAAGCGTCGCGGTGGGCACGACCACCTCGGAATCCGTCAGTTTGAGCAACACGGGCACTGCTGCGCTGACGATTTCAGCGGCATCTGCGTCGGGTGCCGGTTTCTCCGTCAGCGGCCTCGCCCTGCCGACCACTCTGAGTCCAGGCCAGAACACAACTCTAAGTGCGACGTTTACGCCGGCCGCCGCAGGCAGCGCGTCGGGCACTCTTTCCGTGACGAGCAACGCGCCAGGATCTCCAACGTCAATTCCCCTAAGCGGAACAGGCGCCCAGGGCCAGCTATCGGCGAACCCGGCGATTGTGGCTTTCGGGAATGTCTCGGTGGGCGGCAGCGTCCCGCAGGTGATCGGCCTTAACAACACCGGGAGCGTAGCTCTCACGATCTCGAAGGCGTCCGTCTCCGGCGCGGGATTCAGTCTCAGCGGTTTAAACACGCCCCTCACAATAAACGCCGGGGCGAGCTCAGCGTTTACCGTCACCTTTGCCCCGACAGCGACCGGGAATGCATCCGGCGGCGTGTCGATTACGAGCAATGCTTTGAATCCGACCCTCGTTATTAATCTGACTGGTGCCGGGCTTCAGGGGCAGCTCTCCTCTACACCTTCCAGTGTGAGCTTTGGCAATGTGACAACCGGAACCAACGCGTCACAAACGATCACCCTGGGTAATTCCGGGACGGCGAACCTCACGATCACGCAAGTGACCGTCTCGCCCAGCGCTTTCAGTATGAGCGGACTCGCTGTTCCACTAACAATCAATTCCGGCAAGAGTTCGACGTTTACTGTTGCGTTTGCGCCGACATCGACCGGCACAGCAAGCGGCAGCGTAACTCTAACAAGCAATGCCCCGAATTCTCCGATGACCATTTCCCTGTCCGGTACTGGCGTTAGCGCAACGCTGCAATTAACCGCCAATCCGACGAGCTTGGATTTCGGCAATGTTCAGGTGGGGAACACCGGCACACGGAGCGCAACGCTGACGAACACTGGCAATTCCAGCGTGACGATTTCGCAAATGACCGCATCGGGCCCGGGTTACAGTGCCAGCGGCGTGGGCCCCGGCCAAGTACTGAATGCGGGGCAGTCTGTGCCGATAACGGTGACCTTCATCCCGGCCACCACGGGCAGCGCGACAGGAACTGTCACGATCACGAGCAATGCTTCCAATTCTCCAGCCGTGGTCACGCTCGCCGGCGGAGCGCACTTGGTAAACCTGTCCTGGACTGCCAGCACGACTTCTACCGTGGTTGGATACAACGTTTACCGCGGCACGATTTCAGGCGGACCTTATGCGGTAAAGCTCAACTCAGCGGTTGTACCCGGAACAGCATACACAGACACTGCTGTGCAAGCCGGCCAAACGTACTTCTACGTGGTAACTGCTGTGGATTCAAGCGGTGCGGAGAGCGTTTACTCCAACCAAGCGTCCGCTTTGGTACCCACACCATAAGAGGCCGGTTTGCTTCAGCGAGCGAGACCGCAATCCTCAACTGTCTCGGAATTCATCGCACAAATTCAGCGCCGCACGACAGGTAAAGCTCAATGGGTGAAGTGCGTACGTCAAACTTAAGACTTCTGGCGCTGCCTCAGAAGATACAGAACAAGTTCGACGCGGCTCGAAACGCCAAGCTTGTTATAGATGCGGAAGAGGTAATTGCTCACCGTATGCTCGCTGATCCCGAGCTTCTGGCTGACCCCTCTGTTCGAAAGTCCCTCCGCGAGCAACGAAGCAACTTCGTCCTCGCGTTTCGTGAGCAATGGTCTTCCCGCATAGTCAACCGCGCGAAGCGGACTGGCTTGGACAAAGGCTTCCAAGAGGAAATGGAGTTGATCGCTGTTCGCCCAAACCTGACCTCGATGAACGGATTGGATACACTTGCAAAGGGTTTCAAAAGACTCCGTGCGGCAAAAAACGCCTTTAGCCCCCCCGCGAAAAGCATCCACGACGAGATCGCAACTTGCGGTCTTTAGGAGGACGACAGCACGGGTGCGGGGAAAGGACTCCCGAATGTCGCTCAGGAATTGAAAGCCGCCCAATGGGCCATCTTCAAGGCTTTGGCTTATGAGGGCGACATCCACGTGATTATCTTTCAGCGACGAAATGATCTCAGAACGGTTCACGGCGCAGGCTGTGACGTCAAAGCGAAAGCGACTGCGTGATAGAGCGTTTTCAAGAAGTTGACAACCCATCCGGCTCTCGTCCGCAATAAGGACGCTCACCTTCGGACTTTGAGATTCGGATAGGAGACCGTCGAGCTGGGTAGACGACGCGGCCACCGGTTATTCTCCTTTGCTTCGGCTTAACCGAAGATGCCTTGATCGAAAATGAACTGGGAGACTGCCCTGCGCGATGGGGACGATCCAGCGCTGGGATCCTGCTACTGCCGCCTGACACCGTAGACTGACCGCGATGCACTACACGCTGCCAATTTGGTGCCGAGAATTCGAAGAATTCGCTCTACTCTGAGCGTCCGATTCGTGCTCGACGTAGTTCAAGCCTTTCAACAATAACGCCAACGCCCAGCAGACAACTCGAGCCAAGCTTTCGAAGATTCGTGTATCCCAAGCGCTTGACCTTTCTTCCCACCACGGTCTCGCCTTGACCGCCCTCCATTGACTTCTAAGCAACTACCGTTCCAGTTAGGGGCGGGCAGCGCATCAAACGGCTCGCTGAAAATACGGTACTTATCCCATCGTATTGGGGTCCCCACGCAGAGTTTTGCACACTCTGGGTAAGTTATGTTCCCTATAGAAAATGCATCGACTTTTCCAATATATGCCATATGAGCGCGGAGCAGAAAATATCAGCAAAAGTATTCTGTCTTGATACGTCGATAGTGAGTTTTTGCTCACCGGAAAGCACCCGACTTAGTGAGTTTCTCGCATAGTAGAGTCGTGATTTTTTTTGACAAGTTTAGCTTCTTGTCCCCACCGAAAAAACGAATTACTTTTGCCATGTCAGAAAAATATCGGCCAGAAGTCCGTGGCCCTTTGATGAATCACTGAATCTTGACAGAGGTGTGAAGTCTAAGTAACACGCAGACTCTATTGCTTACATGGACCGCCGCCTACGTACGCGTTTCGATTTGAATGCTCCAGCGACCTACTCCTGGAGGGAACGGGCAGGCATTCGCCGGACTGGGCACGGCACTACGCGGGACGTTTCAGAATGCGGCTTGTTTGTGCTGACGGGTTCACTCCCGCCCGAGGGTACAACCATCCAGTTTGAAGTGTCGTTCGCGTTTCGCGACAACTCTCAAATCCAGATGCGAGCGAAGGGCAAAGTGGTTCGCGTAGAGGCCCGAGGCAATACGGAAAGAACGCATGGTTTCGCAGCCGCCACCAAGGTTCTATGGCTACAGAACCAGGCACTCAATTCGGCTGCAGGAGCAAAAACCTGATTATGACCACGAGGAACTCAACCGAAAACTGCCTGAGCTGCGAAGGGAAGTTGGGCAAGTCGCAAGACAAATCCTGAGTTGAATGGACACGACGATGGCAACCGCGATGGCTTCGTTTCATGACGTATCCGATGCCGGCTTCGAGCTTCCGCCCCTGGAAGTGCTGTTCGGGAGTTCGCGGGCGATGCGCGAAATTCGGCGGACCCTTGAAAAAATGGCGGGTACTAACGTTCCCATTCTGATTCAGGGCCCCAGCGGAACCGGCAAGGAGGTTCTCGCTCGATACATTCATCAGTGTTCGCCGTGGGGAAACGGCGCGTTTGTGAAAGTGAACTGCCCCGCAATCCCTGGAACGCTATTCGAAAGTGAATTGTTTGGCTATCAGCGGGGAGCGTTTACAGGCGCCTACGCCTCGAAACCCGGGCGTGTCGAGATGGCGAATCGGGGAACGCTGTTCCTCGATGAAATTGCCGAACTCGAGCCTGGGATGCAAGCTAAGCTGCTCCAAGTGCTGCAGGACGGGCAGTTCAGTCGAATTGGCGGGCAAGAAGCCCGGCAGGTTCATGTGCGCGTAATCTGCGCGACGAATCGAGAGTTGGAAGAGGAAATCCAAGCGGGGACTTTCCGCCAAGATCTGTTTTTCAGAATAAATGTGGTCACCGTGGAACCGCCCGCATTGAAGAATCGTAGAGAAGACATTCCGATGTTGATGGATTACTTCCTCGAAAGATACACAAGAATGTTCCAGCGACCGGCCTCTCGCCTTTCCAAGAAGCTAGAGAACGTCCTTTTGAAGCATCACTGGCCAGGGAATATCCGCGAGCTTGAGAACCTCATGAAACGCTTCGTGATCCTGGGCTCGGAAGACGCGATATACAAGTCGATTCAGGGCGAAGAATCGCGAGAAAACCACGAGATTGAATTCTCTAGCGGGACAATTCCCTTAAAGCAACTAACCAAGCAAGCGGTGAAGCAGGTGGAAAAAAAGGTGATTTTGGGCGCGCTGGAAGCAAACCGCTGGAACCGAAGAGTGGTTTCCCGGGCGCTTGGCATCAGTTACGCCGCACTGCTGTACAAGATGCGGGAGGCCGGAGTGCCGGCTCGAAGGGCAAACAACAGAGCGCCAGGTCTCACGCGAGGACTCGGAACGGGAATTCAGGAGGCAGTAAAGTAGAGGAGCAGGCGACCGTAGCCAGGGTCGTCGGCAAACTTCGATATGCAGCGCCGGGCGAAAATGGAAAACAGATTATTCAATTGCGGTAGGGCGCTAACACAGCTCTCGCATACGACGAACTCAGTTGCAGCGCACGTGCGGAAGTAAGTTGTCGAGAGACTAGGGTTTGCGGGCAAGAGTGCGCGGTCGAGTTGTTGGCCCTCGGCTTGCGCTAGATGCTCACAGAAAGTGATCGCTGTTGGGACTTTAATGGCGGTAGCTTACCCAAATGAGGATCAGTTGATGGCAGGCGTAGTCAACCATAAAGCAATTAAGGACTGCAGAATGTCAGATATACAGAACAACGCAAGGCAAGATGAGCGGACAGATGGTCCGTCAGCGATCGAGCTGGCTAGCCTTGTAAAACCAAACGAAGAAAAACCATGGTATGCCCTGAGCGTCAGGTCTCGCCACGAGAAAATCGTGGGCAGCTTCCTCGAGAGTTTCGGTTATTCCTGGTTCTTGCCGACTTACAAAGCACGCCGTCCTTGGTCTGACCGCATCAAGGAGGTTGAAGCCCCACTGTTCCCCGGTTATCTCTTCTGCCGTTTTGACATTCACAATCGCCTGCCGATTTTGATGATTCCGGGCATTCAACACATTGTGGGCGGTACAAACTTGCCGACTCCGATCGAACCTTCGGAGATCCATGCGCTTCAGACTGTGATCCGCGCTGGTACTGGCCGCGAGCCCTGGCCGTTTCTCCAGGTTGGCGACCGGCTGAGGATTGAACACGGCTCCCTTGCCGGCGTCGAAGGGATCTTGCTTCAGGTTAAGGGTCGGCATCGCCTGGTGCTTTCCGTAACGCTGCTCCAGCGGTCCGTTGCCGTGGATGTTGACAGCGCGTGGGTGAGTTCGGCTTTGCCTCGTGCTGGCGCCGACCGAGTACGATTCAGCCAGAACCATGTTGCGACGCAGCCTGCGGTGTAGTTGACCCTGGGGCCGGAACTCCGTTGTCACTGAGACTTCCCTTCTTACGGGATCGAATGATTCCATCGTCGCTGGACGGCGTGGCGAGCCTCGCCGCGAATCGCCGCGAAGTATCTGAACCCGCTTTTCTTCCTGAAAAGCTGTTCCTGAAAGCGCTGCGCCTGGAACGTAGGCGAGCGGAACGATCACGCAAGTCGCTTCTGCTTGTGCTGATTCGAGAGAAGGATTCAGATGGCCAACACGCCTCGGAAGGATTCAGCAGGGAGATTCTCAAGGCGCGAATTCTCTTATCCGCCGCTATTCGCGAGACAGACATTTGCGGCTGGTACAGAGACCGATCGATCTGCGGCATTGTATTCACCGAATTCAACGAAGCGCCTCGAAACCTGGTTCTAGAAAAGGTTTCACTTAAAATACACCGGACACTGCGAACGGCCTTTCGCTCTGAGGAAATATCCCAAATCCAGTTATCATTCCATTTCTTTCCAGAAAATCAATCGGGTGACAGCCAATCATCGCCGCCGGACCGCAGGCTTTACCCTGACTTGGCCGCGCGGGACGACTCGGCGAAGTTTTCGCGTTCGGTGAAGCGGGTGATTGACATTTCAGGAAGTCTCATCGTGCTCTCGCTGCTTTCCCCAATGTTCGCGCTGATTGCAATCGCAATCAAGCTCAACTCCCAGGGGCCGATACTCTTCAAGCAGCTCCGTGTCGGCCAGTACGGGGCCCGGTTCACTTTCTTGAAGTTCCGCTCAATGTCGACGCAATGTGATCCTCACATTCACAAGGAATACATCCGACGGTACATCGCGGGGCAAGAAGACGTCAGGCAGTCCACCACCAAGGGCAAAGAAGCGTTCAAGATCACGCAGGATCCGCGCGTCACGAGCGTGGGGCGTTTTCTGCGGCAAACGAGCCTCGATGAACTGCCGCAACTGTGGAACGTACTCAAAGGGGAGATGTCGCTCGTGGGTCCTCGGCCTCCGATTCCCTACGAACTTGAGGCTTACGACGTGTGGCACATGCGCCGGCTGCTTGAGGCACGACCCGGAATTACGGGGCTTTGGCAAGTCAAAGGTAGAAGCCGTACGACGTTTGATGACATGGTTCGGCTGGACCTTCGCTATGCGGAGACGTGGTCGCTCTGGCTGGATATGAAGATTCTCTTTGAAACACCCCGCGCCGTCCTTTTCGGCGACGGTGCTTATTGATCGTTGGAACGCCACTCACCTTATCCAAATTTGACGTGCTCGTAATTTCCGCAAGTAGGGCCTCTCGTAGTCTCACGAAACGCAAGAAAAAATAACTTGGGAGAAGCCGCTAAGTTCGGCTTCCACCGTTGGAGAGCAAGATGATTAGAGTAGGCGTCATTGGTTACGGCTATTGGGGACCAAACGTTGTAAGGAACCTGCAGGGTATCGACTATGCCCGTGTCGTCGCTGTCTGCGACAAGAACCAAAACGCGCTCAAGCGTCTCAAGCAAGCCTCTCCCGAGATCGTAACAACATCGGACTCCTCCGAACTCGTGACCTCCCCCGAGATCGATGCTATCGCGGTCATTACGCCGGTCTGGACCCACTTCGACCTCGCCAAGGCCGCGCTCGAAAACGGCAAGCATGTGTTCGTCGAAAAACCGTTCACCTCGAGCACCCAACAGGCCGACGAATTGATTGACCTCGCCGAGAAGAAGAATCTCACCATCATGGTGGATCACACGTTCCTTTTTACCGGAGCCGTAAGGAAAATCCGCCAACTGGTTGAAGATGGGACCATGGGCAGCCTCTACTACTATGATTCGACGCGCGTCAACTTGGGACTGTTCCAGCACGATGTGAATGTCCTGTGGGACTTGGCGCCGCACGATCTTTCCATCATGGACTTCTTGATTCGAGAAAAACCTGAGGGGGTCATTGCCACCGGTGAAAGGCATCTGAACGGGCACGTGGACGTTGCCTATATGACGGTCTACTTTCCCCGGAATATCATCGCGCACATCAACGTGAACTGGCTCTCTCCGGTCAAGGTGCGGACAACCTTGATTGGCGGCGAAAAGAAGATGCTCGTTTGGAACGATCTCGAGGCAGACGAGAAGATCAAGGTCTATGACAAAGGCGTGCAGATGTCGAACCGCGAAGGCGTGTATGACCTGCTCGTAAGCTATCGCGCGGGAGACATGTGGGCGCCAAGAGTCGAGCAGACCGAAGCTCTGCGAGCCGAGCTGTCCTATTTCGTAGATTGCGTGCAAGGGAACAAGAAGCCCCACAACGACGGACAAGCGGGCCGGCGTGTCGTGCAAATGCTGGAAGCTGCCGACAAATCCTTAAAGCAAAAAGGGGAAATGGTTCAGCTATGAACGAACATGTTTGCATCGCTCCAGACGTGCAGCTCGGCGAGAACGTCCGGCTGTCGAAATTCATCAACCTCTACGGTTGCGCAGTCGGAGCCAACACCAAGATTGGTGCGTTTGTCGAGATTCAGAAAAACGCCACGGTAGGACAGAACTGCAAGATCTCGAGCCATACCTTCATTTGCGAAGGCGTGACGATCGAAGACGACGTCTTCGTTGGCCACTCGGTGACGTTCATCAACGACTCCTATCCACGAGCCACCACTCCCGGCGGCGGATTGCAAACGGAAAAAGACTGGAAGGTGGAACCGACGCACGTGAAGAAGGGCGCATCGATCGGTTCTGGTTCAACCATATTGTCGAATGTGACGATCGGCGAAAACGCGTTGATAGGCGCCGGCAGCGTAGTAACGCGTGACGTTCCTGCAAACGCGATCATGGCAGGAAATCCGGCGAAGA
Source organism: uncultured Acidobacteriota bacterium (assembly GCA_963760165.1). Taxonomy (GTDB): domain Bacteria; phylum Acidobacteriota; class Terriglobia; order Acidiferrales; family UBA7541; genus DAHUXN01. The sequence continues at coordinate 460,382 of CAVXBO010000002.1, forward strand.
TTCTTAGATACATCCAGAAGGAGATCGAGGTGACAAAATGACGAGCACAACAAAAGTACCGTTCTTAGATTTAGTGACGCCACATGTTGAGTTAGAGAACGAACTCGTTTCCGTAGTCCGCGCCGCTCTGCACACCGCAGGGTTTATCGGCGGCCCCATGGTCGAAAGCTTCGAACGCGATTTTGCGGGATTTTGTGATTCGCCTTTCTGTGTTGGCGTAAATAGCGGCACGGATGCCGTGCGGTTTGCACTGATCGCCGCAGGTGTCCAACCGGGAGATACGGTAATCACGGTGCCAAACACGTTTATCGCGACAACCGAAGCGATCACTCAAGCGGGTGCGCGGCCGGACTTTGTCGATATTGATGCGCATACATACAACATGTCTCCCGCCATACTCCAAGAATATCTGGAAGCCAAATGCTATCTGGATCGTGAGACCGGGAAGGCCTTCAATCGAACCACCAAGAGCCCCGTGACGGCAATCGTTCCTGTCCATTTGTATGGCCAGATGGCGGACATGGATCCTCTCCTCGATCTTGCGCGCCGATACAACTTAATCGTCGTCGAAGATGCGTGCCAAGCTCACGGCGCAGAATATTTTTCGGCGAAGGAAAATCGTTGGCGCAAGGCTGGCTCGATGGGGCACGCCGGCGCGTTCAGTTTCTATCCAGGCAAGAATCTCGGGGCTTGCGGCGAGGGCGGCGCTGTCACAACGAACGACGAGGCAATTGCGCGAAAAGTGCGGATGCTTCGCGACCATGGCCAGTCCAAAAAATACTATCACGACGTGGAAGGGTATAACGGCAGGCTCGACTCCATTCAAGCCGGTTTTCTGAGCGTCAAGCTGAAGCACCTGCCGCTGTGGAACCAAAGTCGGCGCGAGCACGCCAGCAGATACAACGATCTGTTCGCCGCGAGCAATACGAACATCGTTACACCACACGAGCCCTCTTGGTCGAAGGCTGTCTATCACCTCTATGTGGTGCAAGTGGAGAACCGGCAAGCCGTGCAGGCCAGACTGGCGGAGGATGGTGTGGGTACAGGGATCCACTATCCCATCCCATTGCACCTGCAGAAGGCCTACGCGAGCCTCGGGTACACATCGGGCGACTTCCCCATTTGTGAAAAGGCAGCAGAAAGGATTCTCTCTCTTCCGATGTTCCCAGGTCTCTCGGAATCCGACCAAGCGCAGGTCGTGCACGCTATGATTCAATGCGCCCAGGTCAGCACGGCACCACGTGTGGCGGCAGTGTCGGCCTAAGTCACTCTGCGAACGATGCGGAACATCACGTCACGAACCTGAATACCCTTAGAAGGAGGCTTACGTAGTGAACGAACAAAAGAGGATGGTTGTTGTCGTAGGACTCGGAGAAGTGGGAAAGCCGCTCTTCAAGCTCGCTTCCGAACATCACACGGTTGTGGGAGTGGACGTTTCGACTCCCACCGAGCGGCCCGAAAAGATCGATTTTCTGCATATTTGCTACCCATTTCACATCGCAAATTTTGTCGGTGAGACCGCCCGCTACATCGAACTGTTCAAGCCTGCACTGACCATCATCAATAGTACCGTTGCGATTGGGACCACGCGAGCGATCGCAGAACGTACCGGCGCCGCCGTTGTTAACAGCCCCATTCGGGGAAAACACATACGCATGCTAGAAGAAATTCGCAGTTACACAAAGTTCATAGGAGCGATGGACTCCGTCAGCGGCCAGCAGGCCGCTGAGCACTTTCAATCCATGGGTTTGAAAACGAAAGTCCTGTCGGCTCCGGAGGCCACCGAGCTCGCGAAGCTGACCGAGACTACTTATTTCGGCCTGATGATCGCGTGGGCTCAGGAGGTCGAGAGGTACTGCGACCGCGTGGATCAAGATTACGAGGAAGTCATCTCCTTCTACGATGAAATCCGATTCTTCCCGCCCGTTAAGTACTTCCCGGGAATTATAGGCGGTCATTGCGTATTGCCTAACATTGAAATCCTGCGTAAATCTGACGACTCAGCACTTCTGAAGGCAATCCAGGCGTCCAATCAAAGCAAGATCGAGCGCCAGGCTGCCAAGCAGATGGAGATTCTCGCAACCAAGGTTTGATAGGTGGCGGAAACTACAAAACTTGCAGGCCATCCCACCAGCAGCGACCGCGTGCTATCTCGACGTACATCGTTGATTGCGAAATAACATGGCTTCTTCGGCTGCGACACAGTCCGCTGATATTATTTCGCGTCCTCAACCTTCCCGCAAATCATCACTTGCGGGAAAGCGGGTGGCGATGGTTACGTTTTCGCCATATCCGTTTGATCCAAGGCCACGCCGTGCCGTCGATGCGCTTGTCAAGGAAGGTATGAGCGTGGATCTGGTGTGCCTGGGAGATGAAAAACGCCCTCGGCGCGAAAGCCTGAACGGAGTCGAAGTCCTTCGGGTTCCACTCAAGCGAAACCGTGGCGGAAAGTTTGCATACGCATACCAGTATTCGGCCTTCATTCTGATCTCATCCGCGATCATGGCGCTGCGCTCATTGACCCGTCGCTACGACTTAGTTTATGTGCACAACATGCCCGATATCCTTGTGGTGACTGCTCTAATACCAAAAGCGTTCGGAGCGAAGGTAATTATCGATCTGCATGATCCGATGCCGGAACTCATGACGACGATCTTCCAAGCTAGCCCGGAAAGCTGGAGCGTTCGACTACTGCGGCACCTCGAGAAATGGAGCCTCAAACGAGCTAATTTAGTGCTCACCGTGAACATTGCATGCAAGCGGATTTTCCTTTCTCGAAGCTGCGGTGCGGAGAAGATTGATGTCGTTATGAACTCTCCCGATGAGCAAATTTTCCCGTTTTGCACACCAGCCTCGCACGTTTCCACAAAAGCGCGAGATGAGCGATTTGTGATCATGTACCACGGGTCCATAGTCGAACGAAACGGATTGGATCTTGCGGTCGACGCACTTGCTCACGTGCGGGAGAGTTTCCCCGCCGCGGAACTGCGAATCTACGGTTCTCCCACAAGTTTTGTAGAGCGCGTATTGGAGACAGCCCGCGGGAAAGGGCTGGGACAAGCAGTTCATTACCTAGGGCGCACGCGATTAGAGGACATCGCCCAAGCGGTCAAGAACTGCGACGTCGGCGTTATTCCTAACCAGCGAAATCCGTTCACTGAAATCAATACGCCAGTGCGCATTTTTGAGTGCCTGGCGCTCGGTAAACCGGTCGTTGCGCCGCGCACTCCAGGCATCCAAGACTATTTTGACAAAGAATCTCTCCTATTCTTCGAGCCGGGTGATTCCAAGGATCTCGCCCAACAAATCATGCGCGTTTTCGCGCGTCCCCGCGAGGTTGCAGAGATAGTACGAAGAGGACAGCAGGTTTACCAAGCGCATTCCTGGGAGCGGGAGCGCAACACGCTTCTGGGTCGGGTGACCGAGCTATTAAACGTTAGCTAGGGCACGTTGGCTCGCCAAACCACTTCGTTCGACACCAGTGCAAACGACATGACTTCAAGTCCGCAGGTGATTAGCATCCAAGAGATCGAGCGAGCCTTAGGACTTGTTCAAGGGTGGGTCGAGGATTGTGAGTACCGGGGCTACGAACCGTTTGATGGATTGTCCTCGTGGGCACGTCCTCTAACATTCGGCAACCAGCTTGCCGCGCGAATTCTCCAGCAGACGATCAGACAGTGCCCTTTCAATCTCCGGCCAATGTTCGGTATTCGGCCTCAAGACTCCACTAAAGGCCGGGGGTCCATCGCGTGGGGGTACTTGGCGCTCTATCGAGCCACCCTCCAGCAAGAGTACCTCCAGAAAGCCATCCTCTGCCTTGAGTGGCTTGACAAGCACAAGGTCTCACGCTTTCAGTACCACAGTTGGAGCAATCATTTTGATTTTGTGGGTCGCGGTGGTTCCTACACAAAAGACGATCCCATCATCGTGTGGACCAGCCTGATCGGCCAGGCATACATTGAGGCTTTCGAAATTACGAGGAACGAATGGTTTCTCCGTGTTGCGGAGAGCGCGTGCAACTGGATCCTTCAGCTTCCACGCGAGAAAACTGCTCAAGGCGATTGTCTCAGTTATCTTGCCCACCGCCAGAGTTCCGTCCACAACGCCAACATGCTCGGTGCGAGCCTTCTTGCTCGAACCGCAAAGCACAACGGGAATCGCGAATACCTCCGTGTGGCCCGCTCGTCGATGGAATACAGCTGTTCGCGCCAGCGACCCGATGGCTCTTGGTGGTATGCAGAGAGTCCCAATTGTCAGTGGATCGACAATTTCCATACGGGCTACAATCTGGATAGCCTGCACTACTACCTCGATGCTACCGGTGACGACGAGTTCCGTCGAAACCTCGATGAAGGCTACGCGTTCTATAAAGCGAACTTTTTCGAAAACTCCGGCCGTCCGAAGTATTACCACACGCGAACATACCCTGTGGATATTCAGTGCGCCGCCCAATCAATCGACACGTTGGTACTTCGTTCGGAACGCGACCCGGCATGCCTCGAGCTCGCAGAGAAGGTGGCCGCTTGGTCGATCCGAAACATGCAAGATTCGCGGGGATATTTTTATTATCGCCAGTATCCGCTTGTGAAGGCAAAGACTCCGATGCTTCATTGGGGGCAGGGCACAATGTTCAAGGCTCTGGCTTGCCTCTTATTACGACGGAAGGCTGCGGATTCACACAATTGCGTTACGCAGCCTAGCTCCGTTGCCGATTATTCAACGGAATCCTGCCGGCAATGATTGGCGTCATTGTGAATCCGTCGGAATATGCTGTCGCGCGCGAGTTTTTCGAGCTATTCAAAACGCCATGGGAGTTTTATCGACCGGATCGACACTACGAAGTCTTGCTCTGTGCCGGGGATTGCGACTGCGACGAAAACACTGCGAAACTGATCCTGACCTATTCGGGTCAGGAAGTCCGGTCTGACTGCAGAGACAAGATTGAGATTGCTTCCCGACAAAACAACGCTTGCAAACTCTCCTACAAAGGAATCCGCGTCCCCATCTATGGGGGTAGCGTAACCTTTCGCGAAAATGGAAACGGTGTATTGGTGGATGAAGAGTCCGGACTCTCCGCGCTGCATCTACACCAATCCGGTGGAAGGGTGCTGGCGCGGATTGGCTACAACCTTTTCCATGAGATTCAATTTTTGATAACGGCAGGGCAGCCCGCCGCGAACGCCGGCGCGCCGACGCTGGAACTGCACATCGCTCTGCTGCGGGATCTGATTGTCGGGACTGGTATTAGGGTAGTTGAGATACCGCCGGTTCCGGATGACTATCGATTCATCGCGTGCTTAACTCACGATGTAGATCATCCTTCGATCCGGCAGCACAAGCTTGACCACACCACGTTGGGCTTCCTGTACCGCGCTCTTTTCGGTTCTCTGTTCGACGTATGCCGCGGACGTAATTCTTTTCGTAATCTCCTCACGAATTGGGCGGCAGCCTTGAGACTACCGTTCGTTCACCTGGGCCTTGCAAAGGATTTCTGGGCCGAGCTTGATCGTTACGTGAGGCTAGAAAAGGGATTACCTTCCTCGTTTTTCGTGATTCCTTTCGAAGACTATCCAGGACGGAGTCACGAAGGGCTGGCTCCCAGCCGTCGGGCCTCGCGCTACAAGGCGAGTGACATCGCAGGCGACATTCGAAAATTGATGTCCGCGGGCTGCGAAATCGGGTTACACGGGATTGACGCGTGGCTTGAGAGCTCCAAGGGACGCGAGGAACTGGAACAGATTCGTCAAATAACGGGAACTCCAGACATCGGGGTGCGAATGCATTGGCTGTATTTTGACGAACAGTCGCCGGTGATGCTGGAAAGAGCGGGTGCCGCATACGATTCCACTGTCGGCTACAACCAGACTGTTGGATTCCGCGCGGGTACCACCCAGGTATACAAGCCGGCCCAAGCTGCAGTACTGCTCGAATTGCCGCTCCATGCAATGGATACGGCCTTATTTTTCCCCAACCATCTTCACCTTTCGTCTGAAGAGGCGAACCAACGCATCCGCGCGATCGTTGCATCCGCAGTTCAATTCGGTGGCTGCCTCACCTTTAATTGGCATGACCGAAGTATTGCGCCCGAGAGACTCTGGGGCGATACGTATGAGGTGCTGATCCAGGAACTCAAGAACCATCGAGCCTGGTTCGCTACCGCGACGCAGGCGGTCGCGTGGTTCCGCAAACGCCGGTCTGTAGTGTTCGAACAAGTGAGCTGGGAACACGACGACCTGACGGCAAGCATTTCAGTTGATGCACACGACGAGTCGCCGGCTTTACTGCTGCGTATCTACCAGGCGCAGCCACCGCAGAGCGTTGGCGCCATCGGTACGGCCGATTCCCCAGCCTTCTTCGAAGTCGCTTTCAGCCACGACATTGAAAGGCGTATTACGGTCCCGCATCTCGCCGAACGGCGGGAAGCCGAACGGGACGAAATCCTCCGATGACAGCGAAATTAACCTATGTGTTGATCACCCCGGCTCGCAACGAAGAGCAATTTATCGAAGGAACGATTCGTTCGGTGATCTGCCAGACGGTTCTTCCGCAAAAATGGGTAATCGTCAGCGACGGCTCAAGCGATGCAACCGATGAGATCGTCGCAAGATATTTGCCCGACCATCCGTGGATGGAGCTAATCCGGATGCCCGATCTCCGAGACCGCAGCTTCGCGGCTAAGGTCCAGTGCTTCCGCGCCGGGTATGAGCGGGTGCCAAGCTGCGGCCCCTTCGATGTCGTTGGGAACCTCGATGCCGATATCACCTTTGGCAAGGACTACTTCGAATTTCTCCTCGGGAAGTTGGCGGCGGATCCGACCCTAGGCGTGACGGGGACGCCATTCGTGGAAGGAACGGCTTCCTACGACTTTCGCTTTACCAGCGTGGAGCATGTCTCCGGCGCGTGCCAACTTTTTCGGAGCGCGTGTTTCGAACAGATCGGCGGCTATTCACCGGTAGAGGGCGGCGGCATCGATTGGATTGCGGTCACGACGGCACGTATGAAGGGTTGGAAGACCCGAACCTTCACAGAGCGCGTATGCCACCATCATCGCCCCATGGGCACCGCGTCCGTCGGAAAGCGGACGGCGCTCTTCAGGCAGGGCAAACAAGACTATTATCTGGGCGGACATCCTCTGTGGCAATTGTTTAGAGGTTTTTACCAGATGGCCAGAAAACCGCGGGTGCTCGGTGGCCTGTTGCTGATTACCGGCTACGGGTGGGCGTTCCTGAGCCGCCTCGAGCGGCAAGTTTCTCCCGAACTGGTCCGCTTCCACCAGCGTGAGCAGCGGCGGCGACTCTGGCAAAAGTTGGTAAAGCCGGCAGCAGCTCAGCACATGGGCGAAATGCGCGGATGACCCTTCGTGACAGTTTCCGTGTATTTTCGAGCGGTCGAAGTGTCGCTGACGAACACCGTGAAGAAATGATTCAGGTGACAGATCCAAATTACATTATCAGTTTAGATGATCCAATCCTCATTACGGGAGCGGGCGGATTCATCGGCCCCGCCGTGGTACGGAGCTTGTTGAATCTCGGATATCGTAATCTGCGAGCGTTGGTCCGAGAATCCAGCGACGTAACCAGACTCGAAGCTGTTATCCGCGAATGTCAGACTGGAGCGCGAGTTGAAATACAAAAAGGGAACCTTCTATCGCGTGAGGACTGTGCCCGCGCTGCCCGGGACGTGTCGCTGATTCTTCATCTGGCGACCGGCGTCGGCAAATCCTTTCCAGATGCGTTCATGAACTCGGTCGTCGCCACCCGAAACCTTCTCGATGCGAGCCTTGAGTACGCTCACCTGCGCCGATTCGTAAACGTCAGCTCCTTCGCCGTCTACAGCAACACAGGAAAATCTCGCTGGAGACTGCTGGATGAAGCCTCGCCGGTCGAGAAGCAGGCTGCGCGCCGGGGAGAGGCATACTGCTTCGCGAAAATCAAACAGGACGAGATCGTCGCCGAGTACGGCAGCAAATTCGGCATTCCATACGTAATCGTGCGTCCCGGCGCTGTCTATGGCCCAGGAAAAACGAGCATCACGGGCCGAGTGGGCATTGACAGCTTCGGACTGTTCCTCCACATGGGTGGCTCCAATGCTATACCGTTAACCTACGTCGATAACTGTGCCGACGCGATTGCGTTAGCGGGTTTGAAAAAAGGGCTCGAGGGCGAGATCTTCAACGTTGTCGACGACGATCTACCTTCGAGCAGAGGGTTCTTGCGCCTTTATAAACGCAACGTTAGGCGGTTTGCGTCGCTCTACGTGCCTCATGCTGTTAGCTACGTACTTTGCTACTTGTGGGAGAAGTATTCGGCATGGTCGGAGGGGCAGTTGCCGCCCGCCTTCAATCGCAGCCGATGGCACGCGGAGTGGAAGAAAACGCGTTACAGCAATCAGAAGCTTAAGGCGCGGCTAGGTTGGGTGCCAAGAGTGTCAATGTCCGAAGGTCTGGCGCGTTACTTCCGGAATTGCAGTGAGCAGAAACATGCTTAAAATTGCGATTGTCGGATGCGGCAAAATCGCCGATGCCCACGCCTCCCAGATCCAGCGGATCGAAGGATGCGAGATGGTTGGGGTTTGCGACCGTGAGCCCCTGATGGCGAAGCAGCTCGTCGAGAGATTCCCGATCAAGCAGGCCTACAGCGACCTGATCACACTTCTGAACAACGCCCGGCCCGATGTCGTCCATATCACTACGCCTCCCGAGAGTCATTTCGAGATCGCGAGGCTCTGTCTCGAGCGGGGATGCCATGTGTACGTCGAGAAACCATTCACGGTCAACGCGGAGCAGGCTGAAACACTGGTTGCGCTGGCGGAGGAGCGAGGGCTGAAACTGACCGTGGGTCATGACGACCAATTCACTCCCGTCGCGAGGAGCATGCGAACTCTTGTCCAGCGCGGTTACCTCGGCGGCCCTCCGCTCCATATGGAGAGCTACTATTGTTATGACTTGGGAGATCGCCAGTATGCTCGAGCACTCCTCAGCGACAAGCGGCATTGGGTGCGCCGACTGCCTGGAAAGCTGAGTCAGAACGTCATCAGCCACGGCGTCGCCAGAATCGCGGAATTTATGGCCGGCGACACCGCCCAAGTGATCGCACACGGCTTCGTTAGCCCGCTACTCAAGAGCGTGGGCGAGGACGAGATAGTCGATGAACTTCGGGTGATCGTCAGCGACGGGAAGTGCACTACCGCTTACTTCACCTTCTCCTCCCAAATGCGTCCCTCGCTCCACCAATTTCGTATCTACGGATCCCGAAATGGCCTTCTTCTCGATCGCGACCAGGAAACGCTGATCAAGCTTCGCGGCGCCAGGTACAAGAGCTATTGCGAGACGTTTATCCCGCCCGTGAATTTTGCGATCCAGTATCTCGGGAATATGGCCCGAAACCTGAAATCATTCTTCACCCAGGACCTCCACGTGAAGTCCGGAATGAAGCATTTGATCGAGAGCTTCTACGCCTCCATCGTTGACGGCGGGCCGGTGCCTATACCGTATCGAGAAATCATTCTGACCGCAAAAATCATGGATAGTATCTTCGATCAGGTCAGCGCAACACGCTCCGTACATAGTTGCGAGCTTTCGGCCCACGGCCGTGGGACGGAAGATGCCCGGCTCATCGCGTCCCCGGCTGTGCAGCCGTGAAGGGAGTTGGTGGGAGAGAATCCTATATGAACGTTTGCGGTAAAGAGATCAAGATTCAAGGCCGGGCACTCCGGGTTGCGCGGGTCGCCGCGGAAGGATTTGAATTCCTGGAAGATCCGGAAGCAGCACTCAACCAACTGCGACACTGCGGGTCACGGATCGACCTCTTCACTTTCATGCAGCGATTGCCGGAAACTAAGCCGAAGTATGCTTACCCCATGGAGTGGGGCAATGCGGCGGTGCTGACGATTACGACGTTCGAGAATTGGTGGAAGCAGATCGGAAACAAGACGCGCAATTGTGCCCGGCAGGCCGCAAAGAAGGGCGTAGTCGTCAGGGAGACGCCCTTCGACGGCGATCTGGTCCGTGGAATTTGGCGTATTTACAATGAATGCCCGATCCGGCAGGGAAGGAGATTCCTCCATTACGGGAAGGATCTCGAGACAGTCCATCGAATAACCGCGACGTTCTTGGAAAGCAGCTTCTTTATCGGGGCGTTTCTCGGCGAAGAACTGATTGGTTTCATGAAGTTGACAATCGACGAAGCTCGCTCCCAGGCTGCTGTGATGTGTAATCTGTCGATGATACAGCACAGAGACAAATCCCCGACGAACGCCCTGATTGCCCAGGCAGTGCAGGGCTGCGAAAAGCGTGGCGTCCCGCACCTTGTATACTCAAGCTTTTCGTTTGGAAAAAAGCAGTGGGATAGCCTCATGGATTTTAAGAAAAGCAATGGCTTCGAACGTGTCGATCTGCCGCGCTACTACGTGCCACTGAACAGCTGGGGTGCGCTGGCCCTGCGCTTGGGTCTCCATCATAGGCTAGCCGACCGGCTGCCCGAGTCGGTGGCTGCCAAACTCCGCGATGCGCGCAGCGCTTGGTATAAACGCAGGTTTCAACCTTCGATGGGAATGCCGCACGAGCTAAAGCACTCCGAAGAATCATAGCCCCTGCCAACTGATTTCTACGTGCATGCCTTAAGGCACAAAGAACGTGCCCAACAACTCTGAGCCCTCTTCCTCGGGCAGGTAGTGCCAATCCTACCAAGACGAGACTCTCCGTTTCGAGTCCTAAGCCCCAACTGGAATCCAGAACGCGGTTCCAGAGCACCCGCCGACACAGGGACTGAGGAAATGACACCAACACCCCATATCTGTATCTGCATCTGCACTTACAAGCGCGCATCTCTGCTCAGGCGCCTCCTGTTGGCAATCGATAAGCAGAAGACGCAGGACCTCTTCACCTACTCCGCCGTGATCGTTGACAATGACGCTTCGCAATCCGCCGAGGAAACGGTGCGGCAGTGTGAACCCGATCTTTCGTTCCCTGTCGAGTATCGAGTGGAGCCTCGTCAGAATATTTCGCTGGCTAGGAATATGGCTGTGGCGAGCGCCCGAGGTGACTACCTGGCATTCATCGATGACGACGAGTTCCCTATAGAGAACTGGCTGCTCTTCCTATTCACCGCCTGCAATGAATACAGCGTAGATGGCGTCCTGGGTCCGGTACTGAGGCATTTCGATGAACCGCCCCCGCGCTGGGTGCTGAAAGGCTCTTTCTACGACCGGCCTGTTTTCAAAACTGGCACGGAGCTCCGCTGGACCGACGGCCGCACCGGGAACGTGCTCCTTCGAAAACACGTGTTCGCCCACAACGAAGAACCGTTTCGCGCTGAGCTTCGCGGCGGCGAAGATCGGGACTTCTTCCGGAGAATGATCGGAATGGGTTACCGCTTTACGTGGTGCAGCGAACCCGTCGCATACGAGGTGGTTCCCCCGATACGTTGGAGTCGCACATTCATGCTAAGAAGAGCTCTGCTGCGCGGGACTGTGGCTCTCGCTAACCACACGATCAGCCCGCTAGAGGTCGCAAAATCGCTGCTGGCGGCGGTAATCTACGCCGTCGCGCTCCCGTTCGCCTTGCTGCTTGGGCAGCATAGGTTCATGGACGTCTTGGTCAGGCTTTTCGATCACTTGGGCAAACTACTGGCACTCGTTGGCCTGAATCCGGTAAAGGAGCCCTACGTTACTGAATAGCATTGTGTGGTTAGCGCGCCGCCGTTGGGATACCCCGGTTTACATGGGAAGGCCTTGAATGTCTCCCGCAGTTGCCACTATCGCTTTCTGGATCGGAATCCTCGGGCTTCTTTGGCTCGATCGCGACCAGGAATCACAAACTTCGCCAGTTCTTTGGATTCCCGTGGTCTGGTTCCTGCTTGCGTGCTCGCGCTCGATGGCGGAGTGGCTGTATCCGGCGCCACCGTACGCCGCGGTGAACTCCGCGCAGCTGCTGGAGGGCAACCCGATTGATCGGTTCGTGTACATGGGCCTGTTGATCCTCGGGCTGATCGTCCTTGCAACCCGAAGAACCCAGGTGACGAAAATCTTGCGGCAGAATTGGCCGATCCTTTTATTCTTTACTTACTGCGCCGCGAGTTTCCTCTGGTCCGATTATCCGGATGTGGCGTTCAAACGCTGGAACAAAGCAATTGGCGACTTTGTCATGGTCCTGATCGTCTGGACCGAGGCCCAGCCAAGCGTGGCGCTGAAGCGTCTCCTCGCACGGCTAACCTATGTTCTGATCCCTTTATCAATACTGCTTATCAAGTATTACCCAGCTCTCGGCCGAATGTACGGCCGTTGGGACGGAGCAGAATACTTTACCGGCGTCACAACGAACAAGAATTCTCTCGGTGCGATTTGCCTGCTCTTCGGGTTGGGTGTGGTATGGCGTTTATTCGACATTGCCGGTGATCGCGAGGACGCGCACCGCACTCGACGCGCGATCGCTCAGTGTGTTGTCCTGGCGATGATCGTTTGGTTGTTTTGGAACGTCAATTCCATGACATCGCTGACATGTTTTTTGCTAGCGGCGGGTTTGCTCGTGGCGACGCACCTTCGTTCAATAACTCGAAGGCCATCGTCCATGCATTTCGTCATCGCTTCAGTCGTCTTGATCTCCGCCGCCATCGTGTTTCTTGACTTCAGCCCGGCTGCTTTCGAGGCCTTGGGTAGAAACTCGACGCTCACGGATCGCACTGGCATCTGGTCCCTGGTGCTTAAACTAACTCGGAATCCGCTGGTCGGCACTGGCTATGAGAGCTTCTGGCTCGGGCCGCGACTCGCCAAGATTTGGAGTGTCTACCAATGGGGCCCTAATGAAGCGCACGACGGGTACGTCGAGATCTTCATCAACTTGGGGTGGACGGGAGTAATTCTGCTTAGCCTGGTCATAGTTTCAGGGTACCGGACGGTAATCGCTGCGTGGCGTCGAAATCTTCCCACCAGCAGTCTGCGGCTCGCGTTTTTCGTGGTTGGCATGGTCTATAACTTTACGGAAGCTGCTTTCTTCAGAATGATGGCGCCGGTCTGGATGTTCTTTCTATTCGCAATCACGAGCGTTCCAGAACCGGAGCCTCTGGCCGTTAAGGAAGAGGCCCCAGAAGAGCTCGTGTCGAGTGAGGGGACCTGCACGTGGGCACAGCCAGTCGCACCAATGGCGAAGGGGCGTGTGATTTGAAGCCTTTCGATGCCAGCGGCGCATTTCGAATGTGTGTCGGCGAGGGTGGACTCCGTCGTCTCGCGGTCCGTGGTGCAGGCATCACGGTTCTTTCCCAGGGCGTGGTTTTTTTGACGCAGCTCGTTGCCACGGTGGTTCTCGCTCGCCTGTTGATGCCCGCCGACTTCGGCTTGGTCGCCATGGTCACAACCTTCAGCTTGCTCCTCGCCAGCGTCGGTCAGATTGGCTTTCCCGAGGCCGTTCTCCAGCGCGACGAGATCAATCATTTCCTCGCAAGCAACCTATTTTGGATTAACACAGGCATAGCCCTGCTGCTCACAGTTGGATTCGCGGCCGCGGGATCACTGCTGGCCAAGTTCTACGGTGATCCGCGCGTGGCGCACGTCGCAGTCGGAGCTTCGCTATCGATCTTTCTAACCAGCATTTCCGTTTTGCATCTGGCGCTGATGCAACGCGCGATGCGCTTTCCGGCAGTCTCGGTTATCACCATCGTCTCGCGTGTCGTCTCAGTTGCGGTTCCAATCGCCCTCGCCTGGAGAGGATGGGGATATTGGGCGCTGGTAGCCGGCGTCGTCGCGCAGCCGCTTGCTTTGGCCATCGGCGCGTGGCTGGCCTGTCCGTGGGTACCAAGCCTCCCGCGACGCGCAGCGGGAACGGCGCCGCTGGTTCGTTTTGCGCTAAATGTGAACGGACGCTGGAATTTCGACTACTGCACACGGAATCTGGACAACTTTCTGGTGGGCTGGCGGTTTGGTTCCGGCCCGTTGGGCTTCTATAAGAAAGCCTATGATCTTTTTGTTCTTCCGGCAAATCAGCTGTTGTCTCTCTTTCCGGTTGCAATCTCCACTCTCAGCAGATTGCGTCACGACTCGGTTCAGTACCGACGGTACTTCCTGGGCGGCCTGTCCGTACTGGCGTTTGTCGGGATGGCTGCGGGGGCAGATCTCACGCTCGTCAGCAAGGACCTAGTCCGCCTGATCTTAGGGCCAGCCTGGGAGCCCTCGGGCCGGATATTCGCGATCTTCGGCCCGGGTATCGGACTCATGCTGATTTACGGCACGAACGGAATGATCCACCTCTCTCTCGGAACACCGAATCGCTGGCTCCGCTGGACGATGGTGGAGTTCACCGTAACTGCAATTCTGTTCCTCTCGGCACTCCATTGGGGCCCGGTTGGGATTGCCGCTGCGTGGACAGTGTCGTTCTGGATCCTGACGGTCCCCGCGTTCTGGTACGCCGGCAAACCGATCCAGTTTGGGCCAGCCCCGGTGATTCGCACGATTTGGAAGTACATGATTGCCTCCCTGCTGGCGGGCTGCACATGCGCGCTCATTCGCCGAGGAATTCCGTCCTTGGCGACCGTGCCCGGTTGGATCGGCGCCCTAGCCCGCATCGTAACTATCTCGACGTTGTTTGGAGCCCTTTACGTCAGTGCGATCATTCTCCTGTATCGCAGCTGCGCTCCTCTCATTCAATTTGCGCGAGTACTGCGAGAGATGATCCCGGCAGGCTGGCCTTCGACTCGACCCCGAATTCCCGATGCCCCGGATACAGGCAAATCGGACGCAGTTTCGCTTCAACCGCTGTCATAGGACATATGAGCTGGCCACGCGTGATGCGCAGCACAAGCGAGATCGGCCGAGCATCAGTTCTGTTCTGTTCAAAACACGCACGCCCGACGGCTTCAGCCAGTCAGGATGGGAATTGAGAATGCGCTCTGGTTATGGGAGTGTCCGGAAATGGATGCACTGTCGCGCAGCCCGGCGGCCCGTCCTGTTGCCACGTACGGGACCTCGGGTTTCGTTTGCGTTTGACGATTTCCCCCGCACTGCTTATGCAGTAGGCGGCAGCATCCTCAGAAATCTTGGCATCCGCGGAACTTTCTACGTGGCCATGGGGTTGATGAATCGCACAAACTCTTCGGGCGATCAGTTCCGCCTTGAGGACCTGTATTCCGCCGCAGCGGACGGCCACGAATTAGCCACTCACACTTTCCATCACACATCGAGCCGCTCCGCCGCCCTCGACGTGTTCTTGGAGGACGTCCGGAAAGGGTACAGCACGATGAGCGAAATCCCGGACCTGCCCGTAAGCGCTCACTTCGCATACCCCAATGGGCACGTGACCCTGGCGGCCAAACGGGCCGTCGGCAGAGAGATGCTGAGCTGTAGGGGCATTTACGGGGGCCTGAATGGTTCTGTCATTGATCTAAACCTGCTCCGAGCTAACTCTCTATATGGGGGTATGGATAGCCTGGCACAAGTGAGAAGCCTGCTCAGAGACAACGAGCACCGCAACGGTTGGTTGATTTTTTATACTCACGATGTGCGCCGAACACCTTCCGCGTACGGTTGCACACCTGAACTGCTGGAATCGGTAGCACGTGCGGCAATCGAAAGATCGATGAAAATCCTACCGGTCGGCGAGGTGCTGGCGGGAGCGGTTAAGGAAACCGCGAAAAGTATGACGCATGACGTCACATGCTGACTATGCCTCACACCGTTCCACGGCTTCAGAAGTGGTCTGAGCATCTTTGGCCTTGTTTTTGTTGGACTTCCCGCGAAGCTTGGTGAACTCAGTAGCCGCCGGTCGACATATGCGTGGTTACCTACATCTACCTGTACTTGGCTCCACGTACAGGTCGCCAGCTGTACCAGATTTGGACCCCAGGACAGTATCGTTGAGCTCCTGAGGGACGTATCTTGGAGGTCTGAGGAGCCAAAAGAGCCTGAGAATTGTTCCGGCTTCGTGTGGAGACGGGGCAGACGAATTGCTCGCACACTGCCGGAAATTTCGCAACGGATGCGGGGGCGTTTGGGCTGAACTGGTTTTGCCCTATGGGTAGTACGCGACTATTTGCTATCCTCGGATACGGTCGCACAACTTGCGGTAGTCTATGAGAATCCACATCAGCATCATCGTGTTCGGGTTGCTCTTTCTGGGGGCTGTGCCGGCCTCGGCGCAGGTGAATGCGGCTTCTTGCTCATCGACAGACGTGCAGGCAGCCATCAACAGCGCAACGGCTGGACAGACGGTGAACGTGCCCTCAGGAAACTGCACTTGGACCGTTCCGGTGACGCTTTGCCAGTCGCTGACCTTGAGCGGCGCCGGGTCGGGCGATACTAATATCACGGTTGATGTTGGCTCGGGATTTGGCAACGACGGAATCTACGTAAGCGGCTGCTCCGGCAAGCAAATAAGAATCACCGGCTTCACCTTCCACAACGAGTCGAGCGACTCGTTTGGAATGCTCATGTTTACTGGCGGTACGGGATTGTCTCTGCGTGTAGACCACAACACCTTCGACCAAGCTGGCCAATACGGCAGATTCATCAGCTTTCGCGTCCCGGTCATAAGCCCTGGTGTCGTCATCGACCACAACACAGTCACCGATCAAGGCAGTCTCGTTGAGAATATTCAGTCGACGGAAACCAATCCCGGCGATGCGGCGTGGACACAGGCGATGGCATTCGGCGCGATCAATGCCGTCTACTTTGAAAACAACACGATGACTTATCCGAGCTACGCCACGAATCCGGTTGATATCGACTGCGACGATGGCGGGAAATACGTGTTTCGGTACAATACCGAGTCTGGCAACACAGTCGGGAATCATGGTTACGACTCAGTGGCAAATGGCTGCACGGAAGAGGACGTATACAACAACACCCTCAGCGCAAATAACGTTGCTCCCTTCGCGATTCAGTATCGCGGCGGCACCGGCGTCGTTTACAACAACCTGGTTACTGGCACGGCGACCGAAGTCCAGTTCGGTGTCACTGATTACCGCTCAGCTTCAGGTGGATTCACCATCCACGGAATCTGTGATGGCACGAATAGCGTTGACCAAAACACACCGCCAACCGCGACCAACTTTGGCTGGGCTTGCCACGAGCAAATCGGTCGGGGGGTAAATCAAGCCAGCTACCCACTCTACGAGTGGAACAATTGCACCGCATCGCTTGGCTGCGCCCCTGCTGCCGCCAACCAAGTCGCAATCTCGGTGTACCAAAACTATGGCGGGACGAATTACACCGCGGCCCACATCGAGGCCAACCGAGATTATTACGACGCTGTTGCCAATTACAACGGAACGGCCGGAGTGGGACAGGGGACTCTAGCGCAGCGTCCGAGCACTTGTACGCCATCAGTGGCCTACTGGGCCACCGACACAAACACTTTGTACCAATGTAGCTCAGCTGATGTTTGGAACGCGTATTACACACCATATCAGTATCCACATCCTCTTGAGGGGGCTTCTGCTGTGGCGCCTGCGACGGGATTAATCGCCTCTAGTCAGTGACCTCTGGCGTCAGGGTCCAAACTACCAACCAGCGCACAGTTATTTGGCATCGCGGCGGTTCGGAGTCGCGTTGATCGAACGCGCTTCCTGAAAACGAAAACTGCGACTACAGTCCATGGATAAAACCTTACTCGATTACTTTCGCTGCCCAGAACAGTTTGCTAATTTGGGCGTCAATACGGACTTGTCAACCGAAACAGGCTTTTTCCGATTCGGGGAACGGATCACCTGCTATGGCCAATGCACCGCAGGCGCACATTCAGGGGGCGTTACACAAGATCTTTCAGACAGATCGGATGGGATCGGTTTTGAGCAGGGGCGCCTCGACTTGCCTTTCGATTTTACAGAGATTGTGAACAATCTCCGCTATGAGCGGTATGTATCGGATTTTCGAGCTCCGTGGGACGCCGTCACTGGCAGTGATGCGGCGAAACGGATCTATTATTCCTTGCGTCCGTTTCTCCCGGTTCGAGTGCGAAAGCACCTGCAGCGTGCTCGGCTCAGGGGATGGGAAAAGATCATATTTCCCCATTGGCCGGTGGACCTCACAGTGGAGTGCTTAATGGAGCGTGTCCTTGCGCTCGTGCTGAAGAGCCAGCACATGACCAGCGTTCCGTTCATTTGGTTCTGGCCGGACAGCGCTTCCAGTTGTGCCGTCATGACTCACGATGTAGAAGGCGCCGCGGGACGGGATTTTTGTGGTGAGTTGATGAATTTGGATGATGCGTTCGCCATCAAAGCCGCGTTTCAGATCATCCCGGAGATGGATCACGCAGCACGTATTGAGTTTCTGGATGCCTTTCGCGCCCGAGGTTTTGAGATCAATGTGCATGACCTGTACCACGATGGCGCTCTATTTCAGGATGAGCAAGAATTCGCTCGCCGGGCCAAGAGAATTAACCAGTACGTGAAAGAGTTTAATGCCGAGGGGTTTCGGTCAGGCGCTATGTATCGAAACCAGGATTGGTATCGCGCATTCGAGTTCTCCTACGACATGTCGGTGCCGAATGTCGCCCACCTCGAACCTCAGCGGGGCGGCTGCTGCACAGTTATGCCGTACTTCATTGGCAAAATTCTCGAGCTGCCGTTGACGACGACCCAGGATTATTCGCTATTTCACATTTTGGGCGACTACTCAATCAATCTTTGGAAAGAGCAGATTGACCTTGTCATGCAGAAAAATGGGTTGGTCAGTTTCATAACCCATCCGGACTATCTTATCGAGAAGCGCGCACAGGGTGTCTATATAGATTTGTTGTCCCATTTGACTAAGTTGCGGGACCAGAAACAACTATGGTGCGCACTCCCGCGGGAAGTAAATCGCTGGTGGAGAAATCGCCACCAGATGCGCCTGGTGCAAAGCGGAAACCAATGGCGGATCGAAGGGCCGGATAGCGAACGAGCTCGGGTCGCTTACGCGACGCTTGAAGGTGACCGCGTTGTGTATTCCGTGGACGCAGGGACGAACCGCACGCACGAAACTCTATCCACTAGAGCTTAATATCCATATCAGATCGAACTCACCTAGAACTCAAGGACACTAGGATGATTAGCAGTGACACCCATTACAGAGGGTCGAACTTGGTCATAGCACCTGGTTCGAGCCAAGCGCCGGCCGCCTCCAGGCCTCCGGCGGACGAGACCACCTCGCGCCTCTCACGTATTTGGCAAGAGATGCTGGGCCTTGAATCGATCGCGCCGGACCAGAACTACTTTGATCTGGGTGGCGACTCAATCCTGGCCGTCCAGCTCTTCATTCGAATCGAACAGGAATTTGGTGTCAAATTGCCATTGGCAACGCTGTTCGATACTCCCACGATCCAAGAACTCGCTCAGGTTCTGCAACGGGAAACAGTCTCTTCGGACTGGTCACCCCTGGTGGCAATCCAGACGGCCGGCACGCGCCCGCCTTTCTTCTGCATGCACGCAGCCGGAGGTACCGTTCTGATTTACCAAAAACTCTCTCAGCACCTCGGCACCGATCAACCGTTCTATGGTTTGCAAGCACAGGGACTCGACGGCAGCTGTCCGCCGCTGATAACAATTGAAGACACGGCAGCGCTCTATGTGAAGAGCATACGAAGAAGGCGCCCACACGGCCCATATTTTCTCGGCGGCTACTGCATGGGGGGGACCATCGCATTCGAGGTTGCGCAGCAGCTACAAGCGGCAGGCGAAAAAGTCGCTCTCCTGGCATTGTTCGATACGATGGACTGGTCTAAGATCCGCGTTCCGTCGTTCTGGGGCAAGAGCTATCGTGCCGCTGAGCGGCTCGTGTTCCATGCCGCCAATTTTTCTCGCCTCGATCTCCAGGGAAAGACAAGATTCCTTTCAGAAAAAATGAAAGTCCTGCGGAATCGAATCCCCGTTTGGAAAGGCATACTCCTTGCCAAGTTCGGCGGCCATTCACGCACCGGAATCTCAAGGGCGCGCGTGTCAGGGCAGATCTGGCGAGCGAATGACATTGCTTGTGTGAACTATGTTCCGAAACCCTACAGCGGCGTGATCACGGATTTTCGTCCGATAAAACAATATACGATGTACGACAAGCCGGGCGCGAAGTGGGATCGACTGGCGGAGCAAGGCCAGGAGGTCGTTGTGTTGCCTGTATATCCCGCCGGCATGCTTCTTGAGCCATTCGTGGAACACTTGGCTGCAGCGCTCAAGAAATCCATCGACAAAGCGATCTGACCGAGAGAGTTCGACCACGAAGGAACCGAATGGCCGCTGGGACCGATTGGTCTAAGACCTGGACCTTTTTCGAAGGTGAATGGCACGAGGGAAACGTGCCGATCATGGGTCCACGCACGCATGCCGCGTGGCTTTGCTCGGTCGTTTTCGACGGCGCGCGTGCGTTCGAGGGCGTAACGCCCGATCTTGAGCTCCATTGCGCGAGGGTCAATGATTCGGCAGCTAAGCTCTTCCTCAAACCGATCGTCTCGACCGAAACCTGGGTTAAGCTGGCGCGGGAAGGAATCGCCAGATTCGATAAGGACGCCGCGCTTTACATTCGGCCGATGTATTGGGCGGAGAAAGAGGGCCCTTGGGTTCAGGCGCACGACCCTGAATCGACTCGTTTCTGCCTCGTCATCTACGAGGCGCCCATGCGCCAGCCCACGGGCTTTTCGATTACATTGTCGCCCTATCGTCGCCCAACGATCGACACCATGCCAGTTGACGCCAAAGCCGGATGTCTCTATCCCAATGATTCTCGCGCGCTGTTTGACGCGAAGGCCCGGGGCTTCGACAACGCGATTGTTTGCGACATAATCGGCAATGTCGCTGAACTCGCGACTTCAAACATTTTCATGGCAAAGGAAGGCGTGATTTATACCCCCATTGCGAATGGAACGTTCCTCGCCGGCATCACGCGTCAGCGAGTCATCGGATTGTTGCGCAAAGACGGTGTGACTGTAGTCGAGAAATCCCTCGTCTATCAAGACTTCAAATCCGCGGACGAAATCTTCGCGACTGGAAATTATTCTAAAGTCGTTCCCGTTACGCGCATCGAAGATCGTTCGCTTCCCTTCGGGCCCCTCTACACCCAAGCGCGGAAACTGTATTGGGACTTCGCGCATTCATGATACACGGGTCATCGGAGCAAATGTTGGAGGCGCAACCGTTGGGGCATCATGTGGCGGACGAAGCGCGGGGCAACGCGTCGGCGAGTATCGAACGTCTGTCTGGTATTTGGCAGCGCGTTTTGAATCGCCCTTCGCTTACCGCGGATGACAACTTTTTTGATCTCGGAGGCGATCCTCCATTAGCGTACAAACTGTTTGATGAGATTGCGAGAGTGTGGGGTCGAGAACTACTGCCAAGTGTCATTTACGATGCTCCCACGATCGCGGCCCTGGCTGAGGTACTGGACCGGCCCGGACCGCCCCCACTGTCGCCGCTCGTACTACTCAAGCCAGGTACCGGGAAGCCGCCGGTGTTTTTCGCCCATGGTCTCGCCAGTAGCGTGTTGGAATTCTTCGACCTCGTAAAACACATACGAACATCCCGAGCGATCTACGGTCTACAGGCCAAAGGCAGCGACGGCGCCAAGCCGCCTTTTGCCCACATCGAAGGTATGGCCCGATTCCATCTCAATGCAATGAGGAGCGTACAACGGCACGGTCCTTACACCTTGATTGGATACTCGCTCGGAGGCCTAATCGCATTTGAAATGGCCCGGCAACTCTCCAAAGCTGGAGAGAAGGTTGCGATGCTGACCATGATTGACTCGTACCCGCACACGGGACCCCGGCCCTTCAGGAAACGCGCCCACTTGGCTGGCGCTCAATTGCGACGTCGTGTTTCCGACCTGATGCAACTCTTGGCGGATAAGAATGCTCGCGTGCCTCTCAGTCGCGTGGCGGACCGAAGGTGTTTCAGCGATTTTCTGGCCTGGACCAGGTATCATCCGCGCCCTTATGGCGGAAAGGTCAAGTTCGTCCGAGCCGAGGCCTCCCCTTACCCTGATCCCGTGCCAATCTGGTCGCGTTTCGCAGCTGATTTCGAAGTCGAGACCGTACCCGGCGACCATCACACCATTCTGTCAGTACACTTTGCGGATCTCGCCGTGCCGCTAACGCATCATTTGAAAAGTGCGCCGTAGAACCAACCGTCCTCATAGGCATCCCGATCACGCCATGAAGAAATCGTTCCCTATACTGCCTTAAGCTGTCATCGACTTCGAACCGAATTCCGCGCAGCTAGTGCGTATTGAGCGCTATATCCGAGGCACAGAGTAACCATCCTGGATAGAAGCCATCGCAGAACGCGAAGCCTGCTGCTGATCAACACGTCCCACGTATAGCACCAAACTAGGCGATCTTTCCGTCGGAGGCCACTCAAGTTACAAACCAAGTGAGAAAGGAGCAAGTGAAATGATGCGAGGATTAGTCGAAGGAATAATGTTTTTCCGCGATAGAAACAAGACGTTTTTCGATTCCGATTCGTTTCCCTGGGCCGCCTCGATAGAAGCGGAATGGATGTCGATTCGCAAGGAATTGGACGCGGTCCTCGTGCGCCGCGAAGAAATCCCCAATTTCCAAGACATCTCGGAAAAACAGAATGTTCTGACCGAAGGGGAGCAGTGGAAGACTTTCTGGCTTTATGCATACGGCGAAAAAGCCGAGGAGAATTGCGCGCGATGTCCACAGACGGTGCGGCTCTTGCAGCGCATTCCTGGAATGAAGTCGGCGATGTTCTCCATCCTGGCGCCCAGAAAACACATTCCTGAACATCGTGGGATGTACAAGGGCGTGATGCGTTACCACCTTGGACTGATTGTCCCGGGGCCGGAAGGTAGCTGCAGAATTCGAGTCGGAAAGGACGTGCGCTCCTGGAAAGAAGGCAAAAGCCTGATTTTCGACGACAGCCATCCTCACGAAGTCTGGAATGACGTCGATTCGCAACGCGTAGTGTTGTTCGTCGATTTCCTCCGCCCGGTTTTCTTCCCTGTCTCCCTACTCAATCGGCTGATCGTTTGGATAATCTCTCGCACACCCAGCATCGCAGAACCTATGGACCGCGTGCGACAGTATGGCCGCGCAGGCGATAAGCCGGTGAAGGCCGTGCAACACTAACGAGACCTGCCCGTTCATGCGAGCTGCTCTCTCACCAGAAGCCGGGTTGCGCTGCAGTCGACTCAAAGGCAATCTATCTACGCGCGAAAGGAGCCCAGTGGGGATTCTCAGGAATTCAACCACATGAACGGAGCGGAAAGCCTAGTTCGCACCCTGAGCGCAGGCGGAATCGATGCCTGCTTCACCAATCCTGGCACCTCGGAAATGCACTTGGTCGCGGCGCTCGACCGGATGCCGGATATTCGTTGCGTACTTGGCCTCTTCGAAGGCGTTGTCACGGGCGCCGCCGATGGCTACGCCCGTATGACTCAAAAGCCAGCGTGTACTCTGCTTCATCTCGGCCCCGGTCTCGCAAACGGCCTTGCCAACCTACATAACGCCAGCCGCGCACAAGTGTCTATCGTTAACGTTGTAGGTCAGCATGCGACGCATCATCTACGCCACGACACCCCCCTCACTTCCGACATCGAAGCGCTCGCGAGACCCTATTCGAAGTGGCTGAGGACATCCTGTTCCGCTTCCGAGCTCGGACGCGATACGGCTGAGGCGATCATTGCTGCACGCACCGCGCCTGGCCGGATCGCCACGCTCGTCGTTCCTGCCGACGTTGCCTGGAGCGAATGCGGCGCAATTCCCGAGTTCCCTCCCCTCCCACCTATTCCCATGCCTGCCGCGGAAGCCATCGAACAGGCAGCAGTGTTGCTTCGCTCCGGCTTGCGAACGGCGCTGCTCCTAACAGGCAACGCTCTCTACGGCAAGGGGCTCGCGACAGCCGGCCGCATCGCTGCGGCCACAAACGCGAAGCTCCTCGCGCCGTATCCCTTTGCACGTGTCGAGCGTGGCGCTGGCGCGGCCATCCTAGAACGGATTCCCTACAGTCCCGACCAAGCTGTCCAACTGCTAAAGGAATTTCGCCAGCTCATTCTGGTTGGTGCACAACCTCCTGTCGCATACTTCGCTCATCCGGGTAGGGACAGCGTTCTCACTTCGCCGGATTGCGAGATTTTCACCTTGGCCAGACCCGGCGAGAATTACGTGGGCGCACTCGAGGCTCTGGCAGCACTGTCTGCGGGAACACAACAACCGTTGACTGAGAAGCCCGAGCGGCCGACGGTGCCGAGCGGCGCGATCACGTTGCCTGGCCTTGCAGCGGCAGTTGCATCGATCTTGCCCGAAAACGCTATCGTCGTCGACGAATCCATGACCTCCGGTCGAGGCATGATGGCAGCCGCAAAGGGAGTCCCGCCTCATGACTGGTTGGCGTGCACCGGTGGCTCCATTGGAATCGCGATGCCACTGGCCGTGGGCGCGGCTGTCGCCTGCCCCACTCGTCGCGTGTTGTGCCTAACTGCCGATGGCAGCGGGATGTACACGCCGCAAGCACTCTGGACCATGGCGCGCGAAGGCTTAGATGTCACGACCGTGGTTTTTGCGAATCGCACCTACTCGGTCCTGAAACACGAGTTTTTGGGCCTCGGCGTTGGTGAACCGGGACCGCGAGCTGCGGATATGTTCGATATCGGCCGTCCCGATCTCGACTGGGTGTCACTCGCAAAGGGTATGGGGGTTCCCGGCACTCGTGCCAATTCCCTTGACGGATTTGCGAAAGCTTTGCGAGAAGGATTCGAATGCGAGGGGCCCGCGCTGATCGAAGTTGTTCTCTGACTCGCCGTCTTTCGTCTCGTCAGTGCGCCAGGGCATTCTGACGTGCCATCTTGGCGAGTTCGTCCTTCATGACTTTTCCAGTCGGAGTCAAGGGCATCGCCGGAACCAGGACGATCTGTGACGGTCGCTTGTATGGTGCAAGATGCCGCGCAGCGTGCCCCTCCAATTCCGCGACCGTTGGCGATAAGCCAAGCAACGGTTGGACGAACGCGACGATTTCCTCGCCTCCCTCGATTCCCTCCCCTGATCGGCCAATCACGGCGGACCGCACCACCCCGGGATGAGCGTTCAGCACCGCCTCAAGTTCGGCCGGATAAACATTAAAGCCGAATCGCACGATCAACTCCTTTGTGCGACCGACGACAAAAAGATTGCCATCCTCTAACCGCGCAAGATCCCGCGTGTTAAACCATCCTTCCCCGTCGATCGCCAAAGCGGTCTCGTCCGGCGCTCGATAGTAACCCTTCATCACATTCGGCCCGCGTACCCAAAGTTCTCCGACCCGCCCCTCACCAACCGCTTCTCGATCCAGCCCCACAAACTTAACTTCAACTCCGGGAAACACTCGGCCGACAGACGTGTCTTTGCGAGGCTCATCGATTTTCGCCTGCGCAATGTTGGGAGAGCATTCCGTGACGCCATAGCCGTTATAAAGCGGCAGACCGAAAAACTTCTCGACCGCCACCTTCAGAGCGGAGTCGAGCGGAGCACCGGAAGACGAGATGATACGAAGCGCGGGGAAATTCACGGTTTCGAATCCTTTCGTCTTGGCGTATTCGAGCAGCAAAGCGAACATCGCCGGAACACCCAGCACAACTGTCAACTGATGCTTTTCGAGAGCCTCCAGGGCTGCCGCGGGATCGAAACGCGGTGACAAATAAAGCGTCGCGCCGCGGATCAATGCTCCCAGAAGTACCACGGAGAGGCCCACGGCGTGTGACATCGGCAGAACGCCATAAACCCGGTCATCCGCCGCTAGCGCTCGTATCCTCGCCGATACCGCCGCAACGAATAGCAAGTTCCGATGCGTCAGCATCACGCCCTTCGGGACGCCCGTCGTGCCTGACGTATAAATCAACGCCGCGACGTTGTTCGTGCAGTTGGCGTCGAGTGGTTCCGGAGCGGTGTCCGCGTTCAGCGACCCCACGCCAACCGATCCCAAGTTGGCAATATCCTGAGTAGTGGCACCATGCCGCTTCGCGTGCTCTCTGGCATGCGGCGAGACGCTCGTTGTGTAGATTGCGCGGCGCGCTCCACAATGGTCCCGGATTTGATCGACCTCGCGTGCCGAAAGACGTGCGTTGACAAGCACTGGCCACGCGTCGAGCTCGGATAACGCCAATAGAATCCCTACCAACGCGCGGCAATTCTCGCAAACGATCATGACCCGGTCGCCTGGCCGTACGCCGATGTCGGCGAGCCAAGTCTTTGCCTCGGCGACGGCAGAAGCCAATTGCCGATAGGTCCATGAGCCCGCAGTTTCCACCAGAGCCAATCGATCTGGCGAATGTTTCGTCCACGGTTCGATGACATCGCTGATGCGTTCAGGAAGGCTCTTCAAGGCGTCAGAACCACCATCGCGAGTTGTCGGCGTTTGTGTTGCCATTCCGTCATCCATCAATTCAACCCGCGTCAAAAGTTGCGAGAATTTCGCGCCGAAGCTGACGTCCTATGGCCGGGGTGGCGTTTTCCGGGAACCTGTCCGTACGACGACGCCATCACCGAATACTGCGCCGCGCTAACTCTTTTCGAGGCCACATATTGCAGCCAGTTGCGATAAATTCCGGCGCCCGCTCCGTGCCAGCCATTCTGTAGTGTTTTGGCAACGACGGCGTCTGGGAACGTCGCAAGAATGCTCTCATTTGGATCGGAAAGCGCCCGCCTTCGGAAGTCCGCCAATAGTTCGACCGCCGAAGCACTGAAATATCCGTGCGGCAGTGATGGATACGTTTCTCGCTCCCGCCGGACAAACCGCTTGATGTCTCTTCGATACTCCTTGAGCAGCGTCGCGGTCGCATATTCCGGATGGCCTTGAACGTGAATGAAAAGGCTCTTATTTTTCTGCTTTGCGAAGAGGCCAACGCCAGCTTCCTTCGACTTCGTCAGAACGGTGTACCCTGCTGAAACTAACTCGTCCTCTCGTAGTTCATTCCAACGAGAGTGCGGAATCCGTATGACGTCTGGAGCGCCCGCTATAAGAGGGTGCTGCGAGACTTTTTTCTCGTTGAAGACACCGAATCTCTTATCGCCGAGTAGATGGCGCGCGACGCCGTCGCTGTGGAGAACACTGGCGTGCGCCGCCAAGCAGGACAAAATCGTGGACGCCGTGTTGTGCTCGGCCCAATCCAAAAGGCCCACCAATGTTTCCCAATACGCTTCGTTCCGCAAATCCGGCTGGCGCGGTTCGGTCCCGCTAATGATCAGGGCGTCGAATCGCCCGCTTGTAAGGTCGCAAATATTGGAGTACAAGCCGCTCATGTGTTGCTGAGCCCGTTCGCCGCGTGTAATCTGGGGCAGCGAATAAAGCTCCACGCACACGGGAATTTCGCCGGCGGCAGCAGCAAGAAGATCTAAGAATTGGTTCTCCGTACCTTCCAAGGCCGCATCCGGCATGTTGTTGATGAGGGCAATCTGCAGGCACTCCGCCTGACGATCATCGCCGCGACGCGACGTCAGTGGCTGCCAATTTCCTTCCGTCACCCATGGAGATCGAATTCGATCACCGCTGAGCATCAGCGGCATGGGATCCCTCCAACGTTGAGAACCTTGCGGATATTTGGCAGCGTCATGCGGCCGCCTTGTCGAGCGCTTGACCCAGATCAGCGAGAATGTCGTCAATATGCTCGATGCCCACGCTCAGCCGGATCATTTCTGGTGTCACGCCAACCTTCTGTTGTTCGTCTGGCGTTAGTTGCCGATGCGTCGTCGATGCCGGATGACACGCCAACGACTTGGCGTCGCCCAGGTTGACCATGCGTTTGAACAAGCGCAGCGCGTTGAAGCACTTCGTACCGGCCTCGAATCCGCCCTTGACCCCAAATGTCAGCAATGAGCAGCGTCGCGACCCGAGGTACCTTTGTGCCATTGCGTACAATGGGTTGTCGGGGAATCCCGCGTAGTTAACCCATTCAACCGACCGATGGCCGCGCAGAAATTCGGCCACCTTCCGCGCGTTTTCGACGTGGCGCTCGATGCGCAGTGCTAGGGTCTCGACGCCCTGAAGCAACAGAAACGCGTTGAAGGGTGACAATGTGGATCCAGTGTTTCGTTGGGCCACCGTGCGGCAGCGCGCGACAAAAGCGGCCGCCCCGTAATGTTCGGTGTAGACGACGCCGTGGTACGCGGGCTCCGGCTGCGTCAGCATGTAGAACTTCTCCGCACGCTCGCGCCAGGGGAACTTTCCGCTGTCGACGATCATTCCTCCGAGTGTGGTGCCGTGCCCTCCCATGAACTTCGTCAGGGAATGCACCACGACATCGGCGCCGTATTCGATAGGTCTGAGCAAGATTGGCGTTGCGATCGTGTTGTCGACGATCAACGGCACACCGTGCTTGTGAGCCACTCGCGCGAGTCCCTCGAGATCGGCCACATTCCCAGCGGGATTTCCCACGCTTTCGCAGAAAACGGCTCGCGTGTTTTTGTCGATCAGTTTCTCGACGGCATCGGGATGCTCGCTCTCGGCAAACCGCCCTGCAATTCCCTGCTTCGGCAGAATGTGCGCGAGCAACGTGTAGGTGGCGCCGTACAGCTGCGGAAGAGAAACGATGTTGTTGCCCATCTCCGCGACATTTATAAATGCGTAGTGCAGAGCCGCCATTCCCGAACTCACGCTCAATGCATCCACGCCGCCTTCGAGCGCGGCGACGCGCTTTTCGAGCACGGCGTTCGTAGGATTTCCGATTCGCGTGTAAATGTTTCCCTGGACTTCCAAATTGAAGAGCGCTGCTCCGTGCTCCGCGCTATCGAACTCAAACGCAATCGTCTGGTAAATCGGCACCGCAACGGCTTTCGTCGCGGGGTCGCCGTCGTAGCCTGCGTGGATTGCGATGGTTTCTCGTTTCATGCCGCGTCGCGCACCGTCATTTCGTGATGGTCACTACACTCGGTGCTGGCACTCGCACCTGCTCCCGTGAAAGCGATTTCGACAAGGCCAGCGTGATGCGTCGAGCAGTAAAGCCGGCGCCGAACGCGAATCGCATACTGGGACCGAAGCTAATCGCGGCGGCGACTCCAGCGAAATAGAGGCCCGGCACGGATGATTCAAACGCGGATGAGAGAACCGGTGAGCCCTCCACAACCTTGAGCTTCGAACGAATTTCTGAATTCAAGAATTTCAATCGCTCCACACTCACTTTGTATCCCGTGGCTGCAATCACGTGCTCCGCTAGAATTTCCCGCACTTTGCCATCGGCCGCGCGAAGAGTCAGCTCCACTTTGCCGTCGCGAACCTGCGCGCTCTGCACTGTGTATCCAAGCAGGAGTGGCACCTTTTCGACCACTTTGTCTTTCGCAAACCAGCCTCCCGAAGGCCCAAGATGCGTGCGCACAATTCGAACGCGGCGGCGCTCGGGCAAATAGCGGAAGAGGTTCGGTGCAGAGGCATAAAAGCGTGAGCGTAACCCGGGACCCAATCCCGACCTCGGATGTCGAATTCGTTGCCACAAGGAACGCGGCTTGCCCATCGAGTTCGTATGGAACGTCAACGATTGTTTTCGGGCTACGAGTTGAACTGTGGCACCGGCCTCGTGCAGTAGGCCAGCGAGGTCCAGAGCCGACGATCCACCACCGATTACGACGATGCTGCGTCCTCTGAACCGCTCCAGATCGTGATGGTGGAAACTGTGCGACACGAATTCCGCTGGTAGGTCCGCCAACTCGGCTGGTACATATTCGAAGTGAGTAATTCCCACAGCAAGCACAACCTGTCGAGCTTTGACTGTTTCGCCATCCTCCAGCCGCAGAACAAATCCATTGGGCAATCGATCGATGCCGGCAACAAGCCTTTCGTCTAACTCAGGCACCAACCGTTTCTGGAAAGCGAAGCCATACGCAACGAAAGTTTCCAAGCGCACCGGGCATCCTGCATCGCCGTATTCGATGCCCTGCTCGGCGCAGAAATTCCGTAGCGTGAGGTTGCCATCGGGATCGAGAATGTTTGAGGCAAATCCGTCGGACTTGAGCATCATGCCTTTTGGCATGTGGCCCAACCAGCTGTCCATCGGACGACCGAAAATACGAAACGGAATACCACGGCGACGAAGATGCGCAGCTATGGATAGTGCATACGGCCCCGCACCAACGATGGCAGTTTGTATCATGGCTGTGACCCTAGGCTCCTTCCCCAGTTGTGTTTTATGTCAACCACGGCGCACTTCAAGTGCACCGTCTGAGGCACAGAGACTCAATGGCAATTGTGTAGCCATCCGAGTAAACGCTAACTCCTTGTATACGAATAACATACGAGACGCCCAAAGCGGCGATCGAGAAACCCCTTATCACTTATAGCCAAATCCTTTTACACGATAAGACTCCGCCGCATGTTGGGCTCCTCGCCTCCGGATGCGTCGTGCGCGAATCTTTTTCTCTGGTTACGCCTTCAGGCGTTTTGAGGGGAATTCAGACTCCGAGATTCTGTGGTCGTTCAGCCCAAGTCTCGCTGATTCTCGTTAGTGAAGGTGTCCGTCGGGACTTCCTATGCCAAGCGCGGTCGCAGAGCCGTCACGTGCAGCCTTCTGCGCCGTCGCGCCATTCCGCACGCTGTCAGCTCGCGTCAAAGCAAGCACCGCATAAGCAGTTGCCGCGTCGTTCATAAAGTGATAACCAACGGGAAACAAGTCGAAATGCCATTCGTTCAAAGAGTAGGCTTCCCAGTGTCCGTCCCGCCAAGCCTGATTCCGTGCAAGCCAGGAAAGGCCGGCTCTTACGTGGACGTTGTCGCGTGAAACCCCCGCTTGTTGCAGCACATATGTGATCAAACCGGTTGCGTACCCATCGCTCCTCTTTACCAGCCCCGTCCCATCTCTTCGCTTCCACGTCCCAACCAGCGAAGACGCGGACCAACCTCCGTCCGCCTGTTGTTTACTCAGAATCTCGTTGACGATGGATTCTTGCTGCCCTGGCTTCAAGATCTCTGGGATTCTTACGGAGGCCCATAGTAGCGATATGCGATTCAGTAGCGTCTGCTTCGCATATTCGCGATTGAGGTATTCGCCTAGGAGTTTGAGATCCTGTTGGATTTCCGGCGCCGAACGGTAATCTTCCGGAGCCAAGCCGACGGTGATTGCTGCCAGCGTAGCGCCGTAGTACGGCGAGTCATACGCCTCCCATGGTTCGTTGTTAAACTCAATCCATTGCCACGCACCCCGCTCGGGGCCCGTGCTCTCCTGTAGGGACCACATTTCGCGGAACGCGGACCGTGTGTCGTCACTGAGCTTTCCGCTCCGCGCGTCATAGCTCGCCAGGATCAGCGCATTGAGAACCGCTTCCGTTCCTCGTGATGCGCCAGCTTGGTTCGGGTAGTACGGTTGAATCTCCTTCCACAAGCGCACACGCTTCGTAACGTTGTCGACGAGTTTACGTTCGTCCATGGTGAGATTTGTCTCGCCAAGGGCTGAATCCATAGCCTGCCGGGACAACGCATAGGGCATCGCTGTGTGACACGAAACGCAGAAAGTCCCCTGGTCGCGCGCCGCGTGTTGCCATGTCATCCACGCGGTCTCCCGTTGATCGAGGTACGCCGCCGCAGCCTTCCGGTTCCAAGAATTACCGGCCTTTGCTTCCGAGTGCGAGCATCCCGCACAGAGCCCTGCAAGAATCAATATGGCAAGCACACATGAAGCTCGCCCGCTCCTCCTCATTCCGGCGGCTATTCTTGGGCGTACCGTGATGCCTCCTTTATCCCGCCAGCAAAGAGCTCACAACAACAACCGAAGCGTCAAAGGCGCACTTCGCTGTGTTCTCATTGCTTCTTGAGCAGGCAAATGCCCGTCCAAGGGAAATTCCCAGGCAGACCTTGCGGCTCTGGCAACAACGAATGCAGCTCGACTGGCAAGCGATTGAGCTGTGCGGCCGTCTTCATAAAGCCCTGAACATCCTTCGCATCCCAGCCATAGCGCGAAAAAAAATTCGGGCCCTCCGCCGGTCCGAACTTAAACGCTGCGCCCGCTTCACTGAGCTGCTTCCCCATGGTGCGCTGCATCAGTCTGAGCTGGCCTGGAGAGGCAAGATCAACAAGCCAGCTTTGCATGTGACTTACGGCAGCAAGGTCCCTTGCGAGCGCACCTACCTCCTCCGGCGCGAAGTAAATCAGCAGACCTTCGCTCATTGCAGTGATCTGAGTGGCGCGGCGTCCTAATTCTGCCAGGAGAGCCCGGCGTGTAAGCGTGTCGGATAGATCCAGAGGGATTCGCTCGAGTCGGCACCTTGGTTTCTCGCCCGCCAGAATCTTCTCCTTGTACGCAACGATTTCCGGCAGATCCACTTCCACCCATTGCAGCGCCGCCGGTAGCTCCATGCGGTATGGCCGCGCATCGAGTCCAGCCGCGAGGTTCACAACGAGATCCGCCCCATCTTGGACTTCGCGCAGAACGAACTTGTCAAAAAGGTAGGTACGCGCTACCCACGCCCATTCGTGTTTGTTTCCGTCCGAAAGAGTGTCTGCAATTTCAAATCCACGCTCGCCAGCGAGACGTTCGGCATAGGGATCATGGAACAGAGCGTCGGGTCTTTGTGTTTCGCGTGCTCGAAAATAGGCGACCCAACGCGCGGTGTCAGAAATGTTACGGACAGGGGGGCTAGGCTCGCTCATCCCGCTCTCTGGCTCCTTATCGCCATCGAAATCAATTCAGAAGCGGTCATCACGCATCTGATTCTGATGACTTTTTTGGCGAATGTAAACATGCAGGCCGTCGGCGTGTGCGAGAATTTCCTACCACGCGATAACATGCAAATAGAAATAAGGTTTTAGACAATTCTGGCAGGCGATTTCAGCCTCCGAACACACGGCTATATCCCAAATACCGTAAGCCTCGATTTTTCAATTGAATAGAACGCCTCGCCAATCGCATTCTCCTCTTGGCTTTGGCCGACGGATTGCCTTTCCTCTAAGTTCACCCCTCTCGGGCACGGCTGGTTTTCCCTGACCCGGGAGCTGGAATCACGCGGAGGCTCGCATAACGTTGAAGCCAACCATACTCATCGCATCCACGGCTCGCTGGTTCTCGACTGCACGGTTGGCAATAGGTCTTGCGAACGCAGGGTTCGCTGTCGAAGCGGTGTGTCCCCCTCATCATCCGCTCTCCAAAACCGGCATTGTACACAGGCCGCATACCTATAACACGATGGTGCCGCTCGGATCGCTCGCCGATGCAATTATAGCTACGAATCCGTCGATCATTATTCCAACGGATGACGTCACGAGCCGTCACCTACATCAACTACATGACCGAGAACGGCGCCACGGAAGATCAAGTTCATCGATTTGCGCGTTGATCGAGCGTTCTATCGGTGCGCCGGAAGGCTTTCCGATCGTGGAAGCGAGGGCCGCCGTTATGGCGCTCGCCGAAGAAGAACGCGTGCGAGTTCCGAAAACGGAAGTCATCACAACTTTCGCAGACCTTGGCAAATGGCTCACCCGTGCCGGCCTTCCGACGGTGCTAAAGGCAGACGGTACGTCCGGGGGCACAGGCGTAAGAATCGTTCAAACGGCAGAAGAAGCTGAAAAGGCTTTTCGCGAGTTGCGAACAGCGCCGCCCTCACCCCGCACCCGTCTTCAAACTCTGTTGCGACAAGGCAAGGCCTTGGTTTGGCCGCCGCTACTTCGCCACCGTACCGTCGTGAATGCCCAAGCGTATGTAACCGGCTGCGACGCAATCAGTGAAGTCGCCTGTTGGAAAGGTACTGTGCTGGCCAGCCTTCAGTTTGAGGTGTTAAGCAAGCAATACACTGGCGGACCCGCGAGTGTCCTTCGTGCGATAGACAATGCTGAAATGTCTCTCGCGATAAAGAAAGTCGTGCGCAGACTCGATCTTTCCGGATTGCACGGGTTTGATTTCATCCTGGACGAACAGACCGGCAACGCCCATCTCATTGAGATGAATCCGCGGGCCACCCAAGTCGGACACTTAACGCTTGGCCCAGGACGCGACCTGCCCGCGGCATTGTATGCCGCCGCTTCCGGAGTGCCCCTTCGAACCGCTCCCAGAGTCACGGAGAATGACACGATCGCGCTCTTCCCGCAGGAGTGGATCAGAAACCGAGCGAGCGCGTTCCTCGAGTCCGGCTACCACGATGTTCCATGGGAACAGCCTGAATTGGTGCGCGCCTGCGTGCTCAGTTGTCCCGAACCGAGGGTTCGACCTTCTCAGCACGAAGAGTGGATTCGGGAGCTCACTGCGGTGCGCGTCCCTCGACCCTAATGATTTGAAGTATGGCTTCTCAAGGACAACCCGGCGCCAGAATCAAAGGGCACATGACAACAAGCTCTCCTAAAGCTCTCAACGTCGCCAACGCGAATGGCCGCAGCCTTGCGGGCCATGAGGGCCAATCCGTTTACCCCCAACATGTCGCTCGTCAAGCCACATACGCAAACAAGCCGCTACGCGTGATGAAATTTGGCGGCACTTCAGTGGGCGACGCATCCTGCATCGCGAGAGTCATCGAGATTGTTCGCGCCGCTTCGCGCGAAAGCCATGTCATCGTTGTCGTATCCGCGATGAGCGGCGTGACCGACAAATTGATTGAGGCCGCCGAACAGTCCGCCTCCGGGAATTTTCCTCATGCAGCAGCGATCTTGGAAAGCATTCGGAAACGGCATGCTACCGCAGCCAGCGCTTTGATCCATTCCCAAGCAACACGGAACCGCCTGCGGCGGAAAATGCGAGAGTTGTGTCACCAGGGTAACCGGCTCTGCCAGGAAGCGGCTCTGCTGTGCGGACTGACACCTCGGGCGCGTGACGAAGTGGCAAGCCTGGGCGAGCGCCTTTCAGTTTTTCTGGTCGCGGCCGCGCTCGCGGAGCGAGGGATCACAAGCGAGGCAATCGAGGCTACTAAACTGATCGTGACCAATTCGAACCATGGCGCCGCGGACCCTCGGATGCATTTGACTCGCAAGCTCTGCGACGCACGTCTGGGCCCGCTGGTGCGGCAGGGAATTGTACCCGTTGTGACCGGCTTCATTGGTGCGACACCGGAGGGAGTGCTCACCACTCTTGGACGCGGCGGCTCGGATTATTCGGCGACCATCCTCGCCGCGGTGGTCGACGCCGACGAAGTGGCCATCTGGAAGGATGTCGACGGGCTGCTAACCGCCGATCCGCGCCTGGTGCCCGAAGCCGGCACGATTTCCGAGATCTCCTATGAGGAAGCGGGCGACCTGGCCGAATTTGGTGCCAAAGTGCTGCACCGCAAGACCCTTCGCCCTATGCTCGGGCGCGGCATCTCCGTGCGGATTTGCAACACTTTCGCGCCGGAAGGCCCCGGAACAATCATCAGGGACGACGATTGCTCGAACGGCAAAGGAATTAAGGCGCTAGTCGCTATCAGTGATGCGGCTTTGATCTCTATCCACCGGGCGGGGTTAGCAGCGGAATTGCGTGACTTCAGTGCGTCGGGTTGGACCAATGCAGCGATTCGAAAATGCGTGCCAGTGATCTCGCAACCGCCACGCCAAGACGAGGTATGTCTCGCCGTTTCGGCTGATTTTGCTGAGGGCGTTGTCGAAGCGATGCGAAATGAGTTCTCGCCAGATTCGCTCGAACGAAAGGCCATGCGGATAACCATTCGTCACGGCGTCGCGATTGTCACACTAGCGGGGCACTACAGAAACACTGCGTCTGAAATGCGCAGACGCATCGCCGACGTGTTCGCCCAGCGAGAGGTGAGGGTCCTCGCCGCCGGCGAGCGCTCGCCAGGATACGGCTTCTCGTTTGTGGTGGCGCAAAGCGACCTGCAGGCGGCGCTCGCAAGTGCCCATCGGGAGTTTTGTCTCGACGCCCTCAATTCCCAAGGCTCTGCGGGAAGAATCCATTGAGCACATCCGCGCAGTTCGGCCGTCCGCGACGGCGCCAAAGATCGTCCCGGCTACGCCCTCACAAGGCTCGGATGGAAGTCGGCATTCTCGGCGCAACAGGAGCAGTCGGCCAGCAATTCGCCAGCTTGCTCGCCACCCACCCGTGGTTTCGCGCAACCTGGCTGGCGGCGAGCGACCGCTCCGTCGGAAAACGTTACAGCGAGCTCGCTTGGCGCCTCCCTATTGCATGCCCGTCAGATATAGCGGAAATCTCTGTCGAAACTGTGAAAGCCGGTCGTGGCCCAAAGCTGATCTTCTCGGCGTTGGATCCGTCTGTCGCGGGTGAAGTCGAAGAGGAGTTCGCAGCGGCTGGCCACTGGGTTGTCAGCAACGCGCGAAACCATCGCATGGATCCGCTTGTGCCACTTCTGGTGCCGGAGGTCAACCCCGACCACCTCGGACTGATTTCCCAACAGCAGAAATCCCGTGATTGGAGCGGCGCGATCACCACCAATCCGAATTGCTCGACTATATTCCTCGCCATGGCGCTTGCCGCACTTCGTCCCTTGCGGCCTCGGCGGGTTTTGGTGACCACGCTGCAGGCGCTCTCCGGCGCAGGCTATCCGGGCGTCTCATCGCTGGACGCAACCGCGAACATTGTTCCGTTCATCGGGGGAGAAGAAGAAAAAATCGAATGCGAAACGAGGAAGATCCTCGGATCACTTGCAAATAACTCCGTCACGCCTGCCCCATTCGTGGTCAGTGCACAAGCCACTCGCGTGCCCGTGGTTTACGGTCACACCGAAACGATTTCCGTGGAATGCGAAGAGCCCGCTTCACCGGAGGACGTTCTGGCAGCTTTCCGGGAATTCTCCGGAGAGCCACAAAGGCTAGGCCTGCCCAGCGCTCCAGTCCAGCCGATTATCTGTCATGACAACTTTGACCGGCCTCAGCCCCGGCTGGATGTTGAAAAGTTTGGAGGGATGGCGGTCCAAGTGGGCCGAGTGCGGCCGTGCCCAGTGCTTGGGAACAAATTCGTGCTGCTGGGCCACAATACGATTCGAGGCGCCGCCGGCGGAACCCTCTTGATCGCCGAACTCATGCACGCGCTCGGCATGCTTGGCTGAAGCAGCCAGACGTGGATTGGTCCGACGAAAATTGATTTCGCTATCGGCGCGGAATCAGATAGGCACAGTCACGCTGCCACGATATTCCATGCCAGCCAGACCCGCACCTGAGTACAACGCTCTCGTGTAATAGTCTGGAATAGAGGCATCCTTCTCTGGCGCTGCCAATTTTGCTGGAGAACGGTCAGCCTCGCGGCCTTAGCAAAACTATAAAAAGAATTTTCGCTTTTATCTTCCCAAGGCACCATTCCCTACGCCCCGGTCGGTCCTTGTTGGCGCGCCAGTTCGCTTCTCGTCCATATCTTACTGTGACAAAAGGGCTTTCCGCTGCAATCCGCAGCTTCATCTTCCAGGCCTTCCCCTTCCATTGGCCCGGCAAGTGCTCTGGTTATATTGCTGGGAATCCGGGAATGGATGATTCCGGGTCGTTTTGCACGAAATGGATATGAAACGTGAAAGGAACTTGGTCCGCAAGCGATGAATAGACTGGCTGTGCATACAATACCTGACCACATCCTTTTCGGACGCTCCGCGGCCATGCGAGAAGTTCGGCAAGCGGTCGAAAAAGTGAGCGGCGCATCGGTTCCCGTCTTGCTGCAAGGTGAGCGCGGCACGGGCAAAGAAGCGATCGGTCGGGAAATTCACAGGCGCTCTCCCTGGCGTACGGGCCCGTTCACGCGCATGGACTCAAGCGTAGCCGCATCTCCCGCCAAGAATCAGGAGAGTCATCCCAGCGCCGCCCACCTGTCGCTCGGCTGGGCGCTTCCAGCGCGAGCGCTGAGTGCTTCGCCCGGCACGCTGTTTATCGAGGAAGTCGCAGAACTCGATGCGACTCTCCAGGCCAAGCTCCTCGAGTTGTTTCAAGACCGCGACGTCACTCAGCTCAACGGCAGACAGTACAGCGTCGAAGTTCCTCGCATCATCTGCGCCACGCGGCGGAATCTCGAAAACGATATGGCTGCGGGAAATTTTCGCTTGGACCTCTTTTATCGCATCAACATTGTGACCATACAGCTTCCGCCCTTGCGTGAACGCAAGGAAGACATCCCCGATCTGGTCAGCTACTTTCTCGAGCTCTCGTGCCTTCACCGGAATCGCGACTACCGGCACATCACAGGTGATCTCCTCCAGACGCTCTGCGAATACGATTGGCCCGGCAACATTCGCGAACTGGAGAACTGCGTGAATACCTACGTGACTCTAGACGGCAACGCCGCCATGGTCGAGGCCCTTCTCGCAAAACGTTCGCCGATGGGACGCTGGCGGAACGCAGAGCGATCGAAACATTCAATGCCATTGAGCGCCTACAAGCGGCTGGTCGTCGAGGAAGCCGAAAGAGACATGATCCTCAAAGTTCTCAGCGAAAACCGATGGAACCGCAAGGAGGCCGCCAAAGCGCTCCAGATCAGCTATCAAACATTGCTCCACAAGCTCAAACAAACAGGTCTCAATAAAAGGCGCCGGCCGGAACCCGGTGTCGTCGGAAAACAGATTTCCGAAGGCGGTCTATCATGAACCTTCGCATCCATTTCCACGCGTCCACGGAGACGCAGGAGTCATCTCGATGAAAAATCGAATCGCAATCGCTTTGCTGCTTTTGAGTCTGCCGTTAACGGCCCGCGCTCAGCAGAAGGGCGGCGCACAAGCGCCCGACCCGGCCACGCCGGCCAAATCCTCAAGTAATCTGACCGCCGCCGTCGCGCTTGACTATCGCATCGGTGTCAGTGACGTCATCGCCGTCAGCGTTTGGAAGGTCGCTGATCTGAGCCGGACCATGCCCGTCCGCCCCGACGGCAAGATTTCTCTCCCCCTCATCGGAGACATCGACGCAGCGGGAAAAACCACGGGCGAACTGCACGACGTCGTTGTTGCCCGACTGAAACCCTACGTCCCCGATCCCGATGTGACCGTGATTGTCGAGCAAATTAACAGTCAAAAGTATTTCGTCATCGGCCAAGTGACCCATCCGGGCTCCTATCCTCTTAGCGCGCCGACCACGGTTGTCGAAGCCTTGGCTGCCGCTGGCGGCTTTGTTGACTGGGCCAAGACCGGAGACATCATGGTCGTTCGCCACACTGCGGATAATCAAACCGAGCGAATCCGCTTCAATTACAAAGGCTGGTTGAAGAAAAAGTCCAAGGGGAGCGCCCCCGAACTTAAGAACGGCGACGTCATCGTCGTCCAATGATGCTCGGGTGAAATAAAACTTGCGGCTACGAATCCCATTCGCGTGCTTGGCCCTGTTCGCCCTTTTCGCGGGCATCGGTCGCTGTGCGCTCGCGCAAGAGGCGGGAACCCAAACTGTGCAAGCCATCCGGCCCGGCGTCCTGTGGCTGCTTGATTTTGGCCTGGGCCAAGGTTACGACGACAACGCTATCGGGACCGGCCAGGGTGGATACTTTGCGGAGTTCGATCCCACGCTGGATCTTCGCCAGGACCGCGAGCATGGGTTTTGGTCGCTCAATTTTCAGCCGACGATCCGGCGCTTCTACAATTTTTCGGCTGGCGACCGAATCGACGAACAAGCATCTACGATGGACTCGTGGCAGATGTCTCGCCGCTGGACATGGGATCTGAGCGGAAACTACCTTCATACGAACGATCCATTCGCTGTCAGCGAGAGCGGTTCCGGCGCGCAACCCATCGGCGGCGCAGTTGTCGTCGCTCCCAATAACTCCTTCATAGGCCCCGAATCCCCGTTTACGGTTTTTGGTGGCTCCTCCACGCTCGATTACCAAGTGGGAAGACGCTCCGAGCTGACTTTCGGCGGTGATTATTTCAGCAACCGCGAAAACGCTCCTGGCTTGCCAGACACCGCGAGTCACGCCTTTCGAGCTAGCTATACCAAGATGGTGCGTCGTGGCCAAACCATTGGCCTGCTTTACTCGGCCCAGTT
The DNA here is from genome assembly GCA_963760165.1 of uncultured Acidobacteriota bacterium. Classification (GTDB taxonomy): domain Bacteria; phylum Acidobacteriota; class Terriglobia; order Acidiferrales; family UBA7541; genus DAHUXN01. The sequence goes on from CAVXBO010000002.1 coordinate 500,116, forward strand.
CTTCAACGTGACCGACCCTGAACAGCAAGTCACCACCAATTCCCTGCTCCTGTCTTACGATTTCGAATGGAAGACCGGACGCCAAATCGCTCTTTTCGCCGGACCTCAATACTCATTTTTGAATGCCAGTTCCATAAGCGCCACCGCTCCGTCTCCGGTGCTAACTGGAGTCAATCAAGATCTTCTTGGATACGCCGCCGGAGCCACCCTGTCCTTGCTTATCACCAAACAGAACTATTTCCAGTTGATGGCCTCTCGCCGCATCGCCGACGGTGCCGGAGTCTCTGGTGCGGTGATTCAGGACGAAGCCCGATTGGGACTTTCGCGGCGCTTCAGCAAGCGTCTGTCCGCTTCCGTCGGAGGTTTTTATTCCGAGTACCAGCCGCTGGGCGATCTCCCTGTCGTTGCCCCCAATACTTGGGGCGCATTCAACCGCGCGGAGTTCGGCATCGCGCCCCACAGCGGCCTGTCGGTCGAATACGATTACTTCCATCAGTCGCAAATTTCTACGTCTCTGACGCCGCTGTTCTCGCACAATCGCGTCTTAATTGAATACCACTACTCCTTTGGCGCGTTGCCAGGGCCGAGGTGAATCCCATTGCCGAATAAAACTCCTGAATTCTCAGAAACTCTTGACCGCATGATTGGCATCGCCATTCGCCGCCGCTGGTGGTTCTTGATTGCCGCCTGTGCGGTTGCCATAGGAGCTGCGCTCGGATCCTTCCTGATTCCGAATCGCTACAAATCTGAAGCCACAATCTTGGTCCAACAGCAGCAGGTTCCCGAACGCTATGTCGTCCCAAATAGCACGACTGACCTGGACCAGGCGCTTCAGGCAATGACTCACGTTGTGCTCTCGCGTCCCCGGCTTCTTAAGATCATCGCGGACTTCAATTTGTATCCCAAGCAAAGCAAGCGCCTCAGCTCGGAACAACTGGTCGAGCTAATGCGAACCGACATCACCATCGATTCGCTCGAGAATCCGAACGACGCACAAAAGAGCGCGGATGCCTTCAAGATTACGTTTATCGGCGCCGACCCAGAAATTGTTCAACAAGTCACCGACCGCCTCACATCCCTGTTCATCAACGAAGACCTAAAGTCACAGGAGCAGCGTGATGTCACTACGACCAGTTTTCTGGAGAATCAGCTCGTCTCCGCGCAAACGGACCTGAGTGCGAAAGAGAAGCGGCTCCGCGATTTCAAGATGGCGAATCTCGGCGAACTGCCCGAGCAACAACAGGGCAACCTTCAGATTCTCGATGGCCTCCAGATGCAGCTGCAGAACACGAATGCCGCATTGGCCAGGGCTAACGAGCAGCGTGCTTACTTGCAGTCCTTGCTGGCCCAGTATCAGAATCTCACCATCGCGGCCGGCCCCCCCTCTTCGATCGCGGCGAATGCTAGTCCCATCGAAACGGCGCGAGCGGAACTGAACCGCCTCCAGAACGAGCGCACAACGCTTCTCGGGACCTTTTCGCCGCAATATCCGGACGTGAAACAGGTCGATCGCGAGATCGCGGAGACGCAGACATTGCTTTCGCGACTCCAAAAGGCCAAGGCGGACCAAGCCTCGAGCGGCGCTCCTTCGCCTGCTTCCTCAGGTTCCGCAACAACGGATACAACCATGGCCCAGCTTAATAGCCAGTTGAAGGCAAACCAGTTGGAAATTGCCAACGACACTGAGCAGATAAAACAGGTACAAGAGCAAATCTCCCAATATCAGTATCGACTGAATCTCACTCCCGTGCGCGAGCAACAATTGACCGACCTCCTCAGTCAGTACGACTTGGCCAAGAAGAACTACGATGACCTTTACACCAAGAAAACCCAGTCGGCGCTGGCCACCGACCTTCAGAAGGACCAGCAAGGCGAACAGTTCAAGCTTATCGATCCACCGAATCTTCCAAGCGAGCCGTTCAGTCCCGATCGCCTCAAGATCGCCCTGGGCGGCTTCGCCGGCGGCATCGCTCTCGGCATCGGTCTCGTTTTCTTCATCGAGGCTCGGGACGCTTCTCTTCGCTCGGAAAAAGAACTCCGTGCGCGCTTCGACCTGCCGATCGTCATGGGCGTCCCATTGTTGGTCAGCGCGCACGAACGGCGAATCCATGCTGTTAAGTCAGTGGTGCAGTGGTGCGCTGGAACGGCGATGGTCTTGGCAGTGCTGGCAGCCGAATATTACGTCTATAGGCGAGGATAGAGGATCGGGAATGTACAAGGCCTATTTCCATTTGAAGCTGAGTCCTTTCGAGGTCAGCCCGGACCCGTACTTCATGTACGCGACGCCATGCCATCACGAGGCATTTGCGAGCCTCTGTTATGGCATCCGCTCCCGCAAAGGATTCATGGTCATGACCGGTGAAGTCGGAACCGGCAAGACCCTTGTATTGCGCTGCCTGACTGATCACCTAGACGAGAATCACATCCGTTACGCTTACGTCTTCAACCCGCTACTTTCATCTGATGAATTCCTTCGCTATACATTGGCTGATTTGAATCTTCGCGTTCCCGTCACCGGGAAGAACGACATCCTCCTTCAGCTTTACGCTTTCTTGGCGCAGCGCCAGAGGTCTGATCAAACCACCGTGCTCATCGTCGACGAGGCCCATCTCTTGAGCCAGGAAGTACTCGAAGAAATCCGCCTGTTGGGCAATCTCGAAAGTCAGCGCAGCAAGCTTTTGCAGATTGCCTTGGTCGGTCAGCCCGAGCTCGACAGCCGGCTGGATTCTCCGAACTTGCGTCAGCTCAAACAAAGGATCGCCCTTCGTTGCCAGTTGCAGCCTCTGACCCTGGAGCAAACCGGAGAATACATAAAGTGGCGATTGGCGCGGGCGGGCGCGGTGCAGGGCCCCGTGGCTCCCGAGTTTCCCCCTGAGGCAATCGCCGAGCTCTTCGAGTACTCACAAGGGTACCCGCGCGTGATCAACACGATCTGCGAAAACGCACTCATCTTTGCGTGCGGCGCCGAAACGCGCATGGTCAGCCAAGAGATCGTCATTGCCGCTTGCAAGGACCTGCACATCGAAAAGCGCCAGCCCTCTGCTGCCGCTGACGGCGGCCAACCGCAATCCGGTAATCCGCCCTCTGCCGCTTCCGCGCCGGAATCGCAAAAGATGTCAGTTGAGTTGGCTCAGGCAGCTGTTTCCAGCGGTGCCTGTAAGCGCTCGGTCGGGGAGGTGCATTCGTGAGCCGCGTGTTCGATGCCTTGAAGAAGATGGGCGGAGAAGCAGTTCCCTCGCTCTCGGCCTCTCCCGGTGTATTTCTAGATGCCCTTGAAAAGGGATTCCACATCGAGTCGATCCCCACCGCAAGGATTCATCTAGGCCCAGAATCACGTCTCGTCCTTCACACCGATCCGCAGAGCCCCGGCGCTGAACGGTACCGATTGCTGCGAATTCGGCTGGAAGCGGTGCGTAAGGAGACAGAGATAAAAACCCTGTTGATCACCAGCCCCGGTCCGCGCGAAGGTAAGTCGACGTTGACGCTCAACTTGGCTGCCGCCCTCGCCGAAAAAAAGAATCACTCCGTCCTCGTACTCGAAGGCGACCTCCGGTGCCCTTCTCTCGCTCAGGAACTCGGACTGAAATTATCGACCGGCTTGACGCAGTGCACCCACGACGATATGGGATTGCAATCAGCAATCCGGAAAATCGAACCCCTCGGCTTCTACCTGCTGCCGGCGGGGAAGCCCACCAACAATCCAGCCGAAATCCTCAACTCCGGATGGTTTGCCGAAACAAAGGAAAAGCTCGCGTCAACGTTCGATTGGATCCTCATCGATTCGCCACCCGCCATCCCCATCGTCGACACGGTATCCTTGAAGGATCATGCCGACGCCACCTTGTTGGTCGCGCGTGCTGGTCGCACTCAGCAGAGCGCCATCGATGAAACCGTGCGAATCCTGGGCGCCGATAAAATCCTGGCAATACTTCTGAACGGCGTAGAAAAGTTCGACCGCGGCTACTCCGAATATTATGAGCACTACTCTGCGAAGAAGAAGTAGACAAAGATAATCACAGCATCATCCGCGCGTTCACTGAGCCCTTAAAACAAAGCGAATTTTGACAGCGGTGTTGGCGGAAGCGTGTGGGAGTCGAAAACACTACATTGAAACGAGGGCCCCGGTGATATTCAAGAAGAAGCGCAGCAATGAGCTCGCCTGACAGAGTCCATCAGAATGGGCCTGTCAGCCGCAGAACTCCTTCGCCGAACGTCGTCGCGTAGAGATACCCGCTATCCCACGAGGCGCTCGTGAACGTATAGGGCACGATATTGCCGCGTAGGCTCAACCAACTGCTGGCATTGTCAGTCGAAATGTAAATTCCGCTGAAGCGAGCCGCGACCACGGCGCCCGACCCGGCGGGGTCGTAGCTCAGCCGGAAAATGAAGTCTGGCCACGGCTGCGGATTGCCGGGATCGAGCCCCGCGTTTACTTGTGCAAATGTATCGCCGCCGTCGCTGCTGCGCAGCACACCACCGCCCTCCCCCGGCGGTCCAGACATTCCCACGAGCACGACGTTCGGCGCCGTGGGATTCACCGCCAGCGTCACCGGCCACCAGACCTGCCCCTGCACTTGTCCGACCGCATGCGCGGTCCATGTTTGGCCGCCGTTGTGCGAGATCTGCAGAGTGCCGTCGGTCTGCCCAACGAAAATATTTTGATCGTTCGTCGGGTCGATCGCCACCATAATCGGATTGCTGACCGGCCAGTTCTGCTGCGTCCACGTCTGCCCGTAATTGGCACTACGGTAGATTCCCTGCGGAAAGCCATTGGCGTTCTGGCAATCGTAGGCCGCCGCGTAGACGTTCGAAGGATTTTGCGCGTCCACAGCAATCAACTGGGAATTTCCCGCGCAGCCGGGGAACGCGTCCGCCGTGAGCGTATTGGAATACTGATAGTTGTGGCCGCCGTCGATCGAAAGCTGAAATCCCCACGCGGTGTAGACATACGTGTAATTCGGATTGCCGGAATTGATCAAAGTCGTACCGCCTTCCGAACCCGGCGGATTATTGCTGGGATGCGAATCCCAGGTTTGCCCGCCGTCGAAACTCACCAGCGGCCCAAGATCCTGCATTGTGGTGATGATGATATTGCCGTGAACGGCTGCCACGTAAGCGATCGAGGAGGTCAGGTTTCCATTCAGGCTGGTCCAAGAAGCGCCGCCGTCGGTCGTCAGGTAAAGCCCCTGATCGGCGGTCACCATCACGTGGTTGGAAATCCCTCCGGCATTCGGAACGATCAGTCGCTCGTCGTACCACGCGCCCGGATTACTTGCATTGGGCGCGGACATTTGCAGCCATGTGTTTCCGCCATCGGTCGACTTTCCGAAGTAAACATCCGCGCCGATGTAGATCGCGCTGGCGAGCGGATCGAAGGCCGTCACTTGCACGGACACATTCAGAGTGTTCGTGTCGATCGGACTCCACGTGGTGCCGCTGTTCGACGTGACGTAGAAATCCGGGACGTTGTAATAACTCATCTCCACGGAATATGCGTTCTGGGGGTTCGACGGATTCACACCAATGGACTCCGACGTCACGCCCGCCGACGTGTCCGGCGTGTTCGCCTGCCAAGGCCCCGATGGCGCCAACTGGACGACGACGCTCCCATCGTCCAGGCCCGCATAGATGGACGTGCCTGTCGCGGCCAGTGAACGAACCGGTTGCACGGTAGGTTCGATCTGCGTCCAGGTTTTTCCGCTGTCCGCGGATGTGTAGATGCCCATTCCTGTGCCGGCATAGAGCGTGCTTCCGATTTCTAGTAGCGCGGTGGCCGATCCGTAGGGGCCAGTCAGCGTCCAACTTTGGCCACTGTCGGCGCTTTGAAATAATCCTTGGGTCCAGGTGGCGGCAACGAGCGTCGTGGGATTACTCGGGTCGAGCCAGAGTGAGCAGACCGCAGGGTCGCCAAGTCCATTGCTGGCCCCTGTCCACCTCTGACCTCCGTCGGTCGTTTTGTAAACGCCCGGCTCAGTCGCTGGTCCGTTGTAGATCCCGCCGCCCACGTACATCACGGAGTTGATTTGAATTTGCGTGCCGGGAATGGTGACCAAGGCGCTGGTGGGGTCAATCGCCAGCGCATCCAGTTTCCCTGCTGCGGGAATCCCATTGAAGATCCTTATCCCCTGCGGGCCTGCCGCCTGCCACGCGGTCGAGAGGGTACTGTAGCTGACGCTCGCCATTGCCGTAGCATTCGCACTTACGTTAGCAGGACTGCCGGAAATCACCGGGACAGAAATCGAGTTGCTGCCAGCCGCGCCCGCGAGAGCCGAACCTCCTACCACGTAAGATCCCGTGGCCAAATTGCTGAGCGTCGCCGTTTGACTCAGCGTCTGGTTGTACCCGTTTGGCCCGAGCACTGTGATGCTTGCCCCGGCGGGGACACTATTATTCACGGTGACAGTCAGCGAGCCGGTAGCAAGCGGGGGAGTAGGAGTTATCCCGCCATTGCCTCCCCCGCACGCGGTCATCAGTGCCAGCAGGCTGCTAGCGGCCAGTATCCCCACAGATCTAATTTCGTTCATTGGGTTTCGCCGGTTCCTTGGATTCTTCGAACCACTCTTCAGCCGGAATTTCCGGTTTCAACTTTACCTTTGCGCAAAACCATATTGCCCGCCACCCTCTGGTGTCAAGCTCTGATGACCGGCCACAGTTAGGTGGCAAGTGCGGTTGTTGGTGCAGTTCCCCCGACTGACCTGGTCTGCTTCTCACTTCCAACCCGCCTCCCACTAACACTTCTCCCCACTGGATGACTTCTGAGCGCTCGATTCCCTGTCTCTCCTGGTTTCCCGGCACACAGCGGGCTGCGATGGAAAGCATCGCGGATTCACTTTCAATTAGAACATCTGTGCCAATTGGAGCACAACGGACGACGCAAGGGTTTTTGAATTAGATAGTTGGCGGAAGCGTGTGGGAGTCGAACCCACCATTCGACTCGCGAAGAGCCGAATCGCCGGCTTTGAAGGCCGGGACAGTCACCGGACCATTTTCGCCTCCGCCCGAATTATACGGTGAATTCCTGAAGCAAAGCCACGTTGCAGTCAAAGGGGATCGAATGTCAGGGTGGGCCCGACTCACCTTTTCGCTGCTGCCACTTTCTTCCTCGCCAGCTCCAGCAATTTCGGATTCACGCAAACTTCAAAATACGGCCGGCTGGTCGGCTCGCCGATTTTCCCTCCCGCCAGCAGCTCGCGCGTCATTCCCCGCCGCACCACCATAGGCTCCAGCGTGTCGCCCAATGGCAATTCACCGTAGTACAACTGCGCGCGATCCTTCCCCCACGGCATCGGAAAGCTTCCTTCCAGAGGAAACAGCGAAATTTCGCTCGTCAATTTCTGAAAGCCCTCTTCATTCAGCTCGATGCCGTTCATGTTGAACCGCATCAGCAGTTCATCGCCTTCCTCTTCCGCCGCGCCTTCGACGATCAGCGTCTGCAGCAGGAACACGCGGAAGGGCGAAGGATTCTTGTCCATCAGCCGCCGCGCCACTTTCGAGCAGCTCGAAAGCCGGTCCGACAAATTGAGCGCCTTCGAAATCATGATTTTCGAGTCGCCATCCGACCACACCGACGGCGCCGAATTCTGGAACGCCACGCCCACGCCCAATTCCAGCCGCGGCAAATTGCTCGCTTCCGCCTTGGCGTTGTACGCCTGCGTCACTTCAATAATCTCTCGCGCCAGCACGCAAGCCTTGGCCACCGCGCGCTGGCTGGTGCGGTTCGATTCCGTTTCGTAGATCGCCAGAATGATCGCGTCGCCTTCCAAAAACACCTTCGCCGCTCCGTGCCGCTCCAGCAATCGTTTCACCGGCTCATGCAGCGTCAGGCTGAAATGCGAAGCCGGATTCAGCCCGCGCGCCAGCAAATCCTTGGTAATTTCCGTCGACCCGCGGACGTCCGCTTTGATCACCGTATGCGAAACCACCGGATCGTCCGTTTCGTGCCGCTCATCCGGAAACACAAATTCATACAGGCTATTGTTCGCCCGCGAAAGCTCTCTCTGCCGGTCCGAACGCACTAGGTTGATTTTTTCCAGCAGCGCCGCCACATGATGATAATTCCGCCGGTCGCGTCGCAGCCGCATCAAGTCCTGCGCAAATCGCAGCGCCGCCGCGCGCGAATCTTCATGCGAATAGCGCTTCAGCGCTTTGGCCGCCTCCTCGATGCGCTTCAGTGAAAAATTCCGCGCCGGAAACGTGCTCAGCACTTTTTCCACGCGCTTCAGTTCGTCGCGCGAAAGCAGTGCTCGCCTCAGCTGCTGCAAGTGCACCGGCGGACAAAAATCGTTCGACAAATTGCAAACTTCGTAGCTCGCCAGAACGTAGCCCAGCAAATCGCGCTCTTCCAGCCGGTGATGCCATTCTTCCAGCAGCCGCTCGCGCACCTCCGCGTCGCCGCTGTGCCCGCCCGTCGCCGATGGATCAAAGAGTCTCCGCGCGTTCTGCGGTTCGTTCAGGTAGTCGCCCAGCCGGCTGCGGAATTCCTCCGTGAGGAAATCCACTTTCTGCTTCGCCGCTTCCAACTCCGGACTGATTTCCGCCAGCTTGAATTCCAGGTCCGCTTGCCGCCGCCGCAGCACCGCCAAATTCATCTCCGATTCCGCGCCGCCGCGCCGCTTGAAAATTCCCGGCAAAAAACTGTCGCTTCCGCCGACCTTGCGCAGTACTTCTTCCTGTTCTTCTTCGAGCTTCGCCAGTTCCGAACGTTTCCCCAGCGCCTGCTCCACCAGCCGGCCGTACGCTTCCTGCGCCTGGCGCAGCTCCTGTGAATTTGCGTCCGTGATGACGAAGTCGCGCAAAAAATCGATCAGCAGCGTGTCGAAATTCTCGAAGCGGTCCGGGTCCTGCAAGAAATTCCCCAGCAGAACGTAATGTTCCAGGAACAAATAATCGTCGCTGCCGTTCTCCACAAACAGCAGCCGGTTCGTCAGTAGATCGTAATGCTCCGTGAAGTCCTCGCCGAAGAGCGCTCGCCGCGATTTCGCCAGCACCGTCTCATCCAGTTCCTTTAGCATGTGGAACAGTGATTGCCCCACGCGCCGCCCCATGGCTTTGCGATTCGACTGCAGCTCTGCAATCTGCGCGCGTTTCACGTGCGCCTGTTCGCTGTGCTCGAAAGCGGCTCCTCGCGCGCGAATGTCCTCCTTGCACTCCACAATCAAGCTCGCGAATTCGCTGCCGATTTCCTGAATGAAAAATTTCAGGAGCGCCAGCCGGAACAGCAGATCGTATTCGATGTTTTTCTCGAACTGCGCTCGCGTAATGCCGGATTGCAGCAGGTCCGTGAGTAGCTTGCGGAATTGCGCCGAATCGGGCGGCCGCGAGTGGCGCGAGTCGCGCCCGAAAAACTTCTGCAGATTCGCGGCGTTGCGTACCGCCACCGAGAGGTACTGTCGCGTCATTTCCAAAAAACGCGGACTCAAATACACGTCGTAGTGGATGTTATCGATGCCGGGCGTGAGGGAGCCCAGGCGCAGCTCTGCCCGGTATGGCTCGAGCTTCAGGCGAGCCGGTCGGGCAGCCGATGACGTGGTCGTTTCCGGCATGGGAGCGGATCTGGCGCTTCATTTTCGACTCTAGCAGAATCGCGCCGCCGGGTGAGGATGACCGCCTCGCCCGTTGCCCAATCACATAACGACGCCCCACGATGGAAGTTTGTTGCAGCGGTGGCCTTCACACCGGCATTTCGTGGTTCGCGCGCTTTTGCTTTCGCAGCCCATGTAGCGCTACTCGCCGCTCACGGTTGCGCGTAATAGCCTTGACGACTGCGCGCGATCAGGCCGGATTTTGCGACTTTGATCTCTAGGTGGTGGTATTCGTCTCGCCCCTTGGCCGCGGGTGGATCAAACGAAATTTCGTAGTATGGCGCAGCCTCGGCAAGACACTTGTGCAGCTTATCGGCGATTCCGTTCGTGAAGCTGACAGCAACACCCCCGCTCTGGATGGCGAGCACCGGCAGCCCCAGATCGCCAATCATCGCCTTGCCCGGTTTGGTCACTCCTTTGAGGAACTGCTCGTAAGCCCAGTCGGCTGCGTTAGAACCGTTGGGACCCACAGGATCGATGCTGTAGAGCGTGATACGGCCACGCAACAGCTGCGTCGAGAGGCTCACAATATTCGCGAAGACTTGTTGCTGCTGCTTCGTGTCGAGCTGCGTGTTGGCGCCAGACAGGAGCGGCCAGCCGGGAGAAACCCAGACCATGATCTTGCGCCCCGGGCGCTTAACCGCGCTCGTAACAAGCTGATGCAGCGCCGCGAGCGAAAGCTGCAAGCGTTCTGTCGCGCCATTGTACCCGGCGGAGCGGCCCATATCGCGGAGACCTATGTTGGCCTTGTCCAGCGAGCCGCTGAGCGCGTTGCCGTCGCTTGAGAAGCCCCCCACAACCTCCATGCCCCTATCTGTGAACGCCGCGAGGACCATCGGGTAGGCGAGGTTTCCTCCTTCGTCGTGAAGGAATTTGTCGATCTGCACGCGTTCGTAGCCGACGTTCTGAAAAGGAGCGTTGACCGCATCGATCACCAGAATGACCTCAATGGGAGCTTCACGCCCGTTGACCACCTGGAACGAAGTGATCGTCTGCGGAGCGTCATTATCCAGCAGCGTCAAGTCTTGCTGCTGAAGATCCCCAACTGGCTGCCCGGACTTCTCCGCGACCACCACGTCCAGCGTGATCCTGCCGTTGCCCGCTTGCGCTGGCGGACCCGGCTGCGTTGCCGGACTGCCCTGCTGCGCTGACGCTGCCGCCCCGCATAACAGCGTCACAATAAGAAAACCGACCAGACGTCCGCCGCTGAACATGAATCGACTCGCCTCCTCCGGGACTATCTCCCCGGCTCTTCGCTGCGTTGAACAGTGCGAGCGTACTCATCAGCTCCCCGCGACGCAAGCTCCAACAGTTTCCCCGCGCCCGGCCAATACCGTCGAAGCGAACGCTTTGCGAAAGGATTCGCTTGCGCCTCAGGGAGCGCTTCTGGTATCTATTTTGTGCCAACCCCGTATTCGGAACGTCACTTCACGATCGGAGATTAAGATGAACAGGAAAATGCTCGGCAACATCCTTCTGTGCGCAGCCGCCGTTTTGTTTGTGGCTGTCGGATTATCCTACGCGGCCATGGGCGACGCGTTCATGGGCACCTGGCAGTTAAACGAAGCCAAGTCCAAAATGGCTGCCGGTTCGACGAAGAATTCCACCGTCGCCTATACTATGTCCGGCGACAGCATAACCTGCACCATCGATGGAACGGACGCCAGCGGCCAGCCGCTGCACAGCGTGTGGACCGGAAAATTCGACGGTAAGGACTACGCCGTCACCGGCGACTCCACCAGTGACATGCGCTCCTACAAAATGATCAACGCTCACACTCTTTCGGCTAGCGACAAGATGGGCGGCAAAGTCATCCTCACTGCCCGCATCGTCGTGTCAGCCGATGGCAAGAGCCGCACCGTTACCGTCCACGGCACGGATGCCAAGGGAATGAGGACCACCAGCGTCGCGGTCTACGACAAACAGTAGCGCCATCATCGAGCAAGTTGTACGGGCCGATCGGCTTTATCGGCCCCCGCGGCAGTTTTGTAGGGGCCGATCGCTTTCATAGGCCCCCGCAGCAGTTGTAGGGGCCGATCGGCCTCATCGGCCCCCGCGCGAAGCGCGGCAGCTCATGTGCCATCACCGTCGCGGCCTAACAACCACCAACTTGTCATTCCGAGCGAGGATGCGGCCAGCATCCGACGAGGAATCTGCAGTTCGTTTTTTCCTTGTCATCCTGAGCGTAGCGAAGGATCTCGCCGTGGCTTTTGCCCGCTTGTTCCGGACGGGGTTCGCTTCTGTAGCGGCGCCGGGAGCCGAAGCTTCGGTCTCCTAAGAATCGCGAGACCATGACATGCTCAAAAACAATTTCCTTTCGTGTTTGCCCCAGTTCCCTTTACCGGGGCCCCATCCGCGCGAGGTACTCCGCGTTCTAACTGCTCAGCTTGATGAAATGCCTTCGCTGTTGTGAGAAAGTTATGTCGGCCGCCAACGATGGAAACCCTGCACACAATCCAGTCGCCCAACGCCGCGCCCCAGTGTCTCCACCTCAGCCACTCCGGCCAACGTTGCTCGCGTCCCGCCTACGAAGACGGCTTCTGCGAGCTTCACGGCCCTGACGCCGCCTGGCGTTTCAACACCGCCGCCCGCCGCAAAATCTTCGCGCTTCTCCTCGGCGCCGCCATCCTCTGGCCCATTCTCGTCGACCTCTACCACGCCATCCAGCATTGGCGCCACTAAACCTCGCCTCATCAGGCTTCGTAACCGAAAGGAATTTTTTCTGGAATCCTTCGCATTCCGCGCTATGCTCTGCCCATGCGACATCTCGTCGACATCGGCATCCATGCCGAGAAGGAGGTGATCCAGTGAGGTATAAGTTACCTTAACGCAGTAGAGGAGGCGCTTGTGTCCTTACCGAGCGCCTCTCTCCTTTCGTCCAGTCCGTCAGATTCACGTCGCGGTCGAAACGGCCTAACTAGCGCTCGCGCGCTTGGCCGTGAAATCGCGGCTGCCGCGGCTGCCGGTCATCGTGCCCGTCATCGAATCGCCGTCCACCGTCGCCTTGAACTGAATTTGCATCGTGTTGCCGTCGCGGCCCTGACGTTGCTCTGTCCAAGAAATTGCGTTGCCGTCCACGGTGGCGTCGGAAGTCACGTCCCCGCGCGGCGTTTTGTGAGTCACTTTGTATTTGTCGCCGTCCTGCGTGACCACCAGCGACTGCGCGCCGCCTCCGCCATTTCCACCTCCGCCGCCGTTTCCCCCTCCCCCCTGCGGCGCGGCCATGGTCATGTCCCAAGAGCCGGCGAAGTTGGGCGCGTTCTGCGCGTTCGCTGGAATCGCAGCGAGTGACACCAGCAACGCAAAGAGGCAAATCACTCCAAGTATCCATTTCACTTTCTGCATGGTGAAGTCTCCTTCGATGGAGCAAATCTCACGACTGGGCAATCGTGTTTCGCGGCAGCGCCGAGCGCAACCACTGTTTGCTCCAGCACCGTTCACAGTTTGGGATGCATTGGCCCGCCATGAGGTTTCGTCGAGCCCGTGCGTCGCGTTAAGGCGGCAGCGCACCCCTTGTAAAGCTCTCAGCATGCACCTAAGCGAAGTCGAAAGTTTATTTGCCCATTTCCGCGCGGAGTGCCCTTGACCAGATATTTCAAAAGGCGCAAATTTAGGGGATGGAGGCAAAGAATGGTTGAACACCTACGGACGCTCTTCCACGCAGCTCAGATCCTCGTCCCTATTCCAATAGTCGGAACTTTCGCCCGATGGCTTTACAAGCGGCGGCAGCAAAGCATGGAAGAACGAGTGCTTTCTACTTTCCACAACACAGATAATGACGGGCCGTGGCAGTCGGCGCACGGCGTTGTTGGCGAACTGTATCTCAAAGCTGCGCTCAGCGACGCTCCCGGATTCTTTCCGCCTAGGTTGACCGGGTGGCGCTCGTTCAAACATTGGCTGCGCGTTTCGCCATACAGATTTCGCCACGCGTTTCGTCGCACCTTTGTACTGCCCAGCAGGGGCAGGGCCGATAAAATTCTGCGCGAGCTTTGGAAACGTAACTTACTGATTCGAGCAGGTTGGCAGCATACGGACACCGAATATTACAAATTAAGAAACTAGCAAGGTCTCATCGTTCTGTCCCTTGGCTGAGGGAGAAGATCGGCTACAGGGAGCGTTTATATTCTTCAAATCGCGTCGCAATCGTCCTTACATACTCGGCTCCCTGCTCCGACCTGAGGAAGCTAGTTTGGTCGCCCCAATTAGCACCGCCATTAAGTTCCGATACGGCGATAGCTGCGAAGCGCATCAGCTTCCGCCATACCTCCAGCGTCATCCACTCTTTAAGGTGCGGTTTGTTTTGGTCACACCAAGCCGTTGCGCTTTGGGTAATCCAATTCATTCGGGCGGCAAGAGGCGGATAACGTCTTTGGAATATGCGGGTCGTGTCCAGCGCAACGGGGGCTGTTGCATATAGGAAGGCGCCGGTTGCCAAAAGAAACGACGCGATCAGCGTCTCGTCCTGCGCGTTACCGCTTGCGTCCGCGCAATTCAAGCGCTCAACCGCTGCGGCTCTCCCTGCGCCTTTTATCAGAAACTCCAAAATAAAATAGACCGCGTAACAGTCAGCATCAACTTCGAACACTTGGGTCTGAATGTCGCCAGCCTCGCCCACAAACGAGGCTTGCGCCAAGTGCCCGTGAACGTGGTGTGCGTACTCGTGGCACAGAATGAATGAGAGCTGCGTTTGAAACAATGCCGCGTGGATTTGATCGGTTGGCGCGTGATTGAATAGCTGAATAACGGGTTCCGATTTGCTCAGCAGGTTACACGCGGTCCACACCAAGCCCAGCATACCCTTCGTGATCCAAATGACCGACACGCCGGCCATCAGCGCGGCGTTGGCTTGCGGCTCATCGCTGTCCGAAAACTCGCACTGAAAAGGCGGATGCGGAACATGGCCCCGCACATTCCGTTTTTCGTTATTCAGCGCCTCGGTCAGAGTTTTGCAAACGTCCTTTAAGTACGGTCCGAGTGTCCCGTCGTCGCCGATGATCTGATAGCGCACACCCTATATTATACGTCGCCCTTCGCCGTCGTGAGGTGATATGCTCCCGCGAAGCCTGCGTCTGTATTACAGTATAGCTACGTATGAAATCGTGGCTTATTATTGGACTGCTTGCAATCTCCGCAGTGCAACCACTGCAACGGGGGCAGGTAAGCCAAAAGGCATCTCCACCCGCGTCTATATCCGCAGAGAATCGCCAGCCAGTATCCAACCCAAATCAATCGGCACTCACAAACAAAACTAGCAATTGGAAAGATGCTTTTGGCCCACCGACTTGGGCGACTTGGGCCTTGGTTCTCGTTGGACTTGGGGCAACGATTGCCGCGCTCTGCACCTTGGGCGTGATTCGGCGCCAAGCTCGAAGCATGAGATATCAAACCACCCATCTTAGAAATTCGGTGATTCAAGGCAGAAAAGCCGCCCAAGCCGCTAAGTTGAGCGCCGAAGCCGTAATAGCTGGCGAGCGAGCGTGGCTTTTGATGAAAGACATCGGCGGTCCTAGTAATCCACAGAAGGAATATTATGCGTGCCCCATCTGGTTCAAGAATTTCGGCAAAACTCCTGCCAGATTAGTTGCAGTTAAAATAGTCCTTCACGTGATGATCGACGGACAAATTCCAAGCGATATGCCGAATCCCGGCGTTATTGTGCCCGCAATGATTCCACAGGACACTGATATGCCCTACCTCGCTCGCTCCAACATATCGACCGCTTTTGACATTCAAGACAGAAGATATTCTTTGTGGTTGTGCGGTGTAGTCAGATACGAAGACATTTTTCGACAGAAACCCGTCCACGAAACTCGGTTTTGCTATATTTATGAAGACCGAAGCGACGGCGCAGGGGTGTCCTGGCACATGGCGGGGCCTCCTGAATACAATCAGACCATCTAGCACCTACCGCCTTCTTTCCATCTGAAGTCACCGCCATAAGAGTACGCTCACACTACTGCCTATAGTGATAGTATTTCACACAATGCCAACATGAAGACGGAACGTGAAGTCGAGCAACTTCGACAGAATCTTCGGCGTCGGATCGCCCACAAAATAACGCCCACTTTTTTCACGGGTCACGAATCACGTTCTGTCTCTCACCGTAATTCTTCTCTCGTCTTCGCTCACGTGCTCCAAATCGATCCGCAGCACCGGCCAGTCCGTGCGCAAACGCATCCGCTCCGGCCATTCGATCAGCACAATCGCCGGCTCCGCGAACAAATCTTCCAGCCCCAGCGAATCGAATTCCTGCACTTCGCTCACGCGATACAAATCCACGTGATACACCTTCACCGGCCCGCTGAACGTGTGCACCAGCGTGAATGTGGGGCTCGTGATGTCCTCTTCACGCGCCGCGCCCAATCCGCTGATGATTCCCTTCGCCAGCGTCGTTTTTCCCGCGCCCAATTCCCCGCTCAACAGCACCAGCAGCGGCGGACGCATCTTCGACGCCAATTCTTTCCCGCGCGCGATGGTTTCCTCCGCCGACCGCGAGAGCGTCGCGCTCGCGTCCATCTCAGCTCGCCTGCAACTCGTCATGAAGCTGCGCGAACGCCGGAGAAATCCGCCGGATCAAATCTGTCGCCACCAGCGGCGCTTCGCCAAATTCTTCCGCCGCCAAATCTCCCGCGAGCCCGTGCAAGTACACGCCGAGCGCGAGCGTCAGCGCCCAATCTTTTTTCGCGCCGAATTGCGCAGTCAATCCCGCCAGCATTCCCGTCAGCACGTCTCCCGTGCCGCCGCTCGCCATTCCCGGATTCCCCGTCGAATTGATCCACACGCGCCCGTCCGGCGCCGCGATCACCGTCCAGTTCCCTTTCAAAATCACGAACGCGTGCCAATTCGCCGCCGCGCTGACGGCAATCTCCACGCGATTCGCCTGCACATCTTTCGGAGTGCAACCCAGCAGCCGCCCCATTTCTCCCGGATGCGGCGTGATCGCCAGCAAATCATTCGACGCGCGCAGCACATCCGCGCATCCAGCAAACGCATTGAGTCCATCCGCATCCAGAATCACCGGCACGGACAACTTGCTCGCCATCACCGAGCGTACAAATTGCCGCGTCTCTTCTTGCGTCGTCAAACCCGGACCGAGCGCCAGCACACTCTTGCCGCCCAAGATTTTCGCGAATCCTCCGGAATCAAAAACGTCCTGCGCAATGGTTCCCGCCGCCGTCGCGTGCAGCGGCTCGGTCATAACTTCCGGCGCAAATCCCGCCACGGTTGCCAGCACGGGCTCCGGCGTCGCCACCGTCACCAATCCCGCGCCCGCGCGCAACGCTCCCCGCGCCGCCATCGCCGCCGCGCCCGCTTTTCCCACCGAGCCCGCCACAATCAACGCGTGGCCGTAGAGTCCTTTGTTCGAATCTGCTTTGCGATGAAATTTCACGCTGCGAAATTCCCACGGCTCCAGCCAGCGCATGTTGCTCTTTGCAATTTCTTCCACGAGTTCCGGCGGCGATCCAATCTTCGCCACGCTCAGCCTGCCAACAAATGGCGACGCGCTTGCTCCCAGCATTCCGATTTTCGGAGCGGTGAACGTGACCGTGTAGTCCGCAACAATCGCAGGGCCGGCCGCGCCTGCGTCGCCAGAAACTCCCGACGGAATGTCCACCGCCACCACGCGCGTGAGCGCATCGTGACGATTCACCTGCTCGATTGCCTGCGCGAGCGTGCCTTCCACCGGCCCGCGAAGGCCGGTGCCGAGCAGCGCGTCCACAATGATCCGCGCGCCGGTGATTGACGCGCGCGCGGATTCCCACGACGCCGCGTCGCGAACCATCTTCACTTCGCCCTTCACGCCGCTCTTCATACCTGTTGACGCTCCACGCAGCCGCTTGAAATTTTCCGCCGCCTCGCCGCGCAGCTCGGAAGGATCGCCGAAGAGCAACACCGTCGGCTGCGCGCCCATCTCGCGCAGCACACGCGCCGCGACGAAGCCGTCGCCGCCGTTGTTGCCCTTGCCGCACAGCACCACGATGCGGCGGTCATCGATGGGAGCGAAATGCGCGGCGACGAAGCGCGCCACCGCGGAGCCGGCGTTTTCCATGAGAATGAGCTGCGAAACGCCGTGGCGCTCGCTCGTTAAACGATCCACTTCACGCATTTCGGAAACGGTGAGAATTTTCATCGGTTTCACATGCGAGGGGTAAAAAAGCCGCCCGCGTCTATCAGTTTATCACGCGCGGGGAATTTGAATTTCGGTTACGCAGCGCTCACATCATCCAGCCGCCGGAGACGCTGAGCACTTGTCCGGTGACGTAGTCGGCGGAATCGGAAGCGAGAAATTTCACGGCTTCGGCGACGTCGTCGGCAGAGGGAGGGCGGCCGACCGGAAAACGCGCATCGCGCATGCGGCGCGCTTCGTCGGCCGACAATTCCTTGTCGTCGATATTCGGCGGATTCACGACGTTCACGGTAATTCCATTCTTTGCTTCCTCGAGCGCGAGCGAACGCGAAAACGCGACCACGGCGGCTTTGGCCGCGGTGTACGCCGAAATTGTCGCTTGCCCGAAGGCGCGCTCGGCGCCGACCGCGCCCAAATTAATAATGCGGCCCCAGCGCTGGCGGCGCATCGCGGGCAACGCAGCCTTGCTCGCGTAAAAAACGCTGAGCAAGTTCGAATCGAGAACGCGCCGCCATTCTTCGAGCGTGGTTTCCGCGACGGTGCTCCAATTGAAAATGCCGACGTTGTTGACGAGCACGTCGAGGCGCCCGAAGCGTTCTGCGACGGATGCGACCAGGGATTCCGACTGCGCCGCGTCGGTGGCGTCGGCTTCGACCGCGAAACATTCGCAGCCGAGCGCCTGAAGCTGGCGAAGAGTGTTTTGCGCGGCGGCTTTGTTGGAGCGATACGACAGCGCCACGCGCGCGCCGGCGCGTCCCAGGCTCATGGCAATTCCCTTGCCGATGCCGCGGCTGCCGCCGGTGACCAGTGCTACGCGCTGGCGAATCGTCAAACGTGCGCCTCCAACATGAGAGACTTTTCCGCGTCGCTCCCGAGCGCGCGGCCGAGCCATGACATTACCGGATTCCACGCGCCTTGCCAAGCCGCGCGGCGAACCAGCGTTCATGGTGTGAACGGTGCGAATTGTGAATGGCTCTTCGAAGTGTCCTCTCCGCAAAATCGTCCGGGGCGCAAAAGCGCGCCGGAAAAGTGCGCCAAAGTTATCGATTAGAAATTTGGGACTCCTTTGTTATGTGGGAGTTACTGGAATTCCTAATTTCGCGATCCGTTCCAGGAATTTCATCAAAAATGCCACCCTTGGCAGAAGACTCTAAGAATTGGGCATCCGAAGGGACGAAATCAGGAACTGCTGAAGTAGGGACAGAATCTTCGTTTGGCGTGCTGGCGGAGCTTTGCCGCGCTTTGCGCGGGGGCCGATGAGTCCGATCGGCCCCTACAGAAGGCTCTTCGACGGGCGCAGCGGTTTCGGCGGGCGATATCTCCCTTCTTACGATGTTGGTGACGAGGACGCGGCGGGGCGGCTCGTGCCATTGGCCGGTTTCGTTGACGCAAGCGCCAAGAGCGTGGGCGGCGGCGATGATGCCGGCGGAAGTAGGCGTGATTTGGTCGGCCTGGTCGAGAATGTGCTCAAAGACGAAGCGCAGATTGCGGCGGCGAACTTCGTCGAGACCGAGGGCGTAAGCGTGACGATAGATGCAGACCCAACTGATTGGCTCGGTAGCGGAGAAGGTGCGGGCAATGGCTTCGGGGCTGTGCCAATGGATGAAAAGCTCCTCGATGGCTTCGCGATCGGGATGGTGGCAGAGGCCGCATTTGCGGCGATGGCGGGCGAGTTCGGGAGTGGAACGGAGGAATCGGGGAGGGACGGAGGATTTTCGGGTTGCGGATTTTGTGTTTGTCTTTGTGGCGTTTGCGGAAGCGCGGAGGAGGTGCTTTGCGTGGGTGACCGGGTTGGTGCGGGCGGACATTGTTTTCTCCTTTGAGTTTTGAGCCTTGGAGGCTGGATTGGCGATGCGATTGGCGGTGCGTAAATAGGCTTCGTGCGCGGGGCGCGTGACTTCGATGAAGGCGCGGAGGCGCGATTGGACTTCGTCGATTTGTTTTTCGAATTCGGGCGAGCGGGCAGAGCTGTGCGGATCTTTGGCGGCGTGGGCGGCCATTTCAGAGTCTCCTCAGATTTTAGTTTTTTGTAGACTACCGTCAGGGTTGGTGGCTTCGGCCGTCCTGACCCGCGCCTGAAGCCAAATTAATTGCGGTAAGTTTACCATAAAGGAAAGTGAATTGCAAGGGAAAAGTGGGCTTGGAATAATTCCGTCAGTTCGGGCCTGACGCGCTAGTCCTTATCTTGAACTGGGGTGGCTCTGAGGGAAAGTCTGTTTGTATTTGTTGACATGTGGAGGGTTCTTTTTTCCAATCGTGATTGTGTTCCACTCTCCGTCTTCGTAGAGTCTCACTTGCACTATCCGCCCCTCTCTCGAAATCTTAGCCGTGAATGGTTTTTTCCGTCGCATAAGTTCCCGCCAAATATCCACCTTGGCGGATATGATGCGCTGCCCCCATTTCGCTGGGCCTTCGTTGTTATCGCTCGTAACAAAAACGGCAATCTTGGCGTCGCGAATCTCGCGCGCATAGGTGTGAATTAGGTCCTGATCTCCTGTCAGCAAGACTCGTGTTTTCAACCCACAATCCTGGATGATGGCTGGATCGCCGAGATTATGGCCCTGGTCGCCATATTCTTCGTAGTGGGTAACGATGGTGAAATCATGAGGTCGCAACATCTCAACCAGCTTCGTTTTCCCAAATGTACGGTCAAGGAAAAAGACAGGCGGTTCGTCAGGCTGCGACTTTCCAGTAGTAGTCTTCGATCGCTTCTTTGACTTCAAGCTCAGTTAGCCCGTAGTCCTTCGCGATTTCTGTGACGCTTTCCCCTGTTTGTTTTCGACCCCAAAGAACGGAAGCAGTTATGCCCCTATCCTTCACGATTGGTTTCCCAGAAGAAAATCGCGGGTCGATCACCAATCTTCTCGAATTGATCGGAAATACCTTTATGGGTAATCCCGACGCATCTCGGATAATCCGTCGTAGGTACTTCTCAAGAATCTTTCGCATAGCGAGCTGCCCGTGCCGAGTTGCATTGATAGTGTTTCCCAAGTGCTGAATGAAAACGTCTTTTCCGGATACCTCAAAATCATGCATCAACAGTGGATGTTTTCCGGGTATGGTCTCGCGGATGTATTCCAGAGCCTTTCGCACATTTCTTAGCGGAACGCCACGTTCGGTAGTGGATCGGAGCATGTGTGCCTCAACCAGATTGTAAAAAGACAAAAACCTGTTCTGGGGATCAGCTAATTCGATAAGAGGCTCAAATGTACGGTGGACGCCTTCTTTCGTGTGGTAGTCTTGGCCACGCGTCCACGCAACGAGAGTCGTAGCGGGTATCCGAACGTAGAAGGCTGCTTCGGATATGCTATAACGCGGGAACTCCCGGAGGTCTCCGCGCATTCGATCTGGGCGCCGTCGCGACATAACGTATCCCGGCCCTTTCTTGCCAATGCAGCGCGTTCACCGTTGTTACGTTATTTACATTATACCGAAAATCGGACCGGCTTAGATAGCAGCGTAGCTGCTGTTTCGCGATAGCGATTCTCTTAGGCTCTGGCTGCATCTACGGACAGCAGTTCCCGGGGCGGCTTGGCAGGGGGCGGAATCCGGTAACGTCATGACTAGAGGAAGACCTTGCGCGGATCAAGCGCGCAATTTTCTCGGTGAGACTTGGCGACGAAGAGCTAGCGCCCTTCGCAAGTGCTCAGGGCAGGTGGATGAGGCGCGCTATAGGAAAGGCCACAGACTGGGAGTCTGTGCCACCACGGCAAACACGCGGGGACGGGCTGGCGGCGTGAAGCCTGCCTGCCCGCCACACGCCACGGCGTGCAGGCGGTGGGCAAGCGGCAAGCACGCTGCCCCTACAAAACCACAGCGAAGGGCCACAGGCTGAGACATGAAGTGCCGGCCTAAAGGCCGGCGCTACAAAAACACCAGGACGGGCTGGCGGCATAAAGCCGCCGCTACAAGAGCCACAGTGCAGGGACCGCGAAATGCCGGCCTAAAGGCCGGCGCTACAAAAACACCATTGCTGCCCTACAAGAACAAAAACCCCACCCTTCGCAAAGGCGCGAAGGATGGGGCAAGTAACGAAAAACGAGGCGGCTAGCGAACTCCTTACCGGACTCCTTACCGGACTAGGCAAACCATTTCTTGCGCAAGGCTGGGAGGCCGAGCAGGCCGGTACCAAGCAGGAGCAGCGAAGATGGCTCCGGCGACGGGGCTTGCGCCGTGACCGTGCCCTGCAGGTCAAACGTTGTGTTAATCAAGGTAATGGAGCTGCCCGAATCAATGCTTCCTCCCGAATAAGGAGGAAAACCCGAGGCGATGAATAAGAGATATACATTGGTCGCTAGCGGCGGACCATCGAAACTAAAATAACAGAACGGCGGGCCCAGGCACCCGAAAGTTGCGCTGGCACCGACGTCAGACGACGATAGCACGCCTATAGGGGTCGAGAAGGACCACGGACCCGTCACCGAGAAGGTCGTTTGATCGAATGCGAACGTGCCGGTGATCGGGGCCGAGGGTGTGACAATGGACCCGCTAAATGAGAAATCAGTAATGACGTTGGCCGAGGCGGGTGAAACAAAAATCCAAATGGCTCCAAGCACCAACGACCACCTCAACAACCGGATGACTCGGTCCATGACGTTACCTCCGTTAAGGTGCACTTGATCCGGGGGAAACCCTAGGCAAACCATTGCTTGCGCAAGGCGGCGAGGCCGAGCAAGCCAGTTCCGAGCAGGAGCAAGCTGGACGGTTCAGGAGTGGCTGAAGATGCTCCCGCGGTCACCACGATGTTGTCCAAGCCGTTGGAATTGTCGCTGGAAGGATCTTCATTGAGAAACCCAAGAATGGTGGAACTGGAAGACGCAACGAACGATGTGGTGAACTGCTCCCAAACTTGGGTGCTCAGTCCCGTTCCCATGGAGTTGGTTGCGGTATCAATCGTCGTTCCGTTTATCTGCACGGCGACGGTGCTGGTGGTCCCGAAAATGCCGCCTACATTCACGACATTGCCGACCCAAAAAGAGACGGTGTACGTCTGGCCAATAGTGGTTGCGAGGACTTGCTCAACTCCCTCCACAGCGTTCGCTCCATCACCGGTCAGATCCAACCACTGATTCCCGTTCTCGGCGGGAAAACTGAGACCGCCCTGCGAGAAGCTTCCGCTGACGATGGAAACTTGGGGGCCCACTACAGTCCATCCGGTTATGGCGGTCGAGCCGATGTTGAAATTCGAGAAGTTAGCTGTAGGGACCACCGGAGTCTCAAAGCTGCCATTCGAAATCAGATTCGCACGGGCGGGCAGTCCTAGAGCGCCGAGGATCAGGACGCCGAGGGCAATCTTGCAGAACGAGACGATGAATGCTTTCACAGTTTGCTCCCTCCCAGCGAGCCGCCGGGAATTTTCGATTTCAGCATGATTCGGTACACCGAGAAGCCAGCTGCTAAGCTGTGTGCCTTGCGAAGGGCCCCAAAGCCGGAAGTAAACTGCAGCAATTCGGTGGCCGCGGCTGTATTTGTTGAATATAAAGAAGTTTGCGGCAGCCCTCGGAGCGAGTGTGCGTTTGCAATGCACTAAATGTGCAAGGCTTTTCAGCACACGTTACACATGACCACGCGCCGCCGCGCTTGAGTTGCTCCAATGCAACGCAACCCGCCCCCCAGGATGACAAACAAGCGCAACCCGCGAGAGCTTCCGGGAAATAACGCTTTCCCGGAAGCTTTGCGAGAAGAGAGCCTATTTTCCGCGCAGGCCTTGGGGCGTGCCTACGCCGGCACAGAAGTCATAGCCGGGCAGGGCAAAGTTTCCAATGCTTAGACCACAGTTGCCGTACAAGATGTCGCGAAAATCGAAACCATTGAACAGGTTGCCGTAGATCAACTGATTTTCCGCCTGGCTGGAGGGGCGGAAGCTGCCCGCCGAGTTGATAATGCCGGACAACGACGGCGCAGCGACGCTGGTGCCGCCGACGATAAACCATCCGGCGCCAAACACAGGATTGCTGTCGAAAACCCAAACGCCGGTGCTGGGGTTGGAGTCAAAGGACAAGTCGGGGGTACCGCGAACGTTTCCGACGACGAATCTGACGCCATTTTGGAATGCGGGGCGAGGTTCGACCTGACTGGGGCCGCCGCCGACTTCCTGCCAAGCACTCTCCAGAATGAAATTGCCGGTGGTGCTGTTGCGGGAGATGGTGGTGCCGCCCGCGGAGACTACGTTTGGCGAGGCGCTGGGGTATTCGACGCCCGGACTGTCTCCGGCAGAGGCAAGATACACGATGCCGGGCTTGGTGAAGATCGAGTCGAAGAGCGTTTCCTGAGTGAATTCGCCCGAGCCCCAACTCATCGAGACTTCACCGCCTCCGGCGGCGGCAACCAGGTTGCTGGCGACGACAACGGCGTTCAAGAGGTTGACGAGACTGTTGTCAGGCGCTTCCACCAGGAAGAGCTGGGCGCCGGGCGCCATGGCGTGAGCCCACTGGGTATCGAGGGCTTCTTCGACTTCCGAGCCGCCGCTGGGGTCGATGCCGGGCTCCGTGCCAGCGGCATAAACGACGGTCAGGTTTGCGGGGGGCAGGCCGAACTGGGCTGAAAAGGTCGCCAAATCGCTGACAGCAGTGGGATCGTCAAAAGGATCGACCAGCGCGATGGCGCGGCCCCCACCGGAAGGATTCTCGGTGGTGACATTGGGATTGCAGCCAGGTATCGGGTGATGCACCAAAGCGTAAACACAGCCGAGCGAGGCGGGAGTTTCAAAAAGGAAGCCTGCGAAGGGAGGCAATTCGTTTGGCCGCACGGATGTTCCGAAGTTCATCCTGTCAGCCGCAGGGACAAGGATGCGGAGATGGGTGCGGGCCATGATTTGGCCCTGGGCGTTGCGGGGCTGCGGAAGACTCGATTTCGGGATCATCACGTGGAGTTGCGCCATGGCGGCAGGCGAAAAGGCGACGAAAAACAAAGCCAGGGCGGTTGCGAGACACCACAGGAAGCGTTTCATAGGACTCCCCCTTCTAGGGTTTCGGAACAGCGGTCGGTACGTTCGCTGAAGGTGCGTATATGCTGACGGGACGGAAATGTCAATAGACAAGAATCGGCGGAAACGGCCTGTTAGGACCTGGCAAGGCCTGTCTACTTATGCCGGGCAATCAGTTTTCGACGAAGGACTTCAATCTGGACAACGCTTGATCCCACTGCGCGGAGACGAGATCGAGATAGTCTCTGAGTTCGTCGATAGGCTGCGGGTGGAATTTGAAAAGGCTTTCGCGGCCGGAGCGGAAGGTGCGCACGACTCCGGCAGTTTGCAGGACGCGAAGGTGCTTGGTGATGGCCTGGCGAGTGAGCCGGGAGCCCACGGTGAGCTGGGAGATCGAACGCGGCTCTCCCCGGCAGAGCTGGGCGACGAGCAGTAGCCGTGTCTCGTCGCCCAGCGCGGCAAAAACGGGTGCGTGACCGCGGCGTTTGACGGCGACGCGGTTACGGTTTCTGCGCGACATAGCTCTCGATATTCTTCATTTGTGCCGTCCAGCCGCCATCGTTCATGCGAAATGCTTCCAGGCGCCGGGCAGCGGGGACCTTGTCGAAGCCGGACTCGGTGAGCAGAAGCAGGGTGCCGGTCGCAGTTTTCTCGAGGCGGAATTCGACGAGCGTGGATGGCTCCTGCGAATAATCCATCTTGGGGTCGATGGCATACGGATGCCAGGTGAAGGAAAAGAGGCGCTCGGGCTCCATTTTCTGCACGACCGCCTCCCATTTGACGTGCTCGTAGCCGGGATGGGTGATATGGCCGCGGGAGACCTGGCCGGGCACGAAGGGGCCGTCGAGTTTGACGCGGAACCATTCGCCAAATTCGCGGTAGTCGGTGAGGGCATGCCAGACGCGGGAAACGGGGGCGTTGAGTTCGATGCGCTTCTCGATGCGGTCGCTTGTGTTGGGCATATTGCGCAACCTCCAGGTTGCAGATTAGCGCGAGCCAGAGGAATATGCAACCTTTTTGTTGCACGTTGTGGAGCGGTCCGGGATGCGGGCGAGCGAAAACGCGGGCGGCGTAAAGCCGCCCCTACAAATGCCACGGCAAAGGCGCAAGACTAAAGCGTGTGCCACGAAATCCTCATGTCAGTTTGCGCAAGAGCGGCGCAAACGGGACATGAGCTACAGGAGGCCGGGCAAGCGCGGGGATCAGCGGAAGCGGGCGACGATGACGGTCATGTCGTCGGCTTGCTCGGGAGTGCCGGCCCACTGCTCGACGGAGGAGAGCAAGCCCTCGGCGAGGCGTTCGGCGGGATTGTCGCGCAAGCGAAGCACTTCGCTGACAAGACGCGCGGTGCCGAATTCTTCGCCGTAGACATTTTCAGGCTCGAGCAAACCGTCGCTGAAGGCCACCAACAAGGCGCCAGGGTCAGCGTGAATGACTCCTTGCGAGTAGTCGGCGTGATCGAATAGGCCGACGACGGTGCCGCCTTCGTCGAGTTTTTTCACGTTTGTACCGGAGACGAAAAAGGGCGCGCAATGGCCGGCGTTGGTGTAGCGAAGAGTGCGCGAGGGGGCGTCGTATTCGGCGTAGAAGAGAGTGGCGTAGCGGTCGTCGGAAGTGTTCAGAAAAAGATGGCGATTGAGAATTTCGACGACCTGCGAGGTGGTGCGATGGCCGTCGAGGATGGCCTGGCCGCGCAGGGCGGCTTGCAAGCTGGCCATCAGAAGAGCGGCGGAAATTCCCTTGCCGCTGATGTCGGCGATGGCCAGGCCGAGGCCGGAGTCGCCGAGCTTCAGGAAATCGTAGTAGTCGCCGGAAACGACGCGGGCGGCGCGGCAGACGGCGGCAAGCTCGAGGCCGGGGAGCGACGGGAGGTCGTGGGGGAAAAGCTGGGTTTGCACTTCGCGGGCGATGGAGAGCTCGTTTTCGAGGCGATGGCGGATGCGCTGCTCTTCGATGAGCTCGACGATGGAGCCGGTCATGGCGTTGAAGGATTCGGCAAGGACGCCGAGTTGGTCGCGGTTGCGGACGTAAATGCGGTGGCGAAAATCGCCTTGGCGGACGTGGCGAGTGGCTTCGTAGAGGTCGTCGACGGCAATAGTGATGGTGCGCGTGAGGACGATGCCGGTGACGAGCGCGGCAATTTCGAGAGCACAGAAAAAAATGCCGATAAGAATCAGCGCAATGATGAGCGGATCGCCGACCGCGCCGAGCGACGAGAAAAGGCGATGGTTCAAGTGCCAGGGCCGCATGGAAAAGGCAGCGACGACGGGAACGGTGATTGTGGTGGGCTGGTCATTCTCAACGAGAACTGCGTCAAGAGTTGACCCGCCGGAAATCTCGAAATCGTACCAACCATGTTTGGAAGGCAGCGGGCGGACGCTCGAAATCTGGCCGGCGCGAACCAGGCGTTGATTGTTGTTGAATGGGAAAATTTCCCCGGGCTGGTCGGATGGAGTAGCGGGGCGAAAGATCGTGAGTTGGACGGGGCCGAGGTCCGGAGCGAGGCCTTGAAGGAGCAGCGTGGTCACGGGAACGCGGACAAGAAGTTCGCCTTCTTCCGATTGGGGTTCGGAACGAAGTTCGGAGCGGGGGCCGGAGGCGAAATGGCCGGGGACTACGGCCTCGATCCAAAGTTTCCCAGCCGATTGCGCCAGGCCAGAGAAATTCTTTGGGGGACGCGCCTTGTTAGCAACAGCGGTCTCGGTGGAGGGAATGTGCACTTCGAGGCCGGGCAGGGATTGGCGCGCGCTGGCAAGAAGAGACGAGGCGCCCGGGCCGGCGAGCACGTCGGACAAGGTTGTCGATGTCCTGCTGGCCTGTTCGCTCTGAAGCGTGCGGGCGAGCGTGTCGGCGACGCTAGCTGTGGAGGCGATGCGCTCGTTCAGGTCGTCGTTCAGCAGATGCGCGCCGAGCTGGAAGTAGAGCAAGTAGGCGAAACCGCCAGCCATGGTGAGCAGAAGCACGACGGGCACGACCGCAATGAAAATGTAGGCGACCACGAGGCGGTTGCGCAGGCCCCAAAGCAGGCGCCTGCGAACCCATCGCGCGAAGCGAACGAGAATGACGCCAAAGGCAACCAGAAACAGAATTACCAGCCAGCCCTTCAGGAACGAGAGGTAGCGGCCGAGCGGGGTGATCCACGCCAAAATGCAGAAGAGCAGTACGGCGGTGGCGGCACGGTCGAGATGCGAGGTGGTTCGCAGGAAAGCGCGGAAACGGTGAAGGGAGAGCACGGAAAGACAATATGACAAAACAGTGGCGAGTGACTAGTGGCGTGTGGCTAGAAAAGGCGAGGTCCTTCGTCGCGGCAAGAGAGTCCGCGCCTCAGGATGACGGCGCAAAAACGGAGCCGACCTCTACTGCATCAGCGGACGGACGGGCGAGCGGCGGCGCGGGCGATGTCGAGCTGGACGGTGCTGTGTCTGCGGCTGTAACTGAAATAAATAATTAAACCGAAGACCATCCACGAGCCGAAGCCGATCCACGCCGGCAAATCGAGCGAAAGCATCAGCGCCAGCGAAACGAGCATGCCGAGGATCGGGACGAGAGGAACCATCGGAGTGCGGAATGGACGGGGCACATCGGGCCGCTTGACGCGCATGATCCAGACGCCCAGGCAGACGATGGTGAAGGCCAGGAGCGTGCCGAGGCTGACGAGTTTGCCCAAGAACGCGATGGGGAAGAACGCGGCGAGAAACGCTACGAAGATACCCACGGCAATCGAAGTGAGGTAGGGCGTACGAAAACGCGGGTGGATTCTGCCCACCCATGGGGGAAGGAGACCGTCATGGGACATGGTGTAGAGGACGCGGGACTGGCCGAGGAGCATGACGAGCATGACGGAGGCGAGGCCAGCAATGGCGCCGATGTCGATGACCAGGATGCCCCAGTGGACGCCGATGGCAGCGGCGCCGTCGGCAACCGGGGCGGGAGTCATTAGCGTGGTGTAGTTCTTTATGCCGGTGAGAAGCCCGGAGACAAGGATGTACAGGACAGTGCAGATGATGAGCGAGCCGAGAATGCCAAAGGGCATGTCTTTCTGAGGATTTCTGGATTCCTGCGCGGCAGTGGAGACAGCGTCGAATCCGATGTAGGCAAAAAAGACCAGGCCGGCGCCACGCATGATGCCGGAGAGTCCGAATTGGCCAAAATGGCCGAGATTCTTCGGAATGAAGGGATGCCAGTTGGCCACCATGTGAGACCAATTTGCGGAGGCATAGGTGATGGCGAGGCCGATGAAGATGAGCACGACAGAAACTTTGATCATCACGGCAGCGCTATTGAAGTTGGCGGACTCCCTCACGCCGATGACGAGGATGGTGGTGACGATGATGATGGCGGCCAAGGCGAAGATGTCCACCTTGGCAGACAGCGCATATCCAAACAGAGAGAAAGAAACGCGCGGGCGTGGGGTTGAATGGGAGTTTCACGCCGAAGAAGCCGACGAGGCTGCTGACGTAGCCGCTCAAGCCGACGGCGACGGTGGCGGCGCCGAAGGCATATTCGAGGACGAGCGCCCAGCCGATGATCCAGGCGACGACTTCGCCCAGCGTGGCGTAGCCGTACGTGTAGGCGCTGCCAGCGATGGGAATCATGGAAGCGAATTCCGCGTAACAAAGGCCCGCGAAGACGCAACCGACGCCAGCGACGACGAAGGAAAGCACAACCGCCGGACCCGCGTACATGGCGGCGGCAACGCCGGTCAGCGTGAAAATGCCGGTGCCGATGATGGCTCCGATGCCGAGAGTGATGAGGTTTATCGGCCCGAGCGAGCGCCGCAGGGCGTGTTCGCTTGTGTCGGACGCTTCCGCCATGATGGTGGTTAGCGGCTTCTTGGCTAAGAGTTGGCTGGCCATCCGTTTCCTCCGTTGACCGCGTTACGCGTTTGTCCGTTCCGTTCGATTGCCGGAAAAAATGCTACACAAAAGACAGACCGGGATGCCAAGCAGCGCGATGATCAGCCCCGGCGAAGTGTTTTGCGGCTTATAGCGCAGTAACTGTATCTCTAAAAAGACGGATATGACGATATAAATTGCGATCTGGACGGCGATTCGTTCAGCCATTATCGCGCCCCCTCGGGCGCGGAGTGATTTTGCGGATGAGACGCGGCTCCGGCTTTTGCCGCAATGGCGAGAAATTCCTGCGCACGAGCGGCAGGGTCGCGCGCTTCGAGAAGATCGCGAATCACGGCGATGGAATTCGCGCCCGCGGCATACACTTCGGGCGCGCGGTCGAGGGTGATGCCGCCGATGGCGACGAGCGGCTTTTGCGTCAGCTTGCGGGCCTCGCGGATAAGAGACGTGCCGACAACGGGATCCGGTTTCTTCTTGGTGGAGGTGGAGAAAATGGGGCCAAGGGCGATGTAATCAGCCGAGGTTTTGTCTGCCGCGCGCACCTGGTCGAGATTGTGCGTGGAAACTCCGACCCAGCGGCCGGAGCCGCAAATCTTGCGCGCGTCGCCGGGCGCTAAATCGTCCTGGCCCACGTGGACGCCGCCGGCACCGACCATCGCGGCGATATCGGGACGGTCATTGATAATGAGACGGATGCCGAGGCGCGCGTTGCCGCTGGCGAGAGCCTCGGCCAGACTGGAGCACGCCGCAAAATAGGCGCGAGGCGACAAATCCTTGGCGCGATACTGGATCAGCTCGACGCCGGCCGCAACGAGGTCCTTCGCGCACTTCACCACCGGCGTTTTCATCAGATGCTGATCGAGGACTGCATAGAGTGACGGAAACAAGGGTCGTCTTTCTCCTATTCGGGCTCCTGTTCAGGGCCTATTTGGCCGCGACGGTTTCGTAGCGATCCAAGAAATGAGTGTCGAGCTTGCCCGCGATGAAATCGGGATCGTCGAGAATTTTCTTGTGTAGTGGAATGGAGGTCTTGATGCCTTCCACTACAAATTGGTCGAGAGCGCGAGCCATGCGCGCGATGGCTTCGGCGCGATCATCGCCAAAGGCGATCAGCTTGGCGACCAGCGAATCGTAGTACGGCGGCACGACCGCTTCGGAATAGACGGCCGTGTCGACGCGAATGCCGGGGCCGCCGGGAACGCGAAATGCGGTGATGCGTCCGGCGGACGGAGCGAACGTTTCGGGATCCTCGGCGTTGATGCGGCACTCGATGGCGTGGCCGCGGAATTGTGGCTTGCCGACAACGTCGGCGAGCTTTTCGCCAGCGGCGAGGCGGATTTGCGCTTTGACGAGATCGACGCCCGAGACCATCTCGGTTACGGGATGCTCGACTTGGATGCGCGCGTTCACTTCGATGAAATATAAGTCTTTCGAGGCTTCGTCGCGCAAGAATTCCACGGTGCCTGCGTTGGAATAGCCAATTTTGGCCAATGCCTTGGCGACGCGGTCGCCCATTTGGTCGCGCGTCTTGGCGTCGAGCGCGGGCGAAGGCGACTCCTCGATGATTTTCTGGTGGCGGCGCTGGATGGAGCATTCGCGCTCGCGCAGATGGATGACGTTGCCGTGGCGGTCGCCGATGATCTGGAATTCAATGTGGCGGGGGCGCTCAATGAGTTTCTCGAGATAGACGTTGGGGCTGCCGAAGGCTTGCTGGGATTCATGGCGGGCGGTCTGAAAGGAGGAGAGCAGCTCTTCTTTCTTGTGAACGACGCGCATGCCGCGGCCGCCGCCGCCTTCCGCGGCTTTGATGAGCACGGGATAGCCAATTTCGGAGGCAAGCTTGAGCGCGGTGTCCTCGTCGGGCACGACTCCCGGACTGCCCGGAATAATCGGAAGGCCCACAGCGGAGAGCTCGCGGCGCGCGCGGTCTTTTTCGCCCATCATGCGAATGACCTCAGGGGAGGGCCCGATAAAAGTGATGTGGGAAGCCTCGCAGACCTCGGCAAAGTTGGCGTTCTCGGAAAGGAATCCGTAGCCGGGATGAATGGCATCGACGTCGGTAATCTCAGCGGCGCTGATG
Organism: uncultured Acidobacteriota bacterium; assembly: GCA_963760165.1. Lineage (GTDB taxonomy): Bacteria > Acidobacteriota > Terriglobia > Acidiferrales > UBA7541 > DAHUXN01. The sequence goes on from CAVXBO010000002.1 coordinate 531,683, forward strand.
ACATGGGGAATGTTCAGGTAACTTTCCGAGGAGCGCGCCGGGCCAATGCAAACGGACTCATCCGCGAAGCGCACATGAAGCGAATTGCGATCCGCCTCGGAATACACGGCCACGGTGCGAATTCCGAGCTCCTGGCAAGCGCACAGGACGCGCAATGCGATTTCACCGCGGTTCGCGATCAGGATTTTGCGAAACATTTTTTGCAGGGTGAGCTTCCCAAGCCCCAGTTACTGCTTCCGGCTAGGATGAATCGCGAACAAAGGCTCGCCATACTCCACCGGCTGGCCGTTCTCCACGAATATGCGCATCACCTCGCCGGCCACATCCGCTTCGATTTCGTTCATCAGTTTCATGGCTTCGATGATGCACAAGACCTGGGCCGCATTGACGTGGTCGCCTACGCGCACGAAAGAATTGGCGCCGGGACTCGGAGCGGAATAGAAGGTGCCTACGATGGGAGACTTGATGACGTGAAGATCGGCGCTGGATTCCGCGGGAGACTGAGGCGCGGCGGCCGGCGAGGAATTCATCGCGGGCGGCGGCGCGGCAACAAACATTTCGGGAGCAGACTGCTGCGGCCGGAAGGGATAACCGCCGAGCGCCGACGCTTTGCGCAGACGCACGTGCATGTCGCCATTCTGATATTCAAACTCCTCGAGAGTGTGCTGCTCCATGAAGGCGAGGATTTCAGAAATTGCGCCCAGGTCGGGCCCGGAACTGCGCTTGCGGTCTGAACCGGCCTTCTTGCTTTTGGCCTTCATCCGAGTTCGATCAGCTCCCGATTAGCGTCGGTCAGATATTCGGCCCCGTCTTGCGTCACCAGGGCGTCATCTTCAATGCGAATGCCGCCTTTGCCTTGGACGTATACGCCGGGCTCGATGGTTACCACCACTCCGGCGCGGAGAAGCCACTTTTCGCCGCGAGCCAGCCGTGGCATTTCGTGAACCTCCAGGCCAAGTCCGTGCCCCGTGCTATGGACAAATTGCTTGCCCAAGCCAGCCCGTTGGAGGGATTGTCGCGCCGCGGCGTCCACTTGTTGCGCGCTGACGCCGGGCCGCAGGACGTCCCGCGCCGCCTGCTGCGCCTCAAGCACCGCGCTATACCAGCGCCGGATCTCCGCAGGGGCGCGTCCTACAAAAACGGTGCGCGTCAAATCACTTGAATATCCGCGGAGTATAGCACCGAGGTCAAACACGACCAACTCGTTTTTCCCCAAGGCGCGCGGGCTGGCGTGCGCATGGGGCAATGCGCCACGTGGTCCGGAGGCGATGATGGTATCGAAGGCCGGACCGGTGGCCCCTTTTCGGCGCATGCGGAACTCTAGTTCCGCGGCGAGCTCGGTTTCGAGAATGCCTGGCTTAACCAAGGGAAGAATCTCCTGCCATGACGAGCAGGCGATCTTTGCGGCTTCGCGCATGACGCCCAATTCGCCGATGTCCTTCACGGCCCGGGCCGCTTCGATCCTTCCATCCCAGGGGATCCAGCGGACGCGCGCGCCGGCGGCCTTGTCGAGCAGGGATTTTTGCGCGACGGTGAGTCGCGCGGCTTCAAAACCTATCTGGAGGACGCGACGCAAGCGGCGGCGGGTAAGATGCTCCGCTGCGGCAGCCATTAGAGCGCCGCGAGTAGTCTCGACGCGCGCGCTGGTGACTTCCTCGCTCGCTTGCACCGTGTAGCGCGGGTCGGTGAAGAGAGTGGCGCCGGCGTACGCGACGACCAGCACAGCGGCGCTGCCTGTGAAGCCGGACAAGTAGAAGACATTCGGAGGATGGGAAACGACGAAGGCGTCGAGGCGCTCCGCTTCCATTTCTTGGCGCAAAAGAGAAAGGCGGGCCGCCGGTGCTGGCTGGCCCGCCTGTTTGGATTGCGTCGATGCTGTTCGCGTCTTGCCCTTCGTCATCTTCCCATTCTACTGGCCATTTTGCGTGGCCGTCTTACATGGGAAGGATGCGGGGGGTGATAAAGAACAGCAGTTCCTGAGAACTGGTGCTGATGGTCGTGTGACGGAAGAGCTGGCCGACGATCGGAATGCTGCCGACAAAGGGAACTTCGTTGATGCTGGTCTGCTGATTGGAGACGATGATGCCGCCAATCATGATGGTCTGTCCGTCGTTGACGAGAACACGAGTATCCTGTGCCTGGGTATCGAGAGCCGGGATACCCTGAATTCGCGGAATCGACGGATCGATCTGGGTGTTCTCCACGTGAATGTTCAAGAAAATGGTGCCTTGGTCAGTGATCTGCGGAGTCACCTGGAGTTCCAGCACGGCGTCCACGAACTGCACGGAAATGGTGTTGTTGATGACCGTCTGAATCGGAATCTTGGTTCCCTGCTTGATGGTGGCCTGCTCGTTATTCTGGGTAACTTCCTTGGGAGCAGAGAGCAGTTTGCCGACGCCCTTCGATTCCGCAGCGGAAATAATGTAATCGAGAGCAAAGTTCGCCGAGGAGAACGCATAGGAGATGCCGCTGGTCGGCACGGCCGCGCCACCTGGAGTTCCAGCACGGCGTCCACGAACTGCACGGAAATGGTGTTGTTGATGACGGTCTGAATCGGAATCTTGGTTCCCTGCTTGATGGTGGCCTGCTCGTTATTCTGGGTAACTTCCTTCGGAGCGGAAAGCAGCTTGCCAACACCCTTCGATTCCGCAGCCGAAATAATGTAATCAAGAGCAAAGTTCGCCGAGGAAAACGCATACGAGACCCCGCTGGTGGGCACGTTCGTGGCGAGATTGGTCACGAGCGGCATATTCACGGCCGTCGGAGTGGTCGTCGTTGGCGCGGTGGTTCCCACAATAACGGGAGGCGCGGGCAGTGGGGGAACAAACCGGCTGATGGGGCTGGTTCCCACGGCCTGAGTGCCGCCAAAGAGATTCTTTCCGTTGTTGGCGGAACCCGCAAACGCAAACTGCGATCCCAAGTTCGCGCGAGAAGGTGCGATTGGCAGCCACAACGCGAGCCTCGATTTCCACTTGCTGGGTTCTCTTATCGAGCTCGCGAATCAGGTTATCGATAACCGGAATGACGGTCGGAATGTCACTGATGATCAAAGTGTTGGTGCGAGGATCGGCCAAGACATCGCCCCGGGACGAAAGGAACTTCTTGATGGTGTCCGTGAGGTCGCTGGCCTTGGCGTAGTTGAGCACGCGCGTGGTGGTGATCACGTCGGCGGCTTCGATCTGCGCCTTGGCCAAGTCCTTGGCTTCGTCGGCCTCTTTCTTCATGGTTTCCTTGGTGGCGATGCGCAGGACATTGCCGTCCAATTCCTTGTCGAGGTCGTTATTTTTCAGGACGATGTCCAGCGCCTGGTCCCACGGCACATTATCAAGAACGAGCGTTAGAGTGCCCTTGACGCTGGGGTCCACAACGACGTTCAGGCCGCTGATTTCATGAATCAGGCGGAAGAAATCTTGCAAATCCACGTTTTTGAGATTTACCGAGATCGGCGCCCCTGAGTACTTGGCGTTTGATTGGTCCTGAGTAATCACTGCCACGGGACCTGCATTTGCCGGCGCGGCTGCTGGCATAACTGCCGGCGCGGTCTGCACGGGCGGTGCCGCCTGGGTAGAGGACTCTGGGGAAGATGTAGATTGTGTGGTCTGGCTGCTCTGCGCCGGCGGATCAGCGGCGGCGGCCTGTGCCGGCACCGGAGACGTCACCGCAGGAGCTTCGGGCGTTGATGCCGGCGTGGTTGCCGGCTTGGAAGATTGCGTTGTTGATTGATCCGCAACCGCAGAACTGAATCCCTCAGGCTTCGGCGAATCCTGGACGGGAGTCGCAGACACTGGCGCGGTGGTCTTGGGGGAGGTTGCGGATGATTGTGAGTCCGCAGCGTTCTCCGTATTCGCAGGAGGAGTTGAGGGCTGGGCCGCCTGCGATTGGTTTGCCGCGATTGTCTCGGTGGAAGCGGATGGCACTTGGGAAGCGGCCGCCAGCGGCTGAGACGCCGGAGTCGCATCGGAAGCCGCAGGCGAGCTCGAGGACGACGCCGATGGCGCATCGGTGCTTGCCGCAGCAGAGGAAGAGAACGCTACAGCGACGCCGCCGTCAACGTGTTTCACGCTATAAGACGAATCCTTGGAAAGATCGATGACCACACGCGCAACTTGAGGCGAATACTGTGCCGCGCGAACATCGCGAATCGGTTCCACATCGCTTGTGACTTTCTTCGATGCGGACATGCGCTCGCTATTGAAGTCGAGGACCAGGCGCGGCGGGTTGCTCAAACGCAGCTCCTGGTAGTTCATGGAGCCGGATCCGAGGACCAGCACTTCGGGAACTTCTCCGTCTTTGGCGACGGAAATTTGCCGGATGACGGCGTTGGCCGGAGCGGGCGCGCGCAGCGCCGCGTTCACAATTTGAGGCTCGCCCGCAGATTCGGAGCCAGCATCGATAACATTTTGCTTGGACACGACGATTTGCAAACCGTCGCGCCCTTCGCGAGTGATTTTCGGAGTGGCGCCGTCACCCAAGAGGAGCTCGAGGCGCGAGACCGTGGTTTCGCCGGACTGGTACTGCTCCAGCCGGTAACTGCGAACGATGTCCGTGCCGAGCACCTGGGCCGCGGCTGTGGAGGAAGCAGACACGCCCGTCAGATCGATGTAATAGAGATCCGCGCTCGGGTGGTGGATCACATAATCGAACGGGCCGTTCGCCTTCGCATTGAGGCGGACAACTCCTTGTCCGACCGCAGACGTGACCCGAACCGAGGGCTCGGAATCCGCCTGGACCGCGCTCGTGATGATCAGCAGGCTAGCTGCCACGAGGCAGACAAGCCCAAACGGCCACCAAATCTTGCTCATTGCTCATCTCCTGCGATCGGATAGAGACGCTTGGCCACATCGCGGTCAACTGTGCGGCCAAACGCATCTTTGCTTTCCTGCCGGAATGTAACGTCGTCGATACCAATCTTTTCCACCACACCGTCGTAAATATGATCGCCGTCGTGGAGGAAATAGACACTGTCCTGCGGATTTGCCACTACGGCAACGATGCCGTCCGAGGTTTTGACCATGCCCTCGAGTCTCACGGTAGCTACCTGCAAACCAGCAATCCCCGGAGGCAGATTGGTATGGCTGTCGCTCGGGTCGGAAGCGCGTATAAGGGCCGCGAACGGATCTCGTCCATGCCCAGTTTGCGGAAGCGCGGGCGTCTGAGCGGCAAGAGCGGCGGCAGTCGGAACGGCCGGCACTGCCACCACGGGTGGCGCCTCGACGGGCTTTTTCGCAGCAAGACGCTGCGGAGGAACTCGTTTAGCGGGTCTCGGTCGCACCATTCCCACTTTTCTGCCCGTATGATGCACGTGAACCGCTCCTGCGGTTGCCGGGATGGGTTCCTGCGGCGGCTTCGGCTTTTGCTGCTGTGCCGCTCCCACAGAAGCCACGCACCAGAACATCAGCACCGCTAGAGCTAGAAGCCTTGCGAAAATTTTCAGGTCGTTCATCGTTCTGCGCCCCATGTCGCTAACGCCTCACCGTTCTTGCAGCGGTGTTTACGGGTGCCGGAGCAGCGGCGGGTGAGGTAAAGAAAGTCGTGATTGTGAATTCGCCGGAAACAGTGGTTCCCGGCGCCATGCGAAACTGCGAGCTGGAGTTATCCCCTGGCTTGACTTCTGTCAGCTTGATATCGCCCACGTTGATGATTCGCGAAAGGCGTCCCAGACGGGTGAAGAAGTCGAGGACCGAGTAGTACGGGCCGTCCGCGGTGATTTTGAAAGGCATTTCCGAGTGATATTCACGCGGCACGATAGGCTCGGTCTCAAGCTTCCGGATGAACACTCCTGAGCCGGATGCCGCGCCCTGCACCATGACGATGAATTGGTCGACTTCCTTATCTTCCGGAACAATGGCTTGAAGCGTCGCCAGCTGTTTCTGCAGGGCTTCCATTTCGCTCTGCAGCTCAACGCGCCGTTGCTGAAATACGCGCAGCGGCTGCACTTGCTTTTCAAGCGTATTTAGGCGCCCATTGGCTTCGTCGACGCTGACGCGTTCGGTGGCCACGGGAGACATGGGCAAGTACAGGCCCGCGAGCACCAGCACTATCGCTAGGAATAGAAACGCCAGTGCCTGTACGGGCCACGACATTTCACGAAACGAGGTTGCCATTGCGCCTCCCTAGCTCTTTCCCGGCCGTGCCGGTGGGGCTGTTTCGGTCCCACTGACATTCGCTGGCTTTGCGGGCGAGATTTGCGCAGTCATCGTGAATCCGTAGGTCTGCGCACCCTTGACGATGTCGTTCTCAGCCGCTTGTTTCATTTCGATGCTGCCGAAATACCCGGAACGCTTCATTTGCGTCAGGAAATTCGCGATGGCATTGATCGAAGCCGCTTCGCCGGCAAGGTCAAGTGAATCGCCGGTGCGCGTCAGCGAGGTGAGCCAGAGCGCGTCGGAATGTTCGACGGTGGCGGCGACCATTTCAAGCAATTGCTGCCCGCCGGCACGGTTCGTTTGCAGCGTTTCGATGACGTCAATGCGCTGCTGCAGGATGGTTTTCTGCTGCTCGTACTGCTGCACGTCGGCTTTGACTTGCTGCAGGCGCACGAGCTCCGACTGCAGGCTGCTGATGTGACTTTCAATCCCTGCAAGCTCGGTTTGCTTCTGATGGTACATGGCAAACAGCACCACAAACGCCACCAAGAGCGAGGCCACAAAAAGAATCAGCCGCAGCGATGATTCCAACGGAATCGTGGGACCACGGCTGGTCTTCGGCCTATCCTGGCCAAGGAGGTTGATCCGTATCATGGTGTGTCGAAACTCCTTAGCGCCAAGCCAACGGCAATCGCCAGACGTGGCGCCATTTCGCGAATTCGCTCTTCGTCGTGCTTACCAGGGTTGACGGAAATCTTCCGGAAGGGATACAGCTCCTCCACCGGCATGCCGAACTCTTCGCGAAGCAAGTCAAGCAGCCCCGGGACGCGGGCCGTGCCGCCAGCGACGACGATGCGGCGAATGTTTTCGCCGCTCGCGGTGGCGCGGAAGAAGTCAAAGGTCTTCTGAATTTCGAGAATCAGAATGTCCGATACCGACCGGAGAATCGAGGTGCGCTGCTCTTCGGTGACTCCGGGGAGAGTGCCGCCCATTTTCAGGCGCTCGGCATCGTCGAAGTTCAGGTCAAGTTCCTTTTGCAGCGCGTCCGTATACTGGTTGCCGCCAACCGAAACGTCGCGCGTAAACAGAGGGGTCCAGCCACGGACGATATTGATATTCATGACGCTCGCGCCGATATTGAGGAGGGCCACAACTTGCGCCGGATCAGGGTCGTAATTCACCTCAAAGCAGTTTTCGAGGGCGAAGGCATCAATATCGACAACCACGGGGGTCTTCCCGGCCTGTGCCAGGACGTTGGTGTGATTCAGGATTTTGTCTTTCTTTACCGCGACGAGCAGAACGTCCATCTGGCTGTCGGTGGTCTCAAGGAGCTGATGGCTCAAGTTGACGTCGGCGATATCGAAGGGAATGTGCTGGCTGGCTTCGGCCTGTATACGATCGAACAGTTCGTCCTCGCCCATCACTGGCATCGGGACGCGCTTGACGATGACCGAATGCCCCGAAACTGAAGTGGCGACGTCTTTGAGCTTGATTTTCTGCGTGTCGAAGATGGAGCTGATGCGCTCGGCAACTGCGGGAGCGTCCATGATGGCGCCGTCCACCACAGTGTCCTGGGCCAGCGGCTCGACTCCAAAGCTGACGAGCTCGTAGCCTTCTCTCGTCTTTTTGAGCTCGACTGCCTTAACGGAGCTCGATCCGATGTCCAAGCCGATGAGCGCCTTCGATTTCTTGCCAAACATCGCGTCGTCCTCGCTAACTGCCGTGGCTCACACGGGAGTTGGGCCGAAATTCGCCACTGGGCCCGTGCATTTGGGTTGTTTTTTGAAATCCACCGTCGCCAGCTACGACCACCCCGTCGAACTAGCGACCCACCCCGGTCTTTCCTACGAGTAGTACCCTTACCAGTAGTTCTATACCGTTATGTCACTCGACCTGTTTCAGTGTCAACGCCGCTGCCATCCCCGGTGTTCAGTTGGTAATGGCTTTGGACGCTCGGCACATTGAGATTAGAAAGTAGGTGGGAACGTAAGTCCACAGCGATTGCCGCGAGGCGTGCGAAAGGGAAACCTGTTCGCACGGACAGGAACTGCTGTTACTTCGGACGAGGAAGATCAATGCCCAGAGTTTTCCACAGGGCGTCGACGCGGGCTTTCGTGGCCGCGTCGATGCGAATTTCATCTGGCCAGCGGCGCGCGAAACCCTCGGAAGGCCATTTTCGCGTGGCATCCACGCCCATCTTCGAACCGAAATCCTGCAGGCGGGAGGCGTGCTCGAGCGTGTCAACGGGGCCAAGGACAAATTCGATATCGCGCTGAGGGTCGATGGCGCACAGGGATTTCCAAACTACTTCACTGGCGTTCTGAACATCGACGTCGTGATCCACGACGATCACGACTTTCGTAAACATCGCCTGTCCGAGCGACCAGATCGCGTTCATAACCTTCCGAGCATGCCCCGGATACGATTTGCGAATGGCTACGATCATCAGGTTTTGAAAAATTCCCTCGGCTGGCATGGCTACGTCGACAATCTCCGGAAACTGCATTTTCATCACCGGAAGGAAAATCCGCTCGATGGCATGGCCCATGAAAAAATCTTCCTGCGGCGGGCGGCCGACAATGGTTGTGAGGTAGAGCGGCTCCTTGCGATGGGTGAGGCAGGTCACGTGAAAGACGGGGTACTCGCCCTCGAGGGAGTAAAAACCAGTATGGTCGCCGAATGGCCCCTCGGTTCGCAGCTCGCCCAGATCTACGTAACCCTCCAGGACGATTTCGGCGTTTGCGGGAACCTCCAGGTCGACGGTTTCGCAAGCGACCAGTCTCGACCGCGTCGCTTGCGCAGGAAGCCGGAAAACATGAACTCGTCGAGGTCCGGCGGGACGGGCAGGATGCCCGCTAATGCTGTTGCAGGGTCCGAGCCGATGGCGACGGCGACTTCCATTCTTCCGCCGCCGTCACGCGCGCGCGCGCTTCGAAAGTGCTCCGCGCCGTGCTTTTGCGTCTGCCAGTGCATGCCGGTGGTCCGCTCGTCGAAGACCTGCATGCGATAACAGCCCACATTGCGCTTGCCCGTTTCGGGGTTCTTGGTGATGACCATCGGCCATGTGATGTAGCGGCCTCCGTCCTGCGGCCAGCACTTCAGAATCGGAAACTCGGCGAGGGAGAAATTGTCTTTGCGGACGACTTCTTTGCACGGGCCGGATTTGACGGTCTTGGGGAAAAACGAGCCGAGTTCGGCCAGTTTGGGCAGCATTTTCAGTTTGTCCAGGAAGCCCTGGGGAGTTTGCATGTCCAGAATCGCGCGGACGCGGCCGGCGGCTTCATCGAGGCGGTCAACGCCCAGGGCGAGGTTCATGCGCAGCTCGGTGCCGAGCAGATTGATGACGAGAGGGATGCGCGAGCCTTTGGGACGCTCGAAAAGCAGGGCCGGACCGCCGGCTTTGGTGACGCGGTCGGTAATCTCGGTGATTTCAAGCACGGGGTCAACTTCGGCGCTGATGCGCTTCAGCTCGCCTTTGCGTTCGAGCTGGGTGATAAAATCCCGCAAATCGCGATGGGCCACTGCGCCTCCCGGCAATCAACCATCCGCCAAATTCCGGGCGTCAATGTAGCACGGAGCAGGCCTGGAGCGAAGTTCCGGCGGTAGAAATTGAAACCCCCAGGCGCTGTGCTGCGTCCAAATGGTAGGCTGCGCAGAAGCGCCCACGCCAGGATGCACCTGCCGGTAAGGTGTGACTAAAACTACCGAGGAAGACAGCGAACCATGCCCGTTCGAGAGTGGTACGGAAAGCACAAACGTCTCAGTTGGGTGGTGATACTCGCCGCTCGTTGTAGTGATTTCTGTCGGGGCGGTGATGAAAGGGCGCGCGAAAGACGTGCGCTACATCACCATGCCGGTGCGGCGCGGCAACCTGACGGCCATGGTGCAAGCGACGGGCACGATCAATCCGCTGACAACAGTACCGGTGGGTTCTTTCGTCTCCGGCACGGTGCAATATGTCTTCGCGGACTTCAACACCAAAGTTCATGCCGGCGACGTGCTTGCGCAACTGGACCCTACCATCTATGAAGCGCAGGTGCTTACGGCACGCGGGAACCTGGCAAACGCCATAGCCAACGTGGAGAATACTGCGGCCAGCATCGTGGCCGATCAGGCCAATGTCGACAAACTCAAAGCCACCGCGGAATATGCCAAGGTCAACGCGAGACGCATCAGCGACTTGACGAAGCAGGGGGTCATCTCCGACGATCAGAACGACCAGACGCAATCCAATTTTGCCGCCGCGAATGCTTCCGTGGTCCAGGCGGAAGCGCAAGTGGACCAGACGAAGGCGCAACTGGCGGAAGCCAAGGCCCAGGTAGAATCCGCGCAGGGCAATCTGCAAATGGCGGAAACAAATCTGGAGTACTGTACGATTGTTTCGCCTGTGGATGGCACAGTTGTGGCCAGAAACGTGACGGTTGGCCAATCGGTGGCCGCTTCGTTGCAGGCGCCGAACGTTTTCACGATTGCCCAGGACCTGACGCGCATGCAGGTGTATGCCGCTACGGACGAATCGGACACGGGACAAATTCACGTGGGGCAGCCGGCAACTTTCCAGGTGGACGCGTATCCGACGGAGACGTTCCATGGGCGGGTGAGCGCGATTCGACTGAATGCGTTCACGGTGCAGAACGTCGTGACCTACGACACGATCATCGATTTTGAAAATCCCGATGGGAAAACTGCTGCCGGGCGAGACGGCTTATGTGGTGGTCCCCACAGGCCAAGCGAACAATGCGCTGATGGTTCCAAATATCGCGCTGACCTTCACACCGCAGATGCCGGCTCCGGAGCTTCAGGCGCTCTATCAAAAGTACAACATCCCGCAGCAAGCGACGGTCTCGCATCTCGGCGGATGGCAGATCGTCTGGAAGCTGGACGCGAACCAAAAGCCCATGCCTATCGCTATCAAAACGGGCCTGACCGACTACACCAGTACGCAAGTTCTCGACGGAGACATCCACGAGGGTGACGCGCTCCTGACGGGAGAGCAGATGCTTGGGTCCAACCAGCCGAACTCTCCCTTCGGCGGGGGCGGGCGGAGATAAGGTAAAGATGGAAATCGGAGAAGTCATCCGCGTTTCACTACGAGCCCTGGCGCGCAATAAAATGCGCACGATTCTGACCATGTTGGGGATCGTCATCGGCGTGGGCGCGGTGATCTGCACAGTGGCCATTGGCCAGGGCGCGGCCAAACAGGTGCAGGAACAAATTGCCAGCCTTGGAGACAACATCATCTTCATTTCCGCCGGCAGCATCAAGACCAGCGGCGTGCACCTGGGCAGCCAGGCGACGAAATCGCTGACGGCGGAGGACGGCAAGGCTATTCTGGCCAAGTGCCGTTTATCAAGTGGATGTCGCCCAGCGTGGGTTACAGCGCGCAGATCGTCTACGGCGCCAACAATTGGTTCACGCGCGCCAAGGGCGTGAACCCCGATTACATCAAGATCCGCCATTGGCCATTGGCCGCGGGCAGCATGTTTTCGACGATAGACGATGGATGATCGCTTCGGACGTCTGCCTTCTTGGCCAGACGGTGGAGAAGAGCCTTTTTTCGCCGAGCGACGACCCGGTGGGAAAAACGATCCGCATTTCGAATCTGCCGTTTCGCGTGATTGGCGTGCTGGCGCCTAAAGGCGAATCGCCATTCGGCGGAGACGAAGATGACGTCATCCTAATGCCCTACACGACGGTGCAGAAAAAACTCTCGGGCATTAGCTGGATTCAATTCATGATGGCCTCGGCGGATTCAGCCGACGACATTCAGCCGGCGGAGGACCAGGTTACCGCCATTCTTCGGCAGCGCCATCATCTGCGGCCAAATGAAGACGACGATTTTATTATCCGCAGCCCGACGGACTTCACGCAGGCGCAGACGCACGCGAGCAACGTGATGACCGTTTTGCTGGCGAGCATCGCTTCGGTGTCTTTGCTGGTTGGCGGCATCGGGATCATGAACATCATGCTGGTGAGCGTGACGGAGCGGACGCGCGAAATCGGCGTGCGCATGGCGATTGGCGCGACGGAATCCGATGTGCAGCGGCAGTTCTTGAGCGAGGCGATGGTGCTGAGCCTTCTCGGCGGGCTGGTCGGAATCGTACTTGGAGTTTTCAGCTCAGTCGCCGTATCTGATTTGTTTCATTGGGCGACCCTTGTTTCTCCGTTGTCCATTCTTGTCGCCGCGGTGTTCTCGGCGGCCGTGGGCGATTTTTTTCGGTTACTACCCGGCGCGGCGTGCTGCGCAACTCGATCCTATAGAGGCTCTTCGCTATGAATGAGATGAATGAAATTCTTATCCGTCTGCAGTTTTCGCGGCTGGCCGCGCTGGCTGGTGCGCTTTCGCTCGCGTTGACTCTTTCCGCTCCACTCTGGGCGCAAGCCAATTCCAAGGGCGAGGAATTTTTCATGATTTCATCGGTGGATCAGCAGACCCATCAGGTGGTGCTGATGCGCCCGACGCAATTGACGGTCGCCGCCAACTTCAGCCCTCAAACTGTATACCTGGGAGAAAAGGGGCAGAAGATGACGCCCAAGGACCTAAGGGCTGGTGACACTGTCTGGGCCATCATCAAGACTGGCAAGAACGGCGCGGTGAACGCCGTGCGGATTCGCGAAGGTGCAATGACCGAAACGGAATTGCGCCGGCTGTATCTGCATTATTCGACAGGCAGCTCCAACCAGCCGCCGCTCGCGCCAAAACCGCTGAGCCCGGCTCCGGAGAGCGGCGGCGTGCAAGCGCCTTCCGCCGTTGCCCCCGCCGTGCCCTCTGACGCGACATTGCAGCATGCGCACAAGCCGGGCCACAGCACCCACCATCCCCAGGCAGGTAATTCTTAAGATGCTCGCGCGTTGAGTCGCCGCAACTGACTGCTTCTATTTCGAGCCTTGCTGCGAATCGCTGGGCGCCGTGGGCGCGATCGGAGGAATATTCGCGCGGCGAATCTGCTCGTTGAGAGCAGGCAGATCTTTCGCCTTGATGTCCGTCCACTGCGCCACAAGTTTTGTGACTTTGCCGCTCAGGTCGGCATAGGCGGCGTAATCCGCCGCGGTCGGCGCATTGTCCGAACCCTCCATGAACTCGGCGATGCCTTTCAATTGGTCGTTGATTTCATCCGGATAGTTCAAGATCCTCCTCGCTGGCCTTCATCTTGCTTTGCCAAAGCTGATCATCGATGGGCTGCATCTTCTTCTCGATGGCGTCTCCGGCATCGACGATGGGCTTCTGCTGGGCATTTGAGGCGATGCGCTTCTTGAGCGCGTCAATCTGATCGCGCACCGAAGTCATCTGGTTTACGGTGTCGTCGGCCAAAGTGATCTCATTGCGAATCTTGAGCGACAGATCAAATTCCTTTTGCAATGCCTCCGGCGCGGCCTTCACACGAGGATCGAGCTTCACCGTGAGCGGCTCGGTCAGTGTTTGCCCAGCCGCCGTCAAACGTACCTGATACGTTCCGGGCAGCGCCAGCGGGCCCTTCGGCATGTCCGCGCTATCCCACACCTGGCCGGGGATCAGCGTGGGCGTTTCGTAGCGCAAATCCCAAACGAAGCGATTCATCCCGGCCTTTGCGGGAATGGCCACGGGCGGCTGGTATTCGTCGCCCGCTTCCGCAGGCTGCTGGTCCTTTTTCTGCGACTCGTTGGTGTATTTGCGGACGGCTTTGCCTTGCGCGTCGAGAATCTCCAGCGTGACTTTGGCGTTGTCCTTTGGCGCGGCCTTCAAGTAATAGTCAATCACCGCGCCATCGGGAGCGTCCTGGCCATACCAAACGAAGTAGCGAGGATTCGAATCGCCAATGCGCGTGCGCCAGGCAAGATCCGGTTTATAGAGGTGCACATCATGGCTGGCAATTTCCGCATTGGCCTGGCGCAGCGGAGCAAGGCTGTCCAGAATCCAGAACGAGCGGCCTTTTGTGGCAATCACCAGGTCATTGTTTTTCACCACCATGTCCGTCACCGGCACGACCGGCATATTCAATTCCAGTGATTGCCAGTGCGCGCCGTCGTCCGTGGACACGAATATTCCCGTCTCCGTTCCGCAGTAGAGCAGGTCTTTGCGCGCCGGATCGACGCGCACGGCGTGCACCCAGCTATTCGTTTGCGGCAATCCGTCGGTGATCTGCGTCCAAGTTTTTCCGTAGTCGGTGGTCTTGAAGACATAGGGATGGAAATCGTCGAGGCGATGGCGATCCGCGGCCAGATACGCCGTGCCTGCGGCATGCGGCGAAGGATCAATCAGGCCAATGCGCGACCACTCCGGTAGGCCCTTCGGCGTAACGTCCGTCCAAGTTTTTCCGCCGTCGCGAGTGATATGCACCAAACCGTCGTCGCTGCCCACCCAAATCAAGCCGCGCTCGACGGAAGATTCGGCGACGGAAAAAATCGTGTCGTAGTATTCGACGCTGGTTTCATCGATGGTGATCGGGCCGCCCGACGGCGCTTGCTTGCTTTTGTCGTTGCGCGTCAAGTCGGGACTGATCGCCGTCCACGTCATTCCGGCGTCGGTCGTTTTGAAAAGCTTTTCGCCCCCGATGTAAACCGTGTTGGAATCGAACGGCGAAATGGCGATCGGTGCAGTCCATTGGAAGCGGTGCGGCAATTCGCCGGCGCTCCACCCGCTGGGGTTCACCGGCCAAACGGTGACGTCCTGCACCTGCCCGGTGTGCCGGTCGAGCCGCGTGATGATTCCCCAGTTTCCGCCGGCGTAAACAATGTCCGGATCCTTTGGATCGGCGACAATGTAGCCGCTCTCGCCGCCGGCGACGTCATACCAATCCTTGTCGGTGATTGCTCCGGTGTTCGTGCGACTGGCGATGGCCACGGTGGAATTGTCTTGCTGCGCGCCGTAGACGTAGTAGAAAAATCGGCTGTCGACGCTCACATGATAAAACTGCGCGGTGGGCTGATTGTCCTCGGAGCTCCAGGTCTTTCCGCCATCGACAGAAATCGTCGCGCCGCCGTCGTTCCCTTCCATCAAGCGATTCGGATCGGTGCGGTCAATCCAGAACGCGTGATCGTCTCCGTGCGGCGCCGGAATCGCCGAAAAGTGCACGCCGCCGTCGGTGGAGCGATATGTTCCGGTGTTCAGGATGTAAAGCGTGTCTGTAGCCTTCGGATCCGCGAAAATGTGCATGTAATACCAGGCGCGCTGGAGGAATCGCTGGTCGCCGTTGATGAGCTGCCAATTTTCCCCGCCATCGTCGGAGCGATACAGCCCGCCCGCCTTTGCCTCGATCAGCGCATAGACGCGACTGGAATCCGCGCCCACGGCGAGGCCAACGCGGCCGTAAATTCCATCCGGCAAGCCGTTTCCTGTGAGTTGCGTCCACTTCGAGCCGCCATCGATGGATTTGTAGATTCCGCTTCCAGGGCCGCCGCTGGTGAAACCCCACGGCGTGCGAATCTCCTGATAAAGCGCGGCATACAAAATGTGCGGATTGGCCGGATCGAAAACCAGGTCCACGGCGCCGGCCTTGTCATCCTTATATAGGACTTTCTCCCAGGTCTTCCCGCCGTCGGTGGAACGAAACACGCCTCGCTGCTCGTTGGGCCCGTAGGCATGTCCAATGGCCGCGACGAAAATCGTGTTGGTGTCGTTGGGATCGATGAGCACCTTCGAGATGTGCCGGGTATCCTCGAGCCCGATGTGCGTCCACGTGGCGCCGGCGTCAACTGATTTGTACATTCCGTCGCCGAAGGAAATATTTCCGCGCAGGCATGGCTCACCCGTGCCAACGTAAATTACGTTCGAGTCGTGCGGGTCGATGGCAATCGCGCCGATCGAAGCGACGTCTTGATGATCGAAGATCGGGTTCCAGCTCACGCCCGCGTCCGTGCTTTTCCAGACGCCGCCGCTCACCGCGCCGAAATAATAAACGTTGGGATTTCCGGGGATTCCTACAACGGCTTCGGCTCTCCCGCCGCGAAATGGACCAATGGATCGCCAGTTCATTCCGGACCACAAATTTTTGTCCAGCGTCTGCGCTTGCGCTGTGCCGGCGCCAAACAGTCCGCAAACGGCCACGCCAAGCGCAAACAGCAACACACTGCGCCGGAATTGCTGTCATTTCGAAAACCTCCATGAATACTAAGCCCAGTAGTAGTTGCGAGCCGGCAATCCTAATACGTTTGCAGGCCCAAAGTGTAGGAGTTTTGTGGCCGCAATGGCCTGCAGAAAGGCTCGTGCTGAACGAAGCTTTTGCGCGGTTTGCTCCGGAACGGCACGCGCGTATCACGTCGGAGCACATCTGCCGTGCCGGGCGCTCCGCGGCAAAGTACTATGCAATTTTTCAGACGCTTGCGACCGACGGCAAAGACGCAACATCCATCCGCACAGTGAAAAATATTTCTAGTACTCTGCCCCGCCGCTTCGCGGATTCCGTAAATTCATAGCGGCCCTCCGGTTGCAATCACGTTCTTGCCTGATGCGTGACGCTGCATTCCATTCACGCATCGGCCAAATGACTATGACGCCCGTTGATTACAAAGATTGGGTTTGGTGGCAGCTCAGGAGCGTGCCGCAGCGCATAGGCGCTTGGCGGCACCGTTCCTGGGCGTACACACTGACCAAATTCCCGGAGGAAGGACGTCGCGCCACGGTTCGCGTGACGGCCCCCAACACATGATGATTCCAGCTCTCATGCTCATGTTCTCTTGCGCGGCGCTCGGGGAGTTCTTTATGTCCTACTGCCGCTCAATCCTCGCGACTTATGCACAGGTTGAGCTCTCGACCGCGACGCGCGAGATCATCGGAATACAGTCTCCGGAGATCGCCGGAGCGCAGTTTCATCGTTTGCTTGGACTGGTGCGCCTGGCGCCGGATCCGGGCGACGACAAATGGGACCTTCGCGTCGTTTCCGTTTATTATCGCGCCGTGCGGCTCACCGGTTTCCTCGCCATGCCGCTGGGATCGGTCGCGCGCAGTTGGGTGGAGCATCAATCCAGTCAATGCGCTTACTTTGCGGCAGCCGCGCTGGATCGCCGCATTGCCGCGGTCACCGCTCGCTAGTTTCACTTCATTCTTGGTGAACTGCTCGCGCCCGGCTCGCCCTTTCTGGCCGTCGCAACTCCGGAAATAAAACTTCTGTTTCTCCGCTGGAATTGGCAAACTGAGCGCGCTCTCGCCGTGGCGCGCTCAGAGGCCAGCCATGTCCGCCGACACACTACATTCGTCCGAGCACAGCACTCCTCGCCACTGGCGTACCGGCTTCTGGTCGCTGATCATCACGCAGTTTCAGGGCGCCTTCAGCGAGAACGCGCTCAAGAATCTCGTCATCCTTCTGATCCTGGGCCTAGGGCTGAGCCAAGCCCAAAAAAATAATCTTGTTCCCATCGTGCTGGTGCTCTTTGCGCTGCCCTTCATTCTCTTTTCGATGGCCGGCGGATACTTGGCGGACCGCTTCAGCAAGCGATCCGCGACGATTGGCACGAAGCTGTTCGAAATCTGTTCGACATTTATTGCGCTCGCTGGATTGGCGCTGCAAAATCTGCCGCTCGAATTCGCTGCGATTTTCCTGCTGAGCACACAGGCGGCTCTTTTCGGGCCGTCGAAGTACGGCCTGCTGCCGGAAATTCTCCCCGAGGAGGATTTATCCTGGGGCAACGGGATCATCGAGCTGGGCACTTTCTTGGCGATCATCACCGGCACGATCGCGGCAGGTTACTTGTCCGACGGTTTTCGCGGACGCCAGCAATGGTCCGGCGTGATTCTGATCGGTCTGGCACTATTCGGGACACTGACGAGCCTGGGGATTTCGCGCGTTCCGGTGGCGAATCCCGTCCGCAAGTTCCACGCAAATTTCGTCACCGAAGTGTGGCGAGAGATGCGCGAAATCAAGAAAGACCACGTGCTGTGGCTCGCGGTGCTGGGCAACACATATTTCTGGTTTCTCGCAGGGCTTCTCCAGCCGATCATTCTCCTGTACGGCAAGGAAGTTCTTCACCTCAGCGACACGCACAACACTTATCTGCAGGCGGCGTTGGCCATCGGCATCGGCGTGGGCAGCGTCGCGGCGGGATATTTGTCCGGCGGAAAAATTGAATATGGCTTGATTCCTCTCGGCGCTATTGGTCTGACTGCATTTTCGATCACGCTCGCTTCGAGCCACCTGACGTTTACAGCCGTCATGGTGCGGCTCGCGCTGCTCGGATTTTTCGGCGGCTTCTTCGCCGTTCCAGTGAACGCGCTGATACAGCATCGCCCGGAAATCGAGAGAAGAGGCGCGGTGCTCGCTACAGCAGGCGTGGTTTCGTTCATCGGGATAGCACTTTCGGGAGGGGCCTACTATCTGCTCGCAAGCGTCTTGCATCTGGGCCCCGCAATGGTTTTTCTCGTCGGCTCGGGCCTGACGCTCGCGGCCACGATCTTCGCCGTGATGCTGCTGCCGGACTCGCTGCTGCGCTTCGTGCTGTGGATGGCCACGCATTCGCTGTACCGCATTCGCATCGAAGGCCGCGCCAACATTCCCGAGCGCGGCGGCGCGCTTTTCGTCGCGAACCACATGTCGTTTGCGGACGCGCTGCTGCTCACCGCATCCACCGACAGGCACATCCGTTTCCTGATGGACAGAGATATCTACGAGCATCCGATGGTGCATCCGTTCGCGCGCATTCTCCGCGCCATTCCCGTGTCTCCGTTGCAGCGCCCCGGCGAACTGCTGAAGTCGCTGCGCGAAGCAAACGATGCAATTCGCAGAGGCGAAGTCGTCTGCATCAGCGCAGAAGGTGAACTCGCGCCCGCGGGTCAGTTGCTGGCAGAAACAAAGCGTGAAATTTTGGCCGGCGTCGATGCGCCGGTTGTCCAGGTGGATTTGCATAACGCGTGCGGCCACATTCTGAGCTTTGCGCACGGCCGTCTTCTTTGGAGATTCCCGCGGCGCATTCTTTGCCCTGTGACCATCAACTTCTCCCCACCGATGCGCCCGATATTGCCCGCCGGCCGCCTCACGGCCGAAAATCGCGTTCCATAAGTTCGACGAGATCTGGATTGCGGCATACGAATTTATTCAGTGCCTCGAAAACAGGGCTCGCCGCACGGGCTTAGTCACAGCGCCCTTGAGCAGGCCCGCGGCGGATGCTATGCTTTGATGGTTCAGAGTGCGGCGGGAGTGGTTCAGTGGCAGAACGCGAGCTTCCCAAGCTTGAAATGAGGGTTCGATTCCCTTCTCCCGCTCCAATGAAATCAGTGCGACGCGCACTAGGTAATATCCCGTCGATTTGACACGAAACGCGCCCTTTCGAGGTATCATAGCCGGGTTGCGCGTGAGAGGCGAAGCCAAGGGGAGAGCGAAATGTTGATGCCGGACCAACAAGGCAAAAAGAAATCGGGGTACTTCGTGTTTGCAGTAGCGCTGCTCTTGATTCTTGCAGGCTACGGGGTGTCCCGCGGAGCGGAAGATGCTCCTCCCGCCGTGGGAGCCATGGCCCCGAATTTCACATTGAACTCGCAGGACGGCACGCCAGTGAGCCTAAATGCATTCCGCGGGAAATGGGTCGTGCTGTATTTCTACCCGAAGGATTTCACGAGTGGCTGCACCATGGAAGCGCACAATTTCCAACGCGATCTGGCGCAGTATACCGAGAAGAACGCGGTGATCCTCGGAGTGAGCGTGCAAGACACGGACTCACATAAACAATTCTGCGCAAAGGAAGGGCTGAACTTCAAGCTGCTCGCCGACACGAACAAAGAGGTGTCCTCAACCTACGGATCGGTGATGAACTTCGGAGTGATGAAGCTTTCCGCGCGCCATACTTTCCTGATCCGTCCGGACGGCGTCATCGCAAGAGAATATATGAAGGTGGACCCGAGCAAGCACAGCGAGGAAGTGCTGGCCGCGCTTAGCGAGCTTCAGCAAAAATAAGCGGCAACGTAACTAGTTTCCCTCGAACTGGGGCCGCGGAATGAGTACGCACCGATTCTGTCCGCGACTGCCGGGTTTGCGGCGAAGACCAGGACGGCTTTGCCTCTTTCTCCCGCGATGGAAAAGCTCAAAGCAATCCGCCGCGACGTTCGATAAGACGAGAGCGTAGTGTCAAGGATGGGCGCGAAGGCCGTTCCCTCCGTGGATGACACCTTCTGCTAGCCCTGCCTTAACTAGATGGGCAAACTCTCCGGGCATCATGGGCCGGCTGAACAAATAGCCTTGCCCTTCCGCGCAATGCTGCGCCTGCAGATATGTCCTCTGTTCTTGCGTTTCGATACCCTCGGCAATGACTTGAAGATTAAAGCTTCGTGCCATGTCGATTATGGCTCGGACGATTGCAGTGTCCCGTAAATTGGCGGATATCCGATCGATAAAGGTTCGGTCAATTTTTAGGACGTCCAAGGGGAACTGCTGAAGGTAGCTCAGGCTGGAATAGCCGGTGCCGAAATCATCGACCGCAAGGCGCAGCCCCATCTTTTTCAGCGCTTGCAGCGCGCTACCCGTGGATTTGACATTCTCCATAAGCCCGCGTTCGGTGAATTCGAGTTCGAGATATCGTGGTTCCAACCCAGTTTTCGAGAGTGTTGCCTCGACGCCTGCGACAAAACCCGGATTGCGGAAGTCGACATTGCAAACATTCACGGAAATAGGCAATGGCGATTGTCCCTGCTCATGCCAGGCCATCGCTTGCTTGCATGCTTCGCCCATCACCCAGCGGTCGATCTGGCTAATCAACCCACAATCCACGGCGACGGGCACGAACTCGGAGGGAAGAACGAGCCCACGATCGGGATGCTGCCAGCGTACCAACGCCTCGACGCCCGTGATTTCACCCGTGTCGAGATTTACCTTCGGCTGATAATGCAACACGAACTCTTCCCTCTCGACAGCGTGCCGCAAGCTCGCTTCGAGAGATTGGCGCTTGACCGCCTCCCGATTCATTTCCGCCTCGAAGAACTGGAAACAATTGCGACCGGCATTTTTGGCGCGGTACATCGCCGCGTCAGCATTCTTGATCAGCGTTTCGGCATCCTCTCCGTCTTTCGGGTAAAGGCTGATACCGATGCTGGCGCCGATATAAAGGCCGTCCCCTACGATGGGGTGAGGTGCGTTTAACGAAAGAAGGATTTTTCGAGCACTGGTAGGCGCGTCTTCCTCACAAGTGAGGTCCGGAAGCAGCATCACAAATTCATCACCGCCTTGGCGGCTGACCGTATCGGAACGGCGCAGCACATTTATCAATCGCTTGGAAACGGACTGGAGAAGCCGATCGCCCATGGCATGTCCCAGCGAATCATTAATATGTTTGAACTTATCCAGGTCCAGAAATAGCACGGCAATCGGTCTCTGCTGGCGGCGAGCCAAGGCAATCGACTGAGCGATCCGGTCGTTGAGCAAAATGCGATTCGGCAGGTTCGTGAGGACATCGTGCTGGGCAGCGTGAGACATTTCGAGCGACATGGCCCGCGCCACGCTCACATCGTGGAAAACGATGACCGCCCCAATGACACGGCCGGCCCGGTCGTGTATCGGGGCGGCGGAATCTTCAATAGCAGATTCAAATCCATCCCGGCGGATGAGGATGCAATTCGGCGTGATTCCTACCGTCTTATTTTGAGTGACGGCCATTTCCAAGGGGTCCCGGACAGTCTTGCGTGTGGCGCCATCTATAATACGGAAGACTTCCGAGAGCGGTTTGCCCGTGGCTTCGGCGCGGCCCCAACCGGTCATGGCCTCCGCAACCAGATTCAGATAAGTGATTGTGCCGGAACTTTCTGTACAGAGAACGGCATCGCCAATCGAGTTCAGCGTGACGATGGCGCGCTCTCTTTCCAAAAACAATGCATCCTCGACGCCCTTGCGTTCGATTGCGTTCTTTAACGCGCGCGGCAAGGAATAGCTATCCACGTGATCCGGCAGGAGATAATCCTGCGCGCCTCGCTCTACGGCTTGTTTCGCGAGGGTTTCGTCGTCATTGCCTCCGGCGATCAGAATCGGAATGCTCGGCGCGGCGGCGAACAGCTTGTCAAACGTCTCGATACCGCTGCTATCGGGTAACGACAGCCCGAGTATGACAGCGGCAACTTCGTTCTCGCTCAGGCGCTCCAAACCCTCAGAAAGTGTATGGACCCATTCCACATCGAACGAAGCGGTATTGGAGTCGGCGAGTGCGGCCTGAGCCGCGCTGGCAATGACCAGATTATCGTGAACGACGAGAATTCTGTGGTGCGGAGTATTTGCGGACAATGTTCAACACGCTTTCTGGAAGGGGGGATTGCAGTACAACGAGGTTAGGGTATTTCCGTTTCTTGCAAGAATCAAGTGGGATTGTCGGTGGTGTTCTAGTGGGCACTGCTGATAGCAGGGTGCGTCTGCGTAATTGGATCCTTTCGAACCGTGGCCGCGGAATGAATGCGCGCCGATTCTCTCCGCGCGGCCGCCGGATTTGCGTCGAGGATTGGGACGGCTTTACCTCTTTCTCCCGCTCCATTCCGTTCGAAATACTATCGCGTCGCGTGTTTTGCGGAGTGATACACTCGCGCTGCTTCAGGCGCTTCGGCGCACCTTAGAGGGGCAGGATGATGTTCAAATCGACTTTCTACAGAAAATTCTTTGGCATTCTTTTCTTACTCGCCTGCGCCGCCGCACCGATTCACGCGCAGAGCGCGCAGCAACAACAAGCGCCATCCTATCGGCCGCCGCAACCCGGAGCGCCCCCGACGCCGGCCGATATTTTGCGCGGCGGATACGGCCCGTATCGCGCGAATAATCATCTGCTCTTCTACCATCTGGACATTCGCGTCGATCCCCAGAAAAAATTCATCAGTGGCAAAAACACGATTCGCTTCAAGATGCTGAAGAATGGCAACCGCATCCAGCTCGACCTGAATCCTGACCTCAACGTCGACAAGATCCTGCTCGGCACCACGGCGCTCAAGTCTGAACGCCAGCTCGGCGCCGTCTTCGTCGACTTTCCTGAGACGCTCCGCGCGAGCCGCACGTATTCGATCGATTTCTACTATTCCGGCTATCCGGTAAAAATCGCGCGCTTTGGCGGCTTCACCTTCGGCGAGGATACCTCCGGCCATCCCTGGGTTTACACCGCCTGCGAAGATGTCGGCGCGAGCTTCTGGTGGCCAAACAAAGAGCAGTGGCGCGACCGCGTCCAGAGCATGGAAATCAGCGTTTCCATTCCCAACGGTCTTGTCGATGTTTCCAACGGAAAATTCATGGGCAAGACCGATCTTGGCGACGGCTATGCGCGCTGGGATTGGTTCGTGCACTATCCCATCAACAACTACGACGTATCGCTCAACGTCGGCAACTACGTGCATTTCTCCGACCGGCTCGGCAGCCTGCCGCTCGATTTCTACGCCCTGCCCGAACATCTCGACAAAGCCAAAACGCAATTTGCGCAGGCCAAAGGCATGCTCGAGGCTTACCAGCATTACTTCGGCGAGTATCCATTCAAGAAGGACGGTTACAAGCTGATCGAAGTGCCTTATTCCGGCATGGAGCACCAGAGCGCCGTCACCTACGGCAACCACTTCACCAATGGCTACCTGGGCCGCGACTGGACCGGCGTTGGCATCAGCCCGAAGTTCGACTTCATCATCATCCACGAAAGCGCCCACGAGTGGTTTGGCAACAGCATCAATGCCGCGGACGTCTCGGACATGTGGATTCACGAAGCTTGGGCCACGTACCTCGAATCTCTTTACGTGGAATACAGGTGGGGCCATGACGACGCCGTCAAATATCTGAACGGCTACAAATCAAAAATCCGCAATCAACGTCCGATCGTTGCGGAGCGCGGCGTGCATCGCTCGCCGCCCGAAGATCAGTATTTCAAAGGCGCGCTCTTCATCAACACTCTGCGCAGCATCGTCAATAACGATCCGCGCTGGTTCGCGCTGCTGCACGATTTCTACCAGCACTTCAAACATCAGACCATCATGACCGAGGATGTGGTCGCCTACTTCAACCAACAGACTGGAATGAACCTCACGCCCGTCTTCGATCAATATTTGCGTCACACCGCGATTCCGCTGCTGGAGTTGAAGTTCAACGCCGGGGATGGCACTGTGGCATATCGCTGGAAGGTAGACGAGCCGGACTTTGCCATGCCCGTTCGCGTTGGCACGCCCGCCGAAACAGAAGACCACTGGCAGATCATTCAGCCTACGACCGAATGGCAAACCATGAAGATGCCGCTCACAAAAGACCAATTCGACGTCGCCACGGACCTCTATTACATCGACGTCAGCAAGGAATAAGACCGCGGGACAGATGCGGCTTCATTGGGTCACCGCGATGCCGTGGATTGCCTTCGTTCGCACGTTGGCGGCAAAATGATTCACGCGGACTGCGAAGGCCGCTGATTTCAGGAATTCAGTTCACTTTGCGGGCATAAGGATTGCGCGACGGCTTTTGCCAGTGCGCGTCCCGGTATGCTGCGAGGTCTACATCTGTGACCGAGTACGAGGTCTCCACTGGACTGTTGTCATCCGCGAGCTCATTCCTCAGCTTAATCGAGCAAATGGATGGGGCATCTTGAAAGCGCGCGCGATGTGCATCAAACGCTTCGTTGGCGATCATCAGGGTGAAAACCCTCACATCGCCGCCTGTGATATGCACATTGAAACTATATCTTCGAAAGAGCGGCATAACTTTAAAGCCTACGTATTGCACGAACAAATTTTCCGTCACGAGGTCTCCCTGCCAACCAACAACGTTAGCCAACAACTGCGCGTAGCCCTTCGGATCCATACATCCAATCTCTCCGCCGTAACCGGCATGTCTTGGCGCGGTTCCTGACGACGATATACCTAGGACCGTCTCCGGCCGCCGCCACCGCCGGAGCCGCCCCGGTCGCGGCCACCGCCACCGCCGCGATCTCCGCGGTCGGCACCGCGGCCTCCTCCGCCGCCGCGCCCGCCACTTCCGCCATGACCCCCGCGTCCGCCGCTGCGGTCAAAACCTCCGCGATTGCCGCCGTCTCCGCGAGGAGCCTGCGGACGCGCTTCATTCACTTGCAGCGCCCGGCCCTCGAGACTCGCGCCGTTCAGTTGCGAAATCGCGCGCGCGGTATCGTCATTCGGACCCAATTCAACGAATCCGAATCCGCGCGAACGGCCGGTGCCCATGTCGCGCACAACGCGCGCCGACTGCACGTCAAAACCTTGACTCGCAAAAAATTGGTGCAGACTATCATCCGTAACAACAAAGGGCAGGTTCCCGACGTAGAGTTTCGCCATGCGCTCACTCCTTGGGGAATGCAGTTAGGCTGTGGCGTAATTTCAGATGCTTGCGAGAGCCCGCCGGTGGCAGGCCCTCGCTTGCGTTTGGTAGGTCTAGAGGCCGGTGACGTTGGCGGCTTGCAAGCCCTTGGGGCCCGATACGACGTCGAACTCGACGGCTTGTCCTTCGTTCAACGACTTGTATCCATCCGATTGAATCGCCGAAAAGTGGACGAAAACGTCCTCTCCCGACTGACGTTGGATGAAACCATAGCCCTTGCTCGCATTAAACCACTTCACAGTTCCTTGTTCTTTTGACACTTGAGTGTTTCCTCTTCTTTATTTTTAAGCTATTTGCGTCTCGCCACGCCTCCAGCCGTACATCAAAAAAGGCTGCAAGTTTAACTTGCAGCCCCTTCCATCGAATCTAAAGGTTTTACAAGATCAACAAACGCATAGTCACCTTACCATACTTCCCGGCAATCCGCAACGGGATCTTTCCGAAACTTCTGCAGGCGGTAGCGAATTCCCTGGACGTTCTGTACACTGATGGCCGTCCGAAGATAACCTACCGTGCATCCCAGCCTAGACGCAGTCCGCGATGCGAAGAAGCTGCTTGGGCGCTATTTAGCCGCGACTCGGCTGGTTGACGCGCCCTATCTGAGCGCAATTACCAACAGCCACGTTTACCTGAAATTAGAGACGGATTTGCCCACCGGCTCTTTCAAAGTACGAGGCGCTCTCTATACATTGGCGGTGAATCTCGCCAGGAGATCCGTTCGGCAGGTAGTGGCTCACAGTACGGGTAATCACGGCGCGGCAGTGGCGTATGCCGCAAGGTTGCTGGAAATTCCAGCGAAGATTTTCCTGCCCGCTGGATGCAATCCGGTCAAACGGAAGCGGATTGCCGCCCTGGGAGCAGAAATCGTTGAGCAAGGCAGAGACATAACGGATGCGTTCGCACTCGCGGCGGAGGCATGCGCCGGAACTCCTGGGTCATTTTTCCTCAACGATGCAACGGATCCGGACTTGCCGGCGGGCCCGGGCGTGATCGGAATGGAAATTTTGGAGCAAAATCCGAACGTGCAAACCATCATCGTACCCATGGGCGACACGGCGCTCATTCGTGGTATTGCTGCTACCGTGAAGCAGATTTCAGCGCACGTCAAGATCGTAGGAGTTCAGGCGCAACGCGCTCCGTCTTATTACCTTTCCTGGAAAAGCGGACGCGTTGTAGAGACAGATTCATGCGATACGCTAGCAGACGGTCTGGCAACGCGCACGCCGGCTCAAGCGAACGTGGACACCATCCGGGAGGTTGTGGACGACGTGGTCCTGGTGAGTGAGCGCGAGCTATTGCAAGCGGTGGAAATTCTGCTGTTGCAGGAGCACATCGTTGCGGAACCGGCAGGAGCCGCTTCCACAGCGGCTTTGTTGAAGCAAGCAGCAGCGCATGGAGAAAACGTAGTCCTCATCGTGAGCGGTCTGAACATCGCGCCGGACGTCCTGAACCGGGCTTTGGCCGGCCAGCACGCGTGACTTTGTTGTTGCACGCTATGTAGCTGGAGATCCCAACAACGGCGCGGCGCGATTCCTCCTAGCGCGTGCGGATATTGTAGGGCACACTCCTTGCCGAACCGTTCGGCATCGGGAGGATTTCATGCGAGGCCAAAGTCACCGCTACACAATCCCGAGCGCCGTTGCTTGCCTTTCTCTGTTGCTCTCATTCGCCTGTGTGCCTGCCGTGCTCGCACAAGCTCCATCCGCCGAGCAGCTCAATGCCATTTTTTCGAGAATTGCTTCGCCGCAGGAGCCCGGCCTCGCCGTAGTGGTCCGCCAGAACGGCCGCACCCTCTTTGAACGCGCCTACGGCATGCGCGACTTGCGTTCCGCACTTCCCATTGATGCGCAGACGAATTTCCGCCTCGCCTCTTTCACCAAGCAATTCACGGCGATGTCCATCATGCTTCTGGTCCACGATGGCAAATTGCATTACGACGATCATCTCACCGACATTTTCCCGGACTTTCCCGCTTACGGCGGCACCATCACCGTCCGCAACCTGCTCAATCACACTTCCGGCCTCATCGCTTACGAAGATCTGATGGACACGAAATATGTGGGCAAACAGTGGGTCGAAATTCCGCAGATCACCGACGCCGGCGTTCTCGCTCTCGCGGAGCAGCAGACCGGCACAAAATTTCGTCCAGGGAGCAATTGGGAATATAGCAACGGCGGCTACTGCATTCTGGGCGCGATAATCGCGAAAGTTTCAGGCATGTCCTACGCGGACTTTTTGCGCCAGCGCATTTTCGCGCCGCTCAAAATGGACCACACCGTGGCTCACGTCTATGGGAAAGATGAAGTCTCCAATCGCGCTTACGGCTACACCGACGACGCCGGCACGTGGCTCGAATCCGACCAAAGCCCCACGTCCGCCACCCTCGGCGACGGCGGCGTCTACACTTCTCTCGACGATCTTGCGAAATGGGACGACGCGCTTCGCAATCACACTCTGCTGAGCGCCGCGGAAATGCAGCCGGCGATCACGCCTGTATCTGCTCCGGCTGACGCGGCGAATTGGCCTAAGGCCGACACCGGCGTGCCGATGGCCTACGGCTTCGGCTGGTTTCTCGATCCCTATCACAGCCACACACGCATGTGGCACACCGGCAGCAGCATCGGGTTTCGCACCGTCATCGAGCGCTTCACGGAGAACAACCTGACCATCATCATTCTTTCCAATCGCGGCGACCTGGACACCAGCGCCCTCGCCCTCAAAGCCGCCGACCTTTATTTCCCTCCGGATGCATATCCAAATTCATCGGAAGGCTTGCAGGACTTCCTGAACAGCGCGATCGCCAGCGCGAAAAGCGGAGATGCGGACAAACTGACCGGGATGATCAAAAGCACGGAAATCCCAAATTGCCCTTCGTGGGTCAATACGCCATACGCACCCGACAACGCCAAGAATTGGATGGAGATGTGTGACCGCACATTTCTCGATCAGCAAGAACAGCATATGCGCGAACATCTAACGAGCTTGTCACAACAGAATGGGGAAATTGTGGTTCGTAACGTGAATCAATCGCCGGAGCCCGGCAAGAGTATGGAGTCGGGCATATTGCAGGCATTGAAACAGCCAGTGGATGTCTACTTTGCGGAATTCCGAAAGGCTGACGCGAGCAGCACGCAAGGCGATCCCATCGGCTACTTCCTGTTCATTGACGGCAAATTTCGACTGGATAGTGAAATACGGTTCGCCCAAGTGATAAGTGGCCCTCCGCCTCCACCTTCGAACATGCTTAGGATGGTGGATCCGACCTACCCACCCGAAGCCATGGCGAAAGACATCCAGGGCGATGTAACTCTTGGTGTCGTGATCCGCAAGAATGGTTCGGTCAAAATCTTGCAGACGATTTCTGGCGATCCGCTTCTGATCCCCGCAGCGAAGGAAGCAGTTCTTCAATGGCGCTTCAAACCAAAGCTGTTAAACGGCCAGCCTGTCGAAGTGAATACGCGCCTAGTTGTGGGCTTCCATTTGTACAGCAAGCCGCGACCCAACTGAATTCCAGGCCAAACGGGGAAATAGTTCCGCGGCGCGCGCTCGATATCACCTCAACAGCCCGAAGAACTCCGCAAATTCCTGTGCGTTCGTTCCTACCTGCTTGCCAGCGCCATCCACGCCGCGAGCGCGGCCTTTTTGTGGTCCTGCGTCCATGGCGGACCAAGCGCTTTGCCCGCATTCGCGATTTGCTTCATCGCTGCTGCCGCCGATTTTCCCAAGGCGGCTTTCGCTTCGGTCTCCACATCGCGTTCGCGCACGCCTGACACGGCAATTTTCAGGCTCTCGCACGCCTTCCAGATCGCGCGGCGGAAAAATTCTCCCTCGGCCGTGTGAATCAGCGGATGTGCAGCGAGTATCCCCGCAAGCTCCGGCAACTCGCGCCCGGAAGCAGTCAGCACGGCACAACGCGCGATGCGATAATCGCGGCTCCGCAGATCCTCAGCCAGCACGCGAATCGCATCGCACGCCAGCCGCTGCGACTCCGCCGCACTGCGCGCAAGATATTTTTCGGCCGCGCTCAAACCCATATTCTTTGCGAAATGGTACGGCTGTCTTTTTCCGCCGGATTTCTCGTCGATCACCGCGATGCGTTCCCGCGCAATCACGCTCACGCGCCCGCCATCGTTTGAGACGACGACCAGGACGCCCCATCCGGAGTGCATCCGCACGCCAATCGCTGCCGGTTTCATCTTGGAGAACTGCTCGCCAATGAGTCAGCGTCTCCCGAGCCGCCGCGTTCTTTTATCGCCGATTCACTCTAAATTCCAGCGACGAACTTAACCATTTCGTTGCCGCTCAGCTCGACGATCTCAGGAGGGCCAACATTGTAATTGCTATAACGAATCCACGTTGGCTGCACGCGCACATAGGCAATATGAGGCCAGGTCAGGCGCGGACGCCCGTCAGGAAACTGCTTGAAGTAAATCGATTCCTGCACGCGAGTGAGCTCTTCTCCGCTGGGAACGTCCGCCTTGCCCTCGTATTGAACCGTGCGCTCATCGTGGCTGCCAGTTGTGTACGGACCAGCGGCGCCGAATACCAGCGCGATGCGCGGGTCGCGCAGCAAATTGCGGAACTTGCGCGAAGTGTCGAGCGTGTCGAATACCAGCTCAAACCGATCGCTCACGGCTACTCCCAGCAGCGCCGCTGCGGGCGCGCCCTCGGGCGAAATCGTCGCTGCGGTCCCCAGCGGACAGGTGCGCATGAACTCCAACAGCTCGTTTCGATTCATAATTGCGTTCGTCTTACGCCAGCGCCTTGGGAATCGCCGCTTCCCATTTCCCTTGCGCCTTCAAAATCAATTCCACCACTTCGCGTGCCGCGCCCGCGCCGCCCTTCGCTCGCGTGACGTAGTGCGCCGCGCGAATCACTTCGATGGCCGCGTCCGCCACGGCAACCGCCAGCCCGGCGCGCTCCAGCAGCGGCAAATCCGGCAAATCATCGCCCATATAGGCCACTTCTTCGTCCTTCACGCCGGCGCGCTTCAAAATTTCCTCATAGGCGCTGGTCTTTCGCGCCTGCCCTTGAAACACAAACTCGACTCCCATTTCCTGCGCGCGCTGCGTCACCGCGGGAGAGTTTCGCCCGGTAATCACACCGCTGCGCAGGCCCACAATCGACGCCAGCTTCACTCCCGCGCCGTCATGGGCGTTGAACACTTTCATATCCGCAACGCTGCCGTCGGGAAACGCCTGCAGGCAAACGGAGCCATTCGTCAGCGTGCCGTCAACATCCATCAGCAGCAGCCGGATTTTTTTCGCCCGCCGCTTCACGTTAACCGGATTTTTCTTCAATGCCATCGCTACTCGCTCGGCGCTCCTCTAGAAAAGTTGCAGCGTCCACAAATCGTGCAAATGCACCACGCCCTCGACGCGCCGCTCCGCGTCCACCACCACCACCGACGTAATCTTTCGCTCCTCCATCAGCCGCAACGCGCTCGCGGCCAATTCCGTGCGCGCCAGCGTCACCGGATTTTTCGTCATGCTCTCCGCGGCGGTCAAATCCAGCGCCTCTTTCTTGCGCTTCTCCATCAAGCGCCGCAAATCGCCGTCCGTCACGATGCCGAGCAGCTTGCCTCGCTCGTCCGTCACCGCCGTCATGCCCAATTTTTTCCGGCTGATCTCGTATGTCACTTCGGCAATCGTTGCTTGCGGGCCCACGCGCGGAATGGCGTCGCCTGCGTGCATCACGGAGTCGACGCGCCGCAGCTTCGAGCCGAGCCTGCCCTTCGGATGCAGCGCGGCGAAATCTTCTTCGCGGAATCCCCTGCGGTCGAGCAGCGCAATCGCCAGCGCGTCGCCCATCGCCAGCGCCGCCGTGGTGGAAGCCGTGGGCGCCAGATTCAGCGAGCACGCCTCTTCTTTCACCGCGATGTTCAGCGCCACATCGCTCGCCGCGGCCAGCGTGGACCGCACATTGCCGGTCATCGTCACCAATTTGATTCCCAGCCGTTTGATGGGCTCCAGCAGCGCCAGCAATTCTTCCGTCTCGCCGCTCTGCGAGATCGCCAGCGCCACGTCCTCGCGCATCAGAATCCCCAAATCACCGTGCAACGCTTCCGCCGCGTGCAAAAAAACCGACGGCGTGCCGGTGCTCGCCAGCGTCGCCGAAATTTTCCGCCCGATCAGCCCCGACTTGCCCAGCCCGGTCACCACCACGCGCCCTCCGCATGCAAAAATCATTTCCACCGCGCGCTCAAACTGCTCGTCGAGCCGGTCGATCAATTCAGCGATGGCGTCCGCTTCGATGCGCAGCACGCGCCGCGCCGCCGCGACGCTGCCCGCCGCCTTCGCCGGCTTTGTCGTTGCCTTCATGCCGTCTCCCATCCGCGCACCAGCGATGCGATTTCCATGAGGCGCTCCGCCAACGGACGAAATTTCTCCAGCGCCAGCGCGTTCGCTCCGTCGGACAGAGCCTTCGCCGGATTGTCGTGCACTTCCATGAAAACTCCGTCCACGCCCGCCGCCACGCCCGCGCGGGCCAGCGACTCGATGAACTCCGGCTGCCCGCCGCTCGATTTCCCTTCGCCGCCGGGAAGCTGCACCGAATGCGTCGCGTCGAACACCACCGGGTAGCCCAATTTGCGCAGAATCGGAAACGACCGCATGTCCACCACCAAATTCTGATACCCAAACGACGCGCCGCGTTCCGTCACGATAATGTTTTCGTTCCCGGTGCTCGCGATTTTTTCCACCGCGTTGGCCATCTCCCACGGCGACACGAACTGCCCTTTTTTGATGTTCACCGCGCGCCCCGTTTTGCCCGCTGCGATCAGCAAATCCGTCTGCCGGCACAAAAACGCGGGAATCTGAATCACGTCGCACACTTCCGCCGCAGGAGCCGCCTGCGAAGTTTCGTGCACATCCGTCAAAATCGGCAGCGCGAATCTTTTCTTGATTTCCGCCAGGATTCGCAGCCCTTCCTTCATTCCTGGCCCACGAAATGAACTCACCGACGATCGGTTCGCCTTGTCGTACGACGCCTTGAAGATCAACGGCATGCGCAGCTCGCGCGCGACTGCCGCGAGCCGATCCGCCATCATCATCGCGTGCAACTCGCTTTCGATCACGCACGGCCCCGCCACAAAGAACAGCGGCGCGCCGCGCCCCATCGCGATGTTGCCCACTGAAAACTTGCGAGTCTTGTCGCTCATTTTTCTGCGCGATTATGCCTGAACTTCGCCCAACTCCAAAGACTATGCAGGATTCCTCGCCTTTGCAATCCCGCCGTGGCGCAAGTTGCCCCGTGACCAAAGGCGCCCTGCGATTGACACGAGCGCGCGGCGGGCATATCGTTGGCGCAAAGATGCAGTAGAAGGAAAAGTAATCTCTAGGTCAGGAGCCTGCTATGCGCTTTCCAGCCCTTGTAGCAACGGTGCTCACAGCGTTCTTCGTCGGCGGCTGCGCTTCCGCTGTTTCGCCGCTCTATACCAAGACCGACGCGGTCGCCGATCCCGCCATCGTCGGCACCTGGGTTGGCGGAGACAAAGACGACCAGGGCACCGTTCGCATCGAAGGGATGAAGGACGGTTCTTACCAGATCGACCTTCACGACGCGAAGTCCGGCGATGACACCGTGTACGAAGCCTACCTCGTGAAGCTTGGCGGCGTGTCATTTGCGGACCTGCTTCTAACCGACTATCGACACGCCGGTCAGCACGCTGACCTTCCTGCGGGTGTCGTTGCCTTGCACGAGATTGTGAAATATCAAGTCACCGGCGACGACCTTGCCGTTTCCGCAATCGACGGGGATGCACTCGACAAATCGGCCAAGCAGCCCGGTTTTTCGCTTCAGCTACGAGATACAAAGGAAAGCGGCGGAAGCACCGTGATTCTGTCAACGACTGAGGAACTTCGCCGCTATTTTTCCGCGCACCCTGCGGACATTTTCGGCGAAGCAGACCATTTCAAGCGCCAGCGCTGAAACCTCGGCCGCGTCGGAAATCGCCGTCTTACGACGCTTTCTCGATCGAGATCGAACCCCTCGTCGTCCGCAGCATCATTCGCGCGCCGCCCTGATTCACCGCACCACTGATTCGCGCGCCGTCTCTGTCAACTCTGCCGCGCACGTCGTTCAGCTCCGCGCCGCTTTCGTTCGTGGTCACCGGAAAATCGCAGTGGAAACTCGCGCGTCTTCCGCCCTGATAATCCAAATTCACGCCCACTGTCGAAGGCATGCGCAACACGATGCTTCCTTTTTCTGTTTCCAGATCCGCATCGCCCGCCAGGCTTTTCGCTTCAATCACCGCGTCCGCTTTGTCCGATGTCAGTTCCAGCTTCCCCTTGATGGCCACATCCGAAAGCGTCACGTCGCCCTTGTCGGTCTCAATGCGGATCGCGCCACTAGTCGACTTGATGGCAATCGTAGACTTGTTGCTTGAGATGCGAATGTCTCCATCAATCGAAGAGATCGCCACGTCCGGCTTGTTGCCGTTGAGTTGGACGTTTGTCTGCCGCGGCACCGCAATGGTCAATTCGACTTCATCGCTAATATTTGTGCAGAACGTACAATTCCAGTTCGGATATTCCACCGTGATGTTCAGCCGGTTCGGCGCGTTGTCGAAAGTGACGGTCGTCTCCTTCATCCACGTCTCGCGGTCTTTGTCGCTTCCGCCCATGAATATTTTGTGCACGCTCACAACCACCTGATTCGTGTCCGACCCGGTCACGTGTATCGTGCCTTTGCGATTCTCCACCACCAGAGTGCCGCCTGCGTTCATCGGGAAGCTGCGCTGAAAAGCCTCGCCATTCTGGCCGTTCTGGTCTGGGGAGCTCTGCGCGCGCATCGCGGGCGCGCCGAGCGCCAGCGCAACCGCAAGGATCATCCCGACTTTCGCCACCTTGCTCGATTGAATAGCCATAGGTCACACCTCCTTCACCCCAAGAAACGCACACGCACCGTCAAAAGTTCAACCGCACTGGCCCCATCTTACACCCGTTGCTCCTAGAGCTCCGTTCAGCTGCAGTGCGGCGCGTTCACTCGCCGGTTGGCGCGGCTCAGCCCTAATCGCTTTACACGCATGAGATAATGGCAATCAGGTCAGAGATCGCGATGCAGTTGCGTCACCAGCTTAAGGGCCCGCAGCAAATTCCTCCAGGAATCCATAACGCCTCCGGCTCAATTTTTAATCGGGACAAGAAATTATTAGAAACGGGCGTAAGTTACACAAAACAAAGGACCGCATACTGGTCTAATCGGGACAAAATGCGTGTTTTGTTTGCCGCTCAGAAAGGCACGTCTCTCAACCCATTGCCTGCAAATGATTTAGCGTTTGTGATCCCCCCGTTTTCTAATCGCCAACCGCCGGAATTAGAAATCGATTCAACTCACACAAAACACGGCACATCACATTTTCTAATCGATAATTTTGGAAGGCTTTTCAGCCGAGCACGCGCAGCAAATCTCCTACGTGGAAGGGACCTAATTTCGTGAACGACACGCCCGAACTTCGCCGCCCTGAACTGGAAAGAATGTCCCGGCCGCTCGCCGAGGTCGACCCGGATGTCGCCGATGCGCTGCGCGACGAAGTGCGCCGCCAAGCCACCGGGCTGGAGCTGATTGCCTCGGAGAATTTCATCTCCGAAGCGGTGATGGAAGCGATGGGCTCGGTCTTCAGCAACAAATATGCGGAGGGCTACCCGGGCAAGCGCTATTACGGCGGCTGCGAAAATGTCGACAAAGTGGAGCGCCTTGCCATCGAGCGCGCGAAGCAGCTTTTCGGCGCCGAGCACGCCAACGTTCAGGCGCATTCCGGCACGCAAGCCAACATTTCCGTGTACATGTCCGCGCTGCAGCCGGGCGACACGGTTCTCGGCATGAATCTCGCGCACGGTGGACATTTGACGCACGGCCATCCGTTGAATTTTTCCGGCCGCACATACAAATTCGTTCCGTACGGCGTCACCAAAGAAACGGAGCGCATCGACTACGATGAAGTCGAGCGGCTGGCGCGCGAACATCGCCCGAAAATGATCGTCGCCGGCGCGAGCGCCTACGCGCGCATCATCGATTTTGCGAAGCTCGCCGAGATCGCGCGCGCGGTCGAGGCGCTGCTCTTTGTCGACATGGCGCACATTGCCGGCCTCGTCGCCGCGGGAATTCATCCCAGCCCCGTGCCGCACGCGGATTTTGTTTCCACCACCACGCATAAAACCTTGCGCGGCCCACGCGGTGGAATGGTGATGTGCCGCGAGAAATTTGCGAAAGAGCTCGACAAGTTGACGTTCCCCGGACTGCAGGGCGGCCCGCTGGAGCACATCATCGCGGCGAAAGCGGTGTGTTTGAAGGAAGCAATGGAGCCGGGTTTTCGCGAGTATCAGAAGCAGGTCGTCGCCAACGCCCGCGCGCTTGCGGCGGGAGTCGGGTCCGCGGGCTTCCGCATCGTCACCGGCGGCACGGACACGCATCTGTTTCTCGTCGATCTGCAATCGCGCGGCATGACCGGGCGCGATGCGGAACTGGCGCTCGAACGCTCCGGCATCACCGTAAATAAAAATGCGATTCCCTTCGACACACAACCGCCGATGAAGGCTGGCGGCATTCGCGTGGGGAGTCCGGCGGTCACCACGCGCGGCATGCGCGAAAAGGAAATGGAGCAGATCGCTCGCTGGATCGCCGAAGTACTCTCACAAGTTCAGGGCGCGGCAAGCACCTCGCCGGCTCCAAAATCTCCGGCAGATACGTCAACAGCCAGCCTGGCAATGGTGTCTGAAGGCGGCCCAGCGAAGGCGCCCGCAATCGCCTCGACGGCCGCGTCCAAAAACGCCGCGCCGCCTGCGGGTGAAAAAGCTCCGGTGCAACCGTCCGACACGGAGCACCGCGTGCGCGCTGAAGTTGCAAAATTCGCCTCGCGCTTCCCGCTCTACACCCGCCGTCTTGCCGAAGCGGACGCGGCGCAGCACGCGCAACCCACTTCGACCACGGCGTGAGCAGCCCGATGGTCGACACGCAATCTGTCATTCCGAGCGAGGATGCGATCGGTGGCAAACGTGACGGGAGGAAACGGATGTGAAAGATTCGTCTAAGTTCATCAAGATCAACATCGCGGACATGCACTTTATTGCGCGGCTGGAGCGCAATCTTTCGCCTATCACGTGCCAAAAGTTCTGCGCCATTTTGCCTTTTCGCGCAAAGGTGATACAGGCCCGCTGGAGCGGAGAGGCGGCCTGGGTCCCTTTGTCTCATTATGATCTAGGAGTTGGGAAGGAAGGAATCACAGGAACTCCCAACGCAGGGGAGATTCTTTTCCATCCAGCGGACCATTCCGAATGCGAGATACTCATGCCATATGGAAAATCCGCATTTCGCTGCAAGGACGGAGATCTGGTCGGTAATCATTTCCTGACCATAGTTGAGGGCCAGCAACTGCTCGAAAGGTTAGGCGAACTGGTCCTTTGGCAGGGGAGTCAAAACATCGAATTCTCGCATTCGTCCTAACTCCTAACTCTTCTTCTGTGCTTAGTTTCGCGGTGAACCACCGGGTTTCGTACAGGCGATGCCTTGAAGCGCGCACCCAATCCCGGAACGTTTGTAGAAGTTCATGCGAAAAGGAGTTTCGGCTGGTTGGCTTGGGGCCCCATCACGGAGTTTCGATCTTTAGTTCGGTGAAACCGCCGTCGCGAATTAGAAAAGCGCGGACCGGCTGGGACGCATCGGGCAACGGTGAAAGAATAAAGTATGGCGTCTCCGGATAGAAGGCGCGCTCGACGTCGCTGCGCGACGGCCGATTCTCTCCCGCCGGATGCGAGTGATAAATTCCCATCAGTTGCAAATTCGCCGTGCGAATTTCTTTCATGACGCGAAATAATTCTTGCGGCGCGATTTCATACGCGG
Organism: uncultured Acidobacteriota bacterium; assembly: GCA_963760165.1. GTDB lineage: Bacteria > Acidobacteriota > Terriglobia > Acidiferrales > UBA7541 > DAHUXN01. Next base: position 568,830 of record CAVXBO010000002.1, read on the forward strand.
TCGCGCTCTGAAGCGCGTTCGCGGCAGGGAAAATCGCGGTAATGATTCCATCGCGGCCTGCGAGCACGCCGCAGCATTCCTGCGCGGGCGCTTTGGACACTTCTTCGCGCATGGCGGCCAGAATCTCGCGCCGGATTCGAACGAGAGGAGTCATGTTTCAGAGGCTAACACGCGCGCCGCAAGGAAAGTGAGACGCTGCTTGCGCAGCGCCTCGGTAAATGATGTGAACGCGACGCTTCAGGCCTTTGCGGCTTGGCGGCGCAGGAAGGTCGGCACGTCCAGATCGTCCGCGGCGACTTCCTGAATCACGTCGGTGACGTTGCGCGCGACTTGCGACACCACGTCAGGATGCTGCGACTCGGGAGCGCGCTCCGACTTCCACGTCTTCGGCAGATACGAAGGCCGCGTGTGCGTTTTCTTGTTGGCCACTTCGCGGAAGCCCGCAGCAATCACCGTGATTTTCACGGACTCCTTCATGGCGTCGTCCATCACCGCGCCGAAAATAATGTTGGCGTTCTCATGCGCGGCTTTCTGGATGATGGATGAAGCCTCGTGAACTTCGTGCAGGCTGAGCGTCGATGAGCCAGTGACGTTGATCAGAATTCCCTGCGCGCCCTGAATGCAATTGTCTTCGAGCAGCGGGCTGTTGATGGCGCGGTTCGCCGCGTCGATGGCGCGATTCGAGCCAGTGGCGACGGCGGTGCCCATCACCGCGTAGCCTTGGCCGGACATGATGGTCTTCACGTCAGCGAAGTCGCGATTGATGATGCCGGGAATGGTGATGATGTCGCTGATGCCCTGCACCGCCTGGCGCAAAATATCATCGGCGATGCGGAACGCCTCGAAGAAACTGGTGCCGTGCTCGACGCATTCCATCAGGCGCTCATTGGGAATCACGATGACCGTGTCGACGCAGCCGATCAGTTCGCCGAGGGCCTGCTCGGCTTGCTGCATGCGGCGCTTGCCTTCGAAGGCGAACGGCTTGGTAACTACGGCGACAGTCAGCGCGCCGAGCTCGCTCGCGAGATTGGCAACGACAGGCGCGGCGCCGCTGCCCGTGCCGCCGCCGAGGCCGCCGGTGACGAACACCATGTCCGCGCCGTCGAGCGCTTCGAGGATTTTTTCGGTATCCTCGAGCGCCGCCTTGCGCCCCATCTCAGGATTCGCGCCCGCGCCCAAGCCCTTGGTGAGCTTGGTGCCGAGCTGCAATTTGAGCGGCGCTTGCGAAAGCTTCAGCGCCTGCAAGTCCGTATTGGCCGCAATGAATTCCACGCCTTCGACCTTGGCGCGAATCATGCGGTTCACGGCGTTGCAACCGCCGCCGCCGACGCCAATCACTTTGATTCGGGCGCCGTTTTGTGGTTCCTCACTGAATGAAACGCGAAGTCCTGCATCCTTAGGCGTCATGCTTCCTCCCCTCAGTTCCCCGGTGAAAATTTACCTGCTCAATTCCCCGCAAAAAGACTTTTCAATTTCTCCGTCCAACTGCCGGAACGCTGCGCGGCATGCCGCCTAGCGCGCGCGCCGTAGAGCACCAAGCCGACGGCAGCCGAGTACTCGGGCTGAGAAACTCCTTCGGTGATCTCGCTCAATCCGCGCGGCACGGCCATGCGTACCGGCAGACGAAAGACTTTTTCCGTAAGCTCGACGAGTCCGCGCAGATGCGCGCCGCCGCCAGTGAGCACGATGCCCGCGGGAATCTGCGAATCGAGACCCGCGCGGCGCAGTTCGTCGCGGAGCATGGTCAAAAGCTCTTGCGCGCGCGGCTCGACAATCTCGCAGAGATTGCGCGTGAAAATCGTGCGCGGCGGGCGGTCGCCGACGCTGGCGATTTCGATGGGCGTGTCCGCGCCCATCAGTTCGCGCCACGCGCAGGCGTGCTCGCGCTTGATGCTCTCCGCTTCCGGAATCGGCGTGCGCAAACCGACGGCAAGATCGTTGGTGAAATGATCGCCGCCGATGGCAACGGCCGCGCTGTGCCGCACCACGCCGCCGGAAAACACAATCATCTCCGTGGTGCCGCCGCCGATGTCGAGCAGACAGCAGCCGAGCTCGCGTTCGTCCTGGGTGAGGCAAGCTTCGGCGGAGGCCAGCGGCTCAAGAACCGTGTCAATGACCACGATGCCCGCTTTATTCACGGCTGTGACCACGTTCTGCGTAGCGGTGGCCGAAGCGGTGACGATGTGCACGTTCACTTCCAGTTTTTGGCCGACCATGCCGATGGCGTCGTGAATGTTGTCCTGCGAGTCCACGAAAAATTCCTGCGGCAAGACATGCAGGACTTCGCGATCTTCCGGCAGCTTCACGCTTTTGGCGACCTCGACGGCGCGACGAACGTCCTCACGATGAATGTCGCGAGGCCGCTGTCCCAGGGCGATGCCGCCGCGGCTGTTCACGCCGCGCACGTGGCTGCCCGCAATTCCAATCAACGCCGATTCGACCGGAACGCCCACAATATTTTCCGCTTCTTCGACGGCGCGCCGAATGGAACTGACCGCAAGCTCAAGATTCACAATCTGTCCCTTGCGCCAACCCTTGGACTCCGCCGCGCCGAGTCCCGCGAACTTCACGCCGCCTTGCTCCTCGAGTTCACCCACGAGCGCGCAGGTCTTCGTACTGCCGATATCCAGCCCTACCAAGTAACGATCCTTTTTCCCCAAAACCTACACTCCCCTTACGTCTGAAAAATAAATTGTGGCCAGCAAACTAATGCGCCGTGTGTTTTTTCGCGCGATGCGCTGGCTTCGATTTCGACTTGGCCTTTGCTCTTGGTTCTGATCCGTGCACGGACCGCGATACTCTTGGGCTGGTCTCCGATGCGAGACGAGCGTGCGAGACAGGTGCAACCGCGCGAACCGCTGGGGCCGCGACGTGCGTGGGCTTCGCGACAGGCTGCGAAGCAGGAGCCGGATTCTCCGGGTTCACCACAACTTCGCGCTCGAATCGCAAATCCACAGATGCCACGCGACCGGCCGCCTGCTCCCATTGACCGATGTTGTTCAACAGGACCTGAAACTTGTCGTGAAAATCACCGTCGCCGAAGTGCACCAGGAGCGCGCCCGGCACAGCGGCGCCCGCGCCTTGCAGTCCCGCAAAGGTCGCCTGCAGGTCATGCGCGTCGTTGAGATCAATCTCGCTGACAGAATCGCCGGCGTCGGGCCTGACCTGGCGAATCTGGCTCATGAAATCGCCCATAAGCTGCATGCGGCGGGCGCGATCCTCGCGAGGCATGGCGGCGGTGACGCCGGTGACCACGGGAAAATGAAAGTCGGCCTCGAGCGGGCGATCCAGAATCATTCCTTGGCTGTCCGCGAGAAACAGATCCGCTCCGTCACGCAAAAAGGCGATGGGCGTTCGCTCCACAATCTCCACTTCAATGCGATTGGGCAGCGCGCGGCGCACCATGGCGCGCTCGACCCAGGGAAGCGCCTCGATTTCGGCGCGGCGCTTGGCCAGCGGCACACGCAGAACGCTGCGGCCGCGATCGGGTGAAAAAATCTCGAGCACGCTCGAGCGGCTCACAAAATGATTGCCATTCAAGTCGACCTGGCTGGGACTCGCTAGCGCCATTGCCGGAGAAGTGAGCAAGAATTCGCCAATGGCGAAAAACGCACCCGCGCATCCGGCGGCAAGTACGACGATCAGCGCGACGCGAAAGTAGCTCTTCCACGCTTTCTTGCCGAACTTCCGCCGCTTGATCTCCACCGGTTTTTGCCGGCGAAGATAGCGAGGCTCTTCTTCCGCGAGCACTTCCTGCGGATAGGCTTCCGTTTCGATTTTTTTCAGCTTCGCCAAATCTTCTTTCTGTCCTCGCGTGATGCTAAGGGCTTACGCGCGTCTTCGGCTGCTCGGTGCCAAGCAGCAACGCCAGCTCATCCAGCGAGCGGTTCACCGTGCCCGCGCCGATGGCCAAAATTGCATCGCCCGGCTGGGCTTCGCGCAGGAGAATTTCGACTCCCCTTTGCAGCGTATTCGAAAACACGACATTCTTGTGGCCCGCGGCGGATATCGCTTCCGCGAGCTTCTGGCCGGTGACGCCGTCGACGGGCGCTTCTCCGGCGGCGTAAATTTCCGAAACGACCAGCACATCGGCCAAATTGAAGGCGCGGCAGAATTCATCCCACAAATGCTTGGTGCGCGAATAGCGGTGCGGCTGGAAGAGCACCAAGAGGCGCTTGTAATTGCAGCCGCGCGCGGCTTCGAGCGTGGCGCGAATTTCGGCAGGGTGATGGCCGTAATCGTCGATCAACGTGACACCTGCGAAGGCACCCTTGATTTCGAAGCGGCGTCCGACGCCGGCGAATTTGTCGAGGCCTTCACGGATCAGGTCCCCGGGAATGCCGAGATAAAGCGCTACGGCGGCAGCGGCGGCGGCGTTGCGGACATTGTGAATTCCCGGCGGCGAAGGCAGATGGAATTTGCCGAGGTCGTCGCCGTGATAGGTCAGACGGAAATGGCTCTCGAGTCCGGCGAGCTCGATATCGCTGATGACCAGGTCAGCCTGGTTCGAAACACCGTAAGTGACGACGGGGCGCTTCACGCCGGGCAAAATCGCTTGCACGTTGGGCTCGTCGAGGCAGAGCACGACCGCGCCGTAAAACGGCACGCGATTCACGAATTCGAGAAAAACGGATTGGATCTCCTCGAGCGAATGGTATTGGTCGAGATGCTCGCGGTCGATGGTGGTGACGACGGCGACGACCGGAGCAAGCAGCAGGAACGAGCGGTCGCTCTCGTCCGCTTCCACGACCATGTAATCGCCCTGGCCGACGCGGGCATTGGTTCCGGCGGCGTTGACGCGACCGCCGACGACGAAGGTCGGGTCGAATCCGGCGGCGGCAAGCACCGAGGCGATCAACGAAGTGGTGGTGGTTTTTCCGTGCGCTCCGGCGACGGCGATTCCGTATTTCAAGCGCATCAGCTCGGCGAGCATTTCCGCGCGCGGAATCACGGGAATCTTTTGTTTGCGCGCTTCGACGATTTCCGGATTGTCGGGACGAACCGCGGAGGAAGCCACGACGACTTGCGCACCGTGGACGTGTTGCGCCTCGTGGCCGTCGAAAATCCGCGCACCGAGATTGCGCAGCCGCTCGGTGGTGGTGGAGGGCTTGATGTCCGAGCCGGAGACGGCGTAGCCGAGCGCGAGCAGGACTTCAGCGATGCCGCTCATGCCGCTGCCGCCGATGCCGATCAAATGAATGCGCTGGAAATTTCCGAATGGAATGGTCATTGGCGAACAACCCCCTCGATAATGTCCACGATGTCTGCGACCGCTCGCGGACGTCCCAGCGCATGCGCGCGCTGTTCGATTTCCTCGATTTTTGGGGGCTGGTCCAAAAGAGAAAGAATTTCGCTTGCCAGGCGCTGCGGTTTCAACTGGTCCTGCGGAATCACGCGCCCGGCGCCGGATTGCGCCATGAACTGGGCGTTGCGAAGCTGATGACTGTCTGTGGCGGCACCGAAAGGGATGAAGATGGCGGCACGCCCAGCGGCGGCAATTTCAGCCACCGTTATGGCGCCTGACCGGCAAACGATCAGGTCGGCCTGTGCAAACCTTTCCGCCATGTTCCCGATGAAGGGACTGACCTCCGCATTGAATTCGAGCCGAGCATAGGCTTCGCGAACCGCATTATAGTCGTGTTCGCCGGTCTGATGCACGACGAAAAGCTGATTTTTTTTCGGGACGAGCAAGCCCAGGGCGCTAATCGTGGCTTCGTTGATGGCGTGGGCGCCACGGCTGCCGCCGGTGATGAGGAGCGTGAAAGGCGCGCGATGCGGCGCGCGGCGCGGGGCGTTGAAGAATTCCGTGCGCACAGGATTGCCGGTGGCGGTGGCTTTGGCGCCGAAGCGCGCCGCTGTTTCCGCGAAGCCGGTGGCGATGCGCGTCGAGAATCGCGTCAGCAGGCGATTGGTGAATCCCGGCTCGCGATTCGGCTCAAAAAGCACGGTGGGCACGCCGCGCATAGCCGCGAGCAGCATCACCGGGCCGGAGGCGTAACCGCCGACGCCAAAAGCGGCGCTGAATTCGAATTCGTGGCGGCGCAAAATCTCAGCGGAGTCCCAAAAACCGAGACCGAGCGTCGCCACGTTGCGAACGAGTTTCATTCCGCCAATTCCCTTTAGGCCCGCGACGCGAATGGTTTCGAGCGTCAGGCCCGCTTCCGGCACCAATTTCGCTTCAAGACCGTTTTGCGTGCCAACCATCAAGACTTCCCTCTTCGCCGCTGCGTTCGACTTTGTGTTCATTGGGCCGCGGCGCAGCCACTCTTGTGCAACGGCGATGGCCGGAAAAACGTGGCCGCCGGTTCCTCCGCCGGCAATGAGCAGCTTCGCGTCATTTGTCATGCATCGGCCATCCACGCGAAATTAGACTGCTTCCGCGTGCTGGCTGATGTTTAACAGCACGCCTGTTGCGAGCAGCATCACCAGCAAACTGGAGCCGCCGTAGCTGATGAACGGAAGCGGAATTCCCTTCGTCGGCATCAGCCCAAGAACAACGCTGAGATTCACGAGCGCCTGACCCGCGACGAGCGTGGTGATTCCCAGGGCAAGGAGGCGGCCGAAAACATCGGGCGCGCGAAATGCGGCGCGAAAGCCGCGCCACGCGTAGACTCCGAAGAGTGCGACGATCACGAGCGCGCCGATGTATCCGAGCTCTTCGCAAGTGACGGCGAAAATGAAATCAGTGTGCGCCTCCGGCAGATAAAACAGCTTCTGCTTGCTCTCCATCAACCCGACGCCGGTGAGGCCGCCCGAGCCCACAGCGATGAGCGATTGCAAAAGCTGAAAGCCGCGCCCTTGCGGGTCGGCGTCCGGCGAGAAGAAGGCCAGGACGCGGTCGTAGCGATATTGCGCATGCACAATGAGCAGCCAGATTGCCGGAAGGGAGGCTGCCGCCAGTCCGGCGATGTATTTCATCGACAGACCTGCTTCATAGAGCATGGCGAGGGCCACCAGAAAAATCATGCAGGAAGTGCCCATGTCTGGTTCGCGAAGGATCAGAGCGAGCATCACAACCACCGGCCCGAGCGCAGGCAGAAGCGTATGCTTCCAGTCGTTCACGCCGGAGCTGCCCGGTCGCAGGCGCAATTCCAAGAACCACGCGAAATACAAAATCACGACGAGCTTGGCAAACTCCGAGGGCTGCAGGCTGATCGGACCCGCGTGAATCCAGCGATGCGTTGCGTGGGTACGGTCCAGAAACAGCACGCCGATGAGCATGAGCAGCACCAGCGCGATGCTGGGATAAATGATGCGCGGCTGGCGGAACTTGCGATAATCGAAGTGCATCAAGCGGATCATTCCGAACAAGCCGGCGGCGAGCCAGATGAGTTGGCGCACGAGAAAAACGTAGCCGTTGCCGTACATCTGTTTGGCGGTGACGGCGGAGGCGCTGAAGACCATCACCACGCCGATGAGACACAGCGCCAGCGTGACGCCGAATAACTTGCGATCGGGCTGCAAACTTCGCGGCATGCCTATCCTCTCCTCGTCGAACTCTGCGCGGCGTTTTCTGCGGCGAGACGCGCAACGATTCCCTTGAAGTCACGCCCGCGATGCTCGAAATCTTCGTACTGATCGAAACTGGCGCACGCCGGAGCCAAGAGCACGGTGTCGCCAGGCTTGGCATGGTCGAGCGCCGCGGTCACAGCGCGCTCGAGCGTCCCAGCGCGCTGCATTTCGACTGCGCCGTCGAGTTCCGCGGCGATTTTTTCCGCTGCCGCGCCGATCAGCAGAGCCAGCTTCGCTTTTTGTCGCAGAGGGTCGCGCAGCGGCGCATACGGACTGCCTTTGTCTTTTCCACCCAGAATGACGAAAAGCGAACCGGGAAAAGCGTCGATAGCTTTCAGCGTCGCGTCGACGTTCGTCGCTTTGGAATCGTTGTAGAAGCTGACGCCGCCAATGTCGGCAACAAATTCCAGGCGATGCTCCACGCCGGGAAAAGTCCGCACCGCCGCTTCGATGGCATCGGTGGGCGCACCAGCGAGAATCGCCGCCGTCGACGCAGCCAAGACATTTTCGAGGTTATGCTCACCGCGCAGGGGGATATCGCTTCGCCGCATCAGTGCGCTTTCGCTGCCCTCGCGCCGAAAAAGAATTTGCTCGCCGCGCAAAAACGTTCCTGCCGCAAGACGCTTCTGGCGGCTGAACCAGAATGTCTGCCCGTGCGCCGGGCCGCGCTGCGCGACTTGCGGGTCATCAGCGTTCAGCACCGCTGCATCGCGATCAAGCATGTTCTGGAACAATCTTTGCTTCGCGCGCGCGTAGTCCTCGAATGAGCCGTGGCGGTCGATGTGATCCGGCGTGAGATTGAGCAGCACGCCTACATCTGGGCGAAATGCGTCGATCGTTTCCAACTGGAAGCTGCTCACTTCCGCGACCGTCACAGTCGAGTCGCTTGAAGCCTCCACGCGGGCGAGCAACGGCGTGCCGATGTTTCCGCCGACCAGCACGGGAATCTTTGCCGACTGCAGGATGTGCCCAATGAGCGCAGTCGTGGTGGTTTTTCCGTTTGAGCCAGTGATGGCCACGAGTTTTCCGCGCAGCAGCCGCCATGCCAGCTCGATCTCGCTCCACACCGGGATGCCGCGATTCCGCGCCAGTTCCAGCCCGGGCAATTTTGCGGGCACTCCAGGGCTCACGATGATGAGGTCTTGGTTCACGAAAACCTCAGGGCGGGAGACGACGAACTCCAGCGCCACTCCGGCGGCTCGCAGCTTTTCCGCGGTGCTGGTCAGAGCAGTCTCCGGTTTTTCATCAATCCCCGTCACGCGAGCGCCATACGCCGCGCAAAAGAGCGAAACAACGATTCCCGTGCGCGCCAGTCCGACGACGAGCACGCGCTTGCCTTCGAGTTCCACGCCCAGCCGCACGTCTTTACCTCAGTTTCAAAGTGGTCAGTGAAAACAGCGCGAAGACCAGCGCCACAATCCAGAATCGCACGATGATTTTCGATTCGCTCCAGCCCATCAGCTCGAAGTGATGGTGCAGCGGGGCCATGCGAAAGACGCGCTTGCCGCGCAGCTTGAACGAGCCCACTTGAATAATCACGGAAAGCGCTTCGACGACGAATATGCCGCCGATAAACAGCAGCAGAATTTCCTGCTTAATGATTACGGCAGTCACGCCGATGACTCCACCGAGCGCCAGCGAGCCTACGTCGCCCATGAACATCTCCGCCGGATGCGCGTTGTACCAAAGGAATCCGAGCGACGCGCCTACGACGGAGCCGCAGAAAACCGTCAGTTCGCCAACCTGCGGAATTCTTTGAATTTCCAGGTATTCCGCGAATCGAGCATGGCTGCTGATGTACGTCAAAATGGTGAGCGCGCCAGCCGCCACGACCACGCAGCCAATCGCCAGTCCGTCCAGCCCGTCGGTCAAATTGACGGCGTTCGAAGCGCCGACGATGACGAGCACGAGGAACACAACAAATGGCAAAAACGCCAGCGGCCAGACGTGCGCATGCACAAGAAGCGAGCGAACCACCAAGTCGGGATGGAGCTTTTTGAAAAACGGCACGCTCAGTTCCGTCGAGTACGCGCCGCGCTGCTGCAGCGCCAGCAAAACTGCTCCCACCGCGACGCACGTCAGGATTTGATAAAAGAATTTCACCTTAGGACGCAGGCCCATGCTGCGTTTGCGCACGACCTTGTTGTAATCATCCATGAAGCCGATGATCGCAAAAGCTACGGTTGCGCCGAGCGCCAGCAGAGCGTAGGGGCTGCGCAAGTCCGCCCATAGCAGCGTGGGCACAACGATGGCGGCAACGATGAGCACTCCGCCCATGGTAGGCGTGCCGGCTTTGGCCTGATGCCGCTGCGGCCCTTCCGCACGGATGTATTGGCCGATTTGCAATTGGCGCAGATGGCGAATGGTCCACGGCCCCAACACGAGCGTCAGAAACAGCGCCGTCAGACTGGCGAGCGCGGTGCGCACAGTGATGTAGCGAAACACATTCAGCAGGCTGTAATGCGGGCGGAGGATTTCGACGAAGAGGTAATATAGCATCTCAGCCGTTCCTCTCGCGCACTGCGTGAGCCACTTCGCGGCGCGTCTCCGCGAGCGGAAATTTTTCGCGCAGCCGCGCGGCGAGGGATTCCATGTGCACGCCGCGCGAGCCTTTGATCAGCACCAAATCTCCGGGCGCGACGAATTCCGCCAGTTTCTGCGCGGCTTCTTCGGATGAAGCGAACATTTGCGCCTGCTCCGCTGGATGGCCAGCCTCAATGGCCCCTTGCACGATTCGTTCCGCGTCGCCGGCGACGCCGAAAATCCAGTCGATTTCCCCGTTTGCCGCAGCGTACTTGCCCGCGCTCTCGTGCAACTCGCCGGAAGCCGGGCCGAGCTCGCGCATTTCGCCAGCGACCAGAATGCGCCGGCGGTAGCCCGGAGTGGCAACGAGCAGGTCGATCATGCGTTCGAGGGCCATGGGATTTGAGTTGTAGCAGTCGTTTATCACGGCAAATCCGGACGCAAATTTTAGGAATTCGCCACGCATGGAAGCCGGCTGAAGCGTCGCAAGTGCTTTCTTTGCAATAGCGGCGGTGATGCCCCACTCGCTCGCGGCTGTCAGAGCGGCAAGGGCGTTCAAGACGTTGTGACGGCCGGCGAGGGGCAGGCGCAGGCGCGCCAATTCCTCCGGGCTCTCGTAATCGAATGCCGAGCCATCCATGCCGCGATCCTCGATGTTTTCGGCCCGAAATTCGGCTGCATCAGAAAGGCCATAGCGCAAAACGCGGCCGCGGAAACCCTCGGCGAATTTCGACACGCGGGGGTCATCCGAATTGAGTACGGCGACTGGTTCAGCCCCGCCCAGGCCCTCGATTAGCTCGCGTTTGGCTAGCGCAATTTCATCCACAGAGGAAAAAAATTCCAGGTGAACGGGCGCGACATTGGTCACTACGCCGACATCCGGCTGCGCGATTTCCGCCAGGCGTGCCAGTTCGCCGCGATGCGACATTCCCAGTTCCACGACAGCGGCATCATGACTTTCCTCGAGCTTAAAAAGCGTGAGCGGCAAGCCGTATTCGTTGTTCAGATTTCCCTCGGATTTCAAAATGTGAAACCGCGCGGCCAGCAGCGCCGCAAGAATTTCCTTGGTGGTTGTTTTCCCCGCGGAACCGGTAACCGCGGCCACGCGCCGTCCCGGCTTCGCTTTGCGCCACTGGTCGCAGTAGTTGCGCGCGAGTTCCTGCAGTCCGCGGAGCGTATCTTCGGCCACCAGCAGCTTGCCGCGAATTTCCTCGGGATACTCGCCGGCGCGCCGGGCTTCCACCACAGCCGCAGCGGCTCCACGCTCGAAAGCCGCGGCGACGAAATCATGGCCGTCGAATCGCGGGCCGCGTATGGCGGCAAAAAGCTCTCCGCGCTCGATGCTTCGCGAGTCAATCGAGACGCCGGCCAGCCTGGCCAGGGAATCGGCGAGCGCGGGAGTTGCAACACCCAGAGCATTCGCCACGTCTGCCACCGTCCACCGCATCATCTCTCCACAGGGCTGGACGCCACCGTCTCCGCGCGATCTGATCGACTTCTACCTAACTCTTCGCCGCACTGTATCCGTGCCCGCGCAAAATACGGCGCGCGATTTCACGATCGTCAAACTCAACTGGCCCGTCGCGAAGCACTTGATAGGTTTCGTGCCCTTTGCCGGCGAGCAAGACAATGTCGCCGGGCTTGGCCTCATTCATCGCGATTTCGATGGCCTTCTCGCGGTCCGCCTCGACGAAGTATTTCGCGCCCGTTTTTTGCAGGCCGACGAGCGCATCATTAATGATGCGCAGCGGGTCTTCGCTTCGCGGATTGTCGCTGGTTAAAACCACGATGTCGCTCAAGGTTCCGGCCGCTTCGCCCATCAGTGGCCGTTTGGTGCGGTCACGATCGCCGCCGGCGCCGAAGAGCGTGATGATGCGGTTGTTCGCGGACAATTCGCGCGCGGTCGAAATCAGATTGCGCAGCGCGTCGTCGGTGTGCGCGTAATCCACAATGACCAAGAAAGGCTGTCCCGCGGCGATACGTTCGAATCTTCCCGGCACACTTTCGAGTTCACGGATGCCGCGCTCGATCGCGGCGCTGTTCACGTCAAGTGCAATTCCCGCGCCGATCGCGGCGAGGATGTTGTACACGTTGATTTTTCCGACAAGCTTCGATTGCACTTCGATTTTTCCAGCCGGCGTTTGCGCGGTGAATTCCAGCCCGGAAAACGCCAACGGATATTTTTCCGCTTTGATCCGCGCGCCATTCTTGAGGCCGTAGGTGAAAGTTCGCCGCGCGATCCCTTCGAGCTGCTTCCCGTAAGGATCATCGGTGTTGACGATGCCCACATCCGCCGGGCCCGCGCCGGTGCCTTCGAACAAGCGCCGCTTGGCCGCGAAGTATTCTTCAAAAGACTTGTGATAATCGAGATGGTCGCGCGTCAAATTCGTGAATACGGCCGCGGCAAAGTGGCAGCCCCAGATGCGGCCCATGGCCAGCGCGTGGGAGCTTGTCTCCAAGACGGCCGCTTTGCCGCCTTCATCGCGTACTTCCGCGAACATCTGCTGCAAATCCAGTGATTCAGGGGTGGTGTTGACGGCCTCGCGGCGGCCGCGCGGCGTTCGTGCGCCGATGGTGCCGATCAGTCCCGTGCGCATCCCGTTGGCGCGCAGAATCGAATCGACCAGATAGGTTGTGGTTGTTTTTCCATTCGTTCCGGTGACGCCGACGAGTTGCAAAGCGTTCGCGGGGTGGCCATAGAAATTTGCGGACACCGATGCCAGCACGCGGCGTTGCGCGCCAGGCAGCATCTCCACCCATGCGATTTCCGGCGGCAGCTGGATATTCCGCGCTTCTTCGCTGGCGATGGCTGCGGCGCCACGTTCCAGGGCAGCGGCGACGTACTTGTTGCCGTCCTCCTTTTCGCCCTTCAATGCGAAGAAGACCGCGCCGGGCGTCACTTTTCTGCTGTCGTACGCGACCGAACGAATCTCCGCTTCGTCCGAACCGCGAATCGCGGTAATTTCCGCGCCGGAAAACAAGTCCGTCAATTTCATGGTCCGCTCTGCGATTGCCGCTCCTTCGCCCTTCGCTCCCGAATTTCTGCCGCTGCTCAAATGTGATCCTTTTGCGATGTTAATTGTTGCTTCCCGATGTGCCTGAAGCATTAGCACTGCGACCGAAATGCACGAGGACTTTGGTTCCAGGCAGAACTTTCGTTCCGGCGTCCGGACTCTGGTCCAAAGCGACGCCATCTCCCACGAGAATCGGCGTTAGGCCGAGCCGCGAGCACGCTTCGATGACTCCGCGCACGCTCTGCCCCGTCAAACGCGGAACCGTCACCGCCTGGCCCTCGGTAATCGCCACGGTCGACGAAACCGGCACTGTCGCTCCGGCGGTTTCGCCCGGCGAATCAGAGCTCATGCTCCGCTTCGAGCGCTGCGCGAAATTTTGGTCCGCGGGGACGCGCGATTTCTTTTGCAACGATGCCTTCTCCAGAGTGGGCGTCTCCGGCATGTCGTGCGGGACATTCAGGTATGCCAGTACCTGCTCGGCAATTTGTTTGAATATCGGACCAGCCGTCGGGCCGCCCTCGTGTCCGCCCACGGGAGAGTCGAGATTCACGAGAATCGTCACCACGGGATTGTTCACCGGCGCATAGCCGATGAAAGAAGCGTTGTACTGCGTTTTCGAATATCGCCCTGTCGCAGGGTCGATTTTCTGCGCCGTACCGGTCTTTCCGGCAGCTGTATAGCCAAACGGCTGCGCGAAACCTTTGCCGGTGCCCTCGAGAATGACTTTCTCCATGATGTCGCGCATCGTCGCTGCCGTGCTTTCGTCGATCACGCGGCGAGGATCGGGATTGCCTTGCATCACCAACTCGCCGCCGCGCAGGACTTGACGGATGATCTGCGGCTTGCGCAGCGTTCCGCCATTGGCAATCGCCGATTCCGCGGAAATCATCTGAACGGGCGTGACGCCGATTTCCTGTCCGATGGCGATCGACCCGATGGAGCTAGCCGTCCATTCGTCAACCGGGCGCAGCAATCCTCGGTTCTCGCCAGGCAGCTTGATGCCGGTCAGCTGGCCGAAACCGAAGCTGCGAATGTACTGGTAATATTTCGGGGCGCCCAAGCGCAGCGCAATCTTGATCGAGCCCACGTCGCTTGAGTGCTCTAGAACTTCTGCGACCGACAACAGGCCAAACGGTTTATGGTCGTGAATCAGCCTGCCCGCCACGACGATGGAGCCCATCTGGCAATCCACGATTTGGCTCGGCTGAACGACCCCCTCTTGAAACGCGGAGGAAAACAAAATCGTTTTGAAGATCGAACCAGGCTCGTACGCAGACGAAACCGCGCGGTCGATGAAATCGTCGGGCGGATACGCGTGCGCGTTGTTGGGGTCGAAGGCCGGCCAATTGGCCACCGCCAGCAATTGCCCGGTGTTCGGATCCTGCACAACCACAGACCCGCCCTTGGCATGCGTTCGCGCCAGTCCATCGGCAAGCGCCTTTTCGGCGATGTATTGAATGGTTTGGTCGATGGTTAGAACGACCGTGTCGCCGCTGTCCGAAGGCATCTCGCTACGGTCGACGTACTGGCGGCGAGCGTCCGCCAGCACGAGGATGCGCCCCGGGCGCCCGCGGATTTCCTTGTCCAGCGAATATTCAACACCGCCCAAGCCATGCTCATCTACGTCGACGTAGCCAAGCACCGCCGCAGCAAGGGCGTGCTCCGGATAGAAGCGTTTGTTTTCCTGCTGGAAATAAATTCCCCGCAGGTTGAGCGCCTGGATACGCGCCGATTGCTCCGGCGTAATTTTCCTCGCAATCCAAACGAAGGAGCGCGATTCGGCCAGCTTTTGCTGGATTTCGTCCGCTGACGTTCCTAGCACGTGCGAGAGCAGCCGCGCTACCATCCCTGGGTCGGTGATTTCCGCAGGATCCGCGAAGCAGGAATCCACGGGAATGCTCATCGCCAATTCACGCCCGTTGCGGTCGTAAATCGGCCCGCGCATCGGGCTCACTTCAATAATTCGCTCCTGCTGGCGATTCGCGCGTTCGAGGTATTCGCGATAGCGGAATAACTGGAGGTAACTGAGGCGGGCCACAACTGCCAACATCCAAACCAATGCGAGGCCAAAAACTACAAGCAAACGGAGACGGGGACTGCTCTGCGCCATGGACTCCGGCCCAAATCGAAAATGCTTTTCATTCCGCAATGCGGCGATCCGCTGCGTCACGCCGCCTTTGGGCGGTTCGTCCGAAGCCTATGCCCAAAGCAACAAGCTTCGCAGGTTCACGGCTGCGCCGGCTGCGTCGGCGCGCGCTGCGCCAAGTAAGCATCGCGAGGAACATCCGCCGTAGGAAGATATTGCGCGGGAAGCGACACGGTCATTCCCAGTTGCTGGCGCGCGATGGCGTCGATGCGCATCGGCGAGGTCAGCGAGGCCGCTTCCAGATGCAGCTGCTGGTTGAGTTCCACTGCCTGCGTCTGCCGCGACTTCAGATCCTCAAGCTGATACCGCAATTGGATGTCTTGAAAATGCTGCCAGGTATAGAGCAGCGCGCAGGATGCCAGCGCCGCTGCCCAGGCCATGCGCCGCGCATATTCGCGCCACCGCGATGCCGCCGGCCGCGAGAGTCGCGAGTTGTCAATGCGCTTTGAAGTGTAAAATTCGGTCATGACGCCTTCCTTGTATCGTTCTCTTCCGGCGCGTCCCAGGCGCGCTTCTCGATCACGCGCAACTTCGCGCTTCGCGCGCGGGGGTTGCTGCGCACTTCCGATTCATCGGCCTGAACGACCTTTTTTGTGAGGATATTGAAATCGCCGCCTCGCGCGAGCTCCTGAAAAGCGCGCTTGACCATGCGATCTTCGAGCGAGTGGTAACTCAAAATCGCCCATCTCGCTCCCAGAGACAAAGTGGCGGGGGTCCGGGTAAGAAACTGCCCGAGTTCCTCCAACTCTCGATTCACCGCTATCCGCAGCGCCAGAAACGTTTTTGTCGCGGGGTGCAGTCTCTGCCTTCCCCTTGCTTTTCGGGCCCCTGCCACAACCGTTGCCAGGTGTTCGGTGTCGCGGATCGGCCGCGCCCGTAGAATTGCCCTGGCGATCTTGCGTGACTCGTGCTCTTCTCCGAATTTGTAGAGCACGTCGGCCAGCTGTGTTTCCGGCCAATGATTCACAATTTCCTCCGCCACGAACGGGTAATCCGGATTCATGCGCATATCCAACGGTCCGCCCCAGCGGAAGGAAAACCCGCGCTCCGGCGTATCCAGTTCCAGCGACGAAACTCCCAGATCGGCGACAACGCCGTCGAGCTTCGGCAGCTTCAAGTCGCTCGCCACTTCATCGATCTTCGAAAAATCTGTGTGCACCAGCGTCACCTGCCCTTCGAATTCCTTCAACCGCTCCCGTGCGATGGCCAGCGCTTGGGGGTCCCGATCCAGCCCCACCAGCCGCCCGGTCTTCAGTCGCTGCAGGATCCCCAGAGCGTGCCCGCCGGTGCCTACTGTCGCATCGACGTATGTTCCCTCCGGCTTGACCTGCAGCCACTCAACAATGGCTCCAGCCAAAACCGGCGTGTGCAGCACGCTCAAAATCTAGATGCCCAGAATGTCGAGGGCCTTCACTTCTTCCGTAGTCAGCGGATTGCTCTTCATCTGCTCTAGGTAGCGCGCATGATTCCAGACTTCCAGGTACGTCAATTGCCCGCTCACCGCGACCTCGCCCTTCATTTGCGCCGTATCCCGAAGCACCGGCGGGATCAGAATGCGTCCCTGCCCGTCAAGCTCGACCACTTGTCCAAAGTAATTCGTTCGCGCCAGGAATTTCTGCTTGGCCTGATTGTGCGAGGAAAGCTTGGCGAGCTTCTTTTCGATCTCGCCCCACACCTTCATGGGATAGATGCGCGCGTAGTCGCCGTTCTCGCTGGTCACGTAGAACTGCTTGCCACAGCGGTGCAATTCGGCGAGGAAATCCGCAGGCACTTTCATGCGCCCCTTTTCGTCCACCGTCGCTAGATGGCTTCCCCGCAGCATTCCCGGCCTTGCTCGATGCGTTTTTCGTTGATTCCCGGCTCATTCACGCCCCAGCCACTTCTTACCACTTTCTCCCACTTGGCGCACGATTCTATGCAGACTTCTTTTCTTGTCAAGAGGAATCGCGCGAAAAAGTAAATTTATTTTTGTTCGCGCGAAATCTTTCGCACGGCTTCGCGCCCCGCGAAACCGCTATATATAGTGTGGATGCACGAACACGCGCGCTATGGCTGGGCAGGGCCTTCCGCTAAAAATAAAAATTGTGCCGTATGCGTTACGAAGAAGGGAGATTCCCGTGCGAAGCGTGTACCGAAACGGGCCGATTATTGCCCGGCGCCGGGTCCCACACGCAAATCGGTGAGTTTGCGCAGCAGGTCCTGCTCGTTGTCGTCAAGCCCGCGCATGAACTGAGGGTCCTGGAGCTCCTGCTGACGCTGCTGCGGGGTCATTCCGCGCAGGACACGCATCCGCCCCGTAAGGAGCTCTTTGCGATCCTGCGGCAACGCTTTCCAGCGTGGCGCGATGTCGTTGACGACTTCCTGACGCTCCTCGGGCGACAAGCGATTGAAGACCTGCAGCCGGCTGCGCATGGCATCACGCTGCTCCGGCGTCATCTGATTCCAGGCCTGCAAGCGGCGCCGAATCTGCTCCTGACGCTGCGGCGGCAGGCTCAGAAATTTTTGGTTGTTGTTCATGAAACGTTCTTGCTCTTGCGGCGACATGCTCTGCAACTTTTCGACCCACTTGGGCGGCAACCCCAGCGCTCCGCGCACTCCCGGCTTGTTCTCCTGCTTTTGCGCTTGCTTCTGCTGCCGTTGCGCTTGGCGGGCCTGTGCGCGCGGAGCTTGCTTCTGTGGCGCGACAAAGTACCTTTGCGCCGGCGCGGCGTGCGCTGCCGTTAGCGCCATCGTCAGCGCCACCACCGCACCTCCGAATTGGAAAAGCTTCTTCATGCGCATCCCGTTTCGCGTTTAGCCTTCTCTTCTAGCTCTCCCCGCTTCCGGAACCGGGATCGTCCGGCTTTCGCTGTTCTGGCTGCTCCGGCGTCGCCTGCACGCCAGGCAGATCGGAGAGCGCATCGAAATTGCTGAGCACGTCATAATTCTCGAGTACGCCCAGATCCTTGATCATGCGGAACTGCTCTTCGCTGTTCGGCGCTGAATTCCCTACTACAAGCGGCTTGTTCGGATGCAGCGAGACGAAAATCGACAGCCCCACCAAGGCAACCACTGCAGCGGCCAGACGCGGTGAAGGAACCAGCCATGTCCAGGGCCTCGGACGGCCTGCGGCTGCAATCCGCTGGCGCAGACGCGCGTCGAAGGCGAACGAGGGCTCTACCGCAGGCACTTCGGCCATCACGTCCCACAGCCGGCGAAACTCCTCGGCTCGCTCGCGGCATGCGGCGCACGACTTCAAATGCTCCTCTACGCTGCTGCGCTCTCCCGCGCTGGCGCGGCCATCCAGATAACTGATCAACGAATTCGACACTTTTTCGCAACTCATCATTGCTTCCCCTCCCCCGCGGGCTGCGCCGCCGGTCTTGCGACCAGCAATGCCAACTGCACCCGCAAGGTTTCATAGGCGCGGAAGAGCAGCGACTTGAGCGCGCTCTCCGAACACCCTAGAATCTTTCCAATTTGTCCATAATCCATCTCTTCGTACTTGTGCAAAATCACGGCCACGCGCTGTTTTTCCGGCAAAGCCAGAATCGCGCCGCGAATCATTTCGTTGCGCTCGCGCTCGATCAGACGGTCGTCCGCCCTGGTTTCCTGAGCGGCGATTTCGATCACCGGCTCATCCTCGTCCCGCGGCGTATCGATCGAGATTTGCATTTGGCGGTACCGGCCGTCGCGTATGGCGTTCAGCGCCAGATTCGTCGCGATGCGAAAAAGCCACGTGGTGAACTTTGCGCTCGGAGAATACTCCTTGCGCGCGCGGTACACACGGAGGAAAACTTCCTGCGCGAGGTCTTCCGCCGCGGCCTGATCTTTCACCATGCGGTGGAGGAAGTTGACCAGCGGCGTCCGATACTTCGTCAACAGAAGCTCGAAGGACGGTTCGTCCCCCGCCTTCACGTCCAGCATCAGTTGGACGTCGGACCTGGCCATAGCCTCCACATTGTATCTAACACGTGCAGGGCCTTAAAGTTGCATCGTCGGGGGCATGCCGGAAACGTTAGCTCGACTTGCGATATCTTGCTAGCTAACTCATAATAAACAACTTAGAACAGCTAGACGCCTACACTCGCAGTGCGTATTCCGCGCAAAGCACCAACGCGACTCCCAAAAACACCAGCAGCGCCCACCTAGCGCCGCGCTCGTGATTCACTTCTGGGATCAAATCGGACGCCGCCACGTAAAGTGTCACGCCGGCGGAGATCGGCAGGGCGATTCTCACCTGTCCGCGCCACAGCAGCATCAGAGCCACGCCTGCCAGCGTTGCCGCGCCAAGGATTGCCGACGCCCAAAATGCTGCGCGCCTGCCCTGCCCGCTCGCCATCATTAATGACGCCACCGTAAATCCCTCGGGCAACTTGTGCAGGAAAATCGCCACGAAGATCAAGACTCCCAACGATTCGGATACCAGAAGGCCCGATGCGATGGCCACGCCGTCGAAAAACGTGTGGATCGCCAGGCCCAGCAACGCCGTGTAGCCCACGTGCGCTGCGGTCATTTCTTCAATGTGCGTCTCTTCACCAAAATGAAAATGCGGCGCAAGGGTGTGCTCGAAGAAATGCACCAACAAATATCCGGCGAGCACCAGCAGCATCACCTTTGCCCCCTCGCTCTTCACTCCCACCGAATATGACTGTACATATGCCAGTCTGAGCGATTCGGGCACCATGTCCAGCAGCGCCACGGCAAGCATGAATCCGGCGCCGAGCGCGATGAAATATTTCAGGTATTCGCGGGACCACTGACGATGGACGACGAAGAAACCGCCGGCCAGATTGGCGGCTGCCGCCAACGCGCCAAAACACAGCGCCAGCAGAACTCCGCCTGGTTGCGCCGAGGCCGGCAGTTTAGCCGGAATGACGAAACAGGATAACGTCGCCATCCTCCACGATGTATTCTTTGCCTTCCAGCCGAACCTTGGCTTTTTCGCGCGCGGCCGCCCAGCTTCCTGCCGCCAGCAACTCTTCCCAGTTCACCACTTCTGCCTTGATGAAGTGCTGTTCGATGTCACTGTGAATCGCGCCCGCCGCTCGGGCCGCCGAGGTTCCTCGCGGGATCGTCCACGCACGGCATTCCGGCTCGCCGCACGTCAAAAACGAAATCAGCCCCAGCAGCTCGTAGGTCGCGCGCAGGATTCTGTTCCGCCCGGGCTCGTTCAATCCGTACGCTCCCATCAATTCCGCCGATTCCGCGGGATTCAAGTCGGCAAGCTCCGCCTCCACTTTCCCGCAGAATGGCACGACTGCCGTTCGTGGCTTTCCTTCGAGCCTCGACAAATTGTGCCGGGCGACCGCCCGTTGCATGTCCGAGGCGTCTTCATCTCCCAGATTCAATGCCACCAGCATCGGCTTGCGCGAAACGAACATGAAGCCGTTCATCACTTTCTGCTCTTCGGGCTTAAAATCCAGTTCTCGCAGCGGCTTTTCCGCCTCGAGAGATTGGACGCAGCGCTCCAGGAGACTCTTCTCGGTCTCTGTTTGCGGATCGCGCTTCCTCTTCAAGTCTTTTTCCACGCGCTCAAGCCGCTTGGTGGCCTGCTCCAAATCGTTCAGCATCAATTCGATTTCCACGCTTTCGATGTCGCGCAGCGCGTCGAGCGAGCCGGCCGGATGCGGCATGGAAGGATCTTCGAACAAACGCACCACCTGCATCAGCGCGTCCGCTTCACGCAGCGGCACCAGGGACGCCGAATCCTTCGCGCGATCCTTCTGCAATCCGCCGATGTCCACATATTCCACGGTTGCGTAAGTGAGTTTTTTCGGCTGGAACAGCTCCGCAAGTTTCGAAAGCCGGGCGTCCGGCACACGCGCGATGCCCACATGCATCTGCCCAGGCTGCGCTTTTGCTTCCACGCGCGCGCCAGTCAAAATCCGGAACAGAGTTGTCTTGCCCGTCTGCGGCAACCCGATAATTCCAGTTTGCATAGGCGAACGAGGATAGCACAGCCATTGTGATTGCCTGCCCGCTCACGGATTGTTCCGCACCCGCTTTCTTCGGCGTCCTACGAACAAACTCTGGCCAAAAAATTGACCGGCAGGATTCTGCATTATAGGATTGCGGCACTTGAGGAGGTTGAAGATGCCACTTGCCCGACTGTTGGCGGTTGTTGGAGCCCTATTTCTGATCTGCCCCGCCGCAACTTCGACGATTGCTGAGAGGCCGCACAACTCCGGCTTCAATTCGCCTGCAGCGCAAAGCGCAGGGCTGTCTCCCGCCGCGACCGAAGTTGCCAGAGTGCGCGGCCAGTGGGCGCAGTTCCTGAACTCGAAGCAGATCGGCCCGATCATGACGCTCTATGCGCCGAATGCTGTTTTCCTGCAGCCAACCGGCGAGCGCATCAGCGGAGCGCCTTCCATTCGCGCGCTCAATCAGAAGATATGGAAGATGTTTACGCCCAACATCACCATGCACGGCGTGACTACCAAAGTATCGTGCGATATGGCCTATGACGAAGGCGATTTTCACGAAACGATCACTTCAGTTTCAAGCGGAGCGAAACAGCAAACACAGGGACAGTACTTGATGGTCTTCAAACGCGACAATCAAGGAAAATGGCTGATCGTCGAGCAGGTGTGGACTGGAGCTGAGCCGAAGAACCTCTAGACCGCATGCGTCACGAACGCGCGGTGCTGAACGGAAGCATTAGAACCCGCGAAGTTGCAAGTTGCCTGCGCTTCCCTGTCAGCATATTCTGTCCCCACCTCTATGAGTGAAATTGCAGCGTGGCCGTTCGACTACAAGGTCGCCATCGCGCATCTCTCCAAAGCCGATCGCCGCCTCGCGCGGCTCATCGAGAAATCCGTCGAGTTTCGCCTTGAAATCAAGGCCTCGCAAAACCCTTACGAAGCCCTGCTTGAAGCCATCGCCTACCAGAGTATCTCCGGCAAAGCTGCGGCGACGATTTTTGCTCGCATCAAGGCCCTCGGAGCGAATGGCCGCTGTCCCACTCCGCAGGAAATCCTACGCGTGCGCAAATCCGTTCTGCGCAAGGCAGGCCTTTCCTTCGCCAAAATCGCCGCCGCGAAAGACCTCGCGCAAAAAACAATCGAAGGAATTGTACCAACACTTGCCCAAGCGGAAAAAATGTCTGATCAGGAACTCGTAGATCGACTGATTTCCGTGCGCGGTATCGGCGCATGGACCGTAGAAATGTTCCTGATCTTCCGGCTTGGCCGACCTGACGTTCTTCCTATTCACGATTACGGCGTGCAAAAAGGCTTTGCGCTCACCTACGCCAAGAAGCAAATTCCCAAACCGGGCGAGCTTGCGCAGTTCGGGGAACGCTGGCGCCCCTATCGCACTGTGGCTTCTTGGTATATGTGGAGAGCAGTGCAGTTGGCTGGAAAAGACGCCCGCAAAATCAAGAAAACGCCCGCGAAGAATCCGCGTAAGCCCGCCGCTTAGCCGCGGACCTGCGACATTTTTTGCTCGGCGTGCGCGAGATAGTCCGCGTACTGCCCTTTGAAGTCCTCGATGTGCCCGCCACTTTCGACATGCCAAATGCGTGTAGCCACTTCGTCGATCACATCGTAGTCGTGCGTCACCATCAGCACCGTGCCGTCATAGCGCTGCAGCGCGATATTCAACGCATTGATGGATTCCAGGTCCAGATGGTTTGTCGGTTCGTCAAGCACCAGAAAATTCGGCTTCTGCAGCATCAGCCGGCAAAATATCAGTCGCGCCGATTCGCCCCCGGAAAGCGTTTGCGTCATCTTCAGCGCGTCATCGCCGCTGAAAAGCATCTGGCCAAGCAGGCCGCGCAGTTCCGTCTGCGTCGCCGCCGGATTGAACTGATGCAGCCATTCGATGACGTTCATGCCTTTGACGATCGAGTCGCTGTGGTCCTGCGCGAAGTAACCGGCCGTTACTTCGTGGCCCCAGGTCACGTTGCCGTAATCGATCTCGAAATGCCGCTCCGAATCTTCGATAAACCCGGGCGCGTTGCGAAGCAGCGACTTCAACAACGTGGTTTTGCCCGCGCCGTTGCGCCCGATCAGCGCGATCCGCTCGCCGCGCGTCACGCTCGCGCCGAAATTCTGGATCACCTTTCGCTCGCCATACGTTTTCCGGATAGCCTTGAACTCGAGCGGATGGCGCCCCGACGGCTTTTTCATGTCGAAACGAATATAAGGCCGCTGAATATTCGATTTCGCCAGCTCCGACGCCTGGATGCGCTCGACTTCTTTTTTCCGCGACATCACTTGGGAAGATCGCGTGCCTGCCGAAAATCGCGCGATGAATTCATTCAACTGCGCGATTTTCTTTTCACGCTGCGCATTCTCCGCCTCGATGCGCGATCGAATCTGCGTTTTCGCCAGCACCATGTCGTCGTACGCCCCTGTATACATGATGATCGTTTCGTAATCGATGTCCGCGGTGTGCGTGCACACGCTGTTCAGAAAGTGCCGGTCGTGCGAGATCACGATCACCACGCCGTCGTAGTTGCATAGATAATCTTGCAGCCAATGCACCGAATCGAGGTCCAAGTGGTTGGTCGGCTCGTCGAGCAATAGGGCGCGCGGATTGCCAAAGAGCGCCTGCGCCAACAGCACGCGGACCTTCTGCCCGCCTTGCAACTCGCCCATCCTGCGTTCATGCAGGGCTGCGTCCACGTCCAGGCCGTCGAGCAGGATCGCGGCGTCGGCCTCCGCCGTGTAGCCGCCTTCTTCGCCGATAATTCCCTCCAGCTCGCCTAAGCGCATGCCGTCATCGTGCGTCATTTCCTCGTGCGGCTTCGCATGCAGCACGTCGCGTTCTTCCAGGGCCTTCCACAGCGCTGCGTTGCCCATAATCACCGTGTCGATCGCGCGGAATTCGTCGAACGCGAACTGGTCCTGCCGCAGCACGCCGAGTTTCTTTGGCCGCGACACCGAGCCCTCCGTCGGCTCAATTTCGCCGGTCAGAATCTTCATGAACGTTGACTTCCCTGCGCCATTCGGACCCGTCACTGCGTACCGCCGCCCTGGGCTAAATGTGCAACTGACTTCATCGAAAAGAATTCTTTCGCCGAAGCACATCGAAATGTTGTCCACAAATATCATCGCCTTTAATTGTACCGTGTTCTCGCAAACTGCGTATGCTGCGCCTCCAGGGGCACAGCAGCGGAGCGTTTCGAAAATCGCGCAACTCTCAATACGGGTCTAAACGATTCTGTGAGTGGGAGTCGGAGGAGCCGTGGTGGACACAGCGGTGGATGCTACGGCTGGCGCAAGCCGTCCTTGAATCCTCTGCCACACCGTCAGGAAAAGCGCGACGATACCCGCAATCAGCACGCATCCTTCCAGCCGTACCGAAATCACGTGGAGATGGTCGAACTGCTGTCGCAGCGGGCTGCTCGCGACGGTTTTCATGTACGAACCCATTTGTGTTCGCAGATTTTGCATCGTCGGCATGATCCATAGCTGGGAAAACAGCGTCGCTAGGAACATTAATTCAACAAGAATGGATGCGGGTTGCACCAAGCCTCTCCACGAGCGCACCGCGATAAGCGCAACCAACATATAAATCACGGCAGCAATGAGTCCCAGGATGTGGAGCTGCAAAATCAGGACGGCGACGACATTTCCCGCTTGATCCTGACTGCTTAGAGTCCTGAACAGCACTCCGGCCACAAAGCCGAAGAAAATCATGCTTCCCACCCACGTGCCTAGCGTGAACACTTTTAGAAAACGCCACACGGTTGTCATAGGATTTCCGCTAAAATGGGCTTTCGGCTTTGCGTATTGCCGTCACTAGGCGAATTTCAACTTTCAGAATCTTCGGGCCGAGATGGTGGGCGATCAAGGACTTGAACCTTGGACCTCTCCCGTGTGAGGGGAACGCTCTAACCAACTGAGCTAATCGCCCGCAGCGGCATTATCGCATAGAAAGATAGGCGAATTCCAAACCATGGTCACCGCGACCAATTCCCAAATCGCCCTGCTGCAGCAGACCATCGGGCGCGTCATCAAGGGCAAGGAAGAAACCATCCAGCTCGCGCTGATCACCTTGCTCGCGAGAGGCCACCTGCTGATCGAAGACGTTCCCGGCGTCGGCAAAACGACCCTGGCGCAAACCCTGGCTCGCGCCTTCCGCTGCTCGTTCCAACGCGTGCAGTTTACCTCGGACATGCTGCCCAGCGACGTCATCGGCATCAGCGTATTCAATCCTTCGCGCGAAGAATTCGAGTTCAAGCCAGGGCCGCTCTTCGCCAATATCGTCCTGGCAGATGAAATCAATCGCACCACGCCCAAGACGCAATCCGCGCTGCTCGAAGCCATGAACGAATCGCAAGTCACCGTGGACAACCACACCCATCCGCTGCCGCAGCCCTTTCTGGTCATCGCAACGCAGAACCCCATCGAGCATCACGGTACCTATCCTTTGCCCGAATCGCAGCTCGACCGCTTCCTCATGCGCATTCGCATGGGCTATCCCGCCCGCGAAAGCGAAAAACAGATTCTGCGCAACAACGGTTCCGCGGCGCTGGAGGAAGTTCCGCCGGTGATGGACGCTGCCGAGGTCGCTGCCACGCAGGAGGCCGTCACGCGGGTTCGCGTCGATGACAGCCTTCTCGATTACGCGCTGGAGGTCGTCGAGCGCACCCGCCAATCGGAGCAATTAAGTCTTGGCGTTAGCCCTCGCGGAACGGTCATGCTGCAGCGCGGCGCGCAGGCCCGCGCCTTCCTCGAAGGCCGCGACTATTGCCTGCCCGACGATTTCAAGCAGCTCATGCTGCCCGTCTTTGCTCATCGCATCGTGGTCAGCTCTCGTTACACTTCCACGCGCAAGAAATCCGAGCAGGCCGAGGCGATTCTTTCCGACATCATCGACACCACTCGCGTTCCTCTGTAATTGCCATGGCGGCTTTCACGAAAATCGCGAATTTGTGGCGTGATCGCGACCGCCCCGGCTGGCGCCATTTCGCTGCCGCCCTCGGCACGCTCACTTTGGCCCTTTTGCTCGCGCTCTATTCCGCGGCCATGGCTGAAAGCGGCCGCACCGTTTTCGCCGCGCTCTCCGCGCTTCTCGCTCTGGCGCTCGCCGCGTGGGTCGCCGTGGCCATCGTTCCGAAGATGGCTCGCCGCACTAGCCTTCGCTGGCTTCTCTATCAAGTTGACTACCGCCTGACGCGCGAAGGGATCATTTACCTCGCCGCCGTGTTTGTCGTCGCGCTGGCCTCGGTAAACACGGGAAATAACCTCCTGTTCATGATTCTCGCCTGCCTGCTGGCGGGAATTCTGATTTCCGGAGTGCTGTCGCGCGTCGTGCTCACCGGCCTGGAATTGCAGATCGATCTTCCGGAGCACGTGTTTGCCGAACAGCCCATCCTTGCGGCCGTCGAAGTCCGCAATGAAAAACACATGATGCCGTCTTTTTCGCTGCGCGTCGTGGGCATCGGAGAAAACGGCGACTCGCAAATCCTCACGCGCCCTGTTTATTTTCCTTACATTCCGCGCGAGAGTTCCGGCCGCCAGAACGTCGAGCTGCTTTTCCCGCGCCGCGGCATCTACCGTCAGAATGCCTTTGGCATTCGCACGAAATTTCCGTTCGGCTTCCTGGAGAAAACGCGCCGCGTCGATTCCGAAATGGAGCTGGTAGTCTATCCGCGCGTCGAGCCTACCAGCGAGTTTTACGAAATTCTTCCGCTGCTCTCCGGCGAAATCGAAAGCTTGCATCGTGGCCGCGGGCACGATCTACACTCGATTCGCGACTACGTGCCGACTGACAGCGCTCGTTTTGTCGACTGGAAAGCCTCAGCGAAGTCGGGCGCGCTGAAGATTCGCGAATTCGCCCGCGAAGACGAGCGCCGCCTTATCCTCGCGCTCGACCCTTCGCTTCCTCCCGTTGACTCGCACGCACAAGCGGAAAAGCAGAACGAAAACTTCGAGCATGCTGTTTCGCTCGCCGCCTGCATCGCTTGGCATTTCTTCGAAGCGCGCGCGGTAATGCAATTCTCCACGCCGCGCATCACCACGCCGATGGCCGCCGCGGGCGAAATCGTCTACGACGTGCTGCGCGAACTCGCCTACATTGAGCCGGACCGCGAACACTCGGGGGCCGCCTTCCTCGAATCTCTCGTTCCCCTGCATGAAAGCTTCAAAATCGTCATCACCAGCCAGCCGCACGGATCGATTCCCACGTCGCTGTGGTCCTCCTCGTATTTCATCTTCCTCGATTCGCTGTGATGGTGCGTCATTTCTCGTCTTGCCTAAGCTTGCTGAGGGTAGTCTTCGCCCGTTCCTCGATCATTTTGCACAAGCGTTGGTCGCCTGAGGGGCAACGAAGGCGAGCGTTTTGGTCGATGCTCTTTACCTCGTCGTCATCCAGAGTCTCGTCGATATGACGAAGAACAAATTCCTGGAATGAACTATCTGCTGCGGTCAAGTGTTCCAACGTACGGAACTGTTTCCAATCCTTTATAAAGAGTTGGGCGGTGGTCTCACTGTACGCTTCCCCTATCGCTCCATCATCACACTGCCCGAACTCCTTGAACACTCGATCGAGTTCACTCCAAGAGTGAACACTTTCAGCGTTGCGCAAGGCCCAATCTAAAGCCTGTTCTGCCTCGGAATCGGTGCAGGTCCTCTTTTGGACAGCCGCATTCGGCGATTGCTGTGCCCCAGCAGGTGGAGCAGCAACGAACAGCAGCAGAGTTAACGCTAGTATGCCGCGCATTATTTCCTCTAGCTTATTATCCTAGATAATGAGCCAGGGGATTTAGCGTTTAAGATACTTCTACCAGAAGGTTACTGCGCGCCTTAGTGCGATGCCAGGAGGCTCTTCCATCGCGCCCAGGCGTCGTCGCGAGCCTTGCTGTTCGCGGCGGACGCATCCGGCGCTTCGCCCGCGCGCATGAAGCCGTGCCCCGCGCCTTCATAAGTTACTGGCTCGTACGTTTTTCCCGCCGCCTTCATTTGCTGAATCGTGTCCGGCACGGTGGCGCCGATGCGCGCGTCATTGCCGGCATAAAAGCCGTAAACGGGAGCGTTGATGTGGGCCATTGCGTCCGGCGTGGGAGGCACGCCGTAGAAGACAAAAGCCGCGGCGAGATCAGACCGGTTGGTGGCGAAGCGGAAACTCTGCCCGCCGCCCCAGCAAAATCCAGCCACGAAAAGTTTGCCGTTCGCTGCCGGAATTTTGAGCGCGTAATCCGCGACGGCATTCAGGTCCGCGGTGATCTGGTCCGGATCCAAGTGGCTCACAGCTTCCGTCGCTCCTCCTTGCGGAAAATCTTTAGTGCGGCCGCCGTTCGGACCCATGCCGGAAAGCAAATCCGGCGCAACGGCAATGTATCCCGCTGCGGCGACTTCATCGGCGAGCTCCTGCGCCCAATCCGTCAGGCCGAAAATTTCGTGGATAATCAGCACGACAGGAGTTTTCGTAGCGGATTCGGGATAGACGACGAAAGTCTCGACGGCGCGGTCGCCGTGTTTCACCGTCACCCATTCGCGATGGCGCGGCGATTTCTCGACCTTCGCTTGCGCCCAATCCTGCGCGGCAGCGAGCGGAACACAAAAGAGAATCAAAGCCAGGGTCATCACGATGCGTTTCATAAATCGTCCCTCCATCGAAGCGCTGCTTTTCGCCGGAGATGATATATGCGCACCTGATTCCCCGCAAGCTCCCGCGCGCGATGCGGCTCGGCCGTTTTGTGCGACAATGCCATCGCTCGTTAAACGCCGTGACCCTCGCTCCTCATCAACTCGCATCCCTTCGCCGCAATCTTCTCGCATGGTATCGCGCCAATCGCCGCGATCTACCGTGGCGCCGCGGACGCGACCCTTACCGCATCTGGCTGGCCGAAATCATGCTCCAGCAAACGCGCATCGCCGCCGTTTTGCCCTATTACGAACGCATTCTGGCGCGCTTCCCCGACGTTCGGGCTCTTGCTCGCGCGCGCGAATCCGAAGTTTTGAAATATTGGGCCGGCCTCGGCTATTACAGCCGCGCCCGCAATCTTCATCGCGCCGCGAAGCAAATCGTTGCTGACCACAACGCGCAATTCCCTTCGACGATCGACCGCGCCCTCGCCCTCCCCGGCATCGGCAATTACACGGCCGCTGCAATTCTCAGCATCGCTTTCGATGTACCGCTTGCCGCACTCGATGGAAACGTCGCCCGCGTTCTCGCGCGCCTTTTCGCGATTCGCGGAGATTTGCGTATGCCGAAAACATGGAAACGCCTCGCCACGACCGCGCAGCAACTCCTTCCGCCGCAATCTCCCGGTGACTGGAACCAGGCGCTGATGGAACTCGGCGAAACCATCTGCACTCCGCGCTCGCCTCAGTGCGCGCGCTGCCCCATCTCGCGACACTGCAAGGCTCGCGCCCTCGGCCTCGAGTGCAAATTGCCAGCGGCCCGCCGGAAACGCGAAACTGCCCGCATGCGCATCGCCGCCGCCATCCTGCTCGATCCGCGCGGCCGCACGCTGCTGACAAAAACTCCCGGCGCGCACGACTCCGCGCTTTTCTCCCGCCTGTGGCAATTCCCCGCCGTGGCCCTCGCTTCCGAAAACGGCGACGCTGCCAGCGAACTTTCCGCGCACCTGCAGAGCACCTTGCATCTCGCGCCACGCCCACTTCTTGCCCTTCCCGCCGCGTCGCACACCGTCACGTACCGGCAGCTCGCTCTGCTCCCATTCCTGGCGCGC
Organism: uncultured Acidobacteriota bacterium; assembly: GCA_963760165.1. GTDB lineage: Bacteria > Acidobacteriota > Terriglobia > Acidiferrales > UBA7541 > DAHUXN01. Next base: position 598,654 of record CAVXBO010000002.1, read on the forward strand.
GTGAAAGCATTGCCCGATTCTGCCGCCTGCCGCGCCGTCGCCCTGGAAAATCTGGCATCCCTCGCCGTGTCCAGCGCCACGCGAAAAATCGCCCGCGCCGCTCTTGTCGCCTTGGCCGAACCCTCACAGTAACCGCTTCGCCCCTCGCCGCCCGCGAGCTGCGGCGCAATGCTAAAATCGCTAGATGGCGCATACCATCTCCGCCACGCCTTCCCGGGCCGAACAGTTGCCCGTCGTCCAGCGCTACTTTGAAGTTTCGCTGTTCCTCCTCGTCGCCACCGCGGTCCTGACGCTTGTTGCCACGCGCAAGCTCGATTTGGTCTCGGAGATCGTCGCGCCTCTGGCCCTTGCCTACAAAGGCATGCGCATCTCGCGCGGACGCGGCCCGGAAATCTCCCCGCGCACGGGCACGGCGCTCGTTCTCGCCTATTTTCTGTTCTTTCCGCTCGACCTGTGGGTTTTTTCGCGCGACCTCGCCGCCGGTTCACCGAATCCGATGCTCTACGCCGGCCTTCTCGCCGCCGTTCACGTCTTGCTCTTCGCCACCATCGTCCGCCTGTATTCCATGCGCACGATTCGCGACAGTGTCTTCCTCGCGCTGCTCGCGTTCGCGGCCATGCTGGCCGCCGCCATTCTCACCGTCGATACGCTTTTCCTCGCCGCGCTCGCTCTGTTCCTGCTCCTCGCCGTATCCAGTTTCGTCGGCCTGGAAATCCGCCGCAGCTCGGAAGGCGCGGTGTCCCCGGCGTTCGGCGCGGGAAGCAGACTGGCGCGCCGCCTCAATCGTGCTCTGGCGCTCACGTCGGCGCTGGTCGCCGCAAGCGCGCTCGTGGTTGGCGCCGTGATTTTCTTCATCATCCCGCGATTCACGGCCGGCTATTTGAGCGCGCTTAACCTCCATCCCACGCTGATGAGCGGCTTCACCGACAACGTCACCCTCGGCGAAATCGGCGAAATCAAACAAAGCACCGCCGTGGTCATGCGCATCCGCATTCAAGGCAACGCTGCCCGCGCTCAGGAAATTCACTGGCGCGGCGGCGTCCTTACCGATTTCGACGGCAGGCGCTGGTTCACTCCCATGCCTCAGCCCCATATTCTTGTCCCAAACCCATCGGACGCTTATCAACTGGGCATCTCGTCGCTTCCGCCGCGCTCCTATTTTCTGCTGCGGTACACCGTCCTCATGGAACCTGTGGCAACGGACGCCCTTTTCCTGGCCGCGGATCCGGTCACGGTGTGGGGACATTTCGGCCTCGATTCGCGTTTCGGCTCTGGCCCGCGCAATTACTTGATCCTCACCGACACTGGCGCTCTTCTCAATCCGCTGCACAGCGGCGGGCCCGCGCACTATGACGCCCTCTCGCAAGTCCCGCTGGTGCCGCCGCAACAACTGCGCGATACCCCCGCGATGTACCCGCCCGAGATTCGCGCGACCTACCTGCAGCTCCCGCATCTTGATCCGCGCATCCGGCAGCTCGCACGGCAAATCACCGTGCATGATCCCACCCCCTACGACAAGGCCGCCGACCTCGAACGCTATTTCCACACCAGTTTCCGCTACACCCTCGATCTCTCGGACATGAATCAGCCCGACCCGCTCGCCTATTTTCTTTTCACCAAGCGCGCCGGCCACTGCGAATACTTCGCCTCCGCGATGGTGGTCATGCTGCGCACGCTCGGCATTCCTGCGCGTTACGTCACTGGCTTCCTGCCCGGCGAATTCAACGACCTGGCACAGGACTACATCATTCGCGCCAGCGACGCGCACAGTTGGGTTGAAGTGTATTTCCCGCCATACGGGTGGATGACCTTCGACCCCACGCCGCCCGGCGAGGCCAAGCGCGGCGGCCTATTTTCCCGCGTCGGAATGTATTGGGATTGGTTTCAGCTCAGTTGGAACGAGTGGGTCATCAACTACGATTTCACGCACCAACTCTCGTTCGCGCGCGGAGTCCGTCAATCATCGGTCTCCTGGTCCGAGCGCATTTCCAGCTACTATCACGAAAAGCGTCGTCGCGCCGTGAATTTCCTGAAGCTTTGGCAGGCGCGCCTTTCCGCGTCGCCCTACGCGCTTCCCGGCGCACTCGTCTTTCTTCTTCTCATTCTGCTTTACTACCGTGGACGCGCCCTTGGCGGCTTCGTCGCCGTTCGCTGGCGGCTGCGCTCCCGCCGCGAAGGCCAATTGCCTCCCGAGCTCGCCGCCTTCGAATACCACCAAATGCTTCGCCTGCTCGAACGCCGCGGCTGGCGCAAATCCCCGGCGCAAACGCCTCTCGAATTCGCCGCTTCGATTCGCGTTCCTGAATTTGCCGGTCCCGTCGCCGAACTCACGCAGCTTTACCAATCCGCCCGCTTCGGCTCCCAGGCCGCCGACGCCCGCCGCGTCGCCTCTCTCCTCGCCGCCCTCAAACGCCTCCATCGCGCTCGCAGTCGCTAACGCGACTGCACGGAAGTTCTCCTTGCTCCACGTCGTACTACTTGTCGTGCGTGCTATAGCTGACCACAGTGTCGTACTTTGAGAGTTAGGGATTGGAGTTGTCGACTTCGATTCGGAGGGCTAGGACGCTAAGTTGATAGTTGCCCGTAGAAATCGCGCTGACGACTGCCCTCAAAACGTTTATGCGCACGATTAGCCCCAACCCCTTTAGGGACAGCGTTCGCTTGTCGCCGAATACCGACTTCTGCGGTCCATGCGCGAGGTCATTTGCCACAAAATCGCAAGGCTGTATGCCATGCCATATCCCGCTGGGATATAGAAGATTGGGGGCGCCAGCCTTCTCGTGAGGATAGTGAAGCGTAAGTGCCAGCGCCTCTAAGCGATGTCCAACTCCGAAGTCCGGCTCAAAGGTGAGAACGTAAACGGTTTGTCCATCAGTTGACCTGATTGGGGCGGACCAGTGACTTACAGCGGATAGTGAAGAAAGAGAAGGAAACATTACACTCGTTCGAAGCGGCACTATCCGCGGCTTCGTCGCTGCACTGGAGAGCAATCCAAATGTTGCCAAAGATACAGTAATGAGAACGCACAGGCAGAAACGCAAACTTCTCAAGACACGCAAAGAACGACGCACAGCTACTTAATCTCCATTACTTCCTTCTCTTTCGCCGCCGACAAATCCTCGACTTTCTTCGTCTCGGCGTGTGTCAGCTTCTCCAACTCATCCAGTGCGCGCTTCCTTTCGTCTTCGCTGATCTTTTTTTCCTTCTCGAGCTTCTCGACGTGTTCCTTGATGTCGCGCCGGATATTGCGCACCGCCGTGCGATGGTCCTCCAGCACTTTGTGGATCATCTTGACCAAGTCTTTTCGCCGCTCCTCAGTCAGCGATGGAATCGGCACGCGCAGCACCTTTCCATCGCTCGTCGGATTCAATCCCAGGTCCGCCGTCCGAATCGCCTTGTCGATCAGCGGCATAGCCGTCGGGTCCCACAGCGAAATCATAATCGTACTTGGATCCGGCACGGACATCGTCCCCAGTTGATTGATCGGCATCGGCGTCCCGTGATAATCCACGCGCACGCTATCGAGCAGCGCCGTGTTCGCGCGCCCGGTCCGCACGCCCGCCAGATCCTTGCGAAAATCCTCCACTGCTTTTTCCATTCGCGTTTTTGCCTGCGCCAGCGCGTCTTTCGTGTTCGCTACCGTTGTCATTTGCCCGCCTCAGTCACCACAAAAAATCGCAAACCCCTTTGCCGTTCCAAAAACATCGCGCGCCGTTCTTGACGCGCCTTTCCCGGCGCACCCGCACGCCTTCGCGCCCGGCCTCTTTTTTCCCCGCTCTTCGGGAACGTCTTTTTCACGCCGTCACCATCGATCCAACGTTCTCCCCCATCACTACGCGCCGCAGGTTGCCTACCACATTCATATTGAAGATCCGTATCGGCATCTTGTTGTCCATGCACAGCGAAATCGCCGTCGAATCCATCACCGACAGCCCCTTCTTAATGACGTCCATATAGGTAATCTTCTCGAACATTTTCGCGTCCGCCACTTTTTCCGGATCTGCGTCATACACGCCATCGACGCGCGTCGCTTTCATAATCACTTCCGCTTTGATTTCCATCGCGCGCAGCGCCGCCGCCGTGTCGGTCGAAAAATATGGATTCCCCGTGCCCGCCGCAAAAATCACGATGCGGTTTTTTTCCAGGTGCCGCGTAGCGCGCCTGCGAATGAACGGCTCGGCAACCTGATGCATCTCGATCGCGCTCATCAGCCGCGTGTGACATCCCACTTTTTCCAGCGCGTCCTGCAACGCCAGCCCGTTGATGACCGTCGCCAGCATGCCCATGTAGTCGCCGGTCGCCCGGTCGATCGAAAAGCTTTTCTGCCGGCCGCCGCGAAAAATATTCCCTCCGCCGACCATGATCGCCGTCTGCACGCCCAGCCGGTTCACTTCGTTCAACTCTTGCGCGATCCCCGCTACTGTCTCCGCGTGAATCCCCGCGCTGAGCGGCCCCTGCAGCGATTCGCCGCTGAGCTTCAGCACAATTCGCCGGTAGACAGCGCCGTTTCCGCTCGCCTGCGTATTCGCCGCCATGTTTGACGTGCCCAATCGCTGGTTTCCTCTCCGCCGTTCTGCTCTGGGCGTTCAGCCGCAAACTTCGCACGCATTCTAGCAGAGATTTTTCTCCCCAGCACGCGCTCACAGCGTTGCCCGACCTGCGCACCAGGCGTAAGATACTCCGCCATGCAGCTCTGGTTTGCGCGTGGAACCGGTGTCAGCCTCCAAGAACAGCTTGTCACGCAAATCGTCCTGGGCATCCTTTGCAACGACCTTCTGCCCGGAACGCGGCTGCCCAGCACGCGCGAGCTCGCGCGCCGGTTTCGTCTGCATCCGAACACCGTCAGCGCAGGTTATCGTCAGTTGCAGCGTGACCGTTGGGTTGACCAACGCCGCGGGAGTGGTGTCTACGTTTGCGACAGCAAACCGGATGCTTCACTTTCCCCTGAGGTCGCGATCGACCAGCTGATTGTTAATCTCTTCCGCGCCGCGCGCAAACTAGGCACGCCTTTGGCAACCGTACGCACCCGCCTGCGCCACTGGCTCGATTTACAGCCGCCCGATCATTTTCTTCTCATCGAGCCACGCGAAGAACTGCGCCGCGTCGTCACACTCGAAATGCAGCACGCCGTCAGTCTGCCGGTAAAGAGCTGCGGCTCGCGTCCTTCAGAGCTTCTTGATTCCCTCGAGGGCTCCATTCCTGTGGTGCTCCCGCGGCATGAAGCTTTGGTTCGCCGATCACTTCCGCCCGAAGCCGATCTGATTACTCTCAGCATCCGCTCGGTGCCATCATCGCTTGCTGGTTGGCTTCCGACTCCCACAGACGTGCTCGTTGGCATCGCCTCAGGCTGGCCGGAATTTCTGAAGCTCGCGCGCACAGTACTCATCGCCGCAGGCTTTCACAAAGACGCATTGCTGTTTCGCGATGCACGCCGCCCGAACTGGCACCGCGGCTTGCAGCAAACCGCCGCAGTCGTCTGCGACTCCGCCACTGCCGCCGATCTACCGAAGACCTGCCGCGCGATCATTTTCCCGGTGCTCTCCGACTCTTCACTAGCCGAGCTCAAGCAGTACCAGGAATTCATCCGTAACCAGCTTTCCTCTGCCTTGTGACACTTGCGAAAGTGTCACAACCTCGCATCAGGCCGCGCATAGTCCGCACTACCATGCCCGCATGCGAAAGCTACAAATTTTCACCTCTCTCCTCATGTTCACCCTGCTCGTTTCGAGTGTTCGTGGACAAACCGGGAATTGGCAACGGGTCGAGAACTTGCCTCTTGGCACGCGCGTCTCTCTGCTCACCCGGCCGCCCGTTCGCATCACCTGTATTCTTGTGCGCGTCACCGATGACCAACTGGCTTGCGATCCAATTCACCACAGCCTAATAAGGCTCGGCCCGGGCGTCTTTACTTTCGACCGTCGACTCGTTCGCGAAGTGCGACTGTCGAACGGCGCCACCAAAGTGGCAGTCGGAGCCGCCGTTGGCGGCGGATTCGGCGCAGTTCTTGGCGCGGCTCGCGATACTTGCAAAGGGTGCCGTGGTATCGAAATCGTTCTTGGAGCCCTTGTTTTTGGAGTCATCGGCGCCGGAGTCGGCAAAATCTTCCCATTTTTCCACGGCAAATTAGTTTACAAACGCCGATGAATCTGTCCCCAAATCTTGGATTTTGGGGGCATCGCGTTCTTGCAACCACAAAGAGGTCTCTAGCGCGAAAACTACAAACGATTCCGCGCCGCTGGCTCCTGCCAACTTTCCTATTGCACTTCTACAAGAGACCGAGTATCTTCCTGTCGAAGCGTTAGGGGAAGTCAGAAAGGAAACAGAAAAATGTGCAGTAAACACATCGATCTCCCGCAAGGCACGCTCGATCTGTTGATTCTCCGTACGCTGGCCCTGGAACCGCAGCACGGCTGGGCTATCTCCGAGCGCATCCATCAGATTTCCAGCCAGGTTCTTCAAGTCCAACAAGGCTCGCTTTACCCAGCTCTACACCGCCTCGAGCGCCACGGTTGGATCAAGTCCCGCTGGGGCACGTCGGAGAACAATCGCCGCGCGAAATATTACGAACTCACGGCGAGCGGACGTAAACAGTTGGAAGCTGAAAAAACGGCCTGGGGAAAACTTACCGCAGCCGTCGCGCAAATCTTGGAAACAACGTAATCACAGGCCACGTTTGGGTTTTGCGGGAGGTTTTCATGCTGAATGATTTGCGATTGCGTCTTCGTTCCCTCTTCCGTCGCGGCGCGGTTGAGAACGATTTGAACGACGAGCTGCGCTTCCACTTCGACCAGCAAGTCGAAAAACTCGTGCAATCCGGCCTGCCACTCGCCGAAGCCCGCCGCCGCGCTCGCCTCTCGCTCGGCACGACCGACCAAATCCAAGAGCAATTCCGCGACGCGAGCGGCATCCGCTTCCTCGAAACTCTGCTGCAAGACATTCGCTTCGCCCTTCGCATGCTGGCCAAGTCGCCGGGGTTTACGGCTATCGCGGTTCTGACGATGGCCCTGGGGATCGGCGCGACCACGGCGATTTTCAGCCTGGTCGATGCGACGCTGCTGCATCCGCTGCCCTATCCGCACCCGGAGGAACTGGTACGCATCGAGGACGATCTGCCTGGTGCGGGCGCTACCGACGCGGGCATCTCGATTCCGGAGTTTAAAGATCTGCAGCGTTCGGGAATTTTTCAGTATGTTGTGCTGGAGATTTTCGGGTCGGCGAACCTGACGGGTGTATCGCAGCCATCGCGGATGCAGTATGAGGGCGTGTCGCCGGCGTATTTTGCGATGCTGGGGGTGAAACCGGAGCTGGGGCAGACGTTCTATCCTCAGGATCAAACGCCGGGGTTCACGCTGGATGTGGTGATCAGTGACGGGTTGTGGAAGCGGGCTTTCGGGAGCGATCCGCACATTGTGGGAAGAAGTTTGCGGGGGGACAACGATTTGTATCGGGTGATCGGGGTGATGCCGCCGGGTTTTCACGACCCGGGGCGAACCGTGGGCGAGAGGAATACGGAACAGTGGGCGGCGTTGGGTTTTTCGGATGATCCCGCTCAGGCCCCGAACCGCAGTTTGCGGTTGCCCCTGGAAACGGTCGGGCGCCTGAAGCCGGGGCTGACGGTTGCAGCGGCGCAGAGCCAGCTGGACGCGTTGGTTGCTTCGTTGCGGGAGCAATTTCCGGACGATTATCCGGCCGACAGCAAGTGGACGGTGCGGTTGGTGCCTCTGAAGGAAAACGTGGTGGGCAACGTTCGGCAGTCGCTGATCCTGCTGTTGGGCGCAGTGGCGCTGGTGCTAGTGATCGGCTGCGTGAATGTAGCGAATCTGCTGCTGGCGCGGGCCAGTGCGCGATCACGGGAGATGGCGGTGCGCCAGGCGCTGGGAGCGGCAAGCAAGCGGCTGGTGCGGCAATTGCTGACGGAGAGCCTGCTGCTTTCGCTGCTGGGCGGAGTGGCGGGGTTGGTGATTCTGTTCTGCATGAAGGGATTCTTGCTGCGGCTGATTCCGGAGAGCCTGCCTCGGCTGAACCACTTGTCGATCAACTGGACCGTGATGCTGATCGCGCTGGCGGCTTCGATCGCAGCCGGGGTAATTTTCGGGCTGGCGCCCGCGAGGCAGGCAGGGCGGTTGAATCTGGCAAGTACGCTGAGGGTGGAGGGGCGTGGGTCGAAGGGTTCCACGGAGCAGACGCGCACGCGGCGCGTGCTGGTGGTGACGGAGTTTGCGCTGTCGCTGGTGCTGATGGTGGCCGCGGGCCTGCTGCTGCGCAGTTTTTGGGATTTGTACAAGGTGCCGCTGGGATTCAATCCGCAGCATGTGATGTCGGTTCAGTTGTGGCTGCCGAGCCCCAACGATCCGAAGACGGACATTTATGGAACGGCTGCTCAGGAGGCAGTGTTTGCGCGCGAATTGCTGCGGCGCAGCCGGTTGCTGCCGGGAGTGCAGGAGGCGGCGCTGGGAGCGGAGCCGTCGATTCCGCTGCACCACGACCGCAACCGGAGCGCGCTGATCGTGGAAGGACGCCAGACACAGAGCAAGCAGACTCCCTTGGTGGAGCGGTCGCAAGTTACGCCGGAATATTTTCATTTGCTGGGGATTCCGGTGCTGCGGGGCCGTCTGTTCAACGACGGCGACGACGAGAATGCGCCACTGGTCGCCGTGATCAACCAGGCGATGGCGGAGACTTACTGGCGGGGCGAGGATCCGCTTGGGAAGCGGCTGAAGCTTGGCAATGGGAGGGCCGGGGTTGGCCAACGTGCGAGCAAGACCTGGATCACGATCGTGGGGGTGATCGCGGATGCTCGAACCGAGTCGCTGGCGAACGCGAGCGTTCCGCAAATCTATCTGAGCCTGTACCAGGAGACGCCCAAGGAGCTGGCCATCTTTCTGCGTGGAGACCTGAATGCGAGTGCGATACCGGAAGAGGTGCGCGCGATGGTGCAGTCCGTAGACCCGGAGCTACCGGTTTACGGGGCGCAGACCCTGAACGATGCAGTGACGGCGTCGCTGGAGCAGAGACGATTCTCGATGGATATTGTGGCGGCCTTCGCGGTAACGGCGTTGCTGCTGGCGGCGCTGGGAATTTACGGAGTGATCTCGTACATCGTGAACGAGCGCACCCATGAGATCGGCATTCGCCTGGCGCTCGGCGCGCAACCCGCCGACATCCTGAAAATGGTTCTGCGCCAGGGATTGAGCCTTGCCATTGCTGGCGCTGCCGTCGGACTCCTTGGCGCCCTGATCGTGGCGCGCTTGATGGCCGGCCTGCTTTACGGCGTGAGGCCGACAGATCCTCTGACGTTCGCGGGTGTCGCCCTTCTTCTCATCGGTGTCGCTCTGCTCGCTTGCTACATTCCCGCGCGCCGCGCAATGCGTGTCGACCCCATGGTGGCGCTGCGGTACGAGTAGCAGGTCGAAATACGACAATCCAAGCAAGCAAAAATGCGCAGCTCGCAAAAAAACGGGCGGTTGCTCCGCCCGTTCGATCAAATGGCCGTTGCGTCAAACGCTACGTTGAGTTAAATGCGATCAAGTCGAACTGCTCTGGAACCACGAAGCTACTTCGCTGCGGGCCAGCTACACTTTCGGCTTTGCGACTGCCGGAGTCGGCGCGGACGGCTCGCCAGGCATTGCCGGCACTGGCGCCTCGCCTGGCGGTTCGGGTGGTTTGCCATCGGTTTCGCCCACTTTGAACCGCGAAAAACGCCGCACGGCGACATTCTCGCCCAGCTTGGCAATGGTCTGAGCGATCAACTCTTTCACGGTCAGGCCCTCATCGCGAATAAAGTGCTGTTCGTAGAGGCAATTCTCCTCGTAGAACTTTTCCATTTTGCCGTTGACGATTTTCTCGACCACCGCATCCGGCTTCCCTGTGGCGCGCGCCTGCTCACGATAAATGTCGCGCTCGCGCTCCAGAATCTGCGGCGTGACCTCTTCGCGCCGGAGAAACCGCGGATCCAGCGCCGCGACGTGCATGGCGACGTCGTGGCACAGCCGCTGAAAATCCTCCGTGCGCGCCACAAAGTCGCTCTCGCAATTCAGCTCCAGCAACACCCCGATTTTCCCACCGGCGTGAATGTAGCTGCCGACCAAGCCTTCCGAAGTCGCGCGCTGCGCCTTTTTCTGGGCCGCCGCTTGCCCCTTCTTCCGAAGTACGGTCACCGCGTTTTCGAGGTCGCCCTTCGCCTCGACCAGCGCGTCTTTGCAGGCCGAAAACCCCGCGCCGGTGCGCTCGCGCAGCTCTTTCACGAGTTGCGCGGAAACATTTGCCGAACTCTCCGGTGTGGCCATTTCTGTTTAGTGTTCCTCCACTTCTGAATAGTCCCTGCCGTCTGCCTGCTTCACATCAATGCCGCGCCTACTTCCTTATCCCGGAAAGGAAAGGGCCGCTAGCTGCCGCCTTTATTCTCACTTGCTGCCTGCGCGGGCGCTTCGTCTGGGGCTGGCTCGGAAGGGGCTCCCTCGGCAGGAACCTCCGCCACTAGTTCCTGCTCGACAAAGTCGCCTTCCTGCTTTTCATACTTCTCATAGGCGCTCATGTCGACGTACTCCGCGTTCTCTTCGCCGCCCTCAGCACCCTCCGCGGATTTCTGCTCTGCAATTTGCGTCTGCTCGTATTGTTCGCGTCCAGCAATCACGGCGTCCGCAATTTTCGAGGTGAACAGCCGAATCGCGCGCAGCGCGTCATCATTTCCGGGAATCACCCAGTCGACCAGGTCCGGATCGCAATTGGTATCGACAATCGCCACCACCGGCACGCCCATGCGCCGCGCTTCTTTCACGGCATTCACTTCCGCGTTCGGGTCAATCACGAACATCAACTCCGGGAGCGTGGCCATGTTCTCCACGCCGTCGAAGTTCTGCTGCAAATGCTTCAACTCGCGATCCAGCCGCGCCGCTTCTTTTTTCGGCAGCGTGGCCACGCGCCCGTCTTCGACGATCGCCTTCAGCGACTTCAGCCGCTTGATCGACTTCTGCAGCGTCGCCCAATTGGTCAGCGTGCCGCCCAGCCAGCGGTGATTCACAAAAAACATCCCGCAGCGCTTGGCCTCTTCCGCAATGGCCTCTTGCGCTTGGCGCTTCGTTCCCAGGAATAAAATCGCTTTGCCTTGTGCCGCGTGGTCGCTCACTTGCCGTGCGGCTTCGCGAAACAGCTTCAAGGTCTTCTGCAGATCAATGATGTGGATTCCATTGCGTTCGCCGAAGATATATTCCTTCATCTTCGGATTCCAGCGGCGTGTCTGGTGGCCGAAGTGAACTCCAGCCTCCAGCAATTCCTTCATCGTAATTTCGACCAACGTTCCTCCTTGTTGAAGGGGCGCTTGCGATTTCGGGAAACCGAGCTCCGGTTTCCCGGAACAGCGTCCTTTTTTGCCGGTCCCTTGCCGGCCGCGAATTTAACTGCTCACTGGTACTGCACCTTGTTCGCCCGGAAAATCCAGAAATCCATAGGGGCGAAGACAAACCAAAAAACAAAATCCATGTTTTTGTGGCGATTAGAAATTAGGTCGGGTCTTTATTTTCAGCAAGTTAGACCAACTTCTAATTTCCCATAGTGGCGATTAAAAAAATCATATATCCCAGCGAATCGCCCAATTTACCGCTTGCTGAACTGGAACCTGCGCCGCGCGCCCTTCTGTCCGTACTTCTTGCGTTCCTTCATGCGCGAATCGCGGGTCAAGAAACCATTCTTGCGCAGCCCTGGACGCAATTCCGGATTGAAGCGCGCAATGGCGCGCGAAAGCCCCATGCGGATCGCGCCAGCTTGCCCGCCGACGCCGCCGCCCTTCACCGTGGCCTTCACTTCGAGCTGCTGCTGCGTCTCGGTAAACTTCAGCGGCTCGACGGCCGACGTCAGCCACGCGACATTCTTGAAATAATCCTCGACCGACCGGCCATTCACGGTGAATTTGGCCGCACCCATGCGAATGTACACGCGCGCAACCGATTCGCGCCGCCGCCCGGTGCCGTAAAATTGGTCGCTGCCCTTGCCATTTCCCATGGAACTTGCCGCGCTGCTCAAATTCGTCTCCTTACTCGTTTTCCAATTTCTGTGGTTTCTGTCCTTGATGCCGCGTTAGGGCCTTGTCACCAATATAGATACGCAACTTCTTGGCGCGACGCGCGCGCAATTTGTTTTTCGGCAGCATGCCCAGCACCGCCTCGCGGATCACCCAATCGGCGCGGTGCGGCAGCAAGCGCTTTATGGGCACTTCCTTCAAACCGCCCGGATATCCGCTGTGGGTGCGATAGATCTTCTGGTCGATCTTGTTGCCGGTCAGACGAATTTTCTCGGCATTGACTACGACCACATGGTCTCCGCAATCGAGATGCGGGGTATACGTCGGCTTATCCTTGCCAATCAAAATTCGCGCCACGCGAGCGGCCAGCCGCCCCAGCGCTTGATTCGACGCATCCAACACATACCAATGGCTTCCCCCCATCAGTTCTTCCGCTTCCCGGCCTCTGGGAATATACGTGCGCATCTCTCCTGTCCGCCTTCTTACCCTAGGGGTAAACGACAACCATACGACAGGGTCCATTTTTTGTCAACGAAGTCTGAGCCTTTGGCAGGAGAAAGTGCCTGCGGGAAGTCGCTAAAGCCGACGCTGTGGGCTAGCCGTCTTGCTGGGGTTTCTGCGGCGGCGGGGCGGTGGGCTTTTGCAGTGGGCGGAGGGCCTATCCAAATCACTGGGAACTTCGATAACATCGGCATCAACGCCGCCGACGTACCTCCCCGGTTGTACGCGACTGACTTCTTTGTCCCATCGCGGAACTCTATGCCAACCCATACCACCGGTTCGTCCACATATCCGCGATTACGCAGGGTAGCAACATCAGCCCGACTCACGCGTGTAGCTGGTCAAGCGGTACGGGCCTCAGAGAGACCTCAGGAAATCGAATAGGGCCTGCTGATCCTTCGGCTTCAGCTTGGCGAATTGCTGGGTGACGCGTGCCGCCTCGCCCTGATGACGGAGAATGGCCTCGCGGAGTGTGAGCGTTGCGCCATCGTGCATCAAACGAGAGCGCAGGCGAAGACCCCACAGGGGTGGAGTGCGAACTTTGTTTTGGGTGCGCAGGAGCTCGAAGAGCGAAAAATTGGGAAATCGCTTCGGCGCGAAGGCGCGGCCGTAATGCTCGGCGGTGGACATGATGATGCCGTCGCCGGTGCCGACATCGTGCAGCAAGAAATCGCCGTAGGGATGAATGGTCTTGCCGCCGAGCGCCGCGGGAATCGTCAAGGTGCCGCCGTCAATCGGCGTGCCTTCGGGCGCGGTGGTCAGCGTGGGGACGTGGCAAGTGGCGCAGCCGATCCTGTTGAAGAGCACCTCACCGAGCTGCGCGCTGGGAGTTTGCGCGGCCTGGGCGTCGCGCGCGGGAGCTTCGGTGGCGCGAATGAAGCGGGCGAACTCGTCGATGTGCTCAAGGCCATTGGCGCCGGGAGCGTCGTTGGGCTCTTTCACCGTGTTGCAGAGCAAGGTGACTTCGGTGGGAAACAACTTGTTGGTGATTCCCATTTCGTTCAGATAGGCGTCGCCGGCGAAGGAGAGCAAGCTCGCGTGCTGATCCTTCCAGCCGAACCTACCCACCGCGGTTTTGCCGGGAGCTTCGAGGATCGGAACGTAGAGAACTTGGCCGCAGATTTTGCCTTTGCTGCTCTTGCACTGGCTGCGCGCGAGATCGAAGAGAGTTTGATCGGCGATGGCTTCGACGAATCCGTCGCCGAGAAGATTGAGCGAGGCGCGAAAGGTGCGGACGTTTTCGGAGTCCGGCACGCGCTCCTGAATCTGGGTGTTCGGGAAAGCACCGCTGGGGCAGATGGCGCGGTCGTTGACGAGCGAGCGGCCTTTGATGATCTCGGTTCCATCCGCGATGGGGATTTCAGGATTCTGGAAGTGGCCGTCGGGACCGAGATGTCCGACGCGCAGTTCGGTGATTTGGCTCTGGCCGCCCGAAGTGGGGTTCTGGTGGCACTCGCGACAGGATTGCGCGTTGTAGAGCGGGCCGAGGCCTTCCGGTACTTGCAGGACGGCTTCGAAGGCCGTTTGGTCGCTTGCGTGTGTGGTTTGGTCGACGAACCCGTTGGTCTGGTTGTCGAAACCCGTTGGCGCTTCGGCAGATTGCGGAACAACCAACACAACGAGGAGAAAAAACAGAACCGTGCCGGCGAAGAATTTCACGGGGCACCTCTCAGATGGATGAGCGAGACTCTATACTCACGACGAATGCAAATCAACTGAGTGGTTTCAAACAGTATCCCCCACGTGGAACATTCTTCCGCCACAGCTTCGTCTGGCTTAGCTTGCGGAGACGGAAACAGACACAAATCGGAGAGATAAAAACGGCTGGGCGCGAGGCCGCTGCGATCTGCGAACGCGGCCTCGCGGAACCTGAGCGTGAGCATGCGCTCGCGTCACGCACTCGTACAAACTCGCGTGACGCTTGCGCGAAGGGAGAGCGTTAGCTAGCCGAAACCGACGTGGTCGCGACGCCTTTCGTGTTCGTCTTCGAGTAGGACTTGTCCAAACTGCCCGACGCGTCGCCGCCCTTGTCGATCTCGATCGAGCCTTTGAAATAGGCTCCGTCTTCGATCATGATGCGCGCGGTGGTCAAATCGCCCACCACCGAGCCATCTTTCTTAATCTCGATGCGGTCGCGCGCGCGAAGATTTCCCTTCACGTTTCCGTATACGACCACTTCGCGAGCGATGATATCGGCGGTGACTTTCGCGCTTGCGCCGACGGTCAACTTACGCTCTTCGAGGTGCACCAAGCCTTCGACGGTTCCGTCGATGCTCAGATCTTCGTTACCAGTGATTTCGCCCTTCACGTGCAAACTAGCTCCTAGCCGCGCCGTGGCGCCGCCGGACATCGATGAATGAACAGGCTCGATTGGATTCATTGCCATTGCTTTTGCCTCCCAGTTTGGCGGTGTTTGCGTCTTCGCCGGAATCGTTGCCGATTTCTCGGGCGCCGCGGACGGCACGGCCGGCTCCGGCACTTTGTTGTTGCCCCACATATGACCCCTCCTCAGATACACGCATGCCACAAAAGCCTGGACCGGCCGGGGGTCTTTGAATCTATGCGCTGCGGGTGGCGGAGGCAAGCGGAAGTTTCTTGCAAAGTGCCTGGAAAGCCACGGCGTTTTCAGGCGATATTCGTCCCACTCAACCACGGAACCTGCTTGCTGCGCGCTGTCATGCGCTGGCAAACGCCGAGCCGCTCGATATCCGAAGAAACAAATGTTTCACAAAGGCGTATAATCGCGGCCAAACGCGGGCCACTTAGACGGCTGCCGCTTGCACGAAAAGGAGTATTTCGCATGGCGGACTCGTATGTTGCCGGCGCCACGGAAAACTGGCGCGGCGTTGCAGAATCCGAAGCGAAAGTTTCCAGTTGGAGCTTCGCGCATCGCGCTGTTTTTCGATTCGTGTTCTCGTATCTGGTTCTCTACATTTTTCCGTTTCCCTTCGGCAGCTATCCGGGCACCGCCCTTCCTTTCCTTGCGTATCAAAAACTGTGGTACGCACTGGTGCCCTGGGTGGGAAAGCACATCCTGCATTTGAGCCAGGCAATCACCGTGTTTCCGAACGGCAGCGGAGACACGACCTTCAATTACGTGCAGCTTTTGGTGTTCGCCGTAATCGCGGCGGTAGCGACGGTTATCTGGACGGCGCTCGATCGCAAGCGCGCCGAGTATCGCACGCTGCACGAATGGCTGAGGATTTATGTGCGCTACATGCTGGCGTTCACCATGCTTGCCTACGGGATGGACAAAGTGATTAAGCTGCAATTTGTGGATCCGGGACCTGAACGGCTGGCCGAGCCCTTCGGGAATTACTCGCCGTTCGCACTGCTGTGGACGTTCATGGGGTATTCGACGCCGTACACGCACTTCGGCGGCTGGGGAGAAACGATTGGCGCGGTGCTGCTTTTTTCGCGACGCACAACAACGCTGGGCGCGCTGATTCTGTGCGCTGTGCTCTCCAACGTGGTGGCGCTGAATTATTTCTACGATGTGCCAGTGAAGATTTTTTCGAGCTTCCTGCTGCTGATGGCGATTTTTCTGGTCGTGCCGGAGGTGAAACGGCTGGCGAATATCCTCGTGCTGAACCGTCCCGTCGCGGCGGCGAACCTGGACGGCCCGTTTCACGGGCGCTGGATGAGGATTTCGCGCGTGGTGGTGAAGACTGCGGCGATAGGGTTCGCCGTGTACCTCAATACGGTGCCGATGCTGCAACGACGAAAAATGATGGCGAATTTTCCGAAGTCGCCGATCTACGGTCTGTATCAAGTGGAGTCGTTCACACAGAATGGAAAACCCGTGCCCACAAACGACGCGAGCTGGCGGCGGATGATCTTCGAGTACAAAACGGAGATGTCAGTGCTCTCGATGGACGACGCGATGGGTTACTACGTCACGAAGTATGATGCGGCGAAAAACAGCGTCACGCTCACCGGAGAGAACAGCAAGAGTCCCGACGGCGTGTTGACCTATTCGCGGCCGGACGCGGACCATTTGGAGCTGCGCGGAGATTTCAAGAATCAGCCGGTGGTGATTGACATGCGCAAGATCGACACATCGAAGCTTGAGCTGGTCAGCCGGGGATTCCATTGGATCAACGAGCATCCGCACTACGAGTGAGGCGAATGTACAGCACGCGTACGTTGGAAAAGATCCACCGATTACCAACGCTTGCAGGAAAAGGAGCACTGGCATGACGGCCTCTTCCTATGTTCCCAGCGCGGCGAGCAACGCATGGCCAATGGATGCGGCCGAATCGCAAGTTCGCGGATGGAGCTTCGCGCACCGGGTCGCTTTCCGGCTCGTCTTTTCCTTTATTTTTCTGCTCATTTTTCCGTTTCCATTCGGAAGCTTTCCAGGAGACGTGATTCCAGCTTTTGGCCTATACGACAAAGCGGGGAGCGCGCTGGTGTCTTGGGTAGCGGCGCATATCTTCCATTTTCCGCCGCTCAAGGAGGCATTCTTAGGGCTCGGAGACGTAACGGCCGGGTACGTATCGCTCTTCTGCTTCGTAATCATCGCGATACTCGCGACGATTGTGTGGACTGCGCTCGACCGCAAGCGCACTGAGTACCGAACGTTGCACGAATGGCTGCGGATTTACGCGCGCTACATGTTGGCGTTCACCATGCTCGGTTACGGAATGGACAAAGTCTTCGCGTTGCAGTTTGTTGGCTCGCAGCCCGGCTTGGTGCAGGTGGCCGAACCATTTGGCAATTTCTCGCGGATTTCGGTGCTGTGGACGTTCATGGGCTTTTCGACGGCGTACACCGTTTTCACCGGTTTAGTGGAGGTACTTGGGGCCGTGCTGCTGTTTTTTCGGCGTACCACAACGCTGGGCGCCCTGATTCTCTGCGGCGCAATGACCAATGTGGTGGTGCTGAATTTCTGCTACGGAGTTCCCGTAAAGCTTTTCTCCAGCAGCCTCTTGCTGCTGGCCGTATTCCTTGCGGCGCCGGAAGCGAAGCGGCTCATAAACCTGCTCGTCCTGAACCGGCCCACTGCTGCCGTCAATTTGGAGAGTCCGTTCCGCAGGCAATGGATGAGAGTCCCGCGCGTTGTGGTGAAAACGCTGGTGATCATTTTGGCGCTGTATTGGTACGCGGGGCCTTTTCTGCGGCCGAATCGCGTGTACGCGAGCGCTCCGAAGTCGCCGCTGTATGGGCTGTATCAAGTGGACTCGTTCACGCAGGATGGAAAGCCATTGGCCGCAAACGACGCGAATTGGCGGCGCGTCATTTTTGAAAGAAAAGCGAGAATGGCCGCTATCGCAACAGATGACTCGATGCACTACTACACGACCGATTACGATGAGGCAAAAAATACGGTGACCATTTCCGAGGATAAGAAGAAGAATGTCCTCGCGTACTCGCGGCCAGATACGCAGCACGTCGAACTGCGGGGAAACTTCGATAATCATTCCGTGGTGATTGAGCTGCGCAAAGTAGACATTTCAAAGTTCCGGCTGGTCAGCGAGAAATTCCGCTGGTCGTTCCAGTAATAGCAGTTTCCGTCCGCGTAATCAGTACTTGCGGAGGACGCCGATGACGCGGCCCTGAATTTTCACGTCATTGGCAGCCACGACGATGGGCGCCATGGCGGAATTCGCGGGCTGCAGGCGAACTTTTCCCGGGCCTTCACGATAGAAACGCTTCAGAGTGGCCTCTTCATTGCCGATCAGAGCGACAACGATTTCACCGGGATTGGCGACTTGGGTTTGTTCGACGACGACATAGTCACCATCGAGAATGTGGTCTTCATGCATGGAATCGCCCTTCACTTGCAGAACAAAAGTGTTTTGGCCACGCGCGAAATCGGCGAGCGAAATGGTTTCGCGATCCTCGACGGCTTCGAGCGGGCGGCCAGCGGCGATGCGTCCGACAAGAGGAAGGCCGACGGCGTGGCGTTCGATGACTTGCTCGCGCACCGGCTTGGGAAGCTGAATGATTTCGAGCGAGCGGCTCTGATTGTAGCCGCGGCGGACGAAGCCTTTGCGCTCGAGCGTCGAAAGATGCTTGTGAACCGTAGCGAGCGAAGTGAGCTTGAGGGCGCGGGCAATCTCCTCGAAGCTCGGAGAGTAGCCGTTTTTGTTCATAAAACTGACGAGGTAATCGAGAACTTGCTTCTGCCGCTTAGTCAGAGTCATCGCGCCTCCTGCATTCGGGCAGCAACAGTATGGGCGAAGTAAAAGCGAAAAGTCAAGCGGATGCGTGCCGATTCTGACCGTCACGGCAGGGTAAGACGAATCAGCGGTTGAAGGGACGCTCGGATACCCAGTGGAAGCCGCGCGTGACGAGAGGAAATTTCGAGCGGTCGAACAGTTCGAGCTGGGCGTGGATCTTGTGGCCGTCCGTGGTCGAGCCGTCGAGAACCAATTCGCCGGGCGCAGGCTGCGCGAAGGAAAAATTCGCCTTCCAGTTCTTGTCAACGAAACTGGTGAGCGCGACTGTCTTTGCGTTCGCGTCGATCTTCGCGCCGTAGAGGTGGCCATTATCCTCGTTCATGTCCTGAATGCTTACGTATTGAGGAAAATCGAAGACCAAGCGGCGCCAGCGTGCAGCGTCTGTGGTGAGCGGTGGGAGCGATTGGCCGTCTAGGGTGAAGTCCTCCACGTTCCAGATTCCGTAAAGCGGGGATTTTGGTCTGCTGGGACCATACACAGTGTACACGGAGATGGAACTGTACAGATTGGCGCCCACGAGCCACACGCCGAAAACAATCTGAGCCACAAGAGCGATGCGGTTGGCGCGCATGCTCCGAAAAAGTGGCTGCCGCGAAGATGGAGGCGCAGCGCGATTGAGGAAGAACACGTTCGCCAGGCGTTTAGCTTCGGGCGCAAGAAGAAAAAGTGAAATCAAAATCAGATGACCCGACAACAGCTTCACGGGAACATCGTAGGTCATGTTCAGCATGAAGACTTGCGTCGCGTCGGCCAGGCAGACGAGGGCCCCGAGCGTGGTGGTGCGCGGAAGAAACAAGAGAATTCCGCCGAGCATTTCCGCGGAGCCGGCAAAAATTTCGTAAGCCTGTGCAGCCCCGATCGACGACCAGAGGACGCCCATGGGAGAAAAGTTGCCGTAAGGTTCCAGCAAACGATTCAGGCCCGGGAACGACATCTGCAGAGGAAGAACCTTGGCCGCGCCATACGTAAGCATGCTGGCGGCGAGCGAGAGGCGAACGAAAACGTAGAACCAGGAGTAGAGCTTGACGTAGCTCTCACGCTTGCGGTCGAGGATCGACCAGATCGCAGTTCCCAGGATGGCGAGCGCAAGAATGGTGGCGAGGACGATCCAGTCATAGATGCGATCGCCACTGCCGGTCTCCACCGTGACGATAGGATGACCGATGCGGAAAACGTGCGAGGCGAGCCACACGACGATAGCCCTTGCCGTCGACGTCATGTCGAATTCAAAAGCGCCGTTGTCATTGGTGGTGGCCAGCAGCAAGGACGTCAACATCTGCGTCAGAACGATGTAGAGGCCGAAGTAAAGGAAGCAGAAGCGAAACGCGACGCGCGTCGCAAGGCTCCAACGCGGAGCAGTTGCGTCGAGCGTGCGTTGCGAGATGACTTGGGTTACAAACGCGGGTTGGTCAGCAATAGCCATCTTTTATTTTTCGATCGGGCAGGAGTATAGACGCCGTGGAGTCGACTCGCAAGGCTCTGCTAATCGGCGCGGAGGCGGGACTGTATGGCGAGGCGATGGGAGATTTCGGATTTCGAGCGCGACACTCTTCCCTTTTCATTCCGGGGCCGCGGCCTGCCTCTTCTTCTTCTGAAGCTTGCGGTGGATGTCCGGCCAGAACTCCTTGAGTTCATTGCCAAACCCGTCCACGGAAAGCTGCGTGCCCCAATTGCTGACCGTACTGGAAACACTGCGATCCTGATGGGGATAATAGAGAGTCGAGATTCCCGCCGCCACACCGTTGCCGGCGAACTCGGAAACGTTGAACACATTCTTTCCGGAATCCGCGCGCGAAACGAGGATGCGGCTGAGCGCGTAGCCGAAGCGGTGGATGAATCGGCCGTGGCTAAGCTGGTAATAACGCGGGTCGGTTCGCAAGATTGATGGGAATACCCCACCGACCATGATGTTGCCGTCCACCTGATCGGCAAACGCGGCACCATATCGCTTGCCAAAGCCTGCGGCTCCCTCTCCGAACGCGAGGTAGGCATCGTCGGCCTGGCGGATTCCAGCAAGCACGCCGACAATAAAGAATTCGTAGGGATCGAAAGCACCCTTGGCGGTAGTTGAGAACTTTTGCTTCCAGGTCAGCGGCGGAACCTTGGCTTGATTCTCGACGGTGAGGTAATTCGGCATGACGTAGAACATACGATCGTCCTTCGTCTTGTTTTGGGGTGTCTTGGATTGGCCTTGCTGATCTTGAGGGTTCTGTGTTGGCGCGTTGGACTGGGTCGCGGGAGGCGGACTGGCCGGCTGCTGTGCGATTGCCCGCATAGGAAAGAACAAGAGAATGATCGAGAGCGCCCGAGTGGAAAATACGCAGAAACGCCACTTTGAGAAGTTCTGGCTAGAAGCGGACGACTCGGTTTTCCAGGCGATCTTGATCAGTTCCTCCCAAGTTGACTCATCCGCTCGCGCGTCCCTGAGTTTAACACTGCTGTGACCGTCATGTTGCGGAAGGATCCTGCCCAGCGACACCGCCAGGCCGCACGTTGGCAGCCAACGAAGACGGATTATTACCAGCGGCTCTGCTACTCGGCGCGGAGGGCTTCGACGGGATTGACGCTGGCGGCGCGGCGCGAAGGCAAGTAGCTGGCGAGCAAAGCCGCGGCGACAAGCCCGACGGTGACGGCGGCGTAGGTGAGCGGATCGACAGGGCTCACGTGAAATAGCAGCGACGACATGAGGCGCATCGCGGCGATGGCGGCGGCAAGCCCGAAAGCGACACCGATGCCCGTCAGCAAGAGTCCTTGGCGAACGAACATTCCCGTTACTTCTTTCTGTTGCGCGCCGAGAGCTATGCGAATGCCGATTTCGCGCGTGCGTTGCGAGACCGAATAGGCGATGACGCCGTAGAGTCCGACGGTCCCGAGCAGCAGCGCCATGGCGCCAGCGATGCCCAGCATGATCAGCGTAAAGGAAGTCCGTGCGATGGATTGATCATAGAGATAATCCAGCGTGCTTACGTTTGCCAGCGGAAGATTGGCGTCGACGGACCAGACCGCCTGACGAATCTCACTGAGAAACGCTTGCGAGCCAGCGCGTGAACTGCGAACGCTGAAGGTCGCATCGCGTTCCACGTGCAGAGGATCGCTTTCAAATTTTGCCGCCATGATCGGGAAATAAACGGAAGATGGCGCGTCCTCGGTCATGCCGTTGTAATGAACGTCGCCAACGACGCCGACGATTTCTCGCCAGTCGTCAACCGTGGAAATGCGGATGCGTTTGCCAAGGGCGTTCGCAGGCGTGCCCCAGTATTCGCGAGCAAAATTTTCAGCGACCATCGCGACGGGAATTTTGTTGTACGTTTCGGCCCAAGTAAAACTTCGGCCGGCCACGAGCGGGATGCCCAGCGTCTGGAAATATTCGGGAGACACCAAGTTGAACTGGCGAAGCGTCGGAATCTCACCCTGAGGATAATTGCGATCCTGCGCGAAGACTGGGTCTTCCATTGATTTCCGTCCATGGGGACGGCATCCGAGAAGGCGACCGCCGAGACTCCGGGGAGAGCGGCAATCTTGTCGCGAATCTGCTGCTCGACGCGCGGCACACGCTCGTCGTCCGAAACTTCAGAACTGAGAATGGAGATGCGAAACGTCTGCACTTCGGCCGGGCGAAAGCCGGGGCTGACGTGCGACAAGGCACGGAAAGTTCGGATCATGAGGCCCGAGCAAATCAGGAGCACGAAGGCGAGGGCTACTTGCAGAGTGACGAGAATGTTGCGCGCGCGATGGCGCTCGCGGCTTTGGCTGACGCTGCGGCCGCCTTCGCGGAGGCTGGTTCCCGCACGCGCGCCGGCGTATTTGAGAACCGGAACGGAGCCGAAGAGCAAACTCGTCAGGATGGCGACGGCCAGAGTGAAGAGCAAGACGTGCGCATCAATGCCGATGTCGCCGATGCGCGGGAGGCCGGAGGGGGCGACCGCCACGAGGAAGCGTAACGCTGCGTATCCAAGTCCCAAGCCCAAGAGGCTGCCGATGAGGCCGATGACCAGGCTTTCGAAGAGCAATTCACCGGCGATGCGCCCGCGGCTGGCGCCGAGCGCCGCGCGAATGGTGAGCTCCTGCTGGCGGCCTTCGGTGCGAACGAGGAAAAGGTTGGCCACATTGGCGCAGGCGATCAGCAAGACCATACCGAGGCTGCCCATCAGAACCCAGAGAAGGCTTCCGATGTCACCGACAACGTCGCGCTTCAGCAGGCGAAGGTTCGGGCCGATGTGCGCCTTCTGAAAAAGATCGAGACTGAAGCCGGGCGGAGCAGGAAAACTTCGCAGGACGATGGGAAGCATGCGGGCGACGTCGGCGTTGGCCTGGGCAAGAGTGGATCCAGCCTTCAGACGGGCGAGGGCGTCAAAGCTGTAACCTCCGAGGAAAGTTTTGCTATGGTCGAACTGAAAAGGCGCAATCAGGGCCGGATCCGGCTGGTCGAGGAAGTGGAACTTCTGCGGCAAGACGCCGATGATTTGCCGCGGCTTGCCGTCCACGATGATGGTTTGGCCAACGGCTGATGGATTGCCACCGAATTTGCGCTGCCAGTAGCCATAGGTGAGAAGCACAGTCTGCGGCGCGCCGGGCAAATCATCGCTACGCGAAAAGGTGCGCCCGAGCATCGGCGCAACTCCGAGAATGGAAAGCGTGCCATCTGTGACATTGAGAGCGTGGATTTGTTCCGGTTCGCCTATGCCGGTGACGGTATCGGAGTCGCCGTCGTAAAGGCCGATGTCCGCGAAGGTGCGGCTCTGTCCGCGATAAATGAAATAGTCCGCGGGCGATAACTCCGCGTTGACAAGATTGATACCCGGGGCAGTGAGCCACACGCCGACGAGCTGTTCCGCATGGGGGTATGGAAGAGGCTTCAGCAGGACGCCTTCGAGGACGCTGAAGACGGCAATATTCGCGCCGACGCCGGCAGCAAGCATGAGGAGCGTAAGAAACGTGAACATGGGCGCGCGGCGGAGCCTGCGAAGTACTTGCTTGAGCTGCGCGGTGAAAGAATCCATTTCTTCGCCTTCCAGCGGAGCCAAATTGAGAGAGCGCAGCGCGCGCCATGCGGCTCCAGAACGCCCTCGTAAGTAGAGTACGAAGGCGCAAGCGTGAAAGTTTCACCAACGAGCGTTAGGACTTTGATGCGAATTCTTTCCCGAGAGGCTTGGGAGCGGCGTTGAGCCACGCGGCGAGAATGGCGCGGCGGAGGGTCGTTTGCTTTGCGGCTTTGAGGAGGGCGGTGGTGGCGCCCTGGCGTCCCCAGGCGCCTTTCGCTGGAACGAAAACGACGAAGACTTCTTGCTGGTCGGGAGTGAGCTTGACCATGGCCCACTTCTTATCGGGATAGCCGAGAGTGGCGAAAATTTTCCCGCGGACGCGAAAATCGGGATGGTTCATGTGCGCGGACTCGGCCGTCTCGGGAAGCGCGAGAGCCATGCGGCGAAATTGCGCGAGAGTGACGGGCATTTTTCGCGACTTCAATTGTTCCCCATCATCATCAGGTGATACTGCTGTTCGGCTTGCGCGCGAATGCGCCTATCATCAGAGGACCTGCGACCACTCCGCGTTTTTCAACGGCCTCGTCGCGCAGGCGCTGCACCAGGGTCTCGCCGCACACTTCAGCGGCGGTAGTCATGCCAAGCGCCTCCATGCGAGGGAGCAGACTCCTCACTGTTTCGCCGAGCCATTCATAGACAAGACTGTGAGGGCCGCCGCCGGTGACACCATCCACGCAGCACTCGGGCGGCGGAAGACCAGCTTCCTGCATGAGATGGAATAACTGCATTCCTATATTTGCTTTCGGCACGCCTCGGCGGAAGAATTCTACAATGAGCTCTTCCGTTCGAAACATGAGTGGGAGTTCCGGAAAGCCGCGAGGGTAAAACGAAAGGTCATATTCCTGAAAGGCGATGAGCCCGCCCGTCCGAACCACGGAAACGGCCTGGCGCAAGACTTCGAGGGCATCTTTTGTGTGGACAAGGATGTGGCGGCCGATGACTGCATCGTATGGCCGCGCAGGCGAGTGCCGGCTGAGATCAATATGGTCGAAGGAAACGTGATTGTGGCCCGCGGACCGGACGCGATCGCTCGCAATTTCGAGTGCGTCGGAATCGATATCGATGCAATGCACATGGCCATACGGCCCCACGAGGCGCGCGGCGATCAGAGAGACTTCGCCGACGCCGCAGCCGAGTTCAAGCACATGCATGCCGGCGGAAAGTCCAGCTCGAGAAAGGAAACGCTCCGTAAGAGGATTCAGAAGGGACGCCTGAATGGAAAGGCGGCGCCGTTCCTGATCGGTATGGCCCATGACATAGGTGGACGCTGGATCGGTCATGCAAGTCCTCGGTTTGGGCGACATGCTGCCAGAGAAGGGGCGGACAATCAAGGGCAGCGTCTTCCCGGAAAGCGCGCGCATCGGATGAGGCAAGCGAGTTAACGGTTCGAGGCCGGAATTGTGCAATTCGGCGGGGCAAAGGCGACACTGGGCGTTTTGAGTTTTCGGAAATTTCCCGATGTGTTACGCTTGTCGTTTAGAGCTCGGGGGATTCCTCACGGATTGAATCCTGCGGAAGTGAAACGTCGTTTGGCGGCCGAGCGGCTGCCCTGCAACTGGATTTTGCAAAGAGAATTACTAGGATAGAGAGCGAATGGGATCCTATTTTTCGTGGATGATCGGCGGGCCGCAAGGAAGCGGCTTGAACGTGAGCGCGGAGATTTTCGCGAAGGCGCTGAGCCGGTCGGGCTACTACGTTTTCGGGCAAATCGAATACCACTCCAACATCAAGGGCAAGCACAGCGCGTACAAGCTGCGGATTTCGGACGAGCCAGTAGCGTCGCACGTCGACGCGGTGCATTTGCTTTCGTCGCTCGACGAAGAAACGCTCGTCGGGGATTTGTATCACGAGTTCCCTGCACATCGCGGGCACGCGCACGAAATCGCGGCGGGCGGCGCAATCCTCTACGACGCAGAGCAGAAGAGATTTGCGGAGACGATTCAGCGCAAGGATATTTTCCTTTGGGAAATGCCGTACGCGGAACTGCTCGACCGCGCGCTGACGGAAGCGGGCAAGCCGGGGCAGGCGCGCGCCTATCGCATCATGACCAATACGCTGGCGCTGGGCGCGTCGGTGGGCGTGGTGGGCTTCGATTTTGAGCCGGTGGCCACGGCGATTCGCGACAGCTTCGGAAGCAAAGCCGGGACAGTCGCGGACTTGAACGTGAATGCGGCGCGATATGCGTACGAATACGCGAAAGAAAGATTCGCGCGGCAGTTGAAGTTTTCATTGCCGGCCGCGCCGGCGAAGCGCGAACAAATCATGGTGAAAGGAACGCAAGCCGTCGGCATGGCGAAAATCAAGGCCGGCTGCGGCTTGCAGACGTATTACCCGATCAGCCCGGCGACGGATGAGAGCGTGTATCTCGAAGGCTACCAGAGCGAACAAAACTTGGTGGTGCTGCAGACAGAGGACGAAGTTTCGGCGATTGATGCCGCGGTTATGGGAGCGCACGGCGGAGTGCGCACTTCGACTTCCACGTCCGGACCGGGATTTGCGCTGATGCCGGAAGGATTGGGATTCGCGGCGATCACCGAGGCGCCGGGGCCGGTGGTGATGCTGTATCAGCGCGGCGGCCCGTCGACGGGATTGCCCACGCGCCAGGAACAGGGCGATTTGCTGTTTGCGCTGCATGCGGGACAGGGAGACATTCCGCGCATCGTCATGGCACCGGGAGACATCGAGGAATGTTTTTACGATACGTTTGACGCGTTCAATTACGCGGACCGCTATCAGTTGCCGGTGATCGTGCTGGTCGACAAGCATCTGGCAAGTTGTTACCAGACGCTGCCGCCATTTAAGACTTCGCATTTGAAGATCGACCGCGGTATGGTCAAGCCGGCGAATACGAATGGTGATTATCATCGCTACGCGTTCGCGAAGGATGGCATCAGCCCGCGATCTGTGCCGGGACAGGCGGGCGGAATTTTCTGGTCGACATCGGACGAACACGATCCGCGCGGGCACATCACCGAAGGCATCGGCAACCGGCTGGCGATGATGGAAAAGCGCATGGGGAAGGTCGGGCTGGCGGCGCGGGAGATTCCGGATGGGAAGAAGTACAGATTTTTCGGACCTGCCACGCCGCAGAAAATTCCTGTGCTCGCGGTGTGTTGGGGTTCAACCAAGGGCGCGATGCACGATGCACTGCACCGCGCCGATCCGCATCATACCCGTTACGCGGCGCTGCATATCCGGCTGATGAGCCCATTTCCGGCGGAAGCGGTGAAAGATATTTTGGCGCGCGCGGAGCGAATTGTGTGCTTCGACGGAAATTACTCGGGTCAGTTGGCGCAGGTGATTCGCGCGGACACCAGCGTTTCGATTCAGCACCGCGTGGTGAAGTACGACGGGCGGCCGTTTTCCGAAGACGAGATTATGGTGGCGCTGGAAGCGGCAAAGGCGGACGCACCGGAGCGACTGGTGATTTCGCAAGGGCGCGTAATCGAAGAAGGGCATGGGAATCGCGAGTTCGACGAGATGCTCGAACTGCGCGGAAGCAATCCGAAGATGCTGGCGCCGATGGTGCCGCTGCCGCCGGGTTACAACAGGTAACGGAGCTAAGGGGAAAATCTCGGATGAGCACCATACCGGAAATAAAGGCAATTCAGGCAGGGGACTTCAAGTCGGACGTTCATAACGATTGGTGCCCAGGCTGCGGCGACTTCGGCGTGGTTTCGGCGGTGCAGATGGCGCTGGCGAAGCTGCAAGTGCCTCCGCATCGCGTGGCGGTGATCAGCGGAATCGGATGCGCGGGCAAAACGGCGCATTACATGAACACGTATTCGTTTCACACGCTGCATGGGCGCGTGATGCCTTCGGTAACGGCCATGAAGTTGGCGAATCACGATTTAACCGTGATCGGGGTGGGCGGCGATGGCGACGCGTATGGAATCGGCGGCGGGCATTTTGTCGCGGGCGGGCGCCGGAATCTGGATATCACCTACGTGGTGATGAACAACGACGTGTATGCGCTGACCAAAGGACAAGCGTCGCCGACGATTGCCAAGGGGCAGAAGACGAAGTCGATGTCGGAAGCGTCGATCATGGACGCCATCAACCCCATTCTGCTGGCGCTGGCGTGCGGGTACACATTCGTCGCGCGCGGCTACGCGCTGGACACAAAATATTTATCGGAGATTATTGCGCAGGCCATCGAGCATCGTGGCAGCGCGCTGGTCGACGTGCTGCAAACTTGCCCGACGTACAATGACCTGCATACGAAGGGATTTTATGCAGGCCAGATCGAAGGCCAACCACGTCTGTATCGGCTGGACCAGAGCGGTTACGATCCGATCGTGCACAATCCAGATGACGCGGTGGAAATCGCGCAGAAAAAGGCGCAGGCGCTGCTGAAGTCGCAAGAACCTGGCGGAAGAATTCCGCTGGGCGTTTATTACAAGTTGGATGTACCCACCTTCGAAGACCACCTCAAGGCAAAAATCCCGGGCTTGCAGGAAAAGCCGCTGGCAGAGCTGGATTTGTATCACCGCGACATCACCGCGAACTTGACAGAATTGATGTGAAGCGGCGGTCGCCCGGCCTATCCGACCAAGAAGAACCTGCGATGTAGCTCTTTGGCTTGCCTAAATTCCAGGTAACAGCAGTACCTGATCAGGGGATGTTCGCTATTGACTGCTCTCAGATCTCGCAGAACGGCTTTACTTGATGCATTCACGCCACCTGCTTGAGTCCAAGGTTCCCCGTTCCTCCTAAACAAATAAAGCGATGGCGGCGACCAATCGGCATGTCGCATGAGCTGATACTTATTGTTGAAATCGAATTTTGAGAGCGGCTTCCCCGAAAGAAGTGAAAAGCCCACCGCAACGGTGAACTCGCGCGCATGCACGTCGCGTAGCTCCACTGCTAACTGAAGCGCTTCGATTCCCCCGTCGAACCAAACTTCCCGCGGTTTCCATTGTTCGTCGATCTTATCGATAGGAAGATCGTCATACTTTTCGTAGCTACGGGTCTTGAGATTGGACATCATCCATTGCTCGATGGCTTTTTTACGTCTCAGAAGGTTCACCGGTATATTTTGCGCCAATTCCCTTTGCTTATCGAGATTGAAAGAAAGCCGGCGGAGATTGACGCGTGTCGGTAGGCAGCCAGGGCACGGTGACGGCAAAGCCGCTTGCCGCGCGCAGGCGAACTCGACGGTGTTTTTGTACTTCTTTAGCGGTTAGGAGGAGCGGCGGGCGGAGCCGAAGGTACCGGCGCGGCGGAAGCAACGGAAGTGCCGGGTTGTGGCAGAAGCGCCATTTCGCGGTCGCGGACGGCGGTGAATTCAGCCATGTCGCGGCGGGCAACAGGCTCGGATGGCGGCAGCGGCAAGCGCTCGAAATTCA
Organism: uncultured Acidobacteriota bacterium; assembly: GCA_963760165.1. Classification (GTDB taxonomy): domain Bacteria; phylum Acidobacteriota; class Terriglobia; order Acidiferrales; family UBA7541; genus DAHUXN01. The sequence goes on from CAVXBO010000002.1 coordinate 627,746, forward strand.
TGAACTGGCCGCCGCGCTCGATGCGGAAATCAAGATGCGGGCCGGTGGCGAGTCCAGTCATGCCGACCAGGCCGATGCGCTGGCCCTGAACAACGCGCTGGCCGTCGCGAACGAGAATACGCGAAAGGTGCATGTAATAGGTTTCGTAGCCGTTGGAGTGCTGCACTTTGACAAGATTGCCGTCCCCGCCTTTGCGACCCGCGAAAATCACGCGGCCATCGCCGATGGTTTGCACCGGCGTGCCGATCGGCGCAGCGTAGTCGGTGCCGAGATGCGGCCGGTAGACCTTCAGAATCGGATGAAAGCGGCTATAGCTGAAGTGCGATGTGATGACCGCGGCGAACTTCAAAGGCGAATGGAGGAACGCTTTCTTTAACGATTTGCCGTCGGGGGTGTAATAGGCGGGAACGCCTGCGGGATCATGAAAGAGAACGGCGCGATACGGGCGGCCGTCGTTGTCATATTCCGCGGCGAGAATTTTGCCGTAGGCGATGGTCTGCCCGCTAGCGAGCTTCTTCTTTCCGACGATCACGCGGAAAGTGTCTCCGGGGCGCGGGTCGGTGTAGAAATCCAAATCCCAACTGAAAATATCGGCGATGCGCATGGCCAGCTCAGGGGATTCGCCAGCCTGGGTGACCGCGTCGAAGAGGGAGCCTTGCACTTTACCGGAAACGGCATCGGTTTCCACGGTGGAGGGAATAGTCTGAACTTCGGCATGGAACTCGCCATCGTGGCGGACGACGGAGAGAATACGCTCGGGGTCAATCTGGTAACGCAATTCCGCGAGCTGGCCAAACAAAGTGCGGGCGATCTTGAGCTCGTTGCCCGCACGGAACATGCGGAAGTCGAAAACGGATTGTGCGGCGGCAACGATTTGGCCGGACGTTTGCGGGTCGACATTCACGCGCGAGAGAACGGTGGCAAAAGGCATGCCGCGCGGAACGGCCAGGGCGGTGAAAACAAACTGAGGAGCGGGAACAGGGATGCGTTGCCCGGCCAGCGCGATTTCGCGGGCCATGCGGCGCTCAAATGCGAAACGCGTGCAGTAGGAGCCCGCGATGGCCAAAAAGGCAACGAAGGTGATGATTGACCACGAAATGAGCTTGTTGCGGCTCACTCGCCCCCTCAGGCGGCAGGATGCCGGTTGAACCCGAAGAATACTCCCATCAAGGCATGGAGCCAAAGGAGAAATGGAGGCGGTTGGCGGCGCCAACACCCAGGCAAACGGCCAGACGCGAAGCGTGGCCGCAGGAGGTTCGAGATCTGACCGGTTACTTTATCCAGGTTTCTGGTGCCATCGCGCTCTGAGGTATCTAGCCAATCGAAACCGGGCGAAGACCGTATTGGCCGATTCTCACTTGTGCTGCTTAATTGATGCTGACGTCGTGGAGCTGCTTCGTCGCGGCCAAATGGCCCGGCGAAACAGCGAGAGGGAAACGGGAGGAAGTGTCCGATGAAGATTGATGCGATTGCCACCGGGTCCGAACTTGTTTGCACAGATTGCGGAGTTCGCTTCCGCGCGCGGCGCGTGACAGACGGCGTGGAAGAAATCTGCGACCCTTGCTACGAGGTACGGTTCCCTACCCTTTCGATCCCACAACGCAGGGTGCACACCCAAGGGCTGCTCGGCCACCTGGCGGCCGACTGAAAGCTACTCACAGAATCGCGCGCGGGATGATTAGCGCTCGGGGCTGGCGACGGGCGTGGCAACCGAGACTTCAGTGGGCTTAGCTACGAAGTATTTGCGTTCGTAAAGGTCATGATAGATCTTGCCCGCAATGTCGGCGGCGTGCGGGCCGTTGACGATGCGCGCCCCACCGCGAAGCAAAACCACAAGAACAAGCTTCGGCGGTTCCTGCCCGGCGTAGGAAGCAAACCAACCGAGACGTCCGCCCTTCAACTCGTCATTGCACGTCCCTGTCTTACCGAGAGCTTGTTCGCCTTCCGGGTCGTTACTCTGGCGCGCTGTCCCGTAAAGCACGGCAGCAAGCATGCCTTGCCGAAGCTCAGGCAGAAGCGGAGCAATTTCGAGTGTGCGGCGAACGCGCGGAGCGAAGCCGCGCGCCGCGTCGGTGCTCTGCGGATATTGGAGATAGTACATGGTGCCGCCGTTGGCGATGGTCGAAACGATCGCGGCGAGTTGCAGCGGCGTGATGCGAATGCCTTCACCGAAACTGCACATACGAGCTACGCCACCATATGTCGGCGGGGCGGAAGGCAAAAGGCCGGGCTGCTCGCCAGTGATGTCATAGCCGGCGCGTTCGCCGAGGCCGAAGACGTGGTCGTAATGCCAGACTGCGTCAAACCCGAGGCGGCGGCCAAGTTCTTCGAAAAACTGATTGTTGGAGTGGGCCAGCGCTTCGGTCATATCCATGTAGCGTCGGCGGCCGATGCGGATCATCGTGTCCGGCGTGATGACGCCCTTTTCGAGCGCAGCAACGGCAATGACCGGTTTCAGAGTGGAACAGGGCTCAAAGCCGGTAGAGTAAGCGAGCTTCTGACCGACAATGGCGAGGATTCGGCCGTTCGACGGATCCACGGCGACGACGGAGCCGTTTTGGCGGCCGAGAGCGTCGAGCGCGGCTTGGCGAACGATGGGATCGTCGAATTGCGAATCGTCACCCGCGGCGGGATCGGAGATATAAGTGGGGAGTCCGCGATAGCGGCGGTGATGCGTGGTGGTTTTGCTCGTGCGCGTAGACCGTATGGGAACCGCGCGAGCCGATGCGAACCACGGCATCGAAATTGCGATGGCCGCGAGCAGGACGAACTTACTGAAAAACGGGTAAGGCCGGGCCGGGCTTCGGATCATGGAGTTCCTGCTACTGCCCCTATGGTCGTGTTTCTTTTCTACGACTGAATCAATTTTAGGGAATCGACGGTGCGGGCGCAACTTATAATATGCGAAGTGGTAGCAGGAGTGCCGAAAGCGCCACGCCGTCGAAAGACACTAGCCGCATGAAGCGAGTGTCACTCCGGTGCACCGTCTGGCGACCGCCGCACTAGCGGGCGGATTTGGCCTTGGCTGCCGGAACGACGTGCGGGCCAGGCTTGGCCGATTCGGCTCCGGCACCAGCGGCGGCGGCTTTGGCAGTTTCTTCGGGCGCGGACTGGGTAAGACCCAGTTCCTTGCGAAGCGCGGCCTCGATTTTGTTGCGAATGTCCACATTTTCGCGCAGGAAAAGGCGGGCATTCTCGCGTCCCTGGCCGAGGCGCTCTCCGTGGAAGGAAATCCACGTGCCGGATTTTTCCAGTATGTTGCGCGCGACGCCGAGGTCGAGTAAATCGCCTTCGCGGGAAACACCTTCGCCGTAAAGGATGTCGAATTCAGCCTCGCGGAACGGCGCGGCCACTTTGTTCTTCACGACTTTCGCGCGCGTGCGCGAGCCGACTACACGGTCGCCTTCCTTGATCGCTTGAATGCGGCGAATATCGAGGCGAATCGACGAGTAGAATTTCAGCGCGCGGCCGCCCGTGGTGGTTTCGGGGTTGCCGAACATCACGCCGATTTTCTCGCGAATCTGATTGATGAAAATCAGGCAGGTGCGAGACTTCGAGACGATAGCGGTGAGCTTGCGCAGCGCCTGGGACATCAGGCGCGCTTGCAAACCCATCGTGGGCTCGCCCATATCGCCTTCGAGCTCGGCCTTGGGAACAAGGGCGGCGACCGAATCAATGACAACGATGTCGACGCCTCCGGAGCGGATGAGCGCCTGAGCGATTTCGAGGGCCTGCTCGCCATTGTCCGGCTGCGAGACCAGCAGATTATCGACGTCCACGCCGAGCTTGCGGGCGTAGGACGGATCGAGGGCGTGCTCGGCGTCGATGAAAGCGGCGATGCCGCCCATTTTCTGGGCTTCGGCGATGACGTGCAAAGTGAGCGTGGTCTTGCCGCCGGATTCGGGACCGAAGATTTCGATGACGCGGCCGCGCGGCAAGCCTCCGACGCCAAGCGCGGCGTCAATGGAAATGGAGCCGGTTGAAATTACGCTGACCGGGACAAGCACGTCTTTGTTGCCGAGGCGCATGATCGAGCCCTTGCCGTAATCCTTTTCGATCTGCGCAATCGCTGTTTCTAGCATCTTGCTTCTTTCGTCTGTCATTTCCTCACCTCGGTGATTGACGTGCCAAGCCTTTGGAAGCCGTGTCCTGTTAATTGGTCCGGCAGTTTACCAGAGAGTTTCCTTCGCGTCTTCCCCTCCCCGCGATTCGCGAGAATATCACAAGGCGAACAAAAAGCAAACATAAATATCTCGTCGCCGGCTACTCGTATTTGTAAAAGCCGCGGCCGGACTTGCGGCCGAGCCAGCCGGCGGCGACGTATTTCTTCAGCAGCGGGCAGGCGCGATACTTCGGGTCGCCCAGGCCATTCTGCAGAACGTTCAAAATATCCACGCAAACGTCGAGGCCGATGAAATCGGCGAGCTCCAGCGGGCCCATCGGATGATTCATTCCCATTTTCATCACCGCGTCGACGGATTCAGGCGTGGCCACGCCTTCCATCACGGCATACACGGCTTCGTTGATCATGGGCATCAGGACGCGATTGGAGACGAAGCCTGGCGCGTCGTTGACGGCGACGGGCTTCTTGCCCAGTTTTTCGCAGAGCGACATTGTGGTGGCGAAAGTTTCCTCGTTGGTCTGCAAACCGCGAATCACTTCGACCAGCGTCATCACCGGAACAGGATTCATGAAGTGCATGCCGATGAATTGTTCCGGGCGGCTGGTTTTCGCGGCCAGCGCGGTGATGGAAATGGAGGAGGTGTTGCTGGCGAGGACGACGCCGGGGCGCAGAACGGCATCGGCTTCCTTCAGGACGCGCTCTTTTAGCTCGCGCTGCTCGGGAACCGCTTCGATAGCGATGTCCGCCGCGGCCAGATCGTTCGCGGCGGTGGTGAACCAAATTCGTTTGATGATTTCGGGCTTCTCCGCCTCCGTAAGTTTTGCCTTCTTCACTTCGCGGTCGAGGTTTTTGCCGATGGTGTCCAGCGCGCGGTCGAGACATTTCTGATCGACGTCGCGAAGAATTGTTTTGTAGCCGGCCTTCGCAAAAACATGCGCGATGCCGTTGCCCATGGTGCCGGCGCCGAGAACGGCGACAGTTTTGATTGCGTCGATTGACATTCAGGCCTCAGCGAGACTGAATTGACTGCAACAACGCAGCAGCATATCCCACAGGCGGAATTTCGCCAACTGCGCGGCCGACAAAGCGATGAGATCGCTGTCCGAGAGCGGACAGTCAATTTTTCTAAAAGCAGAGATTTCCGCGATTAGAAATAGCTTCGGCTGTTTGTTTTCTGCGAGTTGCGTGAAGTTCTTATTTTTCATAATTTCCGCGATTAGAATTTAGAGGGCGCATAAAAAGCGAAAAGCCGCGTTTCCGCGGCCGTGATTTCCCTTTCCAATTCTGCGCAGACTCAAAGTCTGCTAAGTATATGTATACTATAAAGTTAGCTAAAGGTCAAGCGAAATGCGGTAGTGACTCAGGTTGATTTGTTGGCGTAGTTTCCGATAACGCGACTTACCAGGGAGTTGACGGCGGTTTCCTCAAATCCGGAGAGAAGCGTTGGGTTGTCTGCTAGACGCCGAAACCGGTAAAGTGGGCACTGGCCAACCGTCAGTAGCCTTTGCACATGACAAGATCAACAGCCCGTCCGTTCCTCATGACAACCATCCAGGGGCTGTCCCTCAGGAAGAATGCGTCTTCACTCTTGGCCGCAATCTCAGCGCGGTTTACATTCTCCGGAGTGAAACTCCCCGGAGTCAAATAGCACGCTTGGTAATATGGCGTAACTTCCTCCAGTGTCCGTATGTAACCAAAGCGCGTCTTGAGTTGTTCCTTTGTCAGCCCTTCAACACGTCTTACGGCCCAAGCATCGTGGGACATTGCCCCCAACGCGGAATCGAGATTCATGCTGTTATTTAGGCCGTGTTTCCACAACACATAGTAGATGTTCTTAGGGTCCACATCGTCTGGATAGGTTCCGAGCCATGTGTAGAATACGAGCAACGACAGCATCGCACCAACGCCGATGAAGAAGGCAGCAAAGGCGATTCGTCGAGACCACGTTTTCCTGATACCGGGATTCATTGTGGGGAGAACGATTCGTCGCGTAATCATAACAGAAGTTATCAAGGTCCTGGTTAACGCGCTTACCGGAAAAGTGAAATTGGCCCGATCCTCAATGTCCACTTATCGCCCCATTGCTCGTCTGATTGTCGAGGTTCGCTGCTACTAGGGACGGCTGACCCTGCTTAGCGCGAGTGGGGAACACATATCGAAAACGCGCTGGATGGCATCAACTACCGCCTGCGGTTGCTCGAATGGAATCAAGTGACCACTGTTCGGGACTACGATCTGCTGGCCGCGCGAGGAAAGACGTATTAGCTTTTGTTCTAGTTCCGCGCTGGCTGGATTGTGACCAATGTTAGCGGTCAGCACGATGAGAGGCTTGTCTCCCAAGCTCCCAGACTCTCGAACCTGTTCAGCGCTTTTTGTGGAGGCCAATTCTTCGTCGACCATGGCCTGCACATGTGTGGGCTTTAGAAGGAGGTAGCGCAATCCCGAGTCAAGGTGCTCTGGCAAGGGTGTGTGGTCACTCGCAAGGAACAAGCGGGCTATGCCCAAATGGAACAGAGCCGGATACGCTCGCGCGAACCACCGGGTCTCTGCATCATCTTCCCTCTCAGCAGCAGCCTGAGTTGGTGTGGGAGCCTGCTGGTCCTCATGCGAGGAATCGACCAGAACCATTCCCGCAACCTCATCGGGATAGAGCCCGTTGAACACTCGCACGTTGAATCCGCCAAAGGAATGGCCGACCAGTATATACGGCGGTTGCAGACCGGCATTTTGAAGCAGCAGGTGCAATTCTTTCGCTATTTGTCGGCTGGTGCGCGGCGCTGGTCCTGAATCGCTCCATCCATATCCTGCGCGGTCGTACGAGCACACCCGGGTGAACTTCTCTACGCCCGGCTGTACCAAATCCCATCCCATCGCAGGTATTCCCAGGCCGCTCTCGAGGATGACAGCCGGCGCTCCAGTACCAGTGCAGTGTATGTTCAGACGGAATCCGCCGACATCTACTGAACGCCCCTCTTGGGGAAAGCGCCGCGCGTCGTTGCGCTCGAAAATAAGTTCATAAGTAGCGCCCGAAATTGCTGCTGCACACACGATCACAGATGCCGCGAGCAGAACCCGCTTGACACGGCGCTTCCATCGCTTGGTGGTTGATTCGATGGTTTCAGCCTCTACCCATCCACAATGGATGCTTGAGAAATTGCCATGGGTTGGATCGAAGGCCCTCAAAATAAGGAGTTAGGAACGATATCTGGGCAAACGCGAGCAGGTCCTGATAAACGCGGTTATCGGAAACTGAGTCACTACCCGAAATGCAGGTAGTGGGTCAGTTTGTGAGTCTTTGGGAGACAGGACCGAATCGGGGGCCAATTCGGTCTAGGCAACAAAGCCGGCGGAGGGGTCAAACAGGACCCGATTGGTCTATATCATTCCAAGTATCAGCCCATTGTTGAGCTTCTTCCTGCGTCCAGAACATTGCTGGTCTGGTCTCAAAGGTTACCGAGTTCGGCACAGGCACCAGAAGCCCTCCATTCAGCATATAACGCGCATTGTTGCTGGCTATAACACTTCTCAAACCGTCTACCGCGCCTAGCACGGATTTCATCGCGCAGTCGTCCACCACCGTATCCCACACAAACCACTTTCCGCCTTGCTGCCTGACTTCGTATCGCATCTTGCCTCCACATTCAGCGCAAATTTGCTTCGCGCTGCCATGCGTGGCAGCCGTCTTCGGGCGTTGGAAAATCATGATACATGGAAACTGAACCACTACCGAAATGCAGGCAGCGTAGTCGGGCAGTTTGAATTCTGACTCCTTTGTGTCCCGATCAAGAAGATTCAAACTGACCCATTACCGCGCTTAGTCTTGCGATGGCTTGCTCGGCGTGGCGCCGCTCGGGAGCGAGCCGGGCTTCGGAGCGGCGGACTTGCCGCCGCCCGCCGCGGCGCCGCCATTGCCCGCAAGGTAGCGCATAGCCGTGGCCGCGAGGCCATCGAGAGCGCCGCCGCCATTTGCGCCGCTGGCGACCAGTATGTCGGGCACAAATTTCGACGTGCCATCGGCAAGCGCGGTGACCACGTTGACGAGCGCCGTGGCATTCGAGCCGAGCGCGCGAACTTGCGCTTCATATCCTCGGGCACGCGCCAATCCCACAGCCTCGACTTCGGCGCCGCGCGCCGTGCCGGTTTGACGAATGAATTCCGCTTCGCCGCGCGCTTCCTCGGTGCGGGCGTTGGCATTATTCGTTTTGATATCGACGCCGACCTTCGATTTGGCGAGATCCGCTTGCATCTCCGCCGTGCCCTTGGCATTTTCCATGGCAATGCGCTCATCCTGTGCCGCGCGTTGCTTCTTATAGGTCTCGATTTCCTGATTGGCGATTTCGCGCCCGGTGAGGACCTTGACCAAGTCCTCGGGAAGGACAACATCCTGGATGTAGACGCCGCGCGTTTCCACCTTGTATTGATCGAGCTGTTCCTTGATGTGCGCAAAAGCCTCTTCTTGAACCTGTTGACGCGTTTCGATAAAACGGATGGCCGGCATGCTCTGCAGCTTGTCGCGAAAGTGATTTCCCACGGCCGCCTGCAGGACTTCGTTGACCAGATTCAGCATGGTGCCAACCATGGAAATGACGCGGGGCGCGTTGGTGTCCGGCACGTGAATCTGCACTTGCAGGTCAATGTGAAAAACGAATCCTTCGCTGCTCTTGGCGATGATTTGACTGAGCTGCGCGTCGAGATTGTGCGCCTGCGAAACCTCGTCGGCCCAGTTCAACGTGAGGATGGACGTGGGAACGATTTCCGCCTGATAGCAGCGCGGATTGAGCGGATACTTGCCGGTGCGCAGCGCTTCTTGCCAAATTCCGCGATGGCCGGGACGGACCAGCGAGCCAAATTTGAAATCCGCGCCAGAAATGTCTTCGGTAGGCAGACCGACATAGGCTTTGATCACCGCGGTTTGGCCTTGCTGCACAACCAACATCCAAACCAGCTCGACCGAAACAAGAAACGGATTGAGCGCATAGGCGCCATAGAGCAGCGGATCGTGCTGCAATCCGATGCGGCCGCCATTGTCGAGAAAAGCCTGGAAATCCTGATAGTTGTTGTGCAGATTGTTCTTGTTTCCCAAGAGCATCTCGATAATTTGGCCATCGGTGGCATTGGCCTTTTCCATTTTGTCGACGTCGGCGAACCCGCCGAGACGCCCGGCAATGTCGCCCGAAGGAAGCGGGTCGCCTTCAAAGGTGGTCACAATGCCGACCATGTCCATCAGCGCGCCATCATTGCCGCAAGGCTTTGGCTCGATGCGCAACAAATCCAGTTGGGCCGGACGCAGGCCGAAGGCTTCCGGCGTGAGCCTGCCTCCACGGCCACGGAGATCTGGCGAGATGGGCAGGCCGTAAACCTGGGACTTTGTGACGACCAGGAAACCGACAGGGTGAATCGGCGCGAGCGTTCCCGGCGGGAAGACAGGACGTTGCACGCCTTTCTGCCCGCCGCCGGCGACGAAGGCCCGCAGGTTAGAGAAGTTTCCGAAGGCATTCTTGTAAACGGCGGATTTTGCGCCGATCGGCAGCGGCGCGCCGACCTGAGAGATGACCACTCCAATTTCCCCGGCGGGAACTTGCACCCACGGGAACTTTTTCACTTCGTAAAAGAGACAGGACTTCCAGCGCAGGCCCGGCATCAGCAGGTCGGCTTGGTATCCAGCTTCACCTTCGAATGCGATGGCGTTGTCTTCCTTCAGCTTTCCGCGCGAAACGCGCTTCAGAACAAGGCCTATTTCCGCGGGCCCGATGCGGCGGATAGACAGCGCGATGTAGGCAAGAATGATGACAACGCCGACAGCGACCCACGTTATGTTCGGAATACCAGCCATGATTTCGCTCCTGTGTTGGTGTGGGGCATCATGCTACCGGAATATCTTTGTTGTCAATCGACCGCGGAGTTGCGGCGGACGGCGACGGCTAGGAGGGACACGGCAACAAATAGGAAGGATGCTGCAGGCCGGTGGGCGGATAAAATTCCGCGTGCGTGAAACGGAAGCCGAGTTTTTCAAGGAGATGGCGAGACGCGGCGTTCTCGGGATGATGTCCGGCGAAAAGAGCCGCCGCGTGCAGCGCTTCGAAGGCATGGGCGATGACGGCGCGGGCGGCTTCTTCCGCGAAGCCCTGGCGCCAAAATTCCGGGCGCAGGTGAAAACCCAATTCGTAGATCTTTTCTTCCGGTTTGTAAGGGCGCAGGCCGGCGCAGCCAACGTGCTGGCCGCTTGCCAGCAGAAAAACCGGCCAATACTGCACCCGATAGTCGCGCATCCAGGCCACTTCTTTCTCGAGCCGTTCGCGCACTTGTTGCTCTGAAAGCGGCCCACCGATCAGTTTTGTGACGCGGGAATCTCCCCAGAGCGCGAGAGCGAGAGGAAGGTCGTCACTCGACCAGCATCGGAAGCCGAGGCGCGCCGAGCGCAGAAAGTAATCCGGCATCGCGTCCATTTTCTATTGAGGAGGGGCGCCGCCGGTGACTTCGTGGACGATTTGCTTGGCGCGATTTTCGTCGGCGGGCAGTACGCGGACGGCGAAAACATGCTGGTCATTACTGGGTGCGGGACTGGGTCCGGTCCCGGATTCGGATTCGGGGCGGTCGACGTAACAGTTGATGCCGATTTCCACGAGGCAGGACTTCAAAACGTCGGCCATCATTTCGTCCTTGCCGGTCCAGACTTCGGCAACAGCGTCCTCCGGGTAAAGCTCGCGAGCGACATATTCATCGCGAATGTCGTCGGCGCCTTCGCCGTCTTCGGCAGGCAATGCAGCGCTTGTGTCGTCCTCGTCTTGGAGATCGAGAACGCTGGCTGCCTCGTTCGCATACAACGGGTTGGCGAGGAGGCCGTCGCGGATGCCTTGCGCTTGCGAGAGATTCGCGGTGGGCACCCAGATTTCCAGGTCCACGTGTTGCGTGGTGAAAACCATGCGCGCGTCGAGTTCTTCTTTGTTGTAGGGAACGTGCGCGTCGTCGAGGGCCAGGGTGAGCGCGGAATAAAATCCGCCGCTACCGCCGCTCCAAAGAAGAATGGGCCGGTCCATTTGCGCCGCAGCGACCGCGGGCGACGCGGCAGGCTCGTGGCTAAGCTCTTCTTCGGGCGGCAAAGCGTCGACCAGGTCCACGTCACAGGTGTTGCAGTGCGTGAAGCCGCGGCGGAATTCGTATTTGCAAACGGGGCAGAACATTTGGTACTCCAATTTAGGATTCAGGAACACCAAAAAAATAAACGGCAAGTTCGTGGCGTGGGATATAGTCTCTGCGTCTGACTACCCAGCGGCTCGGGCTCAACTTGTCAATTGGGCCATCCGAACAAAAACTCACGTGGGGATAGGACGAACTGGTTTTCGAGGTCGACGCGACGTCAACTATCAATTCGAAGTCCTTGATCGGCGTCCTCCACGTGTTCGCAGTCGTGAGAATATAATTAACCCAGGCAGCATACACGTCTCCGCCGTTCAACCCGTGAGATCGTTTTAGGCTTTCTGCCGCTGCGGTCTGTAGACTTCGATACAACTCGTCAGACATGCACGTGTTGTTCAGTTGCTTTTGAATTTCCTCCGGTTGGAACGCCTCAGCTCCTATAAGAGGCTTATACACATGCCGGATGTGTATCAGCGTTCCGACGGGAAAAGTCTGCCGCCAGTAATACATTTTGTTCACTGTCCACTGAGGGAAAGCATCATCTGAGTTATCGAGCAAACCGAGTCGGATGAGGCGTGCTTGGTCAGAAGAAGAGAGTTTGGAAATCTCAGGAGGAACCCCCTTCCAATCGTATTTACCAAATGTCGCGATGTCGATGCCGAGGCCGCGAAGGAGACTCGTATGGTCTTTGCCGTTCAGCATCGCATGCACATCGGTCTGATAGGAGACCGGCTGGCCGTCGACCCGTAATTTGAAATCAGCGAAATCATGTGGCCCGTTTGTCGAATTAAGGTCGAATTGATAAGGAGGGACCGGAAAAGCAACTTCTGTCGTTACGTCTTTGTTTGTTTCGTTCCGGAACCAGAAATCGACCGTCACCTTGTCGAGAGTAATCGTAAGGCGCTCTTTATCCATCGAGATACGCGCTTCTTTGCGTAGTTGAATGCCGCCTGCGGCAACGGAGACAGCGGTGTCATCCGCGCATGCCGGCACGCAAACGGCGATCAGAAACAGGCTGACGATCGCTGCTGCAGTAGCGGTCACACGTAGAGGAATCATCTCGAGCTACGCGCGTTCGACGGCCATGGCGACGGCGTTGCCGCCGCCGAGGCAGAGCGCCGCGATGCCGCGCTTCAGGTTGCGGCGCTGCAATTCGTAGAGCAGCGTGACCAGAATGCGCGCGCCGCTAGCGCCGATGGGATGGCCGAGCGCGACCGCTCCGCCGTTGACGTTGATTTTCTCAGGATTGAGCTTCAGCTCGCGCGCAACGGCGATAGCCTGCACGGCGAAGGCTTCGTTGAGCTCGATCAGGTCGATGTCCTTGTCGCGGTCCCAGCCGGTTTTCTTGAGCAGCTTATTGATCGCTTCGACCGGCGCCATCATCACCCATTTCGGCTCGACGCCGCCGACGGACTGCGCGACGATGCGCGCCATGGGCTGCTTGCCGAGGCGCTGCGCGTTGCGTTCGCTGGTGACGACGACCGCCGCGGCGCCGTCATTTGTGCCGGGGGCATTGCCGGCGGTGACGGTGCCGTCTTTCTTGAATGCGGGGCGCAGCTTGCCGAGCGCTTCGAGCGAAGTGTCTTCACGCGGCGTTTCGTCTTTGCTGATGACGATGGGATCGCCCTTTTTCTGCGGAATCTCGATGGGCACGATTTGCGGCTCGAAGAAGCACGACTTCATCGCGCGCACGGCCTTCTGATGGCTTTCGAGCGAGTACTGATCCTGCTCCTGGCGCGAGATTTTGTATTTTTCGGCGACGAGCTCGGCGGTGACGCCCATGTGATAGTCCTCATAGGCTTCCCACAGGCCGTCGTGGACCATCGAGTCGATCAACTGGCCGTTGCCGAGGCGATAGCCGGTGCGCGCTTGCATGAGAAGGTACGGGCAGTTCGACATGGACTCCATGCCGCCAGCGACGAGGATGTCCGATTCGCCGGTGATGACCGCTTGCGCCGCGAGGGCAACGGATTTGAGGCCCGAGCCGCAGACTTTGTTGATGGTCATCGCGGCGACGTGATAATCGAGGCCGCCCTTGAGCGCGGCCTGGCGCGCGGGATTTTGCCCGATGCCCGCCTGCACCACGTTGCCCATGATGCATTCGTCGACGGCCTTTGGGTCGATGCCGGCGCGGCGAACCGCTTCGGCAACGACTTTCGCGCCCAGCTCCGGCGCGGTGAGCGAAGAAAGTCCGCCCATGAATTTCCCCATCGGCGTGCGCACGGCGCTCAGGATGACCGGCTGCTCGCCTGCTTGTTGTGGTGACTGCGGCATGATGAATCTCCTTATCGATTGCGATGCGCTGGTATGAACATTCAAGTATAAGCGGCGGGAATGAAGCGGTCAATTTCACACAATATTGGACTTCTGATAGTCTGATGACGTCGATAATGTTAAGCCTCTCCCCAAAGAACATAACCAGTGCTGCGACGCGCGACGTGATTTTCATAAGTCATGCGTATACAGATATGGACCTTGCTCTCCTACTCAAGAAGGGTTTGAACATAGCATTTCCGTCAGCAAAAATCTTTGATTCCAGCGACCCGAGTAGCACACAACCACGGTCGGAATGGGTCGGACAGGTTCTTGAGCACCTTCAGAGAGCAGCAGTCGTTGTAGTCATCGCGACGGAGCGCAGCATGCGCAGAACATGGGTCTGGTTTGAAGCTGGAGCCGCATGGGGATCTCCACCCAACTTCGTCACATGCTGCATTGGGTCAATGCACAAAAGTAACCTTCCGCCGCCATTTTCCAACTATACAGCCCTGAGCCTCACCGATGCGAGGGAGCTAGAGCTTTTGTACAGAGATATCGGGAAGCATTTCGGAGAACCCTCCAAGCTGCCCGCCCTAGAAGAACTTGGCGTTCGCTTGGGTGAAATCGAAGAGTCCATCGTGCGGGATCAACAAGCACTTGAGGACCCCTTATCCGAAGAGCGGTGGAACTGGGTGCACTCGACTCTGAATGGTCTAAATGAAACCAGCCTGGAAGCCCTGCGGCTACTCCTGCTGTATGGCAACGCGACTGATTATTTCGCACTTGGCGAGTTGAAAAGACGTGGCTTGGCTCAGAACTCTAGTGGGATCTTTGAGGGCTTACTGAACACGACGAATCTGATTCAAAACGTATCCGGCCAAGCAGTGCCGCCGCGAGCGCAACCCGAGTATCATTTGCAGTGGCAGATTAAGCCCGAGTTCCAACCCTTCATTCGAAGATATTTCTTGGAGCGGAAACGGGTTTGAGATTGCTTGCCCTCTACACGTGACGAGGGCGGTAGCCTTACTGACTTTGAGACTCAACAGGATGACCGGTAAACCTTCAGACGCTTTCGCCGAATTGAATGCCGAACAACTCGCCGTGGTGGAACACGGCGAAGGGCCGCTGCTCGTCGTGGCGGGCGCGGGCACGGGCAAGACGCGCGTCATCACGCGGCGCATCTCCCGCCTGCTGGAAGCGAATCCTGACCTTTCCGGTGAAAATATTCTGGGGCTGACCTTCACGGACAAGGCCGCGGACGAAATGAAGTCGCGCGTGATGAAGTTCGCGGGCTCGCGCGCCGACGGCGTATGGCTGAGCACGTTCCATAAATTCTGTCTGGACAAAATCTTGTGCGAAGCGCATCCCGGACTGCAAGGGATCAACACCGTGGAGCACTGGATTTTGCTGCGCAAAAACATCCGCGAGCTGGCGCTGAAGCATTACACGCGGCTGGCGGAGCCGGGCGAATTCCTGAGCGCGTTCGAAAAGTTCTTTTCGCGCTGCCAGGATGAACTGGTGACGCCGGAGGATTATCAGCGCTATGCGGACGGATTGCGCCGCGCGTTTGAAGCGCAGAAAGGCGCGCTCGACGAAGAAGCGCGCGCCGCGGAAGAGGAAAATCTGGCGCGGCTGGAAGAAGTGTCGCGCGCGTATCGCATCAGCGAACGGCTGCAGCGCGAACGGAACCTGATCACGTTCGGCGGGCAACTGCTGCGGTCGGTGCAATTGCTGCGCGCGGATGAAGGCCGGCTTGCGGAGCTGCGCGAGCAGTATCGCTACATCTTGGTGGATGAATTTCAGGACACGAATATCGCGCAACTGGAATTGCTGTGGCTGCTTGCGGGAGAGCGGCGCAACATTCTGGCCGTCGGCGACGACAGCCAGGCGATTTACCGCTTCCGCGGCGCATCGTTCGGGAGCTTCACGATTTTTCTGCAACGATTCTGCGGCGTCGCGAAAGGAGTCCCGGTCGACGGCTTGCCCCTGAAATCGCTCACGCGCAATTACCGCTCAACGAAGCGCATTCTGGACGTGGCCAGTGAAGTCATTCAGCACAATGAGCGGCCCACGTTTTTGCCGCACAAGGCGCTGGTCACCGACAATCCGGCGGGCGAGAAAATCCGCATCGTGGAATTTGCTACGCCGGAAGAAGAAGCGCACTGGGTGGCCGGCGAAATCGAGCGGCTGCACAAGGCGGGCCGGCCGTGGAGAAGCTGCGCGGTGCTGTACCGCAAGCATGTGCACCGCTCGGCGATCGTCGAAGTGCTGCGGCGCAAGAACATTCCGTTTGTGATTCGCGGGCTTTCGGTGCTGTCGAGCACGCTGGTGAGGGATTTGGTGGCCTATCTCCGGCTGATTGCCGTGCCGTCGGACAACGTGGCGTGCGCGCGCGTGGCCGCCGCGCCGCACTGGCGATTCGAGCCGCGCGACTTGGTGCGACTGGCGGAGCGCGCCAAGAAGAATCGCTCGCTCGTGGGCGCGCTGGAATCGCCGCAAGGCGAATTCGCGTTTGGCTCGCAAGCGAAAGTTGCCGAACTGCTGGCCTTCTTGAAACGGCTGCGGCAACTGGCCTCACGCGCGCCAGCACGAACCGTGTTTGATTCCCTGGTCGCGGAGCTGCGTCTTTCGCCGCTGCCTTCGGACGCGGACCGCATCCACCTGGAACGCTTCGCGGAATTTCTGGCGGAGTGGGAAGCCAAGAGCGAAGAAAAATCGCTGGCGGCGTTCATCGAGTATTTCGATTTCTTCTTGCAAGCCAATGGAGACATCGCGCAAACAGAAGAAAGCGCGGATGACGCGGTGCAATTGATGACCGTGCACAACGCGAAGGGAATGGAATTCGATCACGTATTCGTGCTGACGGTTTCCGACGGGGATTTTCCGGCGCGGCCGCAGGCGCCGGTGCTGGAATTTCCCGCGGCGCTCATGAAAGAAGAACAGCCCAAAGGCGAATTCCGCATTCAAGAAGAACGCAGGCTTTTCTACGTGGCTTTGACGCGAGCGCGGCGCCTGCTGACGCTTTCGACGCTGGTGAACAAGCGCAAGAAATGGTCGCCGTTTCTCGAAGACATTCTCGCGGACCCGCGGCTCGCGAAGGCTCACGCGGAGCAGTTGACGCCAAAAGTTCGCTTGCCGAAGGAAGAAGAGACGGTCGGATCCTTCCCCGCCCATCCGCTCCTGCCGCAACTGTTTCCGGCGGTTCCCGAAGATTCGCGAGCCTATTCGCGAATCGCGCTGTGGGCCAAGGCGTACCATCCGCCCAGCGGCGAACCGCTGCAATTGAGCGCCTCGGCCATCGAAACCTACCGAACCTGCCCGATGAAATATTTGCTGCAGCAAGTGTGGGGAATCCGCGGCGGCCCGCAAGCGGCGATGACCTTCGGCACGGTGATGCACCTGACGATACGCGAATTCGTGCGCGAGATCCGCAAACACCGAAGCGTGCCGTTCGAGGAAGTCGCGGGAATCTTCGATCGCGAATGGCGCGCGGCGGGATTTCAGGACGATTACCAGGAGCAGGAGTATCGAAAAGCCGGGCGCGAACAGTTGCAGGCTTTCTGCGAAAGCTACGCCAGCGCACCGGCGGACGTCCTGCACCAGGAAAAAGCATTCGAGCTCCCGCTCGATCCGAACGTGGTGGTCTTCGGGCGAATGGACCAGATCAACCGCGTCGGCCCAAAGAAAATCGAAATCGTGGATTACAAGACGGGGAATCCCAAGCGCGCCAAGCAGGCGGATCAGAGTTTGCAGCTTAGCTTGTACGCGCTGGCGGCGCAGGAAGTGTTCGAGCTCGAAGCCGAGCGGCTGGTGTTCTACAACTTGACTACGAATGAAGCCGTGGCCACGACGCGCGACGCGAAGACGTTAAGCAAAGCCAAGGCCATCGTTGCCGAGGTTGCCGATGAGATTCGCGCCGGCGAATTCCCTGCCCGGCCCGGGTTCAACTGCCGTTACTGCGATTATCAGCCGATTTGCCCAGCGCACGAACAGCTCATTTCGATTTCCAAGAACTCGAACTGAAACACCGCACGCGCAAAAAAAACGGGGCAGCGTTTCCGCCGCCCCGGCTGATCTTTCCTTTTGACCGCCGGAAGCAATTCCGGCTGTCGCGCATTTCACTGCTTTGAAGCTTTCTCCCTGCGAGCAAGTCGCGAAACAGAACAACGCGCATCTCATTCGCTGCATCTTTTTTACGTTTCGCTCCGCACAATGTCAAGAAAAAATCTCGGCGCGCGACGTGACGGTCAGCGCGGGAACGCCGCGCAATAACCCGTACGGGCGGAAACGGCGAGACCAGGACGCTCGACGCGCACTTCAATCGCGTGACAATTCCCGCGCCCAACTGTCCGAGTAGGCTCGAATCCAATCGTGTATTCGTTGCGCGCTTCCTCGGTGAGCTTCGCGTAGAGCGGCTCCATTTGCCCCGGGCTGCTCGCGGAGACAACGTCGCCGCCGGTGGGATTCGCATACTGTCCCAGCCGGCCCTTGCCCTGCAGCAGGAGCACGTCCGCCGGGGAACTGACGGAAACCGCGTAGACGGAGACGTTCAAAGAAAACAGAAGCTCCAGCGTATTGTTGAAGCTCCATTGATTGTGGCGATCGTTGGTGCCGTCGGAAACAATGAAAATGATTTTGCGGCGGTCGCGGCCGCGCGTGCGCAGCATTTCCGCCGCGAAATGCACGGCGTCGTCCAGGTGCTTGGTCACGCCATTGTTGCTGGTACCGAGGACGGGAATCACAGGGGTGCCGCTGACCGTATGGCCATTGATGAGCGGCGGAGACATCATCGTAGCAGAAGGCGTGCCGGCAATGCGGGAATCGAGAGCGTCTTTGGGATTGGTACGAATCTCTTTCAACCTGGCGAAGAGCGCGTCGTTGTTCGTCGTGAAGTCCAGGACGGTCTTCGGATATTCATCGAACCGCACCAGCGCGACTTCATCGTCGGCGGAAAATCCAGCGGCGATGCTGTCCAGGCTCTGCAGGACTTTCTGCGACTGGTTGGCGGGCAAGTCGTCATCGAGCAGCACAACGGCGGAGACGGGAAAGGCTTGGTCCCAGAAATTCCTGATCTGCTGTTCCTTGCCGTCCTGGAAGAGGCGAAAGTCCGCCTTTTCCAAGTCTGGAACCAGGTCGCCCCTCGAGTCCTTCACGGTGACAGGGACAAGAACGACATTGGTTGTGATGCGAAGGGCCACCGCCGGTTTTTGCGACGGTGGGGCGGGACTCGTCTGTTGCGGGGCAGAGGCTTGAGCGCCAGCCTGGGCCGCGCCTGTTGGAGGTGTTCCCGTTTGGGCGGCTGCGCACACGGAAAGCAAAAGCGCCGCGCAAACCGCAAAGAATTTTTTCATTCCCCCTACTCCAAGCAATGGTTGAGCTTACATCGTGAAAACAACAAACCTGCCACAAGGAGGACGCATCCGTTCGGGCTGAACAAGCATCGTAGTATCCGCCATGAAGAAGCGCAACAATTATACATGGGCCCTGCGGACCCTGGGAGCGTTGGCGGCGTGGCTGGCGCTCGTTGCGTTCGGCCCCCAATTTCAGATGCAACGATTTGCGACGGTGCTGTCCGCCTATGCCGCGCCGTTTCAAATTCCCGTGCAGATTCCCACGAAGAAGCCCCCAGAACCGAAAGACGTTCCGCAAATCGGGGGCACGACGAAAATCAACGTCAACCTGGTGCGGCTGTATGTAACCGTGCGCGACAAACACGGCGCGATCGTCACCAACCTACAAAAAGACGACTTCAAAGTTTACGAAGACGGGACAGAACAGAAGATCGCCTTCTTTTCCAAAGATATGACCGATCCGATCACGCTAGCGATGATGATTGACACCAGCGGCAGCCAGGAGCACCTGCTGAATGCGGAAAAGGGTACCGCCTCGCGCTTCTTGAGAGATATTCTGAAGAAAGACGACCTCGCGACGGTGATTTCGTTTGATACCACCGTGAACATGCTCGCGGATTTCAGCGACGATCAGGAAGTGCTGCAAAGCGCTATTGAAAAAGCGGAGATCAACGCTCCGGTTGCTCTGGGACCCACCAGCCTCAATTTGCCAGGAACCGTTCTGTACGACGCGATCGATCAGGTGTGCGAGGGAAAACTTCCCGAAGAAACAGGACGGAAGGCGCTGATCATTCTGACCGATGCGCAAGACGAAGGCAGCCAGGAAACCGTGCGGGGCGCGATTCATGCGGCGCAGGACGCGAATGCCGTCGTGCACGTTCTGCTCATCGCCGAGCGAGAGGGCTATTTCATGAGCGGCCAAATGTACAGTGGCGGCATGGTGGCGCGCGAAATGACCGAGCAGACCGGCGGGCGCGTGATTTCGATTCGTAACAACGACGATCTGGATAAAGCCTTCGACGAAATCTCGCAAGAGCTGCGCAGCCAGTACATTGTGGCCTATTATCCCGCCAACGCGGCCGCGAACGGCGCCTACCGCAAAATCAAAGTGTCTAGCACGCAGGGCCTCAGAGTGTTGACGCGAGAGGGCTATTACGCGCCCACTCGCGCGTCGGACTAGCAGACTGGTTCCTCACTCAACGGAATAAGTATTTTCTCCTGAAAAAAGGAAGAACAGCGTGGCGTTGCGCTACTGGTGTGCGGGCCCGGCTACAGTTTCAGCGGGCGTGGTGACCGGGGCGGTGGCGTAGTATCCCTTGCGAGACCGCACGGTGAGCCCTTTGCGGTCCACGACGCGCAGATCCACTTTGTGAAACTGGCCGTCGGCTTCCTTGTACGGCGGCGTGTAGCCGATCAGATATTGGCTGCGCAATTCGTTGCCGATATCCAGGAAAGACTGCGCCAGGTCGTCGACGCGGAAGGGATAGAATGCGCGGCCTCCGGTCTCGTCGGCAAGCTGCTTCAGAATCTTGTCGCCCTCGGAAAACTGGAACTTCTGCGGATTGTCGGTATCGACCTCCACCCAGTCATTATTGCTGCTGATCGTATAGATCGAAACTCCGGAGCGATCCGCCATTTCCACAGCATCGCTCAAGGCATGGTCGCTCAAGTTATCATCCCCGTCACTGATCACGACGAGGATGCGGCGAATATCCGCGTTCGGCCCGGCCGGTACCGGAGCATCCATCAGGCGCTCGCTCGCGAGGTAAATCGCGTCGTTCAGAGCGGTGCCGCCGCCGGCATTCTGCTTTTGGATCACCTCGCTCAAGTCGCTGACATCACCGGTGTAATCTTGAATGATCTCCGGCTCGTTATCGAAGGTCATCAAAAAGGCTTGGTCCTGGCCGCGGCGAATCACGTTGTACAGAAAATCAATGGCCGCGTCCTGCTCAAAGTGCAAGCGTTCGCGAATGCTGTTGGAAGTATCCAGCAGCATGCCGATGCGCAGCGGCAAGTTCGCCTGGCGGCTGAAGTAAGTAATGCGCTGCTCCTTGCCGTCCTCGAAGACTTGAAAATCATTCTGCGTCAAATCGGTGACGAATTTGTTGCGGCGGTCCATGACCGCGGCAACCAGGTGCACCAAGCCAACCGTGAAGCGCTTCCCGGGCGCGCGCGGCGGATTCGTTGGATTTTGCGGATTCGCGGGATTTTGCGGTTGCGCTGGTTTGGTTTGTTGCTGCTGCGGCGGAGGCGGTAACTGCTGCGCGCGAGCAAACTCAGGCGCAAGAAACAGAGTCGAGAACAAAATCGCCATCAAGATTCGTGTGGACACGAGAGTCCTTAGATTATAGGTACGGCTTCAGTGCAGCGTCAACCGCCGTACGCTGCCCTCCGGCAACCCGGGCGAGTTCAAGCAAGTAATCGACAAGCTCGCCAGGCAGCGGCGCGCGCACCTCAATTGCCTTCCCCGTTGTTGGATGCGCAAATTTGATGCGCGCGGCGTGAAGAAAATTGCGCTCCAGCAGCGGCAGCAGCGCGGACCCGATCTTCGGCTGCCGAGGCGCGCCGTAGAGCGTATCACCGGCCACCGGATGACCCAGCGCGGAAAAGTGCACGCGAATCTGGTGCGTGCGCCCGGTGTGCAAATCAGCTTCGACCAAGGTGTATCCAGGGAGGCGCAAGCGAACTCTCCAATCGGTGCGCGCTGTGCGGCCTTCCCGGCGGCGTGTGGTCATACGGATTCTTCGATGCAAATCGCGCGCCACGGGAAGCTCGATGCGGCCGGAATCTTCCTTCAATTTGCCGTGAAGCAGAGCAACGTAAGTCTTTTCAATTTGGCGGCTGCCGAATTGCCCAGCGAGAGCGCGATGCGCCAAATCATTCCGCGCGATAAGAAGCGCGCCTGACGTTCCCCGGTCGAGGCGATGCACGATGCCTGGACGCAGCTCGCCGCCGACGGAAGAGAGCTCGCCCCGCTGACCAAACTCGTGAAGAAGCGCATTCACGATCGTGCCGCTTTTTACTCCCGCGCCCGGATGCACAATCATTCCTGCGGGCTTATTGACCACGGCCACGTCTTCATCCTGGTAGAGGATTTCGAGAGGAATTGCTTCCGGCTGCGCCGCTGCGGTGGACGGCGCGGGGATTTCGAGCACCACGGCATCTCCGCTCTCGACGCGGTAGGAACGCTTGCCCGGAGCGCCGTTGACGGTGACGCGGCCATGATCCACCAGTGATTGGATTCGCGTGCGGCTCAATTCCGGGAGTTGAGCAGCAAGAAAGCGATCCAGGCGCTCGCCAGCATCGACCGCGGCGACCGAGAGCTTTACAACGCGCGCGGACTCTCGCGCATTCCCGGCGTGGCCGGAAACTGCGGATGCGGGATTCATTGCCACCATTGCGCTCGGTACACGTGAGCGAGGTACACGGAATTATTGCCGCGCCGGAATCACGGCGGCTCTGTGAACGGCACGCGACTTTTTGGAACCGCGGCGCCACATCCACGCGCCGAGGAAAATGAGCGCCAGGCTCACCACTTGCATCAGCGAAAATCTGCCGCGCAGCAGCAGCGTGCGCCCCGGGTCGCCGCGCATGAATTCGATTAGTCCGCGCTCAAAACCGTAAAGGAGGATGAACGTGGCAAATATTTCGCCGCGAAAGCGCTGCTTGCGCGCCAGCGCCACAAGAATGAAGAAATTCAGGAACTCGGCAGCCGCCTCGTAAAGTTGCGTAGGATGCAGCGGGATGTTCAGCGGCGTGCCGACCAGCTCCGCCGCGCGCGGGTTGGTGAACGTGACGGCCCAAGGCAAAAACGTGGGCTTGCCGTAGCAGCATCCGGCGGCAAAGCACCCTAGACGTCCGATGGCGTGGCCGAGGGGGAGGCCGGCGGAATAACTATCGGCCAGCACAAGAAAAGGCACGCGTTGGAAGTGCGCGTAAAGTAAAACGACGAGAAGCGCCCCGACGAAGCCGCCGTAAAACGTCCCTCCCGATTGCAATGTGGCCAGCCCAAAAATCTCATGCTTGTGATGCCAGTAATAACTTCCGTTCGAAAGCACGAACCATGCTTTCGCGCCCGCCAGGCCCGCGAGCACCATGTAAATGCCCAGATTCCACACGCGCTCCGGGTCAATCCCCGCATACGAAGCATAATACCGCGCGTACCACAGGCCCAGCAGCACGCCCGCGGCAACCAACACGCCGTAGGTGTAGACGGGGATACCGCCCCACGGCGTCGGAATCGTTCCCAGGTAAGGGTGCATGGCTAATGCGCCCCCTTTTGTTCGGTAGGACGGCCCCAGTCGCGGAAGAGTTCCGTCAGCACGAGAACGGCGCCAATGACGACGGCGGAGTCAGCGACGTTGAATGTGGGCCAGTGGTGGTTTTGGATGTGCAGGTCGATGAAGTCGGTAACGCCGCGCCGCGTAAGCCGGTCGAGAACGTTGCCGACAGCCCCTCCGATAATCAGCGCCATGCCAATCTGACCCGTTCGGCCGCCGGCGCGCTCAGCAGCGAGCAGCCAAAACAGAAAGACGATCACGCCAATGGAAAACAGCACGAGCAAGAACCGCACAACGGGCGATTGCGCGTTCGCAAACATGCTGAACGCCACGCCGGGATTATACGTGTGAATCAAATTCAGCAAGCCGGGAATGACCACGCGAAAATAATCGGACGTGGTATGCGCCTCGATCGCGTGTTTTGCAGCTTGATCGGCCGCGAGCACGACGCCGATGATCACAGCCAGCCATCCCCACGCAATGCTGCGCGCGCCGGCCATGCGCTAAGCGCTCCCGCTCGTGGCGTTGCCACTGGCTTCGATCTCCGCGATGGCTCGAAGGCACCGTTCACAGAGCGTCGGATAATCTTCGCTCTCGCCCACGTGAATTGAATAATTCCAGCACCGCTCGCACTTCTTGCCATCGGCATGGCGGACTTCGATCTCATCGACTGCCGTCGCAGCCGAAGGCGGAGCCTTCCCGTTCGCCGAAACAATGTTCACTTGCGACACGATGAGTATCTGCGGAAGCCAGGAAGCGTAATTCCGCAGTAGATCGAGCGTTTTACCGCTCGCGCGCATTTCGATCCGCGCTTCGAGCGCGCTATTGATCAATTTCGTGTTGCGCGCCTCCTCGAGCTTCTTGAGCGCTTGCTCGCGCACGTCGAGCAGCGATTCCCAGTTTCGTTTCTTGTCCTGAGCGACGTCTCCGACCAGCTCGTCAGCCTTCGGGAAAAGCGCCATGTGCACGCTTTGCGCACCTCCGGCCGCCTTCGGCAGATGCTTCCAGACTTCCTCTGCGGTGAAGACAAGAATCGGCGCGATCAGGCGCACCAGCGCGCTGGCGATGCGGTAAATCGCAGTCTGCGCGGAACGTCGCGCGGCATTGCGCGGCGCAAACGTGTACAGCCGGTCCTTCAGCACGTCGAAATAAAATGCGCTCAGGTCCACCACCAAAAAATCGTAGAGCGCGTGAAACACGCGATGGAACGCGTACTCGTCGTACCACGCGCGGCATTTCTCGACCAGCTCGCCGGTGCGGTGCAGCATCCACGCGTCCATTTCCAGCAGGTTGCTGTCCGTCACGGCATCGCGTGCGGGATCGAATTGATCCAAGTTGCTGAGCGCAAACCGAAACGTATTGCGAATCTTCCGGTACGATTCCGCGAGCTGCGTCATCATCGCTTCGGAAAAGCGCATGTCCGTCTGATAATCCTGCGACGTGACCCACAGCCGCAGCAGGTCCGCGCCCCACTTTTCGCAGATTTCCGTGGGTAATACGCCGTTGCCCTTGGACTTGGACATTGGACGCCCTTCGGCGTCCAGCGTCCAACCATGGGTGATGACTTGTTTGTAGGGAGCGCGCCCGCGCGTGCCCACGGCAACCAGCAGCGAACTCTGGAACCACCCTCGATACTGATCCGGCCCTTCCAGATACGCGTCAGCGGGCCACATATCTCCCTTGAGCACGGCCAGGTTGGTTGAGCCAGACTCAAACCACACGTCCAGAATATCTTTTTCCTTGCGGAATGCCGTCGAGCCGCATTTGCACTTCGTTCCCGCCGGCAGCAGCTCCGCCGCGGAATGCGTGAACCACGCGTCGGCGCCCTCTTTTTCGAACCATTTGACCACGTTGCGCAGCGCGTGAAAATCCTTCAGTTGCTCGCCGCACTTCTCGCAATAGAACACCACCAGCGGCACTCCCCAAAAGCGCTGGCGCGAAATGCACCAATCGGGCCGCTCCGCCACCATCTTGCGCATGCGCTCCTCGCCCCACGCGGGGAACCATTTCACTTTTTGAATCTCCTCGAGCGCGTGCTCGCGCAGATTGTCGTGCTGCAAGTCGATGAACCACTGCTCGGTGGCGCGAAAAATCACGGGATTGTGGCAGCGCCAGCAGTGCGGATAGCTGTGCGTGAGCTTGCCTTCGCCGACCAGCGCGCCGTGATCTTCGAGCAGCTTCACGATGAATGGATTCGCTTCAAAAACTGTCTTGCCCTTGTATTCCGGCAATCCTTCCGTGAAGCGCCCTTCGTCATCGAGCGGCGCGTACGTCTCGATGCCGTATTTCTGTCCGGTATAAAAATCCTCCGCGCCGTGTCCCGGAGCGGTATGCACGATTCCCGTCCCTTGTTCCAACGTGACGTATTCCGCAAGCACTCCCGGCTCGATGCGGTCAAGAAATGGATGCTTGAATTTCGCTCCAGCAAAAACCTTCCCCAAAACAGGCTCGCCAAATTTGATGAATCGCAGCGACGTCTCTTCTTGCACCGCATTCACGCGGCCTTTCGCGATGATGTACACGTCGCCGTCTCCCACTTCCGCCAGCACGTATTCCAGTTCCGGATGAAACGCGAGCGCCATGCTGGCGGGCAAAGTCCACGGAGTCGTAGTCCAAACCAGCGCGTAGAACCCGCCTTTCCCCGGGCGCTTCAGTGCGGGAGCCTCTTCCACTTTGTAGCGAATCCAAATCGACGGGCTGGTGTGGTTCTCGTATTCCACCTCAGCCTCGGCGAGCGCCGTGCGGTCATGCAGGCACCAATAAACCGGCTTCAGCCCTTTGTAGGCGTAGCCCTTTTCGACGAACGTCAGAAAAGCGTCCGCGATCACCGCTTCGTGTTCCGGGTCCATGGTGAGATACGGCTCATCCCACTGGCCAAAAATACCCAGCCGTTTGAAGTCGCGCCGGTTCTGGTCCACGTACTTCGTGGCGAACGCGCGGCACATCCGGCGAAACTCCGCGGCGGAAACGCTGTGCTTCTTTCCGCCGAGGTCCTTCTCCACTTTTGTCTCGATCGGCAAGCCGTGGCAGTCCCATCCGGGAATATAAGGCGCGCGAAACCCGGACATGGTCTTCGATCTCACAACCATGTCCTTGCAGATTTTATTCAGCCCGGTCCCCAGGTGAATATCCCCGGTCGGGTACGGCGGCCCATCGTGAAGGACGAAAAGAGGCGCGTTTTTGCGCGATTCCAGGATGTGGCGATAGACGCCTTCTTCTTCCCATTGCGCCAGTTGCTGAGGCTCGCGCTGTGGCAATTGCGCCTTCATCGGAAAGCTCGTGCGGGGCAGATTGATGGTGCTTTTCACGTCGAGCGGTTTCGCCATGGGCCCTTTTTTCTTGGGTTTTTTGATGTGCAACAGGGCGGCAATTGAGCGCGCCATCCGGAGTCCGTATGTTACAATATAAAGCTATAGGGTGTTAGCCGCACGGCCATACATCCTTTTTCGCGTGGCCGAATCTAAAGAGTGGACAGCAATTTAGGGGCGTTTAGGGTCTAGCTAACGCATGGATGCAAAGCAAAACGATCCGCAACTGAACCCTCCGTCCAACGCGGCCCCCGCTCCGGGCCTTGATCTGAAATACACTCGCCAGTCCACCACCCGGCAGTCCTGGTTCAAAGTGTTCCAGTCGAATCTGAAGGAATTCCTGACCGAGCGGCCGGGAAGAATGCGTCAAGGCAGCGAACCGAGCGCGTTTGAATCCGTGCAGTTCGGTTCGTCATTCTCAGAGAACTTCAAAGAATTCCTGAGGCCGATCCCCCCCTCTGCCCGCGGCAAATCGAGTTCCGAGCTGCTGGTTGCCTCAAAGGGCTGGTTTGCAAGCTTTTGGGAAAACGTTCGAGACACGGTCGCGCCGCCGAAACTGCCTCCCCTGAAGGTTACCAGCGAGCCGATTGACGTTCCGGAGATTTGGACCAAGAACAAGCAGTTCACGAAGGTGCAGGCGCTCTCTCTGGCGATTCACGTGGTCGTGATCGTGCTGATTATCTTGCCCTTGCTGCCCGAGTTCATGTCCCCGCCGACCCAGGCAAACAATCAGCCGATCCAAACGATCGACCTTTCGCCGTATCTCGCCAAGCTGGCCATGGGCAACAAGAGGGCCGGCGGCGGTGGCGGACGCGCGAACCTGGCTCCCCCGACTCGTGGCCGCTTGCCGGTATTTTCGATGCGCCAGCTTACTCCGCCGGAAGTGAAGCCGCCGCAACAGGCGAAGCTCGTCACGCAGGCTTCCTTGGTAGTACCCAATATTCACATGCCCACTCCGGACCTGCCGAACACGGGCGATCCAATTTCCGGGCTTGTGAATGATTCCATGGGCAATGGCAGCGGCAGCGGCATGGGAAGTGGCAATGGCAGCGGCCTGGGCAGTGGCTCCGAGTACGGAGTCGGCGGCGGCCCGCCGATGGCCGGCGAAAATGGATATAGCAGGCCGGATTGTTTGTACTGCCCGACGCCGCAGTATTCCGACGAGGGCTTCAAATTGAAGATTCAAGGGGAAGTGGTGCTGGACGTTATCATTAACTTGGATGGCCGCGCGACGTCGATTCACGTCGACAAGGGATTGGGCTACGGACTCGACGAAGAGGCGGTCAAGTCCGCGCGCGATATTTGGCGCTTCAAACCGGCCGTCGGCCCCAATGGCCAACCCGCCATTGTGCGTATGTTGGTCGTAGTCGATTTCCACCTCTACTGATCACGCCCGAATCACCCTGCGTAGTTCTCCTCCTGTTTGACACCTTTTGGCGACCGTTGACAACTCGGCACACCACCCAAAACGAACACGCCACGCGGACGCGTCCTTTTGTTAGCATGTGCACGATGAAACGGAACGGCCGGGCGTTGATATTGTTCGTGATTTTCATCTTGGCGGGCTTCTTACTCGCTCCGGGGCGCCCCGCTTGTGCGCAGACGCAACCAGCCTCGATCAGTTTCACCACCCAAATCACTCCGTCCGCGGGCCTTGTGGAACCGGTGCGCGGCCTGCCCTTCTATTTGTTGCGCAAGAGTTTCTCAAGCATTCAGGAAGAGGCGGAAGCCAGCGTGGCAAAGCCCGACATGGACAAGTTCATCGATGGCCAGACCGTTTCCAAGGAATTGAGGGCCTGGATGCACAAGCACCACAGCGTGACCCTCAGCGGCGACGAGTTCGCAAAGAACCTGACGGCGGAAGAAATCCTCAACATTCCGGAATTTTGGAAGGCCTATGACGAGATGAATATTGGAAACGCAAAGTTCGGATTTCCCGCTCCGAAATATAAGGAAATCGACAAGGTCCGCGATCCCGTCAAATATCAGCGCGAACTCGATGAATACCATGCGAAGGTGCTGAAATACATCAACGAAAATCCAGACACCAAGCAAGGCATGGACGCGGAACTCGATTCCATCGACCCGAGTCCGGAATGGAATGACAAAGTGGCCGCGCGGCTCACGACCATTCACGGCATGGCCCTCGGCTGGGCGCAATCGCGCTACCTGGCGGCGCAAACGCAAAGCGACGTGAATGGCCACGCGGAATTCATGGGCGTGCCGGAGGGAAGCTATTGGATCAGCTCGCTCAATATCGAAGGGCAAGTGGGCGACACGCGAGAAAAATGGGACGTGCCGATTGCCGTGCACGCCGGCGCAGCGATGCAGATGATTCTCTCCAACTACAACGCCGTACCGGCAAAACCTGCCTCGTAAACTTCCGTTGCATCCAGCGCGAAGCCTCGTAGACTTTCCCTTAGGGGGAAGCCGGAGTTTGCAAACCACGAAGGCGCGGACTACAAACTTGGGAATGAAGCGGGAAGAGTGAATTTGGACCTGAATACCTCTTCGAATGCGGATCTTGTCACGCGCCTGGATTCTGGGGACAGCGCATTGTGCGATGCCGCGGCGCGCGAACTCTATCGCCGCGGCCGCGCAGACGCCGAGCAAGCCATCACCGCTTGGCGAGCAGATCCGGAAATCGGCGAGTTCATTGCGAATCACGCAACCGTGGGAATCGCCGTGACGCGGGAGCGCTTTGCGAGAATTCGTGCGCTGCTCGGGCAGCCGCGCCTTGCCGAAGTTCCACCGGATCAGGATGCGGAGGAATTTGAATGGAGCCTGGACGCCGG
This sequence comes from uncultured Acidobacteriota bacterium, assembly GCA_963760165.1. Taxonomy (GTDB): domain Bacteria; phylum Acidobacteriota; class Terriglobia; order Acidiferrales; family UBA7541; genus DAHUXN01. The sequence continues at coordinate 656,996 of CAVXBO010000002.1, forward strand.
CGTGTACCTTGATATTTTGACGACTTGCGCGCCCGGCAAAGATGGCGCTATCGCAAAATTCCTGGCGAAATTCGGCGAAGGCATCCAGCAAGTGGAATTCTTGACGCGCGATATAGATGAAGTGACCCGCGCGGCTCGCATCGCGACTGAACGTCACGGCAATTTATCCGGCGACACGGGCAGGTGCCGACGGCACGCGCGTCAATTTTTTCCTCGCGAGCACAACGCAGGGCAAGAAAGTTCTGGTCGAACTGGTGGAAACAAAGAGGTAAAATTCGAAAGCCCTGGCCCTCAATTAGCGGAAACCATCCAACCACTGTTTGCGTACTTACATCTGAAGGCAGAAAAATCCGAAGAGGTGTTTATGGCCTACGTCAGTGAAGTCGAACAAACCGAAGCGGCTCCCGAACTACGCGAAATCTACGCCACGATTGAAAAGGGTTTCGGCACCGTCCCTCATTACTTTAAGGCTCTCGGTGCGCTGCCGGAAGTCATCGCCGCGCAACTGCGCATGAGCGCGGCGATCATGGGCGATGGCGCGCTTCCCGCGTCGCTGAAGGAACAGATCGGCCTGGTGGTCAGCGGAATCAATTCGTCATCGTATTGCATCGCCATTCATATGGAATTGCTGCAGCAATTTGGATTCGAGAAGCAATTCGCTCGCAAGCTGGCGACCGATTATCCACACGCGCCGGCGGACGAGAAGACGAAGGCGCTCTTTCGCTTCGCGGACAAGCTGACGCGCAAACCGGTCGACGTGGAGCAGAGCGATGCGGACGAAGTTTTGCGCGCGGGCTGGAGCCAGGATGCCCTGCGCGAAACAGTTTTGGTCGTGGCGTTCTTCAATTACATCAACCGCGTCTCGTTCGGCCTGGGCTTGGTCGCGGACTTCTAACCGAAGGCTTCTGACCGCGGCAGGCGCGGCGCTCGCTGCGGCGCCTTCCTTTCACTTGTGGTCACCGCTCTGTTCGAGCAGCTTCGAGACGAGCGCCGTCCAGCCGGTTTGATGGCTTGCGCCGAGGCCAGCGCCGTTGTCTCCGTGGAAATATTCGTAGAACAGCATGAGGTCGCGCCAGTGCGGGTCCGCCTGAAAAAGTTCGGCGTTTCCGTAGACCGGCCGGCGGCCGTCCTCTCCGCGCAAGAAAATTCGCACCATACGGCGTGAAATCTCCGCGGCAACTTCCCACAGCGTTTTCTGCTGGCCCGAACCATAGGGGAATTCCACTTTGAGATCGTTTCCGTAATAGTAGTGATAGCGCTGCAATGCTTCGATGAGCAGAAAATTGACGGGAAACCAGACGGGCCCGCGCCAGTTCGAATTGCCGCCAAAAAGAGGCGTGGTGGATTCGGCCGGCTCGTAATCCACGCGGTTTTCCCGGCCATCGAGGGTCAGGATGAATGGATGCTCCTGGTGGTACTTGGAGAGAGAGCGAATCCCGTATGGTGAAAGAAATTCACTTTCGTCCAGCATGAAGCGCAGAACGCGCAGCATGCGTTTTTTGTTCGCAATGGAGAGCAGCACGCGCGCTCCATTCGCGGTTCGCTGGCTCATGTCGACGTGTTCTGGCAGATCGGGGTGATGAAGCATGAACCAGTTCATGCGCTTGGCAAAGTCGGGGACGCGCGCGAGGTCCTGAGGCTCGAACGTGTCCACGGCAAACAGCGGAATCAAGCCGACCATGGAGCGCACTTTGATGGGCACCTGCTCTCCGCTGGAAAAATGGCAGACGTCGTAGTAGAAGCCGTCCTGCTCGTCCCAAAGGCCGATGTCGTTGCTGCCGATTTTGTTCATGGCGTCGGCGATGTACACGAAGTGCTCGAAGAATTTGCTGGCAAGGTCTTCGTAGGCGGGATCTTCGTGGGCCAGCTCCATAGCGATGGACATCATGTTGAGGCAGAACATGGCCATCCAACTGGTGCCGTCGGACTGGTCCATATAGCCGCCGCCGGGCAACGGCACGGAGCGGTCAAAAACGCCGATGTTATCGAGGCCGAGGAAACCGCCTTCAAAAACGTTCATGCCCAGCGGATCTTTGCGATTCACCCACCACGTGAAATTGATGAGGAGTTTCTGAAACACACGCTCGAGAAAAATGCGGTCGGCATGGCCGCGAACGCGGGCTTCGATTTTGTAAACGCGCCAAGCGGCCCACGCGTGGACCGGAGGATTAGCACTCGACAAATTCCATTCGTAGGCGGGAATCTGGCCGTTGGGATGCATGTACCATTCGCGAAGAAACAAAATGAGCTGTTCCTTGGCGAAATCCGGATCGATGGTGGCCATGGCCACGCAGTGGAACGCTAAATCCCAAGACGCATACCACGGATATTCCCATTTGTCGGGCATGGAGATCACGTCGGCGTTATAGAGGTGAACCCACTGGTGATTGCGCCCATGCAGGCGTTCGGGAGGCGGAGGGGGCTGCGTGGGGTCGCCGGTGAGCCAGGTCTTGACCTCGTAGTGATAGGACTGCTTGCCCCAAAGCAAACCAGCGAAAGCCTGGCGCTGCGTCTGGCGCGCATCGTCGCTCATGTCCTTAGAGCAACGATCGGAATAGAATTCGTCCGCTTCCTTGATGCGCTCCGCGAATGCGGATTCGAATTCCGCGCCAAAGACATCGGCGGCGGAAAATTGCTTCTTCCCCGATTGCTCCAAAGGAGAGCTGTCCCTGAGCCTGAGCCGAACCGAAAAACTCGCGCCGGGCTTGAGGGACACGGAATAATGCGCGGCGACCTTGGTGCCGGTTTGCGCGGGATTCACGGCATCCTTGCGGCCGCTCACGATGTAATCGTTGATTCCGTCCTTCACGTACGGCGTCGCGTTCTTGGAACCGTAAAGCACCTGATGATTGGTTTCATTCCCGGTGAAAAGCAGTTCAGGCGAACCTTCGGCGAGCAACCAGCGCTTTCCGTAATCGGACTGTTGCGCTTCGACGATGCCGAGCCCCGCCGGCGAGGGACTGCGGTGCGCTTCACCGCTACGAATGATTCCGCCCCAGGACCAGGTATTGCGAAACCATAATGTTGGCAGCAAATGGAGCGGCGCAGTTTCGGGACCGCGGTTGACGGCGGTGATGCGAATGAGGATGTCCTCGGCCGCAGCTTTCGCGTATTCGACGAAGACGTCGAAATAGCGGTTTTCGTGAAATACGCCGGTATCGATCAACTCGAATTCGGGATCGTCTCGCGTGCGGCGACGATTTTCGGCGACGAGCTCGTCGTACGGAAAGGCAGCCTGCGGATATTTGTAAAGGCACTTCAAGTAAGAGCTGGTTGGCGTGGCGTCGAGATAATAATAATATTCCTTCACGTCTTCGCCGTGATTGCCTTCCTTGTTGGTCAGTCCGAAGAGGCGTTCCTTAAGGATCGGCGTCGCGCTCATTCCACAAGGCCAGCGCAAAACAGAATCGCTGATGGCGGTCACAGAATCCGGCAATGCCGTCTTCGCCCCAGCGATAGGCGCGCGAGCGAGCGTGCTCGTGAGGGAAATAGTTCCAGGCGTCGCCATCGGCGCTGTAGTCTTCTCGGACGGTGCCCCACTGGCGCTCGGAGAGATAAGGGCCCCAGCGCTTCCAGTGCACCTTGCGCTGGCGGGACTCTTCGATTCTTTGCTCTTCACGGGTCATAGACAGTTTCTCCCGAAATTTGGGAGCACCATGGTATCGCAATCCACGTGGATCGGAGGCGCGAACGGCACGGTGGAGGATGGGGAAAACGGCGACCTATGAGAAACTGGAGATGATGCGAAAACGGGCGTCGGAAAAACTGTGTTTTTGTCCCGATTAGAAAAATTTAAGTTGTTGGTTTTGCGGGTGGTTAGGGAAAAATGACTTGTGTTTTGTGTACCGATTAAAAAAACCATATATTGGAACAAAAGGTTACAGGAGGGCGGTGAAAAGAGCTCTAGGCGGCAGGAAGGCCCACCGAGAGACCCTTGAGGAAGTGCGCGGCACAAAGCTAGATGCCATGACCATAAGGATACACATATACCATGAGTTAACATGTTTGTCAACAGCTTTTTGCGGTTCGAACACGACGAATCAAGGGCGGGGGCCGATTTCGACGGGGAGCTTCGACTTTGTCGGTGCGGGGAGGAAGGCAAAGGTGATCATTGCAGGCCTGATAGCGAACGTCGATTTCGAGGCTTTGCTTTCCCGCATGGGCTTTCTTGGCGACTTTCAGAGGAAGATCGAAGGTGACGGAATTTTCGTAGAAGTCGGTTTCTTTTCCCGACGGTGGGATCCATTCGCGAGATCCGCTTTAGGCGGCTTGATGTCGCCGGAGAGCGCCAACGGCTGGCCATCCGGGACGGTGACGTCGGTGGGAATTACCGGCGAGCCGGGAGGCTGAGGAAAGGCGTAGACGTGCCAGCCGGAGTCGATGTCGGCGCTGAGGGCGAGACTGGTTTTCTGGCCGGGCTGCAGGGGATGCGGCGCGGAGGGGAGCGCGGCGGTCCAATGAATGGGCGTGGGCGCCTGCGCCTGGTCCTGCGCCTGGCGCCACGAGAAAGTTGGTAAACGCACAGATATGAGAAGCGAATGACCCGCGAGGCTCGCGATGTGCGCTTAACGTCACGGCTGGGCCTTCGCGGAGGGCGCGGCGGCAGGGCGGAATTGGCGCTTGCGGACCATTTCAGAAGGCCGGCGACTTCCTGGTCGCAAAGCTTCGCGGAATCCAGGGATTCAAGCCCGGGGACGTTGAACACAATTTTGCCGTCGGGATCGACGAGGAAACTGGTGGGCGTGCCACGAACTCCGTAGGTCTTGCTGGACCACGAGAAATCGCCGCCGGGATTTTTCAGAGAGGTGAAGCCGTAATTGCTCATGATCTTGACGGCGCCTTGCTCCTGATTGGCGATTAGATTGATGGTCACAACGTGGAAATTCTGCAGCCTTGTACTTGTCGAGAATTTGCTGCAAGCGCGGAAACTCCGCGCGGCACCACTCTCAACCCGGAAACCAGAAGTTGACGAGGACCACCTGGCCGCGATAATCGGCGAGCTTGACCTGGCTGCCGGTGACATATTGCGTGAGCGCAAAGGGCGTCATGGGCTTGGCCTTTGATTCGCGAGCCTGCCAGACATCCTGATCGATTTGCATGCGGCGTCTTGCCGAGCTTCGCGCCGTAAGCAGCCAAAGCGGCTTCGAGCGACTCGTCGGGCTCTGGCAGGAGCGCGGTTTTCACGCTGTCATAAGCCTTCTGCATGTCTCCGCTGCCAGCGAGGGCCTGCGCGATGGTGAGCTGGTAGGGAGTCTGGTCGACGCCGGAGAGCGAATCAAATCGTTTTTCGGTTTCAAGGCGTTCTTGGCGAGCAAGGCCTGGGCGTCGGCGTATTTTTTTTGCGCGGCCGTCTTCTGTGCCATCAACGCCTGAGCATCGACGATGCTTTTCTGAAAATCGGCAATGGATCTGCCAGAGTGGTTTCGGCGGTTTGGCGTCGGGTTTTTTTCGCGGTTTCGTGGTGGGTTCGCGGCGGCGGTCTTGGCCAGTTGGGCGGCTTGATCCATTTGCATCTGCTGCGCAAAGCTGAGGGCTTTGGCCGGTTCCGCCTTCGCATACAAATTGAAAGCTTCACCATTACGTCGCTGATGTCGCCGGAAGGATCAGCGGACTTTGGGCCGTAGAGTTCGTAGAGCTTCTGATAGGCGGCCTCTTCGTCCGCTGGAGACGGAGCGTTCTGGGCTACGAGAACAAGGAGATATTCCAAACCTTCTGGGTATTTTGCGACGCGGTCCAAGACGACCTGGCGGAATTTGGCCGGATCGGTGGAAAGATAGGTGAGGGCATAATTGAAAAACACGCCGGAGGTACCCTTGGGATCGAGCGAGAGGGCTTTTTTCGCATACTGGCGTTGCGCGGCAACGTCGCCTTCGGTTGCGGCGAAATTCGACAGATCTTCGTAAGCGGGAGCACAGGAAGGATCGATGGCAATGGCCTTTCGGAGCAAAGACTTTGCTTCCGCATTCCTACCGCGATCCTCGAGCACTTGGGCTTCGCCCCAATAGAACATCGGTTGCTGCGGATTTTTCTTGATCCAGTTGGCGTAAGTGGCGAGAAGCATATCGGAATAGCTTCAATGCGAGTTTCTTCTGTTTGGCCTCGGATCTTTTCTTGCTTTGCCTCTTGCTGCGCCTTGGTGGGCTTCTTCTTCGCGGTCTTGATTTTCTTGGGGGTGAGGAATGCGCGGGCCTTTTGCCCATAGGCCTCCAGAAATTTCTGGTGTGCGTCGCGATTGCCGGGATCCGCTTCGATGGCAGCTTTGTAATCGGCGATGGCCTCGTCCGTATTGCCATTCTGGTTGGCGAGGTCGCCGACCTTGATATCGGCTTCGGCCTTTTGCTTCGCGGAGGTTGGCGCGGCAGTCGAAGACTTGGAATCCTGGCCGGCCCAGGCGCCATGGAAAGGCGTCAGCGTGGCGAAACACAGAAGGGCTGCAGCAAGGGCAACGGGCAGTTTTTTCATGGGAATTTCACAGGCGCCGGAGAAGTGACCGCTTCGCTCATGACGTGCTTTTGACAATTATGATACTCCCATTGAACGTTGAAGAGCGAGAATCGTTAGGCTTTGCCGGCTCGCGGCGCAACTACTACGGCGTAAGGGTGACGGTTTGCGTGGCGACGATGTGGCCGTCGAGCAAGGCCTGCGCGGTCCAAACGCCGGTCAGGGAGCGCTCGACAATCCACGTGCCAGCGACGGGAAGCGCATCGGAGGTGGAGAAAGACCCTCCCGCTTCCGGACCGATCATAAAAGCATTGTGAAACGATTGGTAGAGGCCGCCAGCGGTATGCAGGACGCTGAGCAGTTGCGCGTGGTTGCCGGGAGGCAGATTGCTCCAGTTGACGACGATGTTCAAATCGCGCAGCTTTGAAATGGAGAAGCTGCTGGCAGGCGAGCAAGCGGTTCCCGGCGCATCGCAGAAAAGAATTTTCGCCGAAGGCTGGGCGCCGTTGCCGGAAGGCGAACTGGGATCGCCGCTCTGGGACTGTGGCATGACCGCGCATCCGCTTATTCCGGCGAAGAGGAACAGCACCGCGAGGAACAAGCCTTGCGTTCGCCGGGAATCGGAGTGTCGAAAGCCCATCGTCTTCACCTCAATAGGGGAACGTGAAGGAGTACATTCGCTGATCGTTCGTCGAAACGTAAATGTGCATCAGGCTCAAATCCAGACCGGGATCGCCGACAACGCCGGGCTGACCGGTGTTCGCGACAATATCTCGAATCTCGGCGCCGGTGTTGAGGTTGAGTTCGTGAATCTTGCCATCGCCCGATCCGACGTAGATATCGGTGAGCCCGAAGACGCCAATGGGCGCGGACGGGGCAGTGACAGGTGTCGTCCAATTGGCAGTAAAGGTTTGCGTGGACGAATTGTAAGTGAGGCCGTGCACGTCAGCGGTTCCTGAGAAAACAACGGAGTAGGGCGAAGAGAGACCAACAATGAGCGGGTAACCAATGATCTCACCGTCGCCGCCGGCGATGGAAGTGATCACTGTCGCGTTGGCTGCATTTATAGCGTATACCGTACCGGCGTTATTGCCGACGAACACCGTGCTCTCGTCCGGAGTGAGCACGGGAGAGCTGTCGATATCACCCAAGGAAAGTGTTGCGAGCACTTTGCCAGTGTTGGCATTGAGTTCCCACAGGCTTGGTTGCGTGCCGCCATTGCTCTCGCTGGTAACCCAGATGGTGTTTCGCGAGTAAGAAATAGCGGGGGTTGCGGTAATGATGTCCATCGCGGGGATGGTCCCGGTGTCGCCGACGTCCGTCCAAATGGTAGCGCCGGTGTTTCCGTCAACGGCGACGATTGCATTTCCGGTGAGTGTGGACGCGTTCCGGGTTCCCAAGACGAGAAGGTCATGGGAGAGCGTGTAAAGAGAGAGTCGCGAAATTCTTCACGAGCAACGCACCGGCAGCAAGAAAAGGAGTGCCGCCAGCGTTTAAAGGATCAACGACCCACACAGTCTGGCCGGTATCGGCGGCAATGCCATAGGCCAAGCCGCTCTGGTCGGCGACGTAGACCATATCCTCCGCCAGCGACGAATCGGCGGCATCGATCACGGGCGAACGGCCGGTGATGGCGCCGCCCAAGGAAAGGGGCGGATACGAGCGCATTCCCGTGTTTGCGTTTATGGCGAACATGAAATTTGTCTGCGTACCGAGCATGGCCACGAGCCCAGGGAACAATGACGGCGGCGCTAAAGTCGTCGAGTAGGTTGCGGTCATCCAGTTCGAGCTATAAGGCGCGCTGGCGCTTGGTGACGCCGAGATTTCCGATACGGACACGGCACCGCCATCCCCGGAGGCTCCGCTGGCGCTGTAGTTAACAGCGGAGTCCTGGGTGAAGACTTTGTAGTAGTAGGTGGTGCCGTTTGCGGGCGCTCCGCAGGTATCAGAACTGTTGTCCGTGAAGGTTGTTGCCAGCGCGGTGTTGTTGTACACGACGACTCCGTTACCGACCGCCGCACAGAGGGCATAGGTGGTCCCATCGGTGGGCACCGAGTTCTTATTGACCGGTTCGCTTGAGTTACGCAAAATCAAGACGCCGGTGGTGCTCTTAAGCACTGTCCCAATCGCCGCGGGGAACGCCCAACTGAGCGCCACCTGGGCATTGCCGGCTGTTGCGGCCAGGTTGGCGACATTCTGGACGAAGGTGACCTTGAGGGAAGGGGGGCTTATAGAACTGTTTGAATCGAATACGGTGGTGGCGGGAGTAAGAGAGTTTTCGGCATTGTCCATGATAAGGGTGCCATAGTTCGGTTCCGGCACGCCGCCGGCATTGCCCGAGTACCACGCCTGCACGTCGGGCGTAATGGTCCAGGCCGCCTGGGTCGTCGTTGAATTGACCGTTGTGGAGGTTGTTGCCGTCCCGGGAATGTCGCCGCCCGCCGCGCCCCAGGCGAGGTCCGCGACGCGCGTTTTCCAAGTCGCGGCGGACTGAACAAAGAGGCTGTCCAAGGGAAATGCATTATAAGTTCGGGTTCCGGCTAGCAGAGAAGGAGGTGTCTGCACGGTCAGCGTTAATACAGCGGTCTTAATACCGACATTCGGCAACAATGAAAAATCAAAGAGAATCAGCGAGCGCCGATTTGCAGTGTTCGAAGACTCGACCTGGAGTGCGTTCGCATTTACGGTGGTTTGGTTCGCTTGGTCCAGGAAGTTCTCGGCGGCGCGGGTTTGCGGGTTCGTCCCGGATTTCTGCAGAACGAGTTGTTCGGTTGCGGTTGAAGAAACGGCGAGCGCCAAGCTCAAAAAGCCTACCAGCAAAACGGCCAGCAGTGGCTGCGAGTAAGGGCGTCTTTTGCGTTGCATCATTGACGATTTCCCTCGACGGTGATGCACGGGCTGCCTTGCACTAGGAGCGTTTTGGCGCGCCGTTGCATTGGAAACTCTGTCCCGGCAGTTTTCCGCACGCAAGAGCCATAGTTTCGTAAATCGGCTCCGAGACGCATTCGGGCTTCACGTAGGGCTTTTTCGCTGGAGAGGCGCCATCCGGGCTCCGCGGGCCTTGCTGTTCCGCCATGAAACCTCCGGTCAAATGCACACAGACGAGGCGTTACCGTGAGCGCAAACGGTGCGTACTGAGATCGAAGACTGTGGACGACCCCGTCCGACTGCTATCGTATAAGGGAATCGCTTGAAAGAAGGGAGTTTCGCCTTTGGTTTGTGCAATTGGTCAACAGGCCATGCGTTCGGATATGCCGGTGAACGAAGGAGATAGTAGTTGCGTGTTACCAGGAAGGCATTGCTTTGCGGCCTAAGGCGGCCTCAGCGGCCCAGCAGCCTAGGTAGACGGAAAGCGCGACGCCATGGCCTGAATATGCGCCCAGGACGGTTGTGTTTGGCAGGCTACGGTGGGCCTCGAAAACCGGTTGCCAGTCAGGGCCGATGAGGATCGGGCCGCCCCAACAGTGAGAAAAACCAATCGAGCGCAGCGCAGGATGGAGCCCTCGCACCCGACGCTCAACCTTCGCGATGAGCTCCGCCGATTTGCCGGTAGCGATGTCTTGAGTTTCCAGGTCGCGCCAGTTCTTGACATCGACCAAGCCGCCGCCGAAGATGACGCCATTTGTATAAAGAATCCGGCCCCAGAGATATGGCAAGTCAATCGTATAAAACGGGCGGCCGGAAGCGAGCCCCAGCACGTCAAGTTGGGCTGGATCGAGGGGCGCGGTTGCCACTACGAGAGTCAACTTCGGTTGGGCGCGGTTCGCCAAGCCGCTCGTCTCCAAAGCAAAAGCGTTCGTGGCGAGGATGACATGAGAAGCCCGAACTTCCCTTTCGCGTACGCGCAAACGGAGCGAATCTTCGAAACGAATGCCGTCAACGGGAGCGTTTTCGACAATCAGTGCGCCAAGACGGTCCGCAGCACGGGCGAGCCCAGAGACAAGCTTGCCTGGGTCGATTGTGCCGCCGGGAAGTTCACTGGTTGCGCGCAGGTCGCCCGAATCTTGCCAAGCGATGGGTGAATTCGGGAGCGGGTTACTGCGGCCAATCTCCCACGCGCCCGGTAATGCCAAGTCGCAATCGACCGCCAGAGCACGCAGTGCGGAGGAAAAACCTGCCAGGACGTCACCAAGACCCGGAAGGTCGCCAGCCGCGCTTTCACCGAGCACCATTCCGCCAGTGCGGCCGCTCGAACCGGAGCCGACGGATTGGGCTTCGAAAACAGCGACGGTTATTGCGGGGTCGATGCGCCGCAGCCATGCCGCCGCCGCAAGGCCGGTGAAACCCCCGCCGACAATGGCAACGTCGACTTGTTCCGGGACGAGACGCGGGGGCGGCTGAAAATCAATTTTCCAGGGCGGTTGGCCCCAACGCGACCGCGCATCGGATCTAGCGAGAGAAGACAAAACCGCCTCCACTTCGTGGTTCAGACTTACGATGCAACTTGCCACATACACGTCGCAGACGCACTACTTGAGCGTGGCGAAAGCGGATTGCGCAGAGCGCGTATCTGTGACATAACAATCGGCCACGACACGATTGCTCTTGAAACACGGGCTGCAAAATGAAATTCACCTTCCTCGATTGGTCGGCGATCCTAGGCTATCTGCTCATCACCCTGCTGCTGGGAATCTACTTTCGCCGCCGCGCCAGCGCCAGCACAGAGGAGTATTTCGTGTCCGGCCGCGACGTGCCCTGGTGGCTGGCGGGAACGTCAATGGTAGCAACAACGTTTGCGGCAGACACGCCTTTGCTGGTGGCAGGGTTGGTCTACACGCAGGGAATCGCGGGAAACTGGCTCTGGTGGGCGTTCCTCCTGTCGGGAATGATGACGGTGTTCCTGTTCGCGCGGCTGTGGCGGCGCTCCGGGCTGATGACCGACGTGCAATTCGCGGAGATTCGCTACGCGGGGAAACCGGCGGCATTTCTTCGCGGCTTCCGCGCCGTTTACCTGGGCTTGCTGATGAACTGCCTGATTCTCGGCTGGGTGACAAAGGCAATGATTGGGATTGTGGCTACGACGATGGGACCGACGATGCAGGGCTGGCGGCTGTTGAATGGATTTGCGCGGGTGATGGTGGGCATCTTCGGGCAGACATTTTCCGGGGTCAACGGGCAGGCGTTGATTCTGTGCATTTTCTTCTTGATTCCGTTCACGGGAATTTACGTTTCGCTGGGCGGGCTGCGCGGGGTGCTTTGGACGGACATGTTCCAATTCGCACTGAAGATGGGAATCGTGATTGTCGTCGCCTATTTCGCCGTCGAGGGCGCGGGCGGAATGACACACATGATGTCGCGAATCGAAGCGATGCGCGCGACGAATGGAGGCGCGGACCCGCTCTCGTTCTTGCCGGACTTCTCTCGTGGGTTTTCGAGTGAAGAGCTGTGGACGCTGCCGGTGATCACCTTTGTGACCTATCTCGGGATTCAATGGTGGTCGTTTTGGTATCCGGGCGCGGAACCGGGCGGTGGCGGATACATTGCGCAGCGAATCTTCAGCGCACGCGACGAGAAGCAGGGCCTCTATTCGGTGCTGTGGTTTAACATTGCACATTACGCGGTGCGGCCGTGGCCGTGGATTCTGACGGCGCTCGCGGCGATTGTCCTCTATCCCGGGCTGGCGCATCCGGAAACCAGTTACATGATGATTGTGAATGATTACGTGCCGCACGCGCTGCGCGGCATTATTCTCGCGGGATTCCTAGCCGCGTTCATGTCGACGATCGCCACGCAGCTCAACTGGGGCACTTCGTATCTGGTGGAGGATTTCTACCGCCGCTTTATCAAGACCGACTCAACGGAGCGGCACTACGTTCATGTGTCGCAGGTGGTGACGCTGCTGCTGGTGGTATGCACGGGTTACGTTGCGGCGCATCTGGGCTCGATCCGCTCGGGATGGGAGGACGTGCTGCAACTGGGCGCAGGCACGGGGGCCGTTTACATCCTGCGATGGTTCTGGTGGCGAATCAACGCGTGGAGCGAGATTTCAGCGATGGCGTCGTCGCTCGTGATCACGGGTCTGTTGGATTGGAAGGCGCTTTGGATGTCGCTGCTCAATCGGCCGATGCCGTTTTCCGGCGATGCCACGGTGCTCTTCGCGAAAAATGCGCTGACTACAACGCTGATCACAACGATTGTGTGGGTCGCGGTGACCTGGTTCACGCAAGCGGAGCCGAACGAAATTCTCGTGTCGTTCTACCGCAAAGTGCGGCCGCAGGTGACCGGTTGGAGGCCCATCGCCGCTCTTGCGCCGGAAGTTCCGCAGACGCGCGAGCTGGCACGAAATCTGCGCTGCTGGATACTCGGATGCGCGATGGTCTATGGCGCGCTTTTTGGCACCGGCAAATTGCTGCTGCATGGCTGGGCTGCAGGTGTGTTGCTGTGCGCGCTGGCGATCGTGTGCGCGGGGCTCATCTCGCGCGAACTCAATCAGGCTACCAAACTGGAGGCGCAAACTCCGGGCGTGAGCCCTGCTTCACCGCGAAGGTAAATTGCATTTGCGAGCATTTTCGATCGAGCGCCGGGGAGGTGGCGCGCTGGAATGCAAAAGGCCAAAGGCGTGATTCTGGCGGTGGACATCGGTGGGACGAAGGTCGCCGCCGGCTTGGTGACTTCCACCGGGAAAATCCTCTCGACTGCGCGCATGCGCATGGTGGCGAACAAGGGCGCCGCCGAAGGTTTTGTCGCGGTGCGCGAGGCAATCGACAGCGTCTTGAAGAACCGGCGCACGCAGAAAGCGCGGGCAATCGGCGTCAGCGTTCCGGGATGGGTGGATTCGAGGACGGGCACGGTTTTGGAAGCAGCGAATTTGCCGTGCTGGAAGAATTTCAATCTCGCAGCGGAAATCAAGAAACATTACGGCTTGGCGGTGCGCGTTGCGAACGACGCGAAAGCGGCGGCGCTGGCGGAGGCCGCTTGGGGCGCGGGCCGGGATTATCGAAATGTGTTTTATGCAACGCTGGGCACAGGCGTCGGCACGGGACTCGTGATTGACGGCCACATCTACTCTGGACGGCGCGGGGCAGCAGGAGAAGGCGGTCACACGACAATTGATTTTCGCGGGCCGCTGTGCGGCTGCGGAAAACGCGGCTGCGCGGAGACGTACATTTCAGGCCCGGCAATAGCACGCAACGCGAGAGAGCACATCGGCAAAAGGTCGGACGACGGCTCGCTGGCGCTCAAATTGGCGGGCGGAGACGCGGCGAATGTGACGGCGGAGACAATTGCAAAGGCGGCAGCCGCCGGCGATGCGCTCGCAAAAGAAGTGCTCGCCGAAATGGCTGAGCATTTGGCGATTTGGCTCGGGAACATCATCGACCTGCTCGAGCCCGACGTGATCGTCATCGGCGGAGGGCTGGCGGATCTGGCGATGTCCTTGTTGCCAGTTATTCGGAGATACTTGGATCGCTGGGCCTGCAGTCCCGGGCACCAGCAAACACCAATCGTGAAAGCGTTCTACGGGGCCGAGTCGGCCCTGGTGGGAGCGGGGGCGTTGTGGCTTTCTCGCGCGGAAATATGGAAAGAGTCCGGCGCGAAAAAATCGCGGCGCGCCGGCCGGCAGAGAATCTGATATTTTGTCATTCAATATTTCGCCAAGGAGCGAATCATGCGAATTGCAAAATGCATCATGGGAATCGGGTGCCTGTTCCTCGCGACGTTCGTTTGCGCGCAGCAACAGACGCAATCATCGAGCACCACTCGTGAGCTGACGGCGATGCTGAACCAGTTCATGCGCGACGCAGGTAGCAACAAGGCCGCTGGGTTTGACCGCTTCTTCGCGGACGACGTGATTTACACGGGTTCGAACAGCATGGTGCACACGAAAGCGGACATCATGCGCAGCCTGAACGCTCCGAAGCCGGCTACCGCAACGAAAGATAAGGAAACTTACTCAGCCGGGCATGTGGTCGTTCACGATTTTGGCAATGCGGCGATTGTCGCGTTTCAGCTGGTGGCTCGAACGGAGCACGCAGACGGCAAAATCGAAATTTCGAATTATCGGAACACAGGGACGTTTCTGCGGCGCAACGGGCGCTGGCAAGTGGTTGCATGGCAAGCGACGAAGATTCCGCCGCCGGCAAGGGCAAAATGACGGAACGGAGCGCTACGCAGAGAAACGCTGCCGCAGCCGCGAAAACGGCTTTGGCTGGAAGATAAATAGACTAAAAATCAGTGAGTTAGGAGAGGACTTTCCTCAAACCTAGTTCTCGCACGAAAAATTGGCTGCGGGGCCTGGACTCGAACCAGGATAACCTGCTCCAGAGGCAGGCGGACTACCAATTGTCCGACCCCGCACCAGCGTAAAATCCTACACGACCTGTCACACCTTGTCGAGTCAGTGCGTTAGCCACCATTTTCTCCGTCGAATTCGCTCCAGAGCTCGAAAAAGTCGTGTTTGACGCGATCGAATTTCCTCCCGGTGTCCTCCTCGGTCTTGGGCATCTCAGCGTCGACGTCAGCCCTGGAAACAATGCCCTTCCTTTCGAGCGCGGCAATGATGGCGTCCTGTCGAATCGAAATCTGAGCAACCAGCGCGAGCGAGGCTATGACGGCTTCCATCCTTGACCTCCTTGAAGCGAACATTCAAAGGGTTTGGCTTCTTAGGAAATGAAGATGAACGGAAAGCCAAACTGGCTCACGCGAGCGCGATGATAAATGGGTGAACGGGACGTTGGTACAGGAGTACCTGTCCTTCGGGACAGCACTGAAAAAATAAGGGCCAGTACTATTGCGCTGGCGTGCGCGGCGAACGAAAATTTAATACTGAGGATACGGCGCGATGGGGACCTTTACTACCGAAGTGCCCACTTCCGCTGCGGGGACCAAGTCCAAGCGCGGCGGGACAGATTCGCTCGAAAATGAAGCGATCGGCCTCGACATTTCGGTACGAATTCACGGCTCACAGGTAACCGCGGTCGTTCTGGATACTACTGAGCACGTCGAACCGTTCGAAGAAGACACTTCGACGATGATCGTGTTTCCTCGCGGCGCCGTAGTGAAGTTGCGGGCGCGCGTTCGTACTGGCCACGCCGTCGTTCTGACTCACCTGGCGACTAAACAAACGGCGCTCTGCCGCATCATTCAGGTAAATAGCGCGGCGAATGTCTCGCATTACGTCAAGCTTGAGTTTGTTCAGCCGGTACCGGGATTCTGGGGCGTTCACTTCCCTTCGGAGTCGAATGCTCCCGCCGCGACGCACGAAGAGCGCAAGCCGTTCAGCGAAGAACTGGAAAAGCTTGTCACTCCTGCAGCGCCTGTTCAGAGCGTTCCGCCAGCAAATGTGCCCCCTGCGACGCAGGCGTTGCCACGAGTGGATGCACCGCCACTGGCAGCGAAACCGCTCGTGCGCGAAGTTGTGAAGGAGATTGTGAAACCGGCTCCCGCGCCGCCGGTGAATTATGGAATTTCCGAAGATCCGCGCACGAACGAACTGGTTCCTTTGACTGTCGTTCCCCCGAAAAGAGCGCCGGTCGCGCCAAAGCCTCAGACGACAATTCCCGCACCTCCTCGCGCCGCAGCCAGTCCCTTGGCTGAGGCGCCGCCGATCTTCGATTCATTGTCGACGGGCGAAGAAGTATTCGGCAAGGAAGCAGCCGCCACTACGGCGCAAGAAACAGCAATCCTGAAATCAGATCAAAAGGCAGCGCAAGCGTTTGTGCGCTCGCTCGATCCTTCGTCACTGTTAGCCGGAGAAGCTCCGAAACGGCATACGGGCGTGAAGGTTTTTCTCAGCGTGGCGGCCGTGGCGATCCTCGCCGCAGGTGCCGTGTTCTACGTAAAGCAGTATCGTGGGAACGCGCGCCAGAGCTCGAATGTAACTGCACCGGCAAGCATTCCGCAGACAACTTCGGCAGTTCCCAGCACAACTCCAGCACAGACTGCGGCGGAATCACCGGCGACACAGGCTCCCGAGATTCAACCAACGGCCGGAGCACGGCCGGCCGCAAAACACGCGCCCACTCCAGCGGCCGCAAAGCAAAGCACCATCACGATAACGCCTGTGCATGACAGCGCGAAGAGCTCCGCTCCGGAGAGTCAACCTACGATTTCCAATGGGATGGCCAGCATCTATGCGGGCGACTTAACCGCTCGTCCCCAAGCGACGCAGCACAACAGCGTCGCGGTGGACGCGCCACTTCCGTCGATCAACAGCGCTCCAAAAGATTTGGCGGGAGGTGCTACCAGCGCAGGACTCAGTTCTCTGGTAGGCGGCGCATCATCAAACCCTTCAGCGCTGCCCAAGCCTGCAGAGCCAGCGCCCTTGGTTCGCGGCGGGCAGGTGACTCCGCCGCGATTGATTCACAGCGTGCAGCCGGCTTATCCCTCACTGGCAACTTCCAACCGCATTGAGGGCGACGTTCAAATCGAGGCGGTCATCGACCAGACTGGCAAAGTGAAGTCGACCAAAGTCATCTCCGGCCCCGCCCTTCTGAGAAACGCAGCGATGGACGCCGTGCGCCAGCAGAAATATTCGCCTGCAACTCTCGACGGCAGACCGATCATCATGCAATACAAAGTGACCGTTCGCTTCCGCCTCGGTCAGTGAGGAATCGCGCGCGCATTAGCGCATCGCACGGCAATCTACCCGGCAGGAACATCCCCTTATTGGCGAACTGTCCGCCGCGACTTTATCTACTTCCTCTGCTTCGCGGGCACTAAACGTTTGTTGACGATGTAATATTCCGCGCCGCGCCATTCGATGCGACGCTTAAAGAAGCTAGTCAGCCACACGGTGAAGGCGAAAGCGTCGCGCAGCGGCACGAGGTACATTTTTCCGCGCAATATCGGATCCCCCACGCCCCACACGCCAACGGTCCAAGCCATCAGGCCGCGCAGCACGACGTATCCCGCGAGGTAGAACGCCGCGATTGGCCAGGACGGAGCAATAACGGCTGCAAGAATCGCCCATGGCAAGCCGTGTGTGAAGATCAGCGAAAAGTGCCCCCACGGCTGAGAATGCTTCATGGTGAGCGTCCAGCGGACCTGATGGCGGAAGCACTGGGAAAGTGTCTGCGACGGGAAAACCGTGAACACCGGAAAAGTGGTCACCTCAACGCGATAGCCAAGCGCCGCGATGCGATGGCCCAGCTCGTAGTCGTCCGAAAAGTGATCGACGAGCGCTTCGAAGCCGCCAATTTGCGCCAGGCGCGTCTTGGTGGTCGCCATGGTGGCGCCCAGAGTGAAGCCCACGCCGCCCAACTGCCACGCCGAGAGCACGCCCGCGTCAAAATCGGAGGTATTGCCGAGCGCCTCCATCTCGGAGACCAGCGAGCCATCGGTGATGCCGCGGTATAAGCACGTGACGGCGCCTACTTTGGGGTCCGCAAACGGCGCGGCGACCGCGTACAAATAGCCGGAAGCCACGCGAATGTCGCTGTCGCTGATGATCAAAATCTCGTGCTTCGCTTCACGCACCATGCGGCAAAGCTTGTTCACTTTGTCGCCCGTGCCCAGGGGCTCGGCGCCAATCAACAGGCGAATGTTGCATTGGGGAAAATCGCGAATGAGCTTCTCGATGACGGGCACGGCGGGGTCGGCGCCTTCGGTCACGCCAAAAATGATTTCGAAGTCCGGATATTCTTGGCGGCAGAAGCTCGCGTAATTCTCGTAGGCTTCGCGGTCGAGACCGCGCACGGGTTTGAGTACGCTGACGGGCGGTGCAAAAGTCTTTTGAACGGGAGGGCGGTTGCGGAAAAACCGAAGCGCTGCGGTGATGGCGAGCAGGTAGTACGCAAACGGGCCGAGCGCGAGCACAAGCAGCGTCCATCGCAGGATTTCATGCCACACGGCTGGTCCTTAAATGCAATCCACAGCTTTTCCGTCGAGGTATTTTCAGCTCACGCAGACCAGCAGAACGCCGAGACACACCAGCACGACGCCGATCCAGCGCCGCGCCTCGATATGCTCACCCAGCAGAAATTTCCCGCCGAATGCACCCACCACGTAGCTGAGCGCGGTCAATGGCACCACGAAGCTGACATTCTCCCAGGAGAGCAGCATCAGCAGCGCGAAAAATGACACGGCCATCATGGTCAGGCCCAGCCACATCCATCCGACGCGAAACGCACGGCCGATCACGCGCAGCAGATTGGCAGGAGCGAAGCTCTGTACTTCGCCAATTTGCTTCATCGTGTGCGTAACCGCCAATTCCCCGCCGGTTCCGACGAAGATGATCACCGCGAGCGTCATGGCGTCCGGCGCGGTCATCCCTGCTCCGTGGTTCGCGGCGGCGTTCCGCCCACCAGGAGCACGCCGACGCAAATGACCAGGACACCGACCCACCGCATCCGCGGGATCACTTCGCCTAGGAGCAAATAGCCGAGCAAGGCCACGAAGAAATAGCCCGTTGCCGATGCCGGCTGTACGTAACTGTAATCCGCCCAGGACAGCACCAGCAGGTACGCCAAAAAGAAAAGCAGCAGAGACGTGATGCCCAGCCAAATCGGGGCGGAGCTAAACGTTCTTTCAAATGCGGAAAGCAGGGCGGAAGGATGCCAGTTGGATATCGCGCCAATCTGCTTCATCCCTTTGCGCAGCAGCACATCCCCAAGCGCCCCGAACACCGCCATCAGGGCGATGAGAAAAATCGTTTTGCCGTGCAGCCGGTGCGAAAACCTCATGCGCCCTGTGTTTCTGTGGGAAGCTCCGTGCTGGTCCGGGTGGGAACCGTCTTCACGCCGACGGATGGGGGCTGCTTCGTAGGAGTCTTTCCGCTCTTTGCATACTTCAACCGCTCGGCGCGCAACCGCAGGAATGAAACTGCTTCGTGATAGAGGCGCTTGCGCTCGTGCGCATCCCACAGAGCATCACGCACGATTCGCCAGGCCACTCGCGGACGGAAATAATACGAATCGTAGAAATGATTTACGGCGGCCATCATTTGCTCACGGTTCAGTCCCGGATACTCGAGGTGCGGAAGCTGGTGCCCGCCGGAATCGGCGAGCGCTTCGGTGGCCAAAAACCCATTCGCAGAAGCTAAGTTGTAGAGCTCCGTTCCGGGATAGGCATGCGCCATGGAAACTTGAATCGTTTCGCAATCAAGCTCCCGCGCAAAATCCATGGTCTTCTGAATCGTTTCCTGGTGTCTCGCCCGGCAAGCCAATGATGAAGTCGCCGTGAACACGGACGCCCACCTTCTTGCAGTTGGCGGCAAAGGTGCGGGCCATCTCGACCGTCGCGCCCTTTTTGATGTTCTTCAGGATTTGCGGATCGCCCGATTCGAAGCCTACGATGAAAAGCCGTGCGCCCGCGTCGGCCATTCCTTTCAATGTTTCGTAATCGCTGTGCACGCGCGCGGTGCAGGACCAGCGGAAGCCCACAGGCTTGAAGCGTTTGCACAACTCCAGCACGCGGTCTTTGCGAATGTTAAACGTGTCGTCGTCGAAGAAAAATTCCTTGGCCTGCGGGAACATGCGGTGCGCTTGCTCAAATTCCCGCGCCACGCTATCCACCGATCGCACGCGCCAGGTGTGGCCCGAAAGCGTCTGCGGCCACAGGCAGAACGTGCACTGCGCGGGACAGCCGCGCGAAGTGTAAAAAGAGACAAACGGATGGAGCAGGAACGGAACGGTGTAACGCTCAATGGTCAAATCCCGCTTGTAGATATCCGTTGCAAACGGCAGCTCATCGAGCTCCGCCGTATGCAGCGGCGGACGCGTCGGGTTATGCACAACCTTTCCGTCTTTGATGTAGCTGGCGTTGGGAATTTCGCTGAGCGGTTTGCCCTGGGCAAATTCCGTGACGGCATAATCGAATTCGCCGCGCACCACAAAATCGATATCCGAGCTGGCCTGCAAGCTTTCCGCCGGCTTGATCTGCACGTGAGGGCCAACAAAGGCAATCTTCAGGCCGGGCTTCGCTTCCTTCATCGCCCGGGCCATCTTCAGGTCGCTTTGGAAGCCGACGGTGGAAGTGAACAGGACCAGGAATTCGTAGTCTTTAGAGATGTCGATGGTCTGTTGCGGCGTGATTTTGTGCGGCGGCGCATCCAGCAGCCGGCTGCCCGGCAACATTCCCGCAGGATACGTAAGCCACACCGGATACCAATAGGATTCGATCTCGCGAGTCGCGGGCCAGCGGGAACTGGCGCCCCCGTCGAAGTTCTCAAAGCTCGGGGGGTTAAGCAGAAGCGTTTTCATCACCGACGCCATTCAACATCCTCCTCAGTCTTCGTGGGACGGCCTGATCGACACCGGCCAGTAATACCTAATTCTACTTGAATTCGCAGCGCGACAATAGCGAAGCTTTTCCATTGTTATCAGGGGAATACTTTCGCCAGCTGCCCCGTTGCCTGAAGCAGATCCAACTGTGCGCGCTCGTGGAAAAGGCCCGCATCCAAGAACGCCAGCCATTTCTCATTTTCCAGGACGCGCGCCTTCTCTAAATCGCGCAGGGTGACGTGACCCTGATTGAATTTGGCCTCTACATCTTGCAACTGTTCCTGGGCAAGCTGCAAATCAAGCCGCGCCACTTCCCTTGCCGCGTCGGCTTCCTTTAGCGCCTGGAGCTTTTGCTCCGCTCCCTGCTGCACGGAGCGCTTCGCCGCGGCTAACTCGAGAGTCGCTTCGTCGAAGTCACTCCTTGCCAGCGCCACATTGGCCGAAGTCTTGGCGGCAAAGAGGGGAATAGTGACCTGGAATCCGACATTGACGTTGTTGCGCTGAAACTTCAAGAAGAATTCCTGGTAGTTGTTGATCTTGCTCAGCACGCTGTATTCCCCAATTAAGTCGATCGTCGGCCAATAGGATCCCTTGGCACCCTTCAGCAACTGTTGCCGGGCAATGCGATAGTTCTCGGCTTCCCGCAAACCAGCGCTATGGTCGGTCACATCCGTCACTAAGTTGGATGCAGGTTCGGCGGATTCGGAAGCCAGCGTTTCCTCGGAAGAAACCTGCAAGGGTTCGTCCGCGGGGAGGCCGGTCATGTTCCGAAGCTGCTCCGTAAGCACTTGCTCACGGTCTTGATACTGAACAATCCGCTGGGCGATGCGGGCCGCTTGCAGTTGGTCCTCTGTCGCCGTAACCGGAAGCTCCAATCCGGCCGCTTCGCGCTGTTGCGTCAGATCGAGAATTTGCAGCGCGCTGTCGCGCTCGCTTTGAAGCAATACCAGGGAGCGTTGGACATCCGCCAGCTCCAGATAGGAAGCGGCCGCGCTCACGATTACGCTCTCGCGCGCGTTCTGAAATTCGACCTCCTGGTTTTTCGCCAGGTCTTCGTCGTAGTGCAATTGCCCTCGCTGCTGCTTATCGAAGATTGTTTGCGTGTACGACATCTCAAAAACCGCCGGCGCCGAACCTCCCGGCGTTTGCGGGATGCCGTTGGTGTACTGGTATCCGGATCCCGTATACAAGTTGGGCAGGAAATTCGCGCGGTCTATGCCGGCCGTATTTTTCGCCACCGTGTACCGGACGCGCGCCAGAGCTAAGTCCGGGCTGTGCGCGAGAGCGAGTTTTACGACCTCTGCGAGGCTCAAGATCCGCCCCGCAGGCGCCGCTTGCGCTTTCGCGCTTTGGTCAGACGGATTCTGTGAAGAGGCGCCTGGTTGTGCTTGCTGCGCCATCGCGGAAACACAAAGCAATAAAGTGCAAATCGTGACTGTACATGCGGTCTTCATTTTCGTCCTATTCATAGTGTAATGATTCGACCGGCTGAAGTCCCGCCGCTTTGCTCGCCGGAAGGTATCCAAAAAGAACTCCCGTTGCGCATGAGACGACGAATGCCAGAACGACCGAAGGCCATGAAATCGGAATTTCGATGTTCCCCGGCACCGGAAAAAGCCGGACAATCGCCGTGATAATGAAGGGAATCAGGACCGCTACCATGATCCCGACGAGCGCGCCAACGCCGCTAATAATTCCCGCTTCGGTCAGAAATTGATAGAGAATTTCCTCGCGCCGCGCGCCCACAGCCTTGCGAATGCCAATTTCCCGCGTCCTCTCCGTGACGCTCACAAGCATGATGTTCATGATGCCGATTCCGCTGACCACCAGCGCGATCATGGCAATCAGCAACAACACAATCGTCAGCGCCAGGGAAATATGGCGCGCGGTTTCCAAGATCGAAGTGAGATTGTCGACGCTATATCCGGCGTCAGGCCGGTGACGCGATTTCAGAATTACGCCGACCTCGCGCGTCACCGGCGAGACGTCCTCGGGATTATCCGCCTGCGCATACAAGGTCCTGATGTAACTTTGGCCGGTGTAATACCGAATCAGCGGGAAAGGAACCAGGACCGAGTCCGTGGTAATTTCCGTCTCGCCGAATGTCTGCACGCGCTCCCGAAAAACGCCAATCACCGTGAAATTCAAATCACCCACATGAATGTCCCGCCCCACCGGGTCGTCATAGGGGAAGGCCACCCCGGCGAGGTGCTCGGTAAGCAAGCACACCTTGCTGCTGGTCAAGAAATCCCCGTCGTCGAAGTATCGGCCACGAGCGACGATCAGATTGCGGATTTGCTGAAAATCTGAGGTCACACCCACCAAGTTCACGGGCCGTGTCACGCTTGCCGTTGTAATGGTCATGTGAATGTCATTCGTGCCCGCTACGTGAACGACCTGAGGAACTCCTCGCCGTATTGCTTCGAGATCATTCATCGAAATCTGGTCAGCCATCGACACGTTTTGTCCGATGTTCGTGCTGACGAGAGAGGCATATACGATGTTCGAGCCCACCGCCTCGATCTGCCCGATGATGAACTGCTTGCCCGCCAGCGCCACCGTGACCACCAGCACGATGCAAGCGCTGCCGATCACCACACCCAGCATGGTCAGGCCCGCGCGCAGTTTGTTTGCGCGCAGCGACTCCAACGCCAGATTCCAGGTTTCCTCCCAGACCATTTCTCAGCTGCCTTTCGAGTGACGCCACTATAACAAATCCAAGTTGCCGCCAGCCCGATAATTCTTGACGCTCCGGCCACCATCTCGTTACGATGCTATTAGCGAACGCTTGGGACGCTTGAAAGAGAGATTTTTCGACGGTTCCGACCCGGCCATTAGAAATGCAGGCGAAAGGCCAAGGATGATAGAAGGCAAACGCGTCGCGGTGGTCCTGCCCGCCTACAATGCAGAAAAAACTCTAGAAGCCACGGTTCGGGAGCTTTCCCCTCTCGTAGATATCAAAATCCTGGTTGACGATTCGAGTACCGATGGCACGGCGAAGCTCGCGCAACGGCTCGGTCTCCAAGTTTTCGTCCACGACCGAAATTACGGATATGGACGCAACCAGCAGACTTGCTATCGCGAAGCGCTGGCATCCGGCGCCGACATCGTCGTAATGCTGCATCCTGACTATCAATATAATCCCGCGCTGGTTCCGTCACTCGCGGGACTGATTGCATGCGGCAGTTGCGATGTCGCCCTTGGCTCGCGCATTCTCGGCGGCGGAGCGCTGCGCGGCGGCATGCCGCTCTATAAGTACATTTCCAACCGCCTGCTCACAGCGTTTGAAAACCTGCTGCTGCGTGCAAAACTCTCGGAGTATCACACCGGCTACCGCGCATTCAGCCGCGAAGTTCTCCTTGCTCTGCCGTTGCTCGAGAATTCGGACGGTTTTGTCTTCGACAACGAAGTTCTGGCACAGGTGCTGTTTTTTGGCTTCCGCATCGGAGAAATCTCCTGCCCAGCACGGTACTTCGAGGAAGCCTCCTCGATTAATTTCCAGCACAGCGTTCGCTATGGCTTCGGTGTTCTGGCCACGTCGTTGAAATTCTTCCTGCAGAAACTTGGCATGATGCACTTCCGCATATTCAAAGAGACCGGCCGCAAGCTCGACCTGAATTACTACTCTCTGGGAGTTCGCGAAGCCGCCGCCACACGTGTATAGAATTCCGCCGGCTAACACATTCCCTTCAGCGTTCACAGGCCGGTACAGGGAATTCGCGTGAAGCGAAAAGAATTCGCGCTTTTGCTGCTCCTCACCTTCGGCGCTCTGCTTGTTCACGGCTATCATCCGGCGGCGGAAGACGCTGAAATTTACATCCCTAGCATCGTCAAGATTCTTCATCCTTCCTACTATCCATTCGGCCAGGAATTCTTCGAGGCCAACGCGCGGCTGACGTTTTTTCCGCACCTCGTCGCCGGGCTTGTTCGTGTCACTCACGCGCCTCTCGATTGGCTGCTCTTCTGCGGATACATCGCATCGGTTTTCCTGTTGCTGCTGGCCTGTTTGCGCCTGGCGAGCAAATGCTTTTCTACGCCTGCGGGCCGATGGAGCGCTGTAACAATGGTCGTTTGCCTCCTCACTCTGCCCGTCGCAGGTACGTCTCTTTACATCTTCGATCAGTACCTAAATCCACGCTCGATCTCCGCATTTGCCGTCGTATTCGCGATCGACGCTGCCATCGAAAACAGGCGTTGGCGCACGGCGCTCTGGCTGCTCTTCACGGCGGTAATCCATCCCTTTATGACCGTATTTGCCGTCGTTTTTATTGTCTTATGGCTGGTTGGGAACCGCACGTCGTCGCGCGTTCCTGCAATGGGCGTGGCCTGCCTACTTTCCTTCGCGGGATTTGCCCTAAAGGCGCCTTCCGCCATCTATTGGCGATGCTTGCAAGATCATCGCTATTATTTTCTGCTCCGCTGGACGTGGTATGAATGGCTGGGAATTCTCGCTCCATTTGCGATTCTATGGTGGTGCAAGAAAGTCGCGGAGCGGAGCGGACATCCCATCCTTGCGCGCGTCACATGGACAGTCGTTCTCTTTGAATTGATCTGCTTTGTCGCGGGCCTGATCGTGACGATTCCCCATCCACTCGAGATACTTGCGCCGTACCAGCCGATGCGAAACTTGCAACTGGTCTACTTGCTTATGTTCGTGATCATCGGAGGATTGCTGGGCGAGTATGTTTTGAAAAACCATCTGCTTCGCTGGGCGGTGCTGTTCCTTCCGATCGCTGCGGGGCTCTGCGTCGCGCAAGTCCAGCTTTTTCCGGCCACGCGCCACGTGGAATGGCCTGGCGCGGCGCCAGTCAATCCATGGCTTCAGGCGTTCGTCTGGATTCGCGGAAACACTCCCACCGATGCCATTTTCGCGCTTGACCCGAATTATATGGCTCTGCCGGAGGAAAATTATCAAGGATTTCGCGCCACCGCGGAGCGCAGCCGCCTGGCTGACGCGAAAAAAGATTGGAGCGACGCTGTTCTTTACCCGTGGCTCCCACTTGCCGACGACGTCTTTGCGCAAACGGAAGCTGCCGCCGGCTGGAAGAGCTTCGGCCCTGCCGATTTTGCGCGCTTGAAAAAGACTTATGGCGTAAGCTGGATCGTGCTCCAGCAACCCGGCGCGAGCGGCCTAAACTGCCCCTATGAAAACGCCACGCTAAGGGTTTGCCGTATCGAATAATCGTCGAAAATAGAATTTTTCCTTATGGCGGCCCTTGTTCTATACTCCGCCGCAGCGAGCGACAGAAATCCTCAAAACATCGTCAAACTTTTTCGTGCGGTCCGGGTTAGCAGGTAACGAAAGGTGGCGAACCCTACGATGACCACTGTCTCTGCGGCGACTGAACGCCTCCGGCTATTTCCATGTAATCGCTGGACCGCGCAGCTGCCCGCGCTCGCGCAGCGGTACCAGCAGGCGCAGCCGTTTCCACATATCCATTTGGCTGATTTTCTTGACGCTGACACCGCGCGTTCCGCGGCGGCCGAATTTCCCGAGTCTTCCAGCGATACGTGGATCCAATACAAGCATTTCAACGAAAACAAAGCAGGACTGGCCAAGCGCGAGTTGTTCCCGGAAGCGCTCGGCAGGATCGTCGATGAGCTGAACGGACCGGAATTTCTTGACTGGCTCTCGAAGCTCACCGGCATTCCGAGCCTGGTCGCCGATACCAGTCTGGAAGGCGGTGGATTGCATCAGTCCGCGCGCGGCGGCTTTCTGAACCTTCATGCCGATTTCACCATGCATCATCGCAATAAGAACTGGAAGCGCAGAATCAACCTGATTGTGTATCTGAATCCGCAATGGGAACTTGAATGGGGCGGATCGATTGAGCTCTGGGATAAACAGATGAGCCAGTGCCGTGCGAGCGTTCCGCCGTTCTTGAATCACGCGCTAATCTTCAGCACCACGGAGCACTCCTACCACGGCTTCCCCGAAAAACTTCGCTGCCCGGATGGTGTTTCGCGCAAGAGCCTGGCGCTCTACTACTATACGATCGAGCTCGACTCGAACGTCGCCGGCCGCTCCACGGATTATCAAGCTCGTCCCACGGACGGCAAGGCCAAGTCGGCGCTCATTTGGTTGGATAAGAAAGCGGTCCACTTGTATTCCCGAGCGAAAGAGAAGTTCGGAATCAGCGACAAGGCTGCCAGCAAAGTGCTCGGCTTCTTTTCCCGAAAAAAATAAGGGGCGCGCGATCCGTCCGTCGTTACGAATTTCCGGCAGACAATTGACCTAAGTATCGCCGCACCGCATCTTCCCACGCGGGGAGCAGCTCGAGCCCCTCGCGCTTCAGGCGTGCGTTTTCGAGTTGAGAATTCCGCGGACGCGGCGCCGGCCGCTTTGTTTCCTCGCTCGAAATGGGAATCACCGGAACGTTGTCAAAACCCAGTCGCCGCAGAATCTCACGAGTGAAGTCAATTCGTGACGTGAATCCCTGATTGGTCAGATGGTACAGCCCGTACGGGCCACGCCGCAGAATTTGTCCGATCCCCACGGCGGCGTCAAACGCGTAGGTCGGCGCCAGCCGCTGATCCTTCACGACTCTGAGCGCCTGCCCTTTTTTCCCCAGCTCGGCGACCAACGAAACGAAATTATTCCGGTAAGGCCCGAAAACGCCGCACACTCGCACAATCCAGGAGCGATCCAAGCGCTTCTGCACTTCCCTTTCGCCTTCCAGCTTGCTTCGCCCGTAGACGCTGAGCGGCCGCGGCTCGTCTTCCTCGACATACGGTTCGACTTTCTCGCCGTCGAAGACGTAGTCCGTGCTGATGTGCATCAGTGGAATATCCAAATCCCTGCAGATGCCCGCCAGATTGCGCGGCCCTTCCGCATTGATGCGGAAAGCCAACTCCTTTTGCGTTTCGCACGCGTCCACGTCCGTAAACGCAGCGGCATTTACCACCGCGTCGGGCTGCGCGGCTTCCACAATCGTGCGCATTGCGTTTTCATCGGCGATGTCCGCTTCGGCATGGCTGGCTGCAATGATCTGGTGGCGCGGCGAAAGGACTTCCGCAATCGCGCGCGCAAGCATTCCTTGTTTGCCGGTAAGAAATATCTTCAAGGGGGCTTCAGAGCTGCGCCAGAGTCGCGCGGCGCTTGACGTAGAATTTTTCGTAGTAGGCCTGATATTCGCCGCTGGTCGCTTCGCGCACCCAATCGGCGTTTGTGCGATACCAATCGACCGTATGCTGCAATCCCGCGTCGAGGTCCACCTGTGGCTCCCAGCCGAGTTCGCGGCGAATCTTCGAATCATCGAGCGCGTAACGCCGATCGTGACCGGGCCGGTCCTGCACGAATTCAATCAGGCCGTCGGGCGCAGAGAGCAGCTTCAGCAGGCTACGAACAATTCCGATATTGGGAACAGGCCGCCCCGAACCGATATTATAGATTTCTCCGATACGGCCTTTCTGCAGCACCGCGTCGAGAGCGCGGCAGTGGTCTTCCACGAAAATCCAGTCCCGTTCGTTCAATCCATCGCCGTAGACCGGCAGCTTCTTGCCCACGAGCGCGTTGGAAATCATCAGCGGAATGAGCTTTTCCGGGAATTGATACGGGCCATAGTTATTCGTGCAGCGCGTGATGATCGCGGGGAATTTGTGGGTCTGCAGGTAACTGCGCACCATCAGGTCGGACGCGGCTTTGCTCGCGGCGTACGGGCTGTTCGGCGCCAGCTCAGATTTTTCCGATGCCGTTTCCTTCGGTGCCATGCTGCCGTACACTTCATCGGTGCTGACGTGCAAGAAGCGCGGCACTTTGCGCTTCCGCGCCGCCTCCAGCATCACCCACGTGCCTTCCACATTCGTGCGAATGAACTCGCGTGCGCCGGCAATGCTGCGGTCGACGTGGCTCTCCGCGGCGAAGTGCGCTATGGCGTCAAACCCTTCTGCCAGCACGCCGTCGGCAGCTTCCGCGTCGCAAATATCGCCGCGCACGAAGCGGTAATTTGGCTGTGAGTCGATGTCCGCTAGATTTCGCAGATTCCCGGCATAGGTGAGTTTGTCAAAATTTACGATTTCCGCGTCCGGATACTTGCTCAGAAAATATCGGATGAAATTCGAGCCAACGAAGCCTGCGCCGCCGGTGACCAGGATTTTCATCGGCGTCGTCCCATGGGGTTAGCCGAGCCGGATGTCCCAGTTATAAGGAATGCTGGGATCGTTGTACGGGACGCGGAACTCGTCCGGCTTGCCGTGATGGTACGCCTCGGTGGGACAGTTAATCACAATCGCTTCCGTCTCGCTTATGCATTTGAATCCGTGATACACGAAATTAGGAATCTGCACCAGGATGGTGTGATGCTCGCCTTGAAAAAACTCATTCACTTCGCCGTGCGTCGGTGATTTCTCGCGCGCGTCGTACAGCACCAGCTTGATCATTCCCCGCACTGTGCAAAAACTGTCGATTTGCAGCTTGTGGTAATGCCAGCCCTTCACCACACCTGGGTAAGCCGTGGTCATGTAAAGCTGGCCGAACTTGATGAACTCCTTGTCGTCATGGCGCAGGATTTCCATGAGCCGGCCGCGCTCATCGGGAATCATTTTGAGCTGCTTGACGCGCACGCCTTCAATCATGGATTCCCGCTCGCTTCCCGCGATCTGACGGCGGCCTTGACTGCATCGAGTTTGTTCGCACCACCCTTCGCCACCAGGTTATTGGCCAGCAGCAGCGACTCAAAAGTTCCCGCGTCCGTCCACCAGCCATCGAGAATGCTATGGCGCAACTGGCCCTCCGCAAGATAGTGGTTATTCAGGTCCGTGATTTCCAGTTCGCCGCGTCCCGAAGGCTTTAGCACATGAATTTTTTGAAACACCGTCGCATCGTAGAGATAGAAACCGGTCACTGCGTAATTCGATTGCGGGTGTTCCGGCTTCTCTTCAATGCGCACGATGCGCTCGGATTCAAATACCGGAACGCCAAAACGCTCCGGGTGCGGCACTTCCTTCAAGAAAATATGCGCGCCCGTTCCGGTGCGCCGAAATTCCTCGCAGCCCGCGATGATGTTCCTCTCGATGATGTTGTCGCCCAGCACGACGCAAATGGGATGCTCATCGGCAAAATGTTCGGCCAGCCGCAGCGCATCGGCGATGCCGCCCTCCCCTTCCTGATACGCATAAGAAAGGTGGCGCAAGCCAAAATCTTTGCCGTTGCCCAGCAACCGCAGAAAATCGCCGGCGCTGTGTCCACCGGTGACCAGCAGGATGTCCGTAATTCCAGCATCCACGAGGGTCTGAATGGGATAAAACACCATAGGCCGGTCGTAGATGGGTAACAGGTGCTTGTTGGTCACGCGCGTCAGAGGGAAGAGGCGCGAACCGGTTCCTCCCGCAAGCACCACGCCTTTCATTGTCGTCACCGTCAAAGCCCCCTTTGGATGGACTTTCAGTGCAACGACTTCTCCAGTTGAGTTAAAGCGCGCTTAGCATCTGAATTGTCGGGATCGAGGCCCAGTGCTTCGCGATACTGCTCGGCCGCCGCCATTTTGTTTCCCTGCTTTTCGTAAAGCTGGCCGAGCCAATACCGGGCGACGGAGTGCGAAGGCCAATCGCTTCGGTCCGGCGAGCTGGCAATATACGACTTCAAATTCTCTTCGGCTAGCGGGAAGTCGGTTCCCGTGAGAACGTGAGCCACGCCGCGAAAAAAGGGCAACCGCGGATCTTTCGGACTCACCTGCGCTCCTTGCTCCACAAGAGTTGTCACTTGGGGGCCGTTCCCTTGCTGGCTGAAATAGAGGGCGCCCTCCAGGTACGGCTCAATCGACTGCGGCTTCAATGACAGCGCAGCATTAAATTCGGCGACCGCCAAATCGGGTTTGCCGAGGTCCAATTCGTACCGCGCCTTTGCCAGGTGTCCGTCCACCGGATTGATCTGCGCAATCGCGTTCACTTGGGCGAGTGCGTCATCCTTGCTTCCGCCCACAATCCAAGGCGCATCGAGCAGATACTCTTCCAGATCGCGGCGGGCATCAATGTTCGACCCGTCGAACTGCACCGCCGCCTGAAATTCCTTTTTTACACGCCTCGCCAGCAAAAAGCTTTTCTTTTGGTCGGCTACTGCACCGTATCCACGCCCAAGCCAATCGTGATACACGGATGAGTTAGGGTCGAGCTGCGTGGCTTTTTCCAGCTCGGAGACTGCGTTCGAATAATCGCGCATCTCGTAATAGCAACGTCCCATCCAAAAATGATCCGCCGCGTTCGCCGGACTTTGCGAAACCAGGGCGCGAAGAGTGTTCATCGCACTGGTGTAATTTCCCGCGTCAAATTGCTGTTGCACTCCCGCCAAATCATCCGCCCCGGCTTTTTGCGCCGCCGGCAAGAGCAAAAGAATCGCCGCCGCAAAAAAAACAAGCCGGTTCATTATTGATTTGCCTCCACGGGATGCACGGTCATGCCGTCGCGCAAGGTAATCTCTCCGGAGAGCGCTACTTGCTCCCCTTCGTTCAAGCCCGACACCACCTCAAATACGGTGGGATCTGCGATTCCCAGCTTTACCGCGCGGCGGTGAAGCGTGTCGTCATTCACGACAAAGACAAAACGCTGCGAGCCATCGGACTGAACTGCGCCCCGCGGAACAATCAGCGCATTTTGCCGCCGGCTCCATTCGATTCTTACGTCAACGCTCAAATTCGGAATGAGCTCGAGATTGGTGTTCTGCACCGAACAAAGCACTTCGCCCACGCTGCGCACCCCTTGGGTGGTCACTTGTTTTGGAACCGTGTCCGTTCGGCCGGTCCAGACGCGTCCCGGCAGGCCGTCCCAGGTAACCTGCACCGGCTGGTTTGGCGCAAGCACTCCCAAATCCGGCTCGTCGACGAAAGCTCGCACCCTCACGTTGTGCAAATCCGCTGCCGCCGCCACGGTTTGTCCCACTTGCACGTATTGACCCAAGTGAACGGGAAGCGAATAGAGAGTGCCATTGACGGGCGATCTCACTGTGGCTGTCACGACTTGGTTTTCGAACGTTGTGATTTGCGAACGCGCCTGCTGCTCGGCCAGCTCCGCACTCTCTACATTAGCCTGCGCTTGGGTCGCGAGCGCAGCTTTTTGCTGTTCGAGTGTCTGGACAGTAGCCTGGGCTTCCGCAATCTTGATTTGATTCTGTTCGAGTTCCTGTTGTGTGGCGGCTTTCTCGGCGACCAATTTCTTCAGCACTTCCTGATTCTTTTCGAGGTCTGCCAAATTGATTTTCTGCTTTTGCAGATCGCCCTCTGTCTGCGCCACCTGAGCGGGAGGACCCCCGGCGCGGGCGTTGCGAAGTTGCTCCTGAGCCGTCAGCAAATCGGAGCGCGCCTTGTCCAGCTGCTGTTGCGGAGCATAGGAATCCAAGACGAGAATCACTTGGCCTTTGCGCACCGCCTGGTTTTCGGTGGCCTCGATGCGGTCTACTTTCGTGACATACTGCGCCACCGCAACAAAAGGCTGAACCGGCTCAACTTTGCCGTTGCTGGTGATGGAGGCGGAAAGGTTTTCGTGCTTCACTTCGGCAATCTGCACTTCGGGAGCCTGGTCACGATTGGCGAGAACCAATACCACGGCGACCAGGACAGCAGCCCCGGCCACCCACCCAATCCATCGTTTTTTTGGCGGCACAGAGGCTGCTCGCTCCGGCGGCAAAAGAAAACTCCCCCCAGGATTCGTCGAATTGTAGCAGAGGCTCTCGCCGATTGCCTACGCCACTGCGTCATTCGCATGATAAAGCACCACCTACCGAAGATGCTACACTCACGGGGCTGGGATGCCAGTCGCGTTCGTGATCAGCGAAGAGTGGATGCTCCGCTCAGGAGTACGCGCGGAACTGCGTGAGCGCGGCATCAAGGCGCTTGGAATGGAGGGCGTGGCGGATGTCGGACAGGCGATTGCTGCGGGCGAAATGCCAGCGGTCGTGGTTATCGACGGCAACGCGAAAGCGGCATCGGATCCGGCGGTACAGGAGCTTGTTGGGCGCGTTCCAGCCATCGTGATCGCGCCGCGAACCACGAGCGTTGCGCTCGGGTCGGCGGCGAAGGTGCTGTTTCGTCCCGTGCAAATCAGCGAGATTGTTGACGCCGTGGTCGAACTGGTGAAAGGTCGTAGCGCGTGAAAAGGTGCATTTGGTTGCGATTAGAAATGAGTCCGTCTCTTTATTTTCAATCACTTAGCTCAAGTTCTAATCATGGGAAGTGGCGATTAGAAAATGCGCAGATCGCAGCGGAAGGAACGGCTGGTTTCAAGGCAACCAGGGCGTTTCTAGCGAGAAAGTCCTTCCCTGATGTAACATTCGGCCACGCAATCCGTATGGATAGGGCGAATCGCAGCGCGCGCGGGCTTGCGTCCCGGGACAGCGATGAAAACATGCTGCGCGAGAAGAGGCTACGGTGATTGAAGCGCGGGAATTGAGCAAAGTGTTTAGCGACAAGAAACGCGGCGACGTACGCGCAGTGGACCGCGTCAGCTTCAAGTGCGTTCCCGGTGAAATTTACGGCTTGCTGGGCGCGAACGGCGCGGGCAAGACCACCACGCTGCGCATGCTGGCCACAATTCTCGCGCCGACTTCCGGGACAGCGACGGTGGCGGGATACGACGTGGTCCGCGAGCCGGCAAAGGTGCGCGCAAATATCGGGTTTCTTTCCACGGCGACGGCGCTTTACGACCGGCTGACCGCGTTTGAAACGGTGGAATATTTCGGGCAGCTATTCGGACTCGATGAGGCCACGATCAAACAGCGCGCCGGTGAGCTGTTCAAAGCCCTGGATATGGAGGAGTTCCGCGACCGGCGCTGCGCGAAGCTATCGACCGGCATGAAGCAGAAAGTATCCATCGCTCGCACACTCATTCACAATCCGCCGGTGATGATTTTCGACGAGCCCACCAGCGGACTCGACGTGATGACGTCGCGCTCGATTATCGACTTCATCCGGCAATGCCGCGACCGCGGAAAAACCGTCATTTTCTCGACACACGTGATGAGTGAAGTGGAAAAACTCTGCGACCGAATCGGAATTATTCACGGAGGCCAGTTGCGCACGGAAGGAACGCTGGCGGAGATGCGGGAACGATACCGAAAAGAAAACCTCGAGGAAGTTTTCGTCGAGGTTTCAGGAGACGGACGATGAGCCTGCGCAATTCGTGGATCGTTTACCGCAAGGAACTGCGCGACATGCTGCGCGACAAGCGCACCATCCGGTCGATGATCATCATTCCGATGATCGCGTTCCCCCTGCTTTTTTGGGGCATTGGGCACATTATGAACAGTGTGATGGGCGAAGCCGCGAACGAAACCGCACCCATCATGGTGCAGGGAGGCAACGACTCGCCGAAAGTCATGGAGGCCCTTAACAAAGTCTCCGGAATCCGGGTTCTTCCCTACCAGAACGACGCGAAACAAGAAGTCTCCGACAAGACAATTCGCGCCCTCGTTCAAATACCGGACAGCTTCGACGCCGCGACCACCGGCTCGACCCCGAAGGAAGTCTCCATCGGCTATTACGAAAACGACGTTAAGTCGGAAATGGCCAGGGACAAATTGCAGAAATTCTTCGATGATTATCGCGACAACGTCGCTCGCGCCGCACTCGCCGCCCGCGGCCTGCCTCCGGGAATCCTTGAGCCATTCAAAGTCCATGCCGATAACATCGCCCCTCCCGCCAAAGTCAGCGCGGCAATCTTCGGTGGCTGGATCCCGTATCTCATCATCATTTTCTCGTTCACTGGCGCAATGTATCCCGCGATGGATTTAACCGCCGGCGAAAAAGAACGCGGCACGATGGAAACCATCCTTTCCAGCCCGGTGTCTCGCACCGATCTGGTGCTCGGAAAATTTCTGATGGTGCTCACCGCCTCGGTAGTCACAGCCGTGCTCTCGCTCGCGTCCGTGCTATTCGCCGCGCGCAATATGGTCAGCGGCGCGCAGCAGCATTCGATGAATCTCTCTATCAGCGCCAGTTCCATTCTCGCGGTCGCCGTGATGCTCCTGCCTTTGACGGTGCTCTTTGCCTCGATGCTTTTGGCCGTTGCGCTGCTCGCAAAAAGCTATCGTGAAGCGCAAACTTACGTTTCGCCCCTCGTCTTCGTCGCCGTGGCTCCGGCCATTATTGGCGCGCTGCCGGGCGTCGAGCTCAACTGGAAAACGGCGCTCGTTCCCATTCTCAACACAAGCCTCGTCAGCAAGGAAGTCATCGGCGGAACGTATCACTGGACCACCATGCTGATGGTGTTTGGCATGACCTCCGTTTACGCGGCGGTCAGCCTGGGCGCAGCCATTTACATGTTCAACCGCGAAGACGTGCTGTTCCGCACGTGACGTCGCGCTCAAGAATCCAATAATATTTCGCAGCCTTCTAATGCGGTATCGTTTGCGCGCGACCTGGAGTATCCTCGGCTGATTTTTACGGGAGAATTCCTATCGCCTTACGCGATGCCACCGTTGCAGGCCCCGTACCTTCTGCGGCGTTGATTTCCAACGGACGCCGCTGGTCCATCGTCGGGCTCCTCTTCGCGGCTTCGCTTATCAATTACATCGATCGCGGGACTATTTCAGCGGCACTGCCGCTGATCGCACACGACCTGCACTTCGGCCCCGAGACCAAAGGCGTGCTCCTGGCGGCTTTCTTCTCCTCCTACGCGCTGATGCAAATTCCCATCGGCTGGGCCGTGGATCACTTCAATCTTCGGTGGTTCTACGCCGTCATGTTTCTCATCTGGTGCGGCTCGCAGGGCTTGACAGGGCTTGCGGCGGGTTTGGGTACGCTGATTGTTTTCCGAATGCTTCTCGGAATCGGCGAATCCATTTATTTTCCAGGAGGCATCAAGATCGTCGGTGTGCTCTTTGCGCTAAAGGATCGCGGCCTCCCGACGGGAGTGTTCAATGCCGGCATCAAAGCCGGGCTGGCCATAGGCACGCCACTCACGGCGCTATTGATTCTGCAGTTTGGCTGGCGCCGCATGTTCCTGGTCGTCGGCCTCACTGCCCTGCTCTGGCTTGTGCCGTGGCTTGCGGTCTTTCCTAAGCAATTTCCAAGCGGCCATACAGGCGCAGTCGCCAAAAATCGTACTCTTCCTCACACAGGGCGCCGATTTCCAGCTTTCGGCTGGAATCTGATCGGAATCTGCCTGAGTTGGTTCTGCTGGGATTACTACTTCTATTTATTCCTCACGTGGCTGCCGGACTACCTGGTTACCGTGCGGCATTTCCAGCTGCTCGCCGCTGGACTCTACGCCGCCCTGCC
This sequence comes from uncultured Acidobacteriota bacterium, assembly GCA_963760165.1. Lineage (GTDB taxonomy): Bacteria > Acidobacteriota > Terriglobia > Acidiferrales > UBA7541 > DAHUXN01. The sequence continues at coordinate 692,802 of CAVXBO010000002.1, forward strand.
CTATCTGGTTTTTATGGTAGGCGACCCGTTGGGCGGTTGGATTGCGGATCGTTTGATGCGCCGCAATTGGAGTGAAACAAGCGCCCGCAAGGCAGTCATTACGGCCGCGTTCCTTTGCGGGCTTCTGCTCATTCCGGCAACGCGGATCCACAGCCCCACGAGCGCGATCTGGCTCATTGCCGGTGCAGGACTCGTTGGCTTGGGCTCCGCCAACATCGCCGTTTTCCCGCAAGCATGCGCGCCCGAAGGCGAAGTGGGCATGTGGACAGGCGTCATGAATTTCGTCGGCAACCTCTCCGGGGTTCTCGCGCCGGTCATTACGGGAATCTTGATCGCCCGCACGGGCTCGTATTCAGCCGGATTTGCGATTGGGCCGCTGCTTCTCATCGCCGGGATTTTTCTCTGTTGGTTCATGGTGGGCGAACTCAAGCCAAGCGAACAGCAGGCGCCGTAACGCAATGCGGCCCTTGCGGGCCGTAGCGCAATCCAATTTTGCTGCAGCTGCGTACTCTGCGGGGGTTTGGCAAGGTCCCTGCTTGAGAAGGACTCCATGCTAAGATCGCCACCAGATGGCTGACGCACCGCTCATCGACGTACGTGCTCTTTCGAAGGACTTCCGCACATTCAAACGACGCGAAGGGGTCTGGGGCTCAATCCAAAACCTCTTCGTGCGCGACTACACGACCGTGAAAGCCGTGGATCGCGTGAGTTTTGCTATCGCGCGAGGAGAGATGGTCGGATATATCGGCCCGAACGGTGCGGGCAAATCCACAAGCATCAAGATGCTGACGGGAATTCTGATGCCCAGCTCCGGCGAGGCGCGCGTCAACGGATTCTTGCCGTACCGGCAGCGGCGGCAATACGTGAAAAGCATCGGCGTGGTGTTTGGGCAGCGCACGCAGCTCTGGTGGGACATTGCGGTCGTGGAATCGTTCAAGCTGCTGCGGCGGATCTACGAAGTATCGGAGAAAGATTTCCGCGAGCGGATGGAAAAATTCGACGAGATTCTGGGCATTCAAGATTATTTGCTCACGCCGGTGCGGAAGCTTTCACTGGGCGAGAGGATGCGCTGCGATTTAGCCGCGGCGCTGCTGCACAATCCACCGCTGCTTTTCCTGGACGAGCCTACGATTGGGCTGGACGTGGTCGCCAAGGACCAAATTCGCAAGTTCTTGCGGGCGATCAATCGCGAATTTCAAACCACGGTGCTGCTGACGACCCACGACTTGGATGACATTGAAGAACTGTGCCGGCGGATCATGATTATCGACCATGGCCGGCTGCTCTACGACGGCCCGCTCGGCCTGTTGAAGCAAAAATTGCTGCGGACAAAGCAAATCAAATTCGCGGTGAAGGATTCGGCGCAGGGTGCGAGCGTGCAGTCCTTTGCGCGCGATGGGCTGGAGCTGGAACAGGTTGATCCGCTGACTTATCGCATTCGATTCGACCGCACCAAGGTTGCCACGGCGGACCTGATACGCCAGATTCTGAACACGGTGGAAGTGCGCGACCTGCTGATTGAAGACGAGCCCATCGAAGAAGTCGTGAAGCGCATTTATGCGGGTGAAACGCTGCAGGAAGTGGCGCTGTAGCTGATCCGCAGAACGACTTAGATGAAACAGAAGCCAGAAAAAACTGGATTCCACATGACGGCGGAGGAGTTCCGGCGCCACGGCAAAGCCGTCGTGGACTGGATCGCGGATTATTACGAAAAAGTGGAGTCGTTTCCGGTGATGTCGCAGGTCAAGCCGGGCGCGATACGCGCGTCGCTGCCGAAAAGCGCGCCGCAGCAGGGCGGGCCTTTTGAGGCCATGATGCGCGACGTCGAGAAACTGATTTTGCCGGGAATCACGCACTGGCAGTCGCCCAATTTTTTTGGGTTCTTTCCGTCGAATACTTCATTCCCGTCGATTATGGGGGAAATGCTCTCGTCTGGACTGGGCGTGCAGGGGATGCTTTGGGCTACGAGTCCGGCATGCACCGAGCTCGAAACCCACATGCTCGACTGGCTAGTGGAGATGCTCGATTTGCCAGGGAAATTCCTGTCGACCAGCGCGGGCGGCGGCGTGATTCAGGATACGGCGTCGAATTCCTCGCTGTGCGCGCTGCTGGCAGCGCGTGAACGCGCAACGCACTACGCGTCGAACGAGCGAGGCTGCGACGGAAAACTTGTCGCGTACACGTCGGCGCAGGCACATTCGTCGATCGAGAAAGCGGCGAAGATCGCGGGCATTGGGCGCGAAAACCTGCGGCTCATCGATGTGGACGACAAGTTTGCGATGCAGCCGGAGGCGCTCGAGGCGCAAATCCAGCGTGACATTGCCGCCGGGCGCACGCCGTTTTTCGTTTGCGCGACGGTGGGAACCACTTCGTCGAATGCGATGGATCCGGTGCGCGCCATCGCAAAAATCTGCCGGGAGCATAAAATCTGGGTGCACGCGGACGCAGCCATGTCCGGCACGGCAGCGTTATGTCCGGAGTTTCGCTGGATTCACGACGGGCTGGAGCTGGCGGACAGCTACTGCTTCAATCCGCACAAGTGGATGTTCACGAATTTCGATTGCGATTGTTTTTATGTGGCGGACCGCAATGGGCTGATCCGCACGATGAGCGTGCTGCCCGAATATTTGCGCAACAAGGCGACGGAATCGGGCGCGGTGATCGATTATCGCGATTGGCACGTGCAGCTCGGCCGGCGATTTCGCGCGCTGAAGCTGTGGTTCGTGATTCGCCATTATGGAATCGAAGGGTTGCAGCATCACGTCCGGCGGCACATCGAGATGGCCCAGGAATTTGCTTCGTGGGTGCGGGCTGATGAGGATTTCGAGCTGGCCGCGCCGGTGCCGCTCAACCTGGTTTGCTTTCGGCATCGTGGCAGCGACCAAATCAACCAGCGCATACTGGATCGCGTGAATCAAAGCGGCAAGATGTACCTGACGCACACACGGTTGCAGGACAAGCTCGTGTTGCGAATGAGCATCGGCCAGACAAATACGGAATTGCGGCACGTGGAGCGGGCGTGGAAGTGCATTCGAGGAGCGACCGCCGCGAGCGCCTGACTTATGCCAAGCGAAAAATGACACATGGCGTCACGAATCCAATCCGCGCTGGTGCCGTACGCGGAGTTCACGCGCATCGGATTCGTGAATATTCTCGCGTTCCGGCTGCGCTATTTTGCCGGCATTATCACCTATCTCCTCAACGTCACGGTCTACTACTTCATCTGGAGCGCGGTTTTTCACAATGCGGCAGGGCCGATCGCAGGATTCAGCCTGCCACAAATGATCACCTATGTGAGCGTGGGCTGGATGATTCGGTCGTTTTATTGGAACACCATCGACCAGGAAATGGCCTACGAAGTGATCGAAGGCAAGATCGCGATGGACTTGATCAAGCCGGTCTCGGTGCAATGGATGTGGATTTTCCGAGCGATGGGCGAGTCAGCGTTTCGTTTGGTGTTGCTGACGCTACCGACGGCGGTGGTGATCTCGCTGATCTTTCCAGTCCAGGGGCCGGCATCAGGACTGGATTTCACGCTATTCGTGATTGGCGTGCTGGGCGCATTTTTCCTGATGGGCGCGATCAACTTCATGATTGGCACCTGCGCGATTCCGCTGAAGTCCATTCTGGCGATGATTCGCGCGAAGTATTGGCTGATCGAGTTGCTCTCCGGCTTGCTGATTCCGATGACCTATTTCCCGAAAACCGTAGCGGCGGTGCTGGCTTGGCTGCCGTTTGAGCACATCGCGTATACGCCGCTCTCGATTTACTTGGGGAAATTCTCAACGGGCAAAGCGATTGAACTACTGTGTGTACAGTGGACTTGGATAGTGATTTTGCTTTTCGCAGCTCATTGGTGGTGGGAGCGCGCCACGAAGAAAATCACCATTCACGGCGGATAGACGATGGCCATGGCGCAAAATTCGCTGCAGGGCGCGCGCCGCGAAAACCTGGCGCACCGGTTGCTGCGCGAGTTCACGCGGCACTGCATTTTGTTCGGCGAATATTTCTCGCAGTACGTCAAAATGCGCCTGGCGTATCGCGGAGATTTTGTCGTCTCGACCGCGACGAGCCTGGCGGCGACGATCTTCGGACTGTGCTTCGTGATCGTGCTTTTCCAGAAAGCACCGAGCCTGGCGGGTTGGACGTGGCCCGAGGAGCTTTTCCTCTATGGTTTCTCGCTGCTTCCCGCCGGCATGTTCAACATCATCAGCCTGAACATGTACGATTTCGGGAACAATTACATCATCGAAGGAAAATTCGACCGGGTGATGCTGCGCCCGATCTCAACACTGTTTCAAGTGCTCTTCGAGCAATTTCGTCTCGAATCAGTGCAAGAGATCGCGACCGGGCTTTTTTGCATTTGGTGGGCGTCGGGCCTCTTGCACGTGCATTGGACCGCTGGAAAACTGTCCCTGCTGATTTTTTGGGGCTCATGCGCGGGAGTGATTTACGTTTCCGTGTTTCTGCTGCTTACAACGATCTCATTTTGGTTCGAGGACCGCGTCGGCGTGCATCCGCCGGTGTGGAACATGATTAATTTCGGACGCTACCCGCTTACGATTTACTCCGGCGCGGTGCAGTTTTTCTTGTGCTGGATTGTTCCTTTCGGGCTGGCATCATTTTATCCCAGCGTGCGCTTGCTGGGCCATTCGGTTACGCCGGAGTATTTGCCTTTTGTACCGTTGGTCGCAGTTGGTTTCCTGGCGCTTGCGGTCTTCATGTGGAATCTGGGAACGCGGCACTACTCCTCGACTGGCTCGTGAGCTTCTGCAATCGTTACGGGTTCGACCTTTGCCTAGCGTTCAATGAAACAATTCGCAGTAAAAATCCGTTCCAAGTTTTAGAGGTGCACGCGTGAAGCGCGCGCTGTTGTGGCTCTTAGGACTTCTTGTGCTGGCTTCAGTGATCTCGGGCTTTGTAGGCGAGAAAATGGGCTCGGGGATTCTGCATCCATTTCGCAAACCGCTCGACGCCCCATCCTTGGAACGAGCCGATGAAATCTTCACTCACGATGGAGCAACTCGCGAAGATTTTAACGTTCGCGCTTCCGATGGCGTGCTGCTGCGCGGCTGGAAGGTGCGCGCAAGTTCTTCCAATGGCGATTGGATAATGCTCTTTCATGGCGTGGCCGATAATCGCGTTGGCACAATCGGTTACGCGGATTTCCTGCTGAGCGCCGGCTACAGCATCGTGATGATGGACGCGCGCGCTCACGGTGAGAGTGGCGGCGCGTTCGCGACGTACGGCTGGAAAGAGCGCTGGGATACCAAGAGCATCGTAGATGCTCTGTATGCGAGCGAACATCCTCTTCGGCTCTTCGCGCTTGGAGAGTCAATGGGCGCGGCAGTCGCGTTGCAGTCAGCGGCGGTCGAGCCACGCATATCCGGCGTCATAGCCGAAGCCCCGTTCCGCAATCTTCGCGAAGTCACTTACGACTACGCCGGTTTGCACTTCAGCCCATTGCTTGGCAAGACGCTGTTTCGTCCGACATCCATTTTCGCTTTGCGCGTAGCCGAGAGCGAAGCCAGCTTTCGCGCAGACGACGTTTCACCGGAGCGCGCCGTCGCCGAACGGCCGTTTCCAGTGCTCCTGATCTGCGATGGTCTCGACCACACTATTCCCTGCCGGCATGCCAAAGCGATTTTTGACGCTGCGATCGGCTCGAAGCAGCTTTGGATCGTGCCGGAAGCGCAGCACACTGGCGCGTTCGGAGTCGCGCCAGCGGAATTCAAGCGCCGCGTTCTAGCGTTCCTGGCGGCGATCCGATAGCACGCGTGCAGATTAGCCTTTGTATTGGATGACGACCATGGTGATGTCGTCGGCTTGTGGCGCGCCGCCGGTGAAATTGCGCACGCCGGTGCGGATGGCCTCTGCAAGCTCCTCGACCGTTGTGCCGGAAAAATCGCGCAGCAGGGCACTCAAACGCTCCTGCTCGAACATCTCGTCGCTCAGATTACGCGCCTCCGAAACGCCGTCGCTGTAGATGACCACGTAATCACCGGCAGAAAGCGAGACGCGCTCAGTACTGAATTCCGCCTCCTTGAACATGCCCACGGGAAAATTGGACGAGGGCAGCTCAACAAGCTCGCCGGAGGGGCGGCGAACGAGAGGCGGTACATGGCCGGCATTGACGTATTCGAGATTGCCCGCAGGATCGAGGACGCCGTAGAAGAGCGTGGCGTAGCGTTCCTCGCTCGAGCGCTCACAGAGGAACTGGTTTACGCGCGTGGTGACTTCAACGAGAGGGATATCCAAGGCGGCGGTAGTGTAAAAGACGCCCTGCAGAAGCGTGGCGAGCAGCGAAGCGGCAATCCCCTTCCCGGCCACATCGCCGACAAAAAAACCGAAACGGCCGCCGCTTAGCGCAACGACATCAAAGCAATCGCCGCCGACGGAATGGCATGCCAGAGTTGAGGCAGTTACGGCAACGTGCGACATTTGAGGAAAAGTCTTCGGCAGCAATTCGCGCTGAATCTGGCTGGCAATTTCAATTTCATGGTCCAAGCGCGCTTTGGCTCGCGAAGAGGCAAACAAACGGGCGTTTTCAATGACGTTCGCTGCTTCGCGCGCCAGCGTTCGCACGACTTCGCGGTCAATTTCCGTGAACGCGGCGGAAGGAGAACGGCTGTCCAGATACAAGACGCCGAGCAAGTCCGCCTCCTCGGAGGTAATGGTGAGGTCCACGGAGGCAATCACCGGAAGCTTCTCAATGGGAATGGCGACGATGGTCAGCAAGGAAAGAGAAGCCACGCTCGCCTGCTGCCCTACGCCGGCTTCGTCGCCAGTATCGCTGACAATTAACTCACGGCGAGACGTAGCAACGCGTTTGAGAACGCCGGAAGAAATTTTCAAACTCTCTATGGCAAGCAAACCGCCTTTAGAATCGCGCGCGACGGCGGGCTTGAGCTCGCCCGCGTCGTTGGCCAGCAGGAGAACGCCGCGCTCCGTGCGCGTGATGCGAATGGCCGCGTCCACAACAGCAGAAAGCACGTCTTCCAGGGACAGGCCGGAACCAAGAGTACGCGCCACCTCCAGCAGGACACCGAGATGATAAAGTCCCTGCGCCCCGGGAGTGGCGGGCGCAGGCCTTTCCACTTGCTCGATGAGCTCTTCAAGCGTGGCTTCGTCGCCCAGATAGACGAGCTTGAAAGAATCCGCCATGCCGAAATCAACTGTGTCTTTCGCAGAGAGGGGATGCAGGCCGGGGATGCGTTCGCCATTGACGAAAGTGCCGTGACGGCTGCCGAGATCTTCTAGAAAACAGGAGCCGTTGGCCATGGTGAGTTGCGCTTGCTGGCGGCTGATGCGGCTATCGCGCAGCACGAGTTCGTTGCCGGTCTGCCGTCCAATGCGAAACGGAAATGAGGTGACCGAGACTTCGCGGCGGACTCCGGCGGGATCGAGTATGAGCAATCGAGGAGGTCGCGGCATCGTTAGCTCTATCAGCGCACTTTCCGGTGCAGGAACCTCATTCCAACAGAACCCACGCGGAAAAACGCAGGCCAATGGTAGGGGAAGTTGGCAGCGATGGCAACCTGATTGGCCTCGTCCAGAGCGACGCGACAGGAGACGACTGAAAACTTGTTCTCACGTCGCAGACGCCGGGTTTCGGCGGATTCGTGCTAACCTTCGGCGACTTACGAGATTCGAGTTTGATGCGAGCGAGGCGGATGTTTGCGGAACGCACGAAATGGAACTTTGCGACGAATCGCTTGAGCGAGGTCCTCGCGGCGCACCGCGCGACCGGAAAGTTCCTGCTGGACCTGACCATTTCGAATCCGACAGCGTGCGGGTTCAAATACGAAGAGGCGGAGATATGCCAGGCGCTTGCGAATCCCGCCGCGCTGCGCTATGAACCAGACCCGCGAGGAATGCGCAGCGCACGCGCGGCCGTGGCGGGCTACTACGCCGGACACGGCACACAAATCGGGCTTGACGATATTTTCCTCACCACCAGCACCAGCGAAGCGTATTCGTTCGCTTTTCGCCTGCTGTGCAATCCGGGCGACGAGATACTCATTCCCGCGCCAAGCTATCCTCTGTTTGAATTTCTTGCGGACATTCATGACGTCCAGTTAGTCCGCTATCCGCTGCTCTACGACCATGGCTGGCAAATCGATTTTCACGCGCTGGAGAAGGTCATCAGCGCACGCACGCGGGCAGTCATCGTCGTGCATCCCAATAATCCCACGGGACATTTCACGAAGAGGTCTGAAGCGAAGCGGCTGAAGGAAATTTGCGCCGCGCATGAAATGGCGCTCATTGCGGATGAAGTGTTTCTGGACTTTGTCTTGACGAACGAAACGCCGGAAAGCTTCGCGGCAAATGCCGATGCGTTGACGTTCACGCTAAGCGGCCTCTCGAAAATCTCCGGCCTGCCGCAAATGAAAGCGGCGTGGCTAATTGTGAACGGGCGGCCGGAACAAAAGGTGCAGGCGCTTGCCCGTTTGGAAGTGATCGCCGACACGTATCTTTCGATGAATGCTCCGGTCCAACTGGCCATGCCGGTCTTCATGCAGCAACGGCACGGATTCCAGAAACAGTTGATGGATCGCGTGCGGAGGAACGTGGAGGAACTGGATCGCCAACTGGCTGCGCAGCATGCTTGCTGCAGATTAAAGGTCGAAGGCGGGTGGTACGCGGCGGTTCGATTGCCTGCGACCTGCGACGACGAAGAGTTTGCGATCGACCTGCTCGAGGCAAGAAGCGTTTACGTCCATCCTGGGCATTTCTACGATTTTCCCAAGAAGGGCTATCTGGTGCTTAGTGTGATCACATCCGAAAAACAATTCGCGGAGGGCGCAAGCCTGCTGCTTTCTCAGGCGAATAAGTAGTTGGCGTTCGCGGAAGCTCAGGCAGAACGCACGTTCGATCCCCGGCTGCGAGGCTCAGCGGCAAGGCTGCGAACTTTCTCGCGCAAACGCACGGCAAGATCAATAACGGTCTCAAGCCGCTGCACAGACAAGGGGGGCAGTGTGCCGCGAAGTTGCGAGAGCAGCAGCTCCGCATTTCCGAGGATTCCGGTGAGTGGATTGTTGATTTCGTGGCGAAGGAGTTCGGCAAAATCGGAAGGAACGTCAGCGGTCCACGCGGAACAAAATTCAGGCGAATAGCGCTCTGGCGAGTTTAGCCGGCGCTCCACGAAAGCGGCGGCGACGGAAGCGAATTCCTCGGAAAGGACGACGAAGTCGACTTCGCCGGAAACGACCAGGCCGACAAGCTCCGATTGGCGTGCCGATGACGCGAGCACTACGACCGGAGCAAAAGTGGTCAACCGATGCGCCGCCTCGGCCAGGGGCGTTCCCGCGCGCAGAACCTTCTCGCTGAACACAATCACGCCCGGCAGGTCGCTGGCTGCGCGAGATTCCAGCTCCGTGAAAACTGACGCGGTTCCAATTTTTTGAGTCGAGCTGGCATCGCTCACAGAGCGCACCACTTCCTCGCGTTCCTCACCTTCCGGCATGCCGATAAGGACCACAATCTTTTTCCAATTCTTTACCGACGTTTCTTCAAAGACTTCGGTGACTCTCTTCATCCGTGTGCCTCCGAGCTAGCCAGGCCGGCCGAAGCAGCAGAGGCGCGCTCCAGAGCACGGTACACAGCGAGCTTCAATTCTTCGACCAGAAACGGCTTGGTAAGAAACTGTAGTTGGTGCGACTTCAAGAATTCGACGGTATGCGGGCCGAGCGTGTCGCCCGTAATAAACAGAATGCGATGCTGGGCAGTGCTCCGGGCACGAACGAGGGCGTCGTAAAACGCCGGGCCGTCGAGACGAGGCATTCGTAGGTCGCAGATGATCAGGTCATAACATCTGCGGGAGACGCGGAGCAGACCCTCCTGGCTATTCATCACGGCTTCAACGTCGTGCCCGTCTTCGCGAAGCACGTCGGCAACCAACTGGGCGACGGTTGGCTCGTCCTCAACGACCAAGATATGCGTGGCCGCCATTTTCCTTGTCGTTGCTGGCGCAAGAGCAACGAGCGACGCAGATTCGCGCGCAGGCACCGGCAGGAGTGGCAGTTCGATGGTGAACTTCGCGCCGCCGGCAGGGATATTCTCAAAGACCACTTTGCCTTCATGTTGTTCCACAATGCGATACACGATGGCGAGTCCCAGGCCCGTGCCAAGTCCGGCAGACTTGGTGGTGAAAAAGGGATCGAAAACGCGGAGAGAGATTTCCGGCGGTATGCCCGGGCCGTCGTCGGAAATCTCAATCGACAGGCGGGAGTCCGAAATTTTCCTGGTGCGCACCTGAATGCGGCCGTAGCCGCGGCTGCCGAGGATGGCCTGCTCGGCATTTATCAGGAGATTCAGAACGGCCTGTTGAAGCTGGTGCGGATCCGCAAGAGTGTCCGGCAGCTTGGGCTCGAGATCGCAGCGAACGGTAATGTTTTGTATCTTCAATTCATAGTCGCGAAGCGCAACAGTGCGCTCGACGATTTCATTGACGTCGGTGCGCGTACGCTCCGGCCCCGCCTGGCGGGCGTACGACAGAAGATTCTTAACGATGCGGCTGGCGCGTTCGGCTTCTTCGAAAATCATCCGCGCTTCGCCGCTGCGGACTTTGGAAACACGCTGATTGAGCAGCAGTTGCGCGTAACCCATGATGGAGGTAAGAGGATTATTGAGCTCATGCGCGATTCCAGAGACGAGCTGGCCAACGGCGGCCATTTTTTCCATCTGCTGGATCTTCGACTGGGTTTGGCGCTGACTGGTAATGTCCCAGAACGCTTCCAGCCAGCCCAAGCGCAGACCTTCTTCGTCCAACACCGGCCGGGCATAGCGCTCAAGGATGCGCGCCGCAGGCGTTGTCATTTCCAACTCGTCGTGAACCGCATCGCCGGACCCAGCCAGAAACGAATCCCATGGGGCGCGATAAGAAGAAGGAACGTGAAACCGCAGCTCGATCATGCGAGCCAAATCGTCGAAGGTTTCGAGAGTGCTGATCGCGTATGCATCCAGGCCAAAAAGCAAGCCGAAGCGAGCATTCGCCACGCGAATTTGCCCGTCGGATGCAACCAGCAGAATGCCGGCATGGACAGCATCGAGAACACTGCAAAGCTCGGCCTTTATTTGCTTCCAGCGGCCTTCCGCGCGCTGCACCAGGGAGCCTTCCTCGAGCGACAAGAGCAGGCGCTGATTGCCGCCGAGGGCCTGCCGCAGCGCCAAGCGCACCTCAAGCCCGCTTTCGAGCCGGGCTTCGAGAAAGGGCGCTCGCGCCGTCGATGCAGCACGGCTAAACCAAAGATCGAATTCGTTCGCGTCAGGCCGCGCAAAGAATTCTGCAAGACCAATCTTTGAGCCGAGGTCACTCTTCCAACGGAGCAGTTCTCGCGCGCGACGGTTTGCCTCGAGAATTCGGCCCGCCGAATCCGCGACAATCAGGGCTTCGGACGTGGACTCAAAGAGGGAGCGATAGGCGAGGTGAGTTTCACGAGCGGTGGCAACGAAGCGCGCGTTTGCGGCCATCGCGCGGAAGCCGTCGAGCGTTTCGACAGGAATCCTGTCGCCGGGGCGATAGCCGGCGAGCAAGAGCAGCGATTCTTCGCGCGAAAAATCCAAAGGCAGCCCGACGATGGATAATCCCGGCAATGAGCCGTTCGGGAAGTCGCGAACCACCAAATCCCGGTCGAGAAAAACCGCGGTGGCGACAGTGAAAAGAGCCTGGCGCAAAGACTGGGGAGGCAGGTTCTGACCGGAGAGCGCTTCCCAGTGAAGCCCCGATTCCGTCCGCCGAGCGACTCCCGCAAATTGAGCTCCCGTCTGGAACGCCGCAGCCGTGGTGATGCGACCTAAGATTTCTTCCACCGCAGCGCCAGCAAAGATCAAATTGTCAACCTCGTCGCGGAGCTGCAGCGAACGCCGCGTGCCTTCGCGTTGTTCGTGGGCGCGATTTGCGAAAAGGGATACGGCGATTTCAGCAGACAGATTTTCCAGAATGTCGCGCCCAGCGAGTTTACGCGGACGACCATTGCCGACTATCAGCGCGCCAAGAATGTGATCATCGACCTTCAGCGGCATTCCCACAGCGGTAGAGAGGCCCTCGAAAAAACCACGAGGCCCTACCGGAAACACCGGAGCAGAGAATTCCAGCGGGAAATTCGCGTCGCTGAATTCGGCCGGGAAAGCTTCGAATGCGTTCACTTTGCACGCTTCCGAGGGCGAACCCATCGCCTCGACCTGGGCTAGGTGACCCGGCCAGACAGGATCTCCTGGCATCTCCTCGGCCCACACGCCTGCGCGGTCCGCATTGGTGCTTTCCAGAAGAGACGTGGCGCTCGTACGGAGGAGGGCCTCAAGCGGCTCACAGCGCGCGGCAGCCCTCGCAACGCTCTCCGGCGAGACCATCGGTTTTTCGCCCAGGCGCAACGACCGCAGCCAGAAGGGACGCGACATGAGTTCTCAACGCCCCATGCGCAATATGCCGTAGCAGATAAGTAGCGCGCCGCCGACAAACAGCGCGACATGCAGCGCGCGACGAAAAAATCTGCGGACTTGGTATTCTTGAAGGTAGTTCAAGCTGGTTCCCTCGCGACGCTCTATGCAAAGCGCCTACCAAGAGGTGAAATGAGCAAAGTGTTGAAGGATTAAGCATTTGCGCGGGAAGAAAAAGGCTCAGGTGGCCGCGTATTCCCACTCCGACAACATAGCCGTCCCGTATAGGGATTGTGCCCAGATTGGAAAGGGGAAATCGGAGGGCCCAACTTACGCGAAGCGAAGCCGCTTTACGCTGGGGAGTCTTCTCGTGTCTGAGACTGGTATTGTTTCAACTTTCGATAGAGCGTGGTCTTGCCGATGCGCAGCAGACGCGCCGCCATGAGCTTGTCGCCGCCTGCTTCATTCAAGGCGCGCAGAATAGCGCGGCGTTCCATCTCTTCGAGGGGCAGGGTTTCGCCAGAGGCAGGCGCATGCTCTGTAACGCTCCCATACTGGAGATTCGAGGGCAGGTCGCTGGATTGCAGGATCGGACCCGAGCCCAGCGCCACGGCGCGCTCGATGGCATTCTCGAGTTCCCGGATATTTCCGGGCCAGTCGTAGGAGGTCAAGCGTGTCATGGCATCTTCCGCCAGCATCGGTATGGGACGCCCGGGGTCGGCGAACTTTTCCAAAAAAGCCTGGACGAGCAAAGGAATGTCACTCTTGCGTTCGCGCAGCGGCGGAAGCTTGATTTGCACCACATTTAAGCGGAAGAACAAGTCCTTACGGAAGCCGTTTTCGCGCACGGCAGCTTCCAGATCGCAGTTGGTTGCTGCGATGATGCGTACATTCACGGTCACGCGATCGTTGGAGCCGACGGGCTTGACTTCGCGCTCCTGGAGAACGCGAAGCAGTTTCGCTTGCATGTCCGTCGGCAGGTTGCCAATCTCGTCCAGGAAAAGCGTGCCATTATCGGCGCTTTCGAAGACGCCCTGCTTGGTGTGCATGGCCCCTGTGAATGCGCCTTTCACGTATCCGAAGAGTTCCGATTCGATGAGTGTGGGAACCAGCGCGGAACAATCCAGCGGGACAAAAGGCTTGCGGCACCGCGCGCCAGAAAAATGAATGGAGCGCGCCACCAGCTCTTTGCCTGTCCCGCTCTCGCCGAGGATCAGCACGGGGTAACTATGCTGGCTCACCTTCTCAATGAGCTTGTAAACACGCTGCATTTTGGGAGAAGTCCCGATCAATTCTTTATATCCGGGGCGGGTGCGAAGCTGCTCGCGAAGAACGCGATTTTCCTGATCGAGCTCCTGCTCGTGGATCAGCCGCTGCAATTTGCGCCGCAGCTCATCGATGTGAAACGGTTTGGTAACGTAGTCGGTCGCTCCCAATCTGGTGGCCTCGACCGCGGTCTGAATGGTGCCGTATTGAGTCAGCACCAAGACCGCGACTTCGGGATAGTGCTCGCGGATGCGTCGCAGCAATTCCAAGCCGCCTAGCTCCGGGATACGCAAGTCGGTGATGACGATGTCGATGGGGTACTCATCGAGTGTTTCGAGCGCCTGCTCCGTTGTCGCGGCAGTGCGGACGCGCAGACCAGCCTCAGTGGCGATGTCCGCGCAGAGGCGCACCGCGGACTCTTCGTCGTCGACGATCAGGACCGTGGCAACCTCCGATCGTTCGGGTGCGGGCGGCTCGGGCATAGCTGGTGTGTCTGGCGTTTCAATCCCCGTTTTCATGTGCGCCTCGGTCAGTTCACCAATTTGTTCCCGTTACGGGCGAACTTTCTCGCTTCAGGAGCAAGCCGCGAACCAAGTTCGGAAACTCCCTAATTGGTGCCTGGCGCACAGATTGCGACTTCGCATCCGGCACCGGGAAAAGAGAGCCAGTGCCATGATGGGAATCGCATCCTACGCCATCCGACTTAACTAATCAAGTAACTAGTTTTATCTGCAATGAAGTACCGCAATGAAACCGGCCAATTGTCATTTCGGGAGGGTTTTCGAGCCCAATTCGCCGAAAATCGAGCGGATCGTATACTAAGGTAGAAGTACCGATGGAGGAAACAAGCTCAACAGCACCGAAGCAGAGCACTCATAGGGCCCGCCGACAGACGGATAGTGCGCACGCGCCCACCACAGAATCAGGCAAACAAACCTGCGCGAAGGAAAGGTCCACGGCGGAGTTAGCGCGGGCGGGGCGAGCGCGGGAGCTCCGGCTGAGGCATTTGTTTCGCCGCGGAATGAGTTCCCACCTCAATGGAGAAAAGTCCCTCGGTAGCCGAGGCCGCGTAAACGCTGCTCTGCGTTTCCGCCGCGGAGATTGCCGGGAAGAAACCCTCGGCAACGGTGCTCTGCGCCCGATTCCAGGTCGCCCCAAGGTCCTGTGACACATAAAGACCGCCGCTGCGCATCGATGCCATCCATACTTGGCCGGTCACAGCGATGTTCTCCGGCGGAGATGCAGGAAGGCCATGAGCGGCAAGCACCCACGTCGTGCCGGCATCGCGCGAGATATAAAGTCCGCGCTCCGACGAAGCTAGCAGCGTTTTCCCTCCGCCGGATTGCAGGCCAATCACTCCGCCGGACTGGACGGGCAGGTCTCTCCAGCTCCAGGTGGCACCAGAATTCCGTGAATACAGCATTCCGCCCGAAGACACAACCCACAGAACGCGGCCGTCCGGCGAGGCCACTACCGCTTCAGCGGGCAGGTTTGCATGGACCAGCGGAACCACGCTCCACGTCTGTCCCCCATCGCTAGAAACAAACAGCCCTTGAGCAGTTGCGGCAAACCAGCGAAGACGGCCGAAGGCAAAGCTGTTAACGACGGCATCAAATGGCTCCATATCAGGTCCGCCAGCAAGCTGGCCCAGCGCGCTCCACAGCCGAAAATTGGGAGCGTAAAGCTCAAGGCCACCATGCTTGAGCGTTACCAGCCAGCCGCGCGGGCAGGCATACACCCCGCGAACCTCATCGGCGACGAGCGATCCTCCCAGGGGAAACCACGTGCGGCCGTCGTCATTCGTTTCCAGCATCATCTCGGGGGCGTTGGTGAGTATGGTCAGCAGATGCCCTGGCCGGCGCGAATCCATCGCGAAGGCAGTGACCTGACGATGATAAAAACCATGGTTGGAAACTCGAAAGAACTGTCCTCCGTCGTCGCTCACGAGCAGGCCCAGTTGATCGGTGCCGATCACGATGCGGTCGCTGCCCGGCTCTACGACCAAAGAATTGATAACCCAATTTGCCGGCGTCATGAGCGCCCAGTTGGAGCCGCCATCGGAGGTTTTCCAAAGGCCTTCGGTCGTTCCCGCATACACCACTTCCGGACGAGAAGGATCCTGCAAGACCATGTGCGTTCGCCGCGCAGAAAATGGAATGCCTTGGATTTTGATCCACAACGTCCCCCCATTGTCGCTGCGATAGATTCCCGAGCAGGCGCTGGCGAACACGCGTTCGGGGCGCTGCCGGTCGACAACCAGGCTGAAGACGTCCGAATCGTCAATCATTCCTGAATGAATGGAGACCCAGTGCGAGCCGGCGTCGGTAGTCTTCCAAGGAAGGTGAAATGTGCCCGCATAAATGATTTTGCCATCCGTGGGATCGATGGCAATGGAGTCGACATTGTGAAGCTCGGCATCATCAGCGGGTGAAATGCGGCTCCAAGTGGCGCCAGCGTCGGAGGACAGAAACACGCCATCGAGAGCGCCAGCGACCAATTCCTTCGGATCGGAAGGCGCCTGAGCTAGCGCGCGAACGGCATGCCCATCGAGCCCAACGCTCGTCCAATGAATGCCGGCATCCGCGCTGCGAAAAACGCCACCGCCTTCGCCGTGAAGCTCTCGCGTCCACGTGCTCGCATAGAGCTGCTGAGAATCGCGCGCGTCGACAACGATGGAAGTGACCACAGCGTTCTGCGACTCGCCGGCGCGCCCGAGAATCTGCCAGTGATCCCCGGCGTCGTGAGAACCAAAAATGTGGCCGTCGGCGCAGCCGAGATAGAGCGTCTTCGGATCATGCGAGTCCATCGCCAGGGCAAAAACGTCTCCTCCGTCTGGTCCTAGCGCACGCCAGGCTTGGGCGTTCGCATCTAAAGAGAAAAGGAGGACGCCCAGAAGTACGACCCCGCTGGCAATGCTACGCAGGCAGAGTTCGATCGCGCGATTCGCTAGGAAGCGCATGTGCGTTGCGGCGCGCGGGGCTGGACGGAGCCGCAGGTCACTCTTCGCAACGGGCGTCGCAAAAGAACCCTCAATACGACGCACCGTCGGGCACCAGAATTATGTCCATCCGCCGGTTTTCTTTTCCGGCTTTCACGGCGCCGGAGCCGGTGCGGGTTTCAATGCGAGAAATATCGACGCCCTTCTTTTCGGACAGATACTTCTTCGCATTTTCGGCGCGATCTTTCGCCAGCTTATCGGCCAAACGCTGTGCGCTGCCGCGCCGCGGTGTCGCATAACCGATGATGACGATCTTCGCTTTCGGATCGGTCTGCAGACGCACGGCCACATCGTCGAGGATGCGCTTGCACACGTTGTCGATGCGCGCGCTGCGGAACGTGAAGTAGCACTGGTTGATCTTCGACGCTTGCGGCGGTGGCGGAGGCACCTGCACGGTCACGCTCGCCGTGCAATCTGCCGCGCCGCCTTTGGCGTTCTGCACGCGCCCGGTGATCGTGTAATTCCCTGCGGAGAGGCCGGTGGTGTCGAGCTGCGCAGACGCCCCTGAGCCTGAAATCTGTCCAGCGTTCGCTTGCCATTGGTACGTGAGCGGCGTGCCGGATTGATCGTTCGTGGCGGCGGTCACAGTGACCTTCTCGCCAGCCTGGACACTCGAGCGATCCACGGAACAAGACATCGTTGGCGGCGGCACGGGCTTCGGCTGCACCGTCACTTGTGCCGACGCTATGTCCGTGCCGCCACGCGGGTCATCGGCCGTGGCGCTGACGGTGTACATGCCGGGCGCGAGGCCCGCGGGATCCCACCGGACGTCTGGTCCGGTTCCAATAATGTTGCCGCCGGTCGAAGTCCAGGAGTAGTTGAGCGGCAGATTTTCCGAGTCCGTTGCGTGCGCCGAAGCAGTCACGGTCTGCCCGGAGCCCTGTACGACAGAGGTTGGGTCAACGGTCAGCTCGATCGAAACCGTCGGGAGCCGAGTGATCTTCTCGGACCAGTAGCCCGCGCCGAGCTTCACCACGAAGCCATTGCGGTCCACCACGTCCTGAAGATTGAGCATGTACCGGTAGCCCACATCCAATGCGGCAAAGCGCGTGAGATAAACGCGGACGCCCCAAACGGTATCAATGGGATCGCGAGCGCCGAACGAAGTATCCGGCGTATGACTGCCGACGAAAACAGTGCCCGTATATTCGCTCATGATTTGAACGCGATGTTGCGGAAACGCCAGAAAGCCCGCGCCGACGTTGATTTGATCCGCGATCGTGAGAGCAGGCGAGTTGTTGAAGTCATCCGCCGGATTTCGCGTCGCGCGGTAAGCCACATCGCTCGTAAGCACGACCTCGTCGTTGAGGATTGTCTTGCTGAGGTTGGCGCCCAATTGAAAATCCAGCGCGCCGGTCTGCGACTGGTTGACCAGCAGATCGCTGATCGACGTCTTGGTCGGTATGAAAAGATCGCCTCTCAGCGCCAGGCTTACCTTGTCGCCGCGACGCTCGGAAAGAAGGCCGTATTTCGCTCCCGCATCGATGGTGCCGATGCCGCCGTTATTGGTGTAGGCGAAAGGATAATCTTCGACGTAGGCAGGAAGGCCGCCCGGCACAATCGTATTGTAAATCGTATTGCCATACTGCGGCCCGGTGCCGGAATCCAGGCTCAGTTCCGCGGGATTGTCGACGTGAACGTGATTGTGCATGTCGAATTGCACGAACGCGGTCAGCTTGTCGGTGATGCCGTAACCGACGCTCCAGCCAAGCTGGAGCACGGTAATACTTCCCGGGTCACGAGAAAACTTGTTCGCGCCAATCTCGAAAGTCGCGCCGTGCCGGGGCAATGTGTCTCCCGTATCGATCGTGAAAAGGCCTAGGCCGCCCGAAAACGCCGCCATGGGAATCCACTCAGGATTGGCATTCACGGCGTCCCCTCCGCTATTTCGCGAGGGTCCTTGAGGTGCCGCTTCCATAAGGAAGGCACTACCCGCCGGCGTAGTGGATACCGCTGGGGATGGCGCTGACGTAGTGGAAGCCACAGAGCTGGACGCGGCCGTAGTGGAACTCGAAGCCGTTTGCGATGCCGTCGCCTTTGTGTGCTTGGTTGCGGTTGCCGCGCGGTGGACCTTCTTGGTTGGCGACGGACCAGTGCGAGCCTGGGCAATTCGCGGTGCGAGCATTATCGCGACCGCTGCCCATAAACAGAGCAATTTCCTCATCCCAGTCCCCCAGTGGCTTGGGAAAAATGCGGCCCAACTCACACCGCTCTTGTGCTCGTCGTATCGATTCAGGACACCACTCCCGCGCCATCCCCGGGGCGGGAATGCCCAATGCCTTACAGCGACAGATGGCCCCAAAACACGCACGATTATAATCCAGTGATTTACGGTTAGCGTCGATTTTTTAACTGTACATCGGCAGAGTAATCCCGCTGTCAGAGATGGTGAACCGCGAGAAGCGCAAGCGCTTGGCTTTCTGGAGCTTGACTGGTAGATTGAATGAAATGTCCAGTCCGGCGACATTCTTACATCGCGTTCTCATTGTTGAGGACGAAGACAACGCCCGCAAGGGCTATGAAGCGCTCTTGCGCAAATGGGGCTGCGAAGTTCTGGGCGTCGGCACCGGCGAAGACGGCATTACGAAGTTCTCCGAGTTTCAGCCCGCCGTGGTCCTCGCGGACGTGGAATTGCCGGGCATTAACGGCCTAGACCTCCTGCGTCAGCTCCAAGAAAGCGCGCCCGATACGCCGGTGATCATTATCACCGGCCGGGGAAGCGACGAGCGCGCGGTGCAAGCCATTGAAGCTGGCGCCTTCTGGTACATCGAGAAGCCGCTCAAACCGCCCGTTCTGCGCTCCTTGCTGGACCGCGCCATGGGAAAAATTCGTGACCGCAGGGAAGTCGCGGCGCTCACGCGTCAACTGCGCGACGCGGGGCGATTGGGCGAGATGGTCGGCACGTCGAAGACCATGGTCGACGTCATGAGGCAAATGGAAACTGCCGCTCCTTCCACGGCGTCGGTGCTGATTACTGGCGAGACGGGAACAGGCAAGGAAATCGTCGCGCGTACCCTCCACCAGCTCTCGCCCCGCGCGAGCCAGCCTTTCGTGGCTATCAATTGCGCGGCGATTCCGGAATCCTTGATGGAAAGCGAAATCTTTGGACACGAAAGAGGCGCCTTCACCGGCGCGGCGGAGCGGCGGCTCGGATGTTTCGAGCTGGCCGACGGCGGCACGCTGCTGCTGGACGAAATCGGCGAAATGCCCGCAGCAACCCAATCCAAGCTGTTGCGCGTGCTGGAAGATCACAAAGTGCGCCGAATCGGAAGCAAAGTGGAAACGCCGATCGATGTGCGCGTGCTCGCCGCAACCAACAAGGATCCGCAGCAGGCCGTAGCACAGGGGCACTTGCGCCAGGATCTTTATTTTCGCCTCAACGTCTTTCAAATTCATTTACCTCCTCTGCGCGAACACAAGGACGATTTGCCCGCGCTGGTTGACCAATTGCTCCGCGAAATGAACCAAAAGCATGGACGGCAAGCGGTCGGAGTGAATTCCGAAGTCATGGATTTGTTCAAGGCTTACCCCTGGCCGGGAAACGTGCGGGAGCTTCGCAACGTCCTGGAGCGCGCCGCTATCGCCTCCGATCACGGATCGATTGGGCGGCAGCATCTGCCGGAGGGCTTCGCGCGAGGTCCTATGGCGCAAGCGGACGAGCTTTCCGGCCTTCGCTTCCCTCCCGGCACTACAGTCGAGGCTGCCGAGCGCGAATTGATCCTTCAAACTCTCAGCGCGACCAATCAAAACAAGACCCGCGCGGCCGAATTGCTGGGCATCAGTTTGAAGACGCTGCACAATAAGCTGAAGGAGTACGAGGCTTCGCGCACAAATGTCGTTAAGCCTGAAAAATAAGTTTACGTTGGCGACCGCCTCGCTGGTTCTGTTGGTCGTGGCGCTGATCTCAGGCTTGTATGTGGCCCAGCTCACGCGCCAAGTGATTGCTCAAGCGAACGACCGTTCGCAATTCGTCTTGCAACAAGTTTTCGTCGCTGCTCAGGAAGCCCTGCGCGAGGCCGCTGTTCGCGGCGCAACGCCCGCGTCATCCAGTCCTGACGATATTCACGAATACATCCAGCAGACCCTGGATAAGAACCCCGGCCTATCCGCGCTGATCGAATCCGACATGAGTTTTTCCGCGTCGATTTACGAAATCACTATGACCGACAGCAGCGGCGCCGCTTTGGTCTCCAGCGATCCTTCGCTGCCGGGCAAGAACGTTGCGCCTCGCCCAAATCTTTCGGAGCTGGTTCATGCTCCCTTCGCCCAGCAAATCCGGATTCTGAACGGCCCCCCGCGCGTCTACGAAGTGACGCTGCCATTCAACATTAGCGCGCAGCCGTTTGGCGAGATTCATGTCGCTCTTTCTTCCGCGCTTCTTCGCGACGAAATTTGGCCCGGCCTGCGTTCTGCCGCATGGGTTGCGCTCGCCGCGGTGATTCTTTCGACGCTCTTTACGGCATTCGTAAGCCAGATCGCGCTGGCGCCGTTGTCGCGCATTTCCGCCCAACTGGACCGCATCTCCGCGGGCGAGTTTGACCTCGAGCCGGTGACCAAGGCTGGCGAACTGGGTCAAGTCTCCAACAAGATCAGCCGCATCGGCCAGCAATTGCGCGACGTCCGCGAAATCTTCAGCACCTTGCGCGAAAACATGAATCAAATCATGTCCGGACTCGAGGACGGACTCCTGCTTTTCAACGTGGAAGGCCGTGCCGTGCTGGTGAGCCCGTCGGCCGAGAAATTCCTGGATATCGGCTCGGAGAATTTGCTCGGGCGGAAAATCGAGGAAATTTTCCCGTCCGATCATCCTCTCGCCCAGGCCTTGCACATCGAACGAGCGGGCGACGCAGGGCACGCCATCGAGCAAGTCGAACTTGAAATTTCCAGCGAACGCGGAACCCGCCGCGTGGGAGCGAGCATCCAGGCCATCCAGGAAAATGGCGCGCGCATGGGGATGCTGGTCACGTTGCGCGACCTCGAATCCATGGAGCGAATCGGCTCTCAGCTGCAAGTGTCCGAGCGGCTCGCGGCCCTTGGGCGTGTCACTGCCGGCGTGGCCCACGAAGTGAAAAATCCACTGAACTCGATGCGCGTTTGGCTCGAAGTATTGAAGGGGAACCTGCCTGCTGACGCTGAGACGCAACAAGCCGCAAAGATGTTAGACTCGGAAATCGACCGCCTGGACCGCGTCGTAAAGACATTTCTTGAGTTTAGCCGTCCCGTGGAATTGGAGTGTGAGGAAGTCGACCTGCCCAAGCTCATCGAGGGCGTGCTGGCCACGGGAAAACCGGCGATCGATCGCGCGCATGTCGAGCTACAAAAGGAAATTCCGGCGTCGTTTCCTCCGATGGAGCTGGATCAGCGCCTGATTGAACAGGCCGTACTCAACTTGGTTCTGAACGCGTGCCAGTCGATGAGCTCTGGCGGCCATCTTTTCGTCAGCCTGCGCCGGCTGGCCGACACAGCGGAAATTCGCGTGGGCGACACGGGGCCCGGAATCGCGCCGGAAAATCGCGGGAAGATTTTTCAGCTTTTCTTCACCACGCGCAAGGGCGGCACTGGCTTGGGACTCGCGAACACATTTCGATTTGTGCAGCTACACAATGGTTCGATAGAATTCGATACGGAGGTTGGACGCGGTACCACGTTCCGGATTGAGCTGCCACTGGTTCGGGTTACTCCCGTCCCGGCATCCTTCCGGGACTATGGCGAACCGTTCGCAAAGCGCGCATAATCGAAAAAAAGGAATCGAAACATTTATTTCATGGCGAGACCAGACTCAACCCGTCCTCGAATCTGGCCCATGCGACGAATGCTGAAGCTAGCCACCACAGCTATCGGCACGTGCGTCGTAGCGGCGTCGTTGTCGCTCTTCTGCTCCGGCTGCACGCATAACAACGTTCACGCCGCCGCGCCCGTAACTGTTCCACCGGTTCCGCCGTCGCCGGTTCCCGCGCAGGATACTACGAAATCGCCGGCCTCGATCCCCGCCCCGGCGACACCCGCTCCTAAGAATCCGGCCTCGACAACATCGCCGCCAGCTCTCAATCCCAAACCCGACACACCCAAGCGGCCTGAGACCACGCCGCCAGCATCCGAGCCCGAGCGCCCGGCCGCGCCGCAAATCTCTCCGCAGATCTCGCCATCGGATCAGTCGCAGCTTCAGCAGCAGGCCAGCCAGTTCGTGGCAACTGCACAGCAAAACCTGCACCGCGCCGACGGTCGCAACCTCAACGCCACTCAAAAGGACATGGTCGACAAAATTCACGGCTTTCTCGATCAGGCGCAGCAGGCCATACAAACGTCAGATTGGGATCGCGCCAAGAATCTTTCTCAGAAAGCCTATTTGCTGTCCCTCGACCTGCTCAAGACGCTCTAGCCGGCTCGCGCCTTTCCGCGCACGATTTACTGGTAAAATCGCAGTATGAAGAGTTATGACACGCTCATTGTCGGGGGCGGAATTATCGGCGCGGCGCTGGCGTTCGAGCTTGCCACACTGCGCCAGTCGGTGCTGTTGCTCGACAGGCAAGAGCCGGGCCGCGAGGCTTCTTGGGCCGCAGCCGGCACCGTCTCGCCCGCTCCGGATCAGGAAGCCGTCGGCATGGCGGCTCTCGGCTGCGAAAGTTACAGGCTGTACCCCGGCTTCGTCTCCGCCATTGAAGCGGCTACCGGCCAGTCCGCGGGTTTGCATCCCAACGGCGCGTTCGAGCTCTTCTTTGAACCAAATGGCGAAGTGGAGCGCGACAAGCGCTTTAAGCAAGTCCGCGAAGCGGGCATTGCAGCCGAGGCGATTCCCCTGGCCGAGGCCAGACGCCGCGAGCCTGCGATTGGCCCTTCCACGCGCGCCGTGCTTTGGATTGCCGACGAAGCTTACCTTGACCCGCGCGTGCTCACCCGCGTCACGCTCTCCGCGGCGGAGCGCATTGGAGCGGAAATTCGCGGCCACACCGAAGTCATCTCCGTCATCACTCGCGACGCCCGCTGCGATGGCGTCCTCGCCGCGCGGACGGAGACGCATCACGCTGGCGAACTAAGGGTGCGCACCGCCGAAAGGATAGAGGCGCGAAACGTAGTCATTGCGGCGGGCTGGCGCTCGAAAGAAATTGGCGGAGCAGAATCCTGGGCTCCGACAACTCCCGTGCGAGGTCAAATAGTGGCATTCGGCCGCGTCGCAGGCGCTCCACGAACGATTCTTCGTTGCGAGCGCGGCTACATGGCTCCGCGCGAAGACGGCCGCATTGTTGCCGGCAGCACCCTCGAACCCGGCGCGCTGGATAAGCATGCGACCGCGGCAGGATTGCGAAAAATCCTCGCTGCCGCCACGGAAATGGCTCCCGCTCTCGCCGATGCGCCCGTGCTGGAAACTTGGGCCGGCATTCGCCCCGACTCGCCTGACCACCTGCCCATCATCGGTGCGACGGACGTCGAGGGACTTTTTGTCGCGACGGGACACTATCGCAACGGGATGCTTCTGGCGCCCGCCACGGCAAAACATCTCGCCGAATGGATCGTCGAGGGACGCGCGTCGAAATGTTTGGAACCGTTCAGTCCAATGCGATTCGCTGCCGCGCCACGCAGCGCAAGCCAGTAGTTAGTGCGGGATAATGCCGCTCTGTGGTTGCCGCAGCGGCGGACCTGCCAGCGTCGACGCCTGCCCGGGGCTCGTGAAATTAATCTTCGCGGAAAGCAGATAAAGCGGGCGATTCAATATCACGTCGAGCGTCGTCCCGCGAGGAAGCTCTACGTCTGGGCGGTTAAGATGCGCCGTAATCAGTCCGGCCACCACGCCAAGGCCCGCGCCGATTCCCGCCCCCGTGGGGCTTCGGCCGGCGATTCCGCCAACTCCCGCTCCAACGGCTGTGTCTTCCACAACCGTGTTCGCGTCGCCCGCCCGGTTCTTGTCGGCCTTGATCGTGCCTTCTCGATCCACCGTTTCCTTGCCACCCGTGCCCGCATCGGTCGGCACCGCGTTGAACTGCGCTTCGTAGCCATTCGGCAGAATCATGTTATCCAGCTTGATCGCAATCTCCGCTTGCCCGTGGCCTCTCCCTCGCTTCGATTCGGTCACTTCTCCGCTGACGTACGATCCCGCCGGAATCACGATCCGCTCGTCGATCAAGATTGGGAAAAGCGTCTCCAGATAGACCGAGTCGCCGGGACGCGCGCTGCGCGTCGAAATCGCGTTGTGCAGCACCAGTGGAAGGCGCGTTCCGGTCGGAACTTGAATGTATTTGCCGGATTGAGCAGCCGTCGCGGGCGCCGCGCTTTTCAGTTCAGGAGTTGCCGCACTGGCCGCCGGAGTCGCCGTTGCCGCCGCGCTCCCGGACGATTGTTGAGACGATTGCTGCGCCGGAGGAGTCGCCGATTGCGCGCGCGCGAACGGCGCAGGCGCCAACCCTACCACGCAAAGAATCGAAAGTTTCGAGGCCGTGTGGAGTTTCATTCGGCACCTCGCAAAGGCATCGGCTAATCCGATGTTTCAGGCTGCATTAAGGATGCTCCGCCCAAGCAACCGTGTCAATAACACGCAGTCGCTTAGGCGCGCGCGGTTTGACTCACGCCGCAGCCGCGCATACTCTGTCCTTACGGGCCGCCGCAGACTTGACACGGCTGCGCAGGAGGATTTTGGATGGCGAATCTTGCTCTCGTTTACGGAATGAGGCTTTTCCCTGCCACGGACTTGGCATCCGTCGGCGAAGCCACCGTTCAGCTCAAAGACGGCCGCAATGGCCGCGTGACCATGCATCTGATTGAAGGCAGCAAGGAGCAAATCGAGCAAGCCCTCAAGCAGTCGCTCGACGCCTTCTTCGATTTGTATCCGGAGATTTGATACCCGACGAACGCAGCTTGGTTTCGCGCTAGACCAGAATCACCGTCTGGCCTGTCAAATCGAAGCGCTTGCGGCAGCGGATGTTCCGGCACGCCACCATATCGTCCACGCGAACCATGTACGAGCGAGCCTTCGCAAACTGCTTGCGATCCTCTTCGTTGGCGCCGCCCGGCAACTGGGCTTTCTTCGTGCGCATTTTCCAGCGAACGGGATAAGTATTTTCCTCCCGGCAATGCGGACACTTCAGCGGGATCTGCTTGGTCTCATCTTTCTCGTCGTAAAATCGTCTATCGTCCAATGTATTCCTGCCTTGTCAGCTTGCCTTCTGGCCGGCAGCATCCCAGAAACGGGCAAGCGATGGATCAATGCCATCCACTGTTACAAATTTGAGCCCGGCGTCCTTCCATCGCGGCAACCAGTACGCCAGCGCTGCAACGGTGTGATGCCGATCGCCTTCGAGCAATCGATGGTCGCCGTCGTGCATCAGCACAATATCGCCGCCACCGGCGCGCCGCAAGCGGCGAATCACCGGTTCAGCCGTCTGCGGCCGCCAGTCGCCCACTAGTTTTGACCACATGGCGATGCCGGAGTATCCCAGCCGGCGAACCACTCCGCTGAGCCCCGGCCCGCGAAAACCAAATGGCGGCCTCACCCAGCGCGGCCGATACGCAGCGGCGGATTCAATCGCTTCCTGGCAGCGATCGAGTTCGTCCTGCAATTTCCTTGCAGACATGAAGATCAGATTCGGATGCGTCTCGGTGTGATTTCCAATCGCGTGCCCGCGAGCGGCAATTTCCCGCGTGAGCGCCGGAAAAGCGCGCACATGACTCCCCATCAAGAAAAATGTCGCGTGCGCGCCGTGAAGCTCCAGCAAATCGAGCAAAGCCGGAGTAACGGCTGGATTCGGGCCGTCATCAAAGGTCAGCGCCAGTGTCGAAGCCTCGCCGGTGATGCGCAATGTGCGGCCAAAAACCTGCGCGCCAGGGTACACTGCGCCCCACGCGGCAACCGCCGCGCCTCCCAGCACTATCCCTCCAGCGACTACCACCGAACTCATCGCTTTATTTTCGCATGGCCGCACAGCCAGCGCCGAATTTCCTCTCGCTGCTTTCGCAAAACGCCCATAAATCCTCACGTCTGATACGATACGCCCCGGCGCAAAGATGTCCGAACCCATCCATACATTCAAATTCCCGCCGTGGGTGCGTTGGGCCAGCCTGATCTGGATAGCCGTATGGATTCCCGCCTATTGGCGCACCTGGGGCCTGCAAAATTTTCTTCACGTTTGCGACATCGCCGTAATCCTCACTTGCGCCGGACTCTGGTGGAGCAATCCTCTGCTGCTTTCGAGCCAGGCCGTCTCATCAATCGTGGCCGATTTACTGTGGGATCTGGACGCGGCGTGGCGGCTCTTTGCAGGCCACAGCTTGATGGGGGGAACCGAATACATGTGGGGCCCGCACTATCCGCTATGGGTGCGCCTGTTGTCGCTCTTTCACGTTGTCTGGCCGATTCTGCTTCTTTGGTCCCTCAAGCAAACGGGATACGACCGGCGCGGCTGGCTGCTACAATCGGCGATCGCCGCTGGGGCCATGATCGCCGCGCGTTTCGCCAGTCCGGCCATGAATATCAACTATGTGTTTCGCGATCCGCTCGCGCATCGCGCGTGGGGCCCTGCGCCGGTCCATGTCACGCTCATGTGGATAGGACTCGTGATTCTGATTTACCTGCCGACTCACCTTGCGCTAGCTAAACTCTTTCCCGCTACCGCCGCTTAAGAACTCCAGCCTCCTATCTGATGCACCGCACGACGCGTCCTTCCTGCCCGTGAAACTCCGCGCCGCGCTGTGGAGTCTTCGTTATAATTGAACTTGAGGAATTTGCGCGCGATGGCAACGCAACCCCAACCCGGGCTCCGCATCGGCAGTATCTTCGGAATCCCCGTCTATCTGCATGCCACCTGGTTCATCATGTTCGCGCTCATAACGTTTCCGCTCGCGGCGCAATTCAAAGCGCAGCACCCCGGCTGGAATCTGGCGCAATGCTGGCTGCTGGGCATTGCGATCAGCGTCATTTATTGTGGCTCCATCATCTTCCACGAACTCGGCCACAGCATTGTTGCGATGCTCTACAAGATCCCGGTGCACTCGATCACCCTTTTTGTCTTCGGCGGACTCTCCAGCATCTCCCGCGAAGCCGAAAGCGCCAAACAGGAATTCAACATCGCCGTCGCCGGCCCGCTTTCCAGTTTCCTGCTGGGCGGCATATTCCTTCTGATTGAAACGTTCGTTCCTCAAGGCGGGATGGTCCACAGCGTATGCTCTTGGCTGAGCCTTCTTAACTTCCTTCTGGGGGCCTTCAATCTCGTTCCCGGATTTCCGATGGATGGAGGCCGCGTCCTCCGCGCCATCGTCTGGGGCATCACCGGAAATTTCGACAAGGCCAGCCGCATTGCCTCGCGCAGCGGGCAATTCATTGCGTATTTAATGATTATGCTGGGAATCTGGGCCATTATCCAGCGAGACAGTGAGGTATCCCGCTTCTTGGGCGGATGGTTTGGAGGTCTCTGGCTAGCGTTCATCGGCTGGTTTCTTCTCTCAGCCGCCCAGGAGACTTACACGCAAGTTGCGGTCCGCAACACCCTCGCGGGCCTCAGCGCCGCGGACGTCATGTCGCCAGACGTGCCCACCGTCGCGCGCGATATTTCGCTGGAAACTTACGTTCAAGAGGTGCTGCGCACGGGTCGTCGCTGCCACGTCGTCACGGGCAACGGCATGGCCGTGGGCCTGGTCACCCTGCATCGCGTGCAACTTTTCCCGCGCGATGAATGGGCGAATACGTCGATCCAGGCGGCCATGGTCCCGCAGAACGGAATTCACTGGGTATCGCCGAGCGAGCCGGTCATGGGCGTCCTCGAACGCATGCAGAGCGAGGACGTCAATCAGATGCCCGTGCTCCAAGAAAGCCACATCATCGGCATGATCTCGCGCGATTCCATACTGCGCGTGATTCAGACGCGCTTGCGCGCGACCCGTTTTGCGGAAAAATGAATCTTGCCTTGGTCATGACGCCCAGCAACGCCATTCTCCCGTTCCTGCCGTATAATTTCGGGAACGAATCGACATGCGCATCCTGCTCGTTGAAGACGAACGCAAGGTAGCGAGCTTCGTTGCTCGCGCGCTGCGCGAAAATGCGTACGCGGTGGACGTGGCTCCCACCGGCGAAGACGGATTCCGCCTCGCGTCCGAAAATTCCTACGATGCCATTCTCCTGGATGTACGTTTGCCCGGAATCACCGGCATCGAGTTGTGCCGCAAATTACGGCGCGAAGAAATTCAGTCTCCGATCCTCATGCTCACCGCGCGCGGCCTTGTCGAGCAGCGAGTCGAGGGCCTCGACGCCGGCGCCGACGACTACTTGACCAAGCCCTTTGCGCTCGCGGAGCTGCAGGCGCGCGTGCGCGCGCTGGTACGCCGAGGATTCCGCCGCGGCGAGGCCAAATTGCGCTGCGGCGATTTGGAGCTGGACCGCCACCGGCGCAGCGTCAACCGTGGCGCCGGCAACGTGCCGCTGACCTCCAAGGAATTCGCTCTGCTTGAGCTGCTGCTCCTGCGGGCGCCCGAGAGCGTTACGCGCAGCGAAATCATCGAGCACGTATGGGACAGTCATTTCGATAGCGAAACGAATCTGGTCGACGTCTACATCAATCGTCTGCGCCAGAAAATCGACCAGGGCCACGCCGTAAAACTCGTGCACACGCTGCGCGGCGTCGGCTACCGCCTGGGCACAGAATCGTGAAGCACGCACTCTCTTTGCGCTGGCGCATGATGCTGCTCTTCTGCATCGTCGTCGGCGTGCTGTTGCTCGCCTCGTATACCGCGTTTTATTTTGCTTCGCGAAGCGTGGTTCGTACGCAGTTGGACCGCCGCATGGACGAAGCCGCCGGCCTCCTCGCCGCCGATCTGAGCTCCGATCCCGACGACGCAGACATCGTCGTCATGGACATCCCCGGAGAATATTTCGAAACCGTCGGCGCCTCTGGCAACGTCATCGCGATTTCCAAGAACCTGAACGGCCACGCCATTGCCTGGACGGAGAGTTCGCGAAATCCTCTGACGATTCGCGACCCCGCACTCGGACGCTTGCGCGTCCACTCCACGCCCGTTCATCACGGAAACGCGCAGGAAACGCTGCTCCTCGCAATGCCCACGCGCGATACCGACCAAATCCTCGCGCGCTTTCGCAACTTGCTCTTCGTGCTCTTCCCTTGCAGCCTGCTGATCGTCGGCGCGGTTGCTGCGTGGTACGTGGGCCGCAGCCTCGAGCCCATCACCCAACTGACGCACGAAACTTCCCAAATGGCCGAGCGCGTCAAGTCTGCGGGGCCCGGAGCGCTGCCCGCGCGCACGCCGCGCGATAGCTTGCCACTCGCGGTTGCCGATCGTGACGACGAACTTGGCCGCCTCGCCGATGCATTCAACAAGCTTTTCGTCTGCATGGAAGGCGCCGTCGGCCAACTGCGGCAATTCGTCTCCGACGCGTCGCACGAGCTGCGCACGCCTCTTTCCGTTCTTCAGGGAGAAACCGAGCTGCTGCTGAAAGAGCCGCGCGCGCCCGCCGAATATCACAAAGCCCTCGAAGTCATCGAAAGTGAACTAAAGAAGCTCAGCCGCATCGTCGAGGGCCTCTTCACTCTGGCCATCGCCGACGCCGGTCAACTGCGCCTGGCCCGCGAGCCGCTCTATTTGAACGAAACTCTCGAAGAGGCCTGCGCTCTGGTCACTCCCCGCGCGCGCAATAAAGGCATCCGCATCGACCGGCGGCTCTCCGAAGAAGTTTCCTACACTGGTGACGAGGCTTTCTTGCGCCAGCTTTTCTTGATCTTCCTCGACAATTCGCTGAAGTATTCTGCCCGCGCCGGCGCGATCCGCGTCGGGATGGCCGTCTCGAACGGGAACATTCAAGTGCAATTCGCTGACCAGGGCGTCGGCATTCCCGCCGAGCATTTGCCGCATATCTTCGAGCGCTTTTATCGCGTGCCGCAGATGGAAGCCACGGAAGCGCAAAGCGGCGGTCTGGGCCTCGCCATCGCGCAGGCAATTGTTCGCGCGCAGGGCGGTTCCATCGAGTGCGTAAGCCAGCCCGGCGCAGGTTCCACCTTCACTATCTCCCTGCCGCGCACTGCCGAATCGTCACCTGCAAGAAACTAAACAAAAATTAATTCTTGCTTCAGGTTTGCAGCGCGAGCCGCGCATAAAATTGCACTTGCATGCTAAAAGACATCTTCTCTTGCCTCCACGCCGCTAGAAGGAACGCGGCCGGCGTCGCGTCCCTGGCGCTTTTCCTGCTCATTTTCGCCGCGGTGCCCGTCTTCGCCCAACAACCCCAGAAACTGACGATGGCGGGTGCATTACAAATGGCCGAACGGCAAAATCTCGACCTGATTGCCGCGCGCGCGCAACATGCCGTCGCGAACGCGGGCGTTCAAATCGCCAAGGAGCGCCCGAATCCCACCGGCAATTTTACGGTGCTCCGGGATGAGCCGCACGAAGGCGTTTTTTTCGACGTGCCCGTCGAACTTGGCTCTAAGCGGAAGCGCCGAATCGAACTGGCGCGCGCCGAGGGCGCGCTGACCGACGACGACATCTCGGCGCTCGAAAAACAGTTACGCCAAGACGTGCGCGACGCGTTTTTCGCGCTGGCGCTCGCGCGCAGCATCACCGCGGAAAAAAATGACGCGCTCAACCGGGCCCAGCGCCTGCACGACATCGCCGACGCGCGCTTCCACGCTGGCGACGTCCCCCAGTTGGAAGTGTTTCAGGCCGACCTTGTGGTATCGCAGGCGCAGGCCGACTATCAAGTGGCGCAGAAAGAGGAGAAAGTCGCACTGAACGAGCTGAACATCCTGCTCGGCGAGCCGGCGGCCACGGATTGGGACTTGGTGAGTTCTCTCGCCGATTTGCCGGCGGAGCCGGCGCTTGATTCGCTGCTGGCTCGCACCCTTATCGCAAACGCGGAACTGCAAAAAATCGCGCAAGGAATAAGGGTCGAACAGAGCCAGCGCGCCCTCTATCAAGCCGACCGCATTCCCAACGCGGACGTGCAGCTCGGCATGGATTTCAATTCGCCGCACGATTTCCGATACGGCCCGAGAAGCCAATTCAGTATGGAGTTGCCCATTTTCTCGCGATATCAAGGCGAGATCGCCGAGTCCTCGGCGAGCCTGGTGGCGCTCGAAGCGCAGGGCGAGGCGATGCGGCACACCGTGGAGGGCCACGTGGAGTCGGCGTATCTGGAGTTGGATTCGCGCGAGGCACAGGCGCGGCTCTACAAGGAATCTCTCGTCCCCGCCGCCGACAAGCTCGAAGAGCTCGCCGAGGAAAGCTATCGCGCCGGAAAAGCAAACATTCTTTTCGTGCTCGACGCGCAAAAAAATGTGCAAGCCGTGAAACAAGAATACTTGCTGAGCCTTTTCGCAGTTCAGCAGGCATTTGCACAATTGGAAGAGATCGTCGGGACGCCCCTCGACTAAATGAGCATGGAGATGAGCGTGAAAATAAAGCGCCGAAAACGGCCGCCTGCACCGAGGACCCGACGCACCTCCTTGAATTGCGCCTTCATCGTGGCTCTTACGATCGCATCGGCCGCGCTGGTCTGCGGATGCGCAAAAGAAGCCAGCGACGAAGACTCCGCGCAAGTGGTCGCCGAAGTCACTGTCACCAAAGTCACGCGCGCCAGCGTGCAACAAACCGCCACGGTCAGCGGCAATGTTGTGGCCCCTCCGAATGAAGACGTGAAGCTCAGCGCGCTGGTCGCCGGGCGAATCACCACTCTCAGCGTCGCCGAAGGTGACCACGTGCATGACGGTGAAGTTCTCGCGACCATCGACAGCCACACTTATGAAGACCAGTTTCGCCAGGCGCAAGCCGCATCCGCGCAAGCCGAAGCGACTCTGCAAAACGCGCAGCAGAATCTCAAGCGCAATCAAACGCTTTTCCAGCGCGGAATCGTAGCCGGAAAAGATTTGGAGGACGCCAAAACGCAATTGAGCGTCGCCGAAGCGGCGCAACTCCAGGCCAGAGCGGCGGAGGAAACGGCCAGCCTCCAGCTCGAGCGCACAAAAATAATTTCTCCGCTCAACGGCGTCGTCGCCAAACGATACGTCAGCATCGGCGAACAAGTGGACGGAACCGGCGCGCAGCCCATCATCGAAGTGGCGAACATTAGCCAAGTCGAGCTTTCCGGCAGCTTGTCTGCGCTCTATCTCAGCAGAATTCACGTCGGCCAAGCGATTCCCATCGCCAGCGAAGCTTTCTCCGGCAAAACCTTCGACGGAAGAATCATCGCCATCTCGCCCGCGGTTGATCCCGCCACCGACGTGGGCAACATTCGCATTCGCATCGCAAATCCCGGAGGCGCTCTGAAACTCGGAATGTATTTGAACGCCCAAGTGCCCGTGCAAACGCACGCCGGCGCCCTCACTGTGCCGCCGCAATCGATTTACCACGACGAAGCCGGCCAGACGCAGGTCTACGAAGTCCAGGGCGACACCGCGAAAGCCGTCGACGTGAAAGTCGGAATTGAAACCCGCGACCGTGTCGAGATTCTTTCCGGCGTGAAGGAAGGCGATACCGTGATTCTGACCGGCGGCTACGGCCTCGGCGACACTGCACAAATCAAAGTCAAATCATGAACATCGTCCGAGTCTGTGGGAACAATCGCTACGCCGTCTATCTGCTCACTGCATTTCTCACCATTGCCGGCGCGTATTCCTTCTTCGTTCTGCCGAGCAATATCTATCCGAATCTGGATTTTCCGCGCATTATGATTCTCGTGCACTCGGGTGATTTGTCGCCGCAAGCCATGCTGCTTTCGGTGACCCGTCCGCTCGAAGAATCGATGAGCGGCGTGCAGGGCGTCAATCGCGTCCGTTCAAAACGATTCGTGGTGCGTCCGAAATCGGCGTCCTGTTCAATTCCGGCATGGACATGAAGTACGCCTTGCAGCTTGTCCAGGGCCGCGTCAGCGAAGTGAAAGGCGAGTTGCCCTCGGACACCGAAGCGGAAGTGGAATGGGAATCGCCGACCGTTTATCCCGTGCTGAGCGTGATTTTGAACGGAAATGTGCCGGACGCCGACCTCTACGACTACGCGTATTACGATTTGCGGCCGCTGTTCACGCGCGTCCAGGGCGTGGGACAAGTGGAAGTGCAGGCCACCGACCAGCGCGAAGTGTCTGTGATCGCGGATCCGCAGAAACTACTTGCGCACCGCCTCACCCTCGACGACGTGGCTACGGAACTCGCGGAAACGAATCAGGTCACCGCCGTCGGCCGCCTCCCGAAAGACTACCTGCAATACCAAATTCTGACCGACGGTCAATTTCACAGCCTCGACGACGTTCGCAACGCAACCATCGCGACACAAGACCAGGCCCCGGTTCGATTGAGCGACATCGCTACCGTGCGCGACGGCGTCGCCGACCCGGTGATGCTGATCACCGGCAACGGCCGCCCTGCGGCCTTGATCAATATCACGCGTCAAATCGACGGAGATATCCTGCAGGTAAGCAAGCAAGTGAAAGCAATGATCCGGAATTTCGGCTCCGCGATTCCGAGCACTCTGCGGCTGTCGATCGTTTACGATCTCGCGGAATTCGTTTCCGAATCCATCCACAACGTCCGCGACGCCATTCTCATCGGCGCTTTTCTCGCCATCGTAATTCTGTATCTTTTCCTCCGCGACTGGCGCACCACGCTCGTCGCCGCCACCTCATTGCCTCTCTCGGTGATCGGGACCTTTTTCTTTCTCAAGGAGCTCGGTGGCACGCTCAATCTGATGTCCCTTGGCGGAATTGCTATCGCCATCGGCTTGATCATCGACGACGCCGTGGTCATCATCGAAAACATTTACCGTCACCTCGGCCTCGGCGAACCGCCCG
Source organism: uncultured Acidobacteriota bacterium (assembly GCA_963760165.1). Classification (GTDB taxonomy): domain Bacteria; phylum Acidobacteriota; class Terriglobia; order Acidiferrales; family UBA7541; genus DAHUXN01. Next base: position 727,214 of record CAVXBO010000002.1, read on the forward strand.
AGGAAGCCGCGGAAAAAGGCGTGAGAGAACTGCTCGGCGCTGTGATTGGCTCGACGGCCACGACGCTGGTCGTTTTCCTGCCGTTGAGTTTGCTGACCGGCGTCACCGGCGAGTTTTTCACCGCGCTCTGCCTGACGCTCGGGATCTCCGTTCTCCTTTCGCTCATCTTCGCGTTGACCATCATTCCGCTTTTCTCGCTGCGTTTCCTTTCCGCACGCACGCACAAAGGCAGGTCCGAAAAACTCATCGCACCGATAAATCGCGGCTACGAAAGAGCCGTTCGCTGGTCGCTGCGGCGCCGCAAAGTCGTCGCCGTGGCGGCGCTTGCTTGCGTGGGCCTGGCTGTGTTCTTTTACACCAAGCTCGATACCGGATTTTTGCCGGAGATGGACGAAGGCGGCTTCGTTCTCGACTACCTCTCGCCGCCGGGAACGTCGCTGAACGAAACCAACACCCTTGTGGAGAAGATCGAGAAACGATTGGCCGCGCTGCCGGAAGTTCAATCGTTTTCGCGGCGCACCGGCGCGGAGATGGGCTTGTACGTCACCCAACAAACCAAAGGCGACATTTTGGTGAAGCTGAAGCCGCAATCGCAGCGCAAGCGAAGCATCGACGAAGTAATCGACGACCTGCGCCACCAGATCGCCGCAAACATTCCTGGACTCGACGTCGAGTTCTCGCAAATTCTGCAGGACATGCTCGGCGACCTCGAAGGCACGCCCGAGCCCATCGAAGTCAAAATCTTCGGCAGCGACATCGCCGGGCTCGAAAATCTCTCCGACTCCATCGGCCCCAAACTCCAAGCCATTCCCGGCTTCGCGGATTTCAAGTCCATCGAAAAAGGCAATCCCCAAATCGTTTTCGATATCAACACCACCGCCGCCGGCCGCGCCGGCATGACTCCCGCCGACATCGCGCAGCAAGTCAGCGACGGTTTGCTCGGCGACACCAAGACCGACCTCCGCGAATCCGACCGCACCATTCCCGTTCGCGTGCGCTTCCCCGATTCGTTCCGCATGAATTACAACGACGTGGTGCAATTCCCCATCATCACGCCCAGCAAGCAAACCGTCCCACTCTCCGCCCTCGCCAACGTGCATCAAGTCCAGGGCGAAAGCACGCTCGAACGTGAAAATCAGCGCCTGATGATTTCCATGACCGGCGAGCTGGAAAATCGCGACCTTGGCAGCGTCGTCAACGACGTTAAAAAAGTGATGAGCTCCGTGCGGCTTCCCGTCGGCTACACTTACGAAATCGGCGGCCAGTACGAAAGCCAGCAAGCTGCCTTCCACGATTTGCTTTTCGTATTGTTTCTCGCGCTCGGCGCCATCTTCATCGTCCTCGTCATCCAATTCCGCTCATTCGCGCCGTCGCTGATCATCATTTCCGCCGCGCCCTTGTCTCTTCTCGGCGTCTTCGCCATGCTTCTCGCCACGGGCACCGCACTCAACGTCTCTTCCTTCATGGGAATCATCCTGATGGTCGGTCTCGTCGTGAAAAACGGAATCATCCTCTTCGAATACGTTCACAAACTTTGGGAAGAAGAAAAAATGCCGCTCTTCGACGCGCTTGTCGAAGCCGGCAAAATCCGCATCCGTCCGATCCTGATGACTACGCTCGCCACGCTCTTCGGCCTGCTCCCGCTCGCTCTCGGCCTCGGCTCCGGTGCGGAATTGCAGAAGCCTCTCGCCCTCGCCGTCATCGGCGGCCTGACTCTTTCCACCTTCATCACGCTTTTGCTTATGCCCGTCTGCTATTCCCTCCTCCAACGCAAATCCTCCTAGTTTGTTTGGGACGATAGCCCTTTTGTTCGTTTCGAACTCAGTAAGGCCGTTCTATTTCCGCTTCTCCTTCTCCATCTTGTGACGAAGATATGCCTCAATCTCTATCCTTTCTGCATGTCTCGCCCAATCGGCAGGAGTAGCGCGCCAGAGGATATCCTTCATGTCCAATCTTGCGCCGCGTTCGACGAGGAGCCGGACTACTTCCTCGTGGCCACCCCCGGCAGCTTGGTGCAGCGGCGTTGTGTGGGAGTGGCCTCCGACCGGGTTATATCGGTTTGGATCTTCGCCCGCGTCAAGCAACAATCGAACGATCTCGACATGACCAAAATCCGCCGCCGAAGTGAGCGCCAAATGGCGGTCCTGGCGGCTGGCATCTGCGAGCAACCGGCGAGCATCCTCTATGCGCCCCAGGGCCGCTGCCACGGGCAAATCCATGCGAGCACCGCGCCCAATCAAGGCTCTTACCGCCTCAAACTCTCCGTGTAAAGCGGCTGCGCGTACAGCGCTGTTGGGATCCGCTCCGTGATCGCACAGGAGATCGATTAACGGAAGTTGCAAGCGACATTCACGCGGCACGCTCCCAGTCGAAACGAGCATGAGCGTCTCATCCCGAGCGGATTGGCTCGGGCCGGCATCGAGAATGACCTTGGTTACTTCAACGATGTTCGCCGGCAGAGTGCCGTGGCGAATCGGATTTTCCGCGACGAATTCCAACAGCGTCGGATTCTGAAAGTAGTTTCCACCTTCGAAAACGACGTGCTGATGCACAAGATCCGGATGTTCATCCAAGTGCGCACGCAAACCGGCAACGTCGCCAGCATCGAGGAGGTCCACGGCACGACGAAATGTTGCATTTTCAATTCGCTGCTGATGCGGCAAATCCAATCGATCCGAGAGCGTTGGTTTTTCAATATGCCGCTTCAGCCTCGTCCAGCTCGGAAATCCATACTCGCGAGCGATGGTAAGCTGCGCGTCACTGAGGCTGAGCCGCGCGTTGAAGATTTCAGGATCCATGGCGCGGCTGAAACGGGGATGGAATTCACGAATCAGCTGTGCCGCTTCCGGGCTGCGGGCGGCATGATCCTTGAGCAAGTCTTTCGCTTGATACCTAAGATGATCGAGATTGGCGTTCGATGGCAGGCGTCTTACTGGCATGACGAACTTCCTTTCGTATGCCCGAGGTCCGCGTTTTATGGGCAGAAAGTTAGTTCGTGAAAACGAATTTTTGCAATCAGGTGGACTTCTGTCCTTTCCGCGGACCGGATGCGCCCTGTGCGCTACAACGATTTTATCACGAGGCAAGGGGCGTGTACTCCGCTGGTGTGTTCCTCAACGGCTGATTGGTTCGCGCAAGTTGGTCGCAAAGTTCGCGGAGTTGGGTCGAAGCCTCTCGATCTTTCTTAACGATCTCTGAGGTAGAGTCGCTGCGGCTTTTCTCTCTGTAAGTGTAGAATGGCACGCATGGCGCGCACGCGTTTGCTCACACTCTTCGCAGCACTATTTTTCGTTGCTGCCTTTGCTCGCGCCCAGGCCCCACGCAAAGTCATCATCGACCAGGACGCGCGCGGCCCCGCCACCACCGACCAGCAAGCCATCCTCGCGCTCATCCAATCCTCACAGGCGCAAGTCCTCGGCATCACCGTCGTCACCGGAGACGCCTGGCGCGACGAAGAAGTCGCGCATACCCTCCGCACTCTCGAAATCATCGGACGCACTGACATCCGCGTCGTCCCCGGCGCCGTCTTCCCTCTCGACAACAGCCCGCAATTCATCGCTCACTGGGAAACGCTCTACGGCAAAGTGGTCTATCAGGGCGCTTGGAACTGGGGCAAAGTCCATGGCCCATTTGAGATCCCGCTGCTCATCGAAGGCGCTCCGCACACAAAACCCTCCCCCGAAGACGCCGCGCATTTCATGATCCGGATGGTGCATCTCTACCCGCACCAGGTCACCATCGTCGCCGCCGGCCCGCTGACGGATCTGGCGCTTGCCATAACAATCGACCCGCATTTCGCCGAGCTCGCGGAGCAGCTCGTCGTCATGGGCGGGAGCATCAATCCCCAAACCACCGATCCCGAGTTTCGCCTCAATCCGCGCCGCGAATTCAATTTCTGGATGGACCCGGAAGCCACTCACGCCGTCCTGCACGCGTCCTGGGCGAAAATCACCGACACGCCCGTCGACATTTCCATCAAGACGCGCCTCACCAAACAAATGATCGCCGAAATCGCTAAAGCGAATACGCCCGTCGCTCAGTACATCGCGAAATACGCCGACCCGGAATACATGTGGGACGAACTCGCCGCCATCTCCTGGCTCGATCCCTCCATCATCACGCGCACCGAGCACCTTTATCTCGATGTGTCCATCGACCACGGCGCCACTTATGGCGACACGCTCTCGTGGTCCCCCGGCAACCAACCCATCCTCGGCTCCGGTAGCGCAGGGCCTCCCGAACTTGGAGGTTCTGCGGCCTTTCAGTCCGCCCAGCCTGTCACCGTGAACGTGGACCTCGACACCGCGAAGTTCTACCGCGAATTTGTTTCCCTCATGTCCCGCCCTACGCCAGCACGTTCCGTGCATCCGTAGCTTGCCGCTGCCCTTGCCCAGAATTTCCTTTGTGTGAGTCACACCAGCCTGAGAAAATGCCCGCTAGCGGTGAAACCGTGAAATCCCTTCGCGAAACTTTGGCGGTGTCGCACATCGCAGCTGTGGCTATCGCCGTACTCCTTTTTTTCTCTCTTGATTTGCTAGTCCATGCTCTAGCGCAGCCGCTGTCCGACGCCGTGGATTTTTTGGTCACGGCCATAGCGATCGGGGGCTTGCCGTACCATTCGCCTACGCCCTCTTTCACCGACCGCATCGCTTTGATCGTCACGTTGTTTGGTCTATTTGAGGCGTGCATCAATCTTGCTGCTGCATGGCTGCTTTCTCGTTGGGTCTATGGAGTCGGCCCAATAGCCAGTCTGAAAAGGTACGGCCCAGAGTTCGCGAGGAGGAACCGTGTTTAGAGGCTTGAAGCGGGCGCTCGTGGAAAGCTTCGTTGGCGCAATCGCACTGGGATACCTGCTCGCACAAGGCATTCTGCTGTTCGTGAATGTCTTTGCTGCGCCCATCGCAGGCTGGGTTGAACAAAAACAATATCGGGAAATCCTGTCCCACGCAGCTCAAACAGGATTTCCTTTCGAGGACGCACTGCCCGAGTTGGCTAAGTCTCTTGGGGTTCTACTGGTATGGTATCTTTTGTTGCGCTGGCTCTACTTTAAGACTCCCAAAAAAGAAACGTCAGAGTCAGCGCCAAATCCGGAACAACCTGCGTGAGCGCTGCCTCGCCTCTGATCTGACCTTTCTGCGGCCCCTCCGGCGTTTACCCCGACGCTGCTTGTCAGGGCGTTTTTCGCAAAAGGTGGGTCTTTACGTTCTAAAGCGGCGCGGCCCCCGGCAAAATACCATTGACAAACCCGTTAACTCATGATATATGAGTACCTTATGGTTAGAATTTGCCGCTTCGCGGCTCGCACCTCTTCAAGGACCTCCCGGTGGAGTTTCCCCTCCGCCTGAGCTTCTCTTTCCCCACCCATCGTAACTTTTCTACCCAAATCTATGATTTTTTTAATCGGACAATAAACACATTAGGATCACATCTAACTTACACAAAACAAACAACCGCACCCCTTTCTAATCGGGACAAAAATGCGGTTTTTCTGGGTCCCGATTATGCCAATCTACAATTTCTCATAGCCCCGCTGCCGAACTTCCCCTTCCTGCTTGACACCAGCCGTCGAGGGAACTATAAGCAGCGCGAACCCTTGGCGCCTCATCCAGAACGAAACCAAGTCCAAGAGGGCCATCCATGACTGACGCCCAAGTAGTCGGGATCGGCAGCTGCACAGTCGATTTCTTCGCCCTTGTGCCGCGCCTGCTCGGTCCTGAGGAAAAAACGAACGCCAAACGCCTGGAAATTCACGCCGGCGGCGTCACCGCAAACAATTTGACGCAGGTGGCGCGCTTGGGCGCCACAGCCGGGTGGCTGGGCCTTCTCGGCGACGACGACAACGGTCGCATCATCGAGAAAGCATTTCTCGACGACGGCATGGACATCTCCGGAATCGAAGTCGTCAAAGGTGAACTCTCATCGCTCACGTGGATCCCCGTCGACGCGGAAGGCGAGCGCTGCATTTACATGTTCCCGAACGTCACGGGAAAAATCAGCGTGCACCAAGTGCACACGCGATTCGCGCCGCATATCAAGAAAGCCAAGCATTTCCACACCGAAGCATCGCAGCTTCCGCTGCTGCCGCTGCGCGAAGCCATGCAAGTGGCGCGCGATGGCGGCGTGCGTGTTCTTTTCGATCTCGATGTCTCGCCGAATTTTTTTTGCCAATGCAATCTGGGCACGCAGGACGAGCTCGCCGCCGCGCTCAAATTCGTCGACGTTCTGAAGCCCTGCAAAGCCGCCGCGCTCGAATTTACGGGCGAAGAAGACCGCGAGCGCATGGCGCGGAAACTTCTGAAGATGGGACCGAGCATCGTGGCCATCACCATGGGCGCGAACGGCTGCCTTCTCGCCAGCAAAGACCAAATCGTTCACGTCCCAGCATTCACGGTAAAGCCCGTCGACACTACCGGCGCGGGCGACGCTTTTATGGGCGGCCTGTCCTACGGACTGCTGCAAAAATGGGACCTCGAGCGCGTCGGCGCATTCGCGAACGCCTGCGCGGCTTTGTGCTGCACAAAAGTCGGTGCGCGTGCCATGTCGCGGTACAACGAAGTCGTTTCCTTCATTCGCGAACAGCGGCCTGCCGCCGCCGCAACCATGTGACGCCGCGCAGCCGAAAAAATGTTCACTCCTCATAGTTTCTCGATCGCCCTGCTCATGGTAATCGCCAGCACGATTTGCTGGGGCTCCTGGGCCAACACCTACAAAGGCGTCAAGAATTACCGCTTCGAGCTTTTCTATTGGGACTACGCCGTCGGAATTTTCCTCACCTCTCTTGTCCTAGCTCTCACCATGGGCAGCCTCCATGGCGGCGCTTCGGCCTTTAGCGCGAATCTCCACCTGGCCCGCCGCTCGAACATCGTCTCGGCCCTCATCGGCGGCGCGGTATTCAATCTCGCGAATCTCCTGCTCGTCGCCGGAATCGACATGGCTGGACTCGCCATCGCTTTTCCCGTCTCAATTGGCATCGCCCTGGTCGTTGGGGTCGTGCTCAGTTACGAGCTGCAGCCCAAGGGAAACCCGTGGCTGCTGGGCTTGGGCGTTCTGTTTGCGGTCGTCGCTGTGATTCTCGACGGCAAAGCTTACGCGGCCCTGGGCAGCTCGAATCGCGCCATTTCGCGCAAGAGCATTGTTGTATGCGTCATTTCCGGCATTCTGATGGGCTTATGGGCGCCGTTTGTCACACGCGCGCTCACCGCAGGCTACCCGCTCACGCCGTACAGCACTTCCGTGATGTTTACCCTCGGTGCGCTGCTCTCCTGCTTTGTCTTCAATATTTACCTGATGCGGCGACCGTTGAATGGCGCGCCGGTGAGCATTAGCGGCTTCTTCCGCGCATCCGCCAGCGACCACTTGCTCGGACTCGCCGGAGGAATCGTATGGGGCGTCGGCACGGTATTCAACTTGGTAGCCGCGAACTTCACCGGCGTAGCCACTTCTTACGCGATTGGACAGGCGTCACCGATGGTCGCAGCGCTGTGGGGCGTACTTGCATGGCACGAATTTCAAAACGCCAGGCCACGTGCAAAGCTCTACCTGGGCTTAATGTTCGTGTTCTACCTCCTGGGAATTATTAGCGTCGCGAGGGCGCAGGGGGTGGCATGAACGCTCCCGCAACGTTTCGTATCACACAGTAAACAAGGTGCTTATGCTACCGCTCCTTGCCTCGAGGCCGAGAGTAGTGATACTTTCAAAGCCTCTGAAGGCCTCTCTCGTTCAATGAGCCTGCCATCAAAAAGCCAACAGTCCTTGGACTTTGCGAGCGTTGCGCACTCAACAAAACCCAACCTCGCAAATGCCACTTTCTGGCGCATTGAAGGCAGCCTGGTCAATCTGACGGCCGTCCGGCCCGTTGCGTTCTTTGCATGGAACGCGCAGAGCTTCCTGGAGCGGTGGGGTCGCCGCGGCACGATGCTCGCGCTGGCGATCGCCCGGCCTGTTCTTTACCTCACAAACAGGGCCGTCGCCACGCGCCTCTTGCATGCGGTTCTGCGCGGAGTGAGCCGCGACCGTCTGGATTTGCTCGGCGAAGAGCATTTCGAATACCAGCTGAAACCATCTCTCAAGCAAGCAGGAGTAAATGAACTGAGAAGGGCGCGGGAGCGCGGAGAAGAAATCGTGCTCGTGAGCCAGGGCCTGGACCACGTGATGATTCCGCTGGCCAAGCATCTTGGCGTCAAATTTCTGGTGTGCAATCGGCTGGACTTTCGCGACGGCATCGCGACAGGGCGTTTGCTCGAGCCGGTGATTCGGCCGCGCGGTCCACTGGCACGCTTTATTGGAAGCAATCCCGACGGACGCGTGCCGCGCGCGCGGCTGGCCACGAGCTTGGGATTTACTGAACATCCGGAAATCTTGGACGGAGCAATTCGGCCCGCCGAGCGACGGCCGGTTCCGAATAAACTTCAAATCGTTCAGTTTTACGCGCAAACAGAAAATCGACGCCTCTCCGTCCGGGAGGCTTTGCGTGGCAAAAGCATTTTGCTCGCCGGCGCCACCGGCTTCATCGGCAAAGTTTGGCTCGCGAGCCTCCTCGAAGACGTTCCGGATGTCGGAACAATCTATCTACTGATCCGGCGGCACCGCTCCACCAGTTCGGTGGCGCGTTTTCGCAAAATCATTGACGAATCGCCGGTCTTCGAAAATTTGGCGAAGCAGCATGGCCCGCGGTTCAATGAATTGTTGGCGGAACACATTGAGGTCCTTGACGGCGATTTGAGCAAGCCGATGCTGGGTCTGGATGAAGCCACGTCCGCGAAGCTCGCGCGCAAGTTGGATTTGATCGTGAACAGCTCCGGTTTGACGGATTTCAATCCTGATCTGCGCGATGCGCTGAGCGGGAATGTGGACTCGGTCACTCATGTTCTGGACTTTTTGCGCCAGACCGATCATGCGGCGCTTCTGCATCTTTCTACCTGCTATGCAGCCGGCAATCGCGACGGCCGCGTCATCGAGACTCTGAGGCCCAATTACGTTCCTGCGAATATTGCGGGCTTCGATGCGGAGAAGGAATTACTTGAGTTGCGATCCACGATCCGCGACACGGAGGCCAGCGCCGAGAGCTCCGCGGTAATCGGCGAGCTACGCCGCGCCGCATTCGAAAAACCCGCGGCCGCAAAAAAACTGGAAGGCGTGGCGCTCGAAAATCAGATCCGCAAGAATCGGACGCGATGGTTGCGGCAGACGCTGATGGAAACGGGAACGCGGCGCGCCCGCGAACTCGGCTGGCCAAACACGTACACATTTACGAAAGGCCTCGCGGAATCGCTTATCGTGAAGCACGGAGCGGGCCTTCCCATCGCCATCATCAGGCCCTCGATCGTTGAATCCTCACTCGAAAAACCGTTTCGCGGCTGGAATGAAGGCATCAACACATCGGCGTCGCTTTCTTATCTTCTGGGAACATATTTCCGGCAGCTTCCGACCAACGCCCGCAAGTGCCTGGACATTATTCCCGTGGACCAAGTGACGCGCGGAATGACGCTGGTTGGCGCCGCGCTGCTGGAACGCAGACATGAACCGCTTTACCAGCTTGCGACTTCGGTGACAAATCCATGCAACATGCGGCGCTCGATTGAATTGACCAGCCTGGCGCATCGGAAGTTCTATCGCACGCAGGAGGGGTTCCATCACTGGCTGCGCTCGCGCTTCGATGCGATTCCGGTGTCGAAAGCGCGCTACGAGAAATTTTCTGCGCCGGCGCAGAAGGCCATCGTGCAAGCGGTCAGCCGCGGAGCGTCCAGTTTTGGACTGAACACGGCGCCATTCACGCGGAGAGAAAGAGAGCTCGAACGCGTGATCAAGCTGATCAACTTGTTTGAACCCTTTATTCTGCACAACAACTACACATTCGAAGCCATGAACATCGAGCGATTGTCCGCCGCGCTGCCGTCGCAAGAAAAAGGGGCGTTCGGCTACGATTGCCGCGCGATCGACTGGTGGGATTATTGGATCAATCTGCACATCCCGGCGCTGCGGAAGTGGTGTTATCCTCTCATCGAAGGCCGGGCCGGAGAAACGCGCAGCCCCGGGGGAATGGCGCCGGCCGGCGAATCGCCGGACGTCCCCGCGGCGCAGAGCGCGTCCGCCGCAGCCTCCTGAGACTCCAATACAGTGGCCATTTTCGTCACCGGATCCACCGGATATATTGGCGCGCACATCGTCGCGAACCTGCTCGATGAGTGCGGTGAATCCCTGAATCTGCTTGTTCGCGCGAAGAATCCGCAGGAAGCGCGCGAACGCCTGTGGCAATCCCTACAATTGCACATGGACTTTCCGCGCTTTCGCTCGTTCCTCGACGCGCGCATGCGGATTTTTCTTGGCGATTTGACCAGCGCGAATCTGGGAATCGAGAAGAATGAATACAAGGAGCTGGTCCGCACCACCGAATCCGTCATCCATTGCGCTGCGTCGCTGAATCGCAAGTCGGAAAAGAGCTGCCTTAACGTGAACTTGCGCGGCACATTGCAGGTGATCGAGCTGGCCATGCGCGCGAAAGAGGATCACGGGCTGCGGCGGTTCAGCCACGTCAGCACGGTCGCCGTGGCCGGGCAAAGGCAGAGCGAAGTGGTTTACGAAGACTCCGCGATCGAATGGGACCGCTCCGACTACGATCCGTACGCGCGCACAAAGAAATTCTGCGAGCACATGATCGCTGAACTTTTGCCGGACGTGCCGCGCACGATTTTTCGCCCGAGCATTGTTCTGGGAGACAGCCGCCGGCCGGAGACAAATCAGTTCGACATGGTGAAGGCGTTCGTTTTTCTCGCTTCCCTTCCCGTGCTTCCCTTCCGGCCAAACGACAAAGTCGATATCGTTCCGGTCGATTATGTCGCGGGCGCGATCTCGCGCCTGCATCTGAAAGAGAAGCCGGAGCACGAGATTTATCATCTGTCTTCCGGCACGGGCTCGGAAACGTACAAGGAGCTGACCGCGGCGCTCGCCGCCGCGCAGGGCAAGCGCGCCCCGACCTTTGCACCTGCTTTGGAAAAGTCCACGTCGGGAATGGTGAATTTTCTTTCCGGACGCGCGGGAAAGGCCGGAAAGATCGCGACGCTGCTGAAAGTTTTTCTGCCTTATCTTACGTGGAACACGGTTTTCGATAATGCGCGCGTCGTACGCGAAATGGGAAAGAAACCTGCGCCTTTTTCTAAGTATTGCTTTTGCCTTCTCAAATTCAGCCGCGAGAACAACTTTTCCTATCCCTACAAGGAATGGCCGCGCGAAGCGGATGCGCGAAATGCACAGCCCGCCGCCCAAGGAACTCCGCGATGATGGACCTGTTCCTGGAGGCGTGGGTCGCCGCATCCATTGAGTCCGCGAAAGTGGCGTGGACGCTCGGCCGCGGGCGCTCCTGGCGTCCCGGCGAAAAACTGCGGCTGCTTTTTGCGTGTTACTGCGGCGCGCGAAACACGGGCTCCGATCTGCGCGTGGAGGAAATTCTGCGGCAAGTGCGGCGCGTGCTGGGCGACAAAAATGTCGACCTGGCCGTGATGACGCAGGATTTCAAACTGACGCGCGGATACTTTCAGGGCGTGCGGCAGGTGCATCTGCCGGATTTGTTTCCTCCGTTCCTGAAGCGCGAAGTCCCGAAATACCACGGCGTGGTGGCCTGCGAAGGATCGATGTTCAAGAGCAAGTTTGCGAACGCGCTGACCACGATGATGATTGGCGCGCTGGGACTGGCGTCCGCGCAGAATCGATTGTCGGTAGGCTACGGCGGCGAAGCCGGCCACATGGATCCGCTGGTCGAAAAACTCTGCCGGCGATATTGCCGCGGCTCGGTGGTGATCACGCGAAGCGAAGAGTCACAGGCGTTACTCGGCAAACTCGGCATTCCGACGGAGCTGGGGACAGACACGGCGTGGACGTTCGAGCCGCTGGGCCCGCCGTACGGCCAAAAAGCCCTTCGCGATGCGGGATGGGACGGCGTGACGCCGGTGCTTGCGGCCTGTCCCATCAATCCATTTTGGTGGCCGGTGAAAGCGTCGGTGATGAAGGCCGCGGCCAAGGCAATTTCCGGGGCGTACAAAAACAGCCATTACCGGTCGATTTATTTTTTCCGTTCAGGGCGCAAGGTGGAAGCGGATTATTCGCGGTATATCACTGCGTTTGCGCGCGCAGTGGACAGTTTCCGCAAGGAACAGAAGGTCTTTACGGTGTGCGTCGGCATGGAAATGCTGGACCGTGATGCGTGTCAGCGCTTTTCCGCGCACCTCGGCGGCGTGCCCATTTTTTGCGCCAATCAATACGACATGTACCAGATCGTGAGTATTTTGCGCGAATGCCACGTGATGGCTTCCTCGCGCTATCACGCGATTGTGACGTCGATGCCAGCGGGGGTGGCTTCGCTTGGCATTACGATGGATGAACGGATTCGCAATTTGATGCGCCAGCGCGGCCATCAACACCTGCTCCTCGACGTGGACGACACAGATTTGGAGGAGCGGCTTTTCGAAACATTGAAGCGGCTCTATCGTGAAAAAGAATGCGTGCGCGAGGGCATCGGCCGGACGGTCGCGCGAAACCTGCAGCTCATGGCGCGCATGGGAATGTATTTCGAGCATATGGTGGCACAGCGGTACCCGGAATTTCCTTTTCGCCAAGGCCAACTGAGCTGGGAAGATTATCTGCCGTCGCTCAGCCCGGAGCTTCGCACACTGGTCGAGACGTACGACCCATGAACTTCCTCGAACACATCCTTCAGCGTTTCCGCGCGGCGGGGAACGACGTGGTCATCCAAGAAATTCGCGGCGGAGACATTGCGACGGCGACGGGAAATGGTTTGCTCGCACTGGTTGCAAGGGCTCGCGGCTTTGTCGCGGGCGCGGGACTCAAGAAAGGCGACCGGTGCGCTTTGTTGGCTCCGAACAGCATTCGCTGGGCGGCGTTGGATCTGGCATTGATGGCGGAAGGAATTATTGTTGTGCCCTTGTACGCGCGGCAGGCCGCAGGCGAACTGGCGGTCATGATCCGCGACAGCGGGGCGTCGCGAGTCTGCTGCGAGAATCGCGATTTGCGCGAGGCGGTTCTGCGGGCGTTGCCGGAAGCGCCGCCCTTTTCACTCTTCGAGGAAGTTTTTGGGGCGCAACGCGAAATCCAGTCGCCGCCTTTGGCGCTCGCGCCAACTGATCCGGTTACGATCATTTATACATCTGGCACTTCCGGCGAGGCGAAGGGAGTGGTGCTGAACGAGGGGAACGTCGATTACATGGTGTCGTGCACGACGGCGCGGCTGGATCAGCTGATGGGAAAACATAGCGCGCCGGAGCAAGTGTTTCATTGGACACCGCTCAATTTTGCGGCGTCGTGGATTTCGCTGCTGACATATCTGTCGCGCTGCAGCGTGGTCTCGTTGTCTACGGACCTCACGAAACTTGCTGATGAAATGAAGATCGCGGCGCCGAATTACTTCCTGAACGTTCCCACGCTGCTCGAACGCGTGCGCGCCAAGATTGAAGAGAATATTCGCGGGCGGGGTGGATGGATCGCCTCCGTTTTTACAAAAGCCAGGCAGGCGTATCTTGCAGGCGAATCGCATCGCGCCAATTTCGGTGACCGCGCCGCGCTGGCGTTGGCGAGAATGCTCATATTTCCAACGGTCCGCAAAGGGCTGGGGCCGAATCTGAAGGCACTCATCTGCGGCTCGGCTCCGCTCTCCGTGGAAACGCAGAAATTCTTTATGATGCTGGGCGTGCCCGTGCTGCAGGCGTACGGACTCACCGAAACGACGGCGATTTGCACGCTCGATGACCCAGCACGCGTCGAGCCCGGGTACGTTGGCCCGGCGATTCCGGGAATCGAGATGAGGCTTGGCGACAATCAGGAAATTCTGGTGCGCGGGCCTAATGTTTTTTCCGGCTACTGGAACCGGCCGGAGGAAACGGCGAAAGCTTTGCGCGACGGCTGGTTCCACACTGGCGATCAAGGTGAAATGAATTCGCACGGCAATTGGAAAATCACGGGACGCATCAAGAATTTGATTATCCTGAACTCGGGCCACAATATCGCGCCCGAACCGCTGGAGGAAGAGCTGGCCAGCCATCTGCCAGGAGCGCAAGTGATGCTGGCCGGCAATGGACACGGCTATTTGGTTGCGCTGGTCGCGGCAAACTCCGGCGTGACGGACGCGGGAGTGAGCGCAATACTGGAAAGAGTAAATGCGCGATTGCCTCACTATCGACAGATTCGCGCCTTTCATCGCACTGCCGAGCCATTCACGATCGAAAGCGGGATGCTCACCGCCAATGGTAAACTCAGGCGCGACGTTATCACCGTGCATTTCAAATCGCAGATTGAGCAGCTCTATCGAAAGCGAGAAGCATGACGAGTTTTCATGGCAAGACGCTCTCGTGGAGTGTCGAAGCGGGCGTCATCGAGATGAAGCTGCATCACGAGCCGTGCAACGAGATCGGTTCGGCGATGCTGGCGGACCTGGAAGCGTTCGAGGAAGCATTTCAGTCTGCCGGCAAGAGCTGCGTTGCGCTCATCATTTATAGCGGACTCGCCGCTGGTTTCAGCGCGGGCGCGGACCTGCGCGAACTGCACCGCCGTTCGCAAGGGATGTCTGCTGCGGAGAGAATCGCAGGGGTGCGCGATTTTTTGCTGCGCATCCATCGCGTGCTGAATACAATCGACGCCGCTCCGATGGCCACGATTGCCGCCGTGCACGGCGTCACGTTCGGCGGCGGGCTGGAGCTGGCTCTGGCGTGCGACCTGATCATTGCCGACAAGACCGCGCGCTTTTGTTTTCCTGAATTACGGCTGGGACTGATTCCGGGATTCGGCGGGATACCTCGACTGAAGCGCGACATCGGAAACGCGGTGATCCGGGATATGCTGCTGACCGGGCGCAGCTTCAACGCAACGAAGGCGCAGACCGTGGGACTAGTTAGCCAGGTGACGGCCGAAGGCGAGGCGCTCTCTGTGGCGCGCACGACGACGGCGCAAATACGCAAATTGGATCGCGAGACAACGATCGTGGCGAAGCGCTTTATCAAGCCGATTCCGCACGAGGAATTGCGGCAGGAGATCGAAATGTTTTGCGAGATGTTCAGCCGGCCCGCCGTGGAAGAAGGATTGCGGAAGTTCGTGGACAGCGCAGACGCCATGCCGTATCTCCCTTAGGAAATGATGGCCAACAAATCGAAGCGTGAGGAGCGAGACGAGATGCCCAGGATAAACGCGGCTGAAATGACGAGTCAGAGCCTCTTTGTGCCGAAGGCAGTTTTTGCGTGCCTCGCCCTGTTTTTGGGCGCGGGACTCTGCACGGTTCTGCCGGCGGCGGCGCAGGCACAGCAACAACAAAAACGATTCCAAGTGTCCGATCCCGATTTAAGAAAAATGGTCACCGTCTCCGACCCGCAAATTTCACCGGATGACAAATCGATTGCCGTCATGGTGGGACGCATCAACATAAAAGAAGACGGCACGGATAGCGAGATTGTGCTCATCGACATCGCCACGGGCGCGCAGCGTGTGCTGACTTCGGGGCACAAGCATCCAAGCTCGCCACGCTGGTCTCCGAATGGGGATCGCCTGGCATTCGTCGCCGCGTCGGGCGAAAGCAAAGACGCAACGCCGCAGATTTTCATACTGCCCATGGGCGGCGGCGACGCCCAGAAAATCACGAGCGCACCCGATGGAGTGGAACAATTCGCGTGGCGGCCCGATGGCGCAAAGATCGCCTACGTGACGCCGGACCCTGCCGACAAGAAAGCGATTGAAGCGCACCACGACGCATTCCAAGTGGGCGACACCGACTTTCTCGAAACTGCGGCGGCCGAGCCGTCGCATGTGTGGCTGGTATCGAGCGATGGAGGCGAGGCGAAACGCGTGACTTCCGGCACGTGGAGCTTGCCCATTGTGTTTCCTCCGTCGCCGCCGTCGTCGCCGCTGTCATGGTCACCGGACGGCAAATCGCTTCTCATTACCCGGCAGGAAACGGCGGAGCCGGGCGATGGCGACGAAACCACACTCCAGATTCTCGATGTCGAAACCGGCAAAATGCGGAAACTGACATCACACGATAATCTCGAAAGCGCCGGCGTGCTTTCACCTGATGGATCCCAGGCCGCGTATTGGTACAACAAAGACGGCGATGCGAACAACCAAGTGGAAATTTTTGTTTCTCCAACGAGCGGCGGCAATGGCACGGATGTGACGCGCGCAATCGATCGCGACGTTCAACGCGCGATCTGGATGCCGGATGCAAAATCACTTCTGGTGGGCGGCCACGACGGCGTAGGCACTTCGATGTGGCTGCTGCCTCTTGATGGCCAGGCGAAGAAATTGAATCTGGGCGACGTGGAACCGTCGTGGAGTTTTTGGGTCGATGCCATGGTTGGTCCGAAGGGCGACGTAGCTTTCACGGGCAGCACCGCCGGGCATCCCAGTGAACTTTACTATATGGCGTCGACAGACGCGGCGCCGCGGCAACTTACCAACAACAACGACTGGATTTCTTCTTTTGCGCTTGCAAAGGTCGAGCCGGTTGAGTGGCAGGGGCCAAACGGTTTCCACGAAGACGGGATTCTGGACTATCCTCCCGGTTTTTCGAAGGGCAACAAGTATCCGCTGGTTCTCCTGATACACGGGGGCCCGCAGGCCAGCTCGACGATTGGCTTCGATGTCATGGGCCAGCTCATTGCGGCGCAGGGGTATTTGGTTTTTCAGCCCAACTATCGCGGCAGCGATAACCTCGGCAATACATATCAGCGTGCGATTTATCGCGATGCGGGCGAGGGGCCGGGGCGCGATGTGATGGCGGGATTGGCGGCGGTCGAGAAAATGGGCATTGTCGACACGGACAAAATCGGCGTCTCCGGGTGGTCTTATGGCGGTTACATGACTTCGTGGATGATTGGCCACTACCACATCTGGAAGGCCGCAGTTTCCGGAGCCGCGGTAAACGACTTGGCCGCGGAAGCGGCACTTTCCGACAGCAACCGGACGGACTACCCGTCGATGGGTGGCTCGCCGTGGGTTGGCGATAACTGGAAAATTTATCGCGACGAATCGCCGATCACCTATGCGGCGCAAATCAAGACGCCAACGCTGATTCTGTGCGACGTGGGCGACTTTCGCGTGCCTATCACGCAGTCCTACGAGATGTATCACGCACTGAAAGACAATGGCGTGACGACGCAGTTTTTTGCGTACCCGGTAGCCGGCCATTTCCCCGGCGACCCAGTTCACCGGCAGGACGTGATGACGCGCTGGATTGGCTGGCTGAACCAGTATTTGAAATAGCAGAGCACGATCGCAATATAAATTGCGTGCGTGATGTTCATGACGCCGCGCGAACTCAACACGAATAAAACTATGCCGTCCCTCCAGGAAGTTACGGACGAAGTGCTGCTGCTGGCGGCCGGACACTTCAAAGTGGCGCGCGCGGAGCTTGCGCCGGGCGACGATTTTTTCAAGAAGCTCGGGATCGACAGCCTGCAGGCGCTCACGCTGCTGTCACGCATCGAAAATCATTTCCACATCGAGCTTCCAGATTATGAACTGCAGGGCGTCACGGACTTCCGCACGCTCGCTGCGCGCATTCACGCGCGCCTGTGATGCTCGACCTTCGTGAATATTCCTCGCTGGGCGCAGCTTTGGGCGCCGCGCTCGACCGCTGGCCGAATGAAGTCTGCCTGATCGAAGCCGATCGCGAGCGCGAAAATTGCCGGCTCACCTACCGCCAATTCAAAGAAAAGGCTCTGCCGTTGGCACGGGCGCTGCAGGGTGCGGGGCTTGTCGCCGATTCGCGCGCGGCCATCATCATGACCAATCAGTCGAAATGGCTGATTTCCGCGTATGCAATTTTCCATTGCGGCGGCGTGCTGGTTCCGCTCGATTACAAGCTCACGGCGGCGGAACATCTGCAGCTTCTGGCGCATTCGCAAGCGCAATTTCTGATTGTCGAATACCATCTGTGGCGCGCGATCACGCAAGCGCCCGGATACGCGGACTTGCGCGCGAAGACGGTGCTGGTGACGGAAGCGCCGTCAAATGCCGAGTTGCATGGAGCGAAGCGGTGGGAAGAGTTCCGCGATGACCGCGCGCTGGTGTTCGTCGAACGGCGCCGAAGAGATTGGGCGTGCATCGTGTATTCCTCGGGAACCGGAGGGCGTCCCAAAGGCTGCGTGATGACGCATGAGAATTACCTGGAGCAGTGCATCGCGCTGACTTCGCTTTTTCCGTTTTGGCCGGGCGTGCGCTATCTGAGCATCTTGCCGACAAATCACGCGATTGATTTCATGATTGGATTCGTTGGGCCGTTTGTTTGCGGCGCCACAGTTGTGCATCTGCGCACGCTGCGGCCCGAATTCATACGCGAAGCGTTTACGCGCTATCGCATCACGTACATCACCGTGGTGCCCATGATCCTCAAGAACCTGGAGCGCGGGCTGCGCGAGCGATTCGCCGCGCTGCCGCCACGAAAGCGCAAGATGCTTGATCGGCTCATTGCCGCCAATCGCGCGCTCACGCGCCGGCAGCCGCACCTCTGGTTGAGCCGGTTGCTCTTGCGCAACGTGCATCAGGCCTTTGGTGGCGAGCTGCGAGCGATATTCGTCGGCGGCGCTTTCACGGAGCCCGCGACGCTGCAATTTCTTTACGATCTAGGAATTCCAGTGGGAAACGGATACGGGCTGACCGAAGCAGGCACCGTCATCACATTGAATGATTTCAAACCGTTCCGCGCGGACACGGTAGGCAAAGCGCTGCCGGGCACGGAGGTTCGCATCGTGAATGCGGACTCCGACGGCATTGGAGAAGTGGCGGCGCGCGGCAAAACGATCATGTCGCACTATCTCGGCGATCCGGAGCTGACCGCGGCGACTATGGTCGATGGCTGGTTGATGACCGGCGATCTGGGCGAGCTTGATGCCAGCGGGCATTTGCAGCTTTTCGGACGCAAGAAGAACATGATCGTGACGGAAGGCGGCAAGAACGTTTATCCCGAAGACATCGAGAATGCGTTTGAATCGCTGCGCGTGAAAGAATTTTGCGTTTTCGCCGCGAACTACATCTGGCCGCAGCGGACCATGGTGGGCGAGCAGCTTGTTCTGGTCGCTCGCGTGGACGACGCATCGCGCGGCACGGACGAACTGCGTTTGCAAATCAGTGAGCACAACCGGCAGCTGCCCGATTTCAAAAGAATCAGCGGATACTTGGCCTGGTCGCGTGATTTTCCGCGCACGGCATCGATGAAAATCAAGCGCGAGGCTTTGGCCGAGGAAATCCGTGCAAAGACAGTTCGCTCGGCAATGACCGTACTTTGAGGGCTGCATTGTGACGAAACATTTCTTCGCAATCGTGAATCCGGCAGCCGGTGGAGGACGTTGCGGCAAGCTCGCGCCTGCGGCACTGGACCGCGTGCGCGCCGCCGGGGTCGAAATCGAGGCCGTGGAAACTCGCGCGGCAGGCGACGCCACAGCCTTGGCGCGCGCTGCACAAAGAGCGGGCGAACGTAATTTTCTTGCTGTTGGCGGCGATGGCACTTCCTTTGAAATTGTGAATGGAATCTTCCCGCGGGCGGCGGCGCCGAACGACCGCTACACTCTTGCTTTTCTGCCACTGGGAACGGGAAATTCGTTTTTGCGCGACTTCCACGCACACAAGCCTTCGAACAGCGCGGATGCTCTTGTACACGCCATCTTGAATGGCGAAAGAAGAACTTGCGATGTGATTCGCCTGCAGCATGCCGCGGGAGAGTTGTACTACATCAACCTGCTGACGTTCGGTTTCGCCGCCGACGCCGCGGAGTTTGCCAATCAGCACCTCAAGGCTCTCGGCTACACCGGCTATGCACTCGGCGTGCTAGCGTGCTTGGCGCGCCTTCATCGCCGGGCTTTTCCGCTTCGCGCGGACAACGCCACGGAGTTCGACCGGCGCCGCTGTTTGTTTCTCGCGTTCAGCAATACCAAGTTCACCGGCGGCAACATGATGATCGCGCCGAATGCGGATTCGTCCGACGGGCTGATCGAATATGTCCGCTGGGGACCGATCGGCCGGCTCGGCTTGCTGCGGAACTTCCCCACGCTTTTCGATGGGACGCACATTCACCACAAGCTTGCCTCGCGCGCGGCAGTCCGCGAGGTGGAATTCGCGCTGGACGAACCGGTGAGCGTGATGGTTGATGGCGAAAGTTTGTGCCTGAAGTGCGAACGCCTCAGCATTTTGCCTGGCGCGCTGGATGTAATCGTATGAAGTCGATTTATCGGAAAGCGCGCTCGCTCGTGCTATGGGCCGTCAGCGGCGCGCATTTCTTTGTGCTGTGCACGCTTCTGGTCGGCTTGGGCGCGATTGTCGATCCGCGCAAGAACGACCGCCCGCAGCGAATTTTCTTTCGCAACATTCTTCGCCTGGCCGGAGTGAAGTTCGAAGCGCGGCGCTCCGGCGGATTCGATGCGCATCGGACCAGCCTCTTCGTCTGCAATCACGTAAACATTTTCGATCCGTTCGTCATTTATTCCGCGATACCGCAATTCGTTCGCGGATTTGAGCTCGCGTCACATTTCAAAGTTCCGGCGTACGGATGGATGATGGGCCGCTTCGGGAATATTCCCGTGCCGGACGAAAATGATCGAAGCCGTGACGCCATCGAGAAAATGATGCGTAAGGCCGAGCAGGCTTTTGAGTCTGGCACCAGCCTGATCGCATTCGCCGAAGGCTCGCGAACGCGCGATGGCCACGTGGCCCCCTTCCAAAAAGGCGTTTTTCGCCTGGCTATTCGATTCGGTATTCCCATTGTGCCGATGAGCATCGTTGGCTCGTACGAATTCCATCGCACCGGCGACTGGATGCTCTATCCGGGGAAAATCACCGTGTATTTGCACGATACGATTGAAACAAAAGGCATGCGGAAAGAACAGGTGGCAGAGCTGAGGGGTCGCGTTCACGCGATTGTTGCCGCGCCGGTCGAAGAGCACATTGCGCAACTGCCGAAGACGGCTGCTGGGCACGGAACTACGACCAAGGTCAAAGCTTAATCAGAAAAGCGCGCGATTCCCGGGAATCAAACGTCCTGCGCGAATCTCTTGCCACGTAAATACCACGCGATGAATCACAGTCAACGTGGATAACGCCGCGATGACCCAGAGCACCGGCGCCATTCTCCAAAACACACCGCCGATGATCAGAAGGACCAGCCGCTCGGGCCGCTCCAGGAAGCCCACTTTGCACAGCGGAATCAGCGACTCGGCGCGCGCGCGAGAATAACTCACCATGAAGGAGCTCGCCATCGCGACAGCCGCGAGCCCCATGTAAAACGGCCGGCCGATCAGCGTGTAGTGAACGACGAGGCCCATGTAAAGGCCTAAATCGGAGTAACGGTCGAGCGTCGAATCCAGAAACGCGCCGAATGCGGTGGCGCGCCCGGCGCGACGCGCCACTTGCCCGTCGGCCATATCGAGGAATCCCGCCAGAAAAAGAACCGCAGCCGCGCCGCGAAATTCGCCATACGCAAAGAGAACCGCGGCCCAGACATTTATAACCATTCCAACAACGGTCAAGACGTTTGGCGTGATGCCCGTCGCGGCCAGCACTTTCACGACGCGGTCGAGCAGCCAGCCCGCACCGGAACCAATCCAGTGCGTTAGGGGCTGCCAAATCGGCTTTTTTGCATTATCCATATTCGCAAAATCATACGACAGGCTTCAGGCGCGTTCAACGCCACCTCCAAAGCGATTCGCCAGAAGAGCCGCACAACTTCAGCAGAACTGCGTACCTCGGACTTCGATTTGATCTTACATCGAGCTTTGATTCGAAGTGCCGGCCGCCGGAGGCGTGACTCCGATCGCCGGCACATTCGCGTTGCGAATTTGTCGGTTCAGCTCAACAAGATCCTTGTCTTTCAACTGGCGATACGTCGCCAATTGCTCGTCGAGCTGTTTGTTCAGGACGTCGAACACGTCGCGTGCGCTCTGCGTCGGCGCCGCATCGGCGCTATCCACGGTGCTCGTGAGCGCCAGCATCTGATCGGCGATCATGATCGGATAATTCAATGGATCCTCGCCCGATTTCGATTTCGACTGAATGAGCGCGTCCTCGACGGCCGTGAATTTCTTGTCGAGCTCCTTAGCTGCATCGGCCGCGCCTTTTGCTTTGCCGTTTCCCGCAAGCCGCTTTTCGAGCGCTTCCAGTTGCGTATGAATTTCGCGAATCTGGTTCACGGCATCGTGGGCTTCGGTGATGCGGGCATTGATCTGCAGGCTGAAGTCGAGCTGCTTCTGCAAATCTTCCACGGAAATCTGAACGCGGGGATCCTCTTCCACGTGCAGCGGCGCTGTGTAACCATGCCCGGCAATGGTGAGCTTCACTTGATAATCGCCCGGAACGGCAAGCGGCCCGGTTTCGAACCCACCCCACGCCACGGCTCCCGGCACTCGCGTCGGCGCCTCATATCGCAAATCCCATTCAAATCGGTTCAGGCCCGCTTTTGCAGGAAGAGAAGCAGAGCCGCCTCCAAAGAATCCGGATCCTCCGGATGGAGCCGCTTCGTTCCCGCTCTTGCTCGTATATTTCCTGACCGACTTGCCTTTCGAATCCAGAATCTCGAGCGTGATCGGATCCTTCGGAGCCGTCTTCAACGTGTAATCGATGATCGCCCCCGACGGAGGATTTTCGCCCGCGGCGGTTCCTCCGGGAAGCCGGAACGATTGTCCCCGGAAGCGATACGTCGTTTGCGGCTTGTACAGATGCACTTCCTCGGTCGCTTGCTCCGAAGTCATCTCACGCAGCGGCGAAATGTCGTCCAGTATCCAGAACGCGCGGCCGTGCGTGGCGACGATTAAATCATTGCCGTGGATCGCCAGGTCATGAACCGGCGCTGTCGGCAAGTCCAGTTGCAGCGACTGCCAGCCTGCGCCGTCATCGAACGAAACCCAGATTCCCGTTTCCGTTCCGGCGAAAAGCAGCCCTTTGCGAACTGTGTCCTCGCGAATCACGTGGGTGAAAACATTGTCAGGCAAGCCGGCGGTGATTTTTGTCCACGTCTTCCCGTAGTCGGTAGTTTTGTAGAGATAAGGATGAAAATCATCCCCGCGGCTGCGATCCGCCGCCAGATAAGCCGTTCCAGCATCGTGCGGAGACGGTTCGATTAAATCGATGCGGCTCCATGCCGGAATATCCTTCGGCGTCACGTCCGACCACGACTTGCCGCCGTCGCGAGTGACGTGAACCAGCCCGTCGTCACTTCCCGCCCAGATCAGGCCGCGTTCGAGCGGCGATTCGGCAACCGCAAAAATCGTGTCGTAGTATTCCACGCTGGTGTTGTCCTGATCGAGCGGGCCGCCGGAAGAACCTTGTTTGCTCTTGTCGTTTCGCGTTAGGTCAGGGCTGATGATTGTCCAGTTCTGCCCTTGGTCCGTGCTTTTGAAGAGAACTTGCGCGCCGTGATAAAGCGTGTGCGAATCAAAGGGCGACATCGCAATCGGCGCGGTCCATTGGAAGCGGTACTTCGTATCGATAGCGCCATGCCCCATCGGGTTCAAGGGCCAAGCCGAAATATCCTGCTCCTGGCCGGTGGCTTTGTTGTAGCGCGTAATCAGCCCGTCGTAAGAGCCGGCATAAACAACGGTTGGATCCTTCGGATCGGGAAGCACAAATCCGCTTTCGCCACCGCCGACGTCGTACCAATCCACATTTGTAATCACGCCGGAATCCGTGCGGCTGGCGATGGCAACGGTGCTGTTGTCCTGCTGCGCGCCGTAGACGTAGTAGTTGAAGCGGTCGTCCGTCGCCACGTGATAAAACTCGGCGGTGGGCTCAGTATCTTCCGACGACCACGACTTTCCTCCGTCCTCTGAAATCGTTGCGCCACCGTCATCGCTTTCAATCATGCGCTCGGTATTCGTGGGATCAATCCACAGGTCGTGACGGTCTCCGTGCGGCGCGTTGATGTCGTTGAACGTTTGGCCGCCGTCGGTGGAGCGAGACATCCCGGTATTGAGGATATACAGTGTGTCGGTCTGCTTTGGATCGGCAAAGATATGCGTGAAGTACCACGCGCGCTGCGTGAAATTGTGGTCACCGTTGATGAATTGCCAGTTCTCTCCGCCGTCATCGGAACGGTAGAGTCCAGCCTTGTCCGCTTCCATCAGCGCGTAAACGCGCTCGCCATTCGCGCCGACGGCAATTCCAATTCGCCCGAGCACGCCAGTGGGCAGGCCGTTGCCCTCCAGGTGTTTCCACGTTGTGCCGCCGTCGATGGACTTGTAAATTCCGCTGCCCGGGCCGCCGCTGGTAAATCCCCACGGCGTCCTGACTTCCTGATACATCGCGGCATAGAGCGTGTGTGAATTGTCCGCAGCGAACGTCAAGTCCACAGCGCCGGTTTTATCATCCTTGTAGAGGACTTTCTGCCACGTCTTTCCGCCGTCCGCCGAGCGGAACACTCCGCGCTGCTCATTTGGTCCGTAAGCGTGACCGATCGCCGCAACAAAGACGACGTTCGAATCGTGCGGATCGACCAGAATCTTTGCGATGTGCCGCGTGTCCTCAAGCCCGATATGCGTCCATGTCTTGCCGCCGTCGACCGATTTGTACATTCCATCGCCGTAGGAAATATCGCCGCGCAGGCAAGGTTCGCCCGTGCCAACGTAGATCACATTTGGATCGTGCGGATCCACGGCAATCGCGCCAATGGACGCGACCGATTGATGGTCAAAAATCGGCAGCCAGGAAATCCCCGCATCGGTCGTTTTCCACACGCCTCCCGCGACCGCGCCAAAATAGAAAACATTCCCATTGCCCGCTACGCCAGTGACCGCTTCCGCGCGCCCGCCGCGAAATGGCCCAATCAGCCGCCATTTCATTCCAGCAAGAGAGTCCTTGGCGAGCGTCTGCGCCTTCGCGGAAAGGCCAGCGATCAACGCACCCAGCATCACAGCAGCAAAAGCAATCCATCGAACACGCATCCTGGCTCGCATGCACATCCTCCTAGGCCCAAGAAAGACATAAGAAATCTACTGCAAAATCCGCATTGGTGATGCGAAAGAGTCGCATGTATACCGCATTCGCGCGCAAAAGTGAACAGCAACTGCCTTCACAGCCTGTCGCGGCAATTGTTGCCGGCGATAATAGGGCCGTCCGAGCGATGTGAAACGCGCAGCCTGCCTCGCGCGTCTGTACGTGCAGTTTGCGTGGTGGCGGTCGTTTCAGTACACTCCAGACCTTCGCCGGAGGACAATATGGCGTCTATCGATTCTCGCAGCTTCATCTGTCACCTGAAACGAAGCGCGTGCTGTCTGGCGCTCGTCATGCTCGCGGCCGCGCCCAGCCTCTTCGCGCAAAGCGCGTATCAGAAACCGTCGAAGGAAATTGTCGACGTCTTGCTCGCGCCGGCGCCGCCACTGGCCTTCGTCAGCCCGCAAGGCGACGAAATTCTTCTCGCTGAGCCGGTTCGCTATCCGCCCATCTCCGAACTCGCGCGGCCCATGTTGCGCATCGCGGGCGTGCGCATTGATCCGGAGAATTTTGGAGAGCACGACCCGTCGCGCCTCATACATCTCTCGATTGTCAAAGTTTCCGACGGGCGCGCGCACCCAATTGCCTTCGCGGCAGGCGAAGGCTTCAGCGCCCCGGAATGGGCTCCTGACGGAAAGCATTTCTTCCTGACCGTGACCGCCGACAAATCCGTCGAACTCTG
Organism: uncultured Acidobacteriota bacterium; assembly: GCA_963760165.1. Lineage (GTDB taxonomy): Bacteria > Acidobacteriota > Terriglobia > Acidiferrales > UBA7541 > DAHUXN01. Next base: position 752,859 of record CAVXBO010000002.1, read on the forward strand.
GATCGGAGACGCTGCCGGTACGATTCACCGCGTCGTGGGAGTTGCGATTAATTCGACTCTGGTTGTCCCATTTCCGACGACGGCTGCTCCCTGCTCATGGGCGCCCGGCAGCCGTGATTTGCTTTGCCGGACAGTTCCGGCGAATTATGGCCGCGCGCCCGCAGAGCCGCGCGTTCCCGAAGGCCCCATCATTCAGGAAAGTTTTGGCAAGGCCGCGCCCGCGCCCACGTTCGAAGACCTGATCACCAGCCCGCGCGATGAGCAGCTTTTCGACTACTACGCGACGTCGCGGCTTGCGTTCATCGACATCGCCACCGGCAAAGCGACGCCCGTGGGCAAGCCCGGAATTTTCCAGACCGCGGAGCTCGCACCGAATGGACGCTTCATTCTCGTCGCGCGCACCCATCACCCGTATTCTTACGTCCGGCCATTCGAGGATTTCGCGCATAACGTGGAAGTCTGGGACCGCAGCGGGCGCGTCGCCTTTAAGCTCGCCGACGTTCCGTTGCAGGAAACAATTCCCATCGGCGGCGTGGCCACAGGGCCGCGCGATTACGAATGGGAGCCGAGCGCCCCGGCCACGCTCACCTGGGCGGAAGCTCTCGATGGTGGCAATCCGCGCACAAAAGCCGACCACCGCGACAAAGTTATGTGGATTTCAGCACCCTTCACCGCCGAGCCTGCCGAACTGACCCGCATGGAGTATCGCCTCATGGGAATTTTCTGGGGCGAACGCGGTGATTTGGCCATCCTGCGCGAAGTCGATATCAGCCGCTCGTGGGAGCGCACCTGGTTCATGAATCCTCAGGATCCTGCGGCGAAGCCGCGCCTTGCGTGGGAGATGAACGAAGCAGAGCGCTATAAGAATCCCGGCACACCTCTGACGCACTTGCTCGCCAACGGTCACGAGGCCGTTGTGCAGCAGGGCGACAATATTTTCCTCACTAGCGAGGGCGGCTCGCCCGAAGGGGATCGCCCATTCCTCGATCGTTTCAATTCGCAAACCTTGCAGGCCGATCGCCTCTTTCATTGCGACGACGAGAGCTACGAAACCGTCGTGGCCCTGGCTTCGCCCGACGGCTCCAAGTTCATCACCCACCACGAAACAACCACCGATCCTCCGAATTATTTTGTGCGCACAGCCGGCGACGATTCCCCACACGCGCTTTCGCACTACGCCGATCCCACGCCGCAGTTGCGCAACATTCACAAAGAGATCGTCACCTACACGCGCGCCGACGGGGTGCCTCTTTCCATGACCGTTTATCTTCCGCTCGATTACAAGGAGGGCGAACGCTATCCCGCCGTCGTCTGGGCCTATCCTCGTGAATATACAGACGCTCAGGTTGCCGGCGAAGTCACCGGTTCACCCAACCGCTTCACGGAATTCACCGGTCTTTCGTCGTTCTGGTATCTGCTGGATGGATACGTCGTACTGGATGGCCCCACGATGCCGGTCATCGGTCCGCCGAGAACCGCCAACGATACCTACGTCGAGCAAATTGTCTCCAGCGCCAAAGCGGCCATCGACAAGGCCGCGGACATGGGAATTGTCGATCCGGGTCGCGTCGGCGTGGGCGGCCACAGCTACGGTGCGTTCATGACCGCCAATTTGCTCGCGCACTCCGATCTGTTCCGCGCCGGCGTGGCCCGCAGTGGCGCGTACAACCGCACGCTGACGCCGTTCGGTTTTCAAAACGAGCGCCGCTCGTTCTGGGACGCTTCCGACATCTATTTCAAAATGTCGCCGTTTATGTACGCCAACAAAATCCATGTGCCGATACTGCTGATTCATGGCATGGCCGACAATAATTCCGGCACATTTCCGATTCAGTCGGAACGAATGTACATGGCGCTCAAAGGCAGCGGCGCGTGCGTGCGCTATGTCCAATTGCCCGACGAAGCGCATGGCTATCAAGCGCGCCAATCCATTGAGCACATGATTTGGGAAATGCTTCGCTGGTTCGACACCTACGTCAAGCCAGCGACGCCGGTCACGCCCGCTCAATAGCCCCCGGGCAAATTCAAAATGCTCGCTGCTCGAGCGGAACCAGGTTCTGCGGAATTCTGGTACCCGGGGTGGGAGTCGAACCCACACGGCCTTGCGGCCTGAGGATTTTAAGTCCTCTGCGTATGCCATTCCGCCACCCGGGCACGGCATCAGGTTAGCACGACCCTCCGCTCGCTAAAAACTCTCCTACCCGCGCCACGTAATGCGACTGCCTTCACTACCGCAAAGCATGTCCATCCGTAGGTCCTTTGCCCGATACATGCCCTTTCTGAATTTGGTTAAAGTGGCGCTAATGAACACACTCACGCTCGACGGCAGCTCTCCCAGCTAAGCAGGTTCGATTTTCCTAGAACAGGAGAAGCACATGGCGGACAAGAAAACAGCGGTCTTCAGCATTTACGCAACGCGCGAAGAATGCGAGCGGGCCGCGGATGCATTGATCAATTCGGGCTTCTCGCCCGCGGACCTGTCCGTGCTCTTGCCGGAGAATCTCGCACCCTCAACAGACGTCGGAGTGGAGAGGGCCACGAAAGCTCCTGAGGGCGCGACAGCGGGGGCCGCTTCCGGAGCAACACTCGGCGGAATGTTCGGATTCCTCGCGGGACTTGGCGCGCTGGCCATCCCAGGAGTTGGCCCTTTCCTCGCCGCGGGGCCGCTTGTCGGAACACTCGCCGGCGTCGGCGTGGGAGGAACAGTCGGAGGCTTCACCGGCGCGCTCATCGGAATGGGAATTCCTGAGTTCGAGGCGAAACGCTACCAGGGCCGTTTGCAAAAGGGCGGAATTTTGTTATCCGTCTATTGCGAAAATGCCGGCCAAATCAGACCAGCAAAGGAAATCCTGGCGCGCACCGGAGCGGAAGACGTCGCCGACGCCAGCGAATCCAGCGCCGCAAACGAAGATCGCGAAATCGGCCGATATGCAGCAGCCTCCGAATAATTTTGCTGTGGAGAGCCTTCGTTCTTTTCCTCGATGAGAGCAAAGGCGCCTCGAAAGGACTCTACATCGGGCCAGAAGCAGATTCACGAAATCAAACATGCGGGAGGTTCTTGCACATGAGATTCGGCCCATTTCTTGTGATCGCCTTTCTTCTGATCATTCTGTGGGTCTGCGCCTTCGTACTCTTTCACGTTGCCAGCGCCTTGATCCATTTGCTTCTGCTTCTTGCCGTCATCGCCTTCGTCATTCACCTTGTTGCCGGGCCGAAGCGCGCGTGAGACTTCCGTCGCCGCATGCTGCTTCGCGAATACTCGGTCGGGCTGTCCACTTCAGAGATTCGTGGACAGAAAGTAAAATGGCACGAAAATCCTAGCGCAAAACCTGAAAGGAGACCTTCATGTTACTGCTGGTAATTATTCTGCTGGTGCTGTTGTTCGCCGGAGGCGGCGGCTACTACGGTTATTCCAGATGGGGCACAGGTGGTGGCCTTGGAGTAGTCGGCACGGTCGTGGTTATCGTGTTGATTCTGTACTTGCTCGGCGCGTTGTAAAAACAGTACGGCTTGTGGGCTCGGCTTTCACAGTACGTGCACAAGCGCGCGCAGGAACTGCCGCATCTGCGACGGCGTTCCGGCCGTAATTCTGGCAAAGCCCGGCCATCCGATGCCTGCGGCTTGATCCCGGATCAGAATCCCACGCTCCGCCAGCGCACGCATGACTTTCAAGCCGCGCGCGCCGAAATCCGCCAGCACAAAATTCGCCGCGCTGGGAAAAACTCTCACCCCCCGGTTCGAACAATCCGCCGCCTGTCTCTAACTTAATGCTGCGCAGACCGATTTTACTTCCGTGTAATGCTCCAGCACCTCGTGCCCCATTTCGCGGCCCCAGCCGGACTGCTTGTATCCGCCAAACGGAAGCGCCGGATCGAAAACGTTGTAGCAGTTGATCCAAACCGTGCCGGCGCGAAGTTTGGCTGCCACGGAATGCGCCTTCTTGATATCTCGCGACCACACCCCGGCGGCCAATCCGTAAATCGTATCGTTCGCGCGCGCCACGATTTCGTTCGCATCGCGGAACGGGATCGCCGTGACCACCGGTCCGAAAATTTCCTCCTGCACCACTTTCATGTTGTCGGTCGTATTCACCAGCACCGTCGGCTTCACGAAGTACCCGCGGCTCCCCAAGCGTGCTCCTCCGGTTACCGCTTTCGCCCCCTCGCGGAGCCCGGATTCAAGATATCCGCACACTCGATTCATCTGTTCCTCGGAAACCAGCGGCCCCATGTCGCAGTCCGGTTCGAACCCGGCTTTCACTTGCATCTTTTCCGCGATTTGGGAGACGCCCTCGACGACCTTGTCGAAGATCTTCTCTTCCACAAATAGCCGCGAACCCGCGCAGCAACACTGGCCGTGATTGAAGAAAATCGCGCTGGCCGCGCCGGGAATCGTTGAATCCAGATCCGCATCCCCAAGCACGATGTTGGGCGATTTCCCGCCGAGTTCCAGCGACACCTTCTTTAGGTTACCCGCCGCAGCGTGAAGGATGAGTCTCCCGACCTCCGTCGAGCCGGTGAACGCAACCTTATCCACATCCGGATGCGCCGCCAGGGCCGCGCCGGCCGTTTCGCCATAGCCGGGGATGATGTTGACCACTCCGTCCGGGAATCCGGCCTCTTGGATTAACTCTCCCAGGCGCAGCGCCGACAGCGGAGTTTGCTCCGCCGGCTTCAGAACGATCGTGCATCCCGCCGCAAGAGCCGGGCCCAGCTTCCACGCCGCCATCAACAGCGGGAAATTCCACGGGATGATTTGCCCAACCACGCCGACAGGTTCGCGAACGGTGTAGGCAAGATACTTCGAAGGGCCCGCGAGCGTCAGTGGAATGGTGTTGCCTTCGATTTTCGTCGCCCAGCCGGCGTAATAGCGCATGTGCTCGAACGTCAGCGGGACGTCCGCAATCCGCGAAATCTTCAGCGGCTTGCCGTTATCGAGCGATTCAAGCTGGGCGAATTCTTCCTGGTGCTTTTCAATCAGGTCGGCCAGCTTCCAGATCAGTTTACCTCGCTGCGCGGGCGACATCTTTTTCCCCCACGGTCCGGTCTCAAAGGCGGCGCGCGCGGCCTTCACCGCGCGATCAACGTCTTCGCGATCTCCCTCCGCCACATTCGCAAGTACTTCGCCGGTAGCCGGGTTATAGGTTGGGAAGGTCTTGCCGGAAGCAGCTTCGACCCACTTTCCGTTAATGAATAATTTTCGCGTTGTACCCACAAACGTAGAAACGCTTGGATCCATCGATGGTGCGGAAACGGATGTTGCCATTGTCATGCTCCTTTTCTTACCGATCTCTTTCTGAAATTTCTGGTGAACGTCACCGGATATGGAAGCCCGCTTCAAAGGGGGCCTGGCGTGGGCGATGCGTCATGCGAGACAGTTAGGCAATAGCAGGCCGCCCTGCACATCAACTGCCGGAAGCAGCAGCCCCGGTACCGCGATTATCAGCGTGACAATCCAAAGTAGAACCTACACCTAGCACGCCCTGAACGCAACTCTCCCGCAACCGCCGTCGGTACCATACGAAGATTGCAGCAACTCTAGCATTGCCTGAATACGCCCTCATTAATGAACATACTCGCGTTACGTTACGTTGCGTCGCGTCGCGAGCTCCGAATCGCGCGATGTTGAGACGTCGCAAGATGTGCCGCCGCACGTAGCCCTCACACGATGCGCGCAAGTTCGCGCAAAAACCGTGCCATCTGCGCCGGCGTCCCGGCCGTAATTCTCGCGAAGCCCGGCCGTCCGATGCTTGCGGCTTGATCCCGGATCAGAATCCCGCGGCGCGCCAGCGCACGGATGACTTTCAGGCCGCGCGCGCCAAAATCCGCCAGCACAAAATTCGCCGCGCTGGGAAAAATCTTCACCCCCAGCTTGCGCAATCCGCCCTCGAGAACTTTCCTGCCACGCGTAATCTCTGCCACTGCGCGGCGCGTAAAGGCCGGATCCCGCAGCGCCGCTTCTGCCGCCACCAGCGGTGCAATTCCAACCGGAAATGGCGTCTGCGCTCGCTTCAAAATCCTCGCCGTCTCGCCATGCGCGAAAAGGCAGCCGACGCGCAGCCCCGCCAAGCCCGCCGCCTTTGAAAACGTCCGCGTCACCACAAGATTTTCGCGCCGCCGAATCCACGGCAACGCAGTGACCTCGGAAAACTCGAAGTATGCTTCATCCACCACCACCAGCGTCCGTTCGGCGGCATCCAGAATCTTCGCCAGCCTCTGCTTTCCCAGCAATGCCCCCGTTGGATTATTCGGATTCGCCAAGAAAAAAACTGCCGGCGCTTGTTTCAACGCGCGCAGCACATCAGCAAGCGGAAACCGCATTTCTTTGTCGCAGTAAAGCGTGTGAATGCGCGCATCTCGCTGCTCCGCGTGGAAGCGATACATCGGAAAAGTCGGCTCAACCAGCAGCACGCTGCGCCCGCGCTCGATGAAAACGTCGGACACCAGCCGCAGCGCCTCATCGATGCCGCCCGTAAGCACCAGCTCTCGCGTGCTCACGCCGAAAAAAGGAGCGATGCGCGCCGCGGCATTTTCCTTCTCCGGATACATCGCGATCTCTTCACCGCCGAGCCGCCGCAAAGCCGCGCGCACTTTCGGTGAACATCCCGTCATGCCTTCATTCATGTCCAGGCGCAGCTTGCCTCGGCGATTTTCGAGCATCGGCGGCTGTTCGCGGAATTTTCCGAGCGCCCTTCGCGGCCTGACCCTGTTTTTCATGCGTTTTCGTTTAGCACGACACTAGCACGGGCAGAAAGCTTCAACGCGGAATTATGCACTACGAGGAAGGCAGATTCTATTCTTTGCAATGCGAGACGGGCAGGAGAGCGATTTCATTCGCCGGAAGTGGAAGTAGACGTGAGATGTTCCGGCGACTCGTCGCTCGGCGATTCATTGCTGGCCGAAACACCATCCGCCGAACTGACAGACGAGGAATCGACCGGTTCCGCAGCAGCGTCGACAGACGCCGGCGGGGAACTCGCTTCGCCGGAACTCATCTCCGGCGCGGGCGCTGCTGAATCGCTCGCCGCTGCCGGTTCACTCGCCGTTGCCGAAGCGGCGGCTGCCACTTCTTCTTTCGGTTGCGCCTCCAGCCGCGCAGCCAGCGCCGCGGCAATCAACTCCACGATGATTTTCGCGCCGCGCCCTTCCGTGTCGCGCTCCGGATTGTACGCGGCGACTTCCAGCGCCACCAGCCGCGGCTGCTTCGCGACTACGACCATTGCTTCGCGAACTTCCTCAAGCCGCAAACCGCCGCTGCCCGGCAAATCCGTCGCCGAAAAATCTTCGCTGGAAATCACATCCACATCGAGATGCAAAATCAGTTCGTTTTTTCCGCCGTGAATTCGCTCGATGGCCATCTCCGCCGCCGCAGCCGGGCCCATTCGCCGCACATCCGCCGCACGAAAACACCGGATCGCCGTCTGCGACAGCACTCCTTCTTCCGGCGAATCCAGCCGCGACACGCCAAAGAGCGCCACGTCCGGATCCCGCACCAGCGGCGGCTCACTCCAGAAGCGGATCATTTCCGCCGCGCCGCGCCCCGTCAGGTGCGCCACCACCATTCCGTCCACGCACCCGGACGGCGACGTGGCCGGCACATTCAAATCCGCGTCGCTGTCCATGTACACGACGCTCGCGCCACGGTAATACCGGCGCACACCAGCAACCGTTGCCAGCGCCGAGGAACAATCCCCGGTCAAAATCAACGCCAGCCCGCCCGTCTTTACGGCGGCTTCCACACGGGGCTTCAGAGCTTCGAGCGACGCAACCACGCGCGCCAAATTCCGCGCGCGAGGGCTCTCTTCATCAGGTTTGTATAGCTCGACGGGATCGTCACCCATGTCGGTGACGCTGTAGCCAATCGACTGAAGTTTTTCTACCAGCCCCGCGGCGCGCAACGCCTGTGGAGCTTTTTCATGGCCTGCCGCAAACGCAGCCGCGCTCGTCGGCGCGCCCAACAATACAATTTGCTTTGGTTGGCGGACGATCCGTACCGCCATTAAGCGTTCCTCCGTTGCACTCCACGGTTTTCCACCGCTTTACCTCGCCGCCGGCTTCCGCGCCGCCAGTTCGGGCGGCAGCGTGAATCGCACATCTTCGCGAATCAAATCCAAATCGCGCTGGTCGGTGAAGCCGAAATTCGCCAGCCGCTGGCTCACCTGCTCCACCAGGATTTCCGGCGCCGACGCCCCCGCCGTCAATCCCAGCCGCGAAACGCCGTCGAACCACGTCTGTTGCAGATCATTTCCGTCTTCGATCAGCCGCGCAGCCACGCCTGCCCTCTGCGCCACTTCCACCAGCCGGTTCGAATTCGAGCTGTTCGCCGAGCCCACTACCAAAATCATATCCACTTCCCGCGTCAGCGCCTCCACGGCTTCCTGACGATTCTGCGTCGCATAGCAAATATCATCCGAAGCAGGCCCCAGAATTTTCGGGAATCGCTGCCGCAGCCGAGTCAAGATTTCCTGCGTGTCATAAAGGCTCAGCGTCGTCTGCGTCAAATACGCCAGCCGTTCAGGATCCTCCATCTGCAGCTTGTCAACTTCTTCCACGTTTCCCACCACCACGGTTTGCAGCGGCGCTTCTCCCGAGGTTCCGACAATCTCCTGATGGTCGCGATGCCCGATCAAAATCAGCGTTCGCCCTTCGCGCGCGAACTTTCGCGCTTCCAGGTGAACCTTCGTCACGAGCGGGCAGGTCGCATCGATCACGCGCAGCTTGCGCTCCGTCGCTTCCTCGCGCACCCGCGGCGGAACTCCATGCGCGCTGAACACCAGCACCGCTCCGATCGGCACCTCGCCAATCGCTTCCACAAATATCGCGCCCCGCTGTCGCAGTTGGTCGACAACGTACCGGTTATGCACAATCTCGTGATGCACATACACCGGCGCGCCGTAGGCTTCGAGCGCTAGCTCCACAATATCCACCGCCCGTACCACACCGGCACAGAATCCGCGCGGGCGCACCCGCACAAGCACTTTTCGACCGTTCCCGGTCGCTTGCCCGGCCCCTTGTATGTTCGCCATATCGCTAGGCATGGAACCCTTATGTTACCGCATTCCGGTCTGCGCCGTCATCCGCTTTCGTATCTGCTAATTCTCTTGCTATGAGCGCGGTGCAACCGTGATGATATCCTGAGCGGCGCATCAAGACTGCAAGTGGGGGTGCACCTGCATGTTGTTGGCCGGCAAGGTCGCGATTATCACCGGTGGAGGACGCGGAATCGGTCGCGCCATTGCCCTGCGTTTCGCGCGCGAAGGCGCAGCCGTGCTGGTCGCTGCGCGCACTCAGAGCCAAATCGACGCCGTTACCGCCGAGATCAAAACGGAGGGCCATAAAGCCGCAGCCATCGCCGCGGACGTGTCGCAAGAATCCGATTGTCAGGCTATCGTCAGCGCGGCCCACAAACAATTCGACCCCATCGACATTCTTGTAAACAACGCAGGGGTTCTGGGGCCGGTAAAACCGGTCGAGGAAATCTCGCCCAAGGAATGGGACGAGGTCATCGCCGTCAATCTGCGCGGCCCTTATCTGCTCTCGCGGCTGGTCTTGCCGGAAATGTACCAGCGCGGTTCCGGCGCGATCATCAATATCTCAAGCGTGGCCGCCAAGGGCGCTTTTCAATGGAACAGCCCGTACGCCGCATCCAAGGCAGGATTGGTAGGGTTAACGCGCACTCTGGCTGCGGAAGCCGCTCGCAAGGGCGTTCGCGTCAACGCCATCTGCCCCGGGCCTGTGCCGGAGACCGAAATGTCCCAGGGCCTCGGCCAAGCCCTCGCCGAACGGCTGCAAGCCGACCCGGACGACCTTTTCAAAGGGCTCCTGGAGAAAATACTTCAGGGAAAGCCGCAAACAGCCGGCGACATCGCCGACGCTGCGCTCTTCCTGGCGTCCTCTCAAGCAGCCGCGATTACCGGACAGACTCTGAATGTTGACGGCGGAATGTCTTTTTACTGATCGCTTCCACTCGTCCCCATTGCCGGCGCGCCGTTACCAACATCCCTCGCCGGTTCGCCTCCACCCACCCCAGACCGCGATCGCCCGCTTCGCTAACGACGTAAATCGCCAGCAACAGTACAAGAAAGCTGCCAAACACAATCCCAAACAGCAGCTCCGCAGCAACCAGTTCCCGGAAGAAATAAATGTGAAGCGCAATCAGTGCGACGGCACACCAGTACACCCACTTCGGGATTCGACGGATTTGCATTCTGGATCACCTACCCCCCGTCAAGTTAGATGCAAATCGAGGACCGAAGATACCAAACAGGAAACCCTTCCATCTCATTCACTTACCGCAATCCAGTTTTCGAGTCAGTAGCAATTCGGGAGAATGCTTTCCGTGAATGTGACACACTTTGCGGGTTCTTCGCGGCCGCAGCCTAAGACGCCCTCGCTGTGGTGCTTTGCTCTGCCTCTTCCTTCAATTTCCTTACCAAACCGCTGCGCACCAGCCAGGCAAGCGTCTCGATGAAGAAATTCCGCGAAAGATGCTCGCGCTTCTCCGGCGGCCACGCCGCCATTGACGCGTGCCGGGCCATCGCCGCAGCTTCCGCCTCATGGAACACAAATCGCGGCGGCCGATGTGTCAGCCAGCGTATGTATTCGAAGATCTTGCGAACCAAACTGCCCGGTTGCCGCACGAGCCGCTCATGAAGCGGACTACCTGCCCGACTTACCCAAGCGAAAATGAGGCATTCCGGGGGCTCGGGATGCAAAAACGAGTATTCCTGCCCAGCATCCACCAAATAACCAACAAAGAATCCAGCTCCTGGCTTCCCATTCGGGCTCCGGCGCGAAGAGCGATTCACCGACTTGGGTTTAGGAGTTGACGGCGCGTCCGCGAGGAACCAATAGCCCTGCAAGCCGTCCTCGTGAGCCGCTGCCGCCTGGTAGCCCTTCAAATACGGCGAGGCAAGCTCGCGAATCCAGTCGACCGAGCGCGCCGACGAGCTTTGAACGTTTTTGCGAGAACGCGACGAGGTCTGCTTCCTACGGATCGGCTTCTTGCGCTTTGGTGTGGCCGCGGCCCTCAACGGCCCTCGAACGGGTACCGGTCGCCCACCAGCACCGCCGCGGCAATTCGGCGCCGCAGAGTAATCGTGTCGATCGTGTCGCGCTTGGTGAACCGGCGGAGCACGGCGAGCTGCGTGCGCAGCGCATCACCTTCCACCGTGGCCGCAAGCGCCATGCGCGCTTCGCGTTCCGCGCGATCCGCCGCATCGGAGACGAAAACCCGCATCGCGTCCGCCATCGCGGAACCGGAATCGCCCGCGTTTCCCTTCGCCGCCTTCTGCGCGCGCCGCAAACATGATTCCATGGCGTAAATCTCCATCACCACGTTCGCCAGCGCCGCAACAATCTCCTGCTGCTCGGCAAGCTGTTCGCGGAATCGCTGCACCGCCGCGCCCGCCGCCAGCAAGAAAATCTTTTTGCTGTTCGCGACAATGCGCTCCTCCGGCGCGAACTCTCCGCTCGCGCCCTCTTCCATCGACGGCCCCGCCAGCACTTCTTCCGCGAGCTTCATCGCCGCCGGAATCAACGGCAGAACGCCGCCCATGGCGCGCTTCATCAGCATTTGAATGATCAGCATGCGATTGATTTCGTTGGTGCCCTCGAAAATGCGGTTGATGCGGCTGTCGCGGTACGAGCGCGCCACCGGATAATCCTCGTGATATCCGTAGCCGCCGAAAATTTGCACCGCTTCATCGACGCAGTAATCCACTACCTCCGAGCCGTACACTTTGCTGATGGAACTCTCGATGGCGTACTCCTCGAGCATTCTCATTCCACGCTCGGTCTTCGCGGTGTCCTCGGCAGCGGCCGCCGTGGCCGCGTCGATCTGTCCCGCGGAACGGTAAACCATCGACTCGACGGCATAAATGCGAATAGCCATCTCCGCCAGCTTCGCTTCGATCAGGCCGAATTGCGCCAATTGCCTTCCGAATGCCGTGCGCTCTTTCGAATACTTCGACGCCGCCTCCAGAACTTTTTTCGCGCCGCCGACGCAGTACGCGCCCAGGCTGAATCGTCCCGCATTCAGCGTGTTGAACGCGACGATGTGCCCGCGCCCGATTTCATGCAGCAAATTCTCTTTCGGCACGGGCGTATTCTCGAAAAACAGCGCCACTGTCGAGCTGCCTTTGATGCCCATCTTTTTTTCTTCTGCGCCAAGTGAAAATCCCGGCGCGCCGCGCTCCACCAGGAAACAGGAGAATTTTTCTCCGTCCACTTTGGCGAACACCACGAACAAATCCGCGAAGCCGCCATTGGTGATCCACATTTTCTGGCCGTTCAAAATCCAGTTCCGCCCATCCGGAGACAGCACCGCGCGCGTCCGCGCCGCCAGCGCATCCGAACCGGCCTGCGGCTCGGAGAGGCAGTAGCAGGAAATCATTTCGCCGGTCGCGATTCGCGGCAGGTATTTTTTCTTCTGCTGTTCCGTCCCAAAATAAACAATCGGCACCGTGCCGATTCCCGCGTGCCCTCCATGGGTCACCGCGAACGAAGCGTACGCCGCCAGCTTTTCCGAAAGCAGCGTCGCGGAAACTTTGTCCAGCCCCGCGCCGCCGTATTCCTCGGGGATCCCGCCCGCGAGCAAGCCCAATTCGCCGGCCTTCTTCAGCACCTGCGGCATCAGGCCTTCTTTGTGCTGTTCAAGTTCAGGGACGAGCGGCAGCACTTCTTTGGCCACGAATTCTTCCGCGGTTTGGCCAATCAGCTTCTGGTCGCCAGTGAGGTCCGCGGGAGTGAACACGTCCTCGGGCGCGCAAGACGAAATCAAAAATCCGCCGCCGCGAGCCAAATTCTGCGAAACCGTCGTTGTCGCCATCTCAACTCCTTACTATGCTCTTGCTGAATGAATCGAAGCCGGCTTTCGCATCAGGTTAGCATCACCACCGGGCCAAGGACGGAAGAAATTCTCGCAGCGTGTCCCTCATGGCGCGTCACGTCACCCGCTCCAAGATTCCCGCCGCGCCCATGCCGCCGCCAACGCACATGGTCACCAAGCCGTAACGCCCTTTGCGGCGCTCCAGCTCGCGCAGAATCGTCGCCGTCAGTTTTGCTCCGGTGCAGCCCAGCGGATGCCCCAGTGCAACCGCGCCGCCGTTTGGATTCACGCGCGCCGCGTCGAGACCCGCCAGTTTGATCACTGTGAGGGCTTGCGCGGCGAACGCTTCGTTCAATTCAATCACGTCCATCTGTTCGAGCTTCAGTCCCGCAAGTTTCAGCGCCTTCGGAATCGCAAACACTGGGCCGACACCCATCTCTTCCGGAGGGCAGCCAGCCGTGGCGAAGGCAACGAATTTTGCCAGCGGCTTTGCGCCGATGGCCTTCGCGCGCTCCGCGGACATCACCACCGCAACGGCCGCGCCATCGGACATCTGCGAACTGTTTCCCGCCGTCACCACTCCTTTGGCGTGAAACGCAGGCTTCAATTTCGCCAGCGCTTCCAAAGAAGTATCCGCGCGCGGCCCTTCGTCCGCGTCGAACGTAATTTTCGTGGTTTTCGGATGATTGCCGTTCGAACCATCGACGGACGTGAAATTCACCTCGACCGGCACAACCTCTTGCTTGAATTTTCCCGCGGCAATCGCGGCCAGCGCTTTTTGATGGCTCTGCAAGGAAAATTCGTCCGACTGCTCGCGGCTGATTCCGTATTTCTTCGCCAGATTTTCCGCCGTCAGCCCCATTCCCAAATACGAATCCGGATAATGGTCCATTAGCCAGGGATTCGGCGAAATTTTGTTTCCACCCATGGGAATCATGCTCATCGATTCCGTGCCGCCCGCGACGATCACATTTGCCTGGCCGGCGATAATTCTTTCCGCGGCGATGGCAATCGCCTGCAGGCCCGAAGAACAAAATCGATTGATGGTCATCGCTGAGGCTTCCACGGGCAAGCCCGCGCGCAGCGACGCGATCCGCGCCACGTTCATGCCCTGCTCCGCTTCGGGCATGGCGCAGCCCAGAATTACGTCTTCGATTTCCTTCGCGTCCAGGCTCGGCACGCGCGCCAGCGCCCCGCGTATCGCTGCAGCGGCCAAATCGTCGGGCCGCGTCGATCGTAACGTGCCCTTAAAAGCTTTGCCCACCGCCGTGCGCACCGAACTGACGATCACCGCTTCACGCACTGCTTCACGCATGCTGCCACCTCGAAAATAATGTCCGGAGAATCGCCGCGCTTCCCTTTATTGGACGCCACAGGCGAGAAAAAAGCAACTCCGGCGCGGATGTCCAGCCATAACCGTTTCACGTGGTCATCCTGACCGCGCGCGGTGTAATCTATGAATGTGGAGAGCGGAGACGGAAGCGGCAACGGACACGGCAGCGCGCCCGCGCAAACGCTCGAGCCGCTTTACCGCGTGTTTTACCAGCCTCGCCCATTTACTGAGGCTCCGCGCAAGCGCCCCTTCATCCTCGCGCTGATTCTTTTCGTTCTGACGGTGATTTCGACGCTCGCCGTCGGCTTCGAGTTCTCCGTTTCCTACGCGCAAAATCGCGCGCCGTTCGCAGGGCTCGCTAACCCGTTCGCGCCCACCTGGCACGCACTGACTCATCCGCGACTGCTGCTTTTGGGCATTCCTTTTTCGTTCACGCTCATCGGCATCCTGTTGGCGCACGAGCTCGGCCACTATTTTGCCTGCCGCTATTACAAAATAGACGCCAGTTATCCTTACTTTCTGCCTGCGCCGAGCCTCATCGGCACTTTCGGCGCATTCATTCGCATCCGTTCACCGATATTCAATCGCAGGGCGCTCTTCGACGTAGGATTCTCAGGGCCGCTTGTGGGCTTTGTGCTGGCCGTTCCGATATTGGCCGCGGGGATTTACATGTCCAAAGTCGTCCCCAACGCGCAGGCCGGCGCGCTGATTATCTTCGGCAGCCCGCCGCTGATGAAATTGTTCCTCGTTATTTTTCATCCCGGCGTGAGCCCGCAAAATATTTTGCTCAGCCCCATCGCGCTGGCGGCGTGGGTTGGCCTGTTCGCGACGGCGCTCAATCTCTTGCCCATCGGTCAACTCGACGGAGGCCATATCATTTACAGCATCGCCAGCCGCAGCCATCGCCGCATTTCGCTGACCTTTGGTATCGCGCTTATCGCCATGGGCATATTTTATTGGAGTGGATGGCTGGTCTTTGCCGTGCTGTTCCTTGTCCTCGGCTTTCGTCATCCGCCGCTGATTGATTCTTGGACGCCTCTCGACGCAACGCGCCGCGCCTGGGCCATCGTCGCACTGATTATTTTTCTCCTGTGCTTCATGCCTCTGCCGCTCACCGCCGGCCGCTGAAGTCTTTTCGCGCGCTTCCAATTCTCTCTTCGCTGATCTTCTTTCCGGCTGATTAGCGTCTCTAAAGCAAACTAACTGGATCCACGTCCACGATCACTGCGCTCTCCGGAATTTGTTTCTCGGCGCAATATGCAAGACATCCCTCCAAGACCTGCGTCAGCAGCCGCCGGTTCGGCGACTTCAGCAAAATCTGAAAACGATAATCGCGACGCAATTTCGAAAGCGCCGCCGCCGCGGGGCCCAGCACCCTCAGTTCGCTGTGCTTTCTCGAATCGAACCACGCCGCAATCGCGCGCGACCAGCGAATCGCGTTTTCGATTTTCCGGTCGCGCACCAACACATTCGCCAGCGCGATGAACGGCGGATAGTGCATCACTTCGCGAAAATGAATTTCACGCTCGAAAAACGCCTTGTAATCTTGATCGACGGCGTGCTGAATCGCGTAGTGCTCCGGATAAAACGTTTCGATCAGCACTTCGCCCGGCAAATGCCCGCGGCCCGCGCGGCCGGCGACCTGCGTGAGCAGCTGAAACGTGCGTTCCGCCGCGCGAAAATCCGGACGCCCCAGCGCCAGATCCGCGGCCACCACTCCCACCAGCGTGACGCGCTCGAAATCGTGCCCTTTCGCCACCATCTGCGTGCCCACCAGCAGATCCAGTTCGCCGCGCGCGAACGCGCCGAGCACTTTTTGATATTCGCGTTTGGTCCGCACCGTGTCGCGGTCCAGCCGCCCGATTCGCGCCTTCGGAAACTGCTCACGCAGAAATTCCTCCACGCGCTCCGCGCCGTCGCCCACAAAATACAAATATGGCGATTTGCACTTCGGGCATAGCTTCGACACGACGCTCGAATAGCCGCAGTAGTGGCATTCCAGCCGCGCTCGGCGCTTGTGATAGGAAAGCGCGATGCTGCAGTTCTGGCACTCGATGCCCGCGCCACAGCTCCTGCACAGCACGTACCACGAATAGCCGCGCCGGTTGATCAGCACCAGCGCCTGCGTGCCTTCGTCGAATCGCTTCCGAATCGCGCCCACCAGCGCCGCCGAAGCAGGCGCGGAGCGATGGCTCTGTTTGAACTCTTCGCGCAAATCGACGAGCTTCACGCTCGCCAGCGGCCGGTCCGCCACGCGCGCCGTCAATTCCAGCAATTTGTACTTGCCGATTTGCGCATTGTGGAAACTTTCGAGCGACGGCGTCGCCGAACCCAACAGCACAACCGCGTTCACCAGGCTCGCGCGAACCACCGCCGCGTCGCGCCCGTTGTAGCGCGGCGTCTCTTCCTGCTTGTAACTGGTCTCCTGCTCTTCGTCGACGATAATCAATCCCACATTTGCGAGCGGCGCAAACACCGCTGACCGCGTTCCCACCACCACGCGCGCTTCACCGCGCCGCACCCGCCACCATTCGTGCGCGCGCTCCTTGTCTGCCAGGCCGCTGTGCAGCACCGCAACCGCCGCGCCGAATCGCGCCCGCACCAGCCGGCTCAGCCAAAGCGTCAGCGCAATTTCCGGTACCAGCACAATCGCGGTGCGTCCCTGCGCCAGCGCCGCTTCCATCGCGCCAAGGTACACCTCCGTTTTTCCGCTTCCGGTGACGCCATGCAGCAATCCCGCCGCGAATTTCCCCGCCGCAAGCCATTCGCGCAGCGACGCGATCGCGCTCTGCTGCTCCGCATTCAGCACATTCGTCGGCGGAACAAAATTCGCCTCCCACGGATCTTCCTCCGCCGTGAACGGCTCTTCCCACAACGTGACTTTGCCGCTTTTCTCCAACCGCGCCAGCAGCGCCCGCGAAACGCCTTTTTTCAGCAGCATTGCCACCGGCAAAGGCCCGCGCACCGCCGTCAGAATCTCGCACGCTTTTTCTTCCTTCGCATCCGCCGCGACCGCTGCTTCCTTCCATGCCACAATTTTCTGCACGCGCTCGCTTTTGCGCTCCATCCGCTCGCGCGCCGCAACGATTCCCCGCCGCACCAGCCGTTCCGCCGCTGCCTCGCCGCCGGCGATCCGCTTCAACTTCGCTGACGAAACCGCCTCCTTCGCGAATCCCAGCAGCTCCAGCGCCTCCAAATCGCGAGCCTCGCCCGATTCCGCCGCCCCGCGCTCTTTCACCACGCCATAAAAGTCGCGCCCGTGCTCCGTCAGCGTATATTCGCGACGCTCGCGCAGCTCCGCCAGCGGCGGCAGCATCGACCGCAGCGTTTCGCCAATCGGCGCGACGTAATACCGGCTGATCCATTCTCCCAGCACCAGCAATTCCGGCGTCAGCGCCGGCATTGCATCCACCAGCTCGACAATTTCTTTTGTGCTTTTGCCGCTCTGTGGCTTCGCGGCGAATTTCACCGCCACGCCGACCATGGCGCGATTGCGAAAAGGCACAACCACACGGCTGCCGATGATTTCCGCGTCGGCCAAATGTTCAGGAATTGCGTACGTGAAGGTCGTTCGCAGCGGAACGGGAAGCGCCACTTCGCAAAATCGCGCAGTCATTCTTGCAGTAGTGTAGCAGCATGCCGCCGCAACCCGCCAAACTCACGCGCAAGCGCGCACTCGCGCGCGACCCCCTACATACTGACCAGCGCCACTCCTGCAAAAATCAGAGCGACGCCCGCCCACTGCCTGCGCCCGAGTTTTTCCCGCAGAAACACCGCCGCAAACAGCAGCGTCACCACCCCATAGAGCGAAGCAAGCACCGTGGCAATGGCGATTTCTTCTCGCTTGAATGCCAGATTGTTCGCCAAGAATCCCGCCGTGTCCGTCAGACCCATGAACAAAATCAGCCACGCCGTCGAGCCTCGCGGGATTTCCATCCGTTGTCCCAGCGGCCGCAGCAGCAGGGCCAGCAACACAAACGAAACCAGCCGTATCACCCACACCGACGCGAATCCACCAAACACCGGCATCACCCGAAATCCCAGAATCCAATAATTCACGCCGAACGCCAGCGCTGCGGCCAGCGCCCACGGCACTCCGCGCAGCAAATGCGCACGATGCTCGCGCGCGGACACCACCGCATCTCCCGCGCCCGCGCGCTTCCTCGCCGGCAGCGCCAGCGCCGCGATAACCACGCCAGCAATTACAATCGCCACTCCCGCGCCGTGCGCCCGCGTCAACCGCTCCCCCGTCGCAATCGACAGCACCACCGTCAGCGCCGGATAGCTCGAGGCAATCGGCGACACCAGCGCCAGCATGCCGATTTCGAACGACCGGTAAAGCGCCAACGCGCCCAGCGCGCTCAAAATCCCCGCCAACACGATCCACGCCCAGATGCCCCACCGGAACGCCGGAAAAAGTCTCGCCCAGTGCCCCGTCGTCGCCATGCCCACGGTGAGCGCGACGAATCCGGTCAGTTGCATGAACAGTAGCGCACGCAGCGCGCCTGTGCGCCGCGTCGCGAAGCGCGCCGCGTAATCCGCCACGCCCCAGCTGAACGCCGCCGCCAATCCCAGAAAAATTCCCATGGATGCTCCGCAAAAAACGTTTTCCAGCTCGACGCAAACTTCGCACAACGCTGCGCGAATGGCAGCGCGGTATGGTAGCGCAGAGTCTCGTCGTTTGAGACTCTGCGGTTTGTTTCGGCTATCCTTTGGCGGGAACTTTAAGTCCGAGGTGCGCCATCACTTTTTTCAAATCTTCCCACACGTCGCTCTTGGCATTCGGATTCCGCAGCAAATACGCGGGATGATACGTGGCCATCATGGGAATTCCGCGAAATTCCAGCCACTGTCCGCGCAAGCGCGAAATCGATTGCTTCGCGCCGTAGAGCGCCTGAAAGGCGATCGCGCCGAGGCAAACAACCGCCTTCGGCTGGATCACCGCAAGCTGCCGGTACAAGAATGGCGAGCACGTTTCCATCTCGTCCGGCTCGGGCGCGCGATTTTCCGGCGGCCGGCACTTCACCACGTTGCAGATATAAACGTCGTCGCGCTTCAATCCCATGGCCTCGATCATCTGCGTCAGCAATTTTCCTGCGCGCCCCACGAACGGCAAGCCCTGAATATCTTCATCGCGCCCCGGCCCTTCACCGACAAACACAAGTTCCGCGCGTGCGTTCCCCGCGCCAAAAACAATTTTGTTGCGCTGCTCGCACAGCCGGCACCGTTTGCAATCGCCGATGTCTTCGCGTATACGCTCGAGTGAATCGTTTTCGATGCGCTGGCCCGTTTCGAAAAGCGACGCGGATTTTATCACCGGCAACGGCACTGGCGGCGCGGGTGCTGAAGCTTGCAGCTTCGCGCGCATCGCGAAACTGCTCGCAGGAACGTACCCCCTCGCGGGAGGCAACACGGCCGGAGTGGTAAGAGGAGAAGTGGAAACTGCTGCTACCGCGATGTTGCTGGCCGCTGTAGCGCGGTCAAGGTAAAACGAAGAAATTCTCAGTTCGCCAAAATATTCGAGCCACGCTTCGACGTTTGCGCGATTCGCGGGCTTCATCGTCGCCCCGCCGCGCGCCGTCTCACTTCGCGCCTTTGCGCAACTCCACCACGCAATCCAGAATCCGATTCGCCACGTCGAACTTCGACATTTTCGGCAGCGCCAATTCCCTTCCATCGCGCAAAAAGAACGTCACCACATTCGTGTCCGTGTCGAACCCCGCGCCTTCCTGCGTAACGTCGTTGGCGACAATCATGTCCGCGCCCTTTGCCGCAAGTTTGCGCCGCGCGTTTTCCGCCACGCGTTCTGTTTCCGCGGCGAAGCCCACCAAAATTGCCGGACCTTTTTCGCGCCCCAACTCCGCCAAAATATCCGCGGTGGGCTCAAGCTCCAGCATCAGCCGCCCTTCGCTGCGCTTGATTTTCTGCGCTGCTTGCGCCGCCGGACGATAATCCGCAACCGCCGCGGCCATAATCACCATGTCCGCATCTTTCGCACGCTCGCGTACCGCGCGGTGCATTTCTTCCGTGGAGCGCACCGGAACCCAATCCACTTCATTCGGCGCATGCAGCTCCGTCGGCCCGCTGATGAGCGCCACATGCGCTCCACGGCGCAAAGCCGCATCTGCCAGCGCGTAGCCCATTTTCCCCGACGAGCGATTGGTCAGCATGCGCACCGGATCCACATCCTCGACCGTCGGCCCCGCGGTGACCACCACCTTCATTCCATCCAAATCGTGCTTTAGCCCCAGCGTCTCGCACACCACGCTGGCAATTGCTTCAATGCCCGCGAGCCGCCCCGGCCCCACCATTCCGCACGCCAGATAACCCTCGTCCGGCTGCACCACGCGCACACCGCGCGCTCTGAGCGTCTCCAGATTGCGCTGCGTCGCCGCATGCTCCCACATATTTACGTTCATCGCCGGGGCCACAATCACCGGAGCCTTCGTCGCCAGATAAAGCGTCGTCAGGAAATCGTCCGCGATGCCGTTCGCGAGTTTCGCCAGAATGTCCGCCGTCGCCGGAGCAACCACCAGCAAGTCGATGCGCTGCGCCACGGCAATATGCTCGATCGCGCTTTCCAAATTCGCTGTCGCTTGCTTCTCGCCGAAAAGCTCGGTGATCACTTTCTCGCCGGTCAGTGCCGCAAACGTCAACGGCGTCACGAATTCCTGCGCGCCCCGCGTCATCACCACCTGCACGGCGAGCTTCTCCTGCTGCAGCCGGCGCACCAGCTCCGCGGCCTTGTACGCCGCCACTCCTCCCGAAACTCCGAGCGCAACTCGCATCAATTCACCGCCGGGCCTCGCGGAAAGCCTTAAGCCTTCTTGCGCTTTCCGTCTTCGCTTTCTGTCCCGTCCATCCCTGCCGGCAAATCGAATTCCAGCAGGCCCTTCTGCATTTCCTCTTCGGCGACGCGCGTATACTTGTGATTTTTCGGGTTGTCGATCAACGGCCTTCCTCCCGCCATGAGCTGCCGGGCGCGCCGCGCAACGAGTACCACGTACGCAAACTTGCTATCAGGTGGCTGGCTAGAAACGGGCATGAGTGCTCTATCCTCCGAAGGATTTCAGTATCTGGCGAACGCGCTCGCGATTTCGTTTCGTTTCGCACCGCGCTCCCAATGCAATGGCCCTGACCGCTTCGCCCGCTCGGCCAACATCTTCGTTGATCACAACATAATCGTAATCCAGATAATGCTCCATCTCCAAGCGCGCACGTTCCAAGCGCCGGCTGATTTCGTCTGCGCCGTCCTGGCCGCGCGCGCGAATGCGATTCTCCAGCTCCTGCCTCGACGGCGGCACAATGAAAATCGCGATCGACTCCGGCAGTTTCTTGCGCACCTGCTCGGCGCCCTGCACGTCGATTTCGAGCACCAAATCGCGCTTCCGCGTGCGCGCTTCTTCCAGCCACTTTTTCGGCGTCCCGTAGCTGTGCTTCCCAAAAACGCACGCATGCTCGAGAAATTCTCCGCGTTCCACCATCCGCCGGAACTCTTCGTCCTTAACAAAATGATACCACTCGCCGTCCTTTTCGTTCGCGCGAGGTGGCCGCGTAGTAGCCGAAATCGAAAGCATCGTCCCCGGCAGCTCCAGCAGCTTTTTCACCAGCGTTGATTTGCCTGACCCCGAAGGCCCCGACACGATCAAGATCAGTGATTCGTAGGAATCCACCATCGTTATTCGATGTTCTGCACTTGCTCGCGCAGTTTTTCAATCTCCGATTTCAATTCCAGTCCCAATTGCGTGACCTCGAGCCCGTCCTCGTCCGCGCCGTTCGACTTGGACAGGAGCGTATTCGCCTCACGCTGCATTTCCTGCAGCAAAAAATCGAGCTTCTTGCCGATTTCGCCTCCGCCATTCAGCAAAGCTCGGAATTGTTTCACGTGGCTGCGCAACCGCGCAATTTCTTCCGCGGTGTCGCTGCGTTCCGCGGCAAACGCCGCCTCTTGCGCCACGCGCGCCGGATCCGTCGCGTAATTTCCCAGCAGGTCCTTCAATCGCGCTTCGAGCCTTCGTGCAAAGGCCGGACGCGCACGCTCGGCAAGCGTCTCAATGCGCTGCGTCGCGTCTTCCACCGACGTCAGCCTTCGCGCCAGCTCTTCTCCCATCGAGTGCCCTTCCGCGCGCCGCATCTCGTCCAACTGATCGATGGTTGCCGTCAATCCCGAGCGCACCGTCGCCGCGAGCTTCTCCACATCCTGCAGCGGAGGAGCCGAAGACGCCACGCCGGGCAATCGCAGGATCGCCGTCACGTCGGGCTCTGACTTCACTCCAAACTCTTCGCCGAGCGATCGCGCCGCCGCCAAATACGCCGCCGCAACCTCGCGGTTGATCGCCACCGCATTGTTTTTCGCCGCCTGCACTTGCAGCGTCACTTCGACGTGCCCGCGCCGGAAACGCTCCTGCACCACTTTGCGTATTTCCATTTCCAGCGCGTCCCATCCTTCCGGCATTCGCACGCGCACGTCCAGAAATCGGTGATTCACGCTGCGCATGCTCAACTGCACGGCCCACCCGTCTTTTTCGGCGCGCGTCTGCGCGTATCCGGTCATCGATCGCAGCGTGGGATGTGACATCTTACACGGGTCCGGCCCGCATCGGCGGCTCGATTTCCTGAAATTGCAGATTATACTGCCGCGCATACGCCCCGTTTCGCGTCAGCAATTCTTCGTGCGTCCCGCGTTCCTTGATCGTCCCTTCTTCCAGAACCACAATCATGTCCGCTCGCCGCACTGTCGACAGCCGGTGCGCAATCACGAACACGGTGCGGTTCTCCATCAAGTTATTCAGTGCCCGCTGTACCAACAGCTCCGACTCCGAATCCAGCTCCGAAGTCGCTTCGTCCAGAATCAGTATCGGCGCATCCTTCAGCAACGCGCGCGCAATCGCCACGCGCTGCCGCTGCCCTCCCGAAAGCCGCTGCCCGCGGTCTCCGATTCTCGTCTGATATCCCTGCGGCAGTTGCGTGATGAATTCGTGCGCCAGCGCCGCCTTGGCTGCGGCCACTACGCGCGCCTCCGGCAAGTCCGGCCTGCCGTAGCACAAATTGTTCCAGATCGTATCATTGAACAGAATCGTCTCCTGCGTCACGATGGCCATCTGCTCCCGCAGCGAGCGCAGATTCACTTCGCAAACATCCTGCCCATCGATGCGCAGCGTTCCCATCGTCGGGCTGTGAAATCGCGGCAGCAGATTCACCAGCGTCGTTTTCCCCGCGCCGCTCGAGCCCACAATCGCCAGCACGCTTCCCGCCGCGACTCGCAAATTGATATTCCGCAAAATCACCGGTCCGCTCTCGTAGGCAAATCCCACATCCTCGAACGCCACTTCTCTCGAAAATCGCGGCAAAATTGCCGCTCCGGTTTTCTCCGCCTCCTCCTCTTCGAGCGCAAGAAACCCCACCACCTGCACCGACGCGCCTGCCGCTAGTTGGAATTGGTGATACAAACTGCCTAGCCGCTTGATCGGCGTGTACGCATTAAAGAGTGAATAAATGAACGCGAACACCATCCCCAGATCCATCACCCGCTGCCGGATTTCATCTCGCGCGTACAACAGCAGCACCACAAACACCACCGCACCCAGCAAATCCATCATCGGCGACGTCACCACGTACGCCTTCACCCAGCGCATGTTCTCGCGCAACAATCGCCGCGCCGTTTCGCGAAACTTCTGAATCTCGAAATTCTCCATGCCGAACGCTTTTACCACGCGGTTCCCGCTCACCGTCTCCTGCAACATCTGGCTCAGGTCCGCCACGCGCGACCGCGTATTTTGCACCGACTTTCGGATGCGCTGCCCCAACCGTCCCACCGGATACACCACCAGCGGAATCACAATCGCCGATCCCACCGCCAGCCTCCAATTCAGCCACAGCAGCACGCACACAAACGCCACCAGCGCAAAAATCTGCTGGAAGAAATCCGCCAGATTTTCCGAGAGCGCCGTGCGCACCTGATCTACGTCGCTGATCGCCGCGGACATCACGCGCCCCGTGGGATTCAGCTGGAAAAATCCGATGGGCTGCCGCACCAGCTTTTCGTACACGCGATTCCGCAAGTCCGTCACGCCTGCGTGCCCTGCGTACTGAATCATGGTGCTGCCAAAAAACTCCGCAATCGCCTTCGTGAAGAAAATCACCACCAGGCAGATTGCGAAAATCGTCCACACGTAGTGAATATTGGATGGCAAAAATGAATTCAGGTAGATGTCGCCATGCGAGAGCCCCAGCAAATGCCTGATCCAGGCTGGCAGCGTGATCAGCTTCACTTGGCTCGTCGCCTTGCTCGGGTCGAGCACCACGTTCACCGCCGGAATAATCATCAGCGCGATCAGTCCCTGGCAAATCCCCACCCCGCCCAGCAACACCACCCCGAAGATCAGCGGCAATCGATACGGCCGCACAAACGCGAACAGTCCGCGCAGCTCAGATGAAAGTCTCACGCGCCTCGCTTCCCATCAAACAATGGTGTCCGCTGCAAAATCCGCCGTGCTGCCCGCGCACAGCGTTCACGATACCGAGCGTTCCAAATCCCGGTGCTCCAGTTTCGTCGTGTAGCCCCGCTTCCCGAGCGCCTTCGCCACTGCTTCCGCCATCGTCACCGAGCGGTGCCGTCCGCCCGTGCATCCAAATGCAATCGTCAAATAGCTTTTCCCCTCGCTGATGTAATGCGGAATCAAATATTTCAACAGTCCGTCGATGCGCCGCAGGAATTCCCCGGTCTGCTTGAACGATCGAATATATTTCGCCACGCGCGCATTTTTGCCGCTGTACGGCCGCAGTTTCGGCACAAAGTGCGGATTCGGCAGAAAGCGCACATCGAAGACCAGATCGGCATCCGCGGGCAAACCAAATCGATAACCGAAGCTGACCAGCGAAATAAGCAGCGGCTTTCGTCCCGCTTTCTGAAATCGATCGATGATGAATTGCCGCAATTCATGCACGGTGAACTTCGTCGTGTCGATCACCAGGTCCGAAATCTGGCGAATCGGCGCCATCTGGCTGCGTTCCAGCCGTATTCCCTCGGGCACCGAAAATTCCGCGCCCATCGGATGCGGCCTTCGCGTTTCGCTGAACCGCCGCGCCAGCGCCTCGTCGCTGGCTTCGATGAACACCAGCGTGGTGGGATATTCCCGCCTCAGTCTCCGGTAGACTTCCGGCAATTTCTTGAGCTGTTCGCCTTCGCGCGCGTCCACCAACAGCGCGGCCCTCTCGAATTCGCCGCTGTTCATCGACTGCTCGGCAAAAGAAGGAATGAAGGAGACCGGCAGATTGTCCACGCAGTAAAAACCCAGGTCTTCAAACGTGCGTAGAACGGAACCTTTCCCCGAACCGGAGAGCCCGGTGAGGATAACTAGCTGGCGGTTTTCTTGCGTATGCCGCGGCGCCACGAGAGGCTGCTCGTCAGTCCTTCTGCCGGCGCTGATGCGTACTGGGAATGCGCAGGTCTTCCCGATACTTCGCCACGGTACGGCGCGTGACGTGGATACCCTCTTCATCCAGCCGCTTGGCGATCTGCTCGTCGGTCAACGGATGCGTTGCATCCTCTTCTTCGATCATCTTTTTCACCCGCCGCTTCAGCGACAGCAGGGACATGTCGCCGCCTTGCGGCCCGTTCACCGACTCCGAGAAAAAGTAGCGCAGCTCGAAAACTCCCTGCGGCGTGTGCGTATATTTGTTGGCCACCGCGCGGCTCACCGTCGAAGGATGCACGCCCACTTCCTCGGCCACTTCCTTGATCATCATCGGTTTCAAGTGATCCACGCCGTATTCTAGAAAGTCTTTTTGCCGCCGCAGAATCGATTGGCAGACGCGCACGATGGTGTGCTTGCGCTGCTCGATATTCTTCATCAGCTGCACCGCCGCGGTGAAGCGCTCCTTCACGTAATTCCGCACGTCGCGGTCGGCCACGTCGCGCTGCAGCAATCGGCGATACACCGGACTCAGTCGCAATTGCGGCAAGTCGTCGTCATTCAAGAACGCCTGCCATTCCCCGTCCACCTTGCGAAATTGAACGTCGGGCTCGACCAGCCGCGGCTCCGTCTTGTTGTACCGCAGCCCGGGTTTGGGATCGAGCCGCTTGACCACGTCGACCGCCCGCTTCACCGCCTCGATCGGCCGGTTCAGCGCCCGCGCGATTTCCTTCAGTTGATTGTTTTGCAGCATTTTCAAATGCTCGGAAATCACTTGCTGCGCCAGCGTGTTTTGCGGGTCCAGCAGCTTCAGTTGCAGCAGCAGGCATTCCCTCAGATCGCGCGCCGCCACTCCCGGCGGATCGAATTCCTGCACCACCGCCAGCGCCTCTTCCACGTCATCCAGAATGTAGTTGTTGCTCTGCGAGATTTCTTCCAGCGTGGTCATCAGATAACCGTTTTCATCCAGGTTTCCGATAATCAGCTCGGAAGCTTTGCGCACCTGTTCGCTGCAGATGCTCACGCTCAATTGCCACAGCAGGTGATCCGCAAGATTTTGCGAGGAAGAAAGGAACTTGTCGAATCCCGGCCTTTCGATTTCTTCGCGTTCGCTGCCCGCGCCGCTTGCCGCGCCGGTATCCAGGTACTTCGTGAAAAAAGAACTGATGTCGAACTCGTCGAAGGGATTCGCCCCTTCGGTCTCCGGAACTTTCTCGGTTTCTTCCTTCACGAACGCTTCGTCCGTGTAGTCCTCGCTGACCACGCCATCGTCCCCCAGCACTTCCAGCATCGGGTTTTCTGTAATCTCCTGATTGATCATTTCGCACAGCTCCAGGCGGTTGAGCGCCAGCACGCTCACCATCTGCACGAGCCCCGGCGTCAAAATCTGCTTTTGCGCCAGTCGGAGATTCAGTTTTGGTTGTAGCCAGTTCATCGCGCCATTTTACGAAATTAGTTCAATCGAAAACCCTCACCCAGATACAATCGCCGCACTTCTGCGTCGTTGCTCAATTCTTCCGGCGTCCCGGCGCTCAAAATCTTTCCTCCATGAATGATGTAGGCGCGGTCCGTCACGGCAAGCGTCTCGCGAACGTTGTGATCCGTCACCAGCGCTCCGATTCCCGCCGCGCTCAGCTCGGCGATGATTTTCTGCAAATCCATCACTGTCAGCGGATCGATTCCCGAAAAAGGCTCGTCCAGCAAAATAAACGACGGCTGCAGCGCCAGCGACCGTGCAATTTCCAACCGCCGCCGCTCCCCTCCCGACAGCACGTAGCCTTTGCTGCTGCGTATTCCTTCCAGTCCCAACTGCGCCAGCAATTCTTCCACGCGGTCGCGCCGCTGCTCCGCCGTGATCGGCAGCGTTTCCAGCACCGCCAGCAAATTTTCTTCGACAGTCAGCTTGCGAAATACGGAAGGTTCCTGGGGAAGATAGCTGATGCCGCTACGCGCCCGAAGATACATCGGGAGGTCACTGATGTCTTCGCCATCCAGCAGGACGCGCCCGAAATCCGGCCGCGCCAGCCCTACCAGAATGTAAAACGTCGTGGTCTTGCCTGCGCCGTTCGGGCCCAGCAGCCCAACCACTTCACCCTGTTGAATCTCCAGACTGACGTTATCGACGACCGTGCGGCCCCGATAGGCTTTCTTCAACTCCGCGGCTTGGAGCTTCGACATGCCCGTTCATTTCTCTGCTCGGTGCTTGGTGATGGTTCGCGACTCGCTCCGCGAATCAACAAGAATCGTATCACTCGCTAAAAAGAAGGTCAATTCACGGCCCGTCGTGGTGTTTCCAGAACTGTCCGCGAGCGTCGGCTGCCCGCCGGAAAGAATGAATTTCCCTTCACTTCCAGCCCTCTCGCGCATTGACTTGCTGCTCTCCGCCCCCTACCATTCCTCCCCAAGGATGGAGCCCTCCACTTGATCCGCCAAACCATCTCGCATTACCACATCGTCGAGAGACTCGGCGGCGGTGGCATGGGCGTGGTGTACAAGGCTGAGGACACCAGCCTGCACCGCTTCGTGGCTCTGAAGTTCCTGCCGGATGATGTGGCGCGTGACCCGCAGTCGCTCGAGCGATTCCGGCGGGAAGCGCAGGCTGCGTCGGCGTTAAATCATCCGAACATCTGCACCGTGTACGAGATTGGCGACGAGAACGGGAAGGCTTTCATCGTCATGGAATTCTTGGATGGCGTGACGCTGAAACACCGCATCGCTGGCCGGCCAGTGGAAATGGAAACACTGCTGGAGTTGAGTATTCAGGTAGCGGACGGCCTGGACGCGGCGCACGCCGAAGGAGTGGTTCACCGGGACATCAAACCGGCGAACATTTTCGTGACCAAGCGAGGCCACGCCAAGATTCTCGATTTCGGATTGGCCAAGCTGGCGCCATCGCCGCGCATCGCGCAAGGTATGGGCGTTTCGTCGATGCCCACAACGGGCACGGCGGAAGAATTGCTGACCAGCCCCGGCGCGACAGTCGGGACCGTGGCCTATATGTCTCCGGAGCAGGTGCGCGGAAAAGGACTGGATGCGCGCACGGATCTGTTCTCGTTTGGCGTCGTGTTGTACGAGATGGCCACAGGCGTCCTGCCTTTTCGCGGGGACACGTCGGGAGTAATGACCGACGCGATTCTGCACGAGGAGCCGGTCGCTCCGGTCCGGCTGAATCCGGATGTTCCGGCCAAGCTCGAAGAGATCATCAATAAGGCTTTGGAGAAAGACGGCGATTTGCGTTACCAGCACGCTTCGGACATGCGCACGGACCTGAAGAGGCTGAAGCGCGAAACGGATTCGGGGCGGTCTGGAGCCGCTGCATCCGGCGCCGTATCCGCTGGAGGAGCAAGCTCCGCTCCTACGGTCGCGACTCAACACGCGTCGAGCAGATCATCGAGCAGCTCAATGGTTGCCGCCATCGCGGCAGAACACAAATTCGGCCTGGCGGCCACAGCGGTAATCGTTCTGGTACTGATTGGCGCGGCGGCATTTGCGGCGTATCACTTTTGGCCGCGCTCTAATGCTCCCAGCGGACCCGCCAAGATTACGCAAATCAGCCAGTGGAACAAACCGATGGACTACGCCAGGCTGTCTCCCGACGGTCACGCCGTGGCGTTTACCTCACCTGTTAAGGGCGTCGTACAAATCTTCCTCATGCTCACGTCGGGCGGGGAGCCTCTGCAACTCACGAACGACGAAGGCGACAAGGTTACGGACAGTTTTTCGCCCGACGGGAAAGAGATCTATTACAATACGCCCCTCGGCGACGAGGTCTGGGTGGTTCCTACACTCGGTGGAGCTCCCCGCCGTGTGGTTTCTGCCCTTTTTGTCGTCCCCTCCCTTGACGGCGCGTTTATTTATTACAACAAGCCCGACGGCTCCGCAATTTTCCGCGCGGAAACGTCTGGATTGGACGAAGAACTAATCTACCGTCCTAAAGAGCCCGGCATGTTCTTCTTCCCGCTTGAGGTATTTCCCGGCGGTAATGACTTGCTGGTAGTCGGTTATACATCCATTGGCGAGCTAAATGGCCGTCTCTACAAAATAAATCTGAGCAGCCATGAAGCCGTGGATTTAGGTGAAATTTCCGGGTATCCCCGCGGTGCCACGTGGGACGAACCGGGGAAGACCGTAGTGCTCAACCGGCAAGTAAACGGTCTGACGAACCTCTGGAAGTATAACTTGCAGGACCGAAGGCTGACGCAGATTACTTTCGGAACCGGACCAGATTTCGGCCCCATGGTAGATCCCGGTGGCAAAGGAATTTACTTTTTGAATGGAAAGTCTTTCACGGCCTTGGCCGCATACCACGTTCACTCAGGGGAATCGATGGACATTGTGGAGGACGCAACTCACCCGGTTATCTCGCCCGATGGAAAGCGCGTGATGTACATCATTGAGGATCGCGAACTTTGGGTATCGGACATCGACGGCGGCAACAAAATGAAAATCGCCACCGGAGAAAAGCTGGGGACCGGGACTTGGGCGCCGGACAATTTTCACCTGTCTTTTGAAGCGGGAACCGGCGCAGGGAGCAAGAACTATATCGTCGCGGCTGATGGCAGCGGTCTCCGGCAGGTCCCAAAGATGGGATCTCTCGAATGGATGATATGGAGCCCGGACCAGAAATCCGCTTATGTGACTGTCGTTAACGGGGCTTCGCTATCATCCGAAACGATCTGGAAATGGAGCTTCGAGCGTTCCAAGCTGGAGAAGTTCGTGGACAACTGTGGCGTCGCTATTGACGTCGACCCTGGCGGGCAGTACCTCCTTGCCGTAACGAATAGTCGAAACACGGGAATCTATGAGGTCTCGGTCTCCGATAGGAAATGCAACCCCTTGCTTCCTGGCATAGCAATGGTGTCCGAGCATTTTTCGCGCGATGGCAGGTCGCTCTTGTATGCGGTTCCTTTCGGCAGTCAAGTGACGATTTACCGCCAGCCCTGGAAAGACGGTAAAACCATCGGGACACCCCAGATCGTTTTGAAAGTCCCCTTTGCTTTCCCCTTGAGTTACAACGGTAACGACTACGATTTTTCCAGGGACCTTTCTACTATCGTCTACGTGCGACTCAGCGGCCACGCCGACCTGTATCTCCTCAGCCAGAAATAACTCCTCATCGCATAGCAGGCCCATCCTCGTCGCTACCAAGGCAAGCACGATCCGCCATCGTTGACTTGAAGGCATTTCTCTTTGTCTCTGCCTTTCCTCCCGACTGACCGCTGATTCCCGTCTTCACCGTTACCGCTCACTTGTCACTGCTTCTGTCGTTTTGCGAATCGACGAGGATCGAATCATTCGCCAGAAAAAAAGTCAGCTCACGACCGGTCGTCGTGTTTCCCGAACTGTCCGCGAGCGTCGGCTGCCCTCCGGACAGAATGAATTTTCCGTCACGCGCAATGTATTCGCCGCGCTCCGCCGTGCCGGTGCGGCCGTTCTGCTGGATACGCACCTTCCCGGCGGCGATTGCTCGCTCCATCGTTTGTTGATTATCTCCATCTTTCGAAAACAACATTTCCAGAGTTTGGCTGGTCATCGTGCCCTCTGACGATTGCGCCTCCACGCCTCCGCTCCAGTCCATCTTCCCGGAATCGCTCCAGTAATCCACCTTCGGCGCATGCACCTGCCAAAGCACCGGCGCAGTTTTCTTCGTGACCGGCTTCGCGTTGGCCGCTCCGCTTGGCGTACCGTTCGGCCCTCCCTTTGGTGACGTGACGTGCGACGCTTCCACAAATGCTCCCAGCGCGTCGCCGCGCGCCTCCGTGCGATTCTCGTCCTGCCAGAACTCGATCGTCTGCGCCTGCAGCACGTCGGCGCCCTGCCACAATCGCGCGTGGCCGGAGAAAACCGCGTGGCCCCTGTTTAGTAAATTGGTCGATAAATTGCCCGATAAATCGTTCGACGAATTCGTGTTCGCAGACTTTGCCGGCGACGTTCCGTTCATCTCATCGGCGGAAATCTGCGCGCTGTCCGCCGCCGGATCCGCCGCGGGATTTCCCTTCTGACCCGTGAAGCTCGCCACCACCTTGCCGCTCGCGCGCATTTCGTTCGTCGCCTGATTCATCCGGATCTTCGCCGCTTGCAGATGCGACGCCGAGTCCTCGACGGACGCGGAGCCCGCGAGGGTCATCTCATTTGTGGCGCGTGAAAGCTGCGCCGTGTTCGCCGCGCCGCTGCGGTCACCTTGGCGGAATTTCACGTTGCCACTTTCATCGATCGTTTGCCAATTTCCGTCGGTGCCGAATTTCGCCAGCAGATTTTGCGCCGTGCTCGTTTGCGGCGGATCAGAACTCAGCTTGCGCTCGACGCGCACTCCGGAACTGCCGTGCAGTTCGCTCAGTTGGCTTTGCGCGCCGAAGATAGCCGTTAGCTTTCCTCCCTCGAGTTGGTCCGATTCAGTGGGCTTGGTCATCACGACTTTCCCGGGCGCTAAGGTCTCCGCGCTCGCAACTCGTTCACCGCTGCCACCCTCGCTCGGCGACAACTCCACGCGCAGGCTCTCCGTGGCAAGATTTCCTTGCGCCTTGCCATGATTCGTTTCCGCCTTCACGTTCCCCTGCGCGAGGATTTCGCGCGGCTCGCTTCCCGCGGCCGTCAACTTCATCAATACTTCCGCGTGTTGCGCGGACAAATGATTCTCGCCGTCGCGGCCGCTCGAGTCGCCGCGCACATTCTCATCGGCGGTGATTTTCTTGATCGCTCCAGCGGGCGAAAGATCCGTCGTCATCTGGTCGGCTGTGAACAAGACTTTGCCGCGCGCGCCGCTGGCAACGATTTCCGGATTTCCCATGGCCACAGCGCGCGCCGGTTGCATCGCGGCGTCCAGTTGCAAATCCAGCGCGCCGGCCGTCAGAGTGTGCGCATCTTGCTGCACGCGAACTGGCCCAAAGAGCCGCAATAGATTTTCGCTGCGGCGAAATTCCAGCGCGCTGCTGGTCACGTGCACCGGAACGGCGCCGGATTTTTGCGGCGGAACAATCTCGAGCTGCACATCTTTCTCCAGTTTCACGTTTTCGCTCTGCGGCGCGTACTCGAGGCCCGTGCCTTTTCCTTCTCCTCCGGGAAATTTCAACGCGACGGGTTTGTCCGTGCTCACTTTGCCGCTGTCGTGATCGAACAAAATGTCGCTGGTCTCCACATGCAGTTCACTTTTTTGTGCGACGCTTTTTGCATTGCGCAAATCGATTTGCACCACGCCCTGGCAGCGAATGCTTCCGGTGTTCGGCTCGTAGCTGCATTCGCCCGCACGCACGGAATCGTTGCGATCACTTCTTGGACCGTAAATAGTGATCTGAACATTTTCGAGGAGGCTGCGATTCTCGTCTTTGAATTGCGTCGCCTGCGATGCATGCACGGTGAAAAGTGTTCGCGTGCCGATCACTCGGGAAATGGCGAAGCCCGCGGATTGCTGCGCGACCGTTGCGGGAACCGGCGCGAAAGTTTTGCCGCGCGCTCTATCGCGCGCGCGGACGTGCAAGTAAACGCCGAGGACCAGCAAACAAATAGCAACAGCAATGCCGGCGGACCAGCGCGCGTAGAGCGCCGCTTCGCGGTTGCGCATTCCTTTGTGCTTGCGGGAAGGCATAAGGAGTTAGAAGCCGAGTATAGGAAAGGAGATGGAGGGCCACAACTTGATTGGGTGGAACGGTGCGAGGCGAGTGTGGTACCAGTACGGGTGCAGCGGACAAATTGGCTCTTTTCCACAGGCGAAACGGGTCGAAATTGGCCCGGTGAAGCAGGCCATTGAAAAACGCGAAATTTCGTGTTTTTTCGAGGCGTAGAATTCTGAAATTTGCGAATTCCTTAGGAAAAACAGGAATTTGTTGACCACGGTTGCCGCCGGACCGTAGTGCTGGCGCGAGGAGGCGACCAGGCCAATTTCCAAAAAATGAGGAAAATTCGAGTTATAGAACCAGGCCATTTGTATAGACATTCGATAGGGGCCAGAAGCGGCCCCAAAGAACAATAGGCAAGGAGGGAAAAACGGGTCGGGCGGTGGCCGGTGTGGGCGCGCGATGATCAAACGCAAAGGGCACACACCATCCGCGCTGCAAGCGGGCCGATGAGTTCGATCGGCCACGGCAAAGACAACAACAAAATACCCCACGCCTCGCAAACTACGCGAAGGATGGGGCACCCGGCAGTGGTCGGTGGTGGGTCAGGATGACAAGGGGGGTCGAAAGACGGAAGCAACGGGCACAAGACTTGGAATGAAATGGGAAGACCTATTGAGCGGCAGAGGTGTTGCGGAGAAGGATGATGTCGGATTGTGTGTTGGTTTGGATGATGCCGAGAGTTTTGCCGTCGGGCGACCAGCGGAAGGTGGTGATGGCTCCTGATTTGAAATTCGTGATTTGGCGTCCGGGAGAACCGTCAAGGGGCTGAAGCCAGAGATTCTGCACGCCGTTTTCGACGATGGCATAGGCCAATGCTTTGCCGTCCGGAGTTGACCGCATATGACCTGCAGCAGTCCGCGAATCGGGTACGAGTGTGCGAACCGGCGGATTGGGCCCAGCGTCGAGAGTGACCATCCTGATTCTGGTTTGAGCAGGTGGGACGCCGACAGCAAAGAGCATCTGCTTGCCGTCGGGAGAAACCGTGACCGGGGAACTGTCCAAAAACTCATTTGGAATGGCTGTGCCTGGCACGATTTCGGATTTGCCGCCATCAATCGGGACGCGCAGGATCTGGTCTGTGATTCTGTCGGTGAAATACACCCACCTAACGTCGCTTGAACAAAAGGGAGTGATATCGGCGGCTCCAAAAGTAAGTTGCAGGGGCGAGGAGCCGTCGAGGTTCAGACGCCAGACTTCAGGCCGATCGGCACCGCCGTGAAAAGGCCAAGTGACGACGATGTAGCGATCACCACAAGGCTCGGCACTGGCCATTAGCGCCCCAGGATCGCTGACCAACGTGGTTTGGTTTCCGCTGGCGTCCGTGCGCACGAGCCCCCGCCGGTCAGCCAGCAAGAGATTGTTCTGCCGATCCCACAGCAGGCTGAAAAGATTTTCAGGCGCGCGGTAAGCCACGGGAGGCGAGCTATCTTGGGTTCCATTCGCGGGAAGAAGGTAAAGGGTGCTGGCGGTCTTCACCTGCACGGTCGCGAGCGTTGTGAAATCGGAGGAGAGAGTCAGAGTCAAGTAGCTGTTGGTGTCGCGGGTGATGGTGCGGAATGTCCCGTCTGGATAAGAAACGTACCCGATTTGTTGCAGGTCGAGATTGGGTTTAGGTCCGTAGAGAATCACCAGGCCGCGGCCATCGGGCGACCAATAGAGGTCATCCACGTATTTGTCCTTGAACCGAACGAGATCGGCGGCCTTTGCGGTTGCGAGGTCGAATAAAGCGATTCCGCTAAACGACTTGGCAGATATGAATAGAGAATAGGCGATGCGTTTGCCATCGGGCGACCATGTGAGCACCGGGGGTGGGGAAGAAGAAGTGGGATCGATATGGAGCACCCGTTCGTCGGAGCCGTCGAGATTCGCACTGAGAAGCTGCCATTGGCCCACAACAGGATCGCCGCCGCGGAAGTAGGCGATGCGTTTTGCGTCAGGAGAAAACGCGATGTCGCTGTCAACGTCGCCGGCAATTTGTTGCGGAATACCTCCCAGGACGGGCGCGCGATAAAGATTATAGACAGTGGCGGATTTATTCGCGGCCTTGCGGAAGTAGACGTAATTGCCGTCAGGGGAGAAGGCAAGACTCGCGTAAATGGCCACTGAAGCAGCAATGACTTGAGTGTTGCTGTTCGTTGGTATGTTGCGCAGCCAGAGGCTAGCGTCGCTACTTTCGTTCTGGACGCTGAGGATGTACTTGCCGTCAGGCGAAATGGCGGCGAGTTCGGACTGACCTGTACTGGTGACTTGAGTAATAGTGAAATTTTGGAAAGCGAGTGGCGCAGCGTGGTGTAGGAAGGCATAGAGGCCGTAAGAAGCGGCGGCGGTGAGAACGAGGATGAAGACGAGCGTGACAGTGAGGCCGAATTTGTGTTCGCGCGCGACGGCGGCAACAGAGGAAGAGCTGGAGGCGCGCATAGCACTGACGGAAGAGTGTCGCGGCGGAGCGCTGGCCGCCGGCACAGTTGCGGCTGATACCGCCGAACGCGAAGAATCCGTATCGCGCTTGAGGCGCCGCAAATCGGTTCGTATGTCCGCAGCGTGTTGGTAACGGAGCCTGGCATCTTTTTCGAGGGTTTTGGCGATGATTTCATCGAGTTTGGGCGGGAGATCGGGATTTATCCGTGTGACGGGGGCTGGATCGAACTCGAGGATGGCGTTGAAGACGACGCCGGAGGTATTCCCCGTGAACGCCTGCCGGCCACTCGCCATTTCGTAGAGCACAAGGCCGAAGCTGAACAGATCGCTGCGCGCGTCGAGCGCCTCGCCGCGGACTTGCTCAGGCGACATGTAGGCGACTGTGCCCAAGGCGACGCCTGGGCTGGTCAGATTGGTATCGTCATCGGCTTTGGCCAAACTCGCCGTGGCGGTTTCGCCCGCCTGGCGGAGAATGACTTTGGCCAGGCCGAAATCGAGGATTTTGGCTTGGCCGCGCTCCGTGATGAAGATGTTGGCAGGCTTGATGTCGCGATGAATAATGCCTTGGGAGTGGGCGGTGTCGAGGGCGTCTGCCACTTGGATGGCGATTTCAAGCAATGCTTCGAGCGGAAGCGCACCGGAAGCGATGCGATGCTTGAGCGTCACACCCTTCAGCAATTCCATGGCAATGAAAGGATGGCCGTCAGCCTGGTCAATGTCATAAATAGTGCAAATGTTGGGATGGTTGAGGGCGGAGGCGGCGCGGCCTTCCCGCTCGAAACGTTCGAGAGCCTGCTTGTCACGCGCAGCTTCGTGGGGAAGGAATTTGAGAGCGACGGAACGGCCGAGTTTGGTGTCTTCGGCTTTGTAGACGACGCCCATGCCGCCGCCGCCGAGTTTTTCGAGGATGAGGTAGTGCGAGATGGTTCGACCGATCAAGATTGCAAAGGCTCCACAGGGTTGAATGACGAGATATTAGATGGGGAAGGAAAGGGAGTCAATGGATTGGAGTGCCGGGAAAATTCAAACTGACCACCACCGAGTGTGGGAACGTGTGGCGCTACTGAATGGAGGAGTCGCGGGCGAGGATGACGTCGCCGGAGTTTTCGCTGCGGATGACGGCGAGACGCTTACCGTCAGGAGACCAGCGGAAGTCCTGCATTTGCAGAGAAGCGAAATGGGTGAGCTGGTGGCCTTTGGAGCCGTCGATGGGTTGAATCCAGATGTTGTCCATGCCTTTTTCTTCCATGGTAATGGCCACAGCTTTGCCGTCGGGGGTGAAGTGGAAGCTGTTCCACGAGGCAGGACCGGACAAGATGAAGCCGACGCCGCAGCGGGGATCGGTGTCGACATAGCGCGGCGGTGTTTTTGGATTGTCCGCGCTAAAAAGGACGATGGTATTCGTATAGGTACGCGCGGCGGCATCGACCCTGAGCACGTAACCTGCTGCTATCTTACCGTCCGGCGAGAACGCCACGGCCTTTGGCAAGCCTTTAATGGCTTCTGTTCCCGGCGTGACTTCCGATGCCCCGCCCTTCGCGGGCATGCGCATCAGATCTACTTTCGATTCGGTGATGTAATAGAGCCAATTCCCCTGGCAGGCCACAAGATTTTTCAAATACACCTGTGAACTGAGCGCGGTGGCATCGGAGCCGTCAGGATTGGCTCGCCAGATTCTCAGAAAGTCGCCCCCGTCATTGTGAAGAAGCCACGTAAAAGCAATGAAACGGCCGGAGTCGCAAGAGATCATGTCGTTGATCCAACTGCTCGAATCGCTGAGAAGGGTAACGGCGTTACTTCCGTCGGCATTCATGCGCACCAAACGAAGACCCTCGGAAACGAGAAGGTGGTCGTCCGAGGTCCAGTCAACTGAAGGAAAGACGGTCTGACTAGGAATGCCGGGGACTGGGACGGCTGGGCCAGAACCGTCGGATGGCAGGACATCGACTTCGCTGGAGGATTCGTCCTGTACTGTTGCCAGAGTCTTGCCGTCGGCAGACACGGTGACGTCGGTGTGATCGTTGACGTCACTGATAATGGGGCGGAATTTGCCTTCGGGATAGGAAACAACGCCGACTTTGGAATTGAGCGAGAAGGGTTTCTGCACCGAGGGATAAACGATATAGATAGAACGGCCGTCGGGTCCCCACGAAAAGGACAAGGCAAACTTGTCGCTAAAGGTGACGAAAGGATTTACTTTGCTGGTGGCGAGATCAAACATTTTGATGGCGAAGGAATCTGCGTCAGAACCGCTGGCGAAAGCGATTCTCTTGCCGTCCGGCGACCAACCAATCCATTGCGGCGCGAGCGGACCGGAAACGACTAATAGGACTTTCTCATTGCTGCCGTCGGCAGCGGCTTCGAGCAAGCGCCACTTTCCAACATCGGGATCATTGGAGCGGGCGTAGGCAATGTTCTTGCCATCGGGAGAGATAGTGGCATTGGTATCCACGTCCTTAGAGATGATCTCCGGCGCGCCACCGAGGACGGGTACGCGAAGCAGATCGAACCTTTCGCCGCCGATGACTTGCTGGCGGAAGTAGAAGTAATTTCCGTCGGGAGAAAATGTGAGCGTGCTGAACGAGAGGCCCGACGGAGGGACAACTTGAGTGTCGCTGCCACTCGGAATGTTGCGGAGCCAAAGGCTTTGCTGGCCCTGGTCTTTCTGCACGGTGAGAAGGAATTTGCCGTCGGGAGAAATGGCTGTCTTAATCACTTTGCCGTTGCTAGTGATTTGAGACATGGTGAAGTTTTGAAACGGCAAAGAAACGGCGCGATGGAGGAAAGCGTAGAGGCCGTAGACGGCGGCACCGACGAGGATCAGAACGACGACGAGCGTGGCGGCGAGGCCGAATTTGTGCTGACGGGCTACCGCGGCGACCGCAGTGCCGCCGGATGACCGTGACTCCGCGGCGTGAGGCGGCTGACCTGTGATGTGGGTTGCGCTTGCGGAACGCATCGCCGCCGAGGATACCGGTTCATCCGGCAGCGCAGAGCGCGGCGGCTCGGCAGCGGGCACGCGCCGGCTAGAATCAGAATCGCGTTTGAGGCGGTGCAAGTCTGCGCGCATGTCGGCAGCCGTTTGGTAGCGGAGGCGACGATCTTTTTCAAGAGCTTTGCTGATGATTTCTTCAAGCTTGGGGAGAACCTCGGGATTCAAGCGGACGGGGGCGACGGGAGATTTTTCGAGGATGGCGGCGAAGATCACAGCGGTGGAATCGCCGCGGAATGGAAGCGCGCCGGTGACCATTTCATAGAGCACCGCGCCGAAACTGAAAAGGTCGGTGCGGGCATCGAGCTGCTCGCCGCGGGCCTGCTCGGGCGACATATAGGCGACGGTGCCGACAGCGAGGCCAGGGCTGGTGAGATGGGCTTCGTTGGTTTTGGGTTCAGCGTCGCGGGTGAATGCAGTGACGGTCTGCCCGGGCTGTTCCAATGGAGATTGCTTGGCGAGGCCAAAGTCGAGGATTTTGGCGTGGCCGCGCTGAGTGATGAAAATGTTGGCGGGCTTGATATCGCGATGGATGATGCCCTTGGAGTGAGCGGCGTCGAGGGCATCGGCGATTTCGATGGCAATTTCGAGGGTTTCCTCCAGCGGGAGCGGGCGGCCAGCTATGCGGTGCTTGAGCGTGTTCCCTTCCAGAAATTCCATGGCGATGAAGTAGCGTTCGGCATCGCGGCCGATTTCATAGATGGTGCAGATACTGGGGTGGTTCAACGCGGAGGCGGCGCGGGCCTCGCGGCGGAAGCGTTCGAGGGCATGCGCGTCGCGGACGAGATCGTCGGGAAGAAATTTGAGGGCGACGAAGCGGCCGAGATCGAGATCCTCGGCTTTGTAGACGACGCCCATGCCGCCGCCGCCGATTCTTTCCAAAATGCGATAGTGCGAGACAGTTTGGCCGATCAAGTTCGGATAACGCTCCACTCGTTGAGTAGGGAGATGTTAGATGGGGCGGCGAAGAGAGTCAATCGTCCAACGCGGGCGCGCTGATGCAACCGAAGGCTCGAAAAGCGAGGAGGTTTGGTACACTCCTGCGGAGAAAATCCAGCGAGAAAGTCCAGGAGAAAGAGATGAGCGCGGCTTCGGCGACTCCAACACTACACCGCGCAAAAAGCATGCGCGAAGAGGATGTTTCTCGTCGCGGCGAAGGCTGCGACCGACAAAACGGCATCGCGACTCTGGGAGGGCTGGCGTGGGAGCGGCGGAGCAGTTCGCCGCGCAAGTTTCCGAGCGGCGAGACGAAGACGACGTCGCGTGCTTCGCGATGAGACTCCCTTCGCCCGGAGGAGGGCTACGGATCCGGTGGACGGGTGCCAAGGGCCACGCCGTCGCGGTAGAGTCCCAATTCCAGCACGGCGGGAGTTCCCTCCTCCTCAAACTGCAGTCCCTCTTCGTCCGACCTCGCCGACACTTCAATTCGCCGCCGGATGGCGACCGCCGCAGCGCCAAGCAGCACGAGCACTGCGGCCAACAGGAGCGGCTTGTGAAGCGCCTCCTGCTCGAAGATGACGCTCTGCGCCACGAGCGACATCAGAACAACCACGGCCACGACGATCAGATGCACTTGGGACTTGCCAGGCAGGTACGAGCAGGTAAAAGGAATCTTGCGGAAGCCGATGAGGGCGACGTCGGCGAGAATGATTCCCAACAGGCCGAGTACGACCACGTGGGCAGCGGCCTGGCGCCATGGCCAGAGCCAAAAACATACGGCCGCCGAAATGAGCCAGACGGGCGCCACGGAGAGCAGAAGCAGCACGCGGCGGGTGGCGGCGAGGACTTTTGCCGCGTCACGCAAGCCCACGGAGCGGAAGACCCAGTTGGCGCGCAGCTCCAAGGGAAAAGCGAAGACGACGCGCGCGCCCATGATCGCCAGCACCAGCATCGTGATGCTGGCGGCGAGCAGAGGCGTGGTCGGCTGATGCCAAAGGTTGATGGTTGGCGCGCCGGGGAGCGGCTCCGGCGCGACGAACGGCAGCAGCAGGATGGTAAACGCCAAGCCGATTCCCAAATAAAAAGCAAAAATCAGACGATGCTGGCGGCTGCGCGCGAGCGTGCGCACGCAGAATTGGCCGATAGCGGTTTGCGGCGCGTCGCCGAAGCGCGGCAGCCACTGGAAGCCGCGCGAGCCGGAGGTGATGTCGGGCTCCTCGACGATCAGGCGGATGGTACGCAGATAGGAAAGCGCGTAGGCCACGGCCGCAGCGAAGGCGGCGATGGCCAGTCCCGACCAAGCGCGGCGAGCGAGCGGAGCGAAAACGGGACGCATGGAGCCATTCAGCTGATGGAAGAGGCCCAAGAACCAATACGTGGGCACGCGGAGGAGCAG
Source organism: uncultured Acidobacteriota bacterium (assembly GCA_963760165.1). Lineage (GTDB taxonomy): Bacteria > Acidobacteriota > Terriglobia > Acidiferrales > UBA7541 > DAHUXN01. The sequence goes on from CAVXBO010000002.1 coordinate 793,792, forward strand.
GCGGTGGTTTTCGGGCGCGGCGAGCATCTGGAGGCCGTCGACGGGAGGCTCGAGAAAGTACGCGGAGACGAATGAACAAAACGCGGCCATTTGTAGAAATGCCGAGACGCGCAGGAAGAGACGCCGCGGGAGGACTTGCGCGGCGAAGCCTTGGAGGGCGAGCAGGCCGCAGTAGATAAACGCGCCAGCGGCCAGCATGGTGACCCAGTACGCCGCAAAGGAGCGGGCATCACCGATGAGGCCAGTGCCTCCTACAGAAAAAACGAATGGCCAAGTGAGGCCCGCGCCACAGTGCAGCAAGATGACGACGAGGCCGAGCGCCGTGGCGGTTGCCGACACTTTGGCGAGGAACATGGTGCGCGCGCGGACGGGCAAAGGAACGAGGACCAGAACGTCGCGGCGATCCGGAAAAATAGAATCCCAACTGAGGACCGCGAATATGCCGACCACCAACATGGTGGTGGAAATGAGGATGTGCTCCATGAGCAGGGTAAGACTGAGAAGCGCGGCGGGAGGGATATTTTTGTCGGTCAGAAGGGCGCCCAAACCAAGGGCCATACTGATGACGATGAGCAGCGCGGCGAATTGGCCGAGGAGTTTATTGGCGTCACCCAAGGCGGAAGAGGAGAGGACTTCGAGATCGACCATGCGGAAAAGAAACTGGCGGTAGAGCACTCGAAACTGCGGCTTGGTCTCTGCTGCGGCGTTCATGCGCGAATCAAGTCCGCAATCTGGCGCGAAATGGCGGCGGTGTCCTGTTCCACGGCGAGCTGCGAAAAGATGCCTTCCAGGGTGGGCACGGCCATCAGCGTGCGCAAGCGCTCGATAGAGTCGTCGGCCACGATTTTGCCGCGATTCAAAATCACCACATGCGAGCAAACGCGCTCCACGGTCTCCAGTTCATGAGAACTGAACAGCACTACCTTGGCGCGCGACGCCAGTTCCTGAATTAGACTGCGGAGCACCAGCCCTGTGCCCACGTCCAGGCCGGAGAAAGGTTCGTCCAGCAAGAGGAGTTCGGGATTGTGCAGAAGCGCCGCCGACAGCAAAACCTTCTGACGCATTCCCTTCGAATAGGCTGCAATCGCGGTGTGCCGATCGCCGTGCAGCGAGAAAAGGCGCAGCAGCCCGTCAATGCAATCGGCCGTCGATTTTGCGGGAAGATTGCGCAATTGCCCAACCATGGTCAGATACTCGAGCGCGCTCAGATGGGAATAAAGGTGCGGCTCTTCGGGGACGTAGCCGATGCGCTGTTTGTAGGCAATCAAGTCGCGCTCGATTGATTCGCCTTGGAATAGAATTTGGCCCGAAGTGGTCTCCATCAGGCCGGTAATCATTTTCATGGTGGTGGATTTGCCGGAGCCGTTCGGTCCCAGGTAGCCGGTGATCTCGCCTGGGCGGGCCGAAAAGCTGACGTCGTCGACCGCGGGACTTCGTTTGAATCGCTTACAAACGTGGCGTAGTTCGAGCATAGCGCTCCTGCCGACACCCCTATGTAGCGATCTACGTAGGCGCTTGTCAAGTAGCATGCTACATAGGTACAATTCCGCCCGTGGCGTCCGAGGCGAAACTTTCACACACCGCTGCGATCATCTTGCAGTCCATCGACGCGGGACACGTCTATGGGTTCAGTGTGATGGAACAAACCGGTCTTCCCAGCGGAACGGTCTATCCTGCGCTGCGGCGTCTGGAGCGCGACGGGCTGATTCGCTCGCAGTGGGAATCCGAGAAAATCGCTGAAACTGACCAGCGGCCGCCGAGGAAATACTACCGAATCACGCGCGTTGGCAAGGTTACGTTGGAAGCCTCACAGAAACGATATCCGCTTCTCGTGAGATTATTTCCGGTGCACGCCGGGGAGAAGGCGTAATGCTTCGCACCCTGCATACCGCCATCCTCCGCAACGCGGCGCTGCTTGTGCCGGCGGCAGAGCGAAGCGAATGGCTGGCCGAGTGGAAAGCGGAGCTTTGCTACGTAGGTCACGATGCGACGGCTTTTTGTCTCGGCTCCTTTCGCGACGCGCTCTGGCTCAGGCGCAAGAGCTTTAGCGCACGGCGCGCGTTCAGTTTGGATTCGCCGTTGCGATGCGTGCTGTTTCTGGCGAGCCTGACGGCGTTTGCGCTCTTGGCGGTCATGCCGTCTCACAGATTGTGGCTGCCTGCATGGTCGCCGCCCGGGGCAGAGCAGTTCGCGCTCGGCTGCCTTTGGATGTACCTCATATCGTTGCTGGTTTTTGTGACGCTTAATCCGCTGGGGCTCGGCGAGTACCCGGCAAATCGTTACGCGCCCTCGCTCGTAATCCGGCTGCGCCGTTGGGTCTTTCTCGCCACTAAAATCGCACTGGTCACGCCGATTCCCGTGTTCGTGAGCGTTGCCCTGGTGCCAATACTTCCGGCTGCGCCGTCGATAATGGTTTTTGCATGGGTCTTCGGATTTCGCTGGGTCCTGGCGGATCAAAAGCAGCGATGTCCGGTCTGCCTTCGTTTGCTTTCCAACCCCACGCAAATCGGCAGCCCTGCGCAGACGTTCCTCGGCTGGTACGGCACGGAACTTATCTGCACTCGCGGCCACGGATTGCTCTACGTTCCGGGGGCCCCCACAAGTTGGTGCAGCAAGCAACGCTGGCAATATCTGGATCCCACCTGGAGCAGTCTGCTTCGTTAGACCGCCGCGAAAACAGAAGACGTTTTAGGAAAACCACCCAGTACTGATTGGATGGAAGGCTGGAAATGAGAGGAGGTTTGGTACACTCCTGCGGAGAAAATCCGGCGAGAAAATCCAGGAGAAACAGATGAGCGCGGCTTCGACAACGGGAGCGGCGGCAGGGGCGACGCCGAGTCCGGCGCCGGCGAAGCGCCATCCGCTGCGTACCCGGCACTTCCGCAACGTGTGGCTGGGCGCGACGATTTCGCTGCTGGGAGACCAGTTCTATCTGGTGGCGCTGCCGTGGCTGGTGCTGCAACTGACCGGCTCGAGCCTGGTGCTGGGCACGATTCTGATGGTGGCGGGGGTTCCTCGCGCGGCGCTGATGCTGGTGGGAGGCGCGGTGACAGACCGGCTGTCGGCGCGGTATGTGCTGATCTGCACGGCGACGGTGCGCACGTTCCTGGTGGGCGCGGTGACCGCGCTGGTGTGGCTGCATGTGATTCGGCTGTGGCATCTGTACCTGCTGACATTCGCTTTTGGGATCGCCGACGCGTTCACGCTGCCGGCGGGGCCGGCGCTGATTCCGAGTCTGGTGGAGACGGAGCAGCTTCAGCCGGCGAATGCGCTGATGCAGGGCTCGGCGGTGATGACGCAAATGGTGGGGCCGGCGCCGGCGGGCTTGATCATCAAGTTTTTCGGCATCGCGTCGGCGCTTTTCTTCGATGCGCTGAGCTTTTTGGCGGTGATCGCGGCGCTGATCAAAGTGCCGGAGCCGCCGAAAATTTCCCATGCGAGCGGTGCGCGGCCGAGTATGCTGCACTCGATTGGCGAAGGGCTGCGCGCGGTGCGCAACGATTCCGCGCTGCTATTTTTGATGGTGATTTTCGCGACATTGAATCTCTGCATCGCCGGGCCCGTGGGCATCGGGCTGGCGGCGCTGGCGAAATTCCGATTCGCTTCGGCGGCGGCGTTCGGGACTTTTCTTTCGTGTTTTAGCGGCGGGATGCTGGCGGGAATGGGTTTGGGAGGGACGGTGAAAGAGCCGCGGAAGCGGGGCTTGCAATTCATCGCGATGGGCGCGCTGTGCGGGGTGGAGCTGATCGGCATCGGGATGTATCCGAGATTTTGGGTGATTGCGAGCTTGCTGGCGGTGATGGGGTCGGGAGTGGGATTCGTCAACGTGCAATTCAGCACGTGGATTCAACTGCGCGTGGAACGGGCGATGCTGGGACGCGTGATGAGCGTGCTGATGTTCTCGGCGGTGGGGCTGATACCGATTTCCTACGCGATCGCCGGGGTGGTGGCGCAGTGGAGTCTGCCGGTGCTATTCGCGGGGGCTGGGGCGATCCTGGTGGTTACGTCGGCGGCAGGCGCGAGCGCGAAGGCGGCGAGGGAGTTGGATTAGGATTCGGGGAGGACGCCGGTGGAGGCGGCGGCGACGCGGTCGCGGGTGGTGTTCTTGACGAGATACATGGCCTCGTCGGCGAGATGGAGAAGGCCGGCTTTGTCGGCGGAGTCGACGGGGAAGGAAGCGACGCCGACGCTGGCGGTGAGGTGGACGTCGAGAGCGTCGTCCTTGAGCCACGGGGTTTTCTTGATCAGGGAATGCAAGCGGCGCGCGACGCGGCAGGCGTTTTCCTTGGAAGTTTGCGGAAGGAGCAGGACGAATTCGTCGCCGCCGTAGCGAAAAGCGAAGTCAATGAGGCGGCAATTGTTTTTGATCATGGTGCCGATTTCGCCGAGCAATTTCGAGCCGCACAAGTGGCCGTGCGTGTCGTTGACGGCCTTGAAATGGTCGAGGTCGATGAAGATGATGGAAAATTCGTAGCTGTAACGATGGGAGCGGTAAATCTCCGTGTCCAGCATGAAATTCAAGTGCCGGGCGTTGTAGAGAGTGGTGCAGTCGTCGGTGATGGTGAGCTCGTGAATGCGCTGGACGTGGCGGGCGTTTTCGATAGCGATGGCGGCGTAGTCGGCGAGGGCCTCGAGAAGCGCGAGCTCGCGCGGGCTGAAGCCTTTGTCGCCGACGCAATTGATGAGCTCGATGACGCCGAGGCACTGATCGCGGAAGCGGACGGGGACGGCGACGATGGAGCGCGTTTCCATCTTGGTCTTGTCGTCAACTTGCGAGAAGAAACGCGAGTCGGTGCTCGTGTCCGGCACGACGACGACTTCACCGGTCTGAGCGACCCAGCCGGCGATTCCCTGGCCAAGCTTGATGCGGACATCTTTGAGGGCTTCGGCGCCTTCGCCGGTGGCAATTTCAAAGTAGAGCTCCTGCTTTTCGGTGTCCATCAAGAGCAGCGACCAAGTGTCAGGGTGCAATACTTCGTTGATTTTCTCCATGATGGTGCGGAGAACCTGGTCGAGCTGCAAAGAAGAGGTGAGCGCTTTGCCGAGCTCGTGGAAGACGGAAACTTCGCTAGCGTCGGGCTCGACGCGCACGGTGGCGGGGTTATGGCGGCGTTCGACTCCGTGGAAAGGCTTTGGTTCAGACACTTTGAGTTTAGGGGCGCCGAAGGCCGAGTCGGTGTCCTGCAGTTTACCCTCGGGCATCGCTGGCATTATAGGTTGGCAAGACGGTTACTGCAACCGATTGCGGCGGAAGCGGTGCGCAAAAGGCAATCTTCCTAGCATAGTACTGTGCCCGTGAGCTTCGATTGACAGTGCCTGAATGGCCGCCTATATTTTTTGGTGAGCCTTTTCAACATTTGCTGTAAAAGCCCGCAATGAGCACGACGACCCTGTTTGGCGAACACTTGAAGCGCGAGCGCGAGATGCGCGGGGTGTCGCTGGAGGAGATTTCCGCGGCGACGCGAATCAGCGTCAAGTTCTTAGAGGCGCTGGAGAACGAGAGATGGGAGCAACTGCCGGGGGGGATTTTCAATCGCGGGTTCATTCGGTCCGTGGCGCGATTTTTGGGGATGGATGAAGACAATTTGGTAGCTGAATACGCGCTGGAAACACGCGAGCGGCCGGAAATCGCGGTGTGGACAAGAGAGCCGGTGCGCAAGCGGCCGAATTGGTTTGCGATCGGAGGAACGATTGCGGCGCTGGCGCTGATTGTTGCGGGCGGGTGGTACGTGCATCGCGCGTATGGGCCGTCGATCAGCGCGTGGCATCAGAGCCACCCGATTTTCAGGACGGTGATGGCAAAGTTGCACCGCAAGAAAGCAGCAACGGCGACCGATTCACCGGCGAGCGCGGCGCCCGTGATACCGCTGAATGCGCAACAACAGAAGCCCGCGACAGGACAAACGACGGCTGCGGGAAATGCGCCGAATCAGATGAGTGGAGCAGCGGCGAATTTGACGGCGAAAAATGGACAGGCTGCTGGCGCATCGGGCACGAGCGGTCAAACCGGAACGACGGCGGGCAAACCGCAGATGGCGAGCGGCGCGGGGGCCACGTCGAACAGTTCCGGCGCGATGGAACTGAAGGTGGAAGCGGGAGAAACTTCCACGGTGACGGTGGCGGCGGATGGAAAAGTGGTGTTCTCCGGCAAGCTGGAGGCGCTGAAGACGTTGACGCTGCACGCGGAGAATAGTTTTACGGTGTTGGCGAGCAAGTCGAATGCGATTCTGCTGGAACTGAATGGGCGCACGGTGCCTCCGCTGGGTCCGCCAAACGAGCCGGGGAAAATTACACTGACGCGGGACAATCTAAAATCCAATCCAGGAGATGAATATTAGCGACGAGGCGCGCAGCGCTGCTCGCGCGGAATTTGTGTTCGGGAAGGCGAAGCCCGAGCGGAAACTAGCCGTGTGCACGGGCGGAGTGGCGCTGAGCGGGCCGGAGCGCACGGAAATTCTGGCAGTGCTGGCGACGGACGACATCGAAGGGGTCGCACAGGGCGCTGCACTGGCGCTGACGAAGGTACCGATGGAAAATTTCTTTGAGGCGCTCACACGCGAGGATGCGGCGCCGGCGCTGATGTATTATTGCGCGGCGAACCTGGCGGACGAGCTGGGAATTGCGGATGCGCTGGCAAAAAACGCTTCGTGCCCGGTAGGGGTGCTGGAAAAAATCGCGAAAAAGCTATCGGCGGCGAGTATACAGTTGCTGCTCGATAACTTAGAGCGGCTGAGTTCGTCGCGGGCGCTGATCGACCTGCTAGCGGCTTCCTCGAATGCGAGCGCGGAGCAGCGCGGTTTGCTTGCGGAGCTGCAGAACGGGGCGCCACTCAACGAGGCGCTGGAGGCCGCGGAGTCGACCGGAGAACTCAACAAGGCGCTGGAAGCCGCGGAACCCGATCCCATAAAACGCAAAACGCTGCTGGAGCGGCTGGCGAAGATGAACGTGCTGGACCGCGTGAAGCTGGCGCTTACGGGCGGACGGGAAGAGCGCATCATCTTGATCCGCGATCCGAATAAAGTGGTGCAGCGATGCGTGTTGCAGTCGCCGCGATTGACGGACGCGGAAGTAGAAAACTTCGCGTCGATGACGACGCTGACGACGGAAATCCTACGCATCGTCGCCAACAATCGGCGGTGGATGAAGGGCTATTCAATTGTTAAGAATCTGATCTTCAATTCAAAGACGCCGCTGGACATCACCATGCACCAGTTGGCGCGGTTGACGCCGAGAGATTTGAAAATTCTGAGCACCAGCAAGAGCGTCCCGGAGACGCTGCGATCGACGGCGGCGAAGATGATCATCAAGCGAACGGCAAAACCGGAGTGAAGCAGCGCAAAGGCGCTCTGAGCCTGCCTGCGACAGGGAGGCTCAGGATGACAGCACGCTAGTTTTGTTTAGGCGTCTCAGCGAGAGACGCGGAGACCTGCTTGGCATAGACGCGGGCTTTGGCGAGGATGGCAGGCTCGTCGAGAGTGAGCATGCGGCGGTGGTCCATGACTAAGCGGCCGGCGATGAAGACGGAGTCGACGTCGCTGGATTTGAGAGCGTAGACGAGCTCGGAATATACGTTGTAGCTCGGCGTGGCATGCGGCGCGTCGGTGCGAATTAGAATCACATCCGCTTTTTTCCCCGCTTCGAGCGAGCCAATTTCCTTTTCCATGTGAAGGGCGCGGGCGCCGTTGATGGTGGCCATGGCGACGGCCTGCTCGGCGGGCAGAGCGGTCGGGTCCATGTGAGCGAGCTTCTGCAGCTTCGCGGCGAGGTCCATTTCCCGGAATAGATCGAGGTCGTTGTTGCTGGCGGCGCCGTCGGTGCCCAATCCAACGGGAACGCCGGCGGCGATCAAGCCGACGACGGGGCTCGTGCCGTCAGCAAGCTTCATGTTGCTGGAAGGATTGTTCACGCAGCCGACGTCATGGCTGGCGAGCAGTTGCATGTCGCCGGCGTCGACCCAGACGCAGTGCGCGGCGGTGACGTCCGGGCCGAGAAAGCCGATGTTCTCGAGATAGGCAGTGGGCGAGAGGCCGTATTTTGCGCGGCTCTGATCGCTTTCGAAGGGCGCTTCGGCAAGGTGAATCAGAATGGGCACGTGATATTTGCGGGCGAGCGCGGCGGCGGATTGAAGAGTTTTGGTGGAGCAGGTGTAAATGGAATGTGGCGCGACGGCGGGAGTGATGAGCGGGTCGCCTTGCCAGTGCTTAATGTAATTTTCGGTGTAGGCGAGCATTTGCGGGACGGATTTGTTGTCGGGCACAGGAAAATCGATGAAGGTTTCGCCGAGGACGCCGCGCATGCCGGCGTCTTTGGTGACGCGGGCGACGTTGTCTTCGAAATAGTACATGTCAGCGTAGGTGGTAATGCCGCCGCGAAGCATTTCCAGAATGCCGAGGCGCGTGCCCCATTCGACGAAATCGGGAGTAACGTTGCGGGCCTCGGCGGGGAAAATATATTTCTGGAGCCAATCGTTGAGAGGGAGATCGTCGGAGAGGCCGCGGAAGAGGGTCATGGCCGCGTGGCTGTGGCCGTCGATGAGGCCGGGCATGACGATTTCGCCGCGGGCGTCGATGGTGCGGGCAGCGTCGAAGCGCGACGCGATTTCGTTTGCGGGACCGACGGCGATGATGGAGTCGCCGCGGATGGCGACCGCTCCGTCGTCGTAGACGTGACGGGCGGAGTCCATGGTGATGACGGTGCCGTGGGAGATGAGGAGGTCGACATGAGAAGAGGTTTGCGCGTGGGCGGTGACGACCAATAACAGGGCGAGGAAAAGCAAGGATAGGAAGTAGCGCTTCACGTTTTTTGCCTCGATGACGAGGAGAATTATGTCAGAAAAGCGGCGAAATGCGCGAAATTTGAGGCTGAGAAACCTCACGTCAGTTCGCGCGGACGCAGCGCAAACGGGACGTGAGACAGAGTGTGTCAAAGATGAGAGGAGTCGAAGGGGCGCGGGAGAAGATTCAGGGAGCGCTCGCGTTCGATTTTGCCGTGAAGATTGGCGAGGATGACCGGAACGTCGCCGCAAAATTCCCAGATGATTTGGCGGCAAGCGCCGCAGGGCGGGGTGAGGGTGTCTGCGTCGGTGACGACGGCGATGGCGTCGAAGTCGTCTTCTCCTTCGGAGACGGCTTTGAAAATGGCGACGCGTTCGGCGCAGAGGGTGAGTCCGTAGGTGGCGTTTTCGATGTTGCATCCGGCGAAGATGCGGCCGGATTTGGTGCGCACGGCGGCGCCGACGCGAAATTCAGAAAATGGAGCGTGGGCGTGTTCACGGGCGGCGCGGGCCGCGGCGATCAGTTGGTCGTCGGAGGTCACAGAGGGATTATGTACTCAAATCAGCGGCGAGGCGAGGGATGACGGCGCGGAGGAGCGCGATGAATTGGCGGCTGACGCGCTCGCCGGTTTCGAGCACTTCCTTGTGGTTGAGCGGCTTGTCCAGAATGCCGGCCGCCATGTTGGTGACGCAGGAAATTCCGAGGACGCGAACGCCCATGTGGCACGCGGCGATGGCTTCGGGAACAGTGGACATGCCGACAAGATCGGCGCCGATGGTGCGGAGGTAGCGAATCTCGGCGGGCGTTTCGTAACTTGGGCCGGGAACGGCGGCGTAGACGCCTTCGTGGACTTCGAGCGAGAGGCGCTGGGCTTCCTCGAGCGCGGCGCGGCGATAGGATTTGCAATAGGCCTCGGTCATGTCGGGGAAGCGCGGGCCGAAGCGGTCGTCATTGGGGCCGGCGAGCGGATTCACGCCGAGCAAGCTGATGTGATCGCGCAGGATGACGAGTGCTCCCGGCTTGAAACTCAAATTGATGCCACCGGCGGCGTTGGTCAAAACGGCGGCGCGAATTCCCAGGCGGCCCAGCACGCGCATGGGGAAAACGACTTCGGCGGGCGAATAGCCTTCGTAAATATGAACGCGTCCCTGCATGGCAGCAACGGCGACGCCGGAGCTTTTGCCGATGACCAACTGGCCCGCGTGACCGATGGCGGTGGAACGTGGGAAACCGGGGATGCGCGCGTAGGGGATGCGCGCGGCAGTTTCGAGTTCCTCGGCGAAGGCGCCGAGGCCGGAGCCGAGGACGACGGCGATTTGCGGGTGTGCCTTTGTTTTGGCGAGCTTAGCGCGAATGAATTTTGCGGCGGCTTCGGCGCGAGCAAATTCGTCGCGGCCGGCAGGCTTCGGGTTGGAGCGCGATTTCATTTCAGCATGATACCGACGATTGACGCGGACATGAGGTTGGCGGCGGTCCCGGCGAGCATGGCGCGAATGCCGAGGCGGGCGAGTTCGTCTTTTTTGTTGGGAGCGAGCGCGCCGATGCCGCCGATCTGAATGCCGATGGAGCTGAAATTGGCGAAGCCGCACAGGGCATAGGTGGCGATGGTGAAGGAGCGGGGATCGAGCACGGCTTTCATGGGGCCCAGGCGGCCGTAGGCGATAAGTTCGTTCAAGACCATGCGCGTGCCGAGCAGGCCGCCGATTTTGCCAGAATCGTGCCAAGAAACACCGATGAGCCAGGCGATGGGCGAAAGAAGCCAGCCAAAAATTTGCTCGAGGCTCGACGGGAATACGGTGAAGCCGAGATGGGCGAGCCAGTTGTGCAGGCCGCCGAGGATGCCGTCGCAAAGATAGATGACGGCGATGAAGGAAATGAGCATGGCCGCGACGTTGAGAGCGAGATGAAGGCCGTCAATGGTGCCGCGGGAGAGAGCGCCGAGAGCGTTAGGATCGTTTTCCAAATTGGCCATCTCGACGCGGCCAGCAGTGACGGGCGTTTCGGTTTCAGGCACGAGCATCTTCGAGAGGAGCAGCGTGCCGGGAGCCGTCATGATGACGGCGGTGATGAGATGTTTGGCATCGACGCCAAAGGCGATGTAGGCGGCCATGATGCCGCCGGAAACGTGAGCCATGCCGCTGGTCATGATGCACATCAGCTCGGAGCGCGTGACTTCGGGAAGAAACGGGCGAATGGTGAGCGGCGCTTCGGTTTGGCCCATGAAAATGCTGGCAGCGAGGTTGAGCGATTCGGCGCCGCTGGCAGCCATGAGGCGGGTCATGACTTTGGCGGCTTGCTTCACGATGAAGGGCATGATGCCGTAGTAATAAAGAACGGCGAAAATCGCGGCGATGAAAATAATGGTGGGCAGAACTTGAAAGGCGAAGAGCAGTCCGAGTTTGGAATTTTTTGCACCGAGGTCACCGAAGACGAAGGTCGAGCCGTAATAGGAGTAGTCGAGGAGCTTGGTGACGGCAGCGCCAATGACGGCGAAAATTTCGCGGCCGATGTTGGTATCGAGGACGATGAAAGCAAACACAACCTGAAGGCCGAGGCCCCAGGCGACGGTTTTGATGCGAATGGCGCGGCGATTGGTGGAGAAAAGATAGGCGAGGCCGAGAATCGTGGCCATGCCCAGCAGGCCGGTCCAATGGCGATGCATTTCCCTCCCCTTGAAAATGCGAACGCTTGCGATGGTGCTTAAGAGCCGACGATTTTACGAGCCAATCATCTTACGAACCGATGGTTCTAAGAATTAAGGGCCGCTGCATTGGCGGCTCGTCTGCAATGACAAAACTCTTTTCGAGCAAATCGAGCGCTTCGCGGAGGCGCGAGTCCGCACTGTAATGCACAGTGCAAAGCGCTTCGCCCGCGCGGACGGCGTCGCCAACCTTTTTGCCGAGGACGATGCCCACGGCGGGGTCGATTACGTCATCCTGTTTCTCGCGGCCGCCGCCAAGAATCACGCAGGCCGTGCCAACTTGCTCGCAAGCGATGCGCGAAACGAATCCGGCGCGAGCGCAGCTCAGCGTTTCCGTCTTTTTGGCCTGCGGAAGGCGCGATGGATCGTCGACCACGCCCGCATCACCGCCTTGCTGCACGACGACCTGACGGAATTTATCACGAGCGCGGCCCGTGGCAATCATTTCTTCGGCAAGCCGCTCGCCAGCAGCGAGGTCGGCGGCGCATGCGGCGAGGAAAAGCATCCACGCGGAAAGCTCGAAGGAAAGGCTGCGCAAGTCGGCGGGGCCCTGGCCGTTTAGGACTTGCAGGCATTCTTCCACTTCGAGGGCGTTGCCGATATTTTTTCCGAGGGGCTGATCCATGTCAGTGATGAGCGCGACGACGCGTTTGCCCATGCGGGTTCCGGTTTCGACGAGCAGTTCGGCGAGCGCGACGGCGTCCTTTTCGTTTTTCATGAAGGCGCCATCGCCGGTTTTGACGTCGAGGACTAACGCGTCGATACCTTCCGCGAGTTTCTTGCTCATGATGGAGGCGCAGATGAGGCCGGGACTTTCGACGGTGGCGGTGACGTCGCGGAGGGCGTAGAGGCGCTTGTCGGCGGGCGCGATTTCCGGGGTTGGGCCGCTGAGGGCGCAGCCGCAGGCCGCGAGGGCGTCGCGAAATTGCTGCTTCGAGAGGTTGACGCGGAAACCGGGGATGGATTCGAGCTTGTCGAGCGTGCCGCCGGTGTGGCCGAGGCCTCGGCCGCTCAACATTGGTACGTAAACCGGCACGTCGGCAGGCGCGCGCGAGCCGGCCGCAGCGACGATGGGGGCGACGATGAGGGAAGTTTTGTCACCGACGCCGCCGGTGGAATGCTTGTCGACCTTGGCGCCGCGAAGATCGGAGAAATCCATGACTTCACCGGAGCGGAGCATGGCATCGGTGAGGAAGGCAGTTTCGGCGCGCGTGATCCCGCGGCAGACTACGGCCATGAGCCAGGCGGCGAGCTGGTAATCCGGGATGGAATTACGAGCAGCGCCGGCGACGAGGTAAGCAATTTCTTCGCGGGTCAGTTCCCCGCCGTCGCGTTTTTTGCGGATCAGATCAACGACACGCATGAGGCCGGGCAGACCAGCCATCAGTGAAAGAAGAGCGGGCCGCTCCAGCGGAGAGCTCGCGATGAGGTTCGAGGACAAAGTGCGGGATTTCCGAAGGACAGCCATAGCGCACGGGCAAAACGACGGTGCCAAGGCCGCGGCTGACGTAAATTTGGGTACCACCGAGCGAGTCGCGCCCCTTCTTGAAGCGCATTTTCTCGTCGGAGCGGCCGTATACGCAGCCGATCCAGGGCAAACGGACCTGGCCGCCGTGGGTATGGCCGGAAAGAACGAGATTGATGCCCAGGTGGGCGGCGTGTTCGATAATGCTGGGGTTGTGCGAGAGCAAGACTGTCGGCGTGCCGGCTGGGATCCCGCGAACGGCGCGCGGAAGGTCGGCGCGGTAAAGAAAATCGTCAATGCCTGCGAGGCAGAGTTTCTGGCCGCGACGACGAAGCGTGACATGGCGGTTGCGCAGGACTTCGACGCCGTGACGGTCAAGCGCGGCGGCGATTTCGTCGGCGTCAACGCGAAAGTCATGGTTCCCGAGGACGGCGAAGACGCCTTCGCGGGCGCGCAGAGCGCCGAGCATCTCCGCGGCAGGCTCGATGTAATTGCGGGAGCGGGTAACGAAGTCTCCCGTCAGCGCAATGATGTCAGGCTCGAGTTTGTTGGTCAGTTCGACGGCCAGGCTCAGGGCGGCCGCGGGAAAATACAGGCCGTGATGAATGTCTGTGAGCTGAACGACGCGAAGACCGCGAAACGATTCAGGCAGATTGGGCAGGCCGATCCGATGCTCGGTGACCTCGATACGCGAGTGCAGGCCCAGGCGCTTTAGCTGGCTGATACCGCTGGACTGGCCGAGCGAATATGTCTCCACGCCGCCGTTGCGCCACCGGCCTTGCAGGCGGTGCCACGGCTCTGCCAAAGTGCGTCGTTTAGGTTGTGGGAAAACGTAAGTGTAAGACATCAGTGGTTATCGATAATGGCGAAGCTGCAGGCTAACATCGGCATGGCCTGGAGTAAAGCGAGAACGGCTGTGGGGTGTGCGCGGCCGATTACCTGTACTTTCGTATCAGTGCCAGCCAGGCCCTTCGGAGGGCTGAATACCTGCCCCTTTCGTTTGCTGCGTGAAAAGGGTCAAGGGTTGCGTGCGCCTCGCGCGGATGAGCCCGGCTGGACGGAGTTGGCGACGCGCTGCATCTCCGCGTGGATGAGGCCATTGGAGGCCATGCACTCGAAATCGCCGGGACGAAAAGGCTCGCCGGAAAAATTGGTGACTTTGCCGCCGGCCTCGCGCACGAGCAACAGTCCCGCAGCGGTGTCCCAGGACTTCAGGCCAAATTCCCAAAAGCCCTCGAAATGGCCGCAGGCAACGGAGCACAGATCGAGCGCGGCGGCGCCAGCGCGGCGCACTCCGTGCGAGCGCAGCGTGAATTCCCAGTAATAATTGATGTTCGGATTCTGCACGCGTTTGTGGCTGGGAAAGCCAGTGGCGAGCAAGCTGCGGGAGAGCGTGTCGACGGCGGAAACGTGAATCGCGCTGCCGTTGCGATGAGCGCCTTGGCCGTGGATGGCAGTAAAAATGTCACGGGTCACGGGATTGTAAATGGCGGCGATCAATGGCTCACCATGCTGGAGCAGGCCCAAGGAGACGGCGAACACGGGATAGCCATGGGCAAAATTCGTGGTGCCGTCGAGCGGGTCGACGTGCCATTGGTATTCCGCTGAAGCGCCGGGGCCGGATGCGCCGCCTTCTTCGGCGATGATGGCGTGATGGGGAAATTCGCGGTGAAGGCGCGCGAGAATTGCGGCCTCGGATTTATTGTCCGTTTCAGTGACGAGGTCGACTTCACCTTTATAGGAAATGTTCTTCGGGCGGTCCATAGCCGCGGAGATGATTTCGCCGGCTTCGCGTGCGGCGGCGACGGCAACGTCCAGGAAATCGACTGGATTTGTCTCAGCACTGGTCATCGATTGTTGTTCGGACTTGGTTGTGCATCGGGCGGCCCAGCTTCGAAATAGCCTTTGCGGTAGTGCAACGTGTAAGAGCCGCTGGGAATCTCGAGCCCGATGTGACAATAGGTTCCGGCCTTCTCTTTGGGCTCAGGGTAGTAGCTCAACAGGTATTGGGTGCGCAATTCGATGCTAATTTGCTTGAACATGGCGTCCAGTTGCGCCATCACCTCGGGATAATAGACGGCTCCGCCGGTGGAATCGATGATGGTTTCAATGGCATGCTCTCCGCCGGTGTTGCGGCCGCTCTCGTTGGGCACCGGACGGATGAGAATGGTGTAGAGCAGGGCTTCCGATTCGATGGCGGTGCGGCGCGCGGCTTCAAAGTTGGACTTGCTGGTGGTCTCCCCGGCGTCGGTGACCAAAACGATGACGCGGCGGCGGTCGTGGGGCAATGTTTCCAGTTGGCGAGAGCCGAGGACGATCGCGTCATAAAGAGAAGTTCCCGCGCCGGGTGCAATTTTTTCCGCGGCGGCTTCGAGCTTCGCGACATTCGCCGAGAAGTCAGCGAGCTCGTAGACATAATCAGAAAATTCGAAGACGCCGAGCAGATCGCCCGGCCGCACGACCAGGCGGATGAAACGGGCGGTGGCTTCATCTTGGAATTTGGTGTCTTTCATCGTGCTCAGACTGGAATCCACCATGAGCGCGAGCTCGAGGGGACGATCGGTCTGCGTTTCGAATTTTGCGATCTTCTGCTCGACGCCGTCTTGATAGAGCTTGAACGCGGATTCGGGCAAATCGGAAACCGGTTTGCCGGTAGCGTCGAGCACGCTCGCGGGAACGGTCACCAGATCGGTCTGGACGCGAAGGTGCGGCTCTTTGTGGGAGCCGGTTTGCGCGCCGGCATTCGCCGGCAGAAACAGAATCGCGCAAACGCACAAGGCCGCCGCTGGGGCGGCGCTGCAGGTCGAAATGTGATTCCGATGGCGATTCATTCTAGGGAGTAGATGTACGCGGCGGCGAAAAGGCTTCCACAGGGATTTTTTCGCCTTCCGACCAGACGGCACCGTCAGAAAAGTACTCCTTCTTCCAGATGGGCACTAAGCGCTTGAGGGTGTCGATGCCGTAACGGCAGGCATCGAACGCCGCGGCGCGATGCGCGGAGCTGACGGCGATGAGAACGCTGATCTCGCCGATTTCGATACGGCCGAGGCGGTGAACCATGGCGAGCCTGTCGATCGTGAAGCTCGTGCGCATGTGGGCGCCGATTTCGCGCATTTTGGCGAGGGCCATGGGCTCGTAGGCTTCGTATTCGAGGTACAGCGTGCTCTTGCCGCGCGAATGATTGCGGACGATTCCTTCGAAGACGGCAACGGCGCCGTCTTCGGGGGATTTCAGTGAAGCGACGATCTGCTCGGTGCGGATTGTGGCGCGCACGATTTGGATAATGTCCTCGAAGGCCTGCGATGCGCCGCCGCTCACGGGAGGAAGAAAAGCTACTTCATCGCCCGATCTAAGTTGTCGATTCCACGGAGAGTACTCCTGATTGATGGCGGCCGCGACGGATTCGCGGAATTGGGCGAGGCGGGGAAATTTCTGCGTGTAGCTCGAATACAGGTCTTCCAGGCGCGTGCCGTCGGCAGCGTCGAAACTCTGCTCCGCGGCGCCTACAATTTCCTTTAATTGACCAAAGAAGAGGACACGCAAAACCATGCCCTATTCTAGCGCGGCGGCGTCCGCCGTGGCCATGTTCGACGCGTGGTGTTCGCCCTGGCCACGACATTGCGGCTGGCGCGCTTGACGCGGATGAGGAGTCCACGTACCTTAAGGGCACTGATTCACTGGCGCGGCGCAGCGCGCTGGTCCCTCGAGGAGTGCGCGTGAAGATCATCGTGTCCGGATCTTCCGGGTTGGTTGGAACAGCGCTCATCGATTCTCTGCGCCCGGAAGGGCACGCGATTGCACGGCTGGTGCGTTCGGGTTCTGCGGCGACGGCCGACGCAACTTCGAAAATGATCCGCTGGGAACCCCCGACTGGCTCGATCGATTTGGCGGCAATGGAAGGTGCGGATGCCGTCGTGAATCTGGCGGGCGCTTCTGTCGCTGGAGGGCGATGGACAGCGGCGCGCAAGGACATGCTGCGGCGAAGCCGGGTGGACGCGACGCGGCACCTGGTCGCGGGGCTGGCGCAACTGAAAGAGAAGCCGCGAGTGCTGGTCTCGGCGTCGGCGATCGGCTACTACGGCGATCGCGGCGACGAAATTCTGACCGAAACGAGCGCGCCAAGGAACGACTTTCTGGCGCAGCTTTGCCGCGACTGGGAGGCAGAAGCGGCAAAAGCGGAACACGAAGGCATTCGCACGGTCATGCTGCGCTTCGGCATAATCCTGGCGCCGCACGGAGGAGCACTGCAGAAGATGCTTCGTCCGTTCCGCTTGGGCGTGGGAGGAAGGCTCGGAAATGGCCTGCAGTGGATGAGCTGGATCACACTGGAGGATGTGGTGGCGCTGATCCGATATGCGCTCGAAAAGGATTCGGCACGCGGACCCGTGAACGCGGTGACGGCGAATGCCGTGACGAATGCTGAGTTTACGAGCATCCTGGCGGGAGTGCTGCGCAGGCCGGCGCTTTTCCCGGCGCCGCGGTTTGCGCTGAGGCTGGCGCTGGGCGAAATGGCGGATGCGCTGCTGGCGAGCCAGCGCGTGATGCCGGAGAAATTGAATCGGATAGGGTATGCGTTCCGGCATCCCCAATTGAAAGAAGCGCTTGGATCCATTCTCGACTGAAAAAGCCCTGATCCAAGAGAACCCCCTACAGTGCTTTTCTAAAGGATTTACCACCTTGACTTTGTCTTGCAGTTTGTTAGCCTTGCACAGGTTTGCGGAATCGCCCGTTCCGCCAAACCGATCGAGGCGGCAAATGAGTTTTCGTGGATTGGCCCGTCAGTTGGTCGCGGTTACAGTCGTGGCGCTCCTCGCCGTTCCGATGTGGGCTGCTCCAGGCGTTCCCGGTATTATTGGCACAGTTGCGAACAGCGAATTCGCCACGGTTGCGGGCACCAGCCTAGCGGACGGAACGAGTATCTATGACGGCGACGTCATTTCGACGGCGGACAGGGGCGGCGCGTGGGTAATGCTTCCCGGCGGCGGAGGGATTTTGCTGGGGCAAAACACTGAACTTCAAATCCGCAAAGACTCGCCGAGCGGCCCGATCGATTTCGACGTCGCGCAGGGCGACGTGCGCTTCCGCAGCACGGATAAGACGCTGGTGCAGGGGTTCCTGTACGACGCGACGATCGCTCCGGCTGGTTCTCCCACAGCTTCGGGCTACGTGGAATTCACCAGCGCGACATCGGCGATCATCGGCGCGGAGAACGGCAACCTTCTGGTCACTACATCGCACGACGGAGCGAGCCGCGTGATCCCGGCCGGGTCAATGATGGAAGTGCGCATGGTTCCGTCCCAGGATCAGCAACAAAACCAAAATCGCACGGCAAAGCGCCGCACGGGACTGATCGTGCTTTTGGGAATCGTGATGATTGGGACCATTACGGTCTTGGCTATCGTGCTGAATCATCACGAGAGAAAGCATGTGAGCCCATCGAGTTTTCCGCAGTAAGAAAATTCCAGGATTGGGAAATGGAAATGGCGCTCCGAAATGGAGCGCCATTTTTCTTTTTTGCGAGGGTTATGCGAGCTATTTCTGGACGTGCAGAATGACAGTGACCTTTAGCAGGTGGCCATTGAAAGGATCGGTGGCCGACAAGCCTTCGCCGCTTTGTCCATCGTGCAAACTCAGTTCAAATCTCGACTCGAAATCCCGCAAAATTGGCTGCCCCCCCACGTGAAACGGCTCGCCTGCCGTTACTTCGCTATCGGGAGAGTAAATCGCTGTCCGGTTAACCGTCAATTGCAGTCTGTATGTATCTTGACTCACACTGGCAGCATCGCAATCGATATTGGTCCCAACGTTGGTATAGTTGGCGGCAATCTTTTCGTCGCCGACCAAGATAGGCACACGAACCCCCATGCGCAGGAATGCGTTTGTGGCATGAAGGCCGTGAGGGTAATCCGAGGCACCTACGTATAGGGTATACGGCAGACTATTGAGCTTCTTTTCGCCAGCGTACTCCGTGAGCAGAACATCAACGCGCAGCTGAGTGATGTCAGGGGAATGATCGTCGGAAGTCTTTGGCTGGTCCTGCGCACGGGCAAACGCGGCGGCCATCAGCAAGCACAAGGATATAGCTGCCACTTTCATACTGAGCTTCATGTTGATTCTCCTTTTCAAAGTACAGGCGTGTGGTCAATCCGAACGGCCAGCAACGAAATTTTTGTCACCGCTCTCGCCACCGCCGGAAGCGGGCGGCGCAGCGTCATCGGCTAATGCCGCGATTTTCAATGGCGCAATGACGAGGGGCTTGATTTCGAGCGGCTCCGCGGCTTGCTTTTGGTCGGCGAGCAGCTTGACGCCGTCGATTTGGCCGCTTTGCAACGCCGCCGCGAATTCGAGGACGGCTTGCATCTGGCCGGGCTCGACAATAATTTCGGGCTCAGGAGCCGCGCGATGGAGCGCGCGCGGCGATGTATGACGCGCAAACAGCGGCGCGGGTTTGCGAGGCGGAGCGGACGTGGCGGATTCGACCGCTGGGCCGTGGTTCAGAGGGGCGGTGGCGCGGCTCGGCGTGGACGAAGCAGCAATTGGGCTGGGGGCGTCGTTGGGAAGGGACTGGTTGAACTTATGCAACGTCCGGGCGGCAAACAAGAGAATGGCGAGCGCGGCGCACGCGGATACGGCGGTGAGCCATGCGCGCTGCCGCCGCCATGCCGGGGCGTGATATTGGTACTCAGCGATGCGCTGGCGAACGTCGGCGATAAGCTGTGGAGACGGCTCGGCGGCGACGCTGGCGCTAAGGCCGTCATTGATTGCTTGCAGCAACGTTTGCAGCCGGTGGAAGTCTTCGCGGCAGGCGGCGCACTCGCAAAGGTGAGCGTCGAAATCAGCTTGGAGGCTGCCGGAAAGCGCGGCGTCGGCCATACATTCGCGGAACTGCGCGCAATTTGTGATCTTGCTAGCCATTTTCCTGATCTCTTCCCTTCCCTTTCGTCACTCTCTTGTCGTTTTCGTTTAGCGCAATTTCTCCGCGAGCCGCTTACGAGCCAATCGGACTCGCGACTTCACGGTGCCTTCGGGCAATTGAAGCAAGTGGGCGACTTCGCGCGTGTCGTAACCCTCGATCGCCGCCATGACCATTACGATCCGCAACTTCTCCGGCAACGCGTCTAGTTCCCGACGCAAGCGGCGCTCGAATTCGCGCGACGCGGCGACCTGTTCGGCGTTCTGCGAAGCGCGCCCGGTTTCGCGAGCGTTGTCCTGCGCGGCGTCGTCCTCATGGCGCTCGCGCCGCTTCTGCGCGCGGCGATGATCGATGGCCATGCGCCACGCGATTCTGACCAGCCAAGTGCGAAAGGTGGCACGGTCGCGCAAACGATGAAAATTCCGATAGGCCCGCAGCAGCGATTCCTGAGCCACATCCTCCGCCTCGGCGCGTTCGCGTAAAACGCCAAGCGCCACGCGAAACGCGAGAGTTGCGCATTCGGCAAGGCGCTCGTGAAATTCGCGCTCGAGCGAGACATCTTGTGTCACGGATTCGGTACAGCTCGCCGCGAATGCATCCATCGCCTTCCCAATATGCCAGACGCCGGACATGCGGTCTTGGATCACTGGATTCGGCAAAACGGTTGCCGGTGAGTTGACAGTGCGCGCGCAGATTCGCACCACGGCGTTATTTTCAAAAGAGGAAGAGTTTTCGGGAAACAGTTCCGTTCTGAAACAAGATGAGCGCAAGTCTGTGAAGTGGTTCGCTTGGGCAGCGAATCCCATGGCAATGCCTATCCTGCTTGTTTTCATGTGCTTCCATCTTCTCTGGGCGGGGCTATGGCCCACGATGGCGGATGTGCACCGCAATGGAACAGTTCTTGCGTCTTGCGGCTGTGCGAACAATGACCTTCGCCCTTCCCAATTCGTGGGGCGCGGCAGATTCGGGCAAAAGCGTGTTCCGTGTCACGCGTCCCGGGCGGCGAAAATCGCCAATCGGGCTCGCGGTGACAAGCGCTTGCCTAGTGCTGGCCGTTTGCGGATGTGGATTCATGACGGGATCATCGGCTGGGCTTCCCGGGAACGTGAGCGTCAGCATCTCGCCGCAAAGCGCATCGGTTTTGCTGGGGGAGACCGTGCAGTTCATGGCGACGGTGACAGGGGCGAGTTCGAGCGCGGTGAATTGGAGCGTCAACAACGTTGCCGGCGGAAATTCCGCCGTGGGGACGATATCGGCGTCGGGACTCTACGCTGCGCCACAGGCTATGCCCTCGACGTCGAGCGTCACCGTGACGGCGACGGCGCAATCGGCGCCGCAGGCGAGCGGTTCGGCGACGGTGCAAATTCAAAGCGGCATCGTTGTGAGCATCGCGCCAAATTCGGCGAGCGTCGCTCCCCTGGGAACTGCGAACTTCACTGCGACGGTCAGCGGAGCGGGCGCGGGAGGTTCCGGCGTGAGCTGGAGCGTAAACAACATCAGCGGAGGAAATGCGACAGTGGGAATGCTCAGCCTAACCGGGCTGGATGCGGCGACGTATACCGCGCCGGCGATTGCTCCGACTCCCGGGGCGGTTTCCGTAATGGCCACGAGCGTTGCGGACCCGTCGAAGGCCGCCGTGGCAAGCGTGACGATTTCGTGTGGCGCTGCAAATTCCATCTCGCCTGCGTTCCTGAGCATCGCAGCAGGCGCGACACAGAACTTTACAGCGTCGCTGTGTGTCGCGCCGGGCACAGCTATCGCGTGGAGCGTGAATGGAATTGCGGGAGGCAATTCCGCAGTTGGCACGGTGACTGCCACCGGCGCGAATGCCGCAACGTACACGGCGCCGACGACGGCGCCGGCAGCGAATCCAGAGACGATCGAGGCAACGGCGGGATCGCAGAGCGCTCTTGCGGCGGTTACTGTTGTGGGCAACGCGCCGATTGCAGTGTCCGTGTCGCCCGCGTTGGCCACGGTGGCCGCGGGGCAAAGCGCGAGCTTCACGGCGACGGTCGTGGGCACGTCGAATGTGGATGTGGCATGGACTGTGAATGGCGTGGCAAATGGAAACTCAGTGGTAGGACAAGTCTGTGCGCCGGGGTCAAATCCGTGCGCGGCGCCGTCGGGCGCGGAAACGACAGTGGATTATGTGGCGCCGCAAACGCAGCCGCAGCCGAGCAGCGTCACGCTGACTGCGACAAGCCAAGCCGATCCGGTCAGTAGCGGGAGCGCGCAAATCGCAATTAGCGCACCCGCGCAGCCGGGGGTAAGCGTTGCACCGTTTTATGCGTTCCTCGGGGCTTCGCAGCAATTCCAGTTCATCGCGAACGTGACTGGCGCGGCGAGCCCGAGCGTCACGTGGACAATTTCGAGCGCTGTGCCGGGACAAGGATGCTCGGGCGCATCGTGCGGCTCGATCGACAATGCGGGCAATTATACGGCGCCCGGGATTGCACCTTCGCCGAACGCGATCAGCGTTACAGCGACGAGCGCGGCGAATCCGGCACTTGCGGGGACGGCGACGGTGGCGATTACGTCGGGACCGACGATCGAAACGGTTCTGCCTTCGAGCGTGATCGCAGGAGCGCAGCAGAATTTCCAGCTCGCCGTCGCAGGACTCAACTTTGTTGCAACCACGGGCAACGGCACATCGCAACTCCTGGTCAATAATTCTCCGCGCACGACGAATTGCCCCACGGCCAACGTCTGCACGATCACGCTGCAACCCTCTGACGTTGCGGCTGCGGGTGCGCTGTCCATCGAACTTCAGAATCCCGGAGCGCCGGTGACGCTGTCGAATCCTGTTTCGGTAGTAATCCTGCCTGCGCCGCAGCCGCCGAGCACGATTTCGCTGAGCAGCACCGCGTCCATCACACAAGGCAACAACATCATCGTGGTGGAACCCACGACGGCCGGGGCGACGACTTCTCCTGTGAACGTGGAGTTCGTTGGAATGGTGTCGCCGGACGGGTCGACGTGCACGATTCAAGCGTCAGCGATCATGGTGACACGTCCCGCATCGGGGAGCACAACGGTGAATATTTGCGTGCAGGGAAATTTTCTGGACCCGACGTTTACCTACGCGTTCAGCGCGCCGCAGACGGGCGGCGATATCGGGATCTCCAGGGCATCGATGGCCAGTTTGTTTCCGAACTTAATTGAGTTGACACTCACGATTTCCAACCAAACCGCGGCGGGGCTGCGCACGCTTTTCGTCACGACGCCGAATGGCGACGTGGCCACGGCGACGGGAGTGCTCGAGGTGCAATGATTATGAAAATGTTTTGCGTAAGAGTATTTACATTTGTTTTTCTGACCGCATTCGGCCTGCTGCTGCCATCGCTGGCACAATCGACGAGCCTTGCGCAACTCTCGCTTGCACAGCTGGTGAGCTCGGCGCACGCCATCGTCCAGGCGGAAGCGGTTGCGAACGAATGCCAATGGCGCGACGGCGAGATTTGGACGGTGACGTCATTTCGCGTGATTGAGAATTGGAAAGGAAGCTCGTCGCCGGCAATCGACGTGTGGATGATGGGCGGACGCGTTGGCCGGATCACGAGTTACGTGCCAGGCGCGCCGCGATTTCATCCGAGTGAAAAAGCGATTTTGTTCTTGGAGCCGACGCGCACGGGCAAAACCTCAATCACGGCGTGGGGCGAGGGCACGTTTCGCGTTCGCGTCGACGGGCGCACCGGCGAGGCGCGCGTGACGCAGGATACGGCGATGACTCCCGAGTACGATGCGCCGACGCACACGTTTCAGCGCAGCGGAATACGCGACTGGCCGCTGGCGGAATTGAAAATGCGCGTGCTGAAGGCAGAAGCGGCGCAGGAGAGCGCGAAATGAAACGCGTTTGCACGAGCGCGCTGGCACGCGTTACGCTTTGTGTTTTTGTCCTACAAAGCGTTAACACGCCGTGCGAGTGGGCGTACACGCGCGATTATATAGTGCCCGCGGCGGGCGGATGCCCGATGGTACAACGTGAGAACATCGGTGCGAGCGCGCCAGCGCTGCCGCAGCAATGGAGCACGTCGCTGCCGAATGTCAATCCGCCAACGATCGTGACCGCGGCGGCTGCGGGCACCGCTGCACAACTGAGCGAGATTGAAAATACCATCACGGAAGCGTATGGGATCTGGAGCGGCGTTTCAGGAACACTGGTGAATGCGAGCACGTTCCCGAATGCGCTGGGGCCGCTGGGACAAACAGCCGTGCAAGATGCATGCACACCCGATTCGACGAGCGGTTCACAGACGAACGTCGATCGCGTCGACACGATTTGCTTCAACCAGTCCTCGTCGGCGTTCACCACGGGCGTGCTTTCGTTCACGCGCGTGCTGATCGCGGACGCGCCTTCGGAGACTTTTGGCTCTGCGCCGGCGTCGGTGTTTGCGGGACAGATCGTCGACGCTGATATTTATTTTCGCAACGATGGGCAGGCGACGTTCGCGACGCCGGCGGCGCTGGCTTCGGCGCCGGGCGCGTACGATCTGGAATCGCTGCTAGCGCACGAATTGGGGCACCTTTTCGGGCTTGACCACTCCGGAGTTTGGCGAGCGATCATGTTCCCGTTCGCGCCATCGCCAGGCACGTTTGTCGGTGAGCGGCCAAGCGTTTTATCGCCCGATGCGCCGCTTGCCGACGACGACCGCGCGGGACTCCGCTCGCTCTATCCCGATCCGGCAGATACGGTGGACATTGGGTACATCAGCGGACGCGTGCTGCCGGCGAATCCGTTCGCGCTGGCGGATTTTCCCGCCACTTCGCCGGGGCAATATGTGACGGGAATGTTCGGCGCGCAGGTGGTGGCGGTCGATGCGGCGAGTGGGTCGGTGATTGCGGCGACGCTAGGCGGATGGAACTGCGATGCGTCGACTTCGATTGTGCAGTTCGATGGCGCGTACACGCTGGGGCCACTGCCCATCGGAGGGAGTTACCTGATTTATGCGGAACCGTTCGTTGGGCTGGTGCAAGCGAGCGACATTGTCGGGGCAACGAGCGGCGTGTGTACCACGGGCGCGACGAATTCGTGTACGGCGCCAGCCGTGAACACGAATTTTGCTCCGCGCATACGGCCGTAGGCTGCCAAATGCGTGCTCAGGCGCAAAATTCCAGAATGATTTCGTGGAGGGCAGCGGCGCACTTGCCGACGGATTCGATTTCGACGTATTCGTCAGCGCCGTGAAGGCCGCGGCCAGCGGGGCCGAAGACGACGCCGGGGATTCCAGCAGCGGCGAGGAGCGCAGTGTCCGTCCATGCGGCCATGCTGCTCAGCTCGCAGGCTCCGCAGGCGCGGTGGATGGCGGCGCTGGCGCGCTTGACGAGCGGAGAGTCTTCGGCGATTTCGTAAGCGGGGCGCGAGCCTAGACCGGCGCGCAACGTCGCTGCAAACTGGGCGTCGTGTTTTTCGAGTTGCGCGAGCATGGCGCGAAGCTCGGCTTCGACGCTGGCTTCGGTTTCGCCCGGGAGCATGCGGCGCTCGAGCTGCAGGCGGCATTCCACCGGATAGCTCGACAACTCCTGGCCGCCAGAAATGAGCGAGGCGTGCAGCGACGCGCTACCCAGGCGCGGGTGCGGCGGGCAGGCCGCGAGTTTCTTTTCCATCTCGCCTTCGAGTTTGTCGAGCGCAACGAGGATGCGACCCATCATGCGAATGGCGTCGCGGCCTTCGCGAGGCAAACTGCCGTGCGCCGCGCGGCCGTGGGTGACAATTTCAAACCAAGCGTAGCCTTTGTGCGCGACGACAAGCTGCAAATCGGTGGGCTCGAGAACGATCGCGGCTTCGGCGGCATGGCCGCGGCGCAGAAGCGCCTGGGTGCCGATGCTGTTGCATTCTTCGTCAACGACGGCGGCGATGGTGAAGGGACGAGCGAGATGCGCACCGTCCTCCGCGATCGCTGCGGCTGCGGCGCACATGGCGGCGACACCACTCTTGATGTCGAGCGCCCCTCGGCCGTACATTTTGCAGTCGCGGATGCGCGGCGTGAACGGATCGGGCATGTCGCCAGCGCCGACGGTGTCAATGTGCGCGACGAGCATGAGCGCGGGCTTCGTGCCTGCGGGACCGATGGTGGCGACCACGTTCGGCCTGCCGGGCGTGGCCTCTTCCAATGCGGCGGCGATGCCGCGCGCGCGAAGGAATTTCTGAACGTGCTCGGCGGCGCGCTGCTCTCCGCAAGCGCCAGGCACGAGCGACGAGTTCACGGACTCAATCGCGACGAGCTCTTCGAGCAGCTTCAGCGCGAGTTGGGCATCGATGCATTTCAACGCGGATTTTCTCAGAACCAGGTATGTTTGCGATATTCGCGATAGGCGTCGCCGAATTTTGCTCCGAGGACGCGACGCTCAGCCCGGATGCGTATGCACTGCAAGGGGACCAAAATCAGAAAAAGCAAAAACAGCGCAGGGCGGTTGAAGAACACGAACAGTCCGGCAAAGAAAATCGTGCCGAAGACGTAAACGGGATTCTGAATTTTGGAATACAGGCCATGCGTGACGAGTTCTTTGGCCTGTGCGCTGATGGCGAACGACCTTCCGAGCTGCAGACGCGCCAGCGCCCAAAGGCAGAATGCCGGAACGGCAATGGCCATGCCCACGGTCTGGTGCGTCGTCCAACGGCTGTGTAGCTGGTAGACGGCGTCTCCGTATGCGATGGCCACCACGAGGATCCAAATCCACGTCTGCCAGGTTTTCATGGGTGCAGTCTACACACGTACCCCCAACTTCTCCACTGCGTCCCCCTTTCGCGAGGCACGGATGGACGCACAGACGGATGCGCAACTCGTGACGAGTTTCTTCCGGCGTTTTCAGTCAGGTTTGGGTGGTGCAGGCTGACACGCGGTCCAAATGGGCGAATGTCAAAACGCGCCGCCTGCTCGGCGCGTGCCGCCCTGTAACGATTACTTTGCGAGCTGGGCCGCGACTTCGGGCAGCACGGGCGTGCCTTCGGCCTTCACAGCGTCGAGCGCCGACGGACTCAGTCCCAAGGCCTGCAGGATCGTGGGAGCTACCTGCATGGTTGTCACTCCGGCAAAAACCGCCTGTGCGGTGAAGCTTGGATTCGCAACCAGCATGATGACATTGGTATCGCCATGCGCGAAGCCGCCGTGATCTCCGATCATGGTCGTGCTGCCCGAGTAGGTAATGCCGACGTTCGGGGTCACGATAATGTCCGGCGACCGCGGATCCTCGCCTGGGTTAAGACCGCCCACGCCATAGTTCAATGCAAGCGTCGGACCGTAGTAAATCTCTCCTAGGCCGATGGCTGCGGCATTCTTGTCGAGCAGGTTCACGGCCGCGGTCACGCTCTCACCCTCTTTCAGCCAGAGCACCGACACATCGTCTTCCGTTGCGCCAATGCCTGTGGAGTTCAGCGGCGACTCCGAGAAAGGAATGGCGCTGCCGAGCAGCGTTGCCGGCGTATTGGCACCGTCGGCGACGTACTGGCTGGTGTCGATCGGCGATTCGCCATGCTTGGCGGTGATGACGATCAGCGTGTCGTTATATATGCCCGCGTCCATGAGCGCCTGGACGATGTCGCCGATGGAGGCGTCCACAAACTCGATTTCCTTCAGCAACTCATCGCTGGGTTCGGCGGCGGCGTTTTTGTAACCGCCGGTGCCCACACGGGGCTCAACCACACTTTCCCCGATGTACACGGACTGGAAGTTCATGCCGAACAGGGCTGGTATCTTCGCCGCTGCGCCCGCGTGGGTCTTGCCGGCGATTTCGTTCAGCAGGGCTTTGACCTTCAGCGCGTCATAGCACTGGATGTTTTCGAAGCTGGCGGCCCACGCGGACAGACCGGCAGAAGTGCTGTCACGGATGGTGGCGCACGAAACGCCTTCGGAGGTGGTTATACCGGGCAGCGGCACCACGGTCGAGTCCACCTCCGGCGAATAGTAGTCATCCAGGCCCGTGCCCCCGGCCCAGCCGTAAACGAATACGACGCGTGCTTGTCGATCCACGCGGTGTATCCGCCTGTCGCATGGACTACGCTAAAGATGGTGTTCGTCCGAACGAAGTTCCACGGATACACGGGTGCGCAACCCATCTGCGGGTCTCGCACCAGCTTCTTCGGGTCAATCGAAGCGATGCCACCTTCGGTCAGCGCGGCGCCCGGTGTCCCGCCGTTCAGCTTGGTGTCGTCGTATTCGATGCCTTGGTCGTAATCGGTCGTTGTTCCGGTGGGTAACGCATATGGCGTGCACGGCCCCGCAGCCAAGCCAGTACCTGTCGTCGCTGCCGGCGCATCGAGCGTCCGGTCGTAGGCCACGTCGTAGTAAAGGCCGGTCGACTTCGGCGAGCCGCCGGTAACCAGCGCCGCCAGTCCGGGAAATGAGTCCGAAGGCTTCGACGACGTGGTGCCCACATAGTTGATTGCCGTCTGGCTCAGGCCGGCCATGTTCGGGCAGTACGGATTCCCACTGTTTACGCCCGCAGTCCCATGCGAGCAGTTGTAGAAATCCACAGCGTGCATGCCGTCAATGCTCAACAGCAGCACATGCTTGATTTTCCCCGAGCTTAGAGCGCTCGAATCAGCCGCCGTTCCGGGCGTCAACGACGCCAGCGCTATCGCCACCGCAGCCCCAGTCAGTACTAGCCTATGCGCTCTCATGGAAAGCCTCCGCGAAAGTGATAGCCGCCAAAAAATACGCAGGCGTTACTTCCCTGTGAAATTTCAGCTAATCCTGTCCTGGCAGGCCTCCGGCACCATTCAGGAGCGGAAGCGTGAGGTGCCCTCTGGCGGAAAACAACGTTTAGCAAGGCGAAGGGACGATCGCCACGCACTGGTTAACCACGAGATGAGAGAGACGGAGAGATCGGCTTGCGGCTGAGATCGACGAGCGTGAGACCCAGATGGTAGCGCTAACGGGAGTCGAACCCGTATTTCAGCCTTGAAAGGGCCGCGTGCTAACCATTGCACCATAGCGCCACGGAGTGCGCAGCGCTGAAAAGCGCCACGAGACTTCGAACTATTATTCAGGATTCACCGCGAATTAACAAGATGAGGAATCGGTATGCACGCGTGAACGAATCAATGGGGCTAGGAACCTCCTCCCTTTTCGCGCATGGATTTTTCGTCCCACAGGTAAATGATGTGGCCGTCGGGGTCGGCGAGCTCGGCGCCATAGCCCCAGTAGAGCTTTTGCGGGGCGCGCAGGAATTTGACGCCGGAAGCGGAGAGTTCGCGATACTTCGCATCCACATCGGCGACCTGAAAATTGTGAACGCATCCGCAAGCGGGAACGCTGCCGGCGACCTGCTCGAGGAAAAGAGTCAAGCCGGAGTCGTCCTTCAGTGCGGCGACGCCGAGCTTGGCTGGTCCGCCATTGGGCACTTCGAATTCACGCTTCAGTCCGAGGTTTAGGACGTACCAGTCTCGCGAAATTCGCCAGTTTTTGACGGCGAGCGTGACGTGATCGAGTTTGCTCATGTGCTTCCCTTTCGGGGCGCGTCTTCAAGCGCGACCCCGCACGCACGGTCTCAAGAACACCACCCTAATGGCTGGCATCGCAGTCGGGGAGGCGGAAGGAGCCGATGCGTGTGCTATAGGTTGGCGAGCCGGACTTTATGTAATCGCCGACGTACCAAAACGTGCAGTCGTCGCTCGGGTCGATGGCCATTGTGGCATAGTCCTCCCAGCGAAGCGTGTTGGTTTGCGCGGCTTGGCCATCGACGAGGACAGTCTCTTGGAAAGTCAGCAGGCCCTTGGGATCAGAGGCCAGACGCGCGGCAAACCGCTGACCGGCGAAATTCGGAGTGCCACCAAAGGAATAGCCGACGCCGATGTCGCCGTTTTTGTCCATGGCGATGCTGGGCATCCAACGGTAAAAACCATCGGGCGCATAGGTGCCCTGCTGATAAAGAACCGGATCGCGGTTCTCATCGAGGCGGAATTCGTACCAGCGAACGCCACCGCCGCCTGCTTTTGTGGCGATGGAGTGCGCGGCGACGACGGATTCGTCATCGCCGATCCTGCGATAGACAAGGCGCTGCATGATCTTGTCGCCTTGCGAGTCGAGATGCTGGTCAGTACCTGGCTGCGGCACGCAACTGCTCAACTGGCCATCACAGAGATAATGATATGGCGCGACAGAAATTTTGACGGGGCCAGTGGCCTTTGTGTTCGCCGGCGTTTTCCAGTCAACGTGAACCTTCCAGTAGTAAATGCCGTCGTCCTCGAAGATTTTTTTGAGCTGTGTGCCGCCGGCGGCCATCATAATATTTGGCGCGCCCGGCGGTGGCAGATTGTGGCCGTCAACGTCGGCGTTATTGAGGAAGTTCACGCCATCGACGATCAGGCACTGTTCGGTGGCGGGAAGGCCCTTCAGCATTTTGTTGCGGTCGGCGATACAGACGTGTTTCTGGATGACGGTATCTCCCGTGCTTGTGGGGACGTAGTAGCCATCGGGCCAGACGGCGGGACGAGGATAGTCGGGGAAAAGGGCGCGCTCGAAGGCGTATCGATAATACGTGCCGAGAGGGTCGCTGCTGGTGCTCACGGCGTAGCACATGGCGTAAGGCCCTTGCGCCTGGGCAGGATTCGCGGGCGGGGCGGCGGGCGCGCCGGGAATCGACGCGTGGCCGGGCTTGACAGGCTGGCCAGTGAGAGCGCCACGCTTGCGGCCTTCGGCAGTGGGAATGGGGCTGAAGATGGGCATCACGACGAGCCAGCGGTTGGCGAGCTGGTCGTAGCGGACGACGGCGTCGCCGTTGTCGCGCTCCTCGCAGATGCCGCCGAAACCGGCAAAGATCGCGTTGGTGGGAACAGGGCCGTAAAGGACAGTTCCCGTGTTGTCGTAGCGCGCCCCTTTTTTCGTGTAGACGGCGATGCGAGTGTTGACGATCTGCACGATGTGATTGGGGCCGACGGCGAGGCTATTGTCGGAAGGATTGCGGAAGAAGGCAGGGCCTTGCGAGCTTTGCGGGCCTTTGAAGCCAGCGCCGAGGCCGTCGAAGCTGTCGAGAACTGGAACAGACGGTTGCTGACCTTGCGATGTTTGCTCGACGGTGGCGCCTGCCGCAGTGATTGCCGGCGCGGGCGGAGGCGCCGGCGGATTCTGTTCCTGCGAATCGTCAGACGAAATGCCGGGCGATAGGCTGCATCCGCCGGCTTCGCAGTCGGCAGACTGCGTCGTGACGGTCGTGGCATTTGCGCTGTGAAGAAACGCGAGGGGCGCGGAGACGTCGAAGTGCAGCGCGCAATGGACGGTCGCAGAGCTTACGGTGATTTCGGCGGCTTTACGGTGTGAGCTTTGCGTGGCGCTGACCGCGAAGAAACAAACTGCAACGATGATGGCGAAGACTGCGGTCCTTGCAAATGCAGAGAATCGATTCATGGGTTCTCCATGGCCGGCTCAGAAACCCGCGTAATCATACACCGAGGGGTTAGCCATGGCGGAAGAGGTTGGAGAGGAAGAATTTGAGATTGGCCGGACGTTCGGCAAGACGGCGCATGAAATAGGGGAACCAGTCGGAGCCGTAAGGGACGTAGACGCGCAAACGATACCCTTCGCGAATCAACTGCTCCTGCAAGTCGGTGCGAATCCCGTACAACATTTGAAATTCGAATTGCTCGGTGCGAATCCCCTGCTCGGAAGCAAATTTCTTGGTGGCGTCGAGCATGCGCGGGTCGTGCGTAGCGATGCCGTGATAAATCCCGCTGGTAAGCAGAATTTTCATGACTTTGACGTAGTTGGCATCCACGTCGGATTTCAGCGGGAAGGCGACGGTCGCGGGCTCCTTGTAGGCGCCTTTGACGAGGCGGAGGCGGCAGCCGGAGGCGATAAGGTCACGCGCGTCCTGTTCGGTGCGGAAAAGATAGGACTGCAGGACGGTGCCGACGGAACCACTCTTGGCGCGCAGGCGCCTACAGATATCTATGGTGCGATCGGTGTAGGCGGAACTCTCCATATCGATGCGGACGAAGTTACCTTGCGCGGCGGCGCGATTGACGATTTCGGCGAGCAGTTCTACGCAGAGCGGCTGGCTCATGTCCAAGCCGAGCTGAGTGAGCTTGAGCGAGACGTTACAGGTGAGTTTTTCGGCGGCGATGCGATCGAACATGTCGGAGTAGGCCGCGGCGGCGCGGCGCGCTTCCGCTTCGGTGGCAACGCTTTCGCCAAGGCAGTCGAGGGAGGCAAGGCGGCCGGCATGATTCAGGTCGCGAACGGCAGCGACGGCATCGTCAAGGTGTTCTCCGGCAACGAAACGCCGGACAACCCGCCGGCTGAGGTTGTTGTGAATGACGAAGCGGGCCGTGCGAGGACTCTGCGAGAGCGCGAGGAGAATGGAACGCAGCATCAGGACTGGAAAAAGAATAAAGGCATTCGCGCGCGTTTGCAATGCAGTCGCGGGTCTGTCATGGAAGCAAAAGACGTATGAAAGCGAGCGAAGGTTGCGGCGTTAAGAAGGAAATGTGTTCGATCCGCCTCTCTCGTCCGGATGCTAAACCGCTAGTGGGAGTGGGCTTCGAGAAATTTTTCGGCGTCCATGGCAGCCATGCAGCCCGAGCCGGCGGCGGTGACGGCCTGGCGATAGACTTTATCCTGCACGTCGCCGGCAGCGAAAACGCCTTCGATGTTGGTGCGGCTGCCCTGATGAGTTTTGAGGTAGCCGGTATCGTCCATATCAAGCTGGCCGAGAAAGATTTTCGTGTTGGGTTCGTGGCCAATGCCGATGAACAGGCCGTCCAGAGGAAGGATGGATGTTTTGTTGTCGTCGAGGTTGCGAAGTTTAACGGCTTCTACGTTGTGTTTGGACGGGTCGAGAACGTCTTCGACGACCACCGGCGTGACAAAGCGGATCTTATCGTTGGCGCGGGCGCGGTCCAGCATGATCTTGGAGGCGCGAAAATCGCGGCGGCGGTGAAGGATGTTCACTTTCTTCGCGAAGCGCGTGAGGAAAGTGGCTTCTTCCATAGCGGTATCGCCTCCACCGACGACGGCGATTTCCTTGTCGCGGAAAAAGTAGCCGTCGCAGGTGGCGCAAGTGGAAACGCCGTGGCCGATGAGCTGGCGCTCGGATTCGAGGCCAAGAAGGCGCGCGGAAGCACCCGCGGCAACAATGAGCGTTTCGGCTTCGAATTGCTCTTTCACGGCTTCGATCTTGAACGGACGCTTCTTCAAATCAACGGAAGTGACCGCGCCGGCGCGGAATTCGGCGCCGAAATGCTGGGCCTGTTTGCGCATGGCTTCGGTGAGCTCCGGGCCGAGGATGCCGTTGGGAAAGCCGGGGAAGTTTTCGACCATGGTGGTGAGAGTGAGCTGGCCGCCGGGCTCGAAGCCGTCAATGATGATGGGCTTCAAATTGGCGCGCGCGGCGTAAATGGCGGCGGTGAGACCGGCGCAACCGCTTCCGATGATGACCACTTTGTGCACGAAACGCTCCCCAACTATTGGATTCTGCCGCAGCCAGCAATGATTCAGAGCAAAAGGAAGAGCATTTTAGCATGGCAAAGGCTGGAGACGAGAGGGGAGTAGAGGCGAAACGCGCGCACTTCCGGTGAGCTCCGATGCGAAATCGGAGAGTTCGACGAAACGCAGCGCAAGCACAGTGTTACGGATGCGGCAAGGCAGCCGAAGCGGAGCTTGATTGAGGTTGCGGGGCTGGAGAAGATGAAAAGCGATGCCGCGCGTAGTGATTCATGACAAAGAGCACGAGGCTCGCGTTTTCGAGATAACCAGCGACCGGCCGGTATCGATCGGACGCGCGAAATCGAGCGACGTGATGCTCGATGATGCCAGCGTGTCACGGGTGCACGCGGTGATTCGCGTGACGCTGGACGGACAATGGCAAATCGTCGATCGCGGCAGCGCCAACGGAGTGAACGTGAACGGCACCGCGACAAAGGAAACGGTGCTGCGGCCAAACGACGAAATCCTGATTGGAGTGTATCGGCTGCGATTCGAGGATTCGAAAGAACGGAAGATCACCAGCTACGGCACAGTGAAACTGCCGAAGAGCGTTACCGACGCGCTTGGGCAGCAAGTGTATTCGGGCCTATCGATGAATGTGGAGGCTGTGGGCGCCGCCGGCGTTGTGAGCGCAGGGCGGGCGGGAGCTGCCGCGCACGAGAAACGGTTGCTGGGACTGCTGGATCGCGTAAAGCTGGGGCTGGCAGAAATGCAAACGGTGGAGAAGCTGACGCCGCGCGTTCTGGACTATGCGCTCGAGATCGAAGGAGTGGAGCGCGGGTTCGTGATGCTGTTGGCGGAAGATACGGCGGAAGCGGATATCAGCAAGGGAAATTACAATTTCGCTCCGGCCAGCATCCGGTACCGCAAGAGTCCGGCGGGAGAGCAGCCGCGGAGTTTTCCGCAACTGACGATATCGCGCAGCATCATCCGGCAAGTGATGCAGCTGGGGCTGCCCATGCTGGTCTCGGATGGGCAGACAGACCCGCGATTTTCGGCGAGCAAGAGCGTAGCGAATTCCGGAATTCAGTCGGCGATGTGCGCTCCGCTGGGAATGGGGAAGCGCCTTCGGGGATTGTTATACGCGGACAATCTGTCGCGGAAAGGTATGTTCACGGTAGACGATTTGAATGCCTTCGCGGTGATCGCGGTGCAGGCGGGATTGGCGATCGAGCGAATCCGCGGACGGGAAGAAACCCGTGAAAAATTGAAGGCTTAAAAGCAGAGCCCCTCAGAAAATAGTTCCCTACACAGGTTTTTGCAGCGCAATCTCACGGATAAGTCGCAGTATAATCGCGCACGAAGATACCTGCCATGGACAGCTCCCAGAAAACCGAACAGAATTGCAATAGCAAGCAAAGAGGAGAGGAGAATCAGCGATGCTGAAAGAATTCAAAGAATTTGCGATGAAGGGCAATGTAATGGATATGGCCGTCGGCATCATTATTGGCGCGGCGTTCGGGAGGATCGTGACCTCGCTGGTCAGCGACGTGATTATGCCGCCGATCGGGCTGCTGCTGGGAAAAGTGGACTTCAACAACTTGTTCTTCAACATTTCCGGCACAGGCTATCCGACGCTTGCCGCCGCGAAGGCCGCCGCAGCGCCGACCATCAACTACGGCACGTTCATCAATACGGTGATTGATTTTCTGATTGTGGCGTTCGTGATTTTTCTGGTGGTGAAGCAACTAAATCGCTGGACCACCAAGCCCGGCCCGCCGCCGACGCCTACGACCAAGAATTGTCCGTATTGCTTATCAACAATTCCGCTGAAAGCAACGAAGTGCGCGTTTTGCACGGCGGCTGTGACAGCCTGACTCTAACTTAGGAACGGCAGCAAACGCCGGCGAAGGTGCGCGCTATGGAGTGGGCGGGCGCCGGTCCTTGATTTCGCGAAGATGCTCGCGGAGACGGTCGAGCGCGCCATTGCTCTGGTCCTGAGACATTTCGCGGGTGAGTTCGGTCAAGGCGAAATGGATGATGTCGTGATGATGCAAGTCCTCGCCTGGCAGCTCGTCGCTTAATTGAAGCCAAATATTATGGAGGAGGTCGATTTCTTTGGGGGTGAGGTGAGGTGCGTGCGGTCCGAGATAGAAAATGCGCTCCTGTCCGCCAGGCGTGAAGATGTCGAGAGCAAGACGTGGACGAGGCTGCGGAATGCGCTCCCAGGCAATGCCAACTTCGCGCGCCTGCTCGTTGATGGGCATTTTCGAAGAGCTGCCCACGACGATGCTGCTGGACTGCAGATTCGCGGCGGCGCGCAAAATACCGTCCCAGAGATCGTTGGCGGCGGCAACGGCGAGGCGCACGGGCTTGCCTTCTTTTTCGGCGACGGCCAGAACTTTTGTGAACAGCAGCTGCTCGATGGTGCTGAAAAGCTGATCGGGACGGAGATCGTATTCTCCCGATCCGGCGCGGCGCAGCAAACGGATGTGGAGCACCACGACGTCCTGCTCGTGAGCTTTGAGGCGTTCGAGGGCGGAATGTAGATGATAGAGCGCGTAATAGTTGCTCACCGGCACAAGGACATTGCCTGGACGCGCGCCCACGTTTGCCGGAGATAGGTCGGCCTCTTGGGCAAGATTGAACTGATCGAGTTCGGCGGCCTGGGTGCTACCTATGCGGCGGTGAACGCTTCGTTCTGAGAGAGTAAAACCGATGAAGAGAAGTACGGAGAAGACCACGCCAGCGATGGTGGCGTCTGGCTTAGTGAATAGGTTGACGACAGCAATAAGCAACAGGACGATAGTGATGAGAGCGAGCCCCAGAGGAATTTCCTTACCCGCAATCGTGAAATTCAGAGGCACGCGATATTCGCGGTCTTGCGGATGCGTGTAGCGGAGAACGAGGACAGCAATTCCCTTTAACGCAAAACTCCAAATAACCCCGAAAGCGTAGAGGTTGCCGAGAAAATCTACGTCTCCGCGGCTGATAAGAATGGTGATGACCTGAAGGCCGGCTACGGCGGTGATGATGCGATGAGAAGTGCCGAAGCGGCGATGCGGATGGCGAAACCAATCGGTGAGAACGCCATCTTCCGAGACGCGGCTGAGGACGCCATTGGAGCCGACGATGGCGGTATTGACCGCGCCAGAGAGAATCAGCATGCCGACGATGACGACAAAAACATGAAAAGCCAGACGAAGCCAGAAGGGGCCTTGCAAACTCATGGCAAGGCCGCCGATGAGATTCTCGAAGAAGTGCGGGCGGATATGGTCGGGAATGATCATGACCGCGAAGAAGGAAACCAGCGCGGTGAAGAGCAGGCTATAAATGAAAATGATGAGGGCCGTTTTCTTGAGGTTGGGAAGCTTGGGGTGCTCGATTTCGCGGTAAACCTGAGCGAGGGTCTCTTCGCCGCTCATGGCCAGAACAGAATGGCCAAGGCCGACAAAAATGATTACCAGAGTAAGGGCATGCGCCCAATGGAAGTTTGCAAGCCAGCCGAGAGAGTGCCTGTCGAGGATCACGTTGCGAGGGACCGGCGCGGGCGGCCAGTGAACGCCGCGCACCCAAATGGTGTAAACGCACCAAATGATGAGAACCACTACCATGACGGTGGTGAGTTCCATGATGCGCAGAGCTTTTTCGCTTGATTCCGGAATACCCTTGATGTTTTGCCACCAGAAATAAGCGGTGACGAGGATCGCAATGACTGCCGCAGTGGCGTTTACGTGCAGGGAAAGGTGAATGTGGGCGTAGTGGAGAAGTTCGTTGCTCAAACCCGCGATGTACTGGCCTGCAGCGACACCGCTAATGGGGCCGGTTAGGATGTAGTCGAACATCAAGGCAGAGACGGAGAATTTGGCGAGTGTCCCGCCCATCGCTTCTTTTACGACGCGATAGACGCCGCCGCGAACGAACATGCTGCAGCTCTCGACGTAGATCAAAGACACCGCGTACGCCAGCAGCATGACGCCGAGAATGAACCAGGGCGCGGATTTCCCAATGAACTGCTCGGCTTCACCGCCGGCGTAATAGGCTGAGGAGGCTAGGTCGTTGAGAACGATGGCCCCGGCGCGCCAGAAAGAAATAAAACTGAGCATCGCCGTGGTAGCGACGAGCACGTTGGCAACGGGACGCTGTGAACCGGGATTTAAGGGACTGGAGGCCATGAAAAAGACGTGGGGAGCGACTATACGGTGTTTGGAGGAAAAAATAAATAGTTAGCAGGAAACAGAAACCGCAGTAGTTACCCCGTGTGAGCCGCTCGAAATTCGCGGGCGCAAGCTTCGCAAGGACAAATTTCACGGAGGTGGTCGAAGCTGTAGATGCCCGTGGAATGGCCGTCGGTGAATTCGATTTGAACGGCGTAGTTCCCTACCGTCGCCGCGGCGCGAGCAGTTATCTTGGGCTTGAACATGGGAAGAGCCGAGGATCCGCCGGCTGTCTTAGCGTCGACCTCAGCATGCTTGTCATGCGTTTCTTTGCATGTGGCGCAAGGGCAATGTTCGCGAAGATAGGGAAAGTCGTAGTGGCTGGTGTGCGCGTCTGACCAGGTAATGTCAACGCCCGCGCCCGTCGAGATGTGCACCTTGACGTCGATCGGCTTCTTGCGGATGTCGAGAGGCAGTGGCATCGGAATCTTTGGAATCGATATGTTGAGCCCCCATTCTAGCAATTATTTCGAGGGACAGCAGGGCCCCGGAGGGATAGGTTTGCCGTGCGGGCATGTCTTGGGATGGCCGAGGAAAGAGCAGATGCGCTCGTCGAGTTCGGGGCTGATGATGTGCTCGAACTTGCATGCTTGTGAATCCGCCTCGGCGTTCGCGATGGAAAACGTGTCCGTGAATAGGCGCTCGGCGAGACGGCGGCGACGGACGACGTCACGGGCGCGGCGCTGGCCGCGATCGGTCAACTCAACTTCCGAATCTTGCACATTCACGAGGCCGACAACGGAGAGGCGCTGAATGGTGCGCTCCGGGTCGGGGTCGAGCGAATGGAAACGCGTCAGCTTGGCGCGCTTGCCAATTTCCGCGCAGAGCCAGAGCTCTTCGAGGACGTGGTCGATGCGGGCTTCGTCTTCCGCGGAGTAGATAGTGATTTGCGCGAGACGACCGTGGGCGAGCTCGATGCGGCGGTCGGCGAGGCTGCCGATGGATGGGTCGTGCGTGACCAGCAAGATCGTATGGCCTTCACCATGGAGCTCGCGGAGAAGATGAATGACGGTCTCTTCGTTGACTTCATCGAGATTGCCGGTGGGCTCGTCGGCAAGAATCAGCCTGGGATGATTGATCAGGGCGCGAGCGACCGCGACGCGCTGCTGTTCTCCTCCGGAGAGCTGCGAGGGGAGATGTGTAAGGCGGTCGCCGAGGCCGACGCGGCGCAGTGCTGCGGCGGCCTCGGATTCGTCGGTGGTGCTATGGAAATACTGAGCAAGCATGACGTTTTCGAGTGCCGTGAGGTAAGGAACAAGATGGAATTGCTGGAAGACGAAGCCGATTTTTTCGGCGCGAAAGCGCGTGAGGCCGAATTCGTTGAGGCGGCCAACGTCGACGCCGTCAACGAGGGCGCTGCCTTCGGTGGGAGTGTCGAGGCCGCCAAGAATGTTGATGAGCGTGGTCTTGCCCGAGCCCGAGGGTCCCATGATGGCGATCCATTCGCCGGCTTCGACGGAAAAGGAAACACCGTTGAGCGCGCGGACTTCGCCGAAGGATTTTTTCAAGTTCGCAACTTCAACGAGCGGCGGCACTTTCTTATTCTCCACGCAAAATAACAGCTGGGCGAACGTTCCCCAAAAGGCGCAAAGGGAGCGCGCCGGCGAGCGCGACGAAGAGCATCAGGGCCACGGTTGCCGGAAGCACTTCCCAACGCGGCGTGATGCTGGCGCCGAAGACGCGGTGTCCCATCCAAACGGAAAGCAGCATGCCAAAACCATAACCGAGAATCCCCCCCGCGAACGCCATGATGCCGACCTCGGCCAGAAAAATTCGCAGCACTTTTTGCATGGAGCCGCCGAGGGCTTTCATCAAGCCGACATCTTTGCGCCGTTCCATGGCGAGTGCGGCCATGGTGGCTAGGAGGCAGAGCGCCGTGAGCACCAGGATGAGCAGACCCGTTGAAAAAATCAAAAAACGAATGCGGCGGAGCAGCTTGCCTTCGGCCTCGGTGATTTGCGGAATCGGCTTGACGATGAGAGAAGGAAGCGCGGATTGCAGACGAGATTGCACGGCGCGAACCTCCTCGGGCGAACCGGGGACGCTGAGCTGCACAAGCTGGACTTTGCCTTCAGCGCCGACAAGCGTCTGGGCGACGGGCAGGTTCACGAAGGTCTGGTTGTCTTCGGGTCCGCCGGCGTCGACGATGCCGGCGACGGTGAGATTCACAGTGCGGCTTTCGTAACTGAGCGCGAGCGTGCTGCCGGTGGAAAGGCCGAGGCTGCGGTTAACGTTGCGTCCGATGAGGCAATGCGAGAGGTCGGTGCGCGAAAGAGATGAGCCGCCTGAGATTTGCCACCAGGGAGACATTTGAGCGATGCGGTCGAGCCAAGCGCCAGCGACGACGACCTCACGGCCAGGAGCGGAGACGGTGCGCGCCACCAAATAAAGATATGGAGACGCGACTACGCCGGAGGATTGCAGCGGCTCAATGGCTTGCATGGCAGAAGCGTCGATCAGCGCATCAGAAGTTGCGTCCGACGCAGCCGTCAATGGCGCGGAGATGACGAGATTCGCGCCCAGCGAGCGGAATTCCCGCGCGAGCTTGCGATTGATATCGACGTCGAGATTCATGAGCGCGGAAACAACCGTGGCGCCGCTGGTGAGCGCAAGCAACGCGACGGTCAGGCGCACGCGATTTCCACGGAGCAGATGCAAGAGAAGGCGTCTGAACATTACTCGCCCCTCAGAATCGGAGCGGGAGAAATGTGTGCAGCGCGATAAAGCGGGATCCAGCTGCCAACAATGGCGACCAGCGCCGCGGCGGCCAGAATCACAGGCAAGACAATCAGGCGAGGAGACGTGGCGACGCCGAAGACTGTTTCGCCAAGTTCGCGAGCGAGCACCGCACCGAGCGCGAAACCGATGCAGCCGCCGATGACGGCGAGAAAAAGCTGCTCGGAAAAGAACAAACCGCCCACCAGAAAATTGGTAGCTCCGAGAGCCTTCATCAAACCGACTTCCGAGCGGCGTTCCATGACGGTGGTGGCAGAGGTAGCGGCCACGGCAAGCGCGGCGGCGATGAGCGCGGCAATCGTGACGATCCAAAGCAGCAAGCTTACCTGGGAAAGAACGCGGCCTTCGGTCTCCGCAACGCGGCGGATGGGCCGCACCTGCGTGCCGGGGAAAACTTGCTGAATCTGGTGGCCAATGGAGCTGATGTACGGTGTGCAATACCAGCGATCAAATTCAGCAGGAGTCATGTTGTTGGGATCACGGCGGGAGAAGCTGTCTTCCGGTTTGATGAGCGCGCTGATGAAAAGACTACGGAATTGGCCGGGCTTACCGGCGAGATTTTGTGCGATCGATAGAGGACAGAGAATCGCGTCGTCCTGCGAGTCGCCCGTGGAGACGATGCCAGTGACGGTTACAGCCGTGGCGACATTTGAGTCCGGCGCGGAGAAATTCAGAGCGCTGCCAACAGTGATTCCGTATTTCTCCGCCAGTGAAGCGCCGGCGACGCACTGTGGAGAATCTTCGGTGAACCATTGCCCACGGATTTTCCACCACGGATGCGTGGAGCTGGCGCCAGTGATGAATGTCGAGCCGTCTTCCACAGCGACGGAGTGCTTGTACCAGGTGCCAATGAGGGGCGCGGAAAAAGTCTTGCCAGAGGCGGTGCCCGTGGAAGCCGCGACCGGAACGTCGAGGAAGGGCGTGAACCCGAGGATGTTGTGGCGCCAGAAAATCGATTTGAGCTTGGGCAAGACGGAGACCGAAAGATAAGCGCCTTGCGTGACCGGGCGGTAATCGACGCCGCCGATTTCCACGGGCAACGTGTCGCCCTGCGGAGTAACCAAGAGGTTCGCGCCAAAGCTGCGGAATTCCCGAGCGAGTTGGTCGCCGACGTCGACGGCGACGGTGAATGTCGCCGTGACCACGGCCATACCCAACACGAGTGCGGCGCCGGTGAGCAGCTTGCGGCGCGGATTGCGGATAAACGATTCCTTGAGGAGGCGGATGAACATCCTATTTTCGACGAGCCTTCATTTCTTGATTTCCGACACGGCGGCGGAGATTGCGGAGACGTCGATGACGATGTTCGCGCCGTCAACTTGCGATGGGAAGGCGATGGGATTGCAGCCGCCGGGCATTCCGACTTCGACGGCGTTCATCGGGGCGCCGCAATTGCGGCAAATCAGCGTCGAACCCTCCTGACGGAAACCGATGGCGCCGCAAATCTGGCAGGCGTCGAGCGCGGTGGCGTACTGGCCGTTGGGCTTGCGGATCACCAGAAACCGAATGGACGAGCCCTGCACGTCGATGGAATAGAAATGCAGATTCACGCTGTTCATGTCCGCCACCGGGACGCGGACAATGTTTCCCGCGGCAACGAGTCTTTCCGCTTCGGGCGGTGCAGCCGATGCGCGCGTGTAGACAAATTCAGCGGTCAAGGAAAGAATAACCACCAGACAGAGAAACGCGGTGGCTGCGGTCCAGACGCTGCGGCGGCGATGTTCATACTGACGAAGACGCTTTTCGGCGGGATTCTCGGCGGAGTTTACGGCGGCGGCGCGGAGCGCGAACCATTCACGAAGAACAACGATGGCGGTCACAGCCAAGATAACGACGAAAAAGAAGTATTCGTTACGAACGATAGGTCCCACGGTGGCCATTTCGCGGGCGCTCGAAGGCAGCCAGAGCGCCTCGCTCATTTCGTGAAGGCCGGTCAGGGCAAGCTGGAACGCAACGACCATCAGGATGATGCTGGTCGCGGCAAAGAAACGGCCGAGAGGCACTTTCAAAGTGCCCTGGAAGAAAAAGACTCCGACGGCCACGGCGAGCGCGATGCCCACGCCCGTGCCGATCCAAACTTGCAGTCCGGCGATGGATAGCTCCACGGCGCGCAAAATCAGGATGAGTTCGGCGCCTTCGCGAAGCACCATCAGAAAAACGAAGAAGCCGATTCCCCAGCCAGCAAAGCGCTCACTCTGTTGCGCATAACGCTCGACGCGCTGCTCTATCTCCTTGCGCAGGCGGCGGGCGACGCGGTTCATCCAGACGATCATGGAAACCACGAGGATCGCGGCCGCGAGCATGAGGACGCCCTCAAAGCCGTCTTCGCTGATCTGCCAGCGTTGAAGCAGGATGGCTGCGACGAAGCTGACGGCGACCGCAACGGCGACACCTGCCCACACATAACGAGCCAGCGCGCGGCGGCCGGTACGGTTGAGATAGACTAGGACGATGCCGACGACAAGGGCGGCTTCGACGCCTTCACGGAGAGCAATTAAGAGAGCAGAAAGCATGGATCGGTAATCTCGGCTAGTTGACACTGAGTATCAACTAGGAATCCGAGTGTACCGCGAGGAAGCGCCAGAAGCAAGGGGAATGCCCTGTCCAGCGCCGGACGCCGAACTAAAACGCGGCGCGTCAGCAGACTCCAGTTGCAGGAAGAACCAGCGCCAGGCTTGGCTTTCGCGGCACAAGTCCAGGCAACTTCACGTGGCTCCTTCCAATCTGTGTAAGATAGCAAAAGGCTGATTTCCTTGCGCTTGAACACACTTATTGCGCTTTTTCTTTGCGCTGCGGTCGCTACCGGGGCCCAAACGCAGACGCCGGTGAAGCCTGCTCCAGCGGGCCAGCAGGCACCGTCCGCGAAAAGCGTCACGAATAAGCCGCAGGATACGAAGGGGGCAAAGGCCGCGTACCAGCGGGGTTTGAAGGCAGAAAAGGAAGCAAATTGGCTGCTGGCGTTCGCGGCGTATTCGGAAGCCGTTCGGCAGGACTCGACAAGCCGCGAATATTTGCTGCGGCGCGAAATCGCGCGGGGCACGGTCGTCGGCGAAGAGGTCGATCGCGCAGAGCAAGACGCGCTGATGGGCAACATGGCTGAAGCGCGGCATGAATTGCATGCGGCACTGGTGCTCGATCCGGGCGACGAAATCGTGCGCGAGCGGCTGGCGCAACTGGCGCCTTCGTCGGCTGAAACGCTGCGAAAACTGATGCTGGAACCCTCAGGCGTCGTGCGCCTGAAACCTCAAACGGGCACGCAAAGCTTCGACTTCCGCGGCGATACGGCAAGCGCGTACCAAGAAGTGGCGCGCGAATTTGGCGTGCATGCTTCGTTTGACGTGGACCTGCAATCGAAGCCCGTTCACCTGAGGATTGAGAATGTGGATTTTGAAACGGCCATGCGAGTGTTGGGAGATATGACCGGAAGTTTCTGGCGGCCGTTGACGTCACGGTTGTTCTTTGTTGCCGCTGACACGCCG
Organism: uncultured Acidobacteriota bacterium; assembly: GCA_963760165.1. Classification (GTDB taxonomy): domain Bacteria; phylum Acidobacteriota; class Terriglobia; order Acidiferrales; family UBA7541; genus DAHUXN01. Next base: position 837,435 of record CAVXBO010000002.1, read on the forward strand.
GAGAAGAGGCGGGCCTACGACCTCTCGGTCGTGCGCACGGTGCAATTGCCGGCGGCGGACTCAACCGATGAAATGACACAGGAGGTCCGCACGGTGCGCGAGATAGCCGGGGTCAACCGCGCCGAGCTGAATCTGGCGAGCCGAACGATAACCATGCGCGCTTCACCGCAAGCGATTTCTGTGGCGGCGCAGCTGCTGGATCAATTGGAGCAGCCGCGCGGCGAAGTCGTGCTCGAGATGGAAATACTAGAAGTGGACCGCAATGCGGCCACTCAGCTCGGCATCACGCCGCCGCAGACGGCGCAGGCCTTCGCGCTGAGTTCGCAGCAGATCCAGGAAGCGCAACAAGGAGCAGCGGGACTGGTTTCTGTGATCCAGCAGTTATTCGGAACAGGGAGCAGCCTATCAGGATTGAGCACGACGCAACTGGCGTCGCTAGTCGGAGAAGGAACGGTGGGCGTTGGATCGCTGATACCGCCGCTGGTGGCTTTTGGCGGTGGCAAATCCACGTTCTTGGCAACGCTGCCTGGGGCCGCGGCGGCGTTTTCTAACACGCTAAACACGGTGCGGGCCGGACGCCGTGTGGAGTTGCGCGCGGAAAACGGCAAACCAACGACGTTTTTTGTAGGCGACCGTGTACCGATCGATCTGGCGCAGTATTCCTCAAGCATAACTTCGCCGGGGTTCATTCCGGCAGTTTCATCGGGCCTCTTTCCTGAGTCGACGGTCGCGACCGGACAGGATCCAGTCGCCGTCGTCTCGACGGATTTCACTTCGGATGGGAATATCGACCTTGCAGAGGTGAATCATACGGATAACACAGTTTCCATTTTGTTGGGCAACGGAGATGGAACGTTCAACAGCAACGGAACCCTGGCAACGGGAAACGGGCCGGTGACGGCAGTGGCTGCCGACTTCAACGGTGACGGCATTCCCGACCTGGCGGTGGTCAATCAGACAGACAATACGGTTTCGATTTTCCTGGGCAATGGTGACGGGACATTTACGCTGAAAGGCACGTTCGCAACAGGGAAGAATCCGGTGGCGATTGTGTCCGGGGATTTCAACGACGACGGATTCATCGATTTGGCGGTGGTCAATCAGACCGACAACACCGTTTCGATTTTGCTCGGCAATGGAGACGGAACGTTCCAACCGCAAACGACGTTTGCCACCGGCGCGACACCCTCAGCGATTGCCACGGCGGACTTCAACAACGATGGCAAGCTCGATCTTGCGGTGACGAACCAAACGGCGAACACGGTGTCAGTGTTCTTGGGCAACGGAAACGGCACGTTCACAAACGTAGCGACACTGGCGACAGGAAACACTCCCGTCGCAATTGCCGCGGGACAGTTCGATTTGGACGGCAGCACGAACACCGATCTGGCGGTGGTGAATCAGACGGACGACACCTTTTTGGTTTACTTGGGCAACGGCGACGGCACATTCACCCCGGGGAACACATTCGTGCTGAACAACGCGTCGGCAGCGGGAAACAAACCAGTCGCAATCACGTCGGGAGACTTCAACGTGGACGGGCTGCCGGACCTGGCAGTGACGGACCAAGACGCAGATACCGTGTCCGTTTTCATAGGAAACGGTGACGGGACATTCGCGACGCCGCTCGTTTTGCCGGCTGGGAGTGCGCCTGCGGGACTCGTCTCAGGCGATTTTCTGGGTCCCACGAGTCCACCAGGCTTGGCGATAGCCGATTCGACGGCGAACGAGCTGACCATCATCCTGGACAATGCGACGTTCAGCCCAAGCGGAACCGGCGTTGCGTCGACTCCCTATCCCTCGGCAGAGTATGAAGACGTCGGATTGAAGATCAAAGCTACGCCGTATATTCAGGCGGGTGGAAACGTCACGCTGGACTTGCATTTCGAGCTGCGAAGCCTCACAGGCAGCACGGTGAACGGAATCCCGGTGATTAGCAATGAGACCGTGGAGCAAACGGTCAGCACCAAGGCGGAGCAAACAACAGCGCTCGCTGGGATCATCGAATCCACGGAGATGCGCGCCATCAATGGGGCGCCCGGAGCGGAACTATTGGGACCGCTGGCGCTAGCAGCAAGTGCGTCCAACACGCAGAACAGCAGTACCGAATTGCTGATCTTGTTGACGCCGCACATGGTGCAGTTGAGTCCGAAGACAGGAAAGCCAATCTATGCAGGAAGGTCAACCACTGGAGGGGCATTCCTGCCCGGATTCCGGCCAATACCTTGATTATGGCGTCGACTCAGCACCACAAGCGGCTGGTAAGTGCGCGGGACGACCGCTTCGGCAATGGCGATAAGACGCTCCTGTGCATTAAAGACGCGAAGGTGCGCGCGCGGCTGTTCATTGGAGTCCAAAGCCGCGGTCGCGCCCTGGGCTGCAGTCACGCGACCGGGCTGAATCTGCGCGATAGTGATATTGAATTTGGCCCCGTGCAGAATTCGGTGTTCGATCACCGGCAGAACGGTGACCCGGGGCATCTCCGCAAGCAAACCTTCCATAGGGATCACGCGGTCGGAAAGCCGCCCGGCGCGGACCGCTTCAGCCAGTTCGTTGACGCTGACGGCTTGATCCAGAGTGAACTCGCCGACGGCGGTGCGGGTGATTTCAGAAAGATGCGCTCCGGAACCTTCCAGCTTGCCTAGGTCATGAGCCAGGGAGCGAATATACGTCCCGGCGCCGCATTCAATCGTGAACCGCGCGATTGAGCCTTCTATCGCTGTGAGCCGAAATTCGTAGACATCCACTTCCACAGGCTTCAGATCGACCGGCTTTTTCTTGCGTGCCAGCTCGTGCGCTGGGCGTCCATGAATTTTCTTCGCCGAAAATGCCGGGGGCGCCTGCTCAATGCGCCCTACGAAGCCGGCCACAAGACGTTCGATGGTGGCGCGATCAAGAGATGGCGCGAGATCGGGGCCTTGCGGCTCGCCGTCCGAATCGTACGTGTCCGTGGCTACGCCGAAACGCACCGCGCAGTTGTAACGCTTGCGACGCCCGGAATAAAAACGCGCGAGGCGCGTGGCTCGGCCAAGCAGGAGGACCAGTACACCAGTGGCTAGCGGGTCCAGAGTGCCGAGGTGCCCGATCTGACGGAAGCCCACGAGACGGCGTACCGCCTCAACAACATCGTGAGAGGTTTTGCCCGCCGGTTTGTCGACAACAAGCGCGCCATCGATTGACGGTGGTTGAATCGTGCGGGGCATGCGGAAACGAACGGGGCGACGCCAGCGAGCGGGCTGCGTGGCCTATTCAGATACCTACGGCTCCTCCGGGTGCTTGGACTCCTTCAGTAGATCTTCGATGCGTTGTCCGTACTCTTCCGAGCGATCGGCAATGAAAGAAACTTCCGGGGCGCGGCGCAAGCGCAGCCGCTCCACCAGCTCATGGCGGATGAAACCTGAAGCCGCGGTTAGGCCATCGAGAGTGTCCCGGCGATCGGCATCCGAGCCGAGAATTTCAACGTACACGCGCACGTGCTTCAAGCCCGGCGCAACGCGAACCTCGGTAACATTGATCCCGTTCGCCAGGCGGGGATCCTTGAGCTCACCAGCGAGCATCAAGCTGACCTCGTTGCGAATTTCTTCGGCGATGCGTTCCGGGCGATGGCCAGTGACGTTCATGGCTTGCCACCCTGATTGAATTTGGCCGCTCAAAGATATTCAATTTCGTGCGAAATCAAACCGCGTCCGAGCACCTGCTCAGATGCTTCCAGCACGGCGGCCATGGTTTCCGCAAGATGCCCGTCTTCGCTTGAAATTCCCACCACGCCGATCACCGAGCGCTGCCAGACGTCCTGATGGTCGAGTTCCGCGACGGCGACGTTGAAATGGCCGCGCAGGCGGTCCTTCAGGCTCCGCAATACCTGGCGCTTATCTTTGAGAGAGCGCGCATCGGGAATGTGAATTTCCAGCGTGACCAGCCCAATGGGCATTCCTGCACTCCCCAGATTTCGAGCACCGTCGCAGATTCTAGGCGGTTGCCGCTGCGGGAGCAATCCGCTCCATGTTGAAGCATTCGAGAGTGTCGCCAACCTTGACGTCGCCGAAATTCGAAATCCCGATGCCGCACTCGAAACCGTTGCGCACCTCCGCCACATCGTCTTTGAAACGGCGTAGAGAGACCACCCGGCCGGTGTAAATCACCACGTTGTCGCGCAGAACGCGTACTTCCGCGTCACGCTTGAATATGCCGTCTTGAATGTACGAGCCTGCGATCATTCCCACGCCCTTGATCCGGAAGGTGTCGCGAACTTCGGCGCGGCCGAGATACTGCTCCTTGATGACCGGCGTGAGCAAGCCGACCATGGCCTTCTTAATTTCGTCCACAACCTCGTAGATGATCGTGTGCAGGCGGATTTCGACGTTTTCCTGCTGCGCGAGGTCAGAGGCTTTTCGCTCCGGGCGCACGTTAAACCCGATGATGATGGCGTTCGAAGCGGAGGCGAGAAGAACGTCGGTTTCGGAAACAGCGCCAACGCTGGCGTGCATGATCTTCAATTTGACCTGATCGTTGGAAAGCTTGGGCAACATTTCGCTCAAGACTTCGACGGATCCTTGCACGTCCGCCTTGATGACGATAGGCAGGTCTTTGACTTCGCCGGTCTTGAGCTGCTCGTGCAACTGGTCGAGCGTGAGGCGAGAAGTGGCGGACTTGGCGAGCGCAGCTTCGCGCAGCTTGGATTGGCGATATTCGACGATATGGCGCGCTTTGGCTTCGTCGGCAACCTGGAATTGATCGCCCGCACCCGGCACTCCTTGCAAGCCCAGAACTTCGACGGGCGAAGAAGGACCGGCGCTCTTCACGCTCTGCCCCTTGTCATCGAAGAGCGCGCGAACTTTGCCGTACACGGAGCCGCAAATGAAAACGTCGCCCACGCTGAGAGTACCGTTTTGAACGAGAACGGTTGCAACAGGACCGCGGCCTTTGTCCACGCGTGATTCCAGAACCGTGCCGCTGGCCGAGGTAGCTGGATTAGCCCGCAGCTCGCGAAGATCGCCCACCAGAAGGATCATCTCCAGCAGGCGTTCGATGTTCTTTTTCGATTTCGCCGACACTTCCACCATCACCGTGTCGCCGCCCCACTCTTCCGGCATCAGACCACGGTCAGCGAGCTGACGCTTGACGCGCTCTGGCTGCGCATCGGGCAGATCGACCTTATTGATCGCCACAACAATAGGAACCTTCGCGGCGCGCGCATGGTCGATGGCCTCTTCGGTTTGCGGCATGACTCCGTCGTCCGCACCGACGACCAGAACGACGATGTCCGTGACCTTGGCGCCGCGAGCGCGCATGCGCGTAAACGCTTCATGACCAGGCGTATCGATAAAAACGATTCGGCGGCCGTCCACATGCACTTGGCTTGCACCGATATGTTGGGTGATGCCGCCGGACTCGCCAGCAGCAACTTCGGTGGAGCGAATGGCGTCGAGCAGACTCGTTTTGCCGTGGTCCACATGGCCCATCACAGTGACTACCGGAGCGCGCGGAGAAGTCCGATCGGACTTGTCTTCGGTCGCACCAACTTCTTCCGCCATCTGCTCTTCGAAGGAAACGACTTGCACGATTCCGTTGAATGCCTCGGCAAGACTGGATGCGGTCTGAACGTCAAGGGCCTGATTGATGCTGGCGAAGATGCCGCGGTCGAGGAGCGTTTTCAACAGCTCTTTGGCGCGAACGTCAAGCTTTTCCGAAAGTTCGCGAACGGTGATGCCTTCCGTGATCGTGATGTTGCGAGGCTCGCGAACAACCGGAGGAGCAGGCTCGGCATGGGCCACGCCGTGGCTTCCGGGGGCTCCGGCTCGCGCGCGGACTGGATGCAGCTTGCGTTCGCCCTCCGCGAAGCGTTTCTCGATGGTCGGCTTCGCTCGCGGAGGAGTCTTGCGCACATAAAGCGGCTTGCCGGGCTCCGCTTTCTGGGCAGGGGCCGCGGGCCGTCCGCCCATTGTTTGTCCGGGGCGACCGCCGGGCCGCTGCGGCGGGCGCATTGGCGCGCCACTCCCGGGGCGAACTCCCGGGCCCATCCCTGGGCGCGAACCGATCGGCGCACCCGGTCGCGGAGCAGGCCGGCCCCCGATCGGGGCGCCGGGCCGCACGAAGCTCCCCGGTCGCTGACCAGCCGCAGGCGCTCCTGCGGGCCGTCCGGCCGCAGCTGGGCGGCTAACAATCGGTGCTTTTTGCGGCGGAAGCGTGCCCGGTTTTTGCCCTGTGGACCCTGCAGGCGCGCTTGACGCAGGCGCCGTGGGATGAAGTGCGACAGGATGTGCGGCTCCAGCAGTTGGAGCTCCAGCGGCGGGCGGAGCGGGCCGTGCGACGGGTGGCAGAGCTCCTGCTGGAGGCACAGCCCCAGGGCGAACTGGCGGTTTTGCGGCAGGTGCACCTGCTGCAACGGCTGGTTTTGCTGCTGGGGCCGGCGCGGCTGTGAGGGCGGTGGGGCGAGCGGAAGGAGGAGCTGCGGCTGGCTTGGCCGCTGGTTTGGCCTTTGCAGCAGCGATCTTGGCTTGCTTTTCCGCTTCGGCCGCAGCTTCCGCGTCAGCTTCAGCGTGAAAATGCTTGCGTACCTTCTCCGCCTGGTCGTTCTCAAGCGAACTCGAATGGGTTTTCTTCTCGGAAATCCCGATCTCAGGCAGGTACTCGATCAGGACTTTGGCCTTGATCTCGAGTTCCCTCGCAAGCTCGTTGATGCGAATTTGACCGGCGTCCGACATTCGCTAGATGCTGCCCTCCGTCTTGGTGTCTGAGTCGTTCGCGCCCTCGGATTCGTGCGCTTCGGCTTCGGCATTCGAGGCCGTATCGGACTCTGCGTGAGAATTGGACTCAGAACTCGCGCTTTCTTCGGCGGACGATTCGCTTTCTGCGCCACCGGCAGTTTCCTCGACATCGGGCAGCGGACCCGCTTCCGTCTCCGCCTCGGTTACTTCCTCGGAGGGCGGAGCCGCTTCGCCGACAGTCCCCGCTTCGGTGGCGAACTGTCCGCCCGCCAAGGCATCAGTCTCGGGCGCGGCTTCAACCTCGGGCGCGGCTTCCGCCGGTTCACCCTCGCCAGCCTGCTGCGATTCCAGCGACTGGAAATATTGTTCGACAGAGACGCGAATCTTTTCGACCATTTTGTCGCCGATTCCGGGAATTTCGAGCAGTTGCTCTGGTGTCATATCGGCGAGCTTTTCGATGGACGTGATGCCGTGGGCCTCGAGTTTTTCGACGGTCTTCGGCCCCACGCCTGAAAGTTCAGCCAGGGACGTCGACGCGACAGTGAGTTCGGCCATTTGCGCCTCGATGTCCCGGCGCTTCTCTTCCTCGCTCTTGATGTCGATGTTCCAACCAATCAGCTTGCTGCCCAGGCGGACATTCTGGCCCTTCTTGCCGATGGCCAGAGAAAGCTGCGTGTCTTCCACGATCACTTCGAGGCGCTTTTCCTCGACGTCCACTACCTGGACGCGCGTGACCTTGGCCGGGCTTAGCGCCTTCTGCGCAAACATCAGAATGTCTTCGTTATAGGGAATGATGTCGATCTTCTCGCCGCGCAGCTCGCGAATGATGGATTGCACGCGCATGCCCTTCATGCCGACGCAAGCACCAACGGGATCCACGTCCTTATCGCGGCTCTCGACAGCGATTTTTGTGCGCTCCCCCGCCTCGCGCGCGACAGCGCGAATTTGCACCGTACCGTCGTAAATCTCCGGCACTTCCATTTCAAACAAACGCTGCACGAGCACGGAATCCGCGCGTGAAACGATGACTTGCGGGCCCTTGGCCGCACGCTCCACCGCGCGAATCGCGACGCGAAGGCGGTCGCCAACATTGTAAGCTTCCAGGCGAGATTGTTCGCGCTTGGGCAAGCGGGCTTCGGTGCGCCCGAGATCCACGATGACATCCGGACCATCGAGTCGCTTCACGATGCAATTGACCAGCTCGCCGACTCGAGTGTGAAACTCGTTGTAGATGGTGTCGCGCTCGGCTTCGCGCACCTTCTGGAGAATCACTTGCTTGGCAGTTTGCGCCTGGATGCGACCGAGAACGTCCGTGGGGCGATTCTGAACGATTTCGCCGCCTACTTCGATGGCGGGCTGCTGCTTGCGGGCATCCGTGAGAGTAATCTCACGCACCGGATCGACCATGTCTTCGACGACGGTACGAACCGCGTAAAGCTCTACCTGGCCGGTTTCCTGATTGAACTTTGAGCGGAGGTCTTCATCGCCTTTATAGAATTTGCGCGCCGCGACGACCATCGCTTCCTCAATGGCCGCGACAATGATCTCGGGCTCAATGTGCTTTTCCCGGCTGATTTGTTCGATCGTCTGGTACAGCAAACTTGCCATCTCGGCGATTCTCCATCAAAACTCGACAACCAAATTCGCCTTGCGAATATTTTCGTAGGGGAACGAAATTATCCGGTCCCTTACGGAAAGCTGAACCATGCCATCTGTGCATGCGGCCAGGCGTCCTTCAAAATATTTCGCATTCTCCACCGGCTCGTTCAGCCAAACTCGTGCCAGCCGTCCGGAGAACTTCTCGTAGTCCGAAAGCTTCAAAAGCTTCCGATCCAGGCCCGGCGAACTGACTTCCAGGACGTACCCACTCCCTGGAACCAAATCCTCAACATCGAGGATGACGCTCAACTGCTCGCTAAGAGCCTCACAATCGCTGTGGCTCACTCCCGAGCCGATACGTTGCTCCGGCGACGGCGGACGGTCGATATAGACGCGGAGCAGGCGCTGCTTGCCGATCTTCCATTCGACGTCGACAATTTCCACGCCGATCGAGCCCGCTACACGTTCTGCCGCTTCGCGAATCTTAGCCAGGTCCATCGACACCAAAACCCCACAGCTTGCCAGCATCCCGGGCATTCCCAAGAAGCGTGGGGCGGACGCTTTTACCGCCAACAAAAAAGTGGGCTCGCGCCCACTTGAACTTTCGTCCAGCTTCAAACTAGCTCAGTATAGACGCAGGTACCGCGAAACGCAAGCCAACCTGGGATTGGCCTAACTGAAGGCCAAACCCGCGCCAGGCCTACTTCGCACAGTCCAAACGAAGCAGGCTCAAACGAGTAGGGACTTACGGCTTCTGCGACGGCTTCGGAGTTCCCGGATGGGCAGCAGGAGGAGCTGCCGACTTGACCGGGTAGGCGTCATCGTAGAGCTTGACGATTTGCTGGGTGATGTCGATCTGGTCAGCAAAGTAGACGACCGGGGTATTCTGCGCCGAATTGTCCATGACAACGCCGTAACTATTTTGTTTGGCGTATTTGTTCAGGATGGGCATCATCCTCTGTCCGATGCGATTGATAGCTTCCTGCGATGCATCATTCCGGTCGTCCTGCAAATCCTGTTGTTCGCGCTGACCTCTACGCTGCAGTTCGGCACCCTGGCGCTGCAGGCGCGCTTGCTCTTCAGCGCTGAGCGTGTTGGCGCCGGCCTGAAGGCGCTGCTGGATATCCGAAAGCTGCTTTTGGATGTTTTGCAGTTCAGTCACGCGCGGAGTGAATTGCGCCGTAAGCTGCTGTGACGCCTGCTTACCCTCGGCTGTGCTAGCGATAGCTTCTTGCAAGCTGATGACAGCAACCTTCCCGGAGGGCGCGTCCGCGGCGGAAGCGCCCGCTTGCGCCCATGCGGCCGGAATGGCGAAAAGGACGGCAAAAACCGTCACGAGTGAATATCGAACCTTCATGCGAGCTCCTTCATGTGAATCTTAGGGAAATCACAAATTCGCGATTATAGCGACCCCGCAGCAGGATGGTCAACCGGAATCAGCCTGCCCGGCCATGCGAATCTACTGATAGCGATGCAAAAAGAGCCCTTGCAGTTGGCCGCGTCTGTTTTTGACTATGCCAATCTCGATGCGACTACCTATTCCTCAAGGCAACGGAATCAGCAACAATCGGCCGTTCGCCTGGTCCACTACGGCGGCAACGTTTGTGAGCGGATTGACAGCTACCGAGAATTCCGCTGAGCCGCCGAACGGAAGAATGATTTCGACTTGCGCCGTGTTAATCATCAGTTGCGAATTCGGCGGGTTGGTAGCAACGAAATTGAATATGGAAAGCGTGTTGGTGGCCTGATTGACGGTCACGCCCGTTCCGCTCTGGAAATTGTATGCGATGGCCGTCGGATCGATGCCTACCCGGAATGTATTGAGCACCAGCGTTTTGGCGTCGACGATGCCGATCTCATTGTTTAGACTGTCGGCGACAAGAAACGTGTCCGTGATGGGATCGAACGTCACGTCCAGTGGATTTTCGAAACCGTTCACTCGGCCGGATAGAATCGCAGAGGAGGGCGAAAGCCTGAGCCCGTCAACTATATTCTGGCCGCTGGCCGTGACCACGCCGACGTTGTCAATGGGATCGACCGCGAGGCCAAACGGAACCTGATCGACCGAAACTGAACTCGCTGTGGTCGTAGATGAAATGGAGCTGACTGTAAAAACCGAAACAGAATTGGCGTCAATATTGCTGTTGGCAACCAATGACAAGGCGGTGTCCGGCTGAATCGCGACTCCCGTGGGATTCAAGTCCACGGCGACGGTAGAATCCACGAGGTTGTTCACATAATCAACCACCGTCGCGTCTTGGCTCTCATTGTTGGCGATGACTCCCAGGCCCAGCCGCGGCAGAACGGCCACACCTTCCGGGCACGTCCCGACCGTCAGCGTGTTGCTTACCAATGCGGTTGAAAGGTTAACCACCGAAACCGAGCCAGGACCAGTGCATGTACCTGCAGGGCTGACCGTCGGACCCTGGCTGGTGACCAAGGCTTCGTCCAAATAGGAATCGATGGCCACACCAATCGGGTTCACTCCGATGGGTACCGTACCGACCACAAAGAAACGCCTCACGTTGGAGCTCGCACCGCCGGAGTTCAACACATCCAGAGTAAACCGGCGCGCCGACGTCAGCATGCTTCCAGGAACGGCTGCAACTGCCTGCCGGCCGTTTGAACTGATGGTGGTGGGCACGGCCGTGCCATCGAGGCGAACTTGAGCGCCAGAAGAAAATCCGAAACCGTTCACGGTTACCGTAAGCGAGCCTGCGGAGAGAGCACTAAACGTCGTTCCCGGACTAACCTCGGTGATTTGGGGAGTGCGAATCGGGCCCAAAGAAAGAATGGAAACGGTGTTGCTTCCGGTATTCGCGATGACCGCAACATTCTTCCCCGGATCAACGGCAACCGCCTGCGGCGATGTCCCTACTGGAACGCTGTTCCCGATTTGCGTAAGAGCTCGCAAATCGATGACCGAAGCCGTCCCCCCTGCTGCGTTCACCGCAACGCCGACATCGGTGAGCGGATTCACAGCCGCGGCAACAAAGCCTTGCGACATCAGTAGGCTGTTGACGGTCTGATCGAGGACGCTGAAAACGGTCATCGTCGAACCGTTTGGATCAACAAAAAGCGCTTCTTCCGTCTCCGTATTGATTGCGACGCCGCGTATACTCGTTGAAATATTGACGAAAGTCGCGACCGAGTTGGGCACTCGAGCGACTTGATTGGCGCTGGCGGAGGCTCCCAAATCCACAATGGAAACTGAGCCCGAGCCACCCGGCGTCACCACCGCCCAATTCAATTGCGGCTCGACGGCAATGGAAGGCGTCGGCCCTGTGCTTACCGGGCGGGTATTCGAATTGGCGACGGTAGCGCAGTTATTTGGCATCGTTGGATCAGAACCGCCCAGTGTGCAAATGAGGCTAGGAGGACTCGTCGAAAGGTCAAAAATAGTGGCGATATTCGAAGACGAATAGGCAATGATGGCGCGGTGCGTAAGCGGATTTACGCCGATGGCATACGGCGACGGCGCAGGAGTCGTTCCCGTCGGGTTCGCGGGAAGTGGGACAGTGGAAATGCCCTGCGTCTGAAGATTGACGACGGAAAGCGTATTGTCCGAACTGTTGACGACCGCAGCGAGGTGAAGAATGTCGTCAACGCCGACACTCGTGGGCGTATTGCCAACGGGCAACGTGCCCACCGACGAATTCGTATCGAGATCCAGCAAAGAAACGGCGCCACCGCTACCGCTGCCCTCGTCCACAACGACGGCGATACCCAAGGCCGAATCGATGCCTACGGCGATGGGCTGCGTGCCGACGGCGATCGGCGGATTCGCTGACGTGGGAATATTCACAGCGGTAGGGGCAATCGCTACGTTCACCGAAGAAAGAAACGGAGATCCACTGGGCACGTCCGCATTCTGAACCAGTATGGGAACCAGTCCCGAAGTCGCAAAAGAGAAACTCGGACTCGACAGCGTCACCTGCAATTGGCGGCTGTTTACCACAGTGACCGGAAGCGCCGTACCCTCAGAGCTCGCCTGCGTAGACGATGAAAAATAGCCGCCATTTAAATCAAGCGTTCCTGAAGAGGTGGAAGTCGGGAAACTCAGCGGACTTAACGCCGTGATCGCGGGCCGCGTGGGCTGGACCGTCAAGGAAACAGGCTGGCTGATATCGCCATTCTGACGCTCGATGGTGATCGGAAGCCCAGAAGGAACAGGGCCGGAGAAGAAATTGCCGGGAATGGTAGCGCGAAGCGTGCTGGTGTTGACGAAGGTCGTAGGGACGGGCGCACCATTCACCAGTGCCTGACTGGTTGTAAAGAAATCGCTACCGAAAAGATAGACGTCCTGTTCAGCCGAGCCCTCTGCCGCCACGGTAGGCTTCAGCGGTATGTTGGTGCTGAAAGACGGATCCGTTGCCGCGATAACGGTCACGACTGATTGTGCCGATTGACTGGTGTCGGCGGCGGCGGTGGCCGTGATGGCAACGGAAGACTGCGGCGTTGCAGGAGCAACGTAGCAACCGAAACTCGTTCCGGGCGCCACTGGGTTCGAAGATGTTGGCGTGATTGGCATGGAAACCGTGCAAGCCGTGGGGGTGACCGTGCCCACGGTGGAGTTACCGTTTGCGATGCCGTTTACGGCCCAACTGACTGCGGTGTTCGTGTTTCCCGAAACCGTGGCGTCGAATTGGAATTGCTCAAGCGTGCCGATGGTCACCGACGCAGGAGTCACTGCAACGCGGACGCCGGAATCGATGGTTACATCGACGATGGCGAAGAAGTTGGTGTTGCCCTGGCTCACGGCCACTACGCTGACCATGGAATTCGGAGGCAATACTGCCGGGCCAGTATAAAGGCCGGTCACGGTAATTGATCCCAGGATCGTGTTTCCACCCGCAACGCATCCCGTGGGGAGGGCAATATTTGCAACCGTGGATGAACCCGTCGCAATGGTCGCTGGAGCTGGATTGCAGACGTCCCAAGTGACCAGCGTGTTGGAAATTCCCGCAACGGCCGCACTGAACTGCTGCGTGCCGGTTCGCACGACCGTGGCCCCAGTTGGACTAATCGTTACAGTTATGGTCGCGGACTTGCCGCAGCCCGCGATCACCGCCGTAAACAATAGAATTGCCGCTAGCTTGCCAAATCTCATCCACTTGCCTCCGCCAATTGTCGGTCGCGCGTTCCTCGCGGCACCCTCTGAGAGCCTCTTTTGGTCCATGTCCATTCTAGCCATCGACGTCTAACCCTAAAACGTTCTTCCCACCGTGAAGCGGAACGTACCGCGCGGTTCAACCAGGCCGGTTGGGAACCTTTGTACCTGCTGCTTCAGCATCTGGTCCAGCACAGGAATAACCTGCGATTGGAGCACCCCCGGCGGCAACGAAGCGATCTCCGCGGGACTAAGATAATAAGCCCCCTGCGATCCTTGAATCGTTTCGTTCAGCCGCGTCGGATTATATGCGTAATAGAATCGGAACGGCGCGCGAACGATAGGCAGGAAAACCAGAAACTCGATGCCCGTGGAGGTGCGCGGCGTCCAATTCGTCCCGGGAACAACAGAAAGCCTTTGCGATACAAACGTGTTGGGAAAGAACGGATTGGGAAATTCCGATTTCAACTGCTGGTCCGCCGTGGGATCGAGCTGCAACTGGCTGGGCCGTAAGATGCCATCAAGGCCAGCATCCAAGAAAAGGTTGACGCTGACCGGCCCGGCGATGGGAATGCGGTACTCGAAGTTGCCGACCGCCTGCACATCGCCTCCCGGACGTGTCGCGAAATATTCCAACATCGGGACGCTAATGGTTTGCGTCGAGGGATTCCCGCTGGGCCCGAGAACTGTGGGGTTCTGGATTGTGACCGACTGATTTATGACCGTGGGAATGAAGGTCCATGGCGAGATGTTGAAGAAATCAAAGCCGCGCACGGTATCTTCGCCGCCGATATAGAAGCGGTTAAATGGCGGAACGAGCCTCCCGCCGTAGCCCGTGATCCATCCGGTCATCAGGCGCATGCCGATCACATTGCGCCTGTGATAGGTCGGATGGAAATACGAGCCCTGGAAAATATTCGAAATTGTGTCGACGTTGCCCAGCAGCGGGCCGCCCTCCATTCCGACCGAGTAGGAGAAGCTCTTGCCGGACGTGGGGTTCACAGGGTTGTTGACGGTATTGTAAGTGATCGACGGAGTGATTTTGCTGGAGATGATGCCGTTCAATTGCGACGGGCCCTGAAGACTACTGTACTGAATGGACTGGAAAAGTAACTGCGAAGCCTGGCTGAAAGCCGAGATATTGCTTTTCGTCCAACCATAGGTGAGGGCCACGCGCGTAAAGGCGAAACGATGCAATGGATAGCTTGCGAAAAGGGTGAAGCCTCTACTGTTCTGGCTGTAGTCCTGGGCGAGAGCAGGATTGATGGCGACGGACTGGCCGACCAGGATGGACAGCTGTTTCTCCTGGTTGAAATTGAACTTGTTGGAGAAAACCGAAAACCCGGTGGAAATAGGCCTGTCGAATAAATACGGTTCGGTGAAACTGAAAAGCGTGCTGCGCTGGATGCTGCCGAGATTCGCGGAAAACGTGAGCGTCTCGCCGAGGCCCAGGAAATTATTGGTCTGATACGCAAGGCCCAGGAAGGTTCCCGCCAGACCGCTGACGCCGCCCGTAAAACTGATCGACTGTTTGCCCTTCTCGTGGACTTTCAGGGTGATGTCGACGGTGCCGGCCTTGGTATCGCGTTTCAGGTCCGCGTTTTCCTTCTTAATTTCCTCGAAGTAGCCGAGCTGGTTCAGGCGAAGAATGCTCAGCTCCCACAGGCGATCGTTGAACAGGCTGCCTTCGTCAAGGAGGACCTCGCGCCGGATCACTTTGTCGCGCGTGGTTGTGTTGCCAGAAAACTCGATACGCCGGACGTAAAACTGTTTCTGTTGATCGAAGTCAATGGTCCAGTTGACCGTCTTCGTTGCGTCATCGATGTCCGGAACGGGGGTCGCGGTGAAATCGATGAATCCGTAGTCGCCGTAGAGTTTCGTATAGTCATCGATGGCCTTGCGAATTTTTGAGGTATCGAGAATCTGCCCCTTTTTGATCGGGAAACCCGCCTCGAGAAATTCGGGCTTGAAGTAAAGATTCTCGTCCAGATTGGCGCTGCGGATGATCAGCCGGCCCATGCGGTATTGCGCGCCTTCCTCGATCGGGAGGGTAATGTCCGTGCGAATACTGCGCCGGCGCCCGATGAGCGGCCACGGCCCAGCAATTCCATTGTGTTCGGTCTTAACCGTATTCAGCACGGGCGTCCCTACATTAATGCGAAAGTAGCCATGATCTTGGTAAAGGCCCTGTATACCGACGGCCATGTCTTCATCCAGCTTGTCCCGGTCGAAGGTCTTGCTGAAAAGGTTGATATCGGCGAAGCCGAGGGGAATGGCAATGGGACGCGAATGGCGCATGGAGCGTATGATTCGCGTCGCCGAGAAAACGTGATTTCCTTGGATGGTGATATGGCCCACCTTGACCTTGGGCCCCTCGTCTATATTAAAGACTAAGCTCACCGAATTCGTGGCGGGAATACGCTCATAAGTCGGCTTCACCGTTGCGAACATATGACCGTGCTCGGCAAGCAATTGCTGGATGACGACTTCGGCGTGCTTCACTCTGGTGGGGTCGAAGCGGCTCTCCACCGTCAGGTCGACTTTGCGGTCCTTGAACGCGTCCAGAATATCGGACTCCGAAACGGATTTATTCCCCTTGTACGTGATATTGCGGATTGTGGGGCGCTCGTTCACGTAGAAGACCAAAATCCTGCCGTTGGGTGCGTTCGGACTGTTTTCCACTTCCAAGCGAATGTCTTCGAAAAAGTCCGTATTCCAAAGCGCGCGGAAATCGCGACGGACGGCATCCACGCTATACGGATCACCGGGCCGGGAAAAAATTCGCCCCAGTAAAGCCTCCTTCTGAATGCGGTAGAGGCCCACAAACTCGATGCGTTCAATCACCGGCTGCGCGGCGCTTGCCTGTGGCTGCGGGCTAGCGGACTCCTGAGCAAGAACAGGACGAAGACACAAGCCAAACAAGAAGGCGCACACTACCACGGCCAGCGAAGTGGTATGCAGGCAAGATTTCCTCTCTGCGGCTTTGCTTGGAGTCAAAGCCGGGCTCCGCCTTCCAATATGGTGTGCTCCCCCGCTGGACTGTCCCCGCCGTCCAGCATGCGCGTGTAGGATTCTTTAGTGGGCCACTGGGGTTGCTTCTACAACCGGACGGAAGCCCAAGCCATCAGGTGCGCGATAAACTTCCATGATGGCCGGACGTTGAAGCCCGCCTTGAATGAGCGCCTCCGAGAGCGGATCCTCGACGTACTTCTGAAGCGCGCGGCGGAGCGGGCGTGCGCCATAATTGCGATCGGTGCAAGTCTTCTCCAAAATCCACTGCCGCGCTTCCGGCGTCATCTGAATCTGCACTTGGCGGTGCACGAGAGTATCGTTAATCTGACTCACGAGCAAATCAATTATGCGCAGCAGATCCTCGTCGGTGAGAGCGTTGAACAGGATCACTTCATCGAGCCGGTTCAGAAATTCCGGATTGAAAACTCGTTTCACTTCATTCATCACCACGTCATCCAGACTCTTTGCCTGCGCATCGCCGCCGGACTGAAAACCCATGGTTGCCTGCTTGTGCAAAGCGCGAGCGCCGATGTTCGACGTGAGAATCAGAATCGTGTTGCGGAAATCGACGGTGTTGCCCAGTCCGTCGGTAAGCTGGCCGTCTTCGAAAACCTGTAGCAGGATGTTATACACATCCGGGTGCGCTTTTTCGACTTCGTCGAGCAGAATAATGGAATAAGGGGTGCGGCGCACGCGCTCGGTCAATTGACCGCCCTCTTCGTAGCCGACATATCCTGGAGGGGCGCCGATCAATTTCGACACCGAGTGCTTTTCCATGTACTCGGACATATCGAAGCGAACCAGCGACTTCTCGCTGCCGAAGAGAAACTCCGCGAGGCGCCGGGCCACTTCGGTCTTGCCAACGCCCGTCGGCCCCAAGAAAAGGAAGCAGCCTACCGGGCGGCCCGGAGCTTTGAGTCCCGCGCGGCTCCTGCGAATGGCCCGGGCCAGCGCCGTGATGGCTTTGTCCTGGCTGATGACGCGCTTGTGCAGCTCTTCCTCGATGCGCAGCAGTTTTTGCTGCTCGTCCTCTTTGATCGCTGTCACCGCTACGCCCGTCCAACGCGCCACTACTTCTTCGATGTCTTCGCGCGTGACCGTCCCCGTGGAAGAGTCGTCGATTTTCAATTTTTCCCGAAGCGCGCGCAGATTCTCTTTTTCCTTGCGTTCCTCTTCGGAATAAAAACGCGCCTTTTCGAATTCATGATTGGCGATGGCCGTTTCCATGCGGTGGGTGATGAACTTCACGCGCTTTTGCGCTTCGGAAACTTCCTCCGGCAGCATCGCCTGACGCAATTTCACGCGCGCCCCGGCTTCGTCGATCAGATCGATGGCCTTATCGGGAAGGAAGCGGTCCGGAATATAGCGATTCGAGAGGTAAACCGCATACTGGATAGCCTCGTCCGTGTACGAGACGGCGTGGAATTTTTCGTAACGGTCGCGCACACCCTGCAGAACGCGAATCGCCTCGTCTTCGTTCGGAGCGGAAACCTTCACCGACTGGAAGCGGCGCTCTAAAGAGCGGTCCTTTTCAACCGACTTGCGATATTCGCCCGGCGTGGTGGCGCCGATACACTGAATCTCACCCCGGCTGAGCGCCGGCTTCAGAATGTTGGCGGCGTCGAGGGAGCCTTCCGCCGAGCCCGCGCCCACCAGCGTGTGCAATTCGTCGATGAAGACGATGGCGTTCTGGCTCTCCATCAACTCCTTCATGATGGTTTTCAAGCGCTCTTCGAACTGCCCGCGGTACTTCGTGCCCGCAACGATCAGCGACAAGTCGAGCGAGAGAATCCGTTTGTCTGCCAGAAATGGCGGCACATCTCCATCGGCAATGCGCTGCGCCAGGCCTTCGACGATAGCCGTCTTGCCGACGCCGGGCTCGCCGATCAGAACCGGATTGTTCTTCGTGCGGCGGCACAGAATCTGGATGGCCCTCTCCAGCTCACGGTCGCGGCCCACCAGCGGGTCGAGTTGGCCGTCCATCGCCGCCTGCGTCAAATCACGGCTGAATTCGGCAAGCAGCGAAGTTTCTTTTGGACGATTGACCGGCACTTTTTCTCCTGCGCTGCGCGCAAGCTCCTCACGCACTCCGGAAAGCCGCAGCCCGCGCTCCTGCAAAATTTCCGCGCCAAACGATTTCTCTTCGCGCAGGATACCCAGCAGAAGGTGTTCCGTTCCGACGTGCTTGTGATTCAGGCGCTCCGCCTCTTCCGCGGCGTAATTCAAAATGCGTCGGCATTCCTGGCTGAGGGGAACTTCGACCGACGTGGAGATCCGCTCGCGAACGGTGATGCGCGTCTCGATTTCCTTGCGAATGGACTCGATCGAGCCGTGCGTACGCAGAAAACGATTGGCGAGGCCTTTGTCCTCACGCAGCAAGCCGAGCAGCAGATGCTCCGTTTCGATATAGGGGCTGCCGTACTGGCTGGCCTCGTAACGCGCGAAAAAGATCACGCGACGAGCCTTTTCTGTGTACCGTTCAAACACGGATCACCCGCGCCCTTCTGGAGCCGAAGACTCCGCTGCCGCCACGCGCCCGGAAGCCCGATGCGCGAACGTTGCATCATGGGACATCAACAAACCGTGTTCCAGCGCAAGCACGCGGTCCGCGCGCTGCGCCAAAGAAAGATTGTGAGTGGCGAGAATCGAAGTCAGATGATGAGACCGGTGCAAGCGCTGCATGAGTTCGAATATCGACCCCGTATTTCGCTCGTCTAAATCGCCGGTCGGTTCGTCAGCCAGAAGCAACTTCGGCCGAGTCACCAAGGCCCGGGCAATCGCTACACGCTGCTGTTCACCGCCGGAGAGCTCGCCTGCCCGGTGCTGCGCGCGATCCGCAAGGCCCACTTCCCCAAGCCACGCGCGCGCCGAATCGAGAGCTTCCCCCGCCGTGTTCCCGCGAATCAACAGCGGCATTGCCACATTTTCCACGGCCGTAAAGTCGGCCAGAAGCTGATGCCTCTGCCAAACAAAACCAACCGCGCGGCTGCGGAAATCCTCCAGTTCATTTTCCGCGAGCGCCGCCAAGGAATTTCCGGCGAAGTATACTGCACCGCTCGTGGGCGTGTCCAGCGCAGCCAGCAAATGCAACAATGTGCTTTTCCCCGAGCCGGAGGGGCCGATCAACGCGACCATTTCGCCCGGCGCAATCGCCAGAGTCACGCCCGCCAGCGCGACGACTTCCGTTTCTCCAGAGCGAAACACTTTTCGTAACGCTTCACCGCGCACAAGCGGCTGCGAGCCGCTCGCCGCTGCTATTCGCGGTTGCTGAGTCTCGACCGTTGCTGCCGTTGGGCTCGTCATTGTGCCACGCTTCCCATTCTGCTGCTTCCCTGCATTCGCCGTGCCGTTCCGCCTTCCAAAGCAACCTGTAAGCCTACAGGTTGGATCCTGCACTCATCCCTAAAGATCCAGTCAATTCTCATGCCGAAACCATCGCCGGCTATTGCTTTTGATTCTGTGTCTTACCGAAAGGCCCTTTTTGCTCGCCCTCTCCGACCGCTAATTTATTGCACATAATGAGCGCCCAGCTTCCTTTCTATTGTAACATGCGGCGTTTTTTCCTCCCCCATTACACCAGGGCGCTGTGCATCAGCGGAACTGTACGTTAGTAACAGGACTTGTTTCCCATGCGCCACTGGGACTGTACACACTGGCACAGGATAACTTTGAAAATACATCGCAATGGATCGCTGTTATGACGAGCTTCGGGGAACAAAACGTTGCCCCCGCAGTGAAAACGCCTGATCGAGCGCCTATTCGGCTCTCAAAATATCAACCGGCCGCGTGCCCGACGCGGAGCGCGCAGGATAAACGGTTGCCGCCACACAGATGGCCAAAGCGGCAGCCGCGATCCACAACGCGTCCCATCCGTTCGAGTGAAAGGGAACGTACGGCACGGCATAAATCTCCGGATTGAGCGGCACCAGCCGCCAATGATTTGCAGTCCACGCAAGCGTATAGCCCAGAAGCAGGCCGATTGCCGTCCCCGCCGCTCCGACTAAAAACCCCTGCAGCACAAAAATGTTCCGCACCTGCATGCGGCGCGCACCCAGCGTCATTAGCACCGCGATGTCGTGAGCTTTGTCCGTCACCGTCATGGCCAGCACCACAAGAATATTCAGGCCGGCAACGAACGTGATGAGCCCAATGAAAATCGCCGTGACTAGCTTCTCGAGGCTCATCGCACGAAAAAGCGCCCGATTTTCCTCGCTCCAAGTGGTCGTGCGATATCCGGGTCCGGCGTCTCGCGCAATGACCGATGCGATTTGGTCCGTATGGTCCAAATCATTCACGCGAATTTCCAGCTCGCTCACAACGTCCCCCACGCCGACCAATGCCTGAGCCGCGTGCAACGTGATAAACGTCCAATTCGCGTCGTAATCGTAAAAGCCGGAATCGAATACCCCATTCACGCGGAAGCGTTGCGATCGCGGCAGCATTCCAAACGGTGTGAGGCTGCCTTGTGGGCTAGTGACCGTCACATAATCTCCCACGGCCAGATCCCAGTCTCCCGCCAGAATCCGCCCAATCAGAATTCCGGGAATGCCAAACGAATCTACCGCGAAACTGTCGCTGCCGGAAATGATGTGCCGCAGCGCCGCATCCGCGCGCTCTTCCAGCTGCGGATCCACGCCTTTCAAGATGATGCCTTGCGATTTACCGTGAGCGGAAAGCAGAACCGTGTTGTACACCGCGGGAGTGATCGAGCGCACGCCCGGAGTCGGCGCCAGCCGGGCCATGAGTTGCGAATAATCGCGAATTCCTTCCGTTCCGTTGGGCTTCAGGTTGATGTGCGCGGTCACCACCAGCAGCCGGTTGCGAATCGCTTGGCTAAAACCCGTATTCATCGCCAGCGCAATCACCAGCGTGGCCACACCTGCAGCGACGCCGGCAACAGAAAGAAAGGTCACCAGCCGCAGCACCGGCGGCTTGTGCTTCGACCGCAGGTAGCGCCGCGCGACCATCCATTCGAATTTCATGGATGTTCTTCGCGTGGCGCGCCCACGGCGTCCGTTTCCGAATCCTTCTGCGGACGCAACGTGGGAAAAAGGATCACCTCGCGGATCGAGTGCGAATCGGTGAGCAGCATAATCAGCCGGTCGATTCCAACGCCTTCGCCGGCCGTCGGCGGCAACCCGTGCGCCAACGCGCGGATGTAATCCCAGTCAATTTCCTTGGGCATTTCCAGCCCGCCTGCCTCTACCTGAGCGTGGAAACGGCGCTCCTGATCGACAGGATCGTTCAGCTCCGAAAAGCCGTTGCCCAGTTCCATCCCCTCGATAAAAAGTTCGAACCGTTCCGCCAGCGACGGATCATCGGTACGGCGCTTCGACAATGGCGATATATCCGCCGGAAAATCGTAAATAAACGTGGGCTGAATCAGATGCTCTTCGGCCACTTCTTCAAAAAGCGCGCCGGTCAATTCGCCGGCGGAGGATTTGTCGAGATCGGTGATCACGTCACGGCTCCGCGCGCGGGCGTAGGCGTTGTAACGTTCCGCAACCGCACGCGGCCCCTGCGGCGCGGCCAATTCCGCGACTGTCGGCGCATTGCCAGCTGCCGCGGGCCAAAATTTGACAATCGCCTCCCTCATCGACAGCGCCTCAAAATGTCCGAAGTCGATCTCGTGTTCTCCGTATTTAACTTTCGTCCCACCGCAAACCGCTTTCGCTATTCCTGAAAACAGTTCTTCCGTCAACTTCATCAAATCGCGGTAATCGCTGTACGCCTGATAAAACTCCAGCATCGTGAATTCCGGCAGGTGAATGGCGTCGATGCCTTCGTTGCGAAAATTGCGATTAATTTCGTAAACGCGGTCCAGCCCGCCGACGACCAGCCGCTTCAGGTAAAGCTCCGGCGCAATACGCATATAGAAATCGACGTCGAAGGTGTTGTGCCGCGTGACAAAGGGCCGCGCCGTCGCGCCTCCCAGGATCGGATGCATCATGGGAGTCTCGACTTCCAGATAGTTCCGCGCGTCAAAAAACTCCCGCATGTAGCGGATGACTTGCGCGCGGCGCAGAAAAATCTGGCGCACGCGATCGTTGGCAATCAAATCGAGGTAGCGCCGGCGATAGCGCATCTCCACGTCGGCGAGGCCATGCCACTTCTCCGGCAGCGGTAGGAGCGCCTTGGTCAGTAGCGTGAGCTGGTCCACCCACACCGTCAGTTCATTCGTCTTGGTGCGAAAAAGGTGCCCGGACACTCCGATGACGTCGCCGATATCGAGAAGCTGAAACAGCTCAAAAGAACGCGGCCCGACAGCGTCGAGCTTCACGTAGATTTGAAGCCGCTGGCCGTCCCCTTGCATATGCGCAAAGCCCGCTTTGCCATGCAGACGAATCGTCAGCAGGCGCCCCGCAACGGAAACGTTAATTTGCGACTGCTGCAGCGCTTCCGCGGAGCGATCACCAAATTCCGCGACAATTTGGGCAGGCGTTTGCGTCCACTCAAACTTGTGAGGATAAGGCTCGAAGCCCAGCGCGGCAATTCGCTCCAGTTTTTTCTGACGCTGGACAAGCTGGTCGCGCGGTTCGAATTCCAAGCACATTCCTTTCCTGGAGTCGTCCGGCAGTATAGCGAGCGCCCTCGCACAGCGTCAAGAAACGCCCGGGATAGGATACAGCAGCGCGCGAAACTGCACTCCCCATATATAGTGGTGCTCAGACAGGCATACAAGGGGTAGGGACGGGGGAGGAACCGTGGGCCTTGGCGGAGGGAGCGCGCGAAAAACCCCCGTCGATAAGAGGAAACGGGCACGTGGAGAGTGCTTCAGCAGCCTCCAGGACTCAACCCAAGGTGCGACGCCGCTACATCTCGCCATGTTACAATGCGCCACGTATTTAGAACATCAGTCCAGTAGCAGTTCTTACCAAAAGAAAAACCTGGAGCTAAACGAATGCCAGGACATACTGCGAGGAGTCTTTTTGATCTGAACATCCGAAGTGCGAAGGATTGCCTTCGGCTGTACGAAGGTTTGTCAAGACTCAAGATCAAAATGAACATCAAGTGGTTGTTACGCGCAGCGGTAGTGTTTGCTCTCTCCGCATTGGATACCTACTTCCACGATAAGATCAAATATCGTGTTGGCAGATTCTCACTAAACGATCTACCTGTGCAGCTTGCAAATTTTGAGATTCCGATACGTGACCTCACGACGTGGGATGACGCGCTGCGTAAGGGAAATGTCCTTCGAAATTGGGTTACAGATCACCTTTCTGTAAGGCCATTGCAATCACCTTCGGCAATAGCTGATGCGCTCAAGCTTGCTGGGATCGAGAGCTTGTGGGATCGGATTGCGCCAAACGCAGCTCATCGGCGGAAGTTACTCGATGACTTCAACGAGTTGGTGAAGCGCCGCAATCAAATATCTCACGAAGGTGACCGGCAGCAGTCTCGCCGAAGTGGCAAGAAGCTCCGTCCCATTCACAGGAAAACGGTTAAGGCTTGGATCCAATATGTGGAAGACCTTGTCGCAAAAGTTGAGGCGGCATTTCCGTAGCGCCCGGGCCGGTTTTGAAGTGATCACTGGTCTCGGCAAAATAGATGCCTATTTGACCGTTTTCTCAAGCGCCTCCACGAGGTGCATGTGCGTCCTGAAGTCAGTGGGAGACTGTGTAAAATACAGCATGTCATCAGGTCTGCTTCCCTGCCTTGGTTCGATTACCAACAGCTTCGGTAAGTACAGAAAATCGGTTGTGTTCGCCCTGTAAGATACAGTCCATCTCAGATTCGACAGTCTGACTTCCAATTCGGCATCCTTGGGCTTAAGGCGAGGGATCATTGATTGATTCAGATATCGCGAAAAAGTCTTCGAAAACAACGCGTCGTATGGAAAAGACAGTTTCACAATTGCAATAGTCTGATAGGTCTTTGTTAATTCTCGTTCCTCGGAATATTTCTTGTCCGGATCAATCTCTCGAAGGATTGTCCCGAGGTCTTTAGCAAACTCGTCTGCTTGGTCTGAGTTACCACTTATCTGAAATTGCAGGACCGTCGGTTCAATGATCAGTTGCTCCAGTAAAAGCGTGGTCTCGCCTACAGTGAATTCGCCGGTGGGACTTGCTACTTGCGACGGAACCCCTAGTGGGCCTAAGTTCTGCATCAACTGACCGCATTTGTAACGCGTACGAATCTTTTCTAAGTTTGATTCTGCCAAAAGGTAGGGCCATGGCAGAACGTCTGGTAAGAATACTTTCCGAAGTACAGTGAATGTCTGAATGATTTTAGCCATAAAGGTTTTTCGCTTCCTCAGTCGCTACGCAACCTGTTTCCGACGTGTTGTCGCCTGTGACCCCACTTGCACATCAATGCATCCAACTGTCCCCTGTAAAGGATTTGCAAGGGAGCCACAAAACATGTTGTTCTGTGCAGGTTCGTTACTCCATGCAGCCGTATAACCATGCCTATCCCAAAGAGCAACATTTGCGTATTTAACCGTTCCGAGGACAAAATTAGAATAAGGTGTACTCGGATATGTAGGAGCTTGCGCCCTTAGAACCTCTGTTCTCCCAAAGTGTTCGCTCAGAGCGGAGACGATGTGCTGATTCAAACTAATCCCCTCACTTGAGGCCTGCTCTGATAGATTCTTGTGCAAAGACCGTGGCAGCCTAACCAGGATTCTTCCGCTGTAATTTGTGGTATCCCTCGGTTCGGGAACTTCGAGACCTGCCTCAATACGTGAGGTCACCCACGATTTCATTGCCTCCCTAAGATTGCCCATGGCTTCGTTTGGAGAGGACCCATCAGCGATGCAACCTGGGAATTCGTCGACTTCGGCGAAGTAGTTGCCCTCTTCGTCCCGATGAAGGGAAAAGCGATAATTCAGATTCGAGTATTCCTCTATGTGTCTCATGGGTTCTCCTCTGGATCGAACATCCCCAGGGCCTCCATGGCATCTACGAACTTGTCGACATAAGGTTTCTTCACGCAGCCCCGTTTTGGCTGACTGACATTAAAAGTTTGATTGCCGACGGTAAAGGCGTGGTGTGGATTTCCATGATGGTTGTAGTTCGGGAACAGGGAACCAATGTGATTGTCCAAGAGCACAGCCAATTCCGCGAAATCGACGTTCTTCCGATTGGCGGCAATTTCCTGAATGCGGGCCTTGATCCTGTCAAGATCCATTGCACTCCAGTGATGATACTACTGGTGATATCGTAATCTGTCAATAGGTATGCTGAAAGTGCTTGTTCAATCTAACATAAATGAAATGTGCGACTTAACATGAATATGGTCTTTCTTTCATTTCCTGCATTTCTTGATGGAATACGGCAAACAAGGAAGATCCACATCAAGAATGAAAGCCTCAATTTCTTGTGGTGTTTTTGAGCTTCGAGCAATTTCCACGAGTCGTTTTGCATTTTTTGCACCCGGTCTGCTCCGTCCCGCCCTTAAATCAATGATCGCTCTGCGCGACATCCCGCTTAATTTCACGAGTTGGTTGATGGGCATTGCTTTAGTACCGGTAATATTTTTGTTGTCCATTGATCCCGCCTCGGATCGACATATTCCGTGTAAACATCCGTTTCCGAATGAACAAGTCCAGATTCTATTTCCTCGATGAGGTTCGATTCTTTTCCAATGTATTTTGTTTGATCGATGCGAATGTGCCGCCTTTGCAATAAACCAATCGTTTGTTTTCCAGATGGATTTCCGTCTGCATCGGCATTTTTTGTTTCCGGGTGAAATTCATATTCCGTAAGAACATCTCCGTACGTTTTAACACGCACATTCCGCCGGTCGCCAAAATAGCCGTTTGTGGTGATGCCGTACTTTTTGCTCGGAATATTGGTCAATCCATTCCATTTTCAACCAACGCCTGGAATCCGACTCGTACGGTGCAATTAAATGAAACTTTTCAGGATCGGCCCCGATTGGATGACCGAAGGAATTTACGTGGCAGGATAAAAGAAAATTGAACGGCTTAATTTGATCCGCGTATGCTTTTCCTTCATTGAATTTTGCAAAGGGCCGCCAGACGGCGGGACTGCTAACGGTAATGCGTCCAATTGCAGGAAAATCCTTAAATTCCGGAGCCTTTACCGGCAAATCGAGCGTTTTTTGAATAATATTCAGCCATGCCCGCCCAATCCATTTGCGGTCTTCATTTTCCGGGTCAATTGGATTAAGCAGGTGCCCGAGGCCATGCTCTGACCATCTGTCTTTTTTATTGTTTATTCCTTTTTGAAGAAGAACGGGATTCCCACATTCATCTTTCAGAAAAAGCGCATACCGCTTTGCGGAAATTGCCACGCAATAAATCTGTCGCTGTTTTCTCGTTGCCAGATCAAAATTATCATTTTCAATTTTCAAAATCGATCCTGGCACGGCATTCCGGTCGTAAGGATTTAGCGCCTCAAATCGCTTTACGATCCCCTGGACCTTTGCCCCAGACAGTACTTTTACAGCTTCGCGGTCATCCTCTGTTCGAAGCGGTCCGCCAGGGCACGGAACTATGCCGCCGTCTTCCGTGGCGACAATCGCCATAGAATCGGTGTCTTCCATAACGTAGGTGCCGCCCAATTCGGTAACGGAATGCTCCAACAAGGCCAGCATCAACCGGGCCGCGCCTGTAATCAGGGAAGCGAGCGGCGGAAAGCAGTATTCACCGGGCACTTCAGGATGCACCGGCTTACAAACAAACGGGTCTTCGTCAATGCCGTAACATGTTGTTTTGATTTGTTTGTCCGATTCCTGGCGAATCATTTCCGCATAGATTCCATAGCTCGCCGCATTCGCGAGGACCTTAAGGGCCAAATCAAGCCGTTCCTTCTCGATTTCGGAGAGGTCCGTGCGTGCGGGCAATCGTTGGCGTTCTTCGATGACAACTTTGAAAAAATCTTGGGTCGTAGGATCGACTTCAACCGCACCCCGTAGCTTCACGGATTTAAGGTTCGGCAGAATTCCGTTCGCTTCAATTCGAAACGCATCGACTATCTCGGGAATCTTTCCGGTTAAGAGAATTGAAACAACCACATCTGGCAGCGAAAACCACAGCCCATGCGGGGGGTTGTCTGCCTCGGAGTGGAGATAATTTATGCCTACCTGCCAATCACGGCTTGCCGCGTTGTAGCGGCTACGGCAAGGCAAAATGTCGCCATCGGGAATGAGCTTTACGAATGCGGGCATGCGTTCCCAGGTTCCACGCTTAAACAGCCTTTCGGGGTGTGCCTTTAGCTCGCTGAGAAATTGAAAAATTTCCTCTTGGCAGTGATCTACTATCGTGATTTCTTCGGCAATCACAAAGCTCCACAGCTTCATTAGGCTGTTGACCGTGGGATACATGGAAAGAAAATCAGTATAAACAACCGGCATCGCAACTTTACGGAGGTGGGCGCTAGTCCGTCCGCCGAAAAACGCTGACTGTGCGAAGCCGAGGTACTTCTTGGGAAAATCGGGCTGTCGTTTGAGGATCGGCTCAATGCCCATTTCGTGCAGATAGGCTTTGCCAATGGAGGCGGGCGAATAGGCTTTCGTTGGCTGAAGGGAAAGGCCGTGCTTGTCATACTCTTCCAGCAGTTTCACGGCTAATTCCGACGTCGCAAGAACATCGCGCCGGTTGTAGTCGATGTAATCCTCTGTGACCTCGCCGTGCCGTTCCGCCGGTTGCTTCGGGTGCTCTACTCCGAAATCTTCGCATGCGGATTTTAGAGAGTGGCCTTTATCCGTCAACGCAAACGCGAGCGTGCGCAAATCGAGGAAATGACCACGGAACTTGTATCCGTCTTCCGGCTCGCCCGTTTCCGAGCCTTCGGGGATCAGGTCGGTCTTGTCAGGCTCGTCGCGCCCAGTGAAGCCCTTCAGCGCCCGCTTGCTATCGATGTGCTTGACGCCGATCCTTGGTCGGAACTTATTTCGGTGCTTTTGCTCGTTTTTATCGATGTACTGCCAAATTCCCAACGAAAAACCACCCGCAAACCGGCCACGCGCGGGCAAAACGTCATATGCGAGGCGGGAGAAATCGAAAGGGAGATTGAATCCAACGAGTAGGCAGCGTCCCTTATACGCGGCGAAATACAACTTGTTCAAAAATTCATCGAGGGTCAGCAAGCGAAGGTGCTGTCTGCCTTCCGGTATCGCTGCTTCGTGCGTTTCGACATATTTTTGGAGAACAGCTACGTCTTCGCTTGGCAGATCGTCAGCATAGAAAAGACCTTCTTCGCTACATTGACCGTTGACAATAAATCGGTAGCTGCCGAATGTGAGGCGTTGGGTTGGGTCAGTCCGTGATTCCGTATCGAAAACGAGCATCGCATCCGGGTGTCGCCACGGCTTGCGTGCATGGTGGTGTTCCGACTTTGTGTTTTGCGGCTGCGGATAAACGCGGACCGCAACCGGCAGTGCAAAGGGTTCGGGATCAGGCATTTGATCAGCGCTTCGGGACATATTTTTCTATCTCCGTTCCGACCCACCATTTGGGTCCGAGTTTTTTCACTAGAAATGCGTCAATTGCTTCGAGCATTTCTGGAATCCAAAGTATGAATTTATCGATCAGGTAGAGAAGAACATCGACGAAGCCGCGTACGGACGCCGCGGCGCGGAGCAGCGGGCTTCCGTCTGGATTTTCGAGCGTTTCTTTCGGCCAATCGTATTGATCGACACTGAGCCGGGCGCGATGATCGTTCACCGGAACCGGAATCGTCACCGGACTGTTAGACTTTCCCGCCACATGATGTTCGTCTAGCGTTGTCTTGCCGTTCGTCTTCCGATCACAAGCGGCGCAAATATTGCTACCTGGTACAAATGCTCTGGATCGCGATTCTCCGCATGCGCATTGCCTATGCTTGCCAATGCGGCGCGCAGCTATGGCGTCCCGCTGATGTGCCCTGATAGGATCGCGAATGGGAAATCTTCTTTTCACTCAGCCTACCTGCGCGTAAATCGATTCAAAAGACCAAACACCGGCGGAACCGAGACGGTCCAATTCCGTAAGGTCTGTAAGCAGTGGCACTCGTTTTCCGCTTGCGTCAGTGATGCGCTTGCCACGGAATTTATTGAGTGCGGAGGAATCTCCAGTCTGGAGGTACTTCTGGACGGCGGCCCAATACCTCCCGAGGATCGTTGCTTGACGCGAGTCGCGTACTGCGATCTCGCGCTTTCCACCTTTTTCGTCCGGTGCCGGGATAGCAAGAATCCGCAGGAGCTTGTCTGTACGCTTTGCTGCGTATTGTCCGTTTTTTCGCTTGCGAAGAGCTGACTTGCCCAGGCGGGCGACAACTCTTGGATCAAGATCAAACTCGCGCGAGGCTTCTCGAAGAGACACGCGGTCGGCTCGCATTTTGGAGATAACATGCGTGACGCGAGCCCATGTGTCCTGAAATGCCTGAGACATGGCAAAGAACTGCTTGGCGGTACGCGGAGTGCCTAGCCTAATTCGACGCTTGCTGCGTCGGGTAGTTTTCTTTTCTCGTTTCATAATAAAATCAAATGTAGCAAAGCGGCTAATTCCGCCCGGACGCGTTATCCGGATGTTGCGTCCGGGGGGTGGCTTGAAGTGAATATCTGTGTAGAAGCCCTTTGACTGGAAACATGGAATGGTCTGCAATGGCTGCGTATGAGCGAACACCGCTGGGCTAAATGGATCGAGTCGCCGGAAATCGTGAGTTTCCTCTGCCGGGCCAAAGAACAGCTCCGGATTGATTGGGAGCGAGACAAAAAGTACAAGAGATATCCTATGGACACGGCCTATCGCCTTGCGTACCTCCGTGGGGAACTCCGGCGAAATGCGTCAGGCAAGCATCCTGTGAAACAACCCCGAAAGCGCCTTTTTATCGCGCGAACTCCGAGAACGTTATCGGAGCTTGTACCGGAACGTTTTGTTCGAAGCATTTGGGAGGATCAACATAGCGGCAGTTTTGATGACGCCATTCGCGTAGCGGCAGAAATGAGGCACGATAACCAAGGTAGACCATGGAAGGTTTTTCGGGGAATCCTAAAAGCCATGGAAGACGCTTACCACGTTGTATTTTTTGGTCCCGAGATAATGTCTATGCCGAAAGTCAGCCTTCTCCACCGGGGGCTAAAGCACCTTGCGATGGAGGCGGGCCTGAAGGATCAGACACGGGACGGTCTCGCGGAATTCCTTGACGATATCTGCCCGTGCGGGCTTAGAAGCCATAGAGAAGCTGTACGGAAATTAGAAAGTCGGGCCAAGCGGTTTGCTGCCAGCATATCTACGAACAAAAGAAGCCAAAAGCGCAAGTCAACTTAGCAGAGCAAGCCCAGCTGACGCTTTCGAAGCCTCACTGAATCGCTCAATTCTCAGATTTGCGAGGCCGGACACCCATGGACAAACATGATAAAATTAGGGAAGTCATGAATGTAAGTTAGGTTTGGAAAATCAAAGCGGGCCTGTCGCCTGTTAGAAGCAGACGACAAGCCCTAACCACCACAGGAGCGTGTACTCCAATGGCAGCTACGCAGACCGTACCGCAAGATTCCCAATACTGCAATTTCACCCCGATTGTCCCGCAACATGGAGTTGTGACCCTCTTTGGCTACGGCATTAAAGTTCACGTTGATCGCGGACACCTCACGATTCGGGACGGCATCGGCCCAGTCCGGCGCGAAGCGCGATTGCCGCGCATAGGTCACGGATTGTGCCGTCTGGTTATTATCGGCTCGGATGGATTTGTTTCCCTCGCGGCGCTTCGCTGGCTGGCCGACCAAGACGCAGCCTTTGTGATGCTCGACCGTGACGGGTCGGTCCTCGCCACGACCGGCCCCGTTTCCTCTTCGGACGCTCGTTTGCGACGTGCCCAGGCTCTTGCTCATCAATCGGGGGTTGCGCTAGAGATTTCGAAGGGCCTGCTCGACAAGAAACTCATTGCACAAGAACAATTGGTTCGCGAAAAGCTTCAAAACTCGGGTGCGGGAAACCGTATCGCGGAGATGCGCCGTGGACTTCCAATTTGTCAGTCAATTGATGCCTTGCGTCCACTTGAAGCTCTCGCAGCCAAAGCATATTGGTCTGCGTGGCGAAACGTGCCGGTCGATTTTCCGACGAAAGATCTGGCCCGCGTGCCCGGCCATTGGAGTATGTTCGGGAGCCGCGAATCGCCGCTTACCGGGTCGCCTCGCCTTGCCGTGAATCCACCAAACGCGATGCTGAATTATCTCTACGCTTTGCTTGAATCCGAAGCTCGGTTGGCCGTCACAGCACTTGGACTCGATCCCGGCCTCGGTATCATGCACTTCGATAGTCCTTCGCGTGATAGCTTGGCTTCCGATCTCATGGAACCGATTCGACCGCGCGTCGATGCATACGTGCTCGATTGGATCATGCGCGGACCGCTGCGCCGCGAATGGTTCTTCGAGCAGCGTGACGGCAACTGCCGGTTGATGGCCTCGCTCGCACTTCAGCTTTCTGAGACAGCGCCGATGTGGGGTCGCGCTGTTGCGCCACTTGCCGAGCACATGTCCCGGATGTTCTCCGCATCCGTACCAAAACGCAGTAAGCGAATATTCCCGAGCACGCGGCTGACGCAAAATAGCCGCCGGGAAGGTAGAGGGATTTCAGCCAATCTGTCGATTGAAGCTCCACCCCGGCCAGAGACTATCTGTCGAAATTGTGGAGCATCAACCCGTGGTGCTCAATACTGCCGAGCATGTTCTCCGATGGCATTAAGAGAAAACCTCATCAACGCGGCACAGTTGGGGCGGATCGCAACGCACACGCCAAAGGCTGAAGCACTTCGCGCTGTGACGATGCGGCGACAAGAGGCGGCTAAGCGAGCGTGGCAACCGTCTGATTTGCCCGAGTGGCTGACCGAAGAGGTTTATCGCGAACAGATTCAGCCGAGGCTCGCGGCGTTCGCGGTTTCGGCCATAGCAACGGCACTTGGCGTTTCGAAGCCTTACGCGACGGATATTCGATCAAGGAAGCGCGTGCCGCACCCACGGCATTGGCAGAAGCTGGCTGGTCTTGTCAGAGCCATACCAAATGAGGGTGACGAACCCAACGGAACGATCTGAGAACTTTTCTGTGAGGTTCATGCCATACATGCCTCGTGCGAGATCATAGAGAATGAGGGGCACTGCTGCTTAGTGATATAGTTGACCGCCAACGGTAGCGCTCGATGGTATAACT
Organism: uncultured Acidobacteriota bacterium; assembly: GCA_963760165.1. Lineage (GTDB taxonomy): Bacteria > Acidobacteriota > Terriglobia > Acidiferrales > UBA7541 > DAHUXN01. The sequence goes on from CAVXBO010000002.1 coordinate 869,956, forward strand.
GTCTTTCCGGGTAACACTGTTTCCTGAAGAACGCTTCGAGGGCCGCAGAGTGGCCGCGTCACGCCGTAATTGCAAATCAAGGATAAAGAGGCTTGCCTTGTTCAAAGGCCGTCAACGGTATCACCGTCTCGCCAGCGGCGTCTTTAGTAAGTCGCCGGGCTGGAGGCACGGAGGGATTACTCGGGTAGGTCTTGCCGTTGAAGGAGAGTTTCGCCTCATACCCAGGCTGAATACCTCCCCCTTGCACCCACACGCCGATGTCGTGCCAGCCATGCGACTTCGTTACAAGCACTCGAATTGGGGGCCTCGTGATTGTGACACGTCCGACAATCTTATATGAAGACCCCGTCGGGGCGAGTACGAGCATTGTACATCCGCCCGAGCCGCACCAGTGGTGCTGAAACCATTGATGCTCGTCGTCCATGACGTACACGATTGCCTCCCGCGCTCCGTCACCCTTGAGATCGACGAAATCGGAGGCGTAACGTGTGCTTCTAATTTCGCCCAAGACAGGATCCTTCAAATAGGCTTGAAGAAACTTTTTCAGAGACGTCTCCTGCGTTCTCGTCTCCTGTACCGCTTGAGCGTAGGAGCCAGCACCGATGAAGCCGCCCGAGACTCCAGACACTACTAAGCAGAGCGACAGGAAACCTAGCCACATATCAACTCCTAAAAGCAGTCCATAAGTAGAAGAATGTCACTACCATAGTTGCCTAGCTCAGGGTGCAGTTTTGTGGCAGGCGCCGATCCATAATCTATTGTTGCGGGATTGCCGCTGATATTTCCGGCACCAAAATTGTACGATGCAGCCGTAGCCTGCAAAAGCTGCGTTGGCGTGAAGTTCGGGAAGTCTGTTGCTAGTGTAGACATATTTGAACTGAGCAGGCTCGCCGCGTAGCTGGCAGCCCACATTGGCGTCAACGAGTTCATCCAGGGAACAGACCCGTTGGTAATTTGAAAAATGCCTATTCCTGTCGTGTTTGCCCCGAATGGGCCCGGTTGGACAGAGTTTTGAAAGCCCGACTCGCGTATCCCGATGGCGGCAAGCATGGCGGGATCAACACCATAGACATCACCTACCGCTTGGAGCATGTCCCAATCGTTATTCGCTCGGTCCACAGCGCTCTGGTTCTGACCGGCCATTTTGAGTCCCTTCGCGCAGTTTTGCGCCTTCGATGGCGCTTGGGGATCATATATCTCGTCCCAATACGCGAAAATCCAATAAGAGCTGGTGGTGTCCTGCGTGCAGCTCCACCCGGGCATACCATCCAAACAGGTGTCACTCGCATATACCGTGACGGTTGTGCAGGGGTTGCTTATCGGGTCGCAATTCGGCCCGCTCAGCGGCGGCGGATTTATAAGCATCCCCGAAGGATCCACCAGGCTGGTGGGGTTGTTCACGACGTAGCTGTAACGGTTCAGCGACTGCGGATTCGAGCTGTTTCCGCCTAGCGGATCCGTGGTCATGAAGCGCCCAATCCGCGGATCATAGAATCGTGCATACGCATAATAATTTCCTGTTTCGGAGTCATACTCGTAGCCCGTGAATTTGTATGTCGGCGAGCAAGAAGTGTTGTAGTCATTTTCCTGCCCGTAGGGATAATAATCCGCATTGAAGCAGGTGCTCCCCGTCGCGTTGGTCACGGTTCGAGTGCTGCCCGGTGCGTCGGCAAAATAGTAGTACACATTCTCCGAGCTGTCTCGCCAGGCAATCCTCCGCCCAGCGAAGAAAATGTAGTCGCGGTTCATACTGCCGCTGGTGTTGGTTTCCTCGACCACTTGGCCCAAGAAAGTGCGCCAATATAGCGTACCACTCGATTTTTCTACACGCAGGCCCTCCCCATCGTAGGTGTAGGTGACCCCATTCGCGCTTGTGATTTCAGTCTCAGCATTGTAGTTATAAGTGTATTGACCGTCGGCGGTCGCATCACCATCCGAGTCGTAGCTGAACCCAGTGTTCGTAATCTGATTGTTACCGTTCACCGAGACGCTAAGCGAAGGTCCGCTGCACTTAGAAACGCTCATGGAAGTCAGGTTGCCAACCGTGTCGTCAGCAAGGCCGCTACTGCCGAAATTCAGCCCCCAGCAATCCTGACCGGAGGTCCCTGCCGTCTGTATGCTGAGCAAGCGGACGAGTGGGTCGTAGGTCATGGTCTCATTCCGATTTGAATCGTTGCTGTTGTTGATGCCAGCAACTGCGCCGTTGTTGCCATTCGGCAGCGCATAGCTGTATGCGAGGCTCAGCGCTGACCCAGCCGAAGAGGAGGCGGCGACAGACGTGGGTTCGAGGTCGTCGTTATAATTCCAAGTTTCCGTGATGCCGGCGAACCCCCCGGAAACCTCTCCGTGTAGTGCAGTATCAAGTGCGCCCTGCGGCCAATAGGTAGCGTTTTGCGCGTAGTTGATTGGGCCAGACGAGTCAATTGCCGAAAGCGCCCTCTGAGCATTGCTGTAGGTGTAGTTCACCGCACGACCATCAGGATATGTCATAGATGCCATGGACCCGTCGTAATTGTAGGAATAGCTCAAGGTCTTAGTCACACTTGCAATTGTCTTCTCTTCCCGCGCGACGCGGCCCATCGGGTCGTAGCTCCAAGCAGTTTCGCCGGAGCCATCGCTCATTCCTGTGCGTCGTCCTTTACCGTTCGTGATGCTCAACCCATTGTAGCTGGTCTGGTCGTAATGATAGTTGACCGCCTGGGTGCCGTCCGAATAGGAAATCGATGTCCGGCGATGAAGCTGATCATATTGGTAGCAGGTCACTTTGCCCGCCGCATCCTTCCGCTCGACCAGATCGCCCTTGGAAGTGTAGCTGGAGCACGAACTGTCAGCTGCGTCATAGATGTACGTGGTGGCTACGCTGTTGGTCTCCGGGACCGTAGCGGACAATGTTCGGCCCAAGCTATCGTAAACATAAGTGCGGGTTTGGCTTGTAGGCGAGACACTCTCGGTTAAATTTCCGTTCGGGTCGTACACATAACAGGTGCCCTCCGTGAGGTTATTGCTGCCGTTCGGTTCGTCTGCTTCAATCCTTCGACCCAGCCCATCGCTCCAAAGCTCTCGCTTCGCGCCCGCTGCGTCTACAGTGAGTGCTGGGAAGCCCCAGCCGTAGGTCGAAGTCGAGCAGAGCTGAGTGGTGATTCCCCCATTGCTAGAAACGGCGCTGCCATAATACGCGTGCGAAATGCCGCCGTCCGCGTGAGTGACACTGATGACCCTCCCGAGTGCGTCGTCGGTGGTCGTCGTAGTGCCATTGGTTGCTGCGCCGACACGGTCCGGATTCGTCACGTCGGTCTGCGCATGGACGGGGTCGTAGGTCGTCGTCACTGTTGTCTCGCCGTCCGGGTCGTTCACCAGGACGTTTTCGTCGGGCCGGCTAAGTCCGTCGAGGAAAGATTGGTCGTATCGACAACCAGTGCTGCAAGTGGTCGAGGGGGTCGCATTTGTTATGCCAGTATGCGTGTCAGTTTCCGTTGGAGAAGGATACGAAAAAACCTTCCAGCCGTCGTCCGGATAAGAGACCTGCGCCGCGCGCCAGAAATATGGGTCATTGTAAGTGAACGTCGTTGTCTCATTGTTGGCGTCAGTGACAGAGGTAAGGACTGCACCGTTGCAGTTCCACACCAGCGATTCGCTCAAGCTGAGCGGAAGGCTAATCGTCGTGGGAAAAGTTCCGTTGCAACTTGGGCTCCCGTAGCTGGTTGTCGCTAAATTGACGTCAGTTGCCGTCGCCACTGTACCGTTCGAGTTATAGGTGAAGCTCTTCGTCAGCCCGCCGACGGTTTCGCTCAGCCGATCGCCGTTCGCGTCGTACATACTGTCTGTCTCAGTGACCACCGTTCCCCCAGCGTTCTCTACCTTTACCGAGCAGGGTCGGTCGTTTACATTCGCGTTCGTCACGCCGCAAGAGGCACCCCAGACGGAGTAAGCCGTTACCGTCTTCCGGAGGAGTGGACCGACGGCGCCGAGGCCATAACCGTAGTCGTCTTCCTCAGTAGGCAGGCCATAGTCAGGGTAGTCGACGTTGGTCTCGGATTCTAGCGTGTACGACCCCAGGGGCAGCTCTCTGTAAGTTGTCACCTGCGTGATGGCCGTACCAGGATTTGCCGTGCAGGGGGGCGGCGAAGCGCCGTTGTAGCAAGTATAGAGCGTCGCGAGCAGCGTGCCTCCGGTCGAACCTTCAAAAACCTGCCGCTCGTACTCGAAGCCGTTCGCGAAGTCGATCACCGTTTGGTTGGCCGCCGGGTCTGTGACCGTGTTCGTCGATGACGTGCCGCTCTCGGTGCGCGCATACGTCCATTTGCCCGCTACCTGACTGCCACCCGGATTCACCGTCCGCGTCAGTGTCGCTGTAGTGCCGTCCGCACAAAATATGCCGTCGTCCTCGTTACCAGTGCCGCCCGTGTACGTGTACGTGATTGAGCCGCCAGTAGGCAGGGTGATTTCCGAGATGCGGCCCGTGACGTAGTGAGGCGAATGGGTGTCTCCGGGCGTCGTCTCATACGTGAACGTGTACTTCGAGCCGTCCGGCAGATCCATTTCCGAAATCAAATTCTCGGCGGTCGGGCCAAATTCGGAAATGCCGCTGCAGCCGAAATTCGTCTCCACCGTTTCAGCCGTGTATTTGACCGTGATCGTGGCCGCTCCCGAGGGTGCCGTATAGGTGTACGTCACGGGGCTAGGCTCTGTGCCAGAGACAGTGAGCACGGTTGTCCCTAGCGTGTCGGTATATGTTGTCGTGCCGGACGAAGTTGATGAAGTTATCTCGTTCCCGTTGCGATCCTCCGCCACTATGCCCTGGCCAGCAACCAGGTTCGTTCCGTTGGGCGTAAACAAAGACGTCGTCGTGTCGGCGCTCACCGTGATCGTGTAGCCTGAGTTATCTGCCGTCTGGTCCGTAAAGCCGTACTTCGTAACGGTACCATGGCAGTCTATGTACTCCGACGAATCGGAAGTAGGAAAAGGATGGGATGTGCTGGTGGGATCATGATAAACCCAGCCGGAGTACGTGGTGTAGAAACCGCACGAGGTATTGGTCTCAACGACTTGCGTGGGTTCAGCGCTACCGAAGCCCGGCGAAAGCAATGTGCCCCAACCATTCCCACCTGTCCAACTTGTCGTGGATCCGATCGTCAAGGTACCCCAGACCGAGCTGTTGTATTGGAGGCCGTAGCTGAACGACATGCCACTGCCCGCCTTGTTAATGATCGGTATCGGGAGGAAGACATTGTTGTCGCCAAGGTTGACCACGTCCGGGCCGCCAGTAAGGCTAGCGTGAAGAGGCGTGCCGGTGGGTGCCTGCGCTGAGGCTCCGGCCGCGCCGAAGCCGAGCATCACGTGTATCAGTATGATTGCCTGCCAGCGAGTCATGTGTGCACCCTCCAAAAACGAGCATTCCGAGCGCCTACTGTAGGACCAGAGCGCCCGTCGTGAGTCCCGTGTTGAATTGGGCCGAGGTCACTTGGATATCGAGCAAGAGCGAGTTGTTGATGTACTGCTGGATTTCGGAAGGGACGAGTGCACCAGCCTGCGATGCGTAGTTCAGATAGCGAATTTCGAAGGGCAGATCCACCAGCGCATTTTTGTCCGGATGCCCGTTGAAATCGAGGGCCACGGGCAGATTCGTCTTGGCGTCCAGGTATAGGTCCATTTGTCCGAGCGTCTGCGCTAGGCCGGATGCGTTCGCCGGCGGGCCCATCGGAAACGAATTGATTCGCACGTCGATGACCGCCGTGTCGTTCTTGCTCGCTGTACCGACATAGGTGATCCCGTAGGAAGCGTCCGCAAGCGCGCGCTCGATGAGCAGGACTGGATAAAACCACGTCGGATCGGTTGCCAGGTTATGAAGGCCGATTGGCTGGGACGCACCGCCTGACCTACTCCATGCCCCGGAGGGCGGTGTGGCTGTTATGTTGCGCGACTCCTCGAGGGTGCCGGATGGCAGATCGAATTCCGTTAGGCTCGCGCCCGCGACAGTGCCTTTGAGCATCGCCGCGCCGGATTCATCGAGTGACCCAGCAATGTGCCGCACCGTGCCGCTGAATGTCGCGTCTTGGACCATCGTGCTGGCCGGCGCACCCCCTATGCCCGCAAGCGCGCCCCGCAGAAGGGACACCGCCTGCGCGTCGCGCGGAGCAGGGCTCGTAGATTGAGCGCTAACGGAATTTGCGGAGAGTAGAAGACTAAAAGCGAAAACTGGGATCAAAAGTTTCCAGCGCATCGGGCACCCCTCAAGCGAAAGATGTGCGCACTTGTAGTCTTTACCCGATGTGTTGTCAATAATTTTATTCACTTAGCAGTAAAATACCATGTTGTTTATCGTTCGTCGACTCCGTGCAGACACACCCACCCGTTCGGTTTCGACGAGTCATAGAATCAGATCGTCCGCTCCGGTCCGCACCACTCGCAAGGCGAGCTGTGTAAAGTAGCCTTCGGAACTACGAGAAGAACGAAGTTCTTCTTCAACGCTTACGATTCCGAGCAAGATGAAACATGCCCTGGAACTGAGGTCGCATCGGCAGGAGGGCACTTTCGCGCGCGCTCGGCTCCGCTCCCATTCCTACCCCTTGTATGCGCATCTGAGCACCACTATATATGGGGAGTGCAGTTTGGCGCGTGTCTGTATCCTAACCCGTCAAGAAACGCCCGAGGTTAGCTATTGGAAGGGGAAAAGTGCTCCACCCGAGGATGGTGTCGCCGTTGGGGTCTCTTGCCACCTACTTCAGCGCCCACTTGGATGTCTCGAAGACCGTTCGTCCTTGTTGAAAGCACACTCATACCCAACCCAATTTCGCTCAGGACAAGATGAAAACAGTCTGTGTTTTGAGTTTGACTCACCAAGTAGCGCTGTCCTAACATTTCCGCCAATGGGGGAATCCACCCAATTTCTGGGGCAGACCATCTCTCACTACCGCGTCCTCGAAAAACTCGGCGGAGGTGGGATGGGCGTGGTTTACAAGGCTGAGGACACCGAGCTTGGCAGGTTCGTGGCCTTGAAATTCCTCCCCGAAGACTTAGCGCAAGACCAACAGGCGCTCGAACGTTTTCGACGCGAGGCGCGTGCGGCATCCGCGTTGAACCACCCTAACATTTGCACCATCTACGAAATTGGAAGGCATGGCGATCAAACCTTCATCGCGATGGAATTTCTCGACGGGACGACGCTGAAGCATCTGATCGGTAATCGACCGATGGAATCGGAGCGCGTTCTGGAAATCGGCATCGAGATCGCCGACGCGCTCGATGCCGCGCACTCCGAAGGCATTGTCCACCGCGACATCAAACCCGCCAACATCTTCGTAACGAAGCGAGGGCACGCTAAAGTCATGGATTTTGGTTTGGCGAAAGTTGTTAGCCCTAAGCCGCAGCCTGTGAATACAGAAGCAACCACCTCCCTCAACGAAGAACACCTGACTAGTCCCGGCAGCACCGTAGGGACAGTCGCTTACATGTCCCCAGAGCAGGTCTTAGCCAAAGAACTTGATGCCCGCACCGACCTGTTTTCTTTTGGTGTCGTGCTTTATGAGATGGCAACAGGCACCCTTCCGTTCCGTGGCGACAGTTCGGGCGCGATTTTCGAATCGATTCTCCACAAGGTGCCGGCGCCTCCACTGCGGCTGAATCCTGACGTTCCCGCCAAATTCGAGGACATCATCAACAAGTCACTCGAAAAGGATCGCGACGTTCGCTATCAGTCCGCCAGAGAGCTACGAGCCGACCTGAAACGTCTGAAGCGGGACACGGAATCACAACGGGTGCCGGTCGCCGGTTCCGAAATACGGAAACGTTCCAAGGTGATCCGATACCGCTGGATTTTTATTCTGGCGGCGGCTCTGTTGATAGCGACGGGTCTGGTCGTGATCGGGCTTCGCAGCCGTGAATCTCGCGCTCGTGTCTCGCAGCAAACCAGCATTCCACCATCACCTGCTCCACAAACCATTGCGGTGCTACCTTTCCACGACATCTCGTCGGCGACGAGCGACAGTTGGGCGATAGGCATTACCGACGCGATCATCAGCCGTTTGACTTCCTTGCAAAACCTAGCGGTGCGACCGACAACCTCGGTTCTGAAGTACGCGAAGGAAACGCCGGAACCCACGGAAGTTGCAAAGACATTGGCCGTCGAGAGCGTGCTCGAAGGCACGTACCAACGCGCTGGCGGCACGATCCGGGTCACCGTCCAACTGATCGATGGCAATACGGGAAACACGAAATGGTCGCAACGCTACGACCTGCGCAGTGCCAACATCCTTAGCTTCGAAGATCAGGTCGCGACCAAAGTGGTGGAAGGGCTTCGGGTCGAGACGTCGCCCATGGAGCAGAAGTCGATTCAGCAGCCCGCAACCGCCAGCGTTGACGCCTACAACGACTATCTGCAAGCCCGCTTCTATGAGAATGAGTATCTCGTGCATTCTCGGCTCGAAAGCATCGCGCAAGGCAAAAGTCTGCTTGCCCATGCGATCTCGTTGGACAAGAATTTCGCCGACGCTTACGCACTGCTGGCGCAGTTTTATGACTATCAGGCAGCGAACTTTACTGAGGACGGTGCGGCAAATATAAAGCGGGCGCAGGTTGCAGCCCAGAGCGCCCTGCGAATCAATCCTCAGTCGGCAGAAGGATTAACGGCTTTGGCGTTCTCTTACGGCGAGGGCGGTCAGGAAGGAGAGGCGATCCGTACCGCAAGACAAGCGGTCACCGTCGCCCCGAACAGCGCCGTCGCATGGGCGGTGCTGGGGTATTCATACTACTATGCTGGTCTCAATGACTTAGCAGAGAAAGCGTGGAGCCGAGTGGTCACACTGAATCCCACTCCTCAGCCACATTGGATGCACGCTCGCATGCTGTTGTACAGCGGCAAGGCTAAGGATGCGGAAGAAGAAATGCGCTCCGTGGTCGCAGTGAATCCCGATCAATTCAAAGCCTTGGGTTACTTGGGAATGATCCTTTATTACGAAGGCAAACTCGATGAAGCCGAGTCGAAGTTGGATCGGGCGGTTGTGCTCGGTCACGATTCCGAGGACGACTCGGCGCGTCTGTTAGCGGCATTTCTGTACGCATCACGCGGGCAAAAGGCGAAGATCGATGCCCGCCTGCTCCAATACCGCCCCGAGCAGATCATCGATGGCGATGCCGCTTACTGGGCAGGTGGAATCCACGCATTGCTCGGCGATAGGCAAACTGCGCTCGACTGGCTCAAACGCACGGTCGCTCTCGGAAATGTAAATTATCCTTGGTTTGAACGGGACAAGAACTACGACACTCTGCGAGCCGATCCGGAGTACCAAACGATTATGGCAGGAGTTCGGCAACGCTGGGAAGCGTACAAAAAAGAGTTCGAAATTTCCCTATAGAGAGCGGCTAGTCAATTCGTTCAACAAACCTTCCGAGACGCCCACCCCACGTCCCCATCTCAACCTCCCCTTGACTCGGGACCTTTCGCCTCTCGGAATTCTCGAAGTCTTTCGCCAATGACCATAGTCGGAACGTACCCAACTGGCCCCATCCCGTTGGCGGGGGAGCACTGTTGGCTATCTTTACGTGACGCACCGGAGTCGGCAGAAGCGCAAGACAGAAAACCTAAGCAGATCATGGCACATGACCATCGGCCGAGGATTTGAAGCGCTCCACGAACAGCTCAGTGCATGATTAACGCGCTAATCGGAGAAGTGGCCGTGCCAACTGGAAGCAAGGGGAGCCGGTTTCGCGCGTCTCTGTCTCTTACCTCGTTAAGAAACGCCCGGACTTGCGTGCTCTGCTATAATGCCCGACTGATTGGGGCCATCGTGCTTTGGCGAAAACAGCGTGAGTCTGCGATTGCTCGCAGTTCGGTCAAGGAGGATTGGTGTGCTCGTCTTCCCGCCGAGAAGAATCGCGTTTTCGATAGCATCGTCCGCGAGTGGGAAGACGCCTATGCCGTGTTCTCCGTGCCGCTGGACGACGCGATGGCACTGCACGCAGAGGGCAAACTTATGCACGCTCGCCAATGCGTGGAGATCGCTGCCACGGTGGTGACCGACCTGACTGCGCCCCTGGCGGCTTCTTGCCGCACTCTGGAGACGTGGGGACGTCAACTTGCCGCGCCTCCCGCCGTAGCCGCACTCAATCCCTCTTTTTATCGCAGCGAAGCGGCTCAGCAGAACGCCCAATGGAACCAGCTCATGCACCGGATTCTGCTTGGCAGCCGGTCGCGATTCCTGCTTAAGCTCCGCGTGCTCGAAGTGAGCGTCAGCGCTCTGGGAGACGAATTCCATCGCGAGGCCGAAGAATTATCCGCAGGTTTGCACATCCGCCCGGATTCTTCTTGGCCAAGGCTGGATGAGCTGCATTACGATGTGAATACTTGCCTGCGTGAAACTGTTGTCGTGCTCAAATCGTTTATTCTGGCATTACCCCCTAAGAATTTGGCTCTCTTTCACGATGACTTGAGCGCCGCAGCCTCGGCTGCCCGCGAGGTTCTTCGCCCATCGGTCTCCCGCGTTCCCCGGTAGACGCGCAGGCGATTTCCGAAGAAAATAGCAGTCCGTGCCCGTTTCTGCGGTGCGGTGGGGACTAGCCGGCGAATCTTAGAATACCGGCGCGCTCCTGGAACATCTAAGTACAACTTCTGGATTAGGCGGCGCATCGGAGGAACAGATGCGCCGCGTTGGGTATCGTGGCCCGAACGAGGCGAATCGAAAACGGCGAAGTGCCAGAAGCGGATGCGATCCGTCTGGCGCAGCAGGGTGACGCGGCGGCATTTGAGCGGCTCTACCAGATCCACCATCGCCGGGTCTACTCGTTGTGCTTGCGGATGGTCGGAAATACGGCTGAAGCAGAGGACTTGACCCAAGAGGCCTTTCTGCAGCTGTTTAGAAAAATCAGCACCTTCCGCGGCGAATCTGCCTTTTCGACATGGCTTCATAGACTGGCAGTAAACGTAGTGCTGATGCGGTTGCGCAAGAAGACCGGCTCGGAGACTTCTCTCGAGGAAGTAACCGAACCGGATGAAGAGGGCGGCGGCCCACGAAGGGATTTCGGCGGACCAGACTTGGGACTAAGCGGTTCGATCGACCGCGTGAACTTGCAACGGGCTGTGGAACAGTTGCCGGCTGGTTACAAGGCGGTGTTTGTGCTGCATGATGTGCAAGGCTACGAGCACAACGAGATCGCGGATATTATGGGCTGTTCCATAGGCAATTCGAAGTCGCAACTGCACAAGGCTCGCATGAGATTGAGAGATCTTCTCCATGAAACCGAAAGGCAGAAGGCCCGCGATGAGCGTCAGGCTTTCAAGCAGGACGCCGCGGGCGAGGACTGAATGCCATGGCACCGATGCGTTGTGACGAATTCTGGCAAATAAGCGGCGAATGGATGGACGGCGAACGTCGTCCGTCGGCCGCATCGCACGTGGCGGGATGCGCACGCTGCCGCGCCCTGATTGCTGACCTGGAAATGATTCGCAATGCCAGCGCCCTTTTGCCCGAGGTCGAGCCTGCTCCTCAAGTCTGGACCGCCATCCGATCGCAGTTGGAAAAAGAAGGTTTGATTCGCACGCCGAGTCTCCGGCCCAGCGGAGGATGGTGGACGCGGCTCGGCGCCTTTGGCGCTTTCCGGCCAGCGCTCGCGGGCGCCTATCTGTCGCTTGTGATCATGGGGGCTACCGTGCTTGGCGTGCAGATGAGAACTACGAACCGCGCCGATCAAGAAGCCACGTGGCTCCAGCGCGCGCAAACAACCATGACTCCTGTGGCCGCGGAATTGAGCACCGCCGAGACAAAAACCGTTCCGGCGCTGCAGGCGCAAGGCAACGATGTGACCGCTACCCTGAATCATAACCTCGCGATTGTTGACAACATGATTTCAATGTGTGAAAAAAGCGTTCGCGAGGATCCCCAAAACGAGATGACTCGCGATTATTTGTACACGGCATACCAGCAGAAAGCAGATCTCTTGGCAACCATGGCAGAGAGTGCGGAGCGGTAATGGAGCTTCCCATGACATCGTCGTCGTCGAAACCAATGTGGCGAGTTGCGGAAAACAGTGCGGCCGTGTTGTTTGGCTCCGCGTTGCTGTTGGTCTACGCCTCGCCGGCATTTGCCCACCATTTGGAGAAGCAATTCGCGGTGCAGGCCCATCCGCTGATCACTCTGCACAATCCGAGCGGCACGGTCGTGATCTCGTCATGGGATAAGCCGACGGTCATGGTAGTCGCCGATCACAACAGCGAAAAAATCGAAGTGGATGCCGAGCAAGTCGGCAACCGCGTCGACATCGTAACTCACCTGCTGGCCGAGGACATCTCGCCGGATGAGCTACGCGCCAATTACGTGGTTACCGTGCCGGAGGATTCTGAACTGCAAGTGCACAGCGACTCTGGCAGCATCGGCATTTCCAAGATTCTCGGCGACATGAATGTGGAAACGGTCGCCGCGGGCATCGATGCCGAGGATATAGGCGGGTACCTGGTAGTTCAGACGGTCGGCGGCGCATTTCAGTGCATGCGCTGCACGGGCCGCATTGAAGTGCATTCCATTAGTGGCGACCTTCGCCTTGTCGATGATCACAGCTCCAGCATTTTCGCGCAGACGTCGACAGGCAATATTCTCCTCGACGGCGACTTCCTGTCGAACGGTGTGTATCGCCTCAAGAACTACAGCGGCCCGATCAACGTGCGTTTTTCGGCCGCCGATTCTTTTGACGTGAATGCAACCTCTCTCTACGGGAAGGTCGATAACCAGGCGAACCTTGTTCCACCATCCCACCCCAATCACCGTCCGCCGCGATTCGCCAAGAGCCTCTTTGGCAGCCTCAATCAGGGACGCGCCAAACTGGAATTGTCCTCGTTCAATGGTACAATCAACATCCACAAGCGTGACTGACGCACTGACCCCTGTTAGCAATAAGGATATCCAGACCGGAACAGCTTCGCCGGGCGTACGCGTCAACCGCCGGCTGCTTGCGCTGACTGGATTCATGGGGTGCGGAAAGTCCACCGTCGCGCGGCTGCTCGCCCGCCAAATCGGCTGGATTCATGCCGACCTGGACAAACGCATCGTCGCGAGTGTCGGCTTGACCATTCCCGAGATTTTTGCGCAGCTCGGTGAACCTGCCTTTCGTCAGACCGAGTACCAGGAGCTGGAGCGCATTCTCGGCGAAGCGGCCGCGACGGCGAAGCCAACCATCGTCTCTCTCGGTGGCGGCACCATGGCTCAGCCCGCGAATATGGAACTACTCAAACAAGCTGGATGCGCCACCGTCTGGCTTCAGTGCCCCGTCGAAGAATTAATGCAGCGCTGCTCCCACATTACTGACAGGCCGCTTTTCAAGGACGAAGCCAGTTTCCGCCAGCTCTACCAGGAACGCCTGCCTTTCTACGAGCTCGCTCGCTATCGCGTGGAAAGCTCCGTCGAGCCGCTGCGCGTCGTGCAATCCATCATTGCTCTGGGCATTCTCGATGGTGTTCCGCTATGACTCGCACCGCGAAAATCCCTGCCGCGTGTTTTTTCCTAGTCTCTGCCCTTGCGCTTACCGCTGCGATCACCACGTCGGCTCGCGATTCGCGACCGTCGCCAGCAAAACCCGCACGTTTACTCCCGGCCTTGGTCGATTCCGGCCGGTCATTAAGCCCGCAAAAAGGCAAATTCCGCGACATGGTCAACGGCAAAGAGGTTGGCTCGGAGGAATTCGAAATCTCCTCAGACGGCGGCGGATGGGTTGCGCGCGGCAGCGCCACTGTCCGAGTTGCGCAGGGCCCGGAAACGCGCATTACTTCACAACTGCAACTGCGCGCCGACGGCGCGCCGACGCATTACGAGTGGACCACCGTCACCGGCTCAAAAAAGGCGGGCGCCTCTGTTGATTTCGACAACGGTACCGCAACGATCCACGTACAGGTCAACGGCGGAACACCTTTCACGCAGCAATTTTTTTTCAAAACTCCCGTTATCGCCATTCTCGACGACAATCTGTACCATCAGTACGCGATTCTCGCCGATCTTTATGATTGGTCGAAAAAAGGCTCGCAGACTTTTTCCGTCCTGATACCGCAGGAGATGACTCCCGGAACGATTACTGTCGAAGCCCTGGACCCGGAGAATGCGAACGGCAAGAGCCTCGATCGCCTTCGCGTGCGCAGCCAAGACTTGGAGATCATTCTTTACCTGGACGGCAATCGCCTGGTCCGCGTCTCCGTACCAACCGTAAACGCAGAAATCGTCCGCCAGTAAAGCAGCTACTCACAAAAAAAAGGCCCGGGCTTTTCGCGCCCGGGCCTTCGATTTTTCGAAACGCTACGATTCGATTAAAGCGCTGCGCTGCGTGTCTTCGCAGGTTGCGGCGCAGGCGATTCGAGCATCACCGTGATCGTCACCGGTGACCCTTGACGCATCACCATCAGCGCCACGCCTTTCTCGTCACGCTTCTCCCGCAACCGCGCGCGCAACTCCGTCAGCGTCGTCACCGTCAACCCGTCCACGCGCGTGATCACGTCTCCCGCCTTCAGGCCCGCTTTTGCCGCCGGCGTGCCCGAGCTCACTTCGCGAACCAGCACGCCCTCGTCTCCCGGCACGCGGAAGTACTTGCCCAGTTGCCCGTTGACGTCTTCTCCCTCGATCCCCAGGACCGGCGTCATCCCCATAAACAATTCCGGCATGTCCATCTTGAACTGGAAAGACTGCGGCGGCACGATCAGCGGTGTCCCTTCGTGCCATTCGCTCTCGATGTTTCGCGCCCGATTCCCCACTTGAATCGTCAATTTCTCTTCCTGGCCGGCGCGCAGAACGGTCATCCCCACGCTGCGCCCCGGAGGCGTTTCTCGCACCAGCCGCCGGAACTGCACCGTGCCTTCCACCTCGTGACCGTCGTATTGAAGGATCACGTCATCTGATCGCAAGCCCGCCTTCGCCGCGGGGCCGTCCGGCAGAACTTCTGACACCAGCACTCCGCGCGCTGGCGTGAGTTTCAGGTCTTTGGCTCTCTCCCCCGTGATCTCCGTCATTTCCAGGCCAAGCCAGCCCATGTCTGCATCGCTGTCGAGGAGGCTAGGAGCCTGCGCGAAGAGTTGTTGTGCTTGTTGTGATGCGCTACGCGCCGCAAGGCTGGCCAATTCTTCCGATTTCATTCCATTTTCGGTCATTTCCCTTGCCACCTCCGCTTGATACTCCTGGGCCCGGGCTTGTACGTCTCGAAGACTCTCTCTCATTCGGCTTTGCATCTGCGCCAGTTCCTTCTGTAGCGCGGCTGTGTCAAACAAGCTGTTGCTGCAATTGTCATTCGCCTGCGCGGCGCCCGGCGTTTGCGTGGCTGGGCGGTCTTGCGACCGAACCCCAGCGGCGCTCAGAGCGACGGCCATTGTTCCCAAACTCATATACTTTAGGTACGTCAAAGCGCGCATTTTTGTTCTCCTTATTGGACGATTTTTCCGCCGTTTGGTTAGATCACCGGTCGGCCGTTCACCAGCCGGATCGCCCCGTTCACCGTGCTCATGAATACCTCGCCGCCTCCGCTGCCCAGGCGCCCGCGAAAGCGGCTCGCGTCGTATGCACCCAGTGTCGCCAGCGGAAAATCCGACCGGAAATCGCCGTTGCGATTGACCACGCGAACGTCCGCGTTCGCGCTCTCCGGGAGCGACAGCACCACCGAGCCATTGACGGTCGTCAGGCTCACCGGATCTCCGTCCGGCAGCGATTTCAATTGCAAACGCACGTCGCCGTTCGTTGTCTTCGCGCTGAAGCGTCCATCGCTGTCCAGAACTTCCACGTTCCCGTTCACCGAACCTAAAATCCCGGCGCCGGTTATGCCCTGCAGATGCACGTCTCCGTTCACCGTCGACACTTCCGCCCAACGCAGCTTGTAGGGCACGTGGATTTGGTATTCGACGGTCACTTGGACGCCGCTTCCCTGCGGGTAACGCGTGTTCACCGCGAGCTGCGTTCCATCGCCCTGCACATCAATGTGCACGCGGTCCAAATCTTCGCTTTCGTGCAACGCAGTCTTTACTGCGCGCACCTCAACTTGCTCGCGATCCCAGCCGTCGATTTGCACTCCGCCATTGACGTTCGCAAGTGCCAACACTCCCCCCGCGTGCAACGGATAAATTTGATCGAAGACTTGCGTGGACGCGCGCGCGGAAAGTGTTGCCGCAAAAAACGCAGCGAGTGCAACCAAGCCGAGCCAACGATAGCGGCGTGACCTGGAAAGAATCCTTGCGTTCATACATCCTCCCCTTTCCTGCGCGAAGCGGCTCTATTGCTGATCAGGCGGCTGTGGAACTTGGAGCTTCGATAAACTTATTTCAAGCTGCTTTTGCATTTGCTCCATTTGCTGGCGCAACAAATCCAGCTGTTCCTTTTCGTGCGCTGCGTCATTCAGCATCAGCCGGATGTTTCCGGACACCGTTCGCAAAACCAGCGTCTCTCCGCCGCCATTGAGCGCTCCCTCCGCGCGAACCACTTGGCTGCCTTCATCCGGCTCCCCGTAAGTCACCTTCAACGGAAACGCGGGGTCGACAACCACGCGATGATCGCCGCCCAGCTCCACCTGCGCGTCAACCGTGACGGCCAGCTCCTTCGGAAGGTACACAACAATGTCTCCTTCGCCTGCCGCTAGCCGGCAAGAACTACTTAGCTTCGCGTCCGGGCCAAACCACGCCGTGATTCCTCCCGCGCCCGTCGAAGCTCGCACGGCGTTTTGAACTTGCATCAGGTAAACGCTCCCCGCGCCCGTCTCGAGTTCCGTCGGACCAGACGACCGAACCACCCGAATTCCTCCGCCGCCTGTGCGTGCGCGAATCAGGCCGGACGCTTCGCCAACTTCAATTTCTCCGCCTCCGGTGCTGACCACCAGACCGGCTCCGGCATGCTCAATAGAAATGTTTCCGCCGCCCGTATCGAGCCGGCCCGCGCCGGCAATGGACGCCACGCGAATGTGCCCGCCCCCGGTGCGCAATACCGCCCCGCCCGCCACCGAGCCAACCGTAATGTCTCCTCCGCCCGTCTGCGCCGTCAGGTCGCCCCCGACGTTTTTCGCGACAATATGCCCGCCATCGGTGACCAGTCGCGCGGGTCCGCCGATCCCCCCGGCCGAAATGTTTCCCCCGTTCGTCGCGGCCGAGACGTGGCCCTGAACGTCCGCTATCTGGATATTGCCGCCATCCGTTGCGAGCTCCAGGTTGTAGTTGTGCGGTACGGTCACTTCTATCGTGACGGAAAGATGATGCCCCCACCGAAGGTGTGGCGACCGGCCAATCAACACCACCCCGTCCCCTTCGTTCCGTGCTTCCAGAACGAATGCATTCAGAATTTGTTGCGCGCTGGAATCATCCGCGTCGGTCTCCAGACGAACGTGGTAGCTGACCTGCGAAGCGTCTCCCGTCAAAATCCGAATGTCGCCTTGATCGGCTGCCACGCGCAGGTGCAGGCCGGGGCTCGTCGAAAATTGCCCCGTCTTGTCGGCCGCCGCACGATTCGAGTGGCCTCCGCCGGCCCATGCAGGCAGCGCGGCCAGAACTACAATTACCGAAAGCGAAATCCGAAGGTTGCTGGGCCTCATCTTGCTCCTGTCTCCGCTGCTACTGGTTCGGCTGCGCTTGCTGAACGGCTGCCGCGCTTTGCAGACGAATATACGTATTCGGATCCGTGCGCATGCGGTCGCGCAGAACGCTGAGCGCCTTCGGATCGGCAAGCAGCCCGCCGCGTTGTGAAGCGATGAGTAGCGCATTAATTGCTTCCACGCGCACGCCGATATTTGCGTCTTTCGTCAGCGCCTCGAGCATTGTTTGCACGCTAGCGTCGTCCGGCTTTGCCACCGTCAAAGCGTCCAGCGCTTTCAGCCGCACCGCCGGATTGCGATCGGTAAGCACTGCCTGAGAGAGCGCCCGCTCGACATCGGGATCGTTCGCCCGCGCTTTCAGCAACTCCACCGCGTGAATGGTCACATCGGGACAGAATCGATGGTTATTGTGAAGCACGTAGAGCAGCACGCCCTTCATGTTGGTGTCGTTCACCGTTCCCTGGAGAACGACCGGGCGTTCCGTATTCAGCTGAATTTCGATCCTAGGTGGCTGATTGTCGTTGCTCGGCGTCCAATTGATTCCCGAAACGTTTGCCGACTGCAGCTCTTGATTATCAAGGCGCATCGAGCCAAGCGTCGCTACGGGGCGGGAAGACGGCGAGCTTGGCGCCTGCGAATGCCAAGGCGCCAGCATTCCTACGGAGAAGCCGACCAGAAGTAACGTGGCCACGCTTGCTGCCGGATGCAGCGCCAGCCAGTGTGCGGGAAAAAGTGACTCCGCCCATCGCGTCCAAATGCTGCGGTGGTCCATTTCATCGAGCGAATCCTCGAACCGGTTGCGGCAGCTTGCCAGCAGGCCCGGCGTGGGTTTGAGCTGCTCGTGAGCGGCAACCCTCTCGAGGAATTTCCGCTCCGCATCCAACGCCGCCACGCAGCGCGCGCATTGATCCAGATGCTCTTCCAGGGAATCGCGTTCCGCGCCTTCCAGCTCATCCGCTGCATAAAAGATGACGTGTGATTCAAACTCCGGACACGCCCCGGAGGGTTGGCTAGATTCCTGCATTGTTAGCTCCTTGCTTCACCTCATGCTGTCCAGGGTGGCGCGCAATTTGCGCGTCGCGCGGAACAGTGAGTTCTTTACCGTTTCTTCCGAAGTGCCGAGCATGTCGCCGATCACTCGCAGTCTCAGCCCTTCGTAATGCTTCAGTTCAAAAACCATGCGCTCGCGTGGTGAAAGTCCGCCCAGCGCCGCGTCGATATGCTGCCCCAATTCCTGGCCCAGGAAATGGCGCTCCGGATTTGCCGCCGCCCGATGCTCCACTTGCTGGTCGAAGAAATCCGGCGCAACGCCTTCGCTGTCCGCGGGTCGCGGCGCTTGCTCCTCGCGCCGCGTGTTCTTGCGGCGCAGATGGTCCAGGCACACGTTCGTCGCAATGCGATAAATCCATGTATAAAAGCTGCACTCGAACCGGAAACGCGCAAGATTGCGATACACGCGAAGAAAAATTTCTTGGTAGAGGTCGCGGGCGTCCTCCGCGCCGCGCACCAGATTCAGCGCCAAGCGCAGCACGTCGCGGTCGTAGCGGCGCACCAGTTCCTCAAAAGCCGGCCGATTGCCCGCTTGCGCCTGCCGGACCAGGACCTGTTCGTCCGCTCTCTGCACTGCTCGTTGCGCTGCCCCTCGTTCGAGCGCGGCGCTCATCCCCATGGCGTTCATAGCCGGATGCGACCCGCTCGTTCCGCGGTTGTACGGCGCGACTTGCCGCAGGTGGTTGTGTCCGGGAGCTTCACAACTCACTCGCCCTCCATCATCATACAGCCTTAGACGAACCCCCCATCCCTTTGGTAAGCAGCCCTTTCGCTGTTCATGTGCCGTGCCAAGCTCAAAATCACTGCCCTGATGATGCGCAACCATTTTGAAGCGCACCATCTTCCCGTGTATCGATCGAGCGCACGACGGGCGCTTCTCAGCCCGGCACCACTCCTCCTGACGCCATCTCGATTGCGCGCCCTCGTTAAGTCTGTTATTTATAAAGAGGTTGCTCGGGCGTGTTGAATCGCCCCCGCGGTGTTTCTCCTGGCTCACAACTCCTCGCGCCACGAGAGGGAGGAAGGCCATCCATAAGAAAATTCTTGCCGGTGCCGCAATTCTGATTTTGGCCGGCTTAGTGTCGGCGTCGAACGAGCCTTGGAAGACGAAGCCTTACCAGGAATGGGACAAGGTTGACCTCGGAATCGTTCTCAACAATTCTCCCTGGTGCAAGAAGGTCGTAGTCGATGTGAACTGGAAACGTAACTCATCGTCCGGCGGTCAAGCTGAATTGCCTTCGAGCGACCCAGACCCCGAGCTCCGCAATCACATGGCCACCCAAAAAGGCGGCATGCCAGATAGTTCGCCACCGGACCCAAGCATGACCTCAGCCGCCCCGGGCGGTGCCAACTCACCGCAGACGCCGTTCTATATCCGCTGGTACTCGTCACGCGTCATACGCGAAGCCCTCGCGCGTGAGGCCATCATCAATGGCAAGCTATCAGAGGCGGAAGGGGCCGAGCTCCTGGCAGCGCCAGTTACCGATTACGAAATTATCGTCCTCGGTCCCGACATGACTCCCTTTCAAACCCTCACCGAGGATGAACTGAAATCCGACGCTTCTCTCGAAGGCAAGGAATCGAAGCAAAAAGTCGCCCCGTCCTCCGTTCGAATGAACAAGAGTTCCGATGGTAGGACCAACAGCGTCGTATTCTACTTTCCGAAGAAGAGTGGCGGTGAAGACGTAGCGTCGGCAAAGGAAAAAGGCCTCGAATTCGTTTGCAAGCTGAAGGGGCTAGATCTTCGCAACACCTTTGACACTCGCAAGATGGTTGATGAAAAAGGAGAGGATTTCTAGGCTGTGGCATTGCACAAGAAGATCCTCGCAGGTGCCGCAGTTCTGATCCAGGAGCTCACAATTCACTCGCCCTCCATCATGGGCAGCGGGCATGTACCCGAGGGCGACGCGGTTCGTATGCGGAAGGTACCTGTTGTCGCCCCGTTTCCGTGAGACGATCACCCGTAAGATTGAACCCCTTCTTTTTTGCTTGACGAATCCGCTACCATATGTTATATAAGCTCTTTATAGTCTGTCATTTGCAGACCTCGCACAATTTAAGGGGGCGGGCCGCGGAGACGCGGCTTTTTGCTTTTTATGCGCTTTCAAAACTCTAATCGCGGAACCTATGAAGAATTAGAACTCGACCTAACCTATACAAAACAAAAGACCGGCTTTCGTTCTAATCGCGGAATTTCGCGATTTTCACCAGAGATCTCGTCCCGCTTCCGGACATCAATTCCAGCGCAGCCGCCCCTATGCTCCTGACCTCCAATTCGCCAGTAACTGACCTCAAGGGCTTGGGCCCTCACCGCGCGGCCCTGCTTGCCGAGCGCGGAATCACTACCGTGGGACACCTCCTCTCCTACCTGCCGTTTCGCTACGAAGATCGCATCCACTTCACAAACGTGGCGGAACTCACGCCGGGGCAGGTCGCAACCGTAAAAGTGGAAGCCGAGAACGGCAGCCTCGTGCGTTTCAGGGGCCGCCGCAACGCCATGTTTCATCTGAGCGTAGAAGACGCCAGCGGAAAACTGGCGGTGCGATTTTTCCACGGCGCGTACCTCGACGGAAAATTCAAGCCCGGACAGCCGCTGGTCCTGCACGGAAAAGTGACCGCCGATCCGAATCGCCCGATGCGAATCGAGATGATCAATCCAGAATTCGAATTGTTGCATCCCGGCGATGAGGCAACGGATTCCGCGCAAGTGGGGCGCATCGTTCCGGTGTACGAAGCCATCGGCGACATCAGCTCGCGCATGCTGCGCCGGATTATTTTCAGAGTCGTGGAGGAATTTCAGGGCGAAATTCCCGATCCGCTGCCGCCGGAACTTTTGAAGCGCTTTGGATTTCCGTCCAAACGCGAAGCGCTCTTGCGTGTCCACTTCCCCGCCAAAGACGTGGACGTCGGATTGCTGAACGAATTCCGCAGCCCCGCACAAGTACGGATGATTTTCGAGGAGTTTTTTCTGTACCAGCTTGGCTTGGCGATTCGCCGGCAGCACGAACAGCAACAGACCGGAATTCCGATGCAAGTGCGCCAGGATAAAGTTCGTGAAGCGCTGAAACAAATCCTGCCATTCAAGCCGACCGCCGCGCAAAAGCGCGTGCTGGCGGACATCGCGGCAGACCTGGAACGCGCGACACCCATGACCCGCCTGCTCGAAGGTGACGTGGGCAGCGGAAAGACGATCGTGGCGCTCGAGGCTGCGGCGATCGTCATCGAGAACGGCTATCAAGTGGCGCTGATGGCGCCGACGGAAATCCTCGCAGTGCAGCACTACTTATCCGCACGAAGAATATTTTCGCCCACACGCTACTCCGTGGAATTGCTCGTCAGCGGAATGAAGCCGCGCGAAAAAGAGGAAGCCTTGGCGCGCATGGCGTCAGGCCAAGCGAACTTCGTTACCGGAACGCATGCGCTGATCGAAGAAGCGGTGAACTTCGCGAAACTGGGGCTGGTGATCATCGACGAGCAGCATCGCTTCGGCGTGTTGCAACGCAAGCGCCTGGCGGAAAAAGGAAAAGCTCCGCACACGCTGGTGATGACCGCGACGCCGATTCCGCGCACTCTCGCGCTCACGCTCTACGGCGATCTCGATTTATCGATTATCGACGAGATGCCGCCGGGAAGAACACCGGTGCAAACGCGCTGGAGCGCGGAAGAAAGTCTTCCGGGAGTCTGGGAGTTCGTGCGCCGCGAAGTTTCCAGCGGCCGGCAGGCCTACATCATTTATCCGGTGGTCGAAGAATCGAAGCAGGAACTGAAAGCGGCCACGGCCGAGTACGAACGGCTGTCGAAGAACGTTTTTCCAAAGCTGCACGCCGGTCTGTTGCATGGGCGCATGCGCAGCGAAGAAAAAGACGGTGTGATGGAACAGTTTCGCAACGGACAAATTCAGATTCTTGTGGCGACCACCGTGGTGGAAGTTGGCGTTGACGTGCGCAACGCTACCGTGATGGTGATCGAGCATGCCGACCGGTTCGGCTTGGCGCAGCTTCATCAACTTCGCGGGCGGATCGGGCGCGGCGCGCACAAGTCGCACTGCATTCTCGTTGCACCCAAGAACGTGACGGAAGAAGCGCGCGCGCGGCTCGAAGCGCTGGTGGCAACGACGGACGGATTTCAAATCGCCGAACAGGATTTGAAGCTCAGAGGGCCGGGCGAGTTCTTCGGCACGAAGCAGCACGGAGACGTCGCATTTCATATGGCCCATCCACTGCGTGACCACAAGCTCCTGGATCTGGCGCGCGCGGAGGCTTTTGCGCTTGTGGAAGACGGCTCGCGGTCGGCGGAACTTGCAACGCTCACAACATTTCTCGGGCCGGAATGGCAGAGCAAGTTCCGCCTGGCAGCGGTGGGCTAGCCATGCGGGTGATCGCGGGCAAGTTCAAGAGCCGCCGGCTGCGCGCACTTCGCGGAATGGAGCTGCGGCCGACGAGCGACCGGCTGCGTGAAACGCTGTTCGACATTCTTGGCGCCGCGGTCGAAGGTTGCCTGTTTGTCGACCTGTTCGCCGGAACCGGTGCGGTGGGCATCGAAGCCATCAGCCGCGGAGCGCGCCGTGTTGTGTTCATCGAACGCCACGCGCCGGCGGTGCAATTAATTCGCGAAAATCTGAAATCGCTGGACATCACCGGCGAGGCGGAAATTCTTCCAACGGACGTGCTACGCGGGCTCGAAAGCTTCGCATCGCAACACGCACACAGTGATTTTATTTTCCTCGATCCGCCTTACGCGCAGGCAGAGGAATACCGCCGAGTTCTGGAATTTATCGGTGCGGCAGGGATGTTCTCCGCCGCGGGGACTGTGATCGCCGAGCACGGGGAAAAAATGGAATTGCCGCCGCAGGTACAAGGGCTCGAACGAACGCGCGTAAAGGCACAGGGCGATTCCGCGCTGAGCTTCTACCGCGTTACCAGAATGGCGTAATACCTTTGCACGGAAGAAGAAAATGTTACGTGGAAAGAATGCCGATCAGCTTCGCGATGTCGCGGTCCGTATTGTAAAGATACGGCGCTATGCGCATCGCATTTTCGCGCAAACTGACGATCACTTGCGCGCTTCGCAATTTCTCGTAAAGCTCTTTGGTGCGCTCCGGTTTGCGCGCGGCAATGCAGATAAATGAGCCGCGGTTCTCCGCAGCGCCGGGACTTGCCAGAACGCAAGTGTCGCGCGGAAGCCGCTCGACGAGCTGCGCGATGAGGCGCCTGTTGTGTTCGGCGATCGCTTCGATACCCACGCTCTCGATGAACTCGAGCGATGCCTGCATCGCCGCCAAGTTCGTAAACGCGGCAGTCTCCGGCGCATCCCAGCGGCTGGCCCCCGGCACGGGAGAGAACTTGCTCATCGACAAAGAGTGAAAATTGCGCGCGCCCTCCAGCGCTTTCCAGTAAAACGGCCCGGGGCGCAGTTTTTCCATGGACTCGCGGCGCGCCCAGAAAAATCCCGTTCCGTAGGGGCTCAGCAACCATTTGTATCCCGAGCTGACCGCGAAGTCCGCACCGATCGCGCGCAAGCTGATGGGGATCCCGCAGGCACACTGGCTCATGTCGAGCAAAAACAAAACGCCCGCTTTGCGGCACGCCTGCGCGAGACGCTCCGCATCGAGTAGCGCTCCATCATCGAAGCGCACCAGGCTCGCCGAGACCATGCGTGTTTGCGGGGTGAACTGCTCGATATAGTCGCTGGCGCGCAGAAACCGATCCCGCGGCGTAACGATTTTTGCACGAAGACGGCCGGCATCCGCCAGCGGCATGAACGTGGAAAAATGCGCGGGAAATTCGCCGCGGCCAAGAAGCACTTCATCCTCAGGCTGCCAATCGAAATTCGAGGCGACAATCATCATGCCGCTGCTGGCGCCCGAAGTGATCGCGAATTCGCCGACCTCGCCGCCCAGCAAGCGCGCCAGCAGGTCGCGAATGCGGTCCGGCAAGCCAAAGTATTCTCCTTCCGGCAAGCGATGCGGCAGTTTTTTCCACTCGAGCGCCGCCTGCGATGCACGAACGGACTTCAGGGGAAGCGGCCCTTGACCGGCAGCGTCCAAATACGCGACTCCCTCGAAGTCGCCGAATTCAGAACGGTAGTCCATGCGAGCGCTCCTGTTTAGAAATGAGTTCGGAGATCACGAAAGCTGGAAATGAGGATTAGTTTTCCTGAGCCGCTTTCGAGCTCGGAGTGTTCAAGAACCCAGGTGGCATGATGAGGAACAAAAACCGCGTTCAGGCCAGCCTGCAACGCCGGATTAATGTCGCTGCGCGGACTATTTCCCACCATCCAACCGTTCGATTTCACGATTTTGAATTGCTGAACAACGCGTTCGTAGGTGCCCAGGTCTTTTTCCGCCACGATTTCGATGGCTTCAAAATAGCGCGCCAGCCCGGAGCGTTCCACCTTGGCGGCTTGCGCGGCAGCCTCGCCCTTGCTCAATAAGATCAGGCGATGGCGTCCGCTCAAATAGGAGAGGGTTTCCGGGACGCCGTCGAGAATGTGCGGCGGCGTGCCTTCGAGCTCCACGGACATTTTCTCAATCTCCTGAACAACTTCCTTGCGGGCCGTGCCGCCGGCGAGTTTCAGATAGGTGTCATCGAGTGAACGGCGGAAGGAGCGAACTCCATAGCCGTGCTGCAGAATATTGCGGCGCTCGGTTTCGTTGAGGATGTGGCGGCAGTATTCGGGCGTGTAACTGAGGTGCCCGAGGCAAGAGAGAAAACGGCTGATGGTTTGCTCGAAGAAAATATTATTTTCCCAGAGCGTGTCGTCAGCGTCGATCAATATGGTTTGCCGAGCCATAATCCATTTCCGCGCCTTTCCTGCCGCTGGCAGGCGCAACAAAACAACATCGTCCCAGCAAGACGCGCAGCGTCAGGATGCCTTGCGCACGCCCGCGACGAGCCGTTCGAGAATCCCTTTCGCGAGGTTCTGCGCGCCGCCGAATTGCGCGAGATATTCTTGGAAATCGCGATTGAGCTCAAGAGCTTTGGCTGGATCGAGCTTCGTACGCAAGATCATGTCGCGCAGATGCACAGGATGAGGAAGAACCACATCATCGCGCAACTCTTCCAAAGCGGTTTCCGGATCGTAATGGTACATAAGTCCTCCGTGCCGAAGAAAACATTGTAACGCGGACGGGAGAAATCAGGCAGCGGCAGGCATGAATTCGTAGCGATCGATGCTGGCGGCGACGCCGGGTATGTCCGCCCGCTGCTCGACACGCAGAACTCTGGCGGCGCAACGAATGCGCACCTCACCGGCGAGAGTGATTTGCTGTGGCAAGGTGAGAACGATCTCGACCGAGCTTCCCTCTTCCGGAGGCGCCTCCATCATGAAGTAAACGCCGCGAAAACTAACGTCACGCGTGTGCGCGACTTTCTCTTCGATCGTTCCGTTATGCGTGAAACGAACAAGCAAGGGAAGGGTCATGGTAAAACGGCGAGCGTTGCGACGGTCCGTGGTTTCCTGATCCATCCATCCTCCCAGACGCCGCCAAATTGTCCTAACCCTAACACCGGCGAGGCGCAGGCGCAATTGTTTTCGCTGCGGGCGCACGTGAAGCGAGCTTGGCACACAGCAGTTGTGCAGTTAGACTGACGAGCTTCAGGAGTTCAAATGGCAGAAGCGTTTCACCGAAGTTTTTTTCTCAACGGCCCCGCGGGGCGGCTGGAGGCGATGCTGTGGACGGCGCCGAAAGCAGAAGCGGAACCGCGACGAGTCGCAGTCGTTTGCCATCCGCATCCCCTCTTCGGCGGAACGATGCACAACAAAGTCGTTTTTCAACTGGCGAAGAGTTTGCATCAAGAGGGCGCGCCGGTGCTGCGTTTCAATTTTCGTGGCGCGGGACTGAGCGAAGGCAAGCATGACAAAGGGCGCGGAGAAAGCGGAGATGTGCAGGCGGCGCTGGATTACTTGACAGTGGAATTCCCGGGTAAGCCGATTCTGCTCGCCGGGTTCAGTTTTGGAGCCTACGTTGGACTGCGCGTGGGATGCGCGGACGCACGCGTGGCGGAACTCGTTGGAGCGGGACTGCCAGTGAATGACTCAGACCTGTCGTATCTCGCGGAATGCAAGAAACCGAAATTGATTTTGCAAAGCACGCATGACCAGTACGGCTCTCGCGAACGCATCGAAGCGCTTTACAAAAAACTGCAGGAGCCAAAGAGGCTCGCGTTCATCGATGCGCCGGATCATTTCTTTGCAGGAAAGCTCCCGCAGATGGGCGAGGCGCTGGAAAAGTGGCTGAACGAGCAGGACTGGCGCGATTGAAACGCTGCACGACTTTTATTGAGGCGCTGTAAAAATGCGGCGGAATTGTTCCTGGGAGACGGGCGGAATTCCCGCAAGCTTCAGATTCGCTTTGACGTGATCGACGCGCTTCATTCCCACCAAAGCCGTGGAGATGCCTGGCGCGGAACGCACAAATTGCAAGGCACACTCGATGTCGTTGCGAAGACCCAGCACAGTGTGAATGGACGGCGAGACTTTGCCGACGAGATGCGTTTGCAGCAACGACGCGCTGGCAACCAAGGCGATGCCGAGGTCGCGCGCGGCTTGAATCATCGAGACGGTTTTGCCGCCGACAGTCTGATTCGGGCGAATCAACGCTTCCGCCATGGCGATGTTGAAGGGCAACTGAACGAAACGGAAATGATGCTCGTTCCCGCCAACTTGGCGCGCGAGTCCGCACACCGCTTCGAGCGACAAGTAGCCTTGCGCGCGCGGATCGTCGCGGAAGGCATTCCAGGTGGCAAGACCGTAAGCACGGATTTTTCCCCCAGCCACTGCGGATTCGAGAACTTCAAATGCCGCGGCTATGCGGCCGTGCAATACTTCGCGGGAGACCTCGGAGAGTTGCGTTTCAGGATTGTGCACGTAAAAAACGTCGATGCAGGAGAGTCCCAGATTGCGGCGGCTTCTCTCGATTTGATCTTCCATGTAGCGCGGCGCGATGCAATGGCATCCTGCGGCGATGTCGTCCACGGAGAAAATCCCCTTGGAAATGAATTCGCGATGGAAATAAGCGTTGGGATCAGCGGGCATTTCCCCGTCGGGCGTGAGAAAGCCGGCTTTGGTGCAGACGACGACGCCATCGCGAGCGAAACCGGCCGTAGCAAGGCCGCGTAACGCCGCGCCCACGGAACGTTCGCTGCGCTGCATACGATAATTGATGGCCGTGTCGATTAAATTCACGCCGCCCCAAACCGCTGCGATGATCGCTTCGCGGTAGTCCATATCGGTGGCGGCGTCAGGTTCGCCGAGATAGGTGCCGATGCCGATCGAGGAAACGAGCAAGCCCTGGCGTTCGCGGAAGTGACCCGCGGCGGCGAGATCTTGGAAGCGCGCGGCGAAACGGCGAGTGCCCTCAAGAGTGGCGAAGCCGGGCGTAAGTGAATTGTCGGCAGTCATGCTTGTTGAAAAACGCAAAGATAAACGGTCGCTGAGTATAGCAGAGGTTTTGCGCGGGCGATGATGCCGGCGCGAGGAACCGGTGTCCTTATTCCAGGGCGCGAGAGGTCATGTTTCCCGGCGGCTCACCACCGGCGGTAGCCTGCGCAAGAATGAGCTGACGCGCCTCCACGCGAAGCCGCGGCAGTTGGCGGGAAAAGACGATGCCGCCAATCACGGCGCCGAAGCCGCCAATCGCCACGGTCCATTGCGCGCCGATGCGATTCCCCAATGCGCCAGCGAGCAGCGAGCCCAGCGGCGCCATGCCCATGAACATCATCGAGTAGACAGCCATGGTGCGGCCGCGAAGACGATCAGGAACCATGGCTTGGATCAAGGTGTTCGACGAAGCCATCTGCACCATCATGAAGAATCCCACCGGCACCAGAAAGGCAAGCGAAACCAAGTACCAGTGCGAAACAGAAAAGAGAATCAGAGCGGCGCCGAAACCAACACAGGAAAAAGCAACCCAGCTCCCAAGGCCCTTGAGTCCGGTGCGTGAAGCGAGGACCAGGGCGCCGGTTAGCGCGCCTACCCCGGTGGCGCCCATCAGTGTTCCGAGTGTGCGGGCGTTTCCATGCAGAATGCGAGCCGCGAAGATAGGCATGAGCACGGAGTACGGCATGGCCACCAGGCTCACCAGTCCAAGCAGCAGAAGCAAAGCGAAAATCGGCATGGTATGGCGGACGAAACGAAAACCTTCGGCGATGTGCTCCAGGGCCGAGGCCATGGGTTCGCGCGCCGCGCGCCGATTGATTTTCATCAGCAGCAAGCCGGCGATGACGGCAATGTAGCTGACGGAATTCGCGAAGAAGCACCAACCCTCGCCGATGCTTGCCACCAAGATTCCTGCTATCGCAGGGCCGATCACACGCGCTCCATTGAACATCGACGAATTCAGCGCGATGGCATTCATTAAGTCTTCGCGGCCCACCATTTCCACAAGAAAAGCCTGGCGCGCGGGAATGTCGAAGGCATTTATGACGCCCATCAGGGAAGCGAGCGTGATGACTTCCCAGACCTTGACGCGGCCGGAGATGGTCAGTGCGGCGAGAATGCCAGCGAGAACCATCGAGCTGGCCTGCGTGGCAATCACGATGCTACGGCGATTCCAGCGATCAGCAGCCATGCCGCCCAGAGGCGCAAGCAGGAACACAGGTATCTGGCCGGCGAAGGCGACCGTGCCAAGCAGAAGCGATGAACCCGTCAAGCGATAAACAAGCCATGCTTCGGCAACGTTGTCCATCCACGTGCCGATGAGAGAGATCAGCTGCCCGCCGAAAAAAAGCTGGAAATTGCGGTGCTGCAGGGCGCGAAACATCACCGACCAGCGGGAAGACGGAGCGGGGTTGGTGGTTGCCGGGGTCTCTGCGGTCAATTCTTCAGGCATTTTTGTTTTCGGCTACGGAGCCTCCTGCGCAGCAGCTAAGACGCGAGCGCAGGCGCGAAGAATCCTGCGATAGGGCCAATCCGCATCGCGGAACAATATCTCTCCGGCGCGCGGCTTGGAGTAAAACCAGCGAGCGAGAATCGAGAGATGTTCCTCGCGCTGGGCGGAGCGGTCGTGAAACTGCGGATCAGGAACGGCAGCAATCGCGCTCGCACCGTCTTTCATCCTTATTGTATCGCAAGCCTCGGCCTGAGGGGCGCGCTCGGCCGGCTGAAGTTGCTGGAAATGCTGGCGGAGGATTTCTTCCACT
Source organism: uncultured Acidobacteriota bacterium (assembly GCA_963760165.1). GTDB lineage: Bacteria > Acidobacteriota > Terriglobia > Acidiferrales > UBA7541 > DAHUXN01. Next base: position 899,673 of record CAVXBO010000002.1, read on the forward strand.
GACTGCGGCCGGCTCAGTTCATCGAAGCAAAGAAAAAACGGTTCGGCGAAAGCGCCATCCACGATGGTGAAGACGGCGACTGTCTTTTCCCGGGCGGCACGTTGGAGGACGACTGCGCTCAACGTGTCCACGCGACGAACGACTTCCGGCAACCCGTGGAATACGCCGGCGATCTTGTCGAGCCGTTTGTGCAGCGCTGCCGCGTGTTCGAAATTCGTAGCTTCACTGGCCGATTCACGTTCTTGCTCAATTGCGGCGATAAGAGATGCACCTTGCGAGTCGAGCGTTTCAACAACGCGGGCAACCTCGGAATCATATTCGTCCTTCGTGCAACCGGCAAAGCATGGCGCCAGACACATCTTCATTTCGGAGTAGATGCAACCGGGGAAACTCGGATCGCGGCGGATTTTGATCTGGCAGCGGCGAACCTTGAAGAGATCGAGAAAGCGGCTGGCAAAACTTTCCGCCATGCGCCGCGAGGCAAACGGCCCAAGGTAGAAACCGCCATCGCTGAAAATGCGGCGCGTGACGTAGCAGCGCGGGTAGGCGTTCCGTAGATTGACTTTGAGCAACGCGGGAGGGCGGAGGCGCAGAATATCGCGATAGCGTTTGGGAAAGCGTACGCGGGCGTGCTGGTACAGCGCAAGGATCTGCTCGAAGCGCGAACCAGTGACGCGATAGCGAAAATCTGCCGCAACTTCCCGCAGATTCAGCCGCTTCGACGCGGGATCCGGGCTTCGCAGCAGCCGCTCGGCGGCGCGACGCAGGTCAGCGGTGCGAGCCAAATAGGGCCGGGAAGGCGAGGCATCGCCGGTCTTTCGCGTCTCGATCAAGAAAATTCCGGGGCGGGACGGGACGGCGTTGAAAAACGACTCGTCCTTCGATAGGTCGGGCGACGGATCAAACTTCAGTTCAGCCTTGAATGGCAGCACAGCGGAAGGATACACGAACGTCTGCAAGCACTGAACTGCTTCCGAGGAATATCAACCATCAAAAGGACTTCAGCACCCAAGCGGCGATGACCAGGCGCTGAATCTCGCTGGTGCCTTCGTAGATTTCCGTGATGCGCGCGTCGCGATAGTTGCGTTCGACTGGATATTCGCGGCTGTATCCGTTGCCGCCATGAATCTGGATAGCCTTGTGCGTCACGCGCGTAGCCATTTCCGAGGCGAAAAGCTTCGCGATAGACGCTTCCATGGAAAATCTTGCGCCGGTGTCCTCTTTCCACGCCGCTTTGCGCACCAGAAGACGCGCGGCGTCAATTTCCGTGGCCATGTCCGCGAGCATGAATTGAATGGCCTGAAAATCGGCGATGGGATGGCCAAAGGCCTGGCGCTGCTGGGCATAGGAAAGCGCCGCGTCAAAGGCTCCTTGCGCGATGCCGGTGGCCTGCGCGGCAATGCCGATGCGTCCGCCATCGAGCGTAGAAAGCGCGACTTTGTATCCTTCGCCTTCCGCTCCGATGCGATTTGCAACCGGCACTTCGCAGTCGGTGAAGGAAAGTTCGCAGCAAGCCGTGGCGTTGATACCAAGCTTTTTTTCCTCCTTGCCGATGGCGAAACCCGGAGTGCCCTTTTCAACGATCAGCGCGGTAATTCCCTTCTCGCCTTTCTCGGGGTGCGTATTCGTGTACACAATTGCCGCATCCGCAGCGCCGCCGTTGGTGATCCACGCTTTGGTGCCGTTGACGACGTACTTGTCGCCTTTGAGCACAGCCTTAGTGCGCAATGCGGCAGCGTTGGAGCCGGCCTGAGGCTCGGTGAGCGCATAGCAGCCGATTTTTTCGCCGCGAGCGAAGGGAACAAGAAATTTCTGCTTTTGCTCTTCGGTTCCGAAGCGAGAAACGGGATCGCAATAAAGCGAATTCTGCACGGAGAGAATCACGCCCGTGGACGCGCAGGCGCGCGAAATCTCCTCGATGACGATCGCGTAGCTGATGTGGTCCATGCCGGCCCCGCCATATTGCTCGGGCACCGCTACGCCAGTCAGGCCAAGCTCCGCTGCCTTGTGGAATATGTTGCGCGGGAAATGGCCGGTCTCGTCCAATTCCTTCGCGAGCGGCTTCACCTCGGATTCGGCAAATTCGCGAACCGTGCGTTGCAGCAACAACTGCTCTTCGGTCAGTCCCAGGTCCAAGTTTCCGCTCCGTGTGATTCCAAGATTTCAAACCGTCAAGGCGCGCTTCAGCTTTTCATACGTTGTCGTGAGCTCTTCCGGCTCCAAGCGAGTCTCCGCGACGGTGGTCATAAAATTCGCGTCGCCAATCCAGCGCGGCAGCACATGCATGTGAAGATGCCCCACGACACCAGCGCCCGCGCAACGGCCCAAATTCATCCCCAGGTTGAAGCCCTGCGGATGGTAGATATTTGACAGCGCCGTTTGTATTCTCTGTGCCAGGCGTATGATTTCCGCCAGCGCTTCCGGGTCGCATTGGGAAAGATCGGCGACATGCACATAAGGAACGATCATGACGTGCCCGGTGGTGTACGGAAAGCGGTTCAGGATGATGAAGCAGAGCTTGCCGCGAAAAACAATCTGCGACTTGGCGTCGTCGTTAAGCGCCAATGCGTCACAGAAAATACATTTGCCCTCATTGCCGGGCTCGGCGAGGTAGCGATACCGCCAGGGAGTCCAGAGAAAATCCATTTGCTGCCATTTATCCCTGGGATGGGCGGTCGGAGGAAGGAGGCGGAGTCGCCGACGAGCGGTGGCTATTGACGAAATCCTTCAGTTCTTTGCTCGGCTTGAAAAAAGGGATTCGCTTGGGCGGGACCTCGACTTTCGCGCCGGTCTTCGGATTGCGGCCAATCCTACCGCGCCGCTGGCGGGTGCGGAAGCTCCCGAAGCCGCGAATTTCGATCTTATCGTTCTTCTGAAGGGCTTCGATGATGCTTTCGAAAACCGTTTCGACCACGGTTTCCGATTCCTTGCGCGGCAGCTCGGTAATGCGAATGACCTCTTCAATCAACTCGGCCTTGGTTACCGTATGATCGCCGGCTTCTGGCTTACCCGTAATGCTTGCCATGGGGCTAGTCGCCCTCCTGTCGGAACTGAGTTCAGTTTGAGAACCGGGCTGAACTGACCCTTTGCCGGCGGCGCCGTCCACCACAGACGAACAAGGCGCTTAGCCGTTCTTGATATCACCAATCAGGCTGAAACGTAAATCTTTTTCTGCTGGAGAACGCTGGCCGAAATCCGCGCTCGAATTACGTGGCCCGACGCTTGGCCATAATCGCGTCGCCGATCGTCGCCGTCGGTGAAGACTTCGACGAGCGAAACGTGGCGATTTCCTGGCGCTCGACTTGCTTGCGGGCCGCACGATAGCTCAGGCTGATCTTGCGCTGCACGGGATCGAGTCGAATGACTTTGAAATCATACTCGCTGCCTTCTGCCAATGCCGACTTTGCCGCCTGCGATTTTGCCTTGTTGCGATCGCCGGACTCACCTTTGGGGCGGCGTTCCTCAATCTCGGAGATGTGGCAAAGGCCCTCGATGCCATCCGCTAACTCGACAAAAGCGCCGAAGGAAGTGTTGCGAGCCACCTTGCCGCGCATGATTTCGTTCAGCTTGTGGGCCTCGAACCAGTTGGCCCAAATATCATTAAGCTGCTTCAGACCCAAAGACAACCGGCGATGCTCGCCGTCGATCTTGAGCACCTTGGCTTGCACTTCCTCGCCCTTTTTCAGTTTTTCGCTCGGGTGCTTGACGCGCTCTTTCCAACTGAAATCGCTGACGTGAATCAGGCCTTCGATTCCCTCTTCTATCTCGATGAATGCGCCAAATTCCGCCAGATTGCGCACGCGCCCGGTGACGATGGAATTGACCGGATACTTTTCGGCAATGCCGGCCCAGGGATCGAGCTGCGTTTGCTTCAACCCCAGCGAGATGCGGCGCTGCTCGGAATTCAGGTCGAGCACGACCACTTCCACGTCGTCACCGGGATTCACGAGTTTCGACGGATGCTTTGCGCGCTTCGACCAGCTCATTTCACTGACGTGGACCAAACCCTCGACGCCCGGCTCAATTTGGACAAAGGCGCCGTAATCGGTGACGCCCATGATTTTGCCGTGCACGCGCGAGCCCACCGGGAAACGTTCGGGCACGGTAGCCCAGGGATCCGGAAGAAGCTGCTTTCTCCCCAGGGAGATGCGCATCTTTTCTCTGTCGAATTTGAGGATTTGAACCTGAATTTCCTGACCCTGCGACACGGCTTCCGAGGGATGCGTGATGCGGCCCCAGACCAAATCGCTGATGTGAAGCAGGCCGTCGAGTCCCCCAAGGTCCACGAAAACGCCATAGTCGGTTATGTTTTTCACTTTGCCGGTGACGACGGAGCCTTCGCCAAGAGCGTCAGCGAGGGCGCTGCGCTGTTTCTTTTGCTCCTCTTCCAAAATGGCGCGACGGCTCACAACCACGTTGCCGCGTTTGCGGTTGAGCTTCAGCACACGGCACTCGATTTCGCGGTCTTTCCACGCCTCAAGGTCGTGCGTTGGCCTCAGGTCGAGCTGTGAAGCGGGCAGGAAGGCGCGGACTCCGATATCCACCACCAAGCCGCCTTTGATGCGGTCCACGATTTTTCCCGTGAGCGTACGGCCTTCCTTGTGTGAGCTTTCAATGCGCTCCCAGACCATGCGGCGATGGGCGCGCACGTGGGAGAGAAGGACGTAGCCGTCTTTGTGCTCCGCGAGGCGCTCGACTTCGATCAAGTCGCCGGGTGCAAAGTGTATGCCGCCTGTTTCTACAAACTCCTGAGCCGGAACCAGGCCCTCGAACTTTCCGCCGACGTCAATCACCAGGCCGAGGTCGTTCACAGCGATAACGCGGCCTTCAAAGACCTCGGTGCCGGCGGCAGCAGGTTGTGGAACGGCGTACTGCTCGATCAGCTGGTCCATAGGTTCTTGCAGTTCCTGAGGCGATTCTTCGGCAGTTAGGGGCGCAGATTGACTCTCGGCTGCGCTATCGGCCCCATCCAGACCGCCGGCGTGGTCGACGCCCGGAGTTTCATCGTATGAGCCGCCATCCGCCACGGGGTCAACTCCAGATTCGATGGCAGCACCGTTTGCGACCTGCGTCGAAGTTTCGTGCGCCGGCACAGCCGCTGCGGCAGAAGCAGCTTCCATCGCCGAAACCTGCGGCTCGGGATTGGCGTACTCCGACGACATGCAAGCGACCTCCCTGAGGGACTTACCCTGCTTGCCGAGGAAAAAATCCTCGAAGACTCCTCCCAACGATGAAAAGAACGAGAGAAGGGCATGCAGCAACGTTAACGTGCTGTATCAAAAGGATGATACGCGCGCGCAGTCAGAGTTGTCAACCTTGCGCGCAAGTGGCCCCCTCCAGCGGTTGCCCTTTCCGGCCACGGCTTCGCATCTCTCCCATGCGGACGGGATTGCCTCCGCGCGGGCGTTACAGTAGGCTGTAGCCGCTTTGGTTCCGAAGGAAGCGCTTACTTTTGTGGGGAAGAAAACTAGACCGATCTGGCTGACCCCGGATTCTGAGTTGGAATTCAAAGTATGGCACGATATGCACGCGGGGCGGGAGTTGCGTTAACCAATGGGGGACTGCTCAGCCGGCTGCGCGGGAGCTGCTTCTAGCAATCATGACCCGCGTGCTTGAGGCCGTCCGAGCAGAGTGGCAGCGCAATTCCAAGTTGGGACCGGATATCTACTTTTGAACACGATCGCTACGAGGCCTTCGGCCCGGAAAACGCGGACCTACACCTGGCTAGGCTACGCTGTCTCGGCCGCATGCCTCGTTTGGGTTCTGTACGATTTTCACGTCAAGCAGGCCCTGGAAGAACTCGCCGCCGTCAGTTGGCGCTGGGTTGCGCTCGGCATTGCGCTGGACATTCTCAGTTACGTTGTACAAGGCCTTCGCTGGAAGTTCCTTCTTTCTCCGTTCGGGCGCGTGAAGACAAGGAATGCGATTCGCGCGGTGTTCGTCGGACTGTTTGCCAATGTGCTTTTCCCCCTGCGGCCCGGCGAACCCCTTCGCGCGTATCTGATCGCGAATTCCGAGGACCTTCCCTTTGTCACGGTACTCGGGTCCGTCTTAGTGGAGCGGCTGATTGACTTGGTCGTGACCACCGCAGGCCTGGCCGTGATGTCGCTTTTTGTGCCGTTGCCGACGCGCTTTCGCCATGCCGCAGACGCTCTCGGAATTGCCACGCTGGCATTGCTCGGCATTTTCGTCGCGCTGATTATCTATATTGAGCTACGGTTTGCGGGCGACCCACGCCGCATGTATGGAGGCAAGCGCGTGCCGGGCAAACTGATGTCGACGCTCATTGGTTTGCACGTCATGGGTACCTCGCCAAGCTTTTATCCGGCGGTGCTTACCTCACTTCTTATGCCGTTCTGCCAGGCGCTGGCCCTCTGGGCGATGATGAGGTCTTACGGCATCGGATTACCGTTTATCGCTGCCGTGGTTCTACTGCTGATAATCAATTTGGGCGTGTCGCTCCCAAATGCGCCGGCGAACGTCGGCTCCTACCAGCTTTTTTGCGTTCTGGGACTGAGCATTTTCATGGTCGTCGACAAGAACACGGCGAAGAGCTTCTCGTTTTTTGCCTGGTGGATGTTGACCCTGCCGGTTGCACTCCTCGGACTTTACATGGCAGTGCGCAGCGGGCTCTCGATCCGCTCAATCCGCGAGCAGGTGGTCCGACTGCCAAATGTAGCGAATCCGCCGCACGCCTAAATTTTTTCGTCCTCGTTCTTCTAATGGGGGACCTGTGAAGAATTGGCAAAGGCGCGGCTCGCGGCAGCGAGCGTTTCCGCATTTTTCTGTAGCTCGCGCTCGAGAATCTGCTCCTGCTCGCCGACGAGCTTCCAGTTCCCTGCCTCGGCAGCTTCGGTCATGCCCGGAAGCTCCAAATGCGCATACGTGTAACGCGCCGCATACAGGGTGTGTTTGAACCACGACCGCCCTGGAATGCCCGCAGGGTTGCACCAGTTGCGCTCCACTTCCATCAGCGAGTGATTCAGCTTGTCGGCGGCTGCGGAGTCGACGTGTCCTGCGGCTAGCGCTTTCTTTGTTGTCGCGTCGAGCTCCCTCGCGGACTTTTCAAGCGCATCGACGCTTTGATAGAGCGGACTCAGATCAACATGCTTGCTCACGTGACTCGCCGTGTCGAGTTCGCTGACATATTTGCGGATCTCGCGCGCGTAGGAAATGAAATCGTATGGGAGAACATCGCTGTCCGCGAGCCGCAACGACAGAACGCCCCAGAGTTGCGTCATGAGCGTGTGATAGCGGTATCCTGGATCGCCGAAATGATTTATCCAGTAAAAATCGTCGTACATCGAGTGATAGACGCCATACGGCCCGTTGAACTGCAGAAGCATCGTGGGAATGCCCAAGTAGTTCAAAAAGACGGTGTGATCGGAACCGCTGCCGATGCGCGTTTCGGTCAGCGCGGAATCTGCAACAGTTTTCTGCGTGAGCTCGCGGGCGCGCGATAAGCGCCATTCATCGTAAAGAGTCCCTCCCGAAGGCGCGTGCAGAGTGTGGCTGACCTCGACGAGCAGCGGCGCTAAAGAGCCAACGGCGCTGCCGTCGAAATTCGGGCCCGAGGTGGACGAATCGACGTTCAGATACGCGATGGCTTTTTTCTTCAATTCATCCGCATACTGTTCGCCCCACTCCGTTGAGCCGGTGAGCGCGTATTCTTCGCCGTCCCAATCGCAAAACACAAGCGTGCGCTTGGGGCGAATCCCTTTGTGAAGCAGCGCGCCCAGGTCGCGGGTGAGCTCGAGCATCGACGCAGTGCCGCTCGATGGATCAACGCCGCCGAAGACCCATGCGTCGCGATGATTGCCGAGGACAATCCATTCGTCGGGATGCTCCGAGCCTTCAATGCGCGCTTCTACGTCGTAATAGGGCTCGATACCCTGGTTCATCTCCACCTTTACATGCAGCCGGGCTTGCGCTCCGCCGAGATGGTACGTGAACGGAAGCGCGCCTTGCCACTCCTTCGGCGCAGCAGGACCGCCGATGTTTTTCAAGATCGGCTCCGCATCCCGCCACGAAAGCGGCACGGCGATGATGTGCGGCATGGAAATTGCCTCGTCGGGAGAAATATGTTTCGCGCCGGGAACGGAGGCCCAACCCGGCGTAGTCGGATCGCCCGGCTCCAGAAAATCGTAGGTGATCGATCCGCGCTGGACGTGGCTCGCCGGACCCCAGGGACCATTTGGAAAAACTTTTCCTTTGGCGTAGCCATCTTCCATCGGGTCGGAGTAAATCAGCAGCGCGGCGACACCGAGTTTCTGCGCGGTGTAGGCCTTGAAGCCACGATAGCTGTAAGGATTCGAGTATCGAACCAGCACAATTTTTCCGCGCACATCGATGCCGTGCTGGCGAAGGAGTTCGTAGTCCGCCGGATTGCCGCTGTGTGCGTAAACGACTGGTGCGGTAACCTCACCGGACGCGGAATAGCCCAGGTACGCGCCGGACACCTGTGGATTTTTCGTATCGGGATCCTGGGGATAAGGATCTTCGCGAAGGCTCGCGCGGAAATGCGTGGGCGCGATCATCTCGACCAGCGCGCTGCGCGGCGTCGAATTCAGCACATCGTATTCGTGGATCTGAACGTCTTCGAGCCCCTGCTCCTTCCATTGCTGCGCCACCCACTGCGCTAATTCATTGTTGCGCTTCGACGCGGCCGGATGAGGCTCGGCGGTGAGGTAGCGATGAAATCCGCGAACCTGCTGCGGCGATCCGAGCGCGAGAAATTGCCTTTCAGTCGCTTGTTCCCGCGCGGCGGACGCAGCCAAGAATCCGAGCATTTGGACCCGCGGTGTTGCCGCGAAGCAAAAGGCCACCGTTGCGAGAACGGCGAACCACAATGCCACGCGCCGCGCTGGCTTGGAAATCGTGCGCTTCATTTTGTTGTAGCGGAACATTCCTGATACACCTCATCAATCGCATCACTTAGAGCGGTGGAGAGAAAGCGAATCTCATCGGTGGAAATGACGAATGGCGGCGCGAGCAGAATATGGTCGCCGCGGGAGCCATCGGCGCATCCTTGGATGGGATAGGTCAGCACGCCGCGCCGCAGAGCCGCATCATAAACGCGCGGGGCAACGTTCGCGCTGGCGGGAAAAGGCTCACGCGTCGGCACATCCCTGACGAATTCAATGCCGAGTAGCAGGCCGATTCCGCGAACGTCGCCAACCATTGGCAATTCTCGAAGCGAACTGAGCGAGCGGCGGAGCTCTTCGCCCTTTGCCCCGACATGCGCGAAGAGATCATGTTTCGCAACGTAATCGAGCACCGCCAGCCCCGCAGCAGCACAAACCGGATGGGCGCTGTAAGTGAGGCCATGCAAGAAGGTGCCTGAGCCTTTTTCGATCGCCGCCGCCACGCGCCCGGTCACGATGGCGGCTCCAAGTGGCGCGTACCCGCTGGCCACTCCCTTCCCGACAAGGATGACGTCAGGCTCAACGCCCCAGTGCTCCACGGCAAAGTTTTTCCCGGTGCGGCCCATGCCAGTCATGACTTCATCGGCGATCAACAAAATGTCGTGACGCCTGCAAATCTCAGCGATACGCGGCAAATATTCCGCCGGCGGCGCTACTGCGCCAAGCGTCGCGCCGGAAACAGGCTCAACGAAGAAGCCGGCAACATTCTTACCGCCGATGGCCTCGATCTGCGTCTCGAGATCTTCCGCGCACGCGACGCCGCATTGCGGATAGCGCAAGTCGAGCGGACATCGGTAGCAGTAGCATGGAACGATGTGGCTCCAATCCGGCAAGAGCGGCAAGAAAGGAGCGCGGCGCTTTACATTTCCCGAGAGCGCCAGCGCGCCCAGCGTGGCGCCGTGGTAGCTTTGGCTTCGCGAAACAAACTGCGTGCGCTTCGGCTCGCCGCGCTCGAGAAAATACTGCCGGCAAATCTTCAGCGCCGTTTCCGCCGCCTCCGAGCCGCCGCACGTCAAGAACACGCGGCCCGGCCCGTCATCCGAATCGCGAAAATTCGGGGGCGCCAGCGCGAGCAAGCGATGCGCAAGCTCCGCCGCCGCGCGCGTCACGAACTGCGAAGAATGAGCGTATGCGAGCGTGCCTGCCTGCTCGGCCATTGCTTGCGCCACAGATGCAACGCCGTGGCCGATGGACACGACAGCCGCGCCGCCCGAAGCATCCAGAATCTTGCGATTGTCAGTGGTGAAGATAAAGCAGCCCTCGCCGCGCACGGCTTCCGGATAGGCCTTGCGGAAACTACGCGGGAACAGTGCGTCAGGCGCTTTTTGACCTTGCGTTTTCTCGGACAAATGCAAGCTCCGGCAAATTTCGTGCTGCTCGCAAGAAACGTGCGCCGATTCTAGCAGAAATGTTTACGCGATATTGGGACACATGTGATTCGCCGCTGTCGATTAAGCTTGCGCTCTCCATGCAACTCTTGCTTCAATCTCTTCATCGTTCTTATCATCAAGTGACGGCACGGAGGGAATGGATGAGGAAGCGAATTCTGGTTTGCGCACTCTTAGCCAGCGGCCTGGCGTTGCCGGCCTTTGCCGGCTCAACGCGCAATGACGACATCAGCCGCATTGAGGACTCCACTCAGATATTCAAGGACATCGTTGACGCTCCCGACAGTGCGTTTCCGCTGGACTTGATCCAGTCGGCCGCCTGCTTGGCCATTATTCCGGGAGAGAAGCAGTTCGCGTTCGTTGTCGGCGGAAAGTACGGCAAGGGCATCGTGGTTTGCCGCACCGGACCCAAAACTTGGAGTGCGCCTAGTTTTGTGATGATCAGCGGCGGAAGCTTTGGGTTTCAGATCGGCGGATCATCCACCGATCTGATTCTTGTTTTTCGCAATCGCGACGGCCTGACAAGGCTTCTCAGCGATAAGTTCAAGATCGGCGGCGAGGCCACCGCCGCGGCCGGTCCGCTTGGCCGGAATGCGGAAGCAAGCACCGACTTGCAGTTACACGCCGAGATCTTGAGTTACTCGCGCAGCCGCGGCCTCTTCGCGGGCGTTAGCCTCAATGGAGCCGTCTTTGAACCTGACGAGGATGGCGATGTTTCTCTCTACGGCACCGGCACCACGCCGGAGAAAATCTTGAACGGCAAAGTGCCGCCGCCAAGCGAGGCCGCTCCCTTGCTTAGCGATATCAGCAAATACGCGCTCAGTGACTTTAGGCAGCCAGGCGCCTGATCAGCGCTTCTGCGCTTGGCTGGCAGCTTGCGCGAACGCGCTGACTGCGGCTGAGCCATTGTCGCGGTGGGCCGGGCGCGACGCTCCTTCTGTAGTTATCATGTACCGGAATTCGCGCACGATGTTGCCGTCCCACCAGCCCCGCTTCACTTCCTCTCGAAGAATCTCCCACGCTTCCTGTTGTGTTAGTGCCCCTCGATACGGCCGTTTCGTCGTCAACGCGTCGTAAACGTCGGCGATCTGCAATACGCGAGCCAGCAGGGGAATTGCGCCGCCGGAAAAGCCGTCCGGGTAACCCGACCCATCCCATCGCTCATGGTGGTGCCGAATGATGGGCAGCACGGCGCGGAACGACTTCAGCGGAGAACAAATATGCTCACCGGCCGCGGCATGCTGCTTGATCACATTTCGTTCTTCCGGAGTGAGCGGCCCCGGTTTCAGCAGCACTGCATCCGGCACAACCACTTTGCCCACGTCATGAACGACTCCCGCGCGCCGCAAGGCCACAATGTCATCCGCAGGAAGCCCCATCCTTTCGCCCAGTCGCGCGGAGAATTCCGCAAGGCGCGTGCAATGCCCGTGCGTATACGGATCGCGGGATTCAATGCTAAGTGCCAACGTGAACAGCACGGATTCCGCATTTTCCAGTTCGTCGGTGAAGGTTTTCAGCCGCAGCAGCGAGCGAACGCGCGCACCCAGCTCGCTGACGTCGATTGGCTTGCTGAGAAAGTCGTCGGCTCCTGCCTCGATTCCGCGAATGCGGTCACTGCGGTCCGAAAGCCCGGTAATGAGAACAACCGGAATTAGCCGCGTCTCGGCATTGGATTTCAGTTCCTGGCACACGTCGAAGCCGTCGCGGCCTGGCATCATCACGTCGAGCAATATCAAATCGGGATGAAAGGAAGCACACTCACTCAGTGCGCTTGCTCCATCTGGCGCGGTGCGCGCGACATATCCCTGCCGCTGGAGCAGGAGCTGAAGCCCGTCGCGAATGGCAGCTTCGTCGTCCACAACTAGAATTCGTTCTTTCATCTCGTCGACACGTTACAAATTGTCAGACCAATCCCTTCCTGCGGCGCAGCGTCGCTGCGGCCACTCCTCGCGGTTCCTCCACCGGCGCGAACACTTCGTTCTCGTTTTCCATGCCAAATGGTTTGAGATTCACGGGCGGACAATAGTTGTCCGGCATCCACAGGCGGATTTCACTGATGGCTTCAAAATTGTCGAGCACCGCCTGTCCGATTGCATAAAGCGTGTGCTGCAGCGATTTGCTTTCATGGGCCGCGAAAGTTTCGAGAAGAGTTTTTCGCGCTCCGTGCCACATGGGGGAAAACGGCATATCCGGTTCTGGAAACTCATAGCTCCAGGTCGCGTTGAGCGCGGTGGAAAGAATACGCTGCTCGTTTTCTTCGAGCGTCGTGTACGGGTCGCGAAGGAAAGTGTCGAACGTTGCGCCGGAAGTCTTCATGACAAACAAGTCCTCCAGCCCGGATTCCAAAGTTATTTTCTCCCTCGCGGCGCTGATGTGCGCGGTGCGCTTCTCGCTCGCGCTGGCAACAAATGCCGACACATGGCCCTTGTCCCCGATGGTGATGCGCGACCACGGACGCTCGCTGACGTGCACATCGACCAGCGCTACTTGGGGATTGTAAGTAAGGAAATGCTCCGTAATATGAAACGCAAATTCTTCGATCGCTTCCGCTGGGTATTGGCGCGCCAGCACGTATACCGTGTTTTTTACCGTATCGGCGGGCAGAATGGCGCGATTATCGCCCTTGGTATGCGCCGCTTCGAAAGCTCCTTCGAGCCGCACGGAAAGCGTAACGTCCTTTACTTCATGCAGTCCGCCGCGGCGCATCAAGCGCAGTAGACGAATGCGCGATTCCCCATAGTTGTTCTGCGAGAGCTCGATGCTCATTGGCTAACTCCACGATAACGATGAAGAGTCCAGCCGCACGGCCCGCAAGCGGCAATTTCAGCCGCTCAGTACCGGACCTTGTCTGGCTTCTCTTCCCAGACGCGAAAGACCTTCAATGCATCGTCGCGCATAAGCTGCGTCATGGGAATCTTCCTCGTTTCCACAGATTTTTTCATTTGATCGTAAATGAGCGAATCATCGAACCCGGCTTTCGCGGCGTCTGCGCTAGTGGCCGCAAAATAGACGCACGCCGGACGCGCCCAGACACATCGGGCATGGCTCGCAATTTGCATAAACCGCGCAGTTGCTCAGCTCAAAACGGCCGAGCTTTCTGCATGCTTCGCGAATGGCCACGATCTCCGCGTGCGCGGTCGGGTCGTTTGTGGAAGTAACAACGTTCGTCCCTTCGGCGAGGATGCGTCCCTCTGTCACAACTAATGCAGCAAATGGGCCGCCTTTGCCCGAACGAACATTTTCCAGCGAAAGCTCAATCACGCGCGCCATGAACCGCGCAGCATCAAGTTTATCGTCTCGCATTCGTAGCAGTCACTTCAGGCCAAGACCCACAACGGTTCAAATGCTAATGCGCCATGCTCCGGCCTTTTCCCGCCCCCGGCTTCGCTTTCTTGAGAATGAACATGAACGGTATCATGCCCAAACAAACATATCCCATGATCCGAAAATCCCTGATGAACGACAGCATCATCGCTTGGCCCTGCAGCGACGCATAGAACATCTGCCGCGCCATCTGCAACGCGTGTGTGGCGCTCTCCCCGGCTATCATCAACCGCTGCGCCGTGGCCTGTATGGCAGCCTCGAATCGGTAATTCATCGGAGTGACGTGCGCCGCCAAAATGCTCTGGTTGGCCTGCGCGCCGCGGTCCAGCAGCGTGGTGACAAACGAAATTCCCATGCTTCCGCCCACATTGCGCGCCAGATTGATCAGTCCGGTAGCATCGTTCGTTTTTTGCGGCAACACGTAATAAAACGCAATCACATTAATCGGCACAAACAGGAAAGCCACGCCAAACCGCGAAACAATCCACACCAATACGGGAGTTGACATGCCCATCTGCAAATCAAAATGCGTACCCATCATGAACAGCCCGGACGCAGTTATCGTGAGGCCTGTTACAACCAGCCATCTGGCTTCGATTTTCCCCAGCAGCCATCCCACAAACGGCATGACCATCATCATGAATATCCCGCCCGGCAAGAGGACCAGGCCGCTCTGCATTGCCGTGTATCCCAGCAGCGTCTGCAACAGTATCGGGAGCAAGACCGTCGTGCCGTAAAGCACAAATCCAAGAATATACATCGTGAACACAGCGACGGAGAAGTTGCGTTCCTTCAACAAACGCAGATCGATCACCGGATCGTTCTGCCGCAACTCCCAGATAATCACGCCCACGATTCCGACGACCGCCAGTAACGTAGCCCAAACGATAAAGCTCGATCCAAACCAATCGTCGCGCTGGCCCTTGTCGAGCACGATTTGAAGGAATCCCACTCCGACGCTGAGAAGTCCGATTCCGACGTAGTCGATTTTGAGTTTCTTCTTCACGTTATGCGCTGGATTCTTGATCAGCAGCGAAGTCATCAGGATCGACAAAATGCCCACGGGAATATTGATGAAGAAAATCCAGCGCCACGTGAAATTGTCCGTGATCCAGCCGCCGAGCGTTGGACCTATGGTTGGCGCGACGACTACACCCATGCCGTAAATAGCCATCGCCATCCCTTGTTTTTCGCGCGGAAAACTATCCACGAGGATCGCTTGTGAAATGGGCTGCAAGCCTCCTCCGCCTGCTCCTTGAAGCACGCGAAAGAACACCAGCGCACCCAGGCTCGGCGCGAGCCCGCAAAGAAATGAACTGATGGTGAAAATCGCCACGCAGGCCATGTAGAACTGCTTGCGTCCAAACACGTTCGAGAGCCATCCGGTCAGCGGCAAAACAATGGCGTTGGAAACCAAATAGGACGTGAGCACCCAAGTGCTTTCGTCAACGCCGGCGCTCAGGCTCCCCGCAATGTGCGGCAACGAGACGTTCGCAACGCTCGTGTCCAGCACTTCCATGAACGTCGCGAGCATCACCGTCGCGGCAATCAGCCATGGATTGACGTTGTCGCGTGCGCGATCTTGCGTGAACGAGAAGCTGGCCATCAGGGACCTATTGGGTAATGATCGTTGCTTCCACGTTCATGCCCGGCCGCAGGATGGCTTGGTTTTGAGGAATCGGATCGAGGACAATCTTGACGGGAATTCGTTCTACGACCTTCACGTAATTTCCGGTGGCATTCTCCGGCGGCAGAAGGCTCAAGCGCGACCCTGTCGCTCCTGCAATCGAATCCACATGGCCATAGAAGGTCTTTCCATACATGTCCACGTGCAGTTCCGCCCGGTCGCCCGGCCGCACGTGCGCCAGCTGCGTTTCTTTGTAGTTCGCTGTCACCCAAACATTCGTCAGCGGGACCACCTCCATCAGGCCCTGCCCGGGCGAAACAATCTGCCCCACCTGGACAGTCTTGTTCGTCACTACGCCGTCTTCCGGAGCAACAATTTGCGTGTAGCCGAGGTTCAATTGCGCGGTTTCCACACCCGCTTCCGCTTCTTCCACTGTCGCGCGCGCCGAAGCTGCGTTGGCTGAACTTATCGTGATTTCACGTCGATTGGCGTGCGCCGCCTGCAAGCCTGCCTGCGCTCGTTCCAAGTCCGCCTTCGCGGACGCCACCTGAGCCTGCCGCACGGGAATCGTCTGCCTCGCCAAATCAAGACTCTGCTGCGCTGCGTCGAGTTCGCCTTTCGCTTCCGTCGCGGCGGCGACGTACCCGTCGTACTGCTGTTGAGAAATCTCCGATTTCGCCGCAAGCGGCGCCATGCGCGCCAGGTCGGACTGCGCCTTTTGGTTCGCCGCTTCTTCCTTCTGCACCTTGGCCTGCGCATAGGCCAATTGCGACGAAGACGCTTGCTGCAAAGCGAGCTGCGCCTGTTCGTAGGCCGACTCGGCCCCAGCCACACTTGCCGTCGCGCCGGTCGTGTCGCTGCGCGTCGTCGCCGATGTGAGCGGAACATTCACCGTCGCCGACTGCACGCGGCTCTGCGCCACGGCGAGCATTGCTTTGGCGTCGTCCAGCTGCGCCTGATAGTCGCGTGGGTCCAGCTGCACCAGCACCTGCCCCTTTTTCACGGATTCATTGTCATGGACCAAAACATTCAGCACGCTTCCCGGCACTCGCGACGAAATCGGAATGATGTGGCCGTCGACTTCCGCGTCATCAGTCGATTGGCGATTGTGGTAGTGAAGCCAGAAAATAAATCCGCCAACGATGATGATCACCGCCGCAACGAACAAGCCTCGGCGAACCCGTGGATTCGCCAAAGCCGATGGTTTCCGCGGACCCGAGTCCTGCGGCTTTTCATCAGCCTTTGTCGCCCTCTGCGCTTCGCCCGTTTGTGTTTCGGGCTCGGCTTCCGTCGCCCTTCCATCCATCGCAATCAACCTCTTTCATTTGGTGTAGAGCAGTTCAATGCGCCCAATCGCATGCGCCAGATCGGCCCGCGATTGGTTGTACTGATAGAGAGCCGCGATGCGGTTTTCATCCGCGCGTGCGAGCGCGTTTTGGGCCGTAACCACTTCGATGTTGTCCGCAACTCCCGCCTGAAATCGATCCCGCGACTGGCGCACTTCCTCTTTCGCCAGATCGTCGCCAAGATTTGCCACCTGCACCTGGTTTCGCGCCGATTCCAGTTGCGCCGAGGCCGTTTCGACCTCCAGCACAATTTCATTCTTTTCGTCCTGCAGAGTCTCATTGATCTTTTTCAATTCCAAGTCATCGCGCGCGATTTCCGCATGGATGCGCCCGCCGGTGAAAAGCGGCAACGAGATTCCCGCTTCGTAGACGTACGTCGGGATCACCGTGCTCGTAGAGATGCCCTGCTGCTCGTAATCTCCGTCAAATCGCAGCGCCGGCAAACGGGAGTCGCTGTCCGCGGCTTTCCGGTACTCGAGCGACTGCTGCTGCGCGAGCAGTTGCTTCATCTCCGGCCGCGATTGGTACGCATCTGCCACGCTTTGGTCCATGCGGATATCCGGCGTTTCGAAAAAAGTCATCTGATCGGACAGCGTGATTTTCTGCATCGGACCTAAGTTGAGCAGCTTGGCAAGCCCGTACAGCGCGATCTGTTGGTTTGTTTGCGCAATGATCAGGAGCTGTTTTTCGTTTTGCAATTCCACATTGGCTCGAAGTACGTCCACCCCTGTTGTTGCGCCGTGTTTTTCCATGTCCGAAGCCTGATCGTAGAGAGCCTGCGCCAAGTCCACTTCCGCTTGCGCCGCGCTGATTTCCGCGCTCGACCGCAAACTGATCAGGTATTGCGACACCACAAGCAGCACGATCTGCTCCCGCACCGATAGTCGCTGCGCATCCGCGCTGCTGATATTCTTCTTCGATCCCTGCCACTGCCGCCACAGCGACAAATCGAAAATCGGCGCCGAGAAATTCGATCCAAACTGAAACACTTGGAACGGTCCGACGGCTTCCGGGAAACCCGGGATGGAAAGCCCGATGCTGGCTTCGATATTCTCGCGCATCGCGCGATCGGACACGTTGAAGTCCGCCTGCGGCAGCAGTTGCGAAAGCGCGAGATTGCTTTCCTTATGGCTCTCCGCCAGATTCAAAACGGCAATTTGCACGCTGGGATTTTGTTTCAAGGCGATCTGCACGGCCTGCTGCAGATTCAGCTGCATCGTCGCGGGCGGTTGCTGCCCGTGGGCCTGGGCCGCGATGATCGTGACAACAACGACAAGGAGAAAAAAGAAGCCAAACCGGACGCGCCGTACGGGATGCGCTGCCCGGCTTTCGGCCTCGGGAAATGGAAATTCGCTTCTCACCAGCTTCATCTCTCTTATCTCACGCAATTATTTAACTAACCGGTTAGTTTAATCGGAAAACTGGCGATGTCAAGTCCGTCTTTTGCATGCGGTCACCGGATAGGCTCGCGGTCGATGCCTGGCGGAGACCATTATGCAGTTCTCCACTCTTCGATGCTCGCCCTCTCCGGCCAGTGGCGTTCCTCACGAGCTTCCGGTTACAGTTGATCGATTTTCGCAGCTAGGATGAAATCGCTCTCCGTCAAGCCGTCGATCTTGTGCGTCCACGTGGTCACTTCCGCCTTGCCCCACGTGAGCAGAATGTCGGGATGGTGGCCCTGTTCCTCCGCGATCGCTCCGACCTTGTTGACAAACGCGAGCGCTTGTTTGAAATCCGGGAAGGTGAAAGCCTTCGTCAGATGATGTTCGCTAACCGCCTTCCACCCGGAAACCTGTTTCAAATATCCGTCGAGCTCGTTTCCTTTCATCGGCGGAACACCGCCGCGGCAGGGCACGCACGTCTTGCTAGCCAGTTCACTCATTTGAAAACCTCCTTTCCTTTGATTCATTTGAAGTTGTAGCGGATTCAGCCCTCAGCGCCAAAACACGTTCGGTTCGTGCCGCATCATCCGCACTCCCCTGCGTCCTTCGCGCGCTTCCACTCCTTAGCAGCTTCGCAAAAGCCGCGTGCGTGCTACCGCCGCGATTCACTCCCGTGCACACTTCTTCCTTGAGTACGCGCCATTTTTGAGAACGAAACCGTCGCGCCAACTTAACGCGCCGCAGCAGAAGAGGACTGCTTGGCCAGATATTCCTTGATGTAGACAGCGAACGCGTCATCGAGCCGGCGCGTGATGGGTCCTGGCGCATTCAAATAGCAATGGCCTGCAATCTCGCCCACTGCCAACAGATTGCGGTTTGACGAAGAAACAAAAACCTCATCGGCAGAGGACAAATCCGCCGGCCGCAGAATGGCCTCTTCGCACGGCACCCCCGCGCGCGGCCCGATTTCCAGCAGAATGCTCCGCGTGATTCCTTCCAAACATCCGGAATTGAGCGGCGGCGTGGACACGCGGCCGCCGCGAACGCAAAAAATATTCGCCGCGGTACACTCGGCAACTTCTCCTCGCTCATTGAGCAGCACGACTTCATCGAAGCCGCTCTTCTGCGCTTCGTAGTAGTTCCACACGTTATTGAGCCATGATGTGACCTTCACGCCGGCGAGCGGCGACGCCGCGTGGCGTCCATGTTCACGTAGATTCAGCCGCGCAGGTTGCCGATATGCGGGCAAGTCCGTGCTGCACAGGAACAAATCCACTATCGGAAAGCTTTCATCGCTGCGCCAATGGCCCACTTGATTGTAAATCGCGTAGATTCGCGCGCATCCTTCCTTCACGTGATTGGCGCGGATCACCTCCGCCAAGTAGCCCCGCACTTTCTCTGCCTCGAAAGGAAAAGGGCAATGCGTTCGCGCCGCGTCTTTTTCGAGCCGCCTCCAATGGCGCTCGAACGCGAACGGCACTCCATCGAATATGTGCAGGGTCGTGAAGAGCCCCCACCCGTTGAGCAAGCCTGCCTGGCCCGGCGAGAATCGCGCCTCCTCGATGGGCATTAACTTGTTGTTATGGAAAATGAATCGGTGGAGCACCGCGCCTCCGTGCGTGACGATATTGTAGCGCAATCTATGACGTACAGGGGCAAATCGACGGAAACGATGGCAGCCGGTGCGGGAGGGCGCAAAAAGCGCCCCTTTCAGGCCGTTCGCACTCGCTCTTCCGGCACTTCCACTTCACTCACGCCTTTGAACGAAAAAATGAGCCGTACGAGATACTTCGAAGGATCAATAGATGTTTGCCGGACGATATTTCCAATCGCGTCCGTAACCGCCGCATGAAACAGCACGCCTCCAGCCTGCATCCCGGCGAGATTCACGCGCACCAGTTGCCCCTCTTTGAACCCCTCTTTGGGCATTCCTCTATTTTGTGTGCTAGACCTGCTTTTTGCAACGCGTCTGAAGTCTTGCGGTAAAAAACGTAGCGGATCCAGCCTACGGCGTGTCCGGACTCTCGTTAAGCTCGTCCACGAGTTGGATAACTGCGGCTGCGGCAGCCACGCCAGAAAACAGGGCGACGAGCAAGCGCCGCCTTCTCCGAGCGGGATGATTTCCGCCGCTCCGTTCTTGTCCGGCATCATCGACGATCCTCACGCCATACGTGCGCCCCGGCGTAAGCGTATACGATTCGCCGTCCAGCTCGAGAGCCAGCGGCCCCGTGACGCTGGCGATCTTCAATTCATCACTCGTCAACACGGTGATCTGCGCATGCGTGGGTTGCGGCGTTCCGGGCCGGATGAGTATATCCGCCGCGCGAACCGAAATGCCCGCGCCGCGCGGCGCGGCAAACTCGATTGTCCCGGAGGAAAGCACGGCCGTTAAACCGTCGTTCCCATTCGCCAGCGTGACCGCGCTTGAGGCTGGCATGTAAATCTGGTCAGCGCCGAATTGAAGATGAATTCCGCCGTTAGAAGCCGTGGACAGCGCGTCGCCCGAAAACACGTTGGCGCCGCTCGTCGCCGCAACGCCATCAATCTGCGACGATTGCGCCACCAGTACGAATCCCAGTGCGCGGTTCGCGGCCGTCGCCACTGGCAAATCCGCCAGCGATGCCACCAGCAGCGAAACCAAGGCCGTCCTGCAAAGAGCCCGCACGGGAACCTCCGAGAGGAATCACTTTCCAATGTAGAGTCACCCTCTCACCGCGTCAATTCATCCCGCCGCACCTGTGCCGCAAGAGAAAACTGGCCTTGCTGACACGCGCGCCGCGTGTGTTGGCGATTCCTCGCGGCGCTGGCCGGGCGCTCCAATCTGTGGCACACTCGAATGTTTGAAGAGCGTGCCAGCGGCTCGCCGCTCGATTGTGCTTCGTGAGCATTCGCATTCACAATCCACCAGAAGCTAAGCGAAGAAAATAAAGAGAGTTGAATGGACCCGCAGCTCATCCGGAATTTTTGCATTATCGCCCACATCGACCACGGCAAATCGACCCTCGCCGACCGTCTTCTGGAGTTGACCGGCGCCCTCAGCGAGCGTGAGATGACCGCTCAGGTCCTCGATTCCATGGACCTCGAGCGCGAGCGCGGCATCACCATCAAGGCGAAGAGCATCCGCCTGCATTACACCGCGCGCGACGGCAAGGAATACCGGTTGAATCTGATTGACACTCCCGGTCACGTGGATTTTTCGTACGAAGTCTCCCGCGCCCTTTCCGCCTGCGAAGGCGCGCTGCTCGTCGTCGACGCCAGCCAGGGCGTCGAGGCACAAACCGTCGCCAATGCCTTCCTCGCGTCGCGCAACAATCTCACCGTCATCCCGGTCATCAACAAAATTGACCTGCCCGCCGCGGAGCCCGATCGCGTCAAGGAGCAAATCGAAAACGTCCTCGCCATTCCTGCCGCCGACGCTTTACTAATCAGCGCCAAAAGCGGCATCGGCGTCGCCGAGGTTCTCGAAGCAGTCGTTGCGCGTGTCCCTGCGCCCACTGGTTCTTCCGACGCACCTCTGCGCGCGCTCATTTTCGACTCCTGGTTCGATTCCTTTCGCGGCGCGGTCATCCTTGTCCGCGTGATGGAAGGCCATATTGTCCCGCGCATGAAAATCCGCCTTTGCGCCATGGATCAGATCTACGAAGTCGAGGATCTCGGCGTGCTCACTCCCAAACCCATCGTTCTCTCTGAACTTTCAGCCGGCGACGTTGGCTTCGTCATTGCCAACATCAAGCGCGTTGCCGACGCGCGAGTCGGCGACACCATTGTCGAAGCCGATCGTCCGGCAGCTCCTCTTCCCGGCTTTGAAGCCATCAAGCCCATGGTTTTCGCCGGCCTTTATCCCGTGAACGCCAGCGATTACGAAATCCTCCGCGACGCCCTCGGCAAGCTGCAACTCAACGATGCCGCGTTTTTCTACGAACCAGAAAACTCCGTTGCGCTGGGTTTCGGTTTTCGCTGTGGATTTCTGGGCCTGCTTCACATGGAAATTGTGCAGGAGCGCCTCGAGCGCGAATTCAGCATCGATCTCATCACCACCGCGCCCAGCGTTCGTTACCGCATCACGACCACGGCGAAAGAGACCGTCGAAGTGGATAATCCGACGAAGTTCCCTCCGCCCGCGCAAATCGCGAGCATCGAAGAGCCCATCCTCACCGCGATGATCATCACCTCGGACGATTCCGTTGGGGCGATTCTGCAACTCTGCGAAGAGAAGCGCGGAACGCAGAAAAATTTCGAATACCTCTCGCCTACGCGCGTCATGCTCACGTACGAAATGCCCCTCAACGAAATCGTCCTCGATTTCTACGATCGCCTGAAAAGCGTTTCGCGCGGCTACGCCTCGCTCGATTATCACCTCGCCGGCTATCGCGAATCGGATTTGGTCAAACTGGACGTGCTCGTCGGCGGCGAGCCCGTCGACGCACTCACGCTCATCTGTCACCGCGAGCAATCCTACGAGCGTGGACGACAACTTGCTTCGCAACTGCGAAAATTAATTCCGCGCCAGCAATTCGAAGTCCCCATTCAAGCTGCGATCGGCAGCCGCGTGATCGCTCGCGAAACCATCAGCGCCCTGCGAAAGAACGTTTTGGCCAAGTGTTACGGCGGAGACATCACCCGCAAACGCAAGCTCCTCGAACGCCAAAAGGAAGGCAAAAAGCGCATGAAGCGCGTTGGCCGGGTCGACATTCCTCAGGAAGCTTTCCTCGCCGTCCTCAAAGTCGCCGCCGGCTCCGACTCCGAAGAATAGCGGGAAATTATTCTCTTTCCGTTTTCTTTTGAACTATCGCGCCGATTTCGCCCCGCGCTAGTCGCACACGAATCGCATCGCCCTTCGCTACCTGCTCAGCTGAACGCAAGACTTTCCCCGCCGCATCATACGCAATCGCGTATCCTCGTTCCAGCAACTGGAACGGGCTGCGCTCCTCGAGACGCACCGTAGCCGCTTCCAATTTTCGCTGCGTTCCTGCCAAGTGTCGTCGCGCATGCGCCGTGAATTCGCTGGTGCGCCGCTCCAGCCTGCGCCGCAACAAACTGACGCGCGCGCGCAAATCGAGGGAGGCCATCCTTACCTGCAGCAGCGCGTACCGCCGCCTCCGCCGCATCAGCGCGCGCTCCAGCGCCGCGCCCAACTCTCCTTGCCGCCGTTCCACGCGCGACCGCAGCATCCCGACCCGCCCCGCCAAATCAAACGATGCCATCCGCGCACTGGAAATATTCACGCGCCGCCGCACACCGTCGATTCGCCGGTTCAAATCCCTCGCCATTAGCCCGCTCAACTCATCCAAACGCTGCCGCTGCCGCCGCACAATTTCTCCCGGCCGTCGAAATGCGCGATGCGTCGCCAGGTCGCGCAACGCGTGCCACCTCTCAAGGAAAAGATAACGCACGTGATGCACAAGCTGCCGCGTGCAGTCCGCAATGTGCTTCTCGAATTCCGCCCGCGTGCGCACCACGATTTCCGCAGCCGCCGAAGGGGTCGGCGCGCGCAAGTCCGCCGCGAAATCCGCAATCGTCGTGTCCGTCTCGTGCCCGATTCCCGTGATAATCGGAATTTCCGACGCGGCAATCGCCCGCGCCACAATCTCCTCGTTGAACGCCCACAGATCTTCGAGCGACCCGCCGCCGCGTGCCACAATCATCACGTCCACCATCTGCGCGCGATTGAAGTGCCGGATCGCCCGCACAATCTCTCCCGCCGCGCCATCTCCTTGCACCTTCACCGGGAAAAGCATCACGTGAAGATTCGGAAACCGCCGCCTCAGCACGCGCACAATATCGCGAATCGCCGCCCCCTGTGGCGACGAGACGATGCCGATTCTTCGCGGCAGCGCCGGCAGCGGCTTCTTTCTCTCCGCGTCGAACAACCCTTCCGCTTCGAGCTTTTTTTTCAGTTGCTCGAACGCCAGCTGCAGCGCGCCCAGCCCCACCGGCTCGACGTGCGAAACGTAAATCTGATATTCGCCGCGCGACTCATACACGCTGATCCCGCCGCGCACCGTAACCTTCAGCCCGTCTTCCGGACGGAATCTCAATCCGCGAACCTGGTCGCGGAAGCACACGCAGCGGATCTGCGCTTTTTCATCCTTCAGCGTGAAATACAAATGCCCCGACTGCGCCGCGCGAAAATTCGATATTTCTCCCTCCACCCAAACGTCCGGAAATTCCGCTTCCAGCACGTCGCAAAGCCGCAGCGTGAGCTCGCTCACCCGCCACACGTGTTTTTCAGGAACCAAGTTCAGCGAAAACTGCGTCATCGTTCACCCAGAACAAAATTCGCGTTGTTTTTCTAGCGCCTCATCGCCCCAACAATCCAAATAATCAGCGTCAGCGCCATGCTGATCACGATGCACGTGACCATCGGCAAATAAAAACTTGCATGTCTTCCGTGATACGAGACGTCTCCCGGCAATCGTCCCAGGCGGAAGGGCAGCTTGGCCCCCGCCAGCAGAAAAACGCCCACCCCTGCAATCACCAGCCCAAAAATCAGCAATCCTTTACCGAGTTCGCGCGCGGGTTCCATCGAAGAATCTTGCGCTTATTCTACCTGACAACGCTCTATAGAGCTCTACACGTGAGGAAAATTTGTCTGGCAACTATTGCCGAAGGTGAACGAGTCAATCGCAATTCCTGGCTCCGTGGGAATCAAATCCAGCGTATGGCTGCCGAACTGCGGATTCGCCGTCAGGTAATACATGCGCGAGCTACCCACATCAATATACGAATGCCCCTGCTCGTCGATTTTCACGTCCGCGCCTTTGTTCTCGTTGGTCAGGTCTTTCCCGTCCTGCAAAATGTACAGTCGCTCCGGCTTTCCCGCCGCCACGTTCAGTACCGCATAAACCTGCGTGGCGTGATATCGCATCTCCAGTCGTGATGCGCTGCCCCCCGGCTGTTGCGTCTTGCCCTCAAAAATCATTCCGTTCGGATCCGTTTCCCATTTCCCGGAAATCATCGCATGGCCATCGTCAACATTCCCCGGAAGTTTGTAATTCGCCACATTCCCCGGATGATACGGATCGCGATTTTCCAGAATCCCGCGGCCCTCCCACGGCCCAACGTACATTTCTGCCGTCGGCTCGCCGCCGCAGTCCGGCGCGCCCATATTCTCCGGTCCCGGCAGCGTATAGTCCGCCGGAAACGTCAGTCCCGGATTTGCTTCCACCAGCAGTTGGCGGATCAAGAGTTCGAAATTGTGATCGTCGCCTTCCCCGTCGACGTGATACCGCACGTTGCCGTTCCCGTCGATCAGGAAGCGGCTGGGCCACGCTTCGTTTGAATAGGCCTTCCATATCTTGTAATAGTCATCCACCACGATCGGATACGGCAGTTCGTAGCGCTTCACCGCCGCGCGCACATTTTCGACGTCATAGGCGATCTGAAATTCCGGGTCGTGCACTCCGATGATCTCCAGCCCGTACTGGTGGTAGCGCGCGTACCATTCTTTGTTTTGCGGAAACGTGCGGATGCAGTTGATGCATGTGTACTCCCAAAAATCCAGCATCACCACTTTTCCGTGCAACTGCGCGAGCGTCAACGCAGGCGAATTGATCCACGTCGTTCCCGAAACGCTGAACCCCGGCGGCGGAAAATCCGGCGCCTTCTGATGCAAAACCGCGATGCGCCCATCGACCGTCTGCCCCGCCATCTGCCCCCGCGCTTCGTACGCGCACGTCATCATCCCTGCGGCAACGACGATGGCCACGAACGCAAGCTTTCTGGTTTCCATGCCTCTTTGCATCGCTTCCTTGCCTTACTCCTTTCTTCTTAAATCAGCTCCATCCCCGAAAAGAAATATCCAATCTCGAACCTCGCTGTCTCCGCCGCATCCGACCCGTGCGTGCAATTATTCTGTATGCTCGTTCCAAATATTTTTCGGATCGTCCCCATCGCCGCCTTGGCCGGATCCGTCGCGCCCATCGTCTCGCGCCATCGCGCAATGGCATTCTCGCATTCGAGCGCCATCACCACCACTTTCCCCGAGCTCATGAACTCCGTCAAATCCTTGAAAAACGGCCGCTCGCGATGCACCGCGTAGAATCCCTCCGCTTCGCTTTTCGTCAGTCGCAGTGACTTGATCGCCACAATCTTGAATTTGGCCTCATGAATATGCTTCAGAATGTCGCCCGCCATCCCGCGCCCCACCGCATCCGGTTTGATGATTGCCAACGTCCGCTCGATTGCCAAAGATTCCCTCCTCGTGCTTTGAACTTTCTTGCTTGCCCTTCTACTTCCGCGCCGCCTTGCCCAGAACTCCCGCCATGGTATGCCCAATCTCCGCCGGACTCTGCACCGTATGAATCCCCGCAGCTTGCATCGCGGCGTATTTTGTTTTCGCGGTTCCCTGCCCTCCACTGATGATCGCTCCCGCGTGCCCCATGCGCCGCCCCGGAGGCGCCGTCTGCCCCGCAATAAATCCCACCACCGGCTTCTTCACATGCGTCTTGATGTACTCCGCCGCCACTTCCTCGGCATTTCCGCCAATTTCGCCAATCATCACAATCGCCTGCGTCTCCGCATCCTCACTGAACATCTTGATTGCGTCCAAAAAACTCGTCCCGATAATCGGATCGCCGCCAATCCCAATGCACGTCGACTGACCGATTCCCAACCGCGTCAACTGGTCCACCGCCTCGTACGTCAGCGTTCCGCTCCGGCTCACCAGTCCCACGTTCCCCGCCTTGTGAATATGCCCCGGCATGATTCCGATTTTGCATTTCCCCGGTGAAATCAGCCCGGGACAATTCGGCCCAATCAGCCGCGTCTTCGAAGCGCGCAGCACCGCCGCCACGCGCACCATGTCCAGCGTCGGAATGCCTTCCGTGATGCACACCACCAGCGGCAGCTTCGCGTCAATCGCTTCGAGCACCGCATCCGCCGCAAACGGCGGCGGCACAAAAATCGCCGACGCGTTCGCGCCCGTCTGCTTCACCGCTTCCGCCACCGTGTTGAACACCGGCACACCCAGATGTTTCATCCCGCCTTTTCCCGGCGTCACTCCCGCCACCACCTTCGTCCCGTACGCAATCATCTGCTCGGCGTGGAATCCGCCCTCGCGCCCAGTCAGCCCCTGCACGATGACGCGCGTCTGTTCATTCACCAGAACGCTCATCGCGCACCTGCCGCCAGCGCCACCACTTTTTCCGCGCCATCCTTCATTCCCGCCGCCACCGTGAAGTTCAGCCCAGAGCTCTTCAAAATTTCTTTTCCTTTCTCGACGTTCGTCCCTTCCATCCGCACCACCACCGGCACTTTGATCTTCAATTCGTGCGCCGCGTTCACCACGCCTGTCGCCAGCACGTCGCAGCGCAAAATCCCTCCGAAAATATTGATGAACACCGCCTGCACGTTCCCATCGCCCAGCAAAATCTTGAACGCATTCTTCACCTGCTCCGCCGACGCGCCTCCGCCCACATCCAAGAAATTCGCCGGATTCCCGCCCGCCAGCTTGATAATGTCCATCGTGGCCATCGCCAACCCCGCGCCGTTCACCATGCACGCCACGTTGCCGTCCAGTTGGATGTAATTCAATTTGTATTTCGAGGCTTCTACTTCGAGCGGCGTCTCCTCATCCAAATCGCGCATCTCGGCAATTTCCGGATGCCGTCCCAGCGCGTTGTCGTCGAAATTCATTTTCGCGTCCAGCGCCACCAGCCGACCGTCTCCTGTCACCACCAGCGGATTAATTTCCAGCAACGACGCATCCGTCGCCAAAAACGCCCGGTACAGCGACTGAAAAAACGGCTCCGCCACTTTGACCATCTCCGCCGGCAATCCCAGTCCAAAAATGATTTCCCGCACTTGATAACTCTGCAAGCCCGTCGCTGGGTGAATCACTTCCTGCAAAATCGCTTCTGGATGCTCCTTCGCCACCTCTTCAATTTCCATTCCGCCAGACGCGCTCGCCAAAAACACCGGCGCTTCCGCCACGCGATCCACCAGGATGCTCAAATACAATTCGCGCTTGATGTCGAGCCCTTCTTCGATCAGCAGTCGCCGCACGATTCTGCCTTCCGCACCCGTCTGCGGCGTCACCAATTTCATTCCCAGAATCTGCCCCGCAAGCTCGCTCGCCTGCTCCACGGATCTCGCCAGCTTCACCCCTCCGCCTTTGCCGCGCCCGCCCGCGTGAATCTGCGCCTTCACCACCACCACCGGCGTCCCGATTTTCTGCGCCGCCGCCTTCGCATCTTCTTTTTTGAAAACCACTTCGCCCCGCGGAATCGGTACGCCAAACTTCGCTAGAATCGCCTTCGCCTGATACTCGTGTATCTTCATTCGCCTTCCAGTAGTGCTAGAATTATGCCTTCGCGAGCGCAAATCCATTCGCGCAAAAAGCTAGCCAGTTTACTTCGGATTCGCTGAACGTATCAAGGAAGCCGAGGTTTCTGCGAAGTTAGACATGCTCCGATAAGAGGTAAATGCTATGCCCAACGACAATGACGCACGCAACGCTGTCCGCTCACTAATGGAAAGGTTCGATCTGATAAATTCACAGCGGCTCGGTATGGCTTACGTCTTGGTCAAGAGAGATCGCGACGCATACAAGAAGTTACTCGCCGCTGCCGAGAAAGCCATAGAAACTGTGATCCGGCCCCTTATTGAAGCCGAAGACGAAAATCGAAAAGTCTACGCTGCTTTGAGCGATCCCAACGCAAACTGGCCCGCAGCGATTATGGATATGCTCAACGCACCTCCGAGGTATTGGTCAGCCCGGTCACAGGAATGACCTCCTCCGCCCCCAAGAGACAATCGCGCCCCCGCCTCGCCGGTGTCGAGCTCTACTTCGACAATCTCGATCGCGCCAAAACTTTCCATCGCGACTGCCTCGGCCTTTCGCTCACCGATGAAGAGCGCGGCCATCATGCAAAATTCGACGTTGGCAGCAGTTTCGTCTGCCTCGAACGCAAAGGCGCGGAGAATTATCCTTCCGCTGATAAGGCTGTGCTATTTCTGGAAGTCAGCGACTTGAACCGCGCTATCGCTCGCATCGGCCCCGAACGCATCCTGCATCACGAACCGAATGCCGGCGGCCGTCGCCAAGCCTGGGCTGTGCTTCACGATCCCGAAGGCCACAACATCCTGCTACTCGAAAAAAAATCCTCGCGTCCTCGACGCCGATGATCCCCTCTGACTAAACAAATCCTCGTCGGTTCGAATCTATTTGGCAGGAATGAACATCTCCAGCCTCACATGCCACGAAACCGATTGGCCCGGCTGCAGAAACACCATGTCTGTATTTCTCTTGCCCCAAATCCCAGTGTTGAACGGATCGGCTAGATTGAACTGCGGCTCGACCACCACGTAGTTCTTGTCCGGCGGCGCGTACACCTGAATCGCCTTCACCTGCGGCGAGAGCGCCGTCAGCCGCAGCCCGTACTTCGCGGCAGGATCCGTGATCTCGATCACCGCGTTCCCGGCCGCGTTGCGTCTCAAATCCGTGAAGCAATCATCCATATACAAAGTCGGCCCGAACGCCGCGCCGCCCGCCGCCGTGAAGTCATACGGCGTGCCCTTCACTGGGACAATCTTTCCCGTCGGGAAAACGTCGTCGTAGTTGTTGACCATCGTGCGCATGTCGGCGGGCAAGTGCAACCTCGCCTGCGCCCGTTCGCCGCTGGGAAACTGGAAGTAGGGATGGAAGCTGATGGCCATCGGCAGCCGCTCCGCGCCCACATTCTTCGCCGTGACGATCACGTCCAGCGCATCGTTCTTCAGGATCATCCGCACGCCCACGTCCGTCTTCGAAGGCCAATGGCCGTCGAAATTCCCGCTGTGCAAGATCGCTGACACCGTCGATTCCGCCAGCCCGTTGTGCTCATGTACATCCCGAAAATGCGCGGACATGATCAACCCGTGCATCGCGTGTACTTCCGCGCCGGGCTTCTTCCCTTTCCAATTCGCGGGCAGCGACATCATTTTGCCGTCAATCATCGTTTCCAGCGTCTTGCCGTCCGCGGAGAGTTTTCCGCGAATGCGATTGGGATAGGGCAAGAGAATTGCGCCGCCCATCGAGAAGCTCTTGTTGCCGAAGGCGTCATTCTGGTTCTCGATCAGGTCTTTGGCGCCCTGCAAATCCGGGGCATTGAGCAGGTCGATATCGCCCTTACCGGGCAGATAGGCCTTCACTTGCAGCAAATTCATGCCGTTGCCCGGCAAAACAATTGCTTCCAGGAACTGCGGTTTGCCGCGGTCGACCGGCTGCGGCCGCGTCAGCGTTACCGCCGGCTCTCCGCCGATCGAAACGGACGAATCCTCCGTGGCCAGCGCTGCGTGCGGCGCGGCTGTGTCGGGCTTAGAATTGTGGCGCACAGATCCCTCTGCGGCCAGGAAGGCAACCGCAGCGAATAAACCGCAAATGATAGCTGGCTTCCACATGCAAAGCCTCCGTTTCTCTACAAAGAAAACGTTTTCTTGGAATCTGCTTCACGCCGCTTGACCCATAGGCTCGTTCGCCACTTTATACTGGCAATTCAACCGGTGAGGCAAGGACTTTTTCGCCACCCGCGGGCCATTCCGAGTTCATGCGCAATACGGCTATTGACGAGTAAACGTTTCCAGCGTAATACAATCGACGCCGTGCGAAACATGACGCAAAAATTCTGCGCGCGCTCGCGCCACTGATTTTGTCTTGCTCGATCGGAGAAATTGACATGAAGCGCAAAAACATTGCAAGACGTGACTTGCTGAAAAATGGAGCGGCGGCCATGTTCGCTTCGGCGCTTCCTCTCCGCTCGCCGCTGCTTCGCTGGGCCACGCCAAATCTGCAGGACGCTGCCGCCGGCGCGGCAACTCCTGCCACGGCCAAAATCAAAATTGACTTCGATCGAAAAATTGGCACGATCGATCGCAACATTTACGGCAACTTCACCGAGCATCTGGGCCGCTGCATCTACGGCGGCATCTACGATGAAGGCTCGTCTCTCTCCGATAGCGACGGCTTCCGCAAGGACGTCCTCGACGCCGCGCGCGGCATGCACGTTTCGGTGCTGCGTTGGCCGGGCGGCAATTTTTCCTCTGGATACAATTGGAAGGACGGCATCGGGCCGAAAGACGCGCGCCCGCGCCGCTGGGACACCGCGTGGCAGGAAGAGGAGTCGGATCGTTTCGGAACAGACGAATTTATCGAGTACTGCCGGAAGCTCGGCGCGGAGCCGTATATCTGCGTAAACATGGGCACCGGCACCATGCAGGACGCAGCCGACTGGGTAGAATACTGCAACGCAACCACGGACACCTATTGGGCGAATTTGCGCAAAAAGAACGGCCATCCCGAGCCCTATAACGTCAAGTATTGGGCGCTCGGCAACGAAGTCTACGGCAGCTGGCAGGCCGGACACAAAGATGCCGCCGGTTATGCTGCCGATGCGCTGGAATTCGGGAAAATGATGCGTTGGGTGGATCCATCAATCAAATTGATTGCTTGCGGAGGCCCCGGCGTCGACTGGAATCTTCCCGTTCTCGAGAAGCTGGTCTACCTGGTGGACTATATTTCCCTGCACCATTACGGCGGCAGCCTGGACACAGCCAAGGAATTCAACGACGCGCACGAATTCGAAAATCAGATTCGCACATTGGACGCCGTGATTACGGCCGTGATGTCGAGAACCGACAAGAAAGACCGCGTGGCGATTGCTGCCGATGAATGGAACATCTGGTTCCGGTCGTGGTTTCACCGCGGAGACAATCACATGCTCGAGGAAGTGTACAACCTGCGCGACGCGCTGTGGGTCGCGTCCGGACTCAACACATTTCATCGCAACTGCCAGACCGTGAAACTGGCGGATGTGGCGCAACTTGTGAACGTCATCGCGCCAATCATGAGCAGCCCCACAGGCATAGTTCTTCAGACCACTTACTATCCGTTGAAGCTCTACACCGAACATTGCGGAAACGTGGCTCTCGACGCGCTCGTCCGCTCGGATACTTTTCCCGCATTGCCTGAAGTTCCTTATCTGGACGTTTCAGCGACGACGAACGACGGAAATCAATCGCTTACTCTGGCCGTCGTGAATCGTCATCCTACCGCGGACATCGCCGCCGACATTGCCATCGAGGGATTCAAGCCGCAAGCTTCGGGCGACTTGTATGAAATCAACGGGCCAAGCCTGGATGCTACCAACACATTTGCCGACTCGAATCAGGTGACCGCGAAACGCAGAGCGTACTCCGGTGCCGGTCCCGCGCTTCGCCAAACGTTTGCGGCGCACTCCGTCAGCGTCATGACCATGCGTGCATGATCCAAATTATTTCAACGCTGTCGCGGGCTCTTTGACTCGTACCGAAAGCGCCAGTTTGCCTTCGCCATGCTCGCCCGAAAGCAGCGTGATCGCGCTGCAATCCTTCAACAGCCAGTCAGCGCCCGCGCTTCGCAGGTCCGCCTCAAGCATCGTGGTGCAAAGGGCAATCACCCGGCAGCCCGCCGCTTTTCCAGAACGCACACCGGCAGGAACGTCTTCGACGACAATGCAGTCCGCGGGATGCAAGCCTAGCATCTGCGCGCCTTTCAAATAAGGATCAGGCGCTGGCTTGCCGTTCCCAATGTCGTCTGACGTGATAAAGAACTTGGGCCGCGGCAAACCTCCCGCGCGAATGCGCACCTCCGCTAACGGGCGCGTGCACGACGTCACGATGGCCCATCGGTCGAGCGGAAGCGATTTCAGCAAATCAATCGCGCCGGGCCATGGCACGATTCCTTCCAAGTCCGCGAGCTCGCGCCGCTCCACTTCGCGATTCTCGGCCTCATAATCGGAGCCCGGCAGATAATCGCGGATCGTCGACAGGCTCGGGCGGCCATGAGCGGCGCGCACAACTTCCTCGGGGTTAAATCCGTGCTCGAGAGCCCATTCGTGCCACACGCGCGCCACGGCGGGAGTCGAATCCAGCAGCACGCCGTCCATATCGAACAAGATTCCGCTGCATAAAATCTGCGCCTCCATTTGCTTCAACGTTTCCCTTCCCGCGAATAAATTCTGGTCTCGCATACAGTGTTCCACACCCGTCCGCAAGATTGCGACTGTTTTCAAACTTTCTTTGATTCCGGACGCGATTCCTGCACGGGCATGCGCACCGTGATTTTCGGCGGGAGAATTCGTCAGGCTCGCAGCATCCGTGATCGCGGCGCTTGCGGCTCGTGCGGCCGGGGTTCGTGCGATTGGGGTTCGTGTGACTGTCCCGAGGCGGCCATCATCTGCTCCTTGGCAATGCCGATGAGTTGCGGCAACACATCGCCCAACGTCGTTCCGGCGCTGGGACTTCCAAAATCGAAATACAACCGCCGATACACCGCGTAGAGCCGGTCATAAACTCTTTCAGCGTCGGGCTGGGGATGGTAAGTGATGTGCGGCGGGCAAACTTTTTCCTGCGCCTCTTCAATGGTTTTGAACGTGCCCGCCGCGAGAAACGCAAAAATCGCCGAGCCGAGGCTCGTGACTTTGCGGCTCGGCACCAGTACCGGCCGCCGCAAAACATTGGCGTATACCTGATTGAGCACCGCATTGCTCTGCGGTATGCCTCCCGCGTTGATCACTCGCTCGATGCGCGCGCCGTGTTCGGCCATGCGGTCCAAGATAACGCGCGTGTGAAACGCAGTTCCTTCGATCGCCGCAAAAAGTTCGTCCTGCGCCGTATGCTGCAGGTTCCAACCGAGCGTTATGCCGCGCAGATTGGCGCTCACCAGCACGGTGCGGTCGCCATTGTCCCACGTCATCCGCAACAAGCCCGTTTGCCCGGCCGTGTATTTCTCCAGCCCGGCGCTCAATTGTGAAATCGTGGTGTTTGCACGGCGCGCAATGGCGTCGAAAATGTCACCGGTCGCCGAAAGGCCCGCCTCAATGCCGGTATAGGCCGGATGAACGCTTCCTTTCACCACGCCGCAGACGCCGGGAACGAGCTGCGTCTCGCGCGTAATGCCGATGATGCATGTGGACGTGCCCACAACGTTGACAATGTCCTTTTCCTGCGCGCCCGCGCCAATCGCATCCCAATGAGCGTCGAAAGCGCCCACGGGAATAGGAATTCCGGCGCGCAATCCGAGCTTTTCGGCCCAGAACCGCGACAATTTCCCCGCAATTTTGTCCGAAGTCTCGTACGCCCCTTGCAGTTTCTGCCGCACCCCCGCAAGCAGCGGATCAACCTTGACCAGAAACTCCTCCGAGGGCAGGCCGCCGAGATCTGCATGCCACAGCCATTTATGCCCCATGGCGCAGACGCTACGCTTGGCTTGCGCCGGTTGCGTGATGCCGCACAGCGTGGCCGCGACCATGTCGCAATGCTCAAAAGCACTGGCGAACTGGTCGCGCTGCGACGGATTGTGCCGCAGCCAGTGCAGCAGCTTCGCAAAGCCCCATTCCGACGAATACACTCCGCCGCACCAGCGAATCGCGTCGAGCCTTTCCCGGTGAGCTATCTCCGTGATTTCAGCTGCTTCGGATTTCGCGCGATGGTCGCACCACAGGTAGTACTCGCCCAGGGGAACCATTCCCGCGCCCACCGGAATGACAGACGATCCAGTGGTATCGAGCGCGATGGCTTCGATCTTTTCACCAGGGATAGCGGCCTGCTTCAGGGCTTCGCGCGTCGCCGCAGCCAGCGCGCGCATGTGGTCTTCGTGAGACTGCGTGGCTAATTCCGGGTCCTCGCGCTTGCGATGCAAAGGATATTCGGAGACGGCCGAGGCGAGCATGCCCTTCTCGCTGTCCACGATCGACACGCGGACGCTCAACGTTCCAAAATCAACGCCCGCTACGATGGCCATAGGCTGCTGCCCCGTTTCTTAATTTGCGTGCCAGTACGTGTCCCACCCCAGATAACGAGTGGCCGCTTCGTGGACGGCGCCGGCGACGGAGGAGAAATTCGCCGCGACGTGGTGTTCGAATCCATTCTCGCAGATATAACGCAATAGCTTTTGCATCGCGGGAATCTCCACCACGCCCGCGCCGCCGAATGTCTCCAGCGGATCGTCTGTGAATTTCCCGCCGCCGACGTACCCGCGCACGCGCCCCGCCCGATCATCGGTCGAGAAACGCGCATAGGACATCGCCCCGGCCTTCACCAATCCAACGCACGTGCCGAACGTGTTCTCCTTGCCCACCGTCCCGGCGATGATCGCCTGATAGTCCATTTTGACGCTTTTCAGAAATTGCCTGGGCAAATTGCTGCAATGAAAGCAGACCGCCTTGTCCGGATTGTCGCCGTAATTATTGTTCCAATCCAGCAGCGCACTGGGCGTCTGCGAAGCAAGCCGCAGCGCATGCATACTGAGCACGCCGCAAATATCCACTTCGCACGCGCTCGACATCAGGTCGTCGCTCATCATGCTCATCACCGTGCACGGCACCACGCCCAGATTTTCCTCGATGGAAGTCCAGCACTGGATCGCGCTGATGGTCACATCCGTCTGCTTCATCCATTGGTCGATCACCACTCCGAGTTTGGCCATCTTGAGCAGCGCCGCCTTCGGCACGTCGTTCGTGGATACGTATTTTTCAATGGATTGCAGCTTCGCCACCGCGGCGGCGTCCGAATCGCTCATGCGCTGAATGCGCCCGATCACTTCCGATAGATCAAGCGTCTCCACGGAAATTCCCTGCGACTCCAAGATTTTTTCACTGTAGCGAACCGTGTTGAATGCCGCTGGGCGCGCGCCGATGCTGCCGATGCGCAGGTCTCGCAGACCTTTCACCACGCGGCAAACCCCGGCAAACCATTCCAGGTCCTTCTTGAATTCCGCGGACGCGGGAGTGACCGTATGCGAGGACGTAAGCGAATAGGGAATGCCGTACTGCGTCAAATTATTGCACGCGGACATCTTGCCGCAGAAACTGTCGCGCCGATGCGAGATGGACATCTTCGACGGAGTGTCCGGAGTGGCCTGCACCAGCACCGGAACGCGCAACCTCGACAGGCGCAGCGTATCCGCAATGGCGCGCTCGTCGCCGAAGTTCGGCAGCGTTACGATCACCCCATCGATTTGATCGCTATGGGCCCGAAATAGCGCCGCGCAGCGTTTCGCCTCCTCGTGCGTTTCCACCGCTCCATACCGGCTTTGCTCTGCGCTAAGCGCAACAACCTCCATGCCGCCGTCCTGCAACACCTGCATCATTTCTTGCCGGCCAGACTCCGCTAAATGCCCCGGGAAAAACCCCCGATTGCCGACAATCAAGCCCATGGTCATCTTCTTCTGAGTGGACATTCAACGCCTCGTCAAAACAGATGCCCCTGATAATCTCAACTTTGTTTTCGTCCCGACGCTTGCCCGTAATACGCCTTGCTCCCATGCTTGCGGAGAAAATGTTTGTCGTGTAGCGCCGGCGCCAGTGGTTCGATATCCCTAGCGAGCGTCGTCGTGTAGTAAGCCATTCGCGCAACGGCCTCCAGAATCACGGAATTATGCGCCGCCTCGGTCACGTCGGCTCCCCAGCAAAACGGTGCATGGCCGCGCACCAGAACAGCCGGAATCTTCTCGGGATCAAGGTCCTGGAAGGCCTGGCAAATGGCCACTCCTGTGTTTTTCTCGTAGTCCTCGGCAATCTCTTGCGCCGTCAGCTCGGACGTCACCGGAACCGCGCCATGGAAATAGTCGGCGTGCGTGGTTCCCAAGCAAGGGATTGCATGAGCCGCTTGCGCCCATGCGGTGGCAAATTCCGAATGCGTATGCGCGACGCCGCCGATACCCGGAAAGTTCCGGTATAGGACAAGATGCGTGGGCAAATCGGACGATGGGCGAAAGGTCCCCTCGACGATTTTTCCCGACAAGTCTGCCACCACCAGATCTTCTGGCTTAAGCTTCTCGTACGGCACGCCACTCGGCTTGATGACCACCAGTCCATCGTTGCGCGAGATGCCGCTGGCATTTCCAAAGGTATAAAGAACCAGGCCCCGGCGAACCAACTCCAGATTGGCGTCGAAAACTTCGCGTCGCAGGCGTTCGAGTAGCATTCAGGACCTGACCGCACCTAGCTCAATTTGAAGCAAACGTTTACTCGGAGTTCAGAAATTACCGACTTACCTCGCGTCTGTCAATGGCACATCGGCGCCGGCGTCAAGCTACTCGCGGAGCGCCCCGGTGTTTCCACGGACGCTGGAACTGTGGCGGCGGCCCCGCTGCGGCGGCGACTTGGGGGCCATCGCCGTGGAATCGCGCAGCACCAAACTGGTTCGCAGAATGTAATCGCTACCGCTCGGAGCCGGCGTCTTGCGCTGTACTTCGGAAAGCAGTGCATGGAAGGCCAACCGGGCAATCTCCGTCTGCGACATCTTGACGGTAGTCAGAGGAGGAATCGTGAACTGCGCCAAGCGGATATCATCGAAACCGATCACCGACAAATCGCGCGGCACTTCGATTCCTTCTTCGTAACTTTGCCGCATCACCCCGATCGCGGTCATGTCATTCGAACAAATGATCGCCGTGGGAGGCTTCGGGAGCATCAGTATCTTTTTCAGTGCCTCAATCCCGCCTTCCATGGTGTGATTCCCTTCGATCTGATACATCGATGCTACGGGTACTCCGATTTCCTCCATGGCTTGTAGAAAGGCGCGTTGCCGCGCGACTGCTGTTTTCAGCACCAGCGGACCAGAAA
Organism: uncultured Acidobacteriota bacterium; assembly: GCA_963760165.1. Taxonomy (GTDB): domain Bacteria; phylum Acidobacteriota; class Terriglobia; order Acidiferrales; family UBA7541; genus DAHUXN01. The sequence continues at coordinate 937,247 of CAVXBO010000002.1, forward strand.
TGAATGCGATCCGCTCATGACGCAGAGCCGCCAGGTGCTGAACTGCTTGCCGGATTCCATGCACGTAATCGATGCGGATATTGCTCATCCGAGGCAGCGGCGGTGCGACGTCAATGAAAACCAAGGGAACTTGCCGCGATTTCAGGTCGTCGAAAAGCTCCTCTTCCATGCCGAACGTGACAATGGCCACTCCTTCCACCCGCCGCTCGATCATCCGCCGCACCGCCAGCGCCATTCGTTTCGGATCATGCACGGTGGAAGTAGTCAAAATCTCATAGCTGTGCTGCACCGCGATATCTTCAAAACCCTGAACAATCTCTGGGAAAAAAGGATTGGTGATTTCGGAGACGATTAGGCCGAAGATGCGGCTCCGGCCGGAAACAAGCGACCTCGCCTGCGTATTGGGATAATAGCCGAGTTCTTCCACCACTTTCCAAACGCGACGGGAAAGTTGAGGAGTTACCGTTGGCACGCCATTGATCGTGCGCGAAACCGTGGCGATGGAAACCTTGGCGCGCCTCGCAACTTCATGAATACTCAACGATTCTCCCCACGGAATTGTGCGGATCTTTCATGGCTTTGTCAATTAAGCCCCGGATTGGCTCTGCCACCAATTGGGTCGACTAACCTTCCAGTAGACGCCGTATCTTTCACCGAAGACACGATGTAAAGGAATCAAATTCATGGCGCTGGGTTGCCCGACGGTGCGGAACGTCAAGGGCTGTCCTTCTACTGGTTCCACCCACGCCGCGGAACGAATTTCGGCCTCGGATTTGACGTTCGCGGTCATCGTCCCTGCCGGTGCGCCGCGAGGTCCGAGTTCCGTGGGGCCGCTGTCAATGTCATATTGCATTTGCTCGGTAAGACCAGCCTGCCCCATGCGGCCTGCCAGCACGATCGGGCCATACAAAACCGCTTGCTGCGTCGGATCGCCAAGCAATCCTTCGCCATGCAAACGCATCGGCAGTTTCACTTCCAGCCGGTCCCCGTCGGCCCAGGTACGGTCGATCTTCAGATAGCTGCCCGGGCTCGCGAATGCTTGCAGCGGTTGTCCATTAAGCGTGACCGAACCTCCGTCCACCGCCCACGCGGGAATCCTCACATTGATCCCTGCCTCGACCGGCGCGCTCGCCTTTATCGTCAGACTCGTGCCTTCCTGCTCAGGGAAGCGTGTGTCTTGCCGGATGGTCAGGCCCTTTTCCGGCCAACGCACCTCCGACGCGATGAACAGGTTCACGAACACGTCGTGATCGTTGCGGAAGTAAATCGAATCTCCGAACTTCGAAAATTCCTCGGCGCCGGTTCCCGTGCAGCACCAAAACGAATTGAAACGCGAATTGAAGTACTTCCAATACCCTGTTTCGAGCGGGAGATAGTACATCTTGAAGCCATTCTCCGGATGCTGCGTGCCCAGCCTGGAATTAAAAAGCGTCCGCTCGTAATAATCCATATAGCGCGGATCGCCCGTCCACTGGTGCAAATGCCGCGTGAGTTTCAGCATGTTGTACCCGCAGCAGCACTCTTCGGACGACACACTCAGCTCAGTCGATAGGTTGCCCGGATCCGTGCGCCAGCCCTCTCCGTTGCTTGTACCGCCGGTCGCATACGAACGCTCCTCAACAACCTCGTCCCAAAAATACTTGGCGACTTCATGATAGTAAGGCTCGTCCGTCAGCTCATACCGGCGCGCGGCGCCGATCACCTGAGGTATGTGCGTGTTGACGTGCAGTCCCTTCAGTTCGTCGCGATGGCCAGCCAGCGGATCCAGAAAAGCCGTCTTCTCAAATCGGCGCGCGATTCCGAAATACTCGCCTCGGCCGGTAATCGCAAACAGATTCAGCAATGACTCATTGATGCCGCCAAATTCGGTTTGCAGGATGCGCTGCATGTGCGCGTCGCTAATGCCTGTCGACCAATGACCGATCCACCGGGCCATACCCTCTGCAACCGCCAGCGCCTGCTGGTTCTGGCAATACGTGTACATATCCAGGTTCCCCGCCATGATTTTGTGCAAGGTATAAAAGGGAGCCCAGACTCCTCTTCCTTCGCTCAACCGGTCGAAGAACTCATCCGGAAATGCGCTGATATATCCATTGCCGAACTTTTCCTGGCATTGCGCGAGGTCAGCAACAATCGCATTCCCCTTGGTCTTGAGTGCATCATCTCCGGTAGCGGCATGGGTGAGCGCGCAAGCGGAAAGAAAATGTCCGGTAAAATGCCCGCGAAGCTCGCATTTCGGGTCCTCCCAGCCCCCCAAAGGCTCCGCCGAACTCGGCAATCCCGCGGTCACGCGAAAATTGTGCACCAGCCGATCTTCCGGCATCGAATTGAGAAACTGCTGATTCGTCCGCGCCGCTTCCAGAAACGGGCCGTCGAGCAGCCGCACCTGATCCAGCGGAAACGGCGTGACCAGCATGGGAATCCGGTTCTGGCCCATCCGCGGCCGTTGCGTGGCCTGAAGAGCGCCTGCCAAACCATTTGGTACCGCCGCTGACACAATCTTTGGCATGCACGCGATCGCTGCCGAAGAGAGCGCGCCAGAAACAAACTGCCGCCGCGAAATGCTATTCCGAGATTTCATAGGAATGACCACCTCACAATGTTCCCTGCTCCAGGCCGCAGCGAAAGCCTGCTGTAGCTTGGAGTACGAAGGCTAAACGAACCCTTTTCCGTGAATCCGGGAAAACGTTTTCTTCAACCTCACATATAGAACACCCCCCGCTTGCCTGTCAAGACGCCTTCCCCCTAGGCATCCTCCTCCTCCTGTTCGCAGCACCGCTTTCCTCCTCTCCGATGTATCAAACCTTGGATGCGAATCATTGCACCAATGACCGGGCCTGCGCAAAGTCGTCCCGGCAAATTTGTCTAGAATTCAGAAACGCGGGCCTAGAACCCGGATCACCTGCGTACCTTCACTCGCCTCCCAATGGTGTTAAAATCGCTGTGCCAAAAGCTCATAATCTTTCTTCGGAACCAAAGAGCGAAGTAAGGAACGCTCGCGCATGATTCCCGACGCCCTCAAAAAAATCATCGCCGGCGAAAATCTTTCCCGCGCCGAAGCCGAAGCCGCCATGGAGCAAATCCTCTCCGGCAACGCCAACGACGCGCTGATCGCCGCCCTGCTCATCGCCCTGCGCATGAAGGGTGAAACCGTCGACGAACTCGTCGGCTTCGCCACCTCCATGCGCAGCCACGCCACGCCGATTTTTCCCGTGGGCCACAGCCACGCCGAAGAAATCCTCGTCGACACCTCCGGCACCGGCGGCGACGGCTGCGACACCTTCAACGTCTCCACTGCCGCCGCGTTCGTGGTCGCCGGCGCAGGCGTGCGCGTCGCCAAGCATGGCAATCGCGCCGCGAGTTCGCGCTGCGGTTCCGCTGACGTTCTCGAACAGCTGGGCGTCTCGCTCGATCAGACGCCCGAACGCGTCCGCCAGGCCATCGAACAGATCGGCATCGGCTTTCTCTTCGCGCCCGCGATTCACGCCGCGATGAAATACGCCATGCCCGTGCGCCGCGCTCTCGGCGTGCGCACCGTTTTCAATTTGCTCGGCCCGCTCACCAATCCCGCCGGAGCCGCCGCGCAAGTCGTCGGCGTCTCCGCGCCGCATCTCACCGAGCTTCTCACCCGCGCGCTCGCGCAACTCGGCGTCAAGCGCGCCTTCGTCGTTCACGGCGCCGACGGCCTCGACGAAATTTCTCTCAGCGGCGAGACGCACGTCGCCGAACTCAGCGCCGGCGTCATTCGCCAGTACAAAGTCGCGCCCGAAGACTTTGACCTCCGCCGCGCGCCCCGCGAAGCCATCGCCGGCGGCGACGCCAAACACAATGCCGAAATCATCCACAAAGTTCTCGGCCGCTCGCTCCTTTATCGCGAACACGGCGCGCAACGCGACATCGTTCTCGCCAACGCCTCCGCCGCTCTCGTCGCCGCTGGCCGCGCTGGAAATTTCCGCGACGGCGTTAATCTCGCCGCCGAATCCATCGACTCCGGCGCCGCCCGCCAAAAGCTCGACGCCTTCGTCCGTTTCACCCAAGCCGCCGCCGCTAAACCCGCCACCGACTAACAACCGTCGCGTTACGCGCGGCGTTTCCAAAACAAAATGCGGTTGCGCTTTTCTTTCTCTTGCGCGCCCCACCCGCGCAAGGTAGTCAAGTCGCCGCGTGTGGCTCCCGCCTTCGGAGGATCGCGCTGCGTTTCGAGAAACAAATGTTCTGGTGTTTTTCTCCCGCTTTGCGCTGCCTTGCGCGCAAACGTTTACGCGCGCCGCAAATCAGCGTGTTGTTTGAACAAAATAAAATGTCGTTGTGTTTTCTTCCTGTTGCGCGCTTCACCCGCGCAAGGTAGTCAGAGCGCGCCACCCGAGTCCAAGGGAATGCATCGCGAGGATAAACAGAACCGCTCCGACCGAGCCTATTCAAACCGAAGCGCAATCATCGGATCCGCCTTCGACGCGCGGCGTGCCGGCAAAAACGCCGCAATTCCCGCCACCAGCAGCATCACGCAGCCTGCCAACACGAACGTCAACGGATCGCTCGCGCTCACTCCCCACAGCATTCCCTGAATCGCCTTGGCCGCGTCATATCCCGCCGCCACGCCCAGCGCCACGCCGATAAAAACTACAATAATCGTTTCACGGAGTATCATCCGAAACACATCGCCCGGTTGCGCGCCCAGCGTCATGCGAATCCCAATCTCGCGCGTTCTCTGCGACGCCGCATACGACGTCACTCCATACACGCCAATCATCGCCAGCAATCCAACGAACAAACTGAAAGTCATCGCAATCAATTCCATGGCGCGATTTCGGTGCAGAACGCCGTTGAACATGTTACTCAGGAGCTCGCATTTCAGAGAGACGTGAGAGTCGACCGTCGCCGCCGCACTCTCCAGACGTTTTTCCATCTCGGGGAACGCACCGGCAACGCGTACTTCGTAACCGCCCATTGCCAGGCAGGAGGCGCACTGCGACACCGGCCTGAACAAAATCGGAAGCGGTGCCAAGTCGGGCCGGCGATATTGCATGTCGGCGGTGACGCCAATCACCTCAACGTCGTAGTCCTGCCCTTTGCCCTTGTTGTCGTCTTCGCGAAACCTCATCCCGACGGGATTCAGCCCCGGGAAAAGCATCTCCGCCAGGGTTTTGCTAACTATAGCTACCGGGAGTGACGAGCCGGTATCCGCGTCACTAAAGTCCCGGCCCGCGAGCATCGCGGCGCGCCGTGTGCGGAAAAAATCAGAAGAAACATACATGTTATACGAGCCGAGATGTCGCTCGGCGCTGCCGGGTTTGCGAACGGTCAATTGCGCGAGGTACATCTGCGACGCCACGCGACTCCAGGATGCGGAGATCACTCCGGGGACGGAACGAAATTGCGTTAGCAGTTGCTGGCCAACAAACGCCGCGCGCTGCGCATTTTCGCCCGCGCCATTCCACGCCGCCTGTGCCGTCACAACGCCTCGTGAGTCAAAGCCAGGGTCGGCAGTGAGGAACGCGTGCAGCGTCCGCGCCAGCAAGCCCGCGCTGACGAGCAGCGCCATGGACAAAGCGACTTGCAGGACGACGAGAAGAGAGTTCGAAAAACGGCTTGAGCGTTTTCCTGTCGTCACGCCGTTGTTCATCGCCGAATAAATGGAAATTCCAGTCGCACGAGTGGCAGGAGCCAAGCCAAACAGAAGCGCGCAGCACAGCGTGATGCCCACGGCAAAGGCAACGAGCCTCGCGTCCCATGATAAATCGAGAGAGAGTATGTCGTCGGGCGGCCAGGAAAGCGCCCAGAGCAACGCTTGAGTTCCCCAGCGTTCGATCACCAGCCCCGCCGCCGCGCCAATCAGCGACAACGCGACGCTCTCCGTCAACAATTGCCGCACCAAGCGCCACCGAGTCGCGCCCAGCGCCAGTCGCGTCGCAATCTCGGCCTGCCGTTTCGTGGCGCGCGCCAGCAGCAGATTGCCCAGGTTCGCGCACGTGATGATCAAAGCGACCGCGGCCATTGCCATCAGAAGCAGCACCGCATCCATGTTTTCCATCCAACTCTCGCAAGTCCCGTTGGCAATGGAACGCGCCACGGTCTGTCCCGAAAAACTCGACCGCTCCGCGGCATTTTTGGCGTTGGGCGATAACTCGCTGGCGAGTTCTGTGCCTAGAACGCGCAAACCGGCGTTGGCTTGGCTGACGCTTTGCCCGAGTCTTAACCGGCCGAAGATGCTCAGCAACGTGGCGTTTGGATCGTCGAGCGATGGTGTCTGATGTCCGTAGAGCAGTGGATAGTCCTTGTATGTTATTTGCGTCTCGAGTGGCATGAAGAGCTCGAGCTTATAGCCGGGGTCTATCCCGAAAAAAGAACGCGGGGCCACTCCAACAATTTGGAATTCATGGCCATCCACGAGGATCGTCCGTCCCAGAATATTTTTCGATTGGTCGTACATTTGCCGCCACAATCCATAGTCAAGCACGCACACGGGCGCTGCACCGGGCTCGTCATCCGAAGGTTGCAGCACCCTTCCCCAAATGGCTGGCACGCCTAGCGCTCGGAAGTAATCTCCTGAGACGTAAACGCTGGGTACCTGATGCTGCTGCCGTTTGCCATCGCTGATTTCGAGAGCCGTAGCGAAGTCGTTGTAAGCGAAAACGTCGGCGAAAATATTTTGCCGTTCTCGAAATGCCTTCCACTCCGCATACGAATAGCGGTTGTCCCCAACCAGTTGTCCTTCCACCGAGACCAGCTGCTCCGGATGCGCCACGGGCAGCGGCCTGAACGCCAATGCGTACATCACGGAAAATATCGCCGTCGTCGCACCGATTCCCAACGCGAGCGACAGAATCGCGACAGCCGTCAGCCCCGCGCTGCTTCGCATCATCCGCAGCGCATAGCGAATATCTTCGTAGATCGATTCAATCAAACGCATCGCAGACCTACACTCACTGAAGCAGCCCTAGAAGGCAGAACCTGTCACCTCACACTACTCATCGCTTACATGTTGGTCAAGCGACCTAACGCTTCTGCTGTGATTACTTGTCACTAATGCATATCCCTTGTCACTGTCTCTAGCCCTGCTCGCGCAAACTTCTCACCGCGTACGCAAAACTCGCCAGGCCAAACAGCACGAACCCCGCGCTCTCGAGCAGCACCGCGCGCGGCACGCCGACGCCAATCGAGCTGTAGCGGAATAAATCCACTTCCCAGGTGATCGGATTCGCCAGCGCCGTCACGCGAAACCATTTCGGCAGCGGCGCCAGCGGATAAAACATCGAACTCGCAAAAAGAAAAACGAAATAGGACACGTTCACCACGCTATTGAACACGTCGTTTCGCCGGATCCGCAGCGCGAAAATCGAATAGAAGAAAAACCACCCCGCCGTGCCGCCGATCACGCCCACGGCCAGAATCGGCAACAGCCGCCATTGCAAATGAATTTTCAGCAGCAGACAGCCGAGCGCAATGGTGATCACCGCCTGCACGATTCCAATGCAGATGTTGAACAGCACTTTCCCCAGCAAGTATTCCGAACGCCGCATCGGATACGTCAGCATCTCGTAAAAAATTCCGTTGTCACGGTCCAGGAAAAACGACCACGAACTCGTTGTGGCAATGCCAAAGCTGGCCATGCCCAGCACGCCAGCGAGGAAGAACGAGTTGTAATCGATTCCCGCGCCGAGCGAAGGCGTGCCCAGCGCCGCGTTCACGCCCACGCCGAACATCAGCAGATACAGCAACGGGTAGAACAAATCGAAAAACATAAATGTCATGTTGGTCGAGCGAATTTTGATCTCCCGATAAACAACCGCTGCCAGCGGACCCATGTCACGCCTCCTTCGTCAACTTCGCGAATGCATGAAGATAAAATCCTGCTGTACTTTCTTCTTCCACCTGTACTTTCTTCTTCCACCTTCCGCTGCCCTGCGCGCAATGCATTTCTCGCAACGCCGATCGTCTTCATCGGCCCTCCGTCCCTTAAAAGAGAAATGCCGTCTTGCCTTTTTCCTTTTGCGCGCTTTATCCGCGCAAGGTAGTCACGTCGCCGTGGAGCGTTTTCGTTTCTGGTCACCGCGTTTGGTCGTCACGCCTCCTTTGTCAGCTCGACGAAAATATCCTCCAAGCTCGCGCCGCTCACTTCCACGCGCAGCACGCGGCCCTTCTTCGAAAGGTCGCCGACGATATCGAGCACGTTGGCCTCTTCCACCTTCAGCGAGATTTCGATCGTATTCCCATCCACGTGCGAACGCAGCGGCTTCAGCAGCGCTACATCCTCCGCAATTGTCGCGGGCAGCTCTGCAAACGTCAGCGAAATTTCATACACGCCGGCCGAGAGCAGCTTCAGCGCATTCAAATCGCCGCGCGCCACCTGCTTGCCGCGATTCATGATTAAAATGTCGTCGCACAACTCCTCCGCCTCGCTCAGGATTTGCGTGGTCAGCACGATGGTGCGTCCCTTCGCCGACTCCTCGCGCAAATATCCCATCACCGCGCGCTTCAAAATCGGGTCCATGCCGGTCGAAAATTCATCGAGAAAAATCAGCGGCGTATCCACCATGAACATCTTGGAAACCTGCACGCGCCGCCGCGAGCCTCCGCTCAAGTCCTGCACTTTTTGCTCCGCGTACGAAGCGATCTGGAATTTGTCCATCACCGTCTCCGCGCGCCGACGCGCCATTTTCGAATCCAGGCCGTGAAATCGCGCGAACGTCAGCAAATTGTCACGCACGCTCAGAAACAATTCCGCCGCGGTCTCCTGCAGCACCATCGAAATGCGCTTGCGCACTTCCAGCGGCCGCGACACCACGTCGAATCCCTCGATGCGCGCGCCGCCGCTGGTGGGACGCAGCAGCGTGGTCAGCACTTTAAGCAGCGTGGTTTTTCCCGCGCCGTTTGGGCCAAGCAATCCAAAAATTTCTCCGCGTGGCACGGAAAAAGAGATTCCGTCCACCGCGCGCACCGGCTTCTGGCCGCGCCGTTCGTAGACCTTCGCCAAGTTTTCAACTTCCAAAGCAAAGTTGCCCATGTGCAATTTCTCCGCTGTGATGCGCCGCAATTTTTTCCGCTGAAGTTGCGGCGCAAGAAATAAAAACTGAAAACAGTTTCAGAGAATGAGTTGAAAAAAAAGAATCGGAAAACGAGAACAGAACGCCGGCGCGCGAAAGCCACTGCGCTTCCGGCCAGGACTTAAAGGAGAGGCTTAATGATTCTCATAGGGCGACTGCCTTTCGTAGTGCGTGCGGGAGTAATTTAGCGATGAGACGGTGCAAAGTCAACGAGAGAATGAAAAGCGAAATTGCGATGCGCATAAGGCCACGGTACTAGAACAGGCCAATCCGGCCAAATTGTCTCTTTCCACGAGCAAAATCGGCCGAAATTGGCCTGGTGAAGCAGGCCATTGAAAATTGCCTTTTTTGACGATTTGCGAGGAGGCGGATTTTCTGTTTTTCAAGAAACGCCCGCAAAACGAGGTTTTGAGTACATACCATGCCGGCGGACTGAGATCGCGGCTGCATAGCGCGACCAGGCCAATTCTCAAAAAACGGGAAAAAACGGGGGAAGTTTTGAGCCATTCGTATAGGCATTCATCAGGGGCCAAAAGTGGCCCTTTTGGAGGACATAAGAGGCAAGGAAGCACGGAGGGAGGAGAGAACGATCTAGGCGATCGAAGTGCTTATAATCGGCGCGGCGCAGGCGGATCCGATGGTGGCGCTGCGGACGGAGTAACGTATATGCAGCTCCGCGTTATTGTCGCAAATGGCTAAAATCAAAGAATCCGAACTTCCAAGCGGCCGCTAGTATGAAGGCAAGAGCCACAATAAAGGAAAGAACAGCCAACACGTGCAAGCGGCCGGACGGGTATAGACGGCGATACTCTCGCAATACTTTGGCATTTTTGCCGAGGGTGAACCAAAGGTAGCCTATCCTTTGATCTTCAGGAAGTTTGACGTTTATCTGGCCGATCATCCTGTAAAACAAGACGTTGGCCAACAGCACTAACGAAGTTGCGCACGCGAAAAGGATGGCAGCGGCAAATATATCTGCGTTGCTAGCCAGTTGTGATGACACACGCATCTCCGCTGGGCACCGAGCGCCGTTCGTACTGTTAGCAATCTTCTTCCCTATGGCACGCTGCGGTGCATGATAGCATCGCGCGAGGAGCGATAATCCATGAAACGCAGCGCGATGATTTTGGCATTCTTTGCGGCGCTCGCTGCTGCCGAGGCGGGAGTGGTTTTCGCCGCGACGGGACCGGAAAACACGGAGCGGCGGTCAATAGTCAGTGTCGAGCGAAAGATAGAGGCACGGAGGCAAGGAGGAAAACGGTTTGCGCGCAAAGCGGCGCAAGGAGGAAGGAAACGTAAGAATTTTCACTACGATAACAACAAGTCGAGCCCAGAGCCTGGATGCCCGTCACTTGTAAGAGTGGAAGCTGCCGCCTAGTTCATAGACGTAGTGCCTGGTGAACCCCTTGGGATCCGCATCGCCATACCCGGTTACTTTGCAAAGAATCTTGTTACTGGCCAGCCAGCGTTCGGCAGTGATGTATACGTGGCCATTGTCGAGGACACTCTTCGCTTCGTTTCTGGGACGCAGAAAATCAATAAGCTTTTCCCGCAAATCCGTACGGCTCGTACTCCACGGCTCCGTAAAGAGAACTGGGTGCGACGCGTCACTCCCTTCGTGGTCACTTATGATGAAGGCTTTCGAATTTGGGGACCATAGAACGTCCACGCCGCGTCCGTACTGATAAATTTTGACCTCTGAACCCTTTCGGCGGTCGATCAACGTGAGAGTGTGCGCCGGGTTTTCCGTATCACTGTCGAAATTCTTGATCACAAAACGGCCGTCGGGTGACTTCGACTGGGAGCGAGTTCCCGGAAAGGAGACGTTTTGTGCACTTAAGCCAGTCGCGACAGCTGCGAACAAAAAAGCAATCACGAAGCGGATGGCCGCGGCTTTTATTCTCGCGCGGCGTTGGTGTTCTAGAAACATCACGGTGCATGATAGCATCGCGCGAGGAGCGATAATCCATGAAACGCATCGCGATGATTTTGGCATTCTTGGCAGCGATGACTCTGGCGACAACCACGCAAACGCGGGCGGCGGGACCGGCTCCTGCTTGCGTGACGAAGGCGGGGCCGGCGGCACAGAAAGAACCCGCTGTGAAGCGCACATCCGCGGGGGCGCAGGGGGCGGACGCGAAGAGGGTGACGGCGGTGGTGCGGGAGTATCGCGTGGCGCATGAGCCGCAAATCATGGGCGAATTCGTGGACCTGCTGTCGATTCCCGACGTGGCGTCGGACGCGCCGAATATTGAGCGCAACGCCGTGCAGATTGAAACGATGCTGAAGTCGCGCGGCTTTCAGGTGCAAGAGCTGCCCACCGCCGAAGGGCGCGGGCCGGTGGTGTTTGGCGAACTGGATTCGCCGGGCGCGAAGCATACGATTCTTTTTTATGCGCACTACGACGGGCAGCCCGTGGAGCCGACGGGATGGACCGACACGAAACCGTTTGTGCCGGCGCTGCGCACGGATTCAATTGATGCGGGCGGGAAGCTGATTCCCTTCCCGGACAAGGCGGATAGTTACAAAGACGACTGGCGAATTTATGCGCGGGCGAGCGCCGACGACAAGGCTCCGATCATTGGTATCTTAACTGCAGTCGACGCGCTGCACGCGAACAACATTCCGATGGCCGTGAACCTAAAGGTGATTTTCGAGGGCGAGGAAGAGGACAGCTCGCCGCACCTGGAAGCGACGGTCGATGCGCACAAGAAGCTTTTCACGGGAGACGTGCTGATCACCGCCGATGGGCCGATCGACCAGAGCGGGCGGCCGCTCGTTTTCTTTGGCAATCGCGGGGTGATTTCCGTGCGCATCACCGTGTTCGGGCCGCTGCATCCGTTGCACAGCGGACATTATGGCAACTGGGCGCCGAATCCGGCGATGCGGCTGGCGCAGTTGCTGGCGAGCATGAAAGACGCGGAGGGGCGCGTGGTGATTGCGGGATTCTATGACAATGTGGCGCCGCTGGGGCCGGCGGAACGCAAAGCGATTGCCGAGGCTCCGGACAACGACGCGAAGCTGTTGCGGACTTTTGGTTTAGCTGCGCCGGACGGAGGAGGGAAAAAACTGCTGGAATTGCTGAACGAGCCTTCGCTGAATATCGACGGCCTGGAAAGCGGATGGAGCGGCGCGCAGGCCAAGACGATTATTCCCGACGAAGCAACGGCTTCGCTGGACATGCGGTTGGTGAAAAACGCCGGGCCGGAGCAGGAGTTTGAGCGATTGGTGGCGCACATTCGCAAGCAGGGTTATCACGTTATTGACCACGACCCCACGACGAGCGAGCGGCTGAAGTATGCGCGCATCGCGAAGGTGGCGCATGACCACGGGTATCCGTCGACGCGCACGTCGATGGCTTTGCCGGTGTCGCAGGCGTTGATGCGCGCGGTGGATGAAGGCGCGGGCGAGCCTGCCGTGAAACTGCCGCTGCTTGGCGGGAGCGTGCCGATGTACATCTTCGCGGACCTGAAGTTGCCGGTGGTTGGAGTGCCGATCGCGAATTTCGACGACAATCAGCACAGCCCGAACGAGAATTTGCGGATTGGAAATTTATGGCGAGGTATGGAGATTTACGCGAACATTTTGGCAAACGCGGAGTGGAAGTGAAAAGCAGAAGAACCAGCAGATTCCCCGCCTGGAGCAGGCAGGCTCGGAATGACAAGACTCGGGGAGGCTATATGCGTGCTCGGTTGTTATTGGCGTGCGGTTTGTTTGCGCTAGTAGCCGTCATTGGGGCACAAAGGAGCGGCGGCGCCACAGCGGATAAAAAAGCCCCGCCACCGACTGCAAAAGATCTCGTGGGAGTATGGATCGGTTTCGACAGCGACCAACTTACTTTCACCCGACTCGATCTCCGCGCTAATTCAACTGGGTTCTGCGCTCGCGTATCTCCGGCCGATACAATTCTGCACGATCAGGGGGTTAGCGTTTACCGCATAACGAAATGGACTTTGAATGCTTGGAATATTGAAATTCAGATGTCTCCGATATCGAACGCGACAGCCGTTGGCTATTTTAAGGGCCGCGTTGGTTTGTCCCTGCTGAGCTTGACAGTTGGTAGCCCGCAGAACGGTGGCTGGAAGGAAAAGCTATCCTTGCATCCAGAACCTCGCATAATGACTTCCGATCAAGAAACCAGGAAAGGGATAGAAGATGCGGAAAAGCGCTGATAGCTAGCGGCCGGATTATCGAACCAAGGTGAGGAAATTGCGGAGGAGGGAGAAACCTTCGGAGGTGAGGACGGATTCGGGATGGAACTGGACGCCTTCGACGGGGAATTTGCGATGGCAGAGGCCCATAATGACGCCGTCGGGGATGGAGATTTACGCGAATATTTTGGCGGGGCTAGAGTGGAAGTGAAAAACGACTTCAGTCGTCATACCCCGTCATATCGCAGGTGACTGATTGTCCTTTTAGCTCCTCAAAGCGCTTTCCCTTGACGTCCACTCTCCAAGCTAGCCGGGCCTTGGCGACTCGCTTGATGCCGTTTTGATTGTCCGCCAAACCAATGATATGTCCCCACTTGGGCCACGTCGTGCCGCCTTCGTGCGCCGTGTAGCATTTGAATGCCACTTCTTCGCCTTTCCGAATCAAAGATGAAACATCAAGAGAAGCGTCAACAATGCCGCACCTCAGAGTAGGCTTCCTTAGGAGGAAAACACCCCACAACGCACCATTGTCGCTCACCAGATCCTCGACGGCATACTCCTTCTTGAGATCCAGGTCCACGCCGTCGCCCGCCATAGTTTGTTGCCCCTCAAAATCGCAGATGTTTCGTCCAACAATCGAACGGATACCGGCCGTCGTGAACGGGATTTTATGGGTCGTTTGACCGAAAGCGCCCGTAGAAAGCAATGTACCTAACATTGAAATAGAGAAAAGTCGCATGCTATATCGATTGAACATCAACTCGTATGTTAACATCGTGATTTGTTGTGGAGTTGAAAGCCGCCGCTGCAGTGACCTAATTACAACGAGAGGAATTTGCGGGTGCCCCATGCTCGTCCTGTGAGCATGGGTTGTTCGTCTCCCATGCCAGAGCGTCTGAAACGCGTCTACGGGCTCCATCACCTGCACTTCATTACTTTTAGTTGCTATCAGCGGCTTCCCCTGCTCGCATCGGTGCAGGCTCGAAACGTATTGGTCCGTGGACTAGATCAGGTTAGGCAGGAATATAACTTCGCACTAATCGGATACGTAGTCATGCCGGAGCACATTCACCTGCTCATTTCCGAGCCCAGTCGCTGCAGCCCATCGACCGTACTAAAGATGCTCAAGCAACGCACGTCGCATCAGTTGCGGCATAAGTTTGGAGTCAGTGACCGATTGTCACCGTTTTGGCAGCATCGTTTCTACGACTTCAACGTCTGGAGCTGCAAGAAGAAAATCGAGAAACTCGCATATATGCATGCGAACCCGCTTAAGCGGCGTTTGGTGGAAGACCCAAAAGACTGGCCGTGGAGCAGTTACTCTTTCTATCAGGGCAGGGGAGATGTTCTGATCCAGATTGATCCTCTTGAATGAAGTGCATAAGGCAATCCCATGCTCAAAAAACGAGCATGGGGCACCCGAAAAACCGGGCTTACAGTGAGAGGAAGTTGCGGAGGAGATGGAAGCCGTCGGCGGTGAGGACGGATTCGGGATGGAACTGGACGCCTTCGACGGGGAATTTGCGATGGCGGAGGCCCATGATGACGCCGTCGGCGGTTTCGGCGGAGATTTCGAGGCAGCGCGGGAGGGAGCGGCGTTCGACGATGAGAGAGTGGTAGCGCGTGGCTTCGAAATCCTGTGGCAGGTCGCGAAAAACGGTTTTGCCGTCGTGGTGAATCTTGCTGGTTTTTCCGTGCATGATTTTTTTCGCGCGGACGATTTTGCCGCCGAAGGCGTCGCCGATGGCCTGATGGCCTAGGCAGACGCCGAGAATGGGAATTTTTCCGGCAAAGCGCTGGACGATGGGCACGCTCAGGCCGGCTTCGCGCGGCGTGCAGGGGCCGGGAGAAATGATGATGCGCTCGGGACGCATGCGGTCGATTTCGTCGAGGGTGATTTCGTCGTTGCGGCGGACGGCGAGCGTTTGACCGAGCTGGCCGAGATACTGCGCCAGGTTGTAGGTGAAGGAGTCGTAGTTGTCGAGCAAGAGAATCATTGACGAAAACCTTTGATGCGAGACTTCATCGCGGGCGCTGCTTTCCGCTATGCGCGATTTCGGCGGCAACCATCACCGCACGCGCCTTGTTGATGGATTCCTGATATTCCTTCGCGGGAACGGAATCGGCGACCACGCCGCCGCCGGCCTGGATATGAACTTTTCCGTCCTTGGCGACCAGCGTGCGCAATCCAATGCACGAATCCACATTGCCGGAAAAATCGAGATACAAAATCGCGCCGGCATAAATGCCGCGGCGGGCGGGCTCGAGCTCGTCGATGATTTCCATGGCGCGAATTTTGGGCGCGCCGCTGAGCGTGCCGGCGGGAAAGCAGGCCATGAGCGCGTCGAGGCAATCGATATTTTCACGGAGCTTGCCGCGGAGGCTAGAAACAAGATGCATGACGTGGGAGTAGCGCTCGACGAACATGAGGCGCTCGACTTTCACGGTGCCGTATTCGCAGACGCGGCCGAGGTCGTTGCGGCCGAGGTCCACGAGCATGATGTGTTCGGCGCGCTCCTTGGGATCGGCGAGAAGCTTTTTTTCGAGGGCTTGATCTTCGTGGGCGTCGCGGCCGCGCGGAAGAGTGCCGGCGATAGGGCGATAGAAGGCGTCGCGGCCCTGCACTTTCACGAGCATTTCGGGCGAGCTGCCCACGACGGAAACGTCGCCGAGGCGCAAGAAATAAAGATACGGCGAGGGATTCACGACGCGCAGGGCGCGATAGATTTCGAAGGGGTCGGCAGAAGTGCGCGCGGAAAATCGCTGGCTGGGGACGACTTGAAAAATATCGCCGGCGCGAATGTATTCCTTAGCGCGGCTGACGGCGGCCATATATTTCGTCTTGGTGAAGTTCGAGGTGAAGCGCAGCGCCGCGCGCTTCGTTTTTTTCGGCAGCCTCGGGAGGGGCTGCTCAAGCTGGCGGCGGATGCGGGCGATCTCGCGCGAGGCCGCGTCGTATTTGGCGCGCAAAGTTCCGGGCTCGTCGGTGAACACATTGCGGACGATCCACACGCGGTGCTGCACGTGATCGAAGGCGACGAGGCCGTGAAAAAACATCAGCACGGCATCGTCGAGCTTGAGCTCGTCGTCGCCGGTCGAGGGAATGCGCTCGATAAGGCGGACCATGTCGTACGCGAAATATCCGATGGCGCCGCCGACCAGCGGCGGAAGGCCGCTGATGCGAACCGGACGGTAGCGCTTCATGCGGCTGCGCAGCACGTCGATGGGATTGGCCTGGATATTCTCGCAGCCTTTCCGCGTTTCGATGACGCATGAGCGTCCGCGCGAGCGAAATACTTCGGCAGGGTCGACGCCCAGGAATGTGTAGCGCGCAGTGTTTTCGCCGCCTTCGACGCTTTCGAGCAGACACGAATAACTCGCGGTGCGCGCAAGCTTGAGATACGCGGCCACCGGGGTGAGCAAATCGGCGGTCATGGTTTCGTAGACCGGAACGAAATTGCCCTTGCGTGCGAGCTTGCGAAATGTGTTGAAGTCGGGTTCGATCATTTTACGTTTTCTTGTTCGTCGCGGCGCACAGCTTCGAGCACCGCGCGGCGCATCGCCGCCACCGGCGCGGCTTGGCCGGTCCAAATCTCCCACTGCGCGATGCCCTGCGCCAAAAACATTTCCAGGCCCGACACCGTTTCGATGCCGCGTTTTGCGGCGAGCTGCAAGAATTTCGTTTTTCGCGGGCGATAAACCGTGTCGAACGCCAGACGGCAGTTCAGCTCCCGCAGCGCGAGGGGAGACTCATCTTCGCGCGGATGCATGCCCACGGGCGTTGCGTTGATAATGACGTCAAAAAACTCTTTTCGGAGCGCTGGCCACGGAACTGATTCTCCCTTCACGGCACGCGCAAGCTGCCGTGCGCGTTCGGGGCGCCGCGAGCAAATTGCAACCGAGACGCCTGCTCCTGCGAGCGCGAATGCCGCAGCTCGCGCGACGCCTCCCGCGCCGAGAATTAACACGCGGCTGCCACGCGGCGGCAATCGCCCCTCGAGGGCACGGAGCACGCCCAAGGAATCCGTATTGTATCCGAAGAGTTTTCCGTTCGCCTTGACCACGACGGTGTTTGCCGCGCCAATCGACCGAGCGAGTGGGTCGATGTGATCCAGATGCGCGAGGATTTTTTCCTTGTGCGGAAGGGTGATGCTGAAGCCGGCAATTCCGAGAGGCTCGACGGCTTGCAAGAAATCCTTCAAATCGGGCACGCGAAAAGGAAGATAAAGCGCGTCGATTTTTCGCGCGCGGAAACCCGCATTATGAAGGATGGGAGAAAGCGAATGCGCGACGGGATTGCCAATCACTCCGTAAACGCGCGTGTGGGGGGTCACGTTGCCGCCGCGATAGAGCTGATGCAATTCTGCGAGGGGGATTTGGCCGGGCGCGGTGGCTTCGTCGACAGGCGCGTAGGAAAGGGCGCTGCCGAGGCGCGGCGCAAGGATGCGCGCGGGCGTGACGACGTCTCCCATGGGTACAGCGATGACATTCGGGGAGTGGCGCGCGAGTGCGAGGAGACGGAGGCTCGCGCGGAGAGAATCGCACTTCACGGCAATTTTGATCGCGTCGCAGCCCGCGCTTTCGCAAATCTGCTTCATGCGGCGCATGACGTTTGCCAAACGGGGCGGATTCGGCGTGCCGCGAAAATCATGATAGGAAACGATGCGCTTCGCGGTCGAGGTATATAGATCGAGAGTAAACGCGGGAATCGCGCCGATGCTTTCGATTTCCAAATCAACCCAGTTGCAGCCAGCGTTAATCGCGGAACCCAGCAGAGAAATCTGCGCCGCCACTGCGCCTGGGAACTTCCCGCCCGCTTCACGACGCCGGCAGGTCGCGATCATCGTCGCGCGGCGCGGGATGCGGCTCTTTTTCAGCAGCGCGAGGAGCCGCCGGATCTCTTCGGCGTTCGCGAGCCAGTCGAAACGCAGCTCGACCGTATCGGTATAGCGCAGCGCGCGGCGGATTTGACGCCGAGCATCGCCGGCGGTGCGCGCGGCAACTACGCCGCAGACACAGTTTTTCTCGAAGATAAGCGCTCTTGCCATCCTGTTCTTAAGTACAGGGTTAAGCTTCCTAGGATGCGTTACCCGATACGTTAAACGCAATGGGACAGTGCCTTGACCCTCCCTCGGCGCTTTGCTACGGTCGAAACATTGGGTGGAATGATTGGTCCGCTCACCGGGCTACGGCGGAGATTTACGATACGATTTGCAGGCTAAGGAGTGATCGAGATGCGTAGGAATACCCTGATCGTGGCACTGTCTTTTGCACTGTTACCAGTTGTCGCCTGGGGGCAACAGCAAAACGCGCCATTGCCCCTGACGACCCAGCGAGACGTCTACTGCTCCGGAATGGTGACGACCGGCCCCGTGTCTCGAAGCACGGCAATCGTCTCCGGCGACCAATCGCTTTATAAGATCACTTTCGACGAAGGCGACAGCGTTTATCTCAACCAAGGATCTAGTAAAGGGGTAAAGGCCGGTGACGTGTTTACAGTCATGCGCCCGATATCCGACTACATGGACGTGCCGTGGTTTGCGGCGCAGCCCAAGTTGTTGAAGGCCATGGGGCAGATGTGGGAAGACGAGGGCCGCATAAGAGTGCTTGTGGCGTACCAGAATACCTCGATTGCGCAAATAACGAATTCCTGCGAATTCATGCAGCGAGGGGACATTGTTGAGCCGTTTGCCGAGCGCGCGGTACCGGAGCTAAAGCCGGAAGCCACTTTCGATCGATTCGCTCCGGAGAGCGGCAAGAAGAAGGCGATGATTGTCACGGGCAAGGCCTACCGGAGTACGTCGGGAACAAACGACGTGGTATACGTCAATCTCGGTAGCAATCAAGGCGTAAAAGTCGGAGATTACTTCCGCGTCTTTCGATACCAGAGCAATGGCGATAGCACCGTCTACCAGACGCCCAATATGGGCACCGAAGCCTACGGCTTCGGCGCCGCTCCGGGCCATTACACGGGGAAAGATCTGCCGCGGGAGGTGCTTGGTGAGGGCATCGTTCTGCGTGCCACGCCAAATTCTTCCACGGTGCTGATCACGTTCAGCCTGCGGGAAATCTACGATGGGGACTATTGCGAGCTGGAATAGGCGCCGGGGCTCGCGGCCGAGTCATTGTCATCTGACGGGTCATCTGACGGCGCCGCGTCATCCGCCTCGGAGAAAACCTCGGCAGTGAAAATCTCGATGCGCGTGTCCGAGCTTTGCCATGAGTTTGGAGCAAGTCCGGCCTTCTGACACGTTTCCTCCAAGAAACGCTCCCGCGACCAGCGATGTTCCGCCGCCACCTGCGGCAGAAGGACGCCGCGCCGGTCTCCTCGCGACTGGTCTCCTTGTGAAATAACCAGGCCGTGAATTCCCGGCTGCACCTCTTCGGGCGTGGCTCGTTGAGCGCAAGATAGAACCGACAACTCAATTTGCAGTTCGCACAGATCCCCGGCCTCCAGCGGAGGAAATCGCGGATCGCCGGTTGCCGCCGCCACGGCGCATTCGGCAACGACAAGGGCGAGTGGCTCGACAGAAGCCACACGGCCGATGCATCCGCGCAGGCGTCCTCGCCGCCGCAAGGTGACAAACGCCCCGCGAAGCGCCGCCAGATTTCCGGTGGCAGCAGAAACGTCGGGCGCCGCGCCGTGCGTCAGCGCAGACTCGATAGCTCTTCTTGCGATTTGCAGAAGTGAGCGCTTCTCGTCGTTACGGAGTGGGAACATCTTGAGGATTTTTCTTCTGCTCGATAACCCGCGGGATGCTCTGGCGCCGCTTGAATCGGTCGTCTACCTGGCTCCAAAACATCAGGAAGTAATGGACGGCGGATACGACCGCGCTGATGACCACCATCCACAGCAGAACGAGCGCGAGTAGTCTTATGCCCGCGTGCCGCGCGGAATAAATTACCATGCACCCGGCGAGCACTTGCAACACCATCTTGGTCTTGCCGAGCGGCGATGCGGGAATCACCAGCCCTTCGGCGGACGCGATATTCCGCAAACCCATCACGATAAATTCTCGTCCGATGATGATGACCACCATCCACGCCGGAACCAGCCCCATCGCCACCAAAGAAATAAACGCGGCGGAAATCAAGAGCTTGTCGGCAATGGGGTCGAGCAATATTCCGAGAGTGGTAATCTCCGAGCGTTTGCGCGCGAAGTAGCCATCCGCGGAATCGGTGGCCGCCGCCGCGAGCAAAATCAGCACACCCCAAACCTCAAAATGCACGGACAGGCCCCAGAAATCCCAGTTGGGTTGTTGGGTTAAGAGAACCACGACGAGCAACGGCACGAAGAAGATGCGGAGGATGGTCAGACTGTTCGGCAGATTCATGTTCGGGCCTCGGCCGTGCAACTCCCTCGCCGCTGAGGGACGGGAGATAGCGCCACTATAGTGCTCCGGTGCGAAGGAGTCAATCCGGCGGGCGCTGCGTGCGCCATACCCGATAAGAGCCGCTTGAATTTAACTGATTCGGGAGAAGACTTTGCAGTTTACTGATGGGTACATTACAGCCCTAGTTCCAGCGGGCTCCACCGCGCATTGACCAACTGTGGAAATCGCTGTGGAAATTAGGATGTTTAAGAACCGGCAAGTAAGGGGGATTGCACGAGGCGTACGTATCGGGTCCTACGAGCAATGGCCTGTATGCCTAACAAAACAAGCCGCATACATCGGCCGGGACCCGATGCAGGGCCTTCGGCGACATCCTGCAATGCAAATGTGCGGCCAATGGCAATTTGCACAAGCTCAGGGCACATAAAAACCAAACGGTAAATAGCGGTCGCGGCGAAAAAGCGTGTTCCTGCACGCAAAAAGCAGCCCATTTCCACGAAAATCAGCTTTCTTGCCGGGAAGCGAATGACTCCAAACGAGCGGCGAGGGATGCGGGCATTTCCGCCCGCAGACGCATCTGGCCATCCAGTACTTCTGAATTCAGCACACGGCCGCAGGCGTATATCATGGCGAGTTCGCGGCCGTTGGTCATCGGCACGATCAAACGGCGCTCCACAATCGGGTCAACCGGCATCGCTTGGTCGATATAACGGATGAGTTCTTCGTGGCCCGCTCCCGTCTGAGCCGAGACCAGGATTCTGTCGCGCGGATTTTCGGCGGAAAAGGCGCCGCGCCCGCACGCTTCGCGCAGAGCTTCGAGTTCCGCAGGGTCGAGCCGGTCAATTTTGTTGAAAACGCGCAAGCGGCGCCGGTCGGCCACGCCGAGGTCCGCCAGCACTTTTTCCACTTCCGCGTCTTGCTCGGCGTGCAGCGGATGGGAAACGTCGGTAACTTGCAGAATCACAGCAGCCTCTTGCACTTCCTCGAGCGTTGCGCGAAACGCGGCGATCAATCCCGGCGGCAAATCGCGAATGAAACCGACGGTGTCGGAAAGCAACACGCGGCGGCGCGAAGGCAAGCGCAGAGAACGAACCGTTGGATCGAGGGTCGCAAACATTTTCGGCGAGGTGAGCACTTCCGCATGGGTGAGCGCGTTGAATAAGGTGGACTTGCCTGCGTTGGTGTAGCCGACCAGCGCGACGGTGCCGAGCGGAACTCCCTGGCGCGCGCGGCGGCGCAGCGCGCGTTGCCGCCGCACCACCTCGATGGCCTGCGCGATTTTGCCGATACGGTCGCGAATCCGGCGGCGGTCGGTTTCGAGTTTTTGCTCGCCAGGGCCCCGCGTTCCGATACCGCCGCCAAGCCGGGAGAGTTCGCGCGAAGTACCGGCGAGCCGAGGCAGCAAGTAATTGAGCTGGGCGAGTTCCACTTGAAGCTGGCCCTCGCGGCTCTGCGCATGGCGCGCAAAAATGTCCAGGATGAGCTGGGTGCGGTCGACGACGCGGCAACCCATTCCACGCTCGAGGTTTCGATGCTGCGATGGCGAGAGATTGCGATCGAAGATAACCAATCCGGCGTCAACGCGCTCCGCTTCGCCTTGCAATTCAGCGAGCGCGCCACGGCCCAGGAGCGTCGCCGGGTCGAGCGAGTCGCGCATCTGCAGCCGTGTGCCGACCACGCGGGCCCCAGCGCTTCGCGCCAGCTCGTCAAGCTCGGCCAGGGATTGCCTTTCGACCGCTCCGCTCCCGCCCCTGCTTCTCGGCTGCTTGAGGCCGACTCCCACAAGCAGGGTGCGCTCGGCGTTATCCAAGGGTGAAGGCGATTTCATTCGTGTGAGGAAAAGGGGCCAGCGGTTTCGCGGGATGTGCTGCGCATTCGCTGATGATTATACCTTGTTCCTATCTCGACTGCAGCGCTTCCTGGCTTGCCAGGGCCGATGCCGCCAGGACGAAACGGGAGAGCAATTCAGCAAGCGCCGGCTGGGATTCTTTCTGACTGATGTCCCGCGTCATGCGATCCATCCAACCCAGATAGAGAAACATTGCGGCATTTGCCCATTCCGCTGCCTGGTTTGCGGTAAAGCCGATTTCGCAGAAGACCCGGGACAGGTAGGCGATGCGCTTTCGATCGGCGCTCGCGACGCGTAGCGCGACTTTCTCATCCTGCCTGGCCCACGAAGAGATGGCCATTTCCAAACGAGCGTAGGCGGGGCGCGCGAAAAGCTCGAACAGCCTCGCCCAGCGCTCCACCGGGTTTGAAACGCCTTCTCCTTCGGTGTTCCAGTCGCTCTGCCGGGTCTCCCATTCCTCGAGAATAGCCTCCAACAAGTCGGAGCGGTCCTTGAAATGCCAGTAAAAGCTGCCCTTGCTGATGTTGAGCCGTCTTGCCAGGGCTTCCACGCGAACCGCGTCCATGCCTTTCGATGAGAGAATCTCTACCCCGGCGTGTATCCAGTCGCGGCGATCGAGTCTGGTTGCGCTATGACGGCGAAGAGCCATTTGTCTGTTGTGGGGGGGTATTTTACAATACGGACATGTACGGTGCAAATGCGGCATTGCGCTCCTCAGCGCCTGTTCCCCAATACGGCGCCGTACGGTTAGGCCTCAGCGCTCGCTGGCAAACTGCAATGCTTGACGTTGAATCTCTGCTTCGTGGCCGAAACCTTCGAGCCAATGTACATCCGGCTCGCGCCGGAACCATGTGATTTGCCGCTTGGCGTAGCGGCGCGTGGCTTGTTGGATTTCGCGCACAATTGGCGGAAGCGGCGCTTCGAGCAGAACGTGTTCCCGGATCTGCGCATAACCAAGGAACGTGAACGGTTTTGCCGTGGCTGGAACTTGCAGACGAATCAGGTTGCGAACTTCCTCCACCCAGCCGGATGCGAGCATACCCACGACGCGCCGGTCGATTTGCGCATAGAGCTTCTCGCGCTCGGGCATCAAGCCGATCTTGACGACGGTGAACCCCTTCAGGCCAGCTCGATTCCCGCGAAGCTGGCTCGCCGGTTTACCGGTGAGCAGGCGCAATTCGATGGCGCGGATGAGCTTTTGCGCGTCGCGCTTGGCAATCTGCGATGCCCCAACGGGATCGCATTTGGCGAGGACGCGGTGCAGGTATTCCGGCCCACGATTGGCAGCCCTTTGCCGCAGGCGATCGCGCAGCGCTTCCGAGCGGCCCGGAAGGTCGTCCAGGCCTTCGAGCAACGCTCGCAAATAGAGGCCCGTGCCAACGGTCAGAATGGGCAGCTTGCCGCGATTGCAGATTTCTTCCAGGGTTTGCAGGGCGTGGCGGCGGTAGTCTCCCGCGGTGAACACATCCTCCGGCTCAGCCAAGTCCGCAAGGTGATGGCGAATTCTCTTCTGTTCCGCTGGCGGCAATTTGCCAGTGCCAATGTCGAAATGCCGGAAGACCTGGGTTGAGTCGCAGCAGACTACTTCGCCATCGAGCTTCTGCGCGAGGTCCAGAGCCAGCGTCGATTTGCCCGAGGCCGTCGGGCCAAAGATCACCACGAGGCGGCGCAGCGTGTTCATCGGTGGAAGACGCGAAAGCGGGCGAGTAGATAAATCAGGATGGCAAGCGCCAGTAGAAACGCGCCGAGGAGTTGGGTGCGATTGAGCTTCACTGATTGAAGTTATAGTCGAGCGGCAAGTTATAGAGAAAAATAATGCGAAGTTCGAAGTAAGGCCGTGTATAGGCGGAAGGCAACGGCTCGAACGGATTGGATTCCGTCAAGGCAGCGCCAGCTGCGCGGTCCAGAGGCTCCTTGCCCGAGGTGCGTTCGAGCACGGGGTCGGGGCCGGGCATGTTGCCATTGGTCATAATGCGGAATCGCATCATCACCACGCCTTTATCGCCCATGCGCGCTGAGATCGGCATCACCGATTCCCAGTTTTGCTTCACACGCGCCAGCAACCGCGTCAAGTAATTCGAGAAATCCACTCCGTCTGTCGGCGTAAGAATCTGCACGCCGGCCCCCAGCATTCCCTGGCCAGCATTGCCGCTTGGCAGCGTCCCTGGTCCCTGGGGCATCAGTTCAGAAAACCCCGCGGAAGTGCCGCTATTCTGGTTGCGCAATGCCTGCTGCGCCGACTGTTGCAGCGCCTTCCCGGGCGAGAGATCCGGCAAATCCAAATTGAGATGGTGATTGTCGGGTGGTGGCGCGGCTTGCAGCGCCTGGAATGTAGGCTTAGCAGGCTGTGCCGCGGGCGCAGCGGGCTGCGCCGGCGTCGGCTGCGGCGGCGCGGGAGTCTTGGGGCCAGCCAAAGGTTCGGGAGCGGGCGGCACAGGAGGCGCGAGTTTCTTGAGGATGCGCGGGTCAAGACGAATGCGGTCGCTGGGCTGTTCCTGCGGTGGGCGCACTCTGGGCACTTCCTTTACCGACGGCGGAAGAAACACCGTCGAAAGCTGCTGCCGCGCGAGCGCAACCTCCTGCGCCGGCTGGTTCGCCGTGAACAGCTTCGGTGCAAAAAGAATCAGAAAAATGACGGCGACGTGAACGATCAAAGAAAACGAACGTGCCACCCAGTGCCAATCCCGCTTGTTCGGATCCTCCGGGCTCGCAAGTAAGTTCACTTCTCCGGTGGTGAACAGGTCCGGCTCAAGAACGTCCGCGAAAATGCCCACCGGCAGCGGAGGCGCGGGTTGAAACGATTCTTCGAGTCTTGCCTCGGCTGGCACCACGGTGCGCGTCCCCAGAACCTCGAGCGGAACATGCGTCGGAATCGACGGAGTGGACCCATCCATGCGCTTCACGGGCATGTCGCGGGGAATGAGCATGCGGCTCGCCAGCACGTCGAGAGGCAAATGGACAGGAATGGAAGTGCGGGCGTCGAGCTCGCCGGCCGGAAGATCCGACGGCACTACGATGCGCGAATCAAGCGCAGAAGTCCGTCTATGCCCGTTCTGGCTTGGGGCTTGCTTCTCAACGGGCGAAATCTTTACCGGAACCAGGGTGCGTGGAATCATTTTGTTGTCAGCGCGGCGGCAAGCTCCGGCGTCACGCGATTGGCATGCTCGATGATTCCGGCCATGACGCGTTCGGCCAGATCAAGTGCGCGGCGCCCGGCCTCGCCGTCAACGAGAGGCGTTTTTCGCTCGCGCACGGCGGCAAGGAAAGAGCGCAGCTCCGCCTGGAGCGGCTCCTCGCGCTCCGTGGGCACTTTTTCAAAGTCGATAGCCGGTTGGGATCCTTCTCCGGTGACCCTAATTCGCGTCACGTCCTGCCGGGTGTAGTCCACCGAGATATATTCGCGCGCCTGGAAAAATCGCAGCTTGCGCACGCGCTCGGTGGAAACGCGGCTCGCCGTCACGTTCGCCACGGCGCCGGATTCGAATTCGATGCGCGCATGCGCGATGTCGACTTTGTCTGTCAGCACGGGAATGCCCACGGCTTGAATGTCCCGCGCGGGCGACTTCAGCAGCGAAAGAAGCACGTCCAGGTCGTGAATCATCACGTCAAAAACCACGTCCACGTCCAAACTGCGCGGTGAAAAAACGCCGAGTCGATGCACTTCGAAAAAAAGCGGACGCGCCACGATTTGCTGTAGGGCAACGACCGCGGGATTGAATCTCTCCAGATGTCCTACCTGCAAAATGCGCCCGGCCTTCTTGGCATCGGCGATCAGCCGGTCGGCTTCGGCCACGGACGACGCGATGGGCTTTTCCACCAGCACGTCCACGCCGTGCTCGAGCAGTTCCGAGCTGATGCGCGCGTGCAGGTTGGTCGGAACGGCGACGCAGGCCGCGTCGATCTGTTCGGCGAGCTGCGCGACGTTGGAGAACGCCTGGGTGTCAAATTCCGCCGCGATTTGCCGCGCTCGCTCCGGATCCGCGTCATGAATGCCGACGAGCTCCGCGCCCGGTAAATCATGGAACACGCGCACGTGGTTGCGCCCAAAATCGCCCACGCCGACCACGCCGACACGAATTTTCTTGTCAGTCAAAGCTGACCCTTCCCCTGAACGTTATGAGATGCAATTTGCGTGTCTTTCTCTGATGCGCCCGCCGCGTCTTTGGTCGTATCCGTGGTGGTATCTGTAACTTCAAACGCCTCGATGGCCATGCCTGCCAGGTCTGCCTCGGCAAGCAGCTTCTCGCGGTCGAACAGCAGCGTCCGCCGCGCATCGATGGCCAGAGCAGTTGCGTTCGAGCGCCGCATTACCGCGATGGTGTCCATGCCGACCACGGGCACGTCGAAACGCATGTCTTGCGAGGGCTTGCTGACTTTCACCACAACCAGGCGCTTCCCATTTGTAAGACGCGCAGCGCGTTCTATGGTTTCGTCCGTTCCTTCCATCGCTTCCACGGCCACGCAAGCGCGCCCGGAAATCACCACGGTCTGGCCCAAGTCCACTTCGGCAAGGCGCTGGGCAATTTCGCGGCCGTAGGCGATGTCCGCTGATTCTTCCTCATTGGGCGCGCGGCGCGTGAGCACGCCTTTCTCCGGCAGCAGCGCGCCGAGGAAGGTGGTCGAATCGACCAACTGAATTCCCTCTTCTTCCAGCAAACGCGCCACGGCGCCGATCAGCGAGTCGGTGTTTTTCTTCGAGAGCGACAGCAAAAGCTTCGCGAGCTTCCAGTCCGGACGGATGGCGCTGAAAATCTTGTTGTGCTTCACTTGGCCCGCCATCACCGCCTGTTTTACGCCTTCCTCGCGCAGCAGCTCGATGGTGCGCGTCAGCTCGCCAAGGCTCACCCAATGAAACCGGCGCGCGACACGCTCGAGCTCGGGAGACGCTTCCTCGCGAATGGCAATCACCGCCATATCGATGCCGCGGCTGCGTGCGCCTTCCAGCACAAGAAACGGAAACTTCCCGTTGCCGGCAATCAAGCCCCATCCGGTGGCGGGGGCGGTGTTTGTCTGGGTCATGTCGTTTACTTGATTCGTCTACTTAATCAGGCCGCGCTCGGCGGCTTCGATGAAATGAATCAATTCGGACACATCCTCTGAACCGTTCAGAGTGGAGCGCATTTGTTCAATCGCTTGCGTGGTGTTCAGCTTGGATCGCAAGAGCAGCCGGTAAGCGCGCTCTATACTTTTGATGCGTTCCGGCGTGAAACCGTGCCGTTCGAGCCCCACCGTATTCACGCCAAAGGAGCGAACGTCGCGCGCCTGCACCACCTTAGAAAATGGCGGCACATCCTGGGTGATGGCCGTGAGCGCTGCAATGTACGCGTAACGCCCTACGCGGCAGAATTGGTGAATGGTGCAAAACGCGCCGACGGTGGCGTGGTCCTCCACGCTGACATGCCCGGCCAGCGTTCCGCCGTTTACAAAAATGGTGTGGTTCCCGACCTGGCAATCGTGCGCCACGTGCGCATAGGCCATGAACATGTTGTGGTTGCCAATACGCGTCGTTCCGCCGCCTTTTTTCGTGCCCCGGCTGACGGTGACGAATTCGCGAAACTGGTTGGCGTCGCCGATTTCAAGCGACACGCGTTCGCCTGAATACGTTAGGTCCTGCGGTTCGCCGCCAACCGCCGAAAACGAATAGAAATGATTCCCCCGCCCGATGCGCGCGGGGCCGTAAATCACAGCATGCGGCTCGACGACGCATTCGCCGCCCAGCTCGACTTCGTCGCCTACCACGGCGAAGGCTCCGATGCGCGCGCCATTGCCGATGACGGCGGTCTGCGAAACACTCGCTCGCGAATCGATGTCGCTCATGGCTCTCGATCAATCATCTTGCACATCAGCGTGGCCTCAGCCGCCAATTCATTGCCTACCAGCGCCTTACCAGCAAGTTTGCAGAACGTATGCCGCCATGACAGCACATCCACTTCGACGCGCAATTGGTCGCCCGGCACCACCGGCCGGCGAAATCGCGCCTCATCGATAGCCACGAAGTAGAGCAGCTTGCTATCGCGCTCCTTCACCTCTTGCAGCAGCAGAAATCCGCCCGCCTGCGCCATGGACTCCACGATCAGCACGCCCGGCATCACCGGCTTCCCCGGAAAATGGCCGGCGAAATAGCCTTCATTGATCGTCACGTTTTTCAAGCCGACAATGCGCTTGAGCCGCTCCATTTCGATGATGGCGTCCACCATCAAAAATGGATAGCGATGCGGCAGTATTTTCTGAATCTCGGTTGTATCCAGGAGCATGAAGTTGCCTCGCCAAGCCGTCCGGTGTGCCCACCCCGCGGCATGCAGTTAAAGAATACTATACGAAAGCCGCAAGTCGTGAAACCGCCGCGGTAGCTCCGTGCGCGCCAAGCACCCGTCAGCGTCCGGAATGCCCGATAGGCCCGGCAAATGCTGTTTTCTCCCAAAGGCGCGAAGGGTTGCTGAGACACGGCCCTTCCGCCAGCACGGCGAAACTCTTTCGCCATACACGGCGTCTTAGTGAGTGCGCCTGTGACTCGGCGCATGACGCCACATATGTTCTGTTCTTCGCGCGAGACTCATGGCATG
Organism: uncultured Acidobacteriota bacterium; assembly: GCA_963760165.1. Taxonomy (GTDB): domain Bacteria; phylum Acidobacteriota; class Terriglobia; order Acidiferrales; family UBA7541; genus DAHUXN01. The sequence goes on from CAVXBO010000002.1 coordinate 966,188, forward strand.
GAGGAATCCTAGATGGCCACTTTGCGTAAGCTGTCGTTTGCCGCGTTTCTGTTGATTCTGCCGCTGCCGGCGCTGGCCCAAACAGGGGCCTATTGCCGCGCGGGATTTGCGGGACAAGATACCGCCGCGGGACAGGGCTCGGAAACCCAACCGGCGAGTCACGGCTTGAATCCCGCCGATCTGGACCGCACGGCGAACGCCTGCGTCAATTTTTTCCAGTTCGCGGACGGCGGTTGGGTTGCGTCGCATCCCATTCCTCCCGCGTATTCGAGCTGGGGCACATTCAACGCGCTTCTCAATCATAACCAGGACGTTCTCCACCAGATTCTCGAGGAAGAGGCAGCCAAAACGGATCAGATAGCTGGCTCGAATGAGCAGAAAATCGGCGACTACTACGCCAGTTGCATGAATGAAGCGGAAATCGAGAAAGAAGGAATCGAGCCGCTCCAGCCAGAGCTGACTCGCATCAGCGGCATTTCCACGCCTCAACAGCTCGAAGCGGAAGTTGCACGCCTGCAAAGCATCGGCGTCGCGGTTCTTTTTCGCTTCGGCGCGACGCAAGACTACAAGAACAGCACGCAGGAGATTGCGGCGGCCGGGCAAGGCGGGCTGGGACTGCCCGATCGCGATTACTACCTGAACCCCGATGACCGTTCGCAGAAAATGCGCGCGGCGTACGTGCAACACATCACCAACATGTTCAAGCTGATGGGCGACGATGACGCGACCGCAGCGCAAGAAGCGCAAACGGTGATGAACATCGAAACGGAGCTAGCCAAGGTGTCCACGGGCCGCGTGGAAATGCGCGATCCCGAATCGCACTATCACAAAATGAACATGGCCGCGTTTCAGGAGATCACCCCGGCGTTTTCGTGGAAGGAATATCTACAGGAGATCGGTTATCCCGGCGTAACGGATGTGAACGTGGCCCAGCCGGATTTTTTCAAGGCGTTCAATGCGCAGCTCACGTCGACGCCCATGGCCGACTGGAAAACGTATTTGCGCTGGCATCTGATCGACGCAGCCGCACCTGCGCTTTCCTCGAAGTTTGTCGCGGAGGACTTCGACTTCACCGGCAGGACGATGACCGGAGCGAAAGAGATGCAGCCGCGCTGGAAGCGCTGCGTGCAATCCACCGACCGACAGCTCGGCGAAGCGCTGGGACAAAAATACGTCGCGCGCGCGTTCAGTCCCGAAGACAAGGCCGCGGCGCTGAAGATGGTTCACAATCTGGTCAGCGCGCTTCACGACGACATTGAAACGCTTCCTTGGATGGGTCCTGATACCAAAAAACAGGCGCTCGATAAGCTCAGCCACATCATGCTGAAGGTGGGATACCCGGATCATTGGCGCGACTATTCGGCTTTTCAAGTGGATCGCGGGCCGTATGTGGAGAATTTCTTACGCGGGCGCGAATTCCAGTTTCATTACGAGATGGCGAAAATCGGCAAGCCGGTGGATCGCAGCGAATGGGGCATGACGCCGCCAACGGTGAATGCCTATTACAACCCGTCGATAAACGAAATCGTTTTCCCCGCGGGAATTTTGCAGTGGCCGTTCTTTGACGCGAAAGCAGACGACGCGTTGAACTACGGCGGCATCGGCGCGGTGATTGGCCATGAGATGACCCATGGCTTCGATGACCAAGGCAGAAAATTCGATGCGGAAGGAAATTTGCGGGATTGGTGGACGGCGGACGACGCGAAGAATTTTGAAGCGCGCGCGGAATGCGTCCAGCACCAATTCGATAATTACGAAGTTCAGCCCGGCGTGAACGAAAATGGCAAGCTGGTCCTCGGCGAAAGCATCGCGGACCTGGGCGGATTGACCATCGCTTACAAAGCGTTCAAGACAACGCCGGAAGGAAAATCCAATCAACAAATCGAGGGCTTCACTCCTGACCAAAGATTTTTTCTCGCGTGGGCGCGGACCTGGGCGGCTACCGAGCGGCCGCAGATGGAATTGATGCTAGTGAAAACCAATCCGCATCCTCTCGGTCGTTTCCGCGCGATCGCGGCTCCATCGAATATGGAATGGTTCGCCGCGGCGTTCGATTGCAAGCCGGGCGACGCGATGGTGCGTCCGCCGGGAGAGGTTTGCCGAATTTGGTAGGAGTGTCCCGCAGCAAGAGGCCAGGCGGAGGTCCGGCGAACTTAGGTGCGAGCTTCCGCATTGGTCGCTCTCCTCATTTTTTGCTTCCGATATTCCTCCGCGGTCAGCCAAATCACGGCCGCGTCGAAAACCGTGAGCACTGCTAGGAACGCGGTGGGCGCGAAGGTCATGCGGTACAACTGATAGAGGATAAAGAGCGCCAGCAGAATGATCATCGCGGGATACGCCCACATGCGGTTGCACCACAAAGCCACCACCAGGATCACTTTGGCCAGTCCGTGCGACAGCAAATAGAAGAAAATGAAATAGTGCGCGTGAGCCGTGATGGCCTGCGAAGCGTGCAGCAGATGCGACGCCAGGAAAGCGTTGGGATTGCGCGAGAGGGCATGGAACGTGAAAAAATCGATGAGCGAATTGATGCGCGTGGGGGTCGCGGTCAGGAAAAGAAAAGCGCCGATGATTTCCAGCAGGCCATCAATCCCCTTCAGGGTGATGCCGGCCTGGAAGCTGCGGTCGAGAAGCGTATTTCCTTTAAGAATTTCCATGGGAACATTGGCAGACTAACATAGCGGCACAGAGAAGTTATCCGGGCTTGCGCTGCGTTCCAGCGGTGCGCGCCAAGCGCGAGCAACCTTCGCCGTCGCGCGCAGAATCGAAACGGGAATGTTTCGGATAACGCCGGCGACCGCTTGCGGCGACGCGGCTGATAACCTAAGATTCGTGATGCTTTTTCGGGCATAGTTTCATCCCGGCCCATGCACCGATGATTGAAAGCGGAGTACCTCAAAAACTGGAGATGGGGTCTGAAGTCGGAGCGAATCCGATTTTGGCCGGCGCTCTGGACCGCGCATCCATCGAAAAGTCCGAAGCCTTCTCGCGGGAAATCGCCCGCGAGGAAACGCGCAATCATTGGGATTGGATCCTCACCTCCATCGTCGTCATCGGTTTCGTCATCCTCGCTTACGAGGTTTACAACCTCTCGGCCTTCGATCCCCTTGCCAAGGTCGCCGAGCAGCATCAATGGATGAAATTCATCATCGGCCGACGATTCTGTGGGCCTTCATGGGCACGATTCTCCTCGGCTTCCGAACCGTCTTCTGGTTTCGCTACCGGCCGTTTCCGCCGGCGGCATTCGAAGACGCGCCCAGCATCACCATCGTCATCCCCGCTTACAACGAAGGCGCGATGGTGATGAAGTCCATCGAATCCGCGGTGCTAGCGTTGTACCCGAAGGACCGCATCGAGATTCTGGTGATCGACGATGGCAGCACGGACAACACCTGGAGCTACATCTGCCGCGCAGCTGAAAAATTCCCGGGGCGCATCACGCCGATCCGTTTCGCAAAGAACCGTGGGAAACGTGACGCCCTGGCGGAGGGTTTTTCCAAAGCGCGCGGCGAACTGGTGGTGACCATCGACTCCGACAGCGTGATCGACCCGCGCGCACTGCTTGCCGTGGCCGGGCCGTTCCGCGATCCCGCGATTGGCGCGGTTGCCGGGAAGGTCGCCGTGTACAATCGCCGCCAGGGACTGATTCCGCGCATGCTGCATGTTCGTTTCATCTTATCGTTCGATCTTCTGCGCGCCGTCGAATCTTCCTATCACACCGTCTATTGCTGCCCCGGCGCGCTGACTGCGTATCGAACTTCGGCGGTGCGGCAAATTCTGGAACGATGGTCCACGCAAACTTTCTGGGGCGTGCCGTGCACCTATGGCGAAGACCGCGCGCTGACGAATTTCATTCTCGAAGCCGGCTTCAATACTGTTTACCAGCGAAGCGCTATCGTGCACACGGTGGCGCCGGAAACCTACGTGAAGCTGTGCAAGATGTTTTTGCGCTGGGACCGCAGCTACATCCGCGAAGAAATCCGTTTCCAGTCGATTGTGTGGAAGCGCCCGGTCCGGTCGCGCTGCATCGCGTTGTGCGAACGCCTGATCACGAATTTTCGCTATCCGGTAAATTACGCCGCGCTGTTTCTGCTGGTTTATCTGGTGTTCGGGCAGCCGTACATCGTTTTGCGCTTGCTGACGGTCATTGGAGTGATGTCGTTTTTCAATATGCTCTATTTCCTGCGCAGCGAGCGCTCCATGGATTTTCTGTACGGTATTCTTTACGCCTATTTTGGATTCTTCGCCCTGTTTTGGATTTTCCCCTACGCGTTTCTCACCGTCCGCGCCAAATCCTGGCTCACTCGCTGAAGGCGCTTCGAAAAATAGACCGCCTCCTATTTGGTGTTCGGCTGAGGCAGCGAGTAGGTGACTTTGCCGGCGTCGTCGAGGAAGTCGATCTTGGCTTCGCCGGAAGCGGAAACGCTCAAGCGCAGGCGCGGATTGCCCTTTTCGTCGCAGAGAAAAACGGTGGCGTCTTTGTCGGGCGTTTTGCCAGCGAAGAGGCGAGTAGCTCCGAAGTCGCCATTCCTCGCTTCATCCTGAAACTTCTTCAGGGCCGCATCTTTGTCCGGACCTGCGGGCATGTTTTGAATGGAATTCATACGCTCGACTTCTTCCGACAAATTGGTTTCGCCACGATCCCATACGTGGAGGCCGGCGGTGCGCTTTCCGTTGTTGTCGCTGTACTGGATGCCGACGGTCTGATCCTGCTTGTGCTGGTCAAACATAAGGTCGCCGGACGCGGAGTAACCGTCCGCGGTTTTCGCGCTGCCAAACGCGAGGCCGCCGTCTTCGTCGCCTTCACTGTTATAGAAAATCAGGCCAGCGCCTTCGTGGCGTCCGTGGCTGGCGAAAGTTTTGCCATCGAGGATGGCTTCGGGGATCAACTGGCGATTGGAAATGACCAACTGATTTTTTCCGTCGGGACCGACGATGTTGATGCGCTGGACGTCGATCTGATCGAAGCTGGCTTTGCGCTCGTTCTCGGCGAATCCGGTGAGAATGGTCGCCATGAAGGCAATGGTGAGAACACCGGAGTAAATGACCAGAAACCGCGGGCTCGAAATGAATCGCATTTTCGTGGCATCCTTTGTTAGAGAATTTTTTCGAACGTTATCATATCGTGCGGGCGCGCCTATTTGGGCGCGTCGGGCAATTGGCTGATGACTTTTCCCGCGACATCAAGAAACTGAATCACAGGCGAGCCGTCGGGATTCACTTTGATGACGATGCGGCTGTGGCCGTCTTTGTCCTTGAGCGTCAGAGACGCGGACTCGTCGGGATTGCGTCCGAGATAAATGCGCTGATGCGGCGGCGCATGGGTTTTGAGGAAATTCTGCCAATCGCTGCGCGGGACGGCCAGCAAATCCGTGATGGGCCAATCGGGATCGTCGACGACGCTCAGGCCGGAGCGCTTTTGGTTCCCTTGTTCGTCGGCATCAATGGTGAAGACTTGATCCTGAAGGTAGCGGTCGAAGCTGAGATGGCCGTAGCTGGAGACGGTGCCCTCCTTGTCTTTCATGCCGCCGAAGATCAAGCCGCCATTTTCGGTGCCTTCGTCGTTGAAAAAGAGCATGCCCGCGGCGGAACGATCCGGATGCGGCGACTCCTTGCCTTTGATGATGATGCCGGGAAATTGGGATTTGTCGGAGATGACCATGCGCAGAGTGCCGTCGGGCTCGACGACGTTGATGCGCTGAACGTCAATCTCCGCGAATTTCGTTCTTTGCTCCTCGAGGGCAAATGCGGAGCCGACCAGAACGGTGATCAGAAGCGTGGTGACCGTGGCGTAGGCTTTCCAAAGACGAAGTTCTGTTTGCATGGTGCGCTCCTTTTATGGGCACTACGCGATGACGCGCGAGAGTTTCGTCTAACCCTTCAGGGGGTAGCCTTCGCGTCCCACCGGAATACCTCCTCCAGTGGCACATTGAAGACATGGGCGATGCGGAACGCTGCCTCTAATGACGGCGAGTATTTCCCCGCTTCGATTGCGGCAATCGTCTGCCGGGTGACGCCGATGCGCTGGCCAAGCTCGGCCTGCGACATTTCGCCGTTCTGAAAACGAAGGAAGCGGATGCGATTGGAAATCGATCCTTCCATCATGCCTGCCTGCGATAGCTGAACACGACGACGCCGTAGTGAACGACTTCCGCGGCAACAATCATGACAACCGCAGCGTTGATGATGCTCCATCCACTGGAGTTGAAGGGCATGACGCAGCCCACGAGGATCATGCCGACGATAAGGACATAGTAGGCAGAACTGACGGAACGGCGGATGATTGCAAGGTCCCGTTCATCCGGCGGCATCTGCGCATCCTGAGGAGATCCGCGACGGAAATACAGACGGCCAATGCCCAGGATGAGCATCTGCACAATCGCGGCCACGGCAAACAAGCCAAGCTGGCGTAGGCTAGGCAATGGCTCGCTGGGGAGGGAACGCGCCCCGACAATGGCAAAGTACGGGCCAAAGGCCACAGTCATTGCGATGAGCGATAGCCAAGCGGTTTTCTCTCTGTAGGGCACCTTAACCTCCCCGGCTGACGGCAGCTAAGTGTGAAGAATACTATACATCGTGTCAAGAAAATAGTACATCCATTGGACCTTCTGCCTGCTCAGTAGTTCCAGGCGGCGATGTTGGCGTCCGATGGCGCGTTCTTCTTTACTTGTGCGGCCATGTCGCGGAGCAAATCGGCCCAAGGCATCGGATGCCAGCCGTGACCCTTCATGGGGCGGCCGTAGGCAAACGAGCCGGCATAGTAAGGATCCGTGGTCGTCTTGAGAAAATCCTCGATGCGGTAGACGGCGAGATTCAGATAGTAGCTGTCCATGTCGCCGACAAAGAAATGCAACTTGCCGACGAGATGGGGACCGATTTCGCGCCAGTGCGTCTGCGCGTAATTGCTGAGGTCATAGCCGTGGGCGCGCGCGTAATTCGCAACATCGTGGTTGATTTCGCCGGTTTGCATATTCCACAGCGGAACGGGATAGCCGTCGTCTCCGACGGGACAGAAAATGGCCCACCAGCCATCAAGCTGATAGTCGGAGCGTCCGTTGGGGCCAAGAATGTCTTCGTAGTGACTGATTTCCTCGACGGTGGAGCGGACCAGTCCGCGGGGCGTGCGGCTCCAGGGCTTTTTCAAAGTGAACCAGGTGCTCGGGGATTGATAATCGAAGGCGTTATCTTCCTTGTAGACGTCCGTTTGCTGGAAGCTGCGAAAATCAATGGGATCGGGATCGAACACCCATGCGCCGCCGAAAACTTTTGGATGATAAAGCTGTAGGGCAAGAGATTCCCATCCTCCGGTCGAACCTCCTTCGACAATGCGCGCGTAGGATTGGCGGATGATGCGGAAATGAGTTTCGATATAGGGGATCAGTTCGTTCATGATGGCGTCGCCGTAAGGCCCGCAAGCGGCGGAGTTCACCGCGTAGGAATCATCGAAGTACGGACAAGGATGCTGCCAAGTGACCATGATGAAGCGCGGGAAATTCTGCGAGATCCAGGATTGATAGAATTCGTATCCCGAGCCGAGGCCTGAGGCTTTGCCTTCGGCGGCGGCTTCCGGAGTTTCGTGGGAAGCGTCGGTGTCGAATTCCCAAGGAATGGGCTGATAAAAATGGCCCTGATTGTAAACGACGGGATAGTAGGAGTCCGGATGCGAATCGTAGTCCTTGGGCAGGAGAATTGTGGCGCCGAGATACATCGGATGGCCCCAGAACTTTGTCAATGACGGGCTTTGAAATTTGATCACTTTGATCCACTGCGTTTCTTTGGGCGGAGCGAGTTGCGCGAGGATGGGACTCTTGGTGAATTCGTCTTCGGAAATCGTTTTGTCCATGGTGAGATGAACGTCGAAGCCTTGCGCCGGATCCAGATGAATTTTCTGAATGTCGCTGTGCGGATTGCCGGGCGCAAGAGTTGGCAATTCGCCGATCCAATCGAGATGCGCCCAGACGGTGTGGCCGTCGGCGCGATGCAGCTCGGTGTACACGTTCAAAAAAGCTTCGACGTAATAATCGCCAGTGGGAAGGTCTTTGAGGCTTTTCAGCGGATAGCCGGGAGTGTTGGCGTCAATAGTAGCGTCCTGGCCGGGCTGGAGCTCGGTGACGTCTTTGCCGAAAAAAGGCGGAGCGCCTTCGGACAAAAGTTGAATGCGGGGCTCGAGCTGATCGGTTTTGGTGACGATCACGAATACGCGACCGGTGATGGGCTGCGACTGAATGGAAGCAGGAAACGAGATTCTGAACTGAAGGGCGGTCTGCGCGCCAGCGGAGGGCGCCGACTGGAGGGCAAACACCATGAACGCGCAGGCGGCAAAGGCCGGTACAGAACGGCACGAAGGACTTCGGTACAAACGATTCTGATTGTCACGCCCACCGCTGACTAAATGGATTTCGCTGTTTCGATTCATCGCCTCACCCTGAGCGCGGACGCGCGCGGTTCATTTGTTTCATAATGGCCAACCGGAAAGCGCGGAAATAATTCCAACGCGGGCACTTTTATAACACAAGCGGGAAGGCAACGGGACGTCAGAAGTGGGCGAGCTTGCAGCAGCGTGATAACAACGTAAGACGCGCACAGCAGCCGAAAATGTGCGTTTAGCGTTTTTCGAGGCGCGAAGAACGCGGTGGTGAGCTTGGCTCGCGGACGGCGAGACACAACGCCGCGCCGCCGGCGATGCCGGAATCCTCCCCATAACGCGCGCGGAGCAGCGGAATCTCCGTGCAACGCGAATTGATGCTCCACTTCGGCAACTGCTTGCGAATATGCGGGAACCACTCGGACATCAGCGCGCCCATGCCGCCGCCGAAAACAATTACGTCGGGCTCGAGAAGGTCGACGATGTTGCCGAGCCAAATTGCAAGAAGGTCCGCGGTTTCCTGCAAAATGGACGCGGCCAGTTTATCGCCAGCGTGCCAAGCTGCGCCGACCATCTCCGCAGTGACGGCGCTGGCGTCTCCGCCGGCGAGAGCGAGCAGCGCCTCTGTTCCCTTTGCGCGGCTGGATAGTTTTTCGCGCGCGCGCTTTGCGACCGCAGGCCCGGCGGCGAGCGCCTCGATGCATCCCATCTTGCCGCAAGCGCATTGCGGGCCATGATAGTCGATGGAAACGTGGCCTCCTTCGGCGGCGGAGCCGGTGCGGCCGTGATAAATCCTCCGACCGAAAACAATACCCGTGCCAATGCCGGTGCCGAGAGTCGCGTAAAATACGGACTCGTAGCCTTTGCCTGCGCCCCAGATGGCTTCGGCGAGGCCTGCGGCGTTGGCGTCATTGTCGAGCTTGACGGGAAGGTGGCGGGGAGTTTTCAGTTTTTTCGTGATGTGAAGATTGCGCCAGCAAGGAAGGTTGGGAGGATTGATAATCACGCCGCTGCGAGGATCGAGAGGCCCGGGGCTGCTGATTCCAATGGCGGCAACGGCAGTGCGACGCTGCGGCTTGCTTTCGAGCGCGGCTGCGATGGCTTGTTCGACAGCCGCGAGAGCTTCTGCTTCCGTGCCGCGGCTGGGCATGGGCACACGCGTTTTGGAAAGAATATTTCCGCGAGCGTCGACGAGACCTGCGGCGACCTTTGTTCCGCCAATGTCCACTCCGAGGTAAATCGGTTCCTTCGCTGGCATGCAGCTGCTGGCCTCCGTGCGCGCGCACATCATAGCGCGAGGCTTGGCGAACGTGTATAGTTTCGGCGCTCGCGCAAGAGAAACCTTCTTCCACCGCTGGAGCGGAGGGAAAAACCCATGAACAGCGCCGTTGCGGGAATATTCCTGCTGGTGATTGCCGGAATCATGAACGGAAGCTTCACGCTTCCGATGAAATTCACGCGGCAGTGGGCGTGGGAAAATACATGGCTGGTGTGGACGATCTGGGCACTCGTGATTTTTCCTCCGGCGATGGCGTTTCTGACGGTGCCGCACCTGAGCGCGGTTTACTCCGCAGTGCCGGCGATGGTGATCGTGATTGTGGCGGCGTGCGGCACGGGCTGGGGAATTTCGCAGGTGTTTTTTGGATTGGCAGTTGATTCGGTGGGAATTGCGCTGGCGTTTTCCATCATTCTTGGTATTTCGGCAGCCGTCGGCGGTTTGTTTCCTTTGATTCGGTATCACTCGGGCCAGATGTTTACCGGCGCTGGGCTCGACGTGCTGGGCGGCGTTGCGCTCGTGATTCTTGGCGTGGGGATTTGCGCCAAGGCGGGGCATAAGCGCGAGATTGCGCTGGGACAGGCCGTTGACCCGAACAAAGCATCACTGATGCGCGGGCTGATTTACTGCGTCATCAGCGGCGTGGGATCAGCGCTGGTGAACATCGGATTCACGTCGGGTCCGCAGTTAATCGGCGCTGCGGAGCAGTCGGGCGCGGCCACGCAGTGGGCGCCAAATGCGGTGTGGCTTCCGCTGATGATGGCGGGCGGAATTCCGAACCTGGTTTACTGCATTTATTTGCTGCGGAAAAATCGCACGGGGAGTCATTTTTCGAGGGGCGGTACAAGCAGCTACTACATTCTGGCGGGAATCATGGGGGTTTTCTGGTTTGGCAGCACGCTGCTCTACGGCATTGCCGCGGGAAAAATGGGATCGCTGGGCACGGCGGTGGGCTGGCCGCTGTTCATGTCGTTGATCGTGATCACCGCGAGCATTTGGGGCGTCTTGACCGGAGAATGGCGCGGCGCGGGCCGACGGCCGGTGCAAATCATGTACGGCGGAGTGGCCATGCTGATATTGGCGATCGTGGTGCTGTCACGTGCAAGCTGATCTCACGCTAAGTTTGTTGCGGCGGTCCTGCGCGACCTCATGGGCCGCGCAGGACCGGAAAATACTCGCCGCTGTGGCGCTGAGCTATTTGACCGGCTTGACGGCGACGGGCGCGCCGCCGAAGACAGTAGGCGCGCCGGCTAATTGGGCGGCGCGATTGTATTCGGCGACGTCAGTTCGGAGCGCTTCGTTGAACTGCTTGATCGTCTCGGCATTCTTGCTGAAAAGATCGGCCAAGCGGCTGCGCAAAAGCTCCGTCGGGGCCTGACCGTAAGCGCCGCCGATTTCGAAGACCATCTGGTTGAGTTGCGTGTGGAAGTCGGTGAGGTCGTGGATATCGTCCTCGGAAACTTCATGCTGAATATTGGGATTGTAGACCGCATCCTTGATGGCGCTTAGCTTTTTCGTGAGTTCCCTGCCGCGCCCAAGGATAGCCTGATACTTGGCCTGCTCTTGTTTGTCGTCGCTGCCCTGCACCATGGAACGGAAATCGTCGAGCTCTTTATTGATCCCGTCGATGCTGTTGATCACTTCGTTGAGCGCGCTCATTTGGTTGCGCGCTTGCAACCCAGCATCCGCCTCCGCGCGGAAAATGGCCGGATCGATGTGAAGGTTCGGGTCCGGGTCGACGGTAACATTTTGGGACTCGGTCTGGCCGTTCACGGTAACCGACACTTTGTAGGCGCCCGGAGCGACGCGCGGCCCGCGATTGGTGTTGAAGAACTCGTTCGGAGTGGGGGTTCGCTCGAGCTTGAGCATCACCGGGCCGTCGCTCTGCATACCCCAGACAAAACGATTTATGCCGGCATTCGCAGGGCCGTAATCCGTCACGACGGTGTTGCCATGGTCGTCGGTGATGACGATTTTCACGGGGCCCTGTCCCTGGCGTTCGCGGCGCTGTTCGGGAGACGTTTTGATTTCAGATTTTAGATAGTAATCAATGACCACGCCGTTCGGCGCGTTGGGAACAGAATAGCCGCTCTGACCTTCGCCGGTGCGCCAGGTGTGTAACATCGTTCCGGGCGCGGCCGTGAACAGATGAAACGCGCTCGACTGGATTTCCGGAGTGAGCTCTTCGAGCGGACGAATATCGTCGAGCGCGAAAATGCCGCGTCCGTGCGTGGCAACGAGCAGGTCGTGCGACTTCTTCACGAATTGCACATCGAAGACGGCTGCTGTCGGAAAATCCGCTTTCAGTGGCTGCCAATGATCGCCGCGGTCGTCTGAATAATAGAGGCCGGTGTCGGTGCCGGCGACGAGAAAACCGCGCTTATTGGGATCTTCGCGGACAACGTGGGCGGGCGAGCCGTCCGGAAGGCCGTCGGTGATTTTCTGCCAAGTGGCGCCGCAATCGTCGGTGCGATAGACATACACGCCACGATTATCGAGCTCATGCGCGTCGTAAGTTACGTATGCGGCGCCCGCGTTGAAAGGCGAAACGCCGACTTGGTAGACGCGCGCCCACTCGGGCGCTCCGGAAATATTCGGGGCGACGTTTTTCCATGACTTGCCGCCGTCGCGGGTGACCTGCACGTTGCCATCATCGGTGCCGACCCAGATAACTTTAGGATCGGTGGGCGCGAGAGTTATGGTGAGAATCGTGTCGTAACTTTCGGCGCCGCTGATGTCGTGCTGAATGGGACCGCCGGAGATTTCCTGTTTGCTTTTGTCGTTGCGCGTCAAATCGCCGCTGATGGTGGACCACGTTTTTCCGCCATCGGTCGATTTGAAAACCACGTTCGCGCCAATATAGACTTCGTTGGGATCGGTGGGAGAAACGGCGATGGGCGAAGTCCAATTGAAGCGGTATTTCAGATCCGCAGGCTTTTCTTCTTCCACGCCTTCCAGATAGGGGCGGATCGACTGGCTCAGATGAGTTTTTAGATCGACGCGCTCGATGGAGCCATTCTGCGAATCAGAGTAAATAATGTCCGGGTCGCTAGGCGCGAAAACGGCGTATTCGCCGTCGCCACCCACCACGGTGTACCAGGCCGCGCCGCCGACGCGAGGGTGGCTGAGATCCGAGGACGGGCCGCACCAGGAACTGTTGTCCTGCAATCCGCCGCAAAGCGAATACGGCTCGCTGCTGCTGGCGGAAACCATGTAGAACTGCTCGATCGGCAAGTCGTCAAGGAAGCGCCACGTTTTTGCGCCGTCGGTGGAGAGAAAAACGCCGCCGTCGTTGCCCTGAATGATGCGCTGAGGATTCTTGGGATCGATCCACAAAGCGTGATGATCGGAATGCACGCCGCGATCGGCATCCGTCGCGGTCTTGCCGCCGTCAGTGGACTCCATCATGTTAAAGGATAGGAAGTAGACTTTATTTTCATCATTGGGCGAAACGATCAGCTTGGAGAAATAAAACGCGCGGACATCGAGCGCGTGACTGTCGCTGACAGCGGTCCACGAATCGCCCATGTCCTCCGACTGCCAAAGCATTCCGCGCTTGGCGCCGATCAGCGCGTAGACGTGATTGGGATTCGAGGGCGCAACGGCAATGGCCGTGCGGCCCCACGGGCCTTCCGGCAATCCCTTGGTGAGCTTCTGCCAGGTGTCTCCGCCATCGGTGGAACGATAAATGGCGCTGTCCGGGCCGCCATCCATCAGCGTCCAGGGATAGCGGCGGAACTGCCACATGCACGCGAACAGGACATTGGCGTTATTTCCAGCCATGGCAAGATCCGCGACTCCGGTCGAATCGTTCACGTAAAACACTTTCTTCCAGGTCCTGCCGCCGTCCGTGGTTTTGAAGACGCCACGGTCCGCGTTGGGTCCCCAGGTGTGGCCGAGCGCGCCGATGAAGACGGTGTTCGGATCGTTGGGGTCTACGAGGATGGAGGTGATCTGCTGCGTCTCCGCAAGGCCCATGAACTTCCAGGAATTGCCTGCGTCCGAGGAAAAATAGACGCCATTGCCGTCGAGAACATCGTTGCGAATGTTTCCTTCGCCCGTTCCGACCCAGACGTAACTTGGATTGGACGGGGCGATGGCGATCGCGCCAATGGACGCGGTTTTCGCATGCTCGAAAATCGCTTTCCAGGTCAAACCTCCGTCGACGGTCTTGAACACTCCGCCGCCGCCCGCGCCGACGTAATACACATTCGGATCTCCGGGAACGCCCGCGACCGCGGCTACGCGCCCGCCGGCGGATGCAGGGCCGAGATCACGGAATTTCAAGTTCGCTAAAACGTCCGGTGCTTTCGACTCGGGAGGAGGTTGATCTTGCGCCATAGCAACGACGGCGGGGAAAAACGAGAACGCCAGCGCCAAAAGTCCAGCGCAAACCATGCGAGAATTCGCCATCATCGATGATCTCCTTTGAACGATTACAGAAGTGCCGTATGCAGAAAGAAAGCCGAAGCACCGAGAAAAATGACCACTGAACATACTGCGGAAGTTATTCCGTCACTTTCGCGCGACAATTATGAGCCTGGTTGAGAGTTCCACAGAACTTAATACGTAGCCGATAGTAGACGGATGGAACAGCCCGGCGGTTGCGGCTATTTGCAAAAAGTCCCGGACAATGCCTTACGCTTCGTCGATAGGAAAATCGAATTGGACGAGGTTGCCTCGGAAGCCCTTGGTCTTCCACGCGCCGTAGGCAATTCCCGCGATCATCCAGATGCCGCCGGCGAGTTTGGCTTGCCAGCCAAGATGCAGCCAAATGAAAAGACAAATGAAAAAACCGAGCACGGGGGGGACGAAATTCGTCCAGCGCTTCTTTTCTTCACGCAGGTAATAGCGCACAAAGGCGGCGGCGTTGACGCCCATGAAGGCGATAAGCGCGCCAAAGTTGAGCATTTCCGCGCCGAGCGTGTAGCTCATGGCGAAGGCTCCCGCGAGGGCGAGCGCGCCGACGAGCAGCACGTTGTTGCGCGGAACATGGTTCTTCGGCTCAATCGCGCCAAAAAAAGAACGAGGCAGCGCGTTGCTGCGCCCCATGCCATAGAGCAGACGCGCCGCACCAAGCTGCGAGCTCATGCCCGAGCCCATGTTCGCAACGAGCAGAGTGAGGTTGACCAGGCCAAAAAGAAAAATGCCTCCGACTCGGCCGGAAATGTGAACGAAGGCGGTGTCCACGTCCGGAAACGGCTGCGATGCGGGCCAGACGAGCTGCGCGAGATAGACTTCCACCGAGGCCAGGACACCGGTGACCAAACAGACAAGAACCGTGGCCCGCAAAACATTGCGGCGGGGATTTTTCACTTCCTCGGAAAGAGTGGAAATGCCGTCGAAGCCAATATAAGTGAGCACAGCGATGGAAGTTCCACGGAACAAAGCGGAAGAGGAAAATGTCTGGGGATCGTAAAACGGATGGGTGAAGAATGCGGGGCCGAAATATGGGAGATGATAAATGTAGCGAACAGCTTCGAATACGAAGATCACGATTACGATTCCCATTCCGGCGGCGAGAAACGCGTTGATGCGAGCGGAGGTTTCCACTCCGCGAAGATTCAGCCAAGTGAAGAGCAGGGCGAAGAAAATCGCCCAGAGGAAATAGGGCATTTGCGGGAAGAAATTTTGCGCGGCCTTGCTGCACCAGATGGTGCAGATCAACGGGTTCAAGATGTAATCCATGGCCATGCTCCATCCGGTGATGTAGCCCAGGGCTGGATGAAGTTCGCGGCCAACATAAGTGAAGGCTGAACCCGCGCTCGGATAGACTCGCGCCATGCGGCCATAGCTGATGGCCGTGAACAGCATGGCGACCATGGCAATGAGGATGGCGGTGACAACGTGGCCGTGCGCCGCGGTGCTGACGACTCCGAAGGAAGGCATTGGCGCGACGGGCTGGACAATAATGATGCCGTAGAGGATGAGGTCCCACAGGCCAAGCGTGCGGCGCAGACCGACGCCACGCGCGACTGGTCGCGACGGCTCGCCGGGCATCAATTCCCTCTTTGCGGTGCAACGGAATTTTCGGACGCCATCAGCGGCCGGCCTTCGCCGAGGCCACGGCGTTCTTGGCGGCTTCGTTGCGCGGCGAAGAGAGATCGACGGTTACCGGCTCGATGTTCCAGCCGCTCACTTTGAGTTTCGCGCCGCTTTCTAGTTTGATCCACGAAGGATAGCGCGCCGTAATGGTTTTCGATTCACCGGGCATCAGCTCGGTGTAATTGTCGCTCCAGAAAACGGGGAGGACTTCGTTTCCGTTGGCGTGATTGATTGCAAGCTTCACCTGGAAGGCCAAATGCTGGCTCGAATTACGCAAATGCACGCTGACTTCGTCGCCGGTAGTGTTTTCGCGATTCGCGGCGACTTCCAGCTTCACGCGCGGAAGGCGAGAAAGCACAGTCAGATCGCTGTAGGAATCAACTTCTGTCCGCTGATCGGTCGTCCGGCTCCACTCAAGAACATCGGGTTTGCTCGAAATCCAATAGAAATTGGAGCTCAGCTGCTTTCCTTCTCGATCGCGCAGCTCCAACTTCACAAAATACACTTCCGCCTTCGCTGTTTTAGGAAACGCCGGAATCGTGAGGACGCGCTGGCTTACATCTGCTGCTACATCCACCGGCGAACGTCGCGAAAAAACGGGCTTCAAGTCGAAGTGGTAGACGTCGGTGGAAACGGTGAGGCCTGCGAACGGATGGTAATAGCTGTTCACGACCACAACGCTGCGGTCGTCGTAGGAATACTGCACGTGGAGCAGCTCATTGGCTTTCTTGGCGCCGAAATATCCGCCGGCCGGCTGCAAGAAATAATCGTAAAGGTGCCAGTACAACGAGGGCCATGCATTATTCAGCATCCACTGGATCACGCCGGTGGAATTGTATTTGTTCCGCGCATACGCCTCGAACATGGCGCGCTCGCCTTCGTACGTCATCGCCTGAGCCTTTCTTTCAAGATCGGCGAGGTCCTTCGGCGCACCGTACATTTGCGTCATGGCACCATCGAACGCGGAAAATTTCTGATAGCTTCCGCCGGCAGCGTGGAAATGCCAGTATTCATTCGGCGGCCAGATTTGGTCCGCGGGCATCATCTTCCGCAAACTCTCTCCCACAACGGGCGCCGGGCCAGGGCTGGTTTCGGTAATAAGGCCGTACGCTCCGCCGCGTTGCTTGTCTTCCAGCCAGTACGCCGGTGGAACGTAGTCGTAGGGGCCGGTCATTTTCACACCGGATGGGCCGGAGACCGAAGTGGGACGCGCGGAGGCCGAAGAAATCACGGGATTCGGCCAGCGCAAGTCCTTCTCGACTTGCAAATAGGAGCGCTCAATGTCGGCCGGCGGCGGCATGTCGCTGCCGTTCAGCCAAACGAGCAAGCTCGGATGCGCGCGCAGGCGCAGAATCTGCGACCGCAATTGCCCGGTGGCATTCTGCAAGTCCGCCGGGCCCCATTTTTGCCACTGCTCCCAAAAACTGCAGCAGCACCAGCCGGCCATTACCAGCACGCCACGCTCATCCGCTAGATTGAAAAAATCGTCGGGCTCGAGCTTGCCTTCCAGGCGAATGGTGTTCAAACCCATTTCGCGCACGTAATCGAATTGCGCTTCGAGTTTCTGCGGCGATTCGCGCATGAGCATGTCGGGAGCCCATCCGCCGCCGCGGATCAGGATTCTTTTTCCGTTAACACGGAATAGCAGGTAGTCGTGCGGCTGCATTTCGGAAGTGATTTCGCGGATTCCGAAGCGGAGAGTTTGCTGGTCAGAGACGGCGCTGCCGACGCGCGCTTGCAGCGTGAGCGTTTTCAGATTCTGCGGGCCCAGCGCGTAGGGCCACCAGATTTTGGGATGCGCGATGCGCAATTGCGAGAATTGTTGCGGCGTGAAGGTCACGCTGCGCGTTTCGCCTGCATTGAGCTGAACGGGCTGCTCAAAGTGCACACTTTCGACTGTTCCTTCGACAATGGCGGTCACTGAGGTGGTCGTCGCGTTGCGGACTTGCGCGGTGACCGTCAAATCAGCTTCGTCGAGCGAAGCGTCGCGGAAATGCGTGACGGCTTCCGAGTAGCGCAGTGCGACCGGGCCGCTAGCGGTGAAGTAAACGTCGCCCCACAAGCCCATGTCTTTGTCTGGCGGCGCGGGATTCCAATCCACCCAGTTCATGGCCAAGTCTTTTTCCGTCGGCGCAAACGTCTCAACGGCGATGGCGTTCGCTACGCCGGGTTTCACGAATTGGGTGACGTCAAAATCGTAAATGCGATAAGAGCCGGCGATGTCTTTTGCGTCGGCGAATTTTTTTCCGTTGATCCAGATATTGGCGCGGTAATTGATGCCCTCGAAATGCAGCCACACGGTGCGACCCTGAAAATCCTGCGGAAGAGCGAGCTCGGTGCGGTACCACCAAGAGCACGCAAATGGACTATCCTTAGGCATCGGCAGATTCGCAAAGTTCTTGCCGATCGGATAGGTGGTGCCGGGAATTTTCCGCAAATTCATGCCGAAATCGGGATCGGGATAAGTCCCGTCGGCAACGAGCGCGGCTAAGACCGTCGAAGGGAGAGTCGTGGCGTGCCAGCCGGCGGATTGAAAGCCGGGTGTTGAGACTTGTTCGCCTGTTACTTGCGTTTGGCAGGAGGACTGCAATTGCCAGCCGGTTCGCAGCGGCAGCTGCTGATCCGGAGTCGCGCGAGCCTGCGCAAGCGCGCAAGGAGACGCGGCGAAGAGCAAAGCCAGAGTGATACGGAGGACTCCGCTACATCTTTTGTCAAGCATTGCGCACCCTGGTTTTCTCCGTTACGACCACGCCGTTGATAGTCTATAGCGAGGGGAATTTCAAATGCTAAGGCGTGCCGCCACTGGCGGGCAAGAAAATCGTCCGCAAGGCGCATGGAGTTGGATAGAATCGCGCGCGGTTGATTCCTATTCCTATTGGAAGCAGTCCAGCAGAACAGCAAATCGCACCCGCCGCCGCATGGCAACGGCTGCGTGATTTCCAGGAGGCTGACTTGACGCAAATACTGTGGCAAATCTTGACACGATCCCGCATCGCGAAAATTGCAATTTTCGTTCTCCCGTTTGCATTGTTCTGCGCCGCTGCTCCGGTGTGGGCCCAGCAGGACCGCCTGCAGAGCAGCGACCTGACGCGTTTCCGCGACGTCGGGCAGGCGGCCATTTCGCCGGACGGCTCGAAAATCGCCTACACGGTACTTAATTACGACAAGCCGGGGCGACCGTATCCGGAGCTCTGGGTTGTCAATGCCGCGGGCGGCACCCCTGTGCGCATCGGCGACGGCGATTCGGTGAACGGCAATCCGGTGTGGTCTCCCGATGGCCGCTGGATCGCCTACTCAGGCCAAGCACAGGGGAAGGATGGATTGTGCATCGTGCATCCCGATGGGTCCGACGCAACTTTTCTGGCCGAAGCGGAAGGCACCAACGCGCCGATTCCCGGCCAAGGAAATGATGTCTCGTGGTCGCCCGACAGCAAGCAGATCGCGTTTGTTTCTGCGATGCCCGGGCCGGAAACGGCCGGCGCCAGCGGCGATCCCATGGTATTCACACGATACCTTTGGCGGCCTACGGCAGGAGAGGGCATCCATCCGTGGAACGACAATCGGCGATTGCACATTTTCATCGTTGATGTGGCAAGCAAGCAGGTCCGACAGTTAACCAGCGGCGATTACTACGAGCATTCGATTGATTGGTCTCCGGATGGCTCGGAGATTTTGTTTTGTTCGGACCGCTCACCTTACGCGGATCAGTTCTTTCATTACAACATCTACGCGGTGAATCCGTCGGATGGCTCGATTCATCAGCTCACCACCATTGAGACCACGCAGTATCATCCGGCGTGGTCACCCGATGGGAAGCAGATCGCCTTCCTTTCAACGACGCGCGGATTGACGGACCGTGAAACAACAATGGAAGACACGCATGTTTGGGTGATGGATGCCGACGGCGGGAATCGCCACGAGCTTGCATCAATGGTCGACGATCGGCAAGGCGCGCCGATGTGGTCCGGGGACAGCCAGTCGCTCTTCTTCACGGTTCAGGAGCACGGCAGCAATCACCTGGACAAGTTGGCCGCAAGAGGCAGCGAACCCGAAACGATTGTGAGCGAGCGCGGCTCGGTGGGCTCGTTTTCCGTCAGCAAGTCCGGCGCAATCGCCTATTCGTTCACAAGTCCGCAGGACATGGGCGAGCTTTTCATCAAGAGGGACAATTCACCGAAGCAACTGACAGAGCTCAACGCCGACATTCTGCGGGGCAAGGCACTCGGCGAAGTCGAATCTTTCACTTTCGTGAGCAACGATAACAAGTACCACATCGAAGCCTTTGTGGTTAAGCCTGCGAGCCTCACGCCCGGCTTAAAACATCCGCTGATCGTCAACATTCACGGCGGTCCGCACGGACAGAACGGGCCGGCGTTCAGTTTCCGCGACCAAGTCTTCGCGGCGCGAGGCTGGGCGGTGCTGCACGTCAATTATCGCGGCTCAACGGGCTACGGCCAGGCGTTTGCGGACGCGGTCTTCGGCGATCAGGACGGCGACGAAGGACAGGATGTGCTTTACGGAGTCAGCGCGGCGATTCGCCGTTATCCATGGATCGATCCCGAACAAATGGGAATCGAAGGCGTCAGCTACGGCGGGCAGCTTACGTATTGGCTGATCACGCAAACGCGCGAATTCAAAGCCGCCATCCCCACCGCCGGAATCACCAACCTGATCAGCTACAATTATCTGACTTACTACAATCAGTACGAACAAATGGAGTTCGGCGAGCTGCCGCATCAGGACGATTTGATGGACATCATGTGGAAGCGCTCGGCTCTGCGTTACGTGGCGCAAGTGGCCACGCCGACGCTCATCATGCATGGCGCGAATGATCCGGACGTTCCGATCCCGGACGCCGAGCAGATGTACGTCGCGCTGAAGGACGTCGGTGTCGAAACGGAATTCGTGATGTACCCGCGCGAAGGGCACGGCATCCGCGAAGTGCAGCATCAGATCGACGACATGGATCGCTCCATCGCGTGGTACGAAAAACACTTTCCGGATAAAAACGCGGCCGTGCCGGTTCCCTAGCGCGCGAACGGCTCGGGCGGGCGAAAAACTCTTTCCCCTTGACTATTGACAGGAGAGGTGTACATTCTTGTCGATTATTGAGGGGAGGACCCTTGAGCAAACCAACTGACCTGGTGCAAGGCACGCTTGACCTGCTCATCCTGAGAACCATCGCGCTCGAAGCCATGCACGGATGGGGCATCGCCCAGCGCATCCAATTCGTTTCAAAAAACGCGCTGCAAGTGCGCCAAGGGGCGCTGTATCCGGCGCTTCACCGCCTGGAACAACAAGGCTGGATTCGCGCCGAATGGGGAGACTCGGAAAACAATCGGCGCGCCAAGTTCTATTCGCTCACGCGCGCCGGCAGGAAGTATCTGGAAAAGGAACAGGCCAACTGGGAGCGCTTGTCCTCGGCCATCGGTCTGGTTTTAGACGCGACGCGAAGCTAGGGAGGTTTTCATGCGTTGGCTGACGAAAATTTCGCTGCGATTCCGCTCCCTATTTCACAGGCGCGCCGCAGATGGCGAACTCGACAGTGAATTGCACTTCCATGTCGAACGCCAAATCGCCGCAAACATTTCCACGGGAATGCATCCCGCGGAGGCTCGGCGCGCCGCGCTGAGCGAATTCGGCGGCGTGGAGCAACTGAAAGAGGAATGCCGGGACACACGCCACACGAACTACGTTCATGATTTCGTGCAAGATTTGCGCTATGGCCTGCGCATGTTGCGCAAATCGCCGGGCTTCACCGCGATTGCTATCCTCACTCTGGCCATCGGCATCGGCGCCAATACCGCCATTTTCAGTCTTTTTGACGCGCTCCTCCGGCCGCTACCGGTGAGAGACCCAGGTCAGCTGAGCATTCTTGCGTTCCGCCAAGGAAACGGTCCATTACTTACGCAATTCTCCATCGCGGACTTTC
Organism: uncultured Acidobacteriota bacterium; assembly: GCA_963760165.1. Lineage (GTDB taxonomy): Bacteria > Acidobacteriota > Terriglobia > Acidiferrales > UBA7541 > DAHUXN01. Next base: position 987,806 of record CAVXBO010000002.1, read on the forward strand.
GCGACATCCGCGCGCAAAGCGCTGGCGCCTTTTCCGACATGATCGGCTATCAGCTGGGATTCGATGGGATAAGCCTGGAAGGCAAAGCTGATCGTGCGTTAACGGCCTACGTCACGGGTAATTTTTTCTCCATGCTGGGCCTCAAGCCATATCTTGGCCGCCTGATTCTTCCTTCCGAGGGCCAAACGCCCGGCGCGGACGCGGTCACAGTTCTTGCTTACACTTACTGGAAAACGCGCTTCGGGAGCGATCCAGCCATCATCGGCAAAAGAATCTTGATCGACGGGCACCCCTGCACGGTCGTCGGCGTCGCGCCGCCCGGATTTTACGGGTTGTATCCTGCCCCTGCCATGCAGGCGTATTTGCCCATCGCCATGGCCGGATTTTATGAGCCGGGCTGGCCCAAAGACTTCATGGTGAATCGCATTCTTCAGAATCTCTACATCCTCGGACGCTTGCGCTCCGGCGTCAGTCTGAAGAACGCCGGCGCTGCGCTGAATGTGGTTGCCCGCCGCCTCTCGGCTCAATATCCCGAGACCAACAAGGGCATGACGCTGAGCGCCTACTCCGAGCGCTTCTCCCGTCCCGATCCTTCGACCGGCGGCACCATCGTCGAGGCCGCTGCGCTATTCCTGGCGCTGGTCGCTTTGGTTTTGCTGCTTGCGTGCGCCAATATCGCGAACCTGTTACTGGTTCGCGCGACGATTCGCGAACGTGAAATGGCCGTGCGCGCCGCCCTGGGCGCAGTTCGCAATCGTTTAGTCCGCCAATTGCTCACCGAAAGCATCCTGCTCGCCTTCATCGGCGGCATCGCTGGAATGCTTCTGGGCCTGTGGGGGGGCCGCGCCATCGGCTCGATTGACCTGCACACCCCTGTTCCGGTTTACGTAGACTTTAGATTCGACTGGCGCGTTTTCGCTTACTCGTTCGGGGCGGCACTGCTCACCGGCGTCGTCGCCGGCCTGGTGCCCGCCCTGCGTGCTTCCCGTGCGCATATCAGAGGCGCTCTGCATGAGTCGGGCCGCAGTATTGCGGGAGGCAAGAATCGCCTGCGCAGCAGCTTGGTTGTCCTGCAAGTCGCCGGCTCGCTGATGCTGCTGGTCATCGCCGGACTCTTCGCCAGGAGCCTCGCTGCGGTGCAGCACACGAACCTTGGCTTCGACCCGCATAACGTCATTGACTTCACCATGGACCCATCGGAAATCGGCTACAACGAATCGCAGGGCCTTGCGTTTTACAAATCTCTTCTCGAGCGCGTGCGCGCACTGCCCGGCGTGCAGTCTGCAGCCCTCAATTCGAGCACGCCAATGAGCAATTACCTCGACACCGATTACCTCAAAGTTTCCGACTATCAGAATCCGCCCGGCCAGGGCTTGCCCCTTGTTTTTTATAGCGTGGTTTCGCAGGGTTTCTTTGAGAACATGCGCACTCCGATTCTGCAAGGACGCGCTTTCACCGAGGCGGATAACGAGCGCTCGCCTTACGTGGCCATCGTCAGCGAAGCCTTCGCCGCGCGTTTTTGGCCGCATCAGAATCCCATCGGGAAACGCTTCGCAAAAGTCAGCGGCGTCACCAATCCTCTTTATGAAGTGGTCGGCGTCGCAAAGGACAGCCGCTTCTCCGGACTCACAGGGACCATCGATGCTTACTTCTATTTACCGCTCGCGCAGAACTATGCGTTGGGGCCATTGGAAGTTCTGCAAGTCCGCAGCGCGGCGCCGACGGATGCGGTGATTCGCGAAACTCAGGACGTCGTGCGGAGCCTGGCTCCCAATTTGCCGCTTTTTGATATCCGCACGATGGCGGAGCACCTCGATACGCTTTCTGGTTTTCTGCTCTTTCGATTGGGAGCGGGGCTTGCTGCCGCTCTAGGTTTGCTCGGCTTGATTTTGGCGATTGTCGGCGTCTATGGAGTCATCTCTTATTCCGTGAGCCAGCGCACGCACGAAATCGGCATTCGCGTGGCGCTGGGCGCGCAACGCCGACAAATTCTGACGATGATCCTGGGGCAAGGAATTCTTATCGTTGGCGTCGGATCGATCCTCGGATGCGCCGGAGCATTTGCCGCCGCGCGCCTGATTGCTAATTTCCTGGTGGGCGTCAGCCCCACGGACCCGGCGACCTACGCGGCGGTTACCGTAATTCTTGGCTTGATTGCGCTGCTGGCGTGCTACATCCCGGCGCGGCGTGCGATGCGCGTCGATCCCATGGTGGCGTTGCGTTACGAGTGAGCCTATGCGCGGCGTGACGAAAATTTTGCTGCGTATGCGTTCTTTGTTTCACCGGCGCGCCGCGGATGGCGAGCTGGACGCCGAATTGCGTTTCCACCTCGACCGCCAGATTGCCGCAAACATTTCAGCGGGCATGACCCCTGCCGAAGCGCGCCACGCTGCCTTCAGTGAATTCGGCGGCGTGGAAGAACTCAAAGAGGAGTGCCGCGACATGCGCAAAGTAAATTGGCTGCAGGACCTGGCGCAGGACGTTCGGTACGGCCTGCGCATGCTGCGCAAATCGCCGGGCTTCACGGTTGTCGCCGTGCTCACCCTCGCTCTTGGCATCGGCGCTAACACGGCGATTTTTTCCGTTGTGGACGCGCTGTTGCTCCGGCCGCTGCCCTACCGCAACGCAAATCAGTTGGTCATGGTTTGGGAAAGCAACGCGGGATTGGAAACCACCCGTAACGTCGTTTCGCCTCCGGATTTTCTCGATTGGCAGGCGCAGAACCGCGCATTCGACGGCATGGCCTATTTGGGCGATAGTCGCGCGAATTTGACGGGCGGTGGAAACCCCCAACAGGTCATCATCCAATACACTTCCACGAATTTCTTCGACGTGTTCGGCGTAAAGCCAATGATGGGGCACGGCTTCGCGGCGGCCAACGGGAAAGCCGGTAACGATTCCGTGGTGGTGCTCAGCTACGGGCTTTGGAAGGAGCGCTTCGCTGCGAATCCGTCAATTGTCGGCGGCTCAATCGAACTCGACGGGGCTGCTTACACCGTTCTCGGCGTCGCGCCAAGGACCTTTGATCCGTTCATCGCGGGAGGGTCGCTGACCGGCGAGCACCCACAGCTTTGGGCTCCGTTCATATTTCCGCATGCCTATAGCGACCGCAGCAAAGTCGGGCGTTTTTTGACCGTCGTCGCGCGCCTGAAGGCCGGCGTGGGTCTTCCGCAGGCCCGCGCTGAAATGAACGTGATTGCCACGCGACTGGCTGCGAAGTACCCCGCGTACGATGGCGGCTGGGGCGTGACCGTGGTTCCGATGCGCGAAGAAATTTCCGGGGCGGTCCGCCCGGCGCTGCTGATTCTGCTCGGCGCGGTTGGGTTCGTTCTGCTCATCGCCTGCGCGAATGTCGCGAGTTTGTTTCTTTCCCGCGCAGCAGGGCGCAAGAGAGAAATGGCTGTGCGCGCGGCGCTGGGCGCGGGCCGCTGGCGACTTGCGCGCCAGTTGCTTGCTGAGAGCGTGTTGCTCGCGTTCCTTGGCGGTGCCTTGGGCGTGTTGCTCGCCATATGGGGGACGGACGCCTTACTGCATTCGATTCCGCAAAAGCTCCTTAATCTTCCCGCAGTTCCTATCGATTTGCGCGTGCTGGCTTTCGCCGCCGGAGCGACATTTCTTTCGGGAATCCTTTTTGGGCTGCTGCCTTCTTATGTCACCGCGCATTCGGAAATATCCGCTTCGCTTCAGGAAGGCAGCCGCGGATCTTCGTTGAACCGCCGGAATCGCGCGATTCACGGCGCGTTAGTGGTCACGGAAATTGCGCTGGCGCTTGTGCTGCTTGCCGGATCCGGACTACTGATCGAAAGCTTCGTTCGCTTGACGCACGTCAACCCCGGATTCGACGCGGGGCATCTTCTGACGTTCAAACTATCGTTGCCGGAGAAAAAATACAAAGCCGACGCCGCACGCAATGCCTTTTATCGCGAGCTGTTGGACAGACTCGATCATCTTCCCGGCGTGCGGTCAGACAGCATGGAAAATCTGCCGCCATTCTCCGGGTTCATGCTGTTGGGTGTTGCGACGGACGTAGCCTTGCCCGGCCAGGAATCTCTCCCGGCTACCAAGCGGCCTAACACTGCCGTTCGCGTCGTCGGACTCGATTACTTCCCCACCATGGGGATTCCTCTTAAGCAGGGGCGTGACTTTGCTCCCGCGGAACTCGCTACGGAAAAACACGTCGTCATCGTCAACGATACGTTTGTGCGCAGGTATTTTCCGCAGACGAACCCCATCGGGCAGAAGATCACCATCGACATGAAGGATACGAATGTTCCCAGCGAAATCGTCGGCGTGGTTGGCGACGTTCATGGAGCGGACCTGAGCGCCGCGCCGTGGCCTACGGTCTACTGGCCCTACCCGGAGCTGGCGTATTCAGAGATGACTCTGGTGGTTCGTACGGAGATGAATCCCCTCGGGCTGGTTTCTGCCGCGCGGCAGATCGTCGAGAGTATGGATAAAGACGAGCCGATTTCGAACATCGCGACGATGGATCAGCTGATTTCCGATTCGGTCGCTCGTTCACGGTTCACTGCTGTGCTCCTGGCCGTTTTTGCGGCGCTGGCCATGATCCTGGCGTGCATCGGAATTTACGGCGTGATGGCTTACGCCACCGCACAGCGCAGGAACGAAATCGGGATACGCATGGCGCTCGGGGCGCAGCGGGGAGATATCCTGCGACTCGTCCTCGGACAGGGTGTGAAGCTGGCGCTTTTGGGCGTGGTGATCGGCGTCGCGGGCGGACTTGCCCTTACGCGCTTCCTGCAAAGCCTTCTCTTCAACATCAGCGCATCCGATCCGCTCACGTTTGCCGGTGTTGCGATCCTGCTGACACTCGTTGCGCTGGCCGCATGCTACATCCCGGCACGGCGGGCGATGAGGGTCGATCCGATGGACGCGCTTCGTTATGAGTGAACCGATGCGCTGGCTGAGGAAATTTTCGCTACGTTTGCGGTCCTTATTTCATAGGCGCGCGGCGGACGGCGAACTGGACGCTGAATTGCGCTTCCACCTCGAACGCCAAATTGTGGCGAATGTTTCCGCGGGAATGTCCCCGGCCGAAGCGCGCCGTACCGCGTTGCGCGAATTCGGGGGCGTCGAGGAACTCAAAGAGGAGTGCCGCGACATGCGCAAGACAAATTACATTCACGACCTCGCTCTGGATCTTCGCCACGGCTTGCGCATACTGCGCAAGTCGCCCGGTTTCACGGCTGTCGCCGTGCTCACGCTGGCTCTGGGCATCGGCGCGAATACCGCCATCTTCAGCTTGGTCAATGGCATCGTTCTGCGCCCGCTTCCCTACTCGCAGCCGCAACGCCTCGTGAGCATCACGGACTCCTATCCCGAAGGCGCCCTCGTCGCCATGCGCGCGAGCCTGAAAACCGTGGACGTCGCCGGCTACATGGATTCCACCGAGTTGAACCTCAGTGGCCGCGGCGAGCCAAGTCGTCTTTACGCTGCGTCGGTATCCTCGGAACTGTTCGCTATCCTCGGCGCAAGGACCGAAGCGGGCAGGATTTTCCGGTCCGGTGAAGACCAGCCAGGCCGCGACAACGTCGTCATTCTCAGCCACGCACTGTGGCAAAGCGAATTCGGCGGCGATCGAAATATCGTCGGCCGCTCCGTCACCCTCGAGGGTGTCGACCGCCGCGTCGTCGGCGTCATGGCGTCCGATTTTCGTTTTCCGTCGGCAAAAACGCAGCTTTGGATTCCTCTCGACCTTGATCCGCGTAAGATCGGAGCCTACTGGGGCGGCGGGTTCATGCCGGTCATCGGCAGGCTGCGAAATGGCACGACCATCAAGCAGGCGCGCGCCGAACTTAGCGCCACGCTGCCCCGGATTCGGAACATGTTTCCGTGGAAAATGCCCGACTCGCTTTGGGGAGGTTCAACCGTCATTTCGCTGCAGGAAAACATTGTTGGAGACGCCCGCCCAACTCTGTTCGTTCTGCTGGGCGCGATCGGTTTGGTGCTTTTGATAGCTTGCGCAAACGTCGCGAATCTCCTGCTAGCACGCGCGGCCACGCGTCAGCGCGAAATGGCCGTGCGCGCGGCCCTCGGCGCGAGCCGCTGGAGAATTTGCCGCCAGCTTTTGACCGAGAGCGTGATCCTCGCGATTTGCGGCGGCGGCATGGGCCTGCTGCTCGCGATGAACGGTGTCGCCTGGCTCAAGCTGATTCTGCCCGCGAACACGCCGCGACTTGCCGCTGTCGCCATCGATTGGCACGTGCTCGCATTCACCGCCGCAATCGCGCTCTTGACGGGGATAATCTTTGGCTTCGCGCCTGCAGTTCATGCCTCGAGCATTGAGTTGACCGAGTCGCTCAAGAACGGCGGACGCCTCTCGGGCGCAGCGCGGAGCACCCGCCTGCGCAGCATTCTCGCGATTGGGGAAATTGCGGTCGCCGTTGTGCTGGTCATTGGCGCGGGACTAATGATTAAAAGTCTCTGGGAGCTGTCGCACGTGAATCCGGGCTTTTCGCCGGAATCGATTGTGACCGCGCGTATCACTCCGAATGAATCTTTCTGCCAAAGCTTTCTTCGCTGCCAAAGTTTCTATGCCGATTTGCAAAGTCGCGTGCTGGCCTTGCCCGGAGTGAGCGGCGCCGCGTTTGTCAACGTCTTGCCGCTCAATGGCCGCATGGACGGCTTCGCTGCATCCTTGGAAGATCATCCTCGCGATCCACGGGATCCCGCACCAGTGATCTTTGAAAGCGTCATCACACCGGATTACCTTCGCGTGATGGGGATTCCGGTGCTGCGCGGCCGTGGCTTCGACGGTGCGGACACGGGGCCGCAATCACAGGCCGTGGCCTTGGTCACTGAATCTACCGCGCGCAAGTACTGGCCGAATCAGGATCCGATTGGAAAGCACATCAAACCTGTATTCGACACGAATTGGACGACGATCGTGGGCGTCGTCGGCGATGTGAATGAGATTAGCCTCGCTTCGCGCTGGCCCGATTGGATCGACGGCGGCATTTACAGCCCCTTTGGTAATGCGGCGCGCGTCGGTAGCCGGCATGGCCGCCTGCAACCCACTGAAATGACGCTCGTCGTGCGCACCTCGACTTCCCAAGCCAATTATGCCGATCTGCTGCGGCGTACTGTCGCTAGCTTGAATCCGGAAGTCCCGGTCAGCGAGGTGCAAACGCTGCGCGCCATCGTTACGGAGTCGGTTTCCGCGCCGCGGTCGACGATGGCACTCTTCATGATTTTCGCCGCGCTGGCGCTAGTGCTGGGGACGGTGGGAATTTACGGCGTGGTTTCCTATTCCGTGGCGCAGCGTACTTCCGAGATTGGCGTGCGCATGGCGCTGGGCGCGCAACGCCGCGACGTCTTGCGGCTCGTCATGGGGCACGGCACTCGACTTGCGCTGGTGGGCGTGGCCGCGGGCATCGCCGGGGCGTTTGCGGCAACTCGCGCGATGTCGAGCCTGCTTTACGGCGTCACTGCGACCGATCCACTGACGTTCATTGCCGTCGCCGTTTTGCTTGCCGCTGTGACCCTCGCTGCCAGCTACATTCCCGCGCGGCGCGCGATGCGCGTCGATCCCATGGTGGCGTTGAGATATGAGTGAAATTATGCGCTGGCTTACGAAAATTTCGCTGCGATTCCGCTCGTTATTTCACAGGAGCGGCGCGGATGGCGAGCTCGACAGTGAAATGCGCTTCCATCTGGAGCAGCAAATTGCGGCAAACATTTCCGCCGGAATGTCGCCTGCAGAAGCTCGGCGCGCTGCGCTGCGCGAATTCGGCGGGGTCGAGCAACTCAAAGAGGAGTGCCGCGACATGCGCCATACAAACTACATTCACGATTTCGTACAGGACCTTCGCTACGGCTTGCGCGTGCTGCGAAAATCCCCCGGCTTTACCGTTGTCGCCGTTCTCACTCTGGCGCTCGGCATCGGAGTCAATACGGCCATCTTTACCATTTTCAACGCGGCCGCTTTGCGCTTGCTTCCCGTCCTGCATGCCGAACAGCTGGTCGCAGTTGGCCAGAAGGTGCGGCGCGCCAACGGGCCCATTCATCGCAGCGTTCATGATGACGAGACTTTCGTCTCCTATTCCGAATACCGCGTATACGCCAAAGACAACAGCGTATTCACGGGCTTGGTGGCCTATTCCCCATTCATGGAGGCCAACCTTGCCGGTGACAAACCGACGCCTCTCATGGGAACTCTCACCTCTTGCAATTACTTTGATGTGCTTGCCGTCCACCCTGCGCTAGGCCGCTTCTTCACGGATTCCGACTGCCGGGCGCCGGGCGAAAGCGCCGTGGTGATCCTCAGTGACAGCTTTTGGCATAGTATGTTTGCTGGAGATCCGTCCATCGTCGGCGAAAGTGTGACCTTGAATCGCACTTCGTTCCGTGTGGTTGGTATCGCTCCGCCTGGATTTGATGGCACGGTGGCCATAGCATCATCCTTCTGGGCGCCGCTGACTATGCAAAAGGCGCTTAAGCCTGACCGCAACTATCTGGCGGACGATTACATGAGCTGGCTGGCGATGATCGGCCGCCTCAAGCCTGATGTTTCTGCTCAACGGGCTGCCGCCAACCTTGGCGTGATCGCGTCGCGCTTCAATCACCTGCAACCTGGACGCGTCACTACGGTAACGGTGGACAGCGCCACTCTGCTGGCAATGCCCTCACTTCGCACCGCCATCTCCATCATCGGCGCTCTGATAATGGCCGCTGTTGGGTTGGTGCTGCTTTTGGCCTGCGCCAATGTCGCGAACCTGCTGCTGGCCCGCGCCGCCGGTCGTCGCAAGGAAATCGCTGTCCGCCTGACCGTCGGCGCCAGCCGTGCCCGCCTCATCCGTCAATTGCTCACGGAAAGCCTGTTGCTCGCGTTTCTCGGCGGCGCCGTTGGCGCATTGGCCTCAGTCTGGTCGGTAGCGGCAATCTTTAATTTGGCGATGGCCCATCTGCCGATTGACCCAGAAATCGCATTCGCATTGCACATCACCTCGGACTTCCACACCTGGTTCTATGCTTTCGCGCTTTCGGTTTTGACTGCCTGCATGTTCGGCCTCGCTCCTGCCTTGCGCGCCTCGCGCACTGACCTCACCCTTGCCATGAAAGAAGACGGCGCGCACTCTCAGACCGGCGCGATCAGCGCGGGACGTTTGCGTAACTTTCTCATCTGCGCCCAGGTCGCCGTTTGCATGATTCTTCTGCTCGCCTCAGGCCTGCTCTTGCACGGACTCTATCGCGCACAAACCGTCAATCCTGGCTTTCTAATGGAGAACATCGAGGCTGTTGCGTTCGACCTGGGAACAGCGGGTTACACGCAGCAACGCGCGGCCGTCTTCGAACAACAGTTGCGAGACCGTGCCGCCGCTCTTCCGGGTGTTGACGCCGTCGCCCAAGCCGAGATCATTCCGCTCGGAAATCAGCATGACATGACGGGCTTTTCGACGCCGGAGAATGGTAAAGACTATGAAGTTGAATATAATTGCGTCTCTCCCAGTTTTTTCCCGCTGCTCGGCATACCGATTCTCCAGGGACACAACTTTACGGATCAAGAGGCGCGTTCCGGCGCTCACCTCGTGATACTCACGCAGTCCACGGCCCACCGTTTCTGGCCGCGCGAAAATCCCATAGGCAAAACGGTTCATGGAGAGACCGCCGACTGGCAGGTAATCGGCATCGCCACCGACGCAGAGGTCGCAACTCTGGGGGATCCCGACAAGCTGTATCTGTACCGCCCCGCCGGACCAAACGAACAGTCCGGGTTGAATCTGATGGTGCATAGCGGCGCGCCAGATGCAGCTGTATCCAAGGCAATTCTCGATATCGCGAAAAATCTCGACCCAAACTTGCCTGTCACCGTCGCACCTCTCGCCGGTAATCTGGAATTTTGGCGCGCGCCCGCGCGCGTTGTATCCGTAATGTCGGGAATCCTCGGCGTGCTCGCGCTTCTGCTTGCTTCGATTGGAATCTACGGCATGGTTTCCTACGGAGTCAGCCGCCGCACCCGCGAAATTGGCATTCGCATGGCCCTCGGCGCCCATAACCGCGACGTGATGCAGCTGGTGTTGAGGCAAGCCATGTCGCCCGTCGTGATCGGGATAGTCATCGGTGCCGGGTGCTGCGCCGGCGTTTCGCGGTTGCTGGTGGACATGCTTTTCGGCGTCAGTCCATGGGATCCGATTTCCTTCGTGTGTATGCCGCTGTTTCTGTTCGTGGTCGCACTAATGGCGAGTTACATCCCGGCGAGGCGCGCCATGCGCGTCGATCCCATGGTGGCACTGCGTTACGAATGATTTTTGCCGCTCCGTTAACGCGCAGGCCAGTGGCCGACGCTCCTTCGCTATTTGACCCTCGGTTTCCCTGCACCCGCTCTGAATTTTAGAATCGTGCTACATTCAACAGGACATTTACGCCATGCCCGAGCATAGCGAAGCTGCGCTCCACGAGAAATTTGGCTGGCTCGACGTTCTCGGCCTCGTTTTCCTCGCCGGACTGGCCGTCCTGCCGCCCTTCACCGAAGTTCACAAATATTTCATTTTGCTCGCCATCGGTATTTTTCAACTCTTCGAAGGCCGCTTGATTGCCTGGCGGCCAGGCCGTGGCCGCAGCTACAGTGTCCTCATCAAAATTCTTCTCGCCACGCTTCTCCTCGGACACACGGGCGAGGTCGGCATCAACAGCGAGTATTGGCCCATTTACTTTCTCCCCGTCGTCACGGCGGCGACTTACTTCGGGCCTTTGGCCACGCTGGGCTGGACGGCTTTCGCTTCACTTGCCTACTGCTCCTATCTGATCCCCGCTCGCGCCGAATACGAGATCGCGCCGGAAAGCTACGAACTCCTCGGAATTCGCATCCTCTTCTTTTTCCTGGCCGCGATTCTCGTCAACCGCTTCGTCACCGAAAACCGCCGCCAGGTCGCCCAATATCAGAGCCTCTCCGAGACGCTCGCCGAATCGAATCGCCAGCTGCAGCGCGCCCAGGCCGAAGCTCGCCGCGCCGAACGCCTCGCCGCGCTCGGCCAACTCTCCGCCGGCCTCGCCCATGAAATCCGCAATCCCCTCGGCATCATCAAGGGCGCCGCCGAAATGCTCCATCAGAAATTCAGTTCATCGCAGCCCGCTGCGGCTGAGCTTTCCACCTATATTTCCACCGAAGTGAACCGCCTGAACGGATTGGTTTCGCGTTTCCTGGATTTTGCGCGCCCTTCGCGGCTCGAATTGAAGCCCGTAGACATCTGTCAGGTTGTCGATCGCGCCCTCGAAATTGCGCATCATCGCTATCCCGAATCGCGCGTTTCCATCGAGCGCCACATCGCCAAGGATTTGCCAGCCGTCCTCGCCGACGAGCAAATGTGCGAGCAGGTCTTCGTCAATCTGATCCTCAACGCCTATGAAGCCATGAGCCCTGAAAATGGAGCGAAAAATCCCCCACAAAGCGCCGCCACGAACGAGCCGAAAATAACCATCTCCATTTCATGCGATTCGAGCAACGGGCTCTCCGGCGTCGCCGCAGAAATTCAAGATTCCGGCCCCGGCGTTCCGGACGAGCTTCGCGAGCAGATCTTCAATCCCTTCGTCAGTTCCAAGAAAACCGGCGTGGGGTTGGGGCTTTCGATTGTCGCCAAAATCGTGGACGATCATCGAGGTTCAATTCAACTGATCTCGCGTCCCGGTGCAGGAGCTTGCTTCCGCGTTTTTCTGCTCGCAAGTGCGGCATAATGGAATGCGCAACGCTGAGACGGAGCCTATGCCTTCCATTCTGATTGTCGAAGACGAACCGAAGATGCGCCGGCTGCTGGAGATGAATCTCGCCGATCAGGGATTCACCACGCACGCCGCGGGCGACGCCGAATCCGGCCTGAAGCTCCTTAATGGGGAGAAAATCGACCTGGTCGTCACCGATTTCAAGCTTCCCGGAATGAACGGCCTCGAATTTCTGCAAGCCATCAAGCGCGTCAACGCCGCGCTTCCCGTGGTCATCATGACGGCCTACGGTTCGGTCGAATCCGCCGTCGAAGCCATGAAATTCGGCGCCAGCGACTACGTTCTGAAACCGTTTTCCCTCGCCGAAATGGTTCTGGTCATTCGCAAGGAGCTCGACGCCCGCAATTTGCGTGAAGAAAATCGCTCGCTTCGCGAAGCCCTAGGACACCGTTACGAATATGGCAACGTCATCGCCAAGAGCGAAAAAATGCAGAACGTTCTGGCCCTGGTCGAGCGCGTCGCTCCCACAAACTCCACCGTCCTTCTTGGCGGCGAAAGCGGCGTCGGCAAAGATCTGATCGCGCGCGCCATTCACGAGCATTCCAGCCGCTCTTCCGGGCCATTCCTGAAAATCAATAGCACCGCCATCCCTGAAAATCTTCTCGAAAGCGAGCTTTTCGGCTATGAAAAGGGCGCCTTTTCTGGCGCCACTTCCGCTAAGCCTGGAAAATTCGAGCTCGCCGACAAAGGCACGCTCTTTCTGGACGAAATCGGCGACGTTCCTCCCGCCATTCAAGTGAAGTTGCTGCGCGTCATCCAGGAACGGGAATTCGAGCGCTTGGGCGGCACGAAAACCCTGAAGGTCGACGTCCGCTTGATCGCTGCCACCAATCGCGACCTTCGCGCTGCCCTCGAAGAAGGCACGTTTCGCCAGGACCTTTACTATCGCCTCAACGTCGTCGCCATCGACATTCCCCCACTTCGCGACCACAAAGAGGACATCCCCGGTCTGGCAAACTTTTTCCTCCAGCGTTTCGCTCAGACTCCTGGAAAAAACGTCACTGGCATTGCGCCCGACGCCATGGAGGTTCTCATGCAGTTTCACTGGCCCGGAAACGTCCGCGAACTCGAAAATGTCCTCGAAAGAGCCATCACTTTTGCAAAGGGCCCAGTCCTCGGCACTTCTGACATTCACGTAGACGAAGCCAGACCATCGGCCTCGGCGATTGACCCTGTCCTGCCGGAAGGAATGAGTCTCGACCAATGGGAGCAGGAAATCCTCCGCGAGGCCCTGCGCCGCGCCAATGGCAACAAAAGCCAAGCGGCCCGGGCTCTCGGGCTCTCCCGCAACGCCCTCCGTTATCGCCTATCCCAAATGGGCCTGGCCGACTCCTCCGACGCGGACAATTAGCGCTAACCATACGCATACGTATGCACCTCAACGCCTTGGGGTTGCTATACGCTCGCTAGAATACGGAACGGTATGCTATACTTCCTACTTCTCCTGCAATCTCCCCCTCTGGCCGAAATCCACCACCGCTGCCTGAAAACCACCACCGATCGCCCATTCAGGCTACGTTGCAAGCGTTTCATCTGTTGATGTAAGTATATGTAAATAAATCGCTTAACGTGTACTTACCGAAAATCGGCGGCTTGGCATGAGTCTTGCTATTTCCACTTGCGGGACTATTAGATTCTCGTCCGCCGGGGACACGGCGGGAGGTGAGCGATGAAAAGATATCAGGGACCGGCAGTAATTGTTCTCTTCGCGATAACGATGGTCTGTCCGGCGCTGCGCGCGCAGGATCAAAATCCTCCGCCGCCTCCACCGGCCCAGAGCGGTCAAGAGCAAGCCGCTCCCCCTCCGAGTCAAATAGCGCCCGATCAGAACGCGCAGGCACCGGATCAAAACGCGCCGGCTGATCAAGGCGATCAGAATTCGCAAACGCAGCCCGCTGTCGCACGTGTGAGTTTCATCAAGGGGAACGTTTCCATTCAGCGTGGCGATTCAGGAGACTGGATTGCGGCAACCCTGAACACGCCGATAGAGTCTGGCGATCGCGTCTCCACAGGCGACGGCTCGCGCGCCGAAGTGCAGCTCGACTACGCCAACATTATTCGTCTGGATCAAAATTCCACGGCGAAAATCACCAATCTCACCAAAGGTCAAATTCAGGTTCAGGTTGGCCAAGGCTTGGTGAGCTACAGCGTTCTGGCGAATAGCCAGGCGGATGCAGAAATCGACACGCCGAACTCCGCCATTCACCCTTTGCGTCAAGGCGAATACCGCGTTGAAATCGTCAACGATTCTCAGACGCAGGTCAGCGTACGCGACGGCCAAGCGGAAGTTGCCGAGCCTCAGGGCAGCACGCGCATCGAAAGCGGCCAGCTCATAACCATCCGGGGCACCGACAATCCGCAATATCAAACGAGCAACGCTGCGGGGCCGGATGACTTTGATCGCTGGAATGACAGCCGCGATCACACCATTGCGAACGCTCAGAGCTGGCAGCACACCGATCGCTACTACACCGGCACGCAAGACCTTGATTCTTACGGCCATTGGGAAAACGTTCCGGATTACGGGCAGGTTTGGGTTCCGGATCAGGACTCCGGCTGGGCGCCTTATAGGGAGGGTAATTGGGATTGGGAGCCGTATTACGGTTGGACGTGGGTTTCTTCCGAACCATGGGGCTGGGCTCCTTACCACTATGGCCGATGGTTCGTTTATGGCGGTAATTGGGCGTGGTGGCCGGGACCCGTCGGTGTCTATGGCGGCTTTGGCTACTATCCCGTTTGGTCTCCTGCCTACGTATCGTTCTTCGGCTTTGGAGCAGGTTTCGGCTTCGGTTTTGGATTCGGCAATATCGGCTGGTTGCCCTGCGGCCCTGGTGACTTCTTCCATCCGTGGTGGGGCTTTGGGGTCACGCGCGTGGGTTTTGTTGGCTTCGGCCGCTTCGGTCTTGGCGGTGGTTTCGGCCGAGGCTTCGATCCTCTGTTCCGAGGACGCAACGGCTTCTCGAACATGGGACGCTTTGACAACGATGCTCGCATCCGGGCCGGGGTCTCCTCGATCCGCGGTGACCAGTTCGGCCATGGTGCCGGGAACTTCCAGCGCGGATTGAACGCGCAACAGTTCCATCAGGCGAACTTCATGACCGGGCGGTTGCCCTCAGTTCCCAATCGTCAGAGCCTCGGACGAGTGGAGGATCACGTGTCACCGGGAATCGCCCACACAGCCAGCGCGAACAACCAGCATTTCTTCTCGCAGAGCCGTGGGTCGTCCACTCAGCGATCATTTGGTCAGGAAGCCTCTACGCAACAGCGCATGATCGATAGTTCTCACGGGCAGAACGGAACCAGCAACAGCCGTTCCTTCGCTCCGGCGAATGGCGGCGCGCGCGGCGGTCAGGTGGGCACGGGAGCGGGCGCCGGCTGGCACAGCTTCGGCGAAAACGGCGGCGGCCGCGGCCAAGGGCAAGGCAACACGTCAAATCGCCCGGCAATGCAGCAGTCACGCGACGGTCAGCAAGGTAACTCCTCGCGAGGCGGCAGCAACGATGCCTGGCACCGCTTCACGCCACCGAGCAACAGCAATGGCGCGCGGCAACAGACGCAGCCGCGCAACAACAATCAGCCGCGTCCCAATGGCAATGGAAACGGCAACTGGCATCAGTTCAATCAGCCGTCGCACAACAACCCTCCGCGCAGCAACCCGTCACGCGGAGGGTCGGGCTACGGAAATTATTCCCGCGGCAGCTACGGAGGCTCTTCTTCGCGTCCGCGGCTCGACATGCGCCAGCCGGTCGTGAACCAGCGTTCCTCTGGCGGAGCAAATAGAAGCTACGGTGGAAATTACAGCCGGTCGAGTGGCGGGGGCAGTAGCCACGGCGGGAGCAGCAGTCGCGGCAGCAGCCATGGCGGCAGCAGCCACAGCGGCGGACACCACCGCTAGAGCGCAACCGCCCGCATTCACACAGCCCAGCCCTCGTAACCTATACCTACCCACAGCCGTTTTCGTTCCAGAACCTTAGCGAATTGGCTTCGCCTCGAGTCTTCCGGCTTGTAGGAGTGGCCTTTGATGCCTTCTTGAACGATCTGCACCTCTCTTCTAGAGATCATATGCCACGTGGTTTCCTGCCCTAGTGCGCCCTGCTCGGAGGCCTTGATTCGACCCAGCTGAGGTGCCAGTTTTGCGCGGAGCATTTACACGCTGGTGTTCATTCCTGGTTTACAGCGTCCGTTTGCGGACAATAGTCGCACGGAAATCGCAAGTTAGTCCTTTGTTTACAATGGAATACGATTGGCTTCCGTCTTGCATTCGAGATGCCCGAACCATTACTCGGCCGGAGTAGCTCTTTGCCTAGTTTGAGATGTAAACAGCCATACTTTGAGGCAGGTGGAAAGGGGATATGACTATGACAGGAAGGCTGATTCGGACGGTTGTTATTCTTTATCTTGTTGCTTCGCTGGCTATCGGCGCTCCAGCATTTGCCCAAGCGCCAACGCCCCCTCCGCAGCAGAGCTCATCTCAGGCGCAGGGGGCTGCAGCCCAAAACGCGTCCATTCCTTATACAAGTCTTCTCCTGGGACGCGACTACAGCAAGGGCAAGCGGTCCTTCCCGAATATCTTCGCCCCGTATACCCGCCAGAATGTCTCTCAGCCCGATTTGGCCAACGCGCCTTCGGTCTACGATCTGATTCACGATGGCAAGCTTGAACTCAGTCTTCAGGACGCTATAGCCCTGGCGCTGCGGGATGACCTCGATATCGCCGTGTCCGAATATATTCCGTGGATCGATCAGACCAACCTCCTAAACGCCGAAGGCGGCGGCACTCCGCTCGGTTCTTTCGTTATCGGCGGAGGCGGAGGCGGGAGCTTCGACCCGGTAATCGCCGAGACCACCAGCATCAGCGACACATCAGAAACCGTGCTTAATCCCTTGTCCAGCGGTGTTGGCACCAGCTCTGGGGTTGTCACAGAGGCGATTCACGATACGCAGTTCAACGTCAGTTACACGCAAGAACTGCATAGCGGCACCACCATTAATGTCGAACTCCTTAACGACAGGAACTCATCCTCGCCCTCGGAGAACCTTTTCAATCCCGCTCTCACATCGACCCTGGGTGTTAGTGTTTCGCAGCCCCTGCTGAACGGCTGGGGGTTCCTGCCGCATACGCGTTTTATTCTCGAGGCCAAGAACACTGACAAGGTTGGCGATCTCCAATTCGAAGAGCAGGTAATTACGTCCATCACGCAGGTCGAAACCCAGTATTGGATTCTGGTCGCTGACCGGCAGGCCGTCGAAGTCGCCAAACAAAGTCTCGCGGAATACCAGAAACTCTATGACGATGATGAGCGCCAGCTTAAGATCGGCAGTATGTCCCCCAGCGACGTTGTCTTTGCGCAATCATTCGTTGCCCAGGGTGACCAAATCTTGCTCGGCGATCAAGCTGGTGAGGCCGTGCAGGCGGCGGTCGTACTTCAGCTCATCACGAAGGACCCCTCGGACCCGAGGCTCAAGGGAGTGGAGCTTGTGCCCACAACGCCGCCTGAAGAAACGCCCCAGGTCCCCAGCATCTCGCTGGACGACGCCGCCAAGGAGGCTTGGGCCAATCGGCCGGAATTGAAAGTCGACGAACTCATGTTGAAAAATGACAGCATTGAAATGCGCGCCACAAAGAATTCGCTCCTACCCATGCTCACTCTATCGGGAGAATACGTCAGCGTAGGTTTGAGCGGAAACGCTGCGGGCGCTTTCACTCCCAATGGTACGTTCTCGCCCGAGCTCACCGAGCCGATTGTCGACCAGAATGGTGCTCCGGTGACTTCCAATGGCATCCCCATTTTCCTGGGCGTCCCGAATGGTACAGTCGGCGCCACAATCCCAGGAGGAATTGGTAGCGCTTACTCCCAGATCTTTCATAACACGTCCCCCGAGTATGCTGGGAGCCTGACTCTGAGTCTCCCGCTGCGCAACCGTTCGGCTCAGGCCGCGAATGCACAGGCGCAATTGAATGACCGCCAGGAAAAGGTGATACACCAGCGCAACAAGAGCACGATTTTCTCGAGCGTCAACGAGCAGCTCACCGCGGTGAAGATAGATGCAGCCGAGGTCGATGCTGCGGTAAAGGCAACGCAGCTTTATCAGCAAGCTTACGACTACGAAGTGAAGAAGTTCGACCTCGCCCAGTCCAACACTTTCCTAGTCACTCAGTATGCCTCACAACTGAACGGGGCGAAGTTGAACGAACTGCAAGCTAAAGCAAACTACGAAATCGCCCTCGCCGACTTCAATCAGGCTCTGGGCCGCACTTTGACCGCCAACAGCATCACCATCGCGAGCAACGGAAACCGCTCCATCGATTTGGGCGGCAATGCACCGCTGATCCCCGGCACAGTCGATCGCCGCTTAGCCGGCGCTGATGCTTTTGATTCTGGAACGCATAAATAATGCTCGGTCATCGCCGCGAGCCGAAGAAGTCGAAACTGGGCGGCGTCCTCATCATTGTGAATAGAGAATGCGGAGGCGGAGGGTTGCGCCAGCGTTGAGGGCGGGCAGCACGATCCGGTGATGGTCGGGGAGCAGCGTGGCCGCCGGAACGACAGCGTGAGCGGCCGGATCAGCGGTGACTGAAACGATCGCGCGCTGAAATTCGAAGGTGATTCCCGAGACTGGCGCATCTGTCTGTTGGTCCGCCTGTAATGTGAGAATCACCGCGGATGAGTTCTTCGCGGACGTGACGCTCCAGCGCAGGAGATTGCGCGCACGCCAAAATTCGGCGTAGCTGAGAAGATCGGTCGCGGTCACGGTCGGCGGCAACTGCTCGATAATTTGCTCTTCCGCGTGAAGTTTCGCGCCAGCTTCATTGCTATGAATCAGCACAACATTTATGGCCTCGTTTTCGGCGTTCGCGCGAATCACTTCGAGCGCTTGCGGAACACGTTGTGGCAATGGCAACGCTGGAGGAGGCTCGGTGTCTTCGATGGCGATGGGAAACTCGTCAATGCCGCTGTCTTCGTCGAAATCGAGACCAAGGGGCAGCGCGTAGGGAAAATTCGAGAGGACATCGTCGGCGGTGAAGGACGAATCGTACAGGTAGCCACAGCGCTGCAGAGCTTCGGGCAAACCTCGCGGGATGCGCAGACCAGGCGAACGAAAAAGAATGGTGTGATGACCGGGGAGCTGGCCGTCAATCAGTTCCTTGCAGACGCGAACTTCGCCGAAAACGTCGGCGCCGGTGGCCGTGTCCTTCCCGGTGTTGGAGGGGCGATAGTTCGAGAAAGTTTCGTCGCCGGTCCCGAGAGAAAAATGATTGAAGCCCTCCGAATGAATCACGGAATGGGCGCCGATGGAAAATCCCCAGGCGTAGAGTTGTTTCAGATCCGCGACATTTTTCCCGTAGAAGAAAGCGCGGCTGCTGTAGTCGGTGACATAATTGGTCTGAATCATGAAGCTGCTGCGAGTGTGATGCTGCATTTCCATGCGCGCGTAGTCGAGCATGGGATCGAAGGAATTCTCCCAGTCCACATCATGAGAGAGCAGCAGCACGGAGCTCTGGCCGTCTGGAATTCCGCTGAGGCGAACAGCGCCAGGCTCGCGTGACTCATACCAAGCCCGCAGAAGGAGCATCCAAACGTCGGCGCCGGGCTCGAAGGCGTTGACGTAGTGGCGCTGCGCATCGTAGTCGCGGCCCACTTGGCTCCTGAGAACAGCATCCCAAAAACTGACTCCAGAGAGGTAGGCGACGCCCTTGCCGGTGGTTTTGCGCAGGACGGCAGCGGAGCCGTCGTCGAAATGCGCGAGGACTTGAGATGTTCCGTCCGAGGCATAGGCGTTCGTCCAGTAAATATTGCCGGCATGCGGATCGCCGAGACGCGTTTGCAACTCCTCGGGACGATTGATGTAACGCACAGCGGGGTCGGCGCCAGGCACGAAATTGACAAAATAGCGGCGCTGCGAAGCCGTGTAGTCGCGGAAGCCGAAGAGATCGCGCAGGCCTCCGGCGAAAATGTCCACGGCAAAAATGCTTCCGCCGTTCGAGACATATTGCGTCAGCGCGCGAATTTGCGCGGCAGTGAACGTAGAGCCATCGGCGGTGGGATAAATGATGAGCAGCGGATGCCGAAGCGCGCGATCGAGATCCGTGGTAACGAAAAAAGGAATGCCCATTTCGCGCAGAGAATGAATCAGGCCAAGAATGCCTTGGCCCGGAGCAGTGAAATAGACGGCAACCTGCATCGGGAATGCTTCGGGGAAGGCCTGGATAGGATTTGTGTTCGAGTGAACGAGGGGCGCAACGGAAACGGCGGCGGTCTGGAGTCCGGTAGTGTGGAAACGGCTGCAGCCAGCGACGCAAAGAAAGATACTGATAGCGACGGTGTGGAGCAGAGTAGTTCGCGTGCTTTTGCATGCATATGCAGAAAAATGTTGGAACACTGGAGATTTCCTTTTGGCCCGAATCGATGAAAATCCGTTCGGACGAGCAGACGGAGGAAGGGGTTTGCCGCCGCGTGAGGCCGGCAGGAAAATTGTTGCCACCGGCGTTTTTTAACTTAGCACGCCAGAGGGCCGGAAGAGCCGAAGCGAATGACGCATGTAGCGAGAGGGTAATGGCGAGCGGATTAGAAGCGGGAGCGGAGACGGGAGAGCAACGAGTCCAGTTCGCGGATGCGGAAGAGCTTCAGCAAGGCGAGAATGAGCAGCATTCCGGCGAAAGTTGCAACGACAAGGATTTCGAAGGAGCCGAGGGCGCGCTGCCAAGAAATGTGCTGCGAGAGCCAGCGCGCGAATTCGAAAACGGCGCCGGCGGCGAGTATGGACGCGAGGGTTACTTTCGTGAAAAACAGCAGAAGCGCGCCAGTGTCGTGGCTGCGCGTGCGGCGGATGAGCAGGACGAACAGGACGATGGTGAGCACAGTGATGCCGATGGAGCTGGCGAGCGCCAGGCCGAGGTGCTGGGCGCGCTTGGCGAGCCACCAGTAAAGAGGAATGTCGGCGAAAGTGAGCACGGTACCGACGATGGCGGGAGTCCACGTATCGCGAGTGGAATAGAAGCCGCGCGCGAGCAAGTTTTGCGCGCCCCAGGCGAACAATCCTAAGGAAAAAAGAGCGAGAGTGGATGCAGTGGCATGCAGATCGGTAGCGTTCAGGCGGGTATGCGAGTAGACGAGATGCACAACGTACGGGCTTTCGGCGATAGTGAATGCGGAAATGGGAATGAGGAAAAGAATCAGGCCTTTGAGCGTGTCGTTCAAGACGCGGTTCAGGTCGTCAAATTTTCCTTCGGAATAAAGCCGCGCGAGAACTGGAAATGAGGCGATGCCGATGGCCTGTCCGACGACGCCCAACGGGACGCGCATGAGCGTTTTGGCGTAGGTGAGCCAGGTGATGGACGCGTGCACAAGATACGAGCCGAACCAGCGGATGATCCAGTCGTCGGTGAAAGAAAGCGAAAGCGCCAGCATGATGGGAATGGCGAGTTTGATGAAGAGGCGGAAGCCGGGATGGCCGAGATCGAGCGCGAAGGAGAATTTCGCTCCGACGCGTTGCGCGCCGTAAATCTGGAGAAGGAAATTTCCGAGGAGTGCGCCGACGAGAACTCCAATGGCGAATCCAGTGATGCCCCTGCGCGAGGCGAGAAGCACGCCGCCAAGAATGATGAATAAGTTGTAGACCAATGGGGCGAGCGAAGGAATGACGAAACGGCCTTTGGCGTATTGCACGGCGCTGAGGATGCCGCCTTGATAAAAGCAAAATTGCGCGGGAAGCATCAGGCGGGTGAGAAAAACGACGCGTTGTTTTTCCACCGGGCCGAATCCGGGGGCGATGGCAGAGACAAGTTGCGGGGCGAAGATTTCCGCCACGCACACGAGAGCGATGACCAAAAGGCCCATGAAGGTCATCACGGTGGAAAAAACGCGCCAGGCTTGGTCTTCACGGTCTTCGGCGGCGAATTTGGCAAATACCGGAATGAAAGTGATGCTGAGAGAACCTCCGGCGACGAGATAATTCAGGAAATCGGGGAGAGTGAAGGCGGCGTAGTAGGCGTCGGTTATGGCGTTGGCGCCGATTTGATGAGCGACCGTCCAGTCGCGCAAGAAACCGAGGAAGCGGCTGAGCAAAACGCTGGCCATGACGATGCCGGTGGATTGAATGATTTTGCGGTTGATGCTGTGAGCCACGGAAACGATAGTACACGGGGGAGCGCACGAAACTGCGCGGCGTTTTGGAGGTGATTGCGCAGAACTTAACGGCAGTGGTCAGTGGTCAGTAAACAAGGAAGGACGCCGCTTCGGCGGTAAGGGAAAATGCGCTTCCCCGTCGGATACTGGTCGCATCCTCACGCAGAATGACAAAATGAAGCGCAACTCGCGCCGATCAGGCGCGGAGATAGTCGGCCTTCCAGGTCTTGACGAGCTGCTTGATGGACTTGCGCGCGGTCAGCTTTTCGTCGAGAACGCGACGGCACAGGGCAGGAAGCTCGGCGTCGCTGGCGAAACGCAGAGCCACCAACTGGTCGACGGAAAATTTCGGAATGAGAGGCTTGAGATCGGGCGGAAGCACGCCTTCGAGGCGCAAGCGCATCTCGAGGCGAATGACGCGATCCTGTACGGTCAATGCGAACATGCGGGCGTAAAGAGCGACCAAAATGAGGGCGATGGAAAGCAAGAGCGAGACAACGGTGTCGAAAGAGAATCCGAGATGGATGAGGCGGTAGATCTGGTCCGCAAAGTTCAGAAGCAAAATGGGAAGCGCCACAAGATGGAACGCGGGTACCAGACGCGTATGATTGGACAAGTTTTGCTCTTTCATTGAGTCACCTTTTCACATCTGAAATTCGCAAAGTGGACTGCCTGTGTGTTGGACGCGCGAGCGGTGGATTGGTTTGCCATAGAGTGAGCGGATTGTTTGCAGCGAAAAATGCAGCAAATATGCGTTCCCTGCCCAAACGCTGGACGCACGACTCCCTCCCAAACCACCGATTAGATACGCTGCTGCGTGCAAGAAAGTTCATTTTCTTGGGTGGAGCAGGATTTTAGGGCGCGGACGGATTGAGGCGGAAGGCGCGGGAGTGAAACTCGAACACGGCGGGTAAGCGCGCGGCGAAATATTGCCAATTGTGCGAGCCAGGATAGAGATGAAATTCATGAGGAATCTTGCGGGCGGTGAGAACGTTGTGAAGCGCCTGCGCGCCGCGCTCGAAGCCGTAATCGTCTTCGGCGCCGCAATCAAAATAGATATTGAGGCCAGCGAGATTCGCGGTGCGGGCCAGCGTGAGCGGGTCGTTGCGGCGCCAGAAGGTGGGATCGGGCGGCGTGCCAAAGGCGCGAAGCGCGCGCAAGAGAAAGGATTGCTGAGGATTAGCGAACTTCACATTGGGAAATTTGTCGAGCAGCGCGGCACTATTGGCGCTGACGGCCGCGAAGAGTTCCAGATGACGGAAGGCGATGTGAAGCGCGCCGTATCCGCCCATGGAAATTCCAGTGATGCCGCGAGAGCGGCGCGTTGGTGAGGTTCTGTAGGTGCGGTCGACGAACGGGATGAGCTCGCGGAGGAAGAAATCTTCGTAGCGGTCGCGGCCGTCGCGGGAGTTGATGTAAAAGCTGGTGTCGGCGTCGGGCGTAACGACGAGGAATTCGCCGATCTTGTGCTGCTGCCAGAGGTCTTCGATGAGATTCCAGCCGCCGGAGGTGACCAGCATCTGCTCGTTGCCGCCGAGGCCGTGAAGAAAGTAAAGCACTGGGTAGCGGCGCGATTTGCTGGAGTCGTAGCTCGGCGGAAGGATGGCGCAGTAGCGCACGTCGTGGCCGAGGATTTTGCTGGGCGTGGAGCGGCATTCGATGCGACCCAGAGCGGCGCGAGCGGGCACCGCAAATGCGAAAAGAGAAAGCACCAGTGCCGAGACAATTGGAAAGCAGCGGCGCTTTCTCATGCCGCGACACCGTTATTCATAGCGGAGGGCTTCGACGGGATTGAGGCGTGCGGCGCGGGAAGCTGGATAGAGGCCAGCGATCAGGCTGACGACAACGGCGAAAGCGATGGCTCCGAGCGCCAGCCAGAGGGGCACCGCGGAAATATCGACGGAGGGAAGGCTCTGGCGGGCCAAATAGACATTCGTGCCAAATGTGAGGGCGCGGCCGATCAGCCAGCCGAGGAACACGCCGCCAATGCCGCCGACGAAGCCCATCACGCCGGCTTCGGCGAAGAAAAGCTGCTTGACGTCGCGGTCGTCGGCCCCGAGGGCTTTGAAGACTCCGATTTCGCGACGGCGCTCGAGAATGGCCATAACGAGCGTGTTGACGATGCCAAGTGTGGCGACGGCGAGAGCGAGGCTGCCGAAAATTCCGAGCAGGAGATCAATGACCGTGAAAAACAGGCGCAGATTTTTCGTGGTATCGAGAAGAGAGAAGGTCGCGAAGCCCATGCTTTTGATGGCGTCTTCGGCACTCTGCACATCGGCGGGGCCCTTGAGGCGGACGGTGAGGCTGGAATAGGCGCGATCGGAGCTTGAGCCGTTCACGAGCTGACGAAGATCGGACACGTCCGTGGCGCTGAGTTGCTGCGCAAGCTGGAGCGGAATGAACACATGGCTGCGGCCGAAGCCGCCAAAACCGCCCTCGGGCTGAGTCTCAACAATCCCGATGATACGCAATTGCTTTTCGTGCGGGACGACGGAAAAACCGGAGCTCGCGGAATCGTTCTTCGCACCGGAGGCGTCATGAGCCGCATCAGCGGAGCTGATCGCCTGGCGCTCCGCATAACGCAGGACGAGGTCTTTGCCAATCAGTGTAGATGGCTTGTCGGCCAATTCCTTTGCGAATTCGGACTGAAGAATCGCTTCGCCGACGTCCCGGCCGGAAAAGAAACGACCCTGCATGCCATCAAATGCGCCATCGCTGCGGGCGGAATCGGGGACGCCCGCGACGCTGGTGGGATAAGGATTGTTGGCGTAGCGGACTTCGGTCATGAAGCGAATCTGTGGATACACTTCCGTCACGTTGGGAAGGCGCGCCAAGTCGCGACGAGCTGATTCGTCGAGGGCGCGCGATGCGGCGGGAGGAGAAGCGGAACCCGCGCGGCGTGAACCACGGAATTCTTGCATGTCGGCTTGCGAATAGACGAAGACGGCGTTGAACAAGCCACTGTTCGCGAGGCGCTTGGAGGCAAATTGCTGCAAACCGACGCCAAGAGAAAGCATGGCGACGAGCGAGGCGACGCCGACGGCCACTCCTAGAGTAGTGAGGGAGTTGCGCAGCATCGCTTCGCGCAAGTTGCGGAAGGCGAGTTCGGTCAAATCGCCGATTTTCATTGGCGCACTCCCGCTTCACGGGTCCCGGATTCACAAGTCAGCGTTTCCAAAACGAGTTTGCCATCCGCAAGAGTCAGAATGCGGCGAGCGAAACGGCTGGCCAAGGGATGTTCATGAGTGACCATCACGATGGTCATGCCAAGCTCCTGATTGACGGCTTTGAGAAGAAGCATGACCTCTTCGCCGGTGGCGCTGTCGAGATTGCCGGTGGGCTCATCGGCAAGCAGAATGCTCGGGCGATTGACCAAGGCGCGAGCCAAGGCCGCGCGCTGCTGCTCGCCGCCGGAGAGTTCGCTGGGGCGGTGAGTAAGGCGCTTCCCCAAGCGGACGCGCTCGAGGGCTTCGCGCACGCGCGCGCCGCGTTCGCTGCGCTGCACTTCCGCTAAACGCAAAGGAAGCTCGACGTTTTCTTCAAGGGTCATGCGCGGCAAGAGATTGAAGGCTTGGAAGACCATGCCGACAGTGCCGCTGCGGTAATGGGCGAGCTCGTGGGTGTCCATTCCGGCGAGATTGCGGTTCTGCACAAGAATGGCGCCGGCGGTGGGGCGGTCGAGGCCGGCCAGCAAGTTCAAAAGAGTAGATTTTCCCGAGCCGGAGCTGCCCAGCAAAGCGACGAATTCTCCCGCGGCGACAGACAGGGTGACCTCGTCCACGGCGCGAATGAGCGCATCGCCCATTTGATAATGGCGCGAAACTTTCTCCGCGCGAATTGCGAAGCGGTTGTTTTCAGAGGGCATCATGGCCATCCATGATGTTACTACGCACCGGGCAAACGAGGAGTTTCTTCCGAAACGAGGGTGGAACTACTTTTGACGAGGAAGGATTCCCAACGCGATCAGCGACGGTCGGCGGCAAGATGGCGGACGTCGCGGCCAGCAACCATGTAAATGACATCTTCGGCGATGTTGGTGGCGTGGTCACCGATGCGTTCGAGGTTTTTGGTAACCAGAATCAGCTCGAATGCGGGAAAGACGACCGCGGAATTCTCCATCATGTAGGTGAGCAACTCGCGAAAGATCTGGTCGCGAAGGTGGTCGACTTCATCATCGCGGACGAGAACGGTCTTAGCAAGTTCGTCATCGCGGCGGACGAGCGCAGCGATGCTGTCGCGAACCATCGCTTCGGCGAGATGGCTCATACGCGGCAAATCGACATAGGGTTTTACCTGCGGGTGGCGGAGAATACGCAGCGCGGACTGGGCGATGTTGACAGCCTGGTCGCCAATGCGCTCAAGGTCGTTGTTGATGCGCGAACTGGCCAGCGTGAAACGCAAATCGACGGCCATGGGAGCTTGCAGAGCAACGAGCTGCATCACGCGATCGTCGATTTCGATCTGCATATCGTTGATCGCTTTTTCGCCTTCGAGAACTTCCGTGGCGAAGGATTCGTTTTTCTCGAAGACCGCCTGGACAGCGCGGTGAACCGCGTGTTCGGAAAGGCTGGCCATCCATAGCAGCCGGTCCTTCAGCTCATCGAGGTCGTGTTCGAAATGCCTTTCCATGAATGCTCCTGGTGCTCCGGGATCCGATTACGCCGCAATTCCGCCTTACTCCTGGTCCTGCGAACCAGCGATTTCTTCTAACCGAAACGACCGGTGATGTACGCCTCAGTACGCGGGTCAGTAGGCGTGGTGAATAGCTTGGGCGTCTTCTGAAATTCGATTATATGGCCTTCCAAGAGAAATGCGGAGAAGTCACTAGCACGAGCGGCCTGCTGCATGTTGTGAGTGACGATGACGATGGTACAGGCCGGCTTCAACTGAAAAAGCAGCTCCTCAATTTTGGCGGTGGTGACAGGATCGAGCGCGGAACACGGCTCGTCGAGCAACAAGACTTCCGGGTCGACCGCCAAGGCGCGAGCGATGCAGAGCCGCTGCTGCTGGCCGCCGGACAGGGCATAGGCGGACTTATGGAGCTGATCTTTGACTTCCTCCCAGAGAGCGGCGCGGCGGAGACTGTGTTCGACGGCATGAGAAATTTTCCCTTTGTAACCGTTGATGCGAAGGCCGTAGGCAACATTGTCAAAGATGGACTTCGGGAATGGGTTAGGCCGCTGAAACACCATTCCGACGCGGCGGCGCAGGCCTACTACATCCATCCCGAGAACGTTTTCGCCGTCGAGAAGAATGCTGCCCTCCAGCCGGGCATGACGGACGGTCTCATTCATGCGGTTCAAGCTGCGCAAGAACGTGGACTTGCCGCAACCGGAAGGGCCGATCAGAGCGGTGACGACGTTCGCGGGAATCTCCAGATTGATCCCGTGCAGCACTTCCTTGGGCCCGTAGAAAACCTTGAGATTGGAGACCTTGAAGCGGAGAGAACCGCTCGCAACCGCTTGGGCTTCTGGTGGCTTCGATACGTTTGGCGGCAAGTCGAGTTTGTCATCAGGCTTCCCGCTCATGTTATCCGTTTCCACGCTTCTCACAGGGCTCACGCTGGCCATCGCTTTTACCTCGCAACCGAGGTCTTGCGCGCGAGGACCAAGCGCGTGCCGATGTTAACGACCAGAACGAGTCCCAGCAATACCAATCCTGCAGCCCAAGCTTGTTCATGCCAATCCTGATAAGGGCCGGTCGCGTAGGTGTAAATTATCATCGGCAGCGAAGAGATGGGCTGATTCCAGCCGTGGCTCCAGTACTGATTGCCAAAGGCGGTAAAGAGCAATGGGGCCGTCTCGCCGGCTACGCGCGCGAGCGCGAGCATAATACCAGTGATGATGCCAGAAGCGGCCGCAGGCACGATCACGGTCAGAATCGTTTTCCATTTGCTTGCGCCCAGCGCCAGCGCGGCCTCTCGCAGCGTGTTGGGAACGGCGCGAAGGAACTGCTCCGTGCTGCGAACAGTGATGGGTATGGTCATAACGCCGAGAGCGAAGCCGCCGGCCAGAGTGGAAAAGTGACGCATGGGGACAACAACGACGCTATACGCGAAAATCCCGATGACGATGGACGGAACACCGTTCAGAAGATCCGTGGTGTAGCGCACCACGAAGTTTGCTGTTTTGCCACTGAACTCCGCCAAGTAGACGCCCGCTAAAATTCCGACCGGCACGCCGAAAAGCATGGCCACGAGAAGGAGTTTCGCGCTGCCCACAATTGCATTGGCCACGCCGCCGCCGGATTCGCCGACAGGTACCGGAAGCTTCGTGAAGAAGTTCCAG
This sequence comes from uncultured Acidobacteriota bacterium, assembly GCA_963760165.1. Classification (GTDB taxonomy): domain Bacteria; phylum Acidobacteriota; class Terriglobia; order Acidiferrales; family UBA7541; genus DAHUXN01. Next base: position 1,015,955 of record CAVXBO010000002.1, read on the forward strand.
CTCAAGTCTTTGCCCCCGTGCCAGACGAGGTAGCCCAGGATAAAGAACAGGACCGAAACAGTGACCAGGGTGCAGGCGCCCGTGAGGCTCAGCATGACAACGTTTACGGTTTTGCGCCAGACGGTGCGAATGCTCATGCGGGGTTGCCTCCCCGCTGTTCGGTCGTGACGATGAGTACGCGAGCCAAACCGTTGAGAATAAAGGTCACCAGGAAGAGCACGAGACCCAGCTCAATCAGCGCTTGGAGGTAAAGCGTGCCGGTCGCTTCCGTGAATTCGTTGGCGATCACCGCGGCGATGGTGTAACCGGGAGCAAGGAGAGATGCAGATATTTTTGGATCGTTGCCAATCACCATGGTTACGGCCATGGTTTCACCTAAGGCCCGAGCCATGGCGAGAAAAATGGAGCCGGCTATGCCCGAGCGCGCAAAGGGGACGACGACGCGTATGGTAGATTCCCAGCGAGTTGCCCCAAGCGCGAGAGCAGCTTCGCGCTGGTCGATCGGCACGGCCATGAGCACTTCCCGGGAAACGGAAATGATGAAGGGGACGATCATGATCGTGAGAACCAGGCTGGCCGTCAGGACGCCAATCCCATAGCTCGGCCCTTTAAAGAGAGGCAGAAATCCGAGGGTGGATTCGAGAAACGGCCCAAGGACACTGCGCACGAATGGCACAATCACGAAGATTCCAAGAACCCCATAGATGACACTGGGCACCGCAGCCAGCAAGTCGATGAAAAATGCAAAAATGTCGGAGACGCGGCGTGGGGCCAGCTCCGCCAGAAATATGGCCGCACCGACGCCCAGCGGAACGGCGATGAGCAGAGCGACAACAGATGTGACGATGGTGCCGTAAAGGAACGGCAATGCGCCGAAATGATTGAAGACCGGATCCCAGACGCTAGTGACGAAGAAATTCCAACCAAAGGTGCGGCGCGAGAGAGCCGAATTTACCCAAAGCTCGTACACGAGGAGGCTGGTAAGAAGCACGACGCCAGCAGCGAAAATTAGGGTCAAGAGATGGGCAATTTCGTCCCCTCCGCGGAGGCGAGCCAGAAAATCGCGAACCCTACCGTGTGGCGGAAGGTATGGTTCGCGATGAGCCGCGGGATTTGCGGAAATTCCCATATCTACTGAATTTCAGAAATGTGCCGCATTTCGATCGAGACGACAGCTTTAGGCAAGCGAGCATAATTGAGAGCCTCCACCATTCCCTGACCGTCGGTTAACATCCAATGAAGGAAGTTCTCGACTGTTTGACGCTTTGCCGAATCCGCAATTTTTACAGGGATCAGGAGGTAGGTGAAGCTGCAAATAGGATAGCTTTCGGCCCCCGCTGCGTCAGTGATGGAGATGCGGACATCGCTCTGCATTCTGGCCGCAACACCACTGGCCGCATCGGTGACTGTCGCCAAGCTGGCCTTGACGAACTTGCCTGAGGAGTTCTGTACCAAGCCATAGCCCAGATGGTTCTGAATGGCGTAAATCAGCTCGACATATCCGATGGCATTCGGCGTCTGCTCCAGAACGCCCGCAACTCCCTCGTTGCCTTTGCCGCCCAACCCCACAGGCCAGTTAACCGAGGCGTTGCTGCCGACGCGGCTTTTCCACTCAGGGCTGACCTTCGAGAGATAATCCGTCCAAACAAAAGTCGTGCCGCTGCCCTCGGCACGGTGGACGACGACGATGTCGTTAGCCGACAGGTTAACACCTGGATTGCTGCCGGCGATTTCGGGATCGTTCCACTTTGTCACCTTTCCAAGGTAGATGTCCGCCAGCGCTTGGGGTGTGAACTTCAAGACGGCGCTTACGCCTGGAATGTTGTAGGTAGGAACAACTGCGCCCAGCACAGTGGGAAACTGAATGACTTTGAAGCTGAACTGAGAGAGCAATTGGTCGTTCAGCGGCATATCGGACGCGCCAAAATCCACAGTGCCAGCCTTGAGTTGCTGGATTCCACCGCCGGAGCCGATGCTCTGGTAATTGATCTGCACTTCTGGGTGAAGCTTGTGGTAAGCGTCAAACCATTTAGAATAGATGGGGTACGGAAAAGTGGCCCCCGCTGCGTTCATCGATACAGGATCGTGCGTCTGGGCTTTCGCGGTGGCCACGAACAGGATCAGCGTGAGGAAAGCGGCTGAGGCTTTAAGGAACTTCATACGATCCTCCTAGATTCTGCTAAGCCTGAGGTTCCAGGGTTACAGAATCGTTACAATTGAATGAACACACGATGAATAGCGGACCAAAACACTTCGTGAATACAGTGTCCGGTGAATGCAAACGTCTGTTTCTAAAATGCTTGGAGGCACTTTGTACCTCCAAGCCCCAATGAAAACCCTAGACCCGCAAAGTACACTTACGGCAGGTCGTAACGCAGGTCGACATAGGCCATTCCCAGGTGAGCGCTGTTCGCGTTGCCCGGGGTGGTTGTGTTGGACCACGGGTTCCGCGACAGATAGGAAATCTGGGTAATCACCTTCAAATCGCCGTAATTCGGATTCTTCCAAAAGGTCTGGATGACGCCGATGGTGGGCTCTTGAACCGTGCGATTTTGGGCGTTTCCTGAACCGGGATAGCCGTAGCCTGTGTAAGTGGTCGTGCCGCCAGTCCCTGTCGTGGCCTGGAAGTCACGGCCGAAATAGGCCCCGCCGTAATAGGCGTAGAACAAACTCTTCTTGACCGAGGCTTCGAATCCGACGATGCCCGAGCCGGCGTGTAGGGGTGAGGGAACGAAATTGCCGGCGCCGTTGACGTTAACCGTGAAATCGGGACCCAATTGGAAAATATAACGACCGCCGCCATCGCTCCAGAATGTGTTTGCGATCAGGTGAAAGCCTTTGGCAAGCTCGAGATTCGCATTGATCGAACCGCCGCCGCCGGATGACGTGACGTTTCCAAGGCCAGCCGTGTTCAAACGGAAAGCTCGGTACAAACCCGCGACTTCGATATGAAAGTTTCGGCCGCCCCCGTTCGGGTGCGTGTCAAAGGCCAACTTCGACATTATGTCGGGACCCTTATTGGGCGTCTTCGAGTTTCCGCCCGAGTCATCAACCTGCGCGGTGTTAAATCCGGTTGGAAAGGTGACCAGTCCGCCCGTGTATTGCTCGGGATCTTCGAGTGCGAAACCCCAGGCTACGTTGTCATTTGGGTGAAGAACCACGCGAAAACCCGGAGTACGCAGCCAAACGAGGCCAACTTGGTAGTTCGTGTCCATGTCTTGGGAGTAGAAGATGTCGCCGGGCATGGGGGAAATGCCGACGCGATTGGGCGTCATCATACTCCATGACTGGCCAGCGAGGACTTCCCACTTTCCGCGGTGAACGTCGACCCAGTAGAGGCGCATGCGCAGCGTGTCCGAGTGGCTGCCAATTTCGAGGTTGGCCGCCGCGTTGCCGAGGAAGTCCGCCTCGATGTAGCCCCGAAGTTTGAAATCGCCGGGGTTTTCATCGATCTTGAGGCCGATGCGGGAGTTCTGTGCGCTAAAGCGTAGCTCGGACAGCTCACCCGCTGGCGAGGAGCCGTTGAAAGGAATGCTACCGAAACTGGTGCCGATGCCGCTGCCCACGTCGGTCGAGCGATAGACTGAAGTGAAGTCCAGAAAGCCCAGTGGCGAAAACTCGGCGCCGCCGATCCTAAAGAAAAGCGGCGATTGATCGCCCTGGTCCGACTGAGTATTCGAAGCGGTTGTTGCCGTAACCGTCGCGGCTGGAGCGGTGGAAGTGTTCGCAGTCGTGGTGTTCGTTGCGGGCGCGGGATCGGTCGACGAGCTTTCTGACTTCAGTTTCTTGGCGGCCGCTTCCTTGCTTGTGCTACTTGCCGGGGCGGTCGCACTCGTTGTGCTACCACTGTCTGGGGGCTTTGACGCCTGGTCCCCGTCTGTTCCAGCAAATGCCGATGCTGCGAATAGGATCACTGCCAACGAGCTGAGCAAAATACGCTTCATTCACTCCTCCTTGAGGATGTTAGTACTGCTTGCATAGGGCATTTCCATTGGAAAAGTGCGAAACTTCCGCGACTGAGCGCCTCACCAAGCCATCCGCCGCGCCAACCTGCAAAAATGAGGGGCTGGCGCCGGGGTGACGCCAGCCAGTCGAGGTGACGCAGCAGATCCTTTTTTGCCTGTTGCGATGTGGGGTAAGGCTCAAGACCTGCTCCGTACGGCAGCGGGAGAGTGACAGCAGACCGTGAATGACGGGTGAGAGACATGTGAATATTGTGTTACATATCCTCAGGGTCGGGCAGCTAAGTTCCTGATGTTGAAGGAGTTCGCCTTTCCGTGACGAATGTCGAGACCGTGCAACCAGAAAACAACATCTTCGGCGATGTTTGTGGTGTGATCTGCAATGCGCTCCAGATTGCGAATGGCCAAGATGAACTGCATGTTGGGAGCGACCAGCGATGGGTCTTGCTTCATTTCAGACAACAGGCGTTCGAACATTCGGTCCCGAAAATCGTCAACTGCGGGCTCCGCCTCGATGACCTCGTTCGCGAGAGTGATGTTGCGGCAAGTCAGCGCACCCAAACAGCGGCTGACCATGCTGCGCACAGAGGCGCTCATGGGCTCAAGCTCGTTCGGCGCCGCCACGCCGGGCATCTGGGAAAGAGAGATGACTCGCTGAGAAATATTGACGGCGAGGTCCCCCATGCGTTCGAGGTCATTATTGATTTTTAGGCAGGCGACGATGTGGCGAACAACGTCTTCAGAGACACTGCCTTCCCGGAGAAGGCGAATCGCGTGATCGTCGATGATGATTTCCATTTCGTTGATGCGCGGCTCGGTGAGAAAGACGCCGCTGGCAATTTCACCATTACGGGTCAATAGCGCCTCGATCGCACGGTTAATGGAGCTTTCCACGGTGCGAGCCATGGAAACGAGGTAGCTCTCCAAAGCGGTTTGGTAAACTTTGCTGGGATCGGTGGCCGGCGAAGCCATGTTCCCTCCTTGGGCTAGGAATCCAGCGCCGGAGCAGTCTGCCTGGCGGCGAAATCCTCTGGAGATAGTTGTTACACGAAAAGTGTGCACAACCTGCTTTGCAAGGAGATGAAGAGTCTATGAATTGTTCGAGAGTCCGGCGGACGAGGAGCGTTCAAGAGGCACCGAAAAATGAAACGTGGAGCCGCTGCCAACGGCGCTTTCGACCCAAATCTTGCCGCCGTGAGCCTCCACAACATGCTTGGCAATGGAGAGACCGAGGCCCGTGCCGCCTACTTCCCGGGAGCGTGCGGCGTCGACTCGATAGAAACGTTCGAAGATGCGAGGCTGGTCGGACTGCGGAATGCCAATGCCCGTGTCCGACACGGTTACGACCGCGAAACCGTCATCGACGGCCGCGGTAACTTCGACTCGGCCGCCAGCGGGCGTGTACTGGATTGCGTTATCGAGCAGGTTGCGCAGAACGTCGCGGAGAAGGTTCGGGTCTCCGCGAACGCGCGGCAGATTCGGAGGCAAATTCGGCGGCTCTATGATGAGCTTTTTCTGGGCTGCTGCGGTGTGCGCCGCCTCCACGGAGCTATCGACGAGAAGCTTAAGATCGACCGTCTGAAAATCCGCGTTCATCTTGCCCGCCTCGATCTGCGAAAGTCTGAGAAGGTCGTTGCTGAGGCGAGCCAAGCGGGCAGCATGATTGCCGATGATTTCGATGAAGCGCCGATTGTTGGCCTTGTCTTCCAGCGCTCCCGTAAGCAGAGTTTCAGCGAATCCCTGAATAGCAGTGAGGGGAGTACGAAGCTCGTGGGAAACGTTGGCGACGAAATCTTTGCGAACCTGCTCGAGGTGTCGCAACTCAGTAATCTCGTGGAGCACGATGACCACGCCTTGCCGCGGAGTGGATGGATGCGAACCGGTCGGCGCCTCGGGTGCTTCAAACGGCGTGATCGGAGCAACCGTAGCGGAAAAGTTGCGCGGGCGTGCACCCCCAAAGGAAATCTCTCCCACCAAAGTTTTGTTGGTAGTCAGCGCCTGAGGAATCAATTCGAGCACCTCAGGCTGGTGAATGACCTCGACGGCGGACCGGCCTTCGGTGTCCCGCAAGTCAACGTTCCAGATCTTCGCGAACGCTTCATTACAGAAGGCCAGGCGCGATTGGGCGTCGACGACAGCTACGCCCTCGGCCATGCTGCGAAGAATTGCGGCGGAACGGTTGCGCTCGTCGGTGAGGGACTGGATGGTGGCGCTCAGCCGTGCGGCAGTGTCATTCAGTGTTGCGGCCAACTCGCCCAATTCGTCGTTGCCGTCCTCTTCGTGCAGGGAGCTGAAATCTCCTGCGGCAACACGGCTAGAGAATCCTTTCAGATTCTCAATCCGGCGCACGAATCCACGAGAGAACAACAGAGAGACGGCAATGCCCATGATCAGAATCAAGGCGGAGACCTTCCAAAGAGCGTGACGAACAGACGCGAGAGAGGTGTTGATGGGAGCAAGCGGAGTTGCGAAGCGAATAATCACCGGGGGCTGGGCAGAGCGATCGAAACGAATGGCCCAATAGACCAAGTCGCGATCCAAGGTGTGGCTATGCCGAACAGAGTCACCTTGCCCATGAGCCATGGCCGCGCGAAATTCAGGGCGGTTGGAGTGATTCTCCATTGTTTCGATGTCGTGGGCTGAATCGGCAAGCACGCGACCATCGGCGGCGATCAGCGTCACACGGGCACCGCTGCGGGACATCCAAGAAGTCCACGCCGCCACAGCCGCGGCATCGTCAAACTGCGGAGTGTGAGCGCGAGCAACCTGCGCAAGGGAGCTGAGCTGCTGATCGGCAGCACGGACGTATTCCTGCCGGAGGACGCGGCCGGCGTAAAAATCCACGCTCACCAGGACGACAAAGAGAAGGAACAGGTAGGTGAGCCCAAGTTTCCAAAAAAGGCTAACTCGTAGCGGTTTCAAAGAGGTAGCCTGCTCCACGAACAGTCTTCAAATATTCGGGCTTTTCGGGATTTCGCTCGACCTTCTCGCGCAAGCGGCGCACATATACATCCACGCTGCGCGGGGTCACAAAACGGTCCGTGCCCCAAACGGCGTCAAGCAACTGGTCGCGAGAAAAAACACGATTGGGGCGAGACGCAAGATAGTAGAGGAGGCGAAATTCGAGGGTGCTCAGTGGGAGCGTCCTGCCTTCGCGTTGTGCGCGGTACGAAATTGGGTCGACGCGGAGCGTTCCGATCTCGAGGAGCTTGGCCTCTTCGCCTGGCGGCTGAACGCGCCTGAGAAGCGCCTTCACGCGAGCCACGAGTTCGCGGGGACTAAACGGCTTGGTGACGTAATCGTCGGCGCCGAGCTCAAGGCCGACTACGCGATCCGCCTCTTCGCCGCGCGCCGTGAGCATCAGAACGGGCAGGCGACCGAGCCGGTCATCGCGGCGAATTTCCTTGCAGATCTCGAGACCGGAAAGTTTGGGCAGCATAAGGTCCAAGAGCAACAAATCGGGCGGCGATTTCCTTATTTGCGCGAGGCCGGTTGCGCCGTCGCCGCACGCAGTTATTTGGTAACCATCTTTCTCGAGATTGTAACGAACCAGTTCGACGATGTCTTTGTCGTCTTCGACGACGAGTATGCGAGCGCGCAGAGTCATCTTGGAAGAAGAGCATAACGGAATGGATTCGTGGCTTCAAGGCGGTGGAAAGATCGTTACAGTTTATTTACATAGGAGTGAACGAGGGTTCCGGAATGGAAAGCCTCGGCCGGGAATGGGACCTCGCTCCCTAATCAAGCCGCCGGCTTTTATGTATTAGACAACGAATAGAGGTAGGAGGGCCGTTCAGTTCAGGTGAATGACGCAACGGCCCCGGTCGGAGGGTTGTGCGCAGGGGGACGAACGCGGAGCAAAGAAGTAATTATCACGAGAGTAGAGTACTTTGCGGCCGACTTGATTTCCATCCACTGAGAACTTGAGTTCTGCTGGAGATTTTCCGTAGAGTAGCATGAGCCACACAACGCTCCCGTACAGTCATTTGCCGCGCACTTCTTTCCGTTATTTTCTAGCTTTGCCCAGCGCGGCGGACCTGATCATCCGTCGCTTGGTCGAGTTGAAGGTTGCGAACAAATTCGTCGATCTGCTTTTCGGCATTCTCTTTCGTCAGGCCGTAATACTCCTGGACTTTCCCAACAAGCTGCTGACGGTTCCCCTCGATTACATCAAGGTCGCTGTCGGTCAGCTTGCCCCATTTGGTTCTTAGCTGGCCTTTATATTGCTTCCACTTGCCCTGCACTTGATCCCAATTCATGGCTCGCCTCCTCCAAAACTTGAGTTCAAGACGACCAAAATAACTGCTCCTCTTAACTAAGATAAGGAGACAGCACTTGGGGCCCGCAAGGAATACTGAGTACGCCTGAACACAGCAGGGGAATCGCCGTAGCAGCGGGCTGCGTATGGAGCAGGGAATGACTGTGCATTGCGCGTACATGTTTGAGCCTACAGCAAAACCCTGCTTCCCATACTGAATCGTACCTATTGTGGGTTCGCACGAAAGGCGCTAAAACAGAGCGTCACAGGGGCGCGAAGGGTATTGCCCCTCATAGGAGGCGCCATGTTGGGATGGGCCGTGGTATTCCTGGTCGTCGCGATCATCGCAGCGGTATTCGGCTTTTTCGGAATTGCTGCTGCAGCCGCGGGGATCGCTAAGATTCTTTTCTTTATCTTCATCATTCTGTTCCTGGTCTCCCTGGTTGGCGGGTTGATGCGAAGAACCTAGACCGGAAGCAGCAAGAGGCGCCTGCGCCCGCGTGGCGGCGCCTCTTCTGCGGAGGACGCGATGAAGGCTGCGACAGTCGTCGGTATTGTGCTGATCATCCTTAGTGTGATCTCGTTCGCCTACCAGGGAATCACGTATACGACACACAAGAGGGTAGTGGACTTAGGCCCGATTCAGGCGTCAACGACCCACCACAAAACGATCCCGCTCTCTCCTGTGTTCGGCGGGATTCTGCTCGTGGGAGGCATAATCCTGGTAGTGGCCGGCGGCAAAAGCCGGCCGTAAGCCTTCCCCGGCAGCAAGGCCGGCTACGTTCTCGGTGTGCTCGCCGCCCACACGGCGAATGGAAGATGGCGGAAGAGCTCCGACACGGGCACGGTTACGTCTTCCGCGTGCTGAGACAGATCGATTTGTTCATTAGTCAGAACATCCGTCCACAGTTCGGGCATTGTTGCGGGAATCTCAAGCGAGGTTGTGCCCCAGATTTTTCCTAGGGGAAACGCGCCAGCCTTGACGATATTCTTCAGCAGGCGCGGCACCGCTACAATGAGCCACTCATCTTCAAAATTCCGGACAAACGCGAAGACAGACCTCCGGTAGCTGCCGTGGGTAGAGAGCGGCGTGTAGCAACCCTTGGAAAAGAGATCCGGATGCGATCGGCGGAAATTCAGCACGCGCGTGGTTAGATAAAGCTTCAACCGCCCGTCGGACCAATCATTCAACAGCTCGGCAATGCAGGCGGCTGACGGATCTGCCCCTTGCGATTTCAAATTCTCCAATGCGGTTATGCGACTTCGAAAATCGACCGGCTGCCGATTGTCGGGATCTGTAAGACACAGATTCCACAGCTCGCTTCCCTGGTAGAAGTCGGGAATTCCAGGAGCTGTCATCTTCAGAAGAAGCTGCGAACATGAATTGCAAGCGCCGAGGAACGCAAGGTCTCTGTGCAGACGCGGAAAGTCAGAAATGAAGGGATCGCTGGCGGGAGCAGCAAGAAGTGACGAAACAAACTGGCGCAGAGCAGACTCGTGCTTTTCGTTTGGTGATAGCCAGCTCGTTTCTGTTTTCGCTTCCTTGGCGGCCTTTACAAAGAATTCCTCCAGCCTTGACTGCAAGGCCTTCCTGTCTATCTTTGCAACGGGCTCCACAGGCCAGACGCCGAGCATGGCCTGATAAAGAATTACTTCCTCATTCGGAGTCGGGGCGAATCGCCCGTCGACCAGCGTTTTCTTGTGCTTATTCAGCCGTGACCAGCGTCGAAGGACCTTGGCCCATTCGCGCGGCATCTCCGAAAGAACATTGATGCGCGCACGCACGTCTTCGCTCCACTTGGTATCGTGCGTGGAGGTTGCATTCATGGTGTGCGAGTGATTGTGGAGCGCAGCACGGTTGAATTCGTGGAAGGCATTTATTCCGAAACGAATCTGCTCGTGAAAAGGGTTGTTGCCCACCTCATTGACGGAAATGAGGCCATGGTGCGCGAAGAGCGCCGTGTCCTCAAGGCCCTTGGCCATGACCGCGCCAGTAAATTGCTGCCAACGAGTCATGAAGCTCAGCCATGCTTTCTGTTTTTCTTCTGCTTCCAAGGGCAACTCGGCAAGAAACAGGCTACGGAGAAAATCGAAAGTAGCTCCGCTGACTAAGGAGGGAGAAGTGCGCCGGCCCGCTTCAGACAAAGCCGCCTGCAAGAAAACTCGGTCTTGCTCCGATAGAGTTCCGTTGCGGCAGTAAGTGCGGTACACGGGGAGGCACGCGGTGACCTCCTTGAGGCCGCTGATCAGCTCGCGGACCGGAATGTCTCCTCCTCGGACGTCGAGAGCGGCGACGCGACCGAGGCGGTAGCCCAGCAGTTTCAGATCCGTGGCGAAAAGCTCGTCGATGACCTGCTTCTTGCGCTGATACCATGTGTCGGCGAATGACTCTTTGATCCCAGCGAATCTCCGGTAACTTTCTTCGAGATTCCGGTAGCCTTCGGGATCGATGAAGAGAGCGTTAAGCGCGTTGAGAAAGTCATATCCGGTGGTGCCCATGACAGGCCACTCGGGCGGGAGCTTTTCGTCAGCGCAGGCAATCTTTTCGACGATCGTATAGATGCACAAGCCGTCGTGATCCTCGTCCTCATCCGTGCAAGGAATAGGGATAGCCTTGAGGCGCTCAAGATACTCCAATGGATCCAGCAAACCGTCGATATGGTCGACTCGCAGCCCGGAAACTTTACCCTCCTGAATCAAAAGCATGATCGATGAATGTCGGGCTGAAAAGACGAGAGGATCCTCTATGCGCAGCCCGACGAGGTCGTTGATGTCAAAAAATCGCCGGTAATTTGTTTCATAAGGCGCTAGGCGCCAGTGCGCTAAGCGGTAGGCTTGCCGAAATAAGAGCGAGTCCAAAAGATCAAAGGACGATGGTTGATCCTGAACGCCATTGAAAATGCGTAGAGCTTCATCGACCCCGCGGCGAACTGTTTCGTCACTCTGGTGCAGGCGCCAGAGTTTCGTTTTGAGTTCGGCGGCAGCCCTCCCGCGGTCATCAGAAGGAATGCCGTCACTATTTTCTGGTTTCGATAAGGCCTCTGAGAGCGCACGGAGATCCTCAAGGCTAGCGGCGGCCGATTCATCCATGTTCTTTAGGTCCTCCACGCAGAGCTGCAGGACGTCGCGGTAGGTCCCAGGATTGAGCGGGAGCCGATGATCCTCATACTGAAAAAAGAAGCCGCGGTCGTCAAAGCGCAGACGAATACCTTGGCTCAAGAGAATATCGGCGTAGGGGCGGGCGAGGATTGGCAGAATGACGCGATTGTTTTCGAGCGCGGCGAGCTTTATTCCTTGCGGCTCCCAATCAATATCAAAAAAGGCCGCGTAGCGAGACTCGCGTCCGTTTTCCAAGACGTCCATCCACCAGGGATTCTCGGGACTGGCGGCCATGTGGTTGGGAACGATATCCAGCAGGAGGCCCATGCCGTACTGACGAAGCCGCGCAGCCAGACGATCAAATTCTTCTTCCGTGCCGAGTTCGGAGTTAATGAGCATGGGGTCGGCAACGTCATATCCGTGAGAACTCCCTTTGCGGGCCTTGAAACGCGGAGAAGCGTACAAATCGGAAATCCCCAGGTCATGAAGATAAGGTACGAGCGCTTCGGCATCGGCGAACCGAAAATTGAGGTTGAACTGGACGCGATATGTCGAGGAAGGAATTCGCATTGTGATTATTCGGTTGGTGTAAGAAAATTCTCTCGCACCCGGCAAGCTGAATCAATGGAATTAGAGTGAGAATGCGAAGCGCACTCTGTCAATCAGTGCCTCCTTGAGTGAGCCGGAATAGCGCGAACGAGCGGCCTTGCACATCGAGTGAAACTTGATTGCTGGCTTGCAATGAGGTAGGAGCCGAACCGCGTGGGCCGTCCCATTTTTCACCACTGGACTCGAGTTGCTTTTCCCACATCCCGGATGCGAGAGACCAGTGGATCGAGATCGGGCCTGCTCCAAAATTGTAAAACATCACAACGCGATCTTGCTCGTGCCAGCGCTCGATGATCAGGGTATCGGGTTCAAACACTGCGACTTTGGTATTGGCTTTGCTCGGATTTGAAAGAGCCGGTATAGCCCTCCGGAGCCTGAGCAGCTCCGTATAGAACAACAGAAGTGTGCGGTACTGGCGGTGTTCTCTCGCCTCCCAATGCAATTTGGAACGCATGAACGTGTCCGGCGAAGCAGGGTCGGGAATGTCGCCTTGCCAGGCGAAATGCTCGAATTCCTTAAGCCTGCCTTGGCGCACTCTCTCGATCAGGTCAGAATCTTCGTGGCTGACAAAATACTGGAACGGCGAAAGCTCTCCATATTCCTCGCCCATGAAAAGCAGTGGAATGAACGGGGAAAGGAGCACAATGCCGGCAACGAGCTTCAATGTTTCAAAGCAGACGAGCTGAGAAAGGCGCTCACCCCGCGCGCGGTTTCCTACCTGGTCGTGGTTCTGGCCGAAGACAACAAACTGATGACACGGAATGTCGGCTGACGCACTTCCGTGATGCCGCCGGCGGAACGTGGAATATTGGCCCGCGTACACGAATCCCTCACGGCAGGCCCGTGCCAGATGATCGATCGTGCCGAAATCCTGGTAGTAGCCGTCGTGCTCACCGGTAACCAGTGCATGAACCGCATGGTGAAAGTCATCGTTCCATTGCGAATCGAGACCGAGGCCTCCAGCTTCCCGCGGAGCGAGCGATCGTGCGTCGTTGCGGTCGTTTTCGGCAATGATGTGGACCTTTCGTCCAAGTCGTAGCGAAAGCTCAGCGACGCGCTCGGTTAACTCCTCGATGAAGCGCTTCGCGGAGAGGTCCACGATGGCGTGAATGGCGTCGAGGCGTAGGGCGTCGACGTGAAATTCGGTGATCCAGTATAGGGCGCTCTCAATGAAGAATCGGCGAACCTCGTTGCTGTAGGAGTCATCGAAATTGACTGCATTCCCCCAGGGTGTTTTGTAGCGATCCGTGAAGTACGGTCCGAAGTCACTCAAGTAATTCCCTTCCGGGCCAAGATGGTTGTAGACAACGTCGAGGGCCAAGCCGATTCCGGCGTGGTGACAAGCATTGACTAGCCTCTTCAGCGCGGCAGGGCCGCCATAAGAGTTTTGGACGGCATAGGGATAAACGCCGTCGTAGCCCCAATTCCGATCTCCGGGGAACTGCGCGATGGGCATTAACTCGATGACCGTTATGCCAAGTGACTTGAGTCCGGGCAAGCGGTCGATGATGGCGTCGAGAGTGCCCTCTGGCGTAAAAGTCCCCACATGGAGCTCATAGAAGACTGCGTCAGTGAGGGGAAGGCCGCTCCAACCCAAATCCGTCCATTCAAATGAATCGCAGTATACCTGCGACGGACCATGTACACCTTGCGGCTGGTACCTGGAAGCAGGATCCGGACGCTCTTTTTCCCCGTCCAAAAGATAGAAATATCGTGCCTGGGCTGGCGCCGCGGAAGTGGTGCAATGAAAATAGCCGTTATCGATGGCCTTCATTTGAATCTGGCAGGAGCCAGGGAGCTCGATTTGGAGCTTGACACTCTTGGCGAAAGGAGCCCAGACCAGAAAAGAGCAGGAACCGTCGCTCATCATATTTGCGCCGAGCGTTGATTCAGATGGTGAAGACTCCGTCATCCTTTCGCCCCTTAGATTCCAGTAAGCCATGAACAAGGCGACGGCGACATACGGAGAAGTGCGTACACGGATCGGGCATTTTCGCACCCGAAGAACAGACGGAGCGAGCTATTGGGAAGTCCGTCGAGAGGAGGTAACTGCAAGTCGCAGAATTCGTTCCACTTCGCGCTCTTGGTAAGGACGGCAAAGAAAATCGAAGGCCCCCGCATTCATCGCCGCCAGGTATTCGCGGTATTCATTCGGACAGGAGGGCGTGGAAACGATAATCACAGGCACTTCTGGCATTTGCCGCTTTGCGTGCTTCACCAAGTCCTCGTAGCTGCCATCTTCAAGGCCAAAGCCGCAAAGACAAGCAGCAACGCCGTCTTCGGCGAGAAGGCCCTTGGCGGCCTCAACACCTCTCACCCACTGTATGTCGAGGCCGTGGCCGTCGAGAATCCCAGCAAGCACGTCGCGCACCTCGGATTCAATAGTCGCAATCAACACAGTCGGCGCTTCACTGTCCTTCGGAAAATGGGACGGGATGTAATGTCCCGACAAGACGGGATCTGTGCTGGTTGCCGCCACAGTGTTCATTGGATTGACCTTTCAGCGAGTGTCATGGAGAAGAAGAGGGGAGCCGGCCCAGCCCTTCTGGCCTTGATCTCTCAAGGCGCTTCGACTCCCCTCCCTCTTCTTCCAATCGAACGGAATTAGCATTCCGCAGGAGGATGATCTATGCCGATACGTCCGGGAACAATACGGTCGATTCGTTAGCAGTGGCTGGGAATATGCTGTAGGCAAGCTTCCGTGTTTTCGAAGGTTATCATTCTGAAGATAACCGGCCGGAATGAAATCGCGGGGAGGCGCTTCCGTTATGGTTCGATGATCTGGTTACGGACGGCGTACCGGACGAGCTCGCTGACTGTGTGCAGTTGTAACTTCCGCATGATATTGGCGCGATGGGTCTCGGCGGTCTTCACGCTTATGCACAATGAAGACGCGACTTCCTTGCTGCTCTTGCCCTCGGCGAGAAGTTGCACGATTTCGCGCTCCCGAGAAGTCAGCCGATCGCCGATCAACTCCAAGGGTTCAGAGTGAACTGCGGCCGAGCTGAAATTGCTCAAGATTACCTCGGTGGCGCGTGGCGTGAAGAACGGTTTGTGCTGTGCCAGAGTTTCGACAGCGGCGACCAAATCGCGATCGGAGTCGGACTTGATCATGTAGCCACGAACGCCAGCATCCAGGATCTCTCGAATGAGCTGGTCGGAATAATGCACCGACAATATCAGCACCTCGGCGTTGGGCGCCACTTTGCGAATACGACGCGCGGCCTCGATGCCGTTTAATTCGGGCATACTTATATCCATAATCACGATGTCCGGCTTCATTTCCTCGGCTTTAGAAACAGCCTCGCGTCCCGTGTGCGCCTCCCCGCAAACCTCCCACCCTGGATGCAACAGCAGCAAAGATTTTACGCCACGCCTCATCAGGTCGTGGTCGTCAGCAATCAAGATGCGAAGGTTTTTCATTTCCTATTCTTGACCGATAGATTCAAGTTCTCCAGCGCAATCTGCGCGAAAAGCCCAAAAAGGCTGAGCGGCCGCCGTAAAACCGTGTGGCTTCATTCTTCGTTTGCTCGCCAGCAGGATTGTACGGATGATACTTGATGGTTCACTTCGATAACAAAGTAACCAAAGAAACTGGATCGCTGCGAGAGGTGAAATACACATTCCGTGTGCCAAGGTCATTTGCGTCCGGCCAATGCAAGGATAGCATCCTGCTGCGATGGCCGTCAAAGTAACGAAAGGTAGTCTCATCTCTTTCGATCACTCTCGGAAGCTCCGGCTTCAAAATCGAATCGTTGGACCAAAACCAACAACCAAGTTATTGTGACCGCCTTGGTTGAAATAAATCTCGTCGCCAACATCAAGGCGTAAGCCGATGGGGCCAAAAAACGCTTCCGCCCCTCCGCCAGGATAAAGAACTCCGTCGACGTTGTTGTCCCGCAAGCCCTCCACGCTGCTCTTGACACCAGCGATAGTTGAAGAAAGAGGGTCGAATCGAAAGTTGATAAAGCCGCCCTTCAGGATCCCAAATATGCGGACCGGCCCCGAGCCGGTTTGCAATTTCGGCCCGAACAGCCCATGCAACACTCGAATGTTTGACCGCGAAGTTGTTACCATGCCGCTCGTATCCGAGAAGTCTTCGGTGAAGACGCGGTTAAAATCGTAAGACATTTCTGCCTCAAGCTGCAGGTTGTTTGTCACGTTCACGCCAAAACGCCCTCCGACACCGGCGAAATTTGAGTCCGTCGGACTGAATCGAAAGTAGTGGGCGAATGCGCCGAGTTCGACGTGGTTTAGTGTTTCCTGGGCGAACGTCACTGGCGCGGCAAATAGAGCCATTGCTACAATGTATAGGGTCCATTTCGTGGCTGCATCTCCTGCGTGTTACACGGGAATTCGTCGTTATGAAATTGCGGCTGGGGCGGCTGCCCGGGACACCTGTGCATTCCTGCTTAGAGTGTTGCCCGGACGGGCCGCGGACGGGGACGCGCCGTCGTGCAGAACGAAGAAATCCGACCGTGTTTACTCTTTCCGGACTGTATGATCGGCCCTTCCGCCGGCTCGCACTCAGCCGCTTGGCCCATACGGTGCCAACGGCATACGGCTAAGCAAAGCGCCGTCCTATTACGATAGACGCGGGGGGCGCCTTCGTTGGCTCCAGTCGCTCGCTTAACCGCGGATTTCATCTTTCCACTCCGATTTCGTCCGTACGTCGCGGCTGCCCTCAACTCACTAGTTCATTTGATCAGCAAGGCACTCGCGCAGCTGCTGACGTGCACGCAAGAACCGCGTTTTCACGGCGGACTCTGAGAGATTTAGAATCTTCGCTGCTTCCTTGGTCTGGCGCTCCTGCAATCCAAGCAGCCAGACGACCACGCGGGATGAGCTCCGTAGTCCGTCGATGGCTTCTCTCAATACGCGTTGCGTTTCCCGTCTCGAATAAAGCGTTTCCGGATGCGAAGACTCGCCAGCGCACAACATTTCGAGCGGGCTTACACCGCGGTCAGGAGCAACGTCGTACGACAAGTAAAAATCCTCAGAGCGGCGCTTGCGGACCTTCATTCTTGCTTCGTTAATCGCAATGCGGATCAGCCAGCTGGAAAAACGGGCGTCCCCATGGAACTGGTCGATGTGTGCATAAGCCTTAAGCAAGGTTTGCTGTGCTGCATCTTCGGCGTCTTCTCGGTTGCTCGTAATCTTCAACGCGACGTGATAAGCCTTCCGCAGGTACGGGCGAACGAGCTTCGAAAAAGCGGCGCTATCGCCGTTGCGCGCCTGCATTACCAGAAGCAACTCATCTTCGGGCTGTAGTTCAGCGTGTGTTTCGGCTGCGGGCCGGGGCTTGGTCATTCCAGCATCTTTCTTCTCGGTTTGCACAAACTCACCTCGTCTCTTAAATGTGGGCACGCCTGGGTTTTTGTACGGGAGCCCCTGGACAATTGCTTCTCCAATTGAAACGGAAACCTTGGCCAAACAGAATCGCCCCAGGCGCATGCATGATTCAGGACGGAACATGTTTGAGACTTCCAGAATGGACGGTTCCCCGCCTCGCCTATGAATCCGATGATGAATCGCGAAGGCGGGTGAACCGACGGTTGAAGCAGCGACTGGCATGACTCGAGTCACCTCTTTTGAATCGGACTGCGGAAGCCACGAGCACCGTAACCTATGCAAAAGGAATGGTCTATCCCAGGCATGCTGTACGTTTTTTTGGGGGTTGCTGTATCCCGGGGGGCATTCCACCCACGCCGATGTCCTGTACTTTACGGTCAGTGGCCTGTAGTTCTCCTCAGAAATGTACATGGAACATCTGATTGCCGCACGGGAAGGGAGCTTCTATCCTGTCCAAGTCATGTATCCAAAAAACGGCCACGGGATGGAGCTGCGTCTCCGCTCAACAATCTTGACATAGGCCATCTGAATGCCAAGTGGACAGCATTAATCGGCTACACCTAGGTTTGCAGAACTCGTACGGAGGAGGCAGAAAAGCTATGAAAGTGATGCTTCGGATGCTTATCGCGATGGTCGCGATAGTACTGATTGGGTCGACAGTTCGCGTGTGCACGGCAGACACGAAAGACACGGAAGACAAGCGCCTGAGAAACTCAGGTCGAGTGCTCAGTGAAATCATGAACATTCCCGACAACATTCCGCGGGACCTGCTCGACAGAACCCGGTGTGTTGTCGTGATACCCTCGGTTCTGAAGGCTGCTTTCGGAGTTGGCGGAAGCTACGGAAGAGGCGCGATGGTCTGCCGGACGGGCCACGACTTCAGAGGACCTTGGGGTGCACCGTCGATGATGGTGCTCGAGGGCGGCAGCTTCGGTTTCCAGATCGGCGGGCAGGCCACGGATTTTGTGCTGCTGGTGATGAACGATCGCGGAGCGCATAGTCTTCTTCACAGCAAGGTGAAGCTTGGCGCCGATGCATCAGCCGCAGCCGGCCCTGTGGGGCGTTCGGCCGAAGCCGACACTGACGCCTATATGCGGGCGGAAATATTGACGTATTCCCGAGCCCGCGGGCTTTTCGCCGGCATCTCGTTGGAGGGTGCGACTCTGCATCCTGACAATGAAGGCAATGAATCGCTGTATGGACACGGGGTCACCGCCGAGGACATCGTGTTTAAAGGCTCTACGAGCCCGCCCGAGGCGGCCGGTCAACTTGTTTCCATACTGCAGAAGGTTTCTCCCCAAGAGAGAGCGGAGCATTAGACTGCCGAACCTGGGTGTCCTGAGCAGACTCAGCGGCCCCGCAGGTTGGCCGCTGAGTCTCCACGGGTGGAACGCTTCGTTCCACGCAAGTAGGGTAATATAGCCGAATGAAACAAGCCCGAGAACCATTCCAGTTCGTGAGCGCATTTTATCTCGTGATTGTGGGACTTGAGTCCGCGCATACGCTGCGGGAACTCGGGAAAGAGCTAGCTACGGTTTCGCCGGACTCGATTTTTTGTCACACCTTTCATTCGCTGGCAACACACCACTACACATCCTATTCCAGCGATTTTGCACAATGGGCGATGGCTGCCTGTAACGAGAGCGAACTGGCCGAGCAACTCGGCGCCATTGATGTCAGGCAGTTCGTCGAGCTGGAAGACATTCGTTCGGCGTTGGTCCACGCGGTTGACAATCACCTACGCGCGAATCCTGTGTCCGCAGATCGGCCGGCGTTCGAGCCATTCTATTTCTCGCAGACCCGCCAAGTCGTACTCCCCGTCGACATGCGGGCATCGAATCTCGCGGAGCTGGCTGAGGGAATCCGCCACATGAGCTTGCATTCGCTGCATTATCACTTCGTGAATTCGCGGTTAAGGCTGCACCTGCGAACAAACGACTTCTCGCATTGGATTGAGAAGGAACTGGACTTCCCCGAACTAGCGGCTCAGGTCAACCGCGTCGATTTTTACACCAACACTCTGCCGGAAGTGCGTGAAGGCATTCTCGGCTACATCAATCCGTGGATCAACCGTTGAGCGCCCAAGCGACGCCGGCACAGTCCGCCGCACGCCCACTCAACGACTATGCGTCCATTGTGGGCCAGCCGGAGATTGATGAGCTGTGGATGCTCGCGCGAGCGCTGCCGAATCGTTCGGTAAAGATGGTCAATTCTACTGCGGTCGGCGGCGGAGTCGCGGAGATCCTCAATCGCGTCGTCCCTCTGTTCAAGGAAGTTGGGCTGCCGACCCAATGGGACGTCATCACGGGCGGTGAGGCGTTCTTTTCCGTGACCAAGGCGTTTCACAATGCGCTTCACGGCATGGCCTACGAAGACCGGCCCGAGTGGTTCGATGTATTCCTTGCCACAAACGAAGAAAATCGCCAACGCATGAAGTTTGACGAAGATTTCATCGTGATTCATGACCCGCAGCCGCTTCCCCTAATCGCTGCTCGCGAAGGAAAGCAGAATCACTGGCTCTGGCGGTGCCACATTGATTTGTCACAGCCCAACGAGCGCATTTGGAATTTCTTGCGACCGTTCGTGGAGAAGTATGACGCGTCGTTTATCTCATCCGCATCGTTTACGCACCGGCTTGCAATTCCTCAGTTTCTGGTGGCGCCGACGATCGATCCGCTGGCGGACAAGAATCGCGATCTCGAGCCGGAATTCGTACAGTCGGTGCTGGACAAGTTTGGGATCGATAAGAATCGCCCTATTGTGACTCAAGTCTCGCGCTTCGACCGTTTGAAGGATCCGCTTGGCGTCATCCAGGCTTATAAATTGGTGAAGAGGTACAGCGACTGCCAATTGGTTCTCGCAGGTGGCGGCGCAACGGATGATCCGGAAGGCTCGGTAGTGTTCGCGGAGGTGCAGGAAGCCGCCAAAGGAGATAGCGACATCTTCCTGCTGAATCTTCCACCATGGAGCCATTCGGAAATTAATGCACTGCAACGCGCTTCTACCATCGTCGTACAGAAGTCCCTTCGCGAAGGATTTGGTCTGACCGTTACCGAAGCATTGTGGAAGAGAAAGCCAGTGGTGGCGTCCGCCGTGGGAGGGATTCTTCGCCAAGTGCTCCACAAGGTTACAGGGATGCTGGTCCATTCCGTCGAAGGATGCGCCTACCAGATACGTTACTTACTTTCGAATCCTGAGCTGGCGAAAAAACTCGGCGAGGCCGCCCACGACCACGTGAAGGAGAATTTCCTCATCACGCATACACTGAAGAACTATTTGGTTCTTTTTCTGATCTTGGAGCGAAATCCGCGACTTGGCGGGATTTGACAGGAAGGTCAAAACCAGCACGAACGACCATACACATCCATGGCAGTACCACAATTCGTTGATCCGCCTGCAACCTCACAATGATTCCTGGTTTATTGGACAGGGACGCACAGCCTTGCGCACCGGAAGAGATGGCTTCATTCCATCGGATTCGCCGTACGGTCTCTTCGTGTATGAGACGCGGCTGCTCTCCAGATATGAGATCCGCATAGATGGCGAGCAATTGATTCCGGTAGCGTCGTCGAACGTCAGTCAGCACAGCTGGCTTGGCTACTACATTTTGCTTCCTCCGGGCGCAGATCCGGGTCCACCCGATCAGGGGAGCGGCGACGTTCCGCCGTATGCGGAAAAAACCCTCGAGGTCAAAATCTCGCGATTTGCGGGCGAAGGGCTTCATGCATGAGGACATCGATATCGGCAACTATTCCCTCCAGCCAACGACGTTCGAATTGAGCTTCTGTTTTGACGCGGATTTTGCATTGGTGACCGAGGCGAACGCCAAACGCAAAATGAAAAAACGCAGGAAAACGGTCAGTGGAGTACACCGTCGGAGGGCGCTGAGCTCTATTTTCGACACGCCGAAACTCACGCATACAGTCACTCCCACGAAAAAGGGATCGCCAAGATTGACCGCGGACTTCGCATCCGCATCTCCGCCCCCGGCTCGCCGTCCAAGTATCACAAGGGCAGATGCCGTGTTGACGATTCGCTTTTTTCGCAAAGAGAACGGCTCAAGCGATTACGAGGTTCAGCAACAAGAGGGCAAGATCCACATCGTTCGACAGCCGAGCCCGTGGTCCCTTACGGCCCATTTTGCGGAGCGCGTGAAAGACATTCTCACAAGCTTCTTACCGGGGAAATGATTCTCCTTAGCCGAAAGAACGGTTAGCGCTGACCGAAGGTGCCCGCCCCCTCACGAAAGTGCAGCGGCGTACAAGCATCGCGGGACACCAATTACAGGAATCGCCGGATTGTAACCTCGTGGCTAAAGCCGCAGACTCCGGGAATGTTGCAGCAATATGACGATTTGGAGGTGTTTGGCATGGCAGATCAATCGAACCAACATAAGTGCACTCAATGTGGCAGATCGTTCAATGCCTCGAATGAACTGAGAGAGCACGAAAAGGACTGCAAAGACAGCAGCAGCTCGCAGCAACGGAAATAGCAATCGCTTTTGCTGGCCGCTGTTTTCCGCCGGGCGGCGTAAGCGTGGATTGGGGCCAACCTACTTATTCCTGACGTAACCGCTCGCACCCAGTTTCCTACTGCTGGCCCAAAAACCCACTTCCCTCATATTTCGCGGAGCCCAGCAACCGCGTACCCGACACCGACCCTGCGCTTAGATGGTTCACGGTATTGCCGGAACTAAGAAGTCGAAGTTAACTAACGTAGCCGCAGGCTGTTCTACGTGGCCACGCGGCCAAACGTGAATGCTGACCCGAAAACAACGGCTCCCCATCAGTGCCGCCGCAATAGTCATCCTGAGCGCATCTGCCGCGGTTTGGTTCGCACCCAAATTGCTGAACTCCTACGTTTTGCGCGATAAGGTCGAGAAGATTGCAGCAGATCGATTTCACGTTGACGTCAAGCTTGCAACCCTTCACGTCTCCCTATTTCCTCGGCTGCGGGCACAGTTCACTGGCCTGGTATTGAAGAATCCGGATAGGCCCGACCTGCCCCCGCTGATCGAAATAAGCGAGTGTTCGGTCGAGGCTGGCATTCTCGCCCTTCTTGAACATCGGCCACATCTTCGTACAGTGCATATGCAAGGTCTTACCGTCAACGTCCCGCCACGCGGAGAGCCTGAGAATACCAAGAAGCCGTTCCGAACCAATTTTGTCATCGACGAGGTCACGTCTAACGATATGACGCTGAACATCCTGCGCAAAGGCGGCGGCTGGCATTTGTCTTTCCTCCTCCATAAACTCCGGATCGACTCGTTTCAGCCGGATAATCCCGCGGCGTTTCATGCCAACCTCACGAACCCAAAGCCTGTAGGAGAAATTCAAACGCAGGGTCAATTTGGTCCGTGGAATCCCGATGATCCTAGCCAGTCGCCCGTCTCCGGGAGTTACACGTTCTCGAATGCCGATCTCGGCACAATCAAAGGGATTTCCGGAACACTTTCGTCTACGGGGTCCTTCAATGGCGTGCTCGACTACATTCAGGTTCGAGGCAAGACGGAAATGCCCAACTTTGAAGTCAGCGTCAGCCGGCACGCCGTGCCGCTGAACACCGAATTCAATGCTGTCGTGGATGGAATGAACGGTAACACCATCCTAAACACAATCGAAATACAACTGCTTGATTCACACTTGGTCGCGAAGGGCGATGTGGCCAAGGGCCCTCGACAACCGGGCCGCGCTGTGGCTCTTAACGTTGTCGCTGACGCGGCTCGTATCCAAGATCTGCTACGAGTCGCGGTCAAGTCAGATAAGCCTCTTTTGACGGGCGTCGTCACCCTAAAAACTCGCTTCGTGATTCCTTCGCGGCGCGCCAGGGATACGGACATTGCCAATCGCCTTGATCTGCAAGGCAAATTCGGAATTGTCTCTGCACGTTTTACTCAAAATACCGTTCAGGAAAAAATCAACGCCCTCAGTCGCCGCGGCCGAGGCCAGCCAAACGATACCGATGACGGCAGTGCTGTATCCAAACTGGCAGGGGCCTTCACGCTGCGGCATGGCGTGATTCGGTTTTCCAAACTTACCTTCCATGTTTCCGGAGCGGCGGTTCTCTTGGATGGGACCTACAACTTGGATACGGAAGAATTGAATTTTAGCGGAACGCTTCGGCTTGAGGCAAAGCTTTCGCAGACCACCACCGGAGTCAAGTCCTTGTTCCTCAAAATGATTGACCCGCTCTTTCAGAAGAAAAATGCCGGCGCGGTGCTGCCCATAAAGATTACGGGGACGCGGGAAAAGCCGTCGTTTGGCTTGGACATGGGACGTGTCTTTGCGCGCAAGTGAACTGACTCGGTTTCGCTTTGCAGACCTTCCTGTCTTACTCGAGAACCGTGGATTCTCAGTGGGTGGTATCAAGGGAACGACGAGGCAACGCTACAGGAAGTACGCCGTCGTAAAGATAGAATCGCTTGTCACAGTCTAGGCATCGATAAGGCCGGACGAAAGACATCCGCAACAGAAACCGTTCCATAAAACCAACTCGATGCGAGCGGCGGATGGCCTTACATTCGCACCTGGGGCAGGCACGATTCGTCATGCGTCTGAGCGTGCTCATAAATGTTTCCCCTCCTTGAGATTCCACCCGCGCTTCGCGCTCAAGCATGTGCACTGCGTTGCTGCCATTCATTCACAGAAGGAGATGCATATGTCTCTTTCCGGGGGACCGAGCAACGTTCCAGTTCAATCTTGGCGTCTCGTGCGATCGAGACATCCTGAGCGCCGGTGTGGATAAGAATCTGCCTCGCCTGTTCGATCACAGAATCATTGCAGCGTACTGACACCAGGATCCCGCCATTTCTGATTTTGGATTCCAGTCTTTCCGAGTCGTACACTGGAACGCCTAAGGTTAGCAGTGTCTTGGTCAGCGCACTGGCTAGCGGGGCAACGCGTGCGGAGTAGCCCGGATGCGCGGACGCAGCAGCGCTGCTGCGATTCCGCACGACAGCCTCCACTCTTTGCGGATCGCTGAGATTGGTATTGCAGAAATAATGGACCCATCCGGAAGGGCCACGGAGATATCGCTGATGCGAATTCCGATCGACTTTATTCCCTCGGCGCAATTACGCACGCTCGCGAAGTTCAGACAAAGACCACAGAGTGTCGAATTTTGACCGGTTGGCATACCCCGCTTCTCCCAAGGCTAAAACCGAGAAAAATCGCGCAAATCGCATAGATAAAACTATGGTATGTGCCAGGTCTGGACAATACAGGGGAGGCTGGATATTCAACGAAGGGAATACCTTATCGCTGGACCGCCGCGCACACACCATTCACGTCTCGCAGGCTCAGAGCATTTCGCATACTGGCCACACTTTGCATTTCTTGATCGGGTTCTCAGGTGGCTCCTGTAGTGCTCCCCGCTAAAACTGGACACCTCAGTTAGGTAGAATCGGGGCCTCCAAACAGGAGGCAACATGGGCAGGAAACCACGCGTAGATCGATCCCCGGAAGAAAAGTGGCAGATCGTGCAGGAAGGCATCAAGAGCGGGAACGTCTCGGAGACGTGTCGGCGTCACGGGATCGCTCCGAATCTGTTCTATCGCTGGAAGGATGAAGCGGAGCAGGGAGCGAAGGCAGCGCTTGGGGGGAGAAGCGCTGCCGCGGCGGAAACCGAGAAGGACCATCGCATCCGGCAGTTGGAACGAACGCTGGGGCGAAAATCGCTGGAGATCGAAATCCTAAAAAACGTCGTGGGGGAGTGAGCTGTGGTGCGGCTCACTCCCAGGCACGAGAGATGGTGACGCAAGGCTACACGGCCACGCTGGTGGCGGCGACGTTGGCCATCAGCCGGTCGAGTCTGTACTACCGGAAGCGGCCGCGAGGCAGTCGGGCCGACCGACGCTATGACGAGCAGATCGTCGTGGCCTGCGGGGAAAAACCCGCGTACGGATATCGCCGCGTCGCTTGGTGGCTGCGGAGAAAAGAAAACCTTCCGGTGAATCACAAGCGGGTGTTACGGGTGATGCGCGAACGTGGGTTGCTGGTACGCTCGCGGCGTTTGCGTGCGCGACGGAAGAAAGAGTGGGGCCGTGTGGAAGCCGCCTGGCCGAATCAGATCTGGCAGTCCGACATGACCAAGATCTGGGCGGGGCCGGCGGTGGGTTGGGCGTACCTGGTGTGCGTGATCGACTGCTGCACGCGGGAGATCGTGGGTTGGAATCTTTCGCAGCGCTGCCGGACCGAAGACGCGCTCGCTGCGGTGGAGCAGGCCGTACTCGGACGGCTGCCCGAGGGCAGCCGCGAGGCGAATCTGACGCTCACGACGGACAACGGCACGCAGTTCACTTCTTCGCGCTTCTTGGAGACGCTCGGGCGGCTCGGCATCACCCACCGGCGGACGGCGTATCATCACCCGGAGGGCAACAGCTACATCGAACGGTTCCATCGCAGTCTGAAGGAAGAGGAAGTCTGGACGGCGGAATATCGCAGCTTGGAAGAAGCGCGTGCCTCGATCGCTCGTTGGATCGAGGAGTACAATCACGACCGGCCTCATCGCGGAGTCCGCAATCGCACCCCGCACGAGGCCTTCTTGGCTTTTGCAGGTGTACTAAAAAACGAGGCCCTGACTGTCTAAATTAGCGGGGAGCACTACACTCCCCCGCGCAAACTCATGAGACGCTAATGCGCCGGAGCAATATGGTGGGGCTGGGGAGAGTCGAACTCCCGACACGCAGTTTAGGAAACTGCTGCTCTATCCGTCTGAGCTACAGCCCCGGCTCATCAATATGCCTAATCTCTAAGTTAGCACATGCCGGCGGCCGCTTCACGCTGCTGTACTCTGCCGTAACCATAACATTGAGAAGCAGCGTCGTAACTTACAAACTTGAGCGTGTCGCTGGCGACTGTTAGCATAGATGAATCGGCTTGTTTCCGAGCTAGCTGGTTGGCAATACGTGGGGCACAAACCGATAAGCATTTATGCACATTCGCAGGAAAACTAGGCGTGCCTTTCTCTCGGCCCATCGGGCCGTGCGAAGCTTGCGCATGATTGCCAAAGCGCTGCTCTCGACCAAGCATCCGCTGCTCGCGCATATCATCCCCATGCGCCGCTGCAATCTCTCTTGCACGTACTGCAACGAGTATGACGATTACTCAAAGCCCGTGCCGCTCGAAGAGATGTTTCGCCGCATCGATCGCTTGGGCTCATTCGGCACTGCGGTGGTCACCATCAGCGGAGGTGAGCCGCTGCTCCATCCGGAGCTCGACGAAATCATCCGCCGGATTCGATATAACGGCATCATCGCCGGGATCATCACCAACGGTTATCTTCTGACCGCAGACCGCATCGAGCGATTCAACCGCGCGGGGCTCGAGTTTCTGCAAATCAGCATCGACAACGTCCAACCGGACGACGTGTCGAAGAAGAGCCTCAAGGTTCTCGACCAGAAATTGAAGCTTCTCGCCGAACATGCCGATTTTCACGTCAACATCAATTCCGTCTTGGGCAGCGGTATCAAGCATCCGGATGACGCCCTGGTCGTCGCGCGGCGCGCCGTGGAACTCGGTTTCTCATCGACCGTCGGCATCATTCATGACGGCAACGGCCAGCTTAGGCCGCTCGACGCGCACGAACGCGACATTTTCGAGGAAATCATGAGCCTCGGAAAGCGCTCCTTTTCGCGCGTCAATTCCTTTCAGCACAATATCGCCGCCGGGCGTGAGAACAGTTGGCGCTGCCGCGCTGGCTCTCGTTACCTCTACATTTGCGAGGACGGCCTGGTCCACTATTGCTCACAGCAGCGCGGCTATCCCGGCATCCCGCTCGCGGAGTATTCTACGGAACGCCGCCATCGCGAGTACTCCACCCAAAAATCCTGTGCGCCACGATGCACGGTTTCCTGCGTCCATCAGGTCGCTGTGCTTGATAATTGGCGCGGTCCGCAAACCATCGTTTCCGCCGACGAACCACAATCCCTCGTCCACATTGCCGGCGACAGCGCACAAGACTAAGCGGCCACCTGCTTCCGCTTAAGGCTGTTCGCGAGTTCCGGAATGCGCTATAGTAGTGTCGCTTTCACTATTTGTTCGCCTAAGGGGCTTTACGAATGGAACTTCTCGCTGCAATGGTTCTAATTCCGCTGGTTCTGCTTATTATTGGCTTCGTGTGGCTTTTTGCGCGCCGCCAGAGCGCCGCAAGCAGTGACCTGGGTGTTCTCCGCCAGGACATGCAAACCGCCTTGATGGCGCACTCCCAGGCGGTAAATAGCCAATTGGGCCAGGTCACGCAAACTGTCCTTCAGCAACTAGGCCAGGTGAACTCGTCTCTTCAGGATGGCCTTGCGAGCTCCGGGAAACTGGTTTCTCAGGCCCAAGCGGCAGTAGCGAGCGAATTGCGCAATTCCCAGGAAGTCCTTGGCCGCGTCGGCAAGCAGCTCGGGGAGATCCAGCAGGCCGGGCGGGACCTCTCGAATGCAACGCAGACTCTGCAAAGCGTTCTAGGGGGCGCAAAAACGCGCGGCTCCCTGGGCGAGGCTGCCCTCGAAGCCCTACTTGCTGATGCCCTGCCCTTCAGCGCTTATGAAACCCAATACCGATTCTTAACCGGAGCAATAGTCGACGCCGTGATTCGCACCGGCGACAAGATGATCGCCGTCGATTCGAAGTTTCCGCTCGAGAGCTATCGCCGCCTGATTGATTGTGGAGAGGAAGCCCGCAAGGAGTTTTTTCAGGCGGTGCGCAAGCACGCGGAGTCCATCGCCGAGAAGTACATCCTGCAAAACGAGGGCACCCTCGACGTGGCGCTGATGTTCGTCCCGTCCGAAGGGGTTTACTACGAACTGCTGATGACC
Source organism: uncultured Acidobacteriota bacterium (assembly GCA_963760165.1). Lineage (GTDB taxonomy): Bacteria > Acidobacteriota > Terriglobia > Acidiferrales > UBA7541 > DAHUXN01. The sequence goes on from CAVXBO010000002.1 coordinate 1,044,036, forward strand.
TCTGACGCCAAGCTGGGCCGCCTGGATGACCACTGCCGCAGTAAGGGTATTTTCGCCGTTTCGCCCAACACACTCCATGCTTACCTGAGCGCGATTCTCATGGGCCTCAAGGGCATGCAGGTCGCCGAAAACGCCCGGCACCTTCTTGCCGGGCTCGCAGGCTTGCAAGCGCAGCTCGATTCCTTCGCGAAAATCTATGACACGCTCGGCGGACACCTGCGTCACGCGCAACAGTGCCACGACGAAGCCGGCCACAAGCTGGATCGCCTGCAAGGTAGCGTCGAGCAAATGGCGCAGGGAGCGCTTCCCGAAACTCCAGCGCGTGCGCTTGAGGCCGCCGCAAAACCGTGAGAGCTGTTTCTTGTGTGATTTATTCGCCGTCGAGTGCACGGCACGCCGCGCGAATCAGCGCTTGAAAATCACCCGATCCGTCTTTATTTGAAATCTCCTGCAAGCCATTTCGTACCTTCGCCACATCAACGTTGTCTCCGCGAAGTTCCTTCAAGATAGCGCCCAGGCGATTCGCCACATCTGGCGGCGCGATCTTCCGCGCCGCTTCGAGAAAATCGCGTGCGACCGGCGCGTTTGCTGTGGTCGAAGTATTTTCGAGATTTACGGCAAATGAAAACGATCCTGCGCTGATTCCTTTCAGCGGAACAACCGCGGAATTGTCCGATCCACCCTTGGTGCGAACGCGCACCTCGTTGCCATGCGGGAATTGCGCCACCTGCGGGCTCAAGTCTCGGATTGCCAGCTCGACAGGCTCGGCTATGCCACGCACGCGCAAGAGTATCGTCGCCTTCTTCCCGCGGCGAACCTCAGCGTCGGAAGAGCCCGACGACGCCACGTCCACGAGTGTTATCTTCGTCGCAATCTCCGTCGTTCCTTCAATCATAACCAGGCTAGCGGGCCCGGGCAGCGCATTTGCAGGCGGCATTACAATCAATTGAACGGGCGACGACGCCAGGATTAAAATTGCCTTCTCAGCGATTTCGACTCGATTTCGATCCGCGTCGCCTTGGAAACTACCACCGCTGACGGCAAAATGATTTTCAAGCGCCACAACTTTGGGGATTTGGGCCACTTGCAACCTCCCGCTGCCTGACCCTTGCGGCAACACATCTGCCGCCTCGCGTGCTTCTGTTCCCGGAACTCGCGCAAACATCAGTCCTGTCTCTGGCGGCACCAGAAAATGGGCGCGGCCGCTTTCGTCTGTCGTCACCACTTCGCCGCTCGACAGCACGACCTTCACACCTGGCGCAACGTGTCCGTTCGCCTTCAGCACCGCAAGCGTTGCGGGCTGCGCCGCCACAAGCGCCAGCGGCAGAACAATCGTCTGCTGGCCCAGGTTCTGAGAACTGGCATCCTGCGCCCGCGCGGTTGCAGCAAACGTCAAGAGCGACAGAGCGGCCATCGCCAATCGCGCATTCGCTTTACCGGACATTCGCGTGATCTTATCCTGCCTTCTGGATGTTCAACGTGCTAAATCGCCGCCCTCACAACCAACGCTCGCAAGAATCAGCGTACACCAAACAAAGCGGCCCGCGTTTCCACCGAAGAAACCGCGCGCTTCACGATTGTTGAAGTGTGATTCGCCGTTTGTTAGCCTAACCCGCGTCCGTGCCTCTCAAGGAAATCCGCCCGCGTCGAGACGCGCGCCGCGATTCCGGCTCATGAGCCAACGGAAAAATCCCAGCTTCTTCGACATTGTTCCCGCCTGGTGGAAACACAAAGGCTCGTTCGCTATCAGTCTCGCCGTGACGGCCTTCGCATTCTTCGTGTATTTCGCGGCTTTCATCGGCGAACGCCCCACGCCTACGTTCGATTTCGTTTCGCGCCTCGAGCTGAACAGCCTGGATACGCGCTTTCTGTTTCGCGGCCGACGGCATCCGGATCCACGCATCATCATCGTGGACATCGACCAGCGCTCGCAGGAAATCCTCGGCCGCTGGCCGTTTCCTCGCATCTCGTTCGCAAAGATGCTCGATAATCTCCACGCCGACGGCGCTAGCGTCGTCGCTTTCGATATCACCTTCAGCAAGCCCGACGATACACTTGCTCCTCTGCGAATATTGCGCGCCCAGCTTGCCGCTGAAACAAAAATCGGAGCCGCAAGCAATCCGGCGCTTGCGGCGATTGACAGTCTCGAAAACACTTACAATTACGACCAACAATTTGCCGATTCCATCCAGAAGTTCGGCCGCGTGGTCCTTGGAAACTATTTTCTTTACACCAAAGCCGATCTTGAAGGCGTGTCCCAGCAATCGTTGAAGCATTACGCCGATCTGATTTCCTTCTTTCCTTATCCACAGGTTCGCGCGCTGAAATCATCGGGAGGGTCGGCAAGCTATGTTCGCTTGATACACGATTACGGCGAATTTGACCTGCTCCCTAAGGGTGCGGAAGCAAATGAAGACCTCCTTACCGGCGCGCTGGCTTCCGATCGCGCCGGATCGGGTTTTTTCAATGTTGTGCCCGACCCCGATGGCGTTGTTCGCCGCGCGCTGCTGGCAATTCCCTTCGGCACAGACCCCAATCCTGCCAACTGGGATTTTTACGCTTCGATGGATATCCAGGCCCTTCGCCTTTTCCTGAATCTTTCCGATGAGCAGACTGTTCTGGACTACGGTCAGAACGGCATCGTGGCGCTGGAATTCGGTCCTCATATCACCGTCAATCCGGACCCCATTGGCCGGCTGATGATCAACTATAACGGCCCCTCGCATACATACCGCTACGTCTCAATCGCCGACGTTGTGAACAGGAAATTCACCACCGGAACGTTCAAAGGGAAACTGGTCCTCGTCGGAGCCTCCGCCACAGGTATAGGCGATCTGCGCACAACTCCTTTCGGCGGACTCGATTTTCCCGGAGTGGAGATCCACGCCAATGTCATCGACAACATACTCAATCATCATTTTCTTCATCACGGCGCCGCTCAAGTTCTCACCGACTGTTTCTTCATTTTCCTTTTTGGAATCCCTCTTGGCATCTGGCTCGCCCTGGTGCAGCCGCGCTGGCTCTTTGCTGGGCTGTTGTTGCTTGCGCCGTTTGCTGGGCTTGTCTACTGGGCATTCCTTCACGGCTGGTGGCTCAACTTCATCGTGCCTTCGCTTTTCACCCTCGTTCCCAACGTAGGCCTTGTTGGCCTCTACCGCGTTCTCGTGGAGGAGCACGAAAAGCGGCGCGTGCGCGGCGCATTTCAGCAATATGTCAGCCCAGAAGTCATCCGCCGTGTACTCGACGATCCAAAGCTCGTGGAGCCGCGCAAGACGGACATCACTGTCATGTTCAGCGACGTGCGCGGATTTACAACGCTGTCCGAGGCCCTTGACGCCCAGGACCTGGCTGCTCTGCTGAATAGCTACCTCACCGAGATGACCCAAATCGTGTTTGCTAAGCAGGGCACGCTGGATAAATACATCGGCGATGCGGTAATGGCTTTCTGGGGCGCTCCTTTCGAGCAAGCAAATCAGGCCGACAATGCAGCGTACGCGGCCCTCGAGATGATGGCTCGTCTCGCCGACCTGCGAGATGAATGGAAGCAGCATGGCCAGCCGCTTATCGATATCGGAATCGGGATCAACAGCGGCGTAGCTTCGGTAGGCAATATGGGTTCTGACCTTCGTTACGGGTACACAGCCTTGGGCGACTCTGTTAACCTCGCGTCCCGTTTGGAAGGCCTCAACAAGGAATACTCCACGCACATCATTCTGTCCGAAACCACTTACATCGCCTTGCGCGACACCGGCTTTCTGGTGCGCGAACTGGACCTCATTCGCGTCAAAGGAAAATTGCTGCCCGTGACGATTTACGAATTGATGGGCCGCCGCGAAACGGCCGGCAATTTAGCGGAGCTGGCGGAGACTTTCACCAAGGGGCATGAAGCGTATAAGCTTCGCGAGTGGCCGGAAGCAAAGCGATGGTTCGAAAGCGTCCTATCGCGCTGGCCTGATGACGGGCCTGCTCACGTTTTCCTCGACCGCTGCGAAGAGTACCTAGCCGAAGAACCACCCGCCGATTGGGAAGGAATCTACGTCATGAAGCATAAATGAAGTTCCTCGCGCTGCCTCTGCGATGAGCGAATCAATCCGTCCCATCAATTGTCTAGTCGCACTACAAACGCAACGGTGTCCTCCTGTTGCTGAATTTGATTCGCCAATTCTTGTGCCGCGGCCTCGCTGAGCAACCGTCCCGCGCGCACACGGTAATACACCCCCTTCGGCGAATCGAACTCCGCAATCATCACCGGCGCGTATCGCGCGCTGAGCTGCTGTCGCAACCGCTCGGCATTTTCTTCCATCTGGAACGCGCCCACTTGCACTGCGAAAAATCCGACATTCGGGTCCGGCCCAGCTACCACATCCAGCCGGACTTCCGCCGTCCCAGGGCCGACCATCCCGATCGCTTCCGCTGCCGAATACGACAGATCGATCACACGATTCGCGACGAATGGCCCGCGGTCATTGATCCTCACGTTGACTTCTTTCCCGTTGGTGAGGTTCGTCACGCGCACAACAGCATTGAAAGGGAGCGTCCGATGTGCCGCGGTCAGCTGATGCATATCGTAAATTTCGCCATTCGACGTTCGTCGCCCATTGAACGGTACGCCATACCACGATGCCACTCCTTCTTCCGTGTATTCTCCCGGCACTGCGGACGGTGGAGCTGCACGAGGCGGAGTTGATGGTCGCGTCGGAGAGTTTGTCGGCTGCGTGGCCGGTCGTGCGCCTTGCTCAGGCGTGGTGGCAGGTGGATTCGTCACCGGCCGCCGCGCCGCGCAGCCAACAACCATAAGCGCCAGCGTCAGGTTGCCGAAGATTCCCGCAGTCCTGCCTAAGTTCCATTTCCCGGACCACTGGTGATTCAAGGTTACCTCCGCGCCCAGCCTTCGCATATGGCCTGCCCTCGTCGTTCACCGACATCGTTGCACATCTCGGGTTCGCCCCGTGTGATTTTGCAAATTTTCGGTATTATAGGAACGCGGTAAAACCGCCGCAAGGAAACCATTGCCACTTCCGCTTCGTTGGCGCTTGAAAATTGACAGGTTGCGCAACAGTTTCTCCTCCGCGTTCCACCCACAGGAGAAACAGCGGCGCCCGCGTATGTGCCCCGCTTGTGGCACCCTCGTCGGCTCGACGTCGAACCGCTGCCACCAGTGCGGCGCCAGCCTCACGTTTTCAATGGCGGCGATAAGCCGCTCGCTCAGCAAATACCTGCCAACAAACGCTCCCGTGACGTACTTTATTCTTGGCGCTTGTTGCCTTCTCTACGGCATCAGCCTCCTACTCAGTTTGCGGCTCGGAGCATCCATCGTTCCACAAGGAGGCGGACTACTCGGCCTCTTTGGTATTGGATCCGTCGCAGGACAGGTTCTCGGCCGCCTCGGTGCGTCCTTGCCGTTGCCCTATGACATCGCGCAGCCTTGGCGGCTTGTTACCGCCTGCTTCCTCCACGCCAATCTGATGCACATCGCTTTCAACATGTGGGTGCTCATCGACCTGGGCCCGACGCTCGAAGAGTTGTACGGCTCATCGCGTTTTCTGTTCGTCTACACAGCATGCGGCATCGGCGGATACTTCCTCAGTTCAGCGAGCCCTTATATCGGGCTATTGAGCGGACTGGGCCTTGCAACCAGGGGACCCGCGATCGGCGCTTCGGGCGCAATCGTCGGACTCATCGGCGTCTTGCTGGCGATCACGTATCGGCGCGGCGGCGCGGCAATGCAGCAACTCCGCGCAAACGTGATCCGCTGGATCATCTATCTCGTGATCTTTGGATTTGTCGTCTCAGGCATCGACAACATGGCGCATCTGGGAGGCGGCATCACGGGATTTCTTCTCGGCAAAGTCATGCTCGATCACGAGCCAGCAACAACCGTAGAACGCAAGCGTGCTTATGCCCTTGGCTGGGCGGCCGCCGCTGTCTTACTAACCAGTTTTGGTTTGATGATCTTCTGGAGCCAGCACATCTTCTTCTTTCACTAAATTCACAGCTTGCGTGCCACAGTGATGCTGTAATGAAATCCCGAAAAAATTGTGAACGCGGCGACCAGGTAAATCAGCAGGAAGCGTATATCTCGCAGCAGATGATTCGGGAACAGAGCCGATAGAATCACCACCAGCACCAGCAAGACCTGAAACGTCGTGTTCAGCTTTCCATACACACTGGGCGGGAACGTCATATAACCCACGACCAGCAGAATTACTGCACAGGCGATCAGGATCAGCGCATCCCTGCCCAGCACCAGAATCGCCAGCCACCACGCGATCCGGCCCTTGAACGCCAACATGAGATAAGAAGAAGACAGCAGCAGCTTGTCCGCAATCGGGTCGAGGAATGTTCCGAGATGCGTTTTTTGGTTTAGGCTCCGCGCCAACAGGCCATCGAGCCCATCGCTCAAACCCGCTGCAAGCAGAAGCGCGAGCGCCCAGTCGTAGCGGCTATATCGAATGGCGATGATGAAAAAGGGCAGAAATCCAAGCCGCAAAAAAGTCAGCTGATTCGGAACCGTAAAAATTTGCTTTGCCATGGGATTTGGCTGGAAACTCAAACGAACTGCGAGAGATAATCCCCCAAAGTCTGCCCAACTCGCAGCGCAAATTTCTCCGCCAGCGAGGGGATCGAGCCGCGCGATTCATCCAGAGCAATCCGCTCGATCCGCTGCATTGGGAAAAAAAGCGTCGGCAAACCGATCCGCTCACCCTCCGGATGCAACACTTGCCGGATGAAGTCGTCGAACGAATCCAAATCGATTCCCCGCAGCGTCACTCCTGCCACAGTGATTTCGGCAAGCTCGCCCCAAAGCCGCTCTTTCGGGCTATGCAGGCTCACCACAACAATCGAATGCGGCTCCATCATCACCCCGGAAGACTGCTCACGATGCTACTGCATTCGAGCGTTGTGCGCACTGGTATCCGCGCCGAAAGCCATCTCAGCGCCAACGGCTAGACTTTCATCGCTTGCAAGTTCGGCGATACTTGCAAACGCGCCTCCGTCGCTTTCTGCACAGTTTCCGGAGTCATTCCCGGCGCGACCTCGCGGAGCAGCAAACCTTCCGCGGTTACGTCGATCACCGCCATATCCGTGACAATCATTTTGACCACGCCGACGCCAGTCAGCGGCAGCGTGCACTTCTTCATGATTTTCGGCTCTCCGTCTTTGTTTGTGTGCTCCATCGCGATGATCACACGCTTGGCGCCGGCCACAAGGTCCATCGCGCCGCCCATTCCTTTGAGCATTTTCCCGGGGATCGCCCAGTTTGCCAGATTTCCTTCCTCATCCACCTGCAATGCTCCCAGAACGGTCACGTCAACCCGTCCTCCGCGAATCATCCCGAACGAATCCGCGCTCGAAAAATAGCAGCAGCCCGGAATCTCCGTAATCGTTTCTTTTCCTGCATTGATCAAATCAGGATCTTCTTCGCCCTCGCGCGGATACGGTCCAACTCCGAGCATGCCGTTCTCGGATTGCAGCACAACTTCCACCTCCGGCGGCAAGAAGTTCGGCACGAGCGTCGGCAACCCTATCCCCAAGTTTGCGTAATCGCCGTCGTGAAGCTCTTGCGCCACGCGACGCGCCACGAATTCCCGTTTGTCCATGTTCTTATTCATATCCTGTCGTCGAGTTCGGCTTCCGTTCGTGCAGTCAATCTTTCCGGAGTGTTCTCTTCTCAATCGGCCGGCTGTAGTGCTCTCCCTGAAAAATCGCATCAACAAAAATCCCCGGCGTATGAATGCAATCCGGCGCCAGGCTGCCGAGTTCCACCAGCTCTTCCACCTCGGCAATCACGTGCTTTCCCGCCGTGGCCATGACCGCGTTAAAATTCCTCGCCGTCTTCCGGTACATCAAATTCCCCCACCGATCGCCTCGCCACGCCTTGATGAAAGCAAAATCGCCACGCAGCCATGGCACCATGACGTAGTGCCGCCCATCGAACGTGCGCGTCTCTTTTCCTTCCGCCGCCTGCGTTCCATATCCCGTTGGGGTAAAAAATGCTGGAATGCCCGCGCCGCCAGCGCGCATGCGCTCCGCGAGAGTTCCCTGCGGATTCAGCTCGACTTCAATTTCGCCGCTCAGCGCCAAGCTTTCGAAGCGCTTGTTCTCGCCGACGTAACTCGCGACCATCTTCTTCACTTGCTTGGATTCGAGCAGCCAGCCAATTCCATAATTGTCCGTTCCGGCATTGTTCGATACCAGCGTCAAATGCTTAGTCCCCTTGGCCCGCAAAGCGCGCAGCAAGTGCTCCGGCACGCCGCACATTCCAAATCCGCCAACGAGAATTGTTGCGCCGTCTTCGACGCGCTCAATGGCCGCTTCTGCGTTCGCCACGCGCTTATCCATCGGCGCCCGCTCTGCCGATTGCTTCGCCAGCGCGCCGTTCATCGCCGTCGGATGCCAAATGCATTTCGCGAAGCGTCTTGTACACTTCGTTTGCACCGCGGAATTCCTTCTCCAACTCCCTGCTCGTCAAATGCGTCCGCAAGAAATCAATCGCCTGTGCCGCGCGGTCGAGGGAACGCGCAATGTTTTCCGTGTTCGTCATGCAAATATCTCGCCAGACCTCGTACGGACTTCCCGCAATCCGCAACAGATCGCGCAAGCCGCTGCCCGCAAGCGACGCCGGCAGACCAGTTTCGTCTGTTTCATCCGAAATCACTCGCGCCACCGCAATCGCGACCAGCTGCGGCATTTGCGAAACCACCGCCATCGCCCAATCGTGCGTTTCCGCATCGCTCCACATGGGTTCTGCGCCAATCGCTCGTACTAACTCTACAAATTGCTGCACCCTGAAATCGCTCTCGTTGTCCTTCTCCCACCTGCCGTTGATCAGCGCATAGCGCTTCCCACGAAATAATTCCGCATCCGCGTGCTCCAATCCGCCGAGTTCTCTTCCCGCAATCGGATGCCCGCCGAGGAACTTCGCCCCATCGCCAAACGCTTTTTGCGCAGCTTTGCATATCCGCGTTTTCGTGCTGCCCGCGTCGGTAACCAGCACTCGCGAATCGCATTGCGAAGAAATCTCCGGCAGCATCTCAATCGCGGCGCCAACCGGCAGGGCGATGTAAATTAAATCCGCCCCGCGAACCGCATTGCCCAGGTCTGCGGAAGCTTCCCAGTCAAACTTGCTCTCCCGCAGCTTGCGTAAAACCTCCGGCCGGTCGTAAGCGACAATCGAAACGCCGCGACGCGCCTTTTCCATCGCCGCCCCAAATGACGCGCCGATCAACCCAACTCCCAAGATCGCCACGCGGCGAAACTCGGCTGCTTCGCTCATGCATTCTAGCCTCTGCGGCTCACTCCATGCTTCGCCGCTTCCTTCAACATCCGCACGCGCGCGGCCGCGCCCTCCGCTGCTGCACTCACCGACCCTGCCCTTTCAATCTCGGCAACCAGTGACGATCCCACGACTACAGCGTCCGCGATTCCGCCAAGCACCGTCACCTGCGCCGCCACCGAAATCCCAAATCCCACGGCAATCGGCAATCGCGTGAACTTTCGCGCGCGACGCACCATCGCGGGCAGCTCCTCCGGCAGTGAATCTTTCACGCCTGTGACTCCGGTCCGCGAGATCACGTACAAGAATCCACTCGATGCATCCGCGATCCGCTTCAATCGTTCATCCGTGGACGTCGGCGCGGCCAGAAAAATCGTATCCAGCCCGTTCGCATGCATCGTACTGCGATACTCGCTCGATTCCTCCGGAGTCATATCCGTGATCAGCACTCCATCCGCGCCCGCCGCGGAAGCCTTCCTGGCAAAGTTATCGAGTCCCATTTGCAATATTGGATTGAAATAGCCGAACAAAACCAGCGGCACGTCGGTCTTCTTCCGCAGCGCCGCAACCAGGCCGATCACTTTTTCGAGCGTAGTTCCCGCTCGCAATGCTCGCTCACTTGCCCGTTGAATGGTTGGGCCGTCGGCAACCGGATCGCTGAACGGAATCCCCAGCTCAATCACGTCAGCCCCAGCTTCGGCGACGCGCAAGACAATCACTTCCATGCCTTCGATGGAGGGGTCGCCCGCTGTCAAATAGGCGACCAGTCCCAACTCGCTCCTGCGCGAAAGCTCCTCGAATTTTCGTCCGATCCTCGTTTTCGGTTGCGCCGCCGTACTTGCCGGTTCAGACATACTTCGCCAGGATCTCCATATCTTTGTCGCCACGCCCGGACAAATTCACGATGATAATTTCGTCCTTCTTCATCTTCGGCGCGCGCTTGATCACCTCGGCGACCGCATGCGCCGACTCGAGTGCCGGAATAATTCCCTCCAAGCGCGCGAGCGTGCGCAGCGCCGCCACTGCTTCATCGTCGCGTACCGCCGTGTATTCGACGCGTCCCTGCTCCGCAAGCCACGCGTGCTCTGGGCCCACCGCAGGATAATCAAGTCCTGCAGAAACAGAGTGTGTTGTCGCGATCTGCCCGTCCCCATTTTGCAGCAGGTAAGTGTGCGTGCCCTGCAGCACTCCCGGCCTTGCTCCCACAAATCCTGCGGCGGCTGCCAACCGCGCGGCATGCTCGCCGAGCGCGCCTCCGCGTCCTCCCGCTTCCACGCCTACCATTTTCACGCCTGAATCTTCGAGAAACTCGTAGAACAGGCCGATCGCATTCGATCCGCCGCCGACGCATGCGAAAAGCCAGTCCGGCAAGCGGCCTTCAGCCTCCAGAATTTGCGCGTGCGCCTCCTTTCCAATCACCCGGTGAAAATCCCGCACCATCATGGGATACGGATGCGCACCGAGCACCGAACCCAGCAAGTAGTGCGTCGTCCTGACATTCGTCACCCAATCACGCATCGCTTCGTTAATCGCGTCCTTGAGCGTCTTGCTACCCGCATCAACTCCGACGACTTCAGCGCCCAGTAGCCGCATCCGGAAAACGTTCAATCTCTGCCGCTCCATGTCTTCCGTGCCCATGTACACCGTGCATTCAAGTCCCAGCCTCGCCGCCACTGTCGCCGTCGCCACTCCGTGCTGCCCCGCACCTGTTTCCGCAATCACACGCTTTTTGCCCATTCGCAACGCGAGCAGCCCCTGCCCGATGCAGTTGTTGATCTTGTGCGCCCCGGTATGCAGCAAATCCTCGCGCTTCAGGTAAATCTTCGGCCCGTCGAGATGGTCCCCAAGCCGCGGAGCTAATTGAAGCGGTGTCGGCCGCCCGGCGAAATTCTTCAGCAGGTCATTGAGTTGCGCCTGAAACGCGGGATCCTGCCGCGCTTCCTCGTATGCGCGCTCCAGCTCTTCCAGCGGAGCCATCAGCGTTTCCGGCACATAGCGTCCGCCGTAGGCGCCAAACCACCCTCGCGCATCCGGCATTTTTTCGGTGGTCACTGCGCTCCTCATGCCTTCTTCCTGCGTTCTCCGTTGACCGTCGCCATGAACGCTCGAACTTTCTTCGCGTCTTTCTTTCCCGGTGACGCTTCTACTCCGCTGCAAACATCAATCGCAAACGGCTTTGCAGTGCGCATCGCTTTGATCGCATTCTCCTTCGTGAGCCCGCCCGCTAAAATCACGGGCGCAAAACGTTTCGCCTGCTTCGCGATGCGCCAATCGAAACGCTTTCCTGTTCCCCCACGCAATTTGCGGTCAAAACCATCGAGCAAAAATGCCGCAACGTCCCGATATTTCTCCAGCTCTTTCACGCGGAACGACGGTCCCGCCCGAAAAGCCTTTATCACCGGGCGTTCGCGCGCCAGTTGCGCGACTGTCCGAGGGCTTTCGTCGCCGTGCAGTTGCAAAACTCCCAGTTTCACTGCGCGCGCGATCTTCAGAACATCTGCCGCCGAAGCGTCCACGAAGATGCCGACTGCGCTGATGCGCTGCGGCAAATGCCGGACGATTTCGCGCGCGTGCGAAACGGCAATTCTCCGCGGGCTCTTGGCATAAAAATTGAAGCCTAACGCATCCGCGCCGGCATCGATGGCCAGCTTCGCGTCGGCCCAATTCGTAATCCCGCAAATCTTCACTCTCACCATTTCGCGTTCAGCCGCGTCGTTCTATCAGTAACTTTGTCAAGCCCGCGCCCGCATCGGGGGCGGTCATCAGATGCTCCCCGACGAGAAACGCGTCAAATCCTGCTCGCCGCATGCGTACCAAATCTGCGTGACTCCGAATGCCCGATTCGCTCACCGCCACGCACTCTTCCGGGATCAGTTCGACCAATTCGAGCGACGTCTCGATCCTCACCTCGAGTGTTTTCAAATCGCGATTGTTCACGCCAATGATTTTCGCTCCTGCGCCGATTGCGCGGCTCAATTCCTCGCGCGAATGCGCTTCCACCAGCGCTTCCATCCCAAGCTCTCGGCCCAGAGCAAGCAAATGGCGCAAGGCGTCGTCATCAAGAATCGCGACGATCAGCAGGAATGCATCTGCGTTCGCTGCGCGTGTCTCCCATACCTGCCAGGGGTCCATAATAAAATCCTTCCGCAGGATGGGAATTTTGGTCGCCTTCGATACTTCCTTCAAATCCGCCAGCGAGCCCTGAAAAAAATCCTCCTCGGTAAGAACGGAAAGCGCCGCTGCGCCGCTCCCTTCTAATTCAGGGGCAATCTTCGCCGGCTGATAGTCCTCGCGCAGAAGCCCTCGCGATGGCGAAGCCTTTTTCAATTCGGCAATGATATTCAATCCTGCCAGCGTGAGCGCCCCTTGAAAATCCCGCACCGGCGCGGACTTCTTCTCTACCGCCAGTCTGAGCGCCACGTCCGGCAGCACGCGTTTTCGATGCGCGATTGCCTCGCGCCGCCGCTCCACAATGCGTGCCAGAACATTCTTCGGCTCGGTTTTCGTTTCCATCGCCCGCAGACACTCTCTTGATTACAACGACTTGAAAAATCCCCGGCGCAGACAGGGAAAATCGCTGTAAGTATGCTAGTCTGCGCGTTGCCGCCGTGTCAATTTTTCGCGAAACGCTCTGGGCGCGAACAAGTGCATCATGAACTCGGCAAAGAATCAGTTGAAAATCCTCAACGACACGATTGTATCGTGCCGCAAGTGTCCTCGCCTGGTGCGCTATCGCGAGGCCGTGGCTCGCACCAAACGGCGCGCCTTTCTCGCCTGGGACTACTGGGGCAAGCCGGTCCCTGGCTTCGGCGATCCAAATGCGCAGCTCCTGATCGTGGGACTTGCGCCCGCTGCCCACGGCGGAAATCGCACCGGCCGCACTTTCACCGGCGATCGCTCCGGCGACTTCCTTTTTGACGCGCTTCATCGCACCGGTTTTGCCAACCAAGCCACATCAGTCAGCCGGGACGATGGACTCGCGCTCCACAATGCCTATATTGGAGTAACTGTTCGCTGCGCTCCGCCCGCAAATAAACCACTTCCATCGGAATTTGCGAATTGCAGGCCTTACCTCGAAACGGAACTGAGCATCCTCGGCCCGAAGGCTATCTTGGTGTTGGGTGGCATTGCTCTGAGGGCATATCTCCAACTCCTCAAGGACCGCGGCCTAATTGCTAGTCTGTCTGCTTATCCTTTCGCTCATGGGGCCACGTATCGGCTTCCTGAGGGTCTTCCGCGCATCTTCGCTTCCTACCATCCGAGCCAGCAGAACACCTTCACCGGCCGTTTGACGCCGGCTATGCTCACGCAGGTTCTTCGAAGTGTCCGCGCTTACCTCAAGAGTTAAATTTCACCTGACCAGGATGTATCGGCCCCCATCGGTGACGATAATCACGATGCTCATCACAATAATCATCAAATCGTAGTGCCATCCGTAGCCATCTTTGCCCCAGAAGCCGGTGTGCCACACGAAAATCTTCTTTTGTATGGCTCCCAGCATGAGGAGGATCAAGCCCAGCGCGGACAGCTGGGGCAAGACCCCGAAAATAACGCCCAGACTGCCAGCAATTTCTGCGGCGCCGAGAAACACCGTAAACCCCTTGCTCATCCCAATGCTCTTGCTACGGCCTGCAGGATCCTTCAGGTGTTTCCATCCGCTGGAAACGAAAATCAGGCCAACCATCAGCCTCAAGACCAGGATTCCAGCATCTTGGAACTGCATGAGATAGGGAAACATGTTTTTCCTTGCGCCCGTGAAGCCGCAGTCTGCCAGCCGCGCACGCCAAGTTTACGCCTTCCCGCATCGATGCGAGCGGCTATTCACGTTAGAATCAGCGAATGGGCGAGGCACAATTCAAAGCGGCCATTGAGTTTCGCCAAGCTGAGTTCCGCTGCGGCGACCGTCTCATTCTCAAGAGCTTGTCGCTCGAAGTGCGCGCAGGAGAAACGCTCGTATTACTCGGCCGCAGCGGCTCGGGAAAAACGACCGCCCTGAAGCTGGTGAACCGGCTGCTTGAGCCAAACAGCGGAGAGGTTCTGGTCGAAGGCCGCGCGACGACGGAGTGGGATCCCATTCGTCTACGGCGCCGAATCGGCTATGTTATCCAGGAGGCTGGGCTTTTTCCGCATTTCACAGTCGAGAGAAATATCGGCTTGGTTCCGGAACTGGAGCATTGGCCGGAAAATCGCAAGAAGGAAAGGGTCGAGGAATTGTTGCGGATCGCAGGGCTCGAACCTTCGCAATTCTCGAAGCGATACCCGCACGAACTCTCCGGCGGTCAGAAGCAGCGAGTCGGCGTGGCGCGCGCGCTTGCTGCCGATCCCCCCATTTTGCTGATGGATGAGCCTTTTGGGGCGCTTGATCCCCTCACGCGCGCGGAGATCCAGAAGGAATTCCTTGCGATTCAACAAGAATTACAGAAGACAATTATTTTCGTCACGCATGATATTCGCGAAGCTTTGCTTTTCGGCGCGCGAATCGCGCTGCTGGAGGCCGGAGAGCTGGCCGGCATCTACGAACCGCAAGCCTTCCTTCGCGCGACGCAACCGCTGGCCGCCGCTTATGTCGCCACGCTGGGAAGAGGCGCGACGCGGCAAACTCCGGAGAAACGAGGCACGCAATGAATCTCGTCCACTTCTTTTTAACGCATCGCATGGAAATTCTGCAGGCCACAGGCGAGCATTTGTGGCTGGTAGTGATCGCCATGTTGCTGGCAATCGCGGTGGGAGTTCCTCTCGGCATTGCGGTAACGCGCAAGCCGTGGCTTTCCAAGCCAATCCTGAGCAGCGCGAATATTGCGGAGACGATTCCGAGCTTGGCGTTGTTGGGTTTTTTGCTGCCTGTGCCATGGCTGGGGTCCCGCGCCGACCGGCTGGCGATCGTTGCGTTGGCGGTCTATGCGCTGTTGCCGATTATTCGAAATACGATTGCCGGTATACAAGGAATCGACCCAAACGTCCGAGAGGCCGCGCGAGCAATGGGCATGACCGATTCGCAAATCCTCTTTCGCGTGGAGCTGCCTCTCTCGCTGCCCGTTCTGCTTGCAGGAATTCGTGTGGCGACAGTATGGACAGTCGGCATTGCGACGATCGCCGCGGCGGTAGGCGCGGGAGGACTGGGAGAATTCATCTTCCGCGGCCTAGCGATGCTCGACAATCGCGTGATTCTTGCCGGCGCGATTCCCGCAGCAATTCTTGCCCTCTTCGCGGATATTGTCCTTGGACTGTTCGAGCGGCGCATGCGCCAAGCGCGGTAAGCGATGCGTTGGCGGATCCTCACGTACCTCCTCGGGGTCATTCTTACCGCCGGATGTGGCAATCGGCAAAGGACGATCGTCGTCGGCTCTAAGAACTTTCCGGAGCAGGCAATTCTCGGTGAACTGCTCGCACAGCGGATTGAAGCACGGACAGGAATGCATGTAGAGCGGCGTTTCTATCTTGCGGGGACCTACATTTGTCACCAAGCGTTGCTCGCCGGCCGGATCGATATGTACGTGGAATACACAGGCACAGCGCTAACGGCTGTGCTGAAAGAGCTGCCGCAGAATGACCCGCATGTGGTGTTTGAACGTGTTCGCAGCGAGTATGCGAAGCGTTTCAACCTGATCGTCGAGGCGCCATTGGGATTCAACGACAGTTTTGCCATTGTGATTCGCGGAAAAGATGCGCAGAAAGATCAGATTCGAACTATTTCGCAAGCCGCGAGGTATGCACCGGCTTGGCGCGCCGGATTTGGATACGAATTCATGGAGCGTCCCGACGGATACGATGGATTTGTGGAAACGTACGGCCTGACATTTGCCGGCATTCCGCGAATTATGGATCTGGGGCTTCTCTATCGCGCGCTGACAGCACACCAAGTGGACATCGTGGCGGGAAACACGACCGACGGACAATTGATGACGAATGACTTTGCGGTACTCGCGGACGATAAACATTACTTTCCGCCGTACGAGGCGGTCACAATCGTGCGAGGTGAAATCGCGAACGAACATCCAGAAGTGGTAACGGCAGTCGCGGAACTGGCGGGGAAGATTTCAGATCGCGACATGCAGCAGATGAATTATGAAGCGATCGCTCAGCATAAAGACGTGAGTGTGGTGACTCGAGAATTCTTGACGTCGAAGAAAATGCAGTAACCCTTCTACAACCGCTTCACTCGGTTTCCTGAAGGGTGCGCATATGTGATTCGAGCGAAGCCACATATTGGCGCTCGGCTTCCAGGTCTGACTGAAGCTTCTTGACGAGCATTTCAAGCCGCTGAATCTCAAAACGCAGCTTCTGAATTTCGGCGGAAGTTGCTGAAGGACTGCCAGGAGCGGGACTCCCGTTGGCGCGCGCGGCAGGCCGGGACGAAGCATTCGTCAAGGTGGAAGGCGCGGGCCGCTGGCTGCCCGCCATCGAAGGGACAGGCTGGGCCGCCGGTGCTGGCTCAGATGGCATGGCGAAAATTCCTGATAGCGCCGCGGCAGCGGGGCGGCCTTCGGTACTCGCGGATGGCTCCTGCGGTTGAACAGCTGGTGGCTTCGGATTGAGGAGATTTTTGACGCGCGCAATCAGTTCCTGTGGCTGAAACGGTTTGCGGATCAGCTCATCCGCACACGCGGCGATAGCCTTTTCGGCTACGGTGCGATCTACAACGCCGGACATCAGAATGACCGGCGTTTTCGCGAGATGGGCGTCCCGCTTGATGAACTGGCAGACTTCGTAACCGTCTTTGCCCGGCATGATCACGTCGGTGATGACCGCATCGGGAGCCGTGTCGTTGAACTGCGCCAATGCGGAAGCCGCATCGTGGCAGGTGATCACGTTCATCGACTCGCGGCGGAACGCGATCTTGATGACTTCGCGCATAGTGGCGCTGTCATCGATGAAGTAAACCGTGGGAACTTTTTCCGCAACAGTTTCGGGCGTTTCGCTCATGGCTGCTCCAATTCGATTTTATTGGGGCCGCTGTGTGATGGACTCTTGGACTGCGAATCAGACGCTTCGTCGCCGCTATCATTGGATTCTGCTTCGTGGGCTGCTTCGTCCAGCTCGCGCATAGCGTCGAGCATCAGGTCAGTGGCCGAACGCAGCACGGTGTGTTGTGCAGCGGTGGTACCGTACACAAATTTGTAAACGCCCTCGCCCGCACCTTCACAAGACTTAAGAATGTGGATGACTGCTTCATCGCCGAAAAGCACGCCACACTCCGCATGAGACAGCTCGCCGCCGTCGAAGTAGATGACCCCGTCCGTGTCTCCCGCGTTGATATTCAGGGCGCCAGTCTGCCGGGCCTGATTCAGCATCTGAATCACGCCGGGCAAGTCCATGCGGGACAGGTCGCCGGTAAGCGAGGCCATCGAGCTCGGAACCATTTGAGTCGGCTGAAAGCCTTCCTGCCGGCTGACCAGAAACGCGCGCACATGCGCGGCGATGTCGTCCGGCGAGCGGCGGCGATCCACGTAATCGTCGCAGCCGGAACGAAACGCCTCCATGAGCGCCTGGTCTCCGCCATTGCCCACGGCGATGATAGGAATCGTGGCGGTTTTCGAATCCGCGCGGAGAATCGGAGCAATCTCATAGGCGCTCATCTCACGAAGATTCGTTGCGCAGAGCACAGCAGCCGGGCGATTCCATTCGAGCATGGTGAGCGCGTATGCGGCTTGCGGGCTGGTGACCACGTCGAAGCCTTCCGTTTTCAACGCATCGCTGAGCTTCTTGGAAAAATACACGTTGCTGTCAATCAGCAAAATTTTGGGCTGCGCTGCGGCGACGGTCATGACGCAGGCACCGCAGCGGGACCCTCGGGCGCCAGACGTCGCGCTTGGACGAGCTTGGTCAAGTCGACGACTTCTATCTCTTCGCCGGCAACGGGTACGAGGCCGGTAACGAACGGGGAGCGCGTGCTCGTTTGGGGATCGACCGGCAGCACCGATTCGGCAGAGGCCAGCTCGCATTCTCCGGCGACCGGAATGGCGCACCAGTCGCGCACGCCATGCTCCTGCCACTCCGCGATCAAATAGAAGCGCCCCACGGAGAGCGCCTCTTCGCCGAATAATTTGCTGACATCGCAGACCGGTACGACACGGTTGCGGCGGACAATCACACCGGCGATCCACGGCGTACGGTGCGGAAAATTCTGCAGCTTTTCAGGCGCGGTAAGCTCGATGACGGAGTCCGCCGCGAAGGCAATTCGGCGGTTGCCCAACGGCAAGAGAACAAAAGATTTTGCGGGAGTTTCAATCGCGACGGTCATTCAGGATGCTCCGCGGAGGCTCGATTTGTCGCCTGGGCAACCACATCCGAAGCAGCGTCCGACTCCGCCGCCGCGGCGTCCAACTGCGCGAGCTCCTGCTCGGTCAAAAATCCGGACGGACTCACAACCGGAACCACGTTTTCAGCGATCACAGTTATTCCGCGATACCACGAACGCTCGGGACCGCAGAATCCGGGCGGCAGGGCCATAAGAAACGTCATTGTCTCCATGCGATCGATAGAATCCACGAGAACAGCGATGCGATGGTTTCGCAGAACTACAACCTGCGCCGGGCGCGATGTCGGCAGTCCAAAATGAATGCAACCGTTTATCACATGAAAACTCTTGCGGCCGCGACGCAAGCGATGGCGCACCTTCGCGATGCTCGCGTACGAAACTTCGGAAGCCGCGGACGAAATGCTGTCCGTGGTGCGGATTTCCTGAATGGCATTCGCATTGATCGCAAACATTTGGCCGGCGATGGAGAAAAGTATCACTGGCTCGCTACGAGAAGCGCGGCGGCCCTGCCGCGGTTCACTCGGCGCGATTTTCATGGCAGCACCGCCTGCGGAGCGCTGGCGAGTTGGCGGACGCGTTTTTCAATTGCCGCGGCGATTTGATCCAACGGAAGAACTTGGCTTACAAACCCCGTTTTAATGACTTCCGCAGGCATTCCGAAAATGACGGACGTCGCCTCGTCCTGAACGAGAACTGTGCCGCCAGCGGAATAAATTGCTTGCGCGCCGCGCGAACCATCGTTGCCCATACCGGTGAGAACCACGCCGGTGGTCATTGGTCCAGCCCAGCCGGCCGCAGTTTCCATCGCGACATCGGCACAGGGGCGGTACCCGGAAATACGCGCGCCGCTATCAAGCACGATGCGCCCCTTCGGCGAAATGCGCAGGTGGTGTGAGCCAGGACAAACGTAGAGAATGCCAGGCGCGAGAGCTTCATTCGCTGCAGCTTCTTTCACGGCGATCTCCGCCGCGTCGGCCAGCTGGATAGCGTATTGGCTGGTGAAACTCGCGGGCATGTGTTGAACCAGCACGACTGCCGCGGGAAGATCTTTCGGCAAATTCGGCGCAAGACGCATCACCGCTGCCGGGCCGCCCGTGGAAGCGGCAATCACCACCAGGGGAAAGCGACTACCCGCCGCAGCAGCGGAACCGGTGCCCTCAGCCGACGGAGCCGGGGGTGCGGACCGGTGCGCCGCGCCAGCATGAGCCTTCGATCGCGTTGCCGTGCGCACTACGTGAACTTTCGCCGCCATTTTCAGCTTGCGATTCAAGTCGGCGCCCACTGAGTTCATGTCAAGATCGATGCCACTCGAGGGCTTGGAAATAAAATCAATCGCACCCAGCTCCAAAGCAACCAGCGTGCTTGCGGCGCCGTCGCGTGTTTCCGAACTGACAATCACAATCGGCCTCGGATTCTGCGACATGATCTGTTCGGTGGCCTGCAAACCATCCAAGTGCGGCATGTTGATGTCCATGGTGATCACGTCGGGCCTGAGCGACTGCGCCATGGCAATCGCTTCGTTTCCATCCTTGGCTTGGCCGACGACTTCCATCTGCGGATCGGCGCTGACAATGGCGTGCAGCACTTTGCGCATGAAGGACGAGTCGTCCACAAGAAGCACGCGAATCTTTTTTGCGGCGGCGTTCATGGTTTCAGGCAACAGGCACGGGCCGGCGACGAAGCCCCGCCTTCTCCACTCCTAGAATCGATGCGACGGCCGCAAGCAACTGTTCCTCTTGTACCGGCTTTGTGAGGAACGTCACGGCGCCTTCTTTTAAAGCGCGGTCGCGGTGTTTTGCGCCGGCGCGCGAAGTAACGACCATGGTCGGAATGCGGCGCGTTTCCGGATTCTGCCGCAAGTGCGCCATCAGCTCGTATCCGTTCATGCGCGGCATTTCCAGGTCGGTGATGATTAAATGCGCACCGGATTGCGCGACAAGCTCCGTCGCTTCCAGTCCGTCGGAAGCGAGGAGCACCCGATAGCCAGCCTTCTCGAGCATCCTACCGACGAATTTGCGGACGCTGATGGAATCATCCACGACGACGATCACGCGCTCGCCCTGCACTTCGTCAATCGCTTCGGCTGGAATACTGCCAGAGGCAACCGCACCAGCCCCCGGCGCAAACACGCGCGCTGCCGCAGCCGTGGCATTGATCGAGGCGTGCTCGGAGAGTTCCTGCGCGACGAGCCGGTGCAAGTCGATGGCAAGAATCAAACTTCCGTCAGGAGCAATGGTCGCCCCGGGGAACAACCTGATGTTGCGAAGGAATCCACCAAGATTCTTGATGACCACCTCGTCTTTTCGCAGAACTTCATCCACTGCAAGGCCGACACGGCGGCCCGCCACTTTGACGATGACCATCCGGAAATAACCGTTTACTGTTTCGAGCAGCGGAAGGCTTAGGCGCGCGTCGAGTCGAACCACGTCGATAATCTCATCGCGAACTTTCGTGAGCAGTTTGCCGCCGACATCCTCAATTTCTTCGGGGCGTAAGCGCCGAATTTCCTCGATGAAGCCAAGCGGCAAAGCAAAGAGCGATGCGCCGCAGCGAACGAAGAGCGCCTGCGAGATGATTAACGTGAGCGGGACTTTCAGCGTGAAACAGGAACCCTGCCCGAGCTCGGCCCGTATTTCGACTTCGCCATTGAGCGCGTCGAGATTGGATTTGACAACGTCCAGGCCGACGCCGCGGCCAGCCAGCTCGGTCTTTTCGTGAGCCGTGGAAAATCCAGGCAAGAAAAGGAGATTGCGCAATTCGCGGTCGTTCATCTGGCGCGCCTGCTCGGCGGAAACGAACCCGGATTCGACGGCGCGTGCGCGAATCTTTTCCGCATCGATGCCACAGCCGTCGTCTTCCACTTCGATGAAAATGTGATTGCCGCGGTGATAGGCCCGAACAGCGATGCGGCCTCGAGGATTCTTGCCCTGCTGCGCACGTTCTTCCGGGAGTTCCAGGCCGTGCGCAACGGCGTTGCGGACAATGTGAATCAGCGGATCGGAAATCTGCTGGATGATGTTGTTGTCAAGCTCCGTAGAAGCGCCGTCCAGAACGAACTCGACTTCTTTGCCGGACATCTTCGCGGCATCGCGCACCGTGCGCGACAGGCGCGTGTACAGGTTGCCGATCGGAACCATGCGCGCCTGCGTAATTTGATCCTGCAGGTGATGCGCCAGTTTTGTAAATTCATCGATGTCCGCGTCCACGCGGCCCATAAAACCGCCGAGCTGTGCGAGGACTTCGTTCACGTCCGCGGAGATTTCCGCCAGGGAACGGGACAAAATGCTGAAGTCATCATACCGATCCATTTCGAGTTCGGTGAACTCGCTAAACGGATCGTGGCGGCTCTCGGTGGGCATCCTAGCGGCGCGTTGTGGACTCGCGTGGGAAGACGGCGACGTGAATTGCGACCCGACCCATCGGAATTCATACTTGTCCTGAAATCCGGAAATCTTCTCGCCCAAACGAGACTTCGAAAAATTCAGGATTTCGACGAGTTTCTCAAGCTCGGCCAGACGGCCGATCATGCGCGTGCGGTTGATGACCAGCTCGCCGACCGCGTTCATCATTTTGTCCAAACGCTCCAACGAAATGCGGACAGAGTGCAATTGGGGCGCATTCAAATGTGGAAGCCTGGACGCCGCGGCGGACACGCCGTCGCCATGCGCGGAGGCGGCAGGACGGGCGAGGCCCGCTCCCTCAACAGCAGCTTGAACCATCGCACTTTCGACCGAATCGCCCGGCGCCGGGATGGCCGTTTCCTCCGGCAGAAATTCAGAAATGCGTGATAGCAGCACATCGACCGCGGTGCGAGCGTCGGCTTCGCTCGGCCATTGGTGATGCAAGAACTTCTTCAGAATGTCGGCGGATTCCAGGCAGAGGTCCGTGAGTTCCGCGCTGGGAGCAAGGATGCCGTCGCGAACCTGTCCAACCAGATCTTCAACGCGATGGGCAATCGCCGAGATGCGGTGCAGGCCAACCTGAGCCGCCGAGCCCTTGACCGTGTGCATGGCGCGAAACAGCCGGTTCACATCTTCGGGATTTGGATTTGTTTCGAGCGCCAGCAGGCATTCCGTGACGGCCTGGAGGTGCTCCTCGGCTTCGGGAACGAAAAATTGCAGGACTTCGTCGGCAACATCATCATCGTGCGGCAGGGAGTCATAATGCGAGGTAGCATCCTGAAGTGGATGCGGCACTGAGCCCGCCTCTCCCGAAGGGCGTTCGTTGGTGGTTTCAGCAGGAGAAGAGGATGCAGCCGCAGGGAATGCGAAGGCATAGCGCTGCTTGAATGCTTGAATGTCCGATGCCACTTCCGAAGCGGAGTCGTTGATTTCGAGCAGATCGAATTCCAGAACAGAGATTGCATCCGAGAGAAACTCCGTCAGAGGCGCTATCGTGTCGGAATTGAGCGGCGCGTTGCGCGTGTACTGAAAAATGTGCGCGAGCTTGCCGGAGATTTCCGAGAACAGGGGAAATCCGTAGGTCGCCGAAGTGCCGGAGAGCGTATGGGCGGCAATGTAAAGCCGTTCGAGGTCCTCGGGATTCGGCTGCGGCTCCTGAAGGATGCTCGCGTATTCCCGCAGAAATTGCAGGTGCTCAGAGGCTTCCTGCAGGAAGACTTCGATTGCGCCTTTTCCCGGATCGCTCACAGGGCACCTTCCACGAGCGCCGCGCCGCGATAAATCATTTCGCCCGCTGGCTTGCGATAGAGAATGCAGTCCCCGCAGACGACCGACTCAAACTTCACCGGAACACTGGAAACCGATTCCGAATGGCCGAGAAACAAGTAGCCGCCGGGCTCGAGATATTCATAGAAATGCTGGATCAACGAATTTCTGCGCGCCTCTGAGAAGTAAATCATGACGTTCATGCAGAAAATGCAATCCAAGCGTCCGAGGTACACCGCCTGCGCCAGATTCATGGGCGCGAACGAAACCATCCGGCGGATGCGCGGCTTGATGACATGTTCATCGCCGGAGGTCGAAAAATACGCATCGAGCTGGCGCGGAGAAAGATGAGCGAGACTTCTGCGCGGATACACGCCTTGCTGCGCGCATTTCAGGGCATTCTTGCTGATATCCGTCGCCAGTATCTCAACGTTCCACGCTTCGGAAAACATCAGAGCGTCCGCCACCGAAATGGCGATGGAATAGGGCTCTTCTCCCGTGGCGCACCCGGCGCTCCAGATGCGCAAGGATCTTGGGTTCTCCCAGAATTTCTTCATGTGCAGTTCGGGCAGGACTTTTCTCTGGAAAGCCTCGAAAACGGCCGGATAGCGGAAAAAAGAAGTCTCCTGGGTCAGCAAGCGCTCAACCAGCGTGTCATATTCAACATTCGAGCCATGCAGCTTGCGAAGCAGATCCGTGCCGTGCGCGAGATGCTTCGCCGCCATGTGTTCGCGAATGCGCGTGGAGAAAAAACGTTCACGCGACGCATCGAACAAAATGCCCGAGCGGCGCTCGATGAGCGTGCGGATCTCATCGAGTTCGTAGTCCGTAATCGAAGCAGCTACAAGATGTTTCATTTTCCGCCCGCGTCAGCGAATGACCATCGAATGTCTAGCGGCGTGCACCTATGGGTACCGGTTCGGGCCGGGACTCCTCGGCGGCCGGGGCCTCTGAACCATTTTTCGAACCTGAGCGGAACTGAGCGAGAGCTTCGTTTAATTGTTCAGAAAGCTTGACCATGTCGCCGACTGTTGCGACCGTTTGCCGCGCGCCCTGGGAAGTTTGTCGCGTGATCCCAGAAATGATTTGCATCGCGTTGGCGACGCCTTCTGTACCGCGCACTTGCTGCTTTGAGGCGAGCGAAATTTCCTGTACGAGTTCGGCAGACTGGCGCACGACGCTGGAGATCGCTTCCAGCGCTTTTCCGGCCTGATCGGCCAGGCCGGCTCCAACCTCCACTTCCTTGGTTCCTTCTTCCATGACGACCACGGCTTCGTTCGTCTCGGCCTGAATGGCTTTGATGAGCGCCGCGATGTCTTTTGTGGCACTGCGTGAGTGTTCGGCAAGTTTGCGAACCTCATCGGCGACGACCGCGAAGCCGCGGCCCGCCTCGCCGGCGCGTGCCGCCTCGATGGCGGCGTTGAGCGCGAGGAGGTTGGTCTGTTCCGTGATGTCGTTGATGACGTTGATGATTTCCGAAATTTCGAGTGAGCGGTCGCCGAGCGATTTGATTTTCTTGGCGGTCGCTTGCACGGAAGCGCGAATGCGCTGCATGCCTTCGAGCGTGTCGCGGACGGCGCGGTTGCCCTGTTCAGCAGCGTCTAGCGCGCGCCGCGCGGCTTCCGCGCTTGCTTCGGCGTTGTTCGACACCTGCTTCATCGACACCGTAAGCTCTTCGACCGCCGATGAAGTGTTGGTGATTTCTTGGTCTTGCTGTGTCGCGCCACTGGTCATTTCATCCGCGGCAAACAGGATGTGGCTGGCGCTGGTGCTGACGTCCACCGCGGCTTTGCGAACGCGCTCGATGACTTTGGTGAAATTGTCGAGCATCAAGTTCACCGAGTCCGTGACGTTGCCGAGCGCATCATTGGTGACTCTCCCGCGCGTGGTCAAATCGCCGCGTGAAACCTGATTGATCAAGTTGAGCAGGTCGGTGATGCTGCGCTGCAGCGATTCCGAGGCCTCTTGGCTGACGGAAGTGCGCGCCACCTTCGCGGCGCTGCGATTCAAGTTGTCGGCAATGAAGCCGAACTCGTCGGTCGACGTAATCTCCGCTTTCGCGCGAGCGTCGCCTGCCGCGAGCTTCTCGGAAAAGCTGGCGAGCTCCGTGAGAGGCGCAATCACGCGTTTCGGAAGCAAAATCACATGCAACAGAAACGTGGCGATGGCGAGCGCGGCGGCGCCAAGCAGACTTGAGGACGCACCGCTCGGAAGCGCCGAAAAATTGGCGAGTGATTGGCCATTCGCAGCGGAGCCTGCATGGAATGCGAAGCCGAGAACTCCGCCGAGCGCGGCCACATCCCACAGAATCAAGGCCCAGATGGTCGTGCTAAGACGCGATTTCATAACATCCTCCAAAATCGAAATGCTTGATGGCCGCACCCAAAGCGGCGGTCTTCAAAACCATGCGATCGCTGCGAGCTCATATGACGGGTACCGGAAATACTTCGATCATTTTCTTCAAATCGAGCACAAGCGCCAGGCGATCGTCGTGGCGCAGCATGCCGCGGCAATGCGGGATCTCGCTAGGCATTTGGTCAAGCAGCGAATCGTCCGCCGCGGTGTACGTACCGATTACTTCGTCGGCGGCGATGCCGAAACGAAGATTGGTTGCGCTGGCATCGTCCCGCAATGCCGCAACCACCACGTGTCGCGGGAGCAGGCCAGACCGGCGGCCTTCGGTGAATGCGATGTCAACCAGCGGGACGATGGAACCGCGCAAGTTGAAAACGCCCATCAAGAACGACGGTGCGAGCGGCACTCGCGTCACGGGAGGCCAGTCGACAACTTCTTCAATCGTAAGAACAGAAAGGCAAAAGCGTTCGCGGCCCGCGCGAAAAACGCAGTACTGACTCTCCGGGCTACGCTCGCTGAGCGCATCCCCATCGAACGGCTCGATCGTCTCCGGAAAATCGAACATCTCGCCGCTATCTGGCTCGATGGCGGCGAGCTCAGGCTCCTGCTCGAAGCCGCGGTCCGGCTTGTAATCATCAAGCATCAGGCAAATCTCCGCACCGTTTCCAAGAGTTCCTCCGGCGTAAAAGGCTTGGCGATGTAGGCGTCCGCGCCTTGCTGTTGGCCCCAAAACTTGTCGCTCGAGCTATTTTTCGAACTGACCAGAATCACAGGGATGCCGCCAAACAATGCGTTCCCTTTCAGGTCGCGGCAGATTTGAAAACCGTTGCGCTGCGGCATGACCACATCCAGCAGAATGAGACCGGGATGCTCCGTCGTGATTGCCTCTTCGATCCGCAGCGGGTCACTCAGGCCGACGGACACATAGCCGCCCTGCTCGAGTATTCCCTGCATCATTTTCACCGCTGCAACGGAGTCGTCGACGACAAGAACCTTTTTCAACACGTAATCCTCCCGGGACCAGGTAATCGCAACAACTGCGCCCTTTGCTGCTTACGTCTGCGCTTCTTCGATCGTAGACAGCAGGCGCCGGGCGCTGATGCCCAGATTCACCGCCGCCTCCGTGTTTTTCGTCCGCTGAGCCTGGTCGACGCGCCCTTGTAAATACTTCATTTCCTCGCGGCCCAAAGCGATTGCATCGTTGAGCGTGGTGCGATCTCCAGACGCCTTTTGTCCCTCGCGCGCCAGGGCCACGAGGGCGCGTGCGGCCACAGCACGGCGAAGATCTTCCGAGAGCTGCCCACCGTCGCTGACGAAGGCGTTTACTTCCCATGCAGACAGCAAGATTCTGGCGTCGCCGAGGGTCACAGTGCTCATGGAGCGGCCTCGAGTGGGCGGCGCCTCAATCAATTGTTCCCAGATGCGTTCGAGGCACTTTTCAAGATCCGGCGAAAGAACGCTGCTCGTTGGCGGTGCTGAGCGCGTCTCGGAAATTGCTGCGTGTTCCACGGGCGGCGCACCGGGCTCTGCCGGTGCGGCAGGCGTCGGCCGCAAAGTTGACGACAGCGGCGGCTTGATTTCTGCGGCTGGCGACTGGTCCGGCGATTGAACCGGAAAACGTGCCGCGGGGGCGCTTGGCTTTGCCGGAGCTGTTGGCGCGACAGGCGTTCGAACAGACTGTCCGGCTGGCGAAGGTACACTTGCGCGAGTTTCGAGCGAAACAGGTGCATTGCGATCGGCGACAGTAACCATTCGCGGCTTTGGCGAAGGCGTCTCGGTCGATTCGCGCGAGCGCTGCGGTTGCGGCGCAAGCTGTCGCGCAGCCGGTGCCGGAACGACCTTCGGCTTGTCCGCCGCCGGAATCGAGCCGATCACCGGCACCTTGATTTCGGCGGGTACGATCCCCAGTGCGCGTTCAACAGCTCCCCGGATAGCAAGAAGCTGTTCGAAAGTCCGGTTCGCGGATTCCGCCGCGTAGTCGGCGGATATGGGCTGGCGCCACGCGAGCGAAATCTCCCGCAAGTGCGCCACGGGTTCCTGCTGAGTAAGTCCCGCGGTACGGCAATCGACTGTGGAGATGCCGCGACGCTCCAGCTCGGTCAGGCCTTCGCGGATTGCGCGCAAGTCTGCGTGGAGCAAGCGGAAAAACGAGCGGCGCACCAGAAAGTTGAATCGTGTGAATGCGACCAGTGCCGCCGGATCATAGAACATGAAGCCGGCCGCATCCTTCAGTTCGCGCCCTTTCTCCAGGAGTTTCGCGACAAATACTTCGTGCAGACCCCTGCATTCTTTCATCGCGTCAAGCACTTGATTGAGGGGCCCGCACCATTCCAGCTCCGTGGGATCGGCGTCCGCGAGAACGCTCTGCAGCACCTGAGCCACATCGGCAAGCGTGATTTCGCAGGCATACAGATCTTCCGGAGCGCAAAGGGCGAAATACGTCGCGAGCAGGAGGTCGATATTGTCGCGATCGGTCGGCGATTTTTCGGTGTGGCGGAGCAAACGCAGAATCAGGGCGCGCAAGCTCTCCGGCCTCACGTCCTGGAGTGAGTGCAAGAGCTGCCGCAACTGATTCGTCCGGATTTGTGCATCCATTTCGTCGAGCCAGCGAACAACTTTCTCGAAGAGGTCCGTGGCGGGACAGGCCGCAGGAAGCAGCGGATCATGGACAGGCGGAATCGCCAAGTGGGCGTGCGTAGCCAAATAGAAATAGAGCGGATATACGAGCCGGGCTTCGGCCCAGGCTTCTGCGATCGCCGCCGCTTTCTCGCTCAGCGAAGCGGGAGACTGCTCCGGCGGCACAGACTTTCCAGCGAGCTTGGCCATGGCAATTCAAACCCCTTACGCAAAGTGCTATCCAAGCCGAAGTACACCCTGCCCTCGGCGTAATGAAGTGAGGAAAGCACGCGTGCGGCCAAAGCGAGGCTACCGGGAGGAAACTCAACTCATTGGAACTGCGGCAATTACGGAAGGCGTCGCACAGGGATCCTCTTGGATGTCTCACCCTGCGACGAAAATGTCTCACCAGCCGGCGCGCCGTGCGGGCCATCGTGAGACAAACATCGCGAAACTACTATTGCCCCGGCGCAACGGCCGCAACGGCCTTCCGGGACTGCCGCAGCGGAATCTGATACTGCTTCAGTTTTCGATACAGGGTCGCGCGGCTGATTCCAAGCATTTTGCGGGCCAGCGCTTTGTCGCCGCCTACTTGCTCGAAAACGCGAATAATTGTCATGCGCTCCATATCGGCAAGCGCTGTGGAAGCAAGCACACGCGAATCCTCGGTTGAAAAGTCTGCTTCTTCGCCGACGCGAAGCGCAGGCGGAAGATCGTTCAGGCCAATTGACTGCCGGTCTCCCAAAGCAAGAGCGCGCGCTATGCAATTCTCCAGTTCTCGAATGTTGCCCGGCCAATCGTACTGCAGGAACGCTTTCATGACCCCTGAACTGACCTGAACGTTTTCGCCGGAGGCATGGCGCTCAAGAAAGCAGCGGACCAGCACGGGAATGTCCGCACGACGTTCGCGCAGTGCCGGCATGTGCACGATCACGACATTCAGTCGAAAGAACAAATCCTTCCGAAACGCGCCGGCGCGATACGCTGCTTCCAGGTCCCGGTTGGTCGCCGCGATAACCCGCACGTCCACGGGGACGCTTTCGTTGCTGCCGACCGGCCGCACTTCTTTCTCTTGAAGCACGCGCAGCAGCTTGGCCTGCATTTCGAGGGGGAGTTCTCCAATCTCGTCTAGAAATATTGTCCCGCCATTCGCGGCCTGGAAGAGACCCGGCTTCGCCTTGAGTGCTCCGGTGAAAGCGCCCTTTTCGTGGCCGAAAAGCTCACTTTCCATCAGAGTCGGGACCAGCGCGCCGCAATCAACCGCGACGAACGGCCTTTGCGCCAGAGGTCCGCGAAAATGAATGGCGCGGGCCACCAGCTCTTTGCCCGTGCCGCTTTCGCCAACGATCAAGACAGGAGCCGGTGAGTCTTTCAGCCGCGCAATCATGCGCAGCACGTCTTGAATTTTTACGGATGTCCCGACAATCCCATCAAGGCGCGTCTCCGCGTCCATGCGTTCCCGCAGAAACTGATTCTCGGCAACCAAACGCACTTTTTCGGCCATGCGCTGCAGCAAGGATCGGAGTTTCTCGACGCGGAAAGGTTTCTCGATGTAATCGTACGCGCCCAGTTTCATGGCGTCGACCGCTGATTCCACCGTGCCATGGCCAGTCATGATGGCCACTTCGGTGGCGGGAAGCAGATGCTTGATCTGGCGCAGCAGCTCGACCCCACTCATCTGCGGCAATTTCAGATCGGCGATAACCACTTCCGGCAAATGCGCCTCCACGAGAGCCAGAGCGGCTTCCGCATTTTCTGCTTCCGAGACCGCAAAACCGAGTCTTTCACCGATCGTCATGCACAACTTCCGAATGGAAGCCTCGTCGTCAACCACCAGAAATCTGATGCGCAAATCGTTGGACATTAATTCCTCTTCGTACTCTCCGATTTTCCCCGCATTCGCCGCCTGCGTGTTGCTAACGCGTCGTGCCCGCCACGGATGCCGTTTCCGCGACATTGGCCGCCGGAAGCTGGACAAAGAATGTGCATCCTGTCCCATCGGCATTGTTCTCGCAAATCACGTCGCCGCCGTGTTCCCTCACGATGCCGTAGCAAATGCTCAAGCCCAACCCAGTTCCTTTGCCAACTTCTTTCGTTGTGTAAAAGGGTTCAAAAATCCGCGCGCTATCGGAAATGCCGATGCCATTGTCACGCACCGCGATCTCCACAACGCCGTTGCGTTCACGCGTGGCAATCTCGATTCTGCCGGAGCGGCAAGCTTCGCGAATCGCGTCATAGGCGTTATTCAGAATATTCAAAAATACCTGTTGCAACTGGTGCGCATCGCCGAAAACCTGAGGAACCAGTTTGTCGAAGCGCTCGATCACTTCCACGCCATCGCCCGTGGCGCCGTACGTGCGCAATTGCAGTACTTGGCGCAAAACACCATGAATGTCCAGAGCTTCGCGCTTGGCAGGCATTTGCCGCGCAAATCTCAAAAGGTTTTGCACAATTTCCTTTGTGCGTTCCGCTTCCTTCAGGACGATGCGCAGTTCGTCCTTCGCCGATTCCGGCACGTTGGTGTTTTCGAGCAGCAGATCCGAATACCCAACGATCGCCGCGAGCGGATTGTTGATCTCGTGCGCCACACCGGAGACGAGCTGGCCGACGGCGGCCATCTTTTCGCTGTGCCGAAGCTGTGCCTGGAGAACAGCGGCGTCGGTGATATCGGCGAGCACAACAACGATGCTGTTGACGTGCCCTTGCTCATCGCGCATGGGGCTAAGGCTGATGGAGAATTGCCCGGTGCTGCGATTCCCGCGCAGCACAGGGAGCTCCATGTTTTCCGAAGCGACTCCGCGAAGCGCGCTATCGAAGGTCCGACCGAATTGGCCCCGCCGGTTTCGCGGAATAAATTCCGCGAATGCGCGGCCGAGCAGGTCTTCCTTGGCGTAACCGGATTCGTAGCACCGGCGGTTGGCGTAGCTGACCAGCCCGGCCGTATCGAGCACGACGATCATGCTCTGCGTATTGTTGAGTATTTTTGTGTTGAAGTCGCGCTCGCGCTGAAGCTGCGTTTGATACCTGCGCTGCTCGGTGATGTCTTTCAAGATATGGATCGTGCGCGAGCCTTCCTCTCCCGAACCAATCCGCGATGTGGAAATCAAGAACGCCCGGGCGTCCGGTGTGAACACAGACTCTTCCGCGGTGTGCTCTGATTCCCGGCAAAACGGACAAGCCAGTGGGGACGGATCCGCGGCGATGCCGCTCAGCACTCGCGTACTTTTTCCAACCAGTTCGGACGGCCGCGAGCCCACCGCATCCGCAAGGGGACGATTGACTCGCAGGATCACGTTCGCAGGATCGTGGACCACGATCAGGTCGCTGATCGCGTCGAAATCTTCCACCCACTGCCGCTTGGAGTGTTCGATGCGCGAAAAAAGCCGCGAATTTTCCAGCGCGACGGAAGCATGTCCGGCCAGCGCCTGAACCAAATTCCGGTCCGCCTCGGACAACTCTTTCGTGCGATCCACCAGACATAGCGCGCCCAGAAGGTCGCCTTCTGTCCCGGCCAGGCGCACGAAACAAAGATCATGCCATCCAAAGCTGCGCGCCACGCTCGCTCCCAGAAGCGCCGTTGCCGAACCCAGCAGAATCGGTTCCTGATGCTCTTGGACAAGCTTGGTGAGAGCGGCATTCAGGCTTGGCCAGTCAAGCTCGCGGCCAGGACCGCGCAAATCGTTCGCAAGAACCGTTTCGAGTTGTGTGCCGCGGGTGAGCGCGAGGATCGCCACTCGCGCTTCCAGGATTTCTCCCGCGCGACAGGTGAACCGGCCAACAAATTCCGGCAGGCGCAGCGACGGTTTCAGCTCCAGCGCGAGATTCATCAAGCTGCGCGCGCGAAGCTCCGCGGCATCGTCCGCAGTCGCTTGTCTGCGACTGGACCGGCTGGAATTCGGCGCGGATGCGCTCCTCTTGGCGCGCTTCTTCATGACGCCCACTCGGACTCCATATGCCAACAGCTTGCCCCGTCAATCCGGAAAAAGGCTTTTGTAGTGCGGCAAACAAAGGAAACTAAATCTTGCGCCTTGCGAGAGCGCGTGGAGATGCACAACTGCGCAAGAAGGCGCTCGACTCTGCCTTCGTCGCTATAGGAGAGGACTCTGGATCGCGACCGTGCACGCATGGAGTTGGGGGGCCTGCGCGCCAAATTAAAGTTTGAGAAACACCTCAACGGTAGCCCGCAATCTCATTTTGAGTCAACAAGCGCCCCGGGCGAGTTGCCGAACTGTGCATCAGTCGCAGGCCGCTCCCGCTCTCAATGTGAGACGCTTGCGCCGACATCGCCGGGCGGTTGAGACGAAATGGCTGAAGCTCGACGCTGGGAGCGTGGCCCAACACAAAACGTAAGCCACTGTTTCTATTAGCCTTACAGAATATTTGAAGCTCCCGCCTGCACGAGTAATGGCAGCCCTAAGACTGGTACATGCTTTGCATTCATGGATAACGGATATTCAGGCCCATCCAAGGAGAAGTCCGTGAACATCACAAAGAAACTCTTGGGTTTCTGCCTAGTCTTAGTGGCAGCAGGGGTCTTGCTCACGCCGCTCGCCTCGATCGCCCAAGATTCAACCGCGAAGCGAAAGGTGGACCGTCGAGTCGTACCCGATTATCCCAGCATTGCCCGGGAAATGAATATCACCGGCAAAGTAAAAATAGAAGCGATTGTGGCGCCGGACGGCCACGTGAAAACCACGCGGCCCGTCGGCGGCAGTCCGCTGTTAGTTGAATCCGCGGTGAAGGCGCTGAAGAACTGGAAATTCGAACCCGGGTCCAAAGAAACAACGGAAATGATCGAATTCGACTTCAACGGTCAGCACTAGGTACTCGTTTTTCTTAACGACCTTCAGGTCGGCAAAGTGATGTGCGCGCGGAACGTGGGGAGGCGCTGGTCAATGACCATCGGAAAGAAGCTCTATACCGGGTTTGGATCCATTCTGTTGATCCTGTCCATTGTGTTCGCGGTGAACTTGTCGGCGCTGCTCCGCGAGCATTCGGTCCGCAAGAAAGCTGCCTCGACACTCGAGAGCGTTCAAGTAATCGAGTCCGTACGCTACCAGATGATGGAGGCGCGGCTCGATCTGCGTAATTTCTTGCTGAGCGGCGATCCTAGAATCGAGGCAACCACAAACAAGCAAGAAAGCGACCTGATTGATTACATCGCCAAAGCCGAGGCGAATAACAGTAACGAAGTGCTGCATAACGCACTTGTTCAGGTCCAAGCAAGCGAACAAGACTGGGATCAAAATTTCGCCCGGCCATTGATTGCCAAGCGCCACCAAGTCGATTCGGGCGACAGTACCGTGTCGGACTTGCAGGTCTTTTACCTCGAGAAAAATCCCGGATCATGGATCGGCAAATCCATCGATGTGCTGGACGATGCTGATAGGCAGATACGTCAATCCATCGACGCGGCAAACGACTCCGCCGCCCGCGCCAGCGGGATCAGCACGGTCGGAAGCTCTTTCGGGATGTTACTCGCCATTCTTCTGGGCCTCGGCATCGCCTACTACACAGCGAAATCCATTACCGACCCGCTCGATCATTTGATCGAGGTGGCGCACGAGATCGGCAGCGCCGGAGACTTGGACCACAGCATCGACATTCGCCGCGACGATGAAGTCGGGCGCCTTGCGGATAATTTCCGGGCCATGGTCGGACACCTCAAACGCATGGCCGGAGTGTCCGCAGCCGTCGCCGAGGGCGAGCTTACCGTGGAAATCGAGCCTCTCTCCAAGCGCGACACCATGGCAACAGCATTCTCGCGAATGGCGCGGGGACTGCGCGAAATGGTCCGGCGCGTCCGTGACACGGCTGCGCAGGTGGCCGCCGGAGCGAACCAGATGGCCGCCGCGTCAGAAGAGTCCGCGAAAATAAGCGTGCAGGCTGCATCGGCCATTGATGAAGTCACCAGCACAATGCATGAAATGAGCATTAATGTACAAAACGTCGTCAAGAATACGCAGGTGCAAGCCTCCAGCGTCGCCGAGACTTCC
Organism: uncultured Acidobacteriota bacterium; assembly: GCA_963760165.1. Classification (GTDB taxonomy): domain Bacteria; phylum Acidobacteriota; class Terriglobia; order Acidiferrales; family UBA7541; genus DAHUXN01. Next base: position 1,078,206 of record CAVXBO010000002.1, read on the forward strand.
GCTTCTATCGAGCAAATGGTCGCATCCGTTCAGCGTGTGGCCGATACCGCAAAAATTCTGCTGGATATTTGCCATCGGTCGCGCGTCGAAGTGGAAACGGGAATCACCACGATGGAGAAGGCCACCGATGGCTTGAACCGCACCAGCACGGCGATACAGTCTTCCTCGGAAATTATCGGCTTGCTCGGCAAGCGCGCAGACAATATTGGCAAAATCATCGAAGTGATTGACGATCTGGCCGAGCAAACCAATCTGCTCGCCCTCAACGCCGCCATTGAGGCCGCACGCGCCGGCGAGCATGGCCTCGGGTTTGCCGTCGTGGCCGATGAGGTCCGCAAGCTCGCAGAAAAATCCACGCAGTCCACCAAGGAGATCGCGGAGCTCATCCAGGGAATCCAGGACGAAGCGCGCCAGGCTGTCAACAATATGGTAACCAGCACACAGATGGTGCAAGACGGGCTGCTTCTCGGGCTCGACCTCAACAAAGCCTTCGGCAAGATCTCCAATGTGGTCAGCGAAGTTTACAAATTCGCCCAGGAGATCGGCGCGGCTACCAACGAACAGTCCAGCGGATCTTCACAGATCGCCAAAGCGACTACACGACTGACCGAAATCACACAGGAAATCAACTCGTCCGTCGAGGAACAGGCTTCGGGAGCGCAGGGCGTGGTGCGCGCGATGGAAAAAATGCGCGAAATTGTGCAGCAGTCCACCTCCGGCTCGACGGAGCTCGCCGCGACCGCCGAGCAGATGTCCAAGCTCTCACGCATGCTGCTCGAAAGCATGGGTCGCTTCCGAATCGATCGCGATGCGCACGATGCGAATCGCGGCCCATCGAGGCGCAGTAATGCTGACCACGACAACGATTCCGAGGATTCCTACCGATCCGATCTGGTCCGGGCGTAGTCGACGCATGATGACAAAAGACCTACAAATCGTCGGGTTGCGGATTGGCCGCGAAACCTATGGAGTTCCCATCTCGCTGGTGCGGGAAATCGTCCGTGTGCCGGAAATAACGGCCGTCCCAAACGCTCAGAAGTACGTCGAGGGCGTAATCAACCTGCGCGGCAAGATCATCTCCGTCGTGGATTTGCGCAAACGATTTGGCGAAACGGATGTTGAGATCAACAAGAAGAACCGCATCGTTGTCGTCGAGCTCGAGAATCGCACTGTTGGCCTCATCGTCAACTCTGCCTCCGAAGTGCTCAAGATCCCTCCTTCGGATATCGAACCTCCCAGCTCGGTCTTCTTGAACGGCGAAATCGACTACGTCACCGGCGTGGGAAAACTGAACAATCGCCTGATCATCCTTGTCGACTTGAACAAGGTTTTAAGCGGGGGCGAATTGCGTCATCTCGACGAGGTCGACTCTCCCGTCGTCGAACATTTAGCATGAGCCTGATCGTGACATTCAGCACAGCGAGTGATCATCCACTATGGCGACACTGACACTTCCGACGCCCCTCACCGAGCCTGAACTCAAGCTGCTTCAGACTCTCGTCTACCAAGAGTGCGGCATGTGCTTCGACGAGCATCGCATCCATTTTCTATGCGATCGCTTACAGCGGCGGCTCAAAGCCTGCAACTTGGATTCGTTTTACAGCTATTACCGCCTCCTGACCAGCCATGACGGGAAAAAAGAGCTGGCCGCACTGGTTGAGAATCTCACCGTCAACGAAACCAGCTTCTTTCGAAATTTGCCCCAACTGGAACTCTTCTCCAAGGTCGTGCTGGAAAATCTCCTGCGCAGGAAACAGGAGCGCCGCGATTTTTCATTGCGTCTGTGGAGCGCAGGCTGCTCCACTGGACAGGAACCCTACACTATGGCGATCGGCGTCTGCGACGCTCTGGCTTACTACTACCTGCGCAACCCTTTGCCCTTTGACATGCCCTCGCCAAAGCCTTTAATCCCTCCGCCGTGGAAGGTCGAAATTGTGGCCTCCGATATCAGCTATTCCGCGCTCTTGCAGGGACAGCAAGGCCTCTACACCGACAATCAGATGGAGGCGGTCGACTATACATGCCGCTTGCGCTACTTCGAAAAGCAGGGTGACAAATACTCCGTTAAATCCACCCTGAAGAACCTCGTGCAGTTCGACTTTCACAACCTAAAGACTGAGTTCCTGCCGCAACGAAACGACATCATTTTCTGCCGCAACGTAATGATCTACTTCGACGAGGCAGAACAGAAACGCCTCATCGAGAAGTTTCATCGGTGCCTGAATCCCGACGGATATTTATTCGTCGGCCACGCAGAGAGCCTGTTCGGCCTCACCACCAAATTCAAGATGATCCATCAGAATAACGGCACCGCGTACCAGCGCCTCGAGGTGCCAGCATGAACTTCTTCCCCGATGAGCGTGCTGCCGAACTCCGCGAGCTTTTCTTTGAGACCGCCCAGGAATTGCTGCAAGAGCTGAATGAAGCAGGGCTGGCGCTCGAGACTCATCCGCAAGACGCGGAAATCATTCGTCGCGTCCGCCGGGTTGTCCACACTCTCAAGGGCGATTCGGCCGCTTGCGGCTTCCATGAGCTAAGCAGTCTGGCACACGAAATGGAAGATGCGCTCAGGCCTGACGTCGTCCTCGCCATGCAAAGTTCCGCCGTCGAAGTGATATTCACTGCCGCGGACACATTCCAGGCGATGCTGGCCGCCTATCGTATGAACGTTGTGCCTCCTTCGGGCGAAGAACTCCGCGAGCACATTCGCCGCATCGCAAAAAACCCACAGGAGGCGCGGCCCAAACCAGCCCCGGTTCGCGACGCCGCACGGAGATTCGACTGGAGCGAAGTGCAGCGCGAGCGAATTGCTGAATCACTTAGCCACAATGACACCGTCTACAACATCGCGCTCGAAATCGACCCCGCGACCGGGATGCACGCAGCCGCATTTCAACTCGTGCAAAACGTGCTTCGAAGTGTCGGCACGATTCTCGCCATCTATCCGGTCGATGCCGCCGCGGCGGAATATGCGTCGCACATTGAAGCTGCGATCGCCACCGATCATGCGAAAGAGTTGCTGGCGGCGAAGTGCAAGATTCCCTCGGTTGTCTCGAGCGTAACTCTGGAGCGAATTTCCGAGGCGCAGGAACCTTCGCAGGACCTACTCGAAGTCTTGCTGCAAGCGGAAGCGCGAGCTTCTAGAGTGGCCAACGCAACTCCAGCAAGCCATCGCGACGAACCTGCGGAGCACGAGAAGGCAGCGACACGACTGGCAGCGGACCGTACGCTCCGCGTGGACGCCGACCGCATCGACACGGTACTGAATTTGATCGGCGAGCTGATCATTGGCAAGTCGATGCTGCACCGCACAATCATCGAATTCGACAAACGTTACGCGAAAGACCCGTTGCGGAGCCGCTTCGCGGATGCGCTGGCGCTTCAATCTCGCGTACTCGAAGAGCTTCAGCGATCGGTGATGAAAATTCGCATGGTCCCGGTCGAGCAGCTCTTCCGGCGCTTTCCGCGCCTGGTGCGTGATGTCGCCAAGAGTTGTGAACGGGAAGTTGCGCTCAACGTCGTCGGCGAAAACACCGACTTGGACAAGGGCATTCTTGACGCCTTGGCCGAACCGCTCGCTCACTTGGTTCGCAATGCCGTAGACCACGGAATCGAGAATCCCAGCGAGCGCGAGTCTGCCGGAAAACGAAGACGCGGTACGGTGCAACTCAATGCATACCACCAGGGAAATCAAATGGTCATCGAGGTTTCTGACGACGGGCGCGGAATCGACCGGCAAAAACTGGTTCAGCGCGCAATTGAGCGCGGCACGATTCCGGCATCTGAAGCAGCCGCGCTCACCGACGCCGAAGCGGCGCGATTGATTTTCCAGCCTGGCCTGAGCACCGCCGATCAAGTCACGGAAGTGAGCGGCCGAGGCGTGGGCATGGACGTGGTTGCCGCCGCGCTCGAACGCCTGAAAGGGACCGTCGAGATCGAAAGCTCGCCCGCGACAGGAACGAAATTCCGCCTCATGGTGCCGCTGACGCTCGCCAGCATTCAGGCTCTTCTTTTCCGCATCAGTGGTCGCCTCTACGCTGCGCCGATCGCCAATGTGCTGGAGATCACGCGCGTGACAGGAGCCGACATCCACCGCGTTGACAATCACAGCGTCATACGTTTGCGCGATCAGCTGCTCACCCTGGTCTATTTGGACCAAGCCTGTCCGGATAGCGTGGCTGCGAAAAAAGTCTTCGTAGTCGTCATCGGAGCCGGCGAACGGAAATTCGGCCTGGTTGTCGATGCCCTCATGGGCGAAGAAGAATTGGTCATCAAGGCTCTTGACGATCGCCTGTCCGCGTCCGATATCGTCACCGGTGCCTCGATTCTTGGCGATGGCACGGTCGTGCTCATACTGAATATTTCGGCGCTCGCAGGCCGCTTGGGACGGATGCCTGCGCTCGGAGCGATCGCATGAGCGAACCCGTGCGCGTGCTCGTCGTGGACGATTCCGCGCTGATGCGGAAGCTCATTCCGCAAATCTTGGAGAAGGACGGAACCATCAAAGTTGTTGGCACCGCGATGGACGGATCATTTGGACTCAAAAAGATCGAAGAGCTGAAGCCGCACGTGGTGACGCTCGACCTCGAGATGCCGCGCATGAGCGGCATCGAAATGATGCGCGAGATCACCCGGCGGTACCGGCTGCCGGTGATTCTTTTTAGCGCGCATTCTCGCGAAGGCGCGCAAGAAACACTGAAGGCGTTGGCCTTGGGTGCATTTGATTTCGTGACCAAGCCGGCCAATGCGGCGTCCGGCACGCTGCAAGGAATCGCTTGCGAACTTGCTCTGAAGATCAAAGCGGCGGCAATTTCCGGCATTCCGAAAATGATCGCGGCAATTCCTCCAGCGCGGCTAAAGGCGCGCCTTCCCAAGGGGCAGCACCATCGGCCACCCACGCGCGTCGTGGCCGTGGGGATTTCCACGGGCGGGCCGCATGCGCTCGAGTACATGCTTTCACAAATGCCCGCTGATTTTGGTGGATGTTTCCTAATCGCACAGCACATGCCGGAGGGTTTCACGGAAATGCTCGCAAAGCGTTTGGATGAAAACTCGATGATCCAGGTGCGTGAGGCATGCTCCGGCGACGAACTCATCGCCGGGCAAGCCCTGGTTTGTCCCGGCAACCGCCATCTCTTGGTCCGCCGTGCGCCGCACGGTCATATCGCCGTTGTCACGGAATCGCCACGGGTCAACGGTCACCGCCCGTCCGCGGATGTTTTGTTTCGCTCTGTGGCCAAGGAGTTTGGCCCGCGCGCCATCGCGCTGCTGATGACCGGCATGGGAGACGATGGCGCGAACGCCATTCGTTTGGTGAAGGACGCTGGCGGACTCGCGCTTGCCCAGACTTCCAGTTCCTGTGTGGTTGACAGCATGCCACGCAGCGCCATCGAGCGCGGCCATGTCAATCGCGTGCTGGATCTAGAGGCCCTCCCTAATTTTCTTTACGCCCAATGCGCCGGCGAGCCTTCCGAAACGGGACAGCAAAAAGGGTCAGCCGTGCCAATGCACTGATGGAAAGACGGCAATATTTTGTGAGGAGACGCTCATGAAGCCATTTACGCCATTGACGCGAAAGCAGGATAGCCAGCCGGTTCGTTATCTTGTCGTTGACGACTCGGTCTTCGCGCGCAAGAACCTCGCGAAGATGATTAACTCGTTCGGCGGTGAAGTAGCCGGCGAAGCCGGCGACGGCTGCACCGCCATCACCGAATACGCCCGCACCAAGCCGGATATTGTGCTCATGGATATCACCATGCCGCAAATGGAAGGCATCGAAGCCGTCGAACGCATCGTGCGCCAGCATCCGGATGCGCGCATTGTGATGGTCTCCTCCGTCGGTTATCAAGACAACATTCTGGCGGCGCTGCAGAAAGGCGCGCGTCACTTTGTGCAGAAACCGGTGAAACCCGACGTGCTCTACGAAATCATCCGCTACGTGTTGAGTGATGAGGACGCGCATACCCACGCAACGGTGGGAGAAGCACGCTCATGAAAATGCAACTGATTCAGCCTTTCATCAGTGCCGCCGATTGCGTGCTGGCCAGCGCGCTTCATGGGCCCACAAAGATCGGCGACCTGTCCATGGAGCAGGAGGATTATCGGCCGAAGGGATGCGCGGCGCGGATAGCCATCCATGGCGAAATCGAGGGCCGCATCATTGTCGACATGACTCGCGATACCGCTGTGCGCGTCGCATGCGCCCTTGCCGGCGAAGAAGTCGAAGAATCGGATCAAGTGATCGGCGAAACGGTCTTCGAGTTGGCCAACATGATGATCGGAAATGCGGTCACCTTGCTGAACGATCACGGGTATCAGTTCAAAGTGTTTCCGCCCGAAAATGTTGTAAATGCGGAGAACTCAAGTAGCAAAACAGAAACGGAAGAGACCGCGATTTATTTTGACACCGCCTGCGGCCGCGTTTTCTTGAATATCTGCATGCACTACAATTTGCATCCGCGCGCCGATCGTGTTCCCGCCTTAAGCAGTTAGCCCCGCGGCGTCCTTTCGCAAATATCTCGCGCCATGCCGGTACAGCCCCGCCGCCGGCAACGCGCGCACGTGAATCACAATTGCCGGAACAAAAACGTTGGCCATTCCCGGCGTGTACGGCACCGCCACTTCCACCTGCGACCCTTCCCGATATCGATTCTTCGTCCGAAAAGCAATTCCTTGGCGCGAAACGTTCTCACATACCGCCATTTCTTCCGTCCCGGGTTTTTCCCGAACACACGCGGTAAGTCGCGTTTCATAACGCGTCGTTTCCCGTTCGGGCGAAGCGCTCGCGGCTCCTGCGCCTTGGTGGCGCGAGTCGGCCGTGCCCGCGCGGGAAATCGATTCCAGCGGCTGCTTCCAGATCGTCGGAGATTCGCACATGCGACACTGCCGTGCGAAAAGGTGGTTCGCCTCGAATTCCTTCAGCTCGCGCGAATCAAGGTAGGCCAATTCCTGGCACTTGCAATGCGAGCATTCCACCAGGAGCCGGACGACCGCATCAATGGCCTTTTCCGGCGCAGGAAATTCGATGCCCCAAAAATCCAGATTCGGATCCACGAACCCCACTCCATATTCTCCGCCGTTCGCCGTCTCCTTCTCGCACGCGACCACGCGCACCTCCGTTTGTCGGATCGATCCGTCGGTTACACGGCGCCGCACGGTGATCGTTTGCCCCACACGAAGTTTGTGACTGAGCGAAACCAGTGCGCCATGACGATTAACCACCACCGTCCTTGCTGTTTCCAGGAAAGGCCGGTTTTCGGCGTCCGTGCCCAGTGCTTCCAGCGTGAACGAGATGGAAATACGATCGCTGCGGCGATTGCTCCGCGAGTCCATAATGCCCCTTTGTAGAGATCAGGAGACCCTGTTTAAAGCTATCACAGGGCAAAGCGCTTGCCGCAGGCGCTCAGCGTCGAGTTTCCGAGGGAGAAATATCCTTTACGCAATCTCGAATGGCTGCTCCAGCGACGCACTCTGCCCGGTGAAGAGCTTCGCACCGTCCTCGGTGATATGCATGCAATCCTCGAGCCGCACGCCAAATTCGCCTCGGATGTAAATGCCCGGCTCATCGCTGAAGCTCATTCGTGGCTCCAGCGTGATCGTGTCGCCGCCAACCAAGTACGGCCACTCGTGGCCGTCCATCCCGATACCGTGGCCGAGCCGGTGCCCGAAGTATTTGTAGCCGGGACCGTAACCCGCGTCCTCGATCACTTTGCGCGCGGCCGCGTCGACCGATTGCGCCTCCACGCCGGGATGCGCCTGCGCATGCGCCGCAGCCTGCGCGCGGTGGACAATGTCGAACACTTTTTTCATCTTGTCCGTGGGCGTGCCCAGAACGAATGTCCGACTGATATCCGATTGATAGCCATCCACGCTGCAGCCACCGTCCATCAGCAGAATGGTTCCCTCCTCCACTTTCTGCGGCTCAATCGAGCCGTGCGGCAGCGCGGAATACGGCCCCACTTGAACTCCCGCTTCGCCCGCAAAACCCAGTTGTCTGTGCGCGTCGGAAACCATTCGCGCAAAATCCTGTTGCGTCATTCCCGCTTGCAGCGAACGCCACGCCGCCTCGTATGCCTTGATCGTGACCGTGTTCGCAAGCTGCATGAGGTCGATTTCGTGTTGCGTCTTATGCATGCGGCATCCCGCGGTCACCGGCGTCGCGCTCGTAAACGTCACGCCCGTAGCCGCATGCGCCACGCCGTCGCTGTTCACGAACCACACCGTTTCCTCGATTCCAATGCGCCCGTTCGCTATTCCGCGGTCTTTCAATCCCTGCGCCGCGCGTTCGTAGGGGCTCTCGTTCTCCTGCCAGATGCGCATATCGGGATTCCCGGCGAACGGCCCGCGGTCGATTTGTTCGCGCGCACGGTCTTCCTCAAATCCCGGGCAAACGAAAAAGGGCGCTCCTTTCGCCGGAAGGATCAGCGCGAATGTCCGCTCGCTCAGCCACCACTCGATGTTGGCAAAATACTTCATCGACGTGCCGCCAATCAGCATGATGGCGTCAATGTGATTTTCCTGCATCAGCCGGCGTGCGCGCTCCACGCGCTCTTGCCGTTCGGCCACGGATATCGGCTGCGCCTGATCGCGCATCGACTTCAATTGCGCGATCGCCGGTGGCAAATTTCCGCATCCCGGTGCGTCTTGCGCAAACGCCAAGCGAGATGCAAGGGGCATGCCCGCTGCAAGTCCTGCGAGTTGAAAAAATCTTCGGCGAGAAAACATTCGAGTGGTCCTCCGCGCACGGAATCATACGCGCGTTTCGCCCCGGGAGAAGAGTTTTTTGATATTTATCGCAGGTCGCACGCGCCGTCAGCGCCTACTTGCAGGCGGCTGCGCCGGCGTGCGAAAATCGGTATTCGAAACACGGTGCCAGCGGACGCCAGTAGGTCCCAGTAGGTCAATGTTCCGCAATTCAGTCTGTTGTGGCGATATCGTCTAAAGGTTAGGACGGAGCCCTCTCAAGGCTCAAATCCGGGTTCGAGTCCCGGTATCGCTACCATTCCTGCGGAACGTAAGCGCACTCACTTCCGGCTTATCCCTGTTCACGCCACGCCGCTACGTATCGCTGCGATGGTGCTCCGTAGCAAGATTCGCCGTCGAACTGGCCGCGGCAGCGGACGCCCGCGCTGGCTCCCCGGCTTCCGTGCCCGGCACTCCGACGTGCCCGTGCAGCGACGAAGACTCCGCCAGCCGCTGCTTCTGCTCGACGCTCAATAACGCATGCGCATCGACTACGGCCTTGTCGACTTTCTCGAGTTTCCACATTCTTGGGAATCTTTCGTGCAGCAACCGTTCCGTAGCCTCCACCAGCGGTTCTGCGTGGAAACGCCTCTGCATCGGCGCATCGCACAGCACATTCACAACGGCCACCAGGCTCATTCCCTGGTGATGCGCCATCCAGCAACGAACCAGCTCGAACTGTTTCCCTTCACCCACGCGCGAAGTTGTAAAGTCCGCCGATTCAAAAAATCCATACGCTCCGAGCCAGCCCATTTCTTTCATCCGGCGAAGATTCTTCGCCGCACCGGCGGCGTCCACCAGCAAGCCAAGGAATGTGGAGTACGGCGATATCACCAGATCCGGCGAGCTCGGCCGGTTCATCGCCAGCCCCGGCACTCCGAACGCGTGATAGCGATAGAAGCCATCAGGGTTCTTGTCAATGCACGAGCTTTCCGATATGCCCCACGGCACCGAAGTCCCGCGCGTGAAATTCTTCTGCGCCCGCACCGCGCCCTGCCCGCTCCGCTCAAAAATAGTGTTGGGATAACTCTTCATCCACAACGCCGGCAGCAGATACTCAAACATCGTCCCGGTCCAGGAAAGGATCACGCGAGTTCGTTTGTACAACGCGTGCGGGCGTCTCAGATGAAACCAGCTTTCTTGCGGAATTTCGCCCTTCGCCACGGCCACAAATGCCGCCGCTCTCGCCTCTGAAGCGAACATGTCGTAGTAATAATCCATCAAACAGCCGTGCTCCACGTCATAGCCGATGGACATCGCTTTCTTCCGCGCATTGTAGAAGAAGCCGAAATCCATTTCCTTCGCCAAAGCCTCCGCGGTCGCGGCGATCCCTTCCAGATTCTCGCTGACTTCCCGGCAAATCTGCTCTGCGCTTGCCAGCCGCGTCCCCACCGACTCCGCCATCGCGCGCGTCTCGGCGTCAAGCTCCGGCTGCGCCAAAAATTCCTTCAGTCGCGCTTGCAGCTCCGCATTCGCTTTCAGAGCCGACTCCAGCGTCAGCCCGTTGATCGACGCATCGTTGGAAATTTCGAAAGCCCGCAAATACTTGGCGACTTCCGGCAAAAGCCAAGGCGTAAAGTCCTGAACCAGTTTTCCCAGATGATGCAGCCGCAAAGATAACTCGTGCGCCCACCACCGCCCTTCCTCAGCGATCTTCGCCTCGGATAGCTCCATTTCCAGCATCGCCACATCCACTTCCAAGCTCCGGACCAAATCCAGCCACATTGCGTCCCCGCTCACCTTTGAGTGGGTTCTCAGCTTCATTTCCTCGATGCGCGCCGTGATTCGTTCATTCTTCCGCTCCTTGGGAAGAAATTCAGCGACCAAGTCGAGATGGTCTTCGAGCCCCCGCCAAAGTGTTTCTTGAAAAATAGGAGCCTTCATCGCCTCCAAGCACCCATGCTTTAGCGTCCAAAGGCAGCAAACCATGTTCCCGTTGTCCACCGTCGAAATGAATCGCGGCGTCAAGGGCTCGAGCGTCCACGTGTTATACCAGTTGTACAAATGCCCGTTGGATTTCGCCATGTGGCCGATCGTCTCGAAAGTCTTTTGCGTCGTGGTGATAAACTCGCGCAAAGTCACGAAGCCCAGGTCGTATGCCGCCAGCCGCGCGTTCAACAGGAATCCCAGATTGGTCGTTGATATCTGATGTGCCGCGAACGGCGCCGCCTCTTGCACGATGTCCGGGATCAGCCAATTCTCTTCCGCCGTGCTGTACTGGCGGAAAAAACGCCACGTTCGCAGCGCTGCGCCGTGCAGCATGGCGCGATCCTTCGCATCGAGCGGCGTCACTCCGGAGCGGCCCGGCTGATTCAACCAATGGCAAATCAGTTTGGATGACGCCCACAGCGCCAGAAACGGCAACGCAATCACAAGAGACGTGGGCCGGAACGCCGCGATGATCACCGCGATGCCGAAAGAGAGCAGTGGCATCCACTCCATGTAAGTTTCTACCGGCGATTGTTTCTTATTCGCGGCGATTTCTGCTTCGGCGGCCGTTTCCCATTCCAGCATCCGCCGGTGCGTGATCGCCACGCGTATCACCGTTCGCACCACGGCATCCATGGTGACAAATCCTTGGTGACACAAGAACGTTATGCGGAAAAATAACCGCTCATTCGCGCTGACAAAATCCGCAGCGAAGTTTTTCCAAAACGCCGCCGTGAACCGCGACGCGCCGGCCCTGACCATCGAAACGAGAAACTGAAAATAGGTGGGGAATGCGATCACTGCCAAAGCGGCAAGCGTCCAATACACCACATTCCCGGGGAAAAACAGCCAGATTCCCAGCAGCAGCACGAATGTCGCGAATTCTGTGACGCTGCGGCGAAGGTTATCGATGATTTCCCACCGCGAAAGCAGGCTCAGCGGATTGCGCACGATCTTGCCGAAATAGTCCGGCACGCGCGGCAACAGCCACAGAATGATCTGCCAATCGCCGCGAACCCAGCGGTGCTTCCTCCGGCTGTACGCGCTGAAGTGCGATGGGTAATCATCCACAACCTCAACGTCGGAGAGCAAACCTGCTCGCGCGTATGCGCCTTCAATCAGGTCGTGGCTCAGCAGCGCATTGCAGGGGAACCGATGCTCGAGCGCCTGTTGAAATATTTCGACTTCGTAGATGCCCTTGCCGGTGAAAATCCCTTCCCCAAAAAGATCCTGGTAGACGTCCGAAACTGCCCTAGCGTAAATATCGAATCCCGTGTCCCCCGAAAAAATCGCCGCCAACCGCGAACGCGCCGCGGAGCGGATGCTGATTTCCACTCTCGGCTGCAAAATGCCATAGCCCTCCACCACTTTGTTCGTCGCCGGATCAATGACCGCGCGGTTCAGCGGATGCGCCAGGGCGCCAACCAGCTTGCGCGCAGAATCACGCGGCAGTTGCGTGTCCGCGTCGAGCGTGATGACGTATTTGATCTTCGACAAAACGGAAAGATCGCCCGTCTTCAACGTGAAGCTGTTTTCCCGTCCCAGCAAAAGCCGGTTGAAGTCCAGAAGCTTCCCGCGCTTCCTTTCCCATCCCATCCACATTTTTTCCGTCGAGTTATAGACGCGGTTCCGATGAAAATGAAAAAACGAATCTCGCCCTTCCTCCGCATATGTCACATTCAGCTTCTTGATCAACTCTGTGCACAGCGGCGCTAATTGATCCATCTCATCGAATTGCTTCACCGAATCCGGCGGGTCGGTGATCAATGCGAAGTACAGATTCGCGTCGCGATTTGCCAGGTAGCGAACTTCCAGGTCATTCACCGTCTTCCGGGTCTGTTCTTCGCTGATCAAGAGCGTCGGAATCGCAACCACCGTGGCGCACTCTGCCGCAATGCCATCCGAAAAATCCATCTTCGGCAGCGCCCGCGGAGAAACGAACTGCGTCGACAGAATGTTTACCGTGGCTACCGCGCATTCCAGCGCTGGCAGCAGGAACAGCAAAAGCTCCACGGAGCCCGGCAATCTGCCGTGAGCCGCCACAAGCACCAGCGCGATCACGCCCATCGTTGCGAGTTCAATTCCCATCAGATAGATCAAATCGGCGGCCCGCAGCAGCGCTGCTCGGAAACGCCTGGCCAACGACGCGCGATACCCGATGGCTTCGCCGAGAATCTTCCTTCCTTCGCGGATCACGTAAAATCCCACGTGCGATCTTCGTTCCCACCCTCTTCTTGTCGCTGCGGGCGGGGGCGCGCCGGCAAGCTCGATCGCCTTTTCCGCCACTTCGCGCTCGCTCACCGGAGACCGCGCGGCTAACTCCGCAACGGCCCGGCAATACGCCTCGCGGCTTTCAAAATCCATCCCGGCGTATGCTTTTGCGGGATCCGCCCGCAAAACTCTGTCGATTTCACTGACCGCGCCGATGATCTCCTCCGGCCCGAACTCGCTCAGCCGGCGCAGACTGGTGATCAGAGTCCCCATCAAAACGCTGTTCTCCGTCTCCGGCGCGTTGCCCGTGTTCGCAACATTCGCCTGCAACGGCAGCCGGTCGATGGTGCGGCGGATGCGATCGAGCAGCAGCAGTTGCGCCAACGCCACCAGAAGCCAGTCTTCCGCAAATTGCAGTGGACACTTCTCCTGAAACGCGCGGAAGAAAACCGAGAACTTCTCCGCGTCAAAATCGTACTCGATCGCTTCAAAGAACTTTTCGATCACCGCATAGGCGCGCGGCACAATCTCGTTGTCCGAAGTAGTCACTTGCGGAACCAGCTCCGTTTTCTTCAAGCTGCCGCGCGCATTTTCCAGCGCCATCCGCACAATGTCCGAACTCTCAAAGAGCTGCCGCTGCGCGCCAAAAAGCTGCGCTCCGGAACCGGCTATCCCTTGCAATTGTTCGAAAGCTTTGTCGATGGAGTCAGCAGCGTCTTGCAATTTGGCTTCGAGCGGCAAAGCGCGCCCTTTCGCTTCCGAAATGTTCTGCTCCGCCGCAATTTCGAGCGCCCGCTCGCGAAGCTCGCTTAGCTTAGCCGCACGCTTCTCGCCAGCCGCGTCCTTCTTGCGAGCAGCTTCCTCGCAGTTTTTCGCTGCCGCGAGGCCTTGCCCGGTATTTACCGGTGATGGATTCGGGGTCGCCATTTATAAACAGGCCTCACACTTTCATCGACAGCATGTTCATCGATAGTTCGCCGCCTGCATCTCAAACATTTCTGCATACCGTCCGCCGTTCTTGAGAAGTTCATCATGCGCGCCCTGCTCGGCGATCCTGCCGTTTTCGAGCACCAGAATGCGCTTGGCCATGCGCACCGTGGAAAAGCGGTGAGAAATCAAAAGAGACATCTTGCCTTCGGTCAGCTCCGCGAAACGCTGGAACACTTCATGCTCGGAGCGCGCATCCAGTGACGCCGTCGGCTCATCCAAAATCAACAATTGCGCGTCGCGAAGGTACGCGCGCGCCAGCGCTATTTTTTGCCATTCGCCGCCGGAGAGATCCACCCCGCCTTCGAACCGCGACCCCAGGATCTGCTCATATTTTTTCGGAAGCCTGCCGATCACCTGATCCGCCGAACTCTTCTCCGCCGCGATTCGAATGCCTTCCCCGTTTCGTTGTTGATCGATTCGCCCCATGGCGATGTTCTGCGCCGCGCTCATTTCGTAGCGCACGAAGTCCTGAAAAATCACGCCGACTTCTTTCCACAAATCCTCGAGCTCATATTCGCGCAGGTCCACGCCATCCAGCAGGATCTGCCCCGACGTCACGTCGTACAATCGCACCAGCAGCTTGACGATGGTCGTCTTCCCTTGGCCGTTTTCTCCCACCAGCGCGATTCGTTCGCCGGGCTCCAATCGGAAACTTACGTTTCCGAGCACTACCCGCGAATGCCCGGGATAGGAAAACGAAACATTCTTGAATTCGAACCCTTGCCGGATCGGGCGCGGCACCGGCAACGCATTCGGTTTCGAAAACACTTTCGGCCGCACCGCGAAAAACTCCAGCAGGTCGGTCATGAACAGCGCTTGATCCGCAATTCCCGAGAACGTCGAGAACACCGCTTGAATGTTCGTGCTCGCGCCCGCAATCGCGCCGGTCAGCAACGTCAACGTGCCGATGCTGAACACCCCCAAAACCGTTTCGTAGATCACGTACGCGTACGTTCCGTAATACCCAACCGTTCCGAGCACCGTCAAGAATGTGCCGGCGATCAGTTTGCGCCGCGCCAGCGCCACCGTCTGCGCGTGAAGCTCATCGGTGATCGTCGTGTAGCGGTTTACGAAAAACGGCCCCAGGCCAAAAAGCTTCAGCTCCTTGATGCTTTCCTTGCTGCCACCGACAATCCGCAAGTAATCCATCTCGCGCCGCGCGCGCGTCTGGCTGAAATTCAGCGAATAGCCCAAAAAAGAAAAATGCGTCTCCCCCAAAAACGCCGGCAGAACGGCTACGAACAGAATCGCCAGAATCCACGGTGCATAGAACGCCACCTGGACCGCCAAAGTGATCGTGGTGATAACCTGCTGGAGCAACTGCCCCATCGCCCGAATCATGGCCACGCGATCCGTGCCTTGCACCCGCGCGCGATCCATCTTGTCGTAAACAATTGAATCTTCGTACGACGTCAAATCCAATCGCGAAGCGTGCTCCATGATTCGCTTGCCGATATAACGTGTGAACAGATCTGCAACCACCGTCTCACAATAATCCGCGATGCGCGAAAAAATCATCGCCAAGCACGCCAGCGCAAATTCCGCCCCGACCAGCCACCAGAAATAGCGCGGCAGCGCCGCTGTGTGGTTGGTGTATCGAACCAGCGCATCGATGATGTATTTCGTTACGAACAGCACCGCCGCGGGAATCACCGCGATCAGCACGCGAAACAACACTCCGCAGAAAACCGATTGCGGTGCCGCCTCCCAAATCATTCCCAGCACCGGAGGCACGTTGTGCAGCGCTTTCAGCCGCTCGCGCAGCGTGGGAGCAGGTGCGGACTCCACCGTCGCTTCTTTCGCTTTTTGGTTCGAGCTATCCATAGGCTGGCCCCCGTTGGCCGGGGCCGTATGCGGTCACACACAAGTATAAATCTTCCTCGGGGGGTACGTGAGCAATGCTTGCGGCGCCCAGGAGGGCTCTGGCAAACCGGCGAGAGCGTGATGTAATGGAGGCTAGGATAATGGCGAAAGCGCCCGGCCAATGGCCACAATAACCAATGGCTCTCTGCTCGGTTTTTTCAAACCTGTTTCGAAATGGGCCTGCGGGACTATCGGAAACCTGATTCTGCCCCTGGCTCTGCCACGGATGAATGTTCGGTGACCTCCGCCGCTCTGCATGATTGCGCTCCCATGCTTCCCCCGCAATCCCCTCTTGCACGTATTTTGCCGCTTCCGGAAAAGCCTAAACCCTCTAGGGTCTGCCCTTTACGAAAGGCGAAGCCCCCGCATCATGGCGTTTTTTTCTTTGCCCCGGCAACTTCTACGGGGCCGCCGCCTTGGCTTTGCCCTGTCTTACGTTGTCATCCTGAGGAGGCGCTTTCCGCCGACGAAGGATCTCGTCATGGCTTTTGCTCTTGCTAGCGCAGAACATCCGCAGCTTGGAGGTTCTGCGGCTTTTGCGGGGTTGTGCCTCGTAGGGGCGCTGCTTGCTGCGCCCGTCGCGACTCCCCGAGTCGCGCGCGTTTGCCTTCCGTGGCACAGGCTCTTAGCCTGTGTGCCGTTGCGTTGTAGCGCCGGCCTTCAGGCCGGCATCGCCGCACTCTCGCCTCGGCCTTTACACTTGGTAGCGCAGACCATCCGCACTTTGGAGAACCCTAACGCAGGGGCTATAATCGCGGCACTTGACCGATGAAATACTTCCAACGTTTAAGGGCAGCCTCGGAACAGCAGAAGAGAGAGAGAGAGCAAGCGAAAATTCAGGCCGAAATAGACAAGGCCATTAAGAAGAGGACTGCGGAAGAGTTTGCGAAGACAATGCCCAGCAAAGGCGGCGGAGCAGGATGCCTTTGGGCGCTGATTGTACTGGTCGCGATTTGTTTTGGCGGCTGGCTCTGGCTCTCTCCTAAAGCATGGTATGAGGTCGAATACCAGGTATCCGCTGACCACATATTCATCGACCCCAAGCCGCATGACTGCGAATTTCTGAAAGCTCCCATCGGCAACAAGTACTGCCACTTCGAGAAAATCGTTACTGTCGCGCCAGAAGGTTCGGACAACCCAACCGATGTTTACGTGACCTGGGAAAAGGTTGAAGACCAATGAACGGCTGCGTCTCGGTTTTGCGCGCCTCGGGAGGCCAAAGATGACCCCAGACGAAACTGCACCTCGAATGCGGCTTTGGAAACGAATCGTGCTCATTGGTTTGTCTATCGGGGTTGGGCTGGTGATTGCCGGAACCGCGGTCGGTCTGGGCTTCTATTGGTATTACAACCACGCAAGACCGACTCGGAATTGGCCCGAGGTAGAAGTGGCCCAGGAAAATCTAAAGGCCCAGCTCAGCACTAAATGGCGTAACGGCCAACTAAACTACCTGCTGACCCTCTCTCCAAAATCTCCGTCGTTGGTCGATTCCTTCGACGCGGCACTACGTGCTCAAACGGCTCCGTTTGGTCTTACGATTCTGTTGAACGATTCCTCTGGCTTCAGGTTGTGCTCGATTTCGGTCGAGGATGGGAAGTTCACTCGCGAAGTCGACGACAAAGGAAAGTTCGAGTCTTTGTCCGTGAACGACTCGGCCTTCGAATGCTCGTACGGCGATTATTCTGACGCCTCCACTTGGACTATCACGTGGCAGAACCTACCGAACGCTGCCCCCGATATTCCTGACTCTGGTTACAAGCTCATTCCTCCTCCCGCGACCGCCGCTCCGAAACATCACACCAGCGCGATACCGAGTGTGCCAATGGAGGGGACGGACACGCTCAGTGGTGTCGATGCTGTTGAAGGTCAGCTAGACACAGCATCCGGGCACGTGTTCGACATTTTCCTGTCAGGGGAAAAATACACAATTCTGACGTGGAGCGCTGGGACCGAAATTAAGTTCAACTGCAAGACTCCCTCGAACTGCACCATCGTGAACAGCGAAACCCAGGAGACTGTTCACGCCCACCTGGAGAAATAGCTGCGTATTTCCCCTACGGAGGCTGCCATGCGAACTCCGACGGAAGCTGAGGCCTTGTCCCCACCAAAAAACTACTCCTCGAAACGTAAAAGTTGCATAATCCGTCCCTGCACAAGGACAAAGAGGGAGATTCATCATGATCGCAAAGCATGATTTTCTGGGTGTGGCTGGCCGCAAATGGATTTTTATCGTTGCTCTCATGTTGGCGGTCCCGGCGAGCCGCGCGCAAACCTCGCAACGTTCGAAAAAGTCCGGCTCTGCCGCCAAAGCGTCTACTCAGTCGCTCGACGAGGACTACACCGCAAAGATCCGCGAATACACCACCGAGCCGTATCTTTCCACTCCGCTCGTTGACCACCTGCCCGCCTCCAAAACCGTTCCTTCGCCCGATAAAATCCTCGGCTACGCCATCGGCACGCCAAACAAGCTCACGCATGTCGCCGATATCTATCGTTATTACCGCGCTCTGGAAAAAGCCTCTCCGCGCGTCCGCACCTTCATCACCGGCAAAAGCGAAGAGGGCCGCGACTTCATGGTCGTGGCCGTAAGCGACGAGCAAAATATCGCTCAACTCGAGCATTACAAAGACGTCACCGCGAAATTGTCGGACCCGCGCAAACTCTCTCCTGACGAGGCATCCCCGTTGGAGCAAACGGGAAAACCCTTCTACTGGCTCTCCGGCTCGATTCATTCACCCGAAACAGGCTCGCCGGAAATGCTCATGGAGCTGGCCTACCGCCTCGCCGTGGAAGATTCACCCATGATCGACCAGATCCGCAAAAACGTCATCGTGCTCATCACTCCCGTGCTCGAAGTCGATGGCCGCGACCGCGAAGTCGACCTGTACAACTGGGAAAAAGCCAATCCCGATAAAGCCGCTCCCAGCCTCATTTTTTGGGGACATTACGTCGCGCACGACAACAATCGCGACGGCATCGCCATGGCCCTCGAACTCTCCAAAATTCAAATGAAGACTTTCCTCACCTGGCATCCCCAGGTCCTGCACGACTTGCACGAATCGATTCCCTTCCTCTATATCTCCACCGGCACGGGCCCCTATAACGCTTGGCTCGATCCCATCGTGGAAAGTGAATGGCAGGAGCTTGCCTTCAACGAAGTGCAGCAAATGACTGCCTACGGCGTGCCCGGCGTGTGGACGCACGGCTTCTACGACGGCTGGGCGCCGAATTACATGATGTTCGCCGAGGCGGGACACAACGGCATCGGCCGCTTCTACGAAACATTTGGCGGCCGCGGCGCGGACACCGCGGAACAAACAGTTTCGGCGGAAAACACCACGCGCGAATGGTTCCGTCCCAATCCTCCATTCCCCAAGATCTACTGGTCCATCCGCGACAACGTCAATCTGCAGCAGAGCGCACTTCTGGTCGGCTTGAGTTATATGGCGCAGCGCCCCGAGCAATTTCTCTCGCGCTTCTACGACATGAGCCGCCGCTCCATCGCCAAGGCCACCACGGAAGGTCCGGCCGCGTGGGCCATTCTCAACGATGGCAAGCGCCCTGCGCTCCAGGCGCATCTCGCTCGCCTGCTGCAAGACCAAGGAGTTGAAATCGCTCGTTTGAATCAGGCCATCGACGTGACCTCATCGGCCCCCGCTGCGCCACCCGATGGAAAGTCGGACGGGAAATCGGATGCAAAAACGGACGGGAAAAACTCCGCCGACAAAACTCCCGCAAATACGAAAACGACAATTCCCGCGGGCAGCTACATCATTCGCATGGATCAGCCCTACAGCCGCGAAGCCGACATGCTCCTCGACACGCAGTATTATTCCATTCACGATCCCACTCCCTATGACGACACTGGCTGGACGCTCGGCCCGCTGATGGACGTCGCCACTCTGCGCGTCACAGATTCGTCAATCTTGAAAGCGCCGATGACTTTGATTGACGGGCCTGCGCACGCCGCAGGAAAAATCGACGGTGGTGGCGGCTTTTTCATTATCAACGCCAACGCCGAACCCGCGCTCGCGACGCTTCGTTTCCGCTTGAGTGACGTCAAAATGTATGCAGCGGAAGATTCCTTCAAAGCCGATGGCAAGGATTTTCACGCCGGTTCGTTCATTATTCCCGCGGATGGAAATCCGTCCAATCTTCGCGACACGCTTTCCTCCGCGGCGCAAGACCTCGGCCTGGAAATTCACGCGACCTCAGCCGACGTTTCCGTCGCGCGCCATCCATTGGAAGCGCCGCGCATCGCACTCGTTCACAACTGGATGAACACGCAGCCGGAGGGCTGGGATCGCCTCGCGCTCGAAGAATGCAAAGTTCCGTACTCCTACATTTCCGACGCGGTGGTCCGTGAGACGCCGGACCTGCGCGCGAAGTACGACGTCATCATTCTTCCGCCGTCCATACCGGACCTCGCGCGCCTGATTAACGGCGTGCCCAAACGCACTCTGCCGGACGGAAGCGAATCCGGCACTGCGATTCCGTGGGAAAAATCCGACCTGACGCCGAGTTTCGGCGACGGCGCGGATCAAACCAGCGACATTCGCGACGGATTCGATTTCTCCGGCCTCGCAAATCTGAAGAAATTTACTGAAGAAGGCGGTTTACTGATTACGATAGGTAGCAGTGCAGTAATTCCAACGGAAACGGGAATCACGGACACGGTTTCCATCGCTCCCACTCCGCAATTGCACGCGCGCGGCGCCATCTTCAACGCAACCGTCGAAGATTCCCGCAGCCCCGTCACGTACGGCTACGACGCAACTGTTCCGGTTTATTTCAATCAGGCGCCCGTACTTCGCGTCTCGCTCACCGGCGGCGGTGGTGGCGGCGGATTCGGCGGCGCGGATGGCGGCATGGGTGGCCGGCCCAGCGGCCGCGGCTCTCTGACGGATCCCGACATCCCGCAGGGCCGCACGTGGAATCCGCCGCCGCCGCCGGTGCATCGCACCCGCGCCGAGCAGGAACTTTACATTCCACCGGAGGAGCAGGAATACGTGAGCGCGTTTATTCCTCCCAAGGCGCTGTGGCCGCACGTGGTGTTACGGTTTGCGGACGAGAAAGATCTGTGGATCAGCGGAATGCTGGATGGCGGATCGGCGCTGGCGCAATCGCCGGCCATCGTCGACGTTCCGGTCGGGCGCGGACACGTGGTGCTGTTCGCGATCAATCCGATGTGGCGGCAAATCACGCAGGGCAGTTTCATGTTCCTGCTGAACGCGGCGATGAATTACGACCACCTGAGCGAGGCGCCGGCAGCGACGACAGGAAGCAAATAAAGAGCGAACGAGTATAGAGTACTAGAACAGACCAAATTGTCTCTTTGGAGGGGTGTTTTTGGGCAAAATTGGCCTGGTAGAGCAGTCCATTGATTTTTGCGTTTTTCGGGGCGTTTCGAGGAGCGCGTTTTTCGTTTCTTGCGAAAAAGCCAATGAAAACGCGGTTTTCGGTACATACCCCCTAGGACGAGCGGAGTGGCGGCGCGAAGAGGCGACCAGGCCAATTCTCAAGAAATGAGGCAGAAGCGGGTTATAGTACCAGGCCATTCACCTAGAGCTTCGACAGGAGTGGGAAACAGAGGCTAGTGGCTAGCGAAAACAGAATACATCGCGCGGTGAGGCGCGAAACGCAGTGATGCTGTCTCGGTCCCTTCGTCGGGCGGGCAAGCCAGCGGCCGATGGTCAGTGATTCGTGGACCGAGGGAAGATGAAGCGAGTGACATGCGGAATGACGCGGACTCCGGATTCCGCAGGGCCCTTCTGTGAGCGATTAACCGCAACGGCTGCGGAGCCGTGGGCGCGAGAACTCCTCAAGCGCCGCGCAGCGAGTGCAGCATACGGGAGTGGCGCGGGCTCGTTGATGGATGTCAGGTCCACCACGGCGATACCGTCGCCGTTCGTTCCGGTGATGGCGATCAATTTGTTATCCAGGCCGTCTTCGACAAGTGCATCGTAGCTTGTAGACAAGGCAAACGGGAGCGCGATTCGATCGAGCAAGGTTCCCAAGCGCCCATCGATGACGTCGATGCCATTCGTTGAGGGCTGGAAAAGCAGGGTGCCGTCGGGGCTAAGCTTCGCGCCGTAGACGTAGGAAATGTCCAAGGATTCGCGGTCATTCATAACCAAGAAAGATTCTGCGTCGAGGTTTAAATCGTAGAGGTAGCTACTGGCCTCAAATTGTGTCTGGCTGCTGGAAAGAGCGACGTCATAGTTGCCGTAGCAACAGCCTGGGTCGAGGGTCAGAGGGGAGATTGCGTCTGTCGCAGTATCAATATTGAAAACGAAGCCGTCATTGTTGAAAAAAACGTGGCTATTGTCCGAACTGATTTCGGTCCTTTGGTAGAGATCGTTTGACCCTTCGTACGACTGCAAGCCGGGATTGCCGTTCCCGAGAACAGTCAAAGCGCCTGTGGTGGTATCCAGTTGGTAAAAGCCGTTCCCATTCGAAACTCCCTCGACAGCAACTGTGAAGTAAACAATTCCTGCGTCGCTTACGGCAACGCCGGCAGGTTGAGAGGTGACACCCGACTGCGACGGGCCGGGAAAGGTTTGTATGGACGAGGTGTTCGCCGGATTGATGAGATAAATCACATCGGCTTGGGCGTCGGCGACGGCGAGCTTGGTGCCGTCCGGGGAGAGCGCGATTCCCCAGAGCCTTTGCGCAGCTCCCGTCGGAGCGGGAATGCCAATGGGAGAGAGCCACTGGCTCTGGGTCAGGGAGAAGACCTGAATCTGATTGGCGTCGGTGAAATAGTAGACATCGCGCACAGGATCGTAGATGCCCTGCGCCAGTTGAGAGCCGGGGAGCGGATACTGTTGCGTAGCGGGAAGGTAAGATAAAGCGTTTGGTGGCGAGGTCCCACCGGAGCTCGACGTGACGGTAACTTCGGCAGAAGAGCGGGAAGATCCCGGGGGAATCGTGTACACGATTGCCTGCAGTGGGAACGGCGGCGCGATAGTGTTATAAGCTTGGCCGATGAAACCAAGAATCGTGGCAGGTACACCGCCCACAGTAACACTCAAATTTGCCGGAAGCGTGGTCGCATTGGTGGGGCCGAACCCGTAGCCGTAGACCACGCCGGATCCTCCGCCGTCGGCTGTTGATAGGTTGGGAGTGACCTCGAGAATGCTCGGACCATAGCTAAAGCCATCGGGAAGCAGCTGCATTCCCCCATCAGGCGCAAAGAGATAGACAGGAACGGGTCCCGGATCACCGGAAGGAGTGGTAACGGTGGCAGTTCCCGAACTTACCGACGCGGAGGGAGCTTGATTGCCGCCGAAATAAACCGTCGGGCTGAGAGTTCCCGTGACATTCGGCAATGACCACTGCACCTGGGTTCCGCCGCTGGTGGGACCCGTTGCGGGAGTGAGGTAGCCGTTGACGTACGACGAGTCGACGGGCCCCGTTTGCAACGTGGTGGTGTCTAGAAAACCCAGCCCTTCTTCCGCCGGACCCACCAGCAAGCCAGTGTTATCGTAGACTTCGTAATTGGGATTGGCAGCGGGCCCTACGTTTCCGCCGCCACTGGTGGGCTCCACGACGATATTGGGCAGCCAGCCGGCCAGTTTGCCGGTCGCCGCGTTGTAGGCGTAGACGTCAGTGTTGTTGGGGACAAAAAGAGTCTGGGAATCCGCGCTGAATACAAGATTGGACGCCGAACTGGTGTCGCCGGCGACGGTGAACTGATTCAGTTCAGCGAGAGTGTGCGCGTTATACAGCACAACCTGAGTCGGATAAATAGGCACAGCGAGGTAATTGCCATCGGGTGATAGAACGATTTGAATCGATGAGCCTTGGGTCCCGGTGTAATTCGATTGTCCTGTAGTAGCATTCACTTCGCAGAGTCCACCGCCGCTGATGCCTCCGAGGATTACCGTCGTGCGGTCCACGCTCAGGGCAAAACCTCCAATGTTTCCCAGAGAATTGCAAACCTGCCCGGAGCCGTAGATAGTGATGGAATTGCTCGTCGGGTTCCACACCGCAAAACTGCCGGACCCGTCAACGCTGGGGATGCCGCCTGGGGCGCCCAACAGGGCGACCCTGCCGTTGGAGAGAGGCAGAGCGATCAAGGATTGGTAGCCGGAGGGCCCAATTTGTGAAGCCAGATATCGCTGCGTGACCGTCATAGAGACGGGGTTGATCGTGTAAACATCACCGATTAGCGTTCCGACGTACAAGGTGCTCTGGTCAGGAGTTTCATCTATCCCGTAAGCACCGGGTGCCGGAATGCTGCCGATCTCCGTTTCCGTGGCGGAATCAAATACAAATACCTGATTTGAATATGGATCGGTCACGAAAAAACGGGAAGTGGGGCTGTGAAATAACACCCAATGAGTATTCAGCGAGTAACCATATTCGGTAATGGCATCAGAACGGACATAGCGGGTGCGCCTTGGTAATACGGCCACGGTTTGTTGAGAGACGGAGACATTCACGTCAGCGGAGTGGCCCAGCGAACCCGACGTGCCGGTAAATGTGGCGGTTGTGGTGTTTGGGGAGGCGCTCGCAGACGCAGACAAAAGCACGTTCTGTGCAGTGCCCGGAGCGAGGGTGAAACTTGCTGGCGCTGCGGATACACCGGCAGGCAAACCGGTCACCTGCACCGAAATCTGTGAACTAAATCCGTTGACGGCGGTTGCGGATATGGCAACTGGTGTTGCGTAGTTTGGGAAGACGGTTGCCGTGGTTGGAACCGCGGCCAGGCTAAAGTCGGGAGTAGCAGGAGGAGGGGGAGGGGGAGATTCTTGCTGTTGGCTGCCCGCACCGCCGCCACAACCGAAGGTAATCAAAGCAAGCTGCAGGAGGGCAAGGAAAATCCACAAGCGCTGCAAACGCAACCGAGAGGGAATCAGAAGCATACGGGGCCGGGCCGTATCCTTTTTGTTGGAGATCGTTCCTCAGATACCTTTAGAGCTGTGTACTAGTATGGCCGAGTCACGTCATTCCGTCAATACGTGATCGATAATGAACCAAGGAAAACCGCGGAGTCACTAGAAGCTCGGGGTAAACGCGACTCTGGGCGACCACTACATCGCGCGGATGAAGCGCGCGAAAGGAAGTTAAACTGAGGGTGGCGGGATTTATTCATAGCGGAGGGCGACGATGGGGTCGACGCGCATGGCGCGGCGCGCGGGAATGTAGCAGGCGGCGAGCGCGACAACCGTCAGCACGATTGCCACGCCCGCAAAGGTGAGCGGGTCATACGGACTTACACCGTAGAGCAGGTTTGCCATCAAGTGCGAGACGATTAGCGCGCCAAGGAGTCCGACGGCAGCGCCAGCGATAGCGAGTCGAAATCCCTGGCGCAGAACCATGCGCATGATGTTGCGCCTTTGCGCTCCGAGCGCCAGGCGAATACCGATTTCGTGGGTGCGCTCGCTAACAACGTAGGAAATCACGCCATAAATTCCCAGGCCGGCGAGAAGCAAGGCAGTCAGACCGAACAGCGCGACCATTTCCATCGAGAAGCGCCGCTCGGAGAGAGACGCGGATACGGTTTCGTTGAGCGTCTGCGCCCCGAAAACGGGAAGCGTGGGATCGACAGACTGCACTTCTTTGCGCACCTCTCCGGGAATCGCAGCGGCGTCGAGATGTCCGCGCAAAAGTATCGCCAGATGTTTGACCCCGTCCTGATACAAGTTGATATAGATTTGCGGGAGGTTCGATTCGGCGAGCGATTCCGTCCTTGCGTTGGCGATGATGCCGACAACCGTAATCCAGGGAGAGTCCGCTCTGGTGGACTTGAAGCGCTTGCCCAAGGGATCTTGGTTTGGCCAGTAGGTTCGCGCGAAGGCCTCATTGACAATAGCAACTTGCGCGGCCTCCTCGTTATCCAGTTCGTTGAAAAAGCGGCCGCGCAGCAGGGGGATCCCCAGCAGGTGAAAATAGTCCGGCGTGACCCTGTGGCGTTCGACGGCAGGAGGCTGGTCGCTCGGAATGGCGCGTCCCTCGAGGGCGAAGAAGAACTGGCCATCGACGGTCAGGTTTAGCTGCCGCTGACTCTGGTCCAATGGAATCGACGAGGGATCGCCGAGGGCTACTTCCTGGACTCCCGGCAGAGTTGCGGTGCGGCGAAGCACTTCGCGAATGAAGGGCGCCTCCTGAGAAGCCGTTGCGTACTTGTCAATCTTGGTATCGTTGGGATAAGGAAGACGCGTCCGGATGGAGATCACATTTTGCGGATTGAATCCCGGCCGCACATTCAGCAAATCCCAGAAGCTGTGCAGCAGGAGGCTGGCGGCGCTCATCAGCACGAGAGAAAGCGCAAATTCGGTAACTACGAGCACGCGGCGCGTGCGCGCCTGCTGGCCGGAGCCCGTCGAGCCGCGGCCTTCCTGCTTGAGCATGTGAGTCAAGTCCAGGCGGCTGGCGTGCAAGGCGGGCGCGAGGCCGAAGATCACGCCGGCGACGAGCGACGCAAAGAGAGCGAAAAGCAAAACGCTCCAGCTGATCGAAATGTCATTGAGGCGCGGCAGACTGTCAGGCACGAGCCGCGCCAGAAATCCTTTGGTGCAGAAAAGAATCGCCAAACCGGCGATTCCGCCGAGCAGAGAAAGGAGCACGCTCTCGGTGAGCAGTTGGCGGATGAGCCGTGTTTGTGCGCCTCCGAGCGCCTGCCGAATGGCCATTTCGCGTCCTCGTGCGCTGGCGCGGGCGAGCAGGAGATTGGCAACGTTCACGCAGCCGATCAGCAGGACCAGGCCGACGGCGCCAAGGAGGAGAATCAGCGACTGGCGAACATCGCCAACGACGGTCTGTTGGAGCGGCACCAAGCGCACTCTCCAGGCGCTCTGCTGCGGATAATCGGCGGGATATTGTTTCTGCAAAGCTGCAACCAGCGCGTCAACGCGGCTTTGCGCCGCGGCAATCGTGAGCCCGGGTTTGAGGCGGGCAATTGCTTCCGGAATATTCCGCCTGTTGCGCGGCGGGTTATCAACCATTGGCGGGCCGTAAAAACTGGTTGCGGCCCAGATTTCGGTATTTCTTTCTTCCGTTGTTCGCGCCGGGGCGTGAAAGCCGGGAGGCATGACGCCGACGATGCGATACAAGTCGGTATCCAAGCGTATGCTTTTGTCAAGAATGTGCGGGTCGCTTCCGAAGAGCCCCTTCCACAGGTCGTTGCTGATGAGCACTTCCTGCGTAAATCCGGGTCGATAATCGTTGGGATTGAAAATGCGGCCCAACTGCGGTTTGACGCCCAGAAGCGCAAAATAATCCGGCGCGACGATAAGCAAACGAACGGTCGCGGGCTGCGACGATCCGGTGAGATTGTTTTCGTCGTACCACGTGGGCGAAACGTATTCGAAAATGCCGGAATGTTGGAGATCCTGCCACTCCGGCTCATTCAACCCAACATCGTGCGCGCCCAAGCCGGCAAGATCGTCCACGACGCTGACGAGCTGCTCGGGTTGCGGGTACGGCAGCGGATGCAACAGCGTAGCGTCCACCACGCTGAAAATCGCGGTGGTGGCGCCGATGCCCAAAGCGATGGTCAAGATGGCGACGGCGCTGAAGCTGGGGGAGTTGCGCAGCATGCGCAGGGCAAAACGAACGTCCTGCAAGAGATGTTCCCACCAGAGCCAGCGACCGGATTCGTAGAAGTGTTCCTGGGCATGGGTGACGTTGCCGAAAGCGCGATGCGCAGCGTTATGGGCATCCTCGTCGCTGAGGCCCTGTTCGCGCAAGCGCTCTATCTCCAACTGGATGTGGGCTTGGATTTCGGCGCCGAAGTCGCTGGCCTTGCGCTTGCGTCCGAACATCGTTGTCCTCCGCAGAGCTTGAAAAGATGGCCCTGCACTACGCGAACTGCCGGGCGGCGTAAAGCCGCCCCTACAAAGGCAAAAGCAAAAAATGCCGCAGACCTGAACAGCGCAGGTCCGCGCTACACGACTTCAGAACTCACTCCTCGCGCAGCAGGATCACAGGATCAACTGACAGGGCGCGCTGCGCGGGAATCCACGTAGCCAGCAAGCCCAGCAACAGCATCGCTAGAACAACGCCGGCTAAGACCAGCGGATCGCGCGGTGTTGCCTGATAGACGATGAAAGCGAGCACGCGGCTGGCCAGAATTCCCAGGAGCAATCCTGCCGCGGAACCAAAAGCGAGCAATTTGAATGCGCGTCCCAACGCTGCTTGCAGCACTTCCTTGCGCTGCGCACCGAGGGCGATACGAATTCCCAGTTCCCGCTTGCGCTTGCTGACCGCGTACGCGGCCATCCCGAAGATGCCGGTGATGGAGAGCATCGCGCCCATCAGGCCCAGGACACCGAGCGACATCGCCGCCATACGCGCAGGAAACAGAGCGTTGTCTAGTTCTCTGTTCCACGGTTGGATGTAAAGGGGCAGACCTGCATCCAGGTCCCGCACTTTACTCCGGATGGTTGCGGCCAGTTGCTGCGGGTCGTTGTTTGAACGCACCTCGCCGGTGCGCACCGCGTTTGAACGCACCACCATCGACGTCTGAGTCGATGGCAATTGCAGGATGGGGAGAAACATCGCCGGCTGTGGGTCTTCCGTGAGGGTCTGATATTTTCCGTCTTCTACGATACCAACCACTTGGATGCGCATCCCATCCCGCTTCTTGAAGTATCTGCCCATGGCGTTTGTTACGGAGCCAAAAGTCTTGCGCGCAAACTCCTGGTTGATCACCGCCACGCGCGGCGCGTTTTTGTCGTCATGCCATGTGATCGTCCTCCCAGCCAGCAAGGCGGTGCCTGCCGCGTGGAGGTATTCCGGAGAGATACCGAACATGAAGGAATCAGCGACGGCATTTGATGGCCTCAGGTCTGTTGTTTCATCGGAAAAAATAAGCGACCCCTGATAACCCCCATTGACTAATGGCGCCGCATCAATTAATCCCGCAGACTCTACCCCAGGAATTGTCTCCACGGCATCGATCATGCGCCTTTGCATTTCGGTCACTCCGTCGCCGCTGTAACCAGCCATGCTCAGATCCGTATCTGCCAGGATGGTGTTCTGCGGTTCAAAACCGAAATTGCTATGCAGCGAGCGTTGCAGTCCACGCACGGCAACCATCGAAGAAGTGACCAGCACCGCACAGATGGCAATCTGCACGCCAACCAACAGGTCTCGGACCGTAATCCGCCGCCCAACCCGGCCGAGTGATCCTGACTTGACGATCTCATAGGGGTCCGTGCGAAGCACCTGCCTGACCGGGACGGCACCAAACAGGAATCCACTCGCGAGAGCCAGCAGCAAAGTTACTGCATAAACATTTGCGTCCGGGCTCACCGGCACATGGATGGGCCATCTGGAAAATGGCTGCCACAGGCTCAGCCCTCGCAACAGCACAACGCTGCCCAAGAGTCCGACAGCGCCTCCGCCGAGTGAAAGCAACATAGCTTCGGTAAATAGCTGCCTCAAAATGCGTGCGCGGCTCGCTCCAAGCGCAAGTCGCAGAGCCACTTCGCGGGAACGGTCAGCGGCGCGCGCGGCAAACAGACTGCCGAGGTTGGCGCAGGCAGCCAACAGAATTAATCCCGCCAGGAGCATCAAGGCCGTAAGAAATGCGCGCACCGGCCGGCCAAGATAGTCGCCATAAAGGCTTGGCCACGCCAGGGTAAAGCTCCTTTGGTCATCGTCCTTGGGATAGGTTTTCTCCAGCCACGAGCCAATCGAGTTCAGATCAGCAACAGCCTGCGGCAAAGTGACCCCCGCTTTCGTATGTCCCATGGTCATAAAAACCCAACGCTTGCCGCGCGCGTTCAGGTCATTCTGCGCGTCCAATTGCTCCGCGTTGACTATCGGTATAAAGAAATCCGGATTGAAAAACACTAATGTCCCGTGGAATTCAGGTGGGGCCACACCGACGATGGTGAAGGGATGCTTGTTGAGCCGAACGGTACGTCCCACTACGCCACGATCATCCTGAAAACGGGTGTGCCAATACCCATAGCTGAGCACGATATACGGAGCGCTGTTGGGGCCGTGCTCATCGGAGGCGTGCAAGACACGGCCGAGATAAGGCTGAACGCCTAATACGTCGAAGTAGTTCCCGCTCACTTCATAGAGCCAGGCACGGGATGGATTTTCGCCGGTGTCCAGCCCCGCCTGAGCGCCGTTATATGCTGCCAGGCCATCGAAGGTGTGGTTGCGATCGCGCAGATCGAGATAGTCGGGATACGACTGATACGAGGAAGCCTCGTTTCCATGCTGGATTCCGTAGAGGCTCTCGGCATGAGGCACATTGAGCGGGCGCAGGATCAGCGCATTCAAAACACCAAAAACCACGGCGTTTGCGCCGATGCCGAGGGCCAGAGTGAGGATGGCGACGAGCGTGAAGCTGGGAGATTTGCGCAGCATGCGGAAGGCGTAGCGAGTGTCCCGCCAGAGATTATCCCAAAAGAGCCAGCGACTGGATTCGTAGAAGTGTTCCTGGGCATGGGTGACGTTGCCGAAAGCGCGATGCGCAGCGTTGTGGGCATCCTCGTCGCTGAGGCCCTGTTCGTGCAGGCGTTCGATCTCCAATTGGATGTGGGCTTGGATTTCGGCACCGAAGTCGCTGGTGTTGCGCTTGCGACGGAACATTTTTCCGAACATTTTTGGCAACATGGGCTAACCCTCCTCGGACTCCAGAATGCGTCCGATCGCTGCCGTCAGCCGGTTCCATTTGGTGGTTTCTGTCGCCAGTTGTTTGCGGCCGGCGGAGGTCAGCGAGTAAAAGCGGGCCTTGCGGTTATTGGTGGAGGTTCCCCACTTCGCGGAGATCCAGCCGCGTTCCTCGAGGCGTTGGAGCGCGGGGTAAAGGGCGCCGTGCTCGACGAGGAGCTCTTCGTCGGAAGTTTGTTGGATGGCGCGCGCGATGCCTTGGCCGTGCTGCGAGCCAAAGATCAGCGTGCGCAGGATGAGTAAATCCAGGGTGCCTTGGAGAAGTTCGAGACGTTCTTGCTGTTCTTGGGTAGACATATGACCTGAGTCTAGGCGCGCTTGGGTAAGATGTCAACCCTAAAAAGAGAAAAAGCCGCAGGGCGTGAAAAGGCGGCGGTTTGCGCTACAAAATCAGCGGGCGGGCGAGCGCCACCCTTACCGAAGTGCCGGGCTGAGAGGAGTTCCCCGCGCGAAAAAAGCAGATCCCTCACCGCCGTTCGCAGAAATCGCGACCGGGTTCGGGATGACAGAATTAAAGAACATTTCGCGGCCTCAACAAGCTACTGCTTATCGAGCTTCCTTCCCGCATTCAGGCTGTCGAAATTCATGATGGTGTTGAGGACGAGCGAGTAGGTGCCCTCGGTTTCGCCGCGATAGACGGGGTTATTCCCAAAGAGCACGACGTGGCCGGAGTCCATGGGAACGTCGACGATCGCGGGATGCTGCGCGATTTCGTCGCCGCCTTCGACCAATCCGGAGACGAGCAGGTCGTGTGCATCGGCGTAGCGGAAAATCACGCGCGGGCGATACTGCGGCGGAATCACGCCGATGCCGTTGCGCAATTGTTCCGTGGTGACCGGTTCGGCCTCCCACGGCTGGACGCTCGGCTCAACCGGGGCCGGTTCATCCTTGCGTCCAACGACAAAATCCGGATCGCCGATGGTGCCGCGGCCCGTGGGGCGGCCATTGATTTCCGCGCCGAGGCGGCGGAAACCGCCGCGGCCCGCGGTGCTGCTGACGTCGAACGCGGGGCAATCGGAACAGTAAACCGATAGCTGGTCGCCATATCCGTAAGCGATGGGGCTCGAGGAATCAACGATATCGGTGCGCACGACGCTGCCGACGATGCGTTCGCGTTGCGAGCGGCCAACGGTGACGCCGTGGGTGAAGCCGAGGGAGACGGCGAGATTGGCGGTGTCCATCACGGTGACGAGCACGCCGCCCTTCTTCACGAAGTCCTGCAGGTGCGCGACGCCCTCCCAGCCGAGCTCCGGCCGCGTGTCATCGGTCGAGTCCAGCTTGCCGATGTTCGGCGTTTCCGGAGTGTTCTTCCACGGCAGAGGATTGCCCCAATCGGTGGAGATGCCGTTGATAATCAAGTCGGGGCTCAACCGACCGACCGGCGGGAACAGAATCACGTCGTACTTGGAATTGAGATCTGCTTCCTTGGCGACGGTCTGGGTGCTGATGTAGTCGTAAGGAATGTGCATGGTGTCGAGCGCCTGACGCCACCAGCCTTCGGTCTGCGTGCTCAGCCAGGTATGCATGAGCGCCACGCGCGCGGCGCGCACGGGATGCGTTTTCACCGAAGGCGCGGAATCGAGGCCATAGGCTTGCAGGCCGAGATCGGCGACGGCGGTCTGCAAATCGGAAGTGCTCATATTGTGAATCAAAAAGGTTCCGCGATTGAATTGGTGGCCGCCGGCCTCGAACGGTTCCTCGGTCGCGTCGATCTGCGCGTCTTTTACTTTGTAGCGCAGCGTGGCCAGCGCGGTGTCGCCGTTGGCGTTGATGGCGAAAACGGTTCCGCTGCCGGAAACGCCGCTGGGCGCGGCGACGGTGGTGACGCTCTCCATGGGCACGTCGAGGACTTTCGGGTCGGTGACGCGCATGACTTTGACATTGAAAAGCTCGCCGAAGGTCCAGCCGGTGTCGTCGTAAGGAGTCTTCTGCGGGTCGTCGGGAGCCCAATACTGATAATCGAGCAATGCGTCGGCAATGCGCGAATAGGGCTGGTCCATGCGAATGATGTAGCTGCCGGCAGGAAGATCAACGGTGGTCGTCTTGGCAGCTTCGGCGTCGCTATCCGTGCCGGATTTTGGCATGGCGTGGGAATGGCCGGTGGATGTTTTTGCCGGCACGGTGACGGAAAATGCCGACGTGGCGCGCGAGATTTCACAGTGCTGGAGCTGCAAAACGCGGAGCAAGTCAGCCTGGGCGCCGAGGCGCGGGTCGTTCGCCGGCAAAACATAGGCGGCGGGGCCTTCTTCCTGCGGCTTCATCACGGAGCGTTTTGACTTGATATAGAAATTTTTCAGGAACATCTGGCGATTGTCGGAGAAGAAATGCAGAGAAGTGAGCAGGCCGGTCTCTTCGTAGTTGTTGTTGTCACGCTGGGACCAAAGCACGGAAGAGAGCGGAGGATTTTGCCGCCACCAGGTGCGCGAAGTTTCGCTCGGATCAAGGGTGTGCTGTTCGGTATCCGCGCCGCCGTTGCCGAAGGTTTCATAGAGGCGGCTGATTCCGTTGTGCATAGCGGCGAAGAACATCAGATAGCCGGGAGACCAAGTGTCGAATTCACCGTGGGTGAAAACGCCGGGCATGCCGAATTTGGTCATGTCCTGCACGTTGCGCCAGCCGAGAATTTCCCATTCGTTGGTGAGGATGGGATCGACCCAGGCGTTGAAGGGGCCGTCGCCGGCGGTGTCGTCATAAAGAAAGGGGACGGATTCGTGGAGGTCGTGGAGAACTTGCGCGTCCCAGCCGACGAAGGTATTGAGTACGTTGCGGCTGAGGGCCAGGGTCATGCCCATGGCGTCGCGATTGTTGTCGTGGGCGACGTAATGGCCCCAGTACATCAGTTGCGGATAGTTTTGCTGCGGATGCGCGAGATGCCAGTGATACAGGTCGACCATACGGTCGCGACCGTCGACTTCGACGACGGGAGTGATGAGGGTGATGACGTGGTCGCGGATGTCTTGAATGTATTGGCTGTCGTCGACCGCGAGGCGATAGGCCATCTCCATCAACGCGGTGGGCGCGCCGGTTTCGGTGGAATGAATCGTGCCGGTGATGTAATAAACCGGGACGACGGAATCGGCGATTTTGTCGGCAGCGGCGTCATCGAAATGAATGGTGCGCGGGTCGGCGAGTTGCGCGAGCTTGGCGCGATTTTCTTCGAGATGCGCGAGATTGGCTTCAGAAGAAACGGCGACGGCGATCATTTCGCGGCCTTCTTCGGTGTGGCCGATGGAGAAGACTTTCACGCGCGGGCTGGCTTTCTCGAGCATGCGCATGTAGGCGTAGACCTGCTCGGCATAGGGCAGAATGCCGGGCGCGCCGGCGATGTCGCCGAGGACTTTTTCCGGCGTGGGCACGGTCTTGGACGCAGGCAAATAATCGACGAGCGGCGAAGTGAAGTAAGGCTCGGTGGTGTACTTCTGGATTTTCTGGGTGTACTCCTGGTCTACCGGCTGCTTGGGATCGCGGCCCGGCGTGGTATCGGCCGTGGACAGGCTGGTGCCCACGAGCGCAAGCGCGCCAAACAGACAAAAACTCAAAGCGAGATTTTTCACGAGCACCCCCACGAACTTCGGCACCGCTGACGCTCTTAACATTCCATCCTCCCCATAAAGTGAATTCGCTGTGTTGCAAAATCGCTACGCGTCGCCTGAAACGGCAGCGTCCAGAAAAAATCATCGCGGCGGATTACGGCAATATGGCCATGTCCACGTGATCGGCCTTTAGCGTGGCATTGAACGCCGCCACGTCCTTGTCTCGCAGCTCGCTGAAGGCGCGACGTGCGTCAGCGATCTCGCGCTGAAGCTGCGCGTGCACTTCGAGAGCTTGATCGGTGGGCGGCAAATCAGCGCCGCTGGAGCCTTCGCCGGGAGCGCCATTCAAGAGCGCTCCAAGATTCGACAGCCGGCCGTACAAACCCATCGGCGCGCGGAAAGAATCTTCGGTGCGGCCGGTGAGATGCACATCCATCAACTTCCCTTCGGCGGCGATTTCTTTCTGTTCCAGGTCCTTCGCCGCTTTCACGACGGCGGCGCATTTGTCTTCACCGGCGAACATGCTTTCGACACCTTCTGTCTGCTTTCGCGTCCATTCGATGTGATTGATCATATCGGCTGTGTCGCTCATTTCGCCGCGGATCTTCAAAAGGAACTGCACCTGCGTCTCGATATCCCGTTGCGTGCCGAGAGTATTGGGATCCGGCAAGACCGTGAGCGGCGCAGACGATTCTTTGCCGCCGATGGCGAGCTTGACCGTGTACTTTCCCGGCGCGGCGCGTGGCGCGCCATTGAAATGAATCCAACTCACCAGCGGGCGGAAGCCTTCCTTGGGAATCTCGACCCACGGCTCGCCCGGCGGGCTGGTGCGCAGCTTTACTTCCGTGGCGGGATCGTAGGTCAAATCCCACCAGACGCGATTGAGGCCGGGCTTCAGATCTTTGAGCTTGATGGTGCGAATGGTTTTGCCTTCGGCAGCGATGGTGATCTCCGCATTCTTTGGAGCGGATTTTAAGTAGAAATTAATGTCCGCGCCGTACTGGGGGTTTGCGCCGGTCACATGGCTGCCGGTTTCGGCTTCACGCGTATTATCGAACGTGCGAAAGCGATAAGCCGGACGCGGATTGAAAAGCTTTACATCGGCGTCGCCGGTCCCGTTGAATTCGCGTAACGGCGTCACGTCGTCCAAAATATAGAGACCGCGCCCATAGGTTGCCACCACCAAGTCGTTGAACTGCGGCTGCAGCGTCAGCCAATAGACGGGCGCGGGAGGCATATTGTTTCGCAAAGCTGTCCAGTGGCCGCCATCGTCCCAGGAGACGTAGACGGAATTGTCAGTGCCCAGGTACAGCATGCCTTTGCGGACCGGGTCTTCGATGACGCAATGCGCGCTGCTATTCATCGATTTGGGCACGTCGCTACCGATGAGCGTCCACGATTGGCCGTAATCGGCCGTTTTGTAAACGTAGGGATCGTAATTGCCGACCTGCTCAAGGTTCACGGAGATGTAGGCCGCGCCGGCATCAAAATGCGACGGCTCGATATTTTCCACGGTGCCCCACGGCGGAAGATTGGGAATGTTCTTGGTGACGTTGGTCCAATTCTTGCCGCCATCGCGGGTGACGTTCACTTGGCCGTCATTGCTTCCCGTCCAGATGAGGCCGGCGGTGACGGGCGATTCGGCGATGGCGTAGAGCGTGGAGCCGTCAAAGGTCATCAAGTTGTCCGTGGCAAGTCCGCCGGAATTCTGCTGATGGCTCTTGTCGTTGGTGGTCAAGTCGGGACTGATGACGCGCCAGCTTTGGCCGCCATTCACAGTTTCGTGGACGTATTGGCTGCCGACGTAGACGCGATTGTGATCGTGCGGTGACACATCGATGGGAAAAGTCCAGTGCCAGCGATACTTCACGTCGGCGGGCGCCCAGCCGTAAGTGGCGTCGGGCCAGACGGTGACGCTGCGGGCTTCGCCGGTACGCAAATCCATGCGGGTGAGCTCGCCGTCATAGCACGCCGACCAAATGATGTTGTTGTCCGCGGGATCGGGAATGGTAAATCCGCTCTCGCAGCCTCCGACGTGCGTCCACTCGCCGGTGGAGATGCCGCCGCCGAAAAAGCCGCCCGCGCCCTCCAGATTATTGCTGGGGCCGCGAAACGAAGTGCCGTCCTGGCGGTTGGTGTAGACGTTGTAGGGAATCCGGCTATCCGTGTAGACGTGGTAGAGCTGCGCAATCGGCAATTGCACGCGCGCGTAGTTCTTGCCGCCATCAAGGCTGATTGAGCCGCCCGCATCGTTGGCGACCATGACGCGGCTAGGATTCAGCGGATCGAACCAGACATCGTGATTGTCGCCGCCTGCGGAGCCAAGTCCAGTGGGATTGGCTCCTCCTTCGCCGCCAAAGCCGGGAATGATGCTGGTGTGGCCTGCGTCGACGGAAATGCTGAAGCCGACGGAAACGAAGAAGAGAAGATTTTCGTTGTAGGGCGCGACGGCGAAGCGCACGTAATAGGGCGCGCGCTCAGACATTACGTGCTGCTGATTGACGAGCTCCCAGGTTTTTCCGGCGTCGTCGGAGCGATAGAGGCTGGGCGTTTTCTCCTCAATCAGGGCGTACACGCGGTTTGAATCGCCGGGCGCCACCTGGACTGCCGTTTTGCCGACGGGCTCATCGGCCGCGGGCAATCCATTGCCGGAAAGTTTTTTCCACGTGTCGCCGCCGTCGTGGGAAACGTATACGCCGCCGCCGGGGCCGCCGCTCTTCAAATCCCAGGTGCGAATTTCCACCTGCCACATGCCCGCAAACAGGGTTTGCGAATCGTGCGCGTCCATGGAGAGCTCGGAGCAGCCGGTGTCCTCATTCACAAAGAGCACCTGCTCCCAGGTTTTCCCGCCGTCCTTAGAGCGAAAAATGCCGCGCTCCTTCTGCGGGCGATACGCCTGCCCGAGCGCGCATGCGAAAACGGTATTTGGATCGCGCGGATCGACCACGATGCGGCCGATATGGCCGGTCAGCTCCAAGCCCATGTGCTGCCAGGTGCGTCCGCTGTCAATCGATTTGTAAATGCCGTCGCCCATCGGATAATCGGGCCGGATGAGGAATGGCTCGCCAGTGCCGGCCCAGACGATATTGTGGGCTGATGGCGCGATGGCCAGAGAGCCAATGGCGGCGACGTCCTGCTTATCGAAAATCGGCTGCCAGTCGATGCCGCCGTCGCTGGTCTTGAAAATTCCTCCCGCCGCCGCACCGATGTACACGACGTTGGGATTGCCGGGCTCGCCGACAATCGCGTCCGCGCGATTGCCCATGGGTCCAACAAAACGGTATTGGAGCTGGCTCAGCGGACTCGCCGCCGGGGAATTCTGCGCAAGGACAGTACCCGGAGAAACAAGCACGCCAGCGATGGTGCACGCCACAAGGCAAATCAAACTGCACAGACGATTGCGATGGCTCATGATGACCTCCGCGCAAAACTGGTGAATCTAACACGATATGGGCACGACTGCGTCAAAAAAAGAGCGTCCAAGAGCGGGCTTACGGCGCGGATTGGGCGCCACTCAGACTGAAAGAGTGAATGCGGGCTTCCGTGATTACGAGCGCGGAGAGCGAGCGAAAAAAAAGGCCGGGAGGATCACTCCCGGCCTCGTAAATTGTTGATACCTCGCTACGGCCTACCAGTCAATACTCAAGCCGAGTTGCATCTGGCGAGGCGTATTGCCCTGCAGGTTCCCGCCGCCGCCCAGCACGCCCCAGTCGGTTGGGTCGAAGATGTTAAAGGCGGGATCGTTAGGCTGCATGTGGTTCAACACGTTAGTGAAATCAAAGTACAAGGAGCCGCTGAGCCGCTCCCTGATTTTGATGTTCTTGGTGATGCCCAGATCCAGATTCCAGAAGGGCAGGCCCTTCAGCGGACCGCCGCCCCCGATTTGTCCATCCAAGCCCAGGATGGGGCTGCGAACTGGATCGCCGAATATGCCGCCGTTCACTGGGCAGGTTGCGTCAGGGTTGCTGAACACGTTGTAACCGGCGCCGCCGGTGCCGCAGATACTCCCGAAACCCGGCTTTTCGGTGGCGCTGTAGTTTAGATTCGTGGTGATGATACCGTTCTCCTGCGCGCCAACGAAGGCTGTGTTGCATTCGCCGAAGGATCCGCAGTCGGCATTGGCCGTTCCGAGCTCGATCGGGAAGCCGCTGCCGTACACGAAGTTCGGCGCAAAACTCCATCCGCCGAGCACGTGACCCACAATGCCTTGCTGGGACGAGAAGTACGGCACGGCGTAATTGAGGAAGAGATTCATGACGAACTTCTCGTTGTACGACTGAGGACCATAGGCGTTCTGCAAGTTGAAGGCATCAACGCTAGCGAATGAGCTAGTAGCCTGGACAACGCTGCCGGTACCCAGCGCATTGCTATATTGGAAGTTGGTGTGCAAAGTCAGGCCGTGGTAGTTCGTGGTGCTCAACTGCAGATAGCCAGCATTGTAGTTTCCAAAGCCGTTGCTGACCGTTGTGAGAATCGACGGCGACTGGCCATTGCATCCTATCCCGACGCCTGCTCCGCTGCAGGTTGCCGAGATCGCCTCGTTCGTGAAGCTCCGA
Source organism: uncultured Acidobacteriota bacterium (assembly GCA_963760165.1). Classification (GTDB taxonomy): domain Bacteria; phylum Acidobacteriota; class Terriglobia; order Acidiferrales; family UBA7541; genus DAHUXN01. The sequence goes on from CAVXBO010000002.1 coordinate 1,116,670, forward strand.
CCGAACACCCAAGCGCTCGGCGCTCCGTTACCTGGGCTGGCCACGTTGCCCCAGGCGTCGAACGCGTCCGATGATGCCATTAGGCCGGCACTATTGTTAACGAATGCATTCGTACAGCTAGTAAATGGGAGATGCGTCGCCGGGTTGGTTGCGCTGCAGTAAGCCGAACCGGCCCCACCGAGGGCGTTCTCAAAGAAAGGCTGGTTGGGAATGTTGCTCAAGTTGGTGCCGTAGTTGGTGGCGACCATCACGTTGGCCCAGGCATTGGCGAAGCTCTGACCGCCGCGGGTCATCATGTAAGGAACCGCACTGAGGCTGTAATACTGACCCATATTGCCAATGATGCGGCCAATATAACCGGCTTCGGCAAGGATCTTCGGTCCGAACTGATGCTGGACGCTGAGAGTGAACTCATCGGAACGGTCCGGCTTGAAATTCGGATCGATGGTCTCGCCCGCGCCGGTAGCGACGTCATTGAAGCCGGGATACCATGGCTGGGGAAGATTGGCACTCGGCGGAGGCAGCGGCGCGTTCACGCCGTCCACGCCTACGCGGAAGACGTTCGTCGGGTTACCACCGCAGCCGCCCGCGAGGTTCGGGCCGCCGCAGGTGGCCGGTTGCATCAATCCGGGAGTGAGCATCGGAACCAGGATTGGGTTGACGCCATTGATACGGCCGAAGATGCGCGCGTAGCCGGCGCGGACAACGGTGTCGGGCCTGAGATTCCAGGCGAATCCGATGCGCGGGCTGAGGCCGCCAAAGAATGGGTTATAGGGATAGTGGGAGTGATCCTGAACGTTGTGGACAACGTCGAAGCCGATCAGCGGGGCATAACCGTTGCCTTGAAGAGCGGCTGTTTTGACATTATTAAAGTAATTCTCGGCGGACAGGATGTTGTTATTCTGGTCTACCATAACGGTCTGGAAGCCACCATTGACGTTGTACGGAGGCATTTCCACGGTGTAACCAAGGCCGTAGTTCAGAGAGAATGTGGGCTTCATGTGCCAGGAATCGGTAAAGTACCCGTTGTACGTGGGAATGATGCTGTCATTGGTCAGCGGCGGCGACGAAATGCAAGCCGCCGTGGCTGCGATGCCGGAAATGGCGCAGGAGGTCCTGGGGTTGAGGGGCAGGCCTGTTTCAAGCGAACCGGGGGTGCGAGTATACAGGCTCTGCGTCTGGTCAACCATGCCGAGGGCCATCGAGTACAGGTTTCCATACTTGTTGGCCTCACTGCCGGTGATGCCGGTCGGGACGTAACCAGTCATGTCAATCCCGACAGAGTCGAGAGGCGTCCCATTGCCGTCTCCGATCAGGTACTGCTCGAAAGTGTTGATGGTCTCGCCGTTGTCATTTCTCTTATGGGTATCGTTGTTGTGCTGGTACAGGCCGCCGAGCTGGAACAGGTGGTTTCCTTTGATCCACGTAACGTCATCGCGGTACATGGAGTCGTGGCCGTTCCAGTAGCGGGTGCGGACGTCCTGGTTGTCGGTGTTATAAGGCTGGAAGCTATCTTTGGTTTCGCCGCCGATTTCCAGGGCGGCCGGGTAGCCTGCCACGTTTGGCACGCCGCCGGGATCTCCGTAAGCCCACCAGTTGCGCGTGAAGCTGAAGTGAAAGTCATTGGTGACGTTGGAGCTGACGTTAGTGGTCAGGCCGGCGGTGTAGATCCAAGGCTCCTGGGGCTTTTGACGAATGGCCGCATATTGACCAAGAGTGTCTCCGGGGAAGAACCCGCCGACGTCGATCTGGTTATCAACGACATTGTTCAGCTTGTAGTAGTGATAGGTGCCGTTGAAGTGCCAGTTCTGGGCGAAATCGTGGTCGATGCGCAAGACGCCGAAGTTACTGCTCTGCGGCGTGGAGATGGAGCCCTTGTAGCCGCAGTAGTTCAGGCCGTCGCCTTGGGAGCAGTCGTTCGGCAGCGGCACAGATGCGTTCCACAGGGCGATGACGGGGTTCGGCGCTCCGGTGGGGGTGCCGTCTATGGTCGTGCCAAGACCGCGCGGATCGCAGGGACCGGCCGGGCATACGGTGGTCGGAACAGGTGTACCGACGCTGCTGAAGCCGTCCGACGCGAGTTTGCATTTCGGCGCAGCACCGCAGCCAGGATCCGTGACCGGGAAGGGGTTCACGTTGACGGTAAAGGGGACGCCACCGTTCACGATATGGATGATGCCGGCCCGCAGAGACGGAAGCGGAAAGTTCTCCTCAAATTCCGAGCTTTCCGGGAAGCGGAAGCCTTCGTAGTTGCCGAAGAGATACCAACCTCCGCCCAAGAAGTTTACTTTGGGGATTTTACCGCCGGCGGCTCCGCCAAACCGGCTGAAGTGAGAGCTGGGCTGCGCCGTACCGGTGCTGTTGTTATCCCAAGTGTTGGCGCCGCCAAAATTGTTATCCAGATAGTATTCGTAGGCGCTGCCATGGAGGGTGCTGGTGCCGCGCTTGGTCTCGAGTTGCACCTGGCTGCCGCCGCCGCCGTTGAAGTCGGCGGTCTGATTGGACGTGGAAACCTTGAACTCGGAAATGCTGGCGACGGGAATGGGGACAACAGCGGAGGGCGCCTGGCTGAAGCCGGCGCTGTGCATTGCGCCTGCGCCGCCAGCGGTGTCGCCGCCGAAGGCCTTGATGTAAGTGTTATTGTCACCGCTCATGTCGTCGGTGGCATAGCCTCCGTCGAGCTGGAAGGAGTTTTGGTCGGTCTCCTCGCCGCCCGTGGCGCCATTGATGTTCTGGCCAGGCTGAAGGACGGCCAAGGTCGAGGCGTCGCGGGTCGTATTCGGCAGGTTCATGATTACCGCGCCGCTCAAGGTCGTGCCCACCGTGGGAGTCATGGTCTGCAGTTCGGCGCCGGGAGTTTCCGTCACGGTCACCGTGGTGGACACGGAGCCAACCTGCAGCTTGACGTTCTCGGTCAACTGGAGACCGATTTGCACTACTTGGTGGGAAATGACCGTTGACGAGAAGCCCTGCTTGCTGATCCGGAGGTCATACGTTCCCGGGTCAACGTCGGCGAAAACGTAGCGTCCCTCACTGTCTGTCGTGGTTGTGCGCACAGCGCCCGTGGTCGTCTGCGTGATCGTTACCGTCGCGTTTGGAACGATCGCGTTTGAGCTATCGACCACGCTTCCGGTAATCGTACCGGCGCTGGTGGCCTGGCCCCACGCGGCTCTCGGAGCGATCATGGTGACCGCCGCAGCGAGTAAAACCGCAAGAAAAACGAATGACACACGAATGCGCAAACTCTTGAAGGGGACTAGCATTTTCGCAAACCTCCGATTTTCATTTTGCTTTTGGCGCTCACCCCTGCGCCCACACCCACTTAATGACACAGGTAATATTCCCAGCGGAATCCTTTGTCAACAAAAAAATACGAATGGAGGAAAAATCAGCATACCAAAAATCATATAATTAAACGCCTAGTACCAGTACAGTGCTTATCCGATGCACGGTAAACGTGCCTTTGTCATGAAAAAACTTGCGCGAAAGAGCAGCTAGCGGTTCGCGCGGGAATTCGCGCGAATCCGAACTCCTCGCCGTCGATCTAAAACCTTGGAGCGCGTCTGTCCGTGTGGCATTATGTTGTAACTTATCGTGAGCTCACGCGTTTTAGCTGAGAGGCGCGAACTCGTCTGGGTGTGTTATAGGCATGGATAGCAGCTGTATTTACAAATCCAAGTTATGCCCGCGCCGTGCGCGGCGATGGCCCGTGTCTGTGGCTCTCTTGTTGCTGGGCGCCGGGTGCGGCTGCGCAAAACCGGCTGCCAGGCCGGCCGGCAGTTTTCCCGCCACGGCGGTGAAGTCAGAGATCGTTCAGCCGACAAAGATTCCGGATTCCTCTGAATACTTGAGCACGCTGAAGTCGCGCGAATCCGCGGACATCAACCCGCAAGTGGAAGGGTGGATCACAAAGATATTCGCTCATTCCGGAGAACATGTTCAGCAGGGCGAGCCGCTCATGGCGATCGATCCCCAAGTGCAGGAAGCGACCTTAAACAGCCAGGTTGCTGCGCGCAACGCGCAAGCCGCCACCCTTGCTAACGCTCAAGTGCAGTACGAGCGCGCCGAAAAGCTTTATCAAGACGGCATCATGAGTAAGCAGGACTTCGACACCGCCAAGACGACGTACGACGCAGCGCTTGCGCAGACCAAAGCGATGGACGCGCAAGTCACTCAGCAGCAGGCGCAACTGCATTATTACAACGTTTCCGCTCCGACTGACGGCATCGTTGGAGATATCCCCGTGCATGTGGGCGATCGCGTCACCAATACCACTCTGCTGACGACCGTCGACCGGCCCGGAAGTCTCCAAGCTTATATCTACGTTCCCGTGGAGCACTCGCGCGAACTGCACCTCGGCGAGCCGGTAGACCTTCTGGACGACTCCGGCAAAGTTATCGCACACAGCACCATCTTTTTTATTTCGCCGGAGGTGGACGATCCGACGCAGACGGTGCTGGCGAAAGCGATGATTCCAAACGCGAATCGCGCGTTTCGCACCGACGAATTTGTCAACGCGCGGGTTACCTGGCGCACAACGAAAGGCTTGGAGATTCCCGTCCTGGCCACACAGCGAATCAATGGACAAGTTTTTGTGTTTCTCGCGCAGCAGGGCGCGAAAGGAAGCGTCGCGCGCCAACAGCAGGTTCAGGTCGGCGATATCGTCGGCAATGACTACGTGGTGCTCAGCGGCCTGAGCGCCGGAGACCATGTGATCGTCGGCGGATTTCAATTTCTGGCTGACGGCATGCCCGTGAAGGAGACGATCGAAAACTCAGCCGTTCCGGCGGACCCGCATTGAAAAAGTGCGGCCTCGCGAAATCCTTGCAGTGCTGTTTGCAGCAAACGGAGTTGGCGCGTGTTTGTTGATTTTTTCATTCAGCGTCCGATTTTTGCCACGGTTTGCGCCCTGATCATCGTGCTGGGCGGCGCCGTCGCCATTCCTACGCTGCCCATTGCGCAGTTCCCCAACTTGGCGCCTCCGCAGGTGATCGTCACCAGCGCGTACACCGGCGCGGATGCGCAAACCGTCGAATCCGCCGTCACCATTCCGCTGGAACGTTCCATCAACGGCGTGGAAGGCCTGAAGTATTTGACTTCCACGAGCGGCAATGACGGAACCAGCACGATCACCGCCACGTTCGATGTTACACGCGATCCGGACCTTGCCGCCGTCGACGTGCAGAATCGTGTCCAGGCTGCTGCGGGACTGCTCCCCGCAGAGGTCAATGCCAACGGCGTGACCATCACCAAAGGTTTCGCCGGATTTGTCTTCGCCGCCGCGTTCTACGCGGAGAACAACAAATACACCGGCCTGTTCATCAGCAATTACGTCGATGTTTACGTCAGCGACGCCATCAAGCGCGTTCCGGGTGTGGCCAACGTTACCATCTTCGGGGAGCGCGAATATGCCATGCGCGTTTGGCTTGATCCCGAAAAGCTGGCGGCTCGGCAGCTCACCGCGACGGACGTGGTCAACGCACTTCAGGAGCAAAACGTACAGGTTGCCGCCGGCCAAATCGGCCAGCCGCCCGCGCCCACCGGCCAAGCCTTCCAGATCAGCGTGCGCGCCATGGGCCAGCTGGTCGATCCCGCGGAATTCGACAACATCATATTGAAAACCGGCAGCGACGGCACGCTGGTGCGGGTGAAAGATGTCGGCTACTCGGAGCTCGGTGCACAAGATTACAGCAACAATCTCTTCATTGACGGCCACGAAGCCATCGGCCTTGCGGTCCAGCAGCTTCCGAACTCGAACGCGTTGCAAGTCGACACACTTTGCAAGGCCGCACTCGAAAAGCTCGCCCCGACCTTCCCTGCCGGTCTGAAATATGGTTTCGCCTTCGACACTACCACTGCCGTCAGCGAAGGCATCCGCGACGTCATCATCACTCTGATTGAAGCCGTCTTCCTGGTCATCGCTGTGATTTTCGTTTTCCTGCAGGACTGGCGCAGCACGTTCATTCCGGCCATCACCATTCCCGTGTCGCTGGTGGGCACGTTCATTTTTGTCAAGGTGCTGGGCTTCTCGATCAACACGCTGACCATGTTCGGCATCACCCTGGCCACTGGACTGGTGGTCGACGACGCCATCGTGGTCATTGAAAACATCCAGCGCCACATTAACGAAGGCATCTCCGAGCCGCACCGCGCCGCATCGGTGGCCATGGGCGAAGTCGCGGGGGCGGTGGTCGCCACTTCCCTCGTGCTCGTATCGGTTTTCGTTCCCGTGGCGCTTTTCCCTGGCACCACCGGAATCCTGTTCCGCCAGTTCGCCCTCACCATCGCGTTTTCGGTGGCCATCTCCGCGTTCAACGCCCTGACGCTCACTCCGGCGCTGTCCGCGATTTTCCTTGGTCATCGGCACGAAGGCCGTTTGGGCAAACGAATCTTCGCTCCGTTCAACCGCATGATCACCGGCGGAACGAATCTTTACCGCTCTACGCTGCGCCATCTTTTCAACTGGAAGTTCGCCACCACTGTCCTTTTCTTGCTCCTCGCCGGACTGACCTATTGGGTTTTCAACAAAGTGCCGCGCGGATTCGTGCCCAACGAAGATCAGGGCTACATCATGATTCTGGTGCAGGCGCCCTCGGGCGCGTCACTGGAATACACGTCGAACATCTGCCATCAGGTCGAAGCCATTTTGTGGCGCCAGCCGGAGACTGCAGACATTTTTTCAGTGGCTGGCTTCAGTTTTAGCGGGTCGGCGTCGAATTACGCCATGGTCTTCGTCAACTTAAAGCCCTTTGCGGAACGCAAGGGCGACATTCATGGCGCCCCGGCGTATATCAGTCGTGTACGGGGGCCATTTTTCGCGATTTCCGGCGCCATTGTCGCGCCGTTCAGTCCTCCGGCGGTTCAAGGACTCGGTCAATTCGGCGGTTTCCAATTCGAGGTCGAAGACCAGGGCGCGGCTTCTCTCCAAGAGCTGCAGCAGCACACCGGAGAGCTCGTCAGGTCCGGCAACCACGATCCCCGGCTGACCGGGCTGTTCACGAGCTTCACCGCCAACGATCCGCAATTTGTCGTGAAAATCGACCGCAGCACGGTCAAGAGCCTCAATATTCCGCTCGGCCAGCTGACCGATGCGCTCCAGGTTTTTCTCGGCTCCGTGTACGTCAACAATTTCACTTTCAACAATCGTTCCTATCGGGTGTACGTTCAGGCCGAAAAGCAGTACCGCTCGCATCCCACTGACATCAACCAGTTCTACGTCCGTTCCGCCTCGGGCAGCATGGTTCCTCTGGATAATCTGGTCAGCATTACGCAGACCGCGAGCCCCCAAGTCATCACTCATTACAACCTCTTCCGGTCCGCCGAAATCGACGGCTCCGCCGCGGCCGGCCGCAGCTCTGGCGATGCCATCAACGAGATGCAAGACCTCGCCGCGAAAGTCTTGCCGCGCGGAATGTCCTGTGAATGGTCCGGTCTGTCGCTGGAGGAAATTCAGTCGGGCAGTAAGGCCGCAGCGCTTTTCGGACTCGGTTTGCTGGTCGTGTATCTCACGCTGGCCGCGCAGTACGAGAGTTTTTCGCTGCCGTTCATCGTGCTGATGGCCGTTCCCATGGCCATGCTTGGCGCTTTGCTGTTCCAGTCCTTGCGCGGGAACATCAACGACGTGTATTGCCAGATCGGTCTGGTGATGCTCATCGGCCTATCCAGCAAGAACGCCATCCTGATCGTCGAGTTCGCTGAACAGTTGCGCGAAAAAGGCATGGACCTCTACGACGCGGCCATCGAAGCCGCCCGCATCCGTCTCCGGCCAATTCTCATGACTTCCTTCGCTTTTCTGCTCGGCGTGCTGCCGCTGGTGCTGGCCACCGGCGCGGGCGCTGCGGGGCGCAAGTCCGTCGGCTCGACCGTGTTCGGCGGAATGATATTCGCTACTTCGCTCAACCTGCTGTTCATCCCCGTGCTCTACGTCATCGTCAAAGGCGTACAACTGCGGCGGACAGAGCCGCGCCGCGCAACGCGGCCGGCACTCGAGTCGCCAGCCGACGATTAGCAAGCACATCGCAAAAATAGTTCACGCGCTGAGACACAATGCGAGGAGTCTTACGGACTGCGCGGAACTCGATGGCTGAGTTGCGGTGTACCGGCGGGCGGCTAGTCAATTCCTAGTCAACTATTAGTCCGTCGCAGTTTGGGTACTCTGCGCGCGGGACTCGTGCAGCGGCCGCAGCGAATAAAATCTCAGCCGGCAAGGATCGCAGCGGTACGCGGGCGCATCCAGCAGCCGGAACACCCATCGCAGCATTCCTTTTTCCACCCAGTCCTTCGCGATATGTTGAAGCTCCAGATTCCCGCAGCGCGGGCAGTGCGCATGCCGCATGAAGTGCCAAGCTACTTTTCGCGCGTAGAACCGCCGCTTGCATTTCAGGCACCGCCACGGCCGGAGCGCCGCGAGTGTCGCCAACCCGTCGAGAAATCCTTTGCGTTGCGACCGCGCAGAATCCTGCTGTCCACACGAAGGACAAATCATCTCTCTTTACCCGCCCCCGGAACTCTTCCCCATCCGCAGCATAAGCAACCGGTGCGCGCACTTCAACCGTTTCCTGCACTAAATTCTTGGCACGTTGTGCAAACCGGTACTGAACTTCTCATTATTTTCCCTCCGTTTCGGCAGCATGCCGCCTCGTCGTTGTAGAATATCGGCCGGAGATACACATGCCCGACTACACTGAGGCTCACGCCCGCGCGGGAATCAACACCAAGCTTCCCGCGCTCGACACCTGGCCCAATCACTTCCCGGGCTACGAAATCACCATTCGCTTTCCGGAGTACACTTCGGTCTGCCCCAAGACCGGCCTGCCCGATTACGGCGTGATCGTCATTCAATATCAGCCGCGCAAAGTCTGCCTGGAGCTCAAGGCCTTAAAGATGTACTTGCTGGGGTACCGCAATCTCGGAATTTTTTATGAAAACGCGGTGAATCGCATGCTGCGCGACATCGTCGCGGCCACCAAACCGGTGCGGTGTCTGGTGCGCGGCGAATTCACCCCGCGCGGCGGCCTGTTCACGACGGTCGAAGCACGCTGGCCGCATGGGCACAGTGCTGTTCGTCACTCGTAGACTTTCGTTTGATCCTTGGCCATAATTTTCGTGCCAGCCAAAGACTCTTTGAGGAGACCGATGACCGAGTTGCCTGACCTTTCACAGAGCCATACGGCCGCGCCCCCGCCGGAGGCGTACGCCTATACGCCGCGCTGGGTAATGATCGGCTTCCTTGTGGTTCTTGCGCTCATCGGCTACCTCGTATATGCCCTGGTCCAGCAGAAGAAGCAAAGCGCTGAGGCGTTTGACGCCGCCGCCAAGCGGTCCACGGCTCTCGCCGCCGAAGTGGACCGGACCAACGGCGCCATCGCCGACCTGAAAACGCAGCTTCAGGTCACCCAGCAAAAGCTCGACCTCACTGAAGACGAGCTCGCCAGCGCCAGAAGCATGACCGTAGCGGTTCGCAAGGACGAAAAAAAACAAGTGGCTGCCAATGACGCCTTGCGCCAGCAAATTGGCCAGGTGCAGCAGCAAACATCGACGCAGTTCGGCCAGGTTTCCGACGAATTGAACGGCACGAAGAGCGACGTCGCCGCCACGCGTAAAGATCTGGACGACACAAAAGGCAGACTCACCACGACCATTGGCGACCTGGGAGTGCAGAGCGGCTTGATTGCGCGCAACCACGAAGAAGTGGAAGAACTGAAGCGCCTCAACGAGCGCAACATCTACGAATTCAAACTGACCAAGGAAAAACTTCCGCAGCACGTGGGCCCGGTGCAGTTGATATTGCGCAAAATCAATGCCAAACGCCTGACGTTCACTCTGGACGTCATTGCCGACGACAAGAGCGTCGAGCGAAAAGATAAAACTCTGGAAGAGCCCATCCAGTTCTACACGCGCGGCACGCGCACCCTGTATGAAATCGTGGTCTACGACGTGCAAAAGAATTCCATCTCCGGCTATCTCTCGACCCCAAAGGCCGGCGCGCCCGCAACTCCGAATCCCGCGAACCAATAACACTTGCCTAGAAACTGCATGCGCGTTACGACTGGTTAAAACGAAAAGGAGCATTCCATGACACTCGCAAGTTTGCAGCAACCCAGCCGCTCGCGGAAGTCGCGCTCTGTTGTCGAAGGAGCGCCGGCGGGCACGCTAGGGCTCTCCCTGTTGGTTCTTGCGCTGCTGCTTTTCGCGTCTCCCGTTTTCGCGCAGACGAATCCTCTGGTCGATCGGCTGCCCGCGGATACGTGGGCTTACGTGAGCTGGGCAGGCACCGCATCGCTGAAATCGGTGAGCAGCACGAACTCCATTTTGCGCCTCTGGCACGATCCTGCGTTCTCTGCATTTCTGGAGAACTCCATCGCCACCGTTTCGCACTCCGGAGGACCGCAGAAGTCAGGACTGACGCCGGAGCAAACCGCAGAAATACTTTCCGCGCTCGAGAACCCGGCGGTAATTGGTTCCTTAAGCGCTCCCGACGATGAAGCAGGACAGAACCATAATCCCATCCACTATTTTTTGATTTACGATGCCACGGGAAAACAAGATCTGGTCGACAAGCTGCGCCACCAGCGAGATGCCAACACGATCGCGAGGCCACAGGTGAGCTCGTTCGCCATCGGGAGTGTCACCGTGGAAAAGCGCGTTTCCGGTGCGAACACCGTTTATGAAGCCCAGGCAGGGCCCTATTTCGTTCACACCGATTCGCAGCAAGCGATGGAGGAGCTGCTTCCGCGCTTTGGGGCCGGCCGCGCTCCGGCAACTTCGCTCGCTCAATCACCGGATTTTCCGGGGGCGTGCCGGGGCTTCTCGCAGTCTTCGATCCTGAATGTTCTGGTGCTTCCGGCGCGATTCCACATGCCAGCGGTGGCCCAGAATCCGGGCTTTGATTTTCACGCATTCAGCAGTTCCCTGCACCTGGACGGCATTCGCGCAGGGTGCTTCAGCATCAGCTTCGAAAAGGAAACCACGCGCACGCGCGGCGTGGTGCTCGGCGACACTTCGCAGGGCATTTTGAATATCGCCGGCAATAGTCGCGATTCGTTCGCCACCCTGCCTTTGGCGTCGGCCAATTCGACCTTTCAAGTGTCCGTGGTCGATTATGCGGCGCTTTACAATTCCCTTTTCACGGCGGTCTCCGCCGGTATGCCGAGCGACAAAGCACCCTTTTTGGCCGCCGGAGTCGCTTTTCTCTCTTCCACCTGGGGAATGCCGCCGGACCAGTTCTTCGCTTTGTTCACCGGCGAGGCGGCGGTAATTTATCCAGACACTGCGGCGGATCCGACGCAAAGTTTCTACGCCTTCGCTATCCATGATCCGGAAAAAGTTCTACACGTCTTGCAACATGGAGTGCCCGGCGAAAAGGCCAGCACGAGTCAAGAGGGAGACGTAACCTATCTTACGGTCACTGTTTCTATAGGCGCTGCGGCGGCGACATCTGCCGCCCCTCCGGCTGTTTATTTCGCGCTCACGCCGAACCTGCTTCTCGCGTCCAAGGAGCAGGAAGCCGTGCGCCAAGCGGTCGCTCGCGTCCATGCCGTGGCCGGCGCGGCGCCAACCAATGCGTTGTCAGTCGATCCTGATTTTCAGAAAGCCCGGGCTTCGCTGCCCGCGAAACTGGACGGCCTGTCTTACGGCAATTACGCGCACTACAATTGGCAGAAGCTTTTCTCGGAGGCCGAGAAGAGCTTCAACGCCCAGATGCAAGGCGCGGCACGCAACGCGAATAGACCGGTACCGCCCCTCGCGCAAATATTCCGTGGGATCGATCCCACCCTTTTCTCCCGCTACCTGCACGTTTCCATCGGCGGCTCATGGAAAGATCCAACCGGCATTTATTTCGATTCCTACATCCAATAAATCGCGCGCTTGCGCCGTGGCGAATATCTGGTGATACTTTTCGCCAGAGCGCGGAGCGCCGCGCCGGTTTTGCGAAGACCGGTCTTGCAAGGCCCATCTTGCGAAGGGATGTCACGTAATTTGCCGATGGCTCGTCTCATTGCAGCGAAAACCGTAGGCCGCAAAGTTTTTCTCTTGTCCATTTGCTTTGCGCTGGCCTGTTTTGCGCTGATCGGGGCGGCTTTCGCGCACGAGAAGATCCCGCAACAACAAAAGCCGGCCGCGCAGCCCACCGTTTCTTCGCAGGCGGGCGGCGCGGTGCAAATCCAATTTGCGTTCAGCGGGAATGTGGCGCAGGTTCCAGCGCAGATCGCCGCGGCGCTGGTGCTGGTGCCGGTGCGCGTGAACGGCTCGCAGCCTTCCTGGTTCGTGCTGGACACCACGCGCGCCACTTCGGCGATCGACGATGTTCGCGCCGTGGCCGTTGGCTTGTACTCTCCGTCCTCGGAAAGCAAGCCCGCCGCGGCGGCCAAGCTGCCGAAATCGTTTTCCAACGTCACGCTGGAATTTCCGGGGCTGAAAATTTCGCTGCCTTCGCTGGCGCTCGATTCTTTCGGAGATTTGTCGGCGCGCATCGGCCACGCCGTGCAAGGAGTTCTGGGCGCGAATGTCCTGAGCCAGTTGATACTCAAGGTCAACTATCAAGCTCAATCAGTGCAGTTTTACGATCCGAACGCTTTTCAATACAGCGGGCGCGGCGCGCAAATTCACGTGGAAGTTTCGGCGGGAATTCCCGCGGTGGCCGGCACGGTGACGGTGCGGCATCGCGGAAAGTTCTCCGGCCTCGTTGCCATTGCCACGGCGCAGACCGAACCGCTGGCGTTTTCAGCGCACTTCGCCACGACGCATTTGTTTTCCAGCTTGACGGAAAGAATGCTGCCTTTCCCCGGCGTTGACGCCGCAAGCGACACGGACGTCAGCGATTTTCTCGGCCGCGTGCAGGAACTTCAGTTTGGAAAAGTTATTTTCGACGATCCCATCGCGATATTCCCCACGAAATCGACGGAGGGCGCGGAGATTGTTCCGACGCAATTTGTTTGCGCGATGGGCGGCGGAATTCTGAACCGGTTCACGGTGATTCTGAATTACCCCGCGCGGCTGCTGATTCTGGAGCCGGACAAGAGCTTCTCCGATATTTTTACCGCGGACATGAGCGGGCTGACGATCATCGCGATCCCGCCGGCGTTTGACCGATTCGAAGTGGCGCAGGTGGCGCGGAAATCGCCGGCGGCGGGAGCGGGGATCGCGGTGGGCGACACGATCGAGAAAATCGACGGGAATCCTGCGTCCGATTACTCGCTCGATGATGTGCGCGGGCTGCTGCGCCAGGACGGCACTTCGCACCAGCTGAGCCTTCTGCGCAACGGGAAGGCTATCGAGGTGAAGCTGGAATTGAAGCCGCTGGTGTAAGGAAAAATCACACTCGGCATTCGATCAGGTCGGTTCTCTTCACGGATGCATGGAGGCTTGCAGCAAGCGAAAGACACTCATGTGTCGCGAGGACTGGATTATGGACGCGCGGAGGGAATTCGTCATAAGTGCGGCCCTCCAACCGCCGGCCTGAGACAGACTTGTGAACTCCGCCCCATTGTTTGAAGAAAAAAGGAACTTTGGCGCGCCGGCATTGGTCTCGCAGAGAGAGCACCCACTCTTTCTGGATGGGCCTAGCTCCCGGACCGCTTTCTCCGCCTACAATTGCCCAACTGATTCCCGTCAGATTCAGCTTGCCGATATCCTCCAAAAGAGGCTCGATCGAGAGGAAACGGACGGCAGCGCGCGCATTTTGCAAATCTTGGATTCGCGGGAGACCGTATTTTCGATCTTCGACGCTCACTCCCCACCAAATATGCGGCTGATTCGCGGCGAAGCTCAATTTCGAATCCAAGAGCTTTTGAAGGCGCTCGGAGCGCTTAGTCAGGACTTGATAGGTGTGCCATTTTGCCGCGACCATCACTTTGGCAACTGCCTCGATGTAGTTTCCCGGCACTTGATCGTGGAACAGGTCGCTCATTGAATTGACGAAGATCATTTTCGGAGTGCGCCAGCGCAGAGGCTCGGCGAGCTTTTCAGGAACAAGACGCAGGTCGAACCCCTGCTCATAGGGATGGCCCTTGACGCCGCGAAACCGCTCGGCGAAGGTTTCGGCATAGCAATGCTTGCATCCGGGGCTGATCTTGGTGCAGCCGCGAACGGGATTCCAAGTGGCGTCTGTCCATTCGATAGCTGAGTTGGCGCTCATTGATCCCTCCGGGCGATCATGTAAAACGGATTCGATCGCGACCACTGATTCCGGTACGCTTTGAAGTAATTCTGCGAACCGTCACGCTCTTGCCCTCCAAATGTTTGACTACTTCCCGATACTGTTTCTCCACAAATGGCAGCATCCAGGTTTGCTCGCGTAATTCATCAAAACCCAATTCGTGACCTTTGAATTCATGCAACAAGATGCTCTCAAGTTCGTCCACCGTCGGAGTGCTTGATATGAGGACTCCTTGGGATTCCCCGGAGTAGTCAAAAGTTCCTTCTTCGTCTCCGAGCGGCCACATAACCTCTTTCATTAGGAGCACGGCCTTCACGTGATTACTCGCATGAAGAAGGTAATATTTAGTTCGACGACCACATGGGATATCTTCGATGCCGAATCGAATACGGAAAACGCGGACATAGTTTGCCCCTAATAACGATATGAAATACTCAAGAAACGCCTTTTCGCGTTCGGGTCCATGCATCTGCATGAACGGCTGATTCTGCCAGTTATCGTCCCCAAATAGTTCGTTTAGTCGAGACTCGACTTTCGGGTTGTTAAGGTCCCGGTTGATTTGGAACCACATTAAATTGATGAGCGCCTCTGTTCGCTGTCGACTCAGAATTGACCTTATTGTGGGAAGGGATAGCGGATGGCCATACGGGTCGATGAGAAAGAATGCTGGTACATGTGAATTTAGGTCCTTGAGCAAGTCTGGAACGAAAAATCTAGAGTCGGCGCATCTGACGTTCACTTCCAGATTGGCCGGATAGGGCTCCAGCTCCTTGAGACAGGATTTCAGTGACTTAATATGTTTTGGTTGGTCGTCCACAAGATGCAAGAGCAAACTCCCCACATAGCTGCCTTGTACCAGCTTCGTCGCCTGCTTAACCGCAATAACTGGGGAACCTTCAACTAGCTTGCCGTGCATTTCGTATCGCCCGGGTCCTGCAAAACAATCGACGTAAGCCAAGTTGCTGTTTCTGGGGCCGAGAATCTTCGCCCAAGGAGAGAGGTATTTCTCCAAAATTAAATGCTTAACGCGCGAAACATCCTTGAGATGTTGAAGCCCCTCGGCTCCCGCAGGCTCATGGTTAATCTCGCCGCCCATTCCTGATGTTCGCCTGTTATTCGCCATACCGTCAAGCGGTATGTACGAATGCACCGAATAGATAATACTTCTCGATGACGTCTTAATTCCATTATCGGCTTATTCGTAGTCGGAGAGGGTTTTGGCCATGAGGCGGAGGCGGTCGTCGGAGCGGGCAAAGATGCTGCCGAGTTCGAATTTGCCGGCGCCATCGCGGCATCCGGCCTTCACGCCGGTGAGGATTTCGACACCCTGGTCGATGGTGGCGACGGGGAAAATGTGGAATTTGCCTTTGGCGACGGCTTCGACGACGTCGTGGCGCAGCATGAGGTCGTCGACGTTCTCGATGGGAATGAGCACGCCCTGGCTGCCGCTGAGGCCCTTTACGCAGCACACATCGTAGTAGCCTTCGATTTTTTCGTTCACTCCGCCGATGGGCTGAATGTCGCCCTGCTGATTGACGGAGCCGGTGACGGCCAAGTCCTGGCGAATGGGCGCGGACGCAAGCGCGGAGAGCAGCGCGTAGATTTCCGTGGAGCTGGCGCTGTCGCCGTCGACTCCGGAATAGGATTGCTCGAAGCAAACGCTGGCGGCGAGCGAGAGCGGCTTATCCTGCGCGAACATGCGGCGCAGATAGCCGGAGATGATGTGCATGCCTTTGTCGTGGATGCGTCCGCTCAGGTTCGATTCGCGCTCGATATTGATGATGCCGGATTTGCCGAGGGCCGCCGAAGCGGTGATGCGCACGGGCTTGCCAAAGGCGTAGCCGCCAAGCTCCATGACGCTCAAGCCATTGACCTGCCCGATGCGTTCGCCGGAAACATCGATGAGCAACAAGCCTTTTTCGATCATCTCCTGAATTTTCGTTTCGATAAGGTTGTGGCGGTCCGTTTTGGCTTCGAGCGACTGGCGGACGTGCGCGGCGGTGACCAGGGTTTGGTGGTCCTGCTGCGCGAGGTAGCTCGATTCGCGGGCGACGTCGGCGATGTCGAAAAATCGCGCGGTGACTTTTCCGCGGCGGCCCGCCTGACGCACCCCGTGTTCCATGAGCGCGGCGATGGCTTCGCGATTGAAGGGCAGAAGATTTTCGTCGTCGGAGAGCTTGCGCAGGCGTCCGCAATAGTGAGCGATGACTTCGTCGCTCCACTTCATTTCCTCGTCGAATTCGACGCGAACTTTGAAAATTTTCTTGAAATCGTCTTCGTAGTTGAAAAGCAGCTCGTACATGTCGCGATCGCCGATGAGCACGATCTTGACGCGAATGTCGATGGGCTCGGGCTTCATGGCGGCGGTGCTGAACGGGAAAAAGACGTCGACGGGCTGAATTTCCAGCTTGCTGTGATTCAGAGTGCGCTTCAGAGTGCGCCAGACGCCGGGTTCGGTGAGCGTGTCGAGCGCGTACATGATGAGGAAACCGCCGTCGGCGCGCAGCAGCGAGCCCGCGCGCAAATCCATGAAATCGGAGCTCCAGCCGCCGCGGGCGTCGTAGCTGCGGTGAATGGTGCCGAAGAGATTGGCGTAGGTCGGGATGGTCTCGAAAATGACGGGACAGGATTCGTGGTCGCCGTGGGCCAGAATGACGTTGACGCCATAAACGCGGAAGGGATCGCGGTCGGAGCGTTCGGGACGCAGAGCCGCGGCGGCTTCCGATTGCGGCTGGTCCTCCTCGCCTTCGCGTTCCTTGAAAGGCTCGAGATTGTCGAGGATGTGATGGCGAACCTCCTCGAGGTATTCAGCGACGTGGGAATCGGCGTACTTTTCCTTTAGCTCTTCGATTACGCCGTCGACAAGAACAGAAGCAGCTTCCTGCTCGAGGTAGCTCATCTCGCTGGCGAGCTCGCGCGAAAGAGTGAGCGTTTTGCGGTAGACGACGGTGAATTCCTGGCGGAATTGATCGTACTTGCGCTCGAGCTCCTCGGCGGCGGCCGTTTCGATTTTTCCTTCCTGGACAAGCTTGGGAACTTCTTCGATGGGCACCATAGCGCCTTCGAGGACCGGGAAAATTTCCGGGAGCGCGACGGCGCCGACTTGCATGCGGCCGAGCGCGAATTGTTCGCGGGCGATGCGGTGCGTGAAATCGTCCATCAATTCTTTTTCGCGCTGGGTGTACCGGTCGACGATGCGGGCTTTCTGGCGCTGGAAAGGCTCGCCTTCGAAAACTTGCGGGATGCGGCGGCGCAGAAATTCGATTCCCGACTGCACTTCCTTGCGAAAGGCGTTGGCTTGGCCAGGAGGCAAGGTGAGCAGGCGCGGACGATCCGGATTCTTGAAATTGTTGACGTAGCAGCGATCCGGGGAAAGCTGCGTTTTCGGGCCGATGCCTTCGATCATGCGGACGATCATGCCGCCACGGCTAGTTCCGGTGAGGCCGCAGACGAAGGCGTTGTAGCCCTGCGCGGTCATGTCGACGCCCATGCGCAGAGCGCGCAAGGCGCGCTCCTGGCCGATTTCGCCACCTATATATGGCGCTTCGGCGGAGGTGGTGTAAGGCACCTTCGCTGGATCGCAGCGCCAGCGCAGTTGCTCGGGAGAAAGCTCGTTTGTGTGCGGAGTTTTTGGAGTCATCGCATATCTCTGAAACCGGGCCAAACAGGCCGAGTTTCCCTTTTGCGCCTGTGCATTATACGTGCGCCACCGGCAAACGGAGATGAAAGTGTGGAGGCTGTTGCGAATAGCGAATCCGCGCGTGGGCGGTGTTGCAGGGACACGACTCGCTCAGGCACTTTCGGCGCGACGGCCGGTCTTGGTGTACAGGTCAAGAAGGCTGGTCGCGGTGGCGACAATGATCGGTCCCAGCACAATCCCCAGCAAACCAAAGACGGCGATGCCTCCGATGACGGCAATGAAAACGACCAGGCCGTTCATGCGCGCGCGTCCGCTGATGAACCACGGGCGCATGACGTTGTCCACAAAGCCTGCAACGACGGTCAAGATAACGGCCAAGAGAACGGCCTTGCCCCAGTGGCCGGTGATAATCAGATCGATCATGGCGGGAATCCAGACGACCAAGTCTCCAACGACCGGCACTAGCGAGAGAAACGCGATAGCCACGCCCCAGAAAATCGGCGCAGTGATGCCCACAATCGCGAATCCGAATCCTCCGGCGATGCCGTGAATTATTGCACCCGCGAGAGTCATGGTGACGCTGGCGAAAATCAAGTCGCGCGATTTGCCGACGATTTCCTCGCGCGATTCACGGTCAAAGGGCAGAACCAGACGGAGCCCGGCCATGATTTCCGCACTGTCGCAAAAGAAATAGAACATGGCCATAACCGTGACGACGAGATCAAAAACGAAAATGGCGACGTGACGCAAGACAACGCCGATTTTGGAGGCGAGAAAATTCTCGGTGGCTTCGATGGCGCGATGCAAAAGCTGCGCCAGGCTTTCCGAAGTTTGCCCGGGCAGGTGCGCGGCAAGCCACGCCCACCCATTATCGAGGCGGTTGAGGCCACCGTTATTAAGTTCGTGTTGCACGGCCGCGGAAGCCTGCAGACCTTGATGAATGCAGGCGATGGCCACGCCGATGGAAGGGACGATGAGCAGAAAGGTGACCAGAACGGTGCACGCGCTGGCCGCGCCCGTGCGTCCCCACTTCTGTTCCAGGCGCCTATTCAGCGGATCGAAGATCACCGCGAGAACCGCGGCCCAGCACAAGGGCACGAGGAAAGGCTCGAAAACCAGATAGGTGAAATATAAGACCAGCGCGATGACCAAGTAGAAAAACACCGCGCTCAGCCGCTGCTGCTGTATGGTCCTGTGTGGCAAGGTGCGCTATCTCACTCCGAACGGCATTCGGGGACCCGAAACTTACGGAGCATCCATAGTTTTCTTTTGCGCCTTTGTCAACTGCAGCGAGCGCCGATAGCAACGAATTTACCTCTACCCCCGATTCCAGCGCGAAGAATGCATCCCTTGAAGGACAGCGAAATCCAATAATCCATATGTCAAGGTACAGACATTCCATAATTAGAATACTTGCGAAAGAAACGACTTCCATTTGACGAGAGAAAGAGCCATTAGTGCATTTTTATCAGCATGTTAGAGTGCACCACGAAAGCGGACGCTCACTTGGCACTGTTTGTGCACGAGTAACGGTAGTCGTTTTGGGGCATTTACCCTTGAACAGAGAAAGTTAGGCAGGATCCGCCAGGAGGCGTCAATGAATTTCCGTCTTGCAGCAAAAGCGTCCTTGCTCGCGCTACTGATGTTGGTGCTGGGTACCATTCCGGCGTTGGCGCAGGTACCCACGGGTTCGATCGTAGGAACCGTCGTGGATGCACAGAAGGCCGCGGTGGGAGGGGCCGACGTAACAATCACAAGCCAGGATACAGGCGTGCAGTATAAGACGCGGACCGCTTCCAACGGCGGATATGCGGTGCAAAGCTTGGCCTTCGGCCTCTATCGTGTGGACGTCAACAAAGAGGGTTTCAAAGTCGCATCGGTCAAGGATCTTAAGCTCGACGCATCCTCGCAGCTTTCGGTTCCTCCCATTGTGCTGGAGGTCGGCGCAAGGAGTGAGACGATTACAGTCGAAGCGAACGCTGCCGCTCAGGTGCAGACGACCGACGCCTCGGTTACCGACCACATCGATCAGGAGCAGCTTAACGAGCTGCCGGTTGCTAACCGCCAGCCAGCGGGCATGATCCTGATGGAACCTGGTGTGGTAGATAACATGAAGACTGGGGACGGCGCCGTGGTTGACGGTCAGCGCACCTCATTCACGAACGTTACGCTGGATGGCATCAATATTCAGGATAACTTCATCCGCGTCAATGACACCGAATTCTCCCCCAATCAACTGTTCCTCAGCCAAACCGGCGAGTTCGCGATAACCACGCAGAATGGCGACGCGTCCGTTGGCGGCGGTTCCTCGGCCATCAGCATCGTTACTCCGCGCGGAACCAACGATTGGCATGGCTCGGGCTTCTGGTACTACCAGAGCAACAAATGGGCAGGGAATCCTTGGTTCAACAATGCGTTCGGCATACCGAACTCTGCTCTGAACCAAAATCAGTATGGCGGCACCGTGGGCGGCCCTGTCATCAAGAACAAGCTCTTCATTTACGGATCTTTTGAAGAACTCAAGGACCTGCAGTCCTCACTGCAGAACACGACCATCTTTACGTCCACCGCCACCGGAGCGAACCCATCCTTTAAGTACGCTACCGACTGCAACAACCTACCGCCAGGCCCCGGCGCGATCGCTTGCCCTGCCGGAGTTACTCCGGGGCAAGTGATCACCGTGCCCAACTTTCTCGCTCTTGAGAACAGTGCGCGCGGTGGAGGAAGCCCGGTGTTTACGATTGACCCAGCGATGGCTGCTCTGATCGCCCGGATTCCTGCCAATGCTACGATTAACAACTTCAATCAGGGCGACAGCACGTCAAGCGCTCTTCTGAACACCGGTGGATTTTCGTTTGACGCGCGCGACGATGCCACGCTCAAGAATACCGGGATTCGGGCAGACTACACGCCGACGGCGCACCAAAGCTTCTCCGTCACCTACTACTGGAACCGGGAGATTTTTGACCGGCCGGACATCGACACTTCGTTTGACACGGTACCGATTGTGAGCAACTTCGATGCTACGAATTTCTTCTCAACGGCTTGGAGATGGAGCCCGACCGCGAACTTTACCAACGAAGTGCGGTTTGGCTTCGATCTGGCTCCGGCCACATTCAATACGTCCCAAGTGTTCGGTCCGTCCTATATTTCGGGTGAGGCTTTCACGTCGCCGGATCCGAACTTCTTTTTCCAGGGTCGCGACACGCATACATGGGCGTATGAGGACAATGCCAACCTGCTTCACGGAAACCATTCATTGTCTTTCGGTATGCAACTGCAGCGCGTCACGATTGATACCGTTGGCGATAACCTCGAATCTGAGGACCAGCAAATCGGATTCAGCACTGCCAATCCTTTTACGTTGACCAACAGCGACTTTGCGGGTTTTGCGCCAATCTCGTCGACAGATTTGAATGATGCTAACAGCTTGCTGGCTACCTACGCCGGCTTCATTGGCACCACAGAGCAAACATTCAACGTCACGAGCCAATCATCAGGCTTCGTTCCCGGCGCTGGCAATGAGCGCAACTATCGGCAGAATGACTGGGCGTTCTACGCGAATGATGCATGGCGGTTCCGTAAGAACCTGACCATCACCTACGGTATGCGCTATGAATACCTGAGCCCATTCAGCGAGGCCAATGGATTGATGCTGCAGCCAATTCCCGGGGTAGGGCAGTCCATTGAACAAACATTGTTGTCCAATGCGACGGTCGGCTTTGTGGGCGGCAGTTCAGGGCGCCGGCTTTACAATAAAGACCTCCACGACTTTGGCCCGAACATCGGCATTGCGTGGGACCCGTTTGGCGACGGCAAAACGGCCATCCGTGCAGGCTATACGATTCACTACGTAAACGATGATTTGGCCACCGTCATTAACGATGCCGTGGTCAACAACGCAGGCCTTTCATCCACGGTAGAAAATGCGAACGTATCCGCAACCGTTAGCGGCGATAACAGTTTGCCTATGGTTTCGCCCCTGGCAGCGCCGCCATTCCAGATCCCTGTAACGTTTGAACAGAATTACAACAACTTGGGGGGGCCAGCAGCAAACGCAGGGTTTGGAATTTCGCCAAACCTCAGAACCCCTTATGTTCAGGACTGGAACCTCTCCGTGCAGCGTGCCATTGGATGGAATACGACGGTCACCGTGTCCTACCTGGGCAACCACTCGACGGACTTGATCCGCGGCCTGGATATCAACCAGGTAATCATCAATCAGAACGGTCTCTTGACCGGCTTTAACGTCGCGCGGAACAATTGTTTTGCTTCCATCGCTGCAAACCAGGGCTGTAACCCGCTTTTCACTGGGGCGGGAAGTCAATCCTTTGCAGGGACAATTTTTGACCCCGCCTCGCCAACCCCGCTTCCGGGTTGTCCGGCTGATTGCGGGTTTCTGACTGCGGGCGTCGTCGAGAGTGATATCGAGACGGGACAGGTGGGTACGCTGGCGGATTTGTACCATGTTGATGGTATCGAGGCGTTTCCAGGCCAGTTCACGCCTAACGAATTCATTCGCGGCGGCGATCTGATGACGAATTTCTCGACCTCGAGCTACAACGCTGGAGTCGTCCAGGTCCAGCGCCGTTTCAAGAACGACCTGATTTTCCAGGGCAGCTACACGTACAGCAAGGTGCTCGATGACGCGGATGGCTCACAGACCAACTTCTCTCCGCTTCTTGACAATGCGAATCCGCAGGTCGAGAGAGCGCGTGCGGCCTTCGATGTTACGAATGCTTTCAAGGTGAATTTTGTCTATAACTTGCCGTTCGGGCAAGGCCAAAGGTTTGGGTCGAATAACGGTATCTTGAACCGCGTTGTCGGCGGGTGGGCTGTTTCTTCGCTTTTGACGTGGCAGAGCGGCTCGCCGTTTTCATTCTATACCGGTACGCCGGGCTCCAGTGGACTTGGCACGGTGAATCGCTCCGGGCGGTCGGGCAACGAGACGGCGATCCTCGGGATGAGCGAGTCGCAGATCAAGGGTGACATGCACATCTCATTCCCGACCAGCGGCCCGTTTGCCGGCGAAGTGCTGATGATCGATCCGAGTTTCATCGATCCAAATAGCGGCTTGGGATTCACTAACTTTGGAACCACCTGCCAGCCAATCGTGGCGAATGGCTTCTGCAACCCGCAACCTGGGCAACTTGGCAATCTGTCGAGGAATGAATTTAACGGCCCGATGTTCTTCGACGAAGACTTGTCGATCCTGAAGACCATTCCGATCCGCGAGCGCGTGTCTTTGCGGTTACGCGGTGACGCATTCAACGTATTCAACCACCCGACCTTCGTTTTTGGAGACCAAAACATCAACTCGGCAGGCTTCGGGCAAGTCAACAGCACCGTTGCTGGGAGCTCGGGTACTGGCGCTCGAGTCCTCCAAGTCGGAGCGACAGTTATCTTCTAGTCGAATTCGCTCGATTGGAAGTCTACATACAGTGGGCCGCCCATTCGGGCGGCCCATTTTTTTGGGGGTTTCTGTCCTGGATGTTTGTGGCTCGCCACGGGATCAGTGCCCGAGTGCACGTGTTACAATGGTTTTTGTTACTGGAAAGATCTGCGATGCCCGCGGAAGCCTGCAAACACACGCGAACGATACTTGTCGCCAAGGACGAGCATGAGGAGTACCGCGAGTGCCTGGATTGCGGCGAGATTTTCGATCCGGCAGAGACGGAACCGGCGGCCGAGACGGGCGCGAACTTCGGCGAATCGCTTTCCGACGCGTGAGCCAAGCTTCGCGTACGGCATTGATAGCTGAAATCCTCAGATAAAATCACCTGGTCAGAGCAAACGAACCCGTCAGTTCAATTTGTGCGGACGAACTTCCCACCAGAATCGAAAAGTCTCCTGGGTCGGCTGTCCATCGATTGTTCTTGACGTCGTAATAAGAGAAAGACCGGCGATTGAGCGTGAGAGTGACTTCTTTCTTCTCGCCCGGCCTCAGAAAGACTTTGGCGAAGCCTTTCAATTCCTTGACGGGGCGCGGAACGCTCGCGTGCGAATCGCCCACGTACAATTCCGCGACTTCTGCGCCGGCGCAATCGCCGATATTTTTCACGTCGAACGAGACGGTGACAGTATCCGGACTAGCGCTCTGGCGCGGAGAAATGCGCAGGTCGCTGTACTGAAAGCGCGTGTACGAAAGGCCAAAACCAAACGGGAAGAGCGGTTTCGTGCTGGAGCGGTCGTAGTACCGGTAACCAAGAAAGATTCCTTCCGTATAGGCCACGCGCTTGCCGCTTTGCTCATAGTAGTTGTGAAAGACGGGGTTATCTTCCCAACGCCGCTCGAACGAAGCCGGCAGCTTTCCCGACGGGCTGAAATCGCCAAAGAGAATGTCCGCCAGAGCCGCGCCGCCTTCCTGCCCGGGATACCAGGTGTGAAGAATGGCGGGCACGCGATCGATCCAGGCGGTCATGTCGACATTTCCGCCCGCGGTTATTACAACGATCACGTTCTTGTTCATGCCGGCGATTTGGCGGATGAGGTCGTCCTGGCCGGTGGGAAGCGCGAAGGTGCGATCCGCGCCTTCGCCTTCCGTGGCAGGACTGAAACCAACGCACAGAATGACGGCATCGACCGCCGCGACTGCGGATTTTGTTTGGGGGTCGAGAACGTTTTTTGCGGAGACTGCCGGATGCAACACTTTCACGCTGGTTCCCAAATAGTTAGTCACGCCCTCCAGGAAGCTGACTTGATGGAAAGGCTGCGTCAGGGAACTTCCGTCGCCGCCGATGACCGCGGGATAAGCATCCGGGCCAATCACGGCGATGGTTTTCAGTTTGGTCTTGTCGAGTGGCAACAGATTCCCGTCATTCTTGAGCAGCACCATGCTGCCGCGAGCTTCCTCGCGGGCGACCTGGCGGCTCTGTTGATCGTCAAGGGGAATGCTTGCCTCCTTTTGGTCACGGTCAAGGAAGCCAAACTGAATCGCTTTGCGCAGAATGCGCCGCACTTTGTCGTCGATGGTCGCGATTGTGACTTTGCCTTGCTGAATTGCGGCGAGAAGGTTGGCCGGCGTCATGTAGCGCGCCGAAGGCATCTCCAGATCGAGCCCGGCGTTTGCGGCGGCGACGCCGTCGTAAGTCGCTCCCCAATCCGACATCAGAATCCCGTCGAATCCCCATTCTTTTTTGAGAATGTCGATGTTCAGGTGCGCATTTTGGGTCATGTGCTCGCCATTGACGAGATTGTACGCGTCCATGACGGCGCCGGCGTGCGCCTTGCGGACGACTGCTTCGAAGGCGGGCAAATAAATCTCGCGCAGGGTGCGCTCATCCACAACGGCGTTGATGTGGTGACGGTCGTATTCCATGTTGTTCGCTACAAAATGCTTGACCGTGGCGATGACATCTTGGCTTTGCATTCCTTCGACGACCGACACGGCCATGCGCGACGCCAGATAAGGATCTTCGCCGAAGTATTCGAAGTTCCGTCCATTCATCGGCGCGCGGTAGATGTTCAAAGCGGGAGCGAGGACAATATTCACGCCGCGCGCGCGGGCGTCGCGTCCCATCGACGTTCCGACGCGCTTGGCGAGATCGCTGTCCCAGGAAGCGGCGAGCGCGATTCCCGCGGCATAGGCGGTGGTGGGGCCGTAATCATGAACGCCGAGCGGGCCGTCGGACATCTTCAGAGACGGGATGCCAACGCGCGGAATCGGCCGCGTGAAAAAGTTCTTCGTTCCGCCGATCAGCTCGATCTTCTCCTCCAGGGTCATTTGGCTGAGGAGGGCGTCGACACGTTTTTCGACGTTCGCGGGCGACGATGTTTGCGGCTGCGCCAGCGCAAACGGAATCGATGCGGCAAGAATCAGAAGCGAGAAGGTTGTGCGCGTTCTTAACATTTGGCTGGCGATCCTCATTCGTGATTAGGCTGAGACCAAAAATCGCGAGAAGGGAGAACCGGAATAATCTCAAAGTCGATCAGATCTTCCCAGCGGCTGACCCAGGCGGCCAGGGATTGCGGATTCGGCGCTTCCATGACCTGAAAGCAGCGGCTGCCGGCGGAATCCACCCAGCTCGCCTGGTACGTCACGCCCTCCGGCAGCATGCGACCCTGGCTTTTGAATCTTTCCCCAATGGGTTTGGCGTCCCCGTGCCTGAAGCGCTCGATCACCATGAACAGCATGAGCAGAAGTGTACCTGAGCCGGGCTGCGCTGCAACTAAGCCTGCGATTTCTGACGCTTGACAAATCGGGCCAACCAATCTAGCTTGGCATAGTCTAGCTATGCATAGCTGACCTATGTGAGGAGGCTTCATGCACCGTGATGAAATCCCGCCCGGAACGCTCTACCTCTTAATTCTGAAGACTTTGGCGCGCCGCGGCGAACTGCACGGATACGAGATTGCCAAAACCATTCAGCAGAATTCCGAAGACGTGCTGCAAGTGGAAGAAGGCTCGCTCTATCCGGCGCTGCAACGGATGCTGGTGAAAGGCTGGGTGAAGGCGTACTGGGGAACGACGGCGGAGAATCGGCGCGCGCGCTATTACCGGCTGACGGCGCTGGGACGAAAGCAACTGGAGATCGAATTGTCGCAGTTCGAACGCGTTGTGGACGCTATCACGCGCGTGATTCAGACGGCGTGAGAGAAGCGAGGGAGAAAGGCGACGACGATGGCCCAATTGAATCGACTCGGTGAATTTGCGCGGCGGCTGGCGATGCTCGTGCGGCGGCGGAGATTTGACCGCGAGATGGACGAGGAAATGCGTCTGCATCTGGAGCTGCAGGAAAAAGAACAGGCTGCGAACGGATTTTCGCCCGAGGAGGCTCACATGACTGCACGCAAGCATTTCGGCAATGCACTGGCGCTGCGCGAAGCGAGCCATGATTCCTGGGGCTGGGCCTGGCTCGAACATTTCATGCAGGATTTGCGATTCGCTTTGCGAATGTTGCGTAAGAGCCCCGGCTTCACCGCCACCGCCGTGCTGACGCTCGCGCTCGGCATCGGCGCGAACACCGCGATTTTCTCCATCGTCGACGCGGTTTTCCTCCGGCCGCTGCCTTATCCCAATGCGCAGCAGATTTACCTGGTGGCAAGAACGGGCAATGCGTACGGCGGTGAGTCCATTTCTCCGGCAATTTTTGCGGCCTGGCGCCAGCAACAGGAAAAAATCTTTGCGCACCTTACGCTGGTGCAGGGGCTAGGGGAATCGACCACGCTTATGGTCTCGGGCGAGGCCGAAAATGTCCCCTCCATAGCGATCTCAACAGATTTCCTTGCCATGGCCGGCGTCCATCCCATTCTGGGCCGCGATTTCGTTCCCGAGGAGGGCCGTGTCGGCGGACCGAATGTGGTGATGCTTAGCAACAGCCTGTGGCGCAGTGGATTTGGGTCGGATCCAAATGCCGTGGGACGAAGCATCACGTTGAGCGGCAAGCCTTACACCCTTGTGGGCGTCCTTCCGCGCGGATTCACAAATCCAACGTTCAGTCCGCCCGAGGCGCAGCTCTGGTTTCCCGCGCAAGTTCCGGAAACAAGCGACAATCCGAGCAACGGCGGGCGTCTGTGCTTCGGCGTGTTGAAACCGGGAGTCAGCGTCGCAGAGGCGGAAGCGGCGCTTACGCCGGCGCTTTCGGATCTGCGGCGAGAGTTTCCGAAAATGTTTATGCCGAATGAACGCGCACACCTGATTCCCCTGCGCGAGATGCTGAACCAATGGGCCGGCCCAGCGATGCTGCTGCTCTTTGGCGCGGTCGGCCTCGTGCTCCTGATTGCGTGCGTGAACGTCGCGAACTTGACGCTGGCCCGCTCCGCGACACGCCGGCGGGAAATGGCTGTGCGTACCGTAATTGGCGCGAGCCGCAGCCGGATTGTCCGCCAGCTTCTGACCGAAAGCATTTTACTGGCGGTGCTGGGCGGAGCCGTCGGGATCGCGGCGTGCTACGCGAGCTTTCAGTTCATTGTCACGCTCGTTCCGGCGAGCTTGCCGCGCGTTGGAGCGTTTGAGATTGACGCCCGCGTGCTTCTATTCGCTTTCGCGCTGAGTATTGCCACCGGCATCGTATTTGGCCTCGCGCCGGCGCTGGGCGCTTCGCGCGTGGACTTGAGCGGCTCGCTCAAGGAATCCAGTGCACAAGCAGGCGCCGGAGCTGCCGGCAGACTTCGCCGCTTCCTGGCGGCGAGCGAGATAGCAATTTCGCTGGTGCTGCTGATTGGCGCGGTGCTGGCGCTGGAAAGTCTTGCGCGGCTCACGATGGTGAAACCTGGCTTCGATCCTCACAACGTGCTGACGTTCGCGGTTTCCCTGCCGGGCCAAAAGTACGACACGCCGGCGAAACGAACCGCGTTCTTCGACCAGGCAATCTCGCGCTTCTCGGCTCTTCCTGGCGTGGAACAGGCGGCGATTATAGACACGCTGCCGCTGCAAGAAGGCGGCGACATTCTCTTCAGCATTGAGGGCGAAACTGCCGTGGCGCCCGCCGGCCAGCCGCTGGACGCTGAATTTCGAATTGTCAGCCCGGATTATTTCCGCGCGTTGCGCATTCCGCTGATCGGCGGGCGCGAATTTACTGCGGCCGACAACGCGAGCGGCGCGCCCGTTGTGATGATCAATCAAACGATGGCAAGAATGTTTTGGCCGGGCAAAGATCCCATTGGGCAGCAGATCTGGATTGGCAAACCGATGGGTCCGGCGCAGAGCGAGCCCGCGCCGAGGCGGATTATCGGAATCGTCGGTGACGTCCGGGAATCGGCGCTGGGCGACATGCCCGGTCAGGGAATGTTCATCCCTTACACACAAACAAAGTGGAACACGTCGGCTTCGTTTCTGCTGCGCACGCGCGCCGCCGCGGCGGTGTCTCTTCCGGCGATTCGCAGCGCATTGCACAATGTGGATCCGGGCGAGCCGCTCACAAATGTAGAGAGCATGGAGCAAGTGGTTTCGGGCTCACTGAACGACTGGCAGTTCCGCGCGATTTTGCTCGGCATTTTCGGGGTGATAGCCCTGGTGATTGCGACCGTCGGCGTGTACGGCGTGATTTCCTATTCCGTGGCGCAGCGCACGCACGAAATTGGCGTTCGCATGGCGCTCGGGGCACAACGAGGCAGCGTTCTTCGCCTAGTTCTCGGACAAGGGCTGACGCTCGCCGGCATCGGAATCGCGGCGGGCCTTGCGGCGGCGTTTGGCTTGATGCGGTTGATGGCGAGTCTGCTGTACGGCGTAAGCGCAAGCGATCCGCTGACGTTCGCGGGCGTGGCGTTGCTGCTGGTGCTTGTGGCGCTGTTGGCGTGCTATGTGCCGGCGCGGCGCGCGATGCGCGTGGACCCCATGGTGGCGCTGCGGTATGAGTAGTTGATGGTCAACAGTCGAAAGTTGAAAGTTAAGGGACAAAAGGCAAAGATGGAATGAACTGGCTCGGTGAATTTGGGCGGCGGCTGGCGATGCTGGTTCGCCGCAAACAATTTGACGAAGAGATGGACAACGAAATTCGTCTGCATCTGGAACTACGGGAAAAAGAACACGCTGCGAACGGACTTTTGGCCGAGGAGGCGCATATGACGGCACGAAAAAACTTCGGGAATGCACTGGCATTGCGCGAAGTGAGCCACGAATCGTGGGGCTGGGCTTGGCTCGAGCATCTGTCGCAGGATTTGCGCTTCGCGTTTCGGATGTTCGCGAAAAATTCCGGATTCACGGCGATTGCGATTCTCACCCTGGCGCTGGGAATCGGCGCAAATACGGCGATCTTTTCGTTCGTCTATGGGGTACTCCTCGCGCCATTGCCGTATCAGAATGCGTCACAGTTGGCTGTGGTGAACGAGACGACGCCTAGGGTTGGCGACGTCAGCGTCTCGTACCCGAATTTCTTGGACTGGAGGACGCAGAGCCACGCGTTTTCGCGGATGGCCTATGTCCAGGAAATGAGTTTCAATCTTGCGGGCGCCGGCGTGAGCCAGCCGGAAAATATAACCGGTGACGCGGCGTCGCCGAATTTTCTTTCCATGATAGGCGTGCGGCCTATCCTCGGGCGCAACTTCGATCCTTCGGAAGAAAACTCCGGCACCGCGCCGGTGGTGTTACTGAGCTATCCGCTTTGGCAGTCGCATTTTGGCGCGGATCGTAACGTGCTTGGCCGCACGATTACCCTTGACGGCCGCAGCTTTACGATTGTCGGCGTGCTGCCGGCCGATTACCGCTGGCTGGGCAAGATTGACCTGATGCTGCCGATCGGCGTGTGGATTACGAACAATCCCTCGGCGACGGACAGAGGCGACCGTGGCGACAGCACGGTTGTCGGCCGCCTCGCGCCCGGCGTCACTTTGGCGCAGGCGCGCGCGGAAATGGTGGGGATCGCCGCGGTCTTGGCGAAAGAATATCCGGGCGACAATGATCAGTTCAGCGTTGCGCTGCAATCCATTCGCGATGCGTTCGTGAGCGGCACGCGCCAGGCGATCTTGATTCTGCTCGGCGCGGTGACGTTCGTGCTGCTGATCGCGTGCGCGAACGTGGCCAATCTGTTTTTGGTGCGCGGAGCGGCGCGAACGAAGGAAATTGCGTTGCGCATCGCCTTCGGCGCGAGCCGCGGCCGCATCGTTCGCCAGATGCTTACCGAGAGCTTCGTCCTTGCGTTTCTCGGCGGAATTCTGGGCCTCGCCTTAGCCATTGGCGGAATCCACGGAATGACGGGCCTGATTCCCACGGGCACGCTCGGTGGCGCAAGCGTGAATTTGAACGGCGCAGTGCTGCTGTTTACGGCAGGGGTGATCGTGCTGGCTGCGTTTATCTTCGGGCTGGCTCCGGCGTGGCACTCGACCAAGCAAGACATCCAATCCGAACTCAAAGAGGGCGGGCGAACGGCAAGCGCGGGCGCGGCGCAGAATCGCTTGCGCGGCGTGCTCGCGGTCGCCGAGATTTCTCTGGCGCTGATTCTTTTGGTTGGCGCGGGACTGATGATGAAAAGCCTGTACAAACTGATGAGTGTGGATCCGGGATTCCGGCCGGAGCGTGTTCTGACGATGGAAATGTATTTGAGCTCGCAGCGATATTCGAAGGATCCGGCGGTTCTCAATTTCTGGCAGCAGGTGCTGGACCGAGTGCGCGCGCTGCCGGGCGTGGAGAGCGCCGCGGTGGGGACCCACATTCCGCTGACGGATAGTCATGGCCGCACCGACATCACCATCGAAGGCATGGCGCTGCCCAAGCCGGGAAGTTTTCCGCACCCGGATGTTCACACGGTCAGTGCGGATTACGTCAGCACGCTAGGAATGGCGCTGGTACGGGGCAGAACATTCACGGACGCAGACAACGAACATGCTCCGCTGGTTGCGATCGTGAATGCCAAACTCGCGCGGCAGTTCTGGCCAAACATGGATCCCATCGGCAAGCGATTCATGTGGGGGCGTTTCAAGCCCGATTCCAAGACTCCGCCGAAATGGATAACCGTGGTCGGCGTGGTCGGCGACACGAAGCTTTACGGTCTGGCGAATCCCGCGCGGCTGGAAGTGTATGACCCGTTCCGCCAAGACGCTAACAGTGACATGGACCTAATTGTGAAATCGCGCCTCGATCCGGCGGCGCTGACCTCCGAGATTCGCGGCGCCGTGGCTTCGATTGACAAAGATGAGCCGATCTTCGCGATTACCACGATGAATCAGTTGCGGAGCGATTCGGTCAGTACGCAGAGGCTTACGCTGGTGCTGCTGGGACTTTTTAGCGCGCTCGCACTGGCGCTGGCGGCGATTGGAATTTACGGCGTGATTTCGTATTCGGTGGCGCAGCGCACGCATGAGATCGGGATTCGCATGGCGCTGGGCGCGCAGCACAAAGATGTGTTGGGCATGGTGCTATGGCAGGGCGGAACAATTGCGCTGTCCGGGATTGCGATTGGAATTGTGGCAGCGTTTGGCCTGACGCGGCTGATGACGAGTCTGCTTTTCTCGGTGAGCGCGAGCGACCCGCTGACGTTCGCGGGGGTTACGATTTTGCTCGTGCTGGTGGCGATGCTGGCGTGCTACGTGCCGGCGCGGAGGGCGATGAAGGTCGATCCCATGGTGGCGCTCAGGTACGAGTAACAGGCTGTCGAAATTGCGGCGGCGTCAGATCCAAGCGCTTCTGAATCTGCAGATGACGCTTAGCGGATGCCGATTTTTTCGATGATGCGAATTACGTCCTTGTGGGCCACGTCGTAGAGTTCGTGCTCGTCTTCCTGTTCGAGCCTTTCACGCAAATATTCCGCGGCGATAAAACTGGCTTCCCGGTCGGTGAGGTTGCGTTTGTAACGGCTACGAAATTCGACGAACGCGATGTGGATGAGGCCGAGCACGACGCCCTTGCCGTCGACGTAGAATTTGCAGTCGATGGTGTCCGCGTGGCGCGTGGCGATGGCGTTCCACATGTGCGAGAAGCGGACGCGGTAAACAATGTCGGTCATCTTCGACGCAACTTCGAAAGGCTTGACGAAATCGCTCATCGCGCCTTGATTGGGGATGCGCGTAACGGTTTGTGCGCTCATCGCTTTTTCTATCCTCGTTTTTCTTCCTTGTTTCGATTCCCTCTCGCCGCGAAGAATCTTAATCCGGCGTTACGATGCTACGTCTGCTGCGCATAAATACTCGCGGAATGAATCTCCATGAGCCTCTCCGGATGCGCGAGCGGCGTGAATCCGCACTTTTGATACAGGCCGTGCGCATCACGCGTGAACAAGATCCAGCGTCTGAGACCGTGCAACTCCGGATGCGCCATGATGCATTCCATCAGCCATTTCGCCAAACCCTGCCCGCGGTATTCCGGAAGCACGAATACATCGGCCAAATACGCAAAGGTGGCGCGGTCAGAAATTACGCGCGCAAATCCGATCTGTGTTTTCCCGTGGAACAATCCGAAACATAAAGAATTCCGGATGGACCGTTCCACCGTGGCGCGAGGTATTCCGCGGGCCCAATATGATTCGCGCGCCAAGTAACCGTGAATTACGCCCAGATCCATCTGATCAAGGGCGGTGGTGATGTGAAAATCGCCCTTTCGCCACTCCGTAGCGCGCGCCGGTTCCATGTTTCTCCGCGCGCCGCTACTTGTGCACGGCGACGGCAGCGTGCGCGTCGGCGTAATTGCGAATGGCTGCGCCCACACCCGCTCCGGCAGAAAGCCGGAAATTCTGGTCGAGCAAACACTTCTCGAACGCTGCGAGAAACAGCAAGACGTTGTTTTTCTGGCAGCCATGGCCCATCAGCCCCACGCGCAATAGCTTGCCTTTGAGCGCTCCGAAGCCGCCGCCGATTTCAATGTTGAATTCGCCGAGCAACTGACTGTGCAGTTTGGCGCCATTGACGCCAGCGGGAACTTTCATGCCGGTGACAGTGACTTGACGGTCCTTGGGATTTTCGACGAAGAGCTCGATGCCCATGGCTTCTAGGCCGGCGACGAGCGCGTCGCGATTTTCGAGATGGCGCGCCCAGCGGGCTTCGAGGCCCTCCTCGAGGACGATGCGCATGGCTTCGCGCAGGGCGAATACGAGAGAGATGGGGGCGGTGTGATGATAGGTGCGCTCCTTGCCCCAGTAATTCATGGTGGTGGTCAAATCGAAATACCAGCTTTGGACGGGCGTTTTTCGCGCGCGCAGAACTTCCTCGGTGCGGGCGTTCACGGTGATGGGGGACATTCCCGGAGGGGCGCTGAGGGCTTTTTGCGAGCCACTGAAGCAAATGTCGATTGGCGTTTTGTCGACGTCAATGGGCATGCCCGCGAGAGTGGAAACGGTATCGACGACGAGAAGAGCGCCGAGTTCGTCGGCGACTTTGCGCATGTTTTCGAGATTGGTGACGACACCCGTGGAGCTTTCCCCGTGAGTGACGCCGAGGACTTTGATTTTTTTGCCTTTGCCGGCGCGGCGGACATCGTCGGGGTCGCACGCTTTGCCATAGGGCGCTTCGACGCGAATGATTTTTGCAGGAGTGCGCTCGGCGATAATGGCCATGCGCTCGCTGAAAGCACCGTTGACGCAGATGATGGCTTCGTCGCCGGCTTCGAGGGGATTCAGCACGGCGGCTTCGATTCCGCCGGAGCCGGAAGCGGAAATAGGAAAGGTGAGGCGATTTTGCGTCTGAAAAACCTGGCGGAGCAGAACTTGGACGTCGCCCATCATTTCCAGGAACCACGGATCGAGGTGGCCGACGATGGGCGTGGACATGGCGCGGTAGACGCGCGGATCAATCATCGAAGGGCCCGGGGTCAGCATCAAGCGATTCGGGGGAAGCAGTTCACCGATTGGCGAGTTCATGTCGTTTCCTCAACCGCGCTTGCTTGCCTGTGAATGATTGCGTCTGTGGCCGGGAGCCGTGCGGTTCATGGGCAGGCAGGCGCTTTGTATTTGTAAGTGACTCGGCGCCCGGTCGCAAAGCAGTAGTCTCTCCAATTTAGGGTATGGCGGTCAACAGCCAAAATGGCCGAGGAGAAAAACGCGATTCAGTCCCGATTAGAAAATTGTATCGCATGTGTTTTCAATCAGTTGAGCTTTCGGGACTGGTGTTTTGTGTACCGATTAGAATTTTTAGCGGATTCTCGCGGCTTTCTTGAAGAAAAAGAAAGGGTTAAGGCGCGGAGGCCTTGATTTGAGGTAAAAGTACGACCGGTGGTCATTGGGAGGCTGATTCTGCGCAGCGATTGATCGATTCCATCCATTTACGACCTGGTTAACATTGTAGCATGGGTGTCAAGGGGTTGCGCGCTTGGGTAGTGACTCAGGTTGATTTGGTGGCGTAGTTTCCGATAACCCAACTACACGTCCACTTGGGTCTGATTGCGAGCGTCCGCCTTCACCTCTGACTTGCCGCCCGATTGTTGGCGAATCGAACTGCTTCACGCGAGAGTCACGGTTTCGCACCCAAGATGGCGTCATCAAAGGCCTTGTCCGTGGGCGGGACTACGACTTGGCGTAGCGCATAGTCAATCAACTGGATTGATCAAGACAAGCGCTGTCCTAGCCATTCGTAGGTCTGTGCCCGCAGGTGCGGCGGAAAGGCGTGATTCCCGCCGTCCTCATCAAAGTAGATAACTCTCAAGTCCGACGAAGCGTCCTATTTCGCGAGTCTAATTCCGTTGCTGCCACGCAAGCTCGTCGATCTCCCATTGCTTTCGCAGGAACACAAGAACCGCTCTGCACTTAGGGCACTTCTCGATGGTCACGTGACGGATGAACTCAGGAGACACAGTCATTCTGTTTTGGAATTTCTTACATGGTTTTGGTTCAGGCATCCGATTCACCGGCTGGGTCTACGTTTTCTTGACGGACAAGGGGCGGTTTTGCAGGAACGCGATGACCAGTGCGCTATTTATTTTCAAGCCTCCGTTGTAGCTGACCAAGCCCTTCTTCTTGAACTCGTTCATGAATTTACTTACCCTTGGGCGGGTGGTACCAACCATCTCCGCTAGGGTTGATTGGCTCAGCTTCAGGGGGGAGTCCGACCTCGATTCCTTGGTTATTTCCCCAAACAACAACAGAACCCGCGCCAGTCGTCTTTCGCTAAAATTGAAGAATTGATCTATCAGGTCTTCCTCGATTCGAACAATCCGCGAAAGTAAATATCCAACAAACAGCCCTGTAAACTGCGGGTCTTTCTTAAGCGTTCGAACAGTGCTCTCCTTTTGCAGTCGAATGACGTTGGATTGTCCAATTGACCTCGCCGTGCAAATTCGCACAGTTTGCCCCACTAGACAGCCTTCGCCAAAAAAGCTACCTCGCTGTAGGATGGCAATTATTGCTTTCTTGGGCGTGCTGACGACCGTGAGCTTCACCGTGCCGCTCTCGATGTAGAAGACAGAATCAGCCGAATCCCCTTGCGAAAAGACGACCTCCTTGTCTCGGTAGTTTCGGAAAGTCATCCCAGCATGGAATTTTTTGCGGAGAATTGCGTGGCTGGCACCGAGACGCTTACTCGCCATTCAGGTCTGCTCCTTCAATTAACTCAGAAAACTTGTTCGACAGGCACCAATCGTAGACTTACCGGACCAACCCGTCTAGATGAGCAAAATTGACCACATGCTAGGTGAGCGAAATTGGACAACCAGAAGTGAGTAACTGTGCTCCTACGGACGGACTTGTCCACGTATGATATTGACTCGGGCTCCCGAAGACTTCTCGATTTGGAGATGCCGGACATGCAAGGCCACTTGGAGGCCCTATGGACCGCACTTCGCAGCAATTGGCGGAGAACGCGCGGGGCCGTGATAAAATTCCACCGATGAGCGAAAAGCTCCGCACTTGCCTTCGTGTGCATCGTTCACGCGCAAGAAATGAAGGACCCTGTGAGGCGCAATGACGAAACCGACGAGCTTTCAAGCCGACATCCGCCCGCTTTTTACGGACCGAGACATTCACGCCATGAGTAAGGCGTTCAACTTAGCGAGTTATGACGATGTTAAGGCGCACGCGGCGGCCGTCCACGACCGCATTCGGGGAATCGGCGGCGCGGTAATGCCGCCCCCACCGCCAAGAGGAGAAGGTCCTTGGCCCCAATCTCGCATTGAACTCTTCGCTAAATGGATGGCGGACGGGTACCAACCTTAGACTGGCCCGCCGCACGCAAAGCGCAACAATTCTTCATCGCTCATCTTACGAAGTCGGTTGTTACAGGTGAAGTCGTCAGCTCCCAAGTCATTTTGGAGCCTACCGTCAAATCCGAAAACTGACTCCCTCGCATCGTAATCCTCTACGAGGTCGTTGCCTATCTTACGAGCCTGCTTCGATTACTGAGCAACACGAATTTATCGAATGTTTCATCGGTCTGGTCCGCTACCTTTGAGTCCGCAATGAAAGACGAAAACAGGGAGCTGTGGCGGGAACTCTGCGAGCAAGCAGCGGCTGAGCTAGACCCCAAGAAGCTGCTGGCATTGATGAAAGAAATCAATCGCTTACTGGCCGAGAAACAGGAACGCCTCGGGACCTAAACACCCTTGAAGAATCGACACTGAAACAATTGTTCCATTTGGGGATTGACCTTCTCCTCTGTATGAATTAGCTTTACCGCCATGCAAGTTGGACAACGGCTCCGAGAAGTCCGCGAAGCAAAGAATCTCAGTCAAGGCGACATCGAACATCGAACAGGACTCCTTCGATGTTACGTTTCCCGCGTTGAAAATAGCCACACTGTCCCTTCCGTAGAAACGATTGAGAAGTTTGCGAGGGCGTTTCAGATCCCGACGTATCAACTGTTCATGGGCGCGGATGAAAAGCCGAGCCCTGTGCCTCATGCCATACGAACGGCGGGCAAAGAGAAATCGTTCGGCGGCACCTCGAAAGAAGAGCAATACTTCATCAAGGTTTGGCGTTTACTCAGCAAGATGAGCCCACGTGATCGCACCGTGCTGTTCGCCGTGGCGTCCGGAATGGCGAAGCGTAAGAAGTGAGCGGTCGGTGTGTGTGTGCTCACCGATTCGGAGGGCTGGGTTGCGTTAGGTCCGCGCCCCTCGTGTACGGTGCTTCCTAAGCTGCTCGACTACGCTGTCGAGGTCGGGATAGCCTGCGCCAAACCTCCGTGTGAGCCAGTTGCCGCCCCGCTCGGTAATCATTTCGCCGTCCGCGATTACCTCGAACTGACCGGTCCTACCAGGCGTAATCACGGTATCAATTCCGAGTCGCTTCTTGATGAGGCTCACGAGACTCGTGACCCTAGCCCTGTTGTTCTGTCACGTTGGACAGTGAACGATTTCGATTTTCATTTCCGGCCTCCAAGCTGCCGAATGTAGGCTTTGAAGCATACACCCTCGCGGCTCCGGAAATAGTTGCATCATCAAACACCCTAGTCTTCTTCGACAAGCATGTCCTTGGTCGCACCGTGCTCGATGAAGATTCTCCGGACTATCTTGCCGCGTTCCTCACGTGGTGCGTCTCGCCACCGAAGAACGTCATGGACTTTGAGTTGGTCGAACAATCGTTCCTTCTGAGATTCGGTGAGCGCATCTACGTTGAACATTTCACCTCTCCTTGTTGTTATTTCGCTTCAGGTTCTGGGGCCGCGACCGCCCCTCCGCCGGGCTGGCTATTGCTTGAGGTCCACAGGAGGACCGCTGACTCGCTTCACTCTGAGGTCGACAGTCACCTCGACGCGGTCGGCGATCTTGATGAAGGGAATACCGCTGTCCATCCCGTAGTCCTTACGGTCGAAGGCCATTGTCCCTTTAATCGCGCCTGAGCCTGTCCCAGCGCCGGAAACCGTTAGCGCCAGCGTCTCTGGTTTGGACACGCCGCGAATCGTAAAGGTGCCCTGCACATCAAGGGTGTTAGGGCCGGTCTGGACAGTTTTCTTTGACAGAAACGTGATCAACGGATCCTGCTTGACGTCGAAGAAGGCTTTGCCCTTCAGCTCGTCGTCCTTCATGCCGCTTCCGGTATTCACGCTGGCAGCCTGAATCTTGATGTCCAAAATACCGGTCGCGAGATCGGGAGATGTAAATTTAAGAGTGGCATTCCACTTGTCGAAACTGCCCTTTAAGGCCACAGACGCCTTCACGTAGAACTTAATCGAACTTTCTTCCCTGGTAATCGTGAAAACAGGAGCCTGCGCTCGGCTTAGTGACGGGAGCACGGCGGATATTACTAGGCAGAAGACAATTAATCGCATGAACTACCCCCGGGGGATACGGTGGCCGGATTCTGAAGGAATTTGCTCTCCTAGTATAGGCCTAGGGTAGGAACTAATTCCAGGGTCAGGCACATTTCCCCTTCCTTCTGATGTTATGTGAAGTGTCTGATTAACGCGGTTACCGGACAATTCTTTTTCGCCAGAACGAATGGTCGGTAATCCGACTAATCAGGAGTTTGCTGCCGGTTCAGCGCATTGCACGTTACTAGCCTAACGAAGCTTTACGCCGCGAAAATGCGATGTAGAATGAAATCCATGACCAAGAAAGCGATCTCCCCTGGCGCGGTACACAGTGTACCAGCGGATTTACGAAAGGTTCTGATTGCTGACCCGGTGGCGCGGGCAAAATCGGAGGACATTACGCCACTCGCGCGCAATGAGTGGATCTGCTGGGCTATCTCCGTTAAGAAACCGGAAACCAGAAGGCAGCACATTGAGCGGGTACGCACGGAACTTAAGGAAGGAATGCGCCGGCCTTGTTGCTGGCCAGGCTGCCCTCACC
This sequence comes from uncultured Acidobacteriota bacterium, assembly GCA_963760165.1. Classification (GTDB taxonomy): domain Bacteria; phylum Acidobacteriota; class Terriglobia; order Acidiferrales; family UBA7541; genus DAHUXN01. Next base: position 1,155,553 of record CAVXBO010000002.1, read on the forward strand.
GCTGAAATAAGGACGGCGGACTTCTGACCCGGACTTGCAGCCAGACCGCCGCAAATCTCGCGCAGGGACTGCGCCCGCCTCAGATGAGAGACAGCATGGCCACGAACTGGCACCAACAACTGAAGCCGCGAGCATGGCTTTCCGCCCGGTGCTCTCGGACGGTTCACAACGGGGTAATCGGAAAGTTGCTGTCTGCCTTAGACCAATTGTCCGGTTTGCCGACGAATCAGGAGTTAGGCGGTTCGACGCGGTGTAGACTCTGGGTGATCGAAGAAACAGCGCGACTTGACGAGTCGTACACTCCGATTCCGCTAAAGCATTTCGCTTCTTGTCAAATTGAAGGCTCAAGATGAACGATCAACAAAAGAAGGAGCAGTATTCTGGAGTGCGAGATCAAGAGATCCGTGCGGCACTGGATCAGCATTGGGCGGCGTCCGATGCCAATGATTTTGAAACGGAGCACCGCATCTATCACGAGGACGCGGTGCTGGAATACCCGCAGTCAGGCGAGCGAACCCGCGGTCGACGCAACATACAGAACCAACGCGCTAGTCAGCCGAGCAAAAAGCGGTTTGCTGTCCGACGAATCATTGGCGGCGGTGATTTTTGGATCACCGAATTCATCCTGACATATGACGGCAAGCCGTCCTACACCGTGAGCATCATGGAGTTCAGGGACGACAAGGTTGCGCGGGAAACGCAGTACTTTGCGGATCCATTCGTGGCTCCCGCATGGCGCGCTCCATGGGTCGAACGGATGGACACATAATCTCGAGGCGCGAGAATTCGCTAACGACACCGCCATTTTCGGTTTGCAGCATAATTGTCGAGAACAGAGATTAACGCCAGAGACCCGCTAAGTCCTGATTAACGCGCTTATCGGAAACTGAGTCACTACCCGCGCTCGGGTGACGTAACGGGGATTAGTGGCGGTCGCTGCAGAGGCTGAATTCGCGGCGGTCGAGGAGATGCATGGATTCGCCGGTGTCGAGCTGAACGGTGAGCTGCTGGCCGCCCTTGAATTTCTGAACGGCGGTGACGACGCCGCGGCGTTGGGTGACATTGTGGATGACGCGATCGCCGACCTGCATCTCGCGGGTGAAGCCGGAACCGGAGTCGAAAACCTTCTCAATTTTGCGTTGCAGGGACTTCAGCAAGGCAACCATGGGCGCACGCTCCTAGGAGTTCCCAAGTTCTTGGGGGTCCGATATGCGGGTCTGCTTACAGCATCGGGGAGGCATGGAGTTTCGTCAATGTTTCTGTGGGCGGAGTTGTCTGCGAGGACACGGGCAACGGCGGTGGCGGCGCCTAGCTGCAGGTAACGCGTAGAGCGCACGTTCTGGGGCAGCCCTATTGCTCAAAAAGGGGAGCGCGGTTATCGTGGAGGGCCAGGAAGCCGAAAGGCCGAGGGCACCGCAATTCCCTAGGGGGAAATCGAGTGCAAGAGCAGAGCGAAGGCGGGTCGGAACGGCGGGCGATGCGCCGCCATCCATTCGTTGCGCAGGCCGAGCTGACGGGCGTGGGCAGCAACCAGCGTGTCGCGGCGCAAACCACACAACTGAGCCCGACAGGATGCTACCTCGGCGCGGCAAACCCGTTTCCCGAGGGCGCGCGGATTCGCATACGGCTACTGAAGGACGGCGAAACATTCGAAAGCGGGGCGCGGGTGCTGCACGTGCACGCGGAGTTCGGCATGGGCGTGATTTTCGAGAATGTGCCGCCGGAGCAGCAGCGCGTGGTGGATTCTTGGCTGGAAAAATCGCAGAGCTAAGCTTTCCTTTTCTTCTGGTTGGTTCCCTTCCCCTGTGCCAACATGCCACGTAATCTGCGCTCAAATGAGGAGGCGAAAATCGAATGGCCGAGCGATTTGATTCCCGGGAGTTGATGTATAGGCCGATGCGCAGCGACGCGATCACGCCTCCGGGAGTATCGACAACAGGCAGCGCACCCCCGCCACCGGGTTCCGCGGCCGAATCGGTGATTCATTCTGTTTTTCTGGGTCCGAACGGCATCCGGGCGGGCTGGAGATTGCTGATTTTCGCAGCGAGTGGTTTTGTACTGCTTTCGATCTTCGGGATTGTTCAACGCTCTGTAACGCATGGAAGGGGGCTGCCGTTTAGCGCGAAAGGAGTCAGCATCGGCGAAGCTGCATTCTTTCTCTGTATCCTGATCGCGAGCTGGATTATGTCGCTCATCGAGGGACGGACGATCGGCGATTACGGTTTGCCGGCGCGGAAGGCATTCGGCAAGGAATTCTGGCAAGGAGCAGTTATAGGGTTCGCGGCGTTGACGGTTCTGCTCGCCTCATTGCGCGTGCTCGGCGTTTTCAGCTTTGGCTCGTTGGCGCTGCATGGAGGAACAATGGTCAAATACGCGGGGCTGTGGGGCGTGGCGTTTTTGCTCACCGGTTTTTCCGAAGAATATCTGTTTCGAGGATATTCGCTGTTCACGCTGACAACGGGCATAGGATTTTGGCCGGCAGCGATTCTTCTCTCGGTTGGATTTGGCGCCGTGCATCTGACTAATGGCGGCGAGGATTGGCTGGGCGCGCTTTCCATAGTCTCGGTGGCACTGGTTCTCTGTCTGATATTGCGAAGGACCGGCAGTTTGTGGATGGCCATCGGATTTCATGCGGCGTGGGATTGGGCGGAGACATTTTTCTACGGAGTGCCGGACAGCGGCCTGTCTGCACCAGGGCACATGCTGAATCCGAGCTTTCATGGCTCGAAATGGCTGACGGGCGGAACGGTGGGGCCGGAAGGCAGTGTCCTTGTTTTCGTGATCCTGGCGCTTTGCTGGATTCTTTTTTACTTCTGGCTGCGCGAGGCGAAATACCCGAATCCGGCGGCGCTGGGCAAAACGCCGCATCGCGGGTCTGGTCGCCTCGTGCCGGTAAATTCCGCAGACCTATAGCGGCTGCGCCGGAAGTACGCGGGACGCGACAAGAACGATGGCGATTGAAGACTATACGGCACAGGCCAAGGGAACGAGTTCGTAGTAATCGAACTGAATCCCGATGCCGCGGCGGCCCCAGAGGCGGCCGCGCTTGTCGACACGCACGATACGGCCGACACAGCGCCAAGCCCGTTCGGGCTTTCCACTGATCTCCTCGGGCATGGTGAATTGCATCTCAACGGCCGTACCCATGGTGACAGGTAAGGACGTGGAGATATAAACGCCGCGACGCGAGATATTCAGCGATTGCGACTCCTCATGGGGGCCGGCGGAATTTGAAACGGGCCGGAAGTGAATGGGAAGATGGAGATCCATCCTCGGTGTGAAGCGACGATCGGGCTCTTTCGCGGACATGGTTTGCTCCAGTGGCCTGGGAGGGGGTACTGCAGGCAGGCGGTTGAACGTAAGAATATTACTCCGGCCCCATTCTGGGGAGCAATAGTTTTGCGGATTTGTTTTGACCATTGAGTAACCGGTGTCAGCGCCGGAGTTCATTGCGACGCGGGCACATAGACCCTGCTCGGCGCGAGCAATTTCACGCCAGAGATCTCCGTATTCACCTTGAGATCGTAGAATCCTGCTTTGGAAACAGGCATGGAACGGAAGGTCAGCAAATATTGCTGGCCAAGCATTCTTTGGAGATCATCGAGGAAGGGGCGAAAAGAGACAGGCGTTTGCGTGCCTTGCGAGAAGGCATAGCCGCCGGTGTAGGACGTAAGTTCGCCTAGCGAGCCCTGCCCATCCAGGTTGAGAAGTCCATTTCTTGTTTCGCGGCCGGAGCTTACGAAAATACTGAAGACCGTTATGCTGTTCTTTTGTGCGTCGCGGATGGCTTGTTGCAATCCGGGATTTTGGTCCGGCTCCGTTTGGGAGAAACCGTACGTAGGATCGATACCGTCACTGACCAGCAACACCGCGCGGGGGCCGCTGGCCGCGGGCCATCTCTTAATCAAATCGGACAGCGCCGCGTAGATGCTGGTGTTGCCAGCCGAGGGGCCGAATGTGACGTGGAGGGCTTTGGAGATTGCGGCGCGATCAGTGGTGAAAGGCTGGTCCATGCGAGCGCTGCCGTTCATGGCGTAAGCGAGAGCCACGGCGGCATCTGGCGGCAAGGCCTGAATGAATTGGGAAACGTCCTGGAATTGCGAGCCAACACGAGTGGTCGAATCCGAATCGATGAAAATCACAAGTTGTAAGGGTGAATCGCCCTTCAACGGAACAAGACTGACAACGGGCCGCGGGTTCCTGTCTTCGTGAACGGTGACGTCCTGGGCCGCAAGGGCCGACGCGGGGCCATTCCCGTGCTTGGCCCGCGCAGTAACGGTCACCTGGAGAGTGCCGGATGGCGCGGTCTGCGAATCCTGGGCGAAAAGCGAAGGAGCGCCGCAGATTGTCGCCAGAACGAGAATAAAAAGTACGAGAAGGCAATGTTTTCGGCTCACGTCAGCTCCAAGGAAGATATTTGCCCAATTTTGCTCACCATAATTTAGATGTTCCAGCCGGAACTTTGGGTACCTCGGCGGCGTTCGACGTACAGTGTATAATTCGACGCGATACGGGTGGGGCTTTTAGCTGGCCGTGTCGGCTGGCTGGTGGGAATAGTGGAGGCCCTACGCCATTGCTTGACGTTCTGAAGCCAATCGAGAGACTGTAAAGGATTGTCTGCGCGCCAGGTTCCTGTGAGGAGAGATGCCAGAGGGGAAAGGGCTACTGATCGTCTACACCGGCCCGGGGAAAGGCAAGACCACGTGCGCGCTGGGAACGGCATTTCGAGCCGTGGGCCAGGGATTGCGGGTGCTGATGGTTCAGTTCATCAAAGGCTCGTGGCATTACGGTGAACTGGATGCGGCGAAAATGCTGGGCGATGATAAGTTCGAAATCCGGCCGATGGGGCGCGGCTTCATCAAAATTGGCGGCGCGGAGACGGATCCGGAAGACTTGAAACTGTGCCGGGAGTGCTGGAATTTCGGCAAGGAGCAGATTTACAGCGGAAAATATGACCTCGTGATTTTGGACGAAATAAATTACGTTATCAGCTACAAGATGCTCGACGGGCAGGAAGTTGCCGAAGCGCTCGCGAAACGCCCAGGGCAGGTGCACGTGATCTGTACGGGACGCAACGCGCATCCGAAGCTGGTGGAAGCGGCAGATCTGGTGACGGAAATGCGCGAAGTGAAGCATCCTTATACCAAGGGGATTCTGGCGCAGCGCGGAATCGACTACTGAGGCGAAGGAATTTCGGCCATGGCCTGGTTCAAGAAAGAAAACAAGCCGACGGAAGCGCTTCCCAACCAGGAGCGCCGGGTCAAGACGGAAGGCTTGTGGATCAAATGCGAGACCTGCCGCTCGATCATCTGGAAGAAGGACCTGGAGGCGAACTGGGAGGTGTGTCCGAAGTGCGAGTACCATTTTCGGCTGAACGCGAAAAGGCGCCTGGATTTGCTGCTCGACGACGGCAAATGGACGGAGCGCGACGCGGAGCTGGCATCGACGGACCCGCTGAAGTTTGTGGACGTAAAGCCATACACGCAACGGCTGCGGGAAGCGCAAGACAAGCTGGGCATCAATGATGCGGTTCTTATCGCCGAAGGGCGTTTGAACGGGCGTGCGATCATCTGCTGCGCGATGGAGTTCGCGTTCGTAGGCGGCTCGATGGGCGCGGTGGTGGGCGAAAAAGTCACGCGCGCGGCGGAACGTTCCGCGGAGCGCAAGACACCGCTGGTGATCGTTTCGTGTTCGGCCGGCGCGCGGATGCAGGAAGGCGTGGTCAGTCTTATGCAACTTGCGAAGGTGTCGGCGGCGCTCGCTCGCCTGGATGAAGTGCGCGTTCCGTATATTTCCGTGCTCACGGACCCGACCACCGGAGGGGTTACCGCCAGTTTTGCCATGCTGGGCGATTTGAACATAGCCGAACCGGGCGCCATGATCGGCTTTGCAGGGCCGCGCGTGATTGAACAGACGATTCGTCAGAAGCTCCCCGAGGGATTTCAGCGCGCCGAGTTTCTTCTGGAACATGGCTTCCTCGACGCCATCGTGCCGCGAAAGGAACTGAAAAGCTACATTGGCCACGCCCTCGACTTCTTCATCGACTGAAATGAACTACGAAGAATCCGTCCGCCGGTTGCTCTCGCTGGGAAAAGAACTCGCCTCGCCGCAGCAGGCGCGGGTGCAGAAATTCAATCTGGAAAATATCCGCGTTCTTTCCAGTTACTTGGGGTCGCCGCATCGCGCGGTTCCTTGCGCGCACGTCGCGGGAACCAATGGCAAGGGCTCGACGGCGGCAATGCTGGAATCGATCTTGCGCGCTGCGGGGCTCTCCACCGGGCTTTTCACCTCGCCGCATCTTGAGCGCATGAACGAGCGCATCGCGTTCAATGGCATGGCGATTTCGGATGCGGATTTTGCCGCTGAATTCACGTGCGTGCAATCGGCGATCGAGCATCTGCTGGCAACGGGCGAGCTGGCGGCGCATCCGACGTACTTTGAATGCGTCACGGCGATGGCCTACCACGCGTTCGCGCGGCGTCCGGTGGGATTTGCCATCTACGAAGTCGGGATGGGCGGGAGGTTGGATTCGACGAACATTGTCCAGCCTGAAGTAGCCGTCATTACTCAGGTGGAGCTCGATCACGAGAATTTCCTCGGCCATTCGATTGCGGAAATCGCCGCGGAGAAGGCGGGAATCATCAAGCCCGGCGGCTGGGTGGTGAGCTCGGCGGAACGGCCGGAGGCGCGCGCGGTGATTGCGCGACGCGCGGCGGCGGTCGATGCCAGGCTAGTGGAAATCGACAAGGCGTGGCACATCGAAAAGACTGTCGCAACTCGCGGCTGCTACCGAGTGGAGGCGTTGGCCGTTAATTCTGACAAGCGATTGACGCTGGACTTACCTCTTCCGGGCCGGTTTCAGGTGCGCAACGCCTTGGCCGCGGCGACGGCGGCGCAATTGCTCGCAGCGCGAGGTTTTCCCGTTAGCGACGATGCCATCGAGCATGGGATACGGGAAACGCGGTGGCCTGGACGGCTGGAGCGATTGTTAGCACATCCTGCAGTCTTTCTCGACGGAGCTCACAACCCCGCAGCGGCGCGAGAACTGGCGGCGTTCTGGCAGGAGCATTTTTCCGGCCAGCGCATCTGGCTCATTTACGGAGCGCTGCGCGATAAGGCCATAGACGAAATCGCGGGTCTGCTGTTCCCGCACGCTCATCAGGTTTTTCTAACCGAGCCGCAGCAATCACGCGCGATTTCGGCTCCACTGCTCGCGGAAATGACCTCGTATTTGGCGCAACGGTTTGCGGTGATCCCAAGTCCGACCGAAGCATTCGATTTGGCGATGTCGCTGGCCGCACCAGCGGATGCAATCGTTGTCACAGGCTCGCTTTATCTTGTCGGCCACTTGCGCGCTTACTGGATGCGTTCGCTCCGAATGGCTGAACTCAAACCCGCGCGCGAGACCAAGACCCTGTAAGTTGTCGTTTTGCAGGCTGTTTCTGCTCGCTTGTCTGGTCTAAGCCTCGACGAAGCTCAGAGTACTAGCCGTGTGTCCATTCACGAACAACTGAATGCCAGGGACGGACACATTTGCGCGTTTCCCAAAAACGGGACAAGTATACAAGAAGCTATATTTCAAGCACATGCGGGTATTTTTCTTGGATGCTGGGCGGCAACCGAATTGCGAATTCTGCGTCTAAGTATTTGAGGCACAAACGAGCGAGATGGCTATGCAGACTCAAGCAAGGCAAGAGATGGTTGACCTGTTCGGCCGCGGGCCGGCGCTTCTTGCCGAAGCATTGCACGGCTGTCCGAAGAAAATGTGGCTGTACCGCCCAGCTCTGAGCCGCTGGAGCATTCACGAGATCATCCTTCACCTGGCCGACAGCGAAGCATATGCCTATATTTGCTGCCGCCAGTTCATTGCCGAACCAGGTTCAGGCGCCGCTGAATACGACGCAGCGGCCTGGGCGGCTTCACTGGGTTACTTCCATCAAAGTACACGCGAGGCCTTGGGTTTGGTGTCGCGGCTCCGCAAGATGACCCACCAGATATTGCGTTTCGTGCCCGACGCGGTATGGGCTCACACAACGCAGGTTCCCACGACGGGGACGATAACTCTGGACCGCTGGCTTGAACGTCAGGCAAATCATATTCCGCATCACATTGAGCAGATTCAGCAGAATTTGGCCGATTGGTCGAAAACGCACCGGCAACGCAAGCCGGCGAGCCATTTGGCTCGGCGGACTGAGCAAGTAGCCTTGGTGCCACTCGGATAAACTTGGATTTTGCAGCAGCTGGAAGTTGCTGTCTGTTCCCGCCGTGATCGCTCCTCCGATGAATCGTTGTCACGCTAGAATCCTTACGCGCCATGGGGAATGAGCAAAGCTTCGATGTAGTGGGTCGCGCGGATGCTCACGCGATTGTGTTTGTGCATGGCATGCGGGTTACTCGCCGGATGTGGCAGCCTCAGATGGAGTCTCTCGCCGCGGAATTCCGCTTAATCGCCGTGGACCTGCCGGGCCACGGATCACGCAAGAATGAACCGTTTCACGTGGAACATGCAGTCGAGGAACTTGCCGCAGTGATGGATCAAACGGCTAACGGCCGTGCCGTCGTGGTGGGACTTTCGCTCGGTGGGTATATTGCGATGGAGTTCGGAGCACGTTATCCGCAAAAAGCCGCAGGCCTTGTGATTGCGAGCGCTTCGGTCGAGCCGCGCGGTTGGTACAACGTTCCCTACCGGATATTGTCCGAGCTGATGGCCAAGCTGCCGGAGCCGTGGCTGAACTGGGTAAGTCGCACGTTCTTTCTGTTGGTTTACGGCAAACGCCGGGCCGAACCGCTGATCGCGCCGGGGTTTTTCATGCGCGGCGGCGCTGCGGGCATTCGCGAAGTCATGAACCGGGAATTTGCGCCGAAGCTGGCCGCCTATCCTGGCCCCGTGTTGCTGCTGAACGGTGCGTGGGATCTGGGTTTCCGCATGCACGAAAAGCAATTTCTGGCCGTCGCGCAAAACGGCCGACGCGAGGTCATACCCAAGGCTTTTCACCTCGCGAATATTGACCAGCCGGAAGCCTTCTCTGAGGCAGTTCGCCGTTTTGCTAGATCTATCCCGTGGTAAGAATAATGCGGGGATGTTGCCCGGCTTGAGGGCTGATGGTACGATGGGTTTTCCATGGCTACACCAGGCGGTCAAGAGGCGCGGGCGCGGGTCGGCATACCGTATCGTACATACAATGAACAAGTTAACAACGTGCACGCGAAGCATGAGATGTACGTGCGTTCCGTCGAAATCGCGGGTGGCGCGGCTGTCGCCATTGAATTGAATTTATCGACTACCGAACTGGAGAAGCAGGCGCGCGAACTCGACGCCGTCGTGTTGCCGGGTAGCCCCGTGGACGTGGATCCCGCGCGCTACCGTTCAGCCCGTCACGCGAATACGGCAGAGGCCGACGCCGCTCGCGAAGCCACCGACCTGGCGTTGCTGCAACATTGCTTCGGTGAGGGCAAGCCGGTCTTGGCGATCTGTTACGGGGTGCAGATTCTGAACGTTTATCTGGGCGGCTCGCTGATCCAAGATATCGCAAGCGAAGTGCGGACGACCATCCCGCATCGGTGGGAGCACGGCCAACCCGAGCCATTCCATGGCGTGACGATCGAAACCGCCAGCCGGATAGCGCTGGCGCCGGGCAAGCTGGAAAAGCGCGTCAACAGTTCACATCATCAATCGATTCGCGAGCCGGGGCGCGGCTTGCGGGTTACGGCTCGCGCAAGCGACGGCGTTATCGAGGCCGTCGAGTGGAGCGGCGATTCGAATTGGGTTACCGGCGTTCAATGGCATCCGGAGCGGATGGCTGACGACCCGTTAACACAGAAACTGTTTGAAGATTTGGTGGCGGCGGCCCGAAATGCCGCCGTGCGTGGATAGGCCAAGATTGATTCGCGGTTTTGAGCAGCTGCGGATTTTTGGAGTTTGTGGCCCGCCTGACAAAATGATTTCGAGGGAATCGTGATTTCACTGGCTGGGAAATCCGCGCTGATCACCGGGGGATCGCGCGGGATCGGCGCGGCGTCCGTGAGATACTTCGCGCGGGCCGGCGCGGACGTGGTCTTCAACTACCATCGCAATCGAGCCGCCGCAGAGCAAGTGGAGCAGGAGGCGTGCAAACACGGCACGCGGGTGGAATCGTGCAAAGCGGATCTGAGCCGCGACGCCGACGGAAAGGCACTCGTTGAATTCGCAAAGGAGCGCTTGGGCCGTCTGGACATCCTAGTGGCCAACGCGGGCATCTGGAACGTTGAGGATATTGGGATTGAGAAAATGTCGGAACGTCAGTGGGACGACATGATTCGCGTGAATTTGAAAAGCGTTTACTCCGTGGTTCATCATGCTGTGCCGCATATGATTGCTCAAAAGGGAGGGCGAATCGTGGCCGTTAGTTCCACGGCGGGGCAGCGAGGCGAGTCCATGCATACGCATTATGCTGCATCGAAAGGAGCGATCATCAGCTTCGTGAAGGGACTCTCGACGGAACTCGCGCGGCATAACATCCTGGTGAACTGCGTGGCGCCCGGCTGGGTGGATACGGAAATGTCGCGGCCCGTTCTGAAAACGAAAGCAGGAATGAAATTCGCCGCAGGGGCGATACCGCTCGGGCGCGTGGGAACCGCGGAAGAAATCGCCGGGGCGATTCTGTTTCTAGCGTCCGACCTGTCCACGTTTATCACCGGCGAAGTCGTCAATGTGAACGGAGGCGCGGTCCTGTGCGGCTGACGTGTCGTTGGGTCTTTGTTCTGGCAATGGCAGGGACAATCTCAGCTGCCGCCACAGTGCCGGCGCACGCACAAGACGGTGAAGTGCTGCTGCCGGAGCAAAGCGCCGCAAAAGCCAAAGCGCTATTGCAGGGCATGATTCAAGCGATGGGCGGAAGCGCGTATCTGAGCGTGAAAGACTCGACGTGCAAAGGAAGGCTTGGCTCTTTCGGACATTCCGGGGCATTGAGCGGCTACGATGTTTTTTTGGATCTGGTTAAGCTGCCAGACAAAGACCGCCAGGAGATGTCCAAGAAGCGGAACATCATCTACGTCACCAACGGGAATCAGGGATGGGTGCTGGATCGCGGCGGCGTCAGCGAAGAGCCGGCGGAACAAATCGCGGACTCGCAGCGCGAGCTGCAAGTGGACCTGGATTATATTCTGCGCTTTCGCCTGAACGAGCCGGACATGATCTTCCACTACGTGGGGCCCGACGTGGTTGACCTGAAAGAAGCCGATTGGGTGGAGATCGATGATCCTCAAGGGCACGAGATTCGCATTGCCATTGCCAGACTGACGCATCTGCCGATTCGCAAGGAAGTTGCGACGCGCGACCCGGTTACGCATATGCGCGCCGAAGAAGTGGATTATTTTTCGAACTTCCAGGCGGTCGATGGCGTAACGATCTATTTTCAGCAGACCCGCTTTCGTAACGGGATGAAAGTGTTCCAGGTCTTCTACGATCCCGATGGATGCAAATTCAATACCGGGCTGCAGGATTCCCTCTTCACGAAAGAGTCCCTCGAACAACGCTGGGCACAGGTGGGCAAAAAGGGCAACAAGAAGAGCAAAGAGAAGGACGCCGACAAGTCGGGGCGATAGAGCCTAATTTTTCCAAACTGCAACTGCAAACAGTGATTTTCTGTTAGACTCCGCGGCAACTGCACAATTGCGGGGGTGTATTATGCTTCGTCGCCGCGAATTTATTCAACGCGCTGCCATCGCTGCCACATTGCTCGACATGCCGCTCGCTCGAGCGGAAGCGCTGGGCGAAATTACCGTTGAAAATCCACCGATGCCGCCTTCGGATTTGTTCACCACTGATCCGGCGCGATATTGGGGGGAGATGCGCAGGCAATGGCTACTGGCGTCGGATCGCGTAAACCTGAACTGCGGATCGGTCGGCTGCACACCGCTGCCGGTGCTGCGCGCGATGATCGAGCATATTCTTTCGGCGGAAGAGTACCGCGAGGCTCCCTACCCGTGGTTTGGTTACGATGAAAACGATCACATCAAGCAGACGGTGGACGCGCTAGCGACGTTTGTGCACGCCAATCACGATGAGATCGCGCTGGTGCGCAACGCCACGGAAGCCAACAACATTATCGCCAACGGAATCGACATGAAGCCGGGCGAAGAGGTGCTCATGACCGACCAGGAGCACCCCGGGGGATACTGCCCGTGGGACGTAAAGGCAGCGCGCTACGGCATCAAGATCAACAAAGTGAAGCTGCCAAGGCCACCCCAGTCGGCCGACGAAATTGTCGAGCTTTTCGAGCAAGCCATGACGCCGAACACGCGAATGGTTTTCTTCAGCCATATTACGACGGCCACAGGCGTGATCCTTCCGGCGAAGGAAATCTGTGCGGTCGCACGGCGCCATGGCGCGCTTTCGGGGGTGGATGGGGCGCACGCTATAGGCCAGATTCCGCTCAACCTGCACGATATGGGCTGCGATTTTTATGGCTCGAGCCCGCACAAATGGCTGATGGCGCCAAAGGGCACTGGATTTCTTTATGTGCGCGACGAACGGACGAAGGATTTGTGGGCGCATACGGCTACGGCCAATTGGAACAACTACGACATCAAGGCGTACCGGTTTTCGTGGATTGGCACATCGAATCTGTCGGTGATGGTCGGATTGCGTGCGGCGCTGGATTTCTTTAACCAGGTGGGCCCGGATCGCATTTACGCACGGCAGCACGAATTGGCGACGCAGGTGCGGGACCGGGTCCTGAAGTATCCGAATCTGAAAACCGTCAATGCCAGCCGCGATGAATTCTACAACGCGCTCACGAGCTTCGAAGTCACTCCACCTCTTCCGGCCGGCACGACCACCGGAGGCTTGAAGAAAGCGATGGACGAATGCGCCGCACGGAACATGCGCGTGGTGGGCGATGCCACGCACATGCGCATTTCGACGAATATTTTCACGCAGCCGACGGAGCTCGATTTATTTTACGACGCGCTGGACGCCGGCATGCGCACGTAACGGCGCTCCGCAAAGTGGCGGACCTTCCTATGCTTGGCCAGACTCGCGTGGCCGCTTTTTGCGCGGACGGCGTGGCGGGTTATAATCGCAGGATGGCAATGACACAGAAGAGACCACAGATACGCAGCACGACGGTTCTGTGCGTGCGCAAGGACGGGAACGTTGTGATGGCCGGGGACGGCCAGGTCACGCTGGGCGAAGCCGTCGTGAAGCACAACGCCAAGAAAATCCGCCGACTCTTCAGCGACAAGATCCTGGCCGGGTTTGCAGGCAGCACTGCCGATGCCCTTTCCCTTTTCACGCGCTTCGAGAACAAGCTGCAGGAATATCATGGCAATCTGGCACGCGCCGCGGTGGAGCTTTCGAAAGAATGGCGGACGGACCGTGCGCTGCGCCACTTGGAGGCGCTGCTGATTGTCGCGGACTCCAAGTCGACATTTCTGCTTTCCGGGAATGGCGACGTGATTGAGCCGGACGATGGTATTTGCGCCATCGGTTCAGGAGGACCCTATGCGCTTTCGGCCGCGCGGGCGCTGGCGAAGCACACGAAGATGAGCACGAAAGACATTGCGCAGGAAGCGATGCGCATCGCGAGCGAAATTTGCATCTATACGAATGCGGTGTTTGTGATTGAGGAACTTTAGGATACCGGGGCGAGGTCTGTGGGCGAAAAGGGCAAGGACGAAAAGAACATGGTGATTTATCTCAACGGCGAACAACAGGCGGCCGAGCCGGAACCGCTGCCTTCGTTCGACGAGTTGACGCCACGGGAAATTGTGGCGGAGCTCGACAAGTACATCGTGGGCCAGACACCAGCAAAACGCGCGGTGGCCGTGGCATTGCGGAACCGCGTACGTAGGCAGAAATTGCAGCCGGAGATGGCGGAAGATGTCTTGCCGAAAAATATCTTGATGATTGGTCCCACGGGCGTAGGAAAAACAGAAATCGCAAGACGGCTTGCCCGGCTTGCCGGTTGTCCGTTCGTCAAAGTGGAAGCCTCGAAATACACAGAAGTGGGTTACGTGGGCCGCGACGTGGAATCGATGGTGCGCGATCTGGTCGAAGTTGCGATTGACATGGTCCGCGAGGAGAAACTGGACGAAGTGGCGGAGCGCGCCGAACAGGCCGCCGAGGAACGCCTGCTGGATTTGCTGCTGCCTTCATCGCCTGCGCCGACGGCTATCGACAGCACGGGCCCAGGCTCCGAGACGCAGACGCGGGAGATGGCGCAGCGCACGCGCGAAAAGCTGCGGGCCCAGTTGCGCGAAGGCAAACTCGATCAGCGGATGGTCGAGGTGGAAGTCCGCGAGCGAATGACGCCTTCGTTCGAAATCGTGTCCAGCCAGGGCGTGGAGGAGATGGACATCAACGTCAAGGACATGCTCTCGGGCATTTTTGGACAGCAAAAGAAAAAGCGCAAAATGACCGTCGCGGAGGCTTACGACTACTTGATCCAGGAGGAAGAAGGCAAGCTGCTGGACATGGAGCAGGTGACGCGCATCGCTGTGGATCGCGTGGAGCAAATGGGCATCCTGTTCATCGACGAGGTCGACAAAATCGCGGGGCGGGAATCGGGGCATGGTCCGGACGTGTCGCGCGAAGGAGTGCAGCGCGATATCCTGCCCATCGTCGAAGGAACCACCGTGAACACGCGCTATGGGATGGTGCGCACCGACCACGTACTCTTCATCGCCGCGGGCGCTTTCCACACGACGAAGCCTTCGGACCTGATTCCGGAGCTTCAAGGGCGTTTCCCGATTCGCGTGGAGCTCAGCTCGCTGAGCGAAGCCGATTTTGTGCGTATTCTGACGGAACCGAAAAACGCGCTCATCAAGCAGTCGATTGCGTTGCTGGACACAGAAGGCCTGAAGGTCGCGTTCAGCGAGGATGGAGTGGCGGCGATTGCGCGATTCGCTGCGCTGGTCAACGACCAAACGGAGAATATTGGCGCGCGCCGCTTGCATACGATTCTGGAAAAAGTGCTGGAGGAAATTTCCTTCGATGCGCCGGACATGAAAAAACGGAGTATTAAAATCGACGGCGCCTACGTGCAGAAGCAGCTTGCCGACGTTGTGAAAGACCAGGACCTCAGCCGCTACATCCTATAGGTGCACGAACAGAGATAAATGGCGTCAAACTCGCAAGAGCCTGCCGGTGCGCGCGCGGAAGGAATTCATTCCGCGGGGCTTTTCGCGGCCGGAGCCACGGTCCTGCTGCTAATCGGATGTGCCGCGCCGGGTGTGCCGGTCACGCGCCAGGCCGCCGCGGCCCGGGCGATCACCGACCTCTCCGCGAAACAATCCGGCGATTCCATTGTTCTGACGTTTACTTTGCCGAAGGAAACGATACAAGGGAAGGCCCTTTCCAAACCACCCGCGATCGAGATTTACCGGGCGTTTAGGAGCGCCCAGGCGGTTAACGGTGGTAGCCCGCCTGAGCCGCAGCTCGTCACCACAGTTCCAGTGCAAATGGTCGACCAATACCGCGAAGGTGACCGCATCCATTTCTCCGATGTTCTCGCGCCCGCAGATTTAGCTACACACGTTGGTGGCGCGGCACTCTATGCAGTTCGCACCCGGCTTGCCAAGCATGACTCGGGCGATTCAAATGTTGTTCAAGTTCAGATTCTGCCCGCGCCGCAGCCGATTGAGGATTTGCGCGCGCAGATCACGCAAACAACTGTGGAGCTCTCGTGGACCATGCCGGCAATTCTGCCGGCGGGATCGGCGCCGCCTGTGTCGTTCCGCTATCGTGTCTATCGTGCCGAAGCTCCTCCTGCTGGCAATCATCCGGCATCGTTGGCCAATTCAAGAACGCACAGCGACTCTGCGCAAGTTGCCTTGCTGGGTGAATCCGCCACGTCCTCTTATGGAGACACGAGCTTCACATTCGGCCACACGTATGCGTACACCATTCGCAGCGTTGCGACATACGAATCGGGCTCCGTCGAATCGGAGGAGTCGAACGTGCTGAACGTGACGCCGCGCGACACGTTCGCACCCGCCACGCCGGAAAATATCGCTGCGACGGCCACGCCCAGCAACGGCTCCGTTGCGGCTCACGTTGATCTGTCCTGGGCCATCAATAGCGAAAGCGACCTGCTCGGCTACAATGTCTATCGCAGCGATACGGAAGGCGGTCCTGGGATACGCGTGAACGCAACGCCGCTGGTTACACCCGCATTTCGCGATAACTTGGTTGTGGCGGGGGAACAGTATTTTTATCGCGTCACAGCGGTTGACCGCGCGGGGAACGAGAGCGCACCGAGCGCGCCGATTGCCGTGACCGTGCCAACTGCGGACAACAGCAAGAATCCCTGAGAAAGGTCTAATCACAATCGAATATGAAGATCTGCCGATTTTGTCCGAGTGAATCAGAGAAGAGCCATGGTGCGTTGCGCTACGGAATTGTCAAAGAGAATCAAGTTTTCGAAATCAGCGAACCTCTTCTATCGCAAACCATTCAATCGCAGGAAATTCAATTAGAAGAAAAGCTGGGTCGAAGCTGGCCGCTCGCCGACGTTCAGCTTCTTGCGCCCAGCGCGCCGAGCAAGATCGTCTGCGTCGGCAAGAATTACGCGGAGCATGCAGCGGAGCTCGGCAGCACGCTGCCCAAGGAGCCGCTGATTTTCTTGAAGCCGCCTTCCGCGGTGATCGCGCCGGGAGAAGCGATTGTGCTCACGCCGCATTCCGAACGCGTGGATTACGAGGGCGAGTTGGCCATTGTCATTCGAAAAACCTGCGGGCATCTGAATCCTTCCGACGACGTCCGGCCATACATTCTCGGCTACACTTGCTTGAACGATGTGACGGCGCGCGATCTGCAGAAGAAAGACGTGCAGTTCACGCGCGCAAAAAGCTTCGACACGTTTTGTCCGTTCGGCCCGTGGATTGAAACCGAGCTGGATTTGAGCGCCGCCCGCGTGGAGGCGTTCGTCAACAAGAAGCAGCGGCAGTCGGCCGCGGTGACGGAGATGGTTTTCGGCGTCGATGTCATTGTCCGGTTTATTTCGCAGGTGATGACGCTCGCACCCGGCGATGTGATTGCCACCGGAACTCCTTCAGGCGTCGGCCCCCTCGCTGCAGGCGACATGGTTGAGGTCAGCATAAGCGGCATCGGCACCCTCCGCAATCCCGTCGCCGGACCGAAGTAGGGACGCGCGCGCCCGCTGTTGGCCGAATAGACGGTATCTTTTCCGATGGATTGCTTTTGTTTCGCGAGATTATAACGATTCGTCGCGCGTATAATTTCTAAGTGTAGACGTTGAGCGCGAGCCTGCAACATCCGTTGTGGGTGAATGAGAGAAATCTCTAGCTGGAGCCATTTGTGATTGCCTTTGGTGCTTTTTCGCTTGTTCGATTGTTCGGCCGGACGAAGGATTCGATGGAAGTGGAGCGCGAGCGCCGCTCCTACCTCAACCGTGTCGGCCGGATCGTCGACGGGCAGGTGCTCGAGATCGTGGAAGGATCCGGCGCGCAGACTGGATCACCGCAGGCAGGGCTCTTCGGGAAACGCCGCACGGAAAAAGTGAAAACACCGAGCCACAAGCTGCTGCTCTACACTTACTCAATTTCCGGCGTCACCTATGAGGCCGCGCAGGACATCAGCGGACTCGAGGAGCAGGCTTGCCTAGAGCGCGTGATTGCCGGCCAGGCGGTCGGCGTGAAATATGATCCCGCGAATCCCAGCAACTCGATCCTGATCGCAGACGATTGGTCGGGACTGCGCTGAGCTAATCCGGGTAGCCGCTCGAAAATCACCTTCTCTTCGATAGCGCGGTCACAGAAATTATTGTTTCTCGCCCCCGAGAATTAATTCCGGAGTTTACTTGCCGCGCTCGTACTCCTGTGGCAGGCTAACGCTCCAGACCATGGCCACAGGAAAGCGCCAGCACGATCCAATCGGAGAACTGAAACGCCGCAGCGCCGAAGCGGAAGCTGGGGGCGGGGCGGAGCGTCGCGACCGCCAACACAATGAAGGCAAGCTGAGCGCGCGCGAGCGCATCGACTTGCTTCTGGACGAAGGCACGTTCGAAGAACTCGACAAGTTCGTGAAACACCACTGCACGGATTTTGGGATGGCGGAGCAGCGGCCTTCGGGTGATGGCTTTGTTTCCGGTTTTGGCCGCATCGACGGCCGCATCGTGTATGTGTTCGCGCAGGATTTCACGGTGTTCGGGGGGTCTCTCTCTGAAGCGAATGCTGGAAAAATAACCAAAATCATGAAGCTGGCGATGAGCAATGGCGCGCCGGTGATCGGACTCAACGATTCGGGCGGAGCACGTATTCAGGAAGGCGTGATGTCGCTGGCGGGCTATGCGGATATTTTTCTGTTGAACACGCTGGCGAGCGGCGTCATCCCGCAAATCAGCGCGGTGATGGGGCCCTGTGCGGGCGGCGCGGTCTATTCTCCGGCGATTACGGACTTCATTTTCATGACGGAGAAGGCGTCCTATATGTTCGTGACCGGGCCTGACGTCATCAAAACGGTCACGCACGAGGAAGTCACGAAGCAGGAGCTGGGCGGCGCGATGACGCACAACGCCAAGAGCGGCGTCGCGCATTTTATGGCCCATGACGACAAAGAATGCCTGGCGATGATCCGCGAGCTGCTTACCTTTCTGCCGTCGAACAACCTGGACGACCCGCCGCGCCGCGCTACAGAGGATCCTGCCAGCCGCGCGGAGTCATCGCTGAATTCCATCGTCCCCGAAGATCCGATGGTGCCGTACGACATCAAGGATGTAATTCATTCCGTCGTGGATGATAAATACTTTTTCGAAGTGCAAGAACACTTCGCGAAGAACCTGGTCGTGGGATTTGCGCGTCTCGACGGTTGTCCTGTGGGCATCGTCGCAAATCAACCGGCCTTTCTTGCCGGGGTGCTCGATATCAATGCTTCCGTGAAGGGCGCGCGCTTCGTGCGCTTCTGCGACGCCTTTAATATTCCGCTGATCACGTTCGAAGATGTTCCGGGCTTTTTGCCCGGCACACAGCAGGAATGGGGCGGAATCATCAAGCATGGCGCGAAGCTGCTCTTTGCTTTCGCCGAGGCCACCGTTCCCAAGATAACGGTGATTACGCGAAAAGCGTACGGCGGTGCCTATTGCGTTATGTCGTCGAAACACATCCGCACGGACATAAACTTTGCGTGGCCCACGGCAGAGATTGCGGTGATGGGTCCGGAAGGCGCGGTGAATATCGTGTACAAGCGCGACCTGGAGCGCGCTCCGCAGTCGGAGCGGGAGCACCTGCGCGAAGAGAAAACCGCGGAATTTCGCGAACGCTTCGCCAATCCCTATGTGGCCGCCGAACGAGGCTACATCGACGCTATCATTCTGCCGGCAGAAACGCGAGGAAAGTTGATTGCCGCGCTGCGCTCGCTCGAAAATAAGCACGATTCCAATCCCCGCAAGAAACACGGCAACATTCCGCTGTAGGCCGCGTGCTAGAATTCCCTCCCGTAAATGACGACGTTCAAGAAAATCCTGATTGCGAATCGCGGGGAAATCGCTGTGCGCATCGAGCGCGCATGCCGCGAAATGGGGATTCGCTCGGTCGCGGTTTTCAGCGATGCGGACCGCGCAGGCCTTCACGTACGTCTGGCCGATGAGGCGTACCGTATCGGCCCCGCGCCGTCTCGGGAAAGCTATCTTGCCGTCGACAGAATCGTAGCGGCCGCAAAATCGGCGCGCTGCGATGCACTTCATCCGGGTTACGGCTTCCTCGCGGAGAATCCGAGTCTCGCCCGCGCTTGCGCGCAGGCCGGCATCACGTTCATCGGCCCCACGCCGGAAGCAATGGAACGCTTGGGCTCGAAAACCGCCGCGCGCCAACTCGCGCAGCAGGTAGGTGTTCCGACGGTCCCTGGCACACTTGATCCCATTGCAAGAATCGACGGTGCGGCAAAAACAGCAAGAGAAATCGGCTTTCCGGTGGTGCTAAAGGCCGTCGCCGGCGGCGGCGGCAAGGGCATGCGCCTGGTGGAATGCGAGGAGGAACTCGCGTCGGCATGGCGAGACGCTTCTTCGGAAGCGACCAGCGCGTTCGGCGACGGCAGGCTCTATCTCGAGAAATTTCTGCTTCGTCCCCGGCACATCGAGATACAGGTGCTCGCCGACCATCAAGGCCACGTCGTTTATTTGGGCGAGCGCGAATGCTCCGTGCAGCGGCGCTACCAGAAAGTCATCGAGGAAGCACCGTCGCCGATTATGACGCCGGATTTGCGCCGCGCCATGGGAGAAGCCGCGGTCAAACTGGTCAGCGCTGGAAATTACACGAATGCCGGCACACTGGAATTCCTGGTGGACGCTCAGCGAAAGTTTTATTTTCTAGAGATGAATACGCGTTTGCAGGTGGAGCATCCGGTCACGGAAATGGTGACGGCGCTCGATCTGGTGAAACTGCAAATTCAAGTCGCGAGTGGCCAGCCGCTTCCCTTCGCGCAGGAAAATATCGAACTTCGCGGGCATGCCATCGAATGCCGCATTTATGCGGAAGATCCCGACAACAATTTTTTCCCTTCGCCGGGAAAGATTCTTGCGCGTCGCGTTCCGTCCGGCCCGGGCATTCGCCTCGACGACGGGGTGTACGCAGGTTGGACTGTGCCTACCGATTACGATCCCATGCTGGGCAAACTGATTGCCTGGGGCGCCGATCGCGGTGAAGCAATCGCTCGCATGCGTCGCGCTCTGGATGAGTACTACACCGCGGGAATCCAGACGAACATCAAACTTTTTCGCCGAATTCTCGCAGACCCTGAGTTCCTTCGCGGCGAAATTCATACCAAATGGCTCGATGAACTTTTGCGGCGTGCACCGGTCACGGCGGAGGGCGCTCAAGCAAGACAAGCGATCCGCGAAGGCTTGGCGGAGGATGCCGCAGCGCTTGCAGCGGCGCTATGGTTCGCCAAACGCGGCCGCGCGACGGATCCAAGCGCGCCCAGTGCCGCATCGCGCTGGAAACTCGAAGGCCGGCGTGAGCAGCTTGCTGAACCTCCTGACCGCCAATGAATTTCAGACTGAAAATCGGAGGCCGCGTCCGGACGGTCAAGATCAATTCGACAGTGTCGCGCATTGAATTCAGTCTTGACGGCCAAGGCGTGGCCGCCGACGTGGTGGACGTTGAGCCAAATGTCTTCTCGGTGCTCCTTGGTGGCGAGGCCTTTGAAGTTCGCGTCGAGCCGGACGCGCGGGGAGCGCGCATTCACATCGACGGTCGCCAGTATCTCGCGGAATTGGACGACCCTCGGCAATGGCGGCGCGGCACGGGCGAAGCGGCGGATGCGGAGGGCCGTCAAAGTATCCTTGCGCCGATGCCCGGCAAAGTGGTGCGCGTTCTGGTGGAATCCGGAAGCACGGTCGAGGCCGGACAAGGCCTGCTGGTGGTGGAAGCCATGAAGATGCAAAATGAAATCAAATCGCCAAAGGAAGGAAAAGTTGAGCGGATCAACGTGCGCGAAGGTCAGGCCGTGAATGCAGGTGAAGTTCTCGCGGTAATCGCGTAAGTACACACGCCATCGGCGCGATGCCGCAATTTCTTATGGATTGCGAGCAGCATCGTCCGTGGGCAATTTCCCGGCGGACTCCACCACTTCCTTTGCGAGATAATTCACGACGTGGGCCTGATCGCGCGCGATGCTGAGGTATGCCGCGCGGAGCAGTTGCTCCTCGCGATTCTGTAGCGTCTGACGTATGGATTGTTGCACCTGTGGATCGGAAAGCTGCCGCTGGCCGGCCTGCTCACGGACAATTAATTTCAGGATGTGGTAACCGTCTTTCAACACGACCGGTTTGCTCACCTGCCCCGGCTGCAGCCCTAGCACGGCGTTCTTCAGCGCGGGATCGGTTTGATTCAGCGACGATTCCGGTATGAAGCCGAGGTCACCGCCATTGGCAGCATTTGCGTCTTCCGAGTAATCCATTGCCAGATCCGAGAAATCGGTGCCGGCAGCGAGACGCGACTCCAGCATGTCGACCTTGCGCTTTGCCTGATCGGGAGTGGTGGCGTCGTCATTCTTCCGATTGTGGATGCCGGGGTCCGGGTGCGGCGTTACCACGATCTGCGCCACATGATATTGCGGTTCCGCGACACTAAATTGCGCTCTGTTCTTCTGATAAAAATCGGCGACATCCGCATCCGTCACTTTGATCTTTGCGACTACTTCGCGGTTCAAGAGCTTCTGAATGGACAGTTCACGCCGAATTTCGTTCTTCAGATCATCAACGGTCAGGCCGCTCTCCTGCAGTTTCTTCTGAAACTCGTCTTCGGTAAAGGAGCTCTTGGACTGAGTGAAGCGATCCTCGACTTCTCCGTCCGAAGCCACCAGGTTCAGCGCTTTGGCTCGTTGAAAGAGAATCTCGTTGTTCATTAGCTGATCGAGAATGCTGAGCTTCAACGAAAGGGCTTCGTCGTGCGACGGTGTTGCGCCCGGCGATTGCTGCTGGCGGCTGCGGTAGTACTTCTCCACCTCGGCGCGACTGATCTCCGTGCCGTTCACCACCGCCCACGTATTGCTGTTCGGCGCCTGCTGATTTCGACACGCGAATGTCACCAGGCAGGCCGCGAAGGCCGCAAGAATCGCAAGTTTTTTTAACAAGGAGAAACTCCTTCGTGATAGGCGAGCCGCTTCAAGCGGCTTTGCGCACACGCCCGGCGCGGATGCACGCCGTGCACACGCGAATATGCTTGCGCACGCCGCTGACAACCGCTTTTACGCGCCGCAAGTTAGGATTCCATCGGCGCCGCCGAAGGTTGTTAGCGTGGCTGACGGTGTTACCAAAACTCGGTTTCTTGCCGCAAATCTCACAAGCGAGTGCCATTCTGACTCCGATTAAATGGGTAGAATTACAGCACATATATTACCAGAGATTTTGAGATTTATTGACCTGAATAGGGCATCAGCGAGTTGGCGGGCGTTCCACGGCAGGCCGCAGAACGGTTAGCTGCGATTCCTGGTCCGGCAAGAAGTAACCGACGACGATCCCCATGGCGCCATCGGTGACCAGTTTGCCTGTCGGATTGTTGTATGCGTCGGTTACGTCGATGACATCGCCGCTATGCAGCTGCACCCCTCCGTG
This sequence comes from uncultured Acidobacteriota bacterium, assembly GCA_963760165.1. Taxonomy (GTDB): domain Bacteria; phylum Acidobacteriota; class Terriglobia; order Acidiferrales; family UBA7541; genus DAHUXN01. The sequence continues at coordinate 1,178,604 of CAVXBO010000002.1, forward strand.
ATCCGCAAATAATTCAACGGGCATGGAAACGATCCGGCCTTTGGAATCAAGGGCTGCTTCCAGCGTGGCGATGGTTTCATCTGTTTGCGCGTTTTTGAGCACCAGCCACTGGCCCCAGTCATGTAGATGTCCTCCCACTCCTAAAAGCTTTCCCGAATACCGCAGTTTGAACTGCCCGGTCTTCGTGCTTTCCCCAGGGTTCAGGTCATAGCCCGATTCCCCGCACTCCATGACATCGAACCATGCCGGATAGATATCCTTCAGTCCAGAGCCGCTTTCATTGAGTCGCTGATATTCGACGCGCACCTGCAAGAAAACGTCCGCATAGTTTTTTGCGGTAGGATTCCCGAACATCGCGCTAATCCGAATGCGATCGCCTTTGTGCACGCGATAGCCGAATCCGGGAATCGTGGGCCAGTCGTTCATTTCGCCGCCTGCCCCGAAAATGTGCTCTTCTTTATTCGAGCAGAGAAGATCTGGCCGGGCGGAGTCGTAGAACGCTACGCGATGCAGCAACTTGTTTGGAAGAGGGTGTCCTTTTGTGTCGGTGACGCTCGGATGGTAAGCCGTCAGCCAGCCGTCGAATGGAATCGTCAGCCAGAGTGTGGAAGGTTGTGCGACGGTCATATGGTCGGCATAGGCGGACAAACTTACCGGGCCAACTCGAACGACCATTTCATGCGCTGCGGGATTATCCACGACGGTCAGCTTGGCGGTCTTCGATGTGGGATGTTCCATTTCCGTCGCGTGCATCATCCCGTGGTGTCTCACTTCCTGCTGTTCGGCCTGCGCCCAACAAGGAGCGGACGTGAAGGCAAATGCTGCCGCAAGCAGTAATGCGAATTTCATTCCAAGCCTTTCATGGCGGGGCATCCCGAACGCGCATAATACCGCATTCATGGCGTCTTGCGTTCTTCTTCTCCGATTTGCCTTACGCGGGGCACGAAATTCCTAAACAAATGGCGAACCTTGCTTGGGGAGCTTTCTTGACGGTGCGAAGGGCTTCCTTCAAATATAGATTAGCCGGGGGCGTGTAGCTCAGCTGGGAGAGCACCTGCTTTGCTGCCGTAGCAGTAATTTCCACTATGACTCCCGCCCACAAACAAGCTTCGGATTTGCCAAACAAGCAGGCGAGATGGACGCGCGGGGACGCGGAAGCGGAGTTAAGCACCGAAGCGGAAGACGATCCCCGTGGAAAAGCGGGCGTTTTTCTGCCATCCTCGTTCTTGCCCTCCGGTCGAAGCTGGATTTTCAAAATGCGTCAGCAGGAAATCCCCTCCAAATAGGCGAAGGGCGACGTGTCGATTAATTTTTGTGTCGAAACCAGTTCCTACGATCGCGGTGAAAGTATTATCTGAAGTAAGCGGCGTGCAACTTGGGGCTCCCGTACATCCAGAGATCCTGACAGAGCTAGCGTGGACTCCTCCGAATAATGCTTCGACAAACGGAGTGAACCTTTCATATCTGCGATAGGAAAAGCGCGGACCGAGAGCGTATGTGTACGCGCTTCCGTTTGAATCCACCGTTTGGCTTCCTGTCGGACTGAAAAGCGTCAGCCTGCTATTATCGTAGCCTCCAAAATCCGCCACCAGCCCAAAGTATCTGTTGAGGTTGTAAGTGACGGAAGTACTTCCGCCATGCAGATAGCTCATACGATTGCTGAATGACGTTGGCATGGCCCGCCAGAAGGAATAGCCCAAGGACCACTCGCTTTCGGAGTGTGGTTTTCCAAATCATCCCATCTGTGCACTGCGCCAACCGTCTGGGAATTTGATCCGGCCTGCGATTGACTGCTTGTTGAGGAGTCTACGGGCACAGTCGGAACGGCTCTTGGATGGACCTTGCCAGCAACAGCGGGGTCGACGACCGAAACCGCAGATTCTTTTTTTTTCGTATTTGGCGTTGCGGCACCGTCTGCATGCAATGTCGACACCATCGCAAAAGCAAATGCCAATGTGACCAAGAATCGCACGGCTAATCCCATATGTTCCCTCTCGACCGCGCCAGTTGCTGACATGCGGGCGGAAAATCCTTATTTCGTGCCCATCAAGCGCGTCTGTGGTTCCTTTTTAAAACTCTTCCTCCTTATGGAGCAGGCACGTTAATCACAGTGTTCACCATGGTCACCGACGCATTGAGCCCAATTGCTCTGCCATTGAGTGTGGTTATCGCTGCATTACCGGCGGTAGAGAAGGTGACTCCCGCGGGAGCGATGATGGTGCCTACCATGGTGCCGCCCCCTGCCCCATTGATCGTCGCCGCGCTGCCCACCTGCCAAAACACATTCTTGGCCTGTGCCCCATTAATGAGAATGACGCTGCGAGGAAATCCTGGAGCGCCCACCGTGAGCGTCGTGGCCATTTGGAAGACCCAAATGGCGTTCGCATCCCCTTGGCCGTCGAGAGTGAGATCCGACCCTGTGATCATGAATGTACCGCCCGCCGACGTATACGTCCCAGGAGTCAGCGTGAGTCCGCCGAGTTGACCCGCGCCTGGATCGGGACCGGCGGGCTCTCCCGCAAGATTGTTATAGGCGGTCAGCGCATCGCTGGCCGCTTGGGTTGCGATTGCAAATGTTAGAGCCGTGCCTTCGGAGGGACACGTACCTGTAGGGGGAGGAACATTCGTGTAGATCTTCCCGTTCACAAATCCCGAATTGGCCCCGGTGATCGTGTAATCGCACCCTGCCCCCGCGTCGTGGAATCCGGTTATCAAGGTAGAACCACCAGTGGTCCCGAGATCTCCATTGATCACCGTGTTGGTTCCGGAGTTGGTTATACCGGCGCCGCCCCCAAAACCCCCGAAGGTGGAGGCTGCTCCGAGATCAGGCAGCGTCGGACCTAGGGTAGAGCCAGTGGTGAAGGTCCACGGATTCGGCGCAGCACCCGGCGTTAATGCATTACCGGACAGATCCATGACCAGATTCGAAACCGTGGCCGTGTATTGCGTGCCTGCGGCGAGGGTTGCTGCGGGTGTAAATGTTGCGATCTGGCTGGTCGGGTCGTAAGTAACGGTTCCGTTCACGGAAGCTCCACCAACTCCCGCCACGGACAGAGTGAAGGTCGCGTTGGTAATCGTCGTAGGATCCATCGCCTTGCTGAATGTCGCGTTGATAGTCATGTTCAGAGGCACATTCGAGGCCGCGCTAGCCGGGTTCGTTACAGTTATGGCCGGGGCGACGGCGTCTACGGTCGAGCCTGTCGTAAAGCTCCAGGCGAAGTTAGCATCCATGGCGACGCCGGTGAGGTCGGCAGCGCCGGTTGTAATCGTGGCGGTGAACTCAGTATTCCCCGAAAGAGCCGAAGCTGGCGTAAAGATTGCCGTGTTGCTCGCTGCGTCGTAGACGATTGCACCCGCAACGGCATTTCCGCTAATCGTCTCGGCGACCGTGAATGTACCTGAAGCAGAGATCGTTGCAGGGTTCATCGCCTGGCTGAAAGTTGCGGCGATTTTCTGATTGACAGAGACACTCAGTGCTGCGCTGGCAGGATTTGTGGAGGTTATTCTTGGCGCGCCGGCGTTCGCGTCGATGCCAGTTGTGAAACTCCAAACATAGTTGGCGGTGAGCGGGGATCCCTGGGCGCTTTGCGCGGCGGTTGTGACGGTGGCCGTATATTGAGTACTGGCCGCGAGAGTGCCTGTGGGCACAAGAATGGCCGTATTGCTTGCCAGGTCGTATGTGACTGCGCCTGGTACGGCAATCGCGCCATTTGTTACTTCCAGCGTAAGTGTTCCTGCCGCAGTGAGCGTGGAGGCGTTCATCGGTGCGTCGAAAGTTGCGGCGATTTTCTGATTGATGGGCACATTTGTGGCCCCACGAGCAGGAGTCGTGAAAGTCACCTGTGGAGGAGACGCGGTGGTAAACGTCCACACATAATTGGCGGCCAGAGCTACGCCGGCGGGATCCGTCGCGCCAGTCGTAATCGTGGCCGTAAATAAGACGCCGGTCGCAAGATCGGCTGACGGCGTAAACGTGGCGGTGCTACCGGAGTAAGTGACTACTCCCGCGACGGGCGTAGCTCCTGGGCCAGCCAGAGTAAACGTTGTTGCGGTAATCGTCGCCGGATCCATAGCCTCGCTGAACGTGGCAGAAATTGCCGTGTTGACGGCCACCGCAGTGGCGCCGTTGACGGGAATTGTGGAAATGACCGTGGGCGGCGGAGCCGTTGTGAAGGTCCACACAAAGTTGGCTGCCAGCGCGACGCCTGTGGGGTCTTTCGCACCGGTGGTGATGGTGGCCATATACAAAACGCTGTTCGTAAGAACGGCCGCCGGCGTAAACGTCGCAGTGGTGCCGGCGTATGTGACAGTCCCGGACACTAGCGTTGCCCCCGGGCCAGTCAAAGTGAACGTGGACGCATTAATCGTTGCCGGATCCATGGCTTCGCTGAACGTGGCGGAAACCGCTGTGTTGACGGCCACGGCGGTGGCGCCATTGGCCGGAACTGTGGAAACGACCGTGGGGGGCGCAGCTGTCGTAAAGGTCCATGTAAAATTGGCTGCCAGTGGGGCGCCCGTGGGATCTTTTGCGCCGGTGGTGATCGTGGCCACATATAAGGTGCCGGTTGCGAGAACGGCAGTCGGCGTAAACGCGGCGGTGGTCCCGGCGTAAGTTACGGTACCGGCCACGGGCGTTACTCCCGGTCCGGTCAGAGTGAATGTCGCCGCAGTAATAGTCGCCGGGTTCATGGCCTCGCTGAATGTAGCGGAAATTGCCGTGTTGACGGCCACGGCAGTGGCGCCATTGACTGGAATTGTGGAAATGACCGTGGGTGGCGGCGCCGTTGTAAACGTCCAAACAAAGTTGGCTGTCAGCGCAGCACCCGTGGGGTCTTTCGCGCCGGTGGTGATCGTGGCCATATATAAGGTGCCGGTCGTAAGAACCGCTGCCGGAGTAAACGCGGCAGTGGTCCCTGCGTAAGTGACGGTGCCAGCCACGGGCGTGGCTCCCGGCCCGGTCAAAGTGAACGTCGCAGAAGTAATCGTAGCCGGGTTCATGGCCTCGCTGAACGTGGCGGAAACCGCTGTGTTGACGGCCACGGCGGTGGCACCGTTGACCGGAACTGTGGAAATCACCGTGGGAGGCGCTGCCGTGGTGAAAGTCCACACGAAATTGGCTGCGAGCGCAGCGCCTGCGGGGTCTTTCGCTCCGGTGGTAATCGTGGCCGTAAACAAGGTGCTGGTGGCGAGAACGGCCGTCGGCGTAAACGTGGCGGTGGTCCCTGCGTAAGTGACGGTACCAGCCACGGGCGTAGCTCCTGGGCCGGTCAAAGTGAATGTCGAAGTATTAATCGTTGCCGGATTCATGGCCTCGCTGAACGTAGCGGAGACCGCCGTGTTGACGGCCACGGCGGTGACGCCGTTGATTGGAACTGTGGAAACCACCGTGGCTGCCGGCGCCGTTGTGAAGGTCCACACAAAGTTGGCTGCCAGCGCTACGCCTGCAGGATTTGTCGCGCCGGTGGTGATCGTGGCCGTGTACGAGGTGCTCGTTGTAAGAACGGCCGTCGGCGTAAACGTGGCGGTGGTCCCCGCGTAGGTGACAGTGCCGGAAACCGGCGTGGCTCCTGGTCCGGTCAAAGTGAACGTCGCTGCAGTAATCGTCGCCGCGTTCATGGCCTGGCTGAACGTGGCGGAGACTGCCGTATTGACGGCCACGGCCGTAGCCCCATTGACCGGAATGGTTGAAATGATCGAGGGTGACGGAACTGTTGCAAAGGTCCATACGTAATTGGCCGCTAATCCAACTCCATTGGGATCCCTGGCGCCGGTCGTAATCGTTGCCGTATATAAGGTGCCCGCTGCGAGATTGGCAGTCGGCGTAAACGTAGCTGTTGTCCCCGTGTAAGTTACATTGCCGGCTACGGGCGTTGCTCCCGGTCCGGCTAAAGTGAACGTGGCCGCATTAATCGTGGCCGGGTTCATGGCCTCACTGAACGTAGCAGAGACGACAGTGTTAGCAGGCACTGACACGGTGCCGTTTGCCGGAACCGTACTGACCACGCTGGCTGGCGCAGCTGTGGCAAAGGTCCACACAAAGTTGGCTGCCAGTGCATGGCCTGTTAGATCCTGTGCGCCGGTCGTAATCGTTGCCGTATATAGGGTGCTGGTTGAGAGGACGGCAGTCGGGGTAAACGTGGCCGTGTTCCCTGCGTACGTTACGGTACCGGCTACGGGCGTGGCTCCTGGTCCGGTCAAAGTGAACGTCGCCGCGTTAATCGTCGCCGGGTTCATGGCCTCGCTGAATGTGGCGGAAATTGCCGTGTTGACGGCCACTGCGGTGGCGCCATTGGCCGGAATTGTGGAAACCACGGTCGCTGGCGGAGCGGTTGTGAACGTCCACGCGACGTTGGCTGCCAGCGGGGCACCTGCGGAATCCTTCGCGCCGGTGGTGATCGTGGCCGTATACGAAGTGCTCGTTGTAAGAACGGCGAACGGTGCAAATGTCGCGGTAGTCCCTGCGAAAGTCACGGTACCAGCCACGGGCGTGGCTCCTGGTCCGGTCAAAGTGAACGTCGCCGCGTTAATCGTCGCCGGGTTCATGGCCTCGCTGAACGTAGCGGAGATTGTCGTGTTGACGGCCACGGCGGTGGCGCCATTGACTGGAATTGTGGAAACGACTGCGGGAGGCGCAGCCGTTGTAAAGCTCCAGACAAAGTTGGCTAACAGCGCATGACCTGCTAGATCCTGTGCGCCGGTCGTAATCGTTGCCGTATACAACGTGCTGTTGGCAAGAATGGCCGTCGGCGTAAACGTAGCGGTGCTACCGGAGTAAGTGACTACTCCCCCGACGGACGTTGCTCCTGGCCCGGTCAAAGTGAACGTCGCCGCGTTGATCGTCGCTGGGTTCATGGCCTCGCTGAATGTGGCAGAAATTGCCGTGTTGACGACCACCGCCGAGGCACCGTTAAGAGGAACTGTGGAAATCACAGTAGGCGCGGCAACCGTGATGAAGGTCCAAACAAAGTTTGCTGTCAGCGCTACGCCTGCAGGATTTTTCGCGCCGGTGGTGATCGTGGCCGCGTATAAGGTGCCGGTCGCAAGAACAGCCGTTGGCGTAAACGTGGCTGAGGTCCCTGCGTAGGTGACAGTGCCGGAAACGGGCGTGGCTCCCGGTCCGGTCAAAGTGAACGTCGCCGCGTTAATCGTCGCCGGGTTCATGGTCTCGCTGAACGTAGCCGAGATTGCCGTGTTGACGGCTGCGGCGGTGGCCCCATTGACTGGAATTGTGGAAATGACCGTGGGCGCCGGAGCCGTGGTGAAGGTCCACACAAAATTGGCTGCCAGCGCGGCACCCGTGGGGTCTTTTGCGCCCGTCGTGATCGAAGCCGTGTATGAGGCACCATTCGCAAGAGCCGCTGACGGCGCAAACGCGGCGGTAGTTCCTGCATAGGCGACGGTGCCGGCTACGGGCGTGGCTCCCGGTCCGGTCAAAGTGAACGTCGCCGCGTTAATCGTCGCCGGGTTCATGGCCCGGCTGAACGTAGCGGAGATTGTCGTGTTGACAGGCACGGCAGCGGCCCCATTGACCGGAAGCGTGGAAATCACCGTGGCTGGCGGTGCCGTTGTGAAGTTCCATGCAAAATTCGCCGCCAAGGCAATGCCGCTCGTGTCTCGCACCCCGGTCGTGACAGTCGCGATGTAAGGAGTATTGGCTGCGAGCGCGACAGTCGGCGTAAAAATCGCGGTTGTTCCTGCGTAACTTACGGCTCCTGCCACGGGAGTCGCTCCAGGCCCCGTCAACGTAAAGGTTGTTGTATTAATCGTGCTGGGGTTCATTGCCGAACTGAAAACTGCCCTCACGGTGGTATTGGTGCCTACATCGGTTGCGCCATTGGCCGGAAATGTGGCGATCACCGTAGGGAATGCCGGACTGGGTACTTGGGGTACTTGTTCTCGGCCACACCCGGCTGAGAGAGCGACTAGTAGGAAAACCAGAGACGATATTTTGCGAATCTTGAATTTGCGCATTCGTTTCTCTTGTTCGATGGCGTGGCCGCTACTTCGTCTAATCTCTTGATCTCTTAAGCTGTGTTCTCGCACCAAGACTCGCCGGTGTTCGGATCCGCCAGCTACCGGGTACGAGTAGGCTCTGGCTGCAGCACCTAATGGCAGGCGCTTGAAACAACGGAAGAATGCGCGAGCTTTCGACGGATGTGGACAATGATGCGTGCGCGCTGCGGACATGATCCGGTCGACTCCTCTCGTTGTGCGACTTTGAGACTTCCAAAAGGAGAGGGAACAAATGCGGGCCGTGGTGTCCCGTCAGGGGTTCACGTGCGGCTTGCGTTTGTCGGCGGCCCGGAATGCTGCGCCATGAATTACCGGACCAGTTTTCAGCTTTTTGTCGCTACGCGCTGGACCGCCAGGGCCCGTTCGAGGGAAAGTGCAGTGAAGGGGTCGAACAGTATGAAGTTAGGGGAAGGGTTATCGTGCGTCAACGCAATTCGCAAGAGATGTCTTTTTGATTAACCTTTTCCACAGCTCAAATTAACGATTCTGCCACGCGCGGTTAAGGCGCAGGAGTCGCAAGCTCCTCCAATCGTTAATCATGCTGCGCAGGCTCACCGGAACCTCCTCGATCACCACCTACAGAATCGGCGCAGACGACCGCATCACCGCTCCAACCTGATTCGACCGGTCTCTTAATCACAGAGAAAACTTTCCCCCACCCCTTTTTCCTTCTGGTTGGGGCGCCCTTTCCCTGTAGCAATCAAACTCCTTAAACTGCCGTTGATGTAAGAGCCCCATGCCTTGGAACAGACATTGAAACATTCATATTCGGGAAATAATTGTCCACAACGAGCCACATGACTCTCTGGTTGGGAACGAGTTCTACTAATGTCAGCTAATGAAGAATTGAAGCAACGAAGAGAGATGCCGAACGAAGATTTTCGATCGGCAAGGCTCTAAAGTCCTATTTGAACCAGAATCTTCTGAAAGCGCGGATCGCTGCGCAAGGAATCAAGATACGGAGCTGCTTTGGCACCAACAACCGCATTTGAATGTTGCAGACAGGCTTTTTGCAGAAGGGCAATCGCCTGATCGCGCTCGTTCAACCCAAGGTAAGCGAATAGCATCGCCGGAGCGGGATCATCCTTCGAAGTTCGAGTGATCTCCGCCACCTTCGACAGGGCGCGTTGAGCCTCGGCCTTTCGACCCCAGCGTCCATAAACATAAGCTCTTGACGCCCAGGTCATGGCCGAATCGTCAGGGTCATCGCGATACTCGATATCATCCCGCGCTTCCGCAAATCTGCCTTCGTCAGTATAGACGAAGGCAAGAAGAATACGGGCACGGTCAAAATTCGGATCCATATCCAGCACAGCGCGAAATTGTTCAATCGCGCGATCATACTGTCGTGCAAAGTAAAGGATGGCCCCATGATCCGTTGCGATAATCAGCGACAACGGATCGAGCTGGCGCGCCCGCTCACTCTCCGCCAGTGCCTCATCAAACCGACCCTGCCAGGATAGGTATTCGGCATACCACTGGTGGGCGGTTGCGTATCCGGGTTCCAGTTCAATGGCGCGCCGGAATTCTTTTTCCGCCCCTGGCCAGTCGTAATCATGGTTCTCCAGGACCAGAGCCAGCGACGCATGGGCCTCCGCCACGGTATCATTGATTTCGAGCGACCGTAGCGCTGCGGTTCGCGCCTTTGCCATGAACTCGCCGGGCGGAGCCAGTCTCCATGTGCTCATGAGTCCATATGTATCGGCGAGACCGGCATAAGCTTGCGCATAGTGCGGATCCCTTGCGATGGCTTGCTGGAAGTATTCGGCAGCTCGCTCGAATCCGTCCTTTGTCCTCTTGTTCCAGAAATAGCGGCCCTTAAGGTAAAGATCGTAAGCCTCGTAGGAATTCGGAGATTGGTTTGACGTGTGATCCCATGAGACCGATTTGCGTCCTTTGTCTAACATCAGAGCTGTTTCGCCGGCTACGTCCCACGCGATGTCATGCTCGAGATTCAGTAGTCCACTCAAATCCCGGTCGTATGTTTGGGACCACACGGAAGCTTGATCGTTCATCTGAACCAATTCAACGGTGATTCGCACCCGACTGGAATCGCGGCGAACGCTGCCCTCGACCACGTAGTGCACCCCCAATTCATGGCCAATTTGAGGGAGTGGCAATTTGCTCTGTTTGTAGTGCATCACAGAAGTCCGCGCAATTACCCCCAAGTGTTGCGGGTCAACCTGGCCTAGCTGCGCGATCATTTCCTCGGTTAAGCCGTCGCTAAAGTAGTCCTCTGCGGCGTTGCCTGTGAGGTTGTCAAAGGGGAGAACCGCCACAAGAAGGCGTCCGGCGGCGTGCGACGGACGTGGTCGGGAGAGGAACCAAAGACTCCAGCCAACTAAAGATACGCCCAAGACGAACGTTGCCGTGAACAAAGGCCGATTTGTTCGTGCCCATGAAGACCAGGACTGCCGCTCGGTCTTATTCCTGGAACTTCCCTTGCCGGCAACTTCCGCCAAAATGGCGGAGTCGGGCTGAGGAAATCCTAAGGTCTCAACGCGCACCAAGAGGCGGTAACCCAGCTTCGGAAGAGTCTCTATACAATGCGGATCGCTGGCGCGGTCGTTCAGAACCGCGCGCAACTCCTTAACCGAAGTGTTCAGCCCTTGTTCAAAATCGACGAAGGTTTCCTGAGGCCACAGCGACTGCCGCAGATCTTCCCGCGTGACCACATTGCCTTGGCTTTCCAGGAGGATCTCTAAGACCTTCGCCGGCTGTGGGCGGAGTTTTAACTTGATGCCATGCTTGTGCAACTCTCTGGCACGCGAATGGTATTCGTACGGCCCAAATCGGTAAATGGAAGGGCGCCGGACCATAAGATCCTAGGGGGACGTGCCGACAATGCTATCCCAATCTGACCGCTTCGGCAACGTAAAGTTCTGCTCGACAACCACTTGGCCCTACACTTTCTTCCCAGTTTTTCTTCAGCTTGCCTCCATTGATTTTCTTTCGCTGTTCTGCCATCACGCCGCTTGCGAATGGCACGTAGCTCCCTAAACGTCGGTGACCCGACTCGGAGCGCGCATGTTTGAAAGTTCGTCGAAGGGGTTTCCATGACTCGAGCGAGATTTTTCCTGATTGCATTTGTGGCGGCGCTGCTGACGTCGCTATCGGCAGTTCCTGCCGCGCAACAGATCGTTTGACGAGTTCAGCGCCATGGACGGAGGAGAGTTTCATGACAGAACAAAATCAGTGGTTTTCAGCGTGTGTACGGCGAGGGTATCTTCGAAGTCTACAGCGTTTCCGGAAGGGCGCAGTTCGCGCCGCCGCAGCCTGCTTCCTTGCGCTGGCTCTTACCGCCGTCGCCTCGGCACAGAACTTATCTTGCCCGGTGAGTAGCGACCTTACCGTCTCCTCAACCTTAAGCAACGTTGCGTCTTCGTGCATCGTGGATTTCGGCGTGACGCTGACCATCGGCAGCACCGGCGATTTGGTGAACGTCGGGCCCTCTGGGAGCGGAATCCTCGAGAATAACGGCACGTTCACCAACAACGGGGCCTTCGAAAACAAGCCTTTCCAGACCTTCACCAACTTCGGCACCGTTTTCAATAACAACTTCATGGACATCGGTGAAGGTACGTTCACTAACGCTGGCATCTTTGACAACTTCGACACCATCACCGACACGCTCAGTGACGGCACCTTGAACAACGCTGCCACGTTCACCAACGACGGAACGATGAATCTCGCTGACACGTTCAATAACTCGGTTGGAGCGCATTTTAACAATACCGGCTTTCTGTCCCTCGCTCTGGGCATCGATTCAGCCCCGCCAGTCGGCACCAACAATGGCACTTTTACTAATTTCACTGGCGGTGTGTTCGAGAATGGCTCAACCTTTACTAACAATGGTTCCCTCATCAATGACGGCACACTAGGGAATGGCGAAAGCCTTAGGCCCTTCGCGAACTTCGAACAAGCGACGCTCACCAACAACGGGACCATCACCAACAACGGAGCGATTACGAATACTGGTGCGTTGACCCAGATTATCTCGAACAATGGAACCTTCGATAATTATGGAACTTTGGCCAACGGATCTAGTCTTCCGAGTTCGGATTTGGACTTCTTCGATAACAACACAATGGGCAGCCTGATCAATGAAACCGGGGCTACCCTGACGATTTCCGGCGGCGAACTCCGAAATGAGGGTATCTTGACCAATAACGGAGCGATTACCGTCAATGGCGGCTTTCTCGGAGTCTTTTCGAGCGGAACTTTGAGTAATGCCGCGGGTAGCACATTCCTGCAGACCTCCGGGTCGACTGAAATAGATGGCACGTTGAATTCGGTTCCCGCCGTGCAAATCCAGGGTGGCAGCCTTTTTGGCTTCGGCACAATCAACGGGAACGTCAACAATACGGGCGGAATCGTTGAACCGGGTGACAACGGCTCCCCCGGCTTGCTCACGATCAACGGAAATTACCAGCAGGGCTCGGGAGGGACGATGACCATTCAGTTGAAGGGAGCTTCCCCGGGCGATTTCGGCGTTTTGGACGTTACTGGCTTGGCCTCTCTGGACGGCACCGTGGACTTCGAAACTGTGAGCGGCTTCAAACCGGTCGCCGGCGATGACTTCACGTTTCTTTTCTTCGGCTCCCTCTCCGGAAATTTCTCCAACATCGACTTTACGAACTGGGCCTGTCCCACGGGAGATACCTGCACGGAAGTCGTCGGCACCAACAGTCTCAGTCTGGATATTACAGGGCCAACCGGCGGAGGAGGTACCACACCCACGCCCGAACCTTCCACCCTGCTCTTGCTCGGCACAGGCATTCTTGTGATTGCCCGTTGTTTCCGATGGAAGGGGATCCCAGGGGTCGGATGACTCGCAGACTCGGTGCAAGCATCATGGCGGGACCGGCGGAATTTCTCTCGCGCTCTCACGCCACAGCTCAGGATGGCCTCCATGGATCGCAACCAGCGAGTCGTCATTCTCTTCTCGTGCAGGTCATGAATTCAACTGCTGTCTGACCAAAGGAGACCATAGCCATGCCTAGTCCCAGCCAAATACGCCGCGCTTTTTGGGGTCATCTTCGAAGTACGCAGCGTTTCCGGAATGGCGCAGCTCGCGCCGCCGCAGCCTGCTTCTTTGCCGCCTCTATAGGGGTGACGTGTGAAGGGAGTCCATTTCGACAGAGCAAGTAGGAAAAAGTCAGCCCCGCCTTTGGAGCAGGAACCGTCTCACGGCCCGATCCTCGGCCATGCCAATTGCCCGGTCGAAAGTATTTGTGGGTGCCGAAAATGCCTCAGCGGATTGGGTTCTGATATCGAACTCCCTGTCGAAACGCTGTCGTTGGACCGTATGAGCAAGACTCGCCGCTACAACAATCGCGGAAGCCGCCGTAAGTTATTGGGGGAATGATGGTTGTCCGGGATGAGCATGTAATTCAGTTTCCGAGAACGCCTGCTAAAAGCCAGGTGGTCATCTGTGAGGAGAATCTATTAGAATCATAGAGTTACTGTGGGCGTGTAGCTCAGCTGGGAGAGCACCTGCTTTGCAAGCAGGGGGTCGCCGGTTCGATCCCGGCCACGTCCACCAATCCTTTCAATGATTTAGCGCGAGGGTACATGAGTTCACTGGTCTACTTGTAGTGACCCGCGTCCGGAGTATCGACATTCATACTTCGATGATCGACGAATTGTCGATTTCCGGCACTGGCATACTGCCGGCGATGGATCCGACAGCGCCCTTAACCACGCAGATACGGCGTTGAGCGCAAAGCGAGGTGCAAATTTGCGAAAAGGTTGGATGACGTTTGCATTGCTGGTTGTCGCGACGGTTTTGGCGCCTGCGGGTCCACGAGCGCAGTGGAGGACAATGTGGAGCTACAACAACGGGGCAGACGGGCCCGCACATTGGGGCAACCTGGATCCGGAGTACGCTGCCTGCAACGGCAAGGAACAGTCTCCCATCGACATTCGCACCGCGCAGAAGGCCGACCTTCCCGCGCTACGATTCGTAGACAAAAGTGGCCCGCTGACCATCATTAACAACGGCTACACCGCGCTGCGCGTGAACTACCCGCCAGGAAACGGAAACTTCCTCATGGTGGGAGACCAGCGCTACGAACTAACGCAATTCCATTTTCACCATCCCAGCGAAGAGGAAATTCACGGCAAGCCATCCGACATGGTGCTCCACTTGATGTACCAATCGAGCGACGGGAAGGTTGCCGGAGTCGCCGTTCTTCTGAAGGCGGGCAGCGCGAACGCCGTCGTGCAGCAGCTTTGGGAATATATGCCGAAGACCGCGGGCAAAGAGCACCTGATTCCCGGAGTCGAGGTCAATCCCGCCGGCCTACTGCCCCAGGACACCGGCTATTACACCTACATGGGCTCGGTAACGGCACCGCCGTGCACGGAGGGCGTCACCTGGTTTGTGCTCAAGGCTCAGATGGAAGTCTCGCCAGCGCAGATCGCCAAGTTCGCCCAGCTTTATCCGCACGATGTCCGGCCGGTTCAGCCGCTCCACGGCCGCGTCGTGGAGGAGAGTCAGTAACGAACGAGAAAATTCTCCTAGCCATGTGCCCGCATGGGCTATGCTGCATCCAGCGCGAGGCCGGCAACCGCTGAGCCCGAGCGGCAAAGTCGTAGATCGTTAGACGGACTTCTTCTGAGGAGTTTGCTCATGCGCGCATGCATCTTGGTAATTCTCGCCGCTCTTTCCGCAACCACCACCTGCGCCCAATCCGTTCCTCCGGCCATCTTCACCGACCCGCCCGCCGACGCAGCGCATCCCGCACAAATGACCGTCCTGCACATTCCCAGTCACGGCGTGAAAATCAATGGCATCGTCTACCAGCCCTCCGGAGCAGGCCCGCATCCGGCTCTGGTCCTTTGCCACGGCTTGCCGGGAAACGAAAAAAATCTCGATCTGGCGCAGGCCGTCCGCCGCGCGGGCTGGAACGCCGTCACGTTTAACTATCGCGGCTCGTGGGGCAGCCCCGGAGTCTTCCGCTTTTCCCAGAACATCGAGGATGCCGACGCCGTCCTCGCCTATCTGCGCGATCCGGCGAACGCCAAGCGGCTGGGCATTGACACCCGTCGCATCGTTATTGCCGGCCACAGCATGGGCGGCTGGGTCGTCGTGAACGTCGCATCACACGACCACGAATTGATCGGCGCGATCCTTATCTCCGCGGCGGACATGAGCAAGGATGCCGATGCCCCACGCGATCGTCTTGTCACTGGGATGGCGGATAACATGGAGACACTGGCCGGCGTTACGCCAGAGAGTATGGCCGACGAACTGCGCGCTCTCCCCAAGACGTTCCGGTTCGAAAACGCGGCGGCGGGCCTTACGCAAACGCCGCTTCTCGTACTTACGGCCAACGATGGCCTTGCGCCAAACGCCGATGCACTCGTTCGCGACATCCAAGCGCAGGGCGGCCATGAAGTTACAGCGATGCACTTCGCCACCGATCACGGCTGGTCAGACCACCGTATCGCTCTGGAAAGCACCATCCTCACCTGGCTAGCGGGACTGCACTAATGCAGGCGGTTGCTGCCGATTCCGGGCGGATTCCGGCGCACTGAACAATCCGTTCACTTCCGGATTGGCGACCAACCAGGAGTTGCTCGTTGGAATGACTGGCCCGAACTTTGTCACATTGACAATTCCCTTCCGTCAGATGAACAATTCCCGCGAGTAATTGTGAGAACCACGCACGAAAAATCAGCCCCGCCGTTCCTTCCTACCAAGGATCGCTTGGCCGCGGGCAAAAAGCTTCGCGAGAAAGTGCCGCGATCGTCTCAGTGTCGATGGACTTCCCGGGCGAATCGCACCGATCCCATCGAGCTGCTGAAAGAATCGGACTGCGGAAGGTTGCCCGCTCTTCTCCCGATTCGTTACGCGCGGATGCGCGAATCGCCCTTCGCCTTTTTCCGTGGCGCTGCTGCTCTGATGGCTGCCGATCTGGCTTCCACTCCCGCTACGGGAATGCGCGTGCAGGCCTGCGGCGATTGTCACGTCGCCAATTTCGGCGGCTTTGGAACGCCCGAACGGCAGCTCATCTTCGACATCAATGATTTCGACGAGACGCTGCCCGCGCCGTGGGAATGGGACGTCAAGCGCTTAGCGGCAAGCATCGTGCTTGCCATGCGTCAGGCAAGCTTTAGTGAGCGCCACTGCTCTGACGCGGCGCGCACTTCGGTGAAGTCCTACCGGAAACACATGCGCGAATACGCGGAAGTGACCGCGCTCGACGTCTGGTACTCGCATATGAACACTGAACTCTTCGTCGAAAACGCGAAAACGCCGGAAGCCAGGAAACGATGGCAGAGAATGGAAGCCAAAGCCATGCTCGATACGTCAGGACGCGAATTTCCGAAAATCACGATGATGCGGCGCGGCCGTCGTCGAATCATCGATCGCCCGCCTCTTATTTATCACCCGCGCGAAATGGCAGCTATCGGGAAATATGTGCGGCAAATGTTTCAGCGGTATCGTGAAACTTTGCCCGGAGAACGCCGCATCCTTCTCGATCGTTACGAGCTTGTCGATGTGGCCCGCAAGGTCGTCGGAGTGGGCAGCGTCGGGACGCGCTGTGCGGTGGCGTTGTTGATGGCAGGACCGCGCGATCCCCTGTTCTTGCAATTCAAAGAGGCTCGCTCATCGGTGCTCGAACCCTATGCGGGCAAGAGCAGATATACGAATCAAGGGGAGCGAGTCGTCACCGGCCAGCGAATGCTGCAGTCCGCGAGCGATGTATTTCTTGGCTGGACGGGCGACGACCAAGGCCATGATTTCTACTTTCGCCAGTTCCGTGACATGCGTATGAAGATTAACGTCGCAGGGATGTCCAGACAGGATTGGTTCGAGTATGTGGAACTCTGCGGATGGGTCCTTGCCCGCGCGCATGCCCGCACGGGCGATCCGGCAGGGATCGCCGGCTACCTGGGGAAGACCGAAGTCTTCGATGAAGCGATAGCGCAGTTTGCCGTCGCCTATGCCGACCAGACCGAGCGCGACTATGTCTGGTTCCTCAAAGCGATCCGTGCGGGACGAATTCGGGCACGCTCCCGCGCCGCCGCTTGATTCACAGATCCAGCGGTCGGCGGATCCGTCCGGCCTCCTCTGTTTGGTGGTTGAAGAGCACCAGGGCCGCTCGAAAACCACCATCATCGCCGCAATTCGCGAACGCCCATCAGCAACATGGCGGCTGATCATCTTATTGATAATACAGGACATACTCATTAGTTGGGACGAGCCAGCTGTTTGGCAGGCCTTGTGCATTATTCAAACCGAGAGCGGTCAAGGTGAAGCGGATGACAGGATTTATTGAGATGCGTTTTACGGCTCTCGGAAAGGATTCAAAAATGCGATACCTAAGAATTCTCGCGATGCTTGGTATTTGCCTGGGTTGCGCATCATACGCAGAGGCACAGAGAGTCGTGGTCGGCGTGGGGATCGGCGTCCCGGCTTACGTTGGTGCGGCTCCCGGGTGCGCCTACGGCTACTATGGATACTACCCGTACGCGTGCGCGCCGTATGGCTACTATGGGCCAAGCTGGTTCTCCGGCGGCATCTTTATCGGTGCGGGCCCGTGGTTTCATGGACGCGCGTTCATCGGGCGACCAGGCTTTCGGTCCTTCGGTGGACAAGGCTTCGTTGGGCGGCCAGGGGTTAGGTCCTTCCGTGGTGGTGGGCCTGGATTTGTGGGGCGCGGCAGCTTCACTCAGCGCGGCGCAGTTGGACGCGGGCCCGTGGGCGGCAACTTCCGGGGAGGCGCTGGCTTCCACGGAGGGGGCGGTGGGTTCCACGGTGGCGGCGGGTTCCATGGCGGCGGACACAGGTAACCTGCGTCCTTAACTCGAAACTTGACGGCCGGCAGGGTGCGCTGCCGGCCGTTTCGTTTTTCATGCGGACAGCTATTCTTCCCTCAGCGCGGATATTGGGTCCATGCGGGCGACCCGCTGCGCTGGCAGGTGGTTCCGGCGGCCGCAGCCCTCAGTCAAAGACGCCCCGCAGTCGACGATAGTCAGCCCATTTCAGTGCAGCCCACCATTCCCGCTTGCGACGCCTGCTCATCTTGACATTCTATGGGACGCGCGGTAACCTCACCTAGAATGTCTACTAGGGAAAAGAAGAGCGCTCAGAAAAACGAACAGAAAGAACGTATCGAGCTGCTGCAAGGCACCCTGGACCTGCTGATCCTGCGCACGCTGCTGCTGGGGCCGGCGCACGGCCATGCCATTGCGAAAGCAATTGAGTTCAACTCGGACGATGTGTTGCAGGTCGAGCAGGGGTCGCTCTATCCTGCGCTGCACCGGCTCATCAGGCGTGGATGGATTTCAGTCGAGGAGGGCACCTCGGAAAACAACCGCCGCGCCAAGTTCTACGGGCTGACAGCAAAGGGCAGGCGGCAACTGGCGGTTGAGACCAGCAAGTGGGACAAGCTGGCGGGCGCGATCGCGCAGATTCTGCGGCCCGCTGGACAGGAGGCGGAGCAGGAGGGCGAATCATGAGCCGGCGCAAACGAATGATGGAGGAGCTGGACCAGGACATTCGCGAGCACATCGCGATGGAGACGCAGGACAACATCGAGCGCGGGATGTCGCCGGAGGAAGCGCGGTACGCGGCGGTGCGGAAGTTCGGCAACGTGACGCGAGTGAAGGAAGAAACGCGCGAGGTGTGGAGTTTCGTTTGGCTGGAGCAGCTACTACAGGACGTTCGGTACGGGTTGCGAATGCTGGCGAAGGCGCCGGGATTCACGGCCGTCGCGGTGCTGACACTGGCGCTGGGCATCGGGGCCAATACGGCGATCTTCAGCGTTGTCAATGCGGTGCTTTTCCGGCCGCTCGCGTACAAAGACCCGCAACAGCTCGTGGTGATCCTCCACAAGGGACACAATCCTATCGCCCCGGCTAACTTCCTGGATTGGAGCGCGGAAACACACGTGTTTGAACGAATGGGCGCGGCGGAAGCCTGGAGCCCTGACCTGACCGGTCGCGGCACTCCGGAACATCTCGAAGGGCTGCACCTTTCCTCTGACGTGCTTCCGCTGTTGGGCGTCCAGCCGCAGTTGGGCCGCTTTTTTTCGCCGCAAGAGGAACACTTAGGCCGCGAGCACGTGGTGGTGCTGAGCCACAATCTGTGGAAGGACCACTTTGCGGCCGATCCGACCATCGTGGGCCAGTCAATCGCACTCGACGGCGAGAGCTACAGAATCATCGGGGTGATGCCTGCAGGCTTCCAGTTCGCTCCTTTTTGGGAAACCAAGGCCGCGTTATGGGCTCCTCTGGTGCTCGACGCGCGGCGGACGGACCGAAGAGGGGGTTCGCTGCGCATCTTCGCCCGCCTCAAGAGTGGAGTGACGCTGCAGCAGGCGCGGACGGAAATGGCTGCGATCACCGCGCGGTTGGAGGCCAGTTATCCCGGCACGAACCACAATATTACCGTTACGCCTTTGCAAGAAAAAGTTGTTGGCGGGGTTCGTCCGGCGCTCTGGTTGCTGCAGGGCACGGTCATTTTGGTGTTGCTGATTGCGTGCGCCAATGTCGCGCACCTGCAGCTGGTGCGCGCCGCCGCTCGAACGAAGGAAATGGCCGTGCGAAGCGCCTTGGGCGCGTCGCGGGGGCGAGTTGTCCGGCAATTATTGACGGATAGCGCCGTCCTGGCGCTCGCCGGCGGGGTCTTTGGCCTGTTGTTGGCGTACGAAGGTGTGCAATTGCTGGTGGCCCTGGCCCCTGCGGATATTCCGCGTGCCGATACAATCCGCATGGACGCGAGCGTCTTCGGCTTTATGTTGGCGGTAACGCTCGTCGCGGCAGCGGTCTTCGCCTTGGCGCCCGCATGGAAGTCGTCGAGCGTCGACCTGAACGACGCTCTGAAAGAAGCCGGCAGAGCGGGCATCGACGGCGCTCCCCGCCATCGCTTCCGCAACTTCATCGTGGCGTCGGAATTTGCGTTGGCTCTGGTGCTGCTGGTAGGAGCCGGGCTGGTGATGCGCAGCTTCTTTGACTTGTTGCGGGTCAATCCCGGCTTCGATCCGCGCAACGTTGTCTCCGCGGTCATTTCCGTCACAGGTTCGCGCGAATCAGAGCCGCACCGCCGCGCGGCGTTCTTTCAGGACTTGACCGCACAAGTCAACTCGCTGCCGGGCGTGGAATCCGCGAGCATGATCAACCATTTACCGTTGCACGGCGACATCTGGGGGTTCCCGTTCGCAATCGAAGGGCGTGCTCCCGTACCGCCGGGAGAAAGTCCGGTGGGAGCCTTCCGCGTGGTATTGCCGGGCTATTTCCACACCATGCGAATCCCGATCCTGCAGGGACGCGACTTCACGGGCGCGGACGTTCTCGGCGCGCCCCATGTCGTGATCATCAACGAGTTCATGGCCCGCCATCATTGGCCAAATCAGAATCCGATTGGCCAGCGGATCACGACAGATGACCTTCTCAATCCGGATTGGTCCACGATCATCGGAGTGGTCGCCGATTCGAAGCAGTCGGACTGGGCCGGCGCAACCTGGGAAGAAATGTATTTCCCATTTCTGCAGAGCCGCAGCAATCTCGAAGGGCCGACTTCTTCGGTCGCGTACATGACACTGGTGGTACGCGCGCCTGCAGACCCCTCCGCCATCGTGCCTTCCATCCGCCAGACGGTTTGGTCCATCGATAAAAATCTTCCCGTTTCCGACGTCATCACGATGGAGCAGGCGATCGGCGAGCAGGTTGCCGGACCTCGCTTCTACGTGCTGCTGCTTGGGATTTTCGCCTCCATCGCGATGGCATTGGGCGCGGTGGGAATCTACGGCGTCATGAGCTACGCGGTGGCGCGGCGCACTCATGAGATCGGCATTCGAATAGCCTTGGGTGCGCGGCCTCGCGACGTCTTCCGCATGGTCGTCGCCCAAGGAATGCGAATGGCCGCTGCGGGCGGGGCGATAGGCCTCGTGGCATCTTTTTTGTTGACGCGTTTCCTTCGTACCCTGCTTTTTGGCGTGCAACCCACCGATCCAATGACGTTCTTGGTGGCTGCGGTCTCGCTTGCGGTGGTGGCTATCGCGGCGTGCTGGGTACCCGCGCGCCGGACGACGCGATTGGATCCGATGGTCGCCCTTCGACACGAATAGTGTCTCGGGCGGCGGGCGAAGTTCTACCGGCTGACGGCGAAGAGCGGACGGGTCAGGAGGGCGAATCGTGAGGCGGCACAAACGGATGTTGGAGAATCTCGATGAGGATATCCGCGAGCACATTGCGATGGAGACGCAGGACAACATCGCGCGCGGGATGTCGCCGGAGGAAGCGCGTCGTGCCGCGTTTCTCAAGTTCGGCAACGTGACGCGGGTGAAGGAACAGACGCGGGAGGTGTGGAGTTTTGTTTGGCTGGAGCAGCTACGGCAGGACATTCGCTACGGCGCACGCATGCTGCGCAAATCCCCCGGCTTCACCGCCGTCGCTGTGCTGACTCTCGCGCTTGGTATCGGCGCCAACACGGCGATCTTCTCCATCGTAAACGCGGTGCTGCTCCGCCCGCTGCCCTATCCGAATCACGGCCGGCTGCTGCGCGTCGCGGAATCGCATCCAGGAGGGCAGAGCGAAGACGTAACGTTCGCGACGTTTCTGGATCTGGCGCGTGAGGCGAAGACAATCGAGAACGCCGCAGCTTTTCGCTCCTGGGTTTTTAACCTCACCGGTGAAAGCGACGGCGAGCCTGAACGGGCGGAAGGCGCGCTCGTCTCAGGAGATTTCTTCGGTGCGCTCGGGGTGAAGCCGCTTCTCGGCCGGATGATTTCGCCCGATGACGATGATCCCCGCGGGAATAATCGCGTCGCGGTGCTGGGCTACGCGCTTTGGCAAAGACGCTACGGGGGGCAGCGCGACATCATCGGGGAAACGATTCAAGTGAACTCCCAGCCCTACGCCGTTGTGGGCGTGATGCCTGAGGGGTTCGACTATCCGGAAAAGTCGAAAATTTGGTGCCCTCTCGTTCCCGGAGGAGAGTTGCACACGAATCGCCGAGCGCATCTGCTTACAGTAATCGCCGATCTGCACCGGAGCGAACCGATTGCTGCAGCCCAGTCCGAGCTCGGCTCGATTGCGCATCAGGTGGAGCAGCAAAATCCCGGCCAGGATGATCCAGGGCTGGGCCTGTGGACGACTCCGCTGAAAACAAATCTCGTCGCGCCGGTGCGCCCCGCGCTGCTGATTCTAATTTTCTCCGTGGGCTTGTTGTTGTTGATCGCCTGTGCCAACGTCGCGAACCTGCTGCTTGCTCGCGCGGCGGCGCGGCGGAAAGAGATCGCGATTCGCGTGGCACTGGGCGCGGGCCGGGGCAGGCTTGCGCGGCAGTTGCTGACCGAAAGCTTGCTGCTGGCGGCGCTGGGAGGCGCGCTGGGGTTTGCATTCGCCTCCTGGAGTTTGAATCTGATAAAGGCGGTCAATGGCGTGGACATTCCGCGTCTCGCCCAGGTCAGCGTCGACGGGCGCGTACTCGCATTCACGATGTGCGTCACGCTATTGACGGGCCTGCTCTTCGGACTGGCGCCGGCGCTTGCTGGGATAAAGAGTGATTTGAACTCCTCGCTTCAGAAAGACGCGGCAGTGGCGACGGGCGGATCGCGGCGCGGCCTCGGCGAAGCGCTTATGGTCCCGCAATTCGCGCTGGCGGTGGTTCTACTCACGGGTGCGGGATTGCTGGCGAATAGTTTTGCGCGGCTGCTGCGCGTCAATCCCGGCTTTCGCGCCGATCATCTTCTGACGATGGAGCTTTTCCTTTCGCCGGCGGAATATCCAGAGGGCGATACGCGCGGAGCGATGCTGCTCCACGCCATGCTAGAACGCGTTCGCGTAATTCCCGGCGTGCGCTCCGCGGGAATTGCCACCGCGCTGCCCATCACCGGCGGCCCGGACACGGACTTCGTCATCGCGGGGCGCCCCGCGCCGCGTCCGGGCGATGAGCCTTCCGCGTTCATTTGCTCCGCCGACTCCGACTACTTCCCGACGATGGGCATTCCGCTGCTTGCGGGGCGGGCCCTCACCGAGCGGGACAACTCCCGCGCGCCTCGCGTGATGCTGATTAACGAGACCATGGCGCGAAAATACTGGGCACATTCCAATCCTATCGGCCAGCATGTCACGATGCTCGACTGGGGCCCGCCGCTCGAGGGCGAAATCGTGGGAGTGGTGGGCGACGTCAAAACTAACGGCCTCGATGAAGCGACGGCGCCGACGATTTATTGGCCGTATTACCAGTTTCCGCAACTCTTCAATACCATGGTCGTGCGCAGCGATTCCGACCCGATGCGCCTGGTCTCGGCCGTGAAGTCGCAAATTTGGTCGATGGACAAGAATCAGACGCTCTCCGAGATCAAATCGATGGAGCAACTTCTCGCCGATTCGCTCGCGCGTCGTCGGCTATACATGCTGCTGCTGAGCGTTTTTGCAGCTGCGGCGTTGCTGCTCGCGGCGGTAGGTATCTACGGCGTGATGGCCTACAGCGTCAGCCAGCGGATGCATGAAATCGGCATCCGTCTGGCGCTGGGCGCGGAGCGGCGCGACGTGCTGCGGCTCATATTGCGGCGGGGAATGGGAGTGACGTTCGCTGGTGCAGCCATTGGACTGGCCGTGGCGTTCGGGTTGACGCGGTTGATGTCCAGCCTGCTTTTTGGCGTAAGCGCGGCGGATCCGGCAACGTTTGCCGGCGTGACGATTCTGCTGCTCGGCATCGCGCTTCTCGCTTGCTATATCCCCGCCCGCCGCGCCATGCGCGTCGATCCGATGGTCGCGTTAAGATACGAATAGTCCGTCACTCGAGCGACTGGCAACCTTTCCTTAGAGCAGCCTCGCATAAGCGTGCAGGGGCATGCGAATGGATGGCGTCAGGCCCCAATGGCCTACAATCCTGCATGGGAAACCGATCAGAGTTTTGGCGAAGGAAAGGACAAGTATCCTTTGCCTAAAACTCCTCATACGCGTGTTCGCCGTGCAGAGACTCATCGAGGCCGGCTTCTTCACTGGCCATATCAACCTTCACAGGCGTGAATAGATTGATCACCTTCAACATGCCGTACGTGAAAATGAACGCCCAGGCCGAGGAGAAAAGCACCGCGACGAGTTGTTTGAAGAAGAAACTGGAATCTCCATAAAGCAGCCCGTTGCTGCCGCTTGGATTGAATCGCTGATCCGCGAAAACCCCCAACAGCACGATGCCCAGAAAGCCGCCGACGCCATGCACACCCCAAACGTCCAGCGCGTCGTCCCACTGCAATTTGTTTTTCAGCTCCACTGCGTAATAGCACACGACGCCCGCGCTGACGCCGATGATCACGGCGGTCGCCGGAGAAACATAGCCGGCAGCTGGAGTAATCGTAGCGAGTCCCGCGACTGCACCCGTAAGCAGCCCCAGGAACTTGGGTTTCTTCTGGTGCGCCCACGCCACCAGCAGCCAGGCGATCGCCGCAAAGGAAGCAGCGACGTCCGTATTCAGAAACGCGGTAGCCGTTACCGAATCCACGCGCATTTCGCTGCCGGCGTTGAATCCGTACCATCCGAACCACAGCAGCCCTGTTCCCAGGGCGACCAGCGGAATACTGTGCGGGCCAGTGTCGCGGCTGCGGCGTCTGCCCACGTACAGCACGGAAGCCAGCGCCGCGATGCCCGCAATATTGTGCACCACGATTCCCCCGGCGAAATCCCTTACGCCCCACTGCTGCAGCATTCCACCACCCCAGACCATGTGCACGAACGGAAAGTAAACGAACGTCAGCCATCCGGTGAGGAATACCATGTACGCCTTGAAGGTCACGCGGTTTGTGAACGCGCCGGAGATGAGCGCCGGCGTGATAATCGCGAACATCATTTGATACGCGACGAACACCATCATTGGGATTGTGTCGTTCGGAGACGCGGTGGACAGCCCGATTCCCCGCAAACACACGTCGTGGAAGTTTCCGATAATGCCGTGCCAATCGCCACTGAAGCATAACGAGAAGCCGTACACGTACCAAATGACCGTCGTCCAGCCCATCGAAACGAAACTCTGCATCATGATGGCCAGAACATTTTTTCGTCCGACAAGTCCGCCATAAAAAAATGCCAGCCCCGGCGTCATCAACATCACCAGGCTGGTGCACAGAATCATGAATCCCGTGTTGCCGGTATCGAGATGCAGCATTCGATCCTCCTTACCACGCAGGCCAACACCGATTCGACAGCCACATCGTTCTTCGAGGGAAACGCCCACATTCTGCGCACAATGAATCCATCTAGCAATAGTTGTAATGGGAACTTGTGCTGTGCGTTACACGGGAAACATCTTCATCGAACAAACGAAAATCGAAGTGTCACTTCGCGAAGGACTATTCGTATCTCAACGCGACCATGGGATCAACGCGCATGGCGCGCCGCGCGGGGATGTAACACGCCGCGACGGCCACAATAATCAACAGCACGGCGACGCTAGCAAAGGTCAGTGGGTCATGCGCACTGACGCCGAAGAGCTGGTTGGCCATGAGACGCGTCAATCCCAGCGCGGCGCCGATGCCGATCGTGACGCCGAGCACCGCCATCCTCGCTCCGTGCCCGATCACCAGCCGCAACACATCGCTCGGTTGCGCGCCCAGAGCCATACGCACTCCGATTTCGTGAGTGCGCTGGCCGACCAGATACGAAATTACGCCGTAGATTCCGACGCAGGCGAGCGCCAGCGCCAGCGCCGCAAAGACGCTGAGAAGAATCATCGAGAGTCGCCGCGCAGCAAACGATTTGGAGACCACTTCCTCCATGGTGTCGACGTTGTAAACCACTTCGCGCGGATCGATTTCCTCGACGGCGCGGCGAACAGAGTCCATCACGGCCGCAGGGTTTCCTTTCGTGCGGAGAACGACGGCCACGCCGGTTGCAGCCAGACGCATGATTGCATCGGGGAGTTGCATAAAGGGATAGTAAAACTGGGCTTCGATGGCCGATTTTGCATCCGTGTCGAGCCCCCACTGTTTCACGTGGCCGACTACGCCGACGATCTCCGCCTCCACGTTAAAGGTCTCGAGGTGGATGTGCTTGCCGATGGGATTTTCGTTCGGGGAGTAGGTGCGCGCGAAAACATCGTCAATCACGACCACAATCGGAGAGTTCTCGTCGTCCTGTGGAGTGATGAAACGTCCGCGCTCGAGGGTGATTCCCATGGCTTGCTGGAAGCCCGATTCGGCGAGATAAAACATCGCCTGATTCATTTCCTGGAAGTGGGCGGGCTTTGGATGACCTTCAATCCAGAAGGCCTCCGAGGAATTATGGATCATCGGGCGGGAGCCGAGCGTGACGGAAGACGCCTGGACGCCGGGGATGCTGTACATTCTGTCGCTAAACTGGTGCAGGCGCACGCGTGTTTCAGCGGAGCTGGTTGTCGGAGATGCCGGCAGGGACAAACTGAATGTAATCGCGTGGCTGGGGTCGAATCCGGGATTGACGCGCCAAAGGGCCGCCAGGCTGCGAATCATCAGTCCTGCGCCCACCAGCAAAACCAAAGCCAGGGCCACCTCGACGGTGACGAAAACTCCCTGAATCCGGTGACGCGCACCGCTGGAGCCCCGTCCGCTCTCCTTGAGAACCCCCTGCAAATTGACGCGCGAAGTTTTCAGCGCGGGAGCGAGGCCAAAAACAATTCCGGCAAACAGGGACAGCGCCATGGTAAAGAGCAGGACGCGTGAGTCGAGGGAGACGTCGCTTGCGCGCGGCAGTGCGCCGGGCAAAGTGCCGAGCACAGCTTTGGTGCCCCAAAAAGCGAGCAAGAGTCCGAGCGCTCCGCCGAGGCCACCCAGCAAAATGCTTTCGGTGAGAAGCTGCCGAATGACGCGCCTGTGGCTGGCGCCCAGCGCCGCGCGAATCGCAAACTCACGCGACCTGCCCATGGAGCGGGCGAGAAGAAGATTGGCGACGTTGGCGCACGCGATCAGCAGCAGGAAGCCAACCGCGGCTAAAAGGACCAGCAGAAATGGCTGCACGTTGCCAACGATGTCGTCCTTCATGGAAACCAACGTGGCGCTTATGCCTCTGTCGGCTTCGGGATAAGCCGCGGCGAGATTCTGAGCGACGTCTTCCATGTCGGCTTTGGCTTGGGAGAGAGTGACGCCCGGTTTCAAGCGTCCAACCATTCCCGAACTGAAGACAATGCGGCGGTCGTGAAAAGTTGCATCGTTCCATTGGCCGATGGGCATGTAGACATCGCGGTCGCGGCCATAGAAGGTGAAGCTCTGAGGAATCACCCCTACAATCGTGTAAGACGTGCCGTTCAGGTCGATCGATTTTCCGACGACGGTCGGCGAAGACGCAAATTTGCGCTTCCAGAAGCCTCCTCCGAGAATCACGACCGGCTCGGCACCTACGTGATCGTCATCAATGCGGAAGGTCCGGCCCAGAACAGGTTTTACGCCGAGCGTGTCAAAGAAATTGGCGGAAATCATGTAGCCGCTCAAGCGCTCGGCTTTGTCCGTTCCGGTGAAGTTGTAGTCTTCATTGTGATATAGGGCGATGGATGAGAGCGAATGCGTGTCGCGCTGCCAATCGAGGAAATTGGGGTAGGCAATCGGCGCTTGGTCGTATCCGGGTGCCTTTCCGTAGAGCGCGACGAGCTGGTGCGGATGCGGATACGGCAGCGGATTGAGCAGGACGCCGTTGACTACGGAAAATAGTGCCGTATTCGCGCCGATGCCGAGAGCCAGGGTGAGAACGGCGATCGCCGCGAAGCCTGGTGCCTTTGCCAGCATGCGGAGTGCGTAGCGAACGTCCTGCAGCAGCTGCTCCAGCCACACGAAACTCCATACCTCGCGCGTTTCTTCCTTCACTCGCGTCACGTTGCCGAACTTCCGCACCGCCGCGTACCGCGCTTCCTCCGGCGACATCCCGCGCTCGATGTTGTCCTGCGTCTCCATCGCGATGTGCTCGCGGATATCCTCATCGAGATCCTCCAACATCCGTTTGCGCCGCCTCACGATTCACCCTCCTGCTCCGTCTCCTGTCTGGCGGGCGGCAGAATCCGCGCGATCGCGCCCGCCAGCTTGTCCCACTTGCTGGTTTCGACCGCCAGTTGCCGCCGGCCCTGGGCCGTCAGCCGGTAGAACTTGGCCCGGCGATTGTTCTCCGAAGTGCCCTCTTCCGCCGAAATCCATTTCCGCTTGATGAGCCGGTGCAGCGCAGGATAGAGCGACCCCTGCTCGACCTGCAACACATCGTCCGAGTTGAACTCAATTGCTTTCGCAATGGCGTGGCCGTGCGCCGGCCCCAGCAGCAGCGTGCGCAGGATCAGCAGGTCCGGGGTGCCTTGCAGCAGCTCGATGCGTTCGTTTTTCTTCTGTTCTTTAGTAGACATTCTAGGTGAGGTTATCGCGCGTTCCATAGAATGTCAAGGTGGGCTACTCATGTCGTTGACGATTGAGAGGGGCGCCTTCGTAACTTTTTGTTCGGCTTCCACCTGAATACGTTTCAAATCATTCTCTGCCTTGAGCGCGTTTTGCGCCGCCGTTACTTTGGCTTCGATCGTCGTGTTGAACTCCGTCGAAAAACTGAAATCGGTGATGCTGACCGCGTCGACATCGTTGTGTGAAATTTTCGCCTTTGCAGGTTGACATGAAGAGCTATAGCCTCGTCTAGTCTGGCTAAACGATCAGGAGGGATCATGCTGCGTTTTCGAATGGTGTGCGGCGGAATCACTACACTAGCCGCTGCGGTCCTGCTCACGCTTGCGTTACCGTTCCTTGGGGGAATGAAGGACTCTGGGCAGGTGAAGCACAGTGCCCAGCTCGATCCGGCGACGCTCACGTACAAACTGCCAAGCCAAATCCATTGGGTCGATGATGCCATCGGCGCGAAAACGGCGGTGCTCTTGGGAGATCCTTCCAAGCCCGGGCTCTACATTGAACTCGTGAAATGGACGCCACATCACATGAGCCATCCGCATTGGCATCCGAACGATCGATTCATCACTGTGCTCTCAGGAACGTGGTGGGTCGGGACCGGAACCAAATTCGATCCGGATCGAACGGTGCCGATGCCTGCGGGAAGTTTCGTCACCCACTATGGCAAGCATGTGCACTTCGATGGCGCGAAAGATCAGGAAGCGGTACTCGAAATCATCGGCGAAGGGCCCCGGAACCGCTACGCCAGCGGAACCCAAGTGACTTCGCTCAGCCTATACGGGCACTGGAGATTCCGGAATTCTTGCTAAACTTTCTCCCGGCGACCTCACTGAAACTCAGTCGGAAAAGGCGCGTTCTCGCTGCGGTATTTCGGGAGTGACTCACGCAGAAAGGAAGCCCTGCAATGGGGACGGAAGAAGCGATCCTTAGCGCGGAAACATTTCGATTCTTTCGCGACCTCGGGAGGAACAACTCCAAGGCGTGGATGGACGAGAATCGCGACCGGTACAAGCAGCACGTTGTCGAGCCATTTCGCCGGTTGCTCGATGCGCTTGCGCCGGGGGTTCAGAAGCTGCATCCGGGATTTTCGCATCAGCGGGCGCACGGGGCGAGAATTTCTCGCGCATCAATCGCGATATTCGATTTGCGAAAGACAAAACACCGTACTACACCCACATGTATCTTTTCTTTCTCGGGCGCCGAGACACCGGGCCGCGCCGGAGGGCAACTTTACGTTGGACTGTCGGCAGAAGCCGTGACGTCGGTTTCCGCATGTATTACGAGAGCCGCGAGAGCACCATGGCTTGCGTGTGCGTGCCGAGGGCGATCGAAAATTTCGACTTGGCTTGCCCGGCAGCAGAAGAAATTCGCGAGAAAATATGACAGCTACTGGTATGCGAGCGAAAAAGGAAAGTGGACGAAGCGTTCCGGCTGGCCGCGCGATGCGCAGGAATGGAAGAAGGCCAAGGGGTGGATTGTAAGGCGGAAGCTGCGGCCCGCAGCGGCGTTGCGGCCCGCATTTCGGCGCGAGGTCGAGAAAACGTTCCGCGAGCTTTTCCCGCTCTATTGCTTCGGCTGTCTGCAAAAATGGAAATCATGAGGCGGTGAACTGGAATGCGAATGACACGCGCGGAAGCCAAGGCAAATCACACACTCGATACGCAACACACCCAATTCAGTGAGACTGTCTACGGCGTGCTCTGCGCCATCTGCCACAATTACATTTTAATTGATCACACCAATTGCCCTTCCACTTGCAGAGAGCACCAGACCTGCCAGCAAGCCTACGGCTCCTAAATTCGGGCGAGCTTCCTGGCGGCATTCACTGGCGCCCTCCGCGCGTTGACTTCACGTCACCGCCGCGCTTAAGATGCCAGCGTATTTCCGCGTTCTTCAGGGGGCACAGATGGATTCCAGGCGGTGGCATTTTCTGACGGCGGCTCTTGCGATGGCCGTGCTCGTGGTCGTTTCGTATTCGTTGCTGCTGCAAGGCGTGCGCGCCAACGTTGCCATGAATGCGCACGCGCCAACGACTGCTGTGGCCGCGGCAAACCCCCGCCTCGCCGGTGCTTACCGCTTTCAGAAGGGCGGCTGGACCTACGTCCACCTGCAAGGCTCGCCGGACCAAATCGGGTATCAGCATGGCTACTTGCTCGCGCCGGAGATTCAGGACGCCTTCGCGGCGGTGAAACTCGAAGACACCCACACCGCGAAGCACAATTGGAATTTCTTCCGCGACGCAGCGCAGAACATGCTTTGGCCGCATATCGACGCGGAGTATCAGGCGGAATTGAAAGGAATTGTCGCGGGATCTGAACGCGCGCGGCGTGAAAATGGATTTGGACGATGTGGTGGCGTTAAATGCGTTCATGGAGCTGCCGGATTATTACGCGCCGTGGTACGACAAGCAGCACAAAGTGGCGAACGCGCCCAAGCGGAAAGTCGTGGGACATTGCAGCGCGTTTGTAGCCACGGGGAGCTGGACCAAAGATGGCCAGATCGTCATCGCGCACAACAACTGGACCAGTTACATGGACGGCGAGCGCTGGCGCGTCATTTTCGACATCACTCCCGAGCACGGATACCGGATGATCGGAGACGGGTTTCCGGGAGTGATCGTGAGCGATGACGACTTCACGATCAACTCGGATGGGCTGATGGTGACCGAGACGACGATTTCTGCGTTTCATGGCTGGAAGCCGGACGGCATTCCGGAATTCGTGCGCGCACGCAAGGCCATGCAGTACGCCGGCTCGATCGACGACTACGTGAAAATCATGCTCGATGGAAACAACGGCGGCTACGCCAACGATTGGCTGCTCGGCGACCGCAAGACGGGCGAGATCGCGCAGTTCGAGCTGGGATTGAAGGCCTATAAAGTCTGGCGGACCAAAGATGGTTACTACGTCGGGTCGAACTTCACCAGCGATCCGGCACGGTGACCAAGCTCGACACCACTTACAACTTGAACGATCCGACGATGTCGCCGAACGCGCGGCACGTCCGTTGGGACGAGCTGATGCAGGAATACAAAGGGAAGATCGACGTGCCGCTCGCGGAACAATTCGAAGGCGGATCACTTCGACGCATACACCAAAAAAGCAGGCGCGGACGGCCGCACCCTCTGCGGGCATGGCGACGTGAACGCGAAGGGCGATAAGGGTTGGGACGTTGCCCCATTCGATCCGATGGGCGCCGTGCAGGGAAAAGTCGCCGACAGCAAAATGGCGGAACAAATGACGCTGATTGCCCGCGCCGGCCACCCCTGCGGCGAGAATTTTTATGCCAAGCCTTTCCTGGCCGCGCATCCTCAATATGACTGGCAGGCGCCCGAGCTGCGCGACATGATCGCCGGCCCGTGGACGGAGTTCCATTCAAACCAGCACGCCGAAAAATAAGCGTATCTCCTTTATTTTGTTCATCAGCCGTGGGGGAAATCCTTATCGACGCGCCGCGTCCCTCCTGGGTTATACTGCCCGAGCTGGGGTAGGACCCGCCCCCATCCAGCTTCCTAGCCCCACTGTACGCCGAGGATAACCGGAGCCTTTCGTGACTCTGATCGAGGCATTGCTGTTGCTTTTGATCGTTTCCCGGGTGATCGGGGAGCTGGTCGAGCGCCTCGGCCAGCCTGCTATGATCGGAGAGATCGCTGCAGGCGTGCTGCTCGGACCCTCCGCTCTGGCGCTGATTAACTTCACTCCGGAAATCAAAGCCATCGCCGACTTGGGCGTGTTTCTACTGGTGTTCCTGGTCGGAATGGAAATGGATCTGGGCGTTCTGTGGAAGGCCTTTCGTGGCCGTGGCGCGTTGGTGGGGCTGGCCGGATTCACGATTCCGTTGGCGATGGGAATCTTAGTGGGATATGCGTTTCGGTTGGGCGCGACGCAGATGATCTTCATCGGCCTGTGCATCGCCATCACCGCTCTTCCAGTAAGCGTGCGGATTCTGATGGACCTCGACAAGCTGCAGACCGACATCGGACAGAGGATCATTTCAGCGGCGGTGACAAACGACGTCGCGTCGCTGCTGTTGCTCGGCATCATTCTTGGCGTCAAAGCCCACGGACCTGTGACGCGGACTCTGCTTACTTCCATTGGCTTGGCGCTGGTAAAGGCCTTGGTGTTCATGGCGGCAATTGTTGTCGTGTCCCGAGTGATTAAGAAATACACGCCGGGCCGATTCCGGCGCTCCCGCAACTTGATCGATCCCCTACTCGGGAAGCTCAAGGGAAAAGAGTCATTGTTTGCCGTGGTGCTGCTCTTTGTGTTTGCGTTCGCCAGCCTCTCCGAGCTGCTGGGGCTGCATTTCATCGTGGGGGCATTCTTCGGATCGATGCTCCTGAGCCACGCGGTATTGGGAAGGGCCAATTTCGAGGAGGTAAGGAAAACGGCCTCGAATGTAACCATGGGATTCCTGGGGCCGATTTTCTTCGCTGCGATTGGGTTGGAATTCGACGCATCCAGCTTGCGGAATTGGAAGCTCGTCGTCGCGGTGCTGGTGGTCGCGTTCGTCGCCAAAATCGCCGGAGGCTACATTGGCGGCCGGCTTGCCGGGCTGGGCGACAGGCAAAGCTGGGCGTTGGGAGTTGGACTGAACGGGCGCGGCATCATGGAGCTTGTAATCGCGAATGTTGCCTTGTCAAACGGATTCATCGGGATCCAATTGTTTACGGTGCTCGTTTTGATGGCCACAGTGACGACGATTGTCACGCCGATATTGTTGAAGAAGGCCTATGAGCATCTGCCCGCGGAACAAGGCGCCGCGCTGACCGTGGGACTTAGTAGGGACGCTGCAGACTGATTTGAGAGAATACAGTTTCGCGACGCAGCGAAAAATTGCCTAGCCCGCTCGGCCTATGAATGGAGCTCGCGATATGTGGAAAGAAGGGCTACCAGAAAGGACTTCCTCGCATGCGACGCTGATGTATGCGGCAATGGTCGCAGGGGCCGTGGCGCTCTTCGTCATCATCAAGACGATCGGAAGGTTCCTTAGCGCTCCGGAACAAGCCGGGCCCGTGCGATTTGGGAGGCTTGCGAACCAGGCGTCCATGAGTGAGCTGGCGCACGTGCTTATGGCGCTGGTGGTCATCATCGTTCTTGCTCGCCTGCTCGGGGCTGCGTTCAAGAAAATCCATCAACCCGCGGTCATTGGCGAAGTGATTGCCGGTATCGCGCTGGGTCCGTCGTTGCTTGGCCGGATTGCGCCCGCGGCGTCGAAGTTCATCTTGCCTGGGACAGTAGCGCCATACCTGAGCATCATTTCGTCGGTCGGAGTGATTTTGTATATGTTCCTGGTGGGCATGGAACTCGACACTCAGCTCCTGCGCCGCAGAACTCACGCGTCGGTGGCAATCTCCCATGCCAGCATCATCACGCCATTCCTGCTCGGATCGGCGCTGGCGCTCTGGCTCTATCCCAGGTTTTCTTCGCGGGACGTTCCGTTCACAGTCTTCGCGATGTTCATGGGCGTTTCCATGTCGGTGACGGCGTTTCCCGTGCTGGCGAGAATCCTGACGGATCGCGGCATGAATAAGACGAGAATGGGCGCCATCGCGCTCGCTTGCGCAGCTGTGGATGACGTAACCGCATGGTGCCTTTTTGCCCTGGTGGTGAGCATCGCCGCGGCCAAACCTGGGCGAGTGTTGCTGACGGTCGGGTTGACCGCATTTTTCATCTTCTGCATCTTCAAATTTGTTCAGCCGGCGATGAAGTGGCTGGTGCAAAAGCGCGCGCGGGACAGAAAAACTACGCAGGGCACTATGGTGATCGTGTTCGCGGCATTGCTGCTGTCCGCACTGGCGACCGACGCAATCGGCATTCATGCGCTTTTTGGTGCTTTTCTGCTAGGCGCCGTGATTCCGCACGACTCGGCCCTGGCGCGCGACGTGACCGCCAAGATCAAGGACGTTGTGCTCGTACTGCTCCTGCCGGCATTCTTTGCCTTCACCGGAATGCGCACCCAAATTGGCTTGGTGAAGGGGCTTAACGAATGGCTGGTCTGCGGTCTGATCATTCTGGTGGCCTCCGTTGGAAAGTTCGGCGGCAGCAGCGTGGCTGCGAGGATCTCCGGCCTCTCCTGGCGTCAATCCGCCTCGCTGGGCATCTTGATGAACACCCGTGGCCTGATGGAATTGATCGTTTTGAACGTAGCTTTGGATCTGGGGGCTCTACAACCCACGCTGTTCACGATGCTGGTCTTAATGGCGGTCGTGACCACGATAGCCACAACACCTGTTTTGCATGCCCTCGAAGGAGAAAAGGAAGAGGAAGCTGAGCTCCAACACGCGTAGTAAGGGCCGAAAATTTCGCATTCTTTATCGCAGCGGGCGAATCCGCCGCCCCCTCATCGCCGTGAACGTCGCTCAGATTTCTTCTTCGATTTCCTGTCGCTTCAAGCGCGTAATCTTCAGCGTAATACGAATCTTACGTGACCGGACTTCGCTGAGGATGGCACGCCGCGCGTCGGCGGGAAGCTCCTCGGGAGAAAAAACTCCAGCTCGGTCCCGTGGGAAATGTTTGATAAACAGCGCGGCGACGTGAGCCGTGGCATAAGAAATTGGGGTGGTTGTCATCCCCGACCGGCGAAGCTGGTAAAGAGAAGGTACGCCGGCGTCCCATCGAACCTGCAACGGCAGATCATCCTGCGGCCCATCTTTCGCGCCTCGCACCAGAACCGCGGCCGCGAAGCGCGCATCTTCCAGAATCCCCCGGCGAATCAGCGCCGCCACCTGCCGCGGTGTCGGAGTCTTAGGAAAGCGCTTGCTCACAATGCCGCGAGAGCGGCTGAGTCGTCCACGGCGCTGCCAGCGGCGCAACTGTTCAATGTCGCTGCCGCCGATCTTGGCATCAGCATCCTTGAGTTGGACGTTTGTAGCGATGGTGCAAACCTCATCTTGCGCCGCAAGATAGACCGGGATTTCTCCGATGGGCGGCGGGAAGCGAAATTTCTCGCGCTCGCCGAACTTCTTGCCAAACGTGAAGCGTCCTGCGCGATAGACACGCGGGCGCGACGTGGCTTCGTCGAATGCCGCTTCCGGAGACCACGTGGAAACAGGGTCGCGGCTCTCCGTGTCTTCGCAAAGGCGGAAATGGATGCTCTCGACTGAATCCAGGAGCTCCACGCCACGCCGCGCCAGCAGGTTCGTGAGCCCTGGTGCGATCCCGGCATTAATCACTGCCGCGCGATTTTTCTGGACGAAACGGCGATGATAGGCGAGTTGTTCCGGCTTGAACGGGTTTCGCGTGAGCCGCGAATTCAGGTCGAGATAATGCGCCCGCAAGCGCAGCGCCGCGCGAAGCACCACTTCGTTGTAGATGGCAGGCGCACAATTGGCCAGCAGATGGCAACTTCGCGCGGCGCGCACGATGGACCACAGATTGCGCGCATTGGCTTCACGAACCTCGATGTCGCTTTTCCTGCCGAGGAAGCGGCGCGCTCGTTCGACATCCCGGTCGCCGCACCAGACCGTGTGACCCTGGCGGTCGAGCAGTTGAGCAAGTAGCGAGCCTGTGCCGCCGACGCCAAGTACGAAGATCCGCATCGGCTCGCAACTTTACCATAACCTATTCGCTGTGCTATCAGCGCCGGCTCACGCGTTTCCTGTCCTTCATAAATTGCTGCGGGAAGGAAAGCGGCGTAGACTGGATGGGACTCCGATTCTCGCGGCCTGCCGGAGAAAAAACCAACGGCCCCGGGGACGACTCCATCGCTCGAAAAACGCTGGAGACGCATGCAGGCTCCATTTTTGTCATGCGTTCAGGGTGCCGAAGGAAACTCCTGCACCTCCCTTCACGTAAGCCTGATCAAGTTGCGCGCCGTTTGCCAACCTGCTCATGTGAATCCGTGATTTGGAAAGGAGAAGAGCCGGTACGTTTAGCGTGTGCCGTTCTTTCTGCCCGATTCCAAGTCCCGGAGTTGGGCATTCTTATTTGGGGAGCCTTATCTGTACGCTCTAAATTCAGACATGAGTCACAACGGAAGCGGCGCACTGACCGACAAATTCGGACGGCAGATTAGCGATCTCCGAATCTCTGTCACGGATCGCTGCAATTTTCGGTGTGTGTATTGCCGCTCCGCAAACCCAGAAAACCATATGGCCGAGCACAAGCTGCTCTCCTGGGAGGAGCTCGAACGTCTCGCCCGCATTTTGGTCAGCCTGGGAATTCGCAAAGTCCGCGTCACCGGCGGGGAGCCACTGGTGCGGCCCGGCGTCGAAAGTTTCATCTCGTCCTTGCGCGCGATGGGCGTGCAAGACTTGTCCCTCACCACCAACGGTCAGGCGCTCGACGAGCGTTGCGACCGGCTGGTTGCCGCCGGACTGAATCGCATAAACATCAGCTTGGATTCGCTCGATCGCGCCAAATTCGAAAAAATCACCCGCACCCGCTCCTTCGACCGCGTGATGGCGGGAATCGACGCCGCGCAAGCGTCGCCACTGCGTCCGGTGAAAGTGAATGCGGTCCTGGTGCGGGGAATCAACGACGATGAAGTCGAGAGATTTGCGGAATTCGCCCGCGAGCGCGATTTGGTTATGCGCTTCATCGAATTCATGCCCCTCGATGCGGATCGCGCCTGGACGCGCGACCTGATGGTCCCCGCAGCGGAAGTCAAACGCCGCATCGAGGCGCGCTGGCCGCTTGTGCAGGTAGCACACGAGCGCAGCGAAACCGCCCGCAAGTATCGCTTCACCGACGGCGGCGGCGAAATCGGATTGATCGCTCCTGTCACCCAGCCATTTTGCGGCTTCTGCTCGCGCGTTCGTCTCACCGCCGACGGCAAGCTGCGAACTTGCCTTTTCAGCAAGGACGACCACGACTTGCGCGGTTTGTTACGCGGTGGCGCGGATGACGCCGAAATCGCCGTGGAGATTCGCGCCATCGTCATGCAGAAGGAAGCCGGCCACCGGATCAACGAGCCGGATTTTGTGCCGCCGTCGCGCACAATGGTTTATATTGGGGGTTAAGAACCTCCATGGGCGACGACGAACAAAGGCTTTTCAGTCTCACCGAAGCGGAGCGCGCGCGCGCCGAGCTCGAGCCCGTGTTGCTCGAGGCCATGGAAGCGCGCCGCCGCGCCAAAGCCATTGACGACAAAATGACCGAGTTGGCCACTCGCATTCAAATGTCCGGCGGAATGCGTTTTGATTATCAGCATGCCGGGCAGCAGCGGCTGGAGCAGAATAGTCTGGAGAGCTCCATCGCTGCGGCGCTTGAGAAAATCCACTCGACGGGCTGTGTGGTGAAGGATCTGGACACCGGGTTGCTGGATTTTCCGGCTCGCCTCAATAACGAAGACATTTACTATTGCTGGCGTGTCGGCGAAGATCGCATTCGGTTTTATCACCGCCAGGATGAAGGATTCGCGGGACGCAGGCCGATTGACCCGCGCGACGCGGATTATCGCAACCCGATCCAGTAGCGCATCGGCAAGCGCTCGCCGATTATTTCCACCGCGGCCAATTTCCGCCAAGAAGGAATTCCATGAGTGATGGCGCAACGAACCGGCTGGAGAATTCCGCAAGCCCCTACTTGCGTTCCGCCGCTCATCAGCCGGTTGACTGGCACGAATGGGGCGATGCCGCCTTTGCCAAAGCACGCGCGGAATCGAAGCCGATTCTCCTCGATATTGGTGCGGTTTGGTGCCACTGGTGCCACGTCATTGACCGCGAGAGTTACGAAAATCCCGAGATTGCCGCACTCATCAATCAATTCTACGTCGCTGTAAAGGTGGATCGTGACGAGCGCCCTGACGTCGATTCGCGCTACCAGGCCGCCGTGAGCGCCATTTCCGGTCAGGGTGGGTGGCCGCTGACGGCCTTTCTCACTCCGGACGGCAAGCCTTTCTTTGGCGGAACATATTTCCCGCCGGAAGACGCCATGGGCCGGCCCGGATTTAAGCGCATCTTGGTGGCGGCAGCGGAAGCCTTTCGCTCGAAGCGCGCCGAAATCGACGGCTCGGCGGTTGCGCTGGAAGACGCTGTCCGCCAATCCGAGAGTTTCTCGAACGCGCGCGCGCCATTCGATGCAGGTATCGTGCAGGCAATGGCTCAATCGATTGTGGACAAGTTTGACGCTCGCAACGGCGGATTCGGCCACGCGCCGAAGTTTCCGCATCCGGCGGCGCTCGACTTATTGCTCGAACTCGCGCAATCGGCGCGTGACGCGAAAATGCTCGAAGTTGCGACCCAAACCCTCACCAAGATGGCGCTTGGCGGCGTTTACGATCAGCTCGGTGGCGGATTTCACCGTTACTCCGTCGACGAGCGCTGGTGCGTCCCGCATTTCGAGAAAATGTCCTACGACAATTCGGAGCTGTTGAGGAATTACTTGCACACGTTTCAAGTCGCGAACGTGACCGAGAAGCGCGAGGCGGAAGAAACCGGCACCGCGCAACTCTTTCGCGAAACCGTGGAAGGAATTATCGCCTGGGTCTTCGACACGCTGAGCGACCGCCAGCGCGGCGGATTCTACGCCAGCCAGGACGCGGACATCTCGCTCGATGACGACGGCGATTATTTCACCTGGACGCAGCAGGAATTGCGCGCCGCGCTCACGCCGGAAGAAGCGCGCGTGATGGAAGAGTATTACGACGTTGAGCCGGTTGGTGAGATGCACCACAACCCCGCGAAAAATGTCCTGTGGGTGGCGTCGAGCGCCACCGAAATCGCTCGCAACGCCGGCATCAGCGAAAGCGATGTGCGCCTCATCATGGCGCGCGCGAAAGGCAAAATTCTCGCAGCGCGAACCGCGCGGCAAGCTCCTGCGGTCGACCGCACCGTCTACGTCAGTTGGAACGCCATGTTCGCATCCGCATTTTTGGAGGCTGCGCGCGTGCTGGGGCGCCAGGATTGCCGTGAATTCGCTCTCCGGACGATTGACCTCATTCTTGCGCAAGCGTGGGACCAAGCGAAAGGATTCCATCATCGCGTGGGCGGAGAAAAAATTGAGGGCATGCTCGACGACCAGATTTTCATGGCCGCTGCGCTGCTCGATGCCTACGAATCGACGCTCGACCGCCGCTACTTTTCTCTTGCTGAACGCGCCATGCTCATCGCCATCGAAAAGTATGGCGATCCGGAACGCGGCGGATTTTTCGATCGCGCGTCCGACGCGGCGCCGATGGGCGGCCTCGACGTGCGCCGCAAACCCTTTCAGGATTCGCCGACGCCGGGAACGAATTCCGCCGCCGCGATTGTTCTTGACCGACTCCACGCCTTGACCGGCAATGCGAAGTACCACGATTGGGCACGCCTCACGCTTGAAGCCTTCGCAGGAATTGCCCCGCAGTATGGAATGTTCGCCGCAACCTATGGCCTCGCGGCGCTTCTGCATTCGCGCCACACGATGCAAGTGGTGGTCACCGGCGCGGCAGGCGATGCAAAAGCGGCAGCGCTCGAAGCCGCCGCAAACTCCGTCTACCGCTTCGCCAAAATCGTCCTGCGCGTCACTCCGCAAATCATCGCGGCAGATGCCCTCGCGCCCGCGCTGAAAGAAACCATTCCCCACCTCGACGCCAACATTGCCCAGGCAATTGTATGCGCTGGAACTTCGTGCTATCCGCCGGTGAGCGAGCCGGAAAAGCTGATCGCAATGCTGGCCGGTGCAGGTTTGCAAGCGGTGGCGAAGTGAAGAAGCACGCAAAGAAAACAGTTCAGGCCAGCCCAAAAGCGCAACAGCCGCGCCCCGCCCAGAAACTCGTGCAGAGGCCCGTGCAGACATTCGTCCAGAAAACCCCGATGCTCGAAACGCCGCGCCTGCTGCTGCGTCCCCTTGAGCTTGCCGACGCCGGGCAGATCCAAATTCTCTTTCCGCATTGGGAGATCGTGCGCTATCTCCTCAATCGCGTCCCTTGGCCTTATCCGCCAGACGGCGCACTGCAATATGTCCGCGATATGGCGCTCCCGGCCGTTGCGCGCGGCGAGGCCTGGCACTGGACGCTACGGCTGAAAACCGAACTGGATGAAATAATCGGTTTCATCAGCTTGGTGAAGGGCGAAAAGGAAAATCGCGGCTTCTGGATGGGATTGCCATGGCAAGGCCGCGGGCTGATGAGCGAAGCGTGTGACGCGGTGACGGACTATTGGTTCGACGTGCTGAAGTTTCCCGTGCTGCGCGCTCCGAAAGCCACCGGGAACGTCGCGTCGCGGCGCATTTCGGAAAAGCAGGGCATGCGCATGGTCGCCACCGAAGGGCGCGACTATGTCTCCGGCCGTCTTCCTGGAGAAATATGGGAAATCACCGCCGAAGAGTGGCGCAAACGGAGACGCGCGAGGCTTTAAGCTACCGATGTGCTTCGGATTGCCGTCGGTGCGGCGCGATGCGATAATGAACCCGGAATGATTTTTGTAGGCGGCGAGTGAACCATCAGCTCGTCGAACAATCCTTTCGTAGTTCGGCGGGGGGGAAAATCATGGCATTGAGGGATGCATGGATTGAGAAGCGGCTTGCGACCGCAGGTGTAAACGGGAATCGCAACGTTTCCCAGATGCACTACGCGCGCCTCGGCCTCATCACCGAGGAAATGGAGTACGTCGCGAAGCGCGAAAAAATCACGCCAGAGCTGGTGCGCGATGAAGTCGCCCGCGGCCGCGCCATCATCCCCGCCAACATCAATCACCGCAACCTCGAGCCCATGGGCATCGGCGTGGCCTTCAAATGCAAAATCAACGCTAACATCGGCAATTCCGCAACCACTTCGAATATCGACGAAGAGCTGGAGAAACTGCACCGCTCCGTGCATTACGGCTCGGACACGGTCATGGACCTCTCCACCGGTGGCGACATCTCGAAAATCCGCAAAGCGATCATCGACGCGTCGCCTGTGCCCATCGGCACGGTTCCCATTTACGAGGCCCTCTCTCGCGTCCGCCGCACCGAAGACTTGACCATCGAGCTGATGCTCGAAGTCATCGAAGAACAGGCCGAACAGGGCGTCGATTACATGACCATCCACGCCGGCGTGCTGCGCGAATTTCTGCCGCTGGTGCGCAATCGCATCACCGGAATCGTCAGCCGTGGCGGCGCTTTGCTCGCGGTCTGGATGAGCCATCACAAACAGCAGAATTTCCTCTATGAAAATTTCGACGCCATCTGCAAGATTTTCAAGAAGCACGACGTCAGCTTCTCGCTCGGCGACGGTCTGCGCCCCGGCTCGCTCGCCGACGCCAGCGACGAAGCGCAATTCGCCGAACTCAAAGTGCTCGGCGAACTCACGAAAAAAGCCTGGGAGCACGGCGTGCAGGTAATGATCGAGGGTCCCGGCCACATCCCGATGGACCAGATCGAGTTGCAAGTCAGAAAAGAAAACGAGCTCTGCCACGAAGCGCCGTTCTACACGCTCGGGCCGCTGGTCACCGACATCGCGCCGGGCTACGACCACATCACCAGCGCGATTGGCGCGGCGATGATCGGCTGGCATGGAGCGTCCATGTTGTGCTACGTCACGCCGAAGGAGCATCTCGGCTTGCCCAACGCCGATGATGTGCGCCAGGGCGTGATCGCTTATAAAATTGCCGCACATGCCGCCGACGTTGCTCGCCACCGCCCCGGTGCGCGCGATCGCGACGACGCCTTGAGCTATGCCCGTTTCCTCTTCGACTGGAACAAGCAATTCGAGCTGTCTCTCGATCCGGAAACCGCCCGCGCCATGCACGACGAAACTTTACCTGACGATTTCTACAAAGAGGCGAAATTCTGCTCGATGTGCGGTCCAAAATTTTGCTCGATGAATCAGACCCAAATCGCCGAAGCCAACGACGGACTGAATCAGCAAGCGCGCCAGGAGAAATTCGTGCGCCTCTTGGCCAAAGTCGAAAAGTGAAACTCGCACGAGGGAACATTTTCGGGCCCGCGGACGTAACTTGATTAGGTGCGGCTGTGGCCTGCCACAGCGAAACTAAGGAGATACGGTCATGCTCTTTCTTGCCCTAGCCACTGTAATGTATTTCCTGCCCTCGATCCTGGGCCACAACAAGCGCAACGCAGCCGGCATCTTCCTCGTCAATTTCTTTCTCGGCTGGACAATTGTGGGCTGGGTCGTTGCACTGTTCTGGGCTTGTACCGCGGATACGTGCATGCCTGTGATGATCGTCGCTGGGGCCGGCCACTATTGCAGCCAGTGCGGTACCGCGAGCGTTTTTGGCGCGCGCTATTGCGCCACGTGCGGCCGGCCTGTTTAGGGCCTGCTTAGGAATGTCGGCGATAGCCCCTCAGTTTCATGGGTCTCGGATCCACAGATAAACCGAAGCATCCATACAGGACTGACCCCGAAGATGGCGGACGCGATAGCAAACGAAACCCTGCGCAAGGAATTCAACACTTGGGCCGACGCCGGCAAAGGCGAGAGCATGGAACACGAGCATCGCCCTATCGTCGAGCCGATGCTTGCGATGATGCAGTTTGCTCCCGGCGAAACAATTCTCGATGTAGGTTGCGGCGGCGGCTGGCTCGTGCGCGAGCTTGCCTTGCGCGTGCCACAGGGCCGCATCCTTGGCATGGACCTTTCCGACGAAATGGTCGAGCGCGCCCGTCGCGCATCCTCCAACGTGCGCAACGCCGAATTCGTCGTGGGCAGCGTGGACGCGATTCCTCGAGCTCCCGATTCATTCGACAAAGTAATCTCTGTCGAATCATCCTATTACTGGCCCGATCCAGCCGCGGGCATTCGCGAAATTTTCCGCGTGTTGCGCCCCGGTGGCTCGGCGTGGATTCTCATCAACTATTACCGCGACAATCCTTATTGCCATCAATGGTCGAAGCTCATTCAGATACCGATGCATCTCCTTTCGGGCGACGAATGGGCGAAGCTCTTCCGCAGCGCAGGATTCTCAGGAGTCGTCCATCGCCGCATCGTTGATCCTACTCCTGCGCCCGAAACGTACACCGGTCGCTGGTTCCGCGACGCCGCCGAACTCGCCGCGTTCCGCCGCGACGGCGCTCTGCTCGTCCACGGGACAAAACCCGCCTAACCAGCTTGTCGGCAGGCGCGCCCTACCCAGCCACGATTAGGTTCGCGTTTGACGGGGTGGTATCCTTCGGGAAAAATTCGGCTACCCCCCCGCGACGGCCCCGGCCCCGTCACAGACCGGTCATTTTTTGAAGGCGCTCCGGATACCGATCACCCTCCACCGTGATTTTCGAGGCCGCACTGTCGATTTCGCGCAGGTCGTGGAATGTGAGTTTGATTTCGAGCGAACCAATGTTCTCGTCGAGGCGAGACAACTTGGTCGTGCCAGGGATCGGAACAATCCACGGCTTTTGAGCGAGCAGCCAAGCGAGCGCGATCTGAGCAGGTGTTGCCCCTTTTCTGCTTGGCGATCCTGCCGAGCAGGTCGACAACAGCCTGATTCGCCTTTCGAGCCTCCGGCGCGCACCATTCTGGCTGCCGGCGAGCGGGAAGTGTATACTCCTCGTCGAAAATGCCAAAACGGGAAATCCTGGCTTTAATCGTTAGGCTACTGCTCACGTTGAAATAGGAACGTCGACAATCCCGATCTCGGTGGGCACAAAGAAAGAGGCTTCACATGGCAAAACCAGTTTCGGGCACAGGTGGTACTCCGGTCACGAACCCAAACGCCATCATCGTCGAAGGGCTCTTACAGGTCGGCCCGGGAGCAAGTCCCCCGACGCCGCCAGACCCCACGGAAGGCAAGGTAGCCGGCGTTTGGGGCTACGTCGGGCTTGTCGGCGACGCCCCTGCACAAACGAGTC
Source organism: uncultured Acidobacteriota bacterium (assembly GCA_963760165.1). Lineage (GTDB taxonomy): Bacteria > Acidobacteriota > Terriglobia > Acidiferrales > UBA7541 > DAHUXN01. The sequence continues at coordinate 1,222,684 of CAVXBO010000002.1, forward strand.
AGCCGCCGATTAGCTGCGGTGTCTTCGGCGAAGTCGATTTCAGCCGAGGTCTCCTTGGCGTCGAAGGGCATCCATATGCCGGATATGCCGGAGTCGTAGGTGAAAGTGGGTTCAGTGGCACAATGACGGATCCCGACACGAACGGCGACGGCGTGATGGGGTTTGGCGGAGGAAATGGCGTGCGCGGTTTCAGCACGGGAGGTACCGGTGTCGCGGGCACAAGCACCAAGGGGGCAGGTGTAACCGGGATCAGCGCCAATGGCGCAGGTGTAACCGGGACCAGCACCAACGGGGCCGGTGTAGTGGGTACCAGTTCTAGCGGGAGCAGTGCGGGGGTCTCCGGCACCAATACCAGCAATAACCCCAACGACGGCCCGGGCGTCTATGGTTTTAGCAGTGGGTTCGATGGCGTTCATGGGGAAAGCCAATCGAACCAGCATGCGGGAGTCTCCGGCATCAATACGGGCAAAGGGCCAGGTGTTTGGGCCTCCGGCAGCCCTGCGGGATACTTCAACGGAGATGTTCAAGTAACCGGTGATGTGATTTTGGTGAATTCCAGCGGTGACGTTGCCGAAGACTTCGACGTTGAAGATGGTGCCGCACACGAAGCGCCTGGCACTGTGCTTGTTATTAATTCGAGCGGTAAACTATGCGCCAGCGCGGACCCTTATGATACGCGCGTGGCGGGCGTTGTCGCCGGTGCGGGTGAACTCAAACCTGCAATTGTATTGCAGCGACTAGAAGGTTGCAGAGGCAGATCCCCCATTGCGCTGATTGGCAAGACGTTTTGCAAGGTCGACGCTTCATTCGGCAGCATCAAAGCCGGCGATCTGCTTACGACGTCTCCGACGCTCGGCCACGCCATGAAAGTGCTCGACCACGCGAGAGCCACCGGCGCTATTCTGGGTAAAGCGCTCCGGCCTCTTGAGAATGGCCAAGGTCTGATCCCGATTCTGGTAACACCTCACTAGAAGGGACGGATAAACCTATGAAGCCGAATCCCAACGATGCCACGACCCTGTTGATTCAGAGGATCTCGAGCCAACTTTCTGCGGCGGGTATCCCTGTCGCAGCCGGTATCGGTATCATTGGCCAGGCGGATAGCTTGCTGAGCAACACGGCCGACTGGGCGCAGATACTTGGCGTACCCGGGGGCCCAGCCGCCCAACTGCTTGCCGACGTAGAGATAGGCGAAGTTGTCGATCAAGCGGCTGACTCTACTGCCGCTGGTGAGTCTGCCGCACTAGCGGCTGCAGGTGCAGGATTGACAATAGGGACGGCGGGTGGATCCGTCATAGTAGCTGCGATAGTCCTCGTCGTATCAGTCATCCTGGCCGCACTTTCGGGCTCCAGCGACTCCCAGTCGAGTCAGGAAGAACAGCTTCAACAGTTGTCCGGAGAAATCGAGGAAGTGGAGGACATAGATTTAAAAAATTACTGGAACGGCGTATTAATGGGGATGATGAGCCATTGGAGTCCGGTGCAAACTGACCTTGATAACATTGCGAGCGAGGGAATTGGAAAAAACGCAACGGACGTAGTGAATGGTGTAAGCCAGTTCCATGATCATGCGATGAAATTCGTTAACAATTTCATCCCGGCCATGACACTAGGGACGGCGGAGCAGGTCTTTTGGCAGCGACCGGGTGTTTATGACGAAATATTTTCATCGAATGACGTCTACTATCCAAGTGGGAGCTTAGGAGATGAGACGGGCGACGATTTGCCGGGCGATTCAGTATCGGGTTGGTATGGAGCCTGGCCGCAGGGCCAGCCCGCGTACCCCCCGGGGGGCTTTTCGAACCCCCCGCTGCCGTCGACGGCGGATCCGCGCTCCATGCTGCCCTACTTGTTGATTGGAATAAAATCGTACTTGACGATCCAGGGACTGATTCACTACATCGACAAGAGCCAACACACCTTCAGCTACTTCCTGAAGCATTTTCAGGGCGAGTTACAGGGCTACGCCAACTTTCTTCTTTCACAGTACACGTTGGCTATCAACGGGATTGTAAAGAGCGACATTCCGTCGAACGTGTCACTTCCCAGCGAGACGCCGGTGCATGGCGACGTCATGACTTTTCTCTGCATGATGGCTGAAAGCCAAATCAGCGGGCCCTGGCCGGAGAATCCGAGGTGGGGCGGGTCTTTCGCACTCTCCGATCCGCCGTTTGCGGGGTATGCCTGGAATGGCGTGTACGGCGTTGTCGACACGCATCCGAATTATGGCGCTCACACCCCCCCACCTCCCATCACGGTTCCCGCCGCCTCGGCTTCCTATATCGTTGACCTGATTAACTACGACAACCTTGGGGCCGAACTAAACCCGGTGTACGAAGGAGTGAACAATACCCCCCCAGGTCTGAAAACTGCGATGGCGCATGGATGGAAGCCCTCAGATCCATCTTTTGTTGAGAGTCCGATTTCGCGCGTGGGGCCGTTGAATTTTTTTTCATGGTTAAACTGGTGGACGATTCCATGGGTAACAATGAGGGTGATACTGGGAACCATGGCCCGATGGAAAGCAATCTACCTTTTCAACGGTTACGATAAAGTGTGGTCTTCAATACAGAACCTCCGTGTTCTCGCCGGACAATCGCTGCTTCCTACGCCGAAGCTCACCCAGGACGGGACAATAGCCGACGGAAATTGGTCGGCCCGCGAGCTCATTGCGCGCATAAGTTCCATCAGTCCTGTCGCCTATGAAAACCCCGAACCAAGGAGTACATCCTTATTGTTCTTAGTCCAGACTCTCGACACGATCGCGAAGGGGAACTGGGCTTCGCCGCCTACTTACCCGGCGTCTAACGGCGTACCCCCTAGACCGCTTGGCTTCCGCGACCGGCTCGCCGCCGCCGCCGTCTGAGCGAGACCTGTTGGCGTGGCCAACTCATTGCCTGGACATCTCTACAGGGTTATGGTCAGCAACTCGGACGGATCACGGCCCGAGGGGTGTAGCCGAATTTTTCCCCAACCATACACCCGGCCCCGGGTTTGACTCTCGGTGCGGGCCAAAGATATACTCCGGCGCTCTTTTGACCGGTGGGAGACAGTACATGGCGTTTGAGCGAGCAGCACGGCAAGACGAGATTGCGTCAGGGCAGATCCGTGAGTTTCAAGTGGTCGGCAAAGCCGTTGCGATTGCCAACGTCGACGGTAAGCTATTTGCTATCAATAGCATATGCCTGCACCATGGCGGCCCATTAGGAGAAGGCGATCTCGAGGGTTCGCTGGTAAGCTGCCCCTGGCACGGCTGGCAATATGACGTCACCACTGGAAAGCTCACCCAACAGCCCGACACAGGGGTGCAATGCTACGCTGTCGAGTTGCGCGGTGCCGACGTTTTCGTCGATTTGGGATGATCTTTGTCGTTCCAGCTAATTTTTGTTCCTCAATTGCTACATTTTCATTGTTTCTGTGACCAATCGATGTATAGTTCGCCAGTTACAGCCAGGCTATGACGCCCCCCGTAACCAGACCACATCACTGGCTGCTCGCGGTTGACCCCCGCATCTATCATTGGGACACCCTTTTCGTGAAGGGCAAGGAAATGTGGCGTCACGCCGGCAGCAAACCAGACGCCCTGCGTCAAATGAAACAGATGCGCCGCGGCGACCGCGCGCTTTGTTACCACGGAAAGCCGGAATACGCTCTTTACGCCATCGCCGCGGTCACTCGCGACCCTTATCCCGATCCGCACGATCCCACGCCTAAGCATCTCGTCATCGACCTACGCGCACTCGAGCGCCTTCCTCGGCAGGTAACGCTTGCAGAATTGCGCGAGCAGCGGCCTTTGCGCAAAGTAAAGTTTATGAAGAATCCCCGGATGACCATTTCTCCGCTAACCGACGACGAATATTCGGAAATCCTCCGCCTGGCCGGCATCGTCGCCTCTCCGGGCATCCCTCTCCCCTAATCCCTCCCTGAAAGCATTTCCCAAAACCGCAAACAGCACTAAGATAGCGGGCTGTAACTTGAGTATCGCCGCATCCTTCGGAGGCACTCGGTGAAAAGACTCTTTGCGACAGGCATTATCTTGTTGGTGGCGCTCGGCGCTGCTGCTTTTTCTGGAGCGCAGACAAAATCAAGCGCCGGCGATGGCGGATTGCTTGCGGGAATTCCTTCCGGCCACACTCGCGTGATCGATATGACCTACGCCATCAACGATCACTCGCCCTCGTGGCCGGGCGACGACCATCCCTTCAGCGCGGTGGTGACGTCGACGCCTGCCAAAGAAGGATACCTTACCCGCAAGTTCACCATGCTCGAGCACTATGAAACGCACATGGACGCGCCCGCGCATTTTCCTCCGGGCAAAGAGACGCTCGACCAAATTCCGATTCAACATTTCTTCGGCCCCGGTATGATCATCGATGTTCGCGATAAAGTAGCAAAGAACGCAGACTACCGGCTCACTTCGGAAGACGTGCAAGCCTGGGAAGCGCATCACGGACGAATCCCTCCGGGCGCCATCGTGATGCTCCGCACCGGCTGGGCCTCGCGCTGGCCGGACCAGAAGCGTTATCGAAACATGGACGCGAAAAACGTCATGCACTTCCCCGGCTTTTCTGTCGGTGCCGCCAAATTGCTGATCTCGCGCCATGTGAGCGGGCTCTGCATCGATACCCTGAGCATCGATTACGGCCCGTCCCCGAATTTTGAAGTGCATCGCACCACGCTTCCGGCGGGGCTTTTTCACGTGGAGAATATCGCCAACCTCGATAAGCTGCCGCCGACCGGCGCTTTCATTATTGCCGCGCCGATAAAACTCGAAGGCGGCTCCGGCGGCCCAGTGCGCGTTTTTGCAATTTTGCCGGATTAAAGCAGTAGAAAATTTCCAGGCGAAATTTCGCGCGAGAAATTCAGCGCGCCGATTCGCCCTCACGCGCAACTTTGCTTCAGGGTAGGACTTTGCCCGAGCTTCCCGAAGTGGAAACCGTGGTTCGCGGCCTGCAAATGCTCTTGCCGGGCCGTCGCATCGCCGGAATTCGCCTGGGCAAGACCGATTTCATCGACGATCCCGCCAAGATCGAAGAAATTCTGCCCGGCTCTCGAATTTTGGACGTCCGCCGCCACGGAAAATTCATTGTGTTGCTTCTCGAAAAACCCGCGCCGGCGCAAATCTCCCCCAAATCACCGGCTACCAAATTCCATTTTATCGTTCACCTCGGCATGACCGGCCAGCTCACCGTGTTTCCGGCCTCCAGGCCCTCTTCGCTGCACACCCATGCTTGGATTTCGCTCGATAATGAAAGAGAGCTCCGTTATACCGATCCTCGCCGCTTCGGCCGCATGTTGGTATTGCCGGAAGCGCACAGCGAAACGGTCCTGGGCCCGCTGGGAATCGATCCTCTCGAGGTCAACGCGCAGGAGTTTCAAAAGCGCCTCGCCGCCAAGCGTGCGCGTATCAAGGCAGTTCTTCTCGACCAGCGCGTCTTTCGCGGCATGGGCAATATTTATACTGACGAGAGCCTCTGGCGCGCGCGCATTCATCCCGCGCGCTTGGCCTCTTCCTTAAGACGCGAAGAAGCCGCGCGTCTTCATCGCGCCATGCAACAAATCCTGCGCGAAGCCATTCGTCTCGGCGGCTCTTCCATCTCTGACTACGTGAACGCCGAAGGCCAGCCCGGCGAGTTTCAAATTCGCCACCGCGTCTACCAGCGCGAAGGGAAGAAATGCAGCCGCTGCGGCGCGTTGATTCGCCGCATCATTGTCGCTGGTCGCAGCAGTTATTTTTGCTCCAAGTGCCAGCGCGCCCCGCGTCAGCGCCACACATAAACCAGCGCCGCTCCTGCCAGCATAAAAACCGCGCCATAGATAAATCCAGCGGCGGGCGCAACCGCGCTCCAAAGCGCGCCCACGATAATACTCGAAGCAAAATCGCCGATGCCATTCACCGCTGCCAGCACGCCAAAGCCTGTGCCGCGAATTTCCGATCCCAGCAACTCCGCGGAAATGGATTTCTCCAGCGCCTGTTGCAGCGCGGTGTGCACGCCGCCGAGCGCGAAAAGCAACCCCAGCCACGTCAAACTCGCAGGCGCAAAAATGAAGCCGGCGCACATGACCGCCCCGGCCGCGTACCCTGCGGCAATCAATCCACGCTTACCGATTCTGTCGGCAAGGGCACCCGCCGGATACGAAATCACCGCGAACACCATGTTATGGAATGTGTACAGCGCAATGGCCAGCGCTGAGGCATGCGCGATGCCGTACTGCGACGCGAGCATTTGGTTCGCGCGCAAGATCAGCAACGTCGGAGCGAAATCCCCGACGCCGTGCGCGAAAACGCCGGCCAGGAATCGGCGAAAGGATCGAGGAAGCTGTCGCAGGCTGCCCAAAAAGCCGAACGCGCGATGCGCTGCAGCCGATTTTCCCGAAGGCACCAGCCACAGAAAACAAAGCGACGCAGCCAATCCCGGCAAAATCGTCCAACGCATCGCCGTGCGCACGCCGGAGAAAGAAACCAACGCAACCGCGGTCAGCGGCCCAGCAACGGCTCCGATGGTGTCCATGGCGCGTTCGAAACCGAACGCGCGGCCAAGCTGCGACGGCGCGACCGCATCCGCAAGCAGCGCATCGCGCGACGGCCCCTTCGCGCCGCGTCCTGCCCATCCCGCCGCGCGCAAAATCAAAATCATCGGCCACGATTCCCCGAACGCATACGCAAACGTCGTCAGCCCCACGATGACGTATCCACCGCCTGCCACCGGCTTGCGGCGTGCCGGACGGTCGGCGATCCATCCGCCCGCCAGCTTCGAAAAACTCGAAAGCCCGTCCGCAACGCCTTCGATAATTCCCAGCGCCACCGCAGGCGCGCCCACCAGCGCGAGCAGCGCCGGCAGAAGCGATGTGGCCGCCTCGTGCCCCCAATCGGAAAAAAGATTCGCCAGCCCTATGCCCAGAATCCCGCGCGTGAGCCAGCGCTCCCTTTTTCCATCCATGCCGGCATTCTGAGTTTTCACGGGGAAAGTTTCAGCGTGTGGATTTTTGTGCACTGCGCGCAGTTCGATCAGCGGAAAACGCTTGCGCGAAGATTCGTTCGGCCCACTGTCGCCGCTCAGCTCCATCGAGCCAAATCACGCGCTCGCGAATCTCTGCGAATAAACGATCCGCGAGCAGCTCGTTCAATAACTCATGTATGCGGCGCTGGAAGGCGCGGTCTTCCGAACGAAATCCGTCCGGCGTGATTTCCTCCGCGAACGGTGGAATCCCTGCGAGCAAATCGTAGGTCTTCATCCACCAGCCGAGCCACGGTTCGAGCTGCGGCTGCCGCCCGAATTTATTCACCAAGTAGCAGTAGTTGTCGAGGACCGAGCGGTCGCACACCACATGCGGCGCGTTGCACCCCGCTTCCAGCTCCGCCGCGATCTGCGTGTGCAAGATCCACAGTTGCCCTTCCAGCGTGGTGCCCGCGTTCACCGGGAACGGCGAGCGCCGCGCGACTTCCCTCACCAGCTCGACGTTTTGTCCCGCTCGTTTCACCAGCGAGCACACTTCATACGCGATCGTCGTCTTGCCCACGCCATGCGTGCCAATCAGCGCGAGTTTCACCGAGCCTCCGCGGGGCTCTCTCGTTTTTAGCAGACTTCTGCCTGCCGCGAAAGCTCTCGGCAAGAGCCGCAGCTAGGCGCGCACGCGAAATCACACACGTCGTCGCGAGCATGGCGGCCACGCAAGTGAGTGAAAAGCGAATGAACGGCAATCGAGCTCTCAGTTTTTTCCGAGTTCCCGAAGCTTCTGGCTTAACGAGGCGACTTCTTTGGCTGACTCATGGATGCCCTTCAAATGCACGCGGATGGGATTGTCTTCCATGATTTCTTCCAATGCCAGTTCCATACGACTGTAGATTACCGTCGCATGTTCCGTCAGTTCATGACTGAGCACGCGCACGTTTTTGAGAACGTGCGTCAGCTTATTTCGATAGTATTGGTATGTTTCCTCTGTTTTGTCTGCAACCATTGCGACAACCATGCCTCCTTGCCATTTCCGACAGCAGAGAACGCTCTGCTCAAGATTTTTGAAGATGGCCGGTATTCCCGAGGATCTTATAGACAATGTCGCGGAGAACCTTCTTCTCCCGTTCTGTAACATTCCGCCAGGCATTCGTTGCCACACGCGCCGCCAGCGGAATTCCTTTCCGCAGAAGCGCGTGCCCCTTCCGGGTCAGTCGAACGCTCACTTTTCGGCGGTCCGTCCCGCTTCGCGAGCGTGTCAGCAGCCCTTTTTTTTCCAGACGATCCAGCATGCGGCTCATGCTGGATATATCCAGGCCGTTGTAAACCGCCAGCTCGGCGGTCGTATACGCTTCTCCTCTCGCGCAGTTCATTAGAACAACTCCCTGGCGGCTCGTGAGTCCGAGAGGCGCCAACGCCTTGTCGTGCGCTTCCAAGAGAGCGCTCAGCGCTCGTCCAAGAAGCAGTCGCCCCACAAACACTGAATCCACATCCGGCTTGGGTCGTGTAGGGTTCAAACACTCAAATTACTTGCATATGCAATATTTGTCAATGCAAATACTTTAGCGTTGAACCTAACTTGCAAAGAGGAACTTCCGCTTGTATCAGACGAACGGTACAATGAAAACGTTTCCGGAGTCTTGCGCAACGGAGTGCCTTTGAGAAATCCCTTGCCATGAGAGCCGTCGTCCAGCGCGTCACCAGCGCGCGTATAATCGTTGACGGCAACGTCGCAGGCCAGATCGGTCCCGGCCTGATGGTCTTGCTCGCGGTCGGTCGCGAAGACAACGCCTCGACGGCCGCGGCAATGGCCGAGAAAATTGCGAATCTGCGGATCTTCAACGACGTCGAAGGCAAAATGAACCGCTCGCTTCTGGATGTCGGTGGCGCCCTTCTCGCTGCATCCCAATTCACCTTGTACGGAGACGCGCGCGGCGGACGCAGGCCCAGCTTCATTCAGGCAGCGCCGCCAGTACTTGGGAGGCAATTGTACGAAGAATTTCTTCACGCCGTCGCCGAGCGCGGTGTTCACGTGGAGACCGGCGTCTTCCAAACGCACATGTCTGTCGAGCTCGTCAACGATGGCCCCGTGACGATCCTGCTCGATTCGGATAAACTTTTCTAGTTTGCCCCGGGGGACACATGACTCACGTCGCAAATACAGAAGCGCTCACCATTCGCCCCGCAGTCCTCGCCGACGCGCCGCAGCTCGCCCCGCTCGCCGGCCAGCTCGGATATCCTTCAACCGCAGAGCAAGTGGCCGCGCGATTGCTTGAAATCCTTCGGGACGGCGACCATATCATTCTGGTCGCCGAGCGCGAAGGCGCCGGAATCGCCGGCTATGTAGAAGTATTTCCGTTTCGCACGCTCGCGCACGATCCCCGCGTCGAAATCGGCAGCCTGGTCGTGGACGAATCTTGCCGTTCGCAGGGCGTCGGCCGCTTGCTCATGGATCGCGCGGAGGACTGGGCCCGCGCCAACGGTTACAAAGAAGCAGGAGTACGCTCCAACGTCATTCGCGACCGTGCGCACCGTTTCTATGAAAATCTCGGCTACCGCGTCAACAAAACGCAGAAATCCTTTCGCAAGACGCTGTGACGCACCGCTTTTCACCCACCGGCTGAACGAGGTGCGATGCAATCATCTATGGACTGGATTGGATTTGCCCTCTTTTTCGCAATCGTCGTCTTTTGGGTTGGATTCGCTTTAATTTTTGCTCTTCGCAAGAAGCCGCCGAAAACCGCGGAGCGAATGCGAGACCCCAAGTCGCTCGCCGGACTGGTCCTTCAATCCATCGCCTATGCGCTCGCTTGGATTTCCCCGCGCTCGAATTTTGCACCCATCGTCCCCATGCCCAGGTGGACGGAAATTGCCGTCGCGCTCATCGCCATTGTCACCGCCGCGCTTTCCCTTTGGCTGATGTGGAGCGCCATCGTCACACTCGGCAAACAGTGGGCTTACGTCGCCCGTGTAATCGAAGGCCATCAGCTGGTCACCGAAGGCCCGTACAATCTGGTGCGCAATCCGATCTACACCGGCATGCTTGGGATGGTCGTTGCGACCGGCTTGGCGGCCAGCCGCTGGCCTCTGTTCCTTGCCGCCATCATCTTCTTTTTGCTCGGAACGTCGATCCGCGTCCGCCGCGAGGAAAATCTGCTCCGGCAGTCCTTCGGTGCTGAATTCGAAGTTTACTGCCGCCGCGTTCCCGCGCTGTTTCCCACATTGTTCTGAGATCCGATACAGCCCCCGCCGAACCGTTTAGCTCTTGAACACAGCGGCGCCGGATTTTCACGCGGGGCCTGCGCTTTACATCGCTTTACGATATAATTTGCTGAGGCCTTGAAGACTCTTGCAAAAAAAAGTTTCGATTACCACGCGCTCGCGGAATTCCGTTACGAGGTACGGCGCTTTCAGAATCTGAGCGAGCAAGCCGCCCGCGCGGCAGGAATTGAGCCCCAGCAGTACCAGGCGCTCCTCGCCGTCAAGGGATTGCCCGCTTCATACAACGCCACCGTCGGCGTGCTTGCCGAACGCCTTCAAATCCAACATCACAGCGCCGTGGAGCTCGTAGATCGCCTGGAGACACACGGCCTCTTGAAAAGAACGCGCAGCCGCAAAGACCGGCGGCAGGTCTTGTTGCGGCTCACCAGTCGCGGAGAAGAAATTCTTCGTCAAGTCGCGCTTCCCCATCGCGCCGAACTCCGTTCCTCGGGTCGTACCATTTTGCGCGCGTTGCAAATCGTAATGGCCCATGCCAGCCCGCGCGCCAATTTGCGCCATGGCAGACGCCCGCGGCGCACAAGCGCTTGAACAAGCACCATGGCCCATAACTCGCACATCCCATCAGAGGTGAACTTCGTTGGCTAGCCAGACTCAGCCCACCGTGCTTGAAATGCCCGGGGTCGTCGACGCGGGCATGTTCCGAATCGGCTACATGTCGCTCCTCGCTGCGCTGATCGGCATTGTTGCCGGCATCATCGCATATCTTCTATACGACCTGATCGGCCTGTTCACGAACCTGTCCTATTACCACACGTGGTCATTTCATTTCCGCAGCCCCGAGGGGAATCACCTCGGTTACTGGGTGATTCTGATTCCCGTCATTGGCGGCCTGATTGTCGGCGTAATGGCCAAGTACGGTTCCGAAAAAATTAAGGGTCATGGCATTCCTGAAGCGATGGAGGCGGTGCTCACCAGCCGCAGCCGCATCGAAGCAAAAGTTGCCATCCTCAAACCCATTTCCGCTGCCATCGCTATCGGCACCGGCGGCCCGTTCGGCGCGGAGGGCCCCATCATTCAGACCGGCGGCGCAATTGGCTCCCTCGTGGGCCAGTTCATCGCCACCACTGCTTCCGAGCGCAAAGTCCTGCTTGCCTGCGGCGCCGGCGCTGGCATGGCGGCCACATTCAACACTCCCATTGCCGGAGTGATTCTGGCCATCGAGCTGCTCCTCTTCGAATTTCGCGCCCGCTCCTTTATTCCTCTCGTCATCGCCACAACTCTCGCCACCTTCGTCCGCTCTGTTCTCCTCGGGCAGCACTCCATGTTCTCCATGGACACGAACGTCAATTTCGACGCCCTTCACGGTCTGCCCTGGTATCTCCTTCTGGGCGTCATTTGCGGCTTTGCCGCAGTTGCCTTCACCAAATTCCTCTACTGGGTCGAAGACTTGTTCGATCATCTTCCGATGAATGACCTCTGGCATCCCGCGATCGGCGCGTTTTTCCTCGGCGTAATCGGTTTTTTCATTCCACGCGTGCTCGGCGTTGGTTACGACACGATTTCCGACATTCTTCACAACAACCTGGTGCTAAAGGTTCTCATCCTTTTGATCATCTTCAAGTCCTTGGCGCTGGTGATTTCCCTCGGCTCCGGCACTTCCGGCGGCTTGCTCGCGCCCATGTTCATGTCCAGCGCTGCGCTTGGCGCGGTGTTTGCGTTGACCATAAATCATTTCATTCCGGGAGCGCATCTGTCGCCCGGCGCGTATGCGCTTGTGGCCATGGGCGCCGTCTTCGGCGCCGCGGCGCGCGCCACTTTCGCGCTGATCGTCTTCGCCTTTGAAATTACGCGCAACTACAACTCTGTCTTGCCTTTGATGATCACCTGCGTCATCGCCGACATGATCTCGATTCGCTATCTGAAGAGTTCCATCATGACCGAGAAGCTCACCCGCCGCGGCCTCACCGTGCCCACCGATTTTGAAGTGGGCGTCCTGCAGGTCGTGCGCGTCGGCGAAGTGATGCGCAAGGACGTTCCTGCCATTCCTCCGGAAATGACCGTGGCCGAGCTAGCCGATCGCATCGGCCGCGGCGATCCGGCGTTCAATATCACTCAGGGGCTGCCCATTTGCGAAGCCGGAGGTAAGGTTGTGGGTGTGGTCACGCAGGGAGACTTGCTGCGCGCGCTGAAGCTCGATCCCAGCGGGAAATTGAAAGTTACTGAAGCCGGAGGCGGCAAGCCCATCGTTGCCTATCCCGACGAACGTGCGTTCGATGCCCTCTATCGCATGCTGCAATTCAATATTGGCCGCCTGCCCGTCGTCGAACGCGGCGGCTCCAGCAAACTCATCGGCTACTTGAACCGCTCCAGCATTCTCAGTGCCTGGACGCGCCAGATTGAAGAGGAAAGCCTCCGCGAGCACGGCTGGATCGACACACTTCTTCGCACCGAACATTATGCGAAATCGGCGCAACGCAAGATACTTGTCGGCCAAGTTGCGCAACTGAAAGAATCCCTGATCGACCTCGACGTAACCACCGGGGGTGAGGTGAAGCGCTTCGAATTCAAACTGACCGCGCCTGTGCGAGGCATAGCCACTGGGGATGTCGTTAAGATCAGTTACATCGAAGGGCCTGAGGGCCGCATCGTCGAGCGCGTCGAAGAATTGCGCGCCCATTAAGCACATCTGCCAACTACCCTAGAGATCGTTTATCCCCGCCCGCTTCTGCAGTCGAATCACAATCTAAAATCCGCCAACGCCTCCGCCCCCGAACCCGCCCCCCGAAAACCCTCCACCTCCAAAACCCGATCCGCCCGCGCCTCCCGCGCTGCGCGGCGAAGAAGCCAATGCGCTTCCCGTTTGCATCGACATCAAATTCAAATCATTCACCAATAGAAAAGTCTGAAAGCCCCCGCCGTACGGCCCGGAATACCACTGAGGTGGCTGCCGGTAAATATCCTGAAACGCGTAGGCCCATTTTTTCTCTACGTGCAAGGCCATCGCATACGGCAAATATTTTTCAAACATCTCCGGCGTTTTTTCCATGCGCTCGATCTGATCTTTCTCCACGCGCCCAAGAAAATCCTCGAATCCCAGCACTTTTTCTAGCTCCCGCTCGCCATCCACCGTGCGCGCGGACATGATGTACCCAAACCCCGCCACGATCGCCGCCGTGAAAAGCCCGGAAAGGAGTATCGTCAAAAATGCAATTCCCAACGCTGCGGAGACTGGCGTCGCCAGAAAAAACGATCCAACCGCGAGCATGAATCCCAGCGCGACATAGCCTTGGTGCATTTTGTCCGGTCGCCGCTTATAAAATTTGCTGGCCATCAAGCCATCGAAGATCCGGTTGCGAATCGCCGGCAAATGCACGTAGAAGTGATTCTGCAAATCCGTCAGCGACACTTGGTCGTCCGTCCCGCCGTCAAAGAGCGCTCCGAGCAGCTCCTGCTCGTGCGGCTTCAGGCTCGTCCACTCCGAAGCCGGCTTGGTGCGATGGAAAATAAAACTCTTGTGATGGATCAACCCCATCGCCTGGCTCGTCTCCTGCTGCTCGATTTTCAGGAATCCGCGCACCGCCAGGTCAACAATCGTCGCGGTGATGTCCCGCATTGCCACTTCGTTATCGACAAGCGTTCCTGCTTCCCCTGGAGTCAGCTTGTCCGGCGGCTCGTACTGCACGGTGATCGCATTGCGTCGCGGGTCGCGCCCGTTCGAATACCAGAACCACGCCATGAAAACGAACGCCAACATCGGAACGGCAAACGGCCAATTGCTGCGCAGGAAAAGGATCGTCTCGGCCAGCGCGCTCGGCGGATGAACAAATCCTTTGTCCCATCCCACCACCGCGGTCAGCCCCTCGTGGGAGAAGAGCGGCTGCTGCATCTGAATTTCCACCACGTTGTCCGTAACCTTTACGCTGGCTTCCTGCCCGCGCTGCCCGTATCCGCCGGTGAACGCCTCCGCGTGCAACCCCGTGACCCCCGCGGGCAATTCGATTCGTGCCGACGCGCTTTCCACCGCCGCGTCTGTTTCATTTCCCGTGACGTTCCAATACAGCTCGTCGTGATCCGCAAAAAATCGCAGCGCATCCAGCGCCTTGTACCGGATCACGACCGTCCGCGTCGTGTCCTCGGTTCCGGGCAAGTAAATTTTCAATCGCTTGTACTGCCCTTGCTTCGAAACTTCATATTTCAGCGGATCTCCGTCTTGGTCGGTGACGCTTTCCGGCTCGATGAACAGCGTGTAGTTCAAGCCCAGCGACCCGCGATATTCCACCGGAATCGAGCGGTAGATTCCGTTCCACGCGCCCTCGAACTTCACCGCGAGCGTCTCTGTAACCTCGATCGTGGAATCCGGCTGGACAATTACTTGTACGTCGAAGCTCTGAATGGTGAGTTGGCGCGCGCCCGCCGGAGAGGCCGCCGCGAATGCGGCTGCGAGTGCGAGGAACAGAAGAATTGTGGCGCGGCGAAGGCTGCGCATCAGAGTCCCGCGCCTACTGCGACGCGCCTGCCTGAAAGCTCACTTTAGGCGTTTCGCGCTCCGCCGGCGCGCTGGTCTCGAAGAATTCGCGCGGCTTGAAGTTGAACATTCCGGCGATGATGTTGGAAGGAAACACCGCGATTTTCGTGTTCAAGTCGCGCACCACAGCGTTGTAATACCGCCGCGCGTTCTGGATGCTGTCTTCCAATTGATTCAATGTATTTTGCAATTGCGTGAAGCTTTCCACCGCGCGCAATTGGGGGTAAGCCTCCGCCAGCGCGAACACCTGCCGCAGCGCCGAAGTCAGCATGTTCTCCGCTCCGGCTTTTGCGGCCGGTCCCTGCGCGCTCATCGCCGCGTTGCGCGCCTGCACCACGCCTTCCAGAGTGCCTTTCTCATGCGCCGCGTATCCCTTCACCGTCTCCACCAGATTCGGAATCAGGTCATAGCGCCGTTTCAGTTGCACGTCGATGTCCGACCAGGCGTTGTCGCACTGCACCTTCAGCTTGACCAGCCCGTTGTACATCCCGATCACAATGAAAACCAGGATGACGATAATCCCCAGCACTACCCAGCCAATCATGGCGTCTCCTCTTCACACATACGCATCACCGCGCGCCCGTCTTTCGCTGTTCCCAAGCCCAATCCGCCGCAAGCATACGTGCCGCCTTTCCAATTGTAAAGCGCACCGGATATCTCACCCTCCGCGCGGAACCGACTGCCTATGTCCCCTTTGCACTGGTTACACCCGCGAGTTTATCTGGCCTATACGTACGTTTTGCGTTATCTTGCAGCCAGACAAAACGGGAAAACACTTCCCTCTCGCATGCTTTTCAAAACTCACAGTGCGGCGGTCTTCGGCATTGAGGCCTATCTCGTGGAAGTCGAGGTCGACGTCGGTCCCGGGCAGCCGGGGAATTTCAATGTGGTCGGCCTTCCGGACATCGCCGTGAAGGAAAGCCGCGAGCGCGTGAAAGCCGCCCTGAAAAATTGCGGATTTGATTATCCCGGCCATCAGGCCGTCACTGTGAATCTCGCTCCCGCGGACATGCGCAAGGAAGGCTCCGCATTCGATCTGCCCATGGCGCTCGGCCTCCTCGGTTGCCAGGGAACCTTTTTTGGCAAAGCGCTGGGCGACTATGTTTTTCTCGGCGAGCTCTCGCTGGATGGCAGCGTGCGCTCGGTGCGCGGCGCGCTCTCGGCGGCGATTGCGGCGCGCGAAAAGGGAATCAAGAACGTCATCGTGCCGGAAGCAAACGCCAAAGAGGCCGCCGTAGTCGAGGGCATTCGCGTGTTCGCGGTGAAGTCCCTGCCGCAAGCCGCCGACTTGATCAATTCTCCCGAGTCGTTCGCGGCAACTGCCGTGGACACCAGCCAGATGCTTGGCGAGGCCAGTTCCTACTCCGTGGATTTGCGCGACGTGCGCGGACAGCAATCCGCCAAGCGCGCGCTCGAAGTTGCTTGCGCGGGCGGGCACAACATTTTGTTCATCGGCCCGCCAGGCGCCGGAAAAACCATGCTGGCAAAACGCATCCCGACCATCCTGCCGCCGATGTCCCTCGATGAAGCGATCGAAACCACGCGCATTCACAGCATCGCAGGCGTGCTCGATGATTCCCGCGGCCTTGTCGGCACGCGCCCATACCGCTCTCCTCACCACACCATCAGCGACGCCGGCTTGATCGGCGGCGGCGCTGTGCCGCGGCCCGGAGAAGTTTCGCTGGGGCACAACGGCGTGCTGTTCCTGGATGAGCTCCCCGAATTTCAACGCAACGTGCTGGAAGTATTGCGGCAGCCTCTCGAAGACGGAGTGGTCTCCATCGCCCGCGCGGCCATTTCGCTTAGCTTTCCTGCGCGCTTCATGCTCGCGGCGGCGATGAATCCCTGTCCCTGCGGATTTTTTGGCGACGCCACCCGCGACTGCCATTGCACGCCGATGCAGATTCAGCGCTACGTTTCGAAAATTTCTGGGCCCCTGCTCGACCGCATCGACATTCATATTGAAGTCCCGGCCGTTCGATACAAAGAGCTCCGCGACGGCAGCGCCGTCGAAGCATCAGCGGCCGTGCGAGAACGCGTGATCTCTGCCCGAAACGTCCAGCTCGAGCGCTTCAAGGACGAGAAGAGAATTTATGCAAATGCGCAGATGCCGCCGAAATTGCTCAGAAAGCATTGCGAAATCTCTGGGGACGGCGAAAAGCTGCTGGAGACGGCGATACAAAAACTGGGGCTTTCCGCGCGCGCCCACGACCGAATCCTGAAAGTGGCGCGCACTATCGCCGACCTGGACGGAATCCCCGGCATCCAGCCGCGGCATTTGAGCGAAGCCATTCAATATCGAACGCTGGACCGCACGTACTGGGCGTAGTGTACCGCATGCTCTATGGCGCAGGGGCCGAAGCCAAGCTACGATCGTATTGCAGCGAGCCGCCAGTTGACTTGCAAACGGCGGCCGTGCAAGCATGGCGCGCTTCACTTTCGGTACACGGTACGGATGGCCAAGAACGCCCAGCGAATTGAAGTCACCCTGGAGACGCTCCTCGATAGCGTCGACCTCGCCGAAGAGATTGTCTTGCGCGTTGCCGGCGAATCCGGCTTCGACGAGGACAATTGCCATAAAATCGGCATGTCCGTTCGCGAGGCGGTGATCAATGCCTACAGTTACGGCAACCACCAGGAGCGCGGCCGGAAAATCGTGATGACCATCGAGCTCGAAGCGCGCAAGCTCGTGGTTCACGTCCTCGACGAAGGCAAGAGTTTCAGTTTGGCCGATGTGCCAGATCCCCTCGCGGAAGAAAATCTGTTGCGCACATCCGGACGCGGTATTTTTCTGATGCGCGCCTTCATGGATGAATTCGACATTCAGCGCGGCCCCGGCGGTGGCACCGAGCTGATTATGAGCAAATGGTTCCCCGCCTCCGCCGACACCTCCGCGACCAAGCCCCACGACAACCGGAATCCCCGCGCTTAATTTTTGCAATCTCAAAACGGCAAGTGCGGATGCAGCATCCGGGGAAATAGCGCCAAGTAGCGCGGCTGAAACACGGCCATATCCGCTGCGAAGAATCCCGTCGTCAGCGCGAAGCACACCAGAAATTTAACGACGTCGCTCGCGCGCTTTTCCTCTTCTCGCGAATACGCCCAGATACAAGCGATAATGACCAGCAAATTCGAAAACCACGCCGGAACGGCAATCAACAGGTCCGGGCGGGCCAGATGGCCGGTGTGAATCCACTGAGTGAGTTGCTGCAGGCCATTCCAAAAAAAACTTGTCGCGACGATGTTTGCGTAGTCCCAAAGACCCGCCGCGGATATTCCGACGAAATATCCCCAGCGGCTACCGCGCAAACTCAGCACGATCGTGGCGGCGTACATCCACGCCTGAAAAAAGTGAAGCCAGCCGATGTCCGCTTCCCAATACGCGGAGACCGCCAGCACCACAATGAAAATGCCGCTACCGATCAATATCAACCACTCCGCCGCGCCGATCCTTCGTTCTGAACGTGTCATGAGCAACAGTACGGCGCGGCCAACGGAAATGTTCCCAGGCCCGTTTGTAGTTTTGAGAATCTAGTGGGATTATTGGCGTAGAGGGAACAGGAAACCGCATGAGACGATTCATACTGCTTGCATTGCTAGCAGGAATGCCTTGCGGCGCATCCCCCAAGTTTGTGGGTCCATGCTACAAGATTAGAGGTCGTCTTTCCTATTACAACGGGACTCCTTCCACGCGAATTTGGATTGTAGGGACCCACCGTATGCTAGGGATTCCGGGCGAGGACAATCAGCTTCCTCCGAATGTCGAAGTCCTCCTGAAGGATTTTAACGACAAAATCTTTGGTGACTTTGTCGTTTGCCCAATATCGTCAGCGCGGCACGGAACAATGCAGATGGTGTTCCTGAAATCGGCAAGCCATCTCGTAGATCGCAAGGTATCTTCAAACTGAGCTGCCGCCCGCCAATGCGCTCTCTGGACACGGGTTGTTTTTTGTGGTTAGAATTCTGGCGCTAGGCTACCTGTCGGGGCTCACAACTGCGCGTCAAGCGCGGCGCGATCTGCTCACAAACGGCGGGAAACTAGCATTTCAAACACGAAGAGGTGAACAGTTGGACCGAGAACAGGGTGTGGTGAAGTGGTTTAATGCGGCCAAGGGGTACGGGTTCATTCAGAGACAATCGGGCGAAGATGTATTTGTCCACTTTTCGGCCATTCAGGGGGAAGGCTACAAATCTCTGAACGAAGGCCAGTCGGTGGAATTCGAAGTCAAGCAGGGCCCGAAGGGGTTGCAGGCCGAGAACGTCACCGCGGCCTAAACCGCTCTTCCGAACTTGGCGAAAATCTGGCCGGACTGAACCTCCCGCCAAGCATTCTGCTGTAGTGTCGGGTCGGGGTGTGTTCTGTGTTAGCATGGAGCTTCCGACTTTCCCTGGAGAAGTGAAACGTGGCGAAGCACATCTCTCGTCAAGAGTTGAAAACAGACCAAGTGCAAGAGGCGCTTTCGCACGGCGCCGAGGCGGTTCTCTCCCATCGCACGACTTTGGTTTATGTGGTCGTTGTCGTGGCGATTGTCGCTGCGGGAATTTTTGGCTGGCGGTTTTATTCGCAACGGCAATCGGTGAAAGCCGAAGCAGGATTCAACGACGCGATGCAGGTTTACGAGGCCCTCGTGGTGAGCCCTGGACAGCCTTCGCAACCGAATGAGATTACCTACTCGGACCCATCGAAGAAATTCCAAGACGCGCTGAAGAAATTCGCGGCAGTCGTGCAGCAATATCCCCGCACGCGCTCCGGCCAGCTTGCAAAATATTATTCCGCGTTATGCGAAGAGCATTTGGGCCAGAATTCGCAAGCCATCAGCGCGCTTTCGCAGATTGAGAATGGTTCCGACCACGACTTTGCGGCCATGGCGCGCTTCGAGCTCGCCCAGATTTACGATCAAATGGGAAAATCCGATCAAGCGGTTCAGATTTACAACGACCTTCTGACAAACCCTTCCGTGCTCGTCCCCAAGCCCATGGTCCTGCTGGCGCTGGCGGGACATTACCGCCAATCGAATCCCGCGCAGGCCGCCAAGCTCTACCTTGAAATCAAAACGGAATATCCCGACACCGGCGCGGCAGATGCGGCAGATCAGCAACTCGCGCTGCTTCCCGCTGGCAAGTCCTAAATCCTTACTTGCTCTCAGCGGACGCGCGGTAGCGGCCTACTTGACCTGTTTTTTCGCGGCGCGACATTCGGCCGCGACCTCCACGATCGTCTTTGGGCGCTGGGCAAGCGCTGCCTTGCCCAGTTTCACTGCCGCGTCAAACGAGACGAATCGTGTGGGAACGAACGTTTGGTCGGAGCCTTGGGCGTAGATGTAAGTGTAGTGTTGCTGGGTTCTGTTCACCACCGGCATGGTGAACGCGACGGAGCCTAATCCGAATCCTCCACCTCCACCGCCGCCGGCGAAGGTCAACTGGCTCGGCGCCGCGCCGCCGGCAACGTGTACCTGCGCGCGGGCGGGCAGTGCCAAAAAGAAAAGCGAAGCTGCAATGATGGTTATCTTCATAAGCTGAACCTCACTTCTGAGTTGGAAACTCGCCGCCATGATACAAGCAGGCGCTGCGATGAAACGTGACCGCTACTCCCCAGGCGTCGCCGCCCAAGGGCTCGACGCGCACCACGCGCGCGCACTCGGAGTCCGCCGACGTCTGCGAATGTCCCGCAGGGCAGGCCACGTACAAATTCATGTCCGCGTGATAGGCCGGGCGGCGCGAGATGAAGTAAAATCCGTCGCGCGATAAATTCGTGGCCGTGAGCAATTCCTCCGAAAGGCCTGGGCTCTGGTAATACGGACGAATGCGCGCTGGGACGGCGACATTGATCCTGCGGGTGCGCCGGCGATCGATGGAGCGCGCCGGCACCCAGGAGGCTACCGCAGTCCGTTGAGATCCAAGTTTCTCGTTCACTCGTTTTTCTCCAAACTCTTGGCGGCGGAGGGACTGAAAGGGCAGTTACAGGAGATGATAGCCCGCCGCCTCTGAGTGGAAAGCAATTTCCATGCCAGCATATCCGACAGATAATAAGTAGGTTACCGAACCGGTACAGGAGCGTTTGGCTCACAGGGTTCCCTCAAACTGCAAAACTTTGGTAATCTTCGGCCGCACTCGACGATCCAAAGGAGCGACAAATTGGGCGACAATGTGATCGTGCGCAATCTGACCGCGGCGGACCATGATGCATGGCTTCCGCTTTGGCGCGGATATCAGCAATTCTATGAAGCAGACGATTCCCGCGGAAACGACGCGCGTAACGTGGGCGAGAATCCTGGATCCCAGTGAACCGGTGTTCGGGGCAGTGGCGCTTGCGGGAGACCGCGCGGTCGGCATGGTGCACTGGCTGTTCCATCGCTCATGCTGGACCGTGGGCAGTTACTGTTATTTGCAGGATTTGTACGTCGCGCAGGACCATCGCGGCAGCGGCGTGGGGCGCAAACTGATCGAGCACGTTTTCGCCGCGGCACGCGACGCGGGATGCGCAAAGGTCTACTGGCTGACGCTGGAGACCAATGCAAACGCGATGCTGCTCTATGACCGCATCGCGCGCCGCAGCGGATTTGTGCAATACGAAAAGACTCTGCCGTAGGAGGATCTTCGTGCGGCCGGAAGAAGCTACGCTCCCGTCGCGCGTTGCGTTTCCAATTTCGCGCTCATGGTGATTTCCGCCTTGAGCACCTTGGACACCGGGCAGCCGGCCTTCGCCGCTTCGGCCGCTTTATTGAACGCCGCCTCGTCGCCGTTGGGGATGCGCCCGGTCACGTCGAGATGAATTTTCGTTATCGCGAAACCGTCGGCCTGTTTTTCCAGCGTGACTGCGGCTGTCGTTTCCAAACTTTCCGCGGTGATTCCGGCATTCCCGAGCTGCGCGGAAAGCGCCATAGTGAAGCAGCCGGCGTGGGCCGCGGCGATCAGTTCCTCGGGGTTGGTGCCGCGTTCGTTTTCAAATCGCGTTTTGAATGAATAAGGCGCCTTCGAGAGGACGCCGCTTTCGGTGGATATGTTCCCTTTGCCTTCCTTCAGTGAACCCTTCCAGACTGCTGTAGCTTTGCGCGCCATGCTGACCTCCCTGTCAGTGAATTCGTTCCTGTGGGCACAAACAGTGTACGGCGGCGCCGCGCTGAGCGCCAGCGCACTCAATGAAAGGCGGTAGGTCAGTTTGAATTTTCTTGATCGTGACACAAAAGGTCAAAATTCAAACTGACCTATTACCCGATGAAAGAGAGCTTCGAGCGCCGCTTTGCCTTGCCCGAGCTACGGCACCATCCACGCCAGCCAGTGCGCTTGCGCCAACGCGAGCAGGGCGATGAGCGCGGCCAGAAAAATGCTGTGCCAGAATGTCGAGCGCAGAACTTTTCCCTCTTCGCCGATCAGGCCAACCGTTGTCACGCCGACAGCAATGTTCTGTGGCGAAATCATTTTGCCGGTGATCGCGCCGGAAGAGTTCGTCGCAGCCAGTAGCACGGGATTCAAATGCAGTTGATGCGCCGCGGCCACTTGCAAATTGCCAAACAGAAGATTGCTGGCCGTGTCGCTGCCGCTCAAAAAGCACGCGGCCCATCCCAGATAACTGCTCAGCACGGGAAAAAATGCGCCGGCGCTCGCGGCGGCGTCTCCTAGCGTGTAGGCCATCCCGGAATAGTTGTAAAGATACGCCAGCGCCACGATCACCAGGACGGTCAGCCCCGGCAAGCGGAGTTGGCGCAATGTTTTCCAGCCCGACTGGGCCACGAGTTTTGGTTTCACGCGGAGACAAAGCGCCGTCAGAACCGTTGCGAACACCGCCGCCGTTCCCGTTGCCAGCGGCTGAAAAGAATACTTCGCCGCATACGGCTTGTTGTAAAGCGTGATCAGAATCGCGTTGTGCAGATGCGGAATCGCAAAGGTGATTTGCCCTTTTTGAAAAAGCTTCGCGTAAGACCACAGGACCATCACGGCGGACAGCAGAATCCACGGCAGCCATGCGGCGAACGATTCCGACGCGGAAAGGCGCGCGGAATGACGAGCCCTGGGCGAACGGCTGATTCATCGCTTGCGGCCCGCGGCTTCCAGAAGCGTAGGAAAAAAACCAGCGCCGCGATGGATGCCAGAGCCGCGATGATGTCCGCGGCCCATGGCCCCCAATAATTCGACACGAAGAATTGCGCCAGCGCGAAGCTCACGCCGGAAACCAGCACCGCGGGCCACACGCGCTTCAGGCCCTTGCCGCGCGCGACAATCCAAACGAGATAGGCGGGCAGGATCGCTGAGAGAAATGGAAGCTGGCGTCCCTCCATCGCGGAAAGTTTCATCAGGTCGAGCCCCGTGACGCCGGCGAGCGCGACAATCGGAATGCCCAGCGCGCCGAAAGCGACCGGAGCCGTGTCGGCGATCAGCGAAAGAAGGATGGCGCGCCGCGGCTTGAATCCCAAGCCGACCAGCAAGAAGGCTGTGATGGCAACCGGCGTTCCAAATCCGGCAGTTCCTTCGAGCAGCGCGCCGAGACAAAACGCGACGAGAATGGCCTGAATGCACGCGTCTCCGGAAGCGTGCTGCTCCATCCAGCGGCGCAACAGATCGAAATTGCCGGTGGCAACGGTGAGGTTGTAAAGCCAAAGGGCCGCGAAGACGATCCACATGATGGACCACAGGGCGTAGATGCAGCCGTAGGCCGCGCTCCAAAGGGCGAGCGAGACCGGCATACGCCATACAAAAACCGCAAGCGCACCAGCAGAAGCCAAGCCGCAAGCGGACGAAAAAAGCCCGCTCTTGCGAAGTCCGCCCATCAGCGCAAGCACGACAATCAAAGGGATGACGGCGACAAACGCAGAGAGCGCGAGCGAGTGTGCTGGGCGAAGAGGTTGCGGCCAAATCAGAATGATGGCGAAAATCATTCGTCACGTCTTTCGCGATGCAGGGCCGGGCCGGGATTCTAGTGCCGTTTCAACTCATTCACAACTTATTGTGGGGATAGGAGACAGAAACGGGCAAACTGCCTCTTGGCCAATCGAGAGGTTAGACTTCGCGTTGCGGCTTGAGCGAGGTTCTTGATTGTCGAGAAGTTCTGCTCCTCACTTTGCGCGCACGAGGTCGATGTGCGCCTTGGCAGGCTTATTCGCCGGGGACATGTACGTCCAGTCCTCGGTGTGATGATCAGCGTCGATAATCGTGAAAACTGCATTGTGCATGTGTCCGTACCTTGTGCCGCCGGAGACATCCAGAAAGTCGAATTCCACTGCCTTGCCATCTGCCGACAATTTGCCCGTCATCCGAGGCCGGTTCTTCCCGCTGTCGCAATAATGCGTAAGCATCAGGCGATCGCCATCCATGTAGATCATCGTGACGGGATCGTCATCACCATTGCTCGGGTCGTCGGACCTTCCTTCCGGCACCATCTCGTGCAGGATCGCGGCGCCGCCGGAAGTGACGCGCAATGACACGCGCACCGGGGCGTTCATTCCAGGCCCCATCGCGGCCTGGCCTTTCCAAGTTCCTGCGAGAGTTTTCAGCCGAGCAAACGCCTCTTGCGCTTGAGGCTTTTGACCATCCGGCTTCTGCGCCTGCGATCGCGATAAACCTATCGTTGAGACACACAGCATGACGACACACGCTACAATCGAAGTGCCCTTCATATGTTCTCTCCTAGCCTCGCCTATACTCCCCCAAAGGCCGCTAAAATCACAAGCTGCTGCTGCTTGTTTGCGTCGAGAGCACCAGCACCAGGATGCGGCCGTCGGAATGAAATTCGCCGCCAGTGGCCGTCTTCGCCGTGGTCAAAGGATCGCTCGGCGTGACGTGAGCACGTTGTGCGACCAAGCCCGTGGCCGACAAAGTATCGTTCACATATTCGCGTTCGCCATCGATTGCCGGATCGATTTTGTGCGTCACGCCATTGTTGCGCTGGTCGCGCTCGAATCCAATGTCGTGCGTGGCGGCGATGCACCAGAGCGGCCGGCCGTCGACAAGGTAAGGCGATTTCCAGGCGCGCAAATGATTGCGCGACATCACCACGCGCACCGGCTCGGCGTGGGCGAAGCCAAAATCCTGCGGGCGTTTGAAAAGAAAAAGCGTGCTCATCGGCATGGTCAGATAATCTTTTTTCGAAAGCGTGCTGATCGCGCCAGCGAGTAAGGTGTCCTGCACCGAGCGATCCACTTGCACCCAGCCGGCGGCGGCAAACGTCTGCGTCAACTGGTCCTGCGTGCCAACGATCAAAACGTTCACCATGTCGCCGGGATTGCCTTGCGGATCGCTCACGCGCCGCGGAATTTCACCGAGGATCGCGGCCGTAATCGAAGGGATGGGCGTCTCCGCGGGGCCGCCGATCAATGCTCCCGCAGGTGCGCTCAAACCCGGCAAGAGAATTTCAATGGTGACGTGAAAGCTTCCTTGCGCGCCCTCCGCGTCTTTTTCACTTTCATTCACGCCCAGAAACAGCCGCCCGGCGACAGGAGCCACAAATTCGTTGGATACGCCAATCAGAAATGGCTGCGAGCCGTCGCTTGAGCCGATGCGCGCGATCAACGCGCCGTGCCCCGCGTCGGGAACGGCGTACTGATGCAGCATATCTTTCCATCCGCGCGTGAGGCCATCCGGATCGAAGCTCGTTCCACCGGCATAATTCGCGCTGCCCGTCGCGGAGATTTTTAATTTCTCGCCGCTGCGCATGTCGATCTTCGTGTCGGTCCATTGTTGCGTCGCGCTCACGTCAAGCTGCGTGGAAGTCGAACTCGCGGAACCAGTTTGCGAAGTTTGCGCGGCGAGTGGAGGTTGCGGTGAACGCGATAACCAGACCGAAAACAACGGCGAGCGCATTTCGGGTTCGCATAGCAGAAATCCTAAAACCCAGGATGCCCGCCAGCATATCAGAAACCGTGGTGATGTGAAGCGCGCCGCGGTTTCGCTACAATGGCAGCAGTGGAAAACGCGATGAACATGGCCCCGGATGCGATGCCCAACGCAATGCCCTGTGCGATGCCCTATGCGATGAACGTTGCGCGCACGCGCGGGCGCCGATATGCCGAGCCGCAGCATCCGTACCGCAACGATTATGCGCGCGATCGCGACCGCGTGGTGCATTCGCGCGCGTTTCGCCGCCTGGAAGCGAAGACCCAGGTTTTCACCACGCGTTTTTCGGATCACTTTCGCAACCGGCTGACGCACACCCTGGAAGTGGCGCAGATCGGGCGCACCGTCGCCGGAGCGCTCGGCTTGAACAGCGATCTGGTGGAAGCGCTCGCGTTGGTTCACGACATCGGCCATCCGCCATTTGGACACGCGGGCGAGCGCCAGCTCGACCTGCGCATGCGCGAGCACAGCGATACGTTCAATCACAATTTGCACGCTCTGCACATTGTCGAGAAATTCGAGCAACGGTATCTCGATTTCCCCGGCTTGAATCTGACCTTCGAAGTGCGCGAGGGCATTGTCAAGCATTCGCGCGATTACTCCGCCGCGGAATTTCCAGACCTTGCGGAATATTTGCTCGATGAACGGCCCCCGCTCGAGGCGCAGCTCATCGATCTGGTGGACGAGACTGCCTACAACACCGCTGATTTGGACGACGGATTCGAAGCGCGGCTTCTGCATCTCGAAGAGCTGACGGCGGGGGTTCCTGCTTTTGGTCAGGCTTACGCCGATGTAGAGCGCAAATATCCGCGCGGCCAGCGGAAGCTGAAATTCAACGAGGCGCTGAAAAGAGTGCTCGATGAATTTGTCACCGACTTGATCGAGAACACAGCACAGGAAGTGCAGCGGGCAGGGATCGAAACGGTGGAAGACGTGCGGCGTCATGCGAAGCGGCTGGCAAGTTTTTCGAAAGGAGTGACGGCGGAAAATTCCCGGCTCAAACAATTTTTGAAATCACATCTGTACGAGAATCCAGCGATCATCGTGGACAGAGAACGTTCCGTGGCCGCGCTGGATGAGCTGTTCTTGTTCTACCTGGCGCAGCCCGGCAAAATGCCGCGGGGCTACACCGAACGGGCGCGCAAAGAGCCGGTGCATCGAGTGGTGTGCGACTACATCGCGGGGATGACCGATCACTATTTGCTGCAACAGCACAGCGAGCAGATCGGCGCGTCGGAATAGGGCAGTACTAGGACAAGCCCCTCCGGTCAAATTGGCTCTTTTCCACAGGCAAAATCGCGAAAATTGGCCTGGTGGAGCAGGCCATTGAAAAATGGCTTTTTTGACGTTTTGAGGGGCGCGGGATTTTTGGAATTTGCGAATTCCCTAGGAAAAACGCAAATTTGTGGACCACGGTTGCCGCCGGACCGTGTTGCCGGGGAGAGCGGGCGACCAGGCCAATTCTGAAAAAATGGCCGAATTTCGGGTTATAGGACCAGGCCATTCCCCTTGACCTTCTACAGGAAAGGAAAGACAGCGACGAGAGACAGCGAAAAGGGCGAAAAGCGAGATACTTCGCGCGGATGAGGCACGCGATAGGAAGGCGTGACGGCACGTTATTCTTTTTGGCAAGCAAGATGCGCGCTGGAAGCGCGGCGTCTCGCGTTGAATGCGCGGGTCGCATGTCGCGGCATGTTTTGTGACTGTCAGCCGGGGAGCTAAAGTCCTTCGCCGCAGGCTGACGGTGCGGAAATTGGAGTGTAGCCTCGGCAGGAAAGGACGGGGAGGCGCGGATATTTGGCGAAGCTGGGATCGGTTTCGGAGAGTTGGCAGAGGAAAAAGAAGGAGCCGCGGTCGGATTGGATTTTGCGCGAGTGTTGGCAGGTGGCGCAGAGGCCGATGGCGGCGGGACTCGACTCAGTCGCGGGGCACATGGGTGCAGCATACGTGAAAGGGAGGTGCGCGTGGCGGCGAAAAGCGAAACTCGAAAAGCGTGAAGACTTCGCGCGGATGAGGCGCGCGATAGGAAGAACTCCCGGCTAAGTATTTGACGCGGCGAGTGCAAATCGTGGCGTGACAAGATAGAACGGTTCGGGCGATGGCGCGGGAGAAAAGCACGCGGGATGAAAAGTGAAATCTGTACCGATTAGAACGGGGTGCGACTGTTTGTTTTCTACGAGTTACGCAAAAATGACTGACGTTTGCTGTCCCGATTAGAAATGCCGTGCGGAGCGGCGCGGTGGTCCCACGGAGAGGCGCGGGAAGTGACGCCGGGCGACCGTTCGAAAGCGACCAGATAAGTTTTCTAAAAGCAGAAATTTCCGCGATTAGAAATGGACTCGGTCGTTTGTTTTGTGTGAGTTGCATCGATTTCTAATTTTTCATATTTCCGCGATTAGAATTTAGAAAGCGCATAAAAAGCGAAAAGCCGCGTCGCCGCGGCTTGCCTCCGTGTAAGTCCTATGCAGACCCGCCATGGGCGGGCAAGCTGGAATTTCCAGACTGCATAGGTATGTGTACCATATGGTTAACTAAAAGTCAAGGGAAAACGACTGGCTAGAGCCAAGGCAAGGATGGGCGGATAGAAAGGGATGCTTCTTCGATAAGATAGTATCAACTTATCACACTTGTTATGTGCTGCCGTGGACTGCCCGACTCCCACTGACGCAGAATAGGCTCATAAGCCGTGAGTTATTGCGGGAGCATTTTCTATGCCCGACATTCTTTCATTTCAGCAAGCCATTGAACGGTCACCGGATGCGCAAAACCGGAAGGTTCTTCTGGGTAATGGCTTCAGCAGGGCGTGCAAAGATGACATTTTTTCTTATGACGCACTTTACAAGAAGGCAGATTTTGAGGATCTGTCCCCCTCCGCCCACGAAGCTTTCAACGCCTTAGGCACCACTGACTTTGAAATCGTCATCAAAGCCCTGCGTCAGACAGCACTGTTGGCGAGAGTATACCTTCAGGATCGTCCCGATCTATTCGCCACCTTAGTTGGAGATGCCAAAGGTCTCCAAGACGTCCTCGTCAGCACCATTGCTCAAAACCATCCCGCGAGACCACAGGAAATCGCAGCAGAGCGCTATCAGGCGTGCCGAACATTCCTCGATAACTTCAAGTGCGTCTATACTCTGAATTACGATCTCCTATTGTATTGGGCACTGATGCAGGACGAGTTGCCCGCAGTGCAGTCGTTGAAGTTTCAGGATGGATTTCGTAATCCTGAGGATGATACGGACTATGTGACATGGGACACCGCGAACGCCCCCACGCAAACCGTTCACTACATGCACGGAGCACTACACGTTTTCGATGCAGGATCAGAACTCCGGAAGTACACGTGGTGCAATACTCAAGTTGCATTGATCGATCAGATCAAGGCGGCTCTCGATGCCAATCGGTTCCCACTATTTGTGGCTGAAGACACGTACACGGCGAAAATGGAACGTATCGCGCACAGTGCATATCTCAGCAAATCCAAATCCAGCTTTGAGAAGATTGGCCACGATCTATTTGTCTTCGGCTTCGCCTTCGGGGAACCAGACGAGCACATTCTTCGATTGGTCGGAGCCAACAGGGTCAAGCAGCTATTCGTCAGCCTGTACGGAAATCCTGATTCCGAAACCAACAGAAAGATCGTTGAGCGTGTAGAGTCGATCAAGGCCAGAAGAACGAAGTACAAACTAGAGACGTATTATTTTGATGCGGTGTCCGCTCACGTATGGGAGTGATCGAGGCTTTGCTTTTTGTTCGCCATGATGTATGATGCCACTGGAAGATTTTCATGCGTCTGGAAAACGGAATGCGCTTTGACCGCTGCGTCGGTCTACAAGATAAAGACGGCCTTGACGGCAAGGTGTTTGATGCCAACGTGCTCACGTGCAACGACAAACCCCTAAGCGTTGGAGAGAACATCCGGGTTGGAGGCAGAGCTTACCGTTATGATGGAGACGACGGTCTCGGAAATTCACTTTTCACGGCGTTGGAGCCGTTCCCTGAGCCCGAGATTGTTGAAATGCTTTGCAGAGACAATCTGTTCGTCGTTCTCGAAGTCTATCCCATGAAAAATGGGCATTCTTACGTCCGTCCCTATGTGCAAATGGGAGCGACGAACTCGGACGGTTACTCTCGACAGGGTTTTCAGTTTCGGGGTGAGTTCGAAAACCGTGAGGCGGCGATTGAGGCGGGTTGGGAAGCCAGTAAGGAACGCATCGAGACGCTCTATCGCTCGTACTGAGGTCTAGCAACCGTGCCCGGTTGGGAGCGCGGTTGGTGGGACCAAGGGCCGCCCCTGCGAAAATGAGCGCAGAGCAAAGCGGCGTCGAGCTTCGGCTGCGCTCAGAGCAAGCTAAATCGCCCGGTGGTCGATTTTGAAATACTTGTGCTCGATGCAATCAGGCGCGCCAAGCAGGTGAAGCTCGGCATCCTTCTCTTCACGTTTCCATCCCGCCTCAGTGAGTTCTTTGTCTCGTTTTTTTAACACTGCTTCATATCTCGGCGGTGCTGGTGCGTTGCCATCAGCATAGATGTTAAATTCTGCATAAGGCAGCGTGGCGATTACAAGCCGCACTGTTCCGGTCAGGTGATCGGGGGTGGCCCTTACCTTGGAGAGCCTCTTGGTTTCGTCGGCGAGGCAGGTTTTTTCCCGCCAGTTCTTGTTTACTTCCAGACCAAGATCGTAACCCCCGATTTCCCACTTGACGTATACGTCGGGTGACCATCCCAAAGATCTGAGAGTTGGTGAGCCAAGCTTGATTTCTTGGATACGTTCTTCGAAATCTATCTCGTTACGGAAGGTTCGGCGGTTGTTGCAGTAAACCAAGCCGCCGTAGTGGGTTGACGTTAGCACGGTGAATGTGATGCCGTCGCGAAGCACGCGGTAAGTGTCAGCTGAACTTTTTTCGCCATGTTCTTCAAGCTCCTGCCAAGCTAAATCCGTCTCATCCCAAAATGTTTCTGCGTCGCTCTGAATGATGCCGTGGTCCCGGAGTAAGTCATACCAGTTTGGACTCACGCGCACCCAGAATGGCGAAAACGCCTCGTGCGCCTGGATTCGCTGGATTCGTGTTCCGAGGTCATCATAGAGCACATATCCGAGCGAGGCCACAATGGTCAGGAACCAGCTTTGGGCGGCTGAAAACGCGCCAACGAATCGCAAGACCACGAAGAGAGCAGCGCCTACGGCGACAATCTTTGTGTACGCCCAGATGGTTTGCATATGCGCACGTCCTCCGAACTGATTTGAGGATTAGGGCACATAAACTATCCCGCAATGACACTCCTTTCAATGGGCTTTTGAAGGAGGCGGGGAGCCATCATGGTGAGGTTGTAATCCTGATTGCTCTTGAATGGCGGGTCGAGATAGACGAGGTCAACGGATTCGTTTTTGATGTAGCGGCGGAGAACGTCGAGGTTGTCGCCGTAGTAAAGGTGGTTCACAGGAGCGGATTATATAGAAAAAAAGCGATGCGCGGGTCGTGATTAGTGGCGCGTTGAACAACGAATACATCGCGCAGCAAGGCGGGCGCGAAGAGGAAGGATGTTTCAGGAAGTCAGATTTCAGGGCGGGGGAAGCGCCCTTCCTTCGTCAGGGTAAGCGCGCGAGGAATTGAAGGCGGGGGCAAGCGGCCCTTCCTTTGTCAGGGCAAGCGAGCAAAAGCGAATACATCGCGCCCCCGCAGAGGCGTCCGGGGCAGGCCCGCCGCGGCGGGCAGGCGCAAGGCGTGCGCGAAGAGGAAGGACATTTCCGGAAGGCAGTTCAAATTCTGATGATCCTAGTGATGATAGCTTGCTTTTACTTGCCTCGAGACATGCGTTCCCGCGTGAATCAAGTGTTTCAGACGGCGACGCTGATCGCTTCGCCACCCTGCTTGACACGCTGCCAGCCCGAATGCTAGCTTACGCGACGCCAGCGTGAAACACTCGTTTCACAATTGCGATATGGTCTGCAAGGATGGAGACAGCTCGTCGCTACGCTGCATAGGGAGAACGGAATGGATGCGGCGCTCAGGCTGAAGCAGATTGTCGAAGTAGTTCCGGATCGCCTCCTCAGCCTGACCGACCAGCGCGCCTCCGTGAAGCCGGCGCCCGGCAAATGGTCGCCCAAGGAAGAACTGGGACACCTGATCGACTCCGCGGCAAACAACCATCAGCGAATTGTCCGGGCACAGTTGGAAACCGCGCCCCGCATGCCCGGATATAACGGCGACGCGTGGGTCATCCTTCACGAGTATCAGCAGCGTGAATGGCGCGAACTGGTCGCGCTCTGGGCCGCGCTCAACCATCAATTGTTCCAGGCGGCGAAAAACATTTCAGAAGCCGCTTCCTTGCGGAGCTGCACGATCGCAGATTCTGAACCCTTGACCATTCGCTTCATTCTGGAAGATTATGTGGTCCACATGTTGCATCATCTCCATCATATTGGCATTCCGGTAAGCGAGTTCGGCAAGGCATCGTGAAATGCGGAGTCGCGCGTTGGGGAAAGGTGTAAACAAAACAAGATGACTGGTATCCGGAAGCGCGCCGCTCGACTGGCGCTGGCCGTCCTGGCTGTAACCGTGGCTGCCCAACGGCCGATGGCCCAAGGCCAGACGCAGCCTGGCGAGCGTATCCTGACCGTCGATCATGGAGCCGCGGATCCGGCGGTATCGCCCGATGGGGCGCGGATTGCTGCGAGCATACTCGGAAAAATCTGGATTCTTCCGTCGGCCGGAGGCGATGCCCGGCAAATTTCGACCGGAATCAGCTGGGATACGCATCCGGCGTGGTCGCCCGACGGACAATTTCTAGCCTATTCGCACGAATTGCCGAACGGCACTGACCTTGTCATTCAAAATCTGGCCACCGGAACTTCCTCGATCGTCTACCACACAAGTCAACAAATCGGCGCCATGCAATTCACTCCTAAGGGCGACCAGATTTTCTTCATCCTGCAAACATCCCAGCTAGACGCGCACCTCTGGTGGATTCCCGTCTCAGGCGGTGAGCCAACACACATCACCGAAACGCAGGATTGGCATGAATGGACGTTCGCTCTTTCGCCCGACGCCAAAGAGTTGTTGCTCGCATCCGGACGCTACGGCGGCGCAAGTCTTTATCGCTTGGAACTTCCCGATCGCCGGGCGACGCGTCTCAGCAATGCTCCCTGGAACCAGTCGTCCGTGGCATGGAGTCGCGATGGCAAGACGTTCTATTACATCGAATCGCAAAACGCGACGGACAGCATCATGTCCATGCCTTCCTCCGGCGGATCGCCACGGCGCATTTTTTCCAGTCCCTACGATGATAAGGAACTGGCGCTCGCTCCGGATGGAACCACGGCCGTTCTTTGTGCCGGGCGAAAGCTTTATCGCCTGAACTTGGAATCCGGCAGCATCAGTCCCATTCGTTTCGAAGCGCGTTTTGTTTTGCCGGCACAATCGCAGGCGGATATGGTCGTCACTCATGCGCGGCTTTGGGACGGTACAGGTTCCCAGCCGGCCGATGACGCCACAATCGAAATCCGCGACGGCAAAATCCAGTCAATTCAGCAAGGCCAGCAATCGATTCCGAGCGGAGTGCCAGTCCTCGATGCGGGCGGCAAGACGGTCCTCCCCGCCCTGATGGACAATCATTACCACTTCTGGGATGCCGCCCAAGGACCTGAACTGCTCAAGCACGGAATTACCTACATCCGCGATCCCGGAGCTCCGCTTTCTCTCAGCATGAGTTTCAAGGAAGCCATTTCGATGGGCTTGTTTCCCGGCCCCGATATTTACTCCGCCGGACCGCTGATTGATGGCCTTGGTTATTACCATCCGATGGTGGCGGTGGCGATCGATGATCCCGCGGCTGCTGCGACCCTGGTGCGCTCGTTCAAAGCGCAAGGCGTCAGCCTTTTGAAGGTTTACTTCATGCTGAAGCCGGATGTCTTGTGCGCCGTCGTGCAGGAAGCACACAAGGTCGGTCTTCCCGTCACCGGCCACATCGGAGTGCTCACAAGCTGGGGCCGCGCCATCGATTGCGGCATCGACGGAGTCAATCACATTCGCGTATGGGCGGATTTTCTCCCCCTCAACGAGCAGCCTCAAGGTGAAAACGAGAGTTTAGACGCCGACAAAAATCTGGTTCCGCGGATGCAAGCAGACTGGCATGAAATCGATCCCGACTCCGAGCGCGTCACGGCGCTGATCGAAAAAATGGCAAAGGCCAATGTTGGCTTTGACCCAACGCTCTCCATTCAAACAATTTCTGATCCCATGCGGAAAGTCCTGAGTCTCGATCAATTTGAGGCTGCGCAGCAAAGTTATCAGCGTATGTCGCGATTTGTCGCCCGCACCCAGAAAATGGGCGTTTTTCTATTGGCGGGAACGGACGATGGCAGCTTGTTTGATGAAATCGAAGCCTATGCCAAAGCAGGGTTGCCCAACACAGCGATCCTGGAAGCCGCCACAGCAAATGGCGCGAAGTGGCTGAAGATGGAATCGGATTTTGGCACGGTTGCTCCCGGGCGCCGCGCAGACCTAATCATTGTTGACGGTGATCCTCTAAGAGATATCAAAGACACGCGGAAAATCGACATTGTCATTAAGGATGGCCGAATTGTTTTTCGGAAATAGTTTACCCGCCCATTTTCTGCCTTAGGAAACAAGGCTCTTCATTGCTGCATCACGCTACCCGAGCCTTGCTTCTCAGCGGCCGGTGAGATCACCAGTATATTCTGCTTGCGGATCATATCGTTCAATGCCGCAAGATCCTGCTTCTGCAGCGCTTCCCATTTGCTCAGCGTCTCATCAATCTCACCGTCGAGCATTTGCAGCACTTGCTCAGACGGCTGGTTCGGAGTGCCGTCCGCCGAGTAGAAACTCAACATCGTCAGTTTGTCATCTGTTGCGGGCGGGTAATTAAGAGAATAGCGGTTTGGTACCACTTTCCAGCCCGTGATCGATTCTTCCAGCGATTCGATTTGCTTATCGACTGCATTCGCCTTGGCAACAACATCTTTCGCTTGCGCGTTGTTCGCCAACTGCTTAGACAGCACCGCCAGCTGCGCTCGAACATCTCGCATCTGGCGCACACCTTTGCTCGCCTTGGAAAGTTCAGCACGAACCCTTATTCCTTGATCAAATTCCTTTTGCAGGTCTTCGGCGGAAACATTCACGCGCGGATCCAGCTTTACCTCAAGCGGCTGTGTTTCCGACTTGTCTCCGACCGTGAGCCGCACCTGATATTGACCCGGAACTGTCGCAGGCCCGTCCATCGTTCCCAAATCCGAATCCGATCCTTCGGGATTTTCCGTTCCCGGATAGTGCAAATTCCACACAAAGCGATTCATGCCTCCATGCGGATGGCCCGGATTCAAGTACCTCCTCACCAGCGCCCCGCGGCTGTCCAGAATTTCGAGCGTCACTTTCCCGGGCGCACCTGTCCCTCCGATGAAATAGTCGATGATGGCCCCTTCCGGAGGATTCTCAGCAGATGCGGACCCCGGGCCGCCCGCAAAAATGTTGCCGAGGTTCGTGCGATAGGCAATGCGAGGTGAAAATAGGAACGCTGCGGATTGCGCTACTTCCGCGCTGGCCTGACGAAGCGCTCCCATGTCGTCGAGAATCCAGAAAGCCCGTCCATGAGTTGCGACGCAAAGATCGTCATCATGAACCATCAAGTCGTAAACGGGTGACGTTGGCAGATTGAGCTGCAGCGATTGCCAGTGCATGCCATCGTCGAACGAGACGAAAACCCCAGTTTCCGTGCCCGCGTAGAGCAGTCCCTTTCGTTTCGGATCTTCCTTCACCACGTGCACGTACGACCCATCCGGCAAGCCTCCAACTATCGCGGACCACGTCTTGCCAAAATCGGCTGTCTTGAATATGTAAGGGCGAAAATCATCTAGCCGATGACAATCGACCGCAGCATAGGCGTTACTCGCGTCTTCGGGCGATGCAGAAACCGTGCTGACCATGCACCAGTCGGGCAAATGGCTTGGCGTAACGTCTCCCCAACTCGTGCCACCATCTTTCGTAACGTGGATTAGCCCATCGTCACTACCCACCCAGATCAAACCCTTTTGCACGGGAGATTCTGAAATGGATGAGATCTGATCGTAATATTCGACCGTTGTATTGTCCTGAGTGATCGGTCCTCCGGCAGACTGCTGCTTGCTTTTGTCGTTTCGCGTCAGATCAGGACTGATTTCGCTCCAGGTCATGCCGTCGTCGCTC
Organism: uncultured Acidobacteriota bacterium; assembly: GCA_963760165.1. Lineage (GTDB taxonomy): Bacteria > Acidobacteriota > Terriglobia > Acidiferrales > UBA7541 > DAHUXN01. The sequence goes on from CAVXBO010000002.1 coordinate 1,258,413, forward strand.
GTCTTCAAAAGCATCTGCGCTCCCACGTAAAGCAGGTGCGGATCGCGGGGGGAGATTTCCATCGGCGCAGTCCATCCAAAGCGGTACTTTGCATCCGCCGCGGGCTGATTCAGCAGACTTACTGGCCACGGCGAAATATTTTTGCTCTGGCCCGTCCGCCGGTCGAACCTTGTAAAAATGCTGTACAGCGAACCGGCGTAAACAATGTTTGGATCCAATGGCGACGGCAAAATGAACCCGCTTTCGCCGCCCGCCACGCTATACCAGTCGGAATCTCCAATCCCTCCATGATCGGTTCGCGTTGCGATCCCCACGGTTCCTCGATCCTGTTGCGAGCCGTAGATGTGGTAGAAAAATTCATTGTCAGCGGCGATGTGATAAAACTGCCCGGTCGGCTGGTTATCCTCCGCGCTCCAGTTTTTTCCTGCATCTGTCGAGATTGTGGCCCCGCCGTCATTTCCCACGATCATTCGTTGCGGGTTTGCCGGGTCGATCCACAAGTCGTGGTAATCGCCGTGTGGAGTGAAAATCGGCTGAAAGTTTTTCCCTCCGTCCGTGGAGCGAATCGCGACAAAGTTGAAAACATAGACTGTGTCTGGGTTCTGCGGATCCGCAAAGACGTGTGTGTAATACCACGGCCGTCCGCGAAGGTCGTAATCGCCGTTGACGAGCGTCCAATTTCCGCCACCGTCGTCCGAACGATACAGGCCGCCGTTTTCCGCCTCGATCATCGCGTAAACGCGCTCCGAATCTGCGCCGGAAACGGAAATGCCGATACGTCCCATGACGCCGCTTGGCAGCCCGTGCCCTTCCAGATGCGTCCAGGTCATTCCCCCATCAATCGATTTGTAGATACCACTGCCCGGTCCGCCACTCACAAGAGTCCAGGGAGTGCGGTACACCTCCCAGAGCGCCGCGTAAAGAATGTGCGGATTCGTAGGCGCGAAGGTAATGTCAATCGCCCCGGCTTCGTCGTTCTTGTAGAGAACTTTCTGCCACGTCTTGCCGCCGTCACCGGAGCGAAACACGCCACGCTCCGTGTTCGATCCGTAGGTGTGACCAAGTGCCGCGACGAAAACGATGTTCGGATCGTGCGGGTCCACAATAATCCGCCCGATATGGCGCGTGTCATCCAGCCCCACGTGCGTCCATGATTTGCCGCCATCCACTGACTTGTAAACGCCATCACCAAACGAGCTATCGCCGCGGATGCAGGCTTCGCCCGTTCCCACGTAAACGATATTGGGATCGGAAGGTGCAACGGCAATCGCGCCGATGGACGATACTTGCTGGTGGTCGAACAAAGGATTCCAATTCAGCCCACCGTCTGTCGTCTTCCAGACACCTCCTGCCACCGAGCCAAAATAGTACGTGTTCGGGTCGCTGGGAATTCCCGCAACGGCCAGCACGCGGCCTCCGCGAAACGGACCCACCAAGCGCCAACTCAGACCCTGATACAAACTCGTTGGAATTGTCTGGGCCATCGTTGATCTTACTGGGCCGGGAATGACGAAAAGAAATGAGCCAAGCACGAATCCAAGCCAGCGTGATGCTCGCATCGAAAACCCCCGCAGAACGGCGTACGACGCACAATCTTATCGGCAGGGCGCCAATATTTCAATCCGTTTACTGAAATAGAATCGAATGTTTCAATCAGGTGATAGCGCGCGCCTTGTTTACAGAAACAGCTTGACATAAGAATTTGGCGGCGTTATCGTCCCCAAATCTGTTAAATACTCGTTAAAATGAAACAAATGTTTTCTTTCGAGATGCACCCGTAAGAGTACTATGCCATTGATGAAGAATGGAACACCCATTCTCCGAATTCTCGTAGGGCCAGAGTGCTGGGGTCAGCGCGTTGGCCGGCAACACGAGCGCCGCGTACCGAACCTCACGCGAATGCGCGCAACGGGGGAACTAACCATGAACAAGCTGCTCACGAGCTATTTCGGCGTCATTTTGATTGCCCTGCTGATGGCCCTCGGGCCGATTCCAACCCGCGCGCAGTCCAGCGCTACCAGCGGCGCCATCGTCGGCGTTGTCAAAGATCAGAATAATGCTGTCGTGCCGGGTGCGAAAGTGACGTTGCTCAATGCCGGCTTCGGCATCCAACGGGTGATTACGACTTCCGGTGACGGAAGCTACGTTTTCCCGTTCGTTCAGCCGGGCAGCGGGTATGAAGTCGATGTGGAACACTCCGGATTTGAAAAAGCGATAGTAAACAATCTCACCGTGCGCGTCACCGAAGTTACCACAGCCAACGTTTCGCTTGCTCTCGGCGAGGTCAGCCAGGAGGTTGTCGTCAGCGGCGCGACCGCGCCGGTGCAGACGGCGAACGCCACGCTCGGTTCGACTCTCACTCCCAATGTAATCACTGCTCTTCCTTTGGCAAATCGCAGCGTGATTGATTTGCTTGCCACCGACGCGGGCGTTGCTTCCACGCTGCCTTCCCCTTCGTCTACGATTTTGCAAGGAGCTGAAGCCATCTTCGTCGGCGGCAATCGCGCCACCTCAAACAATTACATGGTGAACGGAATTGACGCCAATAACTTCGAATTTCACACTCTGGGCAATGGCATCATTCCTGTGCCCAATCCTGATGCCGTGCAAGAATTCCGGACGGAGACCAGCCTGTACGATGCGACCACCGGCTTCAGCGGCGGCGGCAATATTCTTCTCGTCACCCGCAGCGGAACGAGCAATTACCACGCAACCGTTTACGAATTCCTCCGCAATACAGACATGAACGCGAACGACTTTTTCTTCAACGCGGATGGTACCCCGCGTCCGGTGTTGATTCAGAACCAATTCGGCGGATCTGTGGGCGGCCCTGTTCCCAAGCTCAGCAAGACTTACTGGTTCTTCAATTATGAAGGCCAGCGCCAGCGAAACGGCATTGCGGGAGGTATTTCAGGATTCATACCCATTCTTCCCGCGCAGCGCTCGGCCGCTTCCATGGCTGCGTTGTACGACCTTCCCGTCGGCGCCATCGATCCCGTCGCCATCAATGTCTTGAATGCCCCGGGCCCCTACAACGGAATGCTCTTCCCGAGCGGCAACCCCACGGGACAGTCGGGGTTCAATCTGCCCGGCGAGCTCGGATCGTTCGCATTTTCTGCTCCCGTTCGAATCAACAGCAACCAGTACAATGGCCGCATCGATCACGAGTTCAATATCGGCGGCGTGGCCAACGCGTTCGCAGTCAGCTATTTTGCGAACCCGGACACGTACACCAACCCTGGCGGGGCCAACGGCACGCTTGGGCAGGCCTACGACTACTTACTCGGTAACGACACTCTATCCGTTCACGACCTCCAAACGATTAAGCCGAATTTGCTCAACGAAGTCACGGTTGGATTCACGTTCAACAGACGCGATATCGGCGCCATAAATCCCGTCACCATCTCTCAGCTCGGCATCACACGGTTTAATTCCTCCGTGATTACGCGGGGGCCAAATTTTGGCTTCTCCGACCAATTGAACTGTTGCGGTGCTTCGGCCAGCGTGGGCGAAACCCAGCGCAACGAATCAGAGGATTTTCGCGACATGGTTTCTTATGTGCACGGCCCTCACACCTGGCGCATAGGTTTCGAGGCTCGCACTCAGCAATTCAATTTCGGCAGTCCGCTGGATCCGGGCACGCTGTCTTTTACGTCGCAGGATGCTGACACCGTCTACGGTCCCCCTGCGGACGTCAACGCGGACCTATCCATTCGCAGCTTCCTCGTCGGCTCTCCTGCGGACGCTTCGATCTCGAGCGGCCTCACGGACTTCGAGTATCGTGCCCACGATTTTGCGATCTTCGGCCAGGATGACTACCGCGTCAGTTCGCGTCTGACCCTGAACCTTGGTCTTCGCTGGGACTACCTCGGAGATATCACCGAAAAGCACGGAGAGATTTCGAATTTCGATCCCTCCCTGCTTACTCCCTTGGCCATGCAGATGGGCGGCCCCGGCTTGCAGGACGGCTTCGTTATACCCGCAAGCAATAAGTCGTTTGGTACACCTGGAGTCTCCAACTCCACCTATCTTAATCAACCCATGAAGGATTTCGGACCGCGAATCGGGTTCGGGTATGACGTGCTGGGCAACGGCAAGCTAGCAGTGCGTGGTGGCTTCGGGATGTACTACAGCCGAATCGGGCCCTTCGAGTCGCTCCAAACAGAAAGCAATCCCCCATTCTCTCTGAGCACGGCGTTCGTCAATTCACTCACTACGCCTCAAACACAGATGCTCGCGAATCCGTTCCCGACACTGCCTCTGCCGAGCCAGTTCCCCATTTTCCCCTCTTTCCCCCAGCTCACTTCGCTCAATTCCGATGGCTCGCCGAATTTCACCGCGCCCCAGCTTTTCGTCTCCGCGCTAGATCGAAATTCTCGCCCGCCGTACACCGAGCAGTTCAATCTCACGACGCAATATGAATTCCTGCCCGGATGGATGTTGGAAGTCGGCTACCTGGGATCGCATGGCGTTCATCTCGAGGACGCTCAATCGCTCAACAATGCGTTGCTTCGCAATGCCAATAACCCTGGCCCATTCGGTCTGGATGTGAACTCCGCGCAAAATCGCGAGTCGCGTGTGCCGGTCATAGGCATAAATTCTGGCGGATTATTTGAATTCACCGACGCTGGCGCCTCTTATTATGACGCGCTTCTGCTAACCGTAAGTCACCAGTTCTCGCGCGGGCTCTACCTGAAGGCGGCCTACACCTTCTCGAAGGCCATTGACAACGTCGAGAGCCAATCGGGATTCGAACCCACCGTTGGCGCCACCGGGAACCAATTCCTCCCGTCCTTGGACAAAGGACTATCCAACTTCGATATTCCCCACCGCTTGGTGCTTTCTTATGTTTACAATCTGCCCAGCCCGAAACTTGCTTGGTTCACACCCGTAGTGAGCAATTGGGCCTTCTCCGGCCTCACGACCCTGCAATCGGGCGCTGCCGACGAAGTGGACCAGTTTACCGGCTTATCTTTCTCGGGCACGGACGGCTTTGGCGTGGTCCTTCCGGGCTGTAAGCTCACCACGGGCGGCAACGTCAGCGCGCATACGCAGAATTATCTAAACGCTTCATGTGCGACCACCACGACGGCTCTGACCAGCGGGCAGACGTTCGGCCCATTGTCCCCATTCGAGGGGCCCGGCAACCAGACTTATGAGGTTGATCCAAGCAATCCGAACGCCATCGGATATTTGCAGGGACATTCCACACGCGGCACTTTCTTTGATCCATTCCAGACTCGCTGGGACATGGCTCTCACCAAGACCTTTCCTTTTGCGTCTTGGGGTGAAGGAAGGAATTTGCAGTTCCGCGCCGAGGCGTTCAAGGTCTTCAACACGCCAATTTTCGCGGCCCCGGATGCTTTTGAGGGATTCCCTGGCTTTGGTGAAATCTCCAGCACAACCGATCACACCGGCCGTCAGTTGCAACTCGCGCTGCGCTTGAACTTCTGATTTCGCGCAGGTCTGCGGACACACCGAAGCGGGAGCGCCTTGAAAGATTTGCCGCTCAAGGCGCTCTGCCCAACATAGTTATGCCATCTCGATAGTCGGGAACACTGTGCGGGAATCCATGCAGAGCGACGAGCTAAAAGGGAACACGTTCACCTAAGGGATGAAAAAAGGGGTCGGCTCATCTCCAATTGTGACGCCTTCCGAGCCGAGTGGTTCATGTATGAATTTCCAAGTCCCGACCTTGCAGTTCGTGGGAGTGAACAGCCCTAAAATTCTAAGCCGCGGGCTATCTTGGTTTCCTGTCACTCGCAACACAGTTATAGGGAGAAAAACATCAACTTTGCCCGCAATTTGTGGGAGACTTCCTCTCAACGAGTAATCAGTTTCAGAGAGTCCTGAAGCAGGCTGAGCGATTCGGAGAAAAGCACAGATGAGCTACGTAGAATCGAACTTGGTTCCCGGTGAAACTGTGATTTACCAGACCCGGCTCCATTGGATCGTGATGTTGGGGCACATTGTTGTGGGATGCTTGGTGCTCGGTCTGCCCGGAGTGCTTCTGCTTTATTACGCACTCAGCCACACGGGAATCGAGATTAGAACTTTACATATCATGGAAGGTGGGGCCGCTGCGTTGCTCGTTGGCGGCGTCGTAGCGATTCTGATGGGCATGGTCCGGCGGAACGCCACGGAAATGGCGGTGACGAACCGGCGTGTGGTGATCAAGACCGGCTTGGCCAGCCGGACAACGATCGAAATGCTGCTGAACAAAGTGGAGAGCATCGAAGTGAGCGAGACGGCTTTCGGCAGGATCATGGGTTATGGAACGATTGTGGTGATCGGAACGGGCGGGACTCCCGAGCCATTTCACAAAGTGGCGCATCCCCTGGAGTTTCGCAGCCAGGTGCAGCAACAGATTGAGAAGCTGCACTAAGAAGGCGCAGCGCCGGTGGTTGCCAATAAAATTGGTAGGAGCGGTCCGGGATCGCCAGGGTGTTGGTGGCTTCGTTGATTTGTCTCAGGATAAATGGTCGGGGCGAAAGGATTTGAACTTGAGGCGTGTTGGCGGCGTCTGAGTCGCCAGCCGAAATCCCGAGCGGAGGCGAGGGACCTCACGCCTCCACCGACCTCCTGGTCCCGAATTAGCAGTATCAATCTGGTAAGCTGTGGCTCGTCTTGCCCTTACAATTTGCCATAATCGAAATATCGAGGCTTATTCGTTAGGTTTTGTTCCCAACTCGTTCCCAAGGGCAGTGATTGCTCATGGATGCCGACCGGCCCGCACGAGCATGAGTTCATGACAGGTATCTGTATCAAGGCAGAACGCGCTCGTCACAGTTGTCACCGTCAGCGACATTGATCCGCTCATAGTCCCCGACGGCGCTGACTCCCTGTCCGAAACCACAATCGCCCTGCTGCTCGAGAGCGACCCCATCTGACGTGAACTTCATCTCGATATGGCAGGCGGCAAAATCGGCATCTCCGGTGTATTGAGCTTTGTCTTCGGTCGTCAAAGTTGCCTCACCTTTCACATCACCATAGCTTGCGGGACCGTAGCGTCGCCAGGCCGCTCCCATGCGGTAGGCTAGCAGCCTGAACTGAAAGCTCTTGTCTGCGGCCTTTGAGACACAGAGGGAGTTCCACCGCGTCCGGCCTGCGTATTGGACATACGTTCCCTCGATGCCCGTTGGCCAACGATGCTGGGCCAAGCCGTTTTGAATTTCCAGCAGGTTATGGTTCGCCGCCTCGCTTTTTGAATCGGCTCGCAGCGCCAAGCGCGTCCAGGCTAACGCTCGGAGGTAGTCCCGCTCAAGTATGTAGGCAACCGCAAGGTTGTTGTACGCAACCGTCGACTGTTCCGCATCCTGTGCATCCTCTGCATAACCCACCTGGAGCTTGAACAATCGGATCGCTTCGACGATGTCACCCTTCTTAAGAGCCTGCGTACCGAGTCGGTTGCAACTAATAGCGTCGCCACACGAAAGCTCTGGAGCAGATATTCTTGCCTGAGCAGATTCCAGGACAAGTAGCACCAATACGGTCATGAGTGTCAGTACCGTCCGATAGGTAGTCATCGATAGTCTCCGTTCAGGAATAGATTCGCCTCGTCTTCCCGTCGGTTAATTAAGCCGGTGGGCTGCGTACGGTAACCATTTGGAAGCGTCAATACAAAATCAGCCGGACCGATTCCCATGGAGTTGTTGACCATATTGATGAGACTCCCGGCTGCCCTCTCGCTGTTGAAAGCAACATCCGTCAAGGCGTCAAATTGTGTCTGCGTAACGCCCACGGTTAACTTGTTCTCTACGAACAACACCGCCGTTTGAGCGTCGCTCGTCAGGAGGGCGAGCGCCTGCGTCTTCGTAATACCCTTGGAGAAATCCTCGCTGGGCTTCAGAACGTGACCGTACCCGATAGTTGGATTGCCATACGCGTCTTTGTAAACCTGGTATCTGCCTCCTACCTTCTTACCACCGAGTCCTTCGTGCCTAGCTATGAAGTCGAGGCCTTTCTTACTGAGTGAGTTCGCGGCTTGCTGGGCTGCCATCTGCGTCGCTGTTGACGAGGTCTGTTGGCAGCTTGCGGTGCTGCAATCTAGGCCCTGAATGCCCGTGTTCGCATCATCCGTGCCACCTTCAACAGTGTTATCGCTCTTCTTGCCACTGTTCGGGCAAGGATTCCGGTCAACATCGCATATGCCATGCCCGTCCAGGTCGTTAAACGTCTCCGGATTGTCGCTGACCATGGCATAGAGGTTCAGCGTCTGCGGATTGGTCAGATTCGCATACGGCACCGGCGCAGGCACCGCGCTCCAGTCCGCCGAGAGCCACCGGCCCAGCCGCGACGTGTAGTATCGGGCTCCAAAATCATCGTTGCCCGTTTCCGTGTCCCGTTCTTTGCCCTCGAATTTGTAGTTCTGCGTGCACGTGCTGGTGATGTCCCGCTCGCCTCCAAACGGGTAGAAGTCCGCGTCGTAACACACCGAAGTCTGCCCCGCCTGCACCATCGTCCGTGAACTCCCCAGCATGTGAGACAAAATCTCAGGGAACGCAGACCTTCCGGCATTCCTCGGTGACGATTTTGGAGCCCTGCGGGCAATTGCTGGCGAATCGTGTGCTCCTCCCGTAGGGTAGCACCCACCTTATAGCAAGTGCCGGTCTTCTCATGGCTTCCTCGCTCCGCGCACGGCAGCAGCCTCCTGCTTCTTCCCGATCGATTCTAGAAAACTAGCGAGGAATTCCTCCCCGTCCTCTCTTTCTGGGTGCAGGCTGGTAGCCAGGCGGTAGTTCTGCTCTGCCTCGCCGCTTTTTCCTTGAACGGCGAGCGCATTTGCCAGGTACAAGAGCGACCAAAACTCACCTGGCTCAATTTCAAGACTTCGGCGAAGGTGATATTCGGCTCTAGGCAGGTCTCCCGCCTTTTGGTACAACTTTCCGAGTTCTTGATGGGCGACGAAATAGCTGGGATCAATCTCTATTGCCCTCTCCATTAATTCGACCGACCTCTGAACATCCTTTTCCTCTACGGCGACCCCGAGATTGTACAAAGCTTCTGCCTTATTAGGGTCGAGCTGAACGGCCTCGGCGAAAGCGTCCCGAGCCGCCACGTTGTCGCCCAGGGCACGATAGGTAGCGCCGAGAAACGTAAGCGTGCGTGCACTTCGCTCGCGCCGAAGAGCCTTAAGAAACCAGCCTTTCGCAACTTCAAACGATTCCGCCTCGTTCTTGTCGGTCCTAGTAGCCCAAAGATCTCCCATGCACTCCATAGCGGGCGCAAAACCAGGGTCGAGGCGAAGGGCTTGGGCAAATGCGCTTTCGGCCTCGTCCCATCTCTCCAGTTTTTGTGCTACGCGGCCGTAACGGGCGAAGAAAACGGGGTCCCGGCCCCTCTGGGCAAGTTCGTTCCAAAGCTGAAACGCCAGTACTAAGTCACCGGTCTCTTCGGCTTTCTCTGCCTTATCTTCCAGAAAATCCATCAATGAATGCTCCACTAGAGCTATTCACTATTCTACTGGTCTTTTATATCGCTTGAGCTCTTTCTCGCGATCTGCTTGAGAGTATGGTCTAGGTCCTGTTCGGTCCCCTTTGTAGAAATTCGGTAACCTTTCCTGTTTGTCAGAGCCTCCTGCTTCTGTTTCAAACCTTCGAGCCGATCCTGCGAGCCTTGGAGTGTTCGATCCTTGGCCGCTCCAGGGCCGCCTCCGGCGGTCTCCTCTGCGCTGGTGGCTTCAGTCTCCGTCGCTTCAGCGCCAACCTCAAGCCCCTCTTCCTCTGGGAGGGCTGCTAGCGAAGCTCCCTCGTCAAAGACTGCGGATATTACCGTGACAGCCTGCAACATGAATATGAGGGCGTCCTTCACGTTCACGGCTGGCACTTGTGCGGTCGCTGGGTTGGGTACCTGTGCCATGCCCCCGCAGCCCGCTGCCGCACACTGTTCCTTGCTGAGAGTCCCCGTCGCGTTCTGCTGTTGGGCCTGCTGAGCCTTTTGGGCGTCGGATTGTCCCACGGACCCCGTTCCGGTATTGGGGCTATTTGACTTGGGGTCCTTGCCTCCCGTGGGAGGAGGAGCGTTGGTGCTCTGGCCACTGTTCGGGCACCCATTTCGATTCACATCGCATATGCCGCCGCCGTCATGCCCATCGAGGTCGTCAAACGTCTCCGGGTTGTCGCTGACCATCGCGTACAGATTCAGCGTCTGCGGATTCGTCAGATTCGCATACGGCACCGGCGCAGGCACCCCACTCCAGTCCGCCGAGAGCCATCGCCCTAGTCGCGACGTGTAGTACCGCGCCCCAAAATCATCGTTGCCCGTCTCCGTGTCCCGTTCTTTGCCCTCGAATTTGTAGTTCTGCGTGCACGTGCTGGTGATGTCCCGCTCGCCTCCAAACGGGTAGAAGTCCGCGTCGTAACACACGGAGGTCTGCCCCGCCTGCACCATCGTCCGTGAACTCCCCAGCATGTCCTCCTCATAATAATAAATCGTGCCGCTGGACACATTGCGCATGGCCACGCGCTTCCCGCCAAAAAACACATCCGGACACACGTAAGGTAGCGTTTCGAAGGATGCCATTCAAGGCGTTCTGCTCAACGCTTATAAAGGGGGGATAAATGGTCGGGGCGAAAGGATTTGAACCTTCGACCTCCTGGTCCCGAATTAGCGGTGTCAATCTTGTAAGCTGTGGCTCGTCTTGCCCTTACAATTTGCCGTAACCGAAATATCGAGGCTTATTCGCTAGGTTTTGTTCCCAATTCGTTCCCAAATTTTTTGGTGAGCCTATCGGCGAGCATCGCGCGCGAAAAGTCCCACGCTCGGAAACCGAGCATGGGGCACCCGAAAAATCGACAAGCCAAACCTGGGCCACCCGCCTGTCTTGTCTGCACTATCTGTCGGAATGCTCTTTCAGCAGACGAGCTATCTCAGGCCATTTTGGGTTGGCAACCTGTAGCGGTGTTTTACCCGAATTATCTCGCAGCGACGGATTCGCCCCATACTTGAGAAGTAGCTTTACCGCATCAACTAGGCCGTTCAGTGCGGCCATGTGCAACGGAGTTTCTCCACCGTATCCTCGGATGTTGGGATTCGCGCCCTTCTTGAGAAGTGCCTCAATCACCTCATCCGAACTCTCCGTCGTCGCAATCGAAAGAGCCGTGTTGCCCTGTGAGTCTGCGATGTTCACATCACTACCAGCATAAATTAGGGCTAGAGTGATTTCCGGTTTGCCCCACGCCATATCAATCGAAGCGATCAGCGGTGTTACATCCTGTTTTGTCCGCGCATTCACGTCGGCACCAGTTTTGATTAGCGCTTGCACAACTCGAACATCGCCGCACTGAGCGGCGTAGTGCAGTGCGGTATAGCCGTCACTATCAGCCGCGTTTACAGGGGCACCATTTGCCAGAAGCTTTCGGACAGCGGAAAGGTCACCTTTACCAGCCGCAATCATCAATGGTGTTGTGCCTTTCCCCATCTGTTTTTCAGGAGCATTTTCCTTTTGGTCGCCTCTGGCTCCGACCAAGAGTATCCCGGCAGCGAGAGAAAGCATAATAACCACGAACACGGACCGGACTGATAAGAATCTGTCCATCAGTGATCTCCAATATAGATTCTGACAACAGGCGCGGGATCACGCGGACCGTCTCCGTTTCCGCCGCGCGGCCTAAATCCCCAGTTATTCCGGGTAACGAGCCCGGCGGGATTCACAGCTGTGTTAGCTGAAACTGTTTGCCCCGAGCCCACTACTATGCCCGCGTGCCCGTTTGCACCATGTTCTTGAGCGATAACGGCACCCGGTCGAGCTTCAGACAATGGTTGAGGTGACGACCAACCAGGTATGTTCACGCTTGGGTCTGCCCACTCATGTGAGGTTGGATCTCTTGTGAGTCCGAATACCCGGGCGAGCCAACCTTTCCAACCTGTGTAACCTACCTGTGGCCTTGGTAAACCAGATGCTTGGATCGTATCGGCCACAAGTTCATTGCACTTGTCCTTATCAGCGCCATACTTGCCCTTGGTTTTACTCACCAAATAAGCCGTGGACCCCACTTCGCTGTTAGCCTCGTCCGCGATCCGCTGCTGTTGTGCCTGGTTTTGTTCGTCGGACAGTTGCGCCGCTTCCCCTTGCTGGGAATCGGACGCAGGCTGGTCGTCGCCGGTGTTAGGTTTCGCCGTAAATCCTTCCCCCGGGGCGGGATCGTGGAATTCCACAGTACCTGAGCAAGATGTCTCCAGGGTGAAAAGGCTCAATGAGCAGCCATGCCCATCGAGGTCGTCAAACGTCTCCGGGTTGTCGCTGACCATCGCGTACAGATTCAGCGTCTGCGGATTCGTCAGATTCGCATACGGCACCGGCGCGGGCACCGCGCTCCAGTCCGCCGAGAGCCATCGCCCTAGTCGCGACGTGTAGTAGCGCGCCCCAAAGTCGTCGTTGCCCGTTTCCGTGTCCCCTCTTTACCCTCGAATTTGTAGTTCTGCGTGCAGGTGTTGGTGATATCCCGCTCGCCTCCAAACGGGTAGAAGTCCGCGTCGTAGCACACCGAAGTCTGCCCCGCCTGCACCATTGTCCGTGAACTCCCCAGCATGTCCTCCTCATAATAATAAATCGTGCCGCTGGACACATTGCGCATGGCCACGCGCTTCCCGCCAAAAAACACATCCGGACACACGTAAGGTAGCGTTTCGAAGGATGCCATTCAAGGCGTTCTGCTCAACGCTTATAAAGGGGGGATAAATGGTCGGGGCGAAAGGATTTGAACCTTCGACCTCCTGGTCCCGAACCAGGCGCGCTAGCCAGGCTGCGCTACGCCCCGACGGCGTCAGTCAAACTGCAAAACAGTTTACCGTGCATCGCGTTCGACGGCAACTTCCCTCAATCACTGGTAGCGAGCCAGTTTCCGATCACGCATCTCAGGAGTTAGCCCTCTGGCGAGAGCGTGCATTGTACTAATGGTCCGGTCTGGCCTCGATGGACGCCCTTAGCGCTTTCGTTACTTCGCCGGCGATGTCGTCCTGCACCATCAAGATGTCCTTCAGCGGCCGATCATAGGTGTGAGACCAGACCACGTACCCGCTGTCCGCACGAGTCAATCGCGCGTCGACGCGCAACCAGACGCCCGACTTGCGCACGCTCCCATCGAGTACATAGGCGACACCCAGCGTCTTGGCGATTTCGGCGATGGGAATTTGCTTGCCCTTAAAATAGAACGACGACGTGGGAGACGGCACGCGGAGGCCCGGAATCCTGCTGAGTTTGTCGATCAGTTCCTCGGTCATGCCGTCGGCGAAGGTCTCGTTGGTCATCCTTTCAGTCAGGTCGAGGAACGGCAGCACGGCGATGGATTTCTGTGGCGGCGCAATGGCGGCTGACGCCGAATGATTGTGGTTCGCGGCCTTGCCGTGGAAGTGGAACAGCAAAGCAACAACGAGCGCGAGGCAGAGCGTCGCGCTGGCGGCGAGTGTGAAGCCGCCTCGGAAGCGCCGGCCGGGTGTCGCCGCATCGCTGGTCGCCGGCGCCGGATGCTCGCCATCCGAGCCCCGCGAAGGGCCCGTCTGCGCGACGGACTGATCCGCCCAGGGAGCAACCGGCGCCACCATCCGATACCCCAATCGCGGCACCGTCTCGATGTAAGTGGGATGTTTGGGATCGTCACCGAGCAAACGGCGAAGCGATGTCACCGCTTGGTAGACGGAGTCCGGAGCGACGATGACCCCGGACCAGACTTGGTTGAGCAAGTCATCGATGCTGACCACCTCGCCGGCATGCTCGGCGAGGCACAGCAGCAGCCGCATCGTCCGCACTTCCACCCGCGCGGTCTCTCCGTCTCGTGAAATCTGGCCGGACGCTGGATTGACGCACCAGGCGCCGATGCGAAGCATTGTCGTGGTTGGGCGTTCCATGCAGGATCGGTTACCCTCGGTTTTTGAATCGCAAAGCGGCGCTCGCCGACTATACCACCACCGTGGAGAAACGCTGACCGCATGCAGCGTGATTTCAGAAGTATTCAGGGTGTTTCAGGCCCAGCTCAGGACTTCTCGGGTCTCACCTGCGTATCGTACAACGGCATTGCGAATTGCAAACAAATCAGACCCAAAGAGACAGCTAGCAAAATGGAGGAAATATGATCGTCAAGAAACTGTTCAATCTTTTCGAAATTGCGGCGCTGCTTTTCGCAATTGGCGCGACGGCGGCCGCTCCGGCGCTCCCCGCTCCAGGGACATACGCGATCGATCCAGACCATAGTTTCGCGTACTTCGGCGCTCGCCACCATGTGGTCGGCCTGGTGCGTGGCAGGTTCGACAAGGTTACAGGAACCATCACCGTATCGCAGGACCCAGCCGCTTGCAGCGTCGACGTCACCATCGACACCTCCACCATCAGCACCCAGGTCACCGAGCGCGACAAGGACCTTCGCAGCCCCGCCTACTTTGATGTGAAGAAATTCCCGACCATGACCTACCACGGTCGCGGCATTCGCCCTGTGTCGGAAAGCTCCTGGACCATGGACGGCTCTTTGACCATGCACGGCGTGACCAAGGTCGTGCCGCTAACATTCACCTTCAACGGCGTGTTTCCCGATGCTAAGCCTGGCAGTCCGGCTCGCGCGGCGTTCCACGGGTCCGCCGCGACCAAGCGCGCCGATTTCGGCATGGGGCGCGCGACAATCTCCAAGAACTCGGCGCGTCCTCGACGCCGGACGTCGCGATCGAAATCGACGTGGAAGCGGACCGCAAACCTCCAGCTCAGTGAAAGGAGCGCCAGGCCGCTCAGGACTTCTCGGGTCTCATCTGTGTAACGCGGCTTTGCGGCTTGCGAACAATCACAGGTGAAAGAGACGATATCGGATGACTTCAAGGGCTGCTTGTGCACATGGTCGTGGTCGGGCTGCCGATTTCCTTCGGCGTTCGGTGGCTCGCGAAATAGACGTGTAGCCTTCACAATCACTTGCTAAACAAGATCGTAATCGTGCCCTGCGTGTTGTTCGGTACCACGACGTCGTCTTTGCCGTCACCATTGAGATCAGCCACAGCAAGCCCCGACCAGCCAGTCTCAACACTCCGACTGGAAATTCGAAACCTGCCATCCTTCGTGCCCATAAAGAAAAACACCTTATCGTTTTGCGCGCACGATACGACTATGTCGCGGAATCCATCTCCCTTGATGTCGCCCGTTGCCACGCGGTCGGGCCCCTTGCAACCAGCGAGAGAAAAAGGCGAGCCGCGCATGGTTGTGAAGCTGCCTCTGCCATCGCCCAGCAGCACCGTGACGCCGAGCTGCTTCGGGTCCGTGAGGTCTTGGTCGTAAGGTATCACCACCAAATCGAGATTCCCGTCCCGATTCACGTCATCAATGGCCAGCGACCACGGAGCGCCTCCTGCAGGAAACGGCGATCCCGGCGCTTCGCGGAATCCTCCTTTGCCGTCGCCGAGCAATATCGTCACTGCGTTGATGTCTTGGTCGGTGGTAACCACATCCGGTTTTCCGTCCTTATTGAAATCCGCCGACCGCAGCCGCTGATAGGGACGCTTGCCCGTGTGGAAGGCCTTTCCCGGCAGGATCAGATTGCCCTGGCCATCGCCGGGAATCAGCAGGATCTCATCGTGTCCCCAGCTATCCGTCACCACGGCCAATTTGCCATCACCCATAAAATCAGCCGCAGCAACGCCGTGAACATGCGGATACGATTGCGTCGCGAAAGGAGACTTGGGCGATGGCTTGAAACCTCCCTTGCCGTCCCCAAGCAGGATCGTCAGGTACGGCGTTCCAGTATTCGCAATCGCCAGGTCTGGATTGCCGTCGCCGTTCATGTCCGCAACCGCGATGTCGTTGGATTGCCGGTGCACGGGAACGGAGAACCTGGCGCCGGTCTGAAATGTCCCCGACCGTCACCCAAAAGGACGCTGACCGTGCCGTCCTCCGTGTTGGCCACGATGATGTCCGGCTTGCCGTCATGGTTTACGTCCGCGATAGCGATGGACCCCGGCCCTTTGCCAACGGGTATCACCACCTGATTGAAATCCGGAGCAGTCGAATCAACGGGGCCGCCCGCGGCCACCCATGCCGTCATAATCCCCAGAACCACAATAAGAATCGCAGTCTTCATGTGCTTTTGCATGGTACTCATCGCGAAATGGCTGACCTGCGGCAATAAGAACCCCGCCATGGTTCCAAGTCAAGAGCTAAACCTAATGAACATCATCGCTCTGCAATTGCACTCCCCTGCTTGCGAGTATAGAATCCGCGCGAAGTACTACAGGAGGTCGTAGCAATGAATCGCAGATACTTTTCGCTTGCAGTTATTCTTAGCGCGCTGTCTTTTGCAACCCTTCTTTCTTTTTCCCCGGCAGCGCGCGCGCAGCAGCTCGACGCCAAAACTCTCAGCGCGCTCAAGTGGCGCCTGATTGGCCCATTTCGTGGAGGCCGTGTCGAGGCCGTCGAAGGCCTTCCGGGAACCAACACCTATTTCTTCGGCTCCGTTGACGGAGGCATTTGGAAAACCGAAGATGCTGGACAAAATTGGGAACCACTCTTTGACAAGGAGCCGGTGCAATCCATCGGCGCTATCGCTATCGCTCCGTCCGATCCAAATATTATTTACGCCGGCACCGGCGAGCCTTGCTTGCGCGGCGACATCAGCTACGGCGACGGCGTTTACAAATCCTCGGACGGCGGCAAGACCTGGACGCACATCGGTCTCGACGACACCCAGCACATCAGCGCTATTTTAGTTGATCCTCGCGATCCTGATCTCGTGATGGTTGCCGCAATCGGTCACGCCTTTGGTCCCAACGAGGAGCGCGGCATTTTCCGCTCCACGGACGGCGGCAAGACCTGGCAAAAGGTCCTCTACAAAGACGACAAAACCGGCGGCGGCGACCTGGTCTTCGATCCCACGAATTCCGCCGTAGTTTACGCCGCGCTTTATCAGGTGCAGCGCATCGCCTGGGGATTTGACAGCGGAGGCCCCGGCAGCGGCATCTACAAATCCACCGACGAAGGTCTCACCTGGAAGCCGCTGCAAGGCCCCGGCATGCGGAGGCACGAGAGATATATCGTCTGTTCTGCACGGCGAAGGGCCGGATTGGCGCGATGGAGTGTCGCGTCGTGGCGTTCAATGATGACTGGAAGGGCGTCCAGTCAAGCATCGCAGAGATCTACGTTCATACGCAGCTAGCGACGCGATACAACGACTTCTCCACGTCGTGACGGCGGAGCCCGCACGGTCGTCCGCGAGCCCCGTCGCTCGGCAGGCTCGCGACGCTCGCGCAAGCGAGGTTTTTACCCAACAACATCTTCGAGCGTCTGCGGTAGGACCGCGACGTCATGCAGCGCGATCGTGTCATGGCGATCGAGCATCTGAGACCGGCTTAGCTCGTGAACCCACTGCCGCTCGGTCACTACGATGTCGCAGTGAACCGTCGCGCATGCAAGGTAGGCGATGTCAATCATGTCGTTGGACTCCCATGTGTTCGCTGGGTTGCGGTGGCGCTCTAGCCTGAGTCGCAGCGCTGCATCTCGCGTTGGCATCTCAGCGATGAAGTTGCGCGCCAGCGGCAGTAGCTCTATGAGCAACTTTCCGCCGTCCGTCTGTGAGAGATCCGGGCGGACCCGGCCGATCGGCCCTAGCGCGTCTCGGGGCAGCCCGGCTCTCTGCATCGCCCAGTCAATGTTTTCCCAAATCTCCAGTACGGCACTGACGGCGAGCACCGCCTCGCTCATCTCCGGCGACCTGGCGTCCCGCTGCTGGCCGGCGGCCAGCACCTCCTCGCCGTGGCGGTACAGGTCACCGAACTCCCGGTGACCTCGACCATAGTCATCAAAGCCGGGCGGGCGATTAGCCAGGTGCGCCAGCTCGATCGCGAGGTCGAGAGCCTCGCGTGGCACGTTGGGATTCAAGCCTGAAGCGTGAGCAAACCCCCAGCCAAGTGCCGGGTACGGAGCGCGAGGAAGATCCAGCTCCACCAGCCGAGAGATCACAGCGTCGAGCTCGTTGTCGCACAGATCCGGCGGACGCGCCAGCGTCCGTCCGCGCGAGAGTTCGAGCATCGTCTGCGCGAGGCGTCGGCGCCGGCTGGGATTCCCGGCCCTCCAAGTCTCGATGTAGTGGCCGATCGACAGCGGGAACTCCACAAGTTCCATCGCCACGCAATGCCGTGCTACATCCAGCGCGGCTCGGAAGCGCTCGCCTCCCGGCCGGCCGTGCATTGCGCGCCCGAGATCAATCCACTTGGCCTGGTCGAGGTAGATCGTGACCATGCCCAGTGATGCTCGCACGCTTACAGGGCCGGTCGTGGTTTCTAGCTGTGGTCGGACAGGCTTTCGGCGTGTGTCAGAGCATGCCGCCGAGCGCCGGGACGAGCTGGTCGAGCGTGGGGATGACCTTCGTGCCGAGACGCTGCGGTAGGCGCGCTGCGTTCGCGAGGCTGCACGCGTGCCTGTCGGTCACAATCACGTCGCAGTAGGGGATCGCCACGCTCAGCGCGTCGAAGTCGAAGATGTCGTTCGGCTGCCAGCGGCTCTGCGGGTTGCGGTGGACTGCGGTAAGCAGCGATATCCACGCATCGCCACTCGGCATCGAGTCGGTGAGCCGACGCGCAGTATCGATGTCGTCAACGAGCTCGGCAAGGTCCAGCCCGTGGGCGTCAACGGCTTCCTTGAGCACGTCGATGAGCTCAACCGCCATGTATCGGGCTGAGACAACATCGCGCACGCGATCCCGATACTCCGGCTCGGCGATGAGCCGTTGCGCCAGTTCCCGCTCACTTTGGGCACGGTCCTCGGCGATCCGACGCGCGACGGTGGGGTCCCATCCACGCGCACGCATGTCCGCCACGTCCTCGCCGGTCGGCCCTCGCAACACGGCGCGCGTGAGCTGGAGGTCTCCATCGTGCGACCACGCGTCAAACGCAGCCGGCCCGCCGGGCCACTCCTGTCGCACTCGTGCGGTGACGTCACCCTCGTCCTCGGAGTGGACCGTCAGGCCGCCACGCCTGCCGAGGGCTTGCATGACGCCCCAGCCGAGGAGCGGCGCGTTCGAGAAGCGGGAGGGCGTGCCGAGGAGCTGCGCGAGGGCGGCGTCTAGCTCGACCTGCGCGATGCTCGACCGTGGAAGGACGCACACGAAGCCGCTCAACTCCTCCATCAGCCTCGCCAGGTCCGACCGCTGTCTCGCGTCGCGATTGCCCTCGATCTCCATGTAGTGAACCGAGGCGAGCGGGATCGCCACACGCCCGGCGGCCCGTCGCAGCGCGTCGAGCGCCTTCTGGTAGCGCCCACCGTTGGCGTGCCCCGTCGCGGCTTGTGCCAGGAAGATCCAGTGGTTCATATCGAGGTAAACCAGCGGCTTGTCGCCTTTGGACTTCAGTAGCGACTGCGGCCAGGCGTACTGCGTCTGCGGCCGGTCGAGGCCCGGCCGCAGAGCTCGACGGGAGGTGACTGAAGGCATAGACCCCCAGCGTAGAGACGCGGTAGGTCCCACCCGGCCGGCAGCGGGGTCGGGGGCCGTCCCGAT
>CAVXBO010000003.1:0-504444 GCA_963760165.1 uncultured Acidobacteriota bacterium
CTGCGCAACAAGATCGTCGACCGCGCTTTCCTAAAGGGCCTGCTGATTCTCGGCGCGGGAGAAAATACCGTGCGAGTTGCCCCGCCGCTTGTCATTGACGAGGAACAAGCAGAATATGCTGTTCGCATTCTCGGCGAGTGCATCGCCGAGGTGCAGCGGTCGCATTAGAGTTACGACTTTCCTTCGGAGGAAGATTGCCGCGTATCTTGGACGTCGGCTGCGGGCCAAAGAAATATCCGGGTTCCATCGGCATCGATATGAACCCGAACACCGCGGCCGATGTTCTTTGCCATTTGGACCAAGGCTCGCTGCCGTTTCGGGACAGTGTGTTTGACGAAGTGCGAGCGGTTCACTTGATCGAGCACGTCGACAACGTGATTCGCACCATCGAGGAATTTCACCGCGTGACGCGTCCCGGCGGCATTATTTTTCTGGTGACGCCTCACTACACGGACTTCAGCTCCTTTTGCGATCCCACGCATCGCTGGCACCTCAACAGTTTTTCATTCTGGTATTTTTATCCCGAGGGACTGCATGGAGAAGCGTCATGGTACTCTCGCGCGCGGGTCAGGCAGCGGCGTCTTCGCGTGCGTTTGCTCCAGGTCTGGCGCTATCTCGGATTTGAATTCCTGGTGAATCACTCGCTGCGCTTCCGGCGGTTTTGGGAATTCTATTTGTGCTACGTGGTGCGGGGAAAAGTGATGGAGTTCGAGCTGGAGGTACTGAAATAATGCCGCTTCTTTCGCGCGCGATTTTCGGTTTCGTGCGGCTCGCATCGCGCCGCGGCTTGACGGCCGCCAGGGCGGACGAGACGCAGAAAGAGCACGCGCGACGGCACGGAATCAACGGTGAGACGTATGCGTATTGGTACCTGCGGCGACACGGGTACGTGTTTGTGGCGCGCAACTATCGTGTGCCAGGGGACAAGGCGGAAATTGATCTGGTCGGTTACGATGGCCCGGTGCTCGCGTTTGTCGAAGTGAAAACACGCAGTGGCACGGATCAGCGTCCCGGTCAGCCGGAAGAAGCCGTGACGCCGGATAAGCGTTTTCACGTCGAGCGTATGGCCAGGCGGTTTTTGACGGAGCGTAGAACTCCCGGAGTCTCCTGGCGCTTCGATGTTGTGGCGATTGAAAGCCGCTCTGGGCGCCCGCCAGATGTTCGTTTGTACAAGAATGCGTTTAGCGCCGCGCATTGATGTGTCTGTTACTCGCGGCCTGCATATTTTCAGCATTGTGAGCCTCGCGGAGTAAAATAGAAAAGCGTTTCACGCTTAATACAGAACTGCAGGAGGAGAGAAGATTGCCCGAACTACGCAAGGATCCAATCACTGGCCGGTGGGTGATTATTTCCACCGACCGCGGAAAACGACCGTCGGATTTTGTTCGTGAAAGCGTACAGATGAAGGGAGGCTCTTTTTGCCCGTTTTGTCCGGGCAATGAGACGCGCACTCCTCCGGAGATATTGGCGTACGGCCGCAACGGCAGCGGCAAAGATACGCCCGGCTGGTCGGTGCGCGTGGTACCGAACAAGTTCCCGGCATTGGGGATTGAAGGGAACCTGGATCGCCAAGGCGAAGGCCTTTTTGATCGCATGAACGGCATCGGCGCGCACGAAGTCATCATTGAAACCCCCGACCATCAAAGCACGCTGGCTTCGCTGCCCGACAAATCCATAGAAGAAGTGCTGTGGGCCTATCGCGATCGTGTTTTGGACCTGAAGAATGACAAGCGGTTCCGCTATATTTTGCTTTTCAAGAATCATGGCGAGGCGGCCGGCGCTTCGCTGGAGCACACTCATTCGCAATTAATTGCTCTGCCCATCGTTCCCAAGCGCGTTCGCGAAGAAGTCGACAGTTCCAAGCGTTACTTCGAGATCAAAGAGCGCTGTATCTTCTGCGACGTTATCCGGCAG
This sequence comes from uncultured Acidobacteriota bacterium, assembly GCA_963760165.1. Taxonomy (GTDB): domain Bacteria; phylum Acidobacteriota; class Terriglobia; order Acidiferrales; family UBA7541; genus DAHUXN01. The sequence continues at coordinate 1,915 of CAVXBO010000003.1, forward strand.
GAAACGGAAACCGGGACTCGGGTAATTCTCGGCAATGATCAATTCATCGCGCTCGCGCCGTACGCGCCGCGCTTTCCCTTTGAAACATGGATTCTTCCGCGCCAGCATAGCTCGTCGTTTGAGAATCAGGCGAGTTCCGTTTACGCCAGTATGGCCAAACTATTTCGTGAGTTCCTTGCTCGGCTGGATGCGGTGCTGAATTGCCCGGCGTACAATTACGTCATACATACCTCGCCTATCGGCGAGGAAATCAACGACCATTATCACTGGCACGTGGAAATGATGCCCAAGCTGACGCGCGTGGCCGGTTTCGAGTGGGGCACGGGATTCTATATAAACCCCACGCCGCCCGAAGAGGCCGCGCGGTTCCTGCGAGAAGCTCAGTTGTAAGCCAGAACTAGACGAGTACTTCCGGTACTTCCATTCTGCCTCCGCGGAACGCGGATTCGAATGCCGCCACGCATCTTGGATCGAAGTCCGTTCCGGCACCTTTCGAGATGATGTCGCGAGCCTCGAAGGGAGACATGGCCTTGCGGTACGGCCGGTCGCTGACAAGCGCATCGTACACATCGGCAACGGAGATGATGCGCGCTTCGATGGGAATGTCCTCGCCCTTGGTTACGTGATAACCGGAGCCGTCGAATTTGTCGTGGTGCGCCAGAATAATCGGCAGCACGCGGCGAAGCGTTCCGCCGACAGCCACTGGTCTGAGCGCCTCCACTCCGCGGGGCAGATGCGCCTGCACTTCGACGATTTCCTCTTCCGAGAGCCGTGCGGACTTGTACAGGATGGTGCGGCTGACTTCCAGTTTGCCGATGTCGTGCAGCAGGGCGGCAGCGCGCACATCTTCAACCTGGTCCTCCGGCAAACCCATCTCTGCAGCCAGTCGTGCGGCGTAGACGGAGACGCGATAAGAATGGTTCTGGGTGTACTTGTCGTTGGAAATGACTTGGCAGAGAATTTGCAAGACGCCAAAATAGGTCTCGCGAAGCTCGCCCATGCCTCTTTCCTTCACTTCGTAGAGCGTGCCCATCGCGTAGCCGGTGATCAGCAGGAAACCGCCCCAGATGGCCACGTCCGCCCATCCAATCAAGTGCCGCAAGCTCATTCCCTGTCCCGCAGCCAGCGCCACCGGATTCATCAGATTAAGCCACGAGACGATCAGTATGGATGCGAAAGCCGTCTGGACCGCGCGAGATCGCCCAAAGTAATAGGCGGCAAAGAGCGTCGGCAGGTTGTAAAACGACAGAACCAGCCGTTCGCCCGACACGAAGAAATTGATCACTGCCGCAAAGGCAATAATGGAAAGGATCAACCAAAGCTCTTTGTTGATCTCCAGAATTCGGTTGAGGAAAGTCTTCTTCACAGCCGCTCCTCCGATCGAAAATTTAGTGGCACCCGCGCTGCCAACGTCTACCGATGGTAACAACTGGCCGGGCGCTTTGCGGTTTGCCGTAACGGGTTTTGCCCATCCGAATAACTGTACGAAACAAAACCGCACCTGTACGAAAGGACAGGGGCAAACAATGGCGATTTTCTTTGCCAAATGGTAGTTTGCCAAAGGCTCGCCGGAGCGGTCGGCGGCCCAGGAGAGGCACATGACGTGGGGACAAAGACGAACTTTGGTGATTTTGCTGGTTGTTGCGGCGGTCGTAATCGTGTTCTGGACCATTCCTCACTGGTCCTTCTTTTCTGCACCGCCAATTTCCTGGAATTCCGTGCTTGTCCTTAACCTGAGCGGCCCCATCGAGGAACAGCAGCCCCCGGATGTATCCAGTATTTTCCTGGGTTCGCAGCCGCTCGTACTCCACGAAATCGACGATGCGATCGACCAGGCCAGCACGGATTCGCGAATTAAAGGCTTGGTCGTGCGCATTGCGCCGATAGATGCCGGCTGGGCGAAGCTCGAAGAAATCCACCAGCATTTGCTGAATTTTCGCGCCAGCGGCAAGCCCAGCGTTTGTTATCTGGGATACGACGGCGAAGAAAATGAGGAATACTACGTCGCCACAGGCTGCGATCAAATCTGGCTGACGCCCACCAATACTCTTGGTGTTCGCGGAATGATGGCCGAAGCGACGTTCCTTCGCGGCACTCTGGACAAACTGCGCATCGTTCCGAATTTCTTCCATATCGCCGAGTACAAGACCGCGACCAACGAACTGACCGAGAAGAAATTCACGCCGGCGCACCGCGAGGAAGTCACCTCTCTGCTCACGAGTCTCTACAACCAGTATCTGACCGAAGTCTCGTCTGCGCGCGAGATGAACCGCGCGCAATTTGCCGATCTTGTGCAGAAAGGCCCGTTCCTGGCGCAGGAAGCTCTCCGGAACAAGCTGGTCGACCGAATGGGCTACTGGGATCAGATACAAGAATTCTTCCGCCGGAGAACCGGTTCATGGAATCCGGCGGATTTCGCGCAATATCGGCGGGGCTTGAGTGACGGCAGCGGGCCGGAGATCGCCATCATCTACGCCTCGGGCGAGATCGTCTCCGGCGCTTCACAATACTCATCCACAGGCACCGAGGTCATGGGCGGCGATTCGGTGGCTGCGGACATTCGCACCGCGCGAATGGACTCGGACGTCAAAGCGATTGTTCTCCGCGTCGATTCGCCGGGAGGTTCCTCGCTTGCCAGCGAAGTGATTCGCCGCGAGGTGCAACTCGCACGGAAGCAGAAGCCTGTGGTCGTCTCCATGTCGGATTTGGCGGCTTCTGGCGGCTATTGGATTGCCATGTCCGCCGACAAGATCGTCGCGGATCCCAATACGATCACCGCTTCCATTGGAGTTCTGAGCGGCAAAATGAACATTGCGGGACTGTATCAACTCGTCGGACTGAGCACCGATTACGTTGCAATCGGCGATAATGCCACGCTCTATTCCGAGCAGCAGGATTTCACTCCCGCGCAGCAGCAGACCATCCAGAAGATGCTCGACGACGTGTATTCGAATTTCACCAGCGGAGTCGCGGCCGGCCGCAACCTGCCAATTGCCACTGTCGACCGGATTGCCAAGGGCCGCGTTTGGAGCGGCGAACAGGCTAAGGGCCTGGGCCTGGTGGATGAGTTGGGCGATACCGAACGCGCCATTGACGTCGCAAAACAGCTGGCACACATTCCTGCAAACGAATCGGTCGAAATCGTGCGCTTGCCCAAGCCTCAGTCGCTTTTCGATTTCTTGCTCGCGCGCGCGCAAGGCGACGTGCGGGCTTCGCAAGGCGCGTACAGCTCGGCTCAGTCGCTGGTCCAGCGGTTATCGGCGATGGTGCGCAGCGAGCCGGTGCGCGCGCAAATGCCGTTTACACTAACCATTCACTGAAGCCGTTTGCGCCATTTCGGTATCGCGAACCGCACGGCTCGGTCAATTCTGCGAGTGAGTCTCCGCGATTTTCGCTATACTAGGCGGGTTCGCCGGCGCGGTACCCAAGTGGTAAGGGAGAGGTCTGCAAAACCTTTATACGTGGGTTCGATTCCCACCCGCGCCTCCAAAATCCCAATATAACCGGCGCTTCTTCGTGCGGGCAATTTTCTGATGTTCAAGCTCTCCGAGCTACATCAAATGGGGTAGATTACATTCACGATGAAGCGAATGCTCGGGCGAGGCTTGCTGTTTTTGCTGGCGTCGCTGGCGATTCTTTACGCCGCTGATTGGGGAGTGCTGCAAGTACGCATGGCGCACCAGACGGCGTTTTCAACGGTGCAGGTGGACCAATTTCTGGCGGCCGACCTGAAAGGCAACAAGCAAGAATACTATCACGTGGGCACGGTCGAGCAGCCTTGCGTGAAGTCGATCTTTCCGCATGTTTCGGACCCTCCGTGCTGGTGGCTACGGCGGCACACCACGCAGTGGAAAACAGTTGCCGGTGTGCTGGGTCGCAAAACCCTACTCGAAAAGTCCGCGCTGCCTCATTGCCCGCGAGGCCGGCCGGGAGTCGGTGCCGACGTACCTGTTGGCGAAGTAGTGGACTTCGAGCCGCTGTCCAGCCCCTTGACGATCGCAATGGGCGTTCCGACGGCAGCCGCGATAATCACTCCGAACCAGACCGGATGCCCTTTGACGAAACCCTTCGCGTGCGTTTCGTTGATTTGAGTATTGTTGGTCGCTTCCATCAATTCCGATGGCGGAGCAGGTTGTGCGGCATCCGGCGTTTCGTTGGGTCCGTGGATGGAAGACATCAGGCCCGCACCGACTATTATGCATTGTCCGGCGAGATTGCAGAATCGAACGGTGCCCTCGTACACAACTAGGCGCGTGATGGAATTCTGGTACGCCAGGTAAAAGTCCGTGCCCACAACTCCCGCGACCCCCGTCGGCGTGCGCACCTGAAAGCTGCCGGCCGGCTTGGTGATGTGCACCACTTTTGAGCGCACTTCGCCGTAGGCAATGTCAATCTGGGTTTGTTGCTGCGAAGCATCATGCTTCGTCACGGTGAGGCTGGCGTCCGAGCCCACGTTGAGCACCGAGCCGTCGTCGAGGGCCACGCGCGCGCGCGCCATATGTCCTGTCGCCACCACGTCGCCCCAGTAGACGGGCATCGGTGGCTTGACGTCCATGCCTTGCCCGCCGCGCGTCAACTCTACCTGCGGCAGAATCAGGGAAATGCTTCCCGCGTGCTGCGCTGTCGCATCCGCCAGGGCTACATCGCTGGGAACCAACATTGCCGACGTGGCCAGTGCAGCGCACGCAGCTAGGACAGCTCGATTCCTAATCATGTTAATCGTCTCCTCGGGATCAACGTTGGATGTTGCTTGCCGTTGACCCCAAGGCTAACATTTCGTCAGGATGTCGCAGGAAAAATGTAAATCTGAGGTGCTGATTCCGTTATTGTCAGGCCGGCCTCGCCGTTTGCGACGCAGGGGGGATCGCTGGTTCCTTCGCCAACATCCGCGCGAACATTTGCCGCATCGCTTCCGTCGAGCCGGGAGCACGCTTCTCGCGCCACGCCTCCAAGCGTTTGCAATGCTCTTCGAGCTTTTCCCAGGCGCGGGGGTTCTTGAAAATGGTGCGCCACTCATTGGCGATTGGCCGCACGGCTTCCCACACCACCCACTGCTCGCCCGAGTTCTCGAAGAAAAACTCTTCGTCAATCAACCCGCGGCTCACAATGTTCGTCACCATCTCCCAGTAGCTCACCACCATTCGCATATACCCGTTCTCCTTGGAGCCCGGAGGACAGATTTTCATAACATCCTCTGCGGTCTTCGGATGAAAATTCGCCATGAACCACGATCGCGCTTCCCGCATCGTCGGTTCGCGGCGCAGCTCGTAAAGATGCAACATCAAATCCACCTGCTCGTGCGTCACTTCTCCCATGGTCATCCTCCTTGGATGTTTCCGCCTGTTTGCGGTGGTGTCGTTGGACTCCCCTCGGGCCCCAAAAGCGTCACGCGATGCGCGCTGATCAGTTTCACGCCGGCGCGATCCATTTCCAGCAGAATCCTGCGGCGCAGCTCGCGCGCCACCTCGTCGTTGCGATTCGGAGCGCTCTTGAATTGCATGCGCAGCGTGGTCCCGGTGAGTGCCAGCGATTCTACGCCGAGAACCTGCGGGCCGTCCACCAGCAGCGGCGCCCAGGCGGGATCCTCGCGAATTCCGGCGGCGCATTTTTCCAGGGCGGCCAGCGCCTCTTGCGCCGCGCCTTCGCTCGGAATGGTCACATCCAGAAAATACTGCGACCAGTCGCGGCTCAAGTTCGCCACCTGCTCGATTTGGCCGTTGGGAATTGTCACCAGGGCGCCTTGGCCATTACGCAGCACCGTGCGCCGCAGCGTGATGTGCTCCACCCGTCCGGTTTCGCTATTCAGTTTGATCGTTTCGCCCACGCTGTACTGGTCTTCGAAAATAATAAAAAACCCATTGATCACATCCCGTACCAGGTATTGTCCGCCGAAGCCCAGCGCCAAGCTCGAAAGTCCCGCTGCCGCCGCCACCGGGGTTTCGTGAAATCCGAACTCCGGCAGAATCATCAACACCGCGCCGACGACCAGCACGGTCGTCGCCACGGTGTAAAGCACACCGGCCATGGTGCGCGTTTGCTCCTCTCGCGCTTGTGCCGCGCGCGTGTCGGTACGCGCCACGATGATCATGTGCGCCGTATACGCCCGCAACAGCCGGTTGAGCAGGAACGCACCGACGGCAATTACCAGAACGCGTACCACCGGCGCCTTCGTGCTTTGCGGCAAACCAAAGGCCGGAAGCATCACCCAGATCGCGGCAATCAGGATGATCACTGAGCCGATGCTGAAGAGCACGCTGGCGATGGTGCGCGCTTGCTCTTCGCGCGTCGCGTCCGCTTTGCTTTGCGTCTTTGCGTCCTGCACCATCCGCGACGTCAACAGGCGCAACACCCAGATCAGCATCAGCGCCGCACCCGCCACGATCAGCAAGCGGAGCCCGGTGCCCTTTGTAAAGTCGAACCTATTTGCGAGAAACTGCGTCATATATAATCAGCGGTGAAAGGGCAGAATTATACCATCCTGATTCGCGAGCCGTTTTCCGCGATTCATCAGCGCAGGAGGTGCTGTAAATGGACCCGACCAGACGAGTTTTCCTGACAGCCTTCGTGCCCGGGGCCGCATTGGCGGGCGCAAGCCTTATGGGAGCCAGATCGGTACTGGCGCGCGGGATGCAGGACTTCCCCCCAGCTTCCCAACCAGCTGCCTCAGCATCAGAATCCTAATTCTGCCGGTCGGCCTGTGCTGCCGCCGCCGGCGTTGCCTCCTACCAGCGCGCAACTCCGCCAGAACGAGCGCGATCTCCGCAAGGACGTCGACCAGTTATTTTCCCTTGCGCAGGAACTCAAAAGTCTCGCAGGGAAGAGCGACGCCTCGGAAGAGCTTTCCGTGGGGCTGATCGAGAAGACCGAGGAAATCGAAAAGCTCGCCAAGAAAATCCGCGACCTCGCCCGCGCTTGACGCGCTACGACGCTTTGACAGCGCAGGCCGGCCATTTGCGCAGCCGTTTCTCGCGCTCTTTGCCAGAAAGTCAGAAGGACCTCAACGCTCATCACGATCCACGAGCCAGTGGTCATTGCCTTTACCCCCGCTCTCCGACGCGGTAGAATCGCTTGGGCGCCGAGCAAACTTCCTTCGGCTCCCTCACGCGCCCGTAGCTCAGATGGATAGAGCATTAGCCTCCGGAGCTAAGGGTCGGGGGTTCGAATCCCTCCGGGCGCGCCACCTCAAATACGCGCGCGTCGTGGGAAATGATTTGGCGTGGATGGATTCGGCGGATGGAGGTATTATTCCGTGCAACTGCCCCGGCGCGGAATTGTCGGGCGTGTACGCGCACTGAAGAACCGGCGCCGAGGACCCAAACGCTAAGGAGATCTCACGTGAAACGGACAATCGGGTTGGTTGCGATTTGTGTTTTGTTGCTCGGAGTTTCAATTCAGGCGCAGGCACCGCAAGGACCGCCGAAACCAGGACCAGAAGTAAAGCGACTCGCGTATTTTGTTGGCAACTGGAAAGAAGAGGGTAAATCTACCGCGCACGGTATGGCCGGACCGGTGTCGTCAACTCAAAAGTGGGAATGGGTGTCCGGAGGATTTTTTATTGTAGGTCATTCGGACAACAAATCGCCCGTGGGCAACTTTAAGATCATGGCCGTATTGGGATATGACCCGGAAACAAAAATGTACACCTACAACGCATTCGACAGTTGGGGCGAACTGATCACGGCCAAAGGAAATGTCAGCGATGACACTTGGACTTGGATAACCGAGACGATGATGCAAGGTAAGCCGATGAAAACGCGCTTGACCGAGAAGGAAGTCTCCAAGACGCAATACACACTTAAATATGAATCGTCCACAGATGGCGGCAACACGTGGACATCCGATCTGGAATCGACGTTTACGAAGGTGGTGGCGGCGGCTGCGAAGTAAGAATTGGTCGAGATGATTTTTGGGGCGCGTGGCGGATAGGCTGCGCGCCTTTTTTATTGCGCCAATTTACTGCCCCGACTTTCTAAATATTTGCTTACCCGAAAAAACTTCCTGTTGTCCCTGATTCGACTCAAGCAAAACGTTTGATGAAGCCGCGATGCACGAGGCAACGGAAACCCGAACTCACGGTAGCGCAAGAAGGGTCAGTTGTAGATCGTGAGAACACTCCCCCTGAGACGATCCTGTTATACATAGGCAGGCATCCCTAGAAACATGGGGCATCCTGACGGGCAAGCCTCCATAGGTCTCGGACACAAGGCAAATACTTGGTCAAATTGATAGCTGGGCCTGTGTCAAACTGGCCACGAAATCACCCAAGACAGTTCTAAGATCGCCTCCTTGGGTGCGCCACTCTTTAAGGCAAAGTTATTTTCAATGACTTCAGACCATACCGTTTGGTTTGTTTCGAACTCAAACTCCATCCTGGTTCCGGCATGGAAACCAAGCGAGCGTAATTTGAACTCAAGGGGAAGCTCGCTAGGATGTTCGACCTTACCTATTGCGAGGATCGGCTCGCTAACCCAAAAGCCGTGCAACGCTTGCGATTTTCGCGTATCATCGCGTGCCATGAGAAAATGGATTGTCGCGACGCTGCTTATTGCCACTGCCGCAGTCGCGCAGCAAACCCACAATCAATATGAGCCGCCGAACGCGCCGGGCGCCGGTCAGAAACTGCTCGCGCAATTTGTGGGCGACTGGGACGTCGTCAAGACGTTCTTCCCGATGAACGGGAAGCCGATCGTGACGAAAGGTACGTGTAAGCAGTATATGATCCAGGACGGCAAGTTTCTGCAGTCGGATTTTACGTTCTTCAATTCTGACGGAACGAAGAGCACCGGCACCGGAATCTCCGGCTTCGATTCCAAAACGAATCGCTTCACCACCGTGTGGTACGACTCGCGGCAGACGACGATGTCGATTCGCCAGAGCGACGGCACGTTCGACGGCCAGAACATCGTCCTGTGGGCGACGCCCCTCGATCCCGACCATCCTGGGCGCAAGACCGTCGCGCGTGCGCACCTTGAGGAAGACGGCCGCGTTCTCCTCCATCGCCATTTCATGATCGATGACAAAGGGCAGGAGCGGATGATGATTGAGTTCCGGATGACGCGCAAGTAGCCGCCCTAGCTGCCACGAATTCACCCAGAAAAGTCCTAAGATCGTCCGCTTGGGCGCGCCACTTCTTGAGTGGTTTCACTTCAGGTTCCTTCGATGCCCTGTCGATCTTCTATGCTTTACCACGCGCTTCATGTTGGACTGCAGTGCGGCCGATCCAGGCAAAAACGAACAGCATCAGGCCACAAATCCAGCCACCGAGACTGAATGATCCAGGAAAGTAATGTGCAACGGCGACACCGCTGCTGACGAGTATCGCGCACAAGAGAATGAACATGCGCATGCCATAGAGAAAAGCGAAAGGAAGATAGTGCGCTCCCAGCAGGATCATTAACGCGGGATAAAACAAGTTCAAACGAAACTCGGTTACAGGAACGAGCAGAAGCATGGACATCGGCAGCGTAAACGCGATCTGCATGCCAAGATTATTCAATGGGTTGCCGCTACTGAGAGATGATCGCCCTCCTGATAAACGCAGGAGCAGTTGGGTTGCCGGGAATATGAAAAACCCACAGGCAACCAGTGTGAGTATAGCCGCACGTGGGGTAACCCAAAATCCAAGAGCGGCTGACGCCAGCCAGATTGCCGACGAGACAAGTTGACCCCAAAAGCCGCCGATGAAGACAGTACGTACTTCGCGTTGAGCGTCCTGCACGAGCATGTTCGAGCCCTCTGCGAAAGATGATGGGAAACGTTCAGGCAGTCTAACTTATTACGGCACAATGTTGAATAAGCAGTTGCATTGATTCAAATGGAACGTTTCATCTCCATACTCAAGTGGTTATGTCGATTGGCCTGAAATGGTTATTGCCACAATTCATTATATATTCCATGATTCGCTTGTAGAGCAACACGTGCGGGAAAGCTGGAATGTTGGCACGATCGTGGGTATAGCATCGCCGTATCGTCGGAGGCGTCTTTGCGCACAGGTCGCCTGAATACTGGCCTCGTTGTTGCACTTCTTTCTGTGTTGCTCCTACCGCTTGCGCCGTTATCCGCACAGCAGCCGCGGTGGGATTCGCTCATCGCCGCGGCAAATAAGGCATACGGCGAGCACCACTATCCCGAAGCGGAAAGGCTTTTTTCCGATGCGCTGAAGCAGGCGGAGGCGTTCGGTCCGGCCGACGCGCGTTTGGCGACAAGCCTGAACAATCTCGCTGAACTGTATCGGCAAATGGCGCGCTATGCGGAGGCGGAGCCGCTGTACAAGCGCTCGCTCGAAGTTTGGACGCAGGCGAAGGGGCCGGAGGATCCTGCGAATGCCCTAGTGATGAACAATCTCGGCGAGCTTTATTGCCTGATGGGCCGCTACTCCGAGGCAGAAGAAAATTTTCAGCGCTCGCTCGCGATTCGCAGGAAGGCTTATACCGAACAGGATTTGCGCGTCGCCATTAGCTTGAATAATCTCGCGCAACTCTTCAGGCTTGAGGGGCGATACCCTGAGTCGGAAGCTCTTTTCAAGGAATCGCTCGAGGTTCGCGAAAAACTAATGGGGCCTGAAAATCCCGAGCTTGCCAATCCGCTAAACAACCTGGCGGGGCTTTATGGCCAAGCCAGCCGATACGCCGACGCCGACGCGCTTTACAAACACGCGCTGGCGATTCAGCAGAAGGCGCTGGGCCCGGATCACCCGGATGTGGCGCTGACACTGAATAACGAGGCGGAACTCTACCGCAGCGAAGGAAACTTTCGGGAAGCACAGCCGCTGTATGAGCGTTCGCTCGCGATCCGACAGAAGGCTTATGGACCGGACGACCAGCGCGTCACGCGAGCGATGAACAATCTGGCGCTGGATTACCGCGCGGAGGGGAGAACGAAGGATGCCGAGGCGCTGCTTCAGCGCGCGCTCGAATCGAGCGAAAAAACCCTGGGCCCGAATCATCCCGACCTGGCGACTCCGATAACAAATCTCGCCGATCTTTACCGGGAAGAAGGACGCGACGATGAAGCGGAGACGCTTTACAGCCGCGCGATTGAAATTCGGCAAAAGGCACTGGGTCCGGAGAACGTGGATGTGGCTACCAGCCTAATGAGTCTCGCGGACCTGTATCGCGCCGAAGGGGATTACGCGAAGGCAGGAAGTTTGTACCAGCAATCGCTCGAAATTCGAAGAAAAGCGTTGGGACCGCAACATCCGACGGTGGCGGAGAGTCTGAACGCATTGGGCGAGCTTCGCGTCGCAGAAGAAAAGTACGGAAAGGCTGAATCGTACTTTAAGCAGGCGCTCGATATCCGCGAAAAGAATCGCTTCAGCGAGCACCGCACCGTGGCACTGACGCTCACGGATCTTGCGCAGCTATACGAAGCCGAAGGAAAATTCGCGAACGCGGAGCCTCTTTACCAGCGATCGCTTTCCATCCTCGAAGCAGTACTGGGACCCGACCACAGCGACGTCGCGGTCGAGCTGGACGGCTACGCAAGGCTTTTGCTCGACCTCCACCGCCCCGAGGAAGCCGAACAATTGGAAGCCCGCGCCAAATCCATTCGCGCCAAGCACGGCACGCCCGCTTCGCAAATCCCGCGCGACTAGCGGTCGCACCTCTTCGCCTCCGCCATTCTTGACGAGGCGCTCCCCGTTGCAAATTCACGACGCAAGGCCTTCGACGATCTTTTCAAGAAGTAAGCTATTCGACCTTCAGGCGCGACTTCATCAGGACAACGACGTAAGGATTCCACGTGGAGAGAACGTAGTACACACTCAGCTCGGAGCCTTCCAGTTTCGTCCATCGCTCCACTACGTATGGAGCGTACGCCCCACCATGCACGGCATCTGGATTCGCCTGGCCTTTGCCGATGACTGGTCCAGCGAGCCCGTCGGGCGGATTGCCGTTCGGATCGTGTATAAACCTGCCCGATTCCATCGCTTGCGGCGTTAAATAGAATCTGCGGCTCACTCCATGGCCCCCACGGCGTGCGGGAATAGCTAAAGGCGATCCCACGGGTGGGAGCTCGTCTGTCATATGTCATCAGCCACAAGCCGAGATCCTTGCACCACGTGACAGAGAGATCGCCCAGAGTGCCGTTCTGAACAATGGGCTTCGCGTCGGATTCATTCCCGCTCCACGATGGCGCGCCCGCCGCATCCATTCCCGCGAAATACAGCGTCCCCTTGCCGTCCTCAAATTGCGCTACAGGGACAACGGAAAGATAAGCGTCGCTCTGTCGGTAAACGCCCGTGCCCCAGACAATGACGAAGGGTCCGCCGGAGGGCATTCCCGCAATCGGTCCCGGCTCGGTGTGCACGGACATCTTGACGAAGTGTCCAGCGGGAAGCTGCGAAATCGTGCGCAGGGGCTGAAACTTCGCGGGGAGCGTGAATTTCGTTAGCACCGAACGGTCCGTGCTGCGATCCTCCGAATGGTTCGTGCTGACCGCCACATACATCTGGTCGCCAAGGCTGATCCCCGCCACGGGCACCTCAAACGCGCCCATACTTATGCCGGGAGGCTGGATCGTCAGGTAGTCGCGGCCCGCCATGAGGAAATCCAGGCGCACGCCCTGCTCCGGGTCGGTCACGTCAGTCGTCGCGATCGTGTCAAGCGCGTGGTCGAGGCGCCCCACGGTATCGCCAAATAGAAAATACACGCGCCCGTCGTGCTCGAAAGAGTTGCCGAGGTCCGTGCCTTGAATTCCGTAACGCGTCTCGGTCCGGCTGAGCGTCGGTTGATGCTTCTCTTTGTCCTCTTCGCCAAGAAGTTGTTCAACCTTGACCGTCGAGCCAGCCACGAAGCGAATCACGGGTTCGGCCGCCGCTCCCTGCACTCCCGGCACGTCGGTGACCTTCGGATTCATACCTCCATGCACGGCTCCGAGCATCACTGCGAGGAAGCCGGTAAAGCTTGTGACTGCGATTGCTTTTCGTTTCATGTCCCGAACCTCCTGTTACAGCAACCGCTGTGCGGTCCAGCACGCCTCGGCCCCTTGCGCCCCTGACTTGCGAGCGGGATACGTCGTCGTGGACTTGGAAATTCCATTTGGGGCTTTCCGATTCCTGGCGGATGCCCTAATCAGCTCATCTAGTTCTGTTTCGCAGTAGTCGCAGCAGTAGCTACCGTTTTTGCTGGCTGACGCGCCTTCAGGTAATCCTCCATATCGAGCAGCGGCACACCGTTTTGATACCAGTCCGGAGCAGGCTTGCCCATCAGAAAGTGATCGAAGAATTCTTTCATTCGGACTGCGTAGTCTTTTTGATTCGGGAGTCTCGCCAGTCCGTGGTTCTCGCCCGGATACTCCAGCAATACAACGGGCTTCTGTAAACGCCGCAGAGTGTTGTAGTACTCCATGCCTTGCGTAAAGTCCACGGCGCCATCCTTATCATTACTCAGAATGAGGAGCGGCGTCTTCACGTTCGCCGCGCGCGCGACGGGCGAGTTGCGCGTGTACGCGTCCCAGTTCTCCCACGGTCCGGTGGTGAACCGGCCCTGGCTGCTCTCAAAGATCTCGCCGTTGACGACACCGGCGTTCTTGTACACGATCGCATACATACTGATCATGTCCGTGAGCGGTGCCCCTGCCACGGCCGCGGCGAACATGTCGGTCTGCGTTATGATGAAAGCTGTTTGATAGCCGCCCCACGAGTGTCCATGAATCCCAATGTGTTTGGGATCCACGACGCCGGTGGCGATTGCAGCCTTCACTGCGGGCACCACGCACCACACGGCGGACATCCCCGGATCGTTAAGCTTATAAGTGATATCCGGATTAAAGACGGCGTAGCCATTGCTTGTGTAAACGGCGGGATTGAAACCGGTGCGTGGTACAACCGGCCGCAAATACTGGTTCGCGGTCTGCGACAACTTCTCGTAGAGGTAGACAATCGTTGGATATGTTTTGCCCTTTTCATAATTCGCGGGAAGGTGCAGTGCGCCCTGCAGCTTGTCTCCCTTGTCGCTCTTGTAGTCAACCAGAATCGTGCCGCTGGACCACAAGAACTTGTCCTGGCCGGTTACGGCCGCCAGATCCGTGATCTTCTTGCCGTTTGCAATCGCAGCATCGGTCACGTAGTAGTCCGGCGGATCTTTGTAAGTCTGGCGCGTGTACAAAAACACGTCGTCTTGCCTCGCTTTCAGGACGGGGCCGTAAACAGCGTCGTCCCACATCACCCGAACCACACCCCGCTTTCCGGGTTGGATGATTCCAATGCCTTCCTTCTTTGTCCACTCACCATACACCTCGACGTATAGCGGCTTGGCCAGATCATAGCCATGCTGATCCGCACTTAGGATTGACGGCTGTCCGTATCTGATCTGCTCCTTGCGGCCATTCATCGTCAGATTGATTGCTCTGCTTCCATCGGCGGCGATCTGCCAGATATCCCAGTTGTCCGAAAGGAACACATACTTCCCGTCTTTCGACCAGCCGAAGAATGGGGCGGGCGGCTTGACAATATTGTGGTCATCCTCGGTATCAATAAATGATGCGGCCACGGATTTGGTGATGTTCGTGGATTGACCTGTCGTCATGTCATATGTGAAGTAGTTGCCGTCCTCGTAATAAGCGAAATGCGTGCCCGCGGGAGACGCTTCATTGACCCAGCGAGCTTTCTTTAAGGCCAGCTTTCGTTCGCCGGTTTGCAGATTGAAGGTGTAAACGTCGAAGTAATAACGCCCGTCGAGATTTCCCATCAACTCATAAGGAGCGGTGGCGCGGCCAATCGCATACTTCTCCTCGCGAGCAGGCGTGACCTCGCGGACTTGATCGTCGGCAAGCCGGATGAACTTCTTCTCGTCCGGCCGGTAAACCGCAAGATAGCTGAACGTCTTGTCCTGAGGCTCCTCAACCTGTTGCTCCGATTGAAGCCGCTTGTCCTGCCAATTCCACACAACGAGATTGACCTTGTCTTCGGGCAGCGGTTCAGCGGCAGCTGTGTCCGGCTTTTCCCCTTCGGGGTGTTCCTTCTTTTTTACCTTGTGAATGCCGAAGACCAATCCGCTCAAATCTTTCGTCCACTCCGGCGCACGATCCGGGCTCACGGTCATCCCGGCGGGAAAATCCGCAAAGCCCGACGGATTGAACACGGTTTTTTGTGGTCCTCCCAGCCCAAATTCCTTGAAACCCACCACGCTGTAGAGCTTGTCCTCGAACGCCTTGTCATCAACTCCCTTCAGCACGGCGAGACCGTCGCCGTCCTCAGTCCACGTTAAATGTGAATAGACCGCTGTGTCGTCGGATTCGATCGAGCGAATCGTTCCGTCCGCGATGTTTCGCAGGGAAACACCGTTGCCGGTCTTGTCTTGCGCATCGGTTGTCCACGCAAGGTAGTTGCCGTGTTTGTCGAAAACAAATTCAGACACATTGCCGATGTTGATCTCCTGGCCTGTCGCCAATTCACGCAGCAAAAGATCGGAGCCTTTCGGCCGGTCGTCGTGCGCGGCATTCGCACCACCCGCTGCCTCGCCGGATGCTGGGCCGGCGGGAGCGGCCCCCGCCGCCTCGGGCCCATACTTTTGCAGCGCGATCCAGGTTCCGTTCTCACCAGAGAAAGCAAACCGCTGGACTTTTGTGACCTCAGTCTTGTCTCCGGTCGCAAGGTTCACAATTCCAACTCTGCTTTGAAGAGGCTTCTTTTGTTTCTTTAGCTGCGCCGCTTCCGCGTGTGAGGGGAACATCGTGAACGCTGCATACTTCGAGTCGCTGGAGATAGCGAGCGCAGCACCATCGTCCGCGCCAGGGGCGCCACCACCTCCGCCGATCACTTCGCCAATCGAAAACTTATACTCCTTCGCCCCGTTCGTTTGCCGGATGATAACGCTGCTATCGCCCTCTTGAGGACTCAAGCGATAGGCAAACCAGTCGCCGCGGTCGGAAAGGCTCGCGGAGTTGATTCCCTTCCACACAGCGGCATCCGTGAAATCGATCGGACGCGCCGTCGAAGTCGCCGGAGTTGCCGATGTTGAGAGAGTCACCGGGTTTGACAGGCTTGCTGGACTCGCCTGACCTGTCGACTTGACTTGACTGGCCGCGCGGAACGCCACCGGCCCCAGCAGAAGCACAAGACCCAAAAAAAGCAAAGCAACGGATTTGTAGCGCCTCATAGCATCAACCTCTTTTCGATAGCAACCGCAATAGAATCTGTATGCAGAAATTCTCAATTTCAAAGTCGGCGTAGCAATCGCGGGCATTATACGCCCAACCGCATTCGTTGCAGCCGGAGCCTTATTACGCAGGGCGCCAGTTCCTTGCGCAGTTTGTTTTCAACGGCTTCCGCTGATACCCTTTTGTTCTTTTCGAACTCAAACCACGCCCGGTCTACCTAGAGCCAACCCTGATTTCACCCGCGCCTCCGGCCTCTCGCTCACAAATCCTCGCAAAGCATTGTAGAATGCCGCCGTGGGCGTCCTGTTATTCGCGTTGCTCCTCGGGTCTCCTGCATCCCCGCACTCGTGGTCCATTCAAACCAGCGGCCTCGACACCAACCTGCGTGGCGTCAGCGTCGCCCACCTCTCGTCTTATGCGGCGGCTCCCGTTATTTGGGCGTGCGGCTCGCGCGGGGTGATTCTTCGTTCCATGGACGGCGGTGCAACTTGGACGCGCCTCCATGTACCGGGCGGCGACATCCTCGATTTCCGGTCGATCCAAGCCTTCGACGCCGCGTCCGCTTATGTGATGTCCATCGGCCCGGGCCAGCAGTCCCGCATTTACCGCACACTCGATGGCGGGAAGAACTGGAAGCTAGAATACGTCGGCGAACGCCCCTCAATCTTTCTCGACGATTTAGTGTGTATTTCGAAAATCGAATGCTTTGCGCTCAGCGATCCAGTCGATGGCAAGTTCTTGCTGCTTGGCACTCGCGATGGGGAAAACTGGCACGAGCTTCCGCGCGACCATATGCCGCCTGCTCTGCCAGGGGAAGGTGTCTTTGCGGCGAGCGGAACGTCGCTCTCAATTTACAAGAATGACATCTACTTCTGCACCGGAGGAGCGTCCGTTGCCCGCGTTTTCAGATCCACGGACATGGCGCGAACGTGGACCGTGTCCGAGACGCCCATCGTCAGCGGCAAAGCTTCTTCGGGAATTTTCTCCATCGTTCGAAATGGCGATGGCGTCGTCGTAGTCGGCGGAGATTACAAGGAAACGGGCCGCCCTGACCGCGCGGCTGCCTATTCGCTGGATCGCGGAGTCACGTGGTGCCTCGCCGGTTCACCCGTCGGCGGATTTCGGTCCGCGCTCGTTTTCTTGGACGCCGCGACTGTAATCGCTGTCGGCCCGAGCGGCGAGGACATCAGCCATGATGGCGGCGCGTCTTGGGCCCCTGCGGGTTCCATCAATTTCAATGCTGTCGCGGCGTTTGGTTCCCGGCAGGCATGGGCCGTGGGTTCCAAAGGTACGGTTGCGCACTATCAATAAATCGCGTCGTTGATTTGCGTAGGGCGCCTCTATCGTGGATTGTCGCGCCGGGATGCTCCGTCCACCCCAAAAGCAGTCAACGGCTTGGTCCTCGGTATCTAACTTCTTGGCGTCGTTCTTAGTCTATTCGTTCCGTCCCGCCCGCGAAGCGCCCCATATCATCGCCAACCCAAACACGAGCATGACCACGCCCCACCATAAATCGAGATCGAGCCAGAAGTGCCACACCTTTTGCGCCGACGTGAAAAACGCCCCGAAAATCCCCAGTGCCGCGCCCATCGCTGAGAACAGCAGTCCGATCGGCCAGCGAATATCGAGGTCCATCTTGCCTTCGCTCATCGAAACACCACATCCAACGCAACCGCGATAACCACCACCACGACCGCCAGCGTCGCCGGCCGGCGCAGAATCCCCAAGTGGCCATACGTCGGCCTCTCCGTCAGCGAATATACCAATCCGTGCAGCTCCGCCTCCGCGCGCGGCTTTGTGAAGAAACTGATCAGCAGCGTCAGTACGAAACACGTCGTCCACGCGAAAATCGCGCGATCGAAATTCCCCGCCATTTCACTTCGATACGTGACCCATCCATGCACCGTGGCGAAATAATGCAGCCCCGCCGCGCCAGTTCCCGCGGCCAAGCCCCAAAAAGCTCCATTCGCCGTGGTGCGCTTCCAAAACATGCCCAGCAGGAACGTTGCAAACAGCGGGGCGTTCACAAACGAAAAGATCAGCTGCAAATAATCCATAATATTGTTGAACTGCAGCGTCACATACGCCGTCCCGATGCTGATCAGCACCCCCGCCACCGTCGCGATTTTTCCCATCGTCAAATAGTGCTGGTCGCTTTGTCCCGGTCTTATATAGGAGCTATAAATGTCATACGTCCACACCGTGTTGAACGCGGTAACGTTTCCCGCCATTCCGGACATGAAACTCGCCAGCAGCGCCGTGATTCCCACTCCCAGCATGCCCGCGGGATAGTATCTGGCCAGCAGCAGCGGCAGCGCCAGGTTGTAGTCCACTTTTCCCTGTAACAGGAACGACGCATGCGGCAGCACGGCCCACGCCGCCATCCCCGGAATGATCACCAGGAACGGAATGAACATTTTTGGCACCGCGGCGATCAGTGGCGTCCTCTGCGCCGCGATCATGTCCCGCGCCGCCAGCGCCCGCTGCACCACCAGAAAATCCGTGCACCAATACCCGAACGAAAGCACGAACCCCAGCCCCGCAACCAATTGGAACCAGTCCACGCCCATCGGGTTCGCGCTCGCGCTTCCCAGGTTCGTCCACATGTGCATGAATCCCGAAGGCAGCCGCGCCGCCATTCCGTTCCACCCTCCCGCTTCCGCCACGGAAAGCACCGCCAGCGGCAGGATGCCCAGCACAATCAGGAAAAACTGCAACACTTCGTTGTAAATCGACGAAGTTAATCCGCCCAAGAATGTGTAAACCAAAACCACCAGTGCCGAAAGCAGAATCGTCGTGTGAATCGACCACCCAAGCATCAGCTTGAACAGCAGCGCCATCGCATACAAATTGATGCCGCTCGCCAGCACTGTCATCACCGCAAACGTAATCGCGTTCAGCGCCCGCGTCTTTTCATCGAAGCGCAGCCGCAGATATTCCGGCACGGACCGCGCCCGGCTGCCGTAATAAAACGGCATCATCGCCAGGCCCACGAAAATCATCGCCGGGATCGCTCCCACCCAGTAAAAATGGCACGTCAGCATCCCGTACTTGGCGCCGTTCGCCGCCATGCCCATCACTTCCAGCGCGCCCAGGTTCGCGGAAATAAACGCCAGCCCGGTAATCCACGCGGGAATTTTCCGGCCAGACATGAAAAAGTCCACACTGGTCCGCATCGATTTTTTCAGCTTGAATCCCACGCCCAGGACAAAGGCGCAGTAGAGAGCGATGATCAGGTAATCGATCCAGCTCAGGTGCATCGCCCGGACATTCTATGTGAATCTCTTAGCGAAGGGAACTAGGTTGGTCTTCGAAGGACGGACGCCGCGCTCCTGACGTCCCATCGGCTTTGACGCGCAAGAGCACGACTCCGTGTGCTGGCACTCCGTTCTGTACTTATCCGCGAAAATGCCCAGGTCTTTCTTCAGCCACAAATCCCTTAGCGGCCATTGGGATGTTGCTCGGCCCACGAAGTTACGCCAGCGTCCATGATCCACTTGACACCTCATTAGGGGGGGGGGGTATCTTCACGGTAAGTGGCGCAAGATAAAATACCGGCGCGAAAGGAGAGGGAGATGACAAACCAACTTTGGCTACCAGCAACGGCCCGCAGGGTGCTCTGGGTTTTCGTTGTTTGCGCAATCAGCTCTACGTTAGGCGCAATGCGCGGCAAAGCGCAGGGAAGCTGTTTTTTGATCCCTGGCGTAGGGAACATGGTTCAGTGCTTCGTTGGCCCTGATTGTGAGGGCGACGGCGTTTGCCTGTATTATGAATGCACAGGAAATAAGGACTGCGGCATCGGCGCCAATGGCGGGCAGACGTGCCAAACATTCGGTATATCCTGCAACCCAGTTATCGGTCTCTGTGGGTCTTGTGTATAGCGCCGCACCGCCCAACGGGCATCGGAGGAGAGCATGAAAAAGGAATCCATGGTGACGAGGGTCTGGGCTTCCATCCGTAAAAGCTCGCTCCTAATTCTTGCGCTGGCTATATTCGCGGGTGGCTCCTACTGGCTGGCTGAATTTTTCGCGGTTCGCGGTGCCGCCCAACCGACTGTAGAGGTCACACCGTTTACTCTCGTCCTTAATCTTTACGACTTTACTCACGGGCCATCAGAACTGTTCGCTGGACAGAAGACAATCGCTCGTCGGTTTGACGGTTCAACGGCCGAGGTAGGCCCTTTTCTCGGAAGGGACGGCAGACAATTCGGATTGACGTCCCGCCAACTCACCTTCGCTGCTGACGGGCACGTTATGACTATCGTTGACGACGCAAAGTCGAAGGCTACCTGGCCGCCATTGACCGGCGACCGCCTAGCCTCCTGGCTGAATTCCTTCACCCAACCTCCAAAGGACTGCCTGAGCTTCGGCCAATTGGATGGCTCAGCGATAGTTTCGGGTGAAGATGTTGACGTTATTAAGTGGCCCCCCATCGGCGGGCACACGATTGTGAATTGGGCGGATCCAAAACTCGGGTGCGAGCCGATCCAATACGAGATCCGACAGCCGCAGGCCGACGGCTCAATGATGGTTGTATTCGCGGGCAGGCTCGCATCTTTGAAATTCGGAGAACCGGCTTCTTCGTTGTTTGATGAAGAACTCGGGTATGCCGAAATGCCGCCGTCTCAACTCTTACAAACAGAGTTGGCGAAGATTGGCAAGCCGATGAATGACGCCGTCATCAAAGAGGGCCAGCGCCTAGACAAAGTCTATTTTGGCCAAACATCCCAATTATCACGGACACCACCAAGCAAAGGCTCGGCAAGATAGGTAGCCGGTTCGCGGATCGCCCAGATTCGTCATTGCGGTAGCCTCCACGCCCGCCGGACAACCCTGGCAGCGAGGGCGGAGGGTCGCCTTCGTGCCAATCCGGTTCACCCGTCTCCGAAGTCGATGCTTTCCTCGTGCTCTTCCGCGGCTCCGTGGCTTTCCAGCAATCTCACGCAGCGGTTCCATCGCAAAATCGCGTCGTCGTTTCCTTTGGGACGTATCTTCTCCGCCTCCTCAAAACATCGCATCGCTTCTTCGAACAGCACGCGCAGCGTATGCGGAGGCCTTCCCGCGCGCAATTGCACCTTCGCGCGCCGTTCGTGCAGCAGCCCTAAATAATAGAAGCGCTCGTAGGGATCCTTCAGCCGCTCGAAAATCTTCTGCACTTCACCGTATCGGTCCGACGGCGCGCCCGTAAATTGGTCCGTGATCGAAAGCCCCAACACTCGCAAAGCCAGTGGATGCTCCGGCTCAATCGCCAGAATGTCGTGGCAGATCGATTCCGCTTCCTCCGGCTCGTTCAGAAAACGATACAGCTCCGTCTTCGCAATGGCTTCTTCGATCCCCGACTTCGAAATCTTTTTCAACTCGTGGCCCATGCCGCGCTCCCTTTGCGCCCCGCTCGCTGTCAGCTCAGCGTCCCTCGCTCCCTGTGATTTTGCGCGCAATCCAAACCAACGGGTCATAAAACTGGTCCACCACCCTCTCCTTCAGCGGGATGATCGCGTTATCCGTAATATGGATCTCCTCCGGGCAAACCTCCGTGCAGCATTTCGTGATGTTGCACAGCCCAATGCCCATCTGATTCCGCACGCCCTTGATTCGCGACAGCCCGTCCAGCGGATGCATTTCCAGCCCCGCCACGCGCACGAAAAATCTCGGCCCGCTGTACTCCGCGTGTTTCCCGTGATCACGCAGCACGTGGCAAACATCCTGGCACAGAAAGCATTCAATGCATTTCCGGAACTCCTGCGGCCGGTCCACGTCCTTCTGATACATCTTCCAATCCGTTCCCGGCCGCGCGCTGAACGCCGGAATTTTCCGGTTCACTTCGTAATTCCACGAAACATCCGTCACCAAATCCTTGATCACCGGAAACGCCTTCAGCGGCAGCACCGTGACGGGCCTGTCCTGGGGAAGGGAATCCATTCTCGTTTTGCACGTCAGCCGTGGCTTGCCATTCACTTCCGCCGAACACGAGCCGCACCGTCCCGCTTTGCAATTCCATCGCACCGCCAAATCCGGCGCGATATGCCCTTGAATGTAATGCAGCGCGTCCAGCACCACCATTCCTGGACTGAGCGGCACTTTATATTCCACCGCCTTCCCGCCCGACGCGTCCCCGCGGTGCACCGCCATCACAACTTCCGCCACGTGCCCCTCCGCTGTAATTCCGCTCGCTCTTATTTCTCTTCCGCGAACGACCGCTTCAACTCTTCCGGCATTTGCGGAACCGGCCGCTCCCGCAACTTCATTTCGCCGCCCTCTTTGACGACGATGTTGTTCTTCTTCCCCCACTCCGCATCATAATCCGGAAAATCGATTCGGCTGTGTGCGCCGCGGCTCTCTTTTCGCGCCAACGCGCAACGCGTCACCGCTTCGGTCGCCGTCAGCATCGACTGCAAATCCCGCGCCAAGTGCCATCCGGGATTGAATAGCCGCGACCCATCCACATGCACACGATCCGCGCGCTCTTTCAGCCCTGCAATTCTCTTCAGCGCTTCTTTCAAATCACCTTCATTCCGGAAAATCCCCACCAAGCTCTGCAGCGTCGCCTGCAATTCCCGATGAATCTCATACGGGCTCTCGCCGCTCGGCCGTTCGAACGGTGCCAGCATCTCGCGCTCCGCTTCGTCCACTTGCCCTTGATCGATTTTCACCGCGCCGCTGTTTTTCGCGTAAGTTGCCGCCGCCGCTCCCGCGCGCTTGCCAAACACCAGCAAATCCGAAAGCGAATTCCCGCCCAACCGGTTCGCGCCATGCATTCCTGCCGCCGCTTCGCCCGCCGCGAACAGTCCGGGCACCGTCGCCGCTCCCGTCTCGGCTTCCGCGCGTATCCCGCCCATCGTGTAATGGCACGTGGGGCCCACTTCCATCGGCGCTTTCGTGATGTCCACATCCGCCAGTTCCTTGAACTGGTGATACATCCCCGGCAGCTTCCGTTTCACGTATTCCGCCGGCTTGTGCGAAATATCGAGATACGCGCCGCCGTGCTCCGTCCCGCGTCCCTCGCGCACTTCCGTATAAATCGACCGCGCCACCACGTCGCGCGTCGAGAGCTCCATCTTCTTCGGATCGTATTTCTCCATGAACCGCTCGCCGAGCTTGTTGCGCAAAATCCCGCCTTCGCCTCTCACCGCCTCCGTCACCAAAATCCCCTGCACGCCCGGCGGCCACACCATCCCCGTGGGATGGAACTGCACAAACTCCATGTCCATCAGCTCCGCGCCCGCTTCGTACGCCACCGCGAGCCCGTCGCCCGTGTACTCCCACGAATTCGACGTGATCTTCCACGCCTTTCCAATCCCTCCCGTCGCAATCACCACCGATTTCGCCTTAAACACCACGAATCTTCCCTGCTCGCGCCAGTACGCAAACGCTCCCGCGATTTTCTCCCCGTCTTTCAGCAGCCGCGTCACCGTGCATTCCATGTACACGTCGATTCCCAAATGCACGCCGCGATCCTGCAGCGTCCGGATAATCTCTAGCCCGGTGCGGTCTCCGACGTGGCACAGCCGCTTGAACGTGTGCCCGCCGAAGGCCCGCTGCATAATCTCACCCGCGTCCGTGCGGTCGAACAGCGCTCCCCACTGCTCCAATTCCCGCACGCGTTCCGGAGCCTCCAGCGCGTGCAGTTGCGCCATCCTCCAATTGTTCAGGAATTTCCCGCCGCGCATCGTGTCGCGGAAGTGTGTCTTCCAATCATCCGCCGGGTCCACGTTGCCCATCGCCGCCGCCACGCCGCCCTCAGCCATCACCGTGTGCGCCTTGCCCAGCAGCGACTTGCACACCACTCCCACCGACGCGCCCTGATTCAGCGCCTCGATCGCCGCGCGCAGTCCCGCGCCGCCCGCACCGATAACCAGTACATCGTGCTCGTGGAGCTCGAATTTTTCGCTCAAAATAGCCTCAGGTCCCGGATAGTTCCCATTGCCGTCAGCATGACGTACACGTCCGTGAATGCCACCCAAAACAGGCTGGTCCACGCGATCAGCATGTGATGCTCATTCAGCGAAGTCACGCGCTTCCACATGCTCAGCCGCGCCCCGCCGAACTTCGCGCACGAGTAGCAATCCACGTTTCCGCCCACCATGTGCCGGCACGAGTGGCACGACAGCGTATACGTCGTCAGCAGCGCCGCGTTGATCAACAGCACCAGCGAGCCAATTCCCATCCCAAAATGCCCGCTCCAGATGAATCCGCGCACCGCGTCGCGCCACAGCGAAACCAGAAACAAGAACGACAAATAGAAGAAGTATCGGTGGATATTCTGCAGGATCAGCGGGAATTTTGTTTCGCCACTATACGTATGCCGCGCTTCTCCCACCGCGCACGCCGCCGGGTCCAGAAAGAACGCTCGGTAATACGCCTTGCGGTAGTAGTAGCACGTGGTGCGAAATCCCAGCGGGCCGCCCAAAACCAGCACCGCCGGCGAAAGCGGCCACCAGCGATGCCCTGGATCGATCAGCGGCGAATAAAACGGCGAGAGGTACGGTCCCCACTCATAAAAATGCCCCTGAAACGCCCGCAGCGTAGCATAAATCGCAAACAGCCCCAGCCCAATCGCCACCGCCAGCGGCTGAACCCACCACAAATCCCGCCGCTCCGTCGCCCCCAACCGCTTCCGCGTTTCTATGTTGCGCAGTCCCGCTTGCCCTGACGAAACGGCCATCGCTCACCGCCTCCCGCTTGCCCTGACGAAGTGCGTCACCGTCTTTACTGGCCACTGCCCACTCGCCTTTTCCACTCATCACTCGTCACTGTCTTTCGGCGCGCCATCTTATTTCGTCGCCCCACTCAAGTCAACGCACCAAACATCACCCACGATGCGGCTTTGTGAGTCGCAGCCTTAGCCGCAACATCACTTTCCCTGTCCCTGCTCCCTGCTCCCTGCTCCTGCGTCCTTGCCTCTCTCTGCCAAAACCGGTGTACCATAGCGCCGCTTTCCACACCGGAGCGCACGATGCCAACCACTATCGCTGCAGTTCACGACTCGCTCGCTCCGCCCCGCCGCCGCCCGCTCTGGAAGCGCTGGCTCAAACGCATCGCGCTCTCCGTCCTCGCGCTCATCATTCTTCTCACGCTCGCCGGCTTCTCCTACAACTCCGTCGAGCAGCACGCCGACGCGCGCCGTTTCCCGCAGCAGGGAAAATCCTTCGCGCTCGGCCCTGAATTCGGCAGCGTCTGTCTCAACATCGACTGCTCCGGCGAAGGCTCGCCCACCGTGATTCTCGATAGCGGCCTCGGCGTGCCCGCCGTCGGCTGGAAATTCGTCCAGCCCGAAGTGGCGAAATTCACGCGCGTCTGTTCGTACGATCGCGCCGGATATGGATGGAGCACCGCCGGGCCCATGCCGCGCACCAGCGCGGAAATCGTCAAAGAGCTTCACGCCCTGCTCGCCGCCGCGGGCGAGAAGCCACCGTACATCCTCGTCGGCCACTCCTTCGGCGGCTACAACATTCGTGTCTTCAGCGGCGCCTATCCCAGCGAAGTCGCCGGCATGGTCCTCGTCGACGCTTCCCACGAGGACCAAAACAGCAGAATGCCGCAGGCTATGACCGATTATTCCAAGAAACAGGATGCGTCAACGAAGTGGCAGACGTTCTTCGCGCCCGCGCTCATCGACTTCGGCGTCGCGCGCCTCATGAGCGATACCTCAGGCCCAGCTTATCTCTCGCAAAACGATCGCGAGGAATTCCGCTATCTCCAATTGCAAACAAAATTTCTTGCGGCTACCGCTTCCGAGGAGGCCGTCTTCTCCACCAGCGCCGACGAAGTGCGCGCCTCCGGAAATCTGAGCGACAAGCCCCTCATCGTCCTCACCGCCGGAAAAGCGCTCGGCGCCGCCAGCTTGCCGCCCGGATTCCCCGTAAAGGCCTACGACGATTTTCTCCTCATTTGGAGGAACGACCTGCAGGTCCGCGAAGCGCACCTCTCCACGCGCGGCCGCCAAATCATCGTCCCCGACAGCGACCACATGATCCCCTTCGAGCGTCCCGACACCGTCATTTCCGCCATTCACGATGTCTTCACCGCCGCCTCTTTCCCCGCCCTAACCAACGCCGCAAAACCCTCGCCGTAACGCGATCATTTTCGCCTTGCGTTCAATGCATGCGTGCGACGCCCGGAGTGTCTTCCTACGAGAGCTAGCTCGCTAACGGCGGTGTAGCTGAATGGTTGGGCTTCGCGCCGCGGAGTGTGGCAACAATATTCGGTGCGACTTGTGCTTCTTCGCGCCGTTTACCGGTGCGCAGACGAGGGACTCTAATAAATTGTGGTGATCCGGGCCACGCCGATCGTCTGACGACGAGTCGGTTAGCCGTCTTCATTTGAGTGCGGCGGTTGACTTTCTTGACCCGGCCGTGACGGTAACCTCAACGTGATCACCCTTTTCGAGCCTGACATCATCGCCATGCTCGTCAGTTAACGCATTTTCAATACGGAGATCTCGATGCCGTTGGTCGGCACTGTTAACACCAATCTGTGCCTGTTCCGGTTGGCTCGGACGTGGCGACGGAATGATTTTGTCCACAGTTCCAAGCATTATGGTGCTTGGCTGTTCTGGAGTTCGCCCAGTGTCCAGGTTCAGTTCCGCGATTCTTGCTGACCTGGCCATACGCGGCTTCATCATTTCCTTCTTTACGCTGGCTTGTGTCTCGTTGCCAGGTTCTTTCTTACTTTTTCTATGCAGCATGTAGCCACCATGACATCGAAATGGAACCCGTGCCGTCCCATTTCGCACACCAGCAGCGAAATCGCATGCGGCGCGCAGGGCGCGGTCACGATTTCGCGTTGTCCGTTGCGGTTACTTTCCGTGCTTGGCAAGAACAACCTGCTTGACATTCAAGCGTTTTGAATCAAAATAGCAGCTAGTCATTCAAGAAATGTTTCCAGGCGAAGCGTTGCAGTACGTTTCATTCGGTTTGTTTTGACAGTTTTTGTGGGCCTGGACTGACCCCTCTCTCAGCCTCGTTGTCCCGCGATACATCTGCAGGTCGTGATGAGCTTCAAGTGGAAAGTTGTCATTGCCTTCGGGCTTGCGTCGGCAATTCTCGTCAGCGTGGGTGTGCTCTCGTACCGCCGCATGATGCAAACAGCCGATGACGAAGGCTGGATCGCGCACAGCCACGCCGTTCGCGAGGAACTCGATGGACTTCTTTCCGATCTCGCTGAAGCGGAAACAACCCAGCGCGGCTACATGCTCACCGGCGAGCAAGCTTACTTTGCACAGTTCGAAGATGCGCTCGTGCGCGTTCGCAAGCGCACGAAAAATATACGCAACCTGACTGCTGATAACCCCGCGAAGCAAATGTGGCTGAAGGAACTCGAACCGCTGATCACGGCAAGAATCGTGCAAGTGAAAGAGACCGCTGCAGCGCGCCGCGCAGGCGGCGTCGATGCGGCAATGCAAAGCAATGGCAGCGGAGAGACGACGGAGAAACTCCGCACGATCATTGCGGCGATGTTGCATGAAGAAGGGCAGTTGCTCGCCGCGCGAACGGCGGCTGCGAGCGCCAGCTCGCAAAGAATGAAGAACACTCTTTTGCTCGGCTATTTGCTGGCATTCGTTTTCATGTTCACGGCGAGCATCGTGATTCACAGCGAAATGGAGAATCGCAGGAGCGCGGAAGCGGTAGCGGAGCGATTCCGGTCCTTGGTAGGGAGCGTAAGGGACTACGCGATCTTCATGCTTGATCCGCAAGGCCGCGTTTCCACTTGGAACCCTGGAGCGGAGCGCACCAAAGGCTACCGAGCCGAAGAGATCATTGGCCGGCATTTCTCGCGCTTTTACACGCCGGAAGACCTCGAAGTCGGCAAGCCCGATAGTGAATTGAAAGCGGCCGCCTCCGAAGGACAGTTTGAAGACGAAGGCTGGCGCGTCCGAAAAGACGGATCGCGCTTTTGGGCCAACGTGATGATCACCGCAGTTCGAGGCAAGGACGGGAAGTTGCTCGGCTTCTCAAAAATTACACGCGATCTCACCGGACGCAAGCGGGCCGAGGGGAAATTCCGCGGGTTGCTGGAGGCGGCGCCGGACGCGATGGTGGTGGTGAATCAGCAAGGCCAGATTGTTCTGGTCAATGCGCAAGTGAAGAAGCTGTTTGGCTACGAGCGTGAAGAGTTGCTGGGAGAAAAGATCGAGCTCCTGGTGCCGGAGCGGTTTCGTGACCGGCATCCGGCGTACCGGGAGGGATTTTCCGGGCAACCGCGGGTGCGGCCGATGGGGGCAGGGCTGGAATTTTATGGGCGCCGCAAGGATGGAACGGAATTTCCGGTGGAGATCAGTTTGGGCCCTTTAGAAACGGAAGAGGGCGTGCTGATCTCCAGCGCCATCCGGGACATCAGCGATCGCAAACGAGCGGAACAAGAAATCGCGCAGCGCAGCGCGGAATTGGAAGTTGCGAACAAGGAGCTCGAAGCATTTTGCTATTCGGTGTCGCACGATTTGCGCGCGCCGCTGCGCGCGATCGACGGATTCAGCCAGGCATTGCTCGAAGACTACGGCGGCAAACTGGATCAATCCGCGCAGGATTCTCTGCAACGGATTCGCGCCGCAACGCAGCGGATGGGAGCGCTGATCGACGACCTGCTGAACCTGTCGCGTTACACGCGCGTGGAAATACAGAGAAAACCGACCGACCTTTCCGAAATCGGAAGAGAGGTGGCGGCGGAGCTTCGCGAGTCGCAGCCGCAGCGCGACGTGGAGATCGTGATTGCGCCGGAGCTGCAAAGCCAGAGCGATCCGCGGCTGATGCACGTGGTGCTGGACAATCTTCTGGGAAATTCATGGAAGTTCACGTCCAAGAAGGCGCATGCACGGATTGAACTCGGAAAAACAGACAGCAACGGATCATCCGCATTTTACGTGAAGGACAACGGCGCCGGGTTTGATCCCGCGTATTCGGCGCGATTGTTCGGGGCGTTTCAACGGCTGCACAGTGCGGCGGAATTTCCCGGCACCGGCGTTGGCCTGGCGACGGTGCAGCGCATCATCCGCCGGCACGGCGGGCGCATTTGGGCGGAGAGTGCAGTCGACCAGGGCGCAACGTTCTATTTCACGTTGTGAGAGGCAATGAGAAAAGAGAACCGATGAGTGAAGCGGTGATATTGCTGGTGGAAGACAATCCGGATGATGAAGCTCTGACGCTGCGCGCGCTGGAAAAAAACAAGATCACCAACAAGGTGGTGGTGGCGCACGACGGCGCGGAAGCTCTCGATTATTTATTCGGCACGGGCAAACAAAATGGCCACGCCATCATGCCGCATGTGATCCTGCTGGATCTGAAGCTCCCCAAGATAGACGGACTGGAGGTGCTGCGGCGTATTCGCGCCGATCAAAGGACAAAATTGCTACCGCTGGTGATTCTGACATCCTCGAACGAAGAACGCGACCGCCTGCAAGGCTACGATTTCGGCGCGAATAGTTATGTACGGAAGCCGGTGGACTTTGTGCAGTTCACGGAAGCGGTGCGGCAGCTCGGGCTGTACTGGCTGCTGCTGAATGAAAAGCCACCACAGACCGGAACGAAATAAGAATGGAAAAGCCGCTGAAGCTACTCATTGTCGAGGACTCCGAGGCTGACGCGGAGATGGTGGCGCGCGCGGTTCGCAAAGGCGGCTACGATGTAAGCTACAAGCGCGTAGACACCGGGGAGGCGCTGCAGATGAGCCTGCTGGAATCCTGGGACCTGGTGATTTCCGATCACTCGATGCCGGGCTTCAGCGGCGTGGCAGCCCTGAAGATGGTCAGAGAAAAGCAGGCGGACGTGCCGTTTATTTTTGTTTCCGGGACGATCGGCGAAGACATCGCGGTGGATGCGATGCGCGTGGGCGCGCAGGATTACATCATGAAAGGAAATTTCGCGCGGCTGGTTCCGGCCATCGATCGCGAGCTGCGCGAGGCGAAACATCGCGCGGAGCACAAGCAGACCGAGCTTCGCATGCACCAACTCGAAAAGTTCGAAGCCATCGGGAAACTGGCCGGAGGCATCGCGCACGATTTCAACAATGTGATCGGCGCGATCATGGGCTGGGCGGAATTGGGAAGCGACGAGGTGCCAGCAGGCGGCAAGGCCGCGAAGTATTTTCAGCAGATTCGCGTGCAGTCGGAGCGAGCGGCCGGCCTGACGCGGCAGCTTCTGGCGTACGCGCGGCGGCAGACGCTGGAGCCGCGGATCATGAACTTGAACCAGATGATCGGGGAAATGACCTCACTGCTGCGGAAGGTCATCGGCGAGCAGATTGAAATAAAGCTGGTGCTGGCGCCCGACCTTCAACCGACGCGAGCGGACCCTTCGCAGCTCGAGCAGGTGTTGATGAACCTGTGCTTCAATGCGCGTGATGCGATGCCCAACGGCGGCCAGTTGCTGATTGAAACGCACAACGTGGACCTGGACCGGACATATACGCAGCGGCATGAGTATGCGCATCCCGGGAAATACGTGGCCTTATCGATTTCGGATACGGGCACGGGCATGGATGCGGCGACGATGAAGCGCCTCTTCGAGCCGTTTTTCACCACCAAGGAAGTCGGCAAGGGCACAGGGCTCGGCCTGGCCACGGTCTATGGAATCGTAAAGCAACATGAGGGACTGATTGAGGTATACAGCGAACCGCAAAAAGGAAGCATATTCCACGTGTATCTGCCAGCGAGTGGTGGGACGGTGCAGGGAAGCGCAGGCGGAGCGGAAGAAGATTCAGTTCGCGGAGGAACGGAAACGATTTTGGTGGCGGAAGATCACGCGGGGAACCGGGAAATGGTGGATGAAATGTTGCGCAAGCTCGGCTACCGGGTGATTCTGGCAAAGGATGGCGAAGAGGCCGTGGAAAAATTCCGCGAAAGCCACCGGGACATTGCGATGGTCGTGTTGGACGTGGTGATGCCGCGCATGAGTGGTTCGGAAGCGTACGAAAAGATTCGACTGCTCAACCCGGAAACGCCGGTGATTTTCAGTTCGGGTTACTCGGAGGAAAGCGCGCGGCTGGCTTCGCTCACTTCCCAAGGAGCAGTGCTGCTGCAAAAGCCGTACGGGCCAAAAACGCTGGCGCGCAAGATTCGCGAAGTGCTGGACCGCGCAGCGCAACCCCGCTGAGCGGCGGCTTGCGAGAAAGCATTCCGCTTACTTTCTGTTTGTGTCCTTCCTTTTGACAATTGCGTGAAAGCGGTTACTGTCCGGCGCGCGCAGGCGGTCCTTGCTCTCCTCTTGACAATCGAGAGAAACGGAGTATCTTCCTCTTGATTATCAAAAGGAGCGTTCTTTGATAAAGGATAAATCGACGGACTTGGTGCAGGGCACGCTGGACATGCTGATTCTGAAAACGCTGGCGCTGGAGCCGATGCACGGCTACGGAATCGCGATGCGCATCGAGCAGATCAGCAAAGGAGTTTTCCAGGTGAATCCGGGCTCGCTTTTCCCGGCGTTCCGGCGGCTGGAGCGCGCGGGCTGGCTGGAGTGCGAATGGCGCGCCACGGAAAATAATCGGCGCGCGAAGTATTACATTTTGACGGAGCTAGGGCGGCGGCAACTGAAGAGCGAAACGCGCGAATGGGGCAGGCAGATCGCGGCGATTGCGCGAATCCTGGAGACGTCGTAAGCCATGGTGCAGAAATTCGTGCAAGGGGTTCGCGCGCTGATGCGGAAAAAAGAGTCCGATGCGGAGTTGGATGAAGAACTGTGCGATTTTGTCGAGCAGACGGCCGCGGCGAAAATGAAAATGGGGCTGAGCAGGGAACAGGCTTTGCGGGAGGCGCGCATGGAGACGGGAAGCATGGATTCGGTGAAAGAGAACGTGCGGTCAGCGGGATGGGAATCGATGCTGGAAACGCTGTGGCAGGACATTCGCTACGGCCTGCGGATGCTGCGAAAGAATCCGGGGTTCACGACGGTGGCGGTGCTGACGCTGGCGCTGGGAATTGGCGCGAACAGCGCGATCTTCAGCGTGGTGAACGCAGTGCTGCTGCGGCCGCTGGCGTTTCGCGATTCGGGGAAGCTGTGCCTGGTGACGGAACGGTGGGCATTCGCTTCGGTGATTGGGCCGTCGTACGAGAACTATGTAGATTTTCGCGATCAGGCGCAGTCATTTGAGCGAATTGCCGCGCTGCATCAACAACCTATGACGCTGACGGGGCAGGGCGAGCCGCAGAGACTCCAGGCGCAATTTGCTACGGCGAGTTTATTTCCGTTGCTCGGCGTGAATGCGCTCGAAGGGCACACGTTCACGACGGAGGAAGACCGCTTCGGCGGGCCGGCAGTCGTTTTGTTGAGCTACGGCTTCTGGGAGCGAAATTTTGGCGGAGACCGGAGCATCGTGGGGAAAAACATCACGCTCGACGACCGGTCATACACGGTGACAGGAATTTTGCCGCCGGGGTTCCAGATCATCGGGCCGGCGGACGTGATGGTGCCGTTCGCTCCGTGGGCGCATGCGCTGCCGGACGACCGCAATTGGCATCCGGGGATCATCGCGATCGGAAGATTGCGCGACGGCGTGACGCTGGCCCAAGCGCGCGCGGAAATGAACACGATTGTGGTTCGATTGGACAAGCAATATCCCATCTACAACACGGGGATGGGCGTAAATGTCGACGGCTTGCAAGAAAGCACGGTGCAGAATGTGCGGCCGGCGCTGCTGGTGCTGCTCGGCGCCGTGGTGCTGGTGCTGCTGATTGCGTGCGGGAATATTGCGAACTTGCTGCTGGCGCGGGCGACGTCGCGTCACAAAGAAATTGCGGTGCGTGCGGCGCTGGGCGCGGGGCGTTGGCGGATGGTGCGGCAACTGCTGACGGAAAGCATATTGCTGGCGCTGGTGGGCGCGGCGTTTGGATTGTTGCTGGCGCAGTTGATTATGACGCCGCTGCTGAACCTGGCGTCGCGGACGATTCCGCCGGTGGGGAAAATTGGATTGGATGGAGGCGTGCTGGGGTTCACGGTGATCGTCGCGCTGCTGGCGGGGATCTTGTTTGGGCTGGCGCCGGCGCTGCAGATGGCCAAGATGGATATCCGGCCGGCGCTGAGCGATGCGTCGCGCGGCTCGACGGCAGGAGCGAGCCGGCATCGCGTGCGAAATGTTCTGGTGGTGACGGAAGTGGCGCTGGCGCTGGTGCTGTTGATTGGCGCAGGGTTGCTGATTCGCAGCTTCGCGCG
Organism: uncultured Acidobacteriota bacterium; assembly: GCA_963760165.1. Classification (GTDB taxonomy): domain Bacteria; phylum Acidobacteriota; class Terriglobia; order Acidiferrales; family UBA7541; genus DAHUXN01. The sequence continues at coordinate 35,147 of CAVXBO010000003.1, forward strand.
TTTGCAGGATGTGCAGCCGGGTTTTCAGGCGACGAATTTGCTGGTAGCGGATGTGCCGCTGTCGCCGAAAGCGTACGCGCAACCGGCGCAGCGCATGGAATTTTTCGACAGGCTGCTGGAGCGCGCGCGGAGTTTGCCGGGCGTGCAATCGGCGGGGGGCGCGCTCGTGCTTCCGGTGACCGGCAATGGCGCGGCGATCCATTTCAATATTCAGGGGCGGCCGCCGAAGACGGCGAACGATTACATTTTGGTGGGGTACCGACCGGTGACGCCGAGGTACTTGGAGACGCTGCACGTGCCGTTGCTGCAAGGGCGGCTGATCAATGAATCGGATACGGAGCGCGGCGCGTACGTCGCGGTGGTGAATGAGAGCATGGCGAAGGAGTATTTCCCGGGTCAGTCGGCGCTGGGGAAGCACATTCAGGTCGGCGCGCTGCCGGATAATCAGGTGCCGTGGATGGAGATTGTGGGGATTGTCGGCGACATGAAGCAGAGCCTGGCCAGCGAGGCGAAAGCGGAGATGTATCTTTCGTACCGACAGGCGGATTCGCTGATCCCTATTTTTACGATGTCGATTGTGATGCGCACGGCGAAGGATCCGCATACGGAAGCGTCCGCGCTGCGGAGCGCGGTGCACGATTTGAACGCGAATCAGCCGTTGGTGAGAATTCGCACCATGGAAGAGAACATTGCGACTTCGGTGAGCGATTCGCATTTCCGGACGGTGCTGCTGGGAATTTTTGCGGCGAGCGCGTTGCTGCTCTCGCTGATCGGGCTTTATGGGCTGATTGCATATTCGGTGGCGCAGCGCACTTCGGAGATTGGCGTGCGGCTGGCGTTGGGAGCGCAGCGAAAAGACATTCTGAAAATGGTGGTTGGTCAAGGGCTGAAATTGGTGCTGATCGGAGTCGCGGTGGGATTGGCAGGCGCGCTGGCGCTGAGCCGCTTGCTGACGCAGTTCCTTTATGGCGTGGTGCCGAATGATCCGGCGACATTTATTGGCGTGGCGGTGATTCTGACGGCGGTGGCGGTGGTGGCGTGCTGGATTCCGGCGCGACGGGCGACCCGCGTGGATCCGATGGTGGCGCTGCGCTATGAGTGACGGAGCGTGAAAACAATGGCGTGGCTGCGAAGTTTTGCGCATGGACTGTGCGGGCTGGTGTGGAAAAAAGAATCCGATGCGGAGTTGGATGAAGAGCTGCGCGATTTTGTAGAGCAGAGGGCCGCGGCAAAAATGCGGATGGGTTTGAGCCGGGAGCAGGCTTTGCGGGAGGCGCGTATGGAGATGGGAAGCGCGGAATCGGTGAAGGAAAAGGTGCGGGCAGTAGGATGGGAGACGGCGTTCAGTTCGTTCTGGCAGGATGTGCGCTTCGCGATTCGCCTCCTGCGTAAGACGCCGGTGATCACGGCGATCGCGCTGCTTTCGCTGGCGCTGGGAATTGGCGCGAACACTGCGATTTTCAGTTTGATTGATGCGGTGATGCTGCACATGCTGCCGGTGCAGAATCCCGAGCAGTTGGTGCAGATTAAGTTTCACTCGCCGGTGTCCGCCACTCCGCGGCAAAGCGTCACAAATCCTATTTGGGAGCAAGTCCGCGACCATCAGGATGTGTTTTCGGGCGTGTTTGCCTGGTCGCCAGAAACGTTTGATCTTGCCGAGGGCGGCGAAGAGAACAATATTCACGGCGTCTACGCGAGCGGGCAATATTTCACGACGCTCGGCGTGCGCCCGGCCGCCGGGCGTTTATTGGCGGCATCGGATGACGTGCGCGGTTGCGGCGGCGTCGCGGTGCTGGGCTATGGATTTTGGCAAAGCCACTATGGCGGCGCGGAAGGCGCGATCGGCAGCATGATTCGCCTTGACGGGCATGCGTTCCCCATCGTGGGCGTGGCGCAGCAGGGTTTTTTCGGCACGGATGTGGGGGACAAGCTCGACGCAGCCATACCGATTTGCGCGGAAGCGATCTTGCGCGGCAAGGATTCGTTCCTCGATGAGCGCGCAGCCTGGTGGCTGTTCATGATGGGGCGGCTCAAGCCGGGAATGATAGTGGAGCAGGCGGATGCGCGCATGAAAGTACTGTCGCACCCGCTTTTTGCCGCCGTGGTTCCAAAGAATTACAACGCGAAACAGCAGACGACATTTCGAAAATATACGTTTGCGATTTTCCCCGGAGCCACAGGCACCGGCGGTTTATACGGCTTGCGTCAGCAATACAGCCGGCCGCTGGAGATTTTGATGTTTGTCGTGGGGCTGGTGCTGCTGATTGCGTGCGCGAACATCGCGAGTCTGCTGCTGGCACGTTCGGCGGCGCGGCAAAAAGAAATTGCGGTGCGACTGTCCTTGGGCGCGTCGCGAGGCAGGCTGATTCGCCAGGTACTGACGGAGAGCGTGGTGCTGTCGGGTGCGGGCGCGCTTCTGGGGGTTTTGTTCGCGCGATGGGGCAGCGCATTACTGGTGCGCTTCGTTTCCACAGCGGCAGAGCCAGGTGTTTCTGGACCTAAAGATGGATGGTCGCGTGTTGGCGTTCACAATTGGCATTGCCCTGCTATGCGGTTTGCTTTTTGGCATTTTGCCGGCGCTGCGCACCACGCGTATGTCGGCCATGTCCGCGATGAAAGAAGGGCAGGCGCAGGGCACAGGCGGACGCTCGCATTCGGCTGCTGCGCGTTGGATTGTCGCGGTGCAAGTGGCGCTGCTCGCTGATTCTGCTGATCGGCACGGGCCTTTTCATTCGTACGTTCACAAATTAATGGCTCTCGATGCGGGCTTCGATCGCAACAACGTTCTTATGGTCGAAACGAATGTTCATAACGCAGCGACTCGCGCAGCCTGCGCTGGCGCCGCTCTATGGGCAAATGCTCGCGAAGTTGCAGGCGCTTCCAGGGGTTGTCTCGGCGAGCCAGTGCTGGATGACGCCCCTCTCCGGCAATGAATGGAGCCTCGACGTGAAGGTGCCCGGCTATCAGCCTCCCAGCGGGTGCTGAACCCGAGGTGTATTTGAACTGGGTGACGCCGGGATTTTTCTCCACAATGCGAACTCCGGTGCTGGAAGGGAAGAAGTTTGATGTGCGTGACTCGGCCACGGCGACGCATGTCGTGGTGATTAATCAATTGCTGGCACAGATCTATTTCCCGGGCCAAAACCCCGTCGGGAAACATCTCATGTTCGACAACAAGGCAATGTTCAGCGACAAGCCGCTCGAAATCATCGGCGTGGTGCAAAACGCGAAGTACGATTCCTTACGCCAGGATTTTCTGCCTACAGCCTATGTTCCTATCGCGCAGGTTGGCATGGTGGCGGAGTTCAGCGCCTTTGAGATTCGGACCGCGATGAATCCGGGCGCGCTGATTCCGGCGGTGCGCGAGGCGATGGGCAGCGTGAACAAGCTGGCGTCGCTGCAATTCCTGACGCTGAAGCAGGAAGCGGATGATGGCGTGGCGCAGGAACATCTACTCGCCGTCCTTTCCGGGTTCTTTGGAGGGCTGGCGCTGCTGCTGACGGCGATTGGACTCTACGGAGTGATGTCCTACGTGGTGACGCTGCGCACGCACGAAATCGGCATTCGCATGGCGCTCGGCGCGCAGCAAGGGTCGATTCTGCGGATGGTGATGCGTGACGCAGCAATTGTCCTCGTCGCTGGCGATTCTGCCGGGGTCCTCGGCTCCATCTGGATCACTCGATTGGTTCGTCAGCTTCTGTTTGGGCTGACGGCGAATGATCCGTGGACGATTGCATTGGCCATCGCTGCGATGGCCGCGGTTGCGTTGGTGGCAACCTATATTCCTGCACGCCGTGCGATGCGCGTGGATCCCATGGTGGCGCTGCGATACGAGTGAGAATCGAAAAGCGAAAGTCGTGGAGGGTAAGTTCGGAATGGCTTTACGGAAGTTTTGTGAACGGCGTGCGCGGGCTGGTGCGAAAAAAACAAGCCGATGCGGAGCTGGATGAAGAGTTGCGCGAATTTTGTGGAGCAGAGGGCCGCGGCAAGAATGCAAATGGGATTGAGCCGCGAGCAGGCGCTGCGGGAGGCGCGTATGGAGATGGGCAGCACGGAGTCGGTGAAGGAAAAAGTGCGGGCTGCGGGATGGGAAACGACGATTCAGACTCTGTGGCAGGACATTCGCTTCGGGCTGCGAATGCTGCGGAAGAATCCCGGGTTTACGGCGGTTGCCGTGGTGACGCTGGCGCTCGGGATTGGCGCCAACACGGCGATTTTCAGCATGGTGGATTCGATTCTGCTGCGGCCATCGCCGGTGCCGAATGCCGGGCAGGTTGCTACGCTGGCCACAGAGGAGATCGGCGGCACGTACTCGGCCGACTTTTCGTATCCGGATTTGGAGGATATCCGCAAACAATCCGCGACGGAGTTTTCCGATGTCGCTGCGTCGATGGACCTGATATCGATGGACGGATTGAGCGTCGACGGCAATGGCGAGCCGATTTGTACGAGCTACGTCACCGGCAATTTCTTCCGGACCATGGGCGTGAAACCGGCGCTGGGAACTTTTATCGAGCCAAAGCCGGGAAAGTCCATGGATGACGAACCGGTCCTGGTGCTCGGCTATGCTTACTGGAAGGCGCACTTCGGTGGCGATGCGCAAGTGCTCGGCAAGAGCGTGCTGATCAACGGCCGGCCGGTCACCATCATCGGCGTGGCACCAAAGGGATTTCACGGCATCTCGCCCCTCCTGGACATGCAAGGTTATCTGCCGCTGGGTATGGCATTGGTTACCGGTGACGCCGGCAACGACTTCGTTGCGAATCGAAAATTGGCACAGTTAGGGATCTACACTCGATTGAAGCCCGGCGTGACGCTGGTCTCCGCGCAACCGGCATTGAACGTGATTGCTCACCGGCTCTCCGCGCAGTACCCGGAGGCCGATAAGTGGATGTCGCTCTGGCATTCCCACTCAGCCCACTGAGCCCGGTCGACGATCCGTCCGCGGTGACAGCGATCCTGCTTACGGGTACGTTTTTTCTGGTTCTTGCTGCGCTGGTTTTGTTGCTGGCTTGTTTGAATGTGGCGAATTTATTGCTGGCGCGAGCGTCGGTCCGCGAGCGCGAGATGGCGCTTCGCGCCGCAGTGGGCGCCCGCAGGAGCCGGCTGGTGCGCCAACTGTTAACGGAGAGCCTTCTGCTCGCGCTGCTGGGATGCGCAGGCGGAATTGTGCTGGGACTGCTCAGCAGCAACTGGCTTGGGTCGATCAATCTGAAGACGACGATTCCTTTGGTGCTGGATTTCCAATTCGACTGGCGTGTGTTTGCCTACGCCTTTGGGGCTGCTCTTCTGACCGGTGTCGTCGTAGGAATCGCGCCGGCACTGCGCGCTACGCGGGGCAACTTGAATGATCTGCTACATGCAAGCGGGCGGACAGCGACGGCGAGGCGGCAGCGCGCGCGCAGCGTTCTTGTGGTGGCGCAAGTGGGCGGCTCGCTGACGCTGCTGATTGTCGCGGGGCTCTTTGTGCGAAGTTTGCGGAGCGTGGAGCACTCGAATCTGGGATTTGACCCCAGCAATGTCCTTAACTTCTCGCTGGATGCGCATCAGGTGGGATACAACGAGGCGCAGGGACGGGATTTTCTGCAGAATCTGCTGCCGCGCGTGAGGGCTTTGCCCGGCGTGGAAACAGCGAGTCTCGCGGGAACGGTTCCGATGGGCTACGCCGGGTTGGACGAAGAGGTGAAGATCGAGGGTTACCAGCCACCTCCGGGTCAAAGCGCGCCATCGATTAGTTACAATGCCGTTTCGCCGGAATATTTCGACACCATGCGAATTCCCGTTGTTCGCGGGCGTGGCATCGTCGATTCGGATGGCCAGAGTGCGGCGCATGTGGCCGTCATCAACGAAGCGATGGCGGAAAAATACTGGCATGGCGAGGATCCGATTGGACGGCATTTCACAAGCATAATGGCATCAAGCGCAGTCATCGACTCCGTCAACGGAGATGATCCGAAAGATCCGATTGAAGTGGTGGGCATAGCGAAGAACAGCAGGACTCACAATCTTCACCGGCCAATTGAGCCTTATATGTATCTTCCCTTTGCGCAGCAGTATCACACGCCGGTGACGCTGCAATTACGCACAAGTCTGCCGCTCGAGACCATGAATCGCGAAATTGTGGGGCTGATTCATTCGCTGGCTCCGGCAATGCCCGTCTTTGATGTCCAGACAATGACGGAGGCGCTGGATACGCTGGGCGGACTTATGCTTTACGAGATTGGAGCAGGGCTGGCCGCTTCGCTTGGAACCTAGGGCTCATGCTCGCGGTGGTCGGCGTTTATGGAGTGGTGTCGTGCGCGGCAAGCCAGCGAACGCACGAGATTGGCATTCGCATGGCGCTGGGTGCGCAGCGGACCGATGTTCTGCGGATGATTTTCGGTCAGGGATTCATCATTGTGGGCGCTGGACTTGCGGTGGGCGTGCTGGCGGCAGCGGGGATCGGGCGCGTTGCGGGCAATTTTCTGTTCGGTATTTCGCCGCTTGACCCGCTCACTTATGTCAGCGCGTCGCTCTTGCTGGCGGCAGTCGCGCTGGCGGCTTGTTACATCCCGGCGCGCCGCGCGATGAAAGTCGACCCGATGGTCGCGCTTCGATACGAATAGCCTCGCTGGCTAGTGCGGTTTGCCGGTTTTTGGACGGCTTAGAGGGTTTGGGCCGAACGGCTTTGCGGAGGATTGGTCGCGTGAGCCGGCGGAGTGTATTTCACGGTTGGACGGTTGTATTCCTCGCCGGGCTTGCGCATCTGGTCGAGTTTCTCGGGCGTGAGCGGTTGGCCGGGCTGCGTCGCGAGGGCCGGCTGACGGCGGTCGAAGGGCACCGTCGGCGGAGGCGGTGAGAGCTTGGCGACAACGGGTCGAGTGGCGAAGCTCACAGGCGGATGCGGGGCAGGCCTGGCGTCCGCGGCAATGATGCTCTGGCGTTGCGGGGTCACCGGCGGCGCGGCCAGAACCGCAGAGCCACGCAGTTGTTCGGAATTCACACAACGGCGGCGCGGGCGACGGGACGCGCGTTGACGAACGTGTCGTGCGAGACCGCGGTGATGGAGCCATGGACGTTTTCGTTGACGTAAGTCATGTGCGTGACGTCGACGTTGTGCGCATAGACGTTGGTGACTTCCGCGTTGGTGACGCGCGCGTTGGTCACGTTGATGTATTGCATGTAGCGCGGGCTGGCATGATACGCGGGAATATAAACTTCATGCGGGCCAAGAGGGAACCAGGCCACGTTTGCGCCAGCGCCAACGAACACCACGAGCGCGGGAGCGTAAACCGGATGCATGACGCGCGGGCCGGGCACCCAGCCCCAGTAACCGCCGACGAAAGCCCAGCGGCCGTAGTGAAACGGCGCAAAACCCCAGGGTTCATCGTCGACCCACGTCCAGCCCCATGGCTCAATCCAAACCCAGTGGCCATAGTGATAGGGCGCCCATCCGGCGGGAACTCCGCTCGGAACCCAGACCTCGCCATAGTCCGGAACGTCTTCCCAGGTGCCGTTGGCGTCAAGCTGTTCGTAGCCGGTGACATCGGTGGAAACGTAGTTCGCGGACTGGGACTGGTCTTCGGCGTCGTCGCGTGAGTGGCACCAGTTATCAAAATCATCGTTCGCGGCGACGGATGAAACGTCGTAAGAGAGCGTATCGGTTCCGGTGAAGGCGCCGCGCTGACCGGAATTCAGATCGTAGGAGTTTCCGCCGCCGGTGACTTGGCCCTGGCCGTTGAAAACGGAGATGGTGGTGGTTTGGCCTTCCGGGTCAACATCCACGCGGTAAGTGCCCGGCTGCAGGAGGGAGAAAGCAATGTTCGGCGTGTCGATTTCGTAGGCGTCGCCGCTATCGAGCTGGCGGAGGGTGACTTCGAGCGAGCCCTGCGCGAGCTGGATTTGCACGGTGCGGTCGTTGAGATTCAGGAAAGTGAGCCCTGTTTGGCTGGAGATGCGCAGGCTGGTGCCGCCAATGTGCAATTCGCCGCGCGAATCCTGGTCGGCCCACAAACTGTCGCCGGTAGTCAATGGGCGATTGAAATCGGCGGCGACCCAGTCTTGTTCACCGGCAGGCTGAAACGAGACGGTTCCCTGGGCCATGTTCAACTGCGCGACGCGCGATGACGGATCGTCCTGTGCGGCGGCATAGCGCGGAAACGCCCAAAACAAGAACAGCGCTGCGGCGGTGACGACGACCATCGGCTTGCAGAAGAGATTTCTGCTTTTCATCGTGAGATCTCCGTAGTTGATCGTACTCCTGACCTCGCTCCTTGATACCACAGCGATACCACAGCCCGCATCGCGATGCGATTCTGTTGCGCCACTGTGTCAGGCGTAAAGTATATAGATGCAGCGACACCTAAACGAGTGGTTCGCGCGGCCAATAGCCCCTTAGATAAAACACAAGATGCCGGGAATAGTTGTAGTTTTGCGACACAGCCGAGCATAGTCTTATTCATCGGCTTCATCGGCGGCTGTATAGCGAAGCTGAACGTGCACGATGCGAGCTTGCGGGTAAATTTCTGCTGTTTAGCATTGGATCTTTGGAGGCCTGTGGCATGCGGAGGGCAGCCAAAATTGCGGCATTGATAGGAATGGCTTTCTTTGTTCTGCTCTCCCGATGCGGCGCGGCGCAAGCGAAGATCGAAGAATCCGCGCGAGTGCTGTTTGATTTGGCGAACCAGGAGCGATCGTCCCGGGGGATTCCGGCGTTGAAATGGGATGCATCTCTGGCCGAGGCGGCGCGCGGGCACGCTTTGCGGATGGCTCAGCAGAACACATTGTCGCACCAATTTCCCGGCGAACCGGACCTGCCAACGCGCGAAAAGCAAGCGGGTGCAAGGATGTCGGCGGCCGCCGAAAATATTGCCGTCGGGCCGAGCGCAGTGGTCATCCACACAGGCTGGATGAATTCGCCGCCGCACCGTCACAATCTGCTCGATCCACGATCGAACTCAATCGGAATCTCGGTCGTTCAACAAGGCGAAAATTTCTTCGCCGTGGAAGACTTTTCTCGCGCACTCGCGACTCTATCACTGGCGGAACAGGAAAAAGAAGTAGAAGCGCCGATTCGAGCCGCCGGCCTGACGATTCGATTTGATAATGGCGACGCGCGGCGCGTCTGCGAGAGCGGTTACACCCTCAATCCACAGCCAAGGTTCACCGCGCAGTTCTCGAGCACCGATCTAAGCACCCTGCCGGCCTCACTCGAGCGCACAATCGAATCCGGCCGATACGCCACGGCAGAGGTTGGCGCGTGCACAAAATCCTCCGAAGACGGCCTCAGTCAGTACCACATCGCCGTGCTGCTGTATTGATGAGCGAAAAGAACGCGGAACGATCATCTGCGTGAGTGCGCTGCTCCGAAAGTTATGTATTCCGGCTGCGAAAATTCAGTAAGGGCGGATGAGGCGACGTTTGGCGAGAATTGGCATGCCGCGTGCTTGGGTTGTGTTATAGGGACATGAAGATGGCAACCAATACGAAACAGATTCCGAAACTCGTCGAAATGCCGGTGCAGGAGCGGCGTGAGAGTGTTCGCTATCCCTTTACGGCTGCGGCAGATGTGATTGAAGCGGAGTCAAATGCGCGACTGTCCGCGCGAAGTTCCGATTTGGGACGCGGCGGCTGTTTCATCGACAGCATCAGTCCGTTCCCAGTTGGAACAGATACAATTTTGCAGCTCACATTTGAGCAGAAGACATTCGAAGCAAAGGCGCGTGTCGTTTACGCACAAATGGGAATGGGGATGGGACTAGCGTTCACTTCGGTGGAACCGGATCAGCTCTTTGTGCTGGAGAAATGGCTCGGAAACCTAAGCGGCAAGATACCTCCGGAGAGGGTGGCGCACGAACCGCAAGAGTACGTGCAACAGGAAGCCGGGCGTGCAGAGGCTGGATTTGTATTGAATGAATTGATCATCGCGCTGATGCGCAAGCACGTGCTCAGCGAATCCGAGGGGAAACAACTGCTGCAGAAACTTGTTCGTTAGCCGCAGGCGCGCGTGTTTATGCACGCGGCTCTCTCCCTGTAGTCAATCGCGGCAAAATTCACAATACAAATTATCCGTTTCGATGACGGCGACGAGGGTGAGGCCGTGCGTCCAGCGCGTTTGCAGGCCAGTTTCGTAGAGTTTAAAGCGGCGGCCGCGCAAGTGGCGCGCGAGCTCGTCCGGGTGGTAAACGCGAACGCGCACGCCCATCATTCCGCCAAAAAATGAATGGATGCTGGCCCAGAAGCTCGAGCGCGGAATGGTCAGGATGACGCGGCGGGTGGCAAGCGAGATGCATCGATCAAGAAACGGGCGCCAGTCGATGACCGAATCGAGCACGCCAATGGCGATGACTACGTCGAATGTCCTGCCGGGCGCGTAAGAGAGAAAATCGGATTCGACCATGGTGATAGGGGGAGTGATGTTTGGCGTGACGGAGGCGGCGATTCTTTGCTTGAGGATCGCCGTCATACCAGGGGCGCGTTCGAGAGCCATGACGCTGCGAACCAGGCCGCCGATTTCGAAGGTGTAGTACCCGGTGCCCGCGCCAACTTCCAGAACGTCGTCGGAGGAACGCAAATTTTCAGTGAACGTGCGGCGAAGCAGCTCGTGTTCCTGACGGCGAATGCTGCGAATCACGGGCAGGCGCAGCACGCCTTCGTAGAGACTTGGGAAACCGCGGCGCAAGAAGAGATCGGGCACGTACAGTTGGATTGCTGGCGGCGATGCGACGTTGCAAGCGTTAAATGAGTCAAATACATGAGCTGTGACTTCGAGAGCAACGCGATTGTCACGAGCGGTTCATTCGCCACGGGGCGCTCAAAGCGATAAGATGGAGGGTGGCGCGAGCCGCGCGAAATTGAGTTGCAGCGCGGCGGAATCAACGGAGGGTTGCACAAGAATGGGCACGCTGACTGAGGTGGCGAAAACGCAGCGAGAGATCGACCAGCTTTGCATCAACACGATTCGCACGCTGGCGATGGATGCGGTGCAGCAGGCCAACTCCGGCCATCCCGGAGCGCCGATGGCGCTGGCGCCGGTTGCGTACACACTGTGGCAACAATTCCTGCGCTTCGATCCGGACGATCCGATCTGGCCGAATCGCGACCGCTTCGTGCTGTCGAACGGGCACGCGTCGATGCTGCTGTATTCGCTGCTGCATTTGGCGGGCGTGAAGGCAGTGAATCCGAAATATGAGCAGCTGGGCGAGCTTGCGGTGAAGATGGAAGACATCAAGCGGTTCCGGCAGCTCGACAGCAAATGTCCCGGGCATCCGGAGTATCGCTGGACTTCCGGCGTGGAAACGACCACAGGGCCGCTCGGCCAAGGCCTTGCGAACAGCGTGGGAATGGCGATTGCCAACGACTGGCTGGCGAAACATTTCAACCGGCCGGATTTTGAGATGTTCAATTTCAAGGTGTGGGCGATTTGCGGCGACGGCGACATGATGGAGGGAATTTCCAGCGAAGCGGCGTCGCTTGCGGGACATCTGGCGCTCAACAACCTGTGCTGGATATACGACAACAATCACATCACCATCGAAGGGCACACGGACCTGGCGTTTGATGAGGATGTCGCAGTGCGGTTCGCGGGATACAAATGGAATGTGATGCACCTGAAAGACGCGAACGACACGGAGGCGCTGGCCGCGGCGTTCACGAAATTCGCGGCGGGCACCGGCAAGCCGACATTGATTATCGTCGATAGCCACATCGCGTACGGCGCGCCGCACAAGCAGGATACGGCGGCGGCGCACGGCGAGCCGCTGGGAGAAGAGGAAGTTCGTCTGACGAAGAAATTCTACGGCTGGCCGGAGGACGCGAAGTTTCTGGTGCCGGATGGCGTGCGGGAAAATTTTGCGGCAGGCGTGGGGAAGCGCGGAAAACAGGCACGCGACGGCTGGATGAAGCTCTTCGCGGCATACGAACAGAAGTATCCGGAGATGGCCGCGTGCATTTTGCGGATGCAGCGCCGCGAATTGCCGGAGGGTTGGGACAAGAATTTGCCGACATTCCCCGCGGATGCAAAAGGAATCGCGAGCCGCGATTCGTCGGCGAAAGTGCTGAACGTGGTCGCGCAGAATATTCCCTGGCTGATCGGCGGGTCGGCGGATCTGGCTCCGTCAACGAAGACGCGGCTGACGTTCGATGGCGCGGGGGATTTCGAAGCGCAGAGCTACGGCGCGCGAAATTTTCACTTCGGCATACGCGAGCACGCGATGGGCGGGGTGCTGAACGGGCTTTCGCTCTCGAAAATCCGGCCGTACGGCTCGACGTTTCTGATTTTCAGCGATTACATGCGCGAGCCGATCCGGTTGAGCGCAGTGATGGAAGTGCCGGTGATTTACGTGTTCACGCATGATTCGATCGGCGTGGGAGAAGATGGGCCGACGCATCAGCCGATCGAGCAATTGGTGGCGCTGCGCGCGATTCCGGGATTGATTACGCTGCGACCCGCGGATGCGAACGAAGTGACCGAGGCGTGGCGGTTGATTTTGCAGTTTCCGCACGAGCCGGTGGCGCTGGTGCTGAGCCGGCAAGCACTGCCGACGCTCGACCGCGCGAAGTATGCATCGGCGGCGGGCCTGGCGAAGGGTGCGTACGTTTTGGCGGATGCGGAGGGCGGAAAGCCGGAGCTTTTACTGCTGGCCACCGGCAGCGAAGTGTCGCTCGCGGTGGAGGCCTACGAACGGCTGACGGCGGAAGGAATTCGCGCGCGCGTGGTCAGCATGCCGTCATGGGAGATTTTCGATCATCAGCCGGAAGGGTATCGCGATAGCGTGCTGCCGCCGGACGTGACCGCGCGAATCTCGGTGGAGCAGGCGTCGACGATGGGCTGGCGCCGGTACGTTGGGCCGCTCGGGCGCACGATTGGGATGCACACATTTGGGGCTTCCGCGCCGCTCAAGGAGTTACAGAAGAAATTCGGGTTTCTGCCGGAGCGAGTTGTGGCCACCGCGAAAGAGCTTCTGGGCAAAGCGAGGTAGACGATGCGAATCGGAATCGGCGCCGACCACGCGGGATATTTGATGAAGGACCAGCTTGCAGCGATTTTGCGCGACGCGAAGCATGACGTGACGGACTTCGGGACGAACGGCCCAGCGTCGGTGGATTATCCGGACTTCGCCCAGGCCGTCGGCGAGGCGCTGATCGCGGGGCGCGTCGAGCGCGGCATCGTGATTTGCGGCAGCGGTGTGGGCGCGTGCATCGCGGCGAATAAAATTCCGGGCATACGCGCGTGCATGTGCCACGACTCGTATTCCGCGCATCAGGGAGTGCAGCACGATAACATGAACGTGCTGGTGCTGGGCGCGCGCGTGATCGGGCCGATGCTGGCGCAGGAATTGGTGACGTATTTTCTCGCTGCGAATTATTGGGGCCACGAAAAAGGCCAGGAACGGCTGCAGCGCAGAGTTGATAAGATAGAAGCCATCGAGAAAAAGTACAGTTTGCCGGCGAGCGCCGGGAAGGAGCACGCGTGATGGGAACGCAAACAGCCGGAAGTCAGGAAAAAACGAAAACGGCGAATCCGCTGAAGGAACTGGCGAAGTTTGGGCAGTCCGTGTGGCTGGATTACATCCGCGAGAAGCTTGCTGACCAGCGGGGAGCTGCAGCGGCTGATTGACGACGATGGATTGCGCGGGATGACTTCGAATCCGTCGATTTTCGAAAAGGCCATCACCGGCAGCACGGATTACGCGGATTTTTTGAAGTCGCTCGATTCGCGCCCGGAGCTGGATGCGAAGGCGCGCTACGAGTTGCTGGCGATTCGTGACATTCAGGACGCCGCGGATATTTTGCGGCCGGTGTACGACAAAACGAAGCGCGGCGATGGCTACGTGAGCCTGGAAGTTTCTCCGCTGCTGGCGACGAGACATGAACGGCTCGATCGCCGAAGCGCGGCGTTTGTGGAAAAGCGTGAATCGCGAAAACGTGATGATCAAGATCCCGGGAACTCCGGAAGGGGTTCCGGCGATTCAGCAGCTGATGAGCGAAGGCATCAACATCAATATTACGCTGCTGTTCGCGCAGGAAATGTACGAGCAGGTGGCCCAGGCTTACCTCACGGCGCTTGAAACGCTGGTGAAGAACGGCGGCGACGTCAGCAAGATCGGAAGCGTGGCGAGCTTTTTCGTGAGCCGCATCGACACGCTCCGTGGACAAAACCGTGGGCGAGCGCCTGAAAACCACGACGAAGGCGGATGAACGCGCGCAACTGCAGAGTCTGCTCGGCAAAGTGGCCATCGCGAACGCGAAGATGGCCTACGCGCGCTATCAGGAGATTTTCAGCGGGCCGCGGTGGGAGGCGCTCGCGGCGAAGGGTGCGCACACGCAGCGTTTGCTGTGGGCCAGCACCAGCACAAAGAATCCGAATTATCGCGACGTGATGTACGTGGAAGAGCTGATCGGCGACGCCACGGTGGACACGATTCCGCCGGCGACGCTGGACGCGTTTCGCGATCACGGGAAAGTGCGTGCGAGCTTGATCGACGGCGTGGAAGCGGCGCGCGAAACGATGCAAACGCTGGCGCGCGTCGGCATTTCGATGAAACAGGTCACCGATGATTTGGTCGACGACGGCGTAAAGCTTTTCGCCGAAGCTTTTGGGAAGCTCATTGCGGCGGTCGAATCCACGATGAAGCAGGCGGCGACGCCGAAGACAGCGATGCAGACGTATTCGCTTTCGCAAGGGCTCGACAACGAGGTAAAAAAAACTCTAGATGAATGGGCCAGCGCGGGGAAAATGCGCCGGCTGTGGGCGCGCGACGCGACGCTGTGGACCAACACCGACGAATCGAAATGGCTGGGCTGGCTGGGCGTGACCGAAGATCAGATGGTGCAAGCGAATCAGCTTGCGGAAGTTGGCGAACGAGGTCAAAGCGCAGAAATTCACGCACGCGCTGCTGCTGGGCATGGGCGGTTCGAGTTTGTGTCCGGAAGTGCTGAGCAAGACTTTCGGCAAAATCGATGGCTATCCGGAGCTGCACGTTCTGGACTCGACCGATCCCGCGGAAATCAAGGCTGTCGAATCGAAGATCGACGTGAAGAGGACGCTTTTCATCGTGTCGAGCAAATCCGGAACCACGCTCGAGCCGAATATTTTCAAGCAGTATTTCTTCGAGCGCACCAAGCAAGCTTCCGGCGCGGAAAGCGCGGGAAAGCAATTCGTCGCCATCACCGATCCGGGCTCGAAGCTCGAGGAGGTTGCGGCAACCGACAAGTTCCGGCAGGTATTTCACGGCGTACCGAGCATTGGCGGGCGATATTCGGCGCTTTCGGATTTTGGGCTGGTGCCCGGCGCGGTCATGGGAATGGACGTGCGCAAATTCCTCGATCGTACCGAAGAGATGGTGCAGGCGTGCGCTTCTTCCGTCCCCGCGAAGGAAAATCCGGGCGCGGTGCTGGGCGTGATTCTGGGAACGCTGGCGAAAAACGGACGCGACAAAGTGACGCTGATCACGTCGCCGGGAATTCGCGATCTGGGTGCATGGCTTGAACAGTTGCTTGCCGAATCGACGGGGAAGCAAGGCAAGGGCTTGATACCGGTGGACCGCGAGGAGATTGGCGCGCCGGAGGTTTACGGCAACGATCGCGTGTTCGCGTACGTGCGACTCGAATCCGCGCCGGACGCGAGTCAGGACGCGAAAGTGGCGGCGCTCGAAAAAGCGGGGCATCCGGTGGTGCGAATGTCGCTGCGCGACGCCTACGACATCGGGCAGTCATTTTTCCGCTGGGAAATTGCCACGGCGGTCGCGGGCTCGATCATCGGCATCAATGCATTCAATCAGCCGGACGTGGAAGCGAGCAAAGTGGCCACGCGGAATTTGACGGATCAGTATGAAAAGAGCGGCTCGCTGCCGGCGGAGCAGCCGATTCTGGAAGAGAAGGGTATCAAGCTCTTCACCGATGAAAAAAACGCTGCAGCACTGGGCAGCGCAGTGGGAAACGACAAATCGCTGGCCTCGTATCTCCGTGCGCATCTCGCGCGAATCAAAGCGGGCGACTATTTCGCGACGCTCGCGTTCATTGAAATGAACGACGCGAATGAGGCAAGCTTGCAGAAAATCCGCCACGTGGTGCGCGACAAAAAGCGCGTGGCAACGTGCCTCGGGTTTGGGCCGCGCTTCTTGCACTCGACGGGGCAGGCGTACAAAGGCGGGCCGAATAGCGGCGTCTTTTTGCAAATCACCTGCGACGATGCCGCGGATCTGCCGGTGCCGGGGCAGAAGTACACGTTCGGCATCGTGAAAGCGGCGCAGGCGCGCGGCGATTTTGCCGTGCTCGCCGAGCGCAACCGGCGCGCGTTACGCGTTCATTTGGGCAAAGATGTTCAGGCCGGCCTCGCGGAGCTGGAGAAGATCGTGCGCGCGGCGCTGCCATAGATTCGCGAACTCGATTTCAATTTGGCGGGCGGAGTGGCGAGTTGCAAGGTTGCCCCTGCGATAGGTTTGAGCGAAGCAATTTTCCAAAGGAGCGAGTCGATGCAAATTGGCATGATTGGCCTGGGGCGGATGGGCGCCAACATGGTGCGGCGGCTGATGCGCGGCGGCCACCAGTGCGTGACGTTCGATATGAACGCGGCGAACGTCAAACAGTTGGCGGGTGAAGGAGCGGCGGGAGCGAATTCGCTGGGCGAGTTCGTCAAGAAGCTGAATAAGCCGCGCGCGATTTGGATGATGGTTCCGGCGGGCGCGGTGGACGCGACACTGAAGGAGTTGAGCCCGCGGCTGGAGAGCGGAGACATCGTGATCGACGGCGGAAATTCGTATTACATCGACGACATTCGCCGCGCGAAGGACCTGGACGCGAAAGGTATCAAGTGCGTGGACGTGGGCACCAGCGGCGGCGTGTGGGGACTCGAGCGCGGCTACTGCATGATGATCGGCGGGCCGAACGACGTGGTGAAGCATCTGGATCCGATTTTCAAGACGCTGGCGCCGGGCCGCGGAGA
Organism: uncultured Acidobacteriota bacterium; assembly: GCA_963760165.1. Lineage (GTDB taxonomy): Bacteria > Acidobacteriota > Terriglobia > Acidiferrales > UBA7541 > DAHUXN01. The sequence goes on from CAVXBO010000003.1 coordinate 52,071, forward strand.
ATTGTCGCGCACGCCGGGACGCGAAAAGTCGGCGGGAACCGCGGAAGAAGGCTATTTGCATTGCGGCCCTTCCGGCGGCGGGCACTTCGTCAAAATGGTGCACAACGGAATCGAATATGGATTGATGGCCGCGTACGCCGAAGGCTTGAACATTTTGAAGCATGCCAACGTGGGCAAGACAACCACGGAGACAGATGCGGAAACGACGCCGTTGCGCAACCCGGAACATTATCAATATGATTTCAACTTGGCTGACGTGGCCGAAGTGTGGCGCCGCGGCAGCGTGATCGCTTCGTGGCTGCTGGATTTGACGGCGATCGCACTTTTTGAGCAGCCGGACTTGGCGAAGTTTTCGGGACGCGTTTCTGATTCAGGCGAGGGACGCTGGACGATTCTGGCGGCCGTGGATGAAGGTTCGCCCGCACCGGTGCTGAGCGCGGCGCTTTACGAGCGGTTCAGTTCGCGCGGCGAGGACGAATTCGCGGCGAAGCTGCTTTCGGCGATGCGCTATCAGTTCGGCGGACACGTCGAGCGCGCCGCGGGCCAGTAACAGGAATCGGACTCAATCTTAAAATTCTTACAGTGTGAGGCGCGGAGAGCATGAAAGTGGATGCAGCGATCGCCCCGCAAGTGAGGGCGCTCGCGACTGAGGCTGGGCGGCCGGCGGGCCCGTGCGTGATGGTGATTTTCGGCGTCGGCGGAGACTTGACGAAGCGCAAACTTTTTCCCGCGCTCTACAATTTGGCGAAGGATAATCTGCTGCCGAAGCAGTTTGCGGTTGTCGGCGTGGGAAGGCACGAAACCTCGACGGACGACTTCCGAAAGAAAATTGGCCAGGAGCTGGGCGAATTCGCGACCAGCGAAGTCGAGCCCGCGCTGGTGAACTGGCTGACGGAACGCCTGTATTATCATGTGGCGAACTTCGAAGACGCCAACGCCTATAAGGGATTGGGCGAGCTGCTGCGGCAAATCGACAAAGACCATTCCACGGCGGGAAATTATTTCTATTATCTCGCGACCGCTCCGGATTACTTCGGAGAAATCACGCGGCAACTGGGCCAAGCGCAACTGACGCAGCAGGAGCAGGGCCGCTGGCGGCGCATCATTTACGAGAAGCCGTTCGGCGAGGGGCTGGCGTCAGCGCGCGCTCTCAATCAAGAAATCGAGCAGGTGCTGCAGGAAAATCAGATTTACCGCATCGATCATTACCTCGGCAAGGAAACCGTGCAAAACATTTTGGCCTTCCGCTTCGGCAATGGAATTTTCGAGCCGGTGTGGAATCGCGGGTACATCGATCACGTGCAGATTACCGTGGCGGAAACGGTGGGCGTAGAGACGCGCGGTGGCTACTACGATCAATCCGGCGCGCTGCGCGACATGGTGCCGAATCACATTTTTCAGCTGATCAGCTTGGTGACCATGGAGCCGCCTGTTTCCTTCGACGCCGACGCCGTGCGCGACGAGCAGACCAAAGTCCTGCGCGCTTTGCAGCCATTGACCGAACAGGATGTGCTGATGCGCACGGTGCGAGGGCAGTACGGCGAGGGCAGCAACAGCGAGGGCAGTGACGGCCAGAGCAGGCTGGCGGGCTATCGCTCCGAGCCGCGCGTGAATCCCAATTCGTCGACGGAGACTTTCGTCGCGCTGAAGCTGCTGATGGACAATTGGCGCTGGGCCGGCGTCCCATTTTATTTGCGCACCGGAAAACGGCTGAAAATCCGCTCGAGCGAGATCGTCATTCAATTCAAGAGCGTGCCGTTCATGCTGTTCCGCAAAACCGCGGTCGAGCGGCTGGCGCCGAACCAGTTCATCGTGCACATCCAGCCGCAGGAAGGAATTTCGCTGCAATTCGGCGCGAAGATTCCCGGGCCGATCGTGAAATTGGGCACGGTGAACATGGATTTCCGTTACGCGGATTATTTCGGCTCCAAGCCCAGCACCGGTTACGAGCGGCTGCTGTATGAATGTATGATCGGCGATGCGACGCTCTTCCAGCGCGCGGACATGGTGGAAGCGAGCTGGAGCGTCGTGCAACCGATCCTGGATGTGTGGCAGGCTTTGCCGCCGCGCAATTTTCCGAATTATCCGGCGGGCTCATGGGGTCCGTGGGAAGCCAACGATTTGCTCGAGCGCGATGGGCGCCAGTGGCGGGAACCCGGGCAATGATCCTCGCAGGAGATGTGGGCGGAACGAATACGCGGCTGGCGTTTTTCGAAATTCGCAACGGGCAGTTGGAAAGAGTTTCCGAGCGGACCTATCCCAGCCGTGAGCATGCGAGCTTCGACGATATTGTCGCCGATTTCGTGAGCGCGCAGAAAATCCGGGCCGCGGCGGCGGGCATTGGCATTGCTGGCCCCGTGCGGGACGGCGTGAGCCACGCGACGAACTTGCCTTGGATCGTCGACGCGCGGCGCCTGGCGGAGCGAACTGGCATTCCTTCTGTTGCGCTCCTAAATGATCTGGAAGCAAATGGCTATGGCATCGCCACGCTGGCGCCCAGCGATTTCGCTCTTTTGCAGGAAGGCGCGCCCGGCGCGGTGGGCAACGCGGTGATCGTCTCTCCGGGAACGGGCTTGGGAGAAGGCGTGCTGTACTGGGACGGCAAGCAACATTGGCCGCTGCCGAGCGAAGGCGGGCATGCCAGTTTTGCGCCGGAGGATGAGACCCAGGACGATTTGCTGAAATATTTGCGCGCGCAGTTTGGGCACGTGAGCTGGGAGCGCATCGCCTCGGGACCCGGGCTGTTTAACATTTACAAATTTCTGCGCGACAGGGGCGGGGAAGCGGAGCCCGCGTGGCTCACCCAGGAGTTGACGGGAGAAGATCCGTCGCGGGAAATTTCGAAGGCGGCGTTGGAAGGGAAGTCCGCGCTGTGCGAAAAAGCGCTGGATCTTTTTGTCGTGCTGCTGGGACAGGAATGCGGCAACATGGCGCTGAAAGTTCTGGCCGCCGGCGGAGTCTATCTTGGCGGCGGAATTCCTCCGAAAATCCTACCAAAGCTGAAAACGCCGGCGTTTCTCAAAGCATTTGCGAATAAGGGCCGTTTTCGCGCGGTGCTGGAAGCCATGCCGGTGCGCGTGATTCTGAACGAATACACGGCGCTGCGCGGAGCGGCGCGCCGCGCGAGCATGTTGCTGCAATCGGCCGCACACTAAAACGATGCGCTGAACCGATCAACTTTGCGGGTCAAGCGTCGCGCTCAGAGTTACTTTGCTGTCCTTCAGCACTTCTAATTGCCTTTCCCAGGCTTTCTTTCCTGTGCTTTGAATTTTGATCGCATGCGTTCCCGTGGAGAGATGCAGCACCGAAGGCGTGTTGCCGACGAATGCGCCATCGACGTAAATGTCCGCCCCGGCCGGATCGGACGTGACGTTCACAACGGCGCTGCCGCTGGGTTGTTTTCCGGTTTGCCCGCTATCCGATGCGGGATAGAAGCGCCGCAGAACGTCGATCAGGTTCTGCGCGCTCGGCGCGAAATTCATGCCGGTAACGTTTTCGCCGGAGTCGTTGCGAATCCGCGACAGAGCGGTGATGCCGATGACTCTGCCTTGCCCATCGAGCAACGGGCCGCCGCTATTGCCGGGATTGATGGTCGCATCGGTTTGGATCCAGGTGCCGCTGCCCGCTTCGCGATAGGCTCCGATGCCGCTGACTATGCCGTGAGTAATGGTGTTCGGCATTCCTCCGCCGGGATCGCCGATGGCGACGACGGATTCGCCGCGCGCGACGGCCTCAAGCGCAGCCAGAGTGAGATGAGAAAAGCCCGAGCCGTCGACTTTCAGCAGCGCAAGGTCCATGTCCGAATCGATGTAAACAACCTTGGCAGGAAGCCGGCGAGAATCGCGCCCGATGACGGACAGGCTAGACTGTCCCGTGACCACATGGCGATTCGTCGCGATCACTCCGGTATCCGTGATGAAAAATCCGGTCCCTTGCGCCAGATTGCCTTCGACCCGCACGATCGCCGGATCGGATTGCTTCGCGATGGTGTCCACGGGAAGCTCGGAGGCGGGCGCTGCGCTGTTCGTCTTCTCGCTGGAGATTGCGGGATTGCCGGTGAAAACGTTCTTGAGCGGGTTCAAGGTGACCTGGAAGTGATCCGTCTTCACCAGAAAATAATTCCCATCTGTCCGGCCCAGGAAAGAGCGCCAAACATACGGGCCTTCGGTGATGGTGAGCTGTTCGCTGGCGTAGCCGTCGAGAGAGATTCTGACCACCATGGGATGTTCGAGGCGCGAGCCGAATGATGCGTGTGGCTTGTGAAAATACGCGCCGGGCATTTTGTAGGTGAGCGGAGTGGTTCCGACGGCCAGCCCGTTGATTTCGACCGTGGCGCCGGGCGGGACGCTGGTCACGGTCAGGGTGTTGGCGCGCGCCACAAGAGCAAAAGGCGCAAGGAGAATTATGCAAAGGCACAAGCGGATCCACCGAAAACGCATGGGAGCCTCCAGAGGGAAAGTGATGCCGAGGATGGCACGTATCTGGTGAGCATGTCAATGTGGCGCCAATATGATAGACGTTCGTCGTCGCAGCGCGCCCGGTGGAGCGAGGCATCGCGAACGTAGCGGCGATTGTGTAAGCTAGCGAACCGATGAAAATCCTGCATCTTGATACGCGCCCGGACTGGCGCGGCGGGCAGCATCAAATCCTGATGACGTTGCGCGGGCAGCGCGAACGTGGCCACGATGCGCAGCTCATGACGCGCAGCGATTCGCCGTTGCAGCAGCGCGCCGTCGCGGACCTGTTCTCCGTGCACACATTTCCGCCGCGGTTCGTGCGGCTCAATGCGTTGCTGTGCCTGCGCGAAATTGTGGACCAACAGCGTTTCGACGTGGTGCACGCGCATGATCCTCACGCGCTCAGCGCCGCATGGCTGGCGCGCGCGCATCGACGCAGCGCGTTGGTCGTGTCGCGGCGCGTGGCCTATCCGCTCAGCCGCGGATGGCCGGGACTGGCGCGTTATCGCGCCGCGCATCGCATCATTGCGGTGTCGCGATTCGTTGAGGCGAGCGTCATCGCGGCAGGCATCGAAGCAAGCCGCGTCGGCGTGGTTTACGACGGCGTGGAAATTCCAGCCGCGACGTCCGTTGAAGCTCGCGCTGAGGCGCGCCGCCGGTGGAACATTGCGGATGCGACGATGCTGCTTGGATGCGTCGGCTATCTGCTGCCCGAAAAAGGGCAGGAGCTGCTGGTGCGCGCGATGACAATCGTCAACGCGGAATTTCCTGCGTGCAAATTGATTCTTGCTGGCGATGGGCCTCTACGCGCGCGGTTGGAATCGCTCGCCGCTGAACTGGAGCTCACAAACACGATCATCTTTGCGGGCTTTGTGGAAGACACCGAGGCGGTCTATCAGGCGCTCGACGCGTTTGTGTTTCCTTCGCTCGCGGAGCCATTGGGCTCGTCGCTGCTCGCGGCGATGGCCCACAGCCTGCCGGCCATTGCTATGGCCAGCGGAGGCGTGCCGCAAATTATCGAGGACCGGCGCAATGGCGTGCTCGTTGGCGCGCCCGACGCAACCGAGTTGGCCCGCGCAATTCAGAGCCTTTTGCGCGATCCGCAATCCGCCCGCCGCCTGGGCGATGCAGCGCGCGAGACAGTTGCACGGCGCTTTACCGCGGGTTTGCTTGCAGAAAACACCCTACACGAATACGATCTGGCCATTCGCGCGTTTGGCGTTTTCTGACAATCCGAAAATTCCGCCTCGCATCTAAAATGAACGAGCGCCTCTCTCTACCGCGCGGCCGTAATGGAGGGACGGCGCATTCACGAAATTCAATTCGCCGGAAAGATGGAAGCGATCGATATACCGAACTCGTAATGAGCGGAGTGGCGTACCTGAATTTCCCTCCGAGTTCGCCAGGTGCGCTGTTCCACCTCACATCTACCTATTTCAGATACGTCGCAAGCCAGCCAAGGAATTCGCGATACCACAATTTGCTGTTTTGTGGCTTCAGCACCCAGTGGCCTTCGTCGGGGAACAGGATGAGTTTCGAAGGCACGCTCTGGCGTTGCAGTGCGGTGAAAATTTCCAAGTCCTGCGTGTACGGCACGCGGAAATCCAGCTCGCCATCGATCACCAGCATTGGCGTATGAAACTTGCCGAGTTGCGCCGCGTAAGTGGACGGCGACCACTTCGCGTACGACTCCGGGTTTGTCCACGGCGTGCCGCGCAAGTCGTGTTCGACGAACCATAGCTCTTCCGTCGCGCCATACATGCTGGCCAAATCATACGGGCCGGCATGGCTGATGAAGCAGCGGAAGCGGCCCGTGTGCGTGGCGATCCAATCGGTCATGTAGCCGCCGTAGGAGCCGCCCGCTTCCGCGAGCCGCGTGCTGTCGACGAAGGAATTGTGCGCCAGCACGTAATCCACTCCGTCCATTAAATCCACGTAAGGCTTTCCGCCCCAATCGTCTTGAATTTCGTCCGTGAATTTCTGGCCGTAGCCGGTCGAGCCACGCGGATTGATCATCACCACCACGTATCCCGGCGCGGCCATCACTTGAGGATTCCATCGATAGCCCCAATTGTCGTCCCACGCGCCCTGCGGCCCGCCGTGCACCAGCAAGAGCATCGGATATTTTTGCGAAGCGTCGAAATGCGGTGGCTTGATGAGCAGGCCTTCGACCTTTGTGCCATTCGCGCCATCGAACCAAAACGGCTCAGCCGCAGGCAAATCAAGTGGCGCGAGCAATGCCGCGTTCTGATGCGTCACTTGGCGGACGTCCGTGCCGTCCGCATTGGCGAAACAAATTTCTGCCGGATAGGTCAAGCTCGAACGCGAAAACGCCAGCCGTTTGCCATCCGCGCTTAGCGTGAATTCGCCGTTGAAGCCGTCCGAGATGACGCGCTTCGGCGTGTTGCCGGGCGCGGCGGCGACACCAAAAATGGGCATCTCGGCGTGATCTTCTGCGGGAAAATAAATCGTGCCGCTATCGGACGACCATGCGTACGATTCGACGTTGCGATCGAAATTTGGCGTGAGGTCGATGTGCGCGCCGGTCGACCGATTGTAAATCATCAACTGCCACCGATCGCTTTCGTAGCCCGGAGTCATCTGCGAGCGATACGCGATCCATTTTCCATCAGGAGAATACGCGGGACCCCAATCATCGCCTTTGTTCGTGGTAATGCGTTTCGGCTGTGCGTCGCCAGCGGCCGGGACAATGACCGGCACGGTGAAAAGATCGCCGTTGGTGCTGAGCGCTTCGTCTTTGTCCGTATTCGCTGTGAAGCAAAGCTCGGCGCTGTCAGGAGAAAACGCGATCGCTTCGGGTGCTTCCAAGTTGAACGGCGGCACGTCGTAATCCGCGCCCGGCGTCAAATCGCGCGGCGAGCCATTGCTTGCGGCGATCACGAACAAATGCCCGCGCTTCCCGTCGGCCCAATCTGTCCAGTGGCGATAGAGAAGACGCTCGGTGATGTGCGCTTTCACCGGATTTTTCTCCGCAGCATCGTCGCGGGATTTGTTGCACGCGTCGTCGCGGCAATCGGTAAAAACGCGCGAAGTGAAGGCCATCCATTTTCCGTCGGGCGACCAAATTTCATTGTCGGCGCCGGTAGAAATGAATGTGAGGCGCGATGCTTCACCGCCGTAGATCGACATGGTGTAAACCTGCGAAGCGCCGTCGCGCGAGGAAATAAATGCGATGCGCTGGCCGTCCGGCGACCATCGCGGCCGGTTATCGCTTCCGCCGCGCGTAATTTGGCGCTCGTCGCCGCCCGTGGTCGGCACCAGCCAGATATTGCTGACAGAATGATTGGCAGCCATGTCCGGCGTTGACACAACGTACGCAATCCATTTGCCGTCGGGCGAAATCTGCGGGTCGGAGACGCGATGCATGGCGATCATGTCGTCGAACTGAATGGCGCGTTTCGACGATTGCGCCGCGCAGACCAGCGCCAGCATGAAAACAGCCAGACTACATCCGACGCATCGCTTCGCAAAATGCATTTCGAGACCCTCCTCGCGCGCGATTCGCGCAGCGCAAAATGATGTCACTTTCTCGTGTAGATGCCAAGCCGCGCTGCTCATGTTCGAGTGGCTCAGAAGCAATCGGAGTTCGCGTAAGCTTTCGCGCCGGTTTCTGCGCCAACGTTGCGCGTGAATTGTGGGGGTGGTATATCACTGTTTGTTCCATAAGGAGCCGCTGTGCCGGACGCAGTACTAGTGGATCGGCTGCATTTTGCCTTCACCATAACGTTCCACTACATTTTTCCTCAAATCACCATGGGTTTGGCGCTGCTGATCGTCATCCTGAAAACCGTGGCCCTGCGCACCGGCAAAGAGCACTACAACCGCGCGGCGCGCTTTTGGGCCAAGATTTTCGGCATCAATTTCGCCGTCGGCGTGGTCACTGGCATTCCCATGGAATTTCAGTTCGGGACGAATTGGTCGGCATTCTCGAAAGTGGCGGGCGGCGTCATCGGCCAGACCCTGGCGATGGAAGGCGTGTTTTCTTTTTTTCTGGAGTCGAGCTTCCTGGGACTTTTTCTCTTCGGCGAAAAGCGGCTGGGGCGCGTCGGGCACTGGTTTTCGGCGCTGATGATTTTCATAGGCTCGTGGCTTTCGGGATATTTCATTGTGGCCACGGACGCGTGGATGCAACACCCCGTCGCCTATTCGCTGGCGCCAAATGGCATGTACGGATTGCAAAGTTTCTGGGGTCTGCTGCTGAATCCGTGGACGCTTTGGCAATATCCGCACACCATGCTCGGGGCCGTGCAGACGGGCTGCTTCGTGATGGCCGCGATCGGCGCGTTTTATATTCTCTCGCGGCAGCATGACGATTACGGCCGGACATTTCTGCGTGTGAGCGTAATCGTCGGCGTGATCGCCGCAATTCTGCAGCTTTATCCGACGGGCGATGGACAGGGTGGCATGATCGCGCGCCATCAGCCGGTTACGCTGGCGGCGATGGAGGGATTGTTTCACACTGAGCACGGCGCGCCTCTCGCGATCCTTGGCCAGCCCGACGTTGCTAACCAGCGGCTCGATAATCCCCTGGTGATTCCGCGCGGTCTGAGCTTTCTCACTTACCGGGCGTGGACCGCGGAAGTCAAAGGCCTCGATCAATTCCCGCGCGATACCTGGCCGGACCAGATTGAGTTGGTCTACTTCAGCTATCACGTGATGGTCGGGCTGGGGACGATCTTCATCGCGATATTTGCGATCGCCGCTCTTTTGCTTTGGCGCGACGCGCTCTATCGCAGCCGCGTCATGCTCTGGATGATCATGCTCGCGCTGCCGTTTCCGTTCATTGCCAACACGGCAGGATGGATCACGGCGGAAACCGGCCGCCAGCCCTGGCTGATTTACGGGCTGCTGCGCACGTCCGCGGGAGCGTCGCCGCTGGTGTCCGCCGGAAACGCATGGTTCACGCTGATCGGCTTCATGGGCTTGTACACGGTGCTCGGCATTCTGTATTTGTTTCTGGTGTATCGCGAGATCGAACGCGGACCGGAAGCTGAAAGTTTGTCGTCGCGCGCGGGAAGCTGAGGAAGAACGCGAATGGGAACGGTGTGGTTCTGTTTGGTGGCGCTGATGCTCGTGGTCTACGTCGTACTCGACGGCTTCGACCTCGGCGCGGGCATTGTGCATCTGTTCGTGGCGCGAAATGAAGACGAGCGTCGAACGGTTATGCGCACGATTGGGCCGGTGTGGGACGGCAATGAAGTGTGGCTGCTCGCGGCGGGCGGCACGCTCTATTTCGCTTTTCCGGCGCTCTATGCGGCGAGCTTCAGCGGCTTCTACCTGCCGCTGATGATGGTGCTGTGGCTGCTGATTTTGCGCGGCATTTCGCTCGAATTCCGCCGCCACATCAGCACCGCGATGTGGGCCTCGTTCTGGGACGGAGTTTTCTTTCTGTCGAGCTTGTTGCTCGCGGTGTTTTTCGGCGCGGCTCTGGGAAACGTTGTACGCGGCGTGCCGCTCGACGGCGAGGGGCAATTTTTCGAGGCGCTGTGGACGAATTTCCGCCCCAGTGGCACAACCGGCATTTTGGATTGGTACACGATTCTCGCCGGCGTTGCCGCGCTGCTGGCGCTGACCGTTCATGGCGCGCTGTGGGTCGCGCTGAAAACCGGTGGCGGCCTTCGCGAACGCGCGCAAAAATTCGCCGCGGGGTTTTGGACGCCGCTCGTGCTGTTCACGATTCTCATCACGTGGTCGAGCTTCAGCCTGCAGGCGCATCTCTCTGCGAGCTACGCCGCGCGGCCCTGGGGCTGGATCTTTCCGGTGCTTGCCGTCGCGGGCTTGGTGGGCGTCATCGTGTTTCTGAAAGTATTACCTCAAAGCGACGCGAAGGCGTTTTACGCGTCCTGCTTGTATCTCGTGGGAATGCTTGCGAGCGTAGTTTTTGGGCTGTATCCCGATGTGCTGCCATCGAGCGCAAATCCGGCGCTGTCCCTCACCGTGGAAAACGCCAAGGCTACCGATCATGGCTTGAAGATCGGGCTGGCATGGTGGATCGTTGGCATGATCCTCGCGGCGATTTATTTTGTGGTGGTTTATCGCCGCTTCAGCGGAAAAGTTACTGCCTCGCAGGAAGAAGAAGGCTACTGAGCGCGATGCAAGCAAAACATCTCCGCGACAGCCGTCCGTCCAACGCGGTCAATCCTTTTGGAATCCGACAATCACCAACGCGGCTCCGATCGTCAGTATCGGTATGCTGAACCATAGCGGAAAGTGAATCACTCTGCGCGTCTCAAACAGCACCTTCTGTCCAGCCACTTGCGCGGAGTGGTGCTCAACGCGGTAGCTCAACTGAGGACGAATCAGCGCCGCGATGCCCGCCAAGATCAACAGCACTCCACAGACAGTCGCGGCGCGGATTCGCATCAGCTCCTCTAGCCTTGGCTACCGCTTAATTGCCTGCGCGGTGATTGTTGCGATTGTTGTTGCGATCATTGTTGCGACCGATGCTTGTTGAACCAGTCGATCACGTACAGCGTCTTCGCCACTTGATGGCTTGGCCGCGCGCTCACGCCATGCGGCTCGCCCGGCACGCGCACGAGCATCGCTTCGATCTTCCTCAGCTTAAGCGCCGAATAGAATTGCTCCGCTTCGGAAATGGGCGTGCGGTAATCCGCTTCTCCGGTCATCAGCATCGTGGGAGTTTTTACGTTTCCGACCTGCGAAAGCACGGAGCGCTTCATGTACTGGTCCGGATATTCCCACGGCGGGCCGGGGAACCAGTATTCGCTGCCGAGGATTGGAATATCGGTCGTGAGCGTCCAGCTATACCAGTTGATGACCGGATAGAGCGCCGCCGCGGCGCGAAAACGGTTGCTGCGGTCGATCATCCAGCAGGTGAGCACGCCGCCGCCGCTTCCGCCGGTCACAAACACATTGTTCGCGTCCACATATCCCTTGGCGATCACCGCGTCGACGGCCGAATTCAAATCGTAGAAATCGTCACCCGGATACGCGTGGTGAATCAGATCGCCGAATTCCGCGCCGTAGCTGGTGCTGCCGCGCGGGATTGATATAGAGGACCACAAAGTCGTGAGACGCATAAATCTGCTTTTCGATATCGAAGCGGTCGCCGTAGTTCGTAAATGGCCCGCCGTGAATTTCCAGAATCATCGGATATTTCTTTGACGCGTCGAAATCCGGCGGCTTGATAATCCAACCTTCCACCTTGCGCTTGTCGAAAGAGGATTCGAACCAGAATTGCTCGACGTCGCCGGGTTTTTTCTGGGCAAGTAACTCGCGATTGAGTGCGGTGATCACCTTCTCCGTGGGATTCGACAGGCTGGCTACGGCGATATCGCCGGGATCGCTCGGCGTGCCGTGCGTTGTCGCTAACGTACCGTCGTGCGAAACACTGAACGAGCCGCCGCCGCTATAGCTCGAGCCGCCGCTGCCGATGTGCTCCGCGATGGTCTTCATCTGGTCAGCGGTGGAAACGAATCCGAGTTTTGTGTCGCCCTGATCGTCGTAAAGAAAATAAATCCCGCTGCCGTCGGCGGCCCAGTGCGGCTCTTGTGGGTCACGATCAAAGCTTGCGAGCATCTGGTGAGGATTGCTGCCGTCGCGATTCATGACGTAGAGGTGAGTCACCTGATAGCCCTGAAACTGATCATCGAAGCCCGTGTACGCGATCAGTTTGCCGTCCGGGGAAATCGCTGGCGAATTATTCGGGCCTTTGCGGTGCGTCAGTTGCGTCATCGTGCCGTCGGCGATGGAAAATTGATAAACCTCGGTTTGATAAATGAAATATTCATAGTCGGGCGACATGTGGCCCGATTCGAGCAGATACTGCCCGTCCGGCGTCCACACCGCGGCGCCATCGTGCGGGAAATTTCCCGACGAAATTTGCCGTGGCGCGCCGCCATCAGCCGAAACCACGAAGAGCTGGCTGAATCCCGAAGGCAGGTACCCGCGGCCATTGAACCGGTAAATCAGCCGGTCGTAAACGTGCGGCGGTTCGGCCCATGTCGCGCCTTTCGGCGGCGTGGGAAGAGTCCCGATCTCCGGGCCGGGCACGGCGACAAGCGACGAAAACGCAATTTCTTTTCCGTCCGGCGACCACGCCGGGCTATCCGGCGGGAACCGCAGGTCGGTGATCTTCGCCGTTTGGCCCGTGTCCATCCACCGGACGTAAAGCTGCCCTTCGCCGTCGCGGTCCGAAATGTACGCGAGGCGCGTGCCATCGGGCGACCACTGCGCCGAGCCGTCCGAGTAGCTCCCGGTGGTCAGCGGACGATTTTCCGTGCCGTCCACGTTGATGATCCACAGATTCGACAGGCGCTTGTCGCTCATGATGTCCGCGAACCGCCGGACATACACGATTTTCGTTCCATCCGGCGAGATCTGCGGGTCGGATGCGTATTGCAGGTTGAAAATATCCATCGCCGAAATGCGGTTGGCGGGCGGCTCTTGAGCGGCCAGCGGCAGAGCGATGATAAGCATCAAGACAGCCGGCAAGGCATATCGCAAGAAACGTTGCATCAGTTTTCCTCCGTTGATGAAAAATTCGCTTAACGCCGCGACTGCGGCTTCGCATCCGTTTGCGCCGCAGCGCTTCCTCGCGGAGCGTACACCACCTGGCTGCCCGCGGGTGTGAGCGGCTGAATAATTTCGTCCAGATAATCGCTAACGCCGCTCTGGCGCTCCAGATGCGGGTAGCGTATTCCGTCGTGGTAATCGAGCGTGTACGTTTCGACGAAATCCCCGTTGGCGATCAGCAATTTGATCGGCTTGGAGTTCTTGGCGCTATCCGCCACGGTGCGGCGCATCGTCTCCATGGACCATCCGCGGCCGTTCACGGCTTGAATGCGCATTCCCGGGCCGATGCCTGAGTTGTACGCCAGCATGCCGTGAATCACGTCGCGGATTGTACCGTCTTCTTCCAGCACCAGGCCAATCGAATACGTCAAGTCCAAATAGCGGTCGTTCGATTCGGAAATCAGAAGCATGTCGTTCGGCGTGTCGTTGTAAACAAGCTTGTAGCCGCCGTTCTCGATTCCGCCGAGCGGCGCGTGCGGCCCCACGTAGTCGAGGCGCTCGCGAAGAAATTTCGCCCAATCATAAGGCGCTACCTGATTGAGCGCCGCAACAATATCATCGAACGTGTATGTTTTGAGCGCCGGTTCGCCGCCGGGGCCGCCGTAAAACAATCGGCAAAAATCATTCAGTGACTTTTTATCGCTCGTGATCTTTCGCAGCGTCGTATCCACGTCCAGCCAGATCAGCGTGCCTTCGTCGTAAAAGTCCGTGCTGCGCCGCCAATTCGCCCATTGCGACGTCGCAAAATAGAGCAGCTGCGCAGCGTCGGCGGTGTCCTGCAGCGAACGCCATTCACGCCCTGTTTGGTGATCCAGCGTAGCGGCGACGGCGGCAAGCCGTTCGCGCATCTGATCGGGAGTCCACAGCCCGCTGCGGCCCGCCAGAACCTGGCTCAAATATTGCGTCAGCCCTTCGTAGACCCACAGCAGATCGGTTTTCATGGGCGTGTTGTAATCCGAAATTGCCAGGCCGGCGGCCCGGCGGAACTTTCCGTTCCACGAATGCGTGAATTCATGCGGCAGCAAATCCGCATTCTCGATGCGCAACGATTCATCCACCATCGTTTTTTCGTCGACGCGATCGTCGCTCGATTCGTGATGCTCCAGTCCGAAGTGCGCCACGTTGTCGCTGAGCGTCAGCAGAAAATGGTAGTCGCGATAATGCCGCACGCCGAAGAGCGCGCCCGTCTCCGCCACTAGCCGCTTGTATTCCGTCTGCGTTTCCTCGGGCATGTCGAGCGCCTCGGCGCTGTCCGCGGCCATGTCGATTTCGTGCGACGGCGTTTGTCCAGGCGTCAGTTGGATAGCGCGAAAGTAGCGGCCTGTCAGCACCGGCGAATCCACCAGCGTGTTCAACGGCACCGGCTTGAAAGTAATCTCGCCGCCGGTTTCACTCTCGACGGGCAGCGCGGTGCCGTATTTCCAGTCCGCCGGAATTCGCAGCGACGGATCAAACGACAATTCGCGCACCGGCCGTCCCTTGGGATAGAGCAGCACCTGATTCCAGCTCAGCACGTCGAGCTGCGCCGTCGCCGATGCGCCGGCGGAAAATCCGCTCGCCGGAGCGGAAAGCAAAAAATCAAGCGTCACCTTCAGTATGTCCGCGCCCGCGGGAATATCCAGGTGAAAAGCAAACATGTCCACCAGATCGCGCCGCCAGGAGAGACGTGTGCCATTCACGGAGAATTGCAAGCCGGCCATGTCGGTAATCGGGCCGTCCGGTGCGTGCTCGCCGGGAATCCACGCGGGATAAAGCAGCGTCAGCGGGCCCGGATGCACGGGAATCTCTTCCACCGTATGCAAGATTTTCTGCGGCGCGCTGGTCGCGTCCACCGCCAGACGAATCGGTCCCGGCGCATTTTGTGCGAAACTCCGCGTTGTGAAAAACAAAACCGCCACTGCCGCCGTACACACTCCCATCGCCCGCCTACCGTTTGTAAGTGCTAGCATTAGGTCTCCCCAAGGATGTCAATGGATTGTGTTCTGTGGAACTCCAAGCTGCCAGAACAAGAAACTCAAGATGCTCGTGTCCTCTGCGATCTCCTGCCCCAGCGGACGCCCGCCCGAATGCCCTGATTTCGTGTCGTACATCAACAGGATCGGCTGTTCCGACCCCGTCGATGCCTGCAGCAGCGCGGTCATTTTCCTCGCGTGCAGCGGCGCCACGCGCGTGTCCCCGTCTCCGGTGATGAAAAGCACCGCCGGATATTTCGTTCCCCGATGCACATTTTGGTACGGCGAATACGCGCGAAGATACTTGAACTGCTGCGCGTCGTCCGCCGAGCCATACTCCGGCACCCACCATTTCGCCACCAAGAATCTCTGATAGCGCAGCATGTCCAGTAGCGGATACATGCAAACCACCGCTCGGAACAGATCGGGCCGTTGCGTCAGCGCCGCACCCATCAACAAGCCGCCGTTGCTCATGCCCTCGATGGCCAGCTTGTCCGGGTTCGTATATTTGTTCTGAACCAGCCATTCTCCTGCGGACTCGAAGTCATCGAAAACGTTCTGCTTCTTCTCCATCATTCCTGCTTTATGCCATGCCCTGCCGAATTCTCCCCCGCCGCGCAGATCCGCTTCCGCAAAAACGCCGCCGCGTTCAGCCCATTCAACGGCAATGCTTGAAAAAAACGGCGTGACCGCTACGTCGAACCCGCCATAACCGGTGAGCAACGTGGGATTGTTCCCGTCGAGTTTCAGCCCTTTCTTGTAAAACAGGAACATCGGCACGTGCGTTCCATCCTTCGAGCCATACCAAACCTGCGTCACGGCAAAATCGTTGCTGGCGATCGGCACCGTCGGCTTCGCCCATACGCTCAGCTTCTGATCTGCAACGTCATAGCGAAAGGTCGTCATCGGGTAGGAGTACGATTGAAAGTTTACAAAAACCTCGTTGCTCTTCCATCGTGACGATCCCACGAATGCCGTTCCGAGGGCCGGAAGCGCTATCTCGCCCTCGGGTTTTCCGTTCGCGTCAAAAATGCGCATGGACGTCGTGGCATCGTGGACATAACTCGCGATCAGCTTGCCGTTCGCTACCTCAATGTCGCTCAGACGATTCTTGCTTTCTGGGATTACTTCCCGCCAATGATCGCGCGTTGGATTCTT
Organism: uncultured Acidobacteriota bacterium; assembly: GCA_963760165.1. Classification (GTDB taxonomy): domain Bacteria; phylum Acidobacteriota; class Terriglobia; order Acidiferrales; family UBA7541; genus DAHUXN01. The sequence continues at coordinate 68,194 of CAVXBO010000003.1, forward strand.
CAAATCCACGGCGAGAGCCCGCCAGTTTTCCGCCTTCCAGTTCGTCAGCAGATACATCGTGTCGCCGGCAAGGGACGGAGTGAAGTACGCCTGCACATCGTTGACAATTGGCGCGATCTTTCCATGACCTTCCAGGTCTTGCATGTAAACGTCGGAGCGTTCGTCATCCGAGTCGTAGCTGACCTGGATGATCAAATATCGTCCGCCGTCGGAAAGGTACGCTCCGATGGACATCTCCGGGCCGTATCCCTTGCCGAATCTCTCCGAATCGGATGCGACGGGGTTCCCCATCACATGAAAAAAAACGCGCGGACCTTGCGGCGTCGTGCGCGCGTAATAAACGCCGGTGTTGCCCGAAGTAAAAGAAACTCCCGAATAATCCGCTGACGGAAGCACGTCCGGAAGCGCTTCGCGGGTGTCGGCATTCAGAAAATGCACGGTCACCTCGTCCTGTCCGCCCTGACGTACTCCGTAGGCGATCATTTTCCCATCGTCGGAGAGGCCCTCAAGATCAACACTCGTGGAATGGTCTTTGCTGAGCGGCCGTGGATCCACCAAAATTTGATCGCGGCCATTCGCACCCTCACGCATATAAATAATGGAAAGGTCCTCATTCGCCCCGCGCTTCGAGAAGAAATACCGCCCCCCGCGCTCAACCGGCGCTCCGACGGTGTCTACTCTCAGCAATTGTCCCAGCCGCTTTGAGATTTCTTCGCGTCCCGGAAGCTTGCCCAGCGCCGCATCTGTGCAAGCATCCTCCGCCTTGATCCATGCGCGTGTTTCCGGACTGTTCTGGTCTTCGAGCCAGCGATATGGATCCACAATCTTCGTGCCAAAGTAGTTGTCCACAACATCGCCGGTCCGCGTCGGCGGAGGGCATTTCTTCGCCGCCGTCTGTGCGTGCGCCGTCGGCATCAGCAGAAACGCCGCTGTCCCGGCAACGAGCATCCGCGCGAATCCGCGCAACGCCCATCGGGCATTCCAATCCCAGCGCACACCAAGCCGTTGCAGAATCATGATGGATTTCCTCTCCAAATGGTTTAGGGAGCAATGGATGGGCAAGCAACTCGCGCAAGTCCCCGAAATGCGCCTGAAACTATCCTGCCGGTTCGCGATTGTCAATATCGCGGCGTCACAGCGCGGGCGCGGCCATTTTGCGCGGCGGATTGAAAAACGGCAGCTTCGCCACGGTTGCCCGCCGCTCTCCCTACCTGTCATTCCGAACCCGTCCCGATGCATTGGATCGGGACGGTGTGAGGAATCTGCTTTTTCTTTTTCTTGTACCGGCCCAAGAATCACAGCTCCGGCGCTGCCATCTTTCTTGCTGGATTGAAAAACGGCAGCTTTGCCACCGTGGCGCCCACGCGATGCCGCACCGCTTCAACCGTATATTCCATCTTCAATTTCGTTCCCAGCTGCGAGAATTCAGTGCTGACGCTCGCCAGCGCAATCATTCTTTTCAGCGTCGGCGACCACGTTGTCGACGTCGCTTTGCCGATTTGCATGGCCATTGCATCTCCCGTGTCATAAATGGGCACCGCAACGCGCGAAGTCGTGCTCGCAATTTGCGGCACCAGCCCGATGCGCTCGTGCAGCGCCTCGATGTCGTCCCAGTCGATGTCCAGCCCCACAAGCCGCCGGCTTGAGCCAAAGTTCGACCCGCGCTTCGTCTCTGCTGCGAGCGCGTCGCGTCCTACAAAATGCTCCTTATTCAGATCCACCATCCGCCCCAGCCCGATTTCGTACGGCGAATATTTCTGCGCCTCGATCAGCGCCTTTTTGCTGCTGACGTAATCCACTTCGATCAGCAGCAGCCCGGCCTCGACGCGCGCCACGTCCAGCGCCAGCATCCCCGCCGGATGCAAATCGAATTGCCGCCCGCGCGCGGCCAGCTCGTCCCACACTTTCGTGGCATCGTCCCAGGGCATCCAGATTTCGTAGCCCAGATCGCCCGTATAACCGGTGCGCGAAATATCCACTGGCACGCCCGCGATTTTTGCACGCGTCACGCGAAAATATTTCAACTTGGCGATGTCCGCGTCGCTCACCGCGTGCAGCAGCCGCGCCGACGCCGGCCCTTGCAGCGCCAGCGACGCCGTCACTTCGGAAATATCCTCGATCTTCACATCGAGTCCCGTGGCATTTTGCTCCAGCCAGCGCAAACTCGGGTCCGCCGCGGTCCAGCGATACGTATTTTCCTCCAGCCGCGAAATCGTGCCGTCGTCGATCACCTTGCCGTCTTCATCGCACCAGCAGCAGTAAATCACCTGGCCCAGCGCGATTTTGCGCACGTCGCGCGTGATCACGCGGTTCACGAACGTCGTCGCGTCTTTGCCCGTCACCCAATATTTATAGAGCGGCGTCACGTCGATCAGCGCCGCCGCGTTGCGTATCGCGTTGTATTCGTGCTCGTGATGCGTCTCGTAGACGCTCACCGTGTAATAGCCGGACCATTCGCGATAGCTCAGGCTCTCGCACAGCTTCAACGTCCTCTCATGCACCGCCGTCCCGATAGGCAAAGTGTTTTCTCCCTGAGGCCTTGCTCTTAGAGGGGAAGCAAGCCTAACCTTACAATCCGTAGCCAACGATGCGAATTGCGCTAATTCAGCGAGCTGTGCCGTACTCATTGAGCGCTTAGGCAGGTAGACAAAGTCGCCGTAGCTTTTTTCAAAGACCACTATACGGCTCGACTCATAAATTCGCGAAAACCCTGCCCACCAGTGAGTTTTCCTTTCACCTTCTGCTGAGAGTGTAACCCCACGCTCATCGACGGTGGCCAATACGTCCGCATTCGCAATCGGCAGTTTCCTGAACTGCCTGTACCAGCGCCAACGCACTAGCAAAAACGTGCCAACAATCCATGCTGTCGCGACGAGGAGGCCCGGTAGCGTGACCCGCCAGGCCGCCGGGTGAGTCGCAAGATATGCGAGAAGTATAGGATACAACGCCAACACGAACAGAAAAGACATCCCGTAACGACTGCGACCAAGTGCGCCGGGGTGCCGCATAGTCCGTTTCAGTTGCACGAAATTGAAGGTCCATGCCTGTAGGAGCGTATTACTCGAACAGATCATTTTCAAGCTGCTGCGAATCGACCGGCCCTGATAGACCAGCCAATAGAAGATGGCTGCACCATCGCCCGCTTGTTCCATCAACTCTCCGCCTGTAAAATGAACGGTCTTTGTCCGCGCTTTAGAAAATAATCCATGTCCAAGCGCTACGACGTAATCGTCATCGGCGGCAAGAAAACTCCCGTTTACGCTCTGTGCTTTGTCACGTCCGGTCGATTTTCTCAACTCCGAGAACCTCATGAGGGCAAGGAGGAATCTCCCTGATGACCCACGCTAGGATTACCAGAGTCTCGCTCTCGCTCGCATCGTTCTTTCTTTTCCTGCCGGCAGCGTCATCCCTGTGGGCTCAGGCGGATCAATGGGACAAACACATGAAAGCGGGCAGCAAAGCATACGGCCATGGCATGAATGAAAAGTATTTCCACTCCTTTTTTGGAGCAAACTCCCCTCCCGCGTTGCGTGATTTTGCAAAAGCTGAACAAGAGTTCTTGGCCGCGCTTGCCCAAACCAAGACATTTCCCGCCGGAGATTTGCGGGCGGCAGAAACCCTGGGCGATCTTGCGAGTGTGTACTCCCAAGAGGGGAAATTTGCCGAGGCAGAAAGCCGGGGGAATCAGGCCATTGCCATTATTGAGGCATCCGCGGGGCCCAACGATCCCCGGTTAGGCTACGCCTTGATTCCTTTGGCATTGATCTATGACTCTGAATCTAAATTCGACCAAGCTGCTCCGATCTGGAAGCGTTCTCTCGCCATCCTGCAGAAGGCTGGCGGACCTCCGGATCCGGAAGAACGGGCGACCCTAGGGACTCTAAGTATGATGGCTGATTTTGATACGAAACGCGACGCGAGGAAACAAATTTACCAGTACATTGTGGATCTCAGAGAAGCCACGGGCGTTTCGGATACTGATTTGAGGAAAGCCCTGCTGTCTTTGGCAAGCGTTCAGCACGGATCGGATGCTGAACCCGACTACATCCGCATCTTGGAAATCGACAAGAGGGTTTACGGCCCGGAGGACCCCACGACAAGCTACGACGAGGAGTTGCTTGCCAAGGTCTACGCCGATGACGGGAAGTATGCAGCAGCATTGCCGCTCTTGCAGCACAGTCTGGAAGTGGCCCAAAAAAAGGCGGCTCCGGCGCACGATACAAAATATGCGAAATCATCGGATACGTACTCGTTGCTCCGCCTCAAGAGGGAACTGGCGAAAGCCTACGTTGGAACAGGCAAGGATTCCGAAGCCGAGGAACTGTACAAGTGGCTTGTATCCATGGACGAGCCGCAGAGCAATCCAGATCACGCGCTGAACGCCATGTCTCTGACCGAAGACTTGCGCGGTTTGTCCCGTGTGTATCGTGACGAACACCGGTATGCCGAAGCCATCGACGCCCTAAAGCAATCGGAAACGGTTGACGATGAGATTGCGAATTCGAAGTTTGGGAAATCGCGCGACATGTCCATTTGGCTTTGGTGGAGCCAGAACGATCTCGCGGAAACCTATCGTCAAAAAGGCGATATCGCCGCGGCGGAACCTCTCTTCCAGCGGTCTCTGGAAATGTCTGGCACACTGCAATTGGTGCCGGGAAATCCCAGTCTAGCTGAGTTGCTGGACAACTACGCCACCCTGCTTCGAGACGAAGGGAAGTACGACGAAGCTGAATCGCTCTACAAACGTGCCTTGGATACCTGGGCGAAGTGGGCGTATCCGGAACGAGCGGACGTCGCTGTGACGCTCACCGACTATGCTGTACTGCTGCGAAAAGTGAATCGGCCCGCGGAAGCGGAGCCGCTCGAGGCCCGAGCCTCCGCCATTCGCGCAAAGACGGGCGCTCCAACCCCAGCCAAGTGACGCCGTATGCGCTCGCGACGCGAAGTAAGGCTACATCAGCTTGAAACGCGTGCCGCATCCTCTCCTCTTTGTGCCGTGATCCAAATAGAAATGTCGGGACGCGCAGAATCCGCATGGCATGAACCGAGCGGCCACCTTGTTCCCACTCCGCTTGTCGCATCAACTCTGCCCCTGTAGAATGAACGGTCTTTGTCCGCGTCTTAAAAAATAATCCATGTCCAAGCGCTACGACGCAATCGTCATCGGCGGCGGCCACAACGGCCTGGTGAACGCGGCGTACCTCGCCCGCGCAGGCAAAAAAGTGCTTGTCCTCGAACGCCGTTACGTCCTCGGCGGCGCCGCCGTCACCGAGGAAATCATCCCCGGATTCAAATTCTCCGTTTGCTCTTACGTCGTCTCGCTTCTGCGCCCGGAAATCATTCGCGACCTCGATCTCCCGCGCCACGGCCTGGAAATCCTGCCTCTCGACGGCACATTCACGCCCATGCCTAACGGTGACCATCTCTGGCGCGTCAACGATCACGCCAAAACGCGCCGCGAACTCGTCCGCCATTCCCGCCGCGACGCCGAAGCCTATGACGAATTCGGCAAGGAAATGGTGCAGATGTGCCGCTTCGTCAAGCCGCTCCTCGCCATGACGCCGCCCGATCCCACTTCGCTCCATCCCGCCGGCCTGCGAAAGTTCGCTTTTCTCGCGCGCCGTTTTCAAGCCCTCCCCGCCGAGGAAAAATACAATCTCGTCCAGCTCATGACCATGTCCGCCGCCGATTTTCTCGACCAGTGGTTTGAGACCGACGTGCTCAAGGCCACCATGTCCGCCTCCGGAATCATCGGAACTTTCCTCGGCGTGCGCTCGCCCGGCACCGCCTACGTGCTGCTGCATCATTACATGGGCGAAATCGACGGCGCATTTCGCGCCTGGGGATTCAGCCGCGGCGGCACCGGCGCAATTTCCAATGCCATCGGCGACGCCGCCCGCGAAGCCGGCGCCGAAATTCGCATGGAAGCGCCCGTCGCGCGCATTCTCACGCGCAATGGCCGCGCCACAGGTGTCGTCCTGCAATCCGGCGAAGAAATCGAAGCCAAAATCGTCTCCTCCAGCGTCGATCCCAATCTCACTTTCGTCAAAATGCTCGACGCCAAAGACCTTCCCGCGGAATTTCTCGAAGAAGTTCATCGCTACAAATATCGCGGCTCCTCCGGCAAAGTGAATCTCGCGCTCGACGCGCTTCCCGAATTCAAATGCCTCCCCGGCGTGGGTCACCATCTCCGCGGCGCGATTTCCATTTCGCCTTCCGTCGAATATATGGAGCGCGCCTACGATCAGGCCAAGTACGGCGAATTCTCGCATCGCCCCTACATTGATATGGTCATTCCCAGCCTCACCGACACTTCCCTCGCGCCTCCTGGCAAGCACGTGCTCTCCTGCTTCGTGCAGTACGCGCCGTACAAATTGAAAAACGGCACGTGGGAAAATCGCCGCGACGAATTCGGCAACGCGGTCATCGACACCATCTCCGAGTACGCTCCCAACCTGAAAAACATCATCATCGGCAAGCAAGTCCTCACGCCCTGGGACATCGAGGAGCAAATCGGCCTCACCGAGGGAAATATTTTTCAGGGTGAACTTTCGCTCGAACAGCTTTTCTTCCTGCGTCCCGTCGCCGGATGGGCGCGCTACCGCACTCCCATCAAAAACCTCTACATGTCCGGCTCCGCCACGCATCCCGGCGGCGGCATCATGGGCGCGCCAGGACGCCTCGCCGCGCTCGAAATTCTCAAAGACATGGGAGCCGACTAACCCATGTGCTCTTATGTTTCACGTTGTCATTCCAAGCGAGTCCCGATGACGTTTATCGGGACGACGAGGAATCTGCTTTTTAGTTTTGCACTTTTGGAGTGCGGCGGCTCGACGCCGCTTTGCCCTAACCGCACACGGCTTCGAGGTGTCGTCTCGCTTCACTCCAGCGTCTCTTTGGAGTTCGCTTAAATGACTTCGCGCGACATCATCATCATCGGCGCTGGCCAAAACAGCCTCGTCGCTGCTTTTTACCTCGCGCGCGCCGGCCACAAGCCTCTCGTCCTCGAACGCCGCTCCACGATCGGCGGCGCGGCCATCACCGAGGAATTTCACCCCGGCTTCCGCGCCTCGGTTCTCGATTCCGTCCACGGCCCGCTCGCTCCCGCCATCGCCAAAGACATGCAGCTCGCGCGCCGCGGCGTTCGCTGGATCGAGCCCGCCTGCCGCATCTCCGCCCCGCATCCCGACGGGCGCGCGCTGCTCCTGTACGCCGACGCGCGCAAGTCCGCCAATGAAATCGCCGCATTTTCGAAAGCCGACGCCACCAAGTACATCGAGCTGAGCGAAACGCTCGACTCCGCGCGCAGCCTCATCCGCGACCTGCTGCTGATGACTCCGCCCGAAATCGACAAGCCCACTTCCATGGACATTTGGAATCTGCTCCGCGCCGGAAGAATGTTTCGCGGCCTGCGCAAAAAAAACATGCAGCGGCTGATTCGCTGGGGCCCCATGGCCGTCGCTGATTTTGTGGCGGAATTTTTCGAAACCGAATTGCTCCGCGCCACCATCGCCGCGCGAGGAATTTTCGGTGCGGCCGCCGGGCCGTGGTCCGCGGGCACCACGGCGCTTCTGCTGCTGCGCTGCGGCGCGGGAGGCCTGCCCGACGGCGGCTCGCATCGCATTCGGGGCCTGCCCGCCGGGGCGGGTGGAGAGGGCGCGCTTTCCGACGCACTCGCCGCCGCAGCCAAACAAGCAGGCGCCGAAATTCGCCTCAACGCCGAAGTCGCGCGCATTCTCGTCAAAGACGGCGCGGCCTGCGGTGTCGCGCTGCAGAGCGGCGAGCAAATCGATGCCAAGGCCGTCGTCTCCGGCGCGGATCCCAAGCGCACATTCCTCGGCCTGCTCGAACCCGTGCATCTCGCGCCCAGTTTCCTCCAGAAGATGCGCAACTATCGCTCGAAGGGCGTCGTTGCCCGCGTCTTGCTCGCGCTCGACGGCTTACCGAATTTCACTGCTCTGAAAAATGTGTCTGACCCAACGCCCGCGCTCGCCGGCCGCATCCACATCGGCCCGGAAATCGATTATCTCGAGCGCGCTTTCGACGATTCCAAGTACGGCGATTTTTCCCGCGCGCCTTATCTCGAAGCGTCGATTCCGTCCTTGCTCGATCCGTCCCTCGCGCCCGCGGGCCTGCCCGCCGGGGCGGGCCAGCACGTCATGTCCATTCACATGCAATACGCGCCCCACAAATTGAAAAACGGCGATTGGTCTTCACAGCGTGACGCGCTCGCCGACGTCGTTATCAAAACGCTCGCGCAATACGCGCCCGATCTGCCGTCGAAAATTCTCGCGCGCCGCGTCATCACTCCGCTCGACTTGGAACAAGACTACGGCCTCACCGGCGGCCACATCTCTCACGGCGAACTCGCCATCGACCAGCTCTTCACCATGCGCCCGTTGCTCGGCTGCGCTCGCTATCGCGCGCCCATTCGCGGACTCTTTCTCTGCGGCTCCGGCACCCATCCCGGCGTCGCCCTCGCCGGCGCCTCCGGCCTCAACGCCTCCCGCGAAATCATCAAGTCCCTCCGCGCCCTCCGCCGCTGACGCTTGTTACCTTGATTCGTAAGGTGCATGATCCTTACCGGCGGTTCCCGAGGAGAACAAAAGAATGAAGTGCGGGACGGCTTTGGCTCTGCTTGCAGTAGCGTTGATTTTCGGATCTCTCACCGCATCGCCTCAACAGCAACAAAACGACTACGGGGTGCAGTCGGTGGCCGTCGTGCGCCAGTTCGTCAGCTTCGAACTACAAGGCGGGCGGTTGACGCCCGCAGGTTGGCGCCGCGCGGGCAACGGATTCTTCGTCAGGCCTGAGTCTGAATCGTCGAAGAAAGAAGTACGGGTAGTATCGGATAAATTCTATCTGAGTTTGGTAACGCTGACTCGGGGCCCAAGCACAACGGTGGAGGCCTCGTTCCCCTTGTGCTGGGGCACGATAGATTCCCGGTTGCACTTCGAGTACAGAGGCGCTGGCGCCGAAGTATTGGCTGCCTGCTGGGAAACCTACAATCTAATTTATTACAATCAGCAATGGGATATCGGTCCCGATGGCAAGGTAGCGCCTTTTGCAGGAACCACGAACGTACTGAGAATGAGAATCGATAACTTCCCGCAATACGTCACCCTAAATCGCGCTGCCGCGATTCGTTATGTAATTGAGGCGCGAGATAAATCGAACGACCCGATCATCAGGGCGAACGCTGATAAGACCCTCGCCATCCTTAAGGAGCTTAAGGAACAAATCGCTCGTTGATTTTCGTAGTGATTGCTCCGCGGTTTCTGTTTTTCCTTGACAATTTAGTTATAAAGTGGTACACATGTCTTTGCTCGGGCAATTCGTCCGGCAGGCCACCGTCTCGGTGGCTTTTTCGCTTTTTATGCGCTTTGGAGATTCTAATCGCGGAAATATGGAAAATTAGAAATCGATGCAACTTACACAAAACAAATACCCGAACCCGTTTCTAATCGCGGAAATATCTGCTTTTAGAAGAATTAGCCGTTCGCTTCCGGACATAGGCTGCGGTCGCCTCCTGCGCTATACTTGTAGGTTCACAAAACAGGCGCGCAGCCTTCAGGAGGCAATAGCATGACATCCCCGGCACGATCCCTCGGTCGCGGCGAATTCAAGAACGAGCCCATCAAGGATTTTTCCAAATCGGAAAATCGCAAATCGATGGAAGCGGCGCTAAAGAAAGTCGCCGGCGAACTGGGCCGCGAATATCCCCTGCTGATCGGCGGCAAGCCGGTTTTTGCCACGGAGAAAACCAAATCGACCAATCCTTCGCACCCTGAGCAGGTCATTGGAATTTTTCAGAAGGGCACCGTCGAAATGGCCAATCAGGCCGTCGAAGCCGCGGATCAGGAATTTGCTTCCTGGAAAAAAGTGCCCGCCGACGAGCGCGCCGAATGCTGCTTCCGCGTCGCGGAAATTCTCCGCAAGCAACGCCGCTTCGAAATGGACGCCTGGCTCTGCTACGAAACTGGAAAAACCTGGACCGAAGCGGACGCCGACACCGCTGAATTGATCGACTTCGCCGAATACTATGGCCGCGAAATGCTGCGCCTCGCCGGGCCGCAAAAACTTGTGCCCAACTCAGGCGAGAAAAATTACCTGACGTATATCCCGCTCGGCGTCGGCATTGTGATTCCGCCGTGGAATTTCGCGGCGGCCATCATGGGCGGCATGACTCTGGCGGCAATCGTCACCGGCAATACCGTCGTCGTGAAACCATCGAGCGATTCGCCAACCGTCGCCGCATTCTTCATGGAAATTCTACGCGAAGCGGGCGTGCCCAATGGCGTCGTCAATTTTTTCACAGGCCCGGGCGCCACGGCGGGCGAAGCGATGGTTGCGCATCCCAAGACGCGCTTCATTGCGTTCACCGGCTCCAAGGAAGCGGGCCTGCGCATCGGCGAACTCGCCGCGAAAAAACAGGATGGGCAAATCTGGATCAAGCGCACCGTTCTGGAAATGGGCGGCAAGGACGCCATCATCGTCGACGACGAAGCCGATCTCGATTCCGCCGCCGAAGGCGTCGCGCAGTCGGCCTTCGGCTATCAGGGCCAGAAATGCTCGGCGTGCTCGCGCGCCATCGTGGCGGAAAAAGTCTACGACAAATTCATTGAGAAATTGCTTCCGCAGGTAAAAAAGCTGAAAGTCGGCCCGTCCGAGAATTTCGACAACTACATGGGCCCGGTGATCAACAAAGCGGCGATGAATGCCATTCTCGATTACATCGAAGCCGGGAAAAAAGAGGGTCGCTTGCTTGCCGGCGGCGCAAAAGCCTCGGGGGACGGCTACTTCATCGAACCAACCGTGATTGCCGACGTGAAGCCCAACGCAAAAATCGCGCAGGAAGAAATTTTCGGGCCCGTGCTGGCCATCATTCCCGCGAGGGACTTTGACGACGCGCTGCGCATCGCCAACGGCACCGAATACGGCCTCACCGGCGCTGTGTACACGAAAAACAAAAAGAAGCTCGCGCGCGCTTCGGAAGAATTCCACGTCGGCAATTTGTACCTGAACCGCAAATGCACCGGCGCGAAAGTCGGCGTGCATCCCTTCGGCGGCTTCAATATGTCCGGGACGGATTCCAAGGCCGGCGGCCAGGATTATTTGCTTCTCTTCCTGCAAGCCAAAGTCGTCGCCGAAAACCTCTCCGCCAAGTGAGAACTGGCAATTGAAGGCTGAACCAAATCCATGGCTGATTGGGGCCGCAGTTGGCGGCGTAATTGTTATTGCGGCGATAGTTTTGGCAACCTGGTTTCCGCAAGCCCCGGAGCCGATGACTGGGATGACCATCGGCGGCGGTGGACTGTGCTTGGGAATGCTCTTTTCACGATATTGGAAATTCGTTGCTAGCTGGAGGCTATGGATCTCGCTCGCGGCCTTAGTTGCTCTCGATGCAATCTGCATTCGTTTCTTTCTTGAGCAAATGCGAGAGCTTAGCCTTTGGAATATCGATTGCATTTTGGCCTTCGAGTTTGTCGCCACTATCTTTTTTCTGAATTGGTTCTTAGATACCAAGAAGGCCCGCGCAGAGATTTCTCGCCGGAAGCAACTTTGACGCCGCGTGCGGACACGAGCCTAGCTTTCGGGAGCGACAGCGGAATCGTTGGGGCGCGGAGTCAGGCGAAAGACGTAGCGCAGAATCAGATACGCAACCGGGCCGGTGGCGAGCAGCAGCGGCGAGTAGCGCATCACGAAAGGCTCGCTGTACATTATTTTGATGGCGCACAAAATCGCCGGCAGAATAATTACGCAGGCCATGCCGAGCGCGCCGCCGGGAACGCGAAAACGCCGCGGAGCATTCGGCACTTTTTGGCGCATGCGCCACGCAGAAAGCAACGTGAGCAGGGAAGTCGCGATGCGCGTCCAGATGTAGATGTCCACCAGCGCCACCACGTCCCACTTCGCGAGGATGCAGTAAATCACCACGGAAATCAGAATCGCGCGCGCCGGCGTGCCGTAGCGCGGATGAATTTTTCCGAGGCCCTGCGGAAAAAATCCATCTTCGGCCATCGTCGCGGGGATCCGCGTGGTGTAAAGAATGGTGCTGTTCGAAAGCGCGAGCGTGCCGATGATGGACGCGGCGAGCATCGCCGCGCCGAGCGTTTCTCCGCCGACCAATCGCGACGCGGTGACGATGTAGCCAGTGACCCAGTCGTGCCAATTGCCGAGCACGGCGAGCGCAAACATCGCGGGCAGAATGTACGTGACGATGTTCAGCGGCGTGTTCCACACGATCAGGCGCGTAAATGTGCGCTGCGGATCTTTCATTTCACCGGAGACGCTGGAGAGCTGTTCGTACCCGGCGTAATTCCACATGGCCAGCGCGAGGCCCGAGCCAAAAACTCCGCCGAACGGTTTGCCCGGCGGAGTTAATGGAAGCATGGGATTGTGGTGCCAGTGAAAGGCCGCGACCACGCACAGCCAAATCACCGGAATGAAAACCGCGGTTTGCAGCACGACGGCGAACCAGCCGGCAACTTTGATTCCGCGCGCATTCACAAGTGCGAGAAAAATCAGAACGGCGCAGGCGCCGAGCCATTTTTGGTTTGCCGTCATTGCTGGATAGTAATTCTGCACATAATCCATGAGCTGCACGCCGTACGCGCTGTTGAGAAGGAATGTTCCGGTCCAATTCCACCAGCCGCATTGGAATCCCCAAAAATCTCCGAATGCGACGCGCGTCCAGCGATAGAAGCCTCCTTGCACGGGCATGATGCTGTTGAGTTCGGCGGATGCGAGAGAGATGGGGATGCTCCAGAAAAACGGAACGATGGCGAGAAACAGAATGGCCATGCCGGGGCCGGCGTCCTTGAAAATTTCTTCGTAGCCGAATGGGCCGCCGCAGGTGTAGCCGAAGAAAACGGCGAGCAGCGGAAGGAAACCGATTTGACGAATTGCGCCGCTCGGGATTGCAGACGGCTTTTTCGAAGTGCCGTTCGCGGTGGGCATTTTCGCGTGAGGCGAGAGCGGCATGATAGTGAACCGCGCCGCACAATTCAACGACATTCGATGAAACGCGGTGGGCGTGACACAAACAATTGCGCGGACGATTTGCGGATTATCCTTGCTCTGCTTGGCGTGTTTCCTATTCGGTTGTGTTGGCGGCGGGAATCAATTTGTCTGGGAATAGGAAGGTGGTTTTTGCGAGGTCGGAGTTGAGCGTTTCGCGGTGATAGTATTTCTTCAGGACGTTGTCTTCCCAATTCAATAGGTCCGCATTGCCAGCCGCGAATTGAACCCAGGTCTGCGAGCGTCCGGCGCGGGCCATGCGCTCGCGAACCAGGAGCACGAAAGCCCAAGTGATAGTCTCGTTGTAACGGTCGGGCTTGCCATGAGCAGCGGCGAACCGCGCCAGCGAAGTGGAAAAGCGCTGGAGGGCTTCCAGGGCGGGGAAGCGGCTCAAATATAAAAAGGCCATGCGCACATGGTCGGCGTGGTGAAAGGGATCAAGGGTGCAATCCTCGAAGCGCCGGATGAAGTCGTCGTCAGTGAGAGGATGGGTCACGCGGCACCTCCGCCATTCGCGTATTGCGATAAGTCATGCAAACGATCACCACAACGGCATAGAGAATCAAACCGCTGACGTCGAAGTCTCCATGGAGAACATGAATGATGGCCGCCACGGCAAAGACGAGAAGCAACAAGCGGCTGCCAACGGCGTCTGTCCAAGGGATAAGAAACAAGAGCGCGGCGATGATTTCGACTCCGCCAAGCGCGGGGCGTATCCAATGCGGAAGGCCGGTTTTGGCGAAGTGGTGCATCGCCGAGGAAGAAAATACAAACACAAGCGATTCCCACAAAACAATGAGACCCAAGGTCCAACGCAGTGCGGTAATGGCGATTTGCTCGGAACGCTGACTCATTTGGTGTGGCCTTCTTTCTTCTGAAGGTGAGCGGCGCTGCCTTCGGTGAGGCGATGGCTTGCGCGGGAATCCAAATCGAGGCCGTAGATTTTCTTAAAATCCTTGATCTTGCGCAGGCTGGCCTGTTGGAAGGGGCACTTGCCGTCGAAGGCGTGGAGGACGATGCCTTCGAGAAGGTCGCCGAGGGTCAAATCGTGGTAGTCGGCGAAGGCGCGAAGGACTTTCAAAAGGCGCTTTTCCATGCGCACGCCGGTTTGCACGCGTTCGATGATGTATTTGCGCTCCTGGGGCATGGGGTCGCCTCCTACCTAAATACCAGTGTACCATGGTAACACGAAGCGATTGTCTGGGAATGAGAAACTATGAACACCGCTTAAGAGTGGCCGAAAAGCCATACCCATGGCAGACAGGTCAATCTACGGTAGGTGGCTGTGGTAGGATGAAGGCAGAAGAGGCAGCTATGAAACGGCAAGAGCACGTCGCGGAAGTTGAAGAAGTTGCTATCCGCATCCGAATCGAGGCGCTCAAAGAAGGGCGCTACGTCGGGACGAGTGCTGACGTTCCGGGGCTGGTAGCAGAAGGTCGCAGCATTGCCGAGACCATCGAAATTGCCCAAGGCCTTGCTCGGAAGATTGTCGAATCCTGCCGTGAGCATGGTGATCCGCTACCCGCGGTATTTTCAAAGAGCCGCCAGAAGACCCGCGAATTCCTTGTGCCTGTTCCGATGCCCTGATGAGGCGTTTGGCGGGATTCTGTTACCGTGAAGTTGCGCAGCGTCTTCGTGTGTTCGGGTTTCGCTTTGACCGTCCCGGGGCAGGCAGCCATGAAGTGTGGCGTCATACGGAGACGGGCCGGAAAGTCACTATCCCGCACCACTCCGGCGATATGGCGGAAGGAACGCTCCGGGCCATCTTACGCGAGGCCGGAATCAACGTAGACCGCTTCCTGAATGCTCGATAAGGACATTCCCTGCAAGGCTCACTCACAGCGGTGAAACCACGCGTCGCGGGTTACAGGTGGCAGGAGGCGGCGCCGCGCTTGGCGAGGTACTGCTGGTGGTATTCCTCGGCGCGGTAGAAGTCGGAGGCGGCCTTTATTTCGGTGACGATGGGGCGTTTGAAGACACCGGATTTTTCGAGTGCGGCGATGGACTCGCGCGCGACAGCTTCCTGTTCGGCATCGTGATAGAAAATCGCAGAGCGGTACTGCGTGCCGAAGTCCGGGCCTTGGCTGTTCCGCGTGGTGGGATTGTGGTTCTGAAAGAAGGCGGCGAGAAGTTCGCGATAGGAGACTTGCGCGGGATCGAATTCGACTTCGACGGCTTCGGCGTGGCCGGTGGCGCCGGTGCAAACGTCTTTGTAGGACGGATTCTTCGTGGTGCCGCCGGTGTAGCCGACGGTGGTGGAAGTGACGCCTTTGATGTTACGGAAGGCCTCTTCAACACCCCAAAAACATCCTGCGGCAAACGTGGCTTTGGCCATTGCGATGCTCCAGTCCTGCTCGCTGTACCTTTTTATGTTGCCACAACAGGGCGCAGGTGGTCGAGGGAGACAAGTGACTAGTGGCGACCGAAAGACGTGGCCCATGACCGCGGGTCGTGATCCATGAATACGGCCCTTGGCACCCAAACTCTCCGGTCTTCTCCTTTCCGACTCGCCTACAATCTTTCACTGCCGTATATTTGCCAGCGCTCGCCTTTTTTGTTAAGTACGAGTCTAAAGTGTAGGCTCTTTTTCTCATACACGAAATCTGCGTCGATGAAGGCCCGCCATAACATTGGTGTGCCTTTCCCGTCCACATCGTGGGCCGTCTCGTTAATCGATTTTAGTGGACCGTACCGTTCTTCGAGAGAGCTGTTTGCTGCTGCGAACCTGCTGTACGACGTTGCGCTCCTAAAGTCATCTCCGCAGAGCTGATATGCTTGCTGAAAATCGCGGTGAACCAAGGCCAGGCGGTAGTCTTCGAAAACGCTTTCGACGCTTTGCGTTTCGTGGTGCAGACTGATAAACCTAGGTGCTAAGGCTAGCATCGCCGCAACCCAGATACCCAAGACTATCCACAATGTGATTTTGCGTCCTCGTTTCATTGTCCTCCTCCCATGGCAAGGAACGTGGAAGGCTTTGTATGTACATTGAGACGGCGCAAGCGACAGCTCGCTGCAGCCGGCAAGATGATTGCCCGTTGTCCAATTCATGTGCAAGAAGAAATTTGCGGCGGTGCGTCAATGGGCCAAAATGGCTTTTGCGAAGGCTGAGGATTTTGCATCGCGCGGGGACATGCGGTGTGGACATCTGGCAACATGGATTTGAATATGTCGGCATTGCTATGAAATTGAATTGATATGAATCGGGCGTCCAGTTTGGAGGTCAGGGAAATGCGGGAGAACATGTCGAGTTTGCTGGCAAGCGTTCAGGAGCATGCATCGAGCTGGTTTGCGTCGTTGGACAAACGGCCGGTGCGCGCGACGGCATCAGGAGATGAGCTACGGCGAATGCTGGGCGGCCCGCTGCCGCAGGAAGGGATAGCGGCGGAAAAGATCGCAGGGATTCTGGCGGGTGCCGGCGTGAAAGGCGCGGTCGCCACTGCGGGGCCGCGATACTTCGGATTTGTGGTGGGCGGGACTCTTCCTGGGGCGGTCGCGGCGGACTGGCTGGTGACGGCGTGGGATCAGAACAGCGGGATATTTGTGCTGTCTCCGCTGGTGGCGGTGATTGAGCAGATCACCGGAGCATGGTTGCGGGAACTGGCCGGGCTTCCTCGGACGATGAGTTTCGGGTTTGTGACCGGCGGTCAGATGGCGAACTTCACCGGGCTGGCCGCAGCACGGCATCGAGTGTTGCGCAATGCGGGATGGGACGTGGAGGCGAACGGGCTCTTTGGAGCTCCGCCGATCGATGTGGTGGTGAGCGAGGAAGCGCACTACACGATATTCATGGCGCTGCGATTGTTGGGTCTGGGCGCGAATCGAGTGCAGCGGATTCCTACCGACGGTCAGGGGCGAATGCGCGCGGATGAATTAGCTGCGGCTTTGCACAAAAAGCAGGGACCTTGCATCGTGTGCGCGCAGGCCGGCAACGTGAATACGGGGGCATTCGATCCTATCGATGAGATTGCGGGATTGGTGAAGGAGCGCGGGGCGTGGTTGCACGTCGACAGCGCGTTCGGGCTGTGGGCGGCGGCTTCGCGTGAACACGCGGCGCTGGTGCGCGGCGTGGAGAAGGCGGATTCAGTGGCGACGGATGCGCACAAGTGGCTGAACGTTCCGTACGACTGCGGGATTGTTTTTTGCGCGGACGAGGCGGCGCACCGGAGCGCGATGTCGCTGGCGGCTGCGTACATCGTGGCCACGGGAAACGAGCGAGATCCGCACGAGTTCGTGCCGGAAGAATCGCGGCGCGCCAGAGCGGTACCCGTATATGCAGCGGTGCGATCATTGGGACGGCAAGGTTTTGCTGAACTCATCGAGCGCAACTGCCGGCAAGCGCGGCGATTCGGCGATGCTTTGCGCGCGGCAGGATACGAAGTGTTGAACGAAGTGGCGCTCAATCAAGTGCTGGTTTCGTTTGGCACTGCGGAGCAAACGCAGCGGACCATCGCGGCGATCCAAGAGGACGGCACGTGCTGGTGCGGTGGAACTGTGTGGAAGGGGCGCACCGCGATGCGCATCAGCGTGAGCAACTGGTCAACGACAGACGCGGATGTGGAGCAGAGCATCGAGGCGATGCTGCGGGCGGCGCGAAAAAATGCACGGTAGTAACCGCCCTTTGCAAAATGCGCAGAGGACGAGCATCCGCTAAATGCTGTCAGGGCGTCGCGAGGAAGCGCGCGAGTGGGTTCCAATAATTTTCGCGCCAGCCTTCGGCGAGGTGCTCTGCTGTGCCTTGCGGGAAGCCGGTGTGGTCAAAGATGATTTTAGTGCCAGAGCCCTCAGTGGTGAGTTCGAACTTCGCAATCGAATAAATGCCTGGGGCCCAAGTCATCGGACGCCAAGCTTGGACGATGCGCTTGTCGGGGACTAGCTCGATATTCCTGCCGGTAACGTAACCGCCGAAAAGCGAAAAGGCGCCGCCCGCGACGCGGCTGATCATCGTGGGCTTGGTTGCGGGAGCCTTGCCGGACTGCATGGCGGCGCTGAGCTTCGAGACTTTGTCGAACTGCGCGGTGACCGTGAGCGCGTCATAGACGCGCGCGGGGCTGGCTTTGAAAACAGGCTCCATATGTATGGATTCCGCGGTATGCGAGATTTCGTCGGCGCCGGCAGCCCAGGTAGTTGCAGAGCCCAACGCGAGGCCGCCAAATGCGGCGGCAGCGCCGAAGATGATTTGCCGCCGAGTGGGGGTATTGGCTGGCACGACCAGATTGTTTCCATCGCTCATCATTTCCTCTAGCCCTCCCGATCTTGATTTTTCGTTCCGCTGCGACGCACTCGCAGCAGTCTGCATGGGAACACGAAAGTAAAATATGATCAAAGTAATGTTTTGCTAGGCACGGGGGCGCGGTGGGGCCATACTTGGGCAACTTCAAGAGAGGAGATCCTATGCCCTATCCTGCCGGCCACCGCGCGAAGATGAGAAAAAGCATCGTCGAGAGCGCGCGCAGATTATTCAATCGGTATGGCTTCGACAAGGTTTCGATCAGCGAGATTATGGAAGGCGCAGGCCTGACGCATGGCGGATTTTACAGCTACTTCGGAGGCAAGAGCGCGCTCTATAGCGAAGTGCTGGGATGTTTCTTCACCGATCCGGAATGGAAGAATTGCTGGGAAGGCGTGCATGTGGATTTGTCGTCATCGGATGTGGGGCCGCAAGTCGTGGGGGCCTATTTGTCCCGGCAGCATTTCGAAGACGTCGAACACTCCTGCCCGATGGTGGCGTTGCCAGGCGATGTGGCGCGCAGCGGGGTGGGCACAAAACGAGTGTTCGAAACTGTTTTCGGAGCCATGGTTAGTGTCTTGGAGCGCAGCGTGGTGGACAAGCAGGCGCCTCGGCGCCGAAGGGCGCAGGCCATTGCGGCGCTGTGTGTGGGAGGAATGGTTGTGGCGCGGTCCATGGCCGATCGCGAGCGCGCTGATGAATTGCGCGACGCGTGTAGGGCCGTTGCGCTGAAGCTGGGAGGGTGGGACAAACGCGGCAAGTTGAAAAATTAGGTGCTCGGCGCGGGGAAAGCGCCAAATGACGAGGCCGGTCAGCGCGGAGTTACGGCGAAGAGGTGGGCGCGGAAGGGGTCGAGGCGGATGTAGAGGCCGGACTCGGCGATTTCGGCGCCGGCGCGCGGGTAGGGAACGTCGTGGAGCTGGTCGAGAAATGTGTACTGCTGCGATGCGGAAATTCCTTCAGGGATGCGCGCGCGGCCTTGGGACGCGGCGTCGGCAAGATTCACGGCAACAATTTTGCGAGCATTGTTTGAGAGCCACTGATACGCGACGAGATTGCGAAAGGTGTCGTCGCCCGCAGAGCTGACCTCGAGCAGTTTCCATTGGCCGGAGTGAAAAACGGGTTCGCTGGAGAGCTTCAAGATGCGCTCGTAGAAGCTGCGCGTTTCTGTGTCTGTTTTTTCCGGCGCGGCAGCGGCGAGGGGCATGGGCAGATGAATCTTGCGGCCGTCGAGCTGGCCATGATGATAAAAGCGCATGCCGGGAAGCGTGGCGATCAGAGTGGCGAAGGCTTCGAGTTTTGCGGCGCCGAAAGCTGCTGCGGCGCGGGCTTCATCGTGATTTTCGAGAAAGCGCGCAGCGCGGCTTTGCGCGGCGAAGTCAGCGGCCAGGCGCGCGTGAACTTCGTCAACGTGGCCGTCGTGCAAGGCGTCGTAAAGGCCTTTGTCGTAGGTGAACTGGAAGCCGAGAGACTGAATGGGCGCTTCGCAGTTCCAGTAGACTTCGGCGAGCCAGACAAATTCGCGCGGGAGCGCGGCGAGGGCTTCGCTCCAGAATTCGCGAGGCGGAGGTTTGCGTCCGGCGAGAAGCGGGCCCCAAGTGCGCGCGAAAACGTCGTTCAAGACGAGCATGGCCATGTCGCAGCGAACGCCATCGCAGTGCTTGGAGATTTCGCGAAGTTCGGCAATGAGCGCGGCGCGCGCGGCAGGCTGGAAATAATCGAGCTGCACGACGTCACGCCAAGGAGGGAAATAAGGATCGCGCCCGTGGGCGAAGAGAATTGGTTCGCTGGCGGTTTCTTGCAAACAGAATGCGGAGGGATCTTTTCGAAAGTCGTCCTGAGCGCCGCGAATGAAGTATTCGGGATGCGCGGAGACCCAGGGGTGGTCGGGCGCCGTGTGGTTGGCGACGAAATCGAGAATCAAGCCGATGCGGCGGGCGCGCAATTGTTCACGGGCGTGGTCGAGATCGGCCCAGGAACCGATGCGCCCGTCGGGCTGATATTGGCGGACGGAATACGGTGAGCCAACGACCTGACTGAGTTTCCAGCCGGGAAGGGCCTGGTCAAATCCAGGGAAACTGGGAGGATCGAGCTGAAAAAATCTGCGGCCCAAAGGGCTGCGTTCCCAAACGCCCATGAGCCAGACGAAATCGAAACCCAGGCGGGCGATTTCGTCCCATTCGCTGGCAGGAACGTCGCGCAAAGCGATGCGGCGACTATATTTTGCGGAGAGCTCTTCGAGCCAGGCCCAGGTGTTGATTTCGTAAAGATGCGGATGCGGGCGACAGGGAAGTGAGAGTGGAGTGGCTGGACCAGGCATTTTCAGAGCGAGGCTATGCCCGCGAAGAGATGGTTGTCAATTGCGGAATCACGATCCTGAGCCAAGCCTAGGAGTTCAGCTTGACAAAGGAGTCCGTTAGTTGAATACTCAACTAACGAAATGACGCAGAGGAACACTACGCAAAGCCGCATTGTCGAAGCCGCCCTCTATCTCTTTTGGTTGCAAGGTTATGCAGGAACTGGCATCGCGGAAATCCTGGAGAGAGCCGAGGCAAACACAGGGAGTTTTTATTACTTCTTCAAGACGAAGGAGGAATTGCTGCTCACTGTGCTCCAACTGTACTTGACGCAACTCGAGCCGGTGATCGTTCACCCCGTGTTGAGCGAGTTCGAAGATCCGATTGAACGGGTATTTGGCATTCTTCAGTTTTACCGAAGAAATCTGCTGACGACCGGTTGCACGTATGGGTGCCCGATCGGCCGTTTGGCGCTGGAAATTCCTGAAGAGCAATTTCGGGTGCACAAGCGGCTGGCGGACAACTTTGACGGTTGGACGGCGGCGGTGGAGAAGTGTCTGGAGGATGCAAAAGAGCGTTTTCCCGCGCAAACGAACCTCAAAACGCTTTCGAAGTTCGTGCTCACGGTGATGGAGGGCGGGGTCATGCAGGCGCGGGCGCATCGGGAGATTGGGCCATTCGATGCGTCGGTGGAGCATTTGCGGGAATATTTTCGGTTGCTGGTTTTGCGCAAACAGAGCGGGAAAGCGGGAGAAGGCGGGAAAGAGGTTGTTTGAGTCGCAATTCGCGAGGAGGCACAGATGAGAGCAACGTGTATTTCATTCCTTTTGGTGTTGGTGATGGCAGCAGGAGTTCGGGCGCAAGGCGCGGGAAAGGCTGCCGAGGGGACGAAGCCGATTGCACCGCTCGCATGGCTTGTTGGCGGAGTGTGGACTGCGGATGCGTCGAGGCTGGGTGGAGGGATGCAGCGAATCGAAACGCGCTATCGATGGTCAGACAACAATGCTTATATCCGGTTCAATACACATTTCGTGACGGACAAAGAGGCATTGCATAACTATGACGGCAGTTTTTTCTGGGATCCGGAGAGGACGACGCTGGCGATGTGGTACATGGACGCGAAGAACGAGATTACGCAGGCGCCGGTCAAGATTAATGGTGACGTGATGACGATGGAGTTTCGGGCCGAGGGTCTTGACGGGAAGGATGCAGAGTTTCGAGTGTCGGTGACGCGCAAGACGAACGATCACTACGCGTGGTTGCTGGAGGAAAAACAGGCCGAGGAGTGGAAAGGAGTACTCGCGCTCGAATATTTGAGGACACCGAGTTCGTAAAGGCAGGTTAGTTTCTAAGGCGCGGAAAGTGGACAAATGGCGGGGAGATGTGACAAAGTATTGTCGAATTTGGCCCTCGATTGAGGGTAAAGAATTGTACGCTGAGGAGGATGCAAAACATGTTGAAGCGCGCGTTGTTGGGTACCGCTGCATTTTTGTTTGCCGCCAGTGTGGGCTTTGCGGCCCCGCAGGCTGCGTCAAGTGCTTCTAAGTCATGGCCCGGGTATGTGACGGACAGTAAATGCGCCATGAACGCGAAGGCGAGAACAGACGCCGCTTGCGTCAAGAAGTGCATTGATGGCGGCGACAAATACGTTCTCTACGACAGTTTGAATAAGAAGGTCTATCAACTGGACCCGCAGACGGATGTTGCCGAGCATGCCACGCACCACGTGCGCATTTACGGCACGCTCGACGGCGATACGATCCATGTCACGTCGGTGAAAATGATTGGGGCGGCGAAACCGGCCCCGGCTGCGAACCCGGGAAAGTAGTTTCCTACTTCCAAACCGTGAATTGAAGCGGGCAGGCCGCGAGGCGCTGCCCGCTCTTTTTTTGCTTACGCGAAGATTCCGCGGCGATGCCGGCAAGTCCTCTTGACAGGGGTTCTACGCGCATGCGGCACCGAGGGGAAGGATTTGCGCGCGCGAACTGTGTGATAGGATGCGCGGGCCACTTCTTGGAGAGGAAAGACAAATGAAGAACCGCTTGATGCGTAGCGTTTTGATGATCGCATGTTTGCTGGGCTTTGCCGTCGCAGCGCAGGCACAGTCGAATGGGCAATGGCAAGCGCTCGACAGCTATATTCAGTCCGCGATGCACGATGGGAAAGTGCCGGGGCTGGCGGTGGGGATCGTACAGAACGGTAACGCGGTTTACGTCAAGGGATTTGGCGTGCGAGACATCACGACGGGGCAGCCGGTGACGCCGGACACGCTGTTTGATATTGGGTCGTGCACGAAGGCGTTTACGGCGGCGGCGGCCGGGATACTCGTCGATGAAGGGAAAATGCGCTGGGACGATCGCGTGGACGAGTACATTCCTTTTTTTCATTTGTACGACCCGCTCGCGGACGAAAACGTGACCATGCGTGATTTGTTGACGCATCGCACCGGGATGGGTGGAACGGATTTGCTTTGGTACGGTTCGCCATTTTCGACGGAAGAGATTATCCGGCGGGTGCGTTACATCGAGCCAGAGTTCGGATTTCGCGCGAGGTTCGAATATCAGAATGTGATGTACGCGACGGCGGGCTACGCGGAAGGGCAGGCGAGCGGAGGGACGTGGCAGGATTTTGTGCGCGCGCATATTTTTGGGCCGCTCGGCATGAGCGGAGCGGATTTCAGCGCGACGGATGCGCAAAACGCAGCTGACCATGCAACTCCACACGATCTGAAGGACGGAAAAGTGGTGACGATTCCATGGCGAAATATCGACAGCGTTGCGCCAGCGGGATCGATCAACGCCGGCGTGAAGGACATGACGAAATGGATCGCCGTGCAGTTGAACGACGGGATGTCGAATGGGCGGCAGATTGTTTCCGCGAAAAGCCTGCGAGAGATGCACACGCCGCAGATCGTGGTGCCGCAAGGAGGAGAGTTCGACCTGTTCTTTCCGAAGTCGCTGCAGATGAGTTACGGAATGGGCTGGTTTATTCAGGATTACGGCGGGCACCAGATTTGGCTGCATCCGGGGGACATCGACGGGTTTGCGTCGCTGGTGGTGCTGATCCCGGAAGTGAAGACCGGCTTTGTGATTTTGACGAACTTGGATCACACGGCACTGCGGTCCGGACTTGGTTGGCATTTGATTGATGAATTTCTGAATTTGCCACAGCAGGATTGGACGGCGCATTTTGCGAAAATAGCGGACCAGTTCACCGCGATGGAGAAACAGGCGGAGGAAGCTGGGAAGACTCCAAAACATCCGGACACGCATCCATCGCGCGAACTTGCGGCGTATGCGGGAACGTATCGAAATAAGGCGTATGGCGACGCGGTGGTGTCGCTCGCAGGGGATACGCTGCAGATTCAATTCCGTTCGTTTAGCGGAGCATTGAAGCATTTTCAGTACGACACATTTGTCGCGGATCTGGGCGGGTTTGGCAATGCGCCAGCGATGTTCAGTTTGGATGAAGGCGGAGACGTCTCGAAGTTGACGCTGGCGGGAATCGAGTTCGAAAGGGCGGGAGCGCCAGGCCAGCAGTAGGAGCGGTTGTTGGAATTTGTGAGCCGGAGGAGGGAGCCAGCATGATTCGGCGAGTGATGATTTGGGCGGGAGTGCTTTTCGTAGTGGGGGTCGCCGCGGTTGGAATGCGTTCGGTGGCGCGGCAAGATGCGAGTGCGGACGCAGGCAATTACGACGTGATTATTCGCGGCGGACATATTCTCGACGGCACGGGGAATCCCTGGTACGCGGCGGATATTGGGATTCGCGGAGACAAGATCGCGGCGATTGGAAAGCTTGGCAACGCGACTGCGAAGCAGACCATCGACGCGACGGGAAAAATCGTGTCGCCTGGTTTTATCGACATGCTGGGGCAATCGGAGACTTCGCTGCTGATTGACAAGCGGTCGCTGAGCAAGCTTTCGCAGGGAATCACCAGTGAAATCACGGGCGAGGGTCAATCGGCCGCGCCGCAGGACGAGCGCACGCTCGCGACGCTGAAACCGTTCATGGATGAGTATCATTTGACGATTGACTGGACGGATTTGGGTGGATATTTCGAGCGGTTGGAAAAATCAGGGACGCCGCTGAACTTGGGCACATATGTGGGCGCCGCGCAAGTTCGCGAGGCGGTGATTGGAGACGATGATCGCGCGCCAACGGCGGACGAACTGAAACAGATGGAGGCGTTCGTGGCGCAGGCGATGCAGCAGGGCGCGATGGGCGTTTCGACGGCGCTGATCTATCCGCCGGGGCATTACGCGAAGACCGATGAACTGATTGCACTGGCGAAAGTGGCGTCGCAATACGGTGGAATCTACGCTTCGCACATGCGCAGTGAAGGGCAGACGGAGATGCAGGCGCTCGATGAAGCGATCGAGATTGGGCGCGAGGCGCATCTGCCGGTGGAAATTTTCCACATGAAGGTGAGCGGAAAGACGCGGTGGGGCTCGATGCCGAAAGTTGTGGCGAAAATCGAGGCGGCACGGGACTCGGGCCTGGACATGGCGGCGAGTATGTATCCGTTCCTTGCGGGAGCGACGGCGCTGGCTTCGTGCCTTCCGCCCTGGGTAGCGGATGGCGGCACAGCGAAATTGCTCGAGCGGCTGCGCGATCCGGCGGTCCGGCGGCGAATCAAGCTGGAGATGGCTGCGGATCATCCGGGCTGGGAGAATTTATATTTCGACAGTGGCGGACCGTCAGGCGTGATGATTTCGGGCGTGGTGGATCCAGATTTGAAAAAATACGACGGGAAAACCGTGGCGCAGATGGCGCAGGCGGAAAAGAAGGATCCGCTCGATGCGTTGTTTGATTTTGTGCTGGCGGATAGCGCACAGACGGGCGCGCTGTACTTCATCGCCAACGAGCAGGATTTGCAGTACGGATTAAGACAGCGCTGGACGAGCATTGGGCTCGATGCCAACGAGACGTCGATGGATGGGCCGATTTTTGAGCCGCACAACCATCCAAGGGCGTGGGGATCGATGCCCAGATTTTTGGGCCACTATGTGCGAGATTTGCATTTGGTTCCGCTGCCAGAAGCAATTCGCAAAATAACGTCTCTGCCAGCCGAGCGGGAGCATTTGACGGAGCGCGGGCTGTTGAAGCCGGGATTTTTTGCGGACGTGACGGTCTTCGATCCAGCAACGATTATCGATAAGGCGACGTACACGGACTCGAATCACATGTCGGTGGGAGTGGATTACGTTTTCGTGAACGGGCAGTTGGAATTCGAAGATGGAAAGCTGACGGGCGTGACAGCCGGTCGCGCGCTGCGCGGGCCGGGCTGGCACAAAGGCGAGGAACAGCAGTAACGACGGATGCATTTTTGGGGTGGTGAAGCGCGATGTCGCGGATGATGGCGGAAATCCATGAGCAGCCGGAGGCGCTGCGGCGCACCTTCGAGGCGGAGCGCGCGCACGCGGCCGACTTCAAGAAGTTCGCAGCGGCACAAGATTTCCGGCTGATTGTGCTGGTGGCGCGCGGAACGTCGGACAACGCGGCGCTATTCGGGCGCTATTTGCTGGAGATCGCGACGGGGATTCCGGTATCGCTGTGCGCGCCGTCGGTGCATACGCTTTACCGCGCGCGCCTGGACTTTCGCCGAGCGCTGGTGATTGGGGTTTCGCAGTCCGGCGCAGGCACGGACATCAATTTGGTTCTGAAAAATGCGAGGAGGCAGGGCGCGTTCACCGTGGCCATCACGAACGAAGCAAAATCGGCGATGACGCGCGCGGCGGAGGAGACCTTCCTGGTGCGCGCGGGAAAACAACGTTCGGTGGCGGCGACAAAAACGTATACGGGCCAGCTGATGATTCTGTATCTGCTGGCGTTTGCGCTGGGGCGGCAGATCGAGCTGAAATCGGTGAGCGAGATTCCGGGGCGAGTGCGCGAAACACTGAAATTGGCGGTGGAAATCCGAACCATGGTGCAGCGGTATCGCTACATGAGGCAATGCGCGGTGGTGGCGCGCGGCTTGAATTACGCGAATGCGTTCGAGCTGTCGCTGAAATTGATGGAAACGTGTTACATCGTGGCGGAACGGTTTTCGTCGGCGGACTTTCTGCATGGCCCGATCGCGATGATCGAACGCGATTTTCCGGTGATTCTATTTGCGCCGGCGGGGAAGACGTTCGCGGGCCAGCGGCAAATGATCAAACGACTTGCCGGATTACGCGCGGAAACGATCGCCATAACATCGGCCGATGTGAGCCTTCCGGGAATCACGGAAACGATTCGCGTGCCGGGAAAGATTCCGGAGATTTACAGCGCGATACCGTATATCGTGCCGGGCCAGCTTTTTGCGGCGCAGTTGGCGGAGGCGAAGGGGCTGGACCCGGATCGTCCGCGGTCGTTGCAAATTGTGACGCAAACGCTGTAAATGTTTTCGGGTTGCGATACTGAGAGGCTAGCAACCGCTGCCGCTGCCGCCATATGCGCCGCTACGGTTGAGGCCGGTCGTCGTGGTCAAGAGTGCTTTCGACGTCCTCGGCGATGGCGTTCGCAATTTCATCCTCGATTTCGAGCAAATCGGCCGCTTTGCGTTCAAATTGCTTGGACCAGACAGCGTTGCCGCTCGCGGGGTCAATCAGCTCTGCCGTAATACGAACGCTGTTGCCGGAGTGACCTACCGTGCCTCTGAGTAGTTTGTCGGGATGAAGGAGTTGTGCGACCTGCTGAGGGTTGCCGGTGCTGCCTTGTAAACGCATGACCAGGCTCGGGTCAACGACGCGCAGCTCGTTCGAATGACCACAATCGATGATTACATGTTCAGTTATATCGAGCGCTAAGTTGTTGTCTGCCGAAGTGTTGGACAGGCTCTGGAACGGCAAGATGGCAATGGTCGGAGGCCGGGGGCGAGCGCCTGTCGACGGGGTGCCTCGACGATTGTGAAATATTTGTTGTGCCATGGCGATAGAGAGGGTAAGAGCAACAATGAGAGCAGCGTAAATCGCCAACTGGGGATACGAAATTTCGAGTGACGTTCGGCCGCGCTTTTGCGCATTGTTCGGTTTCGGCCTGCCGCTGCCTGGAGGCCGGCTGGCGGGCCTTCCACCAGGTTTCGATTTCGGATTTGTAGGCGTAGATGGAGCCATGCTTTGAATGCTGATGACGGTAGACAGGTAGGCCTTCGGCAGCTTCCCACCGCTGGACAGTTCGAACGTCACGCCTGAGATAAATCAGTGACATTACGGACATTCTGAAAGGAGTAGGCGCAGGGTCGGTCGCATTTTTCTTGATCATGTATGTTTTCCTCGGCTTCATCGGTTTTCCGAGGGCTGTGTACGTCCTTGAGCCGCTCCTTACGATTGGCGTTTTGGCCGGAGTGCGGCTGCTTTCGCGCGTTGTGTTCGAGTCGGTGTGGACGGATGCTCGTTCGTCGAAGAGAGTCGCGATTATCGGCGCAGGCGTGGGTGCCCAAATGATTCTGCGAGAGCTTCGGCAGCCCGGTGCGGGCTGTATCGCGGTGGCCTGCGTGGATGACGACCCGTCGAAACGAGGGCTCAAGATTCAGGGCGTGCCAGTCATGGGCGCAATCGATGAACTTCCGGAGATCCTCACGCGACATCCCGTGGACGAGATTTTGATCGCGGTACCTTCGGCCACGGCGTCGCAGATGCGGCGTTTCGTGGCGATTTGCGAGAGAAGCGGCGCAAAATTCCGCACGGCGCCTGCTCTTCGCGAATTGATTGCCGGCGAGATGACCGTCAAGCAGCTCCGCGAGGTAAATCTGGAGGATCTCCTGGGTCGCCAGCCGGTGCACATCGACCTCGCATCGGTTGCCCCGGAAATTCAGGGTCGCACGCTGCTGGTGACCGGCGCAGCCGGCTCAATTGGTTCGGAGTTGTGCCGTCAGCTTGTTCAATTTCGACCGGCCAAGCTCGTTTGCGTTGACCAGGGCGAGACAGGAATGTTTAATTTGCAGCGCGAGCTGGCTAATTACGAAACGCGAATGAAGGTGATTCATCACGTGGCGGATGTGGCCGAGCACGAAACGATGCTGCGCATTTGCGGGCATCACCGGCCGCACGTGATTTTCCACGCGGCCGCCTACAAGCACGTGCCGATCATGGAGGCGAATCCGAGAGAGGCAGTGAAGAACAACGTCTTCGGGCTGATCGGTTTGCTCGAGGCCGGCGAAGCGAATGGATGTCAGGCTTTTGTCTTGATTTCATCCGATAAGGCGGTCAACCCGGCAAACGTGATGGGTGCGACGAAACGAGCCGGGGAGCTTATCGTTTCTTGCCGGCCGGCCGGCGGCATGCGCTGTATTTCCGTAAGGTTTGGAAACGTGCTGGGCTCGAATGGCAGCGTGATCCCGCTGCTGCAGGAGCAAATCCGCGATGGGCGCGAGCTTACGATCACCCACGCTTCTGTCCGCCGGTTCTTCATGACCATCCATGAAGCCGTTTCTCTTGTTTTGCAGGCGTTCACCATCGGTGGTCACGGAGAGGTTCTCGTGCTCGACATGGATCGGCCGATTCGCATTGTCGATTTGGCAAAGACTCTAATCCGGCTTTCAGGTAAGTCACCTGAGGAAGTGAAGATGCGATTCACGGGCCTGCGACCCGGCGAAAAGGTATGCGAGGAGTTGTTTTACTCCGGGGAAACGATTGCTCCGACGCGCTACCCGAAGATTCGAAGCGCTCGCGGCGAAAGAATCGATTGGGCTACCCTGGAGAGACAGTTGCAAGATTTGCAGGAGTGTGTCACCGCGGGAAACGACGCCGCCATCCGAGCCAAACTAATGTCCATCGTGTCCGTCGGATTCTATCGCCCAAATAGCTTGCCTCGCCGCAGCGCCCGCACGGAAACATCAGCGCCGATAGTCTTACGTCGCGCTGCCGGTCACAACTAGCAGCTCTTTCCTCTCCTTGACGATCTCCTTCCTCTTTCTGAAGTCCCTGCGTGCGAAGCTGCGATCCTTGGTCCCGCAAGGAATAAAAGCAGCGGCGCAATTCCCCAGCAGGCCGCCGGCTCCCGCTCGTTCATCCGAACCAGCGGCCGCACGCTCCTATTGCTGCTTCAGAGCGTTCTCGATAAATGCCGACACGTTTGCCTTCAGCTTTGCGTGAGCGGTTTCCGATACGTACATCATGTGGCCCGCATCGTAGTATTTCAGTTGGACGTGGCTTTTCAGATTTGCCGGCAAGTCGAGATGATCCATCGTGTATTCAGTTTCGAAAAATGGCGTGGCCAAGTCGTAGATGCCGTTTTCCACTTCGACGTGCAAATTTGGATTCGAAATAAGCGCTTCGACCAAATCCGGTTCGACGTTGGGAGCACCGGGGAAACCGTATCCGCCCCCTTCACGTGCTTCCAATCCCAGCTTGCTCCTGCAAAATTTGCCGAAACCTCGTAAGTCATGTTCTGGCCGAATTTGAGGTCCTGCCGGATGTATTTGTTAAACGCCGCCGTGTACGCGCTACTTAGGGCGGACGATTGCGGATCGCTGAAAGCGTATTCAGCGAGAGGATCATCGCTAAAGCCTGAGAAACGCGAATCCAGCCGGCCCGTCGTCAGTCCCTTGGCGCGTTGCAGCTCCTCCATAAACTCCGGCAGATTCACGCGCAAGTCGGCTTTTAGAACGTAGTCTGCGCTGAGCCCAGTGAATTGCGAAAGCTTCTTGGCAACGGCCTCGCGTTCCGCCTGGCTGAGCTTTGATCCCTTCAGCAATGCTTCGGCATAATCCGTCTCTGCAAATTGCCTCGACTGTTCCAGAAACCCGTCCAAGTCTGACGGGCAGCTCATCACTTTGTGATAGCAAGCTGTCGCTGCGTAGCTCGGGACGTAAAGGACGTAGGCAAGATCCTCGCCGGGATAGAAAGAGATCGTCCCGAGATCGAGAACCGAGGACATCAGCACGATGCCGTTCAGGTCTATGTTGTCGCGCGATTGCAGATAATTCCCGAGCGCGGCGGAACGAAATGTGCCGTAGCTTTCGCCGATCAGGAATTTGGGAGAGTTCCAGCGGTCGTTTTCTGTGATGTAGGTCGTGATGAACTGCGCGAACGCGGCGACATCTTGGTCCACGCCCCAGAAGTCCTTGTTCTCGGCTTTGCCCACAGCATGGCTGAAGCCCGTTCCCATGGCGTCGATAAACACTTCGTCCGTCACGCCCAGCAATGTATCTTCATTGTCGACCAGCTTGTAAGGAGCCGGCGGCGTGGGAGCAGCGTCTACCGTGGCGACGCGTTTTGGGCCATAAGCGCCCATGTGCAGCCAAATCGTCGATGACCCAGGCCCTCCGTTATAAAAGAACGCCACCGGGCGGCGGCTCATGTCTTCTGCATCCGACCGCGTGTACGCGATATAAAACATGCTGCCTGTGGGCTCGCCCTTTGCATCTTTTAGGATGATCGTCCCAGCGGTCGCTTTATAGGGAATGGTCTGGCCGTCAACACGAATGCTGTGCTCGGTAACCGATGATTGCTCCTTCGAGTCTTGCGCGGTGTCCGCGGCCTTTTTGTCTTCCGCTTTCGCCGCGTTATCGGGCATCTGCGCCGACGCGGTCTTTGCGTATCCAAGAAAGAGGAAGAGGCTCAGGAATAGCGCCGCCACGGCAGTATTAAAAATCCTTTTCATTGTTTCTCCCTTTCTTGTGTTTTCAGATGGCGCAGGGATTTTATATAGCTTGAGAAGGATAAGTCAAAAACGTTTCCTGTTACTGCTCGGTGTTTCGAGCGGTGAATGCGCCATGCATCCTGTATCGTTGTGTACGATGGCGTCAGAACCGTCAGCTCTTCGGTTGTAAAAGCATATCTATATGAATTATTTTGAGTCTATAGGCCATCTGTGAGGAGGGAGGCCTGGAGCAGGAATGGTGAGACGGTTTCGGGGCTGGACCCGAAGGGAATTCATTGCGCACGTGGCTCGGTTCGGAGCTGTATCGCCTCTGCTCGGTATTGCGAGAGATGGCCTTGCGTCCGTACTGCAGCAATTGCCGGAGCCAGCGCCAGAACCTCCCTACAAGTTGACTCTATACGATGAGACCTTGCTCGACCAATTCGAGCAAGCAGCTTGCCTTTATTTCTGGGAACAGGCAAATCCGGACACCGGACTGGTCAAGGACCGCAGCACGCCGAGCGAATTCGACGACTACACCGTTGCCAGCATTGCCGCCACCGGTTTCGGCCTCACGGCTCTCTGCATTGCCGACAAACGCGGATTCATCCCCAACAACGCCGTCACGTCTCGCGTGCGCGCTACCTTGAAGTTTCTCGCCACGCGAATGTACAATCAGCATGGTTTTTTCTATCACTTCGTCGACGTGAACACTGGTCAGCGTGTCTTTGATTGTGAAGTCTCCTCCATTGATACGGGCCTCCTTCTCTGCGGCGTGCTGATGTGCAAGCAGTATTTCACCGACCCACAAATTCGCGCTTTGGCGACCGAGATTTTTGACCGCACGGATTGGCTTTGGATGCTCGATTATGGCCGCACCCTTTCGCACGGCTGGACGCCGGAGAACGGATTCTTGCCGTATCGCTGGAACACGTATTGCGAGCTGATGTTGATCTACTTGCTCGGCATCGGCTCGCGCACCCATGCTGTCCCGGCGGATACATGGGATGCATGGTGGCGCCCAATCTTCGAATTCAAAGGACAGCGATACATCGGCTCCTACGCGCCTCTATTCGTGCACCAGTATTCGCACGCCTGGTTCGATTTTCGCGGCAAGCGGGATCGCTACGCCAATTACTTCGAAAATTCCGTGATCGCTACCAGGGCCCATCGTTCTTTTTGTATCGGACTGCACAATCGTTTTCCCGACTTTTCGGACAGCCTCTGGGGCGTGACTGCCTCGGATTCGATAGACGGTTACACTTGGTGGGGCGGTCCTCCTCCCATCGGAACGATCGACGGCACGCTTGTTCCCGCCGCTCCCGCGGGATCCTTGCCATTTCTTCCACGCGAGACTCTGCTTGTGCTTCACACCATGCGTCGGCGTTTCGGAAACAAACTATGGAAGCGCTATGCGTTTCAGGATGCTTTTAATCCACTAAAGGACTGGTACAACGCGGAGATTGTAGGCATCAATACCGGAATTGGCGTACTGATGGCGGAAAATCTTCGCACCGGTTTCATCTGGGAAACCTTCATGAAGAATCCCGAAGCGCAGGCGGGAATGCAATTGACCGGATTCCATACGGAAGAGCCGGCTACTGCACCTCCACCAAATCCAGCGCCTTCGGCGGCAGCGTTAGCGTAATTTGATTTTCTTTCAGTTTTTGGACTTCCGGTGGGCCCAGTTTCGCCGCGCCTTTTAGCTCCTCGTACTGCTGCGCCGTAGGGCTGGCCGGTTTGCCCATCGCCGCATACGCTTGTAACGCGTCTCCATGTTGTGCATCGAGCCGATAAATCAAAACTTTGTGTCCGCCATGCAGTCCCGTGAACTCCAGCGTGATCTGTTTCGTACTCCCGGTCGTCTCCGGCGCGGAGTAATTCCACACAGCAATATCCAGTTTGTGGTTCGTGCCTCGCGTCGCCAGCACAGAGTCGGAGTCCGCGGGCAACCTTTCGGCTCCGAGCATATGCAGCAAGAGAAATGCGTTGAACGCCGGCTTCGGCACGCCGCCCTCGGCGACTAGCCCAAATCCTCCATAGAACGGCGTCTTGATCACGCCTTGCTCTTCGAACACATCCGAAAACGTCCAGTAGCTCATCATGCTCGTCAGCCCATCGCACTCGCGAATTGTGTTTGCAAGCCACGGACCCATGAAAATCGAATCGGTCACGTCCGGCTCGTTCGCGTAACTTGCGTTGTACTCACTGAAGATCACGGGGAGTTGCGGCCGCGTCGAAGCCACCACCTCATCGTGTACGTTCTTGGCCGCGCGGCAGACCATGTCCGAACGCGGGATATTTTCGCTCGTGCCAAACACATGGTCTGCTGTGTCGTTCCCGTAGACATGCGTGGAGACAAAATCCACCGGGACATTATTTTGCACGTCATGTTCGATGAAACTGCTCACCCATGCCGCTTGCGCCGTCGACGGCCCGCCAACGCGCAAGCGCGGGCTGACGCGCTTAATATCTCGCGCGGTGTGATCGTAGAGTTCGTAATACGTCGATTGCTTCGGCTCGCCAGCCCAGAAGTCGATATTCGGTTCGTTCCAGACTTCGAAATACCACTGCGAAACTTCGTCAATGCCGTATCGGTCCACCAGGTGCTGCGCAAACTTCGTCATCAAATCGTCCCAGCGCGCCCAATCCTTTGGAGGTGACACCACCGGGTGATACCAAAACGCCTGATGCACTTCGCGCGAGGCCAGCTTTGGCGGCATAAAACTCAATTCCACGTAGGGCCGCACGCCATTCGCCAGCAAGCCGTCGTAAATCTGGTCGACATAAGAAAAGTTGTAAACGGGATTGCCGCTCTTGTCTTCGTCATAGAGGCCCACGTCGTCGTCCAGGATCGCGTGAAAGCGCACGTATTCGAATCCTGTGATCGCTTTCACGGCGCGCAAATCCTGGTGATAGCTGTCGCGTAGCGAAAGCACCGCCCGCCCGGAGCCAAACATCTCTTCCCAAGAATGCGGAAACGGCTCTCCCAGCGCATTCACGTCAATGCGTACTGTCTCGGGGGCATTGCCTCCGCCTTGGGAAATAGCGGATCGAGCTGTCACCAGCAAAAGGAACACACAGGGAAGTGCGAGTGCCGCCCTTAGGCGCTTCACGCGCAGCACCTCGCCGCCAGTCCCGGAAACGCGCGCAACAGCCAATTCTTATTCGTGGAGTTCACCTAGGTCGCAATTAGAACACAAAGCGGCCTTCCAGTTCGACCACGCGCCCTGCCAGCCCGGAACTCGCGGTTCCAAACAGCGTATTCGCGCCGGGGTTTACGGGCGGACCGAAGCTGACCAGCGTAGAGTTACTGCCAAACGTAAACGGCGCCAGGTTCAGCTTGTTGAAGGCATTGAAGAAATTCGCCCGCACTTGGAGCTTTGCGGTCTCGCCAATAAACGCCATGTTCGGTAAACCGAACTCTTTCACCAGGCTGAAATCAATGTCGCTGTAGCGCGGCCCGCGGAAGCTGTTGCGACCGATGCCCGGAAAATCGGGAGTGGTGCCGGTTTGTTGCAGTGTGAAGTAGCTGGTGGAGGGATTGGGGAAATTTCCGGATGTGGGAGGCAGAAACGCGTTGGTATCGTGCTCGTTATTCGCGCCTCCGTTGTAGCCGATTGGGCGCAGCGGGCACAGCGTGGACGCTCCCAACACAGGACAGATATTGTTAGCTACGGGAGTCCACGGGAATCCTGAATGGAACACGAAGATACCGTTGATTTGCCAGCCGCCTAGCGTTTTGCCAAGGAAATCGTTGCGGTTTTTGAAAATGGGAAGATTCCAGAGTCCATACGCGCTTACTTGGTGGGTAGCATCAAAATCCGACGGACCGCGCTCCGTGGCCAGATCAATCGGATAGGTTTGGTTCGTCGTGGAGCCCGGGCCTTCCGCGGAGACGTCGTCAATCGATTTGCTGTAGGTATACGCGAAACTGAGCATCATGCCGTTATTGAATTGGTGCTGCAATTGGGTCAGAAGCGCGTTGAAATTTGCCTCGGTGTCCGGAGTGAAGCTGAAGACGTTGTTGATCTCGGTCGCCGGCTCCGAATAGAAATAGGCAAGGTTCTTGATTCGCAGCAGGTCGTGGCTGCTGCTGCCCTGATAACCGACCGTTACGACCCATTTCCCTGGTAGCTCATTCTGCGCTTGCAGGGAATACAAGTACACATAGGGAACCGGCATGTAAACCGGATTTGCATAAACATTCGGAGCCGACTGCCCCGCAAGAATAATGGGCAGATTCGTACTCGGGTCGATCGGAGTCGCCAGCGCCGGATTCGGCGCGAAGCCCAGTGGCGAGTCGGTTGTGCCCGATTCATACAGAATCTGCCCGTTCAGAAAAGGATTGCTGGGTCCGGCGCAGCAGATACCGTAACTCGCCACCAGTGGCGGATTATCTCGCGTGTTGTTGAAGGAAACGTCGTCGAACCGGTCGTAAGCGATGCCAAAGCCCCCACGAACAACTGTCTTCTCGTGAAGGAACGATGGACTCCATGCGAAACCGATGCGCGGTGCGAAGTTTCGCATGGTGGCGTTGTACATGTGACCTGGGAAAACTGCCCGGGCGAAAACCAGACCACTGATCGGACTCGGACTCGGAATGATGTTCTCCAAATCACCGCGGGCCTCGCTCGGCGGCCCATAATAATCCCACCGTATGCCCAGGTTCAGCGTCAGGTTGGGCCGGAACTTCCAATCATCCTGAACGAACACTCCATAGTCGCTTTCGCGATAGTAACGCGCTGCGTCTTCGGGGCCGCCGGTCGCAGGGTCCACGTTTACTGCTTCGAAAATCGGTGCGCCGTTTGTAAAGTCCCATGGACCGTTGAAAACGTAGTCGGGACGCGAGCTTCCCAGCAGGTTGTCATTATCCTGCTCGTGGTCGTAGTCGAAGCCGGCCTTCACCGCATGTTGGCCATGAATCGTCGTCACCATGTCTCGGAACGCAAATGTGTTTTGTGCAAAAATTCCAGGCGAATCGTCGCCTTGTGCCGGGCCGTATCGGACCCTTGCTCCGTTCGGAAGGGCGTTTTGGATTTCCGTCCTCGGGATTTCCCAGTCAATCTGTGGATTGGCCGAAACATCGTTGAATGCAAACCGCGTGAAGTTGAAACGCAAATCGTTGATCAGGGATGGCGACGACGCGAACACCCACGATAGGAAGCCCGAAGGGCTGAAGCGGTCAGTCTTGTAATCGTCCATGGGACGGTCCTGCGACGAATCGTCGGCGTCATCCGCACGGTAGAATGTCAGGAAGGTGCTTGCCGAAAATATGCTGCGGCCCAGGTCATAATCGACGCGCGCGTTGTATTGATCGCCGCTGGTGAGCGCCGGCGATGAAAGTTCCGCGTACTCGAATTCCGCGATGCTAGTAAACCCTCCGCCGCTCGGCGTCGCGTCGACGTATTGGCCATAGCTCCCCGTCGGCGATCCGAGGTTGACTCCTCCCGTAACATTTTGGCAGGGAATCGGAAAGGTGATCGGCGCGCTCCCTTCGCTCGTGCAGGTCCCGCTCAGAACACGGGTGATCCGTGGCGCAAGGCCCGCTGCTTGCAGCGTTGTCGATACCGGCGTATTTGGCGCTGCGCCGGCGATCAAGGCGTCGAGCTGAGGTGTGTCAACCCACTGCGCGTCATTCGTCGTATTGTTGCTTCGCAGTCCTTCATAGTTGAAGAAGAAAAACAGTTTGTCGTGGATGATTGGGCCGCCCAGATTTCCACCGAATTGCCGAAAAGCATTGTCCACGCGCTCGTCTAACGCTCCCGGTCCGTTGAATTTGTTGTAAGCATTTAGCCCCGGCGTTTCATACTGAAAGAAACCCGTGCCGTGAAATGTGTTCGTGCCGCTTTTAGTGACGATTTTGATATGCGCGCCGGAGTTGCGGCCGTCTGCTGCGTCGTAATCGTTGGAGAGCACGGTCATTTCCTGGACAGATTCCAAACTCGGAGTGATGACCGCCGCTCCGCCCCATTCCAGGCTGTTCACGCTTACGCCATCCACCATGTAGTCGTTCGAAGTGATGCGCTGTCCGTCCGCGCTGATCGATTGTTGGTTCTCCGTCTGGAAGATCGCGGTATTCGAGCCGCCGGGCCCTCCCGACCCAGCGTTACTGCCAGGTCCATTTGGAAA
Organism: uncultured Acidobacteriota bacterium; assembly: GCA_963760165.1. Lineage (GTDB taxonomy): Bacteria > Acidobacteriota > Terriglobia > Acidiferrales > UBA7541 > DAHUXN01. The sequence continues at coordinate 105,435 of CAVXBO010000003.1, forward strand.
TCCTACAGACGAACCAGCGCCGTTCCGCTCGCCATCGCCAAAAATGCCAGGTGATAATCGCAGGAGCTCGTAAACGTCGCGGCCGAATTCAGGCAGCCTCTCTGCCTGTGGTGCCGTCAGCGTGCCGGCAAGGCTCGCATCTTCGGTTTGCAGCAGCGCCTGGTTCTCTCCGTTCACGGTAACGGTCTGCGTCGTGCCGCCGAGTTGCAGAACGACTTCCAGTCCGCGAAATTGTTCCGCGAGCACCGTCACATTGGTCGTCTGGCTCTTCTGAAAGCCGCCCTTGTCAACCGTCACTGTGTATTGGCCCGGCGGAAGCTGCCCTACTGTGTAGAAGCCCGTGTTCGTCGTTTTTGTCTGGCGTACGGTTCCGGTCGCCTGATCCATTATGGTGACATTGGCGTCGGGGACCGCTGCACCCGAAGGGTCGGTAACCGTTCCTTGAAGAGTGGCGTTATTTTGCGCTGCCGCCGTGATCGCGAAGGCCAGCGAAATCAAAATGAGTGTAGAGGACCGGCGGAGAAACGAACGAAGCGTGTGCATGGACATCCCCCTCTAGGCAGGTTATGACCTTGTTAACCTTCGTCGAAGAAAGCGTTAACCTTCCTCACAAGGACACCCCGGAACGCGGGCATCAGCATGGATTCATATTTGCTGTACGGTCAATACAGTGTAAACCTGGCGAATTCCGCGGAATATGCAGTATGGGCTTTGGGATGAGCGATGGGATTTGAATTCTCAAATCAACTTCCACGGGGCCATGATCGACTAGCGCGAGGCCACGCTGTGTACTTCGGCGATATAGCCGCCCGGAAATTCCAGGATGGCAGTGGTCCGATCGTTCGTCGTGTAAGGCGCGGATAAGATCTTCACGCCGGCAGCTTTGGCTTTCTCGAGCGTCGCCCCAAGATCTTTCACCTGGTAGCCCATCAGTTCGTGGCCGAAGGGATACGGGAGATGGCCGTCCGTCACCAGGACCTGCATCTTGCCGAACGGCGAAGTTATGCGTATCCGCCGGTATGTCTGTCCCGGGCGCCCGATTTCGCCTGCGTCGGCTTGCTTGTCATCCGAAACCACCTTGCCATGGGCGAAGCGTACAAAGTCATCGACGAACTCGTTGGCTTTGTCGCGTGAAACATAGGCCCGGTTGTCTGGAATCGTTTCAAGCGGAGCGTATTTGGGTGGCGTGAAGTGCCAATACAGTTGCATCTTCACGCCGCCGGGCCATTGGATGACGGCGTCGATTCCGATTGGGTCCTTGAATGGTTCGACGATGACTTCTGCTCCAGCCGAACGAGCGACGCTGATCGCTTGATCCATGTCGGTGACCAGGTATCCGGTACGCTCCTCCCCGAACGGGAACGGGATGGGCGTTTTGTACGCGAAGACGGAGAGCGTGCCGACCGAAGTCCATAAATATTGGAACTCCGCGCTGCTCAGCACCGGCAGGACATTTGTCACGGATCGCTTCGACGGCTGGCCACCGAACGTGGCGATGAAGCTGTTGACGAACGCGTCCAAATCCCCGGGGGCAACATATACATGTGTCGAATCGTATTGCGCTCCTACGGCAACACCTGCGTCGGGCGCGAGCTTGGCCTGGCCGCCGTTCGCTGAAACCGCAAGAGGAAGCAACAAAAGAGCCGCCAGAATTATTGCCCAGTCGAAAGCGATCGCGTAAGCTCTGGTCCGGTCATGCATCTGCGTAAGCCATCCTTCCATCTTTCTGTGCGTCAATGCCGGTCGTTGCAGGAGCCGCAACGAGCTTAGGCTCGAGAGCACCCTAGCACGTTGCGACGCTCACGCTGACGCTGATCGCTGCGTCTTCAGGAACGCGAGCAGATCCGCGTTGATCTGGTCCTTGAGCGTCGAGCACATGCCGTGCGGCGCTCCGGGAATTACCTTCAGCGTCGCCCCCTTGACAATCTTGGACGACAGAAGGGACGAGGCGCCGATGGGCACGATCTGATCATCATCTCCGTGGAGAACGAGTGTGGGCACGTCGAACTTCTTCAGATCTTCGGTGAAGTCCGTCTCGGAGAAGGCCTTGATGCAATCGTAGACAGCTTTGTGCCCGGCCAGCATCCCTTGCAGCCAGAAGGAATCGCGCAGACCTTGCGAGACCTTCGCGCCAGGGCGGTTGGCGCCGTAGAACGGCGCGCTGAGTTCCTTCCAGAACTGCGAACGATCGCTCTGAACACCGGCGCGGATCTGGTCGAATGCTTCCATCGGCAAGCCACCAGGATTGGAGGCCGTCTTTAGCATCAGCGGCGGTACCGAGCTGATGAGTACAGCTTTGGCGACGCGCTTCGTGCCGTGGCGTCCGATGTAGCGAGCAACTTCGCCGCCGCCGGTGGAGTGCCCGATGTGAACCGCGTCCTTCAGGTCAAGCGCTTCGACGACCGCTGCGAGGTTGTCGGCGTATGTGTTCATCTCATTGCCGTTCCAGGGCTGGCTGGACCGGCCATGGCCGCGGCGGTCATGTGCGATGCAACGGTAACCGCGCTCGGCCAGAAACAGCATCTGGTCTTCCCAGGCGTCGGCGCTCAGCGGCCAACCGTGGCTGAAGACTACCGGTTGCCCGTTGCCCCAATCCTTGTAATAAATCTCCGTGCCGTCTTTCATCGTGATTGTACTCATGTGATGTCTCCTTTGTTACCGCATTCGCCTTTGCAATGTGAGGCAGTCCAATCAAAAATCGCGCACAATTTCAGACAAGAGCCGTGTTCGCCGCCGTTAGCAAAGTCTCCACTTTGGAGCCCATATCCTGCACGACTTTTAGGGCGTCTTGATTTCCATACGGTGAATCTTGTCGAACATCATCGGAAGTTGGTCTTGGGAGTAATTCATTTCGCAGGGCCGTTTTGCGATATCACTCCACATGACGGAGCGCTTCTATCCGAATCATCTGGCTGAAAGCCGCGGGGCGATCATATCCTAGCCGAAAACAAGCGGCGAGACGGCTCGTCGCTGTTGTTTGGTCAGGTCAGGAAGAGCCGCGGACACGTCAGCGCCAATCTGGCAGGGCCAACATTATGCGCAAAGGCGGAAATGAGCGCCGCGCAGCGTTCGCACCATTTTTGAATCTGAACGGCTTCAGACATGCTCTAATACTCCTACCTATGCTGAGTCTGAGGGGGGAATATGGCCTCTTCACCAATATCTAGTGCACTCGACGCTCGTACACAAGCATTTCCCGTGCTGACCGCGGCTCAAATCAGTCGCGTTCGCTCCGCTGGCAAACTCCGGCAAGTCAAGAAGGATGAAATCCTGTTCGACGTCGGTGACACAAATGTGCCGTTTTTCGTTCTGCTTTCCGGAGGCATGGAGATCGTGCAGCCGGACCTCAAGGGTGAGGGCCCCGTCGCAACACATGGCCCCGGCGAATTCACCGGCGAGATGACCATGATCTCGGGGCGGCGCTGTCTTGTGCGCGGCCGCGTCACCGAGCCCGGTGAGTTTCTTGAATTGAGTGGAGATGGCTTGCGCTCGCTCGTCGCAAAGGACGCCGAGCTGAGTGAAATTTTCATGAGGGCGTTCATCCTGCGCCGGTTGGAGCTCATCCGTCGAGGTCAGGGCAACGTCATCTTGATGGGTTCGCGCCACTCCGCCAATACGCTGCGCCTGCGGGAGTTTCTCACCCGGAATGAACATCCTTACACCTACGTAGATCTGGACACGGACAAGACTTCGCAAGAACTTCTCGACCGTTTTGACGTCAAGTTAGACGAAATTCCCGTGGTGATTTGCAACACTCGCTCGGTGCTGAGGAATCCATCGATGCAGGAATTAGCTGATTGTCTGGGACTGAATAGCGCGATTAATGAGTTGCAGGTCCGCGATTTGATAATTGTCGGTGCCGGACCAGCCGGCCTGGCCGCGGCTGTTTACGGCGCTTCCGAAGGTCTGGACGTGCTGGTGATTGAGACCACCTCACCCGGAGGACAGGCCGGATCAAGCTCCAAGATCGAAAATTACTTGGGCTTTCCCACGGGACTCTCGGGCCAGGAGCTGGCGGCGCGGGCGATCGCTCAGACGGAGAAGTTCGGAGCCAAGATGATGGTGGCGCATGGCGTGGCGGGACTGGATTGCGCCAAGCGTCCCTTCAAGGTTGTCCTGGACAACGGCAATAGGCTCCCGGCGCGCGCCGTTGTGATTGCTACCGGGGCGCAATACAACAAGCCGCGCATCGGCAATCTGGAGCAGTTTGACGGTCAAGGAATCTACTATGGCGCGACCTACATGGAGTCGCAGCTGTGCGAACAAGAAGAGATTATCGTAGTGGGCGGAGGGAACTCCGCCGGACAAGCAGCGGTGTTCCTTTCTCAGACGGCGCGTAAAGTGCACATATTGGTGCGTTCGGATGAGTTGTCGTCCACCATGTCACGCTACCTCGTCCAGCGAATCGAAGAGAACCCCGCCATCGAATTGCACTACAAAACGGAAATCGTCGGACTCGACGGTGGCACACATCTCGAGAGCGTCACCTGGCGTGACAAATCCAGCGGCCAGACTTCCGTCCACGACATTCGCCATGTGTTCATTATGGCGGGAGCATCGCCGCGGACCGAATGGCTACGGGGCTGCATTGCCCTCGATGACAAAGGGTTCATCCTCACCGGGCGGGATTTAGACTCCGCAAATGGAGCCCCGGCATCGGCCCAGACCCGTTCTCCGTCCATGCTGGAGACGAGCCTCCCTGGTGTGTTCGCCGTGGGCGATGTCCGCTCAGGAAATGTGAAGCGCGTGGCCTCCGCCGTGGGAGAGGGATCGGTTGCCATTTCCCTTGTCCATCGCGCCTTAGCGGAGCTTTAAGGGGTAGGCGCCTGACAACGCAAACATCCTAGATTCGGCGGCATGCTGTACGGAAACGGCGTCTTGACAGTATTCGTTGTAACGAGTATTATCGGTTTCCATGAAGGAAGCGAGTCAGTCGGACAATAAGCGACGGCGCGCAGCCTGCCCTGAGGAAGGGGCATTCCTGGACCTGCTGCGCACGACGGACATGCTGTCCCGCGGTCTAGTCCATGTGCTCAAGACCGAGGACCTCTCGCCGACGCAGTACAACGTGCTCCGAATCCTCCGCGGCGCACCCCCAGGGCTCCCCTGTGGGGAAATCGCCAGCCGCATGATTACGCGTGACCCGGATGTCACCCGGTTGCTCGACCGTCTGGAGAAGCGCGGCCTGATCTCGCGATGCCGTGAAACCAAGGACCGGCGGACAGTCATGGCCCGCATCACGCCACACGGTTTGAAAGTGCTCACCCGGCTCGACGAGCCGGTGCGGGCCGCCCATCGCAGACAACTAGGCCACTTGCGGCGCGAGCGCTTGCGGACCCTGATGGAACTGCTGCTTGTCGCTCGCAGCCAAGTGGCTTGATTTCTTTGGACTTAATATGTGTTGCAACGATTATCGGTGTAACGCATCTAATGCTATGTAGGGCATTCAATAAACCGGAAAGGACTTCGATATGAGCGCAGTCGCCGCACCGCAAGCCGCCACCACCACCTGGAACGTCGACCCAGTTCACTCCGTTGCCGAGTTCAAGGTAAAACACATGATGATCTCCAACGTGAAGGGGCAATTCGCAAGCGTCAAGGGCGTCCTGCACCTGAACGAAACCGATTTAACGAGATCGCATGTGGAGGCTTCGATCGAGGCCGCTTCCATTAACACGCGCGATGCTCAGCGGGATGCGCATCTCAAGAGCGCTGACTTCTTTGATGTGGAAAAGTTCCCGGCGCTGTCGTTCAAATCCACGCGCATCAGCCGCGTCGGCGAACTCGCCGTGGCGGGCGACCTCGCAATTCGCGGCATCACGCGCAACGTGGTTTTCACCTTCGAAGGGCCCACGCCGCCGGCCAAAGATCCCTGGGGAAATGCTCGCGTGGGACTGTCGGCGACCGCGAAGATCAATCGCAAAGACTTCGGCTTGAACTGGAACGCCGCGCTCGAGACCGGCGGCATTCTCGTTGGCGACGAGGTCACCATCACCCTCGACGTGCAGTTCGTGAAGGCTTGAATCATCCACACCGCGAGGCACACGTGCAGGCCGCGTGCTTCCTGGCGGTAGAAAGGGAATCCAATGTCACTCCGCCCCATCAAACAAATCATTCAGACCACCCCCACAATCGAGGGTGCCGGTGTAAAGCTGCAGCGCGCCTTCGGTTTCGGCAAAACCAAGGATTTCGATCCTTTCCTGCTGCTGGACGACTTCCGCAATGAGAATCCAGAAGATTACATTGCGGGATTTCCCTGGCATCCGCACCGCGGGATCGAGACCATCACCTACGTGCTCGCCGGTTCGGTGGAACACGGCGACAGTCTCGGCAACAAAGGCAAAATGGTTGCTGGCGACGTGCAGTGGATGACCGCCGGCAGCGGCATCCTCCATCAGGAGATGCCCAAGGGCGACGCGCGGGGCCGCATGCACGGGTTCCAGCTCTGGGCCAACCTGCCCTCGTCGCTGAAGATGACCGATCCACGCTATCAGGACATTCCGGCAAGCGCGATTCCTGAGGTCACCGACGATGACGGCACCACCGCGCGCATCATCTGCGGTGAGTTCTGGGGTAAGAGGGGACCTGTGGAAGGTGTGGCCGCGGATCCGAATTACATAGATATCTCCGTTGCGGCGGGCCAGCGGAAGCGGCTCAAAATCGAGACCACGCGCAACGCTTTTGCGTACGTGTTCGCGGGCTCTGGCACGTTCCGCGATTCCTCCGAACCGCGCGCGGTTCTGACCGACCAGGTTGCGACGCCCGATGCGCCGCCCGGGTACGACGTAGCTAACCACTCGCTGGTGCTCTTCGACCGCGGCGACGAGATCGCCGTCCAGGCGGGTGACGAGGGCATCCGTTTCCTGCTGGTATCGGGCAAGCCCATCGAGGAACCGGTTGCATGGTACGGCCCGATTGTAATGAACACGCAAGAACAGCTACGCCAGGCAATCGCCGAACTTCATACCGGCGCTTTCATTAAACATCGCTAAGTCGGCGGCCAAGCCAAGTAGCCCGTGGCGCGGATAGGCGACATAGGGTTATCTTTGGCTTGGTATCTGACCACTTCCCACTTATCCCAACTCAAGGTATTCTGTCTGCCTCGTCCTCGCTACTGATTGTGGAGAAATCAATGATTGTGCACATTACAACGCGTCCGAATGGAATTGCCACGATCGTCGACGTCACAGGCGAGATCACTCTGTATAACGCTCCCGACCTCCGCAAGGCGCTTATGGACTTGTTGAAAGTGAAAAAGGCGCCACGCGTGGTTGTGAACATGATCAAAGTAGCTTATATCGATAGCGCAGGCGTTGCCTGCCTGGTCGAAGCTTTGAAGGTATCTCGGGAATCGAAGCTCGGCTTTGCTCTTTTCGGACTCAACCGCGTGGCCAAAGAAGTCTTCGAGTTGACGCGTTTGATCAATGTATTTGACGTCTATGGCACGGAAGAAGAGGCGCTCAGTGGCGTGCGGCTGGCGTCTTCATCTTCTGGCGCTGCGGTCTGAGACTCCAAATATGTCCGTCACAGAAGCCGTCGGACAAGCTACCATCGACGGACTGGCCTATCTCGGCGACCTCACCATCCTGACCGGCCGCTCGCTTCATGCCATCGTGGTGGCGCCATTTCAAGGTCAACGGCTGCGGGGCCAGCGCGCGATTCATCAGGCCATGGCCGCCGGCGTTGGCGCTGTCCCCATCCTTTCTCTGATTTCATTCTTCATCGGCGTCATTATGGCCCTCCAATCCGCGTACGAGTTGGAAAAACTCGGGGCCATTACGCTGGTCGCAAGAGCCGTCGCCATTTCCGTGACGCGAGAGCTGGCGCCGTTGATAACCGCCATTGTGGTGATCGGGCGTTCCGGCTCCGCGTTTGCCGCGGAAATCGGGTCGATGAAGGTGAATGACGAACTCGACGCGCTCGAGACGATGGCGCTCGATCCCGTGCAATTTCTCGTGGCCCCCAAATTTCTCGCCATGGCCCTGATGTTGCCGTGCCTTACCACCTGGGCTGACTTTATGGGCATCCTCGGCGGCTCCACTTTTGGGGTGGGCGTGGCGGGCTTCACGTTCGGTTCGTACCTCCAGGCAAGTCTCCACTCGCTGGCCCTGCGCGACATCATTACCGGGCTGATTAAGAGCGTGATGTTCGGCATGGTGATCACTGTTGTGGGTTGTCAGGAAGGGCTTTCGACCGGCCTCGGCGCGGAACAAGTGGGGCGCGCGACCACGTCGGCTGTGGTTAAGTCCATCTTCATGGTGGTAGCCGTGGATTTAGTTTTTACATTGCTTTTCTATTTTACGGCTTCGCGATAGAGCGGGCGCGGTTGCTACTCTTGGTTCGCGGGAACGGAGCGAGGGCGTGATGAACATGACCGGCCGGGACGAATCAGAGAAGTTGACCAGTGATGGTGTGGCCATCAGCGTCCGCAATTTGCGGGTGAGCTATGGCGAGCGCGAGGTTCTTCACAGCATCAGCTTTGACGTAAAAGCGGGCGAGACGATCGCTATTCTGGGCGGCTCGGGCTCCGGCAAGACCACCCTGTTGCGCGCCCTCATGGGTCTTGAGAAAACCACCGGCGGTGCGATCTGGGTCCGCGGACATGATCTGTGCTGCATTTCCCCCCATGATATGGCCGAGCTTCGGAAAAAGCTCGGCGTGTCCTTTCAGGGCGGAGCGCTGTTCGGTTCGATGACCGTCGGCGAAAATGTGGCGCTGCCACTTCGCGAGCACACGAAGCTGGATGACTCCACGATCGAAGTTTTGGTGCGGCTCAAACTGGAAGAGGTGGGGCTTTCCGGCTACGAAAACTACAATCCCGCGCAACTGAGCGGAGGAATGAAAAAGCGCGCCGCGGTCGCTCGCGCGCTAACGATGGACCCGGAGATTTTGTTTTTCGACGAACCGTCCGCCGGTCTGGACCCCATCATTGCCGCAGGGATTGACGATTTGATCCTGAAATTGAAGCGCGCGTTCAAGATGACGATCGTCGTGGTCACCCACGAGCTAGCCAGCGCCTTCCTCATTGCCGACCGCATGGTCCTGATCGACAAGGGCAACATCATCGCGATTGGCACACCGGAAGAAATGAAGGCTTGCCAGCATCCGCGCGTGCGCCAGTTTCTTGACCGCGTTCCGGATCCGGAAATTTCCGTGGACGACGGCTTCCTCGACCGCTTGACCGAGAATCTGCGCCTGTAGCGAGCGGCACTGGGTTGCAAGGCCATGTTATACTCTGCAACCCTGGAAGTCCGCACGGCCCGGCCTTTTGCTTTTCCGTGGATTTCCGAGGAGTGCTATTGAAAGGGCAACGCGAGCGTGCCTTCGTAGGTTTGTTCGTCCTGGTCGCAGCCGGACTCCTGGTGGTGACCGTTTTTTCACTGACCGGAGTGCTTGGCCACAGCGAACCACTTTACCGCGCCTACTTCAAGGATGCCGGTGGCCTGGGACCGGGCTCCGAGGTGCGTTACGCGGGCGGGCCTCCGGTTGGCCGCGTGGTATCGGTACGCGACGACGCGCGAAACTCAACGCGGATGGAAATCGAATTTCGTGTCGATCCACAGGTTCCCGTAAAAACGGATAGCAAAGCGAAGATTTCAAGCCTCGGCGCACTCGGCGATCATTTTCTTGGCATCGTCCCAGGCAGTGTGAACGCTCCTCGCGCTGCCTCCGGTGGCGTTTTGACTGCGGTGGACTATGCGAGTTTCGACGATCTCACAACAAAAATCAACGCTCTCGCTCCGCAAGCGACCGTGCTGTTGCAAAATCTGAACGCGCGCGTCATGGAATTGCAGGAAACCATCCGGCGCGTCAACGGTCTGCTCGACGCAAATAATCGCACGAATATTGCTGCGAGCCTCGCGAACGTTCGCGGCATGCTCGCGGAAGACCGCCCCGCGCTGCATTCCACGCTGAATAATCTGAACGGCGGCAGCTCCAAACTTGCGCCGCTGCTCGATGATCTCAGGAAGACGGCAAATCAGGCGAATACCGCACTGTCGCATATCGACGCAACGCTGCTCGAGAATCGTCCCGATCTGCGCCAGGCGGTGAGTCAGATGCGCACCACTCTCACATCCACTTCGGCGCTGACGGATCAGCTTAATGGCATCCTGAACGCGAACAGCGACAACCTCAATGACATTATCGAGAACATGAGAGAGATCACCGAGAACCTGAAGGCCTTTACCGAAACGATTAAAACGCGGCCGGCCACGCTGATTCGCTCCTCATCGCCGCCGGAACACGAACCAGGGCAACCGCCCAAGCGTCCGGACTGAAAATGAATATGCTCATTGCACAGAAACGGATCTTCACCGTGCTCGCCGCTTTGCTAGCCTTCGCCGGAATTCTGCTCACGGCGAACTGCGGTGCCTCACGGCCAGTGAAATATTACACGCTGAATTCTGCGCCCGCGCCGGCGCCTTCCGTCAGCGTCAACAGCGACGCGCCGCTCCCGGTCACGATTCTTGTGGGGCGCATTTCGGCTTCTCATCTTTACGTGAACGACCCGATCGTCTACAGCAACGGCGGCGTAGAACTCGGGACCTACGAATATCAACGTTGGGCCGAGGTGCCTACGGAAATGCTGGAAACGATGCTCGCGCAATCACTGCGCTCGAAGGGAAGATTTCGTTCCGTCGGACGGCTCGGAAGCGGCGCCAGAGGCGACTACATTTTGCGCGGGCATTTGTACGCGCTCGAAGAAGTCGATTCGCCTTCGATCACGGCGCGTTTTTCTCTCGAACTCGAATTGTTTCAGTCGAAAACGGGAATCGTCGTTTGGAATCAATCCTACAGCCATGATGAACGCGTCGGCCAGAAGACCGTTCCTGCAGTCGTCGAAGCGCTCCGCCAAGACGTACTCGCCGGCCTCGACCAGCTCACGGCCAGTCTCGATTCCTACGTCTCAAGCCTCTCTCCGCACTGATACCATGTTTTCTTCTCTGTGATGATTGCGCCGGACAGGGTTCGCAAGGCGAGCATGTCACGTCGTCCGTTGGAAATGGCCTCTCCGCTCTCAGTCCTGAACTCGTGCGGGGCCAGACTTGCGTCTGGCATCCGCCTCGATGCCGGGCGGACCAGATTGATTTTCTCCCGTCTCCAGTGCTTGCATGGAAAAGCCCCGGCTGCGCCAACCGGCGAGTCCTCCCGCCAAAGGCCGGATGCGGGTAATCCCGAGGCGGCGCAGCCGTAGCGCCATCTGCGCGGCAGTAGCTTCGTTCGGGCAACTGCAAAACAGAACGATCTCGCGGTCGCGCGGGATTACCTCGAAGGCCTCTTCCAAGTCCGCGGCATCCATGTGCACCGCTCCGGGAATCGTTTCCGGTTCGGACTCGAATTCCATGGAGTGCCGCAGGTCAACCACAACCACGTTTTCGCCGCCCTCCATCCTCTGATGCAACTCGTCTGGACTGATTCGCGCGATGCGCAGGTCGCGCAGGAAACGATGCCGCTTGAAATACTTCCATCCGATATAGAGCAGTAGTGCGGAAAGCAGAAGTGCGAACAGTCCCCAACCAAGAAAAGCCAAGTGCGCGGCCACGCGCTCAAGTTCGCCGCTAAAGACGTATCCAGTGCCAATGTAGCCACCGACCCAAAGTAATATCCCCAGCCCATCGAACAGTGCGTACCGCCGCCAGGGCATGCGGCTAAGCTCCCGCCAAGGGAGGCGCCATGGCGTTGAATCCGGGGATAAACTTCGCCACAACCAGCGCCCATGGCCCGTTGCGCTCGAAACGAATCTGTGTCCGGCGCACGCAGGAATCTGGCTCAAGTGAGATGCGGCAAAGCCACTGCAGCACCCTCACTCCGCGGCGCCGGCCGAGCTCATACCAGAAAGCGTCGCAGATTCCCACTGCGACAATCGGCAAAGTCAGGACTATCGCCAGATTCATGCGGCCGGTTCCCGCCAGAGCGCCAGCGGCCAGCAGCAGCGGCGCGGATGGCAGCGGCAAGCCCAGCTGTTCCGCAAGTACCCAGGCGAACAGCAGTAAGTAGCCGTGCCGCACTAGAAACTCAACTATGCCGCTCATCCGTTTCTCCCTGCTGTCTCGTCAGACCTTCCGCAAAGCCCGTGCTCTCGTGAACCCTGGTGTTTGATGAGGCCACGCGCCCGCAGCGATTCTTTTGGTGCTAGCACGAACGCGTGTCTCAAGATACTCCTCAATAAGACCGCGTGCCACCGGGAGCGAGGAATGCTTCGCTAAGATATGCGGCTCCGCCAGCACCCCATCGCGGGGGCACAACACAATCAAGCAATTTTTGCAATCCGACTCGCACGCGAACTACCGGGGGTGCTTGACTGCTGCCTATCGTTTGGAAGGTTCGAGAATTGCTCTAGTGGGACGCCGCGGCATCGGGCGACGCTTTATCGGGGCGAGGATATTGGAAGATGCCAAACGGGTCAATGCCGAGCAGAATCCGATTCGGCTCAACGACAATCGTGCTGACCTTGATTGGCGCTTGGCCTGAAGTGGAAAGGCAATAATATCCCTCAAGGTTGCCGTCTTGATCCAAGTGAACGAGATTCGCTCCAATTGTGGCCCAAACTTCCGAGTTTTTTGGGTCCACGCCTATGGCATCGATTACGGATTCGAACTCGCGGAGTCCGCACCCTGGGTTATCTGCACGCCAAGCCGCATTCCTTCGCCCATTCTTGCGCCCCGCATTCCTCCCCCTCCGGGGCCCGTGCCTGGCACAGCCCCGCCTCCTGTCGTCGCCCTGGCACCGGCCATCCTTGGGTTAACCGTCCAATTGGAATTGTCCGACGCGGAAACCGGGTGATTCAATGGCAACGTACTCTCATATGCGAGGAATCCGTCAGCGTCATATTTCCGGATGGTCGGAGCGGTGGGATTCACGGGGTTGACATAAACGTTCCCGGTGGAATCGCCGTAAAACCAGCGGCGATTCCTAAGGGGGTTCGTATCCTGTTTGACTGCCGTGCAGCTGAGTATCGCCGGATCACACTGTTCAACGTTGGGATCGCTAATGTCTCCGAAGCTGCGATATACCTCTCCCTTCGCCTCGTTATACACATCCACCAGATATTTCGAGCTTAAGCTCGCGACCGCGACTTCGCCGTCGGATAGCGGTTCGACCGAGATGGGCGCGGGCACGCGAATTTTGCTGACAAGGATTCCCGCGGCGGAGTAGACCTTGATGGCATTTGCGGCAAGGTCGGCAACGTAGACGCGCCCGGCGGAGTCGACCTGGAGGTCTGATCCGTTGACAATGGAGGAATCAGTAGAGGAGCCCATCGAGGATTCCGTCGGTACCTGGCCGATTCGTTTGCCATCAGGGGAGTAAATGGCAACGATGGCTCCCGGAGCCGTCAAAACATAATAATTCCCGGACAAGCCGCGGCGAATCGCACGCAAGCCCGGCCCAACATTGGGCAGAATGCGCGCCTGCGGGGCCAAGCATTGATCATCCTCCTGACCTCTGACCGTGACGCTTTGCTGCACCTCTTTGATTTTCAATTTTGCGTCCACGGTTGTCGGTGCATCTGCGAGAAGATGAATATCACCGTGTTCGTATGTTTCGAAGCCCGGCGCCTCAATCAACAAGCGATACGTTCCGGGCGCAACTCCCGAAAAACTGTATTTGCCGCGCTGGTCCGTGGTGGTTGTACGATCGGAGTTGGTCGCGGAATTAATTAGGTGGACGGTTGCATTGGGAATTGCGGCGCCACCGGGGTCGGTGACGTTACCGTGCAGCTGCGAGATCGACGACTGGCTCCAAGCTGGACCGCTGCCCAATAGACGAATCGATATCCACGCCGCCGCTCCGCAAATTGTCAACATGCGTCTCATACCAGTCCTCGAGGTGCAAATCCACGAAGCGCCTGAACCAGAGGCGTAAACCCGTGCATGCGCTACGGATGATGCGCAAATCCCCAAGAATGTTGCATTATGCCGCGGTTCAAATTTGGCTTGGAAGCCGCGCAGTTTATAGCGAAAAAGGAAGTGGGGTGAGCGACGGGATTTGAACCCGCGACCCTCGGTGCCACAGACCGATGCTCTACCAGCTGAGCTACGCTCACCACCTCACACGATGATAGCACGCAGCGGCGGCCGGAAAAAAGCGCGACAAATTTCCTCGCGCAGCAAGCTTTCGATCGAAAAATTCGAGCGTTAGGGGGTCGCGAGAATCCGGCGAGCCTGCGTCTCCAGTTTTAATTTCGATTGTGGGGACGGAAGGGAATTGGCACCCCCGAGTTTCTAGGGGCACGAGACTTTTTTAACTGTGAGCGCGCGAAATCCGCCCACGGGCCATGAGACTGCTGTTGCAGATACAAAATCCAGTGCTGCAACGCCAGTTGTTTGCGGCCCTGTTTCTCGTAGGCGGATGCAAGATTGAAATGCGCGTCGGCGTGCGTGGGTTCAAGTTCCGTGGCGCGGCGCAAATGCTCGATCGCCTCTTCCAGGCGGCCGATTTCGTCAAGCACGCAGCCCAGATTGAAATGGGCGACAACATTGTCAGGCTCGCGCTCCAGCGCCGCGCAGAAAGCTGCTTGGGCGTTTTGCATTTCCCCGCGCTGATAATACACGCACCCGAGATTGATGTGCGGCTCGCTCCAACGCGGCTGCATCTCGATCACCTGTTGGTAGACGCGCATCGCCTCGTCGAGCCCCTCTGGCCGTCCCTCGCAACGCACCGCATACTCGAATAACTGGTCGGCAGCGCGCGACTCCATTTGGTGAACTTTCGCTGCGGTCCCTGTGTGAAACGGCAGAACAAACTGGCCCGTGAGTGGCTCGATGGCGTGTTCGAAGGCTCCCGGGGGAATCGCCGCAATTTCACGGCCGCTGGAAAATAGGCGAAACTCGCCAATCGCGATGTTCACTTTGGCATTGCTTCCTTGGAGCGCCGTGACGGCGCGGAGCACCTTGCGCGCGGGAATTCGGCCTTCGGTTATGGTTTTTAGGGAACGCAGAGCGACCAGATCAGTGAAATTGTAGAAATGTTCGCCCCAGCGCGCTTCAGGAACAACCAATCGAAGCCGGTGCCAGTAACGCAGGCGGCTGGGATCGACGCCCACAATTCTGCTGACTTCGTTTTGCGTAAAGCGCTCTGGCAATCCGCCTCTTGTTCCGGTAGGGGTCTCGGCCTACGCCCCGTTTGCCGTAAACCCTAGTCAAGATTATGCACCCATTGTCAATGGCATGATTGGCAGGATTTCTTGACAGCTAGCGGCTGGATACGAATCCGCGCAAACAATAAGGGCCTCTCCCTAACCGGCGAGAGGCCCTCGTGTATTTGGTTTTGTGCCGCGGGTTGCGCCCGCTTCACGATCTACTGCTGGGCCTGCGGCTGCGGCTTCGTCGCGTGCCTAGGTGCCGGCTTTTGCTCTGGCTCCGGCATCTCACCCTCTGCTTGACGGATTTTCCGCAGGTTCGGCTTCGGCATCTGCCACAGGATCTTTGCATCCGCCGCGCCATTCGGATAGAACTTCGTGGATTCCTGGCCCGTCGGCTGCAGGATGATGTCTACGCGCCGGTTGTACGCCAGCCACGTATTGCGCACGCGTCTCATCATCCATTTTTCTGGTTTCGCCGGATTTTGGTCTTGCAACTGGCTCACTTCGCTGTTTTCCAGTTGTCGCTCTTTGCCTTCCGCGCGCGTTTCGATCTTGTCCACGGAAATTCCTTGCGAAACAAGATAATCCCTCACGCGGTCGGCTCGCCGCTGGCTCAGCGCCTCATTGTAGGGAGAAGATCCGCGAACATCCGCGTGTCCCACCACCGTGAGTTTCGCCGTGTCGTCATAGTCCAAGTATTTCTTGAACGTTGCGGCCACTTCGTTCAGCGACTGTTGCTCGCTGTTCACCAAGCCAACGTCCGGATGCTCCTTCACCGGATAAGCCGTCGGATAGAAAACGCTTTCGAGCGTCACCACAGGCATCGGGTCAATCGATCCGGTGATATGCAGCGCTGCTGTTTGCGTGGTCGTTCCGCCGCAAACGTTGGTAGCCGTCAGCGTGTACGCTTGATTCTCATCCACCGGCCCCACGTTTTGCTGTTTCGGCTGCGCGGTGACTTGCTGGCTGCCGTTGGTCTGAACGTTTCCGATCGGATCGATCGATACTGAGCCTGCGTTCGACGAAGTCCAGCTCAGCGTCGACGTTCCATCTTCTTTCACTCTGTCGCCGATCTTGTGATACCGCACCTCCGTCGGATTCAGCGTGAGCGTCGCCGTCGGCTGGATGTTCACGTTGATCGTCGCGCTCTGCGTCACCGTACCGCCCGGACCCGTCGCCGAATAGTTATACGTCGTGGTCGCTTTCGGCGAAACGGATTGCGTGCCGCTTGCTTGCACCGCGCCAACCTCGCTGATGTTTACGTCCACCGCGTCCGTCGAACTCCACGTCAGCGTGGAGGAATCTCCGCAGTTAATCTGCGTCGGCGCTGCCGAGAACGTCCCCGATACCGGAGCAACGGCCACCGTCGTGTTGACGAGGCCCGCTCGGAATCTCGGTTGTGCCGCCAGCGTGTTCCCTTGCTTCCAATCCTTCGTTTTTGTCTTCCCGTCGTTTAGTTGCACGGTTATGCGCTGTCCGGCCGCCACTGTGACAGGACCCGACCATAGCGTTTTCCCGCCTCGGGTCACGTCGATTTGGTACGTGCCCGGCTTGACCAGCAACCGCTGATGCCAAAACAGTTCGTTGAAGTTGAATTCGTCCACATGCCCTACGAAGTAGGCGGGGGTCTTGCCGTTGAGCAAGACAGCGGCGCGCGAGTCACCTTTTATCTCGATATCGCCGAACGGCCCAGCAACGCTGCCGCCCGCCGCTTGCAGCTTCACGTCTAGATCAGTTGTTTTCCCGGAGGTAATGTCGACGTCCTGCGTTTGTGATGTGTAACCGTAATTGTAGACGCCTACGGAATGCTTTCCGGCCGACAGCTTGATCGGGTGGCTGCCTTCCCGTATGGCATTGCCGTCCACAAAAACATAGGCTTGCTTTGGCGCAACTTTGATTTTCAGTTTCCCGTCCTGGGCGAATGCGGGCGCGGCGGACATGAGCGCGACAACCATCCCGAGAAAGGGAACCAGAGCGAGAGTTTTGATCCTCATCTTCCTTAACTCCTTCCGAGTTGTAACAGCCTTATGAGATGTGGGAGCGAAACGCTCCCTTTATGCCGGTTCAGACGGGGCTAAGGGGTGGGCCGCTCTCAATTAGACGCCCCCGATGCATTATGAGTCAAGGGGATTAACCCCTACACCGGAGTAGGGATATCATTCGCTCCTGCATCCCTTGGTAAGGACTGTTCGTTCCAGCGACGGCGTTTCCCATAACCGGACATGCGGCCTCGTTCACCCTCCGGAAATCGACCTAACTCATTCTTTTTGATGAACTAAACAGCGGAATCTTGGCCTGGTGGTTGCTTACATACCATTGGTATCACTTGACTGAGGTGCGCGCTCATGACCTTTTTGCAAGATCTGCGATACGGTGTGCGGGTCCTCATGAAGTCCCCGGGCTTCGCCATCATCGCCATCCTCACGCTCGCCCTTGGCATCGGCGCCAATTCCACGATCTTCAGTTGGATCAATTCCACCGTCCTCAATCCAATTCCGGGCGTCACGCATGCGAGCCACTACGCCGCAATCACCATCGACTCCGGCCGTAACCAGAATCCTCTCTCCTATCAGGACTACCTGGACTTGCGCGACCGCACCCGCACGCTTTCCAGCTTTCTCGCGGCTTCCTCGACTTCCATGAGCCTCACCTCCAACGGCAAGCCCGAACGCCGCTGGGGGATATTGGCATCGGCAAATTACTTCACCACTCTCGGAGTGCACCCGATCCTTGGCCGTGGTTTTCTCCCTTCCGAAGACACCAAGCCCGACGGCGCGCCTGTCGTTGTCATCAGCTATCATCTCTGGCAGACCCGCTTCGGCGGCGATCCCTCGGTTATCGGCCGGACGATTCAGATCGACCGCCATCCCCTTCAAGTTGTCGGCGTGGCGCCCCCGGGGTTTGTCGGCACTCAAACCGGCCTAAGTTACGATCTGTGGGTGCCGTTAATGATGGTGGGAGATTTCTACAGCAGCGGCAGCGTCGACGCTCTTCTCCATGATCGCAGCACGCAGTGGCTCATGTGCGTCGGCCATCTCAAGCCCGGCGTCACCGTCGAGCAGGCCCAGGCGGACATGAACGTTCTCATGCACCAAATCGCGACCCAGTTTCCGAAAAGCACACCGGTAACATCAACATACTCGCCAGCCCGCTCTGGCGTGCGCCATTCGGTTCGAATTACTATCTGCACGCGATCCTGTTTCTTCTTCTGGCCATTTCTGGCGTCGTGTTGCTGCTCGCTTGCGCCAACGTCGCCAACCTTCTCCTTGTGCGCTCTGTCGCGCGCCGCCGCGAAATGGCCATTCGTCTCTCCATCGGCGCCACGCGCTGGCGCCTCGTTCGTCAGCTACTCGCGGAAAGCCTGATCCTTGCCGTCTGCGGCGGTGGCATCGCCATGCTGTTCACATTATGGACCGCCGGAACGCTGGGCAATTTTGTGCCTCCCGTGGCGGAGATTCCTCTCTCCATGACCGTGACCGCGGATCACACTGTCCTGTTCGCAACGTTCATCGTTTCGATCCTCACCGGCGTCATCTTCGGCATCTTGCCTGCGCTTCGCTCCTCAAGTCTTCAGCCGGCGAACGTCCTCAAGGAAGAAGCAGGCAGCACCTCCGGCGGTCTCCATAAAGCTCGTGTTTCGAGCGTCCTGGTCGTGGCCCAAATTGCCATGTCGCTGCTTTTGCTCGTTTGTGCCGGGCTCTTCACTCCGCAGCGTCCGTGTCGCCGAGCAGTTCAATCCCGGATTCAACCCCCATCATGTCTTGCTCTATGATTACGATCTTTCTGGTCTCGGCTACGACGCCAAATCCGGCGCACAATTTCATCGTCAGCTCTTCGACAAGCTCCGCGCGGTTCCAGGCGTCGAATCGGCGACACTCGCTAACTGGATTCCTCTCGGATTTGACACCGAAGCTTATACCGTCCAAGCGGAAGGTTACGTTCCTCAGCCCCACGAATCGATGGACATTCAATATGCCGACGTCGGCCCCAACTATTTGCGAACCATGCAGATTCCCGTGGTCTCCGGCCGCGAATTTACCGCCGCCGACACCGATGGATCTCAGCTCGTCGCCGTCGTCAACGCCACCTTTGTCAATCGCTACTGGCCGCATCAGAATGCCGTCGGCAAAAAGCTCCACGCCGACGGACGATGGTTCACCGTTGTCGGCGTCGCCCAAGACAGCGACTACTTTGAGCTTGGCCAGAAACCACAACCTTTCTTCTACCTGCCGCTTTTCCAGGACTACGACCGCCGCATCGCTATTTACGCTCGCGTGGCGGGCGATCCCCTCGCTTTCGTTTCTCCGGTTCAAGGCGCCGTTCACTCCCTTGACGCCGATTTGCCGCTCTTCGATCTCACTACTCTCGATTCGCGCATTCAGCTCAACACCACCACACAGCGCCTTGCCGGCGTTTTCATCGGCGGCTTTGGCATCGTTGCGTTGATTCTCGCCGGCATCGGAATCTACGGCGTTCTCGCTTACACCACCCGCCAGCGCACTCACGAAATCGGCATTCGCATGGCTCTTGGAGCTGAGCCGCGCGATGTTCTGCGCCTCGTTTTGCGCCAAGGTCTCATGCTTTCTGTTCTGGGCCTCGCCATCGGCCTCGCCGCGTCCTTTGCGCTCACGCGCATTTTTTCCAGTGAACTCTTCGGCGTCACTGCAACCGACCCGCTCACATTTGCGGCCGTGGCGATTCTGCTGCTGGCCGTCGCCCTCATGGCCTGCTACATTCCCGCGCGCCGCGCCATGCGCACCGATCCCATGGTCGCCCTGCGTTACGAATAGTGAGCAGTGCGTAGAGAGATCTGCGAGGCTGCAACTCTTGCTTGTTGACCTTTGACGGCTTCGTTCGTCTAACGCTTCGAGGTGCTGAGCCGACCCATGAACACTCTCTTTCAGGACGTTCGTTACGGCCTGCGGATGTTGCTCAAGGCCCCCGGATTCACTGCTGTCGCCGTCCTCACTCTCGCTCTCGGCATCGGCGCCAACACCGCAATTTTCAGCCTCATCAACGCCGTGATGCTGAAGTCGCTGCCGGTGAAAGACCCGCAACAGCTCGTTCTGTTTCAGTGGGACGATAACAAATGGCCGCCGAACTTCGGCCAGACCGGCTGGGACTCGAAATTTTCCTTCTCCTATCCGGCATTCCAGGAATTCCGCGCGCAGAGCAACGTCCTTTCCAGCGCTTTCGCCTGGGTTCCACTCGGCTTCAACGACCAGAACACGACCGTCGGCATCGACGGGGAACCCACGCTGGCCAACGGCGAGATGGTCACCGGAGAATATTTCTCCGGCTTGGGCGTGACGCCGCTTCTGGGCCGCGGCATCACTGAAGCCGACGAAAATCCCGGCGCGCCGCGCGTCGCCGTCATCAGTTACGCTTATTGGAGCCGCCGTTTCGCGCGACGCCTCTTCCATCATCGGCCAGAGCGTCACTCTGAACGGAATAGCTTTCACCATCGTCGGCGTCACGCCGCCCGCGTTTTACGGCGTTCAAGTCGGAACCGAGCCCGATCTTTGGGTGCCCTTCGACGATAAACCCAACATGCGCCCTTGGAGCTCCCAGCCCGGAGGCGGAGGGACTTCCGTCTTCACCGCGCGTAACTGGCTCTGTCTGAATCTCATCGGCCGACTGAAACCTGGCGTCACAAAGGCGCAAGCGCAAAGCTCCCTCGACGCTTTGTTCAATCACCTCGTCACCGCGGATTGGCATCCGGACAAGCCCGATCAAGTTCCGCATCTGATGCTCGCAACCGCGACCCAGGGCCTGCCTCAGTTGCAGCAGGGCACGGCACAGCCGCTCTATATTTTGATGGTCGCCGTCGGTCTGGTGTTGTTGATCGCCTGCGCCAACGTCGCCACTTTGCTTCTCGCTCGCGCCACCGCCCGGAAGAAAGAAATCAGCGTGCGCCTGGCCATCGGAGCTTCGCGCTCGCGCTTGATTCGTCAGTTGCTCACCGAGAGTGTCTTGATGTCCGTTCTCGGAGGCGCGCTCGGCCTAGTCTTTGCATATTGGGGTACGCGCGCGCTTGTCAGCGTTGATGTCCAGCGGCTCCAGCCCGCATCGATTCTCGACGCCGCCGCGGACTCGAAGGTACTGTTTTTTACGCTTGCGGCGTCTGTTCTCACCGGAATTCTCTTCGGCCTCGCGCCCGCATTCCGCGTCACGCACATCGAATCTCGCCTCCGCGATGAAAGATAGCGCCGGAAACATTTCCGACGTGCGCGACAAGCACAGCCTCGGAAAATCCCTCATCGTCGCTCAAGTGGCCGCATCGCTTGTGCTCATGATTGGCGCGGGACTTTTCGTCCGCACCCTCGTCAATTTCGAGAACCGAAACTTCGGTTTCAACCAGCAAAATTTGTTGAGCTTCGCTCTCGATCCCACCCGCGCCGGCTATCACGATGCGCGCCTGGCGAATCTCTATACGCAGCTATTGGACCGCGTTCAGGGGCTTCCCGGCGTCAAAGCCGCCACGCTGATGGAATACGCGCCGTTCGATGGATGGTCCAACAACGGCACCGTCTACATCGAGGGCGCCGTCAAGAAACCTGAGAACCCTATGCTTCGCTCGCAAAGAATCGGCCCCGATTTCTTCAGCACTATGGGCATTCCCATCATTCTCGGTCGCCCCATCAATCGGACCGACATAGCGTCTTCTCCCATGGTCGCTGTTGTTGACGAAACTTTCGTCCAAAGATTTTCCCCCGGTCAGAATCCGATCGGACGGCATTTCAGCAGAGGCTCGAAGTTTGATCCCAAGGACGTCCGTCGAAATCGTCGGCGTCGTCAAACCTGCTGAGCTAACCGACATCCACTCCGAACTCAGGCCCAAGGCCTATTACGCGTACGCGCAAGATCCCAAGTACCTCGACATGATGTTTTTCGAAGTTCGCGCGCAAGGCCCTCCTTCGGCTGTGATCTCTGAATTGCGTGACACCGTCCATCAAGCCGATCCCGCGCTCCCGCTGATGAATCTCAAGACGCAAGCGGAAGAAACCAGCGACGCGTTATCCCAGGAACGCCTCTTCGCGCGGCTCACCACGGTTTTCGGCCTGCTCGCGCTTCTGCTCGCCATGATCGGCCTCTACGGCACCATGGCCTATTCCGTCACGCGCAAAACCCATGAGATCGGCATTCGCATGGCCCTCGGCGCCAAGCCCGCGGACGTTCTTGGCATGGTCATCCGCCAGGGAATCACGCTCACTCTGATCGGTGTTGCGATTGGCGTGCTTGTCGCGCTTGGCGTCACTCGCCTCATCAGCAGCATGATCTTTGGCGTCACACCCTATGACCCAGTAACATTTATCACCGTCGCCGTTGTTCTCGTCGCCGTCGCGTTTCTGGCCTGCTACATCCCCGCCCGCCGCGCGATGCGCGTCGACCCCATGATTGCCCTGCGCTACGAATGAGGTCTTGTAGCTCACGCCTGCCCTGAACAGCGTGAACGGGTCCCGCCCACGTTCTATGCGGGCTGACGGGAGGTCGTCCGGCCCTTCTCGGCCAGCCTGCGCTGCCCATCTCCGCTTTCGACTTTTGACCTTCAACGGTAGACTTTCTTCTCATGTACTCGCCCGCCGTCCTCGACCATTTCAAGAATCCACGCAACCCCGGCGATTTGCCGGACGCAACGGCCGTAGTCGACGTCACCAATCCCGTCTGCGGCGACGTTCTTCGCCTCGCTGTCCGCGTCGAAGAACGCAAAATCTCCGCCGTGCGCTTCAAAGCCCAAGGCTGCGTCACCGCGCTCGCGTGCGCATCCATGCTGACCGAGCTTCTCTCCGGCAAATCCGTCGACGAAGCTCGCCGCATCTCCGCCGCGCAAATCTCCGAAGCCCTCGGCGGTCTGCCGCAAGCCACCTTCCACGGCGCGCAGCTCGCCTCCGACGCCCTCGCCGCCCTCCTCGCCAAATTGTCGAGCTAAATTTGTTGCGCGCAGGATTTGAATGTTGCGGGGGAAATCTCAGGAAGCGAATCGTCTTTCGAGCAGAAACGCGGCGCAGACCACAATCACGACAATGGCCCACAGCGCCCCCGCAGGGACTTTCCAAACGCCCGCTGTGTTCAGGGCAAACGCGAGCGCGACCAGCAAGAAAAACGGTCCGGTGATCACGCAATGGAAAGTCCGGTTGCGCACCAGATTCGCCGCGCAGGCCAGTCCAAGCGCCACGAACAGCATGGTCAATCCGTATTTCTCAGCGTGCAGCCAGTAGATCGCCGTCAGGCCAACCCCATAAAAAACCGCGAAGGCGCATCCCCAGAAACAGAGCGCCTGCCACGACGCGCAGCAATATGTTCTTGAAGATGTTTCTGCCATGTTCGTGAATTCAGCGAAGCTGGCTGCCGCAATGCGTCGCGCTCAGCGTTCCGGCAGCGGGCAAAACTTCCCGTGCGAAAAGCCCTCCGCCTCGACCCGAAATGCCCGATTGAACCGCGCTCGATTATTCTCCCAACAAATCACCGCCGTCAATTCCACCAATTGGCGTTCCGAGAACTCCTGCCGCAGCGCCGCGAACAGCTCATCCGACACCTCCGCGGGCGTCCGGCTCAGCTCCGCCGCAAGCCGCAGCACATTCTTCTCCGTCTCCGTGAAGTTCGTGCTCGCCTCGAATCGCGCCATGTCCAGAAGTTGCTCTTCCGTAATCCCATCATTCTTTCTGCCGACGGCAGAATGAATGTCAATTCAAAACGGGCACCCCACAAGCATCGCCGTTTTCAGCATCGCCAGACGTTTCAATCGCGCCGGCGCTTCGCCCTTCGCTTCGCAGTAGAGATCCAGGCGTGTGCTGTGCCGCAACAGCCGCGGATCGTGCGCGCGAATCCTCATCCCTTCCGGAATGCGCCGCAGGCTTCGTTTCGCGAGCCAGTAAATCAAGCGAACGTGCCACAGCGCTCGTTTTGCTTCGACACCCCTGATGCGAGGCATACATCCTCCTCTCGTTGCCGCAAATCAGCATGGCTGCCGCCGGAAATTCGTCCCATCCCGCCACGAATCGCTTCCGGCAGAAATCAGCTTTATCTATATTTTTAGATTCGGAATCCGTGCCAGCGACTCAGGATCATTCAAGTTCAACACCACGCCCTCTTCTTCCACGGGAATTTCGACAAGATCGCGTTCATGCGCTCTTACCACCGCTCGCGCGCCAATCTCTTCCGGCGCGCTCAGCAACTCCGCGTACATCGCGCTCGGAAAAATCACTGGATGCCCGCGCCTGCCGCGATACGTCGGAATCGCAATTCTGTTTTTCGCGCCATCGAATGCGCCAATCACGCGCCTCACCACATCCGCCGAAATCAACGGATGATCCACCAGGCACACCAACATTCCTTCCGTCGCGCCTTCCGGCAAACTTCGAATCGCCGCCTGCAACGACGAAAGCTGCCCGCGTCGCCACTCCTCATTCACCACGAGTTCATCCGCATCCAGTTTTGCCCGCGCGCGAATCTCCTCCGCGTGCGCGCCCGCCACCACGCGCAAGACTCCCGCCCGCGGATGCCGCGCCACTTCAATCAAATGTTCGAGAAAAGTCTTTTCGGGATTTGATCCGCTTGAAGATTTTTCAGGGAAGGGAACGAGCGCCTTGGGCCGCCCCATCCGCCGCGATTCGCCAGCGGCCAAAATAACGACGGCCAGCATACGTCACTCGTGCTTCAGCGCCGGCACTTCATCCAAGCGCACCGCTTTGTGCGTAACTCCCGGCGGCGCGTTTCTGCGTATCGCAATCAATTCCGCCGTCACGCTCACCGCAATTTCTTCCGGCGTGAGCGCGCCAATCTCCAGCCCGACTGGTGCATGCACGCGCGCGAATTTGTCCATCGCGATGCCTTGTTTTTCGAGTGCCTTGTACACCGAAATCACTTTGCGCTTGCTGCCGATCATCCCGATGTACCGCGCGTCGGTGCCCACCGCCCATTCCAGCACGCGCATGTCGTCTTTGTGCCCGCGCGTCACAATCACCAGATACGCCGACGCATTCGGCTTCACTTTTTCAAACGCCTCTTCGTAACTCGTGCAAATTTCCTCCGCCATCGGAAACCGCTCCGCATTCGCGAAGCTCGCGCGGTCGTCGATCACGCTGATCGAAAATCCCGCCAGGTGCGCCACGCGCCCAAGCGCCGTCGACACGTGCCCGCCGCCGAACAAATACAATTTCGGCTGCGGCAGGATCGGCTCGACGAAAATCTCCAGCGTCCCTCCGCAAATCAGCCCCGCGTCGTACGCCGCTTCATTATTCAAGCTGAACGTCATCTTCCGCGGCATCTCTTCGCGAATCACTTCCTTCGCCGCGGCCCACACTTCCGCCTCGACGCAGCCGCCGCCCACCGTTCCCACAATCGATCCGTCGTCGCGCACCAGCATTCGCGAGCTTTCGTAACTCGGGATCGACCCGTTCGTGTGCACAATCGTCGCCAGCGCCGCGCGCTGTCCCGCGCGCCTCATCCGCACGATTTCTTCGAACAAGTCCATATTCTTTTCCGGTCCTTTCAGGTTACGGCGCGCGCCCGCCCCTGTCAATCGCCTCCACGCGTGGCTGAACAGGGCATGGTACGATTACGCCTCATCCGCGCGATGTATTCGTTTTTCGTTCTCACCGTTGCGTCCATTCGCTTCGAATTGCGGTAAACTCCTCCCTCGCTGTTCGACGGAGACTCTCTGATGAAAGCGGTCATCTTCACCCAGCACGGCGGCCCTGAAGTCCTCCAATACACCGACTTCGCCGATCCTCGTCCGCGCCCCGACGAAGTCCTCGTCCGCGTCCGCGCCTGCGCCCTCAATCATCTCGATCTTTTTATCCGCAACGGTATCCCCGGCATTCAAATCCCCATGCCGCACATCAACGGCAGCGACATCTCCGGCGAAATCGCCGCCGTCGGCGAGCTCGTCACCGGCATCGCCCCCGGCGACAAAGTCCTGCTCCAGCCCGGCATTTCCTGTGGACGCTGCGCCGCCTGCCTCGCCGGCAACGACAATCTTTGCCGCAAATACACGCTCCTCGGCTATCTCGTCAACGGAGGCTACGCCGAATACGTCTGCGCGCCCGCGCGCAACGCCGTGCCCATTCCCGCCGGCCTTTCTTTCGAAGAAGCCGCCGCCATTCCTCTCGTCTTCCTCACCGCCTGGCACATGCTCGTCACGCGCGCCAAGCTTCAGCCCGGCGAAGAAGTCCTCATTCTCGGCGGAGGCAGCGGCGTCGGCACCGCCGGAATTCAACTCGCCAAAGTTCTCGGCGCGCGCGTCATCACCACCGTCGGCAGCGAAGAAAAAGTCGAAAAACTTCGCGCCCTCGGCGCCGACGAAGTCATCGTCCACACCAAACAGCAAATCCACGCCGAAGTGAAGCGCCTCACGGGCAAGCGCGGCGTTGACGTTGTCTTTGAGCACGTCGGCGAAGCCACTTGGCCGCAAAGCGTCGCGTCACTCGCCGTCAACGGCCGCCTGGTCACCTGCGGAGCCACCACCGGCTTCGACGCCAAAATCGATCTGCGCTTCCTCTTCAGCCGCCATCTCTCCATTCTCGGCTCTTACATGGGCAGCAAAGCCGAACTTTTCCCCGTCCTCGATCTCGTCGCCCGCAAACTCGTCCATCCCGTCATCGACAAAATCTTTCCTCTCGCCGCCGCCGCCGCCGCGCACGAGCGCCTCGAGCATCGTGAACAATTCGGCAAGCTCGTCCTGAAAGTGTAGGGGCGGCTTTACGCCGCCCGTGGCTGCTCGTTGTCATCCCGAACCCAATTCGCCAAAATCGTCTTGAAAGTCTGACGAATCGCTCGAACCCACTGTGAAGGAAGTTGCAGCTTTGTACTCACGCGACTGCAAAGTTTAGCAGTTGCCTCCTCCGTCAGCATCTAAGTCATTCAAATCAGGTAGTATGGCTTTGGATGCCGGCGTGCTATCTTTTGCGAGGGTTTTGTCTGCTTATCGGCCTGTCACACTGACATTCATCAGCAGTTCCAGGAGGCCGTGCCATGGCGCACAAGCGCTCTATCGTTGAAGCGGTAGGAGTTTCCTTGGCTCTCGCGGTCCTAGGTCTATTTGTGTATCCCAGGACTGTCAGCGCCAACCCGGCAGTCGTCACCGTAGATTTTGCCGGCACCGTCAATTGCAGCAGCGCCGTTTCACTTTGCGGCGGCAGCGGCACCGCCGCTGTAACCGGCACGTTTAGCGTCGACCCCGGCACGCAAAGCGTGGTCGGCCCCTGGTCGTGGTCAACGCCCCTGGGAGCGTTTTCATCTTCCAGTCCCACGGCGGATACTTTCGTCGGAACATCCAGCGGTTTCCCGGTCTTCCTCTTTTTTGCGCCGTCGTCTGGCGGATTTCAGACGTTGAACTCGCTGCTTGTGCAGCTAATTTTCCCTATGGGTGACTTCCAGGCCTCAGGCCCATTGGATCTCAGCGTCATCCTTAGTTCGGGTCTGGGAAGCGCCGTCTGTCAAATATCTTCAACGAACGCCCAAACTTGCGCCACTGCCTTTCCCTTTATTTCCGGTACGGCTACTCCCACGCCGGAGCCGTCTTCGTTGCTCTTGCTCGGAACTGGCCTTCTCGGTTTGGGGCCCCTGCTCCGCCGGCGTTTCGCGCGCGTCTGACACGCTATTCCCCGCGCGGCGCCCAGTTAAATTCTTCCGGGGCGGCTCTCACGCCGCCTTTTTTTTGTGGTTCGCGGCTTTCGCCACGACATACACCTTAGTCTTCGTCGATAATCATGTCCTTGGTCGCGCCGTGCTCGATGAAGATTCTCCTAACCATCTTGCCGCGTTCCTCACGTGGTGCGTCTCGCCACCGAAGAACGTCATGGGCTTTGAGCTGGTCGAACAGTCGCGCTTTCTGAGATTCGGTGAGCGCATCTACGTTGAACATTTCGCCTCCCTTTGCTTTACCAATCTATTCGCGAAGTACTGGCATGGAATGTGAGAAACAATCATTCTCAAGACAAAATCTGTGGGGCGGCCAGACCCAACCCCTGTTGAATACACCGAGAATGAACCGTAACACTCGTAACGGGAATGCCCAGAAAGCGTTTCGAAACGACTTTCGTGAATTCCAGAGAATTGAACTTGAAGTGTTGCTGCTCTTGCCTGGCCAAAACACACTCCGCTGCCCTGCGCAGAGATCGTAGACCCTTGCGCCAGAAGATGGTCGCTCGGATCTCTCCTGCCAAATAAGAAAGCTTCAAATTCGCCGCCACAACTTCCCGGGTGAGCGCTTGCCAATCTGGATTCTTGACGGTCCGCCAGCCAGGCAAGAAAGCCTCATTCTCAATCGAAACCGTTGATGGGAGCGGTGTATCCTCCTTGATCAAAATGATTCTCGTCCTGTTGATGTCTGGTATTTGAACTCTCGCGATCCTGCTCGCGATCTGTCTCGCCATCGCTCGCGACCGCGACAACAGAGATGCCAACACGTTTTTGGTTCGGAGAAGCGCGGGTTCGATCTTGTCTGGAATTCGCAAGACCGCTTGATACCACGGAGATGCGTTGCCGCCGAAAGACCGGCGATCACGATTCTCGTTATTGTCGTCATTGACCATCGCAAAGACCACCGGATCTACTTTTTTAATCTCTTGGGCCAAGTGAATCTCACGCTCAGGTAATTGAGAATCTTTGGCAACAGCCGTAATGGTGCGTTTAGGTTTCTCTGTGTGCGTTGATTTAACGCACACAGACGGATTTGCCTTTGCCGCGCGGGCTTTAGCAGTGGCTTCATTAATTGCGTAACGGACTGGTCGCACGAACAACCTTGCGGGAAGATGTGACTCGACGAGGATTTCGCGGCACCTTGTGCCATTGATTCGATTCTCAGAGCGGGGAAGGCTAGTTAGCATCGTTGTACTCCTTTTCAAGAGGGCCAGCTACCAACCAGCGTGCGGCGATTTCCGGCTCTTGGCTATCATCTTTAGCACAGTCCAAAGCAAGAATTTTGTGAGGCGTGTTTGGGGTGCTTCCCAAAAATGTCGCGAGAAACGCTGGCCCAGATGGCTCACTTCCTCGTTCACACTCGCCACTTCCTCATTAACTTCCACGCAGTGACGAGTTCCTGCATTCGGCGCGGCTCGGGTAGCTTGTCAGATTGCAATCCGCAAGCCGCGTGCGCCGCTTTGTAAAACTCCTTCACGGAATAGGGACTCAGCAGGGCAAGCTCGCGCGCTAATTGCTGCAACTCTGCCTCGGACATAGGGCGGAATGCCATCGCCGGGGCAGGATAACACATTTTCGCTATTTGTTCGCCTTGGAAGAACTGCCCTGCCTTCCCGAACCGCTTTTTGGAGTGCGGCGGTCCGTTTCGCGGACTCCGGCGCAGCCGGAGCTCGACGCCGCTTCGCGTGGCACAGGCTCTCAGCCTGTGTGCCGTGGCGTGGCACAGGCTCTCAGCCTGTGTGCCGTTGTCTTCGTAGGGGCGCTGCTTGCTGCGCCCGCGCGACTCTCCGAGTCGCGTCTTCACGCGCCGCCCCGCGAACGCCTCGAATCCCGTTCCCAATTCGGCAAAATCGTCCTCAAGATTAGCGTTGTCATTCCGAACCCAGCCCGCGTGGCTGCGGTAAGCGGCCTACTTGGAAAATGTCGCGGGATGGTGTGAGGAATCTGCTTCTGCCTTTGGGGAGTGCGGCGGTCCGCTCGCGGACTCCGGCGGAGCCGGAGCTCGAAGCCGCTTTGCGTGGCACAGGCTCTCAGCCTGTGTGCCGTTGTCTTCGTAGGGGCGCTGCTTGCTGCGCCCGTCGCGGCTCTCCGAGTCGCGTCTTCACGCGCCGCCCGCATCCGCCTCGCATCCCGCTCCCAATTCGGCAAAATCGTCCTCAAAGTTTAGGATTGTCATTCCGAACCCAGCCCGCGTGGCTGCGGTAAGCGGCCTGTTGGAAAATGTCGCGAACGGCGGTGAGGAACCTGTTGTTGTCTTTTTGGAGTGCGGCGGTCCGCTTCGCGGACTCCGGCGGAGCCGGAGCTCGACGCCGCTTTGCGTGGCACAGGCTCTCAGCCTGTGTGCCGTGGCCTTCGTAGGGGCGCTGCTTGCTGCGCCCGCGCGACTCTCCGAGTCGCGTCTTCACGAGCCGCCCGCGAGTGCCTCGCATCCCGCTCCCAATTCGGCAAAATCGTCCTCAAGATTAGCGTTGTCATTCCGAACCCAGCCCGCGTGGCTGCGGTAAGCGGCCTACTTGGAAAGTGTCGCGGGATGGCGGTGAGGGACCTGCTGTTGTCTTTTTGGAGTGCGGCGGTCCGCTTCGCGGACTCCGGCGAGCCGGAGCTCGACGCCGCTTTGCGTGGCACAGGCTCTCAGCCTGTGTGCCGTGTAGCGCCCGCCTTCAGGCGGGCAATTTTCCTTGCTTGTCATCCTGAGCGCAGCGTGCTTCTCGCAGAGCGAAGTCCGTTTTGTGGACTCCGGTGAAACCGGAGGATCTCGCCTCGACGCATTTGCCTTTTTCCTGTCGCGCCTGCCCCGGTTGTCTCTGCGGGGCGCTCCATCCGCGCGAAGCACTCCAGCTTTCGCGCCCGAACGTATTCAGGGGTATTTCCTATCGCGCGCTTCACCCGCGCGAAGTTGTCCTTGATGTCCCTCCTATAGTTGCCGCACCCCTGAGCACAGACCACCCACCACCCACCAATAGAAAGGAACTAATAGGGGTCTCTACCGTGCGCCTTCAGATCGCCTTCGAAGAACTGCTTACCGACTGTGAGGATTTCTTCAAGCTCCGAGGGATTGCACAGCGGGATCGTGCGATTACAAAGGCTAAGAATGTCTCCGAAATACTGAAACGCGTTCCTCAGATACTCTGGCACGAACAAATCGCTTTGTATTTCGAGACGCCTTTCATCCGTCGCAGCCTCGACGCTAGTAATCATTTGAAGGAAGGCAGTAGCGTCGGAATGCTCAATGCCAGATAACGGCCTATACGCTTCCTCGTAGTGCTTTTCCAAGTCAACTTGCACGAAGAGGTCACGGATCGTGTTCGCTTCCGGCTGGTACCAGTGATCGAAAAATCGAATGGCACCCTTCTTGTCCTTATACTGAAACTGTGATTTCACTCTGTCATAGCGGTCTTGAATAAACTGGAGCCGGTCCGGCGAAACGCTATCTTTCATTTTCTGAATTTCCTCATACATCCGAACCCAGTACCAGTGTGAATACCGGCGCGCACGCTTCTGTTCGTCGAGCGAAATCCACCTCACAACGACAAGCAAATTGAGAAGACTTCTCAATATTACAGCTGCATCCTCGCAAGAAGCGACCTCACACAGCCTTCTGACCGCGTCGTATGATTTGAAGGCTCTGGCGAAGATCAGGATTAGGCATTCCTTGTATGGCGTGTTCGCAAATCCCTTGTAAGAGCACATTGCACCTTCCGCAAATCTGTGCAGCGTGTAGACGTGGTCCCAGTGCTCTCGATGGGTTTCATAAATTTGCTGGCGAAATTGCTCCTCGCTCAACGGTTCTGGCATCGCCGTAGCACCCGCCTCGCTAAAAAGTCATCGGTTCCTGAGAGTGACCTAACCAGATGATACAATCGAGCCATGACTGCTCAAAGTGGAGCTTCCGCAAAGAATAAGGCCGTCAATTTGGAAGGCCGCTTTTGATCGCATCATCTCAGCCAATCCGGTTAGTCAATGAGTAAGCCATTTATATTCATTTCTTGCGGTCAATTCACTGACGAAGAGAAATCCTTAGGCAAGGCCATCGTCAAGATCGCTAAGTCCCTCACAGGGATGGACACGTTCTTTGCGGAAGACGTCCAGGACCTCAGCGGCCTGGACTCGAACGTACTCTGCGCATTGCGGGACTGCGCCGCTTTTATAACGGTCCTACATCCGCGTGGCTCGGTCAGGTGCCCGGATGGATTCATCCAGACGCGCGCGTCCGTCTGGATCGAACAGGAGATCGCGATCGCAACGTACATCCAACGCGTCGAGAATAGGCCGTTACCAGTCGCCGCTTTCATTCACGAATCTGTTGGGCGCGAGGGCCTTCGGGATTTGCTTCACCTTAATCCCATAAGATTTACAGATGCAACTCAAGTCCTCGCAGCCCTGCCAGAACTCCTGCAAACCTGGAGCACATTAAGCCCGACAGGCGTCCGCCTAGAGATGCAGCCCGGAAATCAATCTGGTCAGGAGGAGCATACGATACGGCGGGTCATCATCAAGCTCGTGAACGACACCAACCGGCGAATCACCAGTTTCACCTCATTGGTACGAATACCGACGGGTCTCCTCAAACACTGGTCCGCACACTATCCGCAAGAAGTCGCGTCTGATGATCGTCGCCACCGATGCTTCAGGTTGGACGAAACTGTCGGGCCCGTATATCCTCGCGCCACAGGACACCTGATTACGCTGGAGTACTGTACTCAGTGCGCGGCAGACGAGACGAAAGACGCCCCGCACATTGCACCGGTCCTAGTGGATGAATACACCATCGAGGCAACAGCGTGGGTTGACAATAGAGAATATAGGGTTTCCAAGACTATAAAAGAGTTAGCGCTTACCGTTTAGCTCCCGCCGAGCCGAGAAGGGCGCAGGCTTTCTGCGCACTCTCCCCGATTTTTCCTTGACTCTTAG
Source organism: uncultured Acidobacteriota bacterium (assembly GCA_963760165.1). Lineage (GTDB taxonomy): Bacteria > Acidobacteriota > Terriglobia > Acidiferrales > UBA7541 > DAHUXN01. The sequence goes on from CAVXBO010000003.1 coordinate 138,073, forward strand.
TTAACTCTATGGTATACATGCCTATGCAGTCTGGAAATTCCAGCTTGCCCGCCCATGGCGGGTCTGCGCAGGACTTAGACGGAGGCAGCCGCGGCGACGCGGCTTTTTCGCTTTTTATGCGCTTTCTAAATTCTAATCGCGGAAATATGAAAAATTAGAACTCGATGCAACACACACAAAATAAACGGTCGGAGCCATTTCTAATCGCGGAAATTTCTGCTTTTAGAAAATTTATCTGGTCGCTTTCGAACGGTCGCCCGGCGTCACTTCCCGCGCCTGCCTATGCGCCACTGGCCGCTCGTGGCGATTTATTAGAAATTCCGATAACTCGCGCGCAATCGATCGTTTCAAAATTTCTAATCGGTACACAAAACACCAGTCGCGAAATGCTAACTTGCAGAAAACAAATGACATCACAATTTCTAATCGGGACTGAAATGCGGCTTTTTCCCTCGCACCGTTTCAGCCCTCAGCCCCGTCCAAAGCCCCGTCCAGACCTGAGTCGAACGGCTCACTTGTCACTGCTCTCGCAAAGTGCGAAAATGATCCTTCGCGTACAGGAGACTTGCTGATGGCCGTGCAACTGGCAAGAGGCGTCACCCTCGAAACGCCCGAAGAAGCCACCAATTTTCTCAAGAAGGAAGGCATTCTCTTCGCGCAACTCGACCGCCTGGTCAACTGGGCGCGCCGCAGCTCCATTTGGCCCATGTCCTTCGGCCTCGCCTGCTGCGCCATTGAGATGATGTGCTTCGCTGCTTCGCGTTTTGACGTGGCCCGCTTCGGCGCTGAAGTTTTTCGCGGCTCCCCGCGCCAAGCAGACCTGATGATCATCGCCGGCCGCGTCTCGCAAAAAATGGCGCCGGTCATCAAGCAGCTTTACGATCAAATGCCCGAGCCGAAGTGGGTGATTTCCATGGGCGTGTGCGCCACTTCTGGCGGCGTATTCAATAATTACGCCATCGTGCAGGGCGTCAACCAGGTCATTCCCGTGGACGTTTATGTTCCCGGCTGCCCGCCGCGTCCCGAAATGCTTCTCTACAGCCTGCTGCAGCTTCAGCGCAAAATCGACGGCGAGAGCGGCAGCTTCCTCGAAGCCATCAACACCGGAAAAAATCGCAACCCCGGCGCCGCCGCAAATTAATCGGGAGAACCGGCCAAAGGAAAAGTTCAATGCGTCGGAAAGTTGAAGATTTCTTCCTGTCGCGCGTTTTTTCCGCGACGCAGACTGGTGTTGAAGACTTCTTCCTATCGCGCGTTTTATCCGCGCGAAGTATTCAGTTTCTTTCGGAGTACAAATAATGTTGGAGGTTGTCAGTTACAGGCGTCGCTCTTCTTCTGCGCGCTGGGCAATTCGAAAACCTCCGCTTCGCCGCCGCTCCATCTGACTTTGCTTCCCGCGTCCAGCTGCTCGCGCCGCAGGTACCCCATGCCGATCACCGCGCCCAGCTTCGGCGACTTCGCCGCCCGCGTCACAAATCCAATTTCCACGTCGCCGGCAAACAGTGGTTCGCCCGCGCGCGGAATTGCGTCGCCGGAAAATCGCAGCATCCCGCGCCGGCGTTGAATTTGCCCGCGCGAACGCACGCGCTCGACGATTTCCTGTCCCGTGTAGCAGCCCTTCGAGAAATTGATGTGCGTTACTTCCAGCGCCGCCTGATGCGGAATCTGATTCTCGTCGAAATCCACTCCGTACCACGCCACGCCTTCTTCCAGCCGCAGAACATTCACCGCTTCGTAGCCAACCGGCCTCCGCCGTGCTTCCGCGCGCTATCGAGCAGCAGATTCCACAGCGCCGCAAGATTTTCGCGCGCCACCAGAAAGTCCGCGCCGGGAATTTGTCCCCGCGAAGCGCGAACGATGCGGCAGGGAATTCCCGCGGCGCTTTTTTCGACGTGGCCGAATTCTCCCAGCGCACTCAAATCCACGGCGCATAATTCGCGCACAATCTCCGCCGCTTTCGGGCCTTCGAGCGCGATCGCGCCCAACTTGTCCGTCAAGTCCTCCATGGTGACGTCGTCCATGATGATGAATTTGTCGAACGTCTCCACGAGCCGCTCGCGAATCATCGCGTACGACACGGCGAGCAAGCGATCTTCGAGCGCCAGCGTTTCCACTTCCGCGAGAATTCTTCCCTGCGGACTGAGCAGCAGCGAAATATTTCCTTGCCCCGGCGCAAGATCGCGAATGTTGTTCGTGAGCATCGCGTTCAAATAGCGCGCGCGGTCTTTTCCTGTGAACGCCAGCACCGCGCGATAATTCTTGTCGATCAATCCGACCGATTCGCGCGCGAATTGATATTCGCGCTGCGCATCTCCGTAATTCGCAGGCAGCACGCAGCCGAAGTACTCGGCAAAGTTAGCGCCAAGCTTCTCGTGCTCAGATTTTAGTGGCGTCTCGATAGGCATATGTTGAATACCGCGCTCAAATCATCTTATCAGATGCGCGGCGCGCCGCGCGGCTGCGCGGTGTTGCTATACTGGCAGAAGATGGCAAACGCTCTGATTCACGAGATTCTTCCGGTGGGCATGCTGCAATGCAATTGCTCGATCGTCGGCGATCCCGTCACGGGCGAAGCCATCGTCATCGATCCCGGCGACGAAGTCGACCGTATTCTCGTGTTGCTCGCGAAGCATCGCCTCACGGTGAAGGCGATCGTGAGCACGCACGCGCACATCGATCACGTGGGCGGACTGAAAAAACTTCACGACGTGACCGGCGCGCCAGTGCTGATGAACGAAGGCGACCTGGAAATGTATGGTGATATGGATTTGCAAGCGCAATTCCTCGGCGTCGCGCCGCCGCCGCTCGCAAATGTGGATAGCCTGCTGGGCGAGGGCGACGTCGTTCGCTGGGGAAATTACGAAGCGCGCGTCTTGCACACGCCCGGACATTCGCTCGGGAGCATCAGTTTGTATTTGCCGTCTTCGATGGACACGGGCGCGAGCGCCGGGGAAGGGAGTCGAATTGCGCTTCCGAATGCGGGGACAGAAAAATCATTTTCAGCGGTGCATCAAAAACATGCAAACGTGCAAGCCCCCTGGCTCTTCGCCGGCGATACGCTTTTCGCCGGTTCGATCGGACGCACGGATTTATGGGGCGGCTCGTATCCGGAAATCATTCGCTCGATACACATGAAACTTCTCGCGCTGCCCGAAGACACCATCGTTTTTCCCGGCCACGGCCCGTCGACTACACTTGCTATCGAGCGCGAATCGAATCCATTCCTACAGTCGAGTTGATTCGGACGCGCGTCGGCGGCAATGCGAGGCTATTGCTTGAGATTTGCGTATTCGGCTTTGGCTTGTTTCAAAACAGGGATGTCCGAGTCGGCATCCTTCCAGAGAGCGAGAAAATCCTCGTAGGCGGCGCGCGCCTTGTCCTTTTCGCCCGCGAGTGCATAAGCGCGGCCAAGGCCAAGATGCGCCAGGGCGTGGAAAGGGGAATTGGGCATTGTTCCGGGAAAATCAACCAACATTTGGAACTGCGCGGCGGCCTGAGCTCCTCGATGCGCGGCAAGATACGCAAGTCCGCGAACGTACAGCGGGATCTGCGGGAAAATGATAGCTCGAAGAGGTATCGCAAGTTCATGCGAAGCAATGGGCTGTAAAGCCTCGACCGCTGCATCGGCATTGCCCTGGTGAAGCGCCAAAAGTCCAGCGATTGCGGGCAGGGAATCGAACTGAACGTAGGTAGACTCCGGGAAATTTTTATTGAGGTCGCCGGCAAGCTTTTGAGCTTGAGCCGCATCACCGGTAAGCGCCGACACGATGGCTGCGCCGCCCTCCAACTCTGGGTACTTCAAAGGATTCTCGACGTCCTTCAGCGCCTTGCTTGCCTCGGCCAGGTTGCCAAACATCGCTTCGGTGACGGCACCGTCAATTAGATAGCCAGCGGCAAAGTCGCTTGCCGACGCTTTCCTGGCGGCGGCAACGGCGCGCTTTTCGAGTTGGCGAGCGAGAGCAAGGTGGCCGTAATAGGCTGCGGTTCTGGACTGGCAATAGTCGAATGCTCCGGGCCTGTCATCCCACGGATTGGCAACCTGTTGTGCCATGCCGACAGAATCATGGCGAAGAAAGGCTATGTAGTACAAATACTGCCCGTAGGGAGGGACGTGATGCTCAGTCTGTTGCTGAAGTGTTGCGCGCGCTTCATCAATCTGCCCGAGAGCGATGTAGGATTCGACCAAACCGCCGTAAGTAAACCCGGCAGGATCAATTTGAGCGGCAGCAGCGGCCGAAAACAGATTGTCCTTCCATCGGCCGGACAGAACGTAAGCGCCGCCGAGCGAAACCAAGGCGGTTACGTCCCGTGGAAACGCCCTAACCCATTGCCCGCAAATGTCGATTCCCTTTTCCGTGTCGCCGGTGCCGAGGACGAAGTAGTTGCAGGAAATCGCGAGTCTTTCCACATCGCTGGCGCGCTGACGCAGGTCATAGGCTTTGCGGAGGTTTTCCACGACGCCGCTATGTGCGCCGCCCATTCCGTAAGCGGTTCCGAGATATGAGTAGGCAACGGCAAAATTTGGGTCGAGGCTGAGAGCCTTTTGGAAAGCAGGAATAGCTGTTTGATCGTCGGCGTCCCACAGCGCCTTGATGCCGAGGGAATAGGCCTGCAAAGCCTCCAAGGAAGACGTGGTGGCTTGTTCGAGAGGCACATCGTGCGTTTGAAGTGAAGAAGCTGACTCACCGAGCTTTGAGCGAAGCTGAGTGGCTGCGTTTCCCAACGCCGTAAGAACTTTTTCTTTGCCGTCCGCAGTGACTTGCTCTTGCGCGAGGCTCTCTCCGGTTCGGCAATTCAAAGCGTTCAGACCGAGCACGTATTGGCTGCCCAGGGCTGCAATGGAACCGTCCACAACCGTCGTTGCATTGACGCGCTCACAAACCTCGCGGGCGACGTCCTGAGTCAGCCGCTCGCTTGGAGACTTCTCCATCATGCGCAAGGTCTGCGCGACGCGATCGCCGGAAATAATGTTCAGAAACGGGGTCTGTTCCAACTGCGCGGAAAGTCCTTGCCGGAGCGTGCCGTCGAAGACGGGATCGCCGGTCGTGTTGGTGAAATCGGCGACGATGATGGAATCTTTCTGCGTGAGCTTGGGCGCGCGGTGCAGGAAGGCATAGAGGCCGTAGGACGCCGCGGCGATGACGAGGAGCGTGATGATGATGATGTCGGGGGTGCTGAACTTATGTTCGCGGGTGACTGCGACGACAGCCGATGATCCTGAAGTGTGCTTGGCGCTGGCTTTTGACGAGGACGCGGCGGAAGCTGGCACACTTGCGCCTGACGCCGCGTGCGATGCAGAGAGGCGGCCTGAATCCGTATCGCGTTTCAAACGCTTCAAATCCGCGCGAAGCTCGGCGGCGGATTGGCAGCGCACGTTGCGATCTTTTTCGAGCGCCTTATTGATGATGCGCTCCATTTCGGACGGCAATTGCGGATTCAATTGGGCAGGAGGCGCCTGAGTTTTGTTGAGGATGGCATTAAAAACGGCGGCAGAGGTATTGCCTTGGAAAGGTAATTTTCCTGTCGCCATTTCGTAAAGTACGACCCCAAACGAAAACAAATCCGTGCGGGCGTCGAGCGGTTCTCCGAGGGCTTGCTCGGGGGACATGTACGCGACCGTGCCAATCGTAGAGCCAGGGCTGGTCAAATACTCTTCATCGAGTGTCTGCGCTGCGTCGTTGGAGACAGTCGTTGCTTGGAGCTTGGCCAGACCGAAGTCAAGGATCTTAGCGTGGCCTCGATCAGTGATGAAAATGTTGGCAGGTTTGATATCGCGATGAACAATGCTTTTCGAATGCGCTGCGTCGAGAGCATCGGTGATTTCAATGGCGAGAGTGACGATCGTTTCGTTTTCCAGTGAACGCCCAGCAATGCGCTCCTTCAGCGTCGCACCTTCCAAGAATTCCATAGCGATATAGGACTGATCCGTTGCGTTACCTATATCGTAGATGGTGCAGATATTGGGATGGTTTAACGCCGAGGCGGCTTGCGCTTCCCGCTGGAAACGGGCCAAGGCTTGAGGGTCGTTGGCCAGTTCATCAGGTAGAAACTTCAACGCGACGAATCGGTGGAGGCGGGTGTCTTCGGCTTTATAGACCACGCCCATGCCGCCAACACCGAGCCTTTCGACAATGCGGTAATGCGAAACTGTTTTTCCGATGAGCGAGTCCTGGGTGGTCATGGTGGGGTTGCGGTTGTACAGCCAGTATGGCGAGCGAATTGTAGTGTCAGCAGAGAGGACAAGTCAACGCGGTGAATGAAGATGTTTTGGATCTCATGGAACGCGCGGATGGGCTACTACGGCGCGGATTCGCGCAGGAGCACAATGTCGGATTGCGTGTCGCCACGGAGAATTCCCAGCATCTTGCCGTCGGGAGACCAGTAGAAGTGCACGTTAAAAATCCCAGCCTTGAAGTCCGTGATCTGACGGCCCGGCGAGCCATCCAGCGGCTGAATCCACAGATTCGATACGCCGTTCTCGACGACTGGATAAGCGAGCGCCTTTCCATCCGGAGTGAATCGGACGTATCCGGAGATGCGCGGATCGGGCTTGAGTGCACGGCGGGGCGGATTCGGCCCAGCGTCGAGCCCGGCAATCTCGATTTCGGCTTGGCTCGGCCCGCTCTGGAACAAGAAAGGCAATTGTTTTCCGTCGGGCGAGATCCCGGCCGTCGGAGCGGCCACGAATCCGTTTGGAATGACGGTTCCTGGTACCACCTCCGACTTTCCTCCATTGATGGAGACCCGCAGGATGCGGCCGCTTGCGCCATCGGTGTAATAGATCCATTTCCCGTCAGCGGAGCAAACCGGGAAAAGGTCGGCACCTCCGGAAGTAAGTTGCACAGGACTGGAGCCGTCCGCGTTCACTCGCCAGATGTCGCTCCCAGTTGTTCCTCCGTGAAAAGCCCATTCGAGCGCCAGATCATGAACTCCGCAGCGGCTGACCGCGCGTATGAATCCCGCAGAATCGTTTTCCAGGGTGGTGCGGTTCGTTCCGTCCGTGGCCATTCGGATCAGATTAGGGCCGTCACTGACGAAGAGTTGGTCGTTCGCGGCCCAATTGAAAGCATAAACATCAGGGATTTGAGGAAGCGGCGGGGGCGGAGCACGCCGTTTCCCAGCGGTTGGGAGAAGACTAAGCGTGCGACTGGTCTTCACCTGTACGGTGGCCAGCGTTCTGCCATCGGAGGAAAGAGTGAGTGTGGAATAACTATTGGTGTCCCGGGTGATGGCGCGGAATGCCCCATCGGGGTACGAAACGTATCCAATTTGCCCTTGCGCGTAATTCGGCCGGATGTGGTAATTCACAATGAGCCCTCGTCCATCGGGCAGCCAATGCACTTCGTATATCCGTTTGTCAGGAAATGCCGCCAGCACGCTGGTCTTATTGCTCGCCACGTCGAGCAATCCGATTCCTCCCGAAGCGCTCGATGAGGGGAGCAAGTTATAGGCGATCTTTCCGCCATTCGGCGACCAGGACAGCCAATGCGGGGGAATGGTGGAGTGTAGCTGGACGAGCAATACCTTTTCATCGCTTCCATCTGGACTCGCGCTGAGCAACCGCACTTGGCCCCCCACCGGATCGTTGGCGCGGAAATAAGCGATGCGCTTCGCATCTGGTGAAAATGCAATGTCGCTGTCGACGTCGCCCGCGACCTGCCGCGGTGTACCGCCCAGGACCGGGGCACGATAGAAATTGAAGGTGGTCGTGCTCTTATCCCCGGCTTCGCGGAAGTAGATGTAATTGCCATCGGGCGAAAATGTGAGGCTGCGATAGATTGCGGGCGAAGGAGGGATGATTTGCGTGTCGCTGTTCGTTGGAACGTTACGCAGCCAAAGGCTTGCCTTACCGGCGTCGTCTTGCACGCTGAGGATGTACTTGCCGTCAGGCGAAATTGCCACAAGCTCAGACTGGCCGGTGTTGGTGACCTGGGCGACCGTGAAATTCTGGAAAGACATCGGCCGTGCGCGGTGCAGAAAGGAAAAGATTCCATAGGCTGCAGCACCGGCAAGCACAAGGATAATCATCAGCGTGCCCGCGAGGCCGAATTTGTGCTGCCGCGCGACTGCCGCGACGGACGATGCCGCGGAAGCGTGCGCCGCGCTCGCTGGGGCATTCGCCGCCGCGACGCGGGAGGGCGAAGCCGCATCCGCGGTGACGTACGGTGTTGCGGAACGACCGGAATCCGTGTCACGTTTTAGGCGTTTCAAATCCGCGCGCATGTCGGCGGCGTGCTGATAGCGCACATCGCGATCTTTTTCGAGCGCCTTGTTGATAATTTCCTCGAGCTTCGGTGGGAGCTCAGGATTCAGACGCAGCGGCGGCACGGGAGCGCGATTCAAAATCGCGTCGTGCAGGATCGCCGTGGTACTTCCGTTGAAGGGCATGCGCCCCGTAGCCATTTCGTAGAGCGTCGCGCCAAAAGAAAATAAATCCGTGCGGGCATCGAGCTCTTCGCCGCGCGCCTGCTCCGGAGACATGTACGCGACCGTTCCGACCGTGGCTCCCGGACTGGTCAGATGCTCGTCTGGGTTATCCATGGTCGCCCGCGTCATGCCTTGGGTCATGCCTTGGATTGGCCCACGCGCGGCTTCCATCACTTTGGCCAAGCCAAAATCGAGAACCTTGGCGTGGCCGCGCGTGGTGATGAAAATATTGGCGGGCTTAATGTCGCGATGGATGATCCCGTGCGAATGCGCGGCGTCGAGGGCTCCGGCAATCGCAATGCCCCAGTCGAGAAGCGAATCGAGCGGCAGCGGTTTGCCTTCGATGCGATGCTTCAGCGTCGAGCCTTCGAGGAATTGCATGGCGAGGAACGGCTGGCCGTCGCTTTCGCCGATCTCGTAGATCGTGCAGATGTTCGGGTCGTCGAGCGCCGAAGCAGCGCGCGCTTCGCGGCGCAGACGTTCGAGGGCGGAGGCGTCACGCGCCATGTCCGCAGGAAGGAATTTCAGCGCGACAAAGCGGCCCAGGTTGGTGTCCTCGGCTTTGTAGACGACGCCCATTCCGCCGCCGCCGAGTTTTTCAACGATGCGGTAGTGCGAAACTGCTTTTCCGATGAGAGGATCTTTATCGGTCATGGACTTGCGGCGGTGCAGCCGCTGCGGCCTGCGGCGAATTGTATGGTTAGCTCAGAATCAAGTCAACGCACGAACGCAGTCGCCGGTTATTTGAGAGAATTCAACCAAGTGGCAACTCTTTATGATTTAGTATTCTCGCGTTACAATCAGATCGGAGGAACTTCCCATGAAAAAGCCAAGTAGTCTGTGGTTGTCTCTCGCTGCGGGCCTTCTCGGCGGAGTCCTTTCTCACTACGCGTGGACTCAACCGGTCCACGCGCAATCTCTGGCGTCTGCTCCGAAAGAAATGCGTTCGCAAAGTTTTGTGCTGGTCGACGACAAGGGCGCCGTTCAGGGCGTTCTCTCTTTCGATGAAGCCAAGAATTTCCCGACGACGATTAAGCTCTTGGACGGCAAAGGCCACGAGATATGGAGCGCTGGCGGCAGCGGAATGCAAATGCGGCTCATCGCTAGTCCCAAGAGCCCAAAGTAACCACCACGCACAAACGGTTGTGGGTATGCTAGGTGGCTACTGGCTGCGAGCGTCGCGCTCCGCGCGAAGAGTTTCCATTACGCTTTGAATTAATTGCTTCGCGTTTTGAAGCTCGTCGTTGATGAGGCGAATATCCATCGGTGGCTGCTGCGGATTTGCGGCGCTGCGGCAATACACGCCATGCTGGCCGATCAACACCATCGCGTTGGTGAGCAGATCGAGCGACACGGCGAGCCGCCCGCGATGCGGACCCATCATCGTTTCGTAGTGCTCTAGTTCTTCACGGTGCTTATCGAAGACGGTCATGGACGCGCTCCTCTGTTCTGTCCGGTTGCAGTGAGCCTCCACGATATCATTTGTCGCGATTGGCTCGACATTTACCAGACCTCACGCGTGTAGTGTACCCTGTAGTGCCAGATGCTGTTGCATGCGAGGAACGCGGCAGACACTACGGATTTGCATGCCCGGCGCGCTCGCCGGATAATCATAAGTGACTTAGGCGCCGCCGCGCGGGGAACGTCGAGGAATAATTTCTTGGCTCCATCTCCACGGAGGGAACATCCCCAGGCGTGTTTCTTCCCGGCGGGCAATTGCACAGCGAGTTACGCAGCCTCGTAGGAAATGTTTTCGGGCGCAGTTCGCATGCGAAAGTTAGCGGGGGGAATCATGAGACGCTCCGATTTGGTCAGCAATAATGCAAAGGGAAAAGCGCCGCGCACGTCGCAGGTGGTTTTCGGGGAACGCCAGCACCTGCTGCGCGTGCTCGATTCGGTGGAGCATAGCGCGCTGCCGCACGGACGCCTGGAACAGGAACGCCGCGTCGTCGAGCAGTTGATCCACGCGCGCACGCAGGAACTGAATCGCATCAACGGCTCGTGGGACGAAAAGGTCGGACTGGTCCTGAGCGCCGAAATCAAGCCGGACATACTCGACAAGCTTTATCGCGACACACCGGGCGAGGATTATTACCTTCTGCGCCTGATCAGCGAGCATCCCAGGGTTTCGGCCAAGACGCTGCGGCGTCTGGCCAAGCATCCCTACGCCGCGATTCGCGAAAACATCGCGCGGCATCCCAACGCCGACGCCATCACGCTGACTTCTCTCAGCAAGGATCGCACGCAGCCGCTGTGGTATCTGGTGGCGTTCAATCCAAACGCGCCGACAGGCCTGCGCCAGAAGTTGCGCGAGCGCATGCGCAAACTGGGCGAAAAAACCGCCACGCAGTAGCGGACCGAAAAGACTCAGCGTCCGTTCGACGGATCGGCGGACGAGGCGACGTCCACATCAACGTAGATTCCCTGCGCCGCAAGTCCGGGTGCGTAGCAATTTCCATCGGCGGCATAGGTCGCGCGGCAGCGCGCCGCAATGTTTTTTCTTCGCGGCGACTGCGCGATTTGCCAGACCGCGGCGAACGGCACGCCACTGCTTCGGTTCACCAACGTTTGCGCCGAGAAAACGCAGCCGGGCGAAGGCGGGCAGGCGTCGTTGTAGACAAAGAATGAAATTTGGCGCCGGCCTGCGTTGTCGTGAATATCGTTTGCGGTGATCACGTCGTTCGCGCCTGGCTTGTCGGGCATTCCCGAGCAATACATTCCGGCTCGATAGCCGGCTGCATTCACGGCGTCAATCCACGCGTACAAATAATCTCGCTGCTCCGGCAGCATGCGGCCACCTTCTTCCTGATCGACAAAAATCACCGTGCCGTGCGGGAAGCCTTGCATCTGCGCGGCCTTTACGGCGGCGTCCGCGTCAGTCGCGCCCATCCGCTTCGGATCGCGCGCGGCTTTCAATTCTTTGTCCAATCGCCCGTTGAACAGTACGAGGAAGCCAAATCCGCGCGAACGCAGGATTTCGCGTTTGCCTTTCCATGAGTTGGATGTTTCGCCCGGCGGCGCATTCAGCCAGTAGCCGCAGAAGGAAAATGAGCGCCGCAGCGCAGCGAGCGCGCTGTCTCCGGGATAAACATTCCGGTCGAAGCCGAGATACATCTGCGGGCCTGCTTGCGCGGTGGCGGGTCGTTGTGAACCTCGTGAAACGTTTCCGGCCAGCGCAATCGCCAGGATCGCCGCAATCGACGCCAGCATCATGATTTTTGTTCCGCGCATGTTGGTGAGCTCTCGGTGCCGAGCTCCATCTTAGCCGTGTTTTCATCCGCGCATCTGCGCTATCTTCTGCTTCTGGCAAGTGAAACCGTGCCCGGCGTGCGCGCGTCTTTTGACGTAGCCGCCCGCACAGCCGCGGGGAATGAAGCTATGGAGTTGCGCTTCGCGTGACTGTGCTTGACCTGTCTGCGTACATCGGCCTGACGGCTGTCGGCTTTGCCACCGCGAATATTCTCATCGGACTCATGATTTTCGGCCGCTACAGCCCGGTGCGCTACTGGCCGCACCGCCGCTTCGACATTTTCAGCCTTCATCGCTGGACCGGCTACGGCACGCTGGGTTTCACGCTGGCGCATCCGCTGCCACTGCTCTTGAATGGCAAGCCGCATTTCCGCGTTCTGGATATCGCGTTTCCGGTATGGTCGCCGCTGCAGCCTTTGTGGAACAGTATCGGCGCGGTCGCGCTCTATCTGCTGGTGTTTATCGTGGTCACTTCGCTTTATCGCATCGAGCTTGGCCGGCACCTGTGGAAGCTTTTTCATTACCTCACCTACGTCGCCGCGGCGGGCCTTTTCATTCACAGCATTTTGACCGACCCGAACCTCACCGGCCACGGCGTCGATTATCTCGATGGCGGCAAGGTCTTCGTCGAGATTTGCTGCGTCATCATCATTGCCGGCTCCATCTGGCGCGTGCGTTTCGGCCGCAAGAAGCGCCAGAGACAGCGCATGGCTCGCCTCGGCCAGACCGCTGCGGCTGACTAAGACGGCGCCGCACTGACATTGCTGTTAACATTGTTGCGCCCATTTCCGTATTGAATACGAAGGGACAGCCAGAGCATTCCAGGCGTGTTCCTCATTCACGCAGTACCGCTGATAGCGGATTTGGGAGGGCAAGATGGGCGATATGGCTCCGGTCTTAGTCTTGGTTTCCTTCGCGCTTTGCGCTGGCTGGATTGTGTGGGTTCTGTCGAACAATCGTCGCAGGAGCAAAATTGCGGAGACCCAAAAAGAAATGCATACCAAGCTGTTCGAAAGGTTTGGGACAAGCCAGGATCTTTTGGAATACCTGAAGAGCGATGCAGGGAGCAGGCTTCTGGATTCGGCCACAATCGAGCAGACGAAACCGTTTGGGCGTGTCCTTGGATCCGTGCAAGCAGGCCTGATTCTTTTTTTCCTCGGCATCGCCATGTTGATTGTGCGCGCCACGATGCCGCAGGTCAGCTTCAACGCAATCGACCGGGCGCAAACGGCCCACGGGTTCTTGGCCATCAGCCTGTTGCTCCTCGCGCTGGGGCTTGGATTCCTGGCCTCGGCCGCGGCTTCCTATCGGCTATCGAAGGCCTGGGGGCTTTTTGACCGCGAACTTGGCTCGAAGCGTTAGGATTTTCTTTGCGGAGGATTGCGGCGGTGCGTGCTCAGACTGAATCGCTCGATTGCGCGGAACTTTCTTTCGCTTCGGACGAGTCCGGCGAAGACGCTGTGCGCACGCCAGTCCGCATTCCTTGCATCGACGAGGCGGAGTTCCGCGTCTTCTACGAAAAAACCGCACCGCAGCTTCGTGGCTACCTTCGCCGCGTCACTGGAGATGCGAGCACCGCTGATGATTTGCTGCAGGAATCCTATTTGCGTCTGCTGCGCGCGCCGCTCGCTCCCACCGAAGAGGCCCATCGCAAACACTATCTGTTCCGTGTGGCGACCAATCTGTTGCGCGATCATTTTCGCGCCGCCAAGCGCTCGTTCACAACAGCCGCGCCAGAGGTTCCCGTCGCTGCGCCACCGGCGCGCGATTTCGCGCTCCAGCACGATTTAGAGCAGTTCCTCCTAGAACTGAAACCGCGCGAGCGCGAACTGCTTTGGCTCGCCTATGTCGAAGGTTATCGTCACGATGAAATCGCAAAGTTTATGAGCTGTAGAGCCGCGAGCATTCGGCCGATGCTGTTCCGTGCGCGTGGGCGGCTCGTCGAGCTTTTGCGCGCGCGCGGCTGGAAACGCGAGTCCCAGGGAGAAGCAACGCCATGAAACAGGGTCATTGTGTCTTTGAAGAAAAAATCACGGAGGCAGGCCGCTCCGGCCAGTGGAGCGACGCTCTGCTCGCGCACCTCGCGGATTGCCGTTCATGCGAAGAGGTGGCGCTGGTGGCCAGCTATCTCTGCGAATCAGCTGAACAATCCCGCCTCGATGCGACTTTGCCCGACGCGGGACGCATCTGGTGGAAGGCGCAAGCTACAGCGAAGGCCGCCGCGATCGAAAGAGCGCTGCGCCCGATCGTGTGGGCGCGCCGCGTTGCGTTTGGCGCATGCGCTGCCGTAATTGTCGCCGCTATCGTGATGGGATGGTCGCGCATCGGCGGGTTCCTCGGGACCTTCGCGGAATCGTTGGCGCATCGCAACGCGCCGGCTTCGGCCGGGCACGATAGCTTTCTGCTCCTGGTCACGACCGTTTTTCTTTTGATTCTTCCTCCCTTGGTTTTCGGCTTGTACGCTGCGTGGTCCGAAGATTAGCGCTCGCATCCCGCGCGTATGCGCGACGCCCGCGCACATCTGGACGCGCTTCCCACGCGCTGCCGAGCCGTGCTACTCTGCCCGCCTCGCAGGCTCATTCGCAAACTACAGGAGGCATTCATGAGCAGCACGTTTGATCGCAGCATTTATCGCGCCCATTCGCGGCGTCATTTCGCCATACTCGCGCCCGCGGCCATTGTCATCCTCGCAGCGTTCGCGCTGTTGTTGACTCCGGCGCGCGCCTTGGCCCACGACGAACACGGAACTACATTTAACGCCTCCTCCGGCGCGACGATTTACTATGAGGTCTTCGGTTCCGGCGACGCGACGCCGCTTTTCGTCGCAAATGGCGGCCCCGGCTTCGATCACCAGTACCTGCATGTCTCCGACGCTTGGGACACGCTCGGCCACAATCGCAAAATCGTCATGTGGGATCAGCGCGGCACCGGACATTCCGGCCCGCTCAAGCCCGGCGAAACCTGCACGCTTGCCGATCAGATCAACGACCTTGACGCCCTTCGTGCGCGCCTCGGCTACGACAAAATCGATCTTCTTGGTCACTCGTGGGGTGGTTTTCTGGCCATGGCGTACGCGTCGCGCCATCCCGAACATATCGAACGCCTGATCATTCTGGATTCCGCTGCTCCGCGCTGGCGCGACACGCTCTTCCTGTTCCATGACGTTTTCCCCGACGTGACCGCGAAGGAAGACAGCTATGCTTTCACCGAAGCGCTGCGAGAAAAAGATTCGGACGCTGCCGCCGAAGCGTCGACGCATCTTTATCTCACCATGCTTTTCTATTCGACCGAGCATCGCGATGAATTTCTCTCCAAGATGGGCAACGACACGGAATATCGCGAAATCAATCGTTTGGTGAACGAGGATGTTGCTCGCTTCGACCTCAATCCGGAAATCGCGAAGTACCGTTTTCCTGTGCTGGTGGGCTGTGGCCGCTTCGATATGAACGTGGCGCCGGTCATCGCCTACAACATTCATAAAGGGATCCCTGGCTCGCAATTCGTTATTTTCGAGAAGAGCGGCCACATGCCGTTTTTCGAGGAGCCGGACAAGTTCGTCTCCGTCGTGAGCGCCTTTCTTTCCGGCGGCATGCCGTCTTCCTAGCGGGCTTCACGGTTGACTTTGCGCCGCGTCTCCAGCAGATTAGAAGTCACTCTCAGACTCTATGGGGACGGGATCATGCTTAAGGGCCCGCTGCTTGGGAAATGCTCGTTAGTTCTTCTGCTTTTTTCCTGTACTTTTCTTGCCCGTACCTGCCCATGCCGGCCCGATGGATCTGACGACATATAACTTCACTGTGGAAGCGACCTGCCCTATTTGTTTTCCCGTTGCCATCACCGGCCACTTTACGTTTGACGCGGACACGGACTCAATCGTGGGGCCGTGGTCGTTCTCCGCGTTTGGCGAAAACTTTATGTCATCGACTGATCCCGGCAGCTACGCGCAAGTCTTCAGCCCGGTGCTCGTATTCGTGGACCCGGATACGAATTTTGCCGGCAGTGATTTCAGTGTGGTTCTTTTTTCTGTTCCTCCTTTCCTGGGCGACGTGGGCGGCATCACGGGCATAAATAGTTGCGAGGTTGGTTGCGAGCTCGTCGCCTCGCCTGAGGCGCCTTCCATGGTTCTCCTCGGCAGTGGAATGCTTGGGCTTGCGCTGCTGGGGATGCGAAAAAATGGCAGGCGGAGAGCTGCCACACTGCCCGCTCGCGCAAAATGACTCCCGCGGGCATTTCCCCTCCGTCGGAACGGTTGCAGCCGTGCGTGGCCGTTGTGTTCATGGGCGTTCCAGTGTAGGCTGTCCGTCACTTGAAAACTGCTGGAAGAAGAACTGCAAGTCACTTTGTGAACAGTTTGGGAGACGAATCATGCGCATGCGTTGGTTTTCCGCTCGTCCACTGACATTTGTCGCTGTCATGTTCGCGACTCTGAGTTTTGTCGCCGTAGTCGCGCTGCGCGCACGCTCGCAGAGTCAAACTTCAGCGGCTGCATCCCACGGCGTCGAGCTTTCCTCGCTCGATAAGACCTGCAAGCCTTGCCAGGACATGTATCACTACGCGAATGGAGACTGGCTGAAGAAGAATCCCATCCCGGCCGCTTATCCAAGCTGGGGCCACTTCAATGAACTTGCGGTGCGCA
The DNA here is from genome assembly GCA_963760165.1 of uncultured Acidobacteriota bacterium. Lineage (GTDB taxonomy): Bacteria > Acidobacteriota > Terriglobia > Acidiferrales > UBA7541 > DAHUXN01. Next base: position 154,385 of record CAVXBO010000003.1, read on the forward strand.
ACCGCCAGGAGTTGCGCGGAATCCTCGAGAAGGCTTCCGCAGACCGCGCCGCCGCTGCGGGCTCGAACGAGCAGAAAATCGGCGACTACTATGCTAGCTGCATGAATGTTCAGCAGATTGACGCCGCGGGCGCCAAACCGCTGCAGCCTGAATTCGACCGCATCCAGGCGATCGACAGCGCAGAAGCCCTGCAGGCCGAGCTAGCGCGCCTGCAGGCACTGGGGGCCGACGCCATTTTTAATTTCGGGTCAACGCAGGACGAGAAGAATAGTTCGCAAGTGATTGGCGGCGCCGACCAGGGCGGCCTCGGCCTGCCCGACCGCGACTACTACCTCAAGACCGACGACAAATCCAAGCAGCTCCGCGAGCAGTACCTCGCGCACGTCACCAAGATGTTCACGCTTCTCGAAGATGATTCCGCCAAGTCCGCAGCCGAGGCCAAGACGGTGATGGACATCGAAACAAATCTCGCGCAAGCATCCATGGACCGCGTCGAGCGGCGAGATCCCGATAAGACCTATCACAAAATGAGCGTGTCCCAGCTTCAGGCGCTGACGCCCAATTTTGTCTGGCAGAACTATTTTCGCCAGATCGGTGCGCCCAACATCGAGTCCGTCGACGTCACCGCACCGAAGTTTTTTGAAGCCGTGAATCAAGAGCTCAAATCCGTCCCGCTGAGCGACTGGAAAATCTATCTCCGCTGGCATCTTGTCGATTCTGCCGCCGCGTGGCTCTCGCAGCCGTTCGTCGATGAAAACTTCAATTTCGGCGGCAAAATCCTGCAAGGGACCAAAGAGCTTCTGCCACGCTGGCAGCGTTGCGTCGCGTCGACGGACAGTCAGCTCGGTGAAGCGCTGGGCCAGCTCTACGTGAAGGAATATTTTCCGCCGGAAGCCAAGGCTCGCGCTCTGAAGATGGTCAACGATCTAATCGCCGCCCTGCGTGACGACTTGCAAACCTTGCCGTGGATGGGACCGGCCACGCGCAAGGAAGCTTTGGCCAAGCTGAACGCCTTCGGCGTGAAGATCGGCTACCCGGACAAATGGCGCGATTATTCTGCCTACCATGTCGACCGCGGCCCGTTCGTCCTCGACACGTTTCGTGGCAACGAATTCGAGACGAGGCGCGACCTCAACAAGATCGGCAAGCCTGTAGATCGCAGTGAATGGGGCATGACGCCGCCGACCGTCGATGCCTACAACAACGGCGTGATGAACGAGATCGTCTTTCCCGCTGGAATTCTCCAGCCGCCCTTCTTCGACGCCAAGGCCGACGATGCTTCGAACTATGGCGGCATGGGCGCGGTGATCGGCCATGAGATGACTCACGGCTTCGACGACGAAGGCCGCAAGTTCGATGCTCACGGCAACCTGCGCGACTGGTGGACTCCGCAGGACGAGAAAAATTTCAACGAGCGCGCGCAATGCATCGTGAATCAGTTCAATAACTACGTGGCCGTCGACGACGTGCACGAAAACGGCAAGCTGGTCCTCGGCGAGAGCATCGCCGATCTTGGCGGCTTGACCATCGCCTTGAACGCGCTCGAAAAAGACCTGCAAGGCAAGCCGCGGCCGCTCATCGCGGGCTACACGCCGGAGCAGCGCTTCTTTCTGGCGTACAGCCAGATCTGGGCCGCAACCGACCGTCCTGAGTACGTGCGCCTGATGGCCAATCTGAATCCGCACGCGCTCGATCGCCTTCGCTCGATCGCGGCGCCTTCGAACATGCCCGCGTTCGCGAAAGCCTTCGACTGCAAGACGGGTGACCCTATGGTTCGCCCCGCCGCGCTCCGGTGCCAAATCTGGTAGCGCCTTTTTGTCATATCGTGGCTTGGAGGGTGCGTGGCGCCGGGGTAGAATCGCGGGCATGGCGGCGGACGCGTCAGCGCACCTGAACATTCCCGCGCAACTGAACATCGCGGACGAATTTGTCTCGCGGCCGGCGCGCGAGCATCCGGAGCGCATCGCGATTCTCGGCGAACCGCGGCCATTCGCATATCGCGAAGTGGAGCAAGCCGTAAATCGCGCGGCAAATGTCCTGCGCGAGTGGCGCTGCAAACCCGGCGACCGCGTTCTGATCGCTCTTCCCGATTCGATCGATTTCATCGCCGCATTTTTTGGCGCAGCAAAGATCGGCGCGATTGCTGTCCCGGTGAACTCGCTCGCCCGCGCTGCCGATTACGCCTACTACCTTGCGGAAACCGGCGCGCGCATCGCCATCGTCCACAAATCCGTATTCAGCGAATACACAGACAAATGGCCCGCCGCTCTCGAAGTCGTCGCCATCGCCGGTGAATCCGCGTCGGAAACAGAGGATCGAGAACGGGCCATGGCCGAAAGTCTCTCCGCGCGCACCGTGGTTTCGTGGGAGGAGCAGTGCGAACGCGCCTCGACCGAGTGCGCCGCGCATCCAACGGCCGCAACCGATCCTGCTTTCTTCTTGTACACATCCGGCAGCGGCGGCACTCCCAAGGCAGCCATCCATCGCCACGAAGACATGATGCACACGAGCCGCGGCTATGCGCATGGCGTGCTCGGTTTGCGTCCAGACGACATCACCTATTCCGTTTCGAAATTGTTTTTCGCCTACGGTCTCGGCAACGGAATGTATTTCCCATTTTCCGCCGGTGCCAGCACGGTTCTCGATCCCGGAAAACCGAAGCCGGAGCGAACCGCCGCAGTTCTCAAGAAATATCGGCCCACGATATTGTTTTCCGTGCCGACTTTCTTCGCCGCGCTTCTGCGCGAAGCGGATCGCGGCCTCGCCGTTGATTGCTCTTCCTTGCGCATGGCCGTGTCCGCGGGAGAAACATTGCCCGCGGAAATCTTCGAGCAGTTCAAGAAGAAGTTCGGCGTGGAAATCCTCGATGCCATCGGTTCGACGGAAATGCTACACATGTTTTTGTCTGCGCGCCCGGGAGTGGCGCGCGCGGGGAGTTGCGGCACGGAAGTTCCCGGCTGCAGCGCGAAAATCCTGAGCGACGACGGTGCCGAAGTCCCTCGCGGTGAAATTGGAAATTTGTGGGTTCGCGGCGGCAGCGCGTTCGCGGGCTACTGGAACAAAGATGAACTGACCGCGCGCACAAAAAAAGGCGAGTGGGTGTTGACGGGAGACAAATTCACCTGCGACGCGGATGGATATTTCCATTATTGCGGCCGCGCCGACGACATGATGAAAGTTGCGGGCATGTGGGTCTCGCCCGGCGAAGTGGAAAACGCGTTGCTCGCGCATCCGGCGATTGCGGAGGCCGCCGTTGTCGCGCAAACAAACGAAAACGGATTGGTTCATCCCGCTGCGTATGTCGTCGTGAAAAACGGAATCGAAATTCGCGCGGAACTCGCGCAGGAAATTCGCGACTGGCTCCGAAAAAAAATGGTTTCTTACAAGTGTCCGCAAACAGTCCAATTCGTAGAAAATTTGCCAAAAACAGCCACCGGGAAAATCCAGCGTTTTCTACTCCGCAACGCAACTCGCTGATTGCAGGCTAGATAGCTCAAACTCAGGCGTACCAGCCAAAGAGACAATTTGGCTCTTTTGACCCCCTTTTTTGGGTCTATATTGGCCTGTATGAGCAGGCCATTTATGCCGTTGCATTTGCAGCCAGAAAGCGACATTCCGCTGTACGCGCAATTGCGGGACCAGATGCGGGCGCTGGTGTACTCGGGCGAGTTGCAGCCGGGTGACCGTATCCCGGCGAGCCGCGAACTTGCGGACGAATTACAAATTCACCGCACGACGGTGGCGACCGCGTACGCGGAGCTCGAATCCGAGGGGCTGATCGAAGGATTCGTCGGGCGCGGGACATATATCAGCAGGCGAAACGGGCCGCGCGAATTCACTCCGCCGCCGCGAGCGCAAGGCGGGCCGCTTCGCTGGGAGGCGCTCTTCGCCGATGAGCGCGCCGGCGACGGGCTCAGCCGGCTGATGCCGCAAGTGGCGGACGACACGATCGCGTTCATTAGCGCGAAGCCATCGGAAGGATGCTTCCCGATCGACGACGTGCGCAAATGCGCGAATGAGGTCCTGCGGCGCGAAGGACGCGACATTCTGCAATTGGGCGCAACGGACGGCTACGAGCCGCTGCGCGAAGTTCTGCTTAGGATGCTTGCCGCGGAAGGAATCGGCGCGAAGGAATCGAACCTGCTGGTGACAGATGGCTGCCAGCAGTCGCTGGATTTGCTGGCCAAGGCGTTTTTGCGTCCGGGCGACGCGGTCATCGTTGAAAATCCAACGTACCCCGGCGCGCTGTCGATTCTTTCCGGCGCGCGCGTGCGATGCCTGCCGGTTGCCGTCGAGACGAGCCCCGCGAGGCAATCGTACGCAGGCTTGGACATCAAGGGCGTCGAAGCCGCGCTGGAGCAGAACCGCGTGAAATTAATTTTGGCGACGCCGGACTTTCAGAATCCCACGGGAACCACGCTGCCCGCGGAGGAACGCAAGAAGCTGCTGGACGTGGCCGCGCGCTTCCAGGTGCCCATCGTCGAGGATCATATTTACGCACGGTTGCGGCTGCGCGGGACCGCGGAGCCTTCGCTCAAAGCGATGGATCGACATGGAATCGTCATTCAAATCGACAGCTTTTCGAAGATCGCGTTTCCCGGATTGCGCGTGGGATGGTGCGTGGGACCGGAGCGCGTGATTGAACGGCTGCGCCAGTTGAAGCAGGTGAGCGATTTGCACACGGACCAATTATCGCAGGCGACGCTGGCGGAGTTCGCGAAGACAGGAATGCTCGAGAAGCATTTGAAGCGAATGATTAAGCTGTATTCGCGGCGGCTCGGCGCGATGGAAAAATGCCTGGAGCGGCACTTGCCGGCGGGAATCGAATGGACGCGTCCCGAGGGCGGAATGTCGGTGTGGATCACACTGCCTCCGGGGCTCGATGCCGGCGAATTGCTGATTCATGCGCGCGAGAGAGGGGTGCTTTTCGTTCCGGGACGGTATTTCTTTGTGCAGAACCCGCTGCTGAACACGCTGCGACTGGGATTTGCGGGAGTCGAGGAGAAAGACATCGCGCGAGGCATCCTCACGCTGGGCCAGGTAATCGAAACCGAGATGAAGAAGAAGCGGCGAGGCGCGAAGAGGGAAGTGGAACAACACGGCGAAAAGCCTTCCCGCGTCGCTCTGATTTAGGGGCAGTGGCGAGTCGCAGGCGATTGATTAGCGAAGTACACGCCAACCAGAAGCAGGGAAGCGTCATCACCCTTTACTTCTTGCTGTGTCTAAAGCCGCGACCCGCAAAGCGAGGCCAAAGCGATGTGGCAGGACGTTAAGTACGGGCTAAGGATGCTGGCTAAGGCGCCGGGGTTCACCGCCGTCGCTGTGCTCACTCTGGCGCTCGGCATCGGCGCGAACACCGCGATCTTCAGCTTGGTCGACGCGGTCATGCTGCGCTCGATGCCTGTGCGCCATCCCGAACAGCTCGTCATGCTGCAATGGCAGGCGCATGGTTCTTTCATCGACGGCGAGTACAGCTCGTTTAGTGATTGCGCCAACGGCGGCGGCACGAATTCCTTCGGCTGCTCGTTCCCGCTCCCCGTTGCTGAGCAGATTCGCTCTCAGGTCCACGCGTTTTCCGGCGTAACTGCATTTGCCGGTGCAGCGGGCGTTGAGCTCAGGGGCAATGGCCCCGTAAGCCATGCGAGTGCGGAACTTGTGTCCGGCGATTATTTTTCCGTGCTGGGCGTGAATGCGATTCTCGGCCGGACACTTGGACCCAGCGACGATTCTTCATCCCCATCGCCGGTTGCTGTGTTGAGCTATGCCTACTGGAAAAGGGATTTCGGAGGCAGCAAATCAGTTCTCGGAAAAACGATCGAGCTGAACAATCTCCCATTCGTAATCGTCGGCGTGTCCGAGCCGAGCTTCACAAATCTCGTTCCAGGCAAGTTGCAGGATCTGTGCGTACCGATTGCCATGGCGCCGCGCCTCGATATCGATTGGGGGAAGAATATCCAAGGGTTCAGCAATTGGTGGCTGGTGGTTCTCGGACGTCTCAAGCCGGGCGCTAGCCTGGCCCAGGCGCAAGCCGCGGCGACCGTCGTGTTCCGCAACGAAGTTCTGCACGGCGTGAAGCCCTACGCCAAACAAGCCGTCGATCCGAAGATCGCCCTGCTGTCCGCGCAGGAGGGACTGAGCGGGCAGCGCGGTAATTACTCCGAACAGCTGTACGTGTTGATGGTCGCCGTCGGTCTAATTTTGATGATTGCTTGCGCGAATGTTGCGGGGCTGTTGCTCTCGCGCGGCGCCGCGCGGCAACGAGAAATGGCCGTGCGCCTCGCGCTCGGCGCAGGTCGAGCAAGAATCTGGCGGCAGCTTCTCACCGAGAGCCTCATACTCTCGTTCGCCGGCGGCTTATTGGGCGTTCTATTCGCCTACTGGGGCGTCCATGTCATTGTGGCGCTCATTTCCGGTAATTCCAGCCGGCCGTTTCCGTTTTTCATCGCACCGGATTGGCGGATTCTGTCCTTCGCACTCGGGGCATCGATTCTCACGGGAATCTTCTTCGGCTTGGCTCCGGCGCTGCGAAGCGCGCGCGTGGATTTGACGCCCGCGCTCAAGGATAGTGTCGGCGCATCCAGGAGCAGATCGCACAGATTTAGCGTTGGCGGCACGCTCGTCATCGCGCAGGTGGCGCTTTCGGTTGTCGCGCTCATTGGCGCCGGCTTGCTGGTACGCACTCTCGAGAATCTCCGCAACCTGAATCCCGGTTTCGACCCGCACAACGTCCTGCTATTTTCCATCGATCCTACGCTGATGCACTATAAAGACGCGCAGATTCAGAGTCTGTATCGCGATTTGCGAGACGGGCTTGCGGCCCTCCCAGGGGTGACCTCCGTCAGCTATTCGTCCGACGCGCTCCTGAGCGGCAACCTTTGGAGCGGTACCGCCCGCTTGGAACGGCGATCAGGGCGATCCGAGGTTCATGTGGACATGCTCGCCACCGGCCCCGATTTTCTGCGCACGATGCGCATTCCGCTGCTCCAAGGCCGTTCGTTCACGCCGGCAGATTTTGACTTGGCCACGCGGCTGAGGGCGGCGGAGACAGCACCGCAAAATACCGCGAGCAGCCCACGTTTGCCGAACGCTCCGCCGAAAACGCCCCATGCAACTGCGCCACCGACGCCCATCCCGGCGCTTCCCGTTCTCGTCAACCGCGAATTCGTCCGCGAATATCTCGCTGATGAAAATCCCCTCGGCGTGGGTATCAACCGCGGAAAAGGGCAGAGCAGCGGCGCCAGCAATGGAGCCGGAACAGGAGACTCGGAATCGGGCGGCTGGCAAATTATCGGCGTTGTTGGCGACGCGAAATACGACACCTTGCGAAGAAACATCCACCCGACCATTTACGTTCCGTTCGTCGGCGGTGGCGGGGATTTCGAGCTGCGTACTGCCGCCGACCCGAGAGCGCTAATTTCAGCCGTGCGCAGCATGGCCGCCAAACTCAATTCTGATTTGCCGCTGTCCGATGTGCGCACCCAGAGCGAGCAAATCGATCTACTGCTTTGGCAGGAGCGTCTGGTTGCGCGCGTGTCCAGTTTCTTCGGCCTGCTCGCTCTGGCGCTGGCCTGCGTTGGATTGTACGGGTTGCTCTCGTACGAAGTGACGCGCCGCACGCGTGAAATCGGCATTCGCATGGCGCTCGGCGCGCGGCCCAGTGATGTGCTGCGCCTGATTGTCGGACAGGGAATTGCTCTGGCGCTTGTCGGCGTCGTGGCGGGCGTCGGAGTGGCCCTCGCCATCACGCGTTATCTCAATTCCTTGCTTTACAACGTCCACGCCAATGACCCCGCGACCATCATTTTCGTCGCTGCGCTGCTCATTCTTGTTGCGCTGGCTGCCTGCTACATCCCCGCGCGCCGCGCCACGTCCGTGGACCCCATGGAAGCGTTGCGATACGAGTGAGTTCTGGAAGCTGAAACGGTTTGCGCGCAAGGCAGCGCAAAGAGGTGTAGGAAGGACTTTTTTTGACGCGGGCGACATCAGCGGAGCGGAATGCTTCGCGCGACTTGGCGGCAGAGAAGCGCGGAACGCAAGGGCACTCGGATGTCCTGGTGAGCGTCATTCTCCCAGGGCGTAGGTGCGGCCCTGCAGGACCGAAAGCCGAGAACCGAAAAGCGAAAAAAGAAGAAGGCCGCGACGGTGCAAAGAGGGAAATGCGCAACTTAAGAAACCGCGAGACCGTGCGAGTAGGGAAAGACACGGAGGTGGGCGATGTGGCAAGACATTAAATACGGGCTACGTACGCTGGCGAAAGCGCCAGGGTTCACGGCGGTGGCGGTGCTGTCGCTGACGCTGGGAATTGGCGCGAACACCACAATCTTCACGCTGGCCAAGGCGATTTTTCTTCAGTCGATACCGGTGAAGGATCCGGGTCGCGTGGTCAGTCTGTACTCCACCGCGCAAACGAAGAGCGGCCCGCTGCAGGAATACTTGCCGACGCCGTATCTGAACGGGGTGGACTACCGCGAGCAGACCAATTCCTTCTCCGGCGTCGCGATTATTGTTCCGATGGGCGTCAACTTGGTTGTTTCCGGCAAGCAAAATCAATTGTTCGGCGAAGTGGTCAATGCAAATTTCTTCGATGTTCTCGGCGTGCATCCGGTGATCGGACGCGGCTTTAACGCGGAAGAGGATACCTCGCCGCGGCCGGTGGCGGTGCTGAGCTACGCTTTGTGGAACCGCCAATTCGGCCACGACCCCGGCATTCTTGGGAAAACGGTGCAGATCAACGAGCAGGACTACACCGTTGTCGGAATCGCTCCGAGCGACTTCACGAACGTCGGCGTTCTGGGCAGCCCGGACGTTTGGATTCCGATGGCGATGCATGACCAGGTCCTCACCGGCCTTGTGAAGACGTGGTTCAACCAGCGCGCCTTCCGGCTCACCACGATGGTCGCGCGGCTCAAGCCCGGCGTCACGCTCCGGCAGGCGCAGCAAGAGGTTCAGGCGCTAGGCTTTCAACTGGAGAAAGAGTATCCCAAGGACAATGGCGGGCGGAACGAAGAGCTTGTGCCGATCAATGAGACGGCGATTCCGCCGCAGCTGCACAGCGTGTTTGCTCTTGCCGGCACGCTGATGATGGGAATTGTTGGCTTGGTGCTGCTGATTGCCTGCGCGAATGTGGCGAATTTGCTGCTGTCTCGCGCCACGCAGCGTCAGCGGGAGATTGCCGTGCGGATGGCGCTGGGCGCGTCGCGCAAGCGATTGATCCGGCAATTGCTGACGGAGAGTTTGCTGATGGCGCTACTTGCGGGCGTGTTGGGGATTTTCTGCGCGTATTGGGGGCGGTCGCTGCTGCTCTCTCTTTTGCCTCCCGGGCTTCCGAATTTGGATTTCAGTCTGGACGGGCGCGTTTTCCTGTACACGATGGCTTTAGCGCTGGTAGCCACGGTGATATTTGGACTGGTACCTGCGCTGCAAGCGTCCAAGAGCGACAGCATTGCGGCGCTGAAGGATCGGACCGGCGCGCCAAGCGGAAGCACGCGCTGGTACGGACTTCGCGGCGTGCTGGTGATGATTCAAGTGGCGCTGTCTTTGATTGCGCTCGTGGGCGCAGGGCTGTTCATTCACAGTTTGCGCAACGCGCAACAGATCAATCCGGGCTTCGAGGTGCAACACGAGATGGTGATGTTCGTGAACCTCCAAGCCCAGCATTACGCGCAGCCGCAGGCCGAGCAGTTTTACAGAGACGTGGTCGAGCGGCTGGACGCACTGCCGATGGTCGCGGGCGCGGCCATTGCCGATACTCCGCCGTTCAGTGGCGGGCTTGCGCGGACCACGTTCACCGACGGCGTCGACAGTACCGACCCGCGCAATGGCAAGTTGACTCCGATCATCGCAACCGCGCCTGGATACTTCCCGGCAACCGGAATTACTCTGCTAGAGGGACGCGACTTCACAGAAAACGACAGCGCCACAAATGCGATGGTTGCCGTGGTCAATCGCACCGCGGCGCAAACGTTTTGGCCGGGGCAGGATCCGGTCGGCAAGCATCTGCATTTTCTCGGCGAAACTTGGGACGTGGCCGTGGTCGGCGAAGTGAACACAGTGAAATATGCCACTTTGGGGGAGGCGCCGCAGGCCATCGTCTACATGGCTTTGAAACAGCATTACTCGCCGGCGGTCACTCTTTATGTGCGCACCAAGGGCGATCCGAATAAAGCGCTTCCCAGTGTACGTAGCACGGTGCAATCGCTGGCTCCTTCGGTTCCTCTTCTCAATGTGCAGACGGTTGGCCAATTGCTGCTGCAATCGCTTCAGGCGCCGCGCCTGGGAGCGGAATTGCTGGGAGGGTTTGGGCTGTTGGCGCTGGTCCTGGCAACCATTGGCACGTACGGCGTGATGTCCTACTCGGTGAATCAACGAGGCCATGAGATCGGAATACGCATGGCGCTTGGCGCGCAGCCTGGCAACGTGATGCGGCTGATTCTTGCCAACGGAATGGCCATGGTCGTGGCGGGTGTGGTCGCGGGCCTGGGCCTGTCCATGCTGGTGGCCAAGAGCATGAACAGTTTGCTCTACGGCATCGGGATATTCGACGCGGCGAGCTTCCTCGGCACCGCGGCGTTGCTGGTGATTGTGGCCCTTGGGGCGTGCTATTTGCCGGCGCGCCGCGCCATGCGCGTGGATCCGATTGTCGCGCTGCGCTACGAGTAAGAAAAAATAGCACGGGAGGTGCGCCACGATGCTTCAGGACATTCGCTACGGCCTTCGCATGCTGGCCAAAGCGCCGGGCTTTACGGTGGTCGCCGTGCTCACGCTGGCGCTGGGGATCGGCGCGAACACGGCTATGTTCAGCGTGGTCGATGGCGTCGTGTTGGCCCCGCTGCCTTACAGCCAGCCGGATCGCCTGGTTGTGGTCTGGGAGAACAATCTACATTTCAAGCATGTCGTTTGGCCTTCGTACCCTAACTTCCAGGATTGGCAGCGCAGCGCTGGTTCGTTCCAGCAAATGGCCGCGATGAGGTGGCAGGATTATGATCTGACGAGCCCCGGTGCACCTGAACACCTCATCGGCGAGAATGTCTCCGCGGGTTTCTTCACCACGCTGGGTGTAAAGCTCGCCCTCGGCCGCAATTTTTCTCAGCAAGAAGACCAGCGCGGGGGAGCGCCGGTCGTGATAATCGGCAACCGTTTCTGGAGGAATCGGTTTGGCAGCAATCCGCAAGCGCTCGGCAAGGCTGTAACCCTGAACGGAATTGACTACACCGTCGTCGGGGTTCTTCCGCCGGGTTTTGCTTTTGCTGACCAGCACGACGATGTTTACACGCCGCTCGGACAGGGCGACCGGCTGATGCTCGACCCTCGCGGCGCACCGGCAGTCCTGTCCATCGCGCGGCTGAAACCCGAAGTCAGCATCGCTCAGGCGCAAGCGGAGATGAGCACGATCCAGGGCCATCTGGAGCAGCTCTACCCCGACGCGAATCGCGGCCTGGGAGCAGATGTGGCGCCGCTCAAGCAAGTGTTGATTGGAGACGTAAGCGGAACGCTGCTGTTGCTGTTGGGAGCTGTGGGGCTGGTCTTGCTGATTGCCTGCGCGAACGTTGCCAATCTCCTGCTGGCGCGCTCAGCCACGCGCACACGCGAGTTTGCCATTCGAACGGCGCTGGGCGCGAGCCGCGCGCGCGTGGTGCGCCAGTTGCTGACAGAAAGCACGCTTCTTTCTGTCGCTGGCGCCGGCCTCGGGCTGGCCATTGCAAAATGGGGCGTGAGTCCGGTGCTAGCGGCGGTGCCGGGAAGCTTGCCACGCAGCGAAAACATTGGCGTGAGTGCTCCTGTTTTGCTCTTTACGCTCGGCGTTTCGATCGCGGTGGGGATTCTGTTCGGCCTCGCGCCTGCGCTGAAAAGCTCGAAAACTGACTTGCAAACTTCGCTGAAAGAAGGAGGCCGCGGCACGACGAGCGCGCATCATCGAGTGCAAAACGGCTTGGTGATTGTGCAGATGACGCTGACGCTGGTGTTGCTGGTGGGCGCAGGCCTGCTCTTCCGCACCATCCGCCACATGTGGGGCAGCAATACCGGCTTCGACACGCAGCACGTCATAACTTTCAAGGTGGGGTTTTCGCCTTCGTTGACTAAGACGGCCGCGAGCATGCGCACTGCCTATCGGCAATTGCTTGAGCGTGTTGGCATGATTCCGGGTGTGCAGGCGGCGGACTTTACTTACATCGTTCCTCTTGTCGGCGAGGACAATGTCGCTCCTTTCTGGATTGGCTCGCAAAAGCCCGCGGTGGTTCAGGCGGCCCCGCGGATGATGGTGTTCGACACGGGTCCGGATTATCTCCGCGCGATGGGAATACCGCTGGTGCGCGGCCGTTTTTTCACACAGGAAGACACGACGAAGTCACCGTGCGTCGCAGCAATCGACAGCGTCTTCGCCGACACTTATTTTCGCGGTCAAGATCCGCTTGGTCAGGGATTGAATTTCGGGTGGACTCCGCCTTGGGGGCCTTGCCGCATCGTCGGCGTGGTGGGCCACGTAAAACAGTGGGGGCTGGGAGACGAGAGTTCCTACACACAAGCGCAAGCGTACTTTCCGCTGTACCAAATTCCGGATGAGTGGGTGACGGCGTCGCAGGGGTTTCCAACCACGACGATACTCGTTCGTACGCCCCTTCCTGCCGCGACCGTGATACCTGCGATCAAGAATGTTGTTTACGGAATTGGCAAGGATCAGCCGATATATGATGTCCGAACCATGCAGGACATCGCTTCGGAATCGATGTCGTCGCAGCGCTTTCCAATGATCTTGCTGGAGGTGTTTGCGGGTTTAGCGCTGCTGCTGGCTTCGGTCGGAATCTACGGCGTGATTTCCTACTCGGTGAGCCAGCGCGTACACGAGATTGGAATTCGCATGGCGCTCGGCGCGGAGAGGCGGGACGTTTTCCGGATGATCATTGGACAGGGCCTGCGATTGGCCCTTGCCGGGCTCGCGATTGGAATCGTGGCTGCGTTAATCCTCACGCGGCTGCTATCGAGCTTCACGAATCTCCTTTACGGAGTCAGGGCGAGCGATCCGGCGACGTTTATCGGCGTTGCCGTGGTGCTGACGCTCGTCGCGCTCGTGGCCTGCTATGTTCCCGCACGGACGGCGATGCGGGTTGAGCCGATGGAGGCGCTGAGGTATGAGTAGGATGTGACGAGGTGAGCGATGAGCACGCTGATGCAGGACATTAAGTTTGCTCTGAGAATGCTGGGAAAAGCGCCGGGGTTTATGGCCGTGGCGGTGCTGACGCTCGCCGTCGGCATCGGAGCTAACACCGCGATTTTCAGTTTGCTCAACGCCGTGCTTCTGCGCTCCTTTCCATACCGGAATCCGAGCGGATTAGTATATCTGTTCACTCCCAGCCACAACCTCCCGCAAATTCCCATCGAAGCTCTAGGCCCCAGCAATGGAGGCTTTTTCGACATTCAGCGCCAGGCGCACGCGTTTTCCGCAATCACTCTCTTCGATCAGCGCTCGTTCAATCTCTCAGCGGAAGGCTCAGCACAAGGTGTCAGCGGCGTATTCGTTCAGCCCAACTTTTTCTCCACCTTCGGCGTCAGCCCGTTCTTCGGTCGTGTCTTCGAAGCGAACGACACAGTGCCCGGCCACGAGCACGTCGTCATCATCAGCCATGCGCTGTGGCAGTCCGCATTTGGCGCCAGCTCGCAAGCCCTCGGCAAGAGTGTCACGCTCGACGGCCAGCTCTATCACGTTATCGGGGTCATGCCTGCGTCATTCGGCTATCCGAGCGGCAACGAGTTGCCCTATTCAACTGCCGGTCCAACACAAGTCTGGCTGCCCTTGGCCCTCACGCAGCAGAGAAAAGATCGATCGCGAAAACTCCACCGGCGATGCCGTCGCGCGCTTGCGCCCCGGAGTCACCGCTCGCGCAGGCGCAGGCCGAGATGAACACCATTATGCCCCGACTCGACGCGCTCCGCGGCCAAGACGATTTTTCAAAGGTACCTACGCCGTGGTAAAGCCCTTCACCGAAACGGTTATCGGCGGCGTGCGCCTGTTCGTGTGGCTTCTGTTCGGCGCGGTATCTCTGGTTTTGCTGATCGCCTGCGCCAATGCCGCAAATCTGCTCCTCGCGCGTGCCGCCAGCCGCACGCATGAAATGGGCGTCGAGCCGCGCTCGGCGCTCGCCGCGGGCGTTTGATTCGTCAGGTTCTTACCGAGGCTCTCCTGCTCGCTTGCGCCGGCGGCGCGTTGGAATTCTGATCGCCTACGCCGCGATTCGACTTCTGCTTCGTCTTAACCCCGGCAACATTCCGCGTCTGAACGAAACGTCTCTCGATTTGCGCGTTCTGCTTTTCGCGCTGGCGATTTCTATTCTCACTGGCGTCGTGTTCGGCATTCTTCCTGCGCTCGGCGTCTCGCGCACGAATTTAAGCGAGCTGCTGAAACAAGGCGGCAACAAAGGCGTTGCAGGTGCGTCGAAACGGTGGCGTCACGGCTTGATCGTCGGCGAAGTGGCGCTCGCGATGGTGCTGTTGACCGGCTCTGGCCTTCTCGTTCGCAGCTACGTGAATCTGCAAAACGTCTCCACCGGCTTTTCCGATTCCACGCTCACCATGCACATCGCGCTTGGATTCGCGCTATAGCAAGCCGGAGCAGCGCCAAGGCTTCTTTCACAGCGTGCTCGAAAAACTTGATGCCTTGCATGGAATCAGCGCGATTGGCGCCGTGAGTGACTTGCCGCTGAGCCACTCAGAAAGCATGAGCTATCTCACGGTGGAGGGCTATACCAACAAGAAAAACCAGCTCGTCGATTCGCGACTCGCCACCGAGAATTATTTCCAGGCCATGGGCACGCCCCTTCTCGCTAGGCCGCTCTTTCACATCCTGAAGACAGGCCGCCAAAGGGAACTCCCGCCGTCGTCATCGTCAACGAAGCTTTCGCCAAGGCCTATTTCCCCGGCCGCTCCGCCATCGGCGGCCATCTCTGCATGTGCTACTCACGACAAGGAGCGCCATCGTGGTCCACGGTCGTCGGCGTCGTCGCGAGATACGCGCTTTTCCAATCTCGAAGACGCGCCGCCTCCTCAAGTCTATGTGCCATTCTGGCAACGGCAGGACTCGACCGGGCCTACATCGCCATTCGCACTTCCTCCCGCCCGCGCAAATCATTCCCGCGATTCGCAGCGCCGTCCGCGCCGATCGATCCAACTCTCGCGGTCGCAGATATCCAAACGATGGACCAGCGCGTTTCGGACGCCAGCGCTTTGCGCCGCTTCCAAACTTCTCTCTTTGCAGTTTTTGCCGGGGTCGCACTGTTCCTGGCAGCGATTGGCCTTTATGGCGTGATGGCCTACTCGGTGAAACAGCGCACTAGCGAAATCGGCATTCGCCTGGCGCTGGGCGCGCAACCTTCGCACGTTCTGAAGCTCATCGTCGGACAGGGAATGATGCTGACGCTTGCGGGAATCTTGGTGGGAGTCGCCGGAGCATTTGGCCTCACGCGGTTGTTGTCGTCGCTGCTCTATGGAATTGCGCCGAGCGATCCCGCGACGTTCGTTATTGTGAGCGTGATGCTTCTCGCGGTATCGCTTCTGGCGTGCTACATTCCCGCGCGACGGGCGATGAAGGTCGAACCCATCGAGGCCCTGCGGTACGAATAAGTACGAAATGGCCGGAGAGAGACACCTTGCACAGTGGGCGTGCAAGCGAACGAACAGCAGTAAGCTATGTTGGTGGGTAACGCGGCGGAGCGCGGACAAGAATGACCATCGAAAAACTCGAGCCCAAGGCGGATAATCCATGTTTCGGATGCGGCGCGGACAACGCTCGCGGCATGAAGCTCACGTTCGAGCAGGATCACGGTGCGCGCAAGATCGTCGGCCGCTTCCGCTTGGGGCCTGAGTATCAGGGCAGCAATCGCGTGCTGCACGGCGGAATCATCGCTGTGCTGCTGGACGAAGCCATGGGCAAGCTGAACCGTTTCCACGACGTGCGCGCCGTTACCGCCGAATTGAACGTCGAATACCTGCGCCCCGTGCCCATTGACGACGAAATTGTCGTCGAGGCGCATGAAGTTTCACGCGAAGGCCGCAACCTGATGCATCGGGGCGAGATTCGAAATGCCGCGGGAAAAGTTCTGGCGCGGGGGCGGGGAAGATTTGTGGTCGTGAGCCCGCGTACCTAGAGAAGCGAGGACCGATGACTCAACTAAAATACGATGCCAGATTCCTCAACGAAATTGCCGCCGCCGCGTTGGCGCGCACGGATGTAGCCGTGCGTGCGAAACGCGTCGCGGAGATGATTCGCGAGGCGTCCGGGTGCTTTTGGGTCGGCATTTTTGAAATCGCGGAGAACGAAGCGTGCGCCGTTGCCTGGACCGGGGCGGAGGCTCCTGCGTTTTTGCGTTTTCCGTTGACGCGCGGCATCACGCGAGATGTGGTGAAAACGCGGAAGACGGCCGTGGTCAACGACGTCCTGAAAGATTCGCGCTACTTGGTGGCATTTTCCACCACCCGCTCGGAAGTGATTGCGCCGGTGATCGACGCGATCGGTAACGTTGTGGGCACGCTCGAAGCCGACGCCGACAAAGCAGACGCGTTCAGCGATGCGGACGTGCAATTCCTGGATCAGTGCGCCTCACGCATTCTTCCGCTGTTCGCGAAAGCGGCGCAGGTATGAGCGGGATGCGCGCTCTTTGTCGTAGCGCTTTCTTGCGAAGCTAGTTGATCCCACTATTTTCCGCTGCCTTCGCTGCCTGCCAAAATGGCCTGATGCCGGCCCGCCGGTCGCATTCGCATTCAACGCCGTTTTCATTCAAAATAGAGGCAAGAGGAAGCTCAAATGGATAACGGAAACAAGAGTAAAGGGCACGAAAACGTCTGGCGCGTGAAAGTCGGCCTCGCCGAAATGCTCAAAGGCGGCGTCATCATGGACGTCACCACCGCCGAGCAGGCCAAGATCGCCGAAGATGCCGGCGCTTGCGCGGTCATGGCGCTTGAGCGCGTTCCCGCGGACATTCGCAAGGAAGGCGGCGTGGCGCGCATGGCCTCGCCGCGCATCATCCGCGAAATCATGGACACGGTGACCATTCCCGTCATGGCCA
Organism: uncultured Acidobacteriota bacterium; assembly: GCA_963760165.1. GTDB lineage: Bacteria > Acidobacteriota > Terriglobia > Acidiferrales > UBA7541 > DAHUXN01. The sequence continues at coordinate 171,439 of CAVXBO010000003.1, forward strand.
AAGTCCGTATCGGCCATTTCGTCGAGGCGCAAGTGCTGGAAGCCCTCGAAGTCGATTACATCGACGAGAGCGAAGTGCTCACGCCCGCCGACGAGGAAAATCACGTATGGAAGCACACCTTCAAGGTGCCCTTCGTTTGCGGCGCGCGCAATTTGGGCGAAGCGCTGCGGCGTATCGGCGAAGGCGCAGCCATGATTCGCACCAAAGGCGAAGCCGGCTCTGGCAACATCGTCGAAGCCGTGCGCCACATGCGCACCATCGTCGGCCAGATGAAAAAACTTACGACCATGGGCGAAGAGCAGCTCATGCACGAAGCCAAAGAGCTCGGCGCTCCGCTCGACCTCGTCCAGCAAGTCGCCAAAACCGGCAAACTTCCCGTGCCGAATTTTTCCGCGGGCGGCATCGCCACTCCCGCTGACGCCGCTCTGATGATGCAGCTTGGCGCCGAAGCCGTCTTCGTCGGCTCCGGAATTTTCAAGTCCACCGATCCCGCCAAGCGCGCCAAGGCCATCGTCTTCGCCACTACCAATTATCAGGACGCGAAAAAAGTCCTCGCCGCTTCCGACGAACTCGGCGACGCCATGAAGGGCCTCGACATTCGCCAAATGGACGAAAAAGACCTGCTCCAAACCCGCGGCTGGTGATTCCGTTTTTTTTGGAGTGCGGCGCGCTCTTTGCGTTCTGGAAGCATCTGCGGCACGGCTCGAGCAGCATGCTTGGTATCCCGAGCAGAGCAAGGAATCTGCCTTTGGCCTTAGTGCTTTCCGCGCACATTCTGGGTCATACAACGTTGTAGGGGTGGCCTTCATCATGACCCAAACGCTAGTTTCGAGCATTTGGGTGGAAGGTTCGCCCTCACACGCTCTCCGCAGAGGCGGGTCTCACCAGGGCCTCCAAACGCTGATTTCGAGCGTATGGGGATCGGAGACCCGCCTTCATTGTCGCCGATCGCTACAAATCTCCTTTTGCCTCGGCCTTTGTCTTAGTACGATTGTCATGCCATGGCACATCTATTCGAACCGTTGAAGCTGCGCAGCGTGATGCTGCGAAATCGCATCGCCGTTTCCCCGATGTGCCAATACTCCTGCGAAGACGGCCTCGCGAACGATTGGCACTTCGTTCATCTTGGCAGCCGCGCCGTCGGCGGCGCCGCTATCGTGTTTTGCGAGGCAACCGCCGTTCTGTCCGAGGCGCGCATCAGTCCCGAGGATTTGGGCATTTGGAGCGACCGCCACGCCGAAGCCCTCGCTCGCATCGTGAAATTTCTTCACGAACAGGGCAGCCTTGCCGGAATTCAGTTGGCGCACGCGGGACGCAAAGCCAGCACCTATCGCACTTGGTCTCCAAAACAGGGCGCCATCCCGCCAAGCGACGGCGGCTGGAGCAACGTGCTGGCGCCGAGCGCGATCAAGTTTCAGGACAATTATCCGCAGCCGCGTGAAATCACTCGCGACGAAATTCACGCCGTCACCGAAGCGTTCGCCGCCGCTGCCCGCCGCGCGCGCGCCGCCGCATTCGACATCGTTGAAATTCACGCCGCGCACGGCTATTTGATTCACGAGTTTTTGTCGCCATTCAGCAATCACCGTGCCGACGAGTACGGCGGCTCATTCGAAAATCGCACGCGCCTCGCACGCGAAGTCGCGGCCGCTGTGCGCGCCGCGTGGCCCGACACGCAGCCGCTCTTCATGCGTATCTCGGCCACGGATTGGAAGGAAGGCGGCTGGGACGCGGAACAGTCGGTCGAACTGGCGCGCGAAGTCAAAAGGCTCGGGGTCGATTTGATGGATTGCTCTTCGGGCGGCTTGATTCCGGGCGTGGCGATTCCGATCGGGCCCGGCTACCAGACGAAGTTCGCGGATAAAATTCGCCGCGAAGCGGAAATTCTCACTGGCACCGTGGGCATGATCACTGATCCCGTGCAAGCCGACCACATCATTCGCACCCGACAGGCTGACATTGTCTTGCTTGCGCGTGAAATGCTCCGCGATCCCTACTGGCCTTTGCGCGCCGCGCGCGAACTGGTTCAAACGGCTTCATGGCCAGCGCAGTATCTCCGTGCTGCCCCGGAAAAATCCCCCATGCGCGAACCCGCAGGGCTTTCCTCGGCAGCATCCGACGAAAGGAGTCTCGATGTTAGAGTCCGGCCTCATTTCATCAAGACGGCAGGACAGAGTGATGAGTAAATTGGCCCACCCCTATCCAGGCTTCAGGGGTTCAACATTGTGGAAACGTGTTGACCGCGCGGTTCTAGACTTAATTGAGAATCAAGACATTCGGCTGACGACTCGTCGGCAATACGTGGTGGGCTACATCTGCCAAGTACTGACGCAGCCTGCGCGCACATCGCGATCTGGCCGGAGGTAGTTGAGAAACGCTCCGCGGAGAGTTGCCTCATTTTCCGCCCGGTGCCGAACCCGGCGCTCCTGTCGGCGGCCTGCGCATCGGCGCAATCGCCGGAACCGCCAGCGAACGCGCCCCGTTTTTCCCCACCGTGCGCACCGCAAAGAAATGATTGTCCGGTGAAACGCCGTCCAGTGTCGCTTCTTTTCCCGAAGGCACGAACTCATACACCGACCACTGCGGCTCCGTCGTCTCGCGCCACAAAATCTCAAATCCCGCGCGCTCTGGATCCTCGGCCGCCGACCATCTCATCCACGCATACCCCATCGCCGTCTGTGGCACGTGCGTGACCGTCACCTCCGAAGGCGGCGCGGGCGCCAGCGCCAGTTCGCGCAGCGCCTCCGCGTTGTCCCAGGTGACATTGCCCATGAATTTGTAGTCGAGATATTTCGCCAAGTCGTCGTACTCGCGCCCATCTTCGGTGCGTGGAGTCTGGTGCTGGTGATCGTAATTCTCCTGCGGTTCTGTGAACCGCGTCGCCGGCAATCCCGCCGCGACAAACGGCATGTGGTCGCCGCCGCGCCCCAGCCGGTCGACGCGAAAAATCATTCGGATGTTTTCGCGCCCGTCGATTTCTTCCGTCGCGCGCGCCAACTCCCGTGAAGGCGAATCCACGCCGTCCGGCCCCCCGCCCGAAAACATTCGCAAGCGGTGCGGCCCGCGCGGCGCCGGATCCGCGCCGACAATGTCGTTGTCGAAATATCCGCCTACTGTGTAGCCGTGGTTCTGCAAATATTTCAGCATTCCCTGGGCGCCAAGCAAACCCTGCTCTTCGCCGGAGAGCGCCGCGAAAATCAACGTCGCGCGATACGTCTGCTTCGCCAGCAGCCGCGCCGATTCAATCGCGACGGCCGTCCCCGAAGCGTCATCGTCCGCACCCGGCGCATCCGCATTCGGGTCGTTCACTTGCGATGGCCGCGAATCGAAATCCCCGCTCGTGATGAACACGGTTTTCGCGAGCGCCGGATCGCTGCCCGGCAGAATCGCGTACACATTTTCTAAGTGTGCTTTCTCTCCCGTGCGCAATGTCATCTCGAACTTGTCCACCACCACTTGCATCCTTCCGTCGGACTCTTTCGCGATTTCCTGAAAACGCGCGAGCGCGCGATCGCGCCCGCAGCCGATGCCGCGCTTCGGGTCCGTCCAAGACGAAAAGGTATCGCGTGTGCCGCAGGCCACTTGCTCTTCAATAATCTCGCGCAGGAAATTCTCATCCACCGATGCTCGGTTAAGCTTTCCCGTCGGCCGCGGCAGCACTCGGGGTGTTGGCGCGCCGTTCGGAGGCTCCGCTGGATCCTGCGCCATCGCCGCATTGGCGCCACAAAACATCGCGAGCAAGATTGTTGCAACCAGCGCGAGCATGCCTGCGGAATAACGCCCCACGAACCATTGCCTTTTCATTTTCATCTGTCTCCTATTCCGAAAAACGCTGCGAATAGTTGCCGCAAGCGAACCTGTAACGGTGGCAAGGAAACTGTCGACATAACATTGTGCGACGCAAAATCCGCCTGCAAAGTTACCGCAAATCGCCCCTGCCATTCCGTGGTGGGCTGGTCGGCGCGGCGCAGCCTTTGGAACGGTCGCTAGCAATGATATCGTTCATCGGTACAGTTTTCGAACGAAAGGGATATATTCCCGAGCGGAGACGAAATGTTTTTTCTTCTCGTTTTTGTCGTGCTGTTGATCCTGTGGGTTGTGGGAGTGTTCGTCAAGCATGTGCCGCACGGGCCAATTGATCTTCTGCTCGTTTTTGCGGTGCTATCGCTGGCCGTGCATTTCGTATGGGGGAAATTTCCTTCGCGCGGCAAGCGCGGCGATTGACGCGGCGTGACGAGCGGCAAATGCGGCGGGAGCCATATTGGCCGTTGCCAGGCGCGCACGCGCTGGAGAACAAAAGCTGCATGGCCGTACAATATTAAAAGGCGGCGCCGGCTTGATCGGATGCGTGCGAAAATCGAAACGCACGGCAGCGGAAGGACACGTAACGAGAAATGCGCTGCTGCAGGACGAACGGAAAAATGAAGATCGGCATTTTAGCAATACAAGGGGATTGTGAGGCGCACGCGCGCGTTCTGGAAAGACTGGGCGTGGAATTTGTTTACGTGCGCACGCTAGAGGATTTGCACGGCATCAACGGATTGATTTTGCCGGGAGGGGAAAGCACCACGCACATGAAGATGCTCGCGGAGACGGGACTCGACGAAGCGATCCGAAAGCTGGCCGCGGACGGCGGCGCGTTTTTTGGAACTTGCGCGGGCGCAATCTTATTGGCGCGCGAAGTGAAAAGCCCGCCGCAGCAGTCCCTTGGATTTATCGATATGACCGTGGTGCGGAATGCATACGGACGGCAATTATCGAGCGACGTACTGCTGCTGCCGACGAAATTGCGCACTGAGCCGATGGAAATGGTCTTCATTCGCGCTCCGGTGATCGAAAGAACCGGCAGCGGCGTGGAAGTACTGGCGGAGCGCGAGGGAAAGCCGGTGCTGGTGCAGCAGGGTCAAGTGATGGCGGCAACGTTTCATCCCGAACTGACGGACGACACGACGATCCACGAGCGTTTTGTTAAGCTGGCGGAGAAGGTGCATTCAAAAAGTAAGTAAGCGCGAAGCAATGAGCGGAAGCTAGCGGAGGAACACAAGATGATGTTCGCACCGTATATTGTTCACGGATACTGGATGGTGCAGGCGCTTTGTTTGGTGATCTCGGCGAAGTGGACGCGAGAGTTGGGTTATGGAGTGGTGTGGCAACTGGTTTCAGCGATTTGCGGTTTCATTCTCGGGCCAGTTATGCCGCTGCTGATTTATTTGCGGGGATTTTATCGACGCAAAGGGGAGCCGCGGGCGGCCACATCCATCTAATCCATGAAACAATCCGGCGAACATCCGCAGCGCACAAAAATCCTTTTCGTTTGTGTCGGGAATTCTTGCCGAAGCCAGATGGCGGAAGCGATCGCGCGATATCACGCCCCCAAGCTGATCGAAGTCGAAAGCGCGGGCACCGCGCCATTTGGAAGCGTCGCGCCGGAGACCCTCGCCGTACTGCAAGAGATAGGAATTCGCGCCGAAGGCCACTATTCCAAGAGCATCAACGACGTGCTGGAGTTTTTCGAGCCGCAGATCGTAGTGAACATGTCCGGGCAGGAATTGAACGGCCGGTTCGCAACGAAAGACATCTTGGATTGGAAAGTTGGCGATCCGTATGGCAGCGACCTGGAAATCTACCGCCGTATTTGCCGGAACATTGAAGGCAAGGTGAAGAAACTGGCGGACGATCTGGAACGAGAGAAAAAGAAGTGAGAAGAGAAAAGACAAGCGTCTCGCAGGAAGATTATCTGAAGGCGATCTGGGAAATCGTGCAGGAAGAGCAGACGCCGATCAGCGCAAGGCTCGCGGAAGATTTGGGCGTGACGCCTCCGGCGGTGACCGCGGCGCTGAAGCGTATGACACGCGGAGGATTTTTGCGCGTGGAACGCAGCGGACGAATCGCGCTGACGCCGAAAGGGCGAAAAATTGCGGAACACTTGGTGCTGCGGCACAGGCTCGCGGAGAAATTGCTGACCGACGTGATTGGCCTCGAATGGTCACGCGCGCACGAGGAAGCGGAGCGGCTCGAACATGGTGTGTCCGCCGAGGTGGTTGCGTTGCTGCTGAAAAGATTTGGACGAGAAAGCCGGTGTCCGCATGGAGTGCCGCTGTTTGGCGGGCTGCCGAAGCTACGAAGAAAATATGGCGCGGTGAAATTGGCGGAAGCGCCGGCGGGCCACGCCTACGAAGTGATGCGCGTTTACGAAAAAGAGCGAGAGTTCCTGAATTTTCTGGCGGTGCTCGGGCTCTTGCCGGGTGCGCGCGTGCGTGTGCTGAAGCGCGAGTACGACGAGACGATGACCGTGACGCTCGGCGCGTCCACGAAGAAAATTTATCTGGGCAAGCCGGCAACGAGCCGGATTTGGGTGGCGCAACGGCAGTGACGAGTGGCAAGAGACGAGCGACCCTTCGTTCCTGCCTTCCTGCGTCAAGGCAGGCAGGGCAAGCAAATGACGAGCGAGAGACGAGCTTCGTGACGTGACCCCATTAGTCGCAAGCGGAGTGTGCCAATGTGGCAGGACGTGAAATACGGGCTGAGGATGCTGGCGAAGACGCTGGGATTTGCGGCGGTGGCTGTGCTGACGCTGGCGCTGGGCATTGGCGCGTCGACGGTGGGATTCAGCGTCTTCTACAACCTTCTTTTCAACGCGTTCGCCGCAAAAGACGCGAGTCGTTTGGCTGTTCCCGTGGTGCAGGATGCCGAGGGGTACGTAATGCCTCTGCGGTGTAGTGTGGCCGATTTGGATCTGGTCCGGCAGCAGAACCAAGTCTTCGAAAACATCGTTGGTTACATTCCAGTCGGTATGGTTCCTTTCAATGATGGCTCGCGGAATTACCAGTTTTACGATACGCGAGTGACCCCCGATGCTTTCGACTTTTATGGAGTGCCCGCGCTGCTGGGACGTGGCATCGCGAGGCAAGATGGAAAACCGGGAGCTGCTCCTGTTTTCGTGATCAGTTACAAGACTTGGAAAGATACTTCAACGGGGACCTGAAGATTCTCGGCAAGAGCTATGTGGTCGACGGCGAGCCACGGACGCTGGTCGGCGTGATGCCGCCGAGATTTCAGGCGTATGGCCCGTTGGCACAAATTTGGATTCCCATCACATGGACCCGGATTAGGTCGCGTGACGAAGCAGAGCTTACCTTGCTGGGCCGATTGAAACGCGGCGCGAGTCTAGAGACTGCGTCTGCGAACTTCAAGGTCATCGCCAAGCGTTTAGCCGGTCATTCATCCAGACGATTTTGCCAAACACTTCACAACGCGCGTCGAGCCCGCCGATGACTTCCTCATGGGGCCGCAGGCAGGCGGCGCGGTGTCGTTTTCCGACACGAAACATTTGATCTACGATTTGGGCGTTGCGGTGATGATTCTGCTGCTGATTGCGTGCAGCAACGTGGTGAATCTGCTGCTGGCTCGCGCGACGGTGAGGGAGAAAGAGATCGCGGTACGCTCGGCTCTGGGCGCGACACGCTGGCGGTTGATTCGGCAGCTTTTGGCGGAGAGTTCTGTGTTGGCGATAGCCGCTAGCGTTGTGGGCTGCGTCTTGGCGTGGTTGGGCATGAAAGCTGTGGCGACGATGTTGCCCGAAGTTGTGCGCGGCGGTTCGTACTGGGGGCTCATCGGTGGTGAAGTCGAAATCGGCCTCAACCTGCCGGTTTTGGCGTTTGCGGTCCTGGTTACGATGTTTACGACGCTGCTGTGTGGGTTGGCACCGGCGCTTCATGCGGTGCGTGCGGATGTGCAACCGCACTTGGTCGGCAGCAAAAGCGTAAGCGGTAATTTCGGCCACGGAAAGTTTCGCGTGGGCCTGGTGATCGAGGTGGCACTCTCTATTGTTCTATTGATTGGCGCGGGCCTGATGATTCGCACTCTTTTCCTTTTGACGCATGTTGACTTGGGTTTCAATCCGAAGAATGTGTTGCTGCTGTTGTTCGTGCCTTCACGCGGCCATGACCAAGGTGTGGATCGCGCAAAGGCGAATTCACCGCAGGGAATGGCAACTCTGCGCGAGATCGCAGATCGGTTGAAAACACTGCCCGGCGTCAAGGATGTCTCGGTTCAAGATACGATTCCGGGATATGGCCCATACGCCGGACCCGAAGTGACGACGCCGGTTACTGGGCGCACTGAAGAAGCGGGGATCTTGAGTTGCGATGAGAATTTCATGCGAACGGTGGAGTTGCGGCTGCTGCAAGGCAGGTGGCTGTCGCAAGAAGAAGTGCAAACCGCGCGGCACGTGGTGGTGATCAATCAGAAATTGGCGCGTGACTTGTTTGGCGAGAAGAATCCGGTTGGCCAGCAAATTGAGGTGAAGAAATTTCCGCGCAGCGCAGCGGCCGCGCCCATCACAAAATCGCCGGAGGACACTTATTTTCAAGTCGCGGGCGTCGTCGTCGACATCAAGAGCGGCGGTCCACAACAGCCGACTATACCGATGGTGTTTGTCCCGTTTACGGTCAGAGGAGGATTCATCCTTCTTTTGAAGACCAGCGTAGAGCCGGCTTCGCTGGTGCACAGCATTGAACAGCAGGTATGGGCTGTTAATCGTAACGAGATCGTCCTGTTCTCGAAGCCGCTCACGGATTTCCTGCATGAGCTGACATACGCGACACCGGAATTCGGTGTGACGATGTTCGCGCCACTCGCGAGCATTGCGCTTTTGCTGGTCGTCGCCGGAGTTTTCAGTGTGATGGCCTACACAGTCTCGTTGCAAACGCACGAAATCGGCATTCGCATGGCCCTCGGCGCGCAGCAGGGCAACATTTTGAGAATGGTGCTGTTGCGCGGGCTTCGATTGGTCGCGGCGGGGATTGTTGTGGGCATCTTGGCAAGCCTGGAGCTGACGCGGTTTATCGCGAGCCAGATTTGGGGCATTTCGGCGACGGACCCGGCGACGTTTGTGGGCGTGGCAATTCTGCTGACGATTGTGGCGCTGGCGGCGTGTTGGATACCAGCGCGGCGGGCGATGAAAATCGAGCCGATGGAGGCGCTGAGGTACGAGTGAGAAAAACACCGGCGAGCGAAAAGTGATGGGATTTCGAGCGGGGTTTGTGACGATCATCGGGCGGGCGAATGCGGGAAAGTCGACGCTCGTGAACGCGCTGGTGGGGCGCAAGGTAGCGATTGTGTCGCCGCGGCCGCAGACGACGCGGACGCGCATTCAAGGAATTGTGAGTCGCGAGGATGGACAAGTGGTGCTGGTGGATACGCCGGGAATTCATCGCGCGACGAGGGCGCTCGATCGGCAGATGATGCAGGAGGTGCGCGAAGCGCTCGATGGAGTGGATATTGTGTCGCTGATCGTGGATGCGACGGAGGGTTTTCAAGGCGCGGACCGATATTCGGTGGAATGGGTGAAGAAATTCTCGGGGCCGGCGTACTTGCTGCTGAACAAAATCGATCGCGTGAAGAAAGACAGGCTGTTGCCGCTGATCGATCGATGGAGGCGCGAACACGAATTCGAGGAGATTTTTCCCGTGTCGGCGCTAAAAGAGGAAGGAACGAAGGAGCTTCTGGAGAGCTGGATTGCAAGACTGCCGGAGAATCCTCCATATTTCCCCGTGGACCAGTATACGGATCAGCCGGAGAGATTCTTGGCGGCGGAAGTGATTCGTGAAAAAGCGATTGTGCTGACGCGAGAGGAAGTGCCACACGCCGTGGCGGTGCTGGTGGATGATTTCGAGGAAGGTGACAAACTGTTGCGGATACGCGCGACGATTTACGTGGAGCGAGATGGGCAGAAGGGAATCATGATTGGGCGCGGCGGGTCGAAGATGAAGGAAATCGGCACGGCGGCGCGAAAAGAGCTGGAAGAAATGCTCGGCGCAAAGATTTTTCTGGAGCTGCACGTGAAGGTGCAGCCGAATTGGCGTGAAAATCGTGCGATGGTGAAGCAATTGGATTGGCGCAGGCAGCTCGATCAGATGAGCGAGACAGGCGACAGTGAGTGAAGGGCAAGCGCCGATTATTTGTGGGCGAACGGTTCGGCGATGGCTTCGACGTCGGCGAGTTTCCAGGGTGCGTCCCTGAGATTGGTGAGCAGCGCCACCACGTGCGAATCCGGATAGATAATCAACTGGCACGTCCCTCCAACAGAGCCGCCGCTATGTTCATAGATGCACTGGCCGCTTTCGGATTTGTGAATGAACCAGCCGATGCCGTAGCCGGTTTCCTGGCCTGAATTCGTCCTTTGCGAAGTGAAAAGCAGCTTCAGCGAAGTTTCCGTCAAAAATCCGCGATGAAGCAAGGCGGAGCCAAAGCGCACGAGGTCTTCTGGCGTGGAAAGAAATCCGCCGCCGTCCCATTTGTAGCTGTTGTCGACGTAGGGTGCGTTTTCAGTTGCGCCGTCTTTTTCGCGCTCATAAAAAACGAGAACGCTGCGTGATGATGTGGCGGTTTTCGTCCGGAGTTGTGTCCACGAGACCGAGAGGCGTGACGATGTGGGCCTGCACGTAGACGAGACAATTTTCGTCCGAGGCAGATTCGATGACCGCGCTCAAGAGATCGAAGCCGTAGCTTGAATAACTGAACTTCGTGCCGGGTGGAGCGACGAGGGAATCGTTTTCGAAGATTTTCAATCCTTCGAGGACGGAGTCGTAGTGGTTGGCGATGAGGAATTCATCGCCTTTGTAGTGGCGGATGCCGGCAAGATGGCCGGCAAGAAGGCGCGGCGTGATTTTCGCGCCCTTCTCCGGAAATGACGGGACGTATTTTTGCACGGGCGCGTCGAGATCGACTTTGCCTTGTTTGACGAGCTGCATGAGAGCGGCGGCGGTAAGAGTTTTGGAAATACTGCCGATGCGGAATTTTGTAGTGGGCCACGCGGGAAGGCGTTCTTCCAGATCGGCATAACCGAACCCTTCGGCGTAGACAAGGTGGCCGTCCACGGCAACTGCGACCGCCATGCCTGGAATACCGCGCGCGAGGAGTTCGTTGCCGATTGCGTGTGCGTGAGCGCGCGCTTCCGCGTACGGCTCTGAAGCGAGAGCGGGAGCCGCCGCAGTTTGCGCGAAAGCGATGGGTCGGGTGAAACCGCTCAGGCACAGAGAGAGAAGCAGAAGGCCCATGGCTCGCCGTAATGACGTATGGTCAGTCGAACATTTCGCTTTGGGCCTCCGGATGAGCCGCATCAGAACTAACCGTGGGAAAGCGAGGACGCCTCGGGCCAAAGAAGCAGCGTCATGGTGCGACTCGCCGCGCCGGCGGGGAGATGCGTCGTGAGATGGCGCGCGAGAAGCTTGAAAATGTGCAGCGTTGTTCCCAGTCCTTCCGAAATGGAATGCGTGCGGTTAGGATAGGCCATGAAGTCGAAGGATTTTCCGAGCTCGATCATGCGATTGACGAGAAGTTGCGAGCCAGCGAAGTGAACATTGTCGTCGCCGGTGCCGTGAACCAGCAGAAGCTTCCCCTGTAAACCTTCTGCGTAATTGACGGCAGAGCTGGCCTTGTAGCCTTCCACATTTTCCTGCGGCAAACCCATATAACGCTCCTGATAAATGGTGTCGTAGATGCGCTGGTCGGGAACGGGCGCGACGGACATGCCGACTTTGTAGATTTCCGGCGAGCGAAACATCAAATTGAGGGTGTTGGTGCCGCCGCCGCTCCAGCCCCAGACGGCGACGCGATCGGCATCGACGTAACTGCGTTCGTGCGCGATGGCGCGCACGGCAGCGGCCTGTTCTTTCGATGAAAGCACGCCGACCGCGCCGTAGATGCATTTTCGCCACGCGCGGCCCTTCGGAGCAGGCGTGCCGCGGTTGTCGACGCTGGCGATAAGATAACCTTCGTTGGCGATGGTGCGATGGAAAAGCGCTTCCGCCCCGCCCCATCTGTCCATGACGGTTTGCGCCGCAGGTTCCCCATAGACGTTGAAGAGAATCGGATACTTGCGCGAAGAATCGAAGTTCGCGGGCTTGACCAGATAGGCGTCGAGCTTCACGCCGTCGCCAACGTCGACCTGAAAGAACTCTGCGGGCGGGGTGATGAGCGATCTTATTTTGTCGCGCAATTCGGAATTATCAGCGAGGACGCGCACGCTGCGATGTTCCGGCAAGCTGACAAGCTCCGTGGTGGATGGGGTGTCAAATGTGGAAAAGGTGTGGAGCGCCCAGTGGCAATCCGGGGAAAGTTCGTACGTGTGAACGCCGGAAGAGTCCGCAGGAGTGACACGCTCCGGCGCAGACGAGCTGTCGATGCGCGAGCGATACAAATATTGCTGCGTAGCGTTTTCCGGCGAGGCGATGAAATAAAGGAATTCCTCGGCGGGGTCGACGGCGAGAACTTCGATGACGTCGAAGGCGCCGTGGGTAATGAGCGATGGTTTGCCGCCGCCGCGCGGAATAATGTAAACGTGACGCCAGTCGTCTCGTTCGCTGATCCAGAGAAAGCCGTTATGACGGGCGAGCCAGCGAGTGTCGTCGTTCACGTCGACCCAGGCTTTGTCCTCATCGCGGAAAATACGTTGTGCGCGGCCGGTGGAAGCGTCGGCGAGGTAAACGTCATTGGTGTTTTGCACGCGATTTATATGTTGGAGGAGGATTTCATTGGAAGCTTCGACCCACTGCAGGCGCGGAAGGTAGGATTTTTCCGAGTCGCCGGTGATTTCGAGCCAGGTTGTTTGCGCATTGCTGATGTTGACGATGCCGATGCGAACGTTGGAATTGGGAGTCCCTGCCGATGGAATGCGGTAGGTCCACACTTTTGGATAGACACCATATTCGGGGTAGGAAATTTGGGTGATGGGTTCGCGAAAGCCGCCGCCAAGATTATTAATCATGGAGAACTCGCGCACTGGGCTGGAGTCGAATTGCAAGTAGGCGATGCTGCCGCCGTCCGGGCTCCAGCGGAATCCGTCGCGCACATCAAATTCCTCTTCGTAAACCCAGTCCGATGTACCGTTGATGGTAGTCGCGGAGCCAGCGGTGGTGAGCGGAGTAATGTTGTGCGTGCGTAGGTCCTCGACGTGGATGTTGTTCTCGCGGACGAAAGCTACGCGGCGGCCATCGGGCGAGAATTTTGCGAACATGAGGGAAGACGGAGCGGCGTTGCCGCCGAGTTTGCTGAGTTTTTTCGTGGCGCGATCCAGAACCCAGTAATCGCCGCGCGTGTCTTCGCGCCAGATGCGCTCGGAATTCGTAAATACGAGGATTTGCGTGCGATCCTGCGACCATTCGAAATCGTCGATGGAGAGCGGTTCTTTGGAACCTGCGGGGATCAATTCTGCCGACGAGAAAAGCACGGTGCGCGCGCCGGAGGCAGCGTCGTAGCTGGCAAGTTCCTGCTTTTCGTCGTCACCGTGGGAACGTTCGAGCACGGTATAGGATTTGCCGCCCTCTTCCCAGCGAATCGGGCCAAAACGCTTGGCCGAAAATTCGCTGGAGAAAATGCGCTCGATCCATTCATCAAGTGAGCCGGACGCGGATGCAGGCGCTGCGGATTGCGTTTTCGGCGCGCGGTGAGGAGCGGGAGCCTCAGCTTCCAATTCGCGCAGAGGCATGAAGCCTCCAGCGATGGCGGCGCCGGCTCCGGCGAGAGTAGATGTTCGAAGGAAAAAACGGCGTGAGACGCGGGGGTCGCGATTCATGAATGACTCCTAAAAACGAATTATGACCGCGGCATTGTTACGCGATGAGCGTCGAGTGTCACGAAAATTTTGGCGGGCGCTAGGTCAGTAAGATGAAGCCGGCGCTCAGTGTAAGGCGAGCGCTGATGCTTATGTGGTGGGCATTGTGTACGAAAAACTGGGAATTGACAGAGACGGGCGGGGCGGCGATAATGATTTGTACGAGTTGCGCCTACCTTAGCTAGGAGGAATCGCGGAAGCCTTGGTGACGCGCCCGAAGTATGTGTTTGTCACGGGTGGCGTGGTTTCCTCTCTCGGCAAAGGCGTGGCGGCGGCCTCGATGGGCTGCCTGCTGGAATCGCGGGGCCTGAAAGTCACCCTCCAGAAGTGCGATCCCTACCTGAACGTTGATCCCGGAACGATGTCGCCCTATCAGCACGGCGAAGTGTACGTGACCGATGACGGCGCGGAGACGGATCTCGACCTGGGACACTACGAGCGCTTCACGAATGCGAAGCTGACGCGCGATCACAATTGGACGACGGGCAGAATCTACGAGTCGATCCTGGCGAAGGAGCGGCGCGGGGATTATCTGGGAAAAACCGTGCAGGTGATTCCGCACGTCACGGATGAAATCAAGGCGGCGTTTCGCAAAGTGGCCGACGACGTGGACGTGGTGATCGTGGAAATTGGCGGGACGGTAGGAGACATCGAGTCGCTGCCGTTCCTGGAAGCGATCCGGCAAATGCGGTTGGAGCTCGGGCCGGAGAACGCGATTTATGTTCACTTGACGCTGGTTCCTTACATCCCCACGGCGGGCGAGCACAAAACGAAGCCGACGCAGCACAGCGTCAAGGAATTGCTGAGCATTGGAATTCAGCCAGATATTTTGCTGTGCCGCAGCGACCATCCAGTGGCGCCGGAGCTGAAGGCGAAGATCGCGCTGTTCTGTAACGTGCCTGCGTCGAGCGTGATTTCCGCGCCGGACGTTAAAAACATTTACGAAGTGCCGATGTCGCTGGCGCCGGAGGGATTCGACGAGCAGATTTTACGGCTGCTACATTTGGAGGCTGCGCCGCGCGACATGTCGCGATGGGTCGGGATGCTGGAGCGGCTGGAGCATCCGGAAGGCGAAGTCCGCATTGGCGTGGTTGGAAAGTATGTGCAGCTCGAAGATGCGTACAAGAGCCTGCGCGAGGCGCTGGTGCATGGCGGCTTGCCGCACCGCTCGCGCGTGGTGATCGAATGGGTGGAGTCGGGGGAGATTGAATCGCTCCAAATGGCGGAACAGCGGTTGCGGCACGTGGATGGGATTCTGGTGCCGGGCGGATTCGGGAAGCGCGGAATTGAGGGAATGATTTACGCGATTCAATACGCGCGCGAAAGGAAAGTGCCGTTCTTCGGGATTTGTCTGGGCATGCAGTGCGCGACGATCGAATACGCGCGGCACGCAGCGGGACTGGTGAAGGCGAATTCGACGGAGTTTGACGCGCAGACGCCGTATCGCGTGATTTACAAATTGCGGGAATTGCTGGGCGTCGACGAAATGGGCGGGACGATGCGGCTGGGCGCATGGCCGTGCAAACTGGAAGAAGGTTCGTTTGCGACGCGGGCGTACGGCGCGACGGAAATTTCCGAGCGGCACCGCCACCGCTACGAGTTCAATCGGGACTATGAGCCGGCGCTGACCGCGGCGGGATTCAAGATCACGGGCAAGACGCCGGATGGAGTGTACGTCGAGATTGTTGAGGCGCCGGAGCATCCGTGGTTTGTCGGCTGCCAATTTCACCCGGAGTTCAAGTCGAAGCCGCTGGCGCCGCACCCGCTGTTCGCGGCATTTGTGGGTGCGGCGGCAGAGCACCACAAGAAGCGCGGCGCCGGGAGAGAAGCGCGCGTGCCGGCAGCGTCAGCGGATTAGACTTCTGTTGGCGAGAACCTCGTTTACGATGCCGCTTGCGCGCGGTGAATTGAAATAATCGACGGATCGGCCTCGTAGCCCTCGTCCGCAACAGTTTTCTGCGCAGCAGCGCGAAGCGCCTGATCGTCTGCGTTCTTCGGCAGGTCGCAATACCGGCGGACGACTTCTTCTCCTACGGTGATTTGAACGGTCCACTGTAATTTTTCGGCATTCCAAGAGACATCAACGCGGTCAGCAAGCATAGGCACCTCCCATTGACGTTATGTCTACTCTTTCTCGAAGAGCTATGCAAGGGGGAAGTAGCCCGCTACTTCAGCGCGCTATGAATCCGCCGGTCGCCGCTGGCTCAACTTTTGCCGGCAACAGCCGCATGGCGTACTCGTCAATCACACCGACCACTGCCAAGGAGATACCGATACTGATATTGCGGTGAACCCTTATCCATGAGGAGAGATGGAAAAGTAAGTAAAAGATAGCGGCGGTAATCGCGAAAAGACGAAAGATACGTGCGGCATAGTTTCGACGGACGCGAAGAAGCTTGTGGCAATGGGGACATGTGAATGAGCCCCACATCTCAACTTGCTTAGAGGCAAGCTCTCTGTTGCAAAATGGGCAGGTCATGGCTGGATTGTACCTCGCAAAGCGCTCACATCAGACAGCAGGGGCGAGATGAATAAGACGAGGTTTGAGGCGTTTTCGGATGGCGTATTCGCGTTTGCGATTACGCTGCTGATTTTGGGGATTGCGCTGCCTGCGTTCAAGAATCCACCCAACGACGGCGGATTGCGGCGCGCGCTGCTGCATCTGTGGCCGAACCTGCTGGCGTACGTACTGAGCTTTGCGGTGATCGGCCTGATGTGACAGAGCCACCATGCGCTGTTCCGGCTGGTGGAGCGCATCGATCGCAGAACCATTTTCCTGAACCTGACGCTGTTGGGCGTGACGGTATTTATTCCGTTCGCGACGTCGACGCTGGGCGCGTACCCGTCGATGAGTTCGTCGACGTTTCTGTACGGGCTGACGCTGACGAGCTCAGCAATCGCGTATAACCTGCCGCTGGAGCATGTGGTGCGCAGGGGTGCGTTTCACGCAGGCGTCTGCAAAACGACGATCCGGCAGACCAGGATTGCCTATCGCACCGGGCTGGCAACGTATGTGATTGCGATGCTTGCGTCGCTGGTCGAGCCGGTGTTGAGCTTTGCGCTGTATTTGTTGGTTGTGGCCTATTTTTTGGCTCCGCGCGGCGTGGATGCCGATCTCGCGAGCAAGTAAGGCGTGCGCGGCAAGATGGGTTGACGAGAGCGACGGGCGAGCCTTAAGATTATTCATTCGTAGCGGTGCAGGTTGCATTCAGGAATTCCGCAGGCTTGGGAGCTTGGCAAGCGATTCGCCGGGCAATATCAGCATAAAAGGTGCCAATCCATGAGCGCGCTAAAAATTCTCGTTGCTGACGATCACGATTTGATGCGCCGAGGTCTGCGCGACATATTGACCGCGCATCCCGGGTGGACCGTATGTGGAGAAGCGCACACAGGGACAGAGGCAGTGGCGAAAGCCAAGGCGTTGAAGCCTGACATAGCGATTCTGGACATCAGCATGCCGGAACTGAGCGGTTTGGAGGCGGCGAAGCAGATCCGGGCGGTGTCGCCGAAAACGGAGATGCTGGTGCTCTCCGTGCATTATTCCGACCAACTCGTTCGTGACATCGTCGATTCAGGAATTCGCGGCTACATGATCAAATCGGACGCGGACAAGGATTTGCTGACCGCGGTGGACGCATTGGCGAATCATCAGCCATATTTCACAGCAGCGGCGATTGACGTGATTGGTCATGGCTTGTTTAACCGCCGAAGCAGCGAACCGAACGAGATGAAAGACCGGCTGACGTCGCGCGAGCGAGAAGTGGTGCGCCTGATTGCGCAGGGCAAGAGCAGCAAAGATGTTGGCGCGGTGCTGGACATGAGCGTCAAGACGGTTGAGACGCATCGCGCCAACGTGATGCGGAAATTGCAGGTGCACTCCGTGAGCGAATTGGTTCGGTACGCGATCCGCAACCAAATCGTTCAAGCGTGAGGATTTTTCTTCTTTCCGTTCTCCAGCCACTTAGCAGGGCAACAGCAACCGCCAACTTGAAGGGTGCTAGCTGCGGGTTTGTGTACCACAATGGAAAGCCTTGACTTTCGCCGACGGCGCAGCCATCTTTATTGGCTTTACCTTGTGGCGGATTTTGGACTGTATGGGAAGGCTAAGAAGTGAAAGTTCGGATTTGTTTTCACGACAAGTGCTTTGACGGCGCGGCTTCGGCGGCGATTTTTTCTCGTTTTTATCGAGAGCGAATCGGCGCAGACGCAGAATTCTGTTACACCGGAATGATCCACAAGGCATCGCAGCCGTTTGAATCAGACATTTTCGACGGCGATGAAAATGCAATCGTCGATTTCAAGTATTCGAGCTCGCCGAAGCTCACCTGGTGGTTTGATCATCACCAGAGCGCGTTTCTTACAGCCGCCGATGCCGCGCATTTTCGCGCGAACAATTCCGGGAAGAAATTCTACGACCCGACGTATAAGTCCTGCACAAAATTCCTGGCGACAGTAGCCAGCGAGAAATTCGGATTTGATGCGCGGCCCCTTGCTGAGCTGATCCAGTGGGGCGACATCATCGATGGCGCGCAGTTTGCATCTTCCGAGGTTGCGGTGAGCCTCAACGAGCCCGCGACGCAACTCGCGCTGGTGATTGAGGCGGCCCCGGAGCCGGATTTGGTCCCAAGGTTGATCCCGGAAATAGCGAAGCGTTCGTTGGCGGAAATGGTGAAGCTGCCGATCGTCGAGAAGTATCTCGATCCCTTGCTTGAACGGCACCGCAAGTCGATCGGCATCTTGAAGGAGCGAGCGCAGGCTCGCGAAGGCGTGATTTATTTCGACGTGAGCGACTTGGAGCTGGAAGGGTACAATAAGTTCATCCCGTATTATTTGTATCCTGATTTTCTTTACACGGTGGGGCTGAGCGCTTCGCCGACGCGCGCGAAGGTGTCCGTGGGAACAAATCCCTGGAAAGAAGCGCCGGCGGATGTGAATCTGGCGTCCTTGTGCGAGAAGTATGGCGGCGGAGGACACGCGAGAGTGGCCGCGATTTCGTTTGCGCCGGGTGACTTAACGCGAGCGCGGCAAGCTGCGGAGGAAATCGCGGAAACGCTGCGCAGGCGCAGCCGCGAAGGTGGGCATTCGGGCGGCTGAATCGATTTTCTCGTAACCGGCGCGCACGGGTCGCCGGCGGGCAAACACGGAATCCGTGATAGAATTTTCGTTTTGAGGTTTCATGCACACGCTCGGCATCCTGCCGGCGTTCTCTGCGGGCCGCTAGCTCAATTGGTAGAGCAGCTGACTCTTAATCAGCGGGTTGCAGGTTCAAGTCCTGCGCGGCTCACCACTCTTCTTTAAGGACTTAGCTCGTTCCGCGTTTCCCCGGCTATTCGCCAATTGTGGGGACTTTTGTGGGGGCTCGTCTGCGATTATGCAGAAAACATCCCGTCAGGAAGCCTCAGGACGAGCGCGGCCGTTCGCGACTGAGGCGCGGCCATGAACCTCGAAATGCTGAAGCACATCCACGCAGGAACCGCAGGCCATCCTCGCGGCGCGTGCGAGAGTTGCGGGCTATTCCTGCCGAGCGAAGGAGGCTATCGCGTCCCAGGGCTGAGGGGCCTTTTCTGTTCTCTCGTTTGCATCGAGTGTGGCATCTGTGAGAAGACGGGGCAGA
This sequence comes from uncultured Acidobacteriota bacterium, assembly GCA_963760165.1. Taxonomy (GTDB): domain Bacteria; phylum Acidobacteriota; class Terriglobia; order Acidiferrales; family UBA7541; genus DAHUXN01. The sequence continues at coordinate 190,668 of CAVXBO010000003.1, forward strand.
AGAAACGGATTGCCGGGGCTCCGATCGGCAGTGGAGCCCGGCTGCTTCTTTACCTGAAGACCGCGGCTCCGGGGATTTACGCGCAGCTCGCGCAAAGCGGCGAGGCCATAGCCTCGAAGCGTTGCTTGGAGTGCGGAACTCCGCTCAATGGAAAGCGGGCGGACGCAGAATTTTGTGCCCCGGCACACAGAATGCGGTTTCAGCGGAAGTCTAGGACCGGCCAAAATCGCGAAATTAGCGCGAACACTTCTATAGAGAAACAAGGACTTACCGAAGCACAAAACGCGAGTTGGGCCGATACCCTCACCCGGCCGACTCAGGCTCCTTAAAATGCCAGCTCACCATCACCGAAGAGCAGCGCGACGCAGCCAATCGCCAAATCGCAGTCCTGACGCAGCAACTCACCGAAGCGCAGAGCAAACTCAATGACCGAAAAGAAGAAGCGCCGTCCGCGCCTCAAGCCACGTGAAAAGAAACTCCTCGCAGGCATAGCGAAAGGCAAGACGCAAAGGCAAGCTGGCCTAGAAGCTGGATTCCCTCCGCGCACCGTAGACCAAGCTGTCAGTAGAACCATGAAACAGATTGAAAAGAAAGCACCTGACATATTTGGGAGGCTGGCCTAGATGACCGCGAGTTTGTTAAAAAGTGTTTAGTTCCAGAGCTATTCGCCACGGAAACGAAATTCTTCGCGCATGAAGGCAGAGTAATTGAGGAACGCGAGGTAGTTGCACACGGCCCGCGCGTGCAGATGAACAAGCTCTTGGCCCGGCTAAAGGACATGATCCGTGTCGGCCCGCCGTGCGGCCAGCGGCCCGCGATCCGAAGAGATAAGTGTGATTCAGTTTGAGAAACCTCGTTAATTCGGAGCAAAGCCAGAGGATTCCTTTCCGGGGATACTGGTGTGACCCGGAGGAGGAGCCTGTGACGCTGCAAGTGGCGCTAGTTGGTGCAGATGGAATTGTATTAGCAAGCGACAGATGCGTTACGATAAAACGCGAAAAAAGACGCTACGAAATGAGAACGAAGATTTTCTACGACGAAAACAAGGGCATCGCATCGTGCTGGGCGAAAAACCTAGTTCCAGCCGAGGAGGTCGCGAAGCAAATAATTGAGAAGATGCCCGAAGCACATTTCATAGACCCCAAGAGCAGCATGGAAACTATAGCTAAAAGTGTATTGACACCACGGAGATTCCGCAGGGTAGTCCAGATGACGGAGAGGTTACGTTTGTGACCGCCAGCAATTTGACGACTATAAGCCATCTCAAAATGCGAGCAGAGTTCCGCACGTTTTCAGAATCTCGTTCCAGACTTTTTGCAGGAGATGCAGAGAATCAATCCGTATCGTTTGCTGAATTGTTCCATCGTCAGGATTTGTCCGTTGCAGAACTCGTCCAACTTGCCGCCTATGTCATCATCAAGGGAAGCGTTCAAGCTAAGAGCATAGATGGTCTGGATATCCTTACTTGCAAGAAGGATGGCGTTAAGTTGCTTCCCGACGCCAAGATTGCAGAGCTTACCGGTTGGGCAAATGAACGGGACACTAGAATCAAGCGGCTTCTTTTTTCTGGCCCTGAACCATTCTGGCGATGGAAGCAGATGACTCGCAGATTTGTGTGAACGCGGCGGAAGTTGTGGTCCGGGAGCGACGTAACCGATGGCGCCGGATACCATGAAGTCGGGTCCGTGAGGATTCGCCCGCCAAAAATGCGGCGAGGGTTACCGGGCTTGGCTGGAACGCTGGGAGTCGAAGGGTAAGCCGCAGTGACCACCAAGCGAGGTTATTACCGGATTCCGAAGAAGAATCCCGCCAATCGGGTAGAAGGCCCTCTGGCAGAGATGGTGCGCGTCAAGTTTGCCGAAGGTTGGCCGAAGGCCCGGATCGCGCGAGAGTTTCGTCTTAACCGGCGCACGGTGATTAGAATCTGCGCTCCGCTTGCAGGGCACAAATTCCTGATCCCCCGATTGCGCTTTGATCCGCCCGTGCGGTGCATCGGTTGCGGGGCAGAAGTCCGAAAGACCACCTTGCGGGAGCACTGGCCGAATTGCCCGGCAGTCTGGGAAGGGCGTTTCTCGCTTAAGGATTGCCCTGTTTAGAGAGCACCACGAACGCATCCCCGCCTGCACACAATTAAACATATACAAACATTTACTTCTGACGACCCGTGTACGACCGCATCGAAAGACTGCCGAAATTCTCTAAGTCTCAAGATTTCAAAGGAAACGCTACCCGATTTCGTGTGTTCACTCGCTCCCTCAACATTATAGTTCTTGGACTGGCGACTGCACAGAATCTCTTTGTAGACAAATGTAGACTCCCAGGGCTTCTTGCCTGAACGACAATTCCCGTTGTAGCTTCATGAGAAAATACGTGAAGCCGGCCTGGCCGCGGGCCGGGCACCGCGCAACCTGCGCTCACACTCCCCGTCAATGACGGAAGTGCCGATCCTTCGACGAAACCTGCCCACTGTCGAGCGTAAGCCGTAATCGCCGTTACCGAATGGGCAAAGTACCATTGCTGACACCATGATGCGCAAGCCATCCTGGTTCATGTGAGGTGATACATGAGAACGAGGCTATTTCTCGCGCCAATCATTGCACTAGCTGGAGCTTGCATTGTTCCGGCGTGGGCGCAGCAGGTCGAACCTGTTCCCAATGCGCGCGCCCAGCAGATTCTAAAGTCTTTCATTCCGCCGAATCAGAAGACGGTCACGATCAATGCCTACGTGGCGGGTTCTGGAAGCAAGACGGTTGACCGTGGAATGGGATGTTCTTTTTCATCGAACGCCAACCAGCTTGGCGGAGTCAATAGCAGCGGCGGTTGCGTGGATCTCCATAATTATTTTGAGTACCTCTTTCTCGGTTTTCCTGATCCCGCAGATCCAAAGAACTCCGGCTACCTGGTCACCGCGGAATGCTCGATCAAGTCGAAATGGAATCACTGCGAGGCCCCGCTCGCGCATTCCAATTCGCCTGTCGTGCTCGAAGCTGGGAAGCACGGCACGTTTGAAGTGTACGTCCCAGTCCAAGCAAAGCTCGGCGGAAAGGTCGCGGTCGCTAAATACGCGGTGTTGAGCATTGACCACGCCACAACGACGCCGGAGACCACAGCCCCGCCAGAGCAGCCCAAGCAGTAGGTGCGCCTGTACCGCTGCGCGTCCAGCTCGTATCGCGCCGCAGCCTGAAGCTTCGCAAAAGGAGCTAGATATGGAACTCAGCGGCATGCATCTGTTATTGGTCGGCTTAGCTCTGTTTATTATTTATCGAATCGCATCGGCTATCAGACGAGCATTAGGTGGGAAGAAATTGAGCGGCTGCCTGGCGATTCCGCAAAGGAGCATGATATGAAGAAACTACTTGCGGGCATCTGTTTCCTGGCGTTCTCAGTCGGAGCGTTTGCGCAGACCGCTACGCAGCCGCGCCCTATTGAGACCATACTTAACTACAGCCAGGATGCGGGAACCGAAAACAACATCGGCAGCGCAATAGAGGCGCAGATAAACCAAAACCAGCGCTACAGGGTTGCCAAAACTTCCACTGATGCGGAAACCATAAAGCTAGGCCTAGCCTGCCAGAGCATCACAGGGGGCGTGGTATGCGCGGTGCGCATCAAGGCCGAATATCCCGATTTGATGAGCTATGATCTGGAAACGGCCGTGGATGTCTCGCCCGATGAGGACACCGCAGCGAAAACGATTTACAACCATTTCATCAATGACACGAACGATGAGGGAATGAACAGGGCGAGGTCTGCCTTAGCCTCTGCGTTCCAAGACCTGAAAAAGCTCTTTTCGCAGGGCAGCCATGAATAACGCTGCCGGACTTGCTGTGCTGGTCATCGGATTCCCCAGCCTGTGCATCGCAGTCGCTGCCGGAATCTGCACAGGCCGAGCGCAGGTCTTCTTCAAAGCATTCACCGTTTCGGCGGTCTTGATTACCGGCGCGATATTCTGCTGGCTGGTTTTCGTCTAACGCTCGGCCTTGGCCAGTTCCACGATTTTCTGCGGCGTCCCAAGTCTTCTCAATGCGTCGAGAGCACGGCAGAATCAGATGATTTCGCCACAGCGAAACTAGCTCAATCCGCCACTGAAGTGCAACGCGTTGCGGAAGGCCTCCCGAGCAGGGTTTTGTCACGTATTGCCGATGCGTTTACGACTTGCTCAAAAACCCTCCCTTGCCCAAAAACCCTATTTCCTGAGGGCGCAGAATCCTGGAGAAAATGCTTGCCCAAAAGTGCGCATCCGTCGCCTCAAAAAGAACTGTTTCTGGGCACTATCTCGGGTCTATCTCCAACTACCGGGACTCCGGGACAGTCTATGACCGTCAGCGGTCAGGGTTTCAGCGCCACGCAGAATGGCGGCACTGTTTTACGGTCCCGTCGATAGCGTCGGCGCTCGGAGTCTTACGCGACGGATATTCGCGCGGGGAAGCGTATGCCACATCCTCGGCACTGGAAAGCACTGGCGAGACTGACTGACCTTTAGCGAACGCGAAATCGCTGAAACCCCATACGTTCACTTCGAACACTCGAAGAGTCAACTGCCCCGATTAGGTTTGATGGCAACGCGGTGCAGACTGTCGTGTAGTCCCTGAAGAAACTCGGTCGCGATTTCGCGCACGGAAAGAACCGTAAGGAACAAATGGCCGGGCAGATACGAGAATTAGACGGTGTCTATATGGAATTGAGGGCAATCTTCGAGGGGCAAATCACCTATGGCGAGAATTCGCGAGGTGGGAAGTTTCTGCGCCCGACAATGGGTGCCATTCTCTCGGCGGGCATAGATAGGTTGATGCAAATAACAGGCTTAGGTTTATGGCACAGTTCTTGCAAGTAGCCGGTTGTGGATATGTGGTGGTCTATATAAATCAAAGTGGAGAAATGGAAGAAAGGAGTTTAGCAGCCCTCGTTTTCGACTCCCAACCAGCCCCGCGACAACAGAAGTTCTGACCCAGCAGCCAGGTCCAGCAGGTAGCAGACAATCGATTTCCTAATCGGAGGTAAGAGTGATGCGATTCAATCCTAAGTACTTTCAGCGCTTTGTGCTTGTCGGCGGCACGTTAGTCGCTTTGAGCTGTGCTCCGGGCGCACGGGCGCAGCAAGCCGATACTCAAGCCACAGCGCAGACTCAGGCTCAAGCGCAATTTCAAGGACAGGGACAGTTGCACGCAGCGGATTGGACGGCGTTCGATCAGTTTCTCGACGCACATCCGGACATTGCGGCGGCGCTGCAGGCCAACCCCGATCTCATCTACGACCAGAACTTCCTGGGTGGACATGGTGACTTGAAAGGCTTTTGCGACCGCCACCCCAACCTGAGACGTGACACGGATGCAAACCGACCGCAATTTAGGGATTGGTTCAGAATACGGCTCCAATTGCGGGCTATGGGCCAGTTCTTGGTGTCCCATCCGGACATCCAGAAGCAGCTCGCGGCAAATCCGGCACTGATCGATGACCATAATTTCCTGGAAAGCCATCCTCAACTGCTGGATTTTTTGAATAACCATGCCGACGTGCGGAACGCGTTTCACCAAGATCCGCGGCTGTTTATGAACCTCGAAGCGCGCTTTCAGGGAACCGAGGGATATCGCGTCGAGAATAATGACGACAGCCGTGGCATGAATCCTGATTCGCGCCGAAATCCGAATCCGGATCTGACGCAGGGGGAAGTGGCCAGCACGGACCAATTCCTCGACGCGCATCCGGATATCGAGAAACAACTGGAGGCCAATCCTTCGCTCATCAACAATGCAAAGTATCTGAATGACCATCCGCAACTGCGCGATTACCTGAATAACCATGCACAAGTGCGGGAGGAATTCACGGAGAATCCCTCTTACTTCATGCGGCGCGAAAACCAGTTCGAGGGGTCTCAGGGTGACGTGGCCACGATGGATGCGTACCTCGATAAGCATCGGGACGAAGCGCGAGATCTGAATGCCTATCCGGCGCGCGTCAACGACAGCGACTATCTGGCTCATCACAAGGACCTGGAAGCGTTCCTGAAGAAGCACCCCGATGTGCGAGAGGAATTCACGCACAACCCGTCAGCGTTCATGCATCAGGAGAGCACTTTCGACGCTTGCGCGCAGATGGATGACTTTCTCGATAGCCACAAAAACGTCGGGAAAGACCTGGACCAAAATCCGGCGAGCGTGAAGGATGCGGATTACCTCGACCACCACAAGGACCTGAAAAACTTCCTGGCCAAGAATCCTGGCGTAAGCGACCAGTTCCAGGACAACCCCAGTGCGTTCATGGACCGCGAGAAGCGATTCGAAGCTGACCGGAAAATGGATGTGTACTTGAGCAATCACAAAAACGTGTCCAAGGATTTGCAAAAGAACCCGGACAACGTGAAAGACGCGAATTACTTGGACCACCACAAGGACCTCAAGGAACTGATGGATAAGAACCCGGAACTCGCCCAGGCAGCCCAGAACGATCCGTCAGGCTTCATGCAAGAACAGATGAAGTTCCACAAGGACTACAGAAATCAGCACATACAACAGAAAACAACCGTTGAAGAGCGGGCGAGTACCCACGGAGCTCAGTAAGAGCGACGCGAAATAACCTTTGGTACAAACCGAACGGAAGAAATGGGAGGCTCGCAAGGGCCTCCCGCTTCTCTGAAGCTCCGACACAAGAAGATGCGATGGCTCACGACAAACGAACACCGCCCAGTTCAATCGCAAACTCAAGACGGGAGAAAAATACTGTGAAAGCGAAAATGCTACGGCGGGTGTACGGATGGTTGCTGATGACCGGTGTCGCAGTTTTTATATTGCTGGCGGACGCGCCGGCGCTGTGGGCGCAATCGCCGGAGTCACCGGCCTATCAACCGGAAAAAGGATTCGATATTTACGAGGAATTCCGCGGAAGCGCCAGTAACCAGGGGCAGTTTCTTATTTTGGACAGCGACATCGGCTACGACTTCAACCGCTACATCGGGACGGACGTTGGAATTCCGGTGTACTTCAATCATTTGACGCCGCCGCTCGAAGGGCAGCCTTACGGATGGCAGCAGCAGCTGGGCGATCCTTACTGGGACCTGCGCCTCACGTTCAACAATCACATCTTGGACTACGACACCTCGGTGACCATCTCCATTCCGTACTATGAAACCGGATCGTTCTCGGGCGGTGACATCGGGGTGGATTGGTTCAACCACTTCGACAAACGGATCGGCCGGGTGACACCGTTCTTGAACGCGGGCATTGCGAACGGAGTCTTGAACACGCAATTGCTGTCGCAGCCGTACCGTTTGTTCGACACTTTCCACACGTTGGGCTTCCTCGCTGATGGGGAGGCGGGAATGGATTTCCGGCTGTATCGCGGATTCGGCGTGGGCGGATCGTTCTATGAGCTCGTGCCCTCCGGCACGCAGAAAGCATTCATCAACGGGCAGACCGTCGTGAATACGCTCCTGTTTCCAACGGCGGCAAATGCGCTGGCGGAAACAACGAACGACCATGGCTACTCGGCCTGGATACGGCTGACGCCAACGCGATTCCTCTATACCGAAGTGGGGTACGTGCACAGCATCGAGTTTGATTCGAACGCCGTGACGCTAACGGTGGGCTTCGATTTGCGATCCATGTTCCGGCATTCGAGGCCCGGCTGGGAATAAGGGCCAGGACTGGCCCAGACAGTAAGTTCTTCATAAACGTATCTTCATAAATTCATAACGGACCACGACGGGCTGAAATCACGGCAACCCGGAGTGGTCCTTATTTCTTTATTTTTATGCGGGCTCGTCGGCACAGAAAGGCAGAAAGGCGGGAATATTAGACGTGTGACTGGAGGGACATCACAGGGTCCTCCGGGATGCACCGGTAATGCGAAGTGAACGATAGTGCCAGGCGAACCATTGGTTAGCCACAGTTCGGCAATCAAATTTGCCATCGAGAAAACCGGCGGCAATTGAGCCCATTCAGCCTTCTGCACGCTCTTCATGCATGCGTTGACATTCTTCGTGCTGAATTCAGCACATGCACCGCCGTTATCGCACTCATCGGTTCGCGGGAGGGGGGCCTAGGGTCGGCGGAGTCATTATTTCGTCGTCGGAGTGGTTTGGACAATGCTTCTCTATATACGCGCGCAAGTATTCCTGGTGCTTCTCCACTAATTCAGGTTCCTGCTGCATTTTTGGCGCATAAAGGTCGTAGCTAGCTTTGTCACACTGGCGGCACCACATCGTGCGCTTCCAGACGTATTTGGCCTCAATCTCCCTGCGCAGAGGGACACGGGAGCGAAGGGCTATGTGTTGCATCGTACCTCCGATTCGGGGGGATTCACGCGATCGATAATTTCCTTGGTCTCTAAATGAATCGCGTAACACTCATGCGATGATGATTCGCCTAACTGTTGCAGTTTAGCGAGCCGCTGCGCCCAATCCTCTGACGGTGCAACGCCACAAAGGCGAATAGCCGGGAAATGTCTCGAAGAGATCATACGTGCGGTCCATAGCCCTCCAAAGCGCCTGGACTGTCCCGCGTCTTCAGATAGAGAATCGTTAGCGAGATACGAGCCTATCACATCTGGGTAATCTCAAGGCTGTGCCAAACTGAACAGATTTACAGGTCGAATGTTATTTACGATTACGCTTATATGAAAAAGAAGGATTTAACGGCAAAGCGGTTGTCCTCCGTAGCCTGTCCTGCGTGTGGTGTCGCTGCCGGGGGAGCCTTGTGTGTTGCATTCAGGTGGGCTGCGCTCTGAGCCACATGTGGACCGGAAATTGTCTGCGATGGAGGTCGTGGAAAAGAATTCAAAATTCGCTCAACGCGAAAAATCGATTTTGATATTCCCGCGTAGATTCTCCTAACCATCTTGCCGCGCTCCTCACGTGGTGCGTCTGTGTTGGTTCAGCCCGAAATGGAGAGAGGGCGTTTTCCGTTAGTAAGTATTTTCCGCCTTTTGAGCGCGAATTTTCAAGGGATCGGGGTCTTCCGATCCGATGTGGTTATTGAATTATTGTAGCTCCGCCACGTCATCCGTCTCAACTTCCGTATACGCCGTTCGGGCGCGATCCTTGGTCGATGATCGGTTGAGAAGAGCGTTCGATGTAAGAGAGGCGGATTAGCGGCCGTCAGTTAACTTTAGGAATCCTAGCGGCGTAGTCACATTGAACGATAAGAGGCTCCGCGCTATCTTGCCTATTAGGCGAATCAATCGGCAGCGCGGAGCGGAGAATGACGCGACGGGTGGTCTTGGTTCTGGCCGGCTGGATTGCGTTACTGGCGCCGGCGGTGCGAGCGGGCGACTCTGTGTTGTATTCGGTCACCACGAGCGATGCGGGTACCATTATTCCCGTCACCAAGACACAGCTCTCGAAGACAGAAATTTTTGCGGTCGATTTGGAGACTGGAAAGCAACGGCTGGTATTTTCGGATGCGAATGCCCATTTCATCCTCCTGCCGGGCGGCAGCCGAAGGGGAGGAATCGTCGCGGAGCGAGGCAGGATTTTCGCGGAGGGCACCGATCCGGTCCAGAGCGCGGCACACACGCCGAAGTTCGACCCATCGGCGCCGGCGGCCATGTATGAACTGAGCACGGACGGTTCGGGGCAGGCACGCAAGGTTTTTGACATGGGCGGCGCCGAAGAGCGCGTGAACCTCAGCAAACCATTTTTTAATTCTTCGGGCTCGGAATTTGCCAACATCAGCTACGTCGAGGGGAAGTGGTATCTCCTGGTCCACGACACGGAGACCTTAAAACTGCTGCGGAAGGTTTATCTGCGGTACGGTACCGGGGAGAGGCTGGGCTGGAGATACGGCTCGATTGAGAACATCGGCTGGATGGCAGACGACAAGCGATTCTTCTTCACGATCGCACTGGCCGGAGACAGCGACGATGCGTGGTGGACCGCGCCGAATTCGCCCGTGGGAACGTACGTGCTGAACGAAGACGCGGAGATTGCGCAGCGCCTGGCACCAGAAGCGGCGCTGCATCCGAAGATCGCGGGAATGGAGCCGTCGAATGATTCGCCCGCCGTGCTGATCGGCACGCTGCCCGACGGCGGATATCTGCTGCAGGATCACGAAGGGGATTCCAGCGGCCGCGGCGGGGCTTATCTGTATGAACTGGACCTGACGAAAAAAATGCAGAGGATTTTCCCCCTGCACGTGGACGGCAGTGCTGACTCATTTCATCTCTCACGCTCGGGCGATCGGCTGGCCTGGATGGACACGCAAAAGGAAATGAAGAAACAACCAATGCCCGCGGCGGTTGCCACACTGACGGTGTGGGTCATGGAGCTGGGATCCGGCAAGCAAATGAAGTTGGTTTCCTTCCCGCCGTATGACGAGACCCACAATGCTGACGGTCCGTGGATCAACCTGATCGGGTGGCTTGGCGAAAAATGAGAGAATCCTCAAGCCAACCTGCTAGCGCCTGATAAACTTAGAATCCGACATTTGGAGACCGGTATTTTTCCTGGTCGGCAAACCGGAAGTAATCCGCTTCATCCGTCACGCGGCCCGCTGGCGGCGATCCTTCCGCAGTTCCCTCGCCGCCTCCAACTTCCGATCCCGCTCGGTCTGGATCTCCTTCTGCCGTCCCGCCAGCATGTCCGCCGGCGTGACGTAGCCGATGGCGCTGTGCAGGCGCACGTTGTTGTAGTGCTCCACGTACTCCTCGATCAGCCGCCGGGCATCTTCCTGCGACAGCGGCGTGCCCGGCCGGATGCATTCGCCTTTGAGCGATTTGTGCCAGCGCTCGAGCTTGCCGTTCGATTGCGGATAGTACGGCGAGGTTCTCACGTGCGTCATGCCCGAGATCCGAATGAACTCCTTGAAGTCCCGCGCGATGAACTGCGGCCCGTTGTCGGAGATGATCCGCGGCTGCGCTTCCGGATACTTCTCCTTGGCCCGCTGCAGGATGATTTCGATCTCGGCCTCGGTCATCGACTCGCGCAGATCCCAGTGGACGATGGACCGGCTGTAGCCATCCAGCACGCTGCACAGATAGTAGAACGTGCCGCTGATGTTGATGTAGGAAACGTCGATATGCCAATGTTCGTGCGGCCGCAGCGGCTGCTCGAAGCCCGTGCCTTTCTTCGAAGGCTTGCCGTTCCACTTCGCCAGCAGTCCCGCCTGCCCCAGCACCCGCCAGACGCTGGACGGACTCACCGCCACGATGTCGGCATCCAGCATCATGAACGTCAGCCGCCGGTAACCTTCCAGCGGATTCTTCAGATGAAAATCGACGATGGCCTGCTTCTCCCACGTCCTCCAGCCAGAAATCGCGGGGAACCCAGCCGTTGTGCTCGTTGACCTTGCCGTAGCGCTCCCGCCAGTCGTAGAACTTACTGGCCGCGATGCCGAGCCACTCGATGAACCGCCCGGCGCCGATCTCGGTCTTCTCCGACCAGCGCCGGACGAAATCCACGATCTGGTCCCGCACATCGTGCGGGACCCAGACCCCGGTCAGAGTTCCCCAAGACTTTTTTTTAGCGCGACGTGCTCCGCCATCAGTTCGGCCAGAACCTCGTCTTTGGTCTGGATCTTCTTCTCCAGATACTCGATGCGTTCCTGTTCGGCTGATGGTTGGGCCGGCCCTTCTGCTGGAAGGCGGCCGCCCCGTTCTCGAAGAACTCCTTCTGCCAGCGATAGAAGACCGTCGGCTGCAGCCCCAGTTCATCGCACAGGTCCGAGATCGGCTACTTCTCCAGCAAATGCCGCCTCAGAATGGCGACTTTCTCTTCTGCCGTGTAGTGCTTCCGTTGCTTCTTCATGCGTTCTCTCCGTTATCTTAACGGCGGAACGCTTTCTCCATTTCCAGCTGAGGCAGGACACGTCTCGCCACCGAAGAACGTCAACGGCTTTGAGTTGGTCGAACAGTCGCGCTTTCTGAGATTCGGTGAGCGCATCTACGTTGAACATTTCGCCTCCCTTTGCTTTACTTCGCAGGTAGGTACTTTTTTTACCGCGAATTGTATTGCGCGGGCGCATTCACGCGAGCGACCACCGCCTTGCTTGGTAAATGCATTGCGAAGTGCTCATTCGATGAGGAACTGCCCAACTCCTGTAGTTCTGCAAGCGCCGCATTTAATCCCGTGACTGTGCTCTTCCACAAGACGGAACCGTCAGACAACTTCTCGAACAGATCGTAAGTGCGGTCCATCGGGCCTCCAAGGGCCTTACTGCCCCGCATCTCCAGGTAAAGAATCGTTGGGGAGATACGAGCCTATCACATCTGGGTAATCTCAAGGCTGTGCCAAATTGAACAGATTTACGGGTCGAATGTTATTTACGATTACGCTTATATGAAAAAGAAGGATTTAACGGCAAAGCAGTTGTCCTCCGTAGCCTGTCCTGCGTGTGGTGTCGCTGCCGGGGAGCCTTGTGTGTTGCATTCAGGTGGGCTGCGCTCTGAGCCACATGTGGACCGGAAATTGTCTGCGATGGAGGCCGTGGAAAAGAATTCAAAATTCGCTCAACGCGAAAAATCGATTTTGATATTCCCGCGTAGGTGACCCTAATGCTGTAATTCTTATCGCCCAGTCGGAAGCTAACTTGACCTGCCCCCCGTTTTTGGTCCAGTCATAAGTTAGCACTCCGGGGTTCCTGCACATCCGAATTGCCCACGCTCGGGTCGATAGAGACGACCGGCGTGGGGGAGACGCCGGTCGCGCGGCGAACTCTTTCCGGCGTCAGATACCTTAGCGAGCTGTGCGGGCGCACGGTGTTGTAATCCACCCGCCAGGCTTCGATCACCTCCCGTGCGTGTCGGAGATCCACGAACCAGTTCTGGTTCAAGCATTCATCGCGAAACTTCCCGTTGAAGCTCTCGATCAACGCGTTCTGCGTGGGCTTGCCGCGCTCGATGAAGTGCAGCGCCACCTGATTCTGATAGGCCCACTGATCCACGACGCGGCTGGTGAACTCCGTTCCGTTGTCTACCTGGATCGCGGCCGGTGTTCCGCGTCGTTCTCGCAGCCCCTCCAGTACCCGCACCACGCGCAGACCCGGCAGCGACGTGTCCGGCTCGATCCGCAGTGCTTCTCGCGTGTAGCCATCCATCAGGTTCAGCGTTCGGAATTTCCGCCCGCCGGCCAGTTCGTCATGCGTGTAGTCCATCGTCCACACTTCATTCGCACGGGTCGGAAGCGCCAGCGGCACTCGCGCTTCGGCTCGAAATCGCTTGCGCCTCCTACGCTGCATCGCCAGCCCTTCCTCCCGGTACAGCCGATACACTCGCTTGTGGTTGACCCGCCAGCGCAGCGTTCCGTCCTCGGTCTTCTCCCGTCGCAGGAAAATATACAGCCGCCGATAGCCGAACCGCGGACGCTCGGCTGCCAACTCGCGCAGCCGAGCCCGCAACGCACCTTCGTTCCGTTCTCTTCGCTGGTACCGCCAGCTCCCGCGGTGCATCCCGATCAGCCCACAGGCGCGTCGCTCGCTGAGCCCTGCTTCTTCTCGCACGACACGCACCGCTTCTCGCTCCGCCCGCGGGCCTACCACTTTTTTGCCAGCACCACCTTCAGCGCGTCGAGGTCCAGCGCCTGCTGCGCCACGATCTTCTTCAGCCGTCCGTTTTCTTCCTCCAGCTGACGCAGCCGCCGGGTCTCGTTCACTTCCAGGCCCCCGTACTTCGCCTTCCAGTGGTAGAACGTGGCGTCGCTGATCCCCACCCGGCGGCAGAGGTCCTTCACCGGGACTCCGGCCTCCGCCTCTTTCAACACCCCGACGATCTGCTCTTCACTAAAGCGACTCCTTTTCATGGCGCTTCTCCTCTCGCGGTCTTATACCCGGAGAAGCTAAGTTTTGGCTGGACTAAATTTCGGGGAGCAGGTCAAACTGCTCACAGTTTGTGGATGCCGTCGCCGCTCCTCGCTGCGAATTCTACAGTACAACCTGGGCATAAAATACGGTATGGGGTGTATACAGCCTCCTCAGCACTTCAACTAGTTTTGGTCAATGCCCCCCGGAGCTAGCGTCAACGTGAAACAGCCTGTCCGAATTCTCATCGCGGATGACCATCCAGCCATAAGAAAGGCCGTGCGGCATATCCTGAGAGAACATCCGCGCTTTGAAGTGTGCGGGGAAGCAGAAGACGGTGCTAGAGCTATCGAGGAAGCTCAGAAATTGAAGCCGGATGTCGTCGTTTTGAACGTGACCATGCCGGTCCTAAACGGATTTGAAGCGGCACGCGAAATTAAAGAAAAACTGCCGGAGTCAGCAATCGTAATATTGTCATCACACGCAGACCAAGGCTTCATTGAGCAAGCCAAACGGATTGGGGCCCGCGCATACGTCTCGAAAACAGCAGTCGCGACAGCACTCGTGAAAGCGATTGAAGCGGCCATTGCAGGCGGCGACTTTGTTCTAATGGCGTGAAGCGAAGCCCATGTCGAAGAGATATCTGCGGCACCTTGCGGTCTTTCCAACACCAAATATAGTTGCAGGTGAACCGCCAGTGACCACCGATTATTGGTTCACTGCCAATCCAGCGTACGCCGCGCACTGGCCGTCAAAGGTAGACGCAGACTTTAACTGCACTCTGTTCAATCACTTCAAGATTGAAATCCCTTCATCCGGAGGCGGCACGTATATCTGCGGAGATTTCAAATCTGAAGAACGAGCACCCGATGAGTTTGTGGTGTTCTGCGAAGCTCCGTTCATTCCAGAGAAAGACCTACCGCCTTCGACAAGTTAAAGGCCGTAGTCCGGTTTTCGACGGAAGCGCCGATCTTGAAACGATTGTCCCATTTGGAGATTGACCTTCTCCTCTGTATGAATTAGCTTCACGCCGCCATGCAAATTGGACAACGGCTCCGAGAAGATCCGCGAGGCAAAGAAGCTTAGTCAAGGTGACATCGAGAGCCGAACAGGACTACTCGATGTTACACTTCCCGCGTCGAAAATGGTTATACGGTCCCTTCACCGCAGACGATTGAGAAGTTCGCGCGGGCGTTTGAGATCCCGACATATCAAGTGTTCATCGGCAACGGGATGAAAAGCCAAGCCCCATGCCTCATGCTTTACGCGCGGCAGGCAAAGGGAAATCGTTCGGCAGTACCTCGAAGGAAGAGAAATTCTTCATTAAATTGTGGCGTTTACTCAGCAAGATGAATGAACGGGACCGCACCGTGCTGCTTGCCATGGCGCATGGGATGGCAAAGCGCAAGAAATGAGCGTCGGTGCCGGTATAGAGGGGGAGATGATGCCACAAAATCGACAAGAAGAGTTCTAAAGCGCGCTTTACAATGTGGGCGAGGCTGCGTATGCTTACGCGATGAGGAAAACAATTGGAAGTCTAACCCTGGTATTGATGTTGGTTGCGACGGTGTACGCCGCGGTAGATGTTGTCAGCGCGGTCCACGGAGCGATCGAAAAGATCGATTCGGCGACCAAGACCATGGTAATCAAAACGGCCGATGGCACGGAGCACTCACTGCATTTTGTCGATAAGACAGCGGTCCATGGCGCAGATGTGTCGGCGAAAGCAAGCGAAGATTCCTGGCATGGCTTGAAGGAAGGAACGGACGTCGTGGTTCACTACACGACGCGTGGGACTGAAGACACGGCAGTGGAGATTGACAAGGTTGATAAGGATGGCCTGAAGGCAACGGATGGCACGATCAAAGTGATTGACAGAGGCGGGAAGAGACTGGTGGTCGAGAGCGCTGATGGCACTGAGGAGACGTTCCGGATGACCGACCATGCCGCCGAGGATGCGGGAAAAGATATGGCGATGGGAACCGAAAAGGGCGCCAAGGTCACCGTCTACTACACGGAGGTGGCCGGCAAGAAGGTCGCCCACTTTTTCGAAAAAATCTAGACTTAGAACCTCTGACAGGATACCCATCCAGACATTCTCGATTCGCCTCCTAGATTAGCAGTCTGCACCAGGACCGATCCCCGCTGCCGGCAAGATTTGTTCACGGTGCAGTGGGTGATCCCTTTTTCGCATGCGTATACGCATACCCATCAAACGGTTGCGGGGATAGGATACAGAAGCGGCCAAAGTTGCACCCCCCTGTGCCGTCCCGCCTACAGTGTGTTGTGTATGGACAAACCTCTGGAAAACGCATGAAATTCACGTCGATTCTTACAAAAATAGGCCGGAGGTGCGTTGTTGGGATCTGCTCCCCGTAATGCTGAGTTTTATGAGTGCAACGACGGAAATCAGGCAGTGCCGGACAAAGGGTCCAGCGGACGCAGAGGTTCTTGTTGCGAACAACAGGGACAGAGCTTACGATTCTCGTTCCCGGTGGAGGCTCAAATCATGCCAATACAGGTTTTGCTCGCGGACGACCACCAAATCGTACGCCAGTCGTTGAAGGTTCTGCTCGAAAAGGAAGGGCTCAAAATCGTTGGCGAGGCTTCCAACGGACAGGAAGCTGTAAAGATTGCGGAATCGTTGCATCCGGATGTCGCCGTGCTGGATGTCAGCATGGCCGTTCTCAATGGCATCGACGCTGCGAAGGAAATTCAAAAAGTTTCGCCGCAGACCAAGATCATTTTCCTCACGGTCCATGATGAAGGTCCGTATCTCCTCGACGCCCTCCGCGTCGGCGGCCAAGGGATACGTGGTCAAGACGCATGCCGCCGAAAAACTCGTTAAGGCGATCCGCGAAGCTTCGCGCGGCGGCGTCTACCTAAGTCCGGAAGTCTCCCTCGCCGTGGTCCAGGCGTACCAAAACAAGAAGGAACCTTCGTCCGAGCCGCTCAGTCCTCGTGAACGACAAGTCCTCCAACTGATTGCCGAGGGCAACTCGACAAAAGAAGCAGCCGGAGTCCTGAACATCAGCGTCAAGACCGCGGCAACCCACCGCACGCGCATCATGGAGAAGCTCGACATTCACGAAACGGCTGCTCTGGTGCGCTATGCCGTTCGGCGCGGGTTGGTTCAGGCGTAGCTGTAGAATGAGGAGATTCTGCCTTACATGGCGTTGGATTTTTCCCGGCTCGAATTCAGTGCGCCACCTATGGCGGAACTCCACGCGTCTCAATACGATAATTCCGGCATGCCTGTCATAGTGGCTAAAGCCCCTAGAATGGCAGCGAGAAATCCGAGTAGGGAAATTATGACGGCGGACCGCAGTTGGGATGCGGAGCAAATTTCTCAAGGAATGTCGCAATAAGGACAATTGACCCGGTGGATACCCTACGCGGAAGACCCACCGTGAAATACGGTTCCCATTGCCTATGGCCGACACGAAGCTTTTGCTACGTTGGTGGTGCAACGTTTTTTAGGCCCCTGCAGCCCAGCGTGATGCCCAGTTCCGGCGCGACTCCTGGCCGGGCCCATCGGCTCTGACAGCATGACAGCCAGACGCGCCTATAGGAGACGCTCATGAAACTCGTGACGGCAACACTTGGCACCGCGGCTCTGTTGGTGCTATTGGGAATCGCGCCGACGGCGCAGTCAAAACCGCAGGACCAGCAAGAGCAGCAACAGGACAAGCCGAAGCCACAGAAGCCACCGCAGCAAGACCAGAAGCCTGCGCACCCCGTGACGCCTCCGGCGCACCAGCCACAGACGCAGCATCCGCAGGACCAACAAAAGCAGCAGCAAGACAAGGGCACGCAAAAAACGCAACAGCAGGCGCAAAAGAACCAACAGAAAGCGCAGCAACAACAGCAAAAGGAACAGCAAAAGGCTGCAAAGACGCAGCAGAAGCAGGAGCAGCAACAGAACGCTTCACGCGAACACTCTCAGCCAGCAAACCGCGGGGAGCGGGCGCAACAGAGCACAAGCGGCGGCGGACAGCCGGCTCGCGGCAATCCACAACAGACAGCGCACTATGAGCAGGCGCACATGAGGCAGTATCACCCGACCGGCGGCGAGCGGATCGTGCAGATTCCGCAGGCGCAGTTCCAGGCGCACTTCGGGCAGGGACATACGTTCCAGATGCCCGGACCTCCGACGATGGTGGGCGGATTCCCACGCTTCCAATATTCGGGCTTCTGGTTCGTGCTTGAAGAACCGTGGCCGAACTATTGGGTCGACAGCGACGAGTACTACATCGTCTTTGACGGCGGATTGTACTGGCTGTGCGAATACAACGATCCCGGAGTGCAGATTGAACTGGTAGTCATCACGGTGTAAGTACGATCTGAGCTAGATGCGGCAAGACCCGTGTCCACCTTGCGGACGGCCTGCGGACACCCCTGGAAACTCATTTCTTTCAGGGACCCCAGG
This sequence comes from uncultured Acidobacteriota bacterium, assembly GCA_963760165.1. GTDB lineage: Bacteria > Acidobacteriota > Terriglobia > Acidiferrales > UBA7541 > DAHUXN01. The sequence continues at coordinate 208,821 of CAVXBO010000003.1, forward strand.
TGAACACCTGAATCGCGAGCGAAACTCCTCTCAAAGCAGCAGATACAGCATGACTTTTCCTGTGCGCAGGTGTCCAGTCAGTCCGAAGTACTGGGTGAATCACCTACAGCAGGATTGAGGCCTTCCCCGGATTGTCAGGCATCCAGTTCAATGGGATATATGCTCGATTGATGGCATTCAGCACGTCTTTGGGTTCCTAGGAGGCAAGATGCCAGTGCGGAGCTCGCAAGAGGGTAACGGCCATCACGTCAGCAGCCTCAGGACATGCCTGCCAAATCCAGCATCCCACCGCAGGCCCATCTCTATGAATAGGCAGAAGGATCCTTCGGGAACGGACCTCGAAGGCTCGCTCTCCTCCGCTTTGCTGGTCGCGGACAAAGAGCTAGGTAACGTTGTGCGCAAGGTAGAGGAGCTTTCGAAGGCTCTGAAGTTAGACGCCACTGACACGCAGACCCTCCGGGTTGCCACCCACCCCGCAGTCTGGAGTGCTATTCGGGACGTGATTGTGGAGCGAGAACTCCGTTATCTGGCCCTCACCGACGATCTAACCTGTTTGTACAACCGGCGCGGGTTCTTTGCTGCGGCGACGCAACAGCTAAAGCTCGCGCGCCGGAATAACCAAAGCATGTTGTTGTTTTATGGTGACGTAGACAATTTGAAAAAAATCAACGATTGCTATGGGCACCGGGAAGGGGATCTGGCACTTGTGCGCACAGCAGACGCGCTGGAAGAGGCATTCCGTCATTCCGATATTCTGGCCCGCCTGAGTGGTGACGAGTTTGCGGTCTTGGCGCTGGAAGCTTCCAGTCAAAATGAGGAAGTGATCCTCCAACGATTGAAAAAGTGTCTCAAGAAGTCGAACGCAGACGAGTCTCGTTACGAGCTATCGCTCAGCGCCGGAGTTGCACGGTTCGATCCGCAGCACGCGGTCTCGCTTGGAGAACTCATGGAGCACGCGGATCGGAATATGTATCAGCAAAAACGGGAGCGTCCAGGGCATTGTTTGAGCAACCTGTGAACAACCATCCCAGCCCCTTGAAAATCATGGCCGCGGAGGGGCCTAGTTTATGCCATCAGATGGAAGAATTGCGAAAAGAGCAAACGTCAAGGTACCGGTTCGTCTCGCAGCTGTAGAAAACGCCTTCATTGCCGAAACCACGACGACACTCAACATCAGTCGGCGTGGTGCTCGCGTACTTACAAGCCGGCGCTGGCGTCCGGGAGACCAGTTGGGTCTTACTTCCACGTCAGGCGAGTTTCGGCGGCAAGGGAAAGTGATCTACTGTTATCCGCTCACTAACGGGCAGTTTTGCGTAGGCTTAGAATTCGGTGCAAGCATCCAGGACTGGAAGGATGCACCCTGGGCTAATGTCGCGTGAATCGCCCTAGCTGCATGTTCGGGCGCGGGCGGAGTGGCGGCTTACCGGGGTCTTCGGCGCAGGCGTCCGCACAGGGGGAACAGCCAGGGTTTGAAGGTTGTGCAGGGCTAACCAATGTCTCGGATGCGGCACCCGCTTCCCTGATCGTATATCCGTAGCGTAAGGCTTCGAGACTTCCAGCGCCGACGCTATGGCCGAAACCGTAAACGTCGCCAACTTCGGCTGAATTTGGTCGCGATAAACCTTTTCGGTCAACCACTCCGGCAAATCGGATGGTTTCCATGTTCGGATAGCCAATTGCTGTCGGCGCTGCGTTGCTCCGCGCAATGCCTCAGCGTTCGGGCTGTGCGTCGCGATGCGCCCTAACTTCGCTGCCTCGATCATAGTTTCCCGAGAAAGTGAACGAGTGCATAAAGCGCAATACGTGCTACCGGATTGGATTGGCACTCCACATGTCTTGCAAATTCGCGGCGGTCGTTGCAACGGAACCGCATTGGGAAGCGGAGAACTACCTTTCACTTGGCGACGGTGACTTTACGTCAGATGTGTCGGTGGACGAAGTTCGTCGAGCCGTGGTCTAGGCTTCCACAACGCGCGACAGAGCCCTTCGGCCAACGGTGCAACCGCGCGAGCCCAAGTCGGCGCAGTCTCGGAGAGTCGAACGGCGAACGAGGCCATTAAGCGGCAGTTGCCGTTACGCTCCTCGAAGAACCGTTCACGACGGAGCCTTTCGCGAGTGATCCAATCCAGAACGTAAGCGTCTATCCGAGGCCGAATCGGTTCCATGAGATCACAAGCCAAGCTATCGCGGGCTTTTGTGTCGAGGTGCAAGACACCGAGGCCAGGGTCAAGTCCGAGGGCAGCCGCAGCCAAACGTGCCTCAGATTCAAGCACGGCGTACAGATAATTCAGCATCGCGTTAGGTGGATTGACCGCAAGGCGAGGCGAGCCGGTGAGCGGCGACACGCGGAACCCAAAGGTTTGCCAATGTACTGGCACGCGAGGCACGTCCTTGTTCGGGAAGACGATGGGCAGAGCACGCCATGCGGACCAATAGGCCCTTGCCCCTTGAGCCTCGAAAAACCGCAGACGCTCAATCGAATTCGCGGTCCTCAGGTTCTCACGCGCCTCTGCCACTTTATCCGAGACCGTGGACCGTCCGCAAAGCTAACCTGCCCAAAAACCTTCACGATCCGGGTTCCTTTGGGGACTGAAGGAGCAGGACTTAGAAGGCGGGTTTCGCCTGCCCAGATACAGATGATTTCGAGCGAGACTTCTCCAGCCCGATTCCTCAAAGGATGCCCAAATCATCAGGCATTGTCGGTTGAGATATACAGATTCGGAAATAGTAGCATCCGGTATGGGCGCGCTGAACGTTGCCGTCATTCAGTTGAGGGGATAGGGGTTAGGAGAGAGCGAACTGCCCCCGCTCCTGCTATGCGCCCGCACCGTCCTTCGCTCTGCTTATGACCACCTGTTCTACCGTCGCGCACGTTTCACTTCCGACGATGGCCTCGCAGTGTGCGCCCTCATCGTCCCCAATCGCCCGCTAAGCTGATTTTCACGCGGTCATCGATCAGACAAACAGCACAAACCAACTAAGAAGAACAGTTCGCAGCGAATCAGCCATGTTGCCCGCTGGCCGAAAAGTAGGGTATGGCTCGATGTTGCCGCTGATGAGACCTTGATGCTGGCCACCCAGGTCCAGAAATTCAATGGCCTTCACACGGAATACAATGTATCGACGTAAGGCAGATTTCCGCTTTTCTTGATCGGACATTCCACCACCTCTACGGGTGATCGCAGAATAACTCCGTCGGCCTTCCCCGCGAATTTAGACGACACCCCGACCGGATATGGCCTTCACACGCGCAGAAGTGGCTGGCGTTACAGGGAAGGCATCCAGACCGTGCTAGAGACGATTGGTTCTCGGCCATTTTGTCGACTCGTTCCTGCGTTCGCAAACTTTACGCTCGGAGGGCGGGCTCCACCGCAAGCTGCACATGCCGATATCGTGCCCGACGTAATTCCCTTCCCACCGCATCCGAAAGCATTCCTCTGGGCGCAGCGCTGTGTACACTAGAACGGACGCAACAGAGCCCAAGGGTTCCTGAGCAGCCGCTAAGTATTTCGCTTCCCGGTGACGCCTGCCAGGCAGCTTCTTGATCCTCGGAGCGGCGCGTGATCGCCCAGGGCTGCGGCAGGAAACGCCGCTGTGACGGTCGTGCCATTCCCATTCGATTGAATTTCGAGCGTGCCACCAAGCTCCCTTACGCGCTCCCGCATCCCGCTCACTCCTAACCCGTGGCTTGTTCCGAGCGACACGGAGACGCGACGATCAGCAGGTATTCCTTTACCTTGGTCGCAAACCTGAACGGTGAGCATCTTTCCGTCGGAGGACCAAATCTTGATACATGCTGTTTTACTTCCTGAATGGCGGTAGACATTGGTCAAACATTCTTGCACAATTCGAAAGATCGAAATTTCCACGTTGGGTGCAAGACGGCCTATTTCGGGCGCAAGCTCCACGACAACCTCTATCTTGCTACGCTCAGCAAACCCTTCTGCAAACATTTGTATCGCAGGCAACAGACCGATCTCATCAAGAAGGGGCGGATGAAGCAAATGTGAGATCGTGCGTATTTCATTTGAAAGCTGTTGGACCATCGAAATATTCTGACGCAGCGCGTCGCCGGCTGCAGGACTGAGTTTTTCTGCCTCCGTGAAAGCCCGTGCGCTATTCATCGAAAGTGCAGCAACCAATTGGCCCACGCTATCGTGCAAGTCGCGGGCAATGCGCCGACGCTCTTCATCTTGGGTCGCCATCAGACGGGCTGAAAGGCTGTGCAATTCGCCGTTCAGGATCTCCATCTGCCGCGTCTTGCGATGCAGATCCGCGAAGATGCTCACCTTCGCACGCAACAGTTCTGGAACGATCGGAACGGAAATGTAATCTACGGCGCCCCGCTGGTACGCCTTGAGCTGGTCTAAATCCGTGAGATGTACTGCGGAGATGAAGATGATGGCGGTTCTCTGAAAACGAGGGTGCTGCCGGATCATGTCCGCCAGCTCGAAACCGTCCAGTTCCGGCATGCTGACATCCATTAAAACGACGGCGATATCAGTTTTTAGCAGATGGTCTAAGGCTTCTCTGCCGGAATGGGCTTTGATGAGATTTTCGCCCAGTTCTTTGAGTATGACTTCGTAGCTGAGTAGCTTTGCGGGCTGATCGTCTATCATGAGAATGTTGATCTTCTGTCGCTCGATCATAGTTCTGCTCACCCCGGATGAGACTATGCTGTCTATCCTCGGACCGCAATACTTGTCTATCGATGAAACCACATCCGCAGCGCCGAAAGTAGCTGTTCAGTATTTACGGGTTTTGCCAAATATTCCGATGCTCCAGCTTCGAGACACTTTTCGCGATCTCCTTTCATAGCTTTAGCCGTTAACGCGACGATTGGCAGGCGGCGGAATAAAGGATTTTGCCGAATGACCTGCATCGTCTCATATCCATCCATCTCTGGCATCATGATATCCATCAGCACGATCGCGACGTCTGGAGTTGACTCAAGCGTTGCGACCGCTTCGCGGCCTGTCCCGGCATTGAGCACGGTCATTCCGCGACGTTCCAGCACGCTACTGAGCGCGAAAATGTTTCGTATGTCATCATCCACCACCAGCACCTTCTTGCCCACCAGTGCTTCATCTGAGTGATGCAACCGCTCGAGCATTTTCTGTTTTTCCGCCGGGAGATCAGTGACGACGCGATGCAGGAACAACGCCGTTTCATCAAGTAGCCTTTCCGGCGACTCCACTCCCTTGACCACCACACTGCGAGCCAGCGCGTGCAGGCGGACATTTTCTTCCTGAGACAAGTCTTTGCCGGTAAATACAACAACCGGTAACTGGCTAAGTGATGACTCATCGCGGAAACGTTCCAGTATGTCGAAGCCCGACATATCTGGCAGGCGCAGATCGAGCACTACGCAGTCGAACGATTGTTCGGTAACAGCCCTCAGCGCTTCAGAGCCAGTCGCAGCAACTTGGACGTCGATATCGTCGTAGCCGAGTAGTTCCTGTATACTGAGCTGCTCGCCGGGGTCGTCTTCCACCACTAAGAGTCGCTTGCGACGCGGAGCGGTATACTCTTTGATGCGGGAGAACGCAGCTTCCAGCTCGTCCGATGTGGTTGGTTTGGTTACATACGAGAATGCCCCGCTTGCCAAGCCAAGCTGCCGGTCTTCATCCAGTGTCAACATCTGGACCGGGATATGACGCATCGCCGGATCTTGTTTGAAATGCTTGAGAACGGTCCAGCCCAACATATCTGGCAAGAAGACGTCGAGCGATACAGCAGTTGGATGGAACTCCCGGGCTAGCTCCAAGGCTTCTGCGCCACGAGTAGCGACCAAAACCTTGAAGCCCTTCTCGTGGGATAGATCGCATAACAGCCGAGCGTAGTGAAGATCGTCCTCTACTATCAAGAGAACAGAATCGCCCTCCTTCAAATTTTCCCGGTCGTCCGGAATATACTCGTCTGAACGCTCCGATGCCGCTGCGGTGGATGGCCGTAGGACCGTGGAAGCTATTGAGGCTTTCGTGTCGGCACTTGCGGTACTCGTCGATGAACCTACGTAGGTTTGGGGCAGGTAGAGCGTAAACGTGCTTCCTTTGTCTGGGGCGCTGCGCAGTTGAATCTCTCCTCCGAGCAGACCAGCAAGTTCACGACTAATCGCGAGTCCAAGTCCGGTGCCACCATATTTACGGCTGGTGCCGGCGTCGGCTTGCTGGAAAGCCTCAAAGATGAGTCGCTGTTTCTCAGCTGGAATGCCGATGCCCGTATCGGAAACCTCGAAAGCAACCACGGAGGCTAATTTCCCGAGGACAGGATGATCTTCGCTCCAGCCGCTTTCCGCAGCAAATACATTTAGACGCACGCTGCCATGTTCGGTAAATTTAAACGCGTTAGAAAGAAGATTCTTGAGTACCTGTTGCAAGCGCTTTGAGTCGGTGACTAGGCTGCGCGTAAGATTCGGATCAGTTTGTATTTCGAAATTAAGGTGACGACCGTCAGCCTCATGGCGGAAAGGCCGCGCGATCATGTCAAGCAGGCTTGCGAAGAAGACTTCATCCGCCTGCACTGAAACCGTTCCGGATTCGATTTTCGAGAGGTCCAAAATATCGGTAATCAGATTCAACAAGTCCCTTCCCGCGCCGTGAATCGTGCGAGCGAACTCAACCTGTTTGGGTGTCAGATTACCGTCGGGGTTGTCGTTGAGCTGCTGACCTAGAACGAGAATGCTGTTGAGGGGTGTGCGCAGCTCATGTGACATGTTTGCCAGGAATTCCGACTTATATTTAGAGGTTAGAGCCAGCTCTTTGGCTTTCTCTTCCACGGCTCTTCGTGCCTGTTCAATTTCCTGATTCTTGCGCTCCACCTCGACGTTCTGCTCGGCAAGCTGTTGAGCTTTTTGCGCGAGCTGTTCGTTGGTCTGTTGCAATTCCGTCTGCTGCGCCTGAAGTTCGGCCGCTAGTTGCTGAGATTGCTTTAGCAAGCCTTCTGTCTGCATCGTGGCCTCAATGCTATTGAGCACAATGCCGATGCTGGAGGTCAGTTGTTCAAGAAACGCAAGATGCGATGCGGTAAAGACGCTCAGCGAAGCTAGCTCGATGACCGCTTTAACCCTATCTTCAAAGAGAACGGGCAAGACAATCACGTTTCGCGGAACGGCCTCGAATAAGCCCGAGCGTATTGGAATGGCATGTGATGGTATGTTGGTGATTAGCATGCGGGTCTTTTCGGCAGCACATTGTCCGACGAGACCGTCCCCGACGCGCAGATGATCGGAGTGCCCGCCTTCTGCGCCATCTGCGAAGGCCGATAGCAAGACCATGTTCCCAGGTTCCTCTCCCTCCATTTGGTAGATCACGCCTTGCTGGGCATTAACGAGTGGAGCCAACTGGGACAAAAGCATTCGGCCGACGGTAGAGAGATCGCGCTGCCCCTGCAACATTCCAGTGAACCGCGCAAGGTTCGTCTTCAGCCAGTCCTGCTCATTGTTGCGGTCCGTGGTGAGCCGAAGGTTGTCGATCATAGTATTGATGTAATCTTTCAGCTCGGCCACCTCGCCGCTAGCCTCAACTTGGATCGAACGAGTCAAGTCACCCTTGGTAACTGCCGTAGTTACTTCCGCGATGGCACGGACTTGATTGGTAAGGTTGTCAGCGAGGAGGTTGACGTTGCCGGTAAGGTCCTTCCACGTGCCAGCTGCGCCAGGTACGTTCGCTTGACCGCCGAGCCTGCCTTCGACGCCCACTTCTCGAGGAACGGTGGTCACTTGGTCCGCAAAGGTGGCTAGCGTATCAGTCATGTTGTTGATCGTATCGGCTAGCGCAGCGACTTCACCTTTAGCCTGAACGGTTAGTTTTTTCGTCAGCTCACCATTTGCAACAGCGGTCACTACCTTCACAATTCCGCGCACCTGCTCAGTGAGATTTGCAGCCATCACGTTCACGTTGTCCGTGAGATCTTTCCAAGTGCCAGCAACACCAGGCACCTGTGCCTGGCCGCCTAGCTTGCCGTCAGTACCGACTTCGCGCGCCACGCGGGTAACTTCGGCGGCGAAAGCGTTTAACTGATCCACCATGGTGTTGATCGTGTTCTTCAATTCCAGGATTTCGCCCTTTACATCCACGGTGATCTTGCGCGACAAGTCGCCGCGGGCCACTGCCGTGGTCACCTCGGCGATGTTACGCACCTGGCCCGTGAGGTTTCCCGCCATCGAGTTAACCGAATCCGTGAGGTCCTTCCAGGTTCCTGCCACGCCGGGCACATTGGCCTGACCGCCAAGCCGACCTTCGCTACCCACTTCGCGCGCCACGCGCGTCACTTCACCGGCGAACGCATTGAGCTGGTCCACCATCGTGTTGATAGTTTCCTTCAGCAGAAGAATCTCGCCACTCACGTTCACCGCGATTTTCTTGGAAAGGTCACCGCTAGCAATGGCCGTAGCCACTTCGGCGATGTTACGCACCTGACCGGTCAAGTTGCTGGCCATTGAGTTTACGGAGTCAGTGAGGTCCTTCCACGTCCCCCCTACGCCCGGCACCTGTGCCTGGCCGCCAAGTTTTCCGTCCGTGCCGACTTCGCGCGCCACGCGGGTCACTTCGGAAGCGAACGACCGCAACTGATCCACCATGGTGTTGAGTGTGTCCTTGAGTTCAAGGATTTCGCCCTTCACGTCGACGGTAATTTTTCGCGACAAATCGCCTCTTGCCACAGCGGTTGCCACTTCAGCGATGTTGCGCACCTGACCTGTCAAGTTGCTGGCCATGAAGTTCACGTTGTCGGTGAGGTCCTTCCAAGTGCCCGCTCCAGGCACCTGCGCCTGGCCACCGAGCTTGCCTTCCGTGCCCACTTCGCGCGCCACGCGCGTGACTTCGCCAGCAAACGCGTTGAGTTGGTCCACCATCGTGTTGATCGTGTTTTTCAATTCGAGAATTTCGCCCTTCACGTCCACTGTAATCTTGCGCGACAAATCTCCGAGTGCCACGGCCGTGGTTACTTCGGCGATGTTGCGTACTTGGGCTGTTAAGTTGCCGGCCATTGAATTGACCGAGTCCGTCAAGTCCTTCCACGTTCCTGCAACTCCGGGCACGTTGGCTTGACCGCCGAGACGCCCTTCGCTGCCCACTTCGCGGGCTACGCGGGTCACCTCACCGGCGAAGCGATTGAGTTGGTCCACCATGGTGTTAAGCGTTTCTTTGAGCTCCAGAATTTCTCCGCGCACGTCCACTGTAATCTTGCGCGATAGGTCCCCTCTAGCGATCGCCGTGGCAACTTCGGCGATGTTGCGCACCTGACCCGTCAAGTTGCTGGCCATGAAATTGACGTTGTCGGTCAGATCTTTCCAAGTGCCGCCCACACCGGGTACCTGTGCTTGACCGCCCAATTTACCTTCCGTTCCCACTTCTCGCGCCACGCGCGTTACTTCGCCCGCGAAGGCGTTTAGCTGGTCCACCATCGTGTTAATGGTGTTCTTCAATTCCAAAATTTCGCCCTTCACATCCACAGTGATCTTGCGCGACAAGTCGCCGCGAGCCACCGCCGTGGTTACCTCGGCGATGTTGCGCACTTGGGCAGTCAAGTTTCCGGCCATGGCGTTGACCGAGTCTGTAAGGTCCTTCCAGGTGCCGGCCACACCTGGCACCACTGCCTGTCCGCCGAGCTTGCCATCCGTGCCCACTTCCCGCGCCACACGCGTTACTTCGGACGCGAACGAACGCAACTGATCTACCATTGTGTTGATGGCTTCTTTTAGCTGAAGGATTTCGCCTCGAACATCGACCGTAATCTTGCGCGACAGGTCACCGCTGGCCACGGCGGTGGCCACTTCGGCGATATTTCGCACTTGGCCGGTCAAATTGCTGGCCATGGAGTTAACGGAGTCGGTGAGGTCCTTCCATGTACCCGCAACACCAGGCACCTGTGCCTGGCCGCCAAGCTTTCCGTCGGTGCCGACTTCGCGCGCCACACGCGTAACCTCCGAAGTAAACACGCCGAGTTGCTGGATCATCGTGTTTACGATGGTCGCCGAACGCAGGAATTCACCCTCCAAGGGCCGCCCATCTACATCCAATTGGACAGTTTGCGTTAGATTGCCCTTTGCAACGGCGGCAATAGCGCGCGTGACTTCCGTTGTGGGGCGGAGCAGGTCATCTACGAGCATATTGACCGACATCTCCATTTCACCCCACGCGGCTTTCGGCAGATCAAATCGCATGCGTTCGCGGGTTTTCCCTTCTTTGCCCACAACTTTTCCGACACGCTTTAGCTCTTTGGCCATTTGTTGGTTGGCAGTGACAATTTCATTAAATGCATCCGCGATCTTTCCAGTCAGGCCGGTCCAGTTCCCAGGGAGGCGCACGGAGAAGTCACCATCTCGCATCGTCTGGAGGCACGATAGGACTGCGCTCAGATCAGCGAACGAAACGTCGGCACGAAGGTCGCGTTGTCCATTACTTTTCGGGCTTGGCCCGCGATCTGCATTTGAAGGTACTAGAGCTTGATCGGGTCTTTTCATACTCATCTCCCAAGGCAAGAACTATCGCGTGCGGAAAGGGCTGAGCGCCGTGTGCCGCGTTTCGCTCGCATTCATTGATGCAGAACCGTACTATTCTTTCACGCATGGTTTGTCTGCCAAAACCATCAGCAAACACGACATTTTATATGAGTCAAATCTAAATACGCAATTCACAGCACAAGACTTTCCGCAGCAACCTACAGTGTTTAATGTATATAGGCCCGGCAGAGATTTAGGCGAAAGAGGACATTTATCAACTGGAGCCAATACAGTGTCTTACTGATACCAGCCTCCATCCGCCCGTGACAGTCTCTAGAAGGTGATCCACGCATGGCCCCCCGAGTGCTGATCGCAGACGACCATGAAATGGTGAGGAGAGGCATTCGCTCGCTTCTCGAATCGTCTCATCGTGATATCCAAGTGTTAGAGGCTAGCAACGGAAGAGAGGCGGTCGAAAAGACGATAGGCTCGAAACCAGATCTGGTAATCTTGGATGTTTCCATGCCGCTCCTCGACGGTTTCAGCGCGGCAAGGGAAATAAGAAAAGTGGCGACTCGTACTCCGATTCTGATTTTGACCTTTGAGAAAAGCAAGACGCTAACAGCAATGGCGAAGAGTATCGGAGTGAATGGATACATCACAAAAGACGAACACGCCGACACCCTCCTAAGAGCCATTGATGCCGCGATGGGCAGCCAAACTGATGAAAAACCGGACTGCGACGTCCCGCGGCAAAGCTGGAACGCACAGATGAAGGAGGATCCTGCCCGCTCGCATATACTGGCTGTAACCAGCCCGGTGGTTCGCGTTCTTCTGTTCCATAGCCGTATAGCATGCGTGGAGCGCTGTCTGGAGGAATTTGCGGATCTGCAATTCCAGATCGACGCAGATGTCGTCCTGACCCCCGAGCAGTGTACCGAACGTCTAAAATCAAGATACTATGACATCGTTCTCGCCGAGTACCCGATTTCCCAACCGCAGAGGACGCCAACGGCGGATCTTCTACGCCTAGCCGGCAGAAATATTCCCCTGATTTTTGTGGCTCACAAAATGGAACCAGGAACCGCGGCGGACCTCATTGCGAAAGGGGCTGCCGATTGCGTGGAAATGGATAATCTTGGCCGGCTTCCCGTTGCAATTCAGCGGGCCTTCAAGGAAAACACTTTGCGCGCAGAGCGCAATCGAGTCGAAAAAAAGCTACAACGTTCCGAGGCACGCTACCAGGCTCTAATGGGGAATGCCGCATTTGGAATTTGCCGCTGCGGGATGGAAGGCCAGTTTCTGGACGTCAACTGGGCCCTGGTGAAAATGCTCGGTTGTGAATCAAGAGAGGAACTCCTAGGATCGAACCTCGTAGCCGAGATTCTTCGCGATCCTTCCAAACGGGCGCAATTGCTGGGAGAAGAGGGCGAGAACGGCCTAGTGGATCCCCTGGAAAATGTCTGGAGCCGGAAAAATGGCACTAGCTTGACGGTCCGCCTGAGCGGACGCGAAGTCAGCACGGGGGAAGGCAAGGGGGACGGCTACGAGATTATTGTTGAGGACGTGACCAAACAATGCGAGATCGAGGATCAACTCCGGCAGCAGGCAGCCAGAGACCCGCTGACTGGTCTGGCGAACTATCGACACCTTCTGGAAGTACTAGACAGTGAAATAAAAAGATTTAAACGCACCGGACGAGAGTTCGCTCTGTTGCTATTTGACTTGGACAAGTTGAAACAGATCAATGATCGTTACGGGCACTTGACCGGCGGCGAGGCACTATGCCGACTGGCCAAGGTCTTAACCGCCGGGTGTCGGAACATCGATACTGCAGCGCGTTTTGGAGGAGACGAGTTCGCGGTCGTCTTGCCTGAAACAGGGATAGAACCGGCCAAATCGATTGCCCAACGTCTATGCGACAACCTTGTAACTGACGGCAGGGAGCCCAAATTATCCGTGAGCGCAGGAGTTGCCATCTATCCCGCAGATGGTGCGACGGTCGAAACTCTTTTGCTTGCGGCAGACAAGGCGTTATACAGGAAGAAATCCGGAGTCCACGAGAGTCCGAATCACTTATAAGGGCTCTTCGGCTTCATTGCCATCCCCGTATTGCGACCAAGTTTTATGCAAACAAATGCCGCGCGTCAGGCCCTGCAATTGGGTACAGCCGCGACGGTTGGATTGTCTCAGCAATTTGTGGATGCGTGAGTGTCATACGAGTGCCATGCCAATTGCGATGAACGGCGGGAAATGGCAACCAAAAAACTGGGGAAAGAAGGTCAATCTGAGTTGTCTTCTCAGAGCCTGCTGATTCCCCTCGATTTGTCTCGGCTCCGGCAAATTGTAACGAATTTGGCTTCAAGGCTGTTAACTGAGGTTGGCGGTTGAGAATGTATGTTCTTGGAACTTGACGACAAGCCGTTTTGGAGGATTCGGGAAGGCGATTGCAAGCGATTCAGGAATTTTTGTCGGCTTGCCATCCGTGTCGCACGATTTGAGCCCGAAGCCAACTCCTTCTTCAGGGTGTTGGGTGAAGCCCGCAACGGAGGGAACCGGTTCATCCACTCGGACCGGGACTGCATACGCCCGCGGAGAATACCTGACCATCCTGGAGAAGTACGGGATACACGAGCTGCGAAGAGTTCGTCGAAGCTGCACTACCTCGGGAATCATCGCAACACCATAACTCATCGTGGCGGGATCAAATCTATGAACGCAACAAGCTTTGAACACAGTCTGCCAGTCTGCTCATGCCGTCGCCTTTAGCAATTACCGCGTCAACAGCAAGTCTTTTGGAAGTGAAGCTCCTGCTGACTGATTCGCCATACTATGGTGAACAGAACTATCCGCACGTTCGGCATCAGGTCTTTCAGGACCGATGCCGCCACGATGCCATTTGTCCGAGGCATCGCCAAATCCAGGAGAATCAAATCGGGCTTGAGTTCGCGGGCTTTTTCGATAGCATCTTCACCATCAACGGCTTCGCCACAAACATCAAAATGTCGTTGGATAAGATATGAACGAACGGCCCTGCGAATGGTGTCGCTGTCGTCCGCGATTAGGATCCGCTTGGATATCATGGTCGAGCCACTAAAAGCCGCAAGGGCACAGTAACCGTGCGTCCAGTGCAGCGGTATAGGGCGTTTACCCTAATTTGAACGAATTTTCTTGTTAATGTAGTGCTCCCCGCTAAAACTGGACACCTCAGTTAGGTAGAATCGGGGCCTCCAAACAGGAGGCAACATGGGCAGGAAACCACGCGTAGATCGATCCCCGGAAGAAAAGTGGCAGATCGTGCAGGAAGGCATCAAGAGCGGGAACGTCTCGGAGACGTGTCGGCGTCACGGGATCGCTCCGAATCTGTTCTATCGCTGGAAGGATGAAGCGGAGCAGGGAGCGAAGGCAGCGCTTGGGGGGAGAAGCGCTGCCGCGGCGGAAACCGAGAAGGACCATCGCATCCGGCAGTTGGAACGAACGCTGGGGCGAAAATCGCTGGAGATCGAAATCCTAAAAAACGTCGTGGGGGAGTGAGCTGTGGTGCGGCTCACTCCCAGGCACGAGAGATGGTGACGCAAGGCTACACGGCCACGCTGGTGGCGGCGACGTTGGCCATCAGCCGGTCGAGTCTGTACTACCGGAAGCGGCCGCGAGGCAGTCGGGCCGACCGACGCTATGACGAGCAGATCGTCGTGGCCTGCGGGGAAAAACCCGCGTACGGATATCGCCGCGTCGCTTGGTGGCTGCGGAGAAAAGAAAACCTTCCGGTGAATCACAAGCGGGTGTTACGGGTGATGCGCGAACGTGGGTTGCTGGTACGCTCGCGGCGTTTGCGTGCGCGACGGAAGAAAGAGTGGGGCCGTGTGGAAGCCGCCTGGCCGAATCAGATCTGGCAGTCCGACATGACCAAGATCTGGGCGGGGCCGGCGGTGGGTTGGGCGTACCTGGTGTGCGTGATCGACTGCTGCACGCGGGAGATCGTGGGTTGGAATCTTTCGCAGCGCTGCCGGACCGAAGACGCGCTCGCTGCGGTGGAGCAGGCCGTACTCGGACGGCTGCCCGAGGGCAGCCGCGAGGCGAATCTGACGCTCACGACGGACAACGGCACGCAGTTCACTTCTTCGCGCTTCTTGGAGACGCTCGGGCGGCTCGGCATCACCCACCGGCGGACGGCGTATCATCACCCGGAGGGCAACAGCTACATCGAACGGTTCCATCGCAGTCTGAAGGAAGAGGAAGTCTGGACGGCGGAATATCGCAGCTTGGAAGAAGCGCGTGCCTCGATCGCTCGTTGGATCGAGGAGTACAATCACGACCGGCCTCATCGCGGAGTCCGCAATCGCACCCCGCACGAGGCCTTCTTGGCTTTTGCAGGTGTACTAAAAAACGAGGCCCTGACTGTCTAAATTAGCGGGGAGCACTACATTAAGCTCTCCTGGCTCTAATACGACACGTGTACGACACGTGGCAACGTCGCTGAAAACATTACCTGATATCGTGACTGCGTTCTGAGTTGGAGGCAACGGTCTGGAACATTCAACTGACTGTTTTTACTACGCTAACTTCGGTGATTATGCACCTGACACATAATCGTGATACGTGTGTTAGTCAATAAGGATCCCTTAGAGTTTTTATAAGTCGCCACAAGCACCCTAGGTCACTCTTTTACGCGAATCTCTTGATTCAGTTCATCAAAGTATGCGCTAACCACATGAAGCTCCGGGTGGCGTTGCTTGGCCCATACGCGAATTTGCTGCTGGTTCTCTGGTGACATGTCCTTCCCAAGGATAATCCGCGTTAACCACTGTGGCTCGATTCTCACTTGTGGTCCTGAGCCGCGCACACGAATCAGTCGCACTTCTTCCTCGTTGCTCCACTCTGGCCGCTTGGATACCAAAAAACCCGCGCTTCGGCTTTCCGAGTCGTTCACATCGAATGGCACATACTCTTCATAGATGACTTCCATGACATGCTCGCCGAACAGAGGACCCTTGTTCGCGAACTCCAAACAGTAACCACTATGATCAGCGGCATATTTAGCCCAAAGGCTAAAGTTGTCGAACCGTTTGGTAAGGGAATAAACGCGAAACTGCTCCATTTGGGAGTTAATGATCTTTGACAGTTCACGTTGGAACCACTCTAGTCCTAGAGTCTGAATGCTCGCGCGAATCTTTGATTCGTGTTCCTGCAGAAGGTCGAGCGCCAGTACGGGATTGCGCCCTATGTAATCATCTCTCAGGAAGCGCACCATCTCTTCCTCAGGCATCCGCTTGATTTTGGGTCTGCAATCGGTGGGGTCGTTCAATTGTGCCACGCTTGGCACGTAGAGCAGATGTTCCAAGATGACGGACTTGAGCCGGTCAAGGCGCTCTGCGCTCTGATATCTGTAGAAATGGGAACCGCTTGCCTTAGTCGGAGTGAAGACCGTCATGTTTTCATTATCGCGCAACCAACCTACGCCATGCGCCTCTCGAAATGGTGTTAACCATCAAGTCTAGCCAATGCAGATCATGAGCATGAGCACGAATGGAATCCTTGCCCACAAACCAGCCCCGTGTAAAATAAGGGCCCTGAATTGAAGTCATTGTGACTAGGAACGTCGGTAAGCGTAATTCATACGTTTTTGGGCAAGCCCCAAAGCGCCCGTTGAGCAGGCCCCTTGCTGATGGCCATCTCCAGTGTGATTTCGCGCCACGTGCGCCCGTGTGCGCGCAGGGCGGCAATCCTGGCGGCATCTACAACCACACGGGGCCTTCCCAAGCGCTTTCCCTTCGCCCGGGCGTTCCGGAGGCCAGCTTTAACGCGCTCGGCGATCAGACTGCGTTCCAGTTCGGCAACCGCACCGAGAACGGTGAAAACCATCTTGCCAGTCGGTGTGGTTGTATCAACTTGTTCGGATAGTGACACGAACTCGATCCCGAGAGCTTTGAAAGTTTCCAGTGCGCGCAACAGATGAGAGACAGAGCGAGCGAAGCGGTCGAAACGCCAAACGACGACGGCGTCGAAACGACGGCGGTGAGCATCCGCCATGAGTTTGTTGAGTTCGGGCCGGCTGTCTTTCGTGCCAGAGATCCCTTCGTCGACGTACTCACCAGCAAACTTCCATCCTCGTCGATCACAGTATTCGCGAAGCTCGCGGGTCTGCATCGATGGGTCTTGCCCGTTGTTTGCGGTGGACACTCGGGCGTAGATCGCAACCCGAGTCAGGCGTGACTGCGGTTTTTCTTCATGTAGAATCTGACGAGCCATGTGGCCTCCTATTTAGGTCACTCGGTTAGGGGCGTGTCGGTGTTAGAAGCACCGGCGCGTCCCGTTTACTTACTTCTCTTTCTTCTTCGATCGCGGGCCCGGCTTTAATGTGCCTTTGAATTTCCGCGCTTCGTCAATGTCGGCTTTCGTCCATAGACGAATGGAGTTCTTACCTACCGCGAGCGGCTTCGGTGCAACGACTTTGCCGCCTTCGATCCAGGTGTGGAGCGTTTGGCGCGAGACTCCGATCTTCGCTGCGGCTTCGGTCGTCGTGTAGTTCTTGCCGGTCATCGACATCCAAGCTATCAAATGATTGACGCCACGTCAAGTAATTGTTAGGATGATGTCGCGAAAGAAAAGCCCCGGTTCGCGGCCGGGGCTCGGAGTGATTCGATTGTCAGATCGAAGAAAGAATAAGTCTAAAGGGCGCGTCCCGGCAAGGGGCAAACCGAGTAAGCGGAATCATCTCGCTGAGGAGTTTCAGAGGCATTACGCTTGCGCACTCGCGGAGTTCATTTCGTGCCAGTGCCGCGTTAGTGACGAGCGACCTTCCGGAGGCTTTGTAAGTGACAGCGATATTTTGACGCTTTGTGGGAAGCATTGGCAAGACATGTGCAACGAATGGAGCACCGTTGCTCGTTTGTGTCGGCAGCAAGCCAAAACAGAGGCTCTCGCCGGACATTCGGTTGTGGCGGCGATTTTTCGTGGGGTTGCGGATAAATTGACTACAGCAAAAACTTCCCATCCAAGTGCTTATTTGAAAAGCACCGAGGCTGCCTCAGAGTTGATGCGGTGGGTACCCGGTGACGCCATTTCAATCGAAAGTAGCAAAAACAGCGCATTCGAAACAATCATGAGTTTGCCTCTACTCACGGCCGCTGCGAAGCGCAGCGTGCTGCAGCAGACATTTTCCAAACCCGGACGCCCTGCAGACACTCGGCGTGTGGCAGCCTGTGCTTGGGAACTCCACAGTGAAGGGTCTACCTGGACCCAAGTGGCTGCACGGTTCGTACGCGTCGAGCAGAACGTTGACAACCCTGCGCAAACGATCCGACGCGAGGTGCAGCGACTCAAGACTGTCTTGAAGCAGCACGGCATCTCCGTCGCTGGATAATCTTTCCAAATAGGCCACGGCTTCCGTCTCTGACCCCCTGCGCAAAATCCTCCCTGAATTTGCGCTTTGTGAGCGGTCGCAGTTTCTGCTATCTCCTCACGCGTATGACCGAGAAGATTCTTATTTCGAAGAAGGAGTGCTGCGCGCGACTCGGAATTAGCATGCGGACCCTTGAGACCCTCCTTCGGCTCAAGAAGATTCAGAGTGTCCGCATTGCAAGACGCCGGTTGGTTCCGGTCCAGGAGCTCGACCGGCTCACCCAAGCTGGTGCGAGATGCAATCCTGGTTCTGAGTCGCCTGAGGTTGAAACATGAGATTGGGCTGGTATGCGCGACGCCGCGGAATCTTGGAACACCTTGAACGGGGTGCCATTTCGCTTTTGGACTCGGCCATACATGACTTTCTTTGCTTGATCGCGGATCACCGCACTGGCGTCGCTTGGGCGTCAGCCGAGAAAATCCGCGCCCTCTGCCCCGTCGATATTTCGTTAAAGGCGATTCAGCGGTCGTTGGCAAAGTTGGAGTCTCTCCGGTGGATCAAGAGGTTCCGCACGCACGGGAAAAAAGGAAACTATCCAATCGTCATCGGTCGCTACTTCGTCCGCGATTCGTCACTGAAGTGGTGGGCAGTAAATCTCGACAGGACAAGCGATTTTCGGAATGTCCATTTCGATCCTGTCACCGATCCGTCCTTCGTGAAGGACTGGGCGCGGACTAGTTCTGACACTGGGTCGGGGACCGAGCTGGGTACTGACGATGGGAGTGAGCTGTCACCTGAAGTAGAAGTAAGTGGTGAGATTTCAGAAGGAAGAATCCAAGAAGGGGTAGGAGAAGGCGCACCAGAAAACGGCGCGCCAGCGGCTCAGGACGAACCCCGTCCTTCGCGCTTCGCGTTCTCCGGCCCTCACTTCGTCGTTTCGGTCAGGCAAGACCAATCTCTCGCAGACGCCTTCCCTTGGGTGGACCGGCAGTCGGAATACAAAAAAGCGAGCTCTTGGCTTGAGGCAAACCCTGGACGTCGGCCGAAGAAGAATTCGAGCCGGTTCCTGCATAACTGGTTCGCAAGAATCCCTGCGCCGTCAAATGGCGCAAGAGGAGGGCTTAACCGTGCCGAAAAACGCGATCGCGACAATCTGCGAACCGCTGGCTTCATTGCGTGAGGCCTGTATCGCGGAATGGCTGGTCAAGTTTTGCGCGATGTTCGACAAGAGCTTGACGCCTCTCTTGAAAGCGACCTGGTGCGAAGCGCTTGCGGATTTGGATGCCGGGATGATCGAAGCCGCGTGTCTTCATGTTTCAAAGACAGCCGAATTTTTCCCCAGCCCTGGCACGATTCGCAAATGCCGCGACCAAGCCGATGCTAGAGGATTCGAGCTTGTCGCAGCGCAGAAATGGCAGCAACTGCTTGCGTGGATTGGCCGCTGGTATCACCCCGACGTTGGTGTGAACCGGCGAGCGCCTGAGCTGGACGCAGCGATACAGTTTGCGGCGCGCTCGGCCGGCGGCTTCCACTGGATTTCGACTTGCCCGGAATCGGAGCTGAACTGGGCCAGGAAAAGATTTATCGAAGATTACGGTCGAATCCACGAGGCAGGACAGGCTGAGCATTTGCTCAGTGACGGCGAGGCAAAGAACATCATCACGCGTCTGCGCGCTGGGCCGCCGGAGCAAAAGCGAATGGCAGCGAGCGGGGCAAAAACTCTTGCGATGAGCATGCCCGGAAGTGCTGTGAAACCATGAGCACGTTGCAGCGGGGCGGAAACAAGTGATTTCGCCGTTGTGGAGAGTTGAAGACGTTCAATGGCCAGCGCGACAAAGCCCGTGATGACATCCGCGCAAAACTCGGGGCCGGTAGCTCGATTGCTGACTCCAAAGCAGGCTGCGGAGTTTCTCTGTATCCCCGAAGGCACGCTCGCTCAGTGGCGCTCGCAGCGGCGCGGCCCAGCATTTATCAAGCTAGAAGGCCGACTTGTACGCTATCGCACTCGCGATCTGGAGAATTACATCACGGGGTGTATTGTTGCAAACGAAGATGCATAGCGATATGCTGCGCGCCCGCTGGGAGAAAGGGAGCAAGCAATGAGCGTCTTTAAACGCAAGGGTTCGCCCTACTATGTGTACGACTTCGTTTTCAAAGGCCGTCGCTGCCGGGGCTCCACGAAGTTGACGAATAAGATCGCAGCCGGTCGATACGAGAACAATCTGCGGGAGAAACTCGCGAAGTCGCGGGCCGGAATCCTAGACCCCGAGCCTCCGCCACTGTTCAAATCATTCGCCGAGCAATTCCTCGAACGCACAAGAAACGAGATGCGGCCGAATACAACGCGCTGCTATGGCGTCTCGCTCAAGAGCTTAAAGCCGCGTTTCGGTTCGATGCGCTTGGACGAAATCACTGCGGACGGCGTGGAACGTTTCAAGCAGGCCCGATTGGAGCAAGGGCTCTCACCGTCAACCGTAAATCGCGATCTCGCTTGCCTACGCCGTATACTTCTCTTCGCCGTGAAGCAAGACGTACTCGCGACGACTCCATTCGTCGCACACAAGGTTTCGTTCCTCGAAGAGCATCGGCGCGAGCGAGTCCTGAGTTTCGAGGAAGAACGCAAGTACCTCGCTGCTGCGAGCCAGCCGTTGCAAGACGTGGCGGCGCTGATGCTCGAAATCGGCCTGCGTCCTGGGGAAGTGTTCGCCATTCGGCGCGAGGACATTCATCTCGGCACTGTCCCTGCTTTCCTTCACGTCTCTGCCGGAAAGACTGCAAATGCCGTGCGGGACGTGCCGATCACGAAACGCGCTAGCGAAGTCTTGAAACGGCGAATCAGCGGCGCGAAAGGGGAATATCTTTTTCCCCGGCGCGTCGGCAGTGGGTACGACTGGTCCGCCCCGATGACGGAGCTTGAACCGGCACACAGGCGAGCATTGCGCGAAAGCAAAGTCGCTCGATTCAGGATTTACGATCTCCGTCACACATCCGCGACTCGCGCGGCCGAAGCCGGAACAGATTTGCTCTCGCTCGCGAAACTTCTCGGCCATTCGGATTTGAAAACGACGGAGCGCTACGTGCATCTCAGCAAGCGGCACTTGGGCGACGTCCAGACTCGCATCGAACAGCATCGGGCAGTGCGCGAGATCGCGGAAGCGGAAGCCCGGAACGCTGCTACTGTCGAGGCTGTACAGTGAGTTTCGAGTGTGTGGACTTTTGTGGGGACTTCAAACACATCTTGCCTCAACTCGGTGCAAGTCGGCGCATGGAGCGGCAACCGGCTAAGTGTTGTGAATCGAGGCGCGTAGGTAGTAAGTCGCTGACAATAAAATATATGCTCGGTGACACCCTAGAGCCACTCTAAATCAGCGGGTTGCAGGTTCAAGTCCTGCGCGGCTCACCACTTCTTTTCGATGGTTTTCGGGACAACGGGCAATCCTTACGGCGGCCGGCGTCCCCACCGGCAGCTCTTTTTTTACGCGTGAATTGGACAACTAAGAATCGATCGGGCGGCAACATGACCTTCCACTGAACACCTTCCCAATTCAAACAAACGTAGGGAAATATTATTTCAAGTAGATTTTCTCGCCTCGCGCGGGAGATGTTCACCGCCCACGGGACGCTTCCAATCCGAACAGACGTAGGAAAATATTATTTCGAGTAGATGTTGGCGCCTCGCGTGGGAAGCGTTCACCGCTGGTAATCAGGGCTAAGTGCGCGCGCTTTCGGACACTTAGCTTTTTATTGAACGACTGGTACACGCCTTGCACAAACATGTTGGGCGGCAGCGTGTTTGAGTGAGCGCTGGGCGTAACCCCTAGTTGTTGGTTTTATCGTTGGGTTGCATGCGTCTGTGGCGGGTACCTCAGACGTTCCGTGCATTTGCCATTGGGATTCGAGAGTGACGATCTGAGCGGAGGTGGACCGTGAAGCGGGCTTTCTTGCTGTGCTTGTTGGCGGTGTTCGGAATGGCAACTTTTCTGTCCAGCCGTGTCGTCCCGGCGCAGGAAGCCACCGGCAAAATAGTTGGCACGATATTCGATCAACAGGGTGCCGTGATTCCCGGCGCAAAAGTTGCAGTCACAAATGTGGCGACAGGCGTTACGAGCGAAGGCCTCGCCGACAAGACTGGCTATTTTGAAGTTCCCAACCTCCCGATCGGCACGTATAACGTCACGGTCGAGCAACAAGGATTTGAGAAGGCCACTACGCAGGCGAAAGAACTCCAGATCAATCAGACCCTGCGTTTCAACATCACTATGAAGGTTGGTGCAGCGACCGAGTCGGTTACCGTCGAAGCTCAAGTATCCGGAGTGGAAACCGAGAACCCGACTGTCGGCGGTACCGTCATCGGCCCCGAGATCCAAGAAGCTCCGCTGAATGGCCGCAACGTATTGGATTTGGCGCTGTTACAACCCGGTGTGATTCCAGCCAACCCCGCCGTCGGTGGATACGGTATAGGCGGTGGTCGTATGGATTCCATCACCTATCTCCTTGATGGCGGGCTCAACAATGATTTGCTGGACAACGGTGTCGTCTACAACCCCAATCCCGATTCCGTCGCGGAATTCCGCGTTTTGGTGAGCGATTACACGGCGGAGTACGGTCGCAATGGCGCCGGAATCATAAGCGTTGTCACCAAGTCCGGCACGAACACACTCCATGGCAGCGCTTTTGATTACGTCCGGAATGGCGACTTCAACGCGAATACATTTTTCAATAATTTGCCGACAGAGGACCTCCCGCGGGATACGTTGAGGCGCAATCAATTCGGCGGAACAGTCGGCGGCCCAATTACCATCCCTCATATCGTGCACGGACGTGACAAACTTTTCTTCTTCATCTCGTACCAGGGTCAGCGTCAGTCGGACGGGCAGGTCTCGAATGACGTTCCCACATTGACCCCAGCGGAGGCCGGCGGCAATTTCTCGCAAGCCGTTCCCGAGGGCCCGGGTTGCGCCACTGCGGGTGGGTGCCCAGACCCCAACGTAGTTTCGTTCCTACAGCAGAACCCATTCTTCCAGCCGAGCGCTTCGATGGCGGCGCAGGGAATTATTGCTCCCACCGCGATCGACCCAGTCGCCACAGCCGTGTTCGCTGCGAACCTAATCCCCACATCGGCCAGCGGCATCGTTAATTCCGTTGCCAACGCTACCGACAACTACAGCGAGCTGACTGGCAAAGTGGATTACGAGATCAGTTCGAAAGACAAGCTGTCGTTTACCATCGGCGGCCATCGCGATGCCAGCATAGGCCCTTTTGACGGCGCCGACGTTTCGGGCTATCCGGACCTCACCACCACAAATACCTATTTCACAGGAATCTCTTACGTGCACACCTTCTCGGCTGAGAAGCTGAACGAATTTCACGCCAATGCGCAACGCAACAACATTCTCCAGGAGCAGCCGAATGTCTCGCTCCCCAGTCCCGCCTCCTTGGGCTTTGGTATCACTCCTGACTTGGTGCTCGGTCCGCCACAACTCAGCTTCGACACTGGCCTGATTACCGGCTTCAGCATCCAAGGTCCCAGCAACCTCGTTGGTAACACGTTTGCCTATACGGATGTATTTACCCTAATCAAAGGCAACAACACGTGGTCGTTCGGTGGTGGATTTTCCAACTACCAGCAGAACATGGTCTTTGACTTTTTTGGGAATTCCCAGTTCTTTTTTGAAGGATCTGGTGGCAATGGAAGCGGTAATAGCTTCGCCGACTTCCTGTTGGGCATACCAAACTTTCTTACCCAAGGTCCGGACGCCCCATCTAACATCCGTCAGAAGACCACGTACGGTTTCGCCCAAGATCAGTGGCGTATGAACAAGAACCTTACCCTCACGCTGGGCCTCCGTTATGAATACAGCGCTCCAAAGCTGGACACTCGGGGAAGAACCTTCGCTTTCGTTCCCGGACAACAGTCGACCGTGTTTCCCAATGCTCCTCTCGGCTTAGTTTTTCCCGGGTGACGCGAATGTTGCCCCCGGTGTCAACTTCCCGGACAAGGACAATTTCGCGCCGCGAATCGGATTTGCCTGGGATCCCACGGGCAGCGGCAAGACCAGCATTCGCGGTGGCGGCGGCATTTTCTACGATGTCCTCAAAGCCGAGGATAATTTCCAGTTCAATGGCCAGCCTCCGTTCTTCGCCGACGAAGGTCTTCCCTTCCCGAATGTTGGTTTTGACGCTTACTGGCACGTCTCAATCGGGTCCGACAGGGTTCTATGCGAATCCTTGGACCTCGGTGGGACTTCCCAGTAACCCGTTTCCCTTCAGCGCCCGCCACGGCAAGTCTCAATTTCATTAACGCAGGATTCGTTCCATTTGCCCCAGCCGGGGGTGTCTACGATAACCAGCACCTTAAGACTCCCTACACTTACCAGTACAATTGAGCGTCCAACACGAACTGGCGAAGAACTTGACCGGCGAACTTAATTACGTCGGCAGTAGTTCAAAGGACTTGACCGGGCTCGTTGACATCAACCCATTCATTCTGGGAACAAATACTCGTGTCAACAACATCCCAGCCTTGGCAAATCCCGCCATGAGTGCGTTCTGTGAAGCAGCGTTTGGCCCCGCCGAGGCCGCCGCTCAGTGTCCTTTCCCCATTATGGACGGTTTCAACAACGTTGGTTTTGCTTCCTTCAATAGCCTCGAATCATCATTGACCAAGCAAGTCAGTGAAAACCGGTACATCGGAAACACCTACTTCACTCTGGCTTACACCTATGGTCGCAGCATTGACAACTCCTCTGGCTTTAGGAACAACACCAGCACGGTGCCGGCTTACGATCAGTCGGTATTCCGCGGACCCTCCGATTTCGATGTGACCCACCGGGTTGTCCTCAGCGGCGCCTGGGAGGTGCCTTTCTATCAAGCTTGGAGCTCTGGGCCGAAGAGGCTGACCAGGGGATGGACCTTTTATCCGATTTTCAGTTACCGTTCCGGATTCCCGCTAACCGTCGGTTCAGGCCTTAATCCGGGTGGGAACTCCGCCGACCCCGGACCCTCGGGAGCCGGTGACGCTTTCCTCTCCAATGCCGTATTCTCGCCAGGATTCTCCAAGCGTCGGTATCTTGAACCCCAAAACACCCGGCAATTTCTGGTTCAATCCGGCCACATTCAGCCCACTTCCTGACGTACCAACAACCGTCGATCCGTATGGCTTACCTCGAGGCATCTTCCGCGGGCCAGGGCAGACGAATCTGGATCTGGCGCTCTCCAAGCACACCAAAATCTACGAGAACATGGACCTGGAGCTCCGGATGGAGGCATTCGATGCTCTGAATCATGCCGAATTCAGCAATCCAAACCTCAATATTCGTGATACTGATCCCCATAGGCACATTCGGTCAGATCCAAAGCACTTCCAGCACGATCCTGCCCGCATCGTGGAGCTCGCTGCGCGGATCACTTTCTAGTCTTCGCGATAGTCACCACTAGAAACAAAAGAGGCCCCGGGCAATTGGGGCCTCTCTTGTCGTGGTCGCGAAACAGCGAGAAATCAACTCGGCGGTTCGCACCCGGGCCGCGAGCAAGCGTCCGCTATAGGTACGAACACTCCGGGAATTCACCTCATGGACGAGCGCCGGGCGGGCAGGGCAGTAGTCCTATCTCGTCAGTGCGTCAAGTTGCCGGAGAGAGTATCCAGTTAAACCGCAGAATCCGAAGGAGTTTCGTCTTGGACGCTTTGCCGTGCCAGCCGCAATTAGGATTGGTGCAGGCAAGGTCCTCGTTTCCGAACATCTTCATCGCTTCGGTCTCGGAAAGCGACGCATTAGTGCATTTTCTTTGTAAGTTGATGTTGTGATGGCCCTTAGGGCATTCAAAGATGATTCGATATGCTAAGCTCATAAACTATCGTACCATACTTCAGCCGTTCGCTGCTTTGAATTCTTGCGTCAAGCTTCCTAGATAACAGCACTTCGCAGTTGATTCCTTCCGGGGATGTGCTATAGTACTCCTGCGCTTATTACTTTCGGCTGTGTTGTGCGGTCCCTCTGTTCGAACCCTGATCTGAGAATACCCGCCATCAGTTTCCACCGTCCGTTTTCAGCGTAATCCAAAATAAGACTGGCCGAGAGCCGGTCGTGCCCGCGCGGAAACTCGTGCTGGGCCGCCCTAGCCCTTTCGCCAGCAAGAAAGCAAAATGCAAAATTTCTCAGAATTACCCATCTCCCCTTCGCTGAAGGAGAGACTGGCAGCGGCACACTTCTCTATTCCGACGACCGTGCAAGCCGCGACCATCCCCTATGCAATGGAAGGCAAAGACGTGCTCGCCACCGCTCAAACCGGGACCGGCAAGACACTCGCGTTTCTGATTCCAGTCATTGAAAAACTCACCCACAGGAACACGGCGGGAATCGGAGCGCTCGTGCTGGTCCCTACACGCGAGCTGGCCATGCAAGTGGCCGAGCAATTCGACGCCCTGCGAGGAAGGCAGCTTCCGCCAGCGGCCCTCGTAGTGGGCGGGTTATCCGAAGGTCCGCAACTGAGCGCAATCCGCAAGGGAGCTCGCATCGTCGTCGCAACTCCGGGCCGATTGGAGGATTTTCTCGATCGCCGGCTCGTCCAATTCGGAACCTTGCAGACGCTGGTGCTCGACGAGGCAGACCGCATGTTGGATATGGGATTTCTTCCCGCGATTCGCAGGATCGTTGCGATTCTGCCGAAAGACCGGCAGACGCTGTTTTTTTCCGCAACGCTCGAAGAATCCGTGAAGCACCTTGTGAATGACTATATGAGAAACCCTTTGCGCCTCGCATGCGGGTCCACACTCAAGCCTTCGGAGAACGTACGCCTTCAGGCGTTCGAAGTGTCCGCAGAAGGAAAGCCGGGAATGCTGTGCCACTTGCTGTCCGAGGAAAAAGGCCGCTGTCTGGTATTCTCGCGTACGAAGCGCGGAACGGATCGAATTGCCAAGCTTCTGAACCGGCGGGGTATCGATGCAGCCATGATTCATGGTGACCGCTCGCAATCCCAGCGGACAGCCGCTCTTGCTGGATTCCAACAAGGAAGATACCGCGTGCTGGTGGCAACGGACGTGGCTTCGCGCGGAATTCACGTCCAGAACATCGCTCACGTCATCAATTACGACTTGCCGGAGTTAGCGGAGAATTTCATTCACCGGGTGGGGCGTACGGGAAGAGCCGGCGAGCGCGGCGTTGCTTCCACTCTGGTGTTAAGGGAGCAGCGGACGGAGCTATTTCAGTTGGAGCGGACCCTGGGCATCCGGATCGAAAGAATGCCAGTCGATTCGAGTTCTCTCGAAAAGCAGGAGAGCGATCGCAAGAGCCGCGTGAGCCGGATGCCGTTGGGACTCACGAGCCAGTTGGTTCGGCTCCCGGGGGAATTCCTCCAGGCGCAGATGCCAGCCTAGCCGCGGCGAGGATTCTGGTACGGAATCTCGTCCGAGATGGTATGATGATGAGGGTACGGCGGCTGGCTTCGGGCCGTCTCTCTCCGAAGAGATATTCTTCTTTCGTAATTCACGAAAAGGACTGGCGAGTCCAAAGCCTCATCTCGTTTTTGTGTTTAGCGGTGCATAACGTTTCAGGAGAAGAAAATGAAGAATCTATTTGTCGGCAATATGAGCTTCCAGATGACCGAGAGCGAATTGAGCGAGCTCTTCAAGGCTTTCGGCCAGGTTACGCGCGTTCACATCGCTATGGATCGAGAGACCGGCCGAGCGCGGGGTTTTGCCTTTGTGGAAATGCCCAATGACGACGAGGCAGCGAAGGCTATCGCGGGCCTCGATGGAAAAGATGTCGGTGGACGCAATCTCAAAGTGAATGAAGCACGCCCCAAGGAGCGCAGCAGCGGCGCGCCCCGGAGCGCACCGCGCAGCGGCAGCGGTGGTGGTCGAGGCAAGAGTGGATTCTCAAACGAAGACTATCGCGAAAGCTCACGCCAGCCGCGCGAACCTCGCTGGTAGCGTCCATAAGGGGCTTGCCTCGTTGCCGGGCGAACATTTGAAACGCTAGGAGGGCCGATGGCCACTACGTTCCTGAAGCGCCAGAAGGAAATGAAGAGACAGGAAAAACAGCGCGCGAAGGCTGAGCGCCGCTTGCAAAAGAAACTTGCAAAACAGACGGGAACTGACGATTCGACCGGAAGCATAGACTTTTCCGAAAGCGATTCGGTGGCCGCGGATTTGACCGGGACCTCTGAATCCGATCCTCAAGCCTGACCCGGGAGTTGTGGCGCGAGCCCTGCGATACCCCGGCCTGTTACACGTGGCTCCGGCGCGGCTTTCATTTTTTCAGACCCCGAATTTTCTCAATCAAAGGTACTTGTCTGTTATGGACGAGTGCGGAAGAATGTGCCTGGGTCACTAGTCGGCCCGTGGCTTGGGTCCGTAGAGGCGATTCGAGGATTTGCTGGTGTGCCCTACCCTGTAATCGTCCAATTCACTGTTGCTGATCGCGAAATGGGTATTGGAAGGATGATTCGCATTAGCGATCAGTTCCCGCCGCAGCTTCAAGGAGCACACGTCTGGCGCATCCTGATAGCGAACACGATGGGAGGTGAAAGCCTCGTTCAGGATAGTGAGCGTGAAGTCACGCACGTCTTCCGCGTTATAACGCACCTGGAAGGCATATTCGCGCCCTTGACCTCTGGACTCAAAGCCCAGGTACTGCATAAGGATGGAATCGCTCATTTTGCGCTTGGCGGGGAAGCGGAATTCCATTTCGCGACCAGATCACGATGAACTCCGAGTAATCCGCCTTGCTCTTTCAGTGTGGACCTTTCCCGCAGTTTCCACTAGGGATTTCTGATTCTCCGCACACATCAGAGGAGCTGCACCTGAGTCGGACAACGATGAGGCTCTAATCAGGCCGATTGTGCCTGCGGCAGCTGGCGAGTATGTCCTTGATGTCAATCAATTTGCGTCTACGCGAACTCGCGGCGCTGGCAGGAATGTTATAGAACTTTCAGGCTAGTACTTTGCGCCCTGCCGGATGAATCGCTTTGCCTATCGGTCCTAGGCGAAGTCCCGTCTACAGTTGAGACACGAGCTCGAAAAATGGGTGGACTGCGCAGAGGGCTTGCGCGGTTCGCGTCCTGAGGGTGACGCCAGAACGAGCAGGTTCGAAGAACTGCATGGGCAACCTACTCCAAGTTCGAAACCTGACGATTCGGTACAGGGCCGACGGCTCGGAGCCGTACCTGGCGGTGGACGGCGTGTCTTTTGACGTAGCGCCGGGCGAAGTGGTGGGGCTGATGGGCGAATCGGGATGCGGCAAGTCTAGCATTGCATTGGCTTTGCTGGGGCTGCTGACGAAGCAGGGCACCAAGGTTGCAGGCTCGGTAGTGCTGTGCGGCCAGGAACTGCTGGAAATGGACGAAGGCGAACTGCAAAAAGTGCGTGGGGCGAAGATCTCGCTTGTTTTTCAGGAACCGGGAATCGCGTTGTCGCCGGTGATGCGCGTAGGAGATCAGATTGCGGAAGTCATTCATGCGCATCGTCGGTGGAAGTGGAAACAGTGTCGAGCGCAGGCGGAAACGATCCTTGCACGCGTGGGCCTGGGGTCAACCGCGCGAATTTTCTCCGCATACCCGAACCAGTTGAGCGGCGGACAGGGACAACGAGTGGTCCTCGCGCAAGCTTTGTGTTGCGAACCGGCGCTTCTAATTGCGGATGAACCGACGGCGTCCTTGGACGCGCGGAGCCAGGCTGACTTTCTTGCTCTGCTGCGCAGTCTAAGAAACGAATCGAGTATTTCGATTCTTCTCATCAGTCACAGTCCAGAACTGCAAGCGAGCCTCGCGGACCGGCTTATGGTGATGAAGGAAGGCCGCATCATCGAGGAAGGGAACTTCGAAAGGTTGTACGAGAATCCGGCTCACGATTACACGCGGTTGATGTTGCGGCGCACCGCACGCTCGAAAGAGACGAGCCGCCTGGAGTCAGATCTCGTGTTGCAAGGGCAATTCGCTCGATGACCGAATTGGACAAAATCGCGTTGGTCAGCATACGCGGCTTGAGCAAGCAGTATATTCAGCGCCGTCCGTTCACGCGC
Organism: uncultured Acidobacteriota bacterium; assembly: GCA_963760165.1. Taxonomy (GTDB): domain Bacteria; phylum Acidobacteriota; class Terriglobia; order Acidiferrales; family UBA7541; genus DAHUXN01. Next base: position 238,624 of record CAVXBO010000003.1, read on the forward strand.
GCGAAGTTCACCGTTCATGCGCTCTGCGACGTAAACCTGACGATTTGCCGCGGAACAACACTTGCAGTGGTTGGCGAGTCAGGAGCGGGGAAATCGACACTGGTTCGCTGCCTGGCGCTTATCGAAAGGCCAACTGCAGGCGAGATATGGTGGAACGATGTGGATCTGCTCACGCTGAAAAAGAAAGCTCTGTTCCCGGTGCGACGTCAGGTCCAAGTTATCTTCCAGGATCCCACTTCCGCGTTGAATCCTGGCATGACGGCCGAGGAAATCATCGAAGAGCCGCTTGCGATTCAGGGCATGGGAACGAAAAGCGGGCGACACCAGCGCGTTCTGGACTTGATGGGGCAAGTCGGCTTGCCCGCGAAGTGGGCAAACAAGTTGCCGCTGGAATTTAGCGGTGGCCAGCGACAGAGATTGGCAATCGCCCGAGCGCTTGCACTGGAACCCCAACTGCTCATTCTGGACGAGGCATTATCGAATCTCGACCTCGCAAATCAGGAAATGATTTTGCGACTCCTGAGTGACCTTCAGGCGGCGCATGCACTCACCTACATTCACGTGGCGCATGATCTGCATATGGTTGAGGATCTGGCCAACGAAGTGGCCGTGATGTATGAAGGCAGAATTGTCGAGCAGAAATGCGCGCCGGAAATCTTTACGCGCGCCGAGCACCCTTATACGCAGGAACTCCTGGCCGCGGCGCCGTCGCTCGAATCCATCGTTGCGACGCGGGCCGCTTGGGACTGTCTATGAGATATCTCGCGCGACGTTTCGCCCACGCCGTCCTGTTGTTAGTGGCAATCTCGCTTTTTTCTTTTGCGCTGCTGCAGTGGGCACCCGGCAATTTTTTCGACTCGATGCGTCTGAATCCGCGGATTTCTTCGCAGACGGTAAGTGGCATGCGCTCCGAATACGGAATAGACGAGCCATTCGTTGTGCGCTATACGCGATGGATGGGCTCGGTGCTCAGGGGAGAAATGGGCTTCTCGTTTGCTTATGGCACTTCGGTCGGCCCGCTGCTTTGGGCGCGCGCGCGGAACACGCTCTTGTTGACCGGCTCCGCGACGTTGCTCGCATGGCTACTTGCGGTCCCGATTGGAATTTGGGGCGCCGCAAGCAAAGGAAGGTGGAGCGACCGGGCCTGCGGAGTCGCGATGTCCACGTTGCTGACGATTCCCGATCTTTTGCTCTCCCTGATCTTGCTTCTGCTTGCCGTGCGCACAGGTTGGTTTCCGACGGGAGGAATGGTTTCGGTGGGTGCTGAACAGGCAGATTTCTGGAGCAATGCAGCGGACGTTGCTCGTCATTTGGCTTTGCCTGCTTTCGCATTAGCCTTGGCGACGTTGCCGATCTTGGTGCGCCACATTCGCTCCGCGATGATTGACGCGCTTGAATCACCGTTCATTCGAGCGGCGCGGGGACACGGCATTCCGCGCGCGCGACTGCTCCTTCGTTACGCGCTCCCTGCTGCCTCGAATCCACTGATTTCGCTTCTCGGATTCTCGATTGCCACGATGCTGAGCGCCTCGGTAATTGTTGAAGTCGTATTGAGCTGGCCGGGCCTCGGCCCTCTGATGGTTCAAGCCATTTTGGCGCGTGATGTCTACCTGGTGATCGGGGTCGTGATGTTGTCTTCCGTTTTTCTGGTCGCGGGCAATTTCGTGGCGGACGTGCTGCTATTTATGAGCGATCCGCGGATTCGCGTGGAGTGAACCAGTGAAGCGAAGATACAAACTCTGGGTGACTTTGGCCGTGCTGGCCGGATTTCATGGCGTCATTTTGTTTGCAGGGTTCTTCGCCCCGTACAGTTTTTCCGCGCAGCATCGTGAAGTGCCCTACGCGCCGCCTTCGCGAATTCATTTTGTCGACTCGCATGGAAAGTTTCACGCTCATCCGTTCGTCTACGGATTGAAAGATGATGCGAAGGCGTTCGGTTCCTACGAAGCGGATTTTCAGCACGTTTATCCGCTCAGGCTGTTCGTTAAGGGATCGCCGTACAAGCTTGCCGGGCTGTTTGCCTCGCGCACGCATCTTTTCGGAGCTGCCGCGGCAGGCCGCGTCTTCTTGCTTGGCACTGACGGTTACGGGCGCGACCAATTCTCGCGACTGCTTTATGGCGGGCAGATTTCGCTCGCGGCAGGCTGGATCGCGGCGGCGTTCTCGATTCTGTTTGGGGCCATTATCGGCGGTCTCGCGGGGTTCTATGGAGGCTGGCTGGATGACGTTCTGATGCGGGGAGGAGAATTGTTTCTGGCTTTGCCCTGGTTATATCTTCTCTTCGCGGTGCGAGCGGCGCTGCCGTTGCAAGTCGCGCAGTGGCAAGTGTTTCTGCTGCTCGTCGTAGTGATTGGACTGATCGGGTGGGCTCGGCCGGCGCGGTTGATTCGTGGGATTGTGCTGAGCGCTAAAGAACGCAATTTCGTTACTGCGGCGCGGGCATTCGGAGCCTCAGACGCGTATCTGTTGCGCCGGCATATTCTTCCGCAGGCCTACGGCGTGATGCTGACGCAGATGACGCTTCTCGTGCCGCAGTACATTCTCGCCGAAGTTACGCTGACTTTTCTTGGCTTGGGTGTGGGTGAGCCAATGCCAAGTTGGGGCAGCTTGCTGTCGTCTCTCCAGCAATACTATGTGCTGGCGTCGTATTGGTGGATGTTTTTGCCGGCCTTGCTTCTGATTCCCGTGTTCCTTGCATATTATGCAGCGGCCGATGCTCTGCAGGAACGTGTGAAGTCCGTTGCACTGTAAAAGCTGACAAATCTCTGCTAAAAATTCTGACGTGTACAAAGCCAACCTGCGGTTCGCAACTGTCTGCCTATTTCTTGCGTGGATGTGCGCTCTTTCTCTACGGGACGGGCGAGCGGCTCAGGTCAAAGAAGACTTGATGGTCATGAACAGTGCGTCCGGAAATTTTGGGGGCCGAATCACCATTGCTGTGCGCTCAGACCCTAAGACCTTGAATCCCGTTCTTGCGGTGGATGAGGCCACGCGCGAAATTATCGACTGCATGAATGCGGACCTGATTCATATCAATCGCGAAACGCAGCGAACGGAGCCGGCCCTGGCCAAATCCTGGAGCGTCTCGCACGATGGCAGGACCTATACGCTGCACCTTCGGCGCGGTCTACGGTTTTCAGACGGACAGCCGTTCGGCGCCGATGACGTCGTATTCACTTTTCAACTGTACTTGGATGAAAAGGTTCATTCGTCGCAGCGGGATTTGCTGATTGTTGGCGGCAAGCCGATTTCCGTGGAAAAGGTCGACGATTACACGGTGCGGTTTCAACTGGCTCAGCCCTACGCCGCAGCAGAGCGGATTTTCGACGGGCTTGCCATTCTTCCGAACCACCTTCTCGAGAGTACCTACAAGAATGGAACATTCGCGCAATCGTGGGGCGTTTCCATGCCGCCGAGTCAGTTCGTGGGACTCGGGCCATTTCGCTTGAAAGAATATGTGCCCGGTCAGCGCATTGTTCTCGAGCGGAATCCGTACTACTGGAAGGCGGACCGCGAAGGGCACCGGCTGCCCTATGTTGACGAACTCTCTTTTTTATTTGTCCCCAGCGAAGATGCGCAGGTGATTCGTTTCCAGGCGGGAGATACGGATATGCTGAGCCGCTTCAGCGCCCAGAACTTCGCTGTGCTGCAACGCGAGCAAGCGGCCAAACGATACGAGCTGGAAGATTTGGGTCCGGGACTCGAGTACAATTTTCTCTTCTTCAATCTCAACAACCTAGCCGGGAAGAATCTTGCGCAGATCACGCAGAAACAAGCGTGGTTTCAAGACGTGCGCTTTCGCCAAGCAGTTTCGGCCGCGATCGATCGTGATGGAATCGTTCGCCTTGTGTACGACGGGCGCGCAACGCCGCTTTGGAGCCAAGTGACGCCCGGAAACAAGCTGTGGGTGGACGCGTCGCTTACGCACCCGCCGCAATCGCTGGATCGCGCGCGTGAGCTGCTCAAGAGCGCCGGTTTTTCGTGGAACAGTGCCGGGAGCTTGATTGATCCGCACGGTCAACCCGTGGAGTTTTCCATCCTCACCAGCTCGTCGAATACCGAACGTGCGAAAATGGCGACGATCATTCAAGACGATCTCACGCAATTGGGAATGAACGTACACGTGGTATCGCTGGAATTTGGCGCGATGGTTGACAGGCTGCTCAATAGTTTCGATTACGAAGCGGCGGTGATGGGCCTGGCGAGTGGGGATGCCGACCCCACCGCAGAGATGAACGTTTGGCTGTCGAGCGGCGGTACGCACCTGTGGGACCTGACCGAATCGAAGCCGGCGACGCCCTGGGAAGCGGAAATGGACCAGCTCATGAACCAGCAACAGGTCACGCTGAATTATGCGCGCCGTAAGCGTCTTTACGATCAAGTGCAGCAAATTGTGGTTCAAGATCTTCCGGTGATCTGTTTAGCAAGCCCGCATATTCTGATCGGGGCAAAGGATCGCATCGGGAATTTTCACCCGGCAATCCTCGCACCATATGCTCTGTGGAACGTCGATGAGCTTTACGTTCGCTAGATCGCGAAGTGAGAGCAAGGCGTGCCTCAGAAAACCCCAGTGACGACTGAACGCCGTTCCGCTTGGACGGACACGCAGCTCGTGAAGGAGTGTCTGCGTGGAAGCGAAGAGGCCTGGTCGGCTCTGATTGATACGTACAAGAACCTGATCTTCTCGATTCCCATCAAGTACGGCTTTTCCATCGATGACGCCACGGACATTTTCCAAGCAGTTTGCGTCGAGCTTCTTTCCGAGCTTCCCAAGCTGCGAAAACCGAAAGCTCTGCCGAAATGGATCATGCAAGTGGCTGCGCACAAGTGCTTCCACCATAAGCGACAACTGCAAAGAACGGAGACGCGGGAGCCGGACGATGAATCATTCGAAACGAGCGTTCCGGCGCGCGCCGAGGGAATCTTGCGTCAGGCAGAGGAGGAACAAACGCTGCGGCAGGCGGTGTCCGACCTTCCTCCGCGTTGCCGGCGTCTGATTCAAATGCTGTTTTTCGAAGAACCTCCTCGTCCTTACCACCAGCTTGCCACGGAACTCGGACTTTCCACCGGGTCGATCGGATTTATTCGCCAGCGCTGCCTGGAACGCTTGCGCAACCGCCTCAGTGAAGCAGGCTTCTAGTGGCTCAACCAAAAAAGAGAGGCTCGCTTTCGGCAAAACTAGTTTCGGAGTTGGCGAAGCTTGCGGATGACGCGAGCCGTGGGCGCTATCTCGCACGTCACCCGAAGCTTTGCAGCACGAGTGTCGCTCAGGAGCTGAATGAAATCGTTCGAACGAAGCTGCGAGCGGACACGCGAGAAGCGCTCTCCTTGGCCGAAGTTGCCGTTGTGATTGCACGCAAATCGCGCGACCGTGAGATTTTGGGGCGGACGCTGCGTTCCAAGGCGAACGCGCTTTACATGATTGGCGATAACCAGAGAGCGCTGGAGTTTCATTCCCAAGCCGTCGAGATATTCCGGAAAATCGGCAATGCGCAAGAAGAAGCTCGCACTCTGATCCCCTCGATTCAGCCGTTCATTTTGCTTGGCGAATATGACCGCGCCTTCGCCGCAGCGGAGCAGGCCAAGAAAATCCTCGAGCGCCTCGAAGACAAACAGCGGCTCGGCCATCTGGAAATCAACGTTGGAAACATTTATCACCGGCAAGACCGGTTTGAAGAGGGCCTGGCTTGCTATGAACGCGCCTATGAAATGCTATTGCCACTTCGAGACTCGGAAGGCCTTGCTGTCACGCTCTACAACATGTCGGTGTGCCTGATTACCCTGAATGACTTTCCACGCGCGCTTGCGACGTACCAGCGGGCGCGCGAAATGTGCGTTCAGCACCGGATGACGCTCCTGGTGACGCAGGCCGACTACAACATCGCTTACCTTTACTACCTTCGCGGAGAATACAGCCGTTCCATTGAAATGCTGCGCGCCACGCGCCAGAAATGCGAGGAAAACGGCGATGCCCATGTGTTGGCGCTGTGTTATTTGGACTTGTCGGAAATCTATCTCGAGTTGAACCTGAGCGCAGAGGCGCGAGACGTGGCTCATGAGGGCTATCTACGGTTTCAGAAGCTCGGCATGGGTTATGAGGAAGCGAAGTGCCAGGCCAACGAAGCGATGGCTTTGAGCCAGTTGGGAAAGGCGCTCCGCGCAATCGAATTGTTCGATCAGGCGCGCGCCAAGTTTGTTCATGAAAAAAATCTCGTCTGGCCATGGCTGATCGATCTGTACCAAGCACTCGTGCTGTACAACGAGGGGCGTTTGTTCGAATCGCGCCGTCTCTGTTCGCGGGCCGCGGGATTCTTTGAAACTTCACTCCTGCCTGGCAAAGCCGTTCTTTGCCAGTTGCTTCTGGCGCGACTTTCGCTGCGTACGGGAGACCTCACGGCTGCACGCGCCGAGTGTGAAAAAGCACTGGTCCGCCTGGCTTCTTTAGAAGCGCCGGCCGTGCGATATCAGGCGGAATTTCTGATGGGCCAGCTTCAACAGGCTGCGGACGACCGACCGGGTGCGTATGAGTCATACCAAAGGGCGCGAGCGGCTCTGGAGGCCCTGCGAAGCGCCCTCCGCGGCGAAGAGCTGAAGATCGCCTTCATGAAGAACCGGCTTGAAGTGTATGAGCGTTTGGCGGAGCTCTGCTTGAACGACGATTCAAAAGAGGGTACTGCTGAGGAATCCTTCGGGTACATGGAGATGGCGAAGTCTCGAAGCCTAGCGGAGCTTCTGGTGCACCATGCGCAAGCGATCCCTGCCACCGATGCGGGACAAAGCGGTTTAGTGCGCAGGATTCGCGAAATGCGCGAAGAATTGAACTGGTATTACCGCCGGCTGGAGCAAGAGCAACTGCGCGCTGCAGATCCGTCGCCGCAACGAATCCAAGCGCTCCAGAAACAGGCTCTCGCTCATGAGAACGAACTGTTGCGCGCTGTACGTGAGCTTCCCACGCCGGAAACAGCGTTGGCGTTGAACCAGCAGCAAACGCTAGCCTCGCTGGAAACTATTCGCGCTTGCATGCCCCCGGAAACCGCGCTTGTCGAATATTTCGCCATCAAAGATGAGTTTGTTGCCGCGGTGCTGACAAGCGAAAAACTTGATATCGTGTCACTCACGCCTGTCTCGCGCGCTGTCAACTTGCTTCGAATGCTCCATTTCCAAATGTCCAAGTTCCACCTTGGTTCGACGTACACGCAGGAGTTCCAAAAGCCTCTGCTGGATGCGGCGCGGGCGCATCTCGGCGAGCTCCACGAAGAGTTGATGGCCCCGTTGCGTGACTACTTGGGCGCGCGCCACTTGGTTATGGTGCCCCACGGCGTTCTGCACTACTTGCCGTTTCATGCCCTGTTTGACGGTGAGGGCTACATGATCGACTCGCATACGATGTCTTACGCGCCCAGCGCCACGATTTTCGCTCACTGCCAGCAGAAAGTATCCGGCGCGCGGGGAGCGCCTTTGGTCTTGGGCATTCCAGACGCCCAGGCGCCCCTTATCCTGGATGAAGCCAAATCCGTGGCTAAGATCTTGGCGAATGCGGAACTTGTCTTGGGAAGCGAAGCGAACGAGCACGTGTTGCGAACCAGGGGATTGCACAGCCGCCTGATTCACATCGCCACGCACGGCACGTTTCGGCAGGACAACCCGATGTTTTCGGGAATCCGGCTCGGCAACGCATATTTGAGTCTCTATGACCTGTACCAACTAAAACTCGAGGCTGAACTGGTCACGCTGAGCGGATGCGCCACGGGCCTCAACGTGGTCACGGCGGGAGACGAATTGCTGGGGTTGATTCGTGGCCTGCTGTACGCGGGGGCTAAGTCTCTTCTGTTGACCCTCTGGAACGTCCATGACCGTAGCACCGCCGAATTCATGGGCTGCTTCTATAAGCGCTTTCAGGGCGGGATAGATAAGGCTGCGGCGCTGCGCGAAGCCATGCAAGACCTGCGCGAGCGGTATCCTCACCCTTACTACTGGGCCCCCTTTATCCTCATTGGTAAGGTTTCGCTTTCCTGAGCCAGCCTCAAGTATTTTCTGCCGCCCTATATTTTTTCGCCTGGTCCCTACCCTTATAGACAGGCAGGGAAACGGAGGCGGCGCACCAAGTGATTGGGAGTGCCGGAATTGCAAATTTCGGGGGAGAGGAATAATGAAACATTTCTCATTGACGGAATGGGCCGATTTCGCCCGTGGGGTGGCCGGTAACGACGGAAAGGATGCAATGCAAGCCCATTTGGATAGCGGCTGTACACAGTGCGACGAGGCGCTAAGGACTTGGACGCGCGTCCGCGAGATTGCCCGGCGTGAGCGCTCTTACGAGCCGCCGGAAGGCGCTACACGAACCGCGAGGAGCCTCTTGCCCATACATGGCCGGCCAGGGAACGCGTCCCTTGTACGGCTGCTATTCGATAGTTTTCAAAGTCCTGTGATTGCTGGGGTCCGATCAACGGTAACCACCGGTCGTCAAATGCTTTACGGCGTGGGGACCTATCGAATCGACCTGCGCATGGAGCCCCAGATGGATTCGGACAAAGTATCGCTGGTAGGTCAGGTCCTTAACGCGGCCGATCCCGTGAAGGCCGGTGCTCAGGCCACAGTTACGCTCCTGCGCGGCAGCAGAATCTTGGCCGAATCGCAAACCAACGCTCTCGGAGAGTTCCAATTGGAATGCCTCTTGGAAGGGCGTCTCCAGTTGCGGCTGGGATTGCCTCGCGCGCGCAATGTCAGGATTCCGCTGTTGGCACCCTCGGAATCTGCGATCACTGGCGTTCTGGAACCAATTGATTCTGAAAGCATTAAGGGGAAGAAGTTTCGCAAGAACCGAAGTACTAGAAAGCGAGTCTAGTTTTCAGGGGGCCGAAAGTGTCCATTTGTACCATTGAGCGGTTCGGTGGTTGTAGCCAGACTAGGACCTCTCAGCGGACGACTCGGCCAAAGGAGTAAGCAACCATGAAGGCGATGATGAAGCGGCTAACTTTGCTCTTGGCGTTACTGGCGGTAGGGCTATGGCCCAGAGTAACTTCGGCTCAAGGGCTCCTTGGCAGCCTGGTTTCCGATGTTACGCAAACGGTATCCAGCACAGTGGGAGCCGTGCTAGGCCAGCCGCAGGCGGTGATTGTCAGGACAAGTGAGGGGCTGGCCGGTTTGCGGAACATCTGCCTGGTCAACTCTTGCACGGTGGTTCGCAATCTTGACGGTCAGAACCAGGTTTTCTTGGTGCAGCCCGCGCAGGGGCTGCTGCCGGAAGTGCTGGCATCCATCTTGAATTTGGTGGATGGGATTGTCGATGCCGAGCCCGATCAGCTGGTGGCCATTCCGCTGTCGTCAAACTCTGGGCCATTTCAAACCTCGATTCCCGCTAACTTGTACCAGCAAACTCCAGTGAGCTACTACGGCTCTGTGGTTTGGAACGGCTATGTGAACCAGCCCGCCACTCAAATTATCGATTTGCCTCAGGCTCGGAACGCCTTTGGCTTAACGGGATCCGGAATCGTCGCGGACATCGACACAGGTGTCGACCCCAACCACCCAGCCCTCAAACCAGTTCTGCTTCAGGGCTACGACTTCACGCGCAACCAGCCCGGCGGTTCCGAAATGCCAGATCTGAATGGGGCAACCGGCTCGGCTTGCAGCTCTTGCCAAGCCGCTTTTGTTGACCAGCACACTGCGGCGATGTTAGACCAGCATACCGCTGCCATGTTGGACGGTTCGCCCTATTCGGCGTTCGGCCACGGCACGGAAGTGATGGGCATGATCCATCTGGTCGCTCCGACGGCGCGCCTTTTGCCGGTGAAAACCTTCAGTGCCAACGGAACAGGCACCCTATCGAATATTCTGAGTGGCATTTATTACGCAGTACAGAATCATGCAAACGTCATCAACATGAGTTTTGAGCTGTCGACGAGTTCCACCGAATTGGGCGACGCCATCAACTATGCAAACTCAAACAACGTCGTCTGCATAGCCTCATCCGGCAACGACGGCGAGGACGAAATCGTCTATCCCGCTGGCCTGCAAAATGTCATGGGCGTCGCTTCCACGAACGACCTCGACCAACGTTCGAGCTTCTCCAACTACGGCGATCAGGTCGTCTGGGTAGCCGCACCGGGTGAGAACGTCGTCACCACCTATCCATTCGGAACGTACTCGGTGACGTCGGGTACGTCGTTTACCTCGCCCATGGTTGCCGGTACCGTGGCGCTGCTCATAAATCTGAATGCTCAAACGAACCAAGCCACGGCCGCAAGTGCTATCGCCAACGCAAATTGGATCGGTCCAAACATGGGCAACGGCGAACTCGACATTCTCACCGCAATGTCCTGGCTCGCCCATCACCACCCTGGAAGTAACTGATTTCTTGGGAGTGCGACGACTGTGATCAGCCAATCGACAATGGGCGTCATCGCAATGAAGGTGGACCTGGCTTCAAGTGCGCCCTCATTTCTTGCAAAGTTCGCGCCGCGGCAGTCTAGGTTCGAGCCCCGGCGCGCGCCGTTGCGTGTCAAGGAAGTCGAGGAGCAACTTCTTGCTCTTCGCACATCCCTGGTCTGTTCGTTCAATCAATTGCTGGACCTGAAAGACCTCAACACCGGCGTTCACAGCACGCGCCTGGCTGAATGGGCGCTCCACGTCGCGGGAAAGCTTGGTCTAGACGAGAGCAGCTTAGCTGATATTGAAGTGGCCGCGCTTCTGCACGATATAGGCAAGATCGGAATTCCCGACGCGATTCTCAACAAGCCGTCTCGGCTCACAACGGAAGAATATGACCTGATGAAGAAACACCCGGAATACGGCTGGGTGGTCTTACGCCAGATTCCCGGTCTGCAACCAGCCAGTCTGTTGATTCTTCACCATCATGAGAGTTACGACGGCAACGGATACCCGGCTGGCCTCAAGGGCGAGGAAATTCCGATTGGGTCGCGAATTGTTTCGGTGATTGACGCTTTCGACGCGATGGTTTCCACACGCCCGTATCGAGACGGTTTGCCGTTCGAAGAAGCAGAACGGCGCCTGTTGGAAGCAAGCGGCAGGCAATTTGATCCAACCATCCTCCAGCATTTCCTTCCACTCGCTCGCACCGAAATGCCCGCGGTTTTCGCCGCCGCGGGGACCTCGGTCACTATGGCCCTGTAAGCTCCGCCATCACCTCGGTTGTTTCGCGACCTCGACTGATTCGCTTCGGCAATACGGTCAAAAAATCAACTATTTGAACCGCGGCCGCAACAAGTTTGATTCAGTGACCGACTTAGTGGTTTAAGAAGAAGACCATTGGTTGAGTGTCGGAGGGTACGGCAGAGATGGCTCGAATCTGCGTGGGTGATACGATGTAAAAAACAAACTGCGGCGGCAACTGCGTGGGCGAGCCGAAGCTGATAAAACCGCTTCCGTTCGAAGAGACGGTATAAGTTCCCTTGGTAGCAAGATTTAAATTAGAAGTGTCCGTACCTGTAGTTTCGCCGATCTTTCCTGAAATACTCGATACGCCATCCGCGACGACGGAGCCGACGAACGCATTCGTCAGATTGTCGCCTGTCACAGGTGAGCCTGTCGAAGGCGGACCGAGACTGAAGTAGCTGTCGAAAGACGCAGCCGTGAACGGGCCGGCGGCTTGATTTTCGGCGAGGCCCGAAGACGCGGCGGAGTCCTGTCCAATCACGAAGCCGTAATTTGAGGAAATGAGGTAGATCACGGCGAGTTGATTACCGATGCTATTCGTCGAAACGCGGCCGTTCGACGCGACTCCATAGATACCGCTCGCACTCGTGGTTGTGATTGAGCCGCCGTCGTTCCCGTTAACCGTTGCATTGATCGTACTTGCGCCGTTTCCTGAGAGCAGTCCAAGCAGAACGCTCGATTTTCCCGAAGTGTCCTGGCCGGTCGTCGTAACGATACTAGAGCCCAGCATGGAACCGGCATCGAAGGAAGGCTGCGTTTGGAGGACCGCCTCGCCCGTGGTCATGGGATGCGACGCGTTCAACGGATCGAATCCCAGGAACAAGATGTCGGAAGGAGTGATCATGTAGAACACGAAATTAATCGTGCCTTGGTTAGGGATGGAAATCGATGCATTGCCCCGCCCGTTTTGTGCGACGAGGAATGATCCTGACACGCCAGCGATGTTAGTGCCGACCGCGCCGCCGTCATTGGTGTCCGCATTGCCATTCTGAAAGAGGCCGACGCCATCGGCTTGGAAGACGCCGGCATACGTGGCCCGTTTGCCGCCAGAGTCAATGCCAGCCAGCTGGAAAGGCGTAATTGCCGCTGAAATTTGCGGGGATGAAATTCGGAATGGTCGGCTGTTTTCGGAGAATTCCCGTACCGTGCGTCGGAGGGACATTGTTATCAGCCTCGACGAACTGGCCATTGCCTTCCCCGTCGAGCGCGAATATATACGTGGAAACGATTGCGTTCACCGTTACGGTCAGGGTGCCACGCCCATCTGGACCGATGGTATAGGTCCCCGTAAGTGCATTGCCCTGTGTCGGCCCTGGGCCGTTATTCTGCGTGGTGTTCGGGGGATTGTTGTTGTTGCTATCCACAGTCACCTTCGACGTTGCCGACGCCATCCGCAACGAGCGCTCCACCGAGAACCACAGGGCCGCTCGAATTATAGCCGTTGAAGATAAAAACGTATTCGCCGTTGAGCAACGCATTGTTGTTTGTGGCTGCGATCACCGCAAGGGTCAAAGTAGCCGACGCGGACTTAGCGAGGGCTCTCTGAATCGGTCACCTGGACGGTGAAGGTGTTGGTGGACACGGCCGTCGCGGTTCCCGAAATGGCTCCGGTCGCGGCGTTCAGCGAGATTCCTGAGGGCAGTATGCCGTTCGTGAGCGTCCAGGTGAACGGACCAACTCCACCGCTCTCGAGAATCGTCTGGCTGTAGAGACTCGCGGTGTCTGCTTGGGGCAAAGAACGTAGTGACAATCGAAAGTGGATTCGGTGGCCCAACCGTGAGGCTTAGCGATTGTGTCGCGGTTTGAGAGCTGCTGATTTGGCGGCAGGAGCGAAGAGTCCGTGACCTCTACAGTAAAAGGAAAAGTGCCCTGGGTTGTCGGCGTGCCGGAGATCTGGCCGGTCGTTGTGGTCAAATCATGCCGGGCGGCAACGCTCCCGAGGTGATGCCCCACGTTAGGGGAGGGACCCCGCCAGAAGCCGCGAGCGCCGCATTATACAGGAGTGCCTTGCGCTGCGTTCAGCAGCGAGCTGGTGGCCACAGACAGCGCCGGCGCGGGGGTGACAATGAGTGAATAAGCCTGCGTCGCGGTGAGCGGTGGGCTTCCTTGGTCGGTGACGGTCAGGCTGAAATTATACGTTCCCCCATCCGAGGTCGACGGCCGGTGACGTAAGCCATTCGTATTAAGGTTCAAACCGGGAGGAAGGTGCCCGACGAGACACTAAATACCAGCGGAGCCACGCCGCCGTTTGCGATGACCTGTTCACTGTAATCGGCGCCGTTCAAGACGCCTGGCAGTGTGGTCGTGGAGATCACCGGGGCTGGACTGACTACAATGTTTAGCGTCGCATAGGCGCTGTTTTCCGAAATGGAAGTGGCCGTAAGTGTGACGGTGAGCAGGTTGCCGACCGACTTTGGGGCCTGGTAAGTAATCGCGCTGGGCGTGCTACTCACAAACGTGCCGCATGCAGCGCCCTTGCAGTGCGCACCCGTCAAGCGCCCAACTGACCCCGGCATTCGAAGTATCGTTGGGAACGAAAGCGGTGAATGAAACCGTTTGATTCTGGTCAACCGCTTGGTTTACACTGGGGTTAAGCACGACAGCCAGTCCGCAGGGGCCGCCTCCGCAGCCGGAGAGAAACATGGCCAAAGGCAGCGCTAAACCTAATCCGGAAAATGCCAGACGGCGCAACTTCAATTCCAGCGGATTGTGGCAACACTTCATCGTGTCAGCAGTCCTGCTCCTCATCGGAAATTAGATTCCACCAGGTAGCGTCACGTCCGGCGTGGGACAGACTCGGAAGCCTCTGGCTACAAAGCAAACAACTTGAATAACAAAACGGCCCCGCAGTGTCAACGCGCATGTTGACCTTCGAGTCTGGCATGAAATTGTTTTTGCGTTGCTAGGGCGCGTCGCCGGACGCCACCGGCTGTTTGCCACACGGTTCTGGATGCGTCCGACTCGGGCTGCCGTTGCCCGAACGATACCTATGAAAGAGAGGGTTAGACTCTGATCGCGGTCAATTCGGAATAGCGCCCGTAGAAAGCAGCGTTCTAGTCGGCGGCGATTTGACCTTCGCCCTCCCATCGCGCCACAACCACCGTCGCCAGGCAGTTGCCCACGACGTTGACCACGGTGCGGACCATATCCATCAACGCATCGACGCCGAACAGAAGATAGAACGGCTCCATCGGCAGGTGCATCGACACTGCCGCAGCGAGGACGATAACCAGGCCCGCTCTGAGCGACGCCGGCAGTGCCTTTACTGCTCAGAAGCAACGTCATGAGCAACACGAACTGTTGTCCGAATCCAAGGTGTATGCCCGCCGCCTGCGCCATGAAAATCACGGCTAACGATTCATAAAGGCTCGAGCCCGCGAGGTTAAAGCTGTAGCCCGTGGGCATCACGAACGCGACGATTCCGCGAGGCACTCCGATTTTCTCCATTTGCTCCATGGCGCTGGGAAGCGCAGCTTCGGAACTGCTCGTGCCAAAAGCAATCGTCGTCGGCTCAGCAATCGCACGGAGAAACTTGCCGAGCGGGATGCGCACCATCAACGCAATCGGCAAAAGCACAAGGAGCGCAAAGGCGGCCAGCGCAACGTATAGCGTTGCCAAAAGTTTGAGCAACGGAAGCATCACGCTGAGCCCCAGATGGCCTGTTGTATAGGCGATCGCGCCAAACACGCCGAGCGGCGCCGTGTACATCACCAGGTTCGTGAACTTGAACATTACCTCGGAAAGGCTTTCCGCAAACGCGACCATCGGGCGGCGCTTGGGCTCCTTCACCAAAGCGAGTCCCATGGCAAACAAAATACTGAAAACAACAACTTGCAGCACTTGACCGTCGGCCACGGATTTGGCGATATTTTCAGGAAAAATATTCAGGATAAGCTGGCTGGTTGACTGAGTTGCTGCGGGCAACGCTTGTTGATTTGCCCCAGGGGGCAAATGGACTCCGACGCCCGCGTGACTGACGTTGATCGCGACCAAGCCAATGATTAACGCGATTGTCGAGACAATTTCAAAGTAGATGAGCGCCTTGACGGCCATGCGTCCAACTTTTCTCAGTTCCGAGTGGCCGGCGATGCCCACGACCAAAGTGCCGAACAGCAAAGGCGCAATGATGACCTTGATGAGCCGCAGGAAAATGGAGCCGAAGATCTGGCATTTCACAGCAGTGTTAGGCGCGTCATAACCCAGCTCAGCGCCGGCCAAGAGGCCGGTCAGAATCCACAGAGTGAGTGAGCGGCGCAACGTAGCGTAGATCGCGAGCAGCAAGATCGCGAGCCAGCGAATCGTCGCAAGTGACGCAGCAGGCATGTGCATAATGTCCGAGTGGCTTACGAGTGAGAGAGCCACAGCCGTCGTACACACCACCAAGAATGCCAGAAGCAATCGATTTTTCATCGTTGAGCCAGGTATCGAGTCACTGGCGGCGAACGTTAATGCTTCTCCGGCGCCCAGTCAACGTCTGACGCTACAATATCTGTTCGGAGAAGCGAGGCAACCTTATTCCAACAAATTGATTCTCTGCGATGTACTACCTGTGACGCTCGCTGTGAAAGCATTTTCATTTCAATGATGGTCTTGGCGGCGGGCCGTGGATTTAGTATAAAGGGCGGCTCGGATTCCAGAGGCGCGGCGCGCCCTGGACCGATGAGCGTAGTTGAGGTAGATGGCTGGAGGGAACGGATTGATCGAAGTTCAGGACCTGACGAAGTCATACGGCGACAAAACCGCAGTTGATTGCATCTCTTTTTCGGTAAAAAAGGGTGAAATTCTCGGATTTCTTGGCCCGAACGGCGCGGGCAAGACGACGACTATGCGCGTGCTGACCGGATACTTGCCGGCGACGGAGGGCACCGCAAAAATCGCCGGTTTCGACGTCTTCGATGACTCCATGGAAGTGCGCCGCAGAATCGGATATTTGCCGGAAAATCCGCCGCTGTACCTCGACATGACCGTCACGGGGTATCTCGACTTTGTAGCGCGCATCAAGAACGTGCCCATGGAAAAGAGAGACCAACGAGTTGAAGCAGCGATGGAGATGACCAAGATCGTGGAACAGCGCCATCAGCTGATTAAGAGGCTCTCCCGCGGATATAAACAGCGCGTGGGCCTTGCGCAGGCGATTGTGCACGATCCGGACGTCATTATTCTCGACGAGCCGACCGTCGGGCTCGATCCAAAGCAAATCATTGAAGTGCGCCACCTGATCAAGGGGCTTGCAGGGAGTCACACTATCATTTTGTCCACGCACATTCTGCCGGAAGTGAGCATGACCTGCGACCGCGTCATAATCATTAACAATGGGAAGATCGTTGCCGAGGACACGCCGGAAAATT
This sequence comes from uncultured Acidobacteriota bacterium, assembly GCA_963760165.1. Classification (GTDB taxonomy): domain Bacteria; phylum Acidobacteriota; class Terriglobia; order Acidiferrales; family UBA7541; genus DAHUXN01. The sequence goes on from CAVXBO010000003.1 coordinate 255,147, forward strand.
TGACTTTGCAACTCAAGGGCGGCGAGCGAATCCGCGTGGAAGCGCAGGCCCCGGAACCGGCGCTGCGCGAAGCGCTGCAGAAAATTCCCGGAGCAGAGAAAGTGCAGATCGACTCGATGGGTTCAAGCGGGCGAATGATTGCTGTCGTCGAAGCGCGGCAAGGCCAGGATCTGCGCAGCCAGATTGCGGCGAAGATTGTCGGGCAGGGCTGGCCTCTCTATGAGCTTCGTGGCGAAAACCTGAGCCTGGAAGAGATTTTCTTGCAGCTTACGACCGAAGACCCGGCGCACAAGCCCGCGGGCAAAGAGGAGCGAAGCTGAGTATGCGCGGCCTTTACGCCATTTATCGCAAGGAAATGAGCCATTATTTCGTTTCGCCCGTCGCATATATCGTCGTCTGCGTGTTTCTGGTGTTGAGCGGCGTGTTCTTCAATTACTTCACGGGCCAGGTCATCCGGTATGCCTTCGACGCAGGCATGGAAAGCATGCAGACGGGTGGCGGGTTCAACATCGACGTGCCGAGCATGGTTCTGCGGGGATTTCTCAGTTTGCTAGGCACGATTGTGCTTTTTTTGACTCCCCTGCTAACAATGGGCGTTTATTCCGAGGAGCGGAAGCGCGGCACGATGGAGCTGTTAATGACCTCGCCCATTACGGATGCCGAAATCGTGCTGGGGAAGTTTCTCGCTTCTTTCAGTTTGCTGATCATCATGCTGCTGCCAACGGTTTTCTACGTGATTTACATGTTCGCGCACAGCGATCCGGCGCCGCCCTGGCGCATCATTGCGGGCGGATATCTGGGTGTTCTGCTGCTGGGCGGAATGCTCTTGGCGTTAGGGTCTTTTCTTTCGTCGCTCACGGAAAACCAGATCATTTCCGCCGTATTGATTTTTGGCGTTTCGTTGCTGCTGTGGCTGCTCGGCGCATTTGTGCAGGACAGCACCAGCGCTCTCGCGCAATCCCTGCAATATGCGGCCGTGCTGCAGCACTATAACCTGTTTATCCAAGGCATCATCGACACGACCGGTCTGGTTTTCTTCGGTTCCTGGATATTTTTCGGGATTTTCCTGACGATGCGCGCGGTGGAATCCATGCGCTGGAGGCGCGCGTGAAACTCTTGATGAACGACGAGAAGGTCCAGGTCAGATGAGATTCGAGCGCAAGGAAATCGTACAGCTCGCCGGCGCAATCGGTTTGGCGCTCCTGGTGGCGGGTTATGTTGCCTACTCGATCGCCGAACAACTGCAGCTCGCCACCAAGGTCGTGCTGATTGCTGGTGGCGTGCTGGTTCTTGTTTGGCTCGTTCTCGGATTTGGTAGCCTGATCGGGTTTTTCTCGAAACGCTCATCAAAGCTGGGAACAAACACCACCGTCTTGGTGATTGCCGTGCTCGCCATACTCGCGTTTCTCAATTATCTGGGCTATCGCCATCATAAGAGCTTCGACTTAACCAGCGAAAGGCTCTACACGCTCTCTGACCAGACCAAGAAAATCATCAGCCCGATTCGCGCCGTCGTGCAGGTGTACCTGTTTGCGAAGATCGGAGGTCCGGAGCAGCAAGAAGTGCAGGCTATGAAAGATCAGATGGCCGAGTACGAAAACGAGAACCATCGCATTCACTTTGCGGTCATCGATCCTCAGGAGCGCCCCGACCTTGCCAAACAGTACGACATCGCGCGAATGGGTCAAGTCATTGTCGTGAACGGAACGCATGTCGAGCGGTTGGAAGACACAACCGAGCAGGACATTACATCGGCGATCTTAAAGGCCACTTCCACGACGGTGAAGACCGTGTGTTTCATCGAAGGTCACGGAGAGAAATCGATCAGCGCCGAAGATGGAAAAGGCTATAGCGCTGTTGCGGCGGAGCTTCAGAAAGAGAATTATCAAGTGAAGTCCGTGAATTTGGTCCAGACAGGCGCCGTTCCGCCGGATTGCAGCGTGCTCATTGATGCCGGTCCGACCAAGGCGTTCTTTCCTCAAGAAGCTCAGATGGTCGAGAAATACCTGGACGGCGGCGGGAAAGCGATGTTCCTTTTTGATCCCGGAACCGATGCGCAGCTGGGCGCCATGATTCAGCCGTGGAACATCGCTGTCGGCGACAATTACGTGATTGACGTCAGCGGCGTGGGGCGCTTGCTCGGAGCTGGTCCAGGGATTCCGCTTGTCATCAATTATGGCGAAAGCCCGATCGTGCGCGACTTCAAGGATTCGATGACTTTTTTCCCCTTGGCGCGCACGGTATCGATCGCGGTCCCCTCAAAAACCGTGCCTCAAGCGACCGAGCTGCTCAAGACTTCTGCTGCTAGCTTCACCGTGGCGAGTCTTGGGAACGGCACCGTGAAATACAATCCAAAGACGGATCAGCGTGGGCCGCTTTCGCTGGGCGTCGCTGCGGAGAATAAATCAGGGAAAGCCGATCCGCGCCTCGTTGTGATCGGCAATTCCGAATTCGCGTCGAACCAGTGGGAGGGCCAGCAGCGAAACGGAGACTTGTTTTTCAACAGCGTGAACTGGCTGACGGAAGAAGAGAGCTTGATTTCGATCAGACCAAAGGAAGCAGCGAATCGCCGGGTGACGCTGACCGAAGCACAGCAGCGGGGTTTGGAGTGGGTTAGCGTAGCCTTCGTGCCCCTTTTTGTGATCGTTGCCGGAATTGTTATTTGGGTGAAGCGTCGCTAATCGGGCCATGAAGAAAAGTACATTGACTGTGGTGGTCGTCGCCATCGCACTAGGAGCCTTCGTTTATTTCTACGATAGCAAACACAATCCAAAGACAACTTCAGAGGAAGTTTCGAAAGCGGCGTTTTCGATAAAGCCGGAGGAAATTTCGAGTCTAACCATTCACCGTCAGAGCGATTCGGTGGCTTTCTCGAGAAAGGGCGCTGAGTGGGACCTTACGCAACCAGTCGAAACGCGCGCCGACCAAACCGAAATCGGTGGCATCGTAAATGATTTGAGCGATCTGAAAATCCAGCGTTCGTTTACTCCAACGGATAGTCTTTCGAAATATGGACTCGTGACTCCCGTGGTCAAGCTTGAGTTTCAAGGCAAGAATGGCTCGTCGCATAGCGTGCAGTTGGGCGACAAGGATTTTTCCAACAGCGCCGTCTACGCGATCATCGATGGCTCGAAGCAAATCGACCTGCTGCCCACTTCGCTCTTGGATGAAACCGGCAAGCCCGTAGCTCAACTGCGCGACCGTTCGATGATCGACCTGAATGGCTCTGAGGTGACCGCGCTGACCCTTAAAGACGCAAGCGGCGATCTGACCCTGACCAAAGGGCAAGCAGGGTGGGAAATAACGAGTCCGCGCAAGACACTTGCCGATTCCGGCGCGGTCGACGCGCTGGTCAGCTCGCTTTCGAGTAGCAAGTTCACAGATGTGGTCAGCGAAACGCCCGCGGACGTCGCTAAATATGGATTGGCCCACCCTTCAATGACGCTCGACGTCACGGCGCAGGGAGGCAAGCAATTCCATCTGCTTTTGGGCAAGAAGGGCATTGACTACTATGGCCGCGATCTGGCGCGGCCTATGATTTTCAGCGTGGATGCCCCGGTTTACAATTCCTTTGATAAAAAGTTCTTCGACTTGCAGGACAAGAGCATTCTCCAGTTCGACCCGACAACGATTACCGCCGTCACCATTCAGAACGCGAATGGAACGACGGAATGTTCGCAAGGGAAGGAAGGCCAGTGGTCGGTCGTTGAACCCGTCGCTGACAAAGGAAAGCCGGTTCAGAGCTGGAAGCTACTGGACCCCATCCAAAATGCGCGAGCCACGCAGATTTACGACACGCCTTCGGCGGCCGTCCTGGCGCATCTGAAAAAGCCGGCAATACAGGTGACGCTGACGGACAAATCGAATAAAACCACGACGATTCAAATATCCGCCGCGTCGGGCAATTCAGCGTATGTCCGCACAAGCGCCGGTCCCGAGGTCTACGAAGTAAACACGCAGATTCTCACAGACCTCGGCTTCAAAGTCTCCGACTTATTTATCTAACCTGGAACAATTGGTTGTTGTTGCCGCTTAAGCGGCTTGGATGGCATGCAGCTCTTCGCCCGGAACGGAATCCTTCGGCCATGCTGCGAGCAGAAGGATTTTCCCGGTAATCGGCGAAACATGGATGTAGTAGATATCCGAACCACTTTCCACTTCAAAGAAATCGGACCGTTTGGGGTCGGCTTCCACGCGTGCTCCGCCAGCGAGCAACTGGCGCAGAATTTCGACGCGCTCAGGTGAATGGTGCCGCGGATCTTCGATGTACATTTCGGGATCTAGTTTCATTACCATTGCCCGTCTCCTGTCTCACCTCTAATACGCTGGACATAGGCTAAAAGTTCCACTTCTGTTCTCAGAAATATTAGACGTAGGTGACCCCAAAACGTCTCAAGAAATAGCCAAAGGAGTGCTCCATTTTGGAAGGGGCCCGGTAACTAGGACGGGACGAGTGGTAATCAATTTGTGACTTGCGCAGCGGCTCCGAAGTTGCGATACTCCCGCGACACAAGGAAGCTCAGTGAAGAAGAAATCCAAGACAAAATCCAGAACCAGAAAGAGCACCTCACGATTCCGGAGCGACCGGCGGCGCAAGCACCGTCATTGGCAAGTTACCGTTTACTACCATGACGGCGAAAAGTTCGCGCGGGTTTACATCGATAGGGAACGCGCGACGAGCTTCGCTGATAGACAAAAGAAGTCTCCTGTCGTGAAGGCGACTCGAATCATCGAAGTGAATTAACGGGTATCCAGACGGGGTGTGAGGCCTTGCCCTCGTGCCCATTGGTGCCCGGCGAACGTGCGCGTCCACGCCTCTTGTCCCGCCGTGGTTCGCATGCTATAAAAGTTTCTGCTCCAGGATAGGGTCTTTTGCGGCCGTAGTATAGGGGTAGTACGACAGCTTGCCAAGCTGTAGGCGGGGGTTCGAGTCCCCTCGGCCGCTCCATTTGCCTGTCAGATTTTGTGCCCTCGCGCCTTTGCTGTGCCGGTTCTGCCGTGCTAGAGTCTCACTTGCTCAGACCCCCATGCTGGCTTATCTCTGCGGACCCATCGAATTCGCGAATGGCGGCGGCAAGATGTGGCGCCAGAAGCTTGCCCCGTTTCTTCGCGACCAACTGGGGCACCGTGTTTACGACCCGGCAGAAGACGAGAAGAAAAACCTGACGGACGAAGAAGTGGCCCACTTCCGCGAGTGGAAAACAGCAGACACCGAACGATTTCGCCGGGTCGTCCGAAAGATCATACAGTTCGATCTAGATCTGATCGAAAACAAGGCGGACTACGTTGTGTGTTTCTGGGGCGACCCCAGCGTGCAAAGCGGCGGCACTTCGGCAGAGCTGACTCTTGCCTATCGCAAAGGCATCCCTGTGTATATGGTCACAGAACTTTCGCCAGCGCAAGTCAGCGGATGGATGCTCGCCTGCGCGGATCAGGTCTTTTCCTCCGTGGATGAACTGAAAAGCTTCTTGAGCAGCCGTTTCGGGCGTGAGAGACAGTCTCAGCTTTGGAAAGAGAATCATTCACGCCTCAGGTGACAATCTATTGTCGGCCACGCCATGCCAAAGATAATCGTTGCGGTGGGAAGCACCAGGCGCCCGAAATTGAATGCGGTTTGGGAGGCGCTGACTATTTTGGGCCCTACCCTTGATCCCAATGCTCCCTTCGAAGTGGTGGGCGAAGAAGCCTCCAGCGGGGTAGCACATACTCCACTCTCGCGCGCGGAGATAATGTCTGGAGCAAAGCGTCGGGCGCAGGCGCTCGAGACCCGCGCTCGAAGCGAAAATCTACCGTGGCGTTTTTTTGTGGGGCTCGAAGGCGGCCTCGAGATTATTTCAAACGGCAGCCAGCGACTCGTGTTCCTAGAAAATTGGGCATATGTGGCGGACAGGAACGGTTACGGTGCATACGGCCAATCCGGCAGCGTGTTGCTCCCAGAGGCGCTGGCAAGGCAGGTGGTGGATGAGGGTGTGGAACTCGGCGTCGCGATCGATGCGTTTGCCGGTGGACACGGCATTCGCGACGCTCAGGGCGCTTGGGGAGTGCTGACGCGAAACTTGATCACGCGGCAAGACGCTTTCCGCGTGGCCGTGATTAACGCATTTGCCCCGTTTTTTAACGCTGCGCTTTATCGTGAGACGCCCAGCACATTGCGTACTTAGCGCCTGATATGAGCTGGCTTGTGGTCATCGCAGCATGAGCTATTTTGGGCAGCTGTGTTAGCTTAGGATATCAGGCATAGAGGACTAGCGTGGATATCGTCAAAGGCAATATGGGCTGGATCGAAGTGATTGTTGGGCCGATGTTTTCTGGCAAGAGTGAAGAATTGATCCGGCGCTTGCGCCGCGCGGAGATCGCTCGGCAAAGAGTGCAGATCTTCAAACCGACCATTGACCGGCGCTACTCTTCAAATGGCATCGTGTCGCATTCCGGCCTGGAGATTGCTTCCGAACTGGTCGCCGACGGGGCCGAGATTCTCGAAAAAGTGCAGGCGCGCACGGAAGTCGTCGGTATTGATGAGGCCCAATTCCTCGGAGAAAGCCTTCTCGATAGCTGCACGCGGCTAGCCGACTTGGGTAAGCGCGTGATCGTCGCTGGGCTCGATACGGATTTCATGGGTCGGCCGTTTGAGCCAATGCCGCGCTTGCTGGTCGCCTCGGAGGAGATCACCAAGCTGCTTGCTATATGCGTCCGATGCGGCAATCCCGCGGTCCATACCCAGCGCCTCGTCGCATCCGAGGAATTGATTGTGGTTGGAGCCGGAGGAATGTACGAGGCCCGTTGCCGCAGGTGCTTTGAGCCTCAGCTCGCGGCGGAGAAAATCGAGGAGCAGAAAAAGCTGCAGGCAAACTCGAAAGCGGCGTCGTGTTGAGGGCGGAAGGCAAGATCGCTTCCTCGCAAACCTCGTGAATCGGGCTTCAGGGCCGTTGCAGTTCTTCAACAGCCACCGGCAAAATGCTATGATTTAGCGCAGGTCCAGGAGGGACGTCCCTCCGATTCAGGCCACAGGAATGCTATCGTGAAGCTCATATGTCCCGCTTAACAACCCTTGCCGGCGCATTGCTTCTCATGGCGTGCCTTGATTTTCCGCGGGTTTATCCCCTTCGGCCGCAACCGGTGACCCCACTCGATGCTGCGCTTCCGGCCACCTCTTCGCCGCCAGATCTTTTTCTGGCGGTTGTCCAAAGCTCGAACGCCAAGTCAAGTAAGGCTCAGACAGAGTCGCGATTGGCGATCATCCGTTACGTTGATGGAGAATTCGCGCACGCGGTCCAGCCGCTTCCCGCGGAAAAGCATGGTTTCCACTACACAGTGGGAAAGGCAGTTGACGCCAATCAGCTTCGGCTGGCGCTGGCCCATGGTTCCGCGGCGAATCCTGGTGACCAAGTGCAGATCACCAACATCGAATTCCGGGAGAAGGAAATCGTTGTCAGCATTAACGGCGGAGCGAAGAAGAAATTCGATTTACGGCAACACCTGCAAATCAGCATGGGCGGGGCCCCGGTAACCAACGTCACGCCTATCGGGACAGCGCCTTATCGGATCGGAGCTGAATTGGTGCTAGAGTTCGGCAAGCGAGTGCCTGAATTGAGCCCCGATGAGCTGAAACATGCCTTATCGCCATTTCTCGATTTCGGCGGTGAGCACTCGGCAGCTGTGAACTGGATCGACACGCTCCCTCCCGAATTTCAACAAGCCATCAAGAATCGCACTGCGGTTGTGGGAATGAACCATGATATGGTGCTCGCGGCCCTGGGCCGTCCCGATCAAAAAGTTAGGGAATATGACGACGACGGTCACCAAACCGAGGATTGGATTTACGGGCGCCCGCCGGAGAAGACGGTGATCGTGACGTTTCTCGGAGACAAGGTCATTCGTGTCAAATCGTACAATTAGCTGCGTTGACTTTTTTTCTCTTGCACCCTAGCATCGCATTCGTTATGCCCCAGTAGTTTCGCGGTCGTTAATCCCAGGCTCAAGTTCGGAGGAAGCATGCCAGTCAAGGTTGCCATCAATGGCTTCGGCCGCATCGGGCGGAACGTTTTTCGCGCCGCCTTGGGTGATCCGGCGATTGAAATCGTGGCCGTGAACGACATCACCGATGCAAAAACGCTGGCTCATTTGCTCAAGTACGATTCGATCCTCGGGAATTTGACCAACAAGATCACGTTCACCGAGGACAGCATCCTTGTTGATAACCGTGCCATTCGCGTTTTCAGGGTGAAAGAGCTCGATAAAGTGGACTGGTCTTTGACCGGCGCCGAAATTGTTGTCGAGTCTTCAGGCGTTTTCAACAAAGGGCCAGAGGCGCGAAAGCATATTCGCGGATGCGTGAAGAAAGTAGTCATCACCGCGCCCGCAACCGATCCTGATTTCACGACCGTGCTGGGTGTGAATTCGCAATTATACGATCCGGCCAAGCATCACGTCGTGTCCAATTCGTCCTGCACCACCAACTGCCTGGCGCCCGTGGCCAAAGTTCTCCTTGAGACGTTTGGCATCGCAGCGGGGATCATGACAACAATCCACTCCTACACCAACGACCAGCGGCTGCTCGATTTGCCACACAAGGACTTGCGGCGCGCGCGAGCCGCTGCCCTTTCGATGATTCCCACGTCCACCGGAGCCGCGAAATCTCTGCACTTGATCATTCCGGAATTGAAAGGCAAGCTTGATGGTTACGCGTTGCGCGTTCCCACCCCCGATGTAAGCCTTGTGGATTTGACTGTGAACACCGAAAAGCCGGTCACCGCGGATGCCGTTAACGCGGCGTTTCGCCAAGCCGCCGAAGGAGCCCTGCGAGGTCTGCTGGAATATACCGAGGAGGAGTTGGTCTCGGTGGATTTTCGCGGCAATCCGCATTCGGCCATTGTGGATGCGAGCTACACTCGCGTTGTCGGCGCGAATTGCCTCAAGGTGCTGGCATGGTACGACAATGAATGGGGTTACTCATCGCGCTGTGTGGATCTGGTCAAAATGATCGCTAAGCGCCTCTGAGGCGCTGGTCAACCCTGACTTTCCGCGCCCAAGTTCCTGATTGACATGAACAAACTATCGATTCGGGATCTGAACCTGACGGGCAAGCGCGTGTTCATTCGCGCTGACTTCAATGTTCCTCTTGAAAACGATAAAGTTGCGGATGACACGCGGATACGCGCTACCCTGCCCACGCTGAGGCTGGCGATCGAACGCGGTGCCCGCCTGGTGGTCGCTTCCCATCTGGGCCGCCCAAAGGGCAAGCCGGATCCGAAGTACAGCCTGGTGCCCGTGGCCGCACGGCTGAAGGAGTTGCTCGGCCGGCCGGTGATTTTCGCATCGGACTGCGTCGGCCAGGAAGCGCTGTCCAGAAGCCAGGCGCTCAAGGATGGTGATCTTCTGCTGCTTGAAAATTTGCGTTTCCATGCCGAGGAAGAAAAGAATGACGAGCAGTTTTCGCGGCAGCTCGCGTCGCTGTGCGACAATGTTTTCGTAAATGATGCATTCGGCGCGGCGCATCGCGCGCATGCGTCCGTCGTTGGCATAACAAAATTTGTTGACCAAGCCGCCGCAGGTTTGCTGATGGAGCAGGAGCTTTCATATCTTGGCAAAGCGCTGACCGATCCTGAGCGGCCCTTCCTGGCGATCCTGGGCGGCGCCAAGGTGTCCGACAAGATTGAAGTCATCGAGAACTTGATGAAGATCGCCAATGCCATGCTGATTGGTGGCGCGATGGCCTATACGTTTTTTCGCGCAAAGAAATTTACGACCGGGAAATCGTTGGTGGAGGAAGACAAAGCTGACCTGGCATTGACCCTGCTCGGCGAGGCGCGCGAGCGGGGCTTTCGAATCGTTCTGCCGGTGGATCACGTTTTGGCGCGCAGCCCCGAGGATACCCAGACGCAAATTGCCGGTGTCGAGGCTACTCCCGCCGATTGGATGGGTGTAGACATTGGGCCGAAGACCATCGAATTGTTTCGCAGCGAAATTGCCGCCGCAAAAACCATCGTGTGGAATGGCCCGTTAGGAATGTTCGAGAAGCCCGCGTTTGCCAATGGCACACTCGCAATCGCGCGTGCGGTGGCGGATGCAACTGCCGCGGGAGCCACTTCGATCGTGGGCGGCGGCGACAGTGTGGCGGCGGTTGAGCAAGCGGGTGTGGCAAAGAAAATTTCTCACATTTCCACGGGTGGCGGCGCTTCGCTGGAGTTCCTGGCGGGTGAAAAGCTTCCCGGCGTCGAGGCGTTAACCTCGCGCGAGGCCTGACTTGCGCCGTCCGGTCATTGCGGGCAACTGGAAGATGTACAAGACACAGGCCGAGACGCGGGAATTCTTCCGTGTATTCAAGCCGCTCGTAAGCGAGGCGAAGCATTGCGAAATCATCGTTGCTCCTCCGTTCACGGCGCTCGCCGCTGCGGTCGAATCAGCGCGCGGAAGTTCCATCGCGATCGCAGCCCAGGACGCGTATTGGGAGTTCGAGGGAGCATTCACCGGCGAAGTTTCCGTACCCATGATCGCTGACGTAGGTTGCCGCGCTGTGATTTTGGGCCATTCGGAGCGGCGGCGTTATTTCGGCGAGACGGATGCCACCGTCAATCGCAAGCTGAAGGCCGCGCTCGCCGCAAACCTCCAGCCCATCGTTTGCGTCGGCGAGACACTCGAAGAAAGGGAAGCGGGCCATACCGAGCGCGTGCTCAGCGCCCAGTTTCTCGGTGTGACGGCTGCGTTGACCCCCGCCGAGTTCTCGCGTATTCTGTTGGCTTACGAGCCAGTCTGGGCGATCGGCACGGGCTGCACGGCCACGCCGGAAACCGCCGAGCAATCGCACGAGTATCTGAGGCGCCTCGCCAGAGAGCATTTCGGCGAAGAGAATGCGTCGGCCCTGCGCGTTCTTTATGGTGGCAGCGTCAGGCCGGACAATATTTGCAGTCTTGATGGCTCAAGAGGAGATCGATGGCGCGCTCGTTGGCGGAGCTAGCCTCGACCCGCAGTCTTTTTCCTCGATCGTCAATTTCTAGCGGCAAATGGAGAGTGGCCGCGGTGGAGTGGGAATGCCGAACACAGTGAAGTGGGTGATTGCGCTGATTGCCGCCGTGCTGCTTGTGATGCTCGGCTGGAATTTTAACTTTGTGCTTGTAACCTTGCACGTTCTCGTCTGTCTTATGCTGATTTTCGTGATCATGTTGCAAAGCGGCTCGGCGGCTGACTTAGCCGGGGCGTTCGGAGGCGCCGGCAGCCAGACGGCATTCGGGCCTCGCGGAGCGGCAACGTTCCTGACCAAGGCAACAACGTGGTGCGCGATCGTTTTCATGATGAGCTCCCTTGCGCTTTCCCTAAAACGCGCCCCCACTACAGCGCAGGGAAGTTCGATCCTGGAACAGACCATGCCGACAGCGCCTTCACGGCCGGCAAAGCCTCCTGTGCGCTGCCTGCTCCTCAGAGTCCCGTGCCTCACAAATAGGCGGGACTTCTGCTAGAATATTTTTGCCGTTTTCCTTGTGCGGTCGTGGCGGAACTGGCAGACGCATCAGCTTGAGGGGCTGACGGTAGCAATACCGTGGTGGTTCGAATCCACTCGACCGCACCAACCCATCCCTCGTTGTTTCTAAGTTTTTTCCAATCTAGGAGTGGCAGAAGCCCCCTGTGCCAGATTTTTCGGTGGCCGTCGCGTGCATATCTCTTGCGGCCGAGTCCCGCAAAATTTCTCCGATTCTTTCTTGAAATTCTTGACACGTGCTGTATATGATTGTGGGTCTGCAATGATTCAATCGTCACAACTGAGGATTTGTGGTCACCAGCACGCAGTCTAGGCCACGGATTCCCGGAGCGGAGGAAATGCCCTCGCGAAAATCCAATACAGGTTCAGCAGCGCCTGCAATCTTACTTGCCATTGTCCTTTTGATTCTGGTGGGTTCCACTCTCTACTTACACATCGCTAAGACCTGGTGGTTTCCGGCGTCAATCACTCCCGTCGGCGATCAGATCGATCAGCAATTTTTCTTGACGTTCATTATTACCGGAATCGTCTTCGTCCTCGCCCAGTTAGCGCTGGCGTGGCTGGTCTTTCGCTATCGGGACCAAGGTCGCAAAGCTCGGTTCGTTCGTGGCCATCACGGGCTTGAGGTGATTTGGACCACCATCACGCTGGTCGTCTTTGTCGCCCTGGGAGTCATGGCCGCCCACGCGTGGGGCGATGTTCATTTCGGCGGCGTTCAACCCGACGCGCTCCAGGTGGAAGTCACTGGCGTGCAATTCCAATGGGAGTTTCGCTATCCAGGCCCGGATGGAAAGTTCGGCCGGATAAACGTGAAAGACATTGACGCCTCGATTGGCAATCCTGTTGGTCTTGATGCAAATGACCCCGCCGGCAAAGATGACATTGTCGTTCCGGATTTGTATCTTCCCGCCGGCCGTCCGATCATGCTGTGGCTGCGTTCGCAAGACGTCATCCACAGTTTCTTTGTCCGCGAGCTGCGAATCAAACAGGACTGCGTCCCCGGACTGGTCATCCCAATTCATTTTGAAATCAACAAGACTGGCGATTATGAAGTCACGTGCAATCAACTTTGCGGCTTGGGCCACTATCATATGCACGCGATAATGCATGTGATGTCCGAAACCGATTTTGAGCAGTGGGAGAAAAAGCAGGAGGCGCAAAACGCTCAATGAGTAATGATTCGCAATCTTACTGTTTATTGCTGCGGCGGAGAGAGTGCCGATGAGCGCGCACGCTGGTCCCATCCATCATTCCGAGGCGCCCAAAGGCTGGATCCGCCACTACATGTTTAGCCTCGATCATAAAATCATCGGGACGCAATACATCCTCCTCGGCTTATCCGCCGTGACCATTGGGATGATTCTCTCGCTCATCGTCCGCCTTCATCTCGTCTGGCCAAACCTGCACATCTGGGGATTCGCCAACGGCATTGTCTCGCCCGAAGATTATCTTCGCGTCATCACCATGCACGGAACGCTCATGGTCTTTTTCGTGCTAACCACCGTGCCGCAGAGCGGCTTTGGAAATTATTTCCTGCCGATCCAGATCGGCGCGCCCGACATGGCGTTTCCCACGCATCAACATGCTTTCCTTCTGGACCACTTTTCTTGCTCTGATTGTCCTCCTCGCCTCGGCTTTTGTGCCCGGCGGAGCCTCCATCAGCGGCTGGACGTCTTACGCTCCGCTCAGTGCTGTCGGAGAAATCGCTGGACCGGGATTGGGCCTCGGGCAAACGCTGTGGGTGGTCAGTATTGCTCTCTTCTGCGGCGGTTCGCTCATGTCCGCTATTAATTTCCTGGGAACCACCATCGATTTGCGCACAAAGGGCCTGTCGCTGATGCGTATGCCCCTCACCGTGTGGGGCTGGTTCATTACCGCGTGCCTCGCGCTGCTGGCGTTCGGCGTGCTACTGGCGGCCTGCATACTGCTGCTTCTGGACCGTTTGGCAGAAACGAGCTTCTTCATTCCCGCCGACCTGAACATCAGCGGAGTGGTCCTGCATCACGCCGGGGGCTCGCCTTTGCTCTGGCAGCATTTGTTCTGGTTCTTCGGCCATCCGGAAGTGTACATCGCGATTCTGCCCGCCATGGGCATCATCTCGCACGTCCTGTCGACCTTTTCGCGCAAGCCCGTCTTCGGGTACAAGGCAATGGTCTATTCGCTGACGGCCATCGGCTTCATGAGCTTCGCGGTTTGGGGCCACCACATGTTTATTAGCGGCATGAACCCCTATTCCGCGCTGGCCTTCTCGATTCTGACCCTGGTCATCGGAGTCCCATCGGCCATCAAAACCTTCAACTGGCTCGGCACACTCTGGGGCGGCAGGATCCACTTCACCGCAGCCATGCTTTTTGCCGTTGGTTTCGTCTCGCTCTTCGTCACTGGGGGCCTTTCTGGCATTTTCCTGGCGCAGCCGGCGCTGGACCTCTATCTGCATGACACGTCTTACGTCATCGGCCATTTCCATCTGATCATGGGCGTAGCGGCTATCTTTGCCATGTTCGCGGCAAGCTACTACTGGTTCCCCAAGATGTTCGGCCGCATGATGAACGAAACGCTTGGCAAAATTCACTTCTGGTTCACATTCGTCGGCGTCTATTGCATTTTTATGCCCATGCACTATTTGGGTTACGTGGGTGAGGCACGGCGTTATGCCAGCACCGAGTCGGTAAACTACATGATTGCGCTGCATCCCGTGAATATGTTCATCAGCATCTCCGCGTTCGTCACGATGAGCGCGCAATTGCTTTTCTATTTCAATTTCTTCTGGAGCATCAAGCACGGCAAGCCTGCGGAACGCAATCCGTGGCATGCCACCACACTCGAGTGGTCCGTCGCCACTCCTGTGCCGCACGATAATTTCGCGGGCGATTATCCCACGGTCTATCGCGGACCCTATGAATACAGCGTCCCGGGCGCCGCTGACGATTTCATTCCTCAGCATCTCGCCCCTGAGCAAGTGGCCAAGGCCGGATAGCCTGAGATCCCCATGCCGCACCTAACAGCCACGGATGAAATTGAAATCATAGGATCAAGCGGAGGCGCAAAGCCGCCCGCAGGCTCCGGCGGGGATGGAGACGGCGGACGCCGCGGAGGGCCTTCCGGAATTCCGCAGCGCGTTTATGTGACCGGCATCACTATCGCCATGGGCGCGATTCTGATGTTCTTCATGGCTCTGGTCAGCGCATTCATCGTAAGAAAAGGTCTCGGAGGCGATTGGGTCCCATTCGCCATGCCGCGCATACTCTGGCTGGACACGGCGATTCTCCTCGCCAGCAGTGCCACGCTGGTTCAGGCGCGCCGTCTTTTCAAGCGGGGAGACAAGGACGGCTTTCGCCATTGGTGGGCCGTAACCACCGTGCTGGGCCTGCTTTTCCTGGCCGGACAACTGATCGCGTGGCGGCAAATGGTCGCTGCCGGCTTTTATCTTGCCTCCAACGCGAGCAATAGCTTTTTCTATGTGCTCACCGCAGCGCATGGCCTTCACCTGCTGGGCGGCATCGCCGCTCTGCTATTCGTTGGCTGGGGCCGCTTGCGCAAGCTGACGTTGGCCACCGGCACGGAGATCGTCGGCTATTATTGGCACTTTTTGGACGGTCTGTGGGTTTTTCTCTTCCTACTTCTATTGTTAGGACGGTGAAGCTTGGCTGAATCGCACATCGATGCTGTTGCCGGAACAGCCTGGGACGGCGGCGTCGCTCCTTTTGCCACCAACACCAAGAAACTGGGCATGTGGCTGTTTCTTCTTTCCGACTCGCTCACGTTTTCCACGGCGATCCTCGCCTATGCCTACGTGCGCCTGTCCAGCTCGAATTGGCCGCGGCCCTTCGAGTTTTCGCCAGCGGTCTTAAACGCGACATTTCTCACTTTCATTCTTCTGTCGAGCAGCTTGACTATGGTGATGGCGGTTGCCGCCGCGCATCGCAACGAGATTCGTAAGGCTGTGATTTACGTCCTGCTGACGGCGGTGGGTGGAATTGCCTTCGTCGTGCTCCACCTGATGGAATGGTTTCGACTGTTCGCCGAAGGTGTCACGCCTTGGGGCAATCAGTACATGGTGAACGGCCAGCCGACCCGCTCTTCGGTGGCACTTTTTTCGGCCTCACCGGCCTGCACATGTTGCACGTTTCCATCGGCGTGATTTATTTGTGCATCATCGCGTTTGGCTTCGGCCGCAGGAAATTCAATGCCGATCACGTCGAAGTCAGCGGGCTTTACTGGCACTTCGTCGACCTTGTCTGGATGTTCATTTTTCCGATGGTCTATTTGATGTCCGTCAACTTGAAAGGCTGAGGAGCATACCGACCAATGAGCGCGCATGAAGCGACCGCAGTGGCGACCCACGAACCCGGATCGAAAAAACTCTTCCTCTGGGTTTGGTTCTGGCTGTTGATTCTAACGGGCGTTGAAACGTTCCTGGCGTACTTGAGGCTGGAACCTCGCATCATGCTGACGCTGCTGATTGGCCTTTCGCTGATTAAGGCGGCGCTTATCGTGGCCTACTTCATGCATTTGCGATTCGAGAAGATTGGCCTGTTCCTGATGATCGTTCCCACACTGGTCTTCTGCTTGGTCATGATTTTGATATTCGTGTTCCCGGACAGCCTGCGGATCGTCAATCTGCACAGCTTGCATCCGTGATGGAACTGCCGGGCGTTTTGGAAGCTCTATCGTGGTAGAGTAGCAATAGGAAGATTGACGAAGATGCGTAAGGTTCTGCGAGGTTTATCAAAAGCGCGCTGTCGGTTTCGCCGGCACTTTGCTTTGCGCGCACTCCGCCTTTGCTCAGGGTTGCGCTCTGTGCTATAACGACGCCGCGGCCACCGGGCCGCAGGCCCAAGCTGCCCTGCGCCACGGTATTTTGGCCTTCGCCATTCCTCCTATGCTCATTTTTGCAGCCATTTTTGCCGATCCTCTACCGCCGACGCAATCTGCACCACGACGCGACTCATCCTGTCATCCACGCCCAATTCTGTGCGCTCTGTGTCTGAGATTGTCCTGCACTTAAACTAACCGGCGTTTTGAATCAGTCTGGGGAGTCTAGCCCGTGTGTTTGTGCCTGCGGCTTGGCGCCACGCGGAAAATCATACCTTCCCGCGGGATCAGTTCCCGCGGGAAAGTATGCGCAAGCTCACTGACCGGTCTTTTCGTGCAGGTCCGTGCAAATCGTTACTGCAGTTGTCGGGTCGATGGCCGTTGAATCGAATTCGATATGCTTGATAGTCGCCGCTCTTGTCGATCACAAACGTCGTGCGTCTCGCGAATTCGTACGTGTCGCCGCCCAGGGATAAGCTCTGCACAATTCCGTAGCTCTTTCAGGACTTTGTGCGTCATGTCGCTCAATAGCGGGAACGTTACGCCGATCTGTTTTGCGAATGCGCCATTGGCGGGAGGGCTGTCGATGCTGACACCGAATATCACCGAATCGCTTGCTTCAATCTTGGCCAAATCAGCCTGATAGGCCTGGAGTTCCTTCGTTCAACCACCTGTAAAAGCCAGCACGTAGAACGCCAGAATCACGTTCTTCTTGCCCCGGAAATTGCTGAGCGACACCGACCCGTGTCAGATCGCTCGGCAGCGTGAAATCCGGCGCAATGTCGCCAACCTTGAAATTCGTGGTGGTAATCGCTGGCTGCTTCTGGTCCTGGGCGCCGGCCGCGAGCGGCAGGAACGCCAGTACCAGGAGCACTGCACTTCCGAGCGAAACCATTCGCCTCATGCTCTGTCTCCTTGAGTGGAGTTACTCCGAACCAAGCCAAATCATATCAGAATTCACCGGGATGAAAGAGCGGCAAGGGAGCGTAAGCGCAGCCTCCTCCGTATCGCCACGACTAGCTTTCATGTCCGCCGAACGCCGGATCAGGGATCTTCGAACTGCAAGTAGCGGAAGGGATCTCCAATATTCTTGCGAATATCTGCCCAGAACGAATCGGGCTTGGTGAGGAATGCTTCAACTACGAGAGGATCGAATTGGATTCCCGAGAACTTTCGGATTTCTTCTCGCGCGGCGCTGACTGCCAGTGCTTTTCGATAGGGACGATCGGAAGTCATTGCGTCAAAGGTGTCCGCGACCGCGAAAATTCGCGCTCCCAAAGGAATTTCTTCGCCTTTGAGCCCTCGAGGATAGCCGCCGCCGTCGTAGAACTCTTGATGGGCGAGCACGATCTCTGCAGCTTCCTTCAGGAAGGGAATCTTTTTCAGTACACTATAGCCAATGTCGCAGTGCCGTTTCATCAGTTCGCGCTCGTCGTCGGAGAGCGGGCCGGGCTTGCGCAGCACCTGGTCCGGTATGCCCATCTTGCCGATGTCGTGAAGGAAAGCGCCGCGGGCGATGTGGCGCAGTAGGTCTTTGTTTACCTTCATAATTCTCGCAATCACGATGGTAATTCCCGTCACGCGCTGGCAATGCCCTTCCGTTTCTGCGTCTTTGGCGTCTAACGCGCTCCCGAGAGCTTCGAGCGTGTAATCGTACGATTGTTCCAGGTTGTGCAGGGTAACGGAGAGTTGCTGCGTTCGCTCGGCGACCAGATGCTCCAGGTTGCGTTGGTACGAGCGATTCTCTAGGACCAGGTGCCGATGCTCCAGCGCGCGTCCGACGCTATGGTACAACTGGTCTTTTTCGAACGGTTTCAGGATGTAATCGTAGGCCCCTGCCCGAATGGCTTCCAAAGCGATGGAAATATCGTGCATCGCCGTCACCATGATCACGGGTATATCTTTGTCGTGTAAACGGAGCTGGCGCAGCAAACGCATTCCATCCATCTCCGGCATCACAATGTCGCTCAGCACCAAGTCGTGCGAGTCACTCTTGATTTGTTGAATGGCGTGACATGCCATCGGGAACAACCGTGCAGCGGTAACCCTGTGCTTCTAGGAGCGTGGAAACAACTTCGCGTATTGCTTCTTCGTCGTCGCAGACAAGTATTTTTTCCCCGGCCAACGTCTTTCTCCCTGGTGCTGGCAATTATATCGGGCCGCCCTGTCCCGATGGCGGGGTTCTCGAACTTGGGCGCGTACGAGTTACGTGCGCGTCCCCGTAAGAGCCAACAAAAGGGAACACTGGCGTTGCGCAAACCTCAATGCGGCGTCAACTGCCTGGATTGGTCTGTACCTGTGGCAAAGCTTCCGTCATGCGGTCAATCCAGCGCTCAAGTGCGAGGCCCAGGCCCGCCACTGTCTCCGTGAGCAAGGCGAGATCGTTCGGCTCCAACCGGTGCAAGGTCAATCGCATGATGGTCATTCGGTAGAGCAGACGGAACTGTAGGCCGAGCCACAGCCACTCCCATTCCTGCTTCCGCTTGACCTCCGGAGAAAGTGCGGCGATCAGCCGGGCTAGTCTCTCAAGGCCATGAAAGTCCTGCGCCAACCCGTGAATGTAAAACCGAAGAATCTGGCGGCGCTGTGCGCGCCATTGCTTCGCGATGTGTTCCGGCGCGCGGCGACGCATGAATTCTTCATCCTCGGTCTTGAGGATGCGGCAGATTTGAGGGAAATGCCTGCAATGGATCGGCAGAAGCTTCTTGATTTCCAAAGCGGCGCTCGCGAGATCAGTCTTGGGAGGTTTATGGCCGAAGATGAGCCATAACAGTGCAAGAAGAAGAACAATGGAGAGCAGGAGTATGAGCGTTACCGTCATTTCCACATCTCTAGAAGACGAGCATTGAGGTCGCGAAGCCTTGCGGTCACCTGAGGCGCTAAACCTTCATATTCGCCATAATGCAATCGGGCGCGGGCAGGTTGTGGCGCGGGCAAAGGCCTGAGCAGCGCTATAAACCAGCACGCCGTAGCGATATGGAACGATGCGTGGTTGAGGTCTTCCCATACCGGAAAGTACGTAACAAGCCAGCGCTGCAGGACGGTATTGTTCGCGACTTGCACCGCGGAATAGAAGCCCAGACCGAACCCGATCCACTCGATATGGCGCTCTGTCCGGATTCGATAGTATCTGCAAAAGGCCAGCCCAAACAACAGAATCGCCAGAACAGCCAGTTCCAATCCGCGCTCAGCCGTCAGAATTGCCATCGCGATATGATGGGCGCTCTCTCGGGCCGCAAGCGCCGCATCTGTTATCAGCGCCGCGGCTGCCGCGAGCAAGAACGGCCGGCAGAACCGCCATATTCCCTTATACAGGAGACAACAGCGTTCGGCAGATTTCATAAACAGCGATGGCGCGAGCCGTTACCATCAGAGCCTGTATCGTCCAGAATGAATGAAAAGAAAGACGTGAATTGAAACCCGCGAAACGATAGACAGCCCATAGCCCAACTTCGTTCATGAGCAATAAACCGAGGTAGATTGTGAAGGATGGAAGCTCGCGAAACAGCTTGCGGTGCACAGCGAGAACAAAAACCACTGCCTCAACTAATGCCCCTGCAGCCCAATATAGCGAGAAACCCATAGCAACCGGAGTGGACTATAGCATTTTACACTCGGTAACGTCCACTATTCGCTACAGAACACCCCGATTTGGCACCGCGTGTGCTACGACGATAGAGCAAACCCCTGACTCGGCGGGAACGGCGGGATAGGAGCGCTACCGTCAGCCCAAAGGGACGAAGAACTCACAGCGAGCTGCGGCCCAGAGGGCGGGAACGGTGGAATAGGGGCGCTGCCATCAGCCCAAAGGGACGAAGAACTCACAGCGAGCTGCGGCCCAGAGGGCGGGAAGGGCGGAATAGGAGCGCTGCCGTCGGCCCAAAGGGATGAAGAACTCACAGCGAGCTGCGGCCCAGAGGGCGGGAACGGCGGAATGGGGGCGCTGCCATCGGCCCAAGAGGCGCTGACCGAGGGGCGATTGGCATTTACCGTCGTTGTGACGGAGTTGACGTTCGAACGACGCGAGATTACTATCGCCAGCAGTAACGCGCAGGCGATAACAAGAAAAGCCGCTATCTGTTTCATTGTGGACCACCTCCTGGAGGGCGGTTCTCTCAGGGAGCGGTCGACGGCAGACGAATTCCTGCGAACTGTTCTGAAGGCGGAACAAAATCAACAATGGAAGGCTTGGAACAAATCCATCAAGATCGACGCGTGATCGAGGATTTCACGTCGCGTACTTTGGACCGCATTCCAGGCGACGTATCGCGGTTGCTGCACATCGCTACGCTTCGCGACTTAGCCACTGGCCGCTATCGCCATGATGGGTTGGCAGTGATTTATTCTGAGCCGGCGGTCGACCAAGCCCTGCGGTTGTGTCACGAGGAGCTATTCGATCGGATACTGGAGACGTCGCTCGAGCATCAGGAGATTGAAATCCGTAGATGTCTGGCGGGGTTTGACAGCAGTTCGAGCGAAATTGCTGGGCGCTGGCAAGAGCATGAGTTTTACAAGTTTCTCATTCCTTCCGGTGTGCCCGTGTATCTAAGGCAGCTTTTTTGCTCGAACCTCGCAACGCTGTTGCAGTTGATCGCGGCAGAAGACTCTATGAGTCGACCAAGCGCATAGACACGCCTACCACTCTCCCCACAACCTCTGCTTCGTCCGGAAAGTGGTAGTTTTCGGGAGCGCACGACGACAACGGATGCGGCTGCAACACGAGTCGGCTCCTTTCGAGCAAACACCAGCAACAGCGGTAGCCGGAACGTATATCTACCAAGTAAATGGGCCTTTCCGCTTCATTCTTCCAGCCCCCGGCCTCGATTTTCTGCCGTTGAGGGTCCACCAGAACTAACGCCCCAGGGCGCAGAAGCGGTTCCATCCAGTGATCTGCATGGCCAACATAGCCATAATGGTAGCCATGCCGCATGGATACCGCCTCGAAATTCCCCCAACTCTGGATCATCCGCGTCAGGTACGCCGTACGCTGCGGATCAAAGGCAGGATCAAAATGAATCGGAAGCCGGATGGCTCGGGGCGGTGCCGCAACATGCGTCTTCGGGCCTATGAACGACATCCCGTCAGCGAAAATATCGCGGAGCGGAACGTCATACCATTTGCACACCTCGTCGGGGTCGAGGTGATAGATGCTGCAAAGACTGAATAGCTTGTGCAGTCCAGGGACTACGCTGCTGTTCTCCAAATCCGCCAGGCGGCTGATGTGGATAATAAATTCGGGCCGCCCGTGGCGCTGAGCGAGTTCATAGCTTGCCTGTTCAACATCGCGGTAGGTGAGAGCTAACCGTTCTCGAACTTGGCGAAGATGCGTACCAGGAAACAAATTGTGGCGCTCCGAAAATGCATCCGTAGGTTGACGGCGGATTATAGAGCCATATCTGTTCAGAAACCAGAACAGTCCAGTAAACGCGAGACTAATCTATATCAAGTTAATAAATCCGGCGGTTGTTTTTCACCAGAGGCGTACACGAAACGCGACTACAACCGGTAACCGAATAGCCTAAGTTGGATCCTCAGAACGCGAAAAAACACGGACTCACGCTACCCTTGTTCCACCCTGCTCTTCGGGGAAATCCCAGCAAAGTATTGACTTTTTATATTTTATACATAGACTGCCCTTGTTTTCTTATTCGCGCCGGGCCTCAACGCTCGGGCGTCAGCCTCGTTGGACTCCGTGCGGGAGGGCGCATATGATCCGAAGCCGTGGGTGCACGTTTCTTTTATTCGGCTTGATTCCATTACTATTTGCGGGTCCGGTTCTCGCGCAGGGCATGCTCGCGGACTACCAACGCGCTCAACGCTTTTTGCCGGGGAATGCAAGGCACTTAGTATCAAGCGCTGGGATGGCTAATTGGATTGGCAAGGACGACAGTTTTTGGTACCTCGAAAATACTGCGGCAGGCAAGCAATTTGTCCGCGTGGACGCGGCTCAGAACACCAGCCGCCCAGCATTCGACCACGTGAGACTCGCCGAAGCTTTGTCGCATGCTTCCGGCCAGTCCTACGCGGCCGGCACCTTGCCATTCGAAAGTTTTGACTACACCGAAAACGAGAGCGCCATGCAGTTCCAACTCGACGGCGTGGACTGGACGTGCAGTCTCACCGATTACCGCTGCAGTCGCGGCGAAGCGGCCACCCGCGATCGCTTTGAGGATTTGTCGCCCGACGGGCATTGGGCTGCTTACGTACAAGACCACAATTTATACGTGCGCGATACCTCAACGGGCGCAGTCGTCCAATTAACGCGCGACGGGATTGCGGGCTGGGACTATGCCACCCCGCTGCCCGATTTGAGCGCGCTCGTGAGGGAGGGAGTCGAGCGTGGGGAGGACGCAAAGGAGCCGCCCGAGGTTTCCTGGTCTCCGGACTCTTCCAAGTTAGTCACATTCCGCATCGATTCGCGAAACGCCGGCCGATTCACCAGCCTTCAGTTCGTCCCGCCCGGCCAGCTTCGGCCGAAGGCCTATGACTATGTTTATCCCCTTCCTGCGGAGGCGCTTCCCGCAGCGACCGTCGCTGTCTTTGACGTCCTAAGCGGGAAGCGCGTAGACGTCAAAACTGAGCCGCTTGAAATCCCTTTTCAGGGTGGCCCTGGCTACTTCGAATGGTTTCCGGACAGTAAGAGTTTCTTTTACGAACACGGTACGCGAGGGAACAAGGAAACCGAGCTTCGCGTGGTCGATGCCGATACCGGAGACCAAAAGACGATCATCCCGGAGCAAGATGGACTCTATATCGATCCCGGCGAGCATTTCTTCCGCTACATTCCCGATAATGGCGGGATCGTGTGGTCATCGGAGAAGGATGGCTGGAATCAACTTTACTTATATGACGAAGACGGCGAGCTGAAGAACCAGATTACCAATGGTCCCTGGGTCGTTCGGCAGCTCGAATACATCGATGCGAAGAACCATCAGGTTTACTTTCTCGCGAGCGGTCGCGAAAAAAACGAAGATCCTTATCTGACCCATCTCTATCGCGCAAATCTTGATGGCTCCGATCTCAAATTGTTGACGCCTGAAAATGCCAACCATACCGTCAGCGTGTCGCCGGATGGCCAATATTTTGTGGACTCCTACTCTCGTGTGGATCTTCCTGGCGAGACGGTGCTCCGTCGCTCCAGCGATGGCTCTGAAGTGCGCGTCCTTGAAAAGACTGACGTCAGCGCCTTGCTCAAAACCGGATGGAAATATCCCGAACCATTCGAAGGCAAGGCCACCGACGGCACAACCGACCTTTACGGCATGATTGTGCGGCCGTCGAACTTCGATCCATCCAAGAAGTATCCAATCGTCGAGCAAGTCTATACGGGGCCCCAAGGATTTTTCGCGCCCAAGACATTTGGCGCAGGTTTGCGCCTGCAATCCATGGCCGAGCTGGGCTTCGTCATTGTCATGGTGGATGGACGCGGAACTACAGGGCGTTCTCGTGCATTCCACGAGTTCTCGTATCACAACTTAGGCGGGTCTTTCGCCGACCATGTGGCCGTGATCAAGCAGATGGCTGCGAAGTATCCTTACATGGACATCACCCGCGTCGGCATCTTCGGAACCTCAGCGGGCGGCTACGGTTCCACGCATGCCATCCTGCAGTTTCCCGATTTTTACAAAGTGTGCGTCTCAACTTCCGGTGACCATGATGCGCGGCTCGACAAGGCCTGGTGGAATGAGCAGTACCAAGGCTATCCCGTCGGAGCCGATTATGCCGATCAATCCAATATCACCATGGCTGGCCAACTCAAAGGGCACTTGCTCCTCATGCATGGAGACATCGATAACAACGTACACCCCGTGGAGACCATGCGGCTGGTTGACGCTCTGATGGCCGCAAACAAGAACTTCGACATGCTCTTTGTTCCGAACATGCTTCATGGTGACAGCGGCCCTCACGCCCTGTATGTTACACGGCGGCGCTGGGACTACTTTGTGCAGTACTTGTTGGGCGTCACTCCCCCGGAGAATTTTCAAATCAAAGAGGAACGGCTTCCGCCTTTTGTCCGGCCGCGGCGGTGAAGTTCCGCTGCGAACAGCCAAGAAGACTTCTCTGTAACTGCCTCCGGCGGTGTACGTCTCATTCGAGTTGGGACGCAACAGTTCAACCGGAAAATTAAGGTGCGCCCTTTCACAATTTCTGTAGTACAAGACTGACGCGATGAGCATGCGAGCGGGGAGAAACAGAATGCGAATGGCAAATAGTTCATGGAAAAGTTTCGTGCTGGTTTTTGCTGCAATCACCGTGGCAGCCGGCCCGTCTTACGCGCAGCGCAGGTTCGGTGCGGCGAACGAGGACAACCTTCACTTTCGTTTTCTAGGTCCCATCGTTGGCAACCGCGTGGCTTCGGTCGCAGGCGTTCCCGGAGATCCCAACACGTATTACGCTGGCGCGGCTTCCGGAGGAGTTTGGAAATCCACCGACGGCGGCAATCGCTGGGATCCCATCTTTGACAAGGAGCCCGTCGCCGCAATTGGTGCTCTTGCTGTTGCCCCTTCCGATCCGAATGTCGTTTGGGTCGGAACCGGCGAAGCGTGGGCCATTCGCGACAGCGACGTGATGGGAGACGGTGTCTATAAGTCTACCGATGCGGGCAAGACTTGGACGCACATGGGCCTCGACGCCACGGGCCGTATCGGCCACGTAGTTGTAAATCCCACGAATCCTGACGTTGTCTTTGTTTGCGCCCTTGGCCGCCTCACCGGGCCGCAGCAGGAGCGCGGAGTGTACCGAACCATGGACGGCGGCAAAACTTGGCAGCGCGTGCTGTTTGTCGACGAAAACACCGGCTGTTCTGGTCTTTCCATGGATCCCGAAAATTCTCAGACGCTGTTTGCGGGAGCCTGGCAGGTCGCCATGCATACCTGGGGAGAATTCAGCGGCGGGCCCGGCAGCGGCGTTTACGTTTCTCACGACGGCGGGACCACCTGGGCGCGCATCGACGGGCATGGCTTGCCGAAGCCGCCCGTTGGAAAAATCGACATTGCCGTCGCGCCCACAAACTCCAATCGCGTGTACGCGCTGATCCAAACCGCCGATCAGGGTTCCGTTTGGCGTTCCGACGATGGCGGCGAAAATTGGCGCGTCGTCAATTGGCAACGTGCCCTGATTGGCCGCGCGGGATACTACATTCGCATCGCCGTCTCCACCGCGAATGACAATGAGGTTCTCATCGCGAATAGCGGCTTTTACGAATCTCTTGACGGTGGCGAAAATTTCCAGGAAGTGCCCTGGGGCGGTGACAATCACGACATTTGGATCGACCCAAAGAATCCTGACCGCTTTGCGCTTACCAACGACGCCGGTGTCATCATCACCACAGTCCATGGCCGCGGTTTTCATCGTGTGACGCTGCCCATCGGCCAGATGTACCACGTCGCCGTGGATAATCAGGTTCCCTACGAGGTTTACAGCAACATGCAGGACGATGGGAACATGCGCGGACCCAGCACCTCAATCGGTTTTGCCTTCGGCGGTGGCGATCAACCCGACTGGGACCATGCGATGGGCGGCTGCGAGTCTGGCTGGACCCTGCCGGACCTGGCCGATCCCAATATTGTTTGGGCTACCTGCTATGGCGATGAAGTCACCGTGTGGAATGCCAAAACGAAAATGGCGCGCTCCGTCAGTCCTTGGGCGCATACGCTTGATTCGCCCCCCACCGACGCCAAGTATCGCTGTCACTGGACTCCGCCGATGGCCATCGATCCGTTTGATAACAACACCGTCTACTATGGCTGCCAGGTTATCTTCAAAACCTCCAACGGCGGCCAGAGTTGGGGCGTCATCAGCCCCGATTTGTCGACGCATGATCCGAGCCGCATCGTCTCTTCCGGTGGCATCGTCGGCGACAACCTAGGCCAGTTCTATGGAGAGATTGTCTTCGCAATCGCTCCCTCGCAAATCCAGAAAGGCCTCATATGGGCGGGAACGAACGACGGGCAAGTCTGGTACACGCGAAACGGGGGAGGGAATTGGACTAACGTTTCGAAAAACATTGCGGGAATGCCGGCATGGGGAACGATTACCAGCATCGCGCCTTCGTATTTCGCCGCAGGCACGGCCTACGTTTCCGTCGATTTTCACCTGGTGGACAATCGCAATCCCTACGTCTACAAGACCACGGATTTTGGCCAGACCTGGACGCAAATCAGCAGCGGCATCCCCAAAGGTGAGCTGTCTTACGTTCGCGTGGTAACCGAGGATCCCAATTGCAAGGGCCTGCTGTTCGCAGGGACTGGCAATGCTCTTTATTACTCGTCGGACGACGGAGCCAACTGGAAACAGTTTGACGCTGGCTTGCCTCATGCCACCGTGTCTTGGGCCGTCGTTCAGAAGCAGTTCCACGACCTGGTCGTTTCCACCTACGGCCGCGGCCTTTATATCCTCGATGACATCACTCCGCTCGAGCAAATGGCCAAACAAGCGTCCGACACGGAAGTGCGTTTCTTCGAGCCACGTTCTGCTTATCGTTTAACGCGAGGCGCCAACGCCTTCCTCGATTATTCCCTGAAGTCCGCGTCCAAAGACCCCGTGCAGTTGGACATATTGGATTCGAGCGGGAATGTAATTCGAAACCTAAAAGCCCCGGGGAAGCCTGGCCTCAACCGAGCCATGTGGGACCTGCGCTACGAATCGCCGCGCCTCGTTGCGCTCCGCACCGCCGCTCCTGACAATCCGAACATTTGGAATGAGCCTCGTTTCCGTGGCAAGGACTCGCGGCCAATCACGCACTGGGGAATTGAAGGAGCTCAGGACGGTCCGCTAGTTGCTCCCGGCAAGTACACAGTGCGGTTGACCGTCGCCAAGCAGACTCTCACCGAGCCGCTTACCATTTTGCCTGATCCGCACTCACCAAGCTCTGACGCGGACATCGAGGCTTCGATCAAAGCCTTGCTTCGCATTCGCGACGACATCAGCCGCACGTCCGACATGGTCAATCGCATCGAATGGCTGCGTAAGCAGCTCGAAGATACCGAGTCCATGCTCACGTCCGAAGTCGCCGACGCCAAGGCCCAACAGAAAAATGACGCCAAGCAAGCCGACCTGCTCAAATCGGTCCAAGCCATGAACGACAAGATGCAAGCCGTCGAGTACAGTCTCATTTCACGGGTTGAGGCCAACAGCGACGACAAGTATTACGTCTCCGCCTACAAAATCTATCTCAACCTCATCTGGCTCAATGCTGAAATTGGGACCGGTGGTGGCGACGTGGCCGGCGGAGCCGATTTCGCGCCCACGGACACGGATATGAGCCTTCTCCAGGCATATGAACAGGCCCTCACTTCCGCGACAGAGAACTACCATGAGCTTATGGACAAGGAATTGCCCGCATTCAACCATTCGCTCGCGGAAAGCGGAGTTGTCGCGTCGCTACGGTCAGCGCCCGCTGCCGGCTCAACTGCTGGCGATTCCCGTCCGTAGCGGGGCTGGTCAGCGATCAAGTAAACGATGAAACAAACGACGAAGTGAACGATGAAGCAGAAGTAGCGTGAGTTAACGACAAGAAGCGCTATTTGCGGTGTTGCTTCACGAATTCCTTCAGCATGCGACCGGCATTGTGGATGTGCCGCTCCAGCAGGTCGCTGGCCGCGGCGGCGTCGCGCTTTCGGCACAGGTCCAGCAGTGCACGATGCTCCTGCTTCGCCCGTTCGAACGCCTGTGTAAGGTAGAGTTGCAGGCGCGTATAGCGGTCCCCATTGTTGTTGATCATCTTGATGATCGACATGAAATGCGGCCGGTTCGCGCGCGAATACAGAGTTGCGTGGAACTGCCAATTCAGTCGGCCCCACGTTCCCACTTCTTCCTTCATCCACAGTGCTTTTTCGTAAGTTTCCAGGATGGAATCGGCTTTCTCGAAATCCGCATCCGTCAGGTTCGGAATGGAAAGCTTCAGCACTTCGCATTCGAGCAGCGCGCGAATGTCAAAGAGCTCTTCGATTTCATCCGCCGATAGCGCCGAAACCACCGCGCCGCGGTGAGCCACGATCTTGATCAAGCCCTCGGCTTCGAGTTGCCGCAGCGCTTCTCGCACCGGGATACGGCTGACCTGAAAATCTGCGGCAATCGCATCTTGACGGAGCTGTTCGCCTTCTTGAACGTCTCCGCGAATAATCATGGCGCGCAGCTTGTCTGCAACGGCGGAAGCCAGTGACAGCCGCGGGATTCCGTTGTTGGAGATTTTCGCGCCTTCCGTTTCGAGGTTTTGCTTTGTCGGCATCTGCCTATGCTAACGCGCAGTTTGACTCCCAGCCCGCCTGGCCGCCTAAAGATAGCATACCGCCAATCAACGGATGCGAGTACATTCTAACTCCGCCGGCACACTCGGCAATGTCCCATTCACGATGTCTTGCCCCAAATGTCTCCCACCGTGAAGCCCGTCGGAAATGGATCATCCGGATCAAGCACGTACTGAGAAAATCCCGTAATCCACGCGCGTCCGCTTATC
The DNA here is from genome assembly GCA_963760165.1 of uncultured Acidobacteriota bacterium. Classification (GTDB taxonomy): domain Bacteria; phylum Acidobacteriota; class Terriglobia; order Acidiferrales; family UBA7541; genus DAHUXN01. The sequence continues at coordinate 283,892 of CAVXBO010000003.1, forward strand.
GTGGGAATCACCGCGGGATATTTTCCCACTCGCGTTTCAGCGACCAGTCTGCCCGTGAATGTCGTTCCAAGGATGCCCTCATGGATGAAATCGCGGTTGAGCGGAAGCAATCCTTTGGCGTGCAGCGCGGCCATCTTTGCGCAGGTTCCTGTCCCGCACGGTGAACGGTCCAGAGCGCCCGTCCATGACGCCGGGCGGTTCCAATCAAGTTCGCCGGTCGATACGATCACCGCATTCCTGCGACTGACTCCCGGCGTCGCCGCCGGCCCTGAAAGCTGCGCGATCGTGATCCCCGAAATTTCCGGATTCTCCGGATGCGCCACGGGAAGCTGTTCGCGCGCCGCCGCCTTGATCATTTCGCCGATGCGAACAACGTCGCGCCCTTCGTCCGCCGTCAAGCGCAGACCGAACGCCTCCGCCTCGGCAATCGCGTAAAACATCCCCCCGTAAGCGACGTCCACATTCACCGTGCCCAGCTTCGGAACCTCCACGCGCGCGTCCAGATGCGTTGCGAATGCCGGCACATTCTGGAACGTCACGCGCGTAACTTTGTGGTTCTCCATTTCGGCTTCGACTTCAATCAGGCCGGCGGGCGTCTCTAGCTTCAGTTTTGTAACGTGCCCCGTTGCCGCAATCATTCCTGTCTCCAGCAGTACGGTGACCACGCAGATCGTGTTTGTGCCGGACATCGGCGGATACTCCACTTGCTCCATGATGACGAACCCCGCGTCTGCATCGGGCCGCGTCGGTGGTAGGATCAGGTTGCAATTTGAGGCGGGGTAACCGCGTGGTTCGCGCAGCATCAGTTTACGCAGGTCGTCGGCGTGCGTTTGCAGATGCACCATCTTCTCGAACATCGTTTTGCCGGGTACGTCTAATACGCCGCCGACGATCACTCGGCCCGGCTCGCCACACGCATGGGCGTCAACCGCAGCAATCACGCGTGACACACGCAACGAACGGCCTCCTGTTTTTCGTTGGCTACAAATCCGAACTTCAATAGCAAACTCGAGAACCTCTGCCCAGATTTCTTGCTGTGGTTTGGTCCGTCCGGCGCACCCATCCTTGGCAATCCCATACAATAGCGTACAGCCCCTCGGATGCCGGAATTATAGTTGAGTTCTAGTGTAAACGTTTTCAGGATATCGCGCGTCACCTCATGAGCACTGCCAATGACCCTTTGCAGTATGGCTTCCGTGCATGCCGTACAGTGTAAACGTTTCCACGACTCGCGCCTCCGATTGACATAGAATATTTTATACATACAATAGCTTTTTGCCCATGCACCCCAATATTAGGCGCCTCCGAGTCATCGATTCCCACACTGCGGGCGAGCCCACCCGCATCATCATCTCCGGCGGCCCCGATCTGGGCAATGGTTCCGTAGCATCCAAGCTGACCGTGTTTCGCGACAAGTTTGACTCGATTCGCTCCGCGGTCGTCAATGAGCCTCGAGGCTCTGATGCCATCGTCGGAGCCCTTTTGTGCGAGCCGCAAGACGCGGCATGCGCGGCGGGTGTCATTTTCTTCAATAATGTCGGCTACCTGGCGATGTGCGGTCACGGCACCATCGGGCTGATGGTGACCCTGGCGTACTTAGAGAAATTGTCGCCCGGACTCCATCAAATCGAGACTCCCGTCGGAAAGGTCACGGCGCGCTTGTACGACGATGGTAGGGTTACCGTGCAGAATGTCGCGAGCTATCGCCATGCCTCGAAAGTGAAGGTCGAAATTCCCGGCCACGGCCATGTCACAGGAGATGTGGCTTGGGGTGGAAACTGGTTTTTCCTGGTAAGCGACCACGGCATGGATATTTCTTTCGCCAACATCGACCGCCTCACCGAATTTTCCTGGTCCATCCGTCAACAGTTGGTAAAGCAGAACATCACCGGCCGCGATGGACAAGAGATCGACCATATCGAACTGTTCGGCCCACCGCAGGCTCCTGACGCCGATAGCAAGAATTTCGTTTTGTGTCCCGGCAGGAGCTACGACCGCTCCCCGTGCGGCACCGGAACGTCGGCGAAAATGGCCTGTTTGTATGCGGACGGCAAGTTGCGTGTCGGAGAGGTCTGGCGCCAAGAAAGCATCGTCGGAAGCGTGTTCGAAGGCAGCATTGCCGAAGGCGGCGGTGAATTGCATCCCAGCATCACCGGTTCGGCATTCATAAATGCGGATAGCGAACTGATCCTTGACCCGCAAGATCCGTTTTGTTTTGGAATCAGGAAATGAAGTTGCCGATCTATGACGTCTTGATTATCGGTGCCGGAATCGTTGGCGCGGCTTGCGCTGCCGCGTTCGCCGCTGAAGGGCTGAGCGTCGGAATCGCCGAAGCAGAAATGATCGGCGGAGGGGCCACCGCCGCCGGGATGGGCCACTTGGTAGTGATGGACGATTCCGAGGCGCAATTCGCCTTGACTCATTATTCCCGGACTCTCTGGCAGCGTTTAGCCGCGGAGCTTCCGGCGGATGTCGAACACGAGGGCTGTGGAACGATTTGGGTTGCGGCAGACGCGGAAGAGATGACCGCGGTAACTCAAAAAAAACAATTTTACGAAGCTCGCGGCGTGCGAACGGAAATTCTCGATGCCCACGCGCTCCACGAAGCTGAACCAAACCTCCGCGCAGGTTTGCCCGGTGGTTTGCTTGTCCCGGAGGATGCCGTGATTTACGCGCCCTGCGCCGCGCGGTTTCTCGTCGAGCAAGCGCAGTCCCGAGGCGCGCAATTGCATGTTCCCCGCGTAGTGACCGAACTCGCTCCCGACGGCGTTCGTTTGAACGACGGTACGTCGATCGTCGCTCAGTCCGTCGTCATCGCCGCTGGCACTTGGTCTGCCAGATTGGCGCCGGGGATCGAAGTCAGGAAGCGCAAAGGACACTTGGTAATCACAGACCGTTACCCGGGATTTGTGCATCATCAGCTCGTCGAATTGGGTTACCTGAAAAGTGCTCATTCCCTGACGACCGAGTCTGTCGCCTTCAATGTGCAGCCGCGCAAGACAGGCCAATTGTTGCTCGGATCCTCGCGCCAGTTCGACAGAGAAAGCGGCGCGCTTGATCACCGCATCCTCGGCCGCATGCTTGCTCGCGCGCAGGAATTTGTTCCCGGCCTCGGGCGTCTATCAGCCATACGCACATGGACCGGATTCCGCGCGGCTACTCCGGACAAGCTTCCTCTCATCGGACCCATGCCCGGACACGACAACTGGTTTCTTGCCACCGGACATGAGGGTCTAGGCATCACCACGTCGCTTGGTACCGCGCGCTTGCTGGTGGACCAGCTGTTACAGCGCACGCCTGAAATTCCCGCGGATCCTTATTTGCCGGGCCGTGTTTACGAGAACGTGCATGCCTGAAGCGATTTCCGTTACGGTGAATGGAGCCAGCGTCACGGTTCCATCGGGAACAACCGCGCTCGCGGCGATTCTTTTGACCGGCGCATCGGCGGTTCGGCGTTCCGTCAGCGGCGCGCCGCGAGGCCCGTTGTGCGCCATGGGCGTTTGCTTCGAGTGCCGCGCGACTGTGAATCGCAGGCGTCACTCTCGCACTTGCCAGATTTTATGCGCGCCAGGAATGGACATACGCAGCGATGAGAGCGAGCAATGACGAGCACCGTGAATAGCGAGCTATGACGAGCGCCATAAATAGACCATCGAGCAGCTTCGACGTCCTTGTCGTTGGCGCCGGGCCAGCGGGGATTGCCGCAGCCTGCTGCGCGGCGGAAAGCGGCGCGCGCGTCGGCGTGCTCGATAATAATCCGCGCGCCGGCGGCCAAATCTGGCGCGGCCAGGCGCAAGACCATGCCGCGAACCCCGATGCGCGCAAATGGTTCGAGAAATTCGCGTCGAGCCCCATCGAATTTCTGCCCTCGACGGAAGTCGTCAACCACTTCGAAAAGGGCCGCCTCGTCGTTCAATCTATCGACGTCCAATCCATCGATGAAGTCCGTGAACTCACCTACAGAAAACTGATTCTCTGCACCGGAGCCCGCGAGCTTTTTCTGCCCTTTCCCGGCTGGGCGCTCCCGAATGTGATGGGCGCCGGCGGTCTGCAGGCGCTAGTGAAATCCGGGCTTCCGATCGCCGGAAAGAAAGTCGTCGTCGCGGGCAGCGGCCCTCTTCTGCTCGCCGTTGCCGCGCATCTTCGCGAGCATGGCGCCGACGTTCGCCTGATCGCCGAGCAAGCGCCTTGGCATCGCGTCGCGCGGTTCGCCATGTCGCTCGTGCTCGAGAAAACAAAACTTGCTCAGGCATTTGCAATGAAGCGCCAGCTCTCTGGCGTTCCTTACAAAACCAACTGCTGGCCCGTTCGCGCGAGCGGTGAAGACAGGCTCGAAAGCGTGACTCTGCGCAGCGGAAGCAAAACTTGGCGGGAACGCTGCGACTACTTGGCCTGTGGTTTTCATCTCGTGCCGAACACGGAACTCGCTGCGCTGCTCGGATGCGAGCTTCGCGCCGGTTTTGTTCGCGTGGACGACGTCCAGCAAACATCCGTGTCAGATGTCTTTTGCGCTGGCGAAGTGACCAGCATCGGCGGCGTGGATTTGTCGATCGTCGAAGGTCAGATCGCCGGTTATGCGGCTGCGGGCCAAGCTGCCAGTGTCGCAAAGTTGGACCCGCAGAAACGCCATCTCGATCGCTTCGCTGCGTTGCTGCGGGGAACATTCGCTCTTCGCGAGGAGCTTCGCTCCTCCGTTGATTCCGAAACGATTGTCTGTCGCTGTGAAGATGTGAAATTTGGCCGCATCCGGCAACATTCGTCGTGGCGCGCGGCGAAGCTGCAAACGCGATGCGGCATGGGCCCCTGTCAGGGGAGGATTTGCGGTTCCGCCGCCGAATTCTTGCTTGGCTGGAAAGTGGATTCCGTGCGTCCTCCTGTTTTCGCTGCTTCTCTGCAGAGCCTTGCAGTTGGGGCGGCGATTCAAGCCGAAGAAGACCTGATGTCTCACGAGGAGTCTCGATGAACTGGACGGGAGTAATACCGGCAATCACCACGTGTTTTGATGTCAATTACAAGGTCGACCACGGTTTCATGACCGAGCACTGCCAATGGCTCGTCGAAAACGGTTGCACGGGAATTGTGCCGCTGGGTTCGCTGGGCGAGGGTTCCACGCTCGAGTACGACGAAAAGCTCGCCATCATCGAGACTTGCGTCCGCGCTGTGGGCTCGTCCGTGCCGGTCGCCGCGTCAATTTCCTCGTTGCGCACCAGCGAAGCCGTGCAATTAGCGAAAGACGCCGCGCGGCGCGGCTGCCAAGGCCTCATGATTTTGCCCCCCTACGTTTACCGTGGCGACTCGCGCGAGATGAAATCGCATATCGCCGCGGTACTCCGCGCCACCGATTTGCCCGGTATGCTCTACAACAACCCGGTTGCCTATGGAACGGACTTCCCGCCCGATCTCGTCGCCGAACTCGCCAACGAGCATCCGAATTTATTGGCCATCAAGGAATCGAGCACCGATGTTCGCCGCGTCACCGCCATTCGCGCCCTCTTGGCCGATCGCCTCGACGTCCTCGTCGGCGTCGACGACGCCATCGTCGAAGGCATCTGCGTCGGCGCGGTCGGCTGGATCGCTGGTTTGGCGAACGCTCTGCCCGCCGAGTCCGTGGCCGTGTTCCGCCACGCCTCGAATGGCGAAATGCAAAAGGCTCTGGCCATTTACAAATGGTTCCTCCCGTTGTTGCGCATGGACACCGTGCCGAAGTTTGTGCAGCTCATCAAATTGGTCCAGCAGGAAGCAGGGCAGGGAAATGTTCGCGTGCGCGCTCCGCGCTTAGAACTCGAAGGCGCTGAGCTCAAGGAAGCGAAGAGCATCATTCGCAGAGCGCTCGAAACTCGCCCGCGGCATCAAACCGAAGAAAAGGTAGGGCGCAGGTAAATGGGCGATTTCGCGGAAGGAGAAGTGCATTGCAGAGTGCGGTGAACTTGACCGGCAGGTCGATTTTAGGTAACGGCTTGGGAGAAATGGGTGGCAAGAGTTTTCGCGCCACGAATCCCGCCACCGGCGAACAAATTCAGCCGCAGTTTTATTCAGCCGCCGCCGAGGAGATTAACCAAGCAGCCCTTCTCGCCGAACACGCCTTTCCGCAATGGAGCCGCGCCTCGGGAAAAACGAAGGGCGCGCTGCTCCGCAAGATCGCGGAGAAAATCGAATCGCTCGGCGACGATTTAGTCGCTCGCGCCACCGAAGAGACCGCTCTTCCCCCCGCGCGCATAAAAAACGAGACTGCGCGCACTTGCTTCCAGCTCCGCTTGTTTGCGCAACTCGTCGAGGACGGTTCATGGGTCGGCGCGCGCATTGATCAAGCCGATCCGAACCGTGCTCCCCTGCCCAAGCCTGACATGCGTTCCCTGTGGCGCGCCATCGGCCCGGTCGCCGTTTTCTGCGCCAGCAATTTTCCCCTCGCTTTTTCAGTCGCCGGAGGCGACACCGCCTCCGCCCTAGCCGCTGGAAATCCCGTCGTCGTCAAGGCCCACGGCGCTCATCCCGGCACGGCCGAAATGGTCGGTCAGGCCGTTCGCGACGCGGCCCGCGAATGCCACGCGCCTGAAGGAATTTTTTCGCTGCTTTTCGACGCCGGAATCGACGTCGGCATATCGCTCGTGAAGCATCCCTCGATCAGGGCCGTCGGTTTCACCGGCTCAGAACAGGGCGGTCGCGCCTTGATGGATGCCGCCGCATCGCGCCCGGAGCCAATCCCGGTCTTCGCCGAGATGGGCAGCATCAACCCCGTTTTTATTTTGCCGGGAGCGATGCGCGAACGAGCCGCGGAAATCGCCAAAGGCACGCACGCCTCCGTAACCCTTGCAGCCGGCCAATTCTGCACCAAGCCCGGCATCATCGTCACGGCGGCCGATCCTGACAACGCCGCCCAGTCCCGCGACTTTGCCGCAAATTTGCGCGAATTGATGCGCGCCGGCGGAGACTTCACTCTGCTCACCTCTCGCATTCACGACGCCTATCTCTCCAACACAAAAGCTCGCGGCAATCAGCAGGGCGTCTCGGAGCTCGCGCACCCGGCGATCGCGCCCTCGTCCGCTGGCTTGCCCGCCGCGTCGGCCTGCCCGCCGTGGCGGGGCTTCGCGTCGCTCCCGTGTTGTTTGAAACCACCGCATCGGCGTTCACTCGCGATCCCAAGCTCCACGCGGAAATTTTCGGCCCTTCCACCATGCTCGTCAGCCACTCCTCTCGCGAAGAGCTTCTGCAGCTCGCCCGTTCTCTCGAAGGCCATCTCACCGCCACGATTCATGGCACCGAAGAGGATCTCCACGATCACGCCGATTTAGTCGCGATTCTCGAATCGAAAGTTGGCCGGCTGATCTTCAACGGCTATCCTACGGGCCTCGAAGTGGGTCATGCCACGGTCCACGGTGGACCGTATCCCGCCACTTCCGACGGCCGCTCCACCTCCGTTGGCACGTGGGCGATTTATCGCTTCGCGCGGCTTGTTTGTTTCCAGAATTTTCCCGGCGCAGCGCTGCCTGATGAATTGCAAGACGAAAATCCTTTGCGAATATGGCGGCTGGTGGACGGAGAGCAAACGCGCGAAGCCCTGTCGTCCAAGACCCGTGCTACTTCTCGTTAACAATCTTGCGGGAACGCGGCGTTGCTGGGGCTGGTCGAGGCAGCTCATGCCTGAGCTTCCTTGTGGCCGTCTTCATTATTTTGGGCCATGCCTCGTCTGCTGATTTTGTAGGCCGGACTTAGACCCAACCTCGTCATTGTTGTCATCCTGAGCCTGCCCGCCACTGGCGGGCGGAGCGAAGGATCTCGCCTCGGGATTTCTGTAGCTCAGGTCCCGCTCGCGCTCCTTCCGCGCGAGCTGACCTGAGGTCTTCCGCTATCCTCACTTTCCCGCGCATCTAGCTGAAACTGTTCCATGCTCCCTCGCGTCTCAACCGTTTGGTCCCCGCAGCACAATTCAGCCAGTCTGACAATCCGCAATTTTGCTCGCTTTGTCAGCAGAGGATGCGATGAAAGCAAATCATATCGTTGTGGCAACATTGGCCGTTCTTTTCGCTTCACTCACCGTCTCAGCTCAACAACAGCGCCGCCCCGGCCAGCCGCCCCCGGGCATGGCCATGGAGCAGCCGCCGCAGGCTGAAAACGGACAGCCCGCTCATCAACCACCCCCGCCTCCGCCCGTTGAGAAAAGCTCCATCACTCATCACAGCGCCCGCATCGGCGGCCAGGAAATCAATTACACCGCCACTGCGGCCACCTACGTCATCAAGGACGACCAAGGCAATCCCAAGGCCACTTTCTTTTTCGTCGGTTACACCAAGGACGGCGTTACCGACGCCTCCAAGCGCCCCATTTCCTTCGTCTACAACGGTGGCCCCGGCTCCGCCTCTCTCTTCACCCACATGGGAATGGGTCCGGAACGCGTGGTCCTCACCGCCGACGGCCACGGCATGCCCGCGCCTTACTCCATCACCGATAACGAGGATTCCTTCCTCGACGCCACCGATCTCGTTTTCGTCGACGCAGTTTCCACCGGTTACAGCCGCCCCGTGCCAGGACAGAATCCCGCGCAATTCTACGGCGTTGTTCAGGACGCTGAAATTTTCTCCGATTTCATCTACCAGTACATCACCCGCAACGAACGCTGGGACTCGCCGAAATATCTGATCGGTGAAAGCTACGGCACCACGCGCTCGGCCGAACTCGCCGGCGTCCTCGAGCACCGTCACAACATGTACCTGAACGGAATCGCTCTTCTTTCCACCATGGCTTTTGCGTCGTGGGGCGCCGACGACCGTTCCGCGTTCTTTTTGCCCACGTACGTCACCACCGCGTGGTATCACCATCTTCTCTCCTCTGACTTGCAGAGCCTCAGCATGACCGAAATCGCCCAGCGCGCCCGCGAATTCGCTCACGGCGAATACGCGCAAGCGCTCAACAAAGGCGACGAAATCTCGCCCGCCGAGTACGACAAAGTCGTAACCGACATGGCCCATTTGACCGCGCTTTCGCCGGAGTTCATCAAGGAATGCGATCTCCGCGTCAGCCCGTTCCGCTGGTTCGCTGAACTGATGCGCAACAAGCGCCTGATCGTCGGCCGTCTCGACTCCCGCTTCACCGGCATGAATCGCGACGCCGCCGAAGAGTCCCCCGAATACGATCCTAGCGAAGCCTCTTATGAAGGTGCGTTCGTCGCCACTTTCCAGGACTACGTTCACCGCGATCTCAAGTGGGACGACGACCAGTATTACACCGTCAGCGCAAACGTCCGCCCGTGGGACAGTCAAGCTCTCCCTCAAGTCGCTGAAGTGCTGCGCTCCGCCATGACCGAGGAGAGCACCCTGAAAGTCCTCGTTCTCTGCGGCTATTACGACCTGGCGACGCCTTTCAATGGCATCGAGGAGACCGTTTCTCATATGCAGCTCGAGCCGCCCATTCGTAAGAACATCAGCTTCGCCTATTACGAATCCGGCCACATGGTCTACATTGACGAGAGGGAGCATCACAAGCTTCACCGCGACGTCGACAATTTCATCGACTCCAGCTACTCCCACTAAACACGCATTGGGTGCTGGCCGTCATTGTGGCGCAGAGTCTCGCACCCAGAGACTCTGCGCTTTCTTTGCTCCTCGCAATTTCTCCGCATATTGCCCACATTTCCGCGCCTTTCTATGTTAATTTGGATTGAGCAGCGAGGATGACGGAAACGCAGTAAAGCAGCCACTCAGCGTTCCACGCTTTCCATCCGCAACGCCTGCCGCACTCCGCGAAATCCTGCAACCTTCGCGGCACAAAACGGAATCAGAGAGCGTCGCGAATCACTATGTCTCAGCCCATTCGCAACATCGCTATCATCGCGCACGTCGACCACGGCAAGACCACTCTTGTCGACGCTATGCTGCGCCAGAGCGGCATCTTCCGCGCCAACCAAGTCGTTGCCGAGCGCGTCATGGACTCCAACGACCTCGAGCGCGAGCGCGGCATCACTATTCTCGCCAAAAACACAGCGCTCTTTTATGGTGACACGAAAATCAACATCGTCGACACCCCCGGCCACAGCGATTTTGGCGGCGAAGTCGAGCGCGCCCTGCGCATGGTCGATGGCGTCCTTCTTCTCGTCGACGCCAGCGAAGGCCCGCTGCCGCAAACGCGCTACGTTCTGCAGAAGGCCCTCCAGGCCCATCTCCCTCCCATCATCGTGCTCAACAAAATCGATCGCTCCGACGCGCGCGCCAAAGAAGTCCTCGACGAAATCTACGATCTTTTCATCGATCTCGACGCCACCGAAGATCAGCTCAGCTTTCCCGTGCTCTACACCAATGCAAGAACCGGCGTCGCACATCGCAAATTGAACGACAGCTCCACAAATCTCCAGCCGCTTTTTGAAACCATCATCCACAGCATCCCCGCGCCCACCGGCGACCCGGACGCGACTCTGCAAATTCAAGTCACCAATCTCGATTACAGCGATTTTCTCGGACGCATCGCCATCGGACGCGTCTTTAATGGCGTGATGCGCCGCGGCTCCGAAGTTGGCGTCGCAAAACTCTCCGGCGGCATCGTTGCCGCCCTCATCACCAAGCTCTACACGTTTCGCGGACTCGATCGCGATGAAGCCGAAGAAGTGATTGCGGGCGACATCGTCGCCATCGCCGGTGTCGAAGGCATTCAGATCGGCGAGACCATCACCAGTCTCGAGAATCCCACTCTCTGTGAGCCGCTCCTCATCGACGAGCCCACTCTCGCTATGATTTTCACCATCAACACTTCGCCGCTCGCCGGCCGCGAAGGCCAATTCGTCACTTCGCGCGACATTCGTGACCGCCTGCAAAAGGAATTGCTCACCAACGTTTCCATTCGCGTCGAGGATTCCGACAGCTCCGATTCATTCCGCGTTCTCGGCCGCGGCGAACTTCAACTCGCCATCCTCATCGAAACCATGCGCCGCGAAGGCTACGAGATGATGGTTGGCAAGCCGGAGATCGTCGTGCGCACGGAAAATGGCCGCCGTCTCGAGCCTCTCGAGCTTCTGGTTGTCGATTGTCCTGAGGGTTTTGTCGGCGTCGTCATGGAAACCCTCGGCAGCCGCCGCGCTGAGCTTGCCAAGATGGTCAATCACGGTTCCGGACGCGTGCGCATGGAATTCAAGATTCCCTCGCGTGGCCTCATCGGTCTGCGCGGCCAGCTTTTGACCGACACGCGCGGCACGGCGTTGCTACACTCCCTGTTCTTTGGGTGGACCGACTATGCCGGCGAGCTTGCCTCGCGTAGCACCGGTGCACTCGTCTCCGATCGGCCGGGAAAAACAACCGCTTTCGCACTGTGGAACCTGCAGGAGCGTGGCGAGCTGTTTCTCGGCCCCAGCGCCGAAGTCTACGAAGGCATGATCGTCGGAGAGAATTCGCGCGACGCGGATATCGACGTCAACATCACCAAGGAAAAAAAGCAAACCAACATGCGCGCTTCCAGCGCCGACGAGGCCATTCGCCTGGTGCCTCATCGCGTGCTCACGCTCGAAACCGCCATCGAATTCATCGCTGACGATGAATTCGTGGAAGTCACCCCCAAGTCCATTCGCCTGCGAAAAAAAGTTCTCGATGCCAAGCGCCGCCCTCGCCGCTGGCAGCAAGTCCGCGCCAGCCAGGACACCGCCACACCCGCCTGATCCTCGCGTCATGCTTCCCGGTGGTGCACCGATGGATCGTCGAGTACTTTCTTCAGATTAGGTCCCTCTAGCGCGCCAGATTCGATATCCACGTGCCAATCTTCCGTCAGCATCAGCGCTTGATTCAAATCGTAGTACGCCACGTGCAACGCCGGCCCATGGAAGGAAAGATTCGCGAAGCCGTTGTACCCCACGTCCACTCCCTCATCATTGGGATAGCGCCGGTTATCCCACGCCAGCCATCGGCAGTCCAAAATATCCGGAGCCGCGCCGCGCTCGACGGGCATGCCGCCGTGGCCGATGCATCGCCCGTACGCCTCCACTCCGTCTTTCACACTGAATTTTTCATAGATGGCCAGCTTGTGCTCATGGCCCCAAAACCATATGACCGGTCGGTGAATGATCCCAGCCAATTGCCTCGCGGGAATCTGATACCAATCCGAAAACGCCGAATGCGGCCCATGATGCGACAGCAAAATCAATCCACGTTTGTCTCCTTCCGGATTTACGCATGTCTTCAACCAGGAAAGCAGCGCCTCCGGAATCGTGCACCGAGGTTTGAGCGAAGTGGTTTTTCGCAGCCATTTGCTCCGTTTCAGTACAGGCATCTTCCCCCAGTCAAATCGCGTCGAGTTGTACCCTGTATCAAGGCCAATGATTCGCCAGTGCTTGTTTTCCAGACAGAAGAAGCTTGCCCATTGCCCCGTCCCCCATTTGCTCCCCCGATCTTTCAATCCCATCCTCGGCAGAACCATTCTCCAATAGCCGTTTCCTTCCGCGTACATTTCATGATTGCCATTCAGGGCGAAACTGCCTTTCGCGCCCATCGGCCACTTCACCGGCTTATACGGACTGGTCTTTTCCCCCAGGAAGTTTTCTCGCACCTCATTGGCATCGCCCACGTAATACACATCTCCCAAGTGGATCGTGAAATCCGGCTCCGCTTTTTCCATGCCCGCCGCGACCACTCCCGCTTCGTCCGTGCCTGTCCCCCAATCACCGGCAATGCTGAACTTGACGCGGTCCTCGATCACGTAAATACCCGTTCCTTTTCCACCTGTCGTGTAATCTCGGAAGGCGTGCTTCTTGTGAAACCAGTATTTCGCAACCTGTGGTATCCACTTCAAAAGCCTGTTGGGCATGAAAGCCGAGATAGGATCATAGGTCGCTGTTGAATACCCGGTTCGCGCGGCCTGGAAATGGGCGGCCGCTCGGAAATGGGAGAGTCCGGCAAAGTTCCTGAGGTCCTTCCCGCCGCGCTCCTTCGGCTTAGAGTCGGTGCCCGAGCTTTTGCTCACAGTCATGGCCACCGATTATACGGGTTTGGCTCAAAGTCAATGAAGCCCGGAGTGGGCATGTGCGCCTGAACGTCCTACGGTTGGATTGTCCATCGCAAGCCTGTATGGCTACCGCGCCAAACAGAAAAAGCTCCCATTTTGGATACTATATAAATACAATGACCTTTCTCCGGGAGGTACTCGTGCCAAACTACAAACCTCGTCTTTTCTGCATTCTTTCAGTCGCTTTTCTTATTTTGTTTCCAGCAATACTCCTACATGCCCAGGAGCAAGACCAGCCCGGCCATTCCATCGGCAAGGTTTCCGTCCTCGGCAACCTGATCCTGATGGAATTGGACAGCGGCGCACTTGTCCAGCAAAACCTCTTCAATCTTAGCCAGCGCACTCTTCGCTTCGCGCCTGACGGCTCCGGGTATCGCGTCGAAAACCTTCCCCTGCGCTGGGACGCCGACTTCGGCCAGCAGCTCAGCAATCCCAACGTCGCGCTGCACAACTTTTCATTTCCGTTTTCCGGCAAGACCTGGGATGCGTTTTCCGTCGGCGTCACCGGCTCGATTCGTTTCGGCCCGCCCGCCGCGCCGTCATTCGACGGGGGTATGCCTCCCGGCTTTGTGCCTCGCGACTTCGGCGGCGTATCCATCGCCCGCTTCGACCAGCTCTCCGAAGGCGCCGGTAATCTCGTCAACACCGTTCCGGCAATCTGCGTTTTCTTCAAGCCGCGCATGTCCGGCGACCGCTACGTCAAGGAACTGGACGAACGTGTCGTCGTCACTTGGGACATCACTGAACCCTACGGCAACATTCAGGATTTCACCTGGACCAAAACCGTCAACCGCTTCCAGGCCGTGCTCCATAAAGACGGCGTCATCGAGCTTTCCTATCAGCAGCTCGCCGCGAAAGACGCCATCATCGGCGTCTACCCGCTCGTCTCCGGCGGCGACGAAAAAACTTTCGCCACGCTCAGCGGTAACGGCAACTCCTCCGCGCCCGCGAATCTCAATCTTCAAAACGTGCACCTCTCCGTCGTCAATGGCCTGTTCTTGAAGGTCACCTTCGAAACTTTCGGCCCAGTCTTGCCCGAGGGCGACCCGGGCCTCGCTGGTATCTCCTATCGCGTTTACTTCACTGCTCACAAATCCGCTGGCGTGCGTGCTGGCAGCGCGCATCCCGACGCCACGTGGACAATCTTCGGCTTCGCCCCTCGCCGTGCCAACGCTGGCGCATCGCGATACGCTGCCTTCGGCCCCGGCCTCTCGCGTCGCGTCGATGTGTCTGACAACACCATTTCTATCCAAGGAATTCTTCCGCCCGCGCTTCGCACCGCCGCGCAGCTCACCGTTTCCGCCGATGCCTCTGCTTCCGGCTCCGACCAGCCCGTCGCGCAAATTCCCGCTCACACCGTCACGCTCAGCGGGATTCGCAATCCTGAAGTGCACTTTTCTTCGCTCAAGCTGCAGGACGGCCCTTTTCCGGTCGTCTACGAATCTTTCCATTATTATGCGCTGCCCAATAATCGCGACCTGAGTTGCACCGTTATCAACACCCTCGGCGACAAATACGATTTCCTCGCCTACTACTCCGACTTCCGCGTCGACAATCAGGAAGCGGGCACACCGAGCGACGGCCCGCTGGGATCCACTGGCCCCGCCGTCACCGGCATCGCCGCCACGCAGACGCCGCAGGGTCTCGCTTCTTACTGCTCACCGGGCCGCTTCCAATGGGGATTCATTCAACCCGTGTACGCCGGCTCGATCCAGGCGCAGGAGTACCCGCCAGCGGACGCGCCCATCGGCGACGCGCACGACATTACCTTCTATCAGAAACAAATTGCCGAAATTTTGCAGAACGGCAAAATGCCTCCCTACATGTACGCGATGTCGCAAGTCGGACACGAAATGGGCCATCGCTGGGCCGCGTTCGTGAACGCAAAAGTCGGCGACGAAACAATTCCGCTCGGTCCCGTGCACTGGGACGTGGGTTTGCAAGCTGTCGTGCCGTTTCCGTATGTCCGGCCCACCGAAGCATCCATCATGGGCGGCGGCGTCTGGCAGGATAATTTTGACGGCACTTACACGCAGCTCGATGACAACTATTACGTCCCCGCCACCGGATATTCCTATCTTGATCTCTACCTGATGGGCCTGATTTCTCCCGCCGAAGTTCCGGACTTTTTTATTCTTCGTCATCTCGTCCCTGCGGGCAAAGATGCCAATGGCCATTTGATCGTCAAAGCCGACAGAACCAAAGTCACCATTCAAGACGTCATCGCCGCCGAAGGGCCGCGCTCGCCCGACGTTGACAAATCTCAACGGCACTTCAACACTGGCATGGTGATTGTGGTTCAGCACGGCCTCAAGCCGAGTCCCGAGCTGATCGAACGAACAAACGGCATTCGCGAGCAGTGGATGAAGTATTTTTCGATCGCTACCGGGCGCCGCGCGTCGATGACCGCCAACCCCCACTAACCGCCACGAGCCCCGTACCAGTACAGGCCAATTTGTCTCTTTCGGAGGCCCAAAATGGCGAAAATTGGCCTGGTGGAGCAGGCCATTGAAAAATGGTGTTTTTGGCGTTTTTCGACGACGCGGAAATTCGTCTTTGCAGAAAACGCCCAGAAAACGGGGTTTTTCGGTACATGACCCTAGGACGGACGGAGTGGCGGCGCAAAAAGACGAGCAGGCCAATTTGAAAAAACGTTGCAAAAGGGGGTTATAGAACCAGGCCATTCCCTGGTTGCTTCTACAGGAATAAAAAAGGGGCGGGCGACGAAGCGCCGCCTTGTTATCCCGCAACTCCTGCGATAGATTAGCCGCCTTTCCGAGGAGCCGCCGCCCTTGAACGCGAAGGCGAGACGCATCGCGAAGCCGAAGGCAGACCGCGCCGGCAAGTTGCAAATTCTTTTGCGCCGCGCCGCGATTCGGAAACGCGTGCGCGAAGTTGCGCGCGAGATCACGCGAGATTTTCCAGGCGAGCGCGTTCACCTGATCGGCGTACTCAAAGGCGCATGCATTTTCCTTTCGGACTTGATCCGCGAGATCAATCTGGACACTTCGATCGATTTCATGGCCGTGGCGAGCTACGGCAAGAGAAAAGAATCTTCGGGGCAGGTTCGCCTGAACAAAGATCTGGATAGCAGCATCGCCGGTTTGAATGTGATTCTCGTGGAAGACATCCTCGACACCGGATTGACGCTGAGCTATCTGTGCCGCGTTCTTCGCCAACGCAAACCGAAGGCGCTGAAAATCGCGGCGCTTCTCGACAAGCCATCCCGGCGCATTAGAAATATCCGTGCCGATTACGTTGGGTTTACAATTCCGAATGAATTTGTTGTCGGCTATGGCCTGGACTACGACGAGCGCTACCGCAACTTGAAGGATATTTGCGTGATCGATGTGCCGCCTACGTAGGATTTGATCCTGACTTTTTATGCGCCCACAAAATATTGCCTCGCTGATTGATCACACACTCCTGAAGCCGGAAGCGACTTCCGGGCAAATCCGTCAGCTCTGCGAAGAAGCAGTGCAGTTCGGATTTGCTTCGGTGTGCATCAATCCGTGTTACGTGCCGCTGGCCGCGGAGTTGGTTCGTGGCTCCGCGGTGAAAGTGTGCACGGTCGCGGGTTTTCCTCTTGGCGCGACGACCACAGACGCGAAAGTTTTCGAAGCGCAAGAAGCGATCCAGCACGGAGCGCACGAAATCGACATGGTGATGAATGTAGGCTTGCTGAAATCCGGCGATGGCGATGCCCTGGAAGACGACATTCGCCGCGTGGCCGACGCTTGCCATCGCGGCAAGGCCGTCTGCAAAGTCATTTTGGAAAACTGTCTTCTGACGGATGGAGAAAAAGTCCGCGCTTGCAAAATCGCGGTGCGCGCGGGCGCCGATTACGTGAAAACTTCGACCGGCTTCGGCGCGGGAGGAGCCACGGTTGAGGACGTGGCGTTGATGCGCGCGACGGTGGGGCCAACGATGGGAGTGAAGGCTTCGGGCGGTATCCGCACGTACGAAGATTTGATGAGAATGGTCGCCGCGGGAGCGACACGCATTGGAACCAGCGCGGGCGTGAAAATCGTGCAGCAGGCACGCGCAGCAACGGAAGCAGAGGGCTGCAGACCCTGAAAGGCGTAGGGTCCGCGTGAAGACCTGCAGATTCCTCGTCGGATGCTGGTCGCATCCTCGTCTGCCTGCCCTCCACCCGCCACGGCGGGCAAGCGGCGGGCAAGCCCAGGATGACAAGTCAAAACGCCAGGGTGACAACCTAAAATGGACCGAAGGACATTTTTGAAACGAACGGGGCTGGCGGCGATTGCGCCGTTGTGGCCGCGCGAGCTTTTCGCGAGCAAAACTTTTCGCCGCCGGCGGCGTCCGTCGGATGCGGATTGGCCTTCGCAAGCAGCGTGGAAGCGGCTGAATGACGCTGTTGACGGGAACTTGATTCCTGTGGAATTTCCGCTCGATGCTTGCATCAAGGATGTGAACAGTGCCGGGTGCAAAAATCTGATCACGAGTATCAAAAATCCTTACTACATCGGAGACCAGCCGGGCCTGACGCAAACTTTGGGCTGGGTCGACGCGTGGTTCACAAAGCCGAGCGTTTACGCCGTGGCCGCAAAAAACGCCGAGCACATTGCGGCCGCCGTGAACTTCGCGCAGGAAAATGACTTGCGACTCGTGGTGAAGGGCGGCGGCCACAGTTATCAGGGCACGTCGAACGCGCCCGATTCGCTGCTGATTTGGACGCGGCACATGCATGACGCAACCATGCACGATGCGTTTGTTGCGCATGGATGCGAGGGCACGCATGCGCGGCAACGCGCGGTGACGCTGGGCTCCGGAGCGATTTGGATGCAAGCGTACGATGCCGTCACGACGAAAGGCGGCGCTTACGTGCAAGGCGGCGGCTGCACCACGGTGGGCGTGGCGGGGCTGGTGCAAAGCGGCGGGTTTGGGAGTTTTTCGAAGCATTATGGAACCGTGGCGGCGGGTTTGCTGGAAGCGGAAGTGGTCACCGCCGATGGCAAGGTGCGCACCGCGAACGCGTGCACGAATCCGGATTTGTTTTGGGCGCTCAAAGGCGGCGGAGGCGGCAGCTTCGGCGCGGTGAGTAGAGTGACGCTGCGCGTGCGCGAGCTGCCGGAATTCGGCGGCGGCGCGATTTTCAGGATTAAGGCGTCATCGGACGATGCGTTTCGGCGATTGGTGCGGCAATTTGTGGGTTTCTATCGTGAAAATCTTTTCAACGAGCATTGGGGCGAGCAGGCGCACATCAGCGGCGACAATGTGCTGGGCATCAGCATGGTGTCTTATGGATTGAGCACGGAAGAAGGAAAGAAAGTGTGGCAGCCGTTTTTGGACTGGATCGCGCGCTCGCCGGGCGCGTACACGATTCAGGGAGGGATGATTCTCGGCAGCATGCCGGCGCGAGCGTGGTGGGATGTGAATTGGAGGAAGGAGCACCATTCGGAAGCTTTTCTCGCGGATTCGCGCCCGGGAGCGAGCGCAAATAATGTGTGGTGGACAGGAGACGCGGGCCAAGTGGCGTGGACGATTTATGGATATGAATCCCTGTGGCTGCCTGCGGCGCTGCTCGAGGACGATTCGCAGGAGCGTCTGGCGAATGCGTTGTTTGCGGGTTCGCGCTACGAGGAAATCGAACTGCATTTTAACAAGGGCCTGGCGGGAGGGCCGCACGAATCGATTGAAGCGGCCCGCGATACGGCGACGAATCCCGCGGTGTTGAGTGCGTTTGCGCTGGCGATTGTTGGGGATGCCGGGGGAGGGTATCCGGGCGTGCAGGGACATGAGCCTGATGTTGCGGCTGGCCGAAAAGCGCGGGAGCAGGTCCATCGGTGCGTGAATGAACTGCGCGCAATGGTGCCGAACGGAGGAGCGTACGTGTCGGAGAGCAATTTCTTCCAGGAGAACTGGCAGCAGGCGTATTGGGGGAGCAATTATCCGCGGCTGGCATCGGTGAAAAGGAAATATGATCCGACGGGATTGTTTTTCGCGCACAACGGCGTGGGGTCAGAGGAATGGAGTGCCGACGGGTTTACAAAGCTCTGAACGGCCAGCGGCGTTTGCGCGGGGCGAATAAAACCGATTAAATCCTCTTTTTCGACGCTCGCATTGCTCTTTTCGCACTTCGCTTGATTCCGCGCAAAGCAAATCGAATCACACTGTTATAATCGTTTCATCACGCGCGGACATCTGAGTCGCCGTGTGTACTATTCACATCAAATAGAGAGATATGGACCCGACAAAACCATTCCCGATTACCGAACTGCCTGCGGAAGTTCTTTCCAAGATGGCGGAAATCGGCGAGGACATCAATGCGTCGCTCAATCTGGACGAAGTGCTGGCGCACGCGGCCGCACAAATCAAGAGCCTGATCGACTACGAAGTCTTCGCTGTTCTGCTTGTGGATGAGCACGCGCGCGAGCTGGGCTTTCGGTTCGCCATCGGCCATCGCCGTGAAGTGGTGGAAAACTGGCGAATTCCGATGGGCCAGGGAATCATCGGCACCGCCGCGGCCACCGGACGGCCGGTACGCGTCAGCGACGTTCGCAAAGACCCGCGCTATTTGAACGCGCTCGATTCCGTGCAATCGGAGCTCGCCGTTCCGCTGCTGGTGCAGGGGCGCGTGGTCGGCGTGCTGGATATCGAAAGTTCGGAGTGCGATTACTTCACCCGCGATCAGCAGAATATTTTGACGATGCTGGCGACACGAATCGCCAGCGCGATTGAAAATGCACGCCTTTTCGAGCGCGCGAAACGGCAGGCGGATACGCTGCTGCTGCTCAACGAGGTGATCCGCGAAACGAATTCGCTGCTCGACGTGGAGGGCGTGTTGCGACGCGCCGCCGAGATGGTGAAGCGCGTGATCGATTATCAAATCTTCGCGATTCTTTTGTACGACGAAGCGGCGCGCGTTTTCCGGCATCGCGTCAACGTGAAATTTGGGCAGCACATTCAGGAGCGTTCCGTGGTGGGGCCGCACGAAGGCATCGTGGGCGCGGCGGCTACTCTGCGGCGTCCCATCGTGGTGCCCGATGTGTCGTTCGATCCGCGCTACATTTCGCTGAACCCGGAGACGCGCTCCGAACTGGCCATCCCGCTGCTGTATAAGCAGCGCGTGATCGGCGTGCTGGACATTGAAAGCCCGCAGCTCAACTACTTCACACCGGACCATGTTCAGGCGCTTTCGATTCTGGCGTCGCACTTGGCGGTATCGATCGAGAATGCGCGCCTGTATGAACAAGTGGCGCGCGACGAAGCGCGCATGGAGCGCGACCTTACCGCGGCGCGGCGTTTGCAGTCGGCGCTGCTGCCGCCGGTTCCCGGCAAAGAATATGGGCTCGATATTGCCGCGCGCGTGGTGTCGTCGCGCGAACTGTGCGGCGATCTTTACGATTTCCTGCCGCATAATTCCGGCGATCTCGATATGGCGTTGGGCGACGTAAGCGGAAAGGGAAGCGCCGCGGCCCTCTACGGTGCAGCCGCCGTGGGCATCCTGCGCAGTCTCTCGCCGCAGCGACTGGCGCCCGCAAAAATTCTGCAAAAATTGAACCAGGTGATTTGCGAACGGCGCATCGAAGGCCGGTTCATGACGATGTGTTTTCTTTCGTGGAATCCTGCGAGTCGCGTACTGCGCGTGGCCAACGCCGGGCAGGAGCAGCCGCTGATTTTTCAGAATGGCAAATGCGAAAAAATTCCGCTGGCGGGATTCCCGGTGGGCATGTTCGACGAGTCCACGTACGACGAGATGAGTTTGGTGCTTGCGCCGGGCGACGCTCTGGTGCTTTATTCCGACGGAATCACCGACACGCAAAATGCAGCGGGCCAATTCTATAACTGGCAGCGGCTGCGCGATGCGGTTTCCGCGCACGCGGAGCTGCCTGCCGCGGAGATCGCGGACCGCCTGCTCGCCGACGTGGACCAGTTCTCCGGCGGCGCCCATCCTTTCGATGACCGCACTCTTGTCGTCCTGAAAGTGATATAAGAATTCCCCGGATGGCAGCGCACACTCCTCGCGAAATGCAGGACCCTGCGAATTACACGCCTGGCTTTTCTTACCGGCACGGCGCGCTCGCGTGCGAAGCGGTTTCGCTCGCGACGATCGCGCAGCGCGTGGGAACGCCTGCGTATGTGTATAGCCGTGCGGCGTTCACGTCGGCGTATCACGAACTGGATCGCGCTCTCGGCCGCGTTCCGCACAGAATTTGCTACGCCGTGAAAGCGAATTCGAGCCTCGCGGTGCTGCGGGCTTTCGCACGCCTGGGCAGCAGTTTCGACATTGTTTCTGGTGGCGAGCTGTTCCGGCTTCGCGGCATCGGCATGCCGGGCGAGCGGATCGTTTTTTCCGGAGTGGGGAAAACGCGCGAAGAAATTCGCGAAGCTCTGCGCGCGCGGATTCTTCTTTTCAATGTGGAGTCGGAGGCGGAATTGGAAGTTCTGGCGAGCGAAGCCGCTCGCGCGGGGCGCGCCGCGCCGGCCGCCATTCGCGTCAATCCCGACATTGAGGCGGGCGGGCATCCGCACATCGCCACGGGGCACCATCGCCACAAATTCGGAATTGACTGGACGGAAGCGCGACGTCTGTACCTTCGTCACAAGCAGTCATTGTGGATCGAGTGGCGAGGAATCAGCAGCCACATCGGCTCGCAGATTACCGCGGTGGGGCCGTTCCGGCGCGCATCGGCGCGGCTGGCGAAATATTTTGGAGAGCTTCGCGGCGAAGGGATTGCTCTTCGCTTTCTGGACATTGGCGGCGGCATTGGGATTCGCTATACGAAGGAAAAGCCGTTGACGTTCGCGGAATACGCGAAAGCCTTGCCGCGTTCGCTTGGCTCTTCGCTTGGCTCCTTGGGCGGCGAGCTTCTTCTTGAGCCGGGGCGCGCCCTGATTGGCAATGCAGGCGTGCTTCTGACGCGAGTTCTGTACACGAAGCGGAGCCGCGGAAAGACGTTTGTGATCGTGGACGCGGCGATGAACGACTTGATTCGGCCGGCGCTCTATGGCGCGGCGCATTGCATCACGCCGGTGAAGCGGCCAGGCGGTGCAAACGTCTCGCGGGTTGATGTTGTAGGACCCGTCTGCGAGTCGGGAGATTTTTTCCTGCATGACTGGCCGATGCCCGAGATGGAAGCGGGAGACTTGCTCGTGATTTGGAGCGCAGGCGCTTACAGCTTCGTGGAATCATCCAATTATAATTCGCGTCCGCGCGCCGCCGAGGTTCTCGTCGAAGGCGGACGCTTCCGCATCATTCGCCGCCGCGAAACGCGCGAGGACTTGATTCGTGGCGAGCGGGCGTAGCACTGCGAAAAGCGAAAAGCGCAAAGCGCAAAGCGCAAAGCCGCAGAGAGCCCGGAAGGCAGAGGCGAAGGCTACATTCTAACTGCAGATTCCTCGTCGGATGCTGGTCGCATCCTCGCTCGGAATGACAAATCTAGGTGCAACGCCGGTTTGAGTGAGGGACGCGTCATCTCCTCCAGAGCGTAAACAAAAAGCTGGCGACGTAAAGCCGCCCCTACGGGCGCGCGACGGACGACCGAAGCGTCGCCCCTACGACATGCCGCGGGCGCGTCTGAAGGCCGAGCCTACGGCTCGGAATGGCAAGGTTGGTCAGCGCGCGCAAAGAACGCGCGAGCGGGACCTGAGCTACAAAACACTACAAATCGGAGCTACATGCGTCCGGGATGCAAGAAGCTGTCGACGGAGCCGATGAACAAATCGGGCTGATCGACGAAGGTCATGTGGCCACTCTTCGGCAAAATGATCAGCCTCGAGCCCACGATTTTCTGATGCATTTCCTTCGATAGCGACGGATCGCATTCATCGTGATCGCCGACGAGGATCAGCGTGGGCACGTGGATGGTGGGGAGCTGGTCAACGTATTCGACGGATTTCAGATTTCCGTCGATCACAAATTCGCCGTTCGAGCCCCACATTTCACGATAAAGGGCCCATGCGGTCACGCCTTGAGCGATCGGGTCGTAGTTCGGGTCGGGATGATTGTGATAAACGTACGGAAAATATCCTTCGCCCCACGCGGCGATCATGTAGTCGTCGGTGTAGCGGCCCTGCCGGTAGGGGTCGCCGTGGCCGAATAATCCTTCTTTTTCCATCCCGTCGATTTTCGCGCGCAGCTCCGGCGACATATTTTCTTTCATCATCACAAACACGTCGTTCATCTGTTTCGTGCTGGGAAAAGTGCTGCACAGAATCAAGTGCGTCAGATTTTTCTGATATTTCAGCGCGTAGGCTTGCGCCAGCACTCCGCCATAGGAATGCCCGAGTAGGGTGATTTTTCCGAGATTGAGCGCGGTGCGCACGTCTTCCACGTCTTCGACCATGTTTTCGACCGTGTAGCCCGACGGATCGGAGAGCTGTTGCGAGCGTCCAGAGCCGCGCTCGTCGATGAAGACAAGCTCGTTGTGGCGCGCGAGAGGCAGCAAATACGGCAGGAAATAGTCGTGGGAAGCGCCTGGCCCGCCATGAACGATGAACAGCGGCGCGCCTCGGCCGACGATCATGTAATAAATCATCTCGCCGTGCGCGTCGACGAAGCCTTCGTGCACGGGATAGACGCTGGAGCTATTGCTGGCGGCGCGCGTGGCGTGACGCGCAGGATGCTGCTGCGCTCGCGTCCGCGGAATCGTGAGCACACCGATGGCCAGCAAACAGGCGCACGAAAAAAGTCTCGTTCTCATCGTTTCCTCCTATGGCATGTGAGAAATCCTGCTAACGCTGGCCCCAGCGCAGCTTGTTGCGCAGCACTTTGTAATACGTTTGCTGTTGGGGGCGCACGAGCATTACGCGATACGGCGATTTCGAAACCGTGATGCGGTCTCCGCGCTCTAGTTCGTATCCGATTTGTCCGTCCAGCGTGAGGTACGCCTGCTCCTCGAGAGCGCCGAAGTCGAGTTCGAGCTGCACGCTGTCCGGCAGGACCAGCGGGCGATTCGTCAGCATGTGCGGGCAGATTGGGGTAAGGACGAATGCTTGAAGCACAGGATAAAGGATGGGTCCGCCGGCGGCGAGGGAATACGCCGTGGAGCCGGTGGGCGTGGAAACGATCAGCCCGTCGGCGCGATAGCGTCCGAGAAAATGCGCGTTCACGGACAAGTCGAAATCGAGGATTCGCGAAAGCGCCGCCTTGGTTACGACGGCATCGTTTAACGCTTGCCGGCGCTGGATGATTTGCCCGGCGCGAATCAGTTCGGCTTTGAGCATCATGCGCGGACTGAGCCGGTGATTGCCCGCGAGCACTTGCTCGAGCAGCGGAAATGCTTCATCGAGCGTGACGCTGGTCATGAAGCCCATTCCGCCGAGATTCACGGCCAGGATGGGCACTTCGCATTCGGTGAATTGCCGGGCCGCAGCGAGCAACGTGCCGTCGCCGCCGAGGACGATGAGCAAATCCATCTTCGCGGCCATTTCTTGCGGGCTGGTTTCTTTTTCGGGCGGATGGAAGCAGGAGGCGCCGGTTGCATCCAGGAGCACGTCGACGCCGCCCTCGCGCAGCCACTGGGCGATGCGCGGAACGACGGCGCAGATTTCCTCTCGGTGAGGTTTGCAGCAGATTCCCGCGGTCTTAATCATGGCGCATGAAGTTCGAAGGATTGTATCGAATCGCAGCGCCGGGCGTGGAGAAAATATTCCTGATTGCCTTCGGCGCCCGCGATGCGGCTGGCCTGCACGCCGAGAATCGCCAGGCCGGCTTTTCCCGCTGCGGCGCGCACGCTCGAAATCGCGCGCTGATGCAATTGGATATCACGCACGATTCCGCCTTTGCCAATGAGCTTTTTCTCGAGCTCGAATTGCGGCTTCACCAGGATGAGAAAGGTGGCGTTGGGCCGCGCAAGGGCGACAAGCGCGCCGATTAGTTTGGTCACGGAAATGAATGACACGTCGACGGTGACGACGGCGGGCGCTTCGGCGAGATCTGCGGGCTTCAGGAAGCGCGCGTTCTTCTTAATGGCGCAGACACGTTCGTCGCGCTGCAGCTTCCAGTCGAGCTGTTTGGTGTTCACATCGACGGCATAGACGCGCCGCGCGCCGTGTTGCAGCAGACAATCGGTGAAGCCGCCATTCGACGCGCCAACGTCGAGGCACGTGCAACCGGTGACGTCAACGGCGAAATCCGTGAGCGCGCCTTCGAGCTTTACGCCAGCGCGGCTGGCATATTTCGAACCGGAGCCGATGACCTCGATTTTTGCGTCGGCGGAGGCCGCTTCGCTCGGCTTCTGAACCGTGCGCTCGTTCAAGCGCACTTGACCGGCCATGATCATGGCCTGCGCGCGCTGGCGCGTGGTAGCGAGGCCGCGCTCGACGAGCAGCACATCGATTCGGAATTTTTCCTTCTTCATGAATTCATGAGGCGGAAACGGACGTTCAGCCGCCCAGTGGAGGCAGAATGGCGGCAGAGCCAAACAGGAAAATCGCGCCGACAATGAGGCTGTACGTTGCCGTCAGCGCCGTCGCAACTTGCATCAAACGGTGGCGCGTGGCGCTCGCGCTGAAAATGCCGACAGCTGAGGCAGTCATCAGCGTGTTCATCAGCAGCAGGCCAACGAGGAACATGGCGAGTCCCAAAAATCCGCGGCCGAGTCCGCCGAGGTTTGCGGCGAGCAGAAAAATCAATAACTGGCTGGGCGTTTCCGCGCCCAGGCCGTGAATCACGCCGATAAAAAAGACTGACTTCTTCGTGTAGTTCCAGTTCGCCGCCGCGGGGCGTTCGAGCTGCTTGTCATGCAGCGCCTGGCGGATTTTCCAACTGGCCCAGCGGAACGCGCTGATCAGAATCAGGATTCGCGACTTCGGCGCTACTTTTGCTCCGCTGCGGAACATTGAGCCCAGCACGTAGATGCCGAGAATGACCAGCGTCAAACCTACGGCGCGCTCGGCCCAATTGTCGATGACGGGCGGCAGGGAAGTCTGAAAAATAATGACGAGACTGCCGAGCGCGGCTACCGTGGCCGCGTGTCCCAGCACGTAGAGCAATCCCATGCGCATGGCGCGACGGTGATCTGTTTCCACGTTGGTGATGTCGGAAATAGCCGCGATGTGATCGTAGTCGAAGCCGTGCCGGAAGCCGAGCACGGCGGCCGTCAAAAGCGCAAGCTCAAGAGTTTTCGGCGCAATCATGCTCACACGATAGCAGAACGCCCGTAAGCGTCAACGATGAGATGAGTGAAAGAGTGCAGTGTGACGCTTGCGTGCGCCGAATTGCTGCGGGATTTTCCGTAACGCGATGCTCGCAACGGGTTTCTCAGTGCACGGAGATCAAGCGCGGCGCGCGACCAGGTACTCCGCGACTTGGCGGAGATGCTCTGCTCGTTCGCCGTAACAGGCCAATTCGCGATCTGCGCGCACAGCCAACTCTTGCGCGAAAGCGCGGGATTTCTCGATGCCGAACAATGCGGGATAGGTTGCCTTTTTCTGCGCCTGATCCTTTCCGGCGGTCTTGCCCAGGGCCGCGGACGACTCTTCCACGTCCAGGAGATCGTCGACAACCTGAAATGCCCAGCCAATGGCTTCGCCGAATCGGCCGAGGCGCTCGACGTCTTCGTCATGCGCGCCGCCGGCGAGGGCGCCGGCGATTACCGAAGCGTGAATCAACGCCGCGGTCTTCGAGCGATGGATGTATTCGAGCGCAGCGGCGTCCACTTGCTTGTCTTCGGCTTCCACGTCCGCGACTTGGCCGCCGACCATTCCGTTCACGGTTCCGGCGGCGTGTCCGACTTCAGCGATAATGCGCACGCGTTTTTCTGCCGCAACGTTTGCGTTTGCCAGTGTTTCAAATGCCAAGGTGAGCAAGCCGTCGCCTGCCAGAATGGCCATGGCGACGCCGAATTTCTTGTGACACGTGGGCTTGCCGCGACGAAGGTCATCATTATCGAGAGCGGGCAGATCGTCATGAATCAGCGAATAGGTGTGAATGAACTCAAGAGCGCACCCCACGGTGGCCGCTGCGTCCAACTGTTGCGAAAACAGACGCGCAGCCTCGTAACACAGAATGGGGCGGATGCGCTTGCCTCCCGCGAAAACGCTGTAGCGCATGGCCCGATGAATCGTGACGGGAGGCGTGGTTTCGGCGGGCAGCAGTTTTTCCAGCGCGCTTTCGATGACGGCCTGGTCGTCTGCAAGAAATGCTGCAAGAGATGCGGGCGCGGAGAATTTGGGTTGGTTCATTGCGGTTGAGCGCAACGGCTGTGGCGAAAATGCGCTGCGCGGTTCAACTGTTTCAACGCTGAGATTGTGGATTATCCTCGTCGGTTTCGAACGGCTCGGCCTGGAGCTTGCCGTCCGCTTTTTTCAGCAATATCTCGACGCGGCCTTCCGCTTCTTCGAGCTGTTTCTGACAGTCGCGCGAGAGCTTCACGCCTTCTTCGAAAAGTTTCATGGCCTCATCGAGGGGCAAATCCGCCGATTCGAGGCGCTTGACCACTTCTTCCAGCCGCGCGAGCGATTTTTCGAATTCGCCCTTGCGCGGCGGCTCGGGTGCTTTGTTGGGTGTGGCAGTCATCGAGCAGCATTCTATCGCGCACGACGGCGAATGCCAAGAATCGCCTTCGGCGGAGCCTTGTGCAGATTGGCTCGGTGAGCCGCCCGCGTGACTGTTGACGCAAGCTCGACCGCGAAGGCGCGCCGCCGCGCCGCGCTCTTGTTACAATCGAACGAGTGAAGGGGCCGCGAGGGGGAGCGAGCGCCGAGCCATGATCGTTCTTCGCTTATTTTCTATTCTCACTCTCATTGCGATCAATGGATTTTTCGCCGCTGTCGAATTTTCCCTGGTGGCCATTCGGCACTCGCGGATTCGCCAGTTGGTGAAACATGGAAATCCGCGCGCTCGCGTCGTCGAAGCGTTGGCGGCGGACATGGGCACGGTGATTTCCGGCGTGCAAGTGGGAATCACGCTGACCAGCCTCGCGCTCGGCTATCTTGGCGAGCTGACCCTGGCCGGGCTTCCTCGATCCGATTTTCCGCGAAGTCCCGGGACGATATGCGGCCATCGCCGCGCATACCAGCGCATTGATTGTTGCGTTTGCTTTGCTGATGGTGCTGCAGGTGGTGCTCGGCGAACTGGTGCCGAAGAACCTGAGCCTGGCGCAGGCCGAGCGCGTCGCGCTGCTGGTGGCGCGGCCATTCCAGTGGTTTTTGAGCACGTTTCGCTGGGCGATTGTGCTGCTGGACGCCTTCGCCGGAAAATTCGTGAAGGCCCTCGGCGTGAAGATGGCGCGCGGGCATTCGGCGGTCCGTTCGGGAGAAGAACTGCGCATCCTTGTGGAGCAGGCGCGCGAGCGCGGAGTGCTTGCGCCGGCGGAAGAGCGCTTCATTCACGGCGCAATGAATCTAGGTGACGTGCAGGTGCGCGAAATTATGGTGCCGCGCCCGGACATTCATGCGCTGCCCGCGGACGCGACGCTCGAAGACGTGATGAAAATGATCGCCATCACGCAGCGCTCCCGCATTCCGGTGTACCAGGGAACGCTCGACCATGTCCTCGGCTTCGTGCACATCAAGGATATGATCTGGGTTCTGCTGGACCGCGCGCGGCGGGCCGAAGAGGACCAAGCTCCCACGGACTTTCAACTCCGCAATATGCTCCGCGAAGTCCTGATCGTTCCGGAAACGAAGCCGGCGATCGAGCTGCTGGTGGAATTTCGCACCCATCGTACCGGCCTGGCCATGGCCGTCGACGAATTCGGCAGCGATTCTTGGCCTGGTGACGCTGGAAGACATTCTGGAGCAAATGGTCGGCGAGATTCACGACGAATTCGATGTGGTCGAGCATCCCTTGACGCTTGCCGATGGCTCCGTGATTTTCGATGCTTCGCTCAAGATTCACGACCTCACGCAATTTCACATTGATCTGCCGGAAAACTTTGTCTACGAAACGCTTGCGGGCTTCGTCCTGAGCCATCTGGGCTTTCTGCCGCGCGGCGGCGAGAGCTTTGAAGACCACGGCTATCGCTTCACGATCATGGAAATGGAGGGCCGGCGCATCGCGCGCGTGAAAATCAAGCGCCTCGACGATGCCGGCGCGCCGCCGCATGCGACGGAAAAGGCCACTGTGGCTTCCCCATCTTCGTCATCGGCGTCCGCTGCGCCAGCGGGGCCGTCGCCGTCCGGATCCCGCAAACCTTCCCGTCGCACACGGGGAAGCGAATGACGCGCTACATTTCGCTTCGCCTTGCGTATTCGCTTCCGGCGCTTTGGCTGATTCTTACGATGGTTTTTGCGCTGGCGCATATTGTTCCCGGCGATCCCGTCCAGCAAATGCTCGGCGAAGGCGCCACCGCATCCGATCTGATCGATCTGCGCCACGCGCTGGGCCTCGACAAGCCTGTGCCGGTGCAGTATGCGCGATATCTGGCCGGCGTGGTGCGCGGCAATTTGGGCGAATCGTTTCGGTTTCAGCAGCCGGTGCTGCATGTGGTGCTGGAACATTATCCCGCCACGCTCGAGCTGGCGCTTGTCGCGCTGATTGTTTGCTGCGCGATTGCAATTCCTGCGGGGATGATCGCCGCGCAGCGCCGGGCGACGTCTGCCGATCACGCGATTGGATTTTTCACGCTACTGGGTCTCTCGGTTCCGAATTTCGCGCTGGGGCCGCTGCTGATTCTGATTTTTTCCGTGCTGATTGGCTGGCTGCCGGTGTCCGGGCGCGGCGGCGTCTCGCATTTGATCTTGCCTGCCATAACGCTGGGCGCGGCGCTTGCGGCGATTCTCACGCGCATGGTGCGCAGATCGATGCTGGAGGAGCTTTCGAGCGACTACGTTCGCACGGCGCGCGCGAAGGGGCTCACGGAGCGAGCTGTTTTGCTGCGTCACGCGTTTCGCAACGCGCTGATCCCAATTATCACGATTCTTGGGCTGCAATTTGGCACGCTGCTGGCCGGCACGATCGTCACGGAGACAATTTTTTCGTGGCCGGGCATTGGCCGCCTGGCCGTGCAGGCCATCGATGCGCGCGATTATCCGCTGCTGCAGGGATGCATTCTGGTGATTGCGGTTTCCTATGTGCTGGTCAATCTGCTGACGGATTTGGTGTACGCGTTCGTCGATCCGCGGGTGCGGCTGCAATGACACGGCGCTGCGCCAATTTCTGCGGCACAGCGTGCCGGGCTGCGGTCGGCTTTGCTTTGTGCGTGCTGCTGATCGTCCTCGCGGTCGTGCTGCGCCGTGGATCGCGCCTTACAATCCCACCGCGCAAAATCTTCCCGCGCGGCTCGCAGCGCCTAGCGCGGCGCACTGGATGGGCACGGACGAACTTGGCCGCGACGTTCTCTCCCGCGTGATTTACGGCGCGCGCGTGTCGATGTCGGTAGCGTTTCCGTGGTGTTTGGCGCGGGGATCATCGGACTTGATGCTGGGCTCGCTGGCGGGATATTTCGGCGGATGGTTTGACGGCGTAGTGAACATTGTGCTCATCAATGCGTTTCTGTCGTTTCCGGGAATCTTGCTGGCGATTGCCTTCGCGGCGTTTCTCGGGCCGGGGCTCGGAAACGTGATCATCGCGCTGACAATCACGGGATGGGCGGGCTATGCGCGGCTGGCGCGCGCGCAAGTGTTGAAGGCGAAAGAAATGGATTACGTCGCTCGCGGCGCGTTCGCTGGGAGCTTCGCACGGGCGGATTTTGTGGCGGCATTTGCTGCCGAATATTATTCAGCCGGTGCTGGTGCAGGGGACGATTGCGCTGGCGGGCGCGATTCTGGCGGAATCGACGCTGAGTTTTCTGGGGCTGGGCGTGCTGGCGCCGATGTCCAGCTGGGGCGCGATGCTCAACGACGCGCGCAGCCATCTGTTCGACGCGCCGCACATGGTGGTCTTCCCGGCGCTGGCGGTGGCGACGGCTGTGTTGGCGTTCAATATGCTGGGAGACGCGCTGAGAGATTGGATGGACCCGCGGACTCGAGCGTATTTAATTGTTACCGACCTTGCGCGCTAGCGGTCATTGCTACCGCAGGCATTTGTTTTTGTCTGGAGTCGATCAATTAAGCCATCGAATTCAGTCCGTAACGGCTGAGTAGGGAATTGCCGATTATCCACTCGAATGAAATCCTTGGGGACGAGAGAGAGGCCTTTTTGGCTAGCGGCTAGGGCTTTCTGATAGTAAGGGCATCCGCCTTTAACCAAATCTCCTTCACTTTCGTAGCCATGAGCAACTTCAAGCAGATTAGTGAAGTCATTCGGGCCCAGCGATATGGCTCGATCTGAATAAGAAGCCGCTTGCTTAACCCATTCATCACGATGAACTGCATCTTCTTGAGCGCGTGCGAGATAGATAACCGACACTTGGTTGTATTCGGTGTAATCCTTGCTCTCGTCGCGAATCCTTCCGCGTGCGAGCTTGACCGCTTGATCCCATTTGCCATTACCCATGTCCTGTTCAATGACCCATCCAACATCGGGCGTGGCCCAAAGCATTCCATGCTTCGCGCCTAGCCAGAAAGTCAAGAAGCCTGCAAGAGCGCCGATAAAAAATATGCCGAGGAAAGCGCCGGTCAAGCGGACGGTAGTTTTTGACATAGAAAGGGCCTCAATCCGGCCAAATTCCTGCTGCCTTTCACCTACGCGAATTCGACGGTGACTTCGGCGCCGCGACTGGCGCCCGTGGCTTTTGCGGCGCTTCCGCGATTCACGGCCACTTCGAAAAAGCCGCTGGAGCCCAAAACGAGGATGGGCTCATTCGGGCCACCGTTTCCAAACGTCTCCGCGAGGTGTGAAATCTCCGCAGTGCCGACGCGCATTTTGAAGTTCGAGCCGGCGAGCACCTGAGGCAAGTCTTCCGCCGTGAAATTTGTAAGCAAGTTGCCGAAATTGTCGGCGCGCAACACGACGCCTTTGACGCCATTGCCCGCCGCCTTCGGCTTGGGCAGAGCGAAGCGCACGAAATCGGTGATTTCTTCGCCAAACGACGAGCTCTGCGCGTTTTTTGAGAGCCACGCTGCAACCGGAGAAAAAATATCGCGGCCGTGAAAGGTGTTGCTTACCGGCTGCAGAAAGTAATGCTCCGCGGTGATATGGCGGACAGCCAGCGATTCTTCGCGCTGGTAGACCATCGACAGCACGCCGTTATCCGGCGCGACAAAATAATGCTGCCCGGCGGTTGCGAGCACCGGCCGCCGCTCGGTTCCCACGCCGGGATCCACCACCACGATATGAATCGTTCGCGGCGGAAAGAATTTGTAGGCCTGGCCAATCGCCAGCGCGCCATCGAGCAGATCATAGGGCAGCACTTTGTGCGTGATGTCGATGATTTCCGCGTCCGGCTGGATGCTCAGAATGACGCCCTTCATGGACCCAACCAAAGAATCGGCCGAGCCGAAGTCTGTTGTCAGCGTGATCACTGGTCGCGCCAAGATCTGCTCCTGTGTCGCGTGGTTTCCTGCTTCGTTACCAAGTCTGGCAAAGACACGCGCCCAACGCAATCTGTCCGGCCGTTTGGGTTTCCTCGTTTGAAAGGATTCGATTGGCAGGATTTGTGTGGAATCTTGCGGCGAGATTTGTTGGGGCCTTTTACGATATGCCGGGGATTTCGGGCTGACGCGCGCGGAGCAATCCGCTTTCCGACTTCGCCTTATCCTTCGCGTTGCCCCATGTCCAGTAAAGTCCCAGATACGCGTAGGTCTCCGGCTGACCGGCGATGGCGTGGCCATAGCAAAACAGCAGTTGAAACCCCGGATTTCGGAAATAGTAATATCCGCCGAAGTCCACGAGAGTCGATGCCCGCGTCTGGGCCGTTGCGATGCCCTCGGCCCCGTGCGCAAAGACTTCAGTTCCCAGCGTCCATTTCTTTCCGATGTCGCGCTGGACGAGCCAGCCACCATACGTGAAGTTCTTGTAGCCCGTTTGCGGGACGACGGTCTCGCCCACGCCGCCGTACGTGGTCCACGGCCCGAAGCTTTTCTGCGCCCAGACCGGCAGCTTCGCCCATCCTTTGCCGACCCCGAGGCCTCTGTTGGGATCGCCGGCCGGCGCTTCAAACATCGGGAACGTGCCAATCATCGGGCAGTGCTTCGTTTCCTTGACAAAGCGAAACTTCACGCCCATCTCAATGTCGCCCAAGCCGAACGCGTTCGGCCCCGTGCCGGCGGGCGCGTAGTTCGGATTGTTCGCCGGAAAGATCGCGGCTGCAGGGATGATGATGTGCAGCTGAACGTTTGGCGCGACGCCCCAATTGAACTCGACGGCCGGCCCTGCCGTATCCATCTCGACGCCCGTGCCGTCCGCTGTGCCAAACGTATAAAACTCGTAGTGGCGATAGTCCACCGGCTCAGGATCGTCCGTTTGGAAGGGCGGCCCTGCCTTTGCTACCGTCGCGGTTACGGCCACCAAGCAGATCGCCGCAGCCGTTATCCACCGAACATGTTTCTTCATATGGAGTTCTCGGCGGAAAATCATCTCACAAATCTCCACTGTATTGGGTTTGTCGATTGGCGAACGTCATGGGCCGTCCGCGATTTGACCACCACGCGCACGAGGCGCTATCCTCGATTTGCGCTGTAGGAAGCCAATGCGACGCGTCTACCTCGATTACAACGCCACCACTCCCGTCGACGGTGAAGTGCTTGCCGCGATGCTGCCGTTTTTCGCGGAAACCTACGGGAACGCCAGCTCGATCCATTCCGCTGGGCAGGATGCCCGCGCGGCGGTGGAGTCGGCGCGCGCGTCGGTGGCCGCGCTCATCGGCGCGAAGTCTTCGGAGACTGTTTTCACCAGCGGCGGCACGGAAGCCGACAATCTGGCCATTTTCGGGTTTGTCGCTGCGTATCGGCGCGAGCGAAAACACATCATCTGCTCACCGATCGAGCACCACGCCGTGCTGAATTCCGTCGAAACGCTCGAAAAGCAGGGCATCGAGGTCACCTGGCTGCCGATTTCGAGCGATGGCGTCATCGATCCTGAAGATGTTCGCCGCGCGCTGCGTCCGGAAACCATTCTGATCACCGTCATGCACGCGAACAACGAGCTGGGCACGATTCAGCCGATTGCGGAAATCGGCCGCATCGCGTTCGAAGCGAATGTCTATTTCCACTGTGACGCGGTGCAGTCCGCCGGCAAAATTCCCGTCGACGTGAATGAATTGAAGGTCGATTTTCTGGCGCTTTCGGCGCACAAGTTTTACGGGCCGAAGGGCGTAGGCGCGCTGTACGTCCGTGAAAACACGCCGCTGGAGCCGCTGTTTGTCGGCGGCACGCATGAACGCGATCGGCGTCCCGGCACGGAGAACGTTGCCGGCATCGTTGGCATGGGCAAAGCAGCGGAGCTTGCGCGCGCGCATCTCGCCGACGAGCCTGCACGTCTCGCTGCTTTGCGCGATCGCTTGGAACAGGGAATTCTCGGAGCTGTTCCCGATGCCCAAGTGAACGGAAATCGCGCGCGCCGCGTTGCGAATACAACGAACTTCACGTTTTCGCACGCGGAAGGTGAGTCGCTGGTCATCGCACTGGATTTGCAAGGAGTGCAGTGCTCGACCGGCGCGGCGTGCTCTTCGGGGGCGATTATGCCTTCGCACGTACTGCGCGCCATCGGTTTGCCGCGCGACGACGCCAAGTCCACGCTGCGCTTCAGCCTCGGCCGCTTCACCACGCCCGAGGACGTCGACTATGCGCTCGAAATGATCCCCGGCGTCATCGAGCGCCTGCGCTCCATCTCGCCGGCGTATCGCAAAGCAGTTCCGGCGCGGTGATTGCTGCGAAGTTGCGCCTTCCTTGCTATTCTAGTGAATCAAAGAACATGCCCACGTCACCACAACCTGAGCTGACTGCTGTGGCCATGAGCGGCGGCGTCGACAGTTCCACGGTCGCGGCGCTTTTGCACGAGTCCGGCGAGCCTATTGTGGGTCTCACCATGCAGCTTTGGAACCAGCGCCGCCTGCCGGAACTTGCGCCAACGGACGGCCCCGCGCCGCATCGCTGCTGCTCGCTGGACGACGTCTACGACGCGCGACGCGTCGCGCAGCATCTCGGGTTTCCTTTTTACGTTGTCAATTTTGAGCAGGTTTTTGAGGAGCGCGTGATCCGCCCGTTCGTCGCGGATTATCTCGGCGGACGCACGCCGATCCCGTGCACTCTTTGCAACAATCACGTGAAGTTCGAGCAGTTGCTGGTTACCGCGCGCCAGATCGGCGCTTCGTTCGTCGCCACGGGCCATTACGCCCGCGTCGGCTGGAACGCGGATTCGGGCCGTTACGAACTTCGGCGCGCCGCGGACGAATCCAAGGACCAGTCTTACTTCCTTTTTGGTTTGACACAGGAGCAGCTCTCGCGTTCTCGCTTTCCGCTCGGTGAGTTGACGAAGGCCGAAGTGCGCGATATCGCCCGCCGAACGCAGCTCCCCGTCGCGGAAAAACCGGAAAGTCAGGAAATTTGCTTTGTGCCCACGGGCAACTATGTCCGCTTCATCAGCAGTTACTTGAGCGAACAGGGCGAGGAATTGTCCGCCGAATCGGGCGAAATCGTCACGACCGACGGCACGGTCATTGGCCGCCACGAAGGTTTGCATCGCTATACCGTCGGCCAGCGCCGTGGACTTGGTTTTGCCGCGGGCCGTCCGATTTACGTTGTCGCGCTCGACCGCGCCGCGAATCGCCTGGTTGTGGGCGACAACGATGAGCTATTCACGTCCGTCTGCGAAGTTCGCGACGTGAACTGGATTTCCATTGCTTGTCCTGCGGAGCCGGTCCGCGCGCAAGTCAAAGTCCGCCATCGGCACGAGGCCGCGGCCGCCACGGTTGAGCCGCTCGACGCCACCACGACCTGCATTCGTTTCGACGAACCGCAGCGCGCCATCACGCCCGGCCAGGGCGCGGTTTTTTACTCTGGCGACCTGGTGCTCGGCGGCGGGTGGCTCCGTGCAGCGGAGCCTGCTTGCGCCTAGTCTTGAGCGGGAGGATGCTTCGAGAGCTAGTTGCCGCCACATGAACCGTCAACCATGAACCATGATGACCTGATTTACGATTGGAACACGGCAAACGGCCGCGAAATCGCGCCCGGCCGCAAGCTCATGCTGGACGATGAGACTTTGCGCGATGGCCTGCAAAATCCCTCGGTACGCGACCCCAGCATCGGAGAAAAAATTCAGATTCTCCATCTGATGGAAGACCTCGGCATCGACACCGTGAATATCGGGTTGCCGGGAGCGGGAGCGCGCGCGTGCGCGGACGTGGAGGCGCTGGCGCGGGAAATCGTTCAATGCCGCATGAAAATTCGTCCAAACTGCGCGGCGCGAACGCACAAGAACGATATTCGCCCCATCGCGGAAATTTCCCAAAAAACGGGAATCGCCATCGAGGCGGCGACTTTTCTCGGCTCCAGCCAGATTCGCCGGCTGGTGGAGGATTGGACGGTCGAACATCTTCAACGCACGACCGAGGAGGCTGTGCGATTCGCCGTAGCGGAAGGGCTTCCGGTGATGTACGTCACCGAGGACACGACGCGCGCCGATCCGCAAACGGTGAAGACTCTTTACGCCACCGCGATTCGGTGTGGCGCGCGCGCGATTGTGCTGTGCGATACGGTGGGCCATGCCGAGCCGCGCGGCGCGTACAATCTCGTCCGCTTCGCCATCGAAGAAATCGTGAAGCCTTCGGGAGAAACAATTCGCGTCGACTGGCACGGCCACAACGACCGCGGGCTTTCGGTAGCGAACTCGCTCGCCGCTTTTGCAGCCGGCGCGGACCAGGTGCATGGCGCCGCGAATTCATTGGGCGAGCGCGTGGGCAACACGCCCATGGAATTGATGCTCGTCAATTTGCGCCTGATGGGGTTGATCGAGCGCGATTTGTCCAAGCTCAAGGAGTATTCGGAAACTGTCGCGCGCGCCACGCACACCGTTATTCCTCCCAATTATCCCGTGGTTGGACGCGATGCTTTCCGCACCGCAACCGGCGTCCACGCGGCGGCGATCATCAAAGCCTTCCGGAAGGGCGATACGTTTTTGGCAAACTCCGTGTACAGCGGCGTTCCTTCGAATCTGTTCGGCCTGGAACAGATCATCGAAATCGGGCCCATGAGCGGGCGCTCCAACGTGACGTACTGGCTTGAAAAGCGTGGCATACCCGCGACGGAAGAACTGGTGACGCGCATCTTCGACGCCGCGAAAAGAGCCGAGCGCGTGATGCGCGACGACGAACTTCTGGCGCTCTGCGGCGACGCTGCGCCGAGCGCGGCCGCGAAGCGCTGACTTGAACCCGACCGCCTTGCAACCTAACGACCATTTTCATGTGACTTACCGGACGCGGTCCTTGCGGGAGGGCGCGCGCATAAAATCCGTGAAAGTTTTTTCGTGGTTCGGTATGCTCATCTTAATGGGCACGCTTACCGCTCGCGCCGCAAATCCAATTGACGCCATCGCGCAAGATAAGAGAGTCGCGAAGGCTATGACGTGGCTCGACAAGAATACCGACTGGGTCACCGGCCAGCAGGTCGCCATCACGGAAATTCCCGCGCCGGAGTTCGCCGAAAAGGAACGCGGCGCGTATGTGGCCAAACTTCTCGTGGCAAACGGCCTCACCGTGCAAACGGATTCAGTCGGCAATGTGATCGGAGAGCGCGAAGGCGCTACTGAAAAAGATGTTGTCCTGGTTGTCGCGCACCTCGACACGGTGTTTCCTGCGGACACGCCGGTGCACGTCAAGCGCGTGCAAGGCCGCTTGGAAGCGCCGGGCATTTCCGACGACGGCGCGGGCCTGGCGGCGATTGTCGGCCTCGCGCGGGCCATGGACCAGGCAAAAGTGAAAACGCAGGCAACGGTCGTTTTCTGCGCGGATGTTGGCGAGGAAGGCGAGGGGAATCTTCGCGGCATTCGCGAATTGCTGAACACCTACAAAGGCCGCCTGCGCGCGGTGATTGCGCTCGACGGCGCCGCCACCGATTACGTGACCACCGTCGCTCTTGGCTCACGACGCCTCGAAGTGAGCGTCGAAGGCCCCGGCGGGCACAGTTGGTCCGATTTCGGCATGCCCAACCCCATCACGGCGTTGGCGCGCGGCATCGTGCAATTTTCACGTAGCCCCGTGCCGGAAGATCCGCGAACCACCTTCAACTTCGGCGTCATCTCCGGCGGAAATTCCGTGAACTCGATTCCGACGGAAGCGGACGTAAAAGTGGATCTGCGCTCGGAAGACGAGACGGAATTATCGCGCCTGGAGAGCGAGCTTCGCAAAGCGTTTGCCGATGCTGTCGGCGAAGAGATGGCTGCGGCTTCCGAAGGCAGCCCGCTCAAGCTCAAGATCAGCGTCATCGGCGTCCGCCCGGCGGGAAAACTTGCTGAAGACTCGCCGCTGCTCGTTGCCATCGAAAACGCGGATCGCTATCTCGGAAACCGGTCGCGCCTGGAGCGCTCTTCCACGGACGCGAACCTTCCCCTGTCGCAGGGCATTCCGGCGATCGCCATCGGCGGCGGCGGACAGGGCGGCGGCTCGCATTCCCTCGACGAATGGTATGATCCCGCGGGAAGGGAATTGGGGCTGAAGCGCGCGCTGCTTACAATTCTCGCCGTCGCGGGAGTCCAATCCTGAGAAGACTTTTTTTCATCGCTGCCTGCGCTGCCGCCACGCTTGCCGGCGCAATTCTGCTCAGCGCCGCGCCGCTCAGTCATGCCCACTCCCGGAGGGGTATGCCCGCAAATGCGCAACAGACGAACGCGCCTGCCGATCTGGTTTTGACCAATGGCGATATTTATACCGTCGATTCTGCGCGACCTCGCGCGCAGGCAATTGCGATTCGCGACGAAAAAATCGTCGCTGTGGGATCGAGCGAAGGAATTCGCCCGTGGATTGGCTCGCAAACGCGCGTCGTTGATCTCTACGGCCGTTTTGCGATGCCCGGATTTAACGATGCGCACGTGCACTTGGCTAGCGGCGGTATGGCCAAAGTGATCGTGAATTTTGAGGACGCCAAATCACTGGAGGAATTTCAGCAGCGGCTTCGCGCTGCGCTGCAAAACTACAAGCCCGGAGAATGGATCACCGGAAGAGGATGGGATCACACTCTGTGGCCGGAGCAGCGGTTTCCCACGCGATGGGACCTCGACGCCGTGTCGAAGGACCACCCGATGATTTTCTCGCGCGTCGATGGACACGTCGCTGTGGTGAATTCCCTGGCGCTGAGAATCGCCGGCATCACCAAAGACATGGCCGACCCGCCCGGGAGTCACATTGTGCACGATGACAAGACCGGCGAGCCCAACGGAATGCTCGAAGAAGATGGCGCGATGAGTCTTGTCTACCGGCATGTGCCGCCGCCAAGCCATGATGTCCGCAAGCGCGCGATCGAACTGGCGCTAGCTGACGCCGTCTCGCACGGAGTGACGTCCATTCAGGACTATTCCACGTGGGGCGACTTCCTGATCTATCGCGAATTGAAAAACGAAGGCAAGCTGCCTTTGCGAATCACCGAGTGGCTCACGTTCACCGAGCCGCTCGCGCAACTCGAAGAAGAGCGCCGCGAGGGCAGCACAACCGATCCGTGGCTCAAGACCGGCACGCTGAAAGCATTCATGGACGGCTCTCTCGGTTCGCGCACTGCCGCGATGCTCGCGCCATACTCGGATGACCGGTCGACCTCCGGAATTCTGCGCATGGATCCCGCCGAGCTGAACCGGATGTGCATTGAGCGCGACAAGGCCGGCTTTCAGCTGAATTTCCACGCCATCGGCGACCGCGCTAATCGCGTGGCGCTCGATGCATTTGCCGCAGTGCTGGCCGCCAATGGGCCGCGTGATCGCCGCGACCGCGTGGAGCATGCGCAAATCGTCGCGCCGGATGATTTCGCGCGCTTCGCGGAGTTGCACGTGATTGCTTCGATGCAGCCCGTGCATTTGCTCGACGATGAACGCTGGGCCGGCGCGCGTATCGGCCCGGAGCGTTCCAAAGGCGCGTATGCGTGGAATACCATGCGCAAGGACGGAGTGCGCCTCGCGTTCGGCACGGATTATCCCGTGGAGGCAATCGATCCGCTGCGCGGCCTTTACGCTTGCACCACGCGTGAGCTGCCCGAAGGCGGCCCTCCCGGTGGCTGGGAACCGCAAGAAAAACTGCCCATGAGCGATTGCATTTACGATTACACGGCAGCCTCCGCATATGCCGAATTCGAGGAAGCGCGAAAGGGCCAGCTCAAACCCGGCATGTTCGCCGACGTGGTCGTTTATCCCACGGACATCACGCGCATGCCGCCCGCCGAACTTTTGCGTACTTCCGTTGCCATGACCATCGCGGGCGGCCGCGTCGTTTACGAGCGGCACTGAGCGCCCGCGCATGAACCGCCGCCTGCAGGCTGACTTGGCGCTGGCCGTATGCGCGCTGATCTGGGGCGCGACATTTGTTGTCGTCAAGGATGCCCTCGCGTTTGCCTCCGTTTTTTCCTTCAACGCTGTGCGCTTCACTCTTGCTGCAATTGTGATGGGAGCAGTGTATTGGCGCGCTTTGCGCAAATCGGACCGCGCGACGCTGGCCGCGGGCGCGCTGATCGGTGTTTTTATGTTCAGCGGTTACGCGTTTCAAACCTTGGGGCTGAAATTCACCACGCCGTCGAAGGCAGCGTTCATCACTGGCGCTGGTGTCGTGATGGTGCCGGTGCTGCTGGCCGTTTTCTGGCGAAGGAGAATCAGCCGGTGGGCGTGGATCGGCGCCGTCGCCGCGCTTGTCGGTTTGTATTTCCTGACGGTCCCACGATCTGGCTTTTCCGCCTTGAATATTGGAGACCTGCTCGCGCTGGGCTGCGCGGTGATGTTCGCGTTTCACATTATTCTGGTTGCGCGATACAGCCCGCGGCATTCCGTCGCGGCGCTCAGCTTTTTGCAGGTGGCAACGACTGCGGTTCTCACCACGTTATGTCTGCCAGTGCTGGCGGTCACGCACTGGGAAACTCCGTTTTTGCGATGGTCGCCGAATCTGATTGCCGCAATTCTGATTACCGCCGTGGGCGCCACCGCGCTGTGCTTCTCGCTGCAGGTGTGGGCGCAGCGGTACACGTCGCCCACGCACACAGCCATTCTGTTTAGCCTGGAACCGGTATTTGCGGCGCTCACTTCGCTGATTGTGGTGCATGAGCGTCTGGGCGCGCGAGTGCTGGCCGGAGCGATTCTCGTTTTCATTGGAATTCTGCTCGCGGAACTGAAGGGACCGGCGCAAGCCAGCGCGGATTCACCGGGCCCTGTTTCGCAGAACGCCGCGAACTAGTGGAGGGGAACTCGCAGGTCGAGGGGGTGAGGAAGTTGCACGTCGAGCGTCGTATTGTCGTCGGTCAGGCGAACCTCGATTCGCTCAGCGGGCCCGAGGTCACGCATATCCCAGTCGGTGCTCGGCAGAGCGCGCTCTGTTTCGGAGGGATCGACGCTCTGAAAGTTTTTGCCGTGTGGCTGGACCTGAGCAGGCGAAATTTCGAAAACCTGCTTGGTCTTGGCGTCCAGAACCAAATAACGATTATCGAGTTGCACCAGCACGCGGGTCTTTTTCTTCTCGTCTTCCAAAACGCTCCAGGTCTTCGGGGGCTTTCGTCCGCTGACTTCCAGGATGGCCTTGTCGATGGTTTTCCAGATGATGGGCTTGTTTGCCGCGAATGCGCGCGGCAAACTCGCGAGCGCTAGCAGCAAAAAAACCGCTGGCAGTGCAGTCGGAAGCAGCTTTTTCACTGTGGGCATCAGTACGCGCTCGATTCACGCTTGCGGCCAGTATAGTCGATGTAGACGGTCTTTAGCTCGGTGTAAAAATCCAGTGCGGCGTGGCCGACTTCCCGCGGACCCACGCCCGTATCTTTGATGCCGCCGAAGGGCATATGTGCTTCGCCGCCGACCGTCGGCGAATTGACGTGTGCGATTCCCGTCTCAATGCGGTCGATGAATTCGAAAATTCGCGTGGCGTCGTTGGTGTAAATCGAGCTGGCGAGGCCGTAGCGGGAGGAATTCGCAGCCGCCAGCGCTTCTTCGAAGTTCTTGACGCGAATGATGCAAAGCACCGGGCCGAAGATCTCCTCTTGCGCGATGCGGCTGCTCACGGACACGTGATCGAAGATCGTGGGAGCGACGAAATACCCTTTGTCATACGCGCCGCCCGTGAGGCGATGGCCGCCGAGAATGAGTTGGCCTTCCTGTTTTCCGATCTCGATGTACTTGAGGACAGAATTCATTTGGTTTTCGTCGACGGAGGGGCCCATTTCGACGCCCGGCTCCAAACCATTGCCAGCCTTGGAATTCTTGGCGCTATCCGTGAGCATGTTCACGAATTGGTCAGCGATATTTTCTTCGATGATGACGCGGCTGGTTGCCGTACAGCGCTGTCCGCTGGAGGCGAATGCGCCAAAAAGAACGGACTGCACCGCAAGCGCGAGGTCAGCGTCCGATAGAATCACCACGGGATTTTTCCCGCCCATCTCGCATTGCACTTTTTGTAGGCGCCGCGCGCCTGTTTCGTAAATCCGGCGGCCGATTTCCGTCGAGCCAGTGAAGGAGATGGCGCGCACATCGGAATTCTGTACAAGTTCGTCGCCGACTTCTTCTCCCGCGCCAAGAACCACGTTCAGGACGCCTGCGGGCAGTCCCGCCTCGGCGAAGATTTCGGCCATGCGAATCGCGCAGAGAGGCGTAAGCTCCGCGGGCTTCAGGACGCACGTGTTTCCGGCGACGAGCGCGGGCGCGACTTTCCAGATGGGAATGCACAGCGGAAAATTCCACGGTGTGATTGCGCCCACGACGCCCAGGGGGACTTTCATCGTGTATGACAAATTCGTCCGCGCTTCGCTCGGATAATTTTCGCCGTTCAGCCGCCGCGCTTCGCCGGCCATGAATTCCAGAATGTTGATACTACGCTGCACTTCGCCGAGAGAATCGGTGAGCGCCTTGCCTTCTTCGCGCGTGAGCAATCGGGCGAGCGCGTCTTTTTGCTGCTCCATGATGCGCACGGCGCGGAAAAGAATCTTGCCGCGTTCCGGAGCGGGCGTTTCGCGCCAGGCGGGAAATGCGGCTTTGGCAGAAGTGATTGCCTCGCGCATCTCTTCGCGCGTGGAGAGCGGAACTCGCGCCACGATTTCGTCGGTATTGGCGGGATTCCGCCGCTCGAGAAATTGAGCCGCTGCGGATTCGATCGATTTCCCGCCGATGAAGTTCCGGCACGCCGCCGTTGTTGTTACCGCTGTGGCCATTCCTAATTATCCACTTGAAAATGTGCTACGAGCCAATGCGAGCCTTGTTTCTCCAACACGAATTTCAGATCTTCTCTGTCGTCGCTCAGATCGATTTGTTCTCTCCCCACACCAAGCTGTTTGCTCGACAACTCCTCGAAAACGAAAAAAGGATTGACGGGCATGGTGCCCATGATGTTACGCGCGACTTCCGGAGACTTGCAATGCGCCGCGAGAGCCGCGAGGTTCCTCTCAGCACCCTCGATTACCTTTTCAATGAGGGCGAGATCGTCGGGGTCATCCTGCGTGCCGACAAGCCGCACCGTATCACCCGAAAGGTCATATGTGTCCAAACTGCAGATAGGGGCCGAGACACTTGTAAAATGAAGGTCTCCAGACCAGCAGTAGGGAATGGCAATCACCTTACCCGTGGTTTGCAGCTTGCCGGGAGATGGCGTTCCTTCGGAAAACTCCGATTCCTTGTGCAGGGTCGTCTTAATGAAGCCCTGTTCGCTGTTCCACTCGTAGCCGTCCACCATGTAGTCGTAGGTCATGCCGGCCATGCAGCCGCTGAAGTGTTTCACGATCAGAAAGCGCGGATTCCCAGAAAGACCCCGCCAGAGGGGAAACATGTCTAGCTTTTCGAAAGCGGAATCCCCCGTGCTACCGGCCTGAGCAATTTTCCAATGGTTGGACTGAGAGGCGGAAACAGGAATTGGAGCGTAGGCAATGAAGGTGGCCTGGTTCCATATGGCGAACTTAAGGATGAGCAGCGGCTGGACAGGCAACAGTTCATAGCGAAGCCGTTCATCGGCGGACCATGAGACAGCGACTTGGGTGCCGACACTTTGAAACGGGGCCAAAGCCGTCTGGATCGTTTCCCCCGTCGAGCCGCCCGGTACTGTGTTGAGCGCAGCGAGCACAGTGCCACTCAGCAAATCAAATATCTGCCGCTCTGTATCCAGTCCGATGTTTGTCGTTTTCGTGTCGATTGGGCCGCTGCAGTCCGCTGGAGGATTCTCGATGAGTTTACGCACAAGCACTGAGAATTTTTCCAGCGCAGCAGTCTCGTCTTGGGTGGAGATCGAATTCGTAATTCCCTGGGCAGCTGAACCAGCAGCGCCAGCGCCATCGCTTGTAAAAGCGGTCGCTGCGATTACAGTCAATGCAAAAAGGGCTTTTTTCATGACCGTTTCTGCCCGCTTTTGGACGCCACCTCGCTGAAGGATTTGTCGAGGAGGCGGATGCCTTCATCGACGTCGGATTTGGAGATGTTCATGGGCGGGGCCATGCGAATGACGTTGCCGTAGAGTCCGCCCTTGCCGATGAGCAGGCCGTTTTCGCGGGCGCGTTCGAGGAGTTGATTGGTGGCTTCCGGCGCAGGTTCTTTCGTTTGGCGATCTTTCACGAGTTCGAGCGCCTGCATCATGCCCATGCCGCGAACGTCGCCGATGACAGGGTGTTTGTCCTTCAGCTCTTCGAGGCGTTTGCGGAAATAGCCGCCGACGACGTGGGTGTTCTCACGGAGATTCTCTTCTTCGATCACTTCGATCACGGCGCGCGCCGCGACCGAAGTGACCGGATTCCCGCCAAAAGTGGAAATATTGAGGCCCTGGAATTTGTCCGCGAGTTCGGCGGTGGTGATGGTGGCACCGACGGGCACGCCATTGCCCATGCTTTTCGCGCAGGTGATGATGTCCGGGGTGACTTCCCACTGTTCGATGCCGAACCATTTTTTGCCGGTGCGGCCAAAGC
Source organism: uncultured Acidobacteriota bacterium (assembly GCA_963760165.1). Classification (GTDB taxonomy): domain Bacteria; phylum Acidobacteriota; class Terriglobia; order Acidiferrales; family UBA7541; genus DAHUXN01. Next base: position 328,703 of record CAVXBO010000003.1, read on the forward strand.
CGGTTTGCACTTCGTCGGAAATAAACAGGCCGCCGTAGTTTTTCACGATGCGGTAAACGATTTTGAAATATTCCGGCGGAGGAGTGATAAAGCCGCCGACGCCTTGAATCGGCTCGGCGATGAACGCGGCGATGCGGCCGCTGGTGGCGGTCTGAATCAGATTTTCGACGTCATTGGCGCAAGCGACGCCGCAATCGGGGTAGGTGAGATGCAAGGGGCAGCGGTAGCAATACGCGTTGACGGCGTGGGCAACTCCGACGCTGACGATGCCGCCTTTGCGCCAGGCGGCTTGCGCGGTGAGTCCCTTGGTAAGGATGGAGCCGCCGGAATATGCGTGGCGCAGTGCGACAACGTCGTAACTGTCACTGACCATGCGCGCGAGAAGAACTGCAGCTTCATTAGCTTCGGTGCCGGAGTTCGTGAAAAAAGTTTTTTGCAGTTTGCCCGGAGTGATCTGCGCGAGTTTTTCAGCGAGATTGACGATGGCTTCGTTGGGAAAAAGAGTTGAAGTGTGCTGGAGCTTGTCGACTTGCGCTTTGATTTTCGACGTGACTTTCGGATTGCAGTGGCCGACGCCGATGGTGACGATGCCGCCAAAAAAATCGAGATACTTGCGGCCTTCGATGTCCCAGAGGTATTGCATGGAGGCGTGGTCGGCGACGAGCGGCTGCTTGTAGTAATTCGTCACCGAAGGCCAGAGATATTCTTTGTGTTTGCGAACGATTTCGTCGGAGCGCGTGGCTTCAGAAAGGCGGTTGGCGGGCGTGGTCATGGTAGGTTCCCGTCCGTTGATTTGGACGCGAAAGGCGCCAAAGAGGCGAACGCAAAAATAGTGAAATAGTGACGATTAGAAACGACCCCGGTCCTTTGTTTTGTGTGCCTTAGCCCTGTTTCTAATTTCGGGGAGTGACGATTAGAAATTCGGTGCGGCGGGGGCGTCTTTTGCCTGGAGACTTGACCGTGGCGCTCGTGATTGGCCGCTTGCTGTGCCGGGCTGGCCACCCAGTTGTCCTTGTGCGACGAATACCACCCCAATTACTTCTATCACGCTAGCACATTTCGAGCGCGGATGGTAGAGCGAGGCTAAGCTTCGGCGGTGACTTCAAATAGATTTCGACAATCAAAGAGGAGTCATGCAATAAGGACTAATGGCAAACATGTTGCGGAATCTGTGGAGAGCGGGCCGCCGAGTATATCCCGCGAGCCAAACGATAACGGAAGCCGTGGCCTTCAGCATGTTCCTGGCGTTTTTTCCGATCCTGTTGCTGGGTCTCGGGATTTTGCACGCGACCACGTGGGGGTCGGCGGCGGTTTTGCAAATGTGGTTCCGGCTGCAGATCATTCTTCCGCCGGAGAGCGCGCGGCTGGTGGGAGCTTACCTGGGAAGGCACGAAGCCAGCGCTCTGGAGTGGATTGGCATTGGGTTGCTGGGGACGCTGCTGGTGGGCATGCGACTGATGAACGCGCTGATGGAAGGCTTCCACAAAGTTTCAAGGGACACGGCAATCCCAAGCTTCGTGAGCCGGCAGTGGCGCTCGATTGTTCTTCTGTGCTTGACGATATTCCCGTGGCTGACCGTGGTTATGCTGACAATTTTTGGCGCGGAAACGCGAAAATGGATGAATGACACCGGCCAGCCGACGATGGCTCTGGGCTTTGGCCTGACGGTGGGCTACTTAGTATTTGTGTCCGTGCTGGGGGTAGTGGTGCTGATGGCGGTTTATAGAATCGGGCGGCCGGGCCACCATAGTTGGAGGGAGGTGCTGCCGGGTTCCGTGCTGGCGACGCTGCTTTGGTGGGCTGTCGATTTGGTCTTCGGCACATACGTCCGGCATATGCCATATGACGTGGTCTACGGCGGCGTGGCGGCGGCGATTGGCTTGCTGGTGTGGATGTATTTGACGACGACGGTTGTCTTTCTGGGCGAGGCGTACAACGCGGAGAGTTTTGAACAGAAGAACAGGAAAGCGCAAGCCATAGGACGTAATTTTTCGGGCACCGGCGCTGCGCCATGAATGAGATTCGAGTGGAATGCTATGCCGGGCATCGCGCGGACGAGCGGCCGCTACGCTTTTCGGCGGGCGAGCATATGTATGCCGTGGAGAAGGTTGACGACAAATGGTATTCGCCAGATGCGACGTATTTTCGCGTGACGGCTGACGACGGGAATGTCTATGTTCTGCGGCACGATGAAGGGAAGGATGAGTGGACGATGGAGGCTTTTCGCGCGAGCGGCGGGCATCCGGTTCGCGAAGAGGGCTGAGTTTCGGCGGCTTGTTGACCGATAAGCTGAGGTGCGCAGACGGTTGCAACTTTCCGAGACGAGCGGGGTTTAAAATGGGAGGAAAGGGAGCAAACCGTGCCAAGAATGCCCGTTCCTCACCCGCGTCGTTCTGGGAAATCGCAAACTTTTCGGGTAGTCAGATCGCAAAACCGCCTCGACGCAGGCGGCGCCGCGCTGCTTAGCGCGGTCGTGGTTTTTCTTGTCGCTACAATCTTCCTCACTTTGACGCCGCGCGCCGACGCCGGGAAATCAAGTTCCGGCGACGCGATAACCACAGACAAAAAGGCGCCAAAGTCCTTCGCCGGCAGCTTGCCCATCACACAATTGACCGAAAACGAGGCGATTCTGCACGCGCTGGACCGGCTCGCCTATGGACCGGGGCCCGGAGACATCGAACGCGTCCGCCAGATGGGTCTGGAGAAGTGGATCGATCAGCAGCTCAGTTTCAATTCAGGCGACGATCCGGCGCTGGACGCGAAGCTCAGCGAGCTCAAGACGCTGAAAATGTCGTCGGAGGGGCTGCTGGGAAAATATCCGCCGCCGAATGAAGTGGCGAAGCGGGAAGGCATGACGCCGGAGGATTATCGCGCGAGAATCCAGCAACAGGTGCAGGCGAAGCGCCAGGAACTCCGGCAGCAGGGAGAAGACGCGGCGCAAATTCAGTTTGAGACGATGCCGGGACCGCAGCGGATTCAAGCGGAACTGGACCTGGCGACGATTGACCGGGCGATTTATAGCAACCGGCAGCTCTACGAAGTGATGAGCAATTTCTGGATGAATCACTTCAACGTCAACGTGACGAAGGGGGCGGACCGGTGGTTACTGACGGATTACGTGGAGCACACGATTCGGCCGCGCGCGATGGGGAAGTTCGAAGACCTGCTGGACGCCACGGCGAAAAGTCCGGCGATGCTTTTCTACCTGGATAACTGGCTGAGCGCCGACCCGATTGCGTTCCAGCAAATGCAGGCGGAGCTGGCGCAACGGCGACGGAGGTTCGAAGGATTGTTCATGGGAGCGACGCCTCCGCAGCCGGGCGAATTTCCGCAGCCGGGAGCAGGAGCGCCGGGGCAACAGGTGCAAGCACACTTGCCGCCGCAGAAGCAGGACCGCGGGCTCAATGAGAATTACGGCCGCGAAGTGATGGAACTGCACACGCTGGGCGTGAACGGCGGATACACGCAGGAGGACGTGATTCAGATGGCCGAGTGCTTGACTGGCTGGACGATTCGCGCACCGCGAAAAGACCCACAGTTCTTTTTCGACGATCGGATTCATGACCAGTCGGCCAAGACGGTGATGGGCAAGCAGTTCAACTACGGCGGAATGAAAGATGGGTTGGAAGCGCTGCACATGCTGGCGACGAATCCGGCGACGGCGAAGCACATTTCATTCCAACTGGCGCAGCACTTCGTCTCGGACAATCCTCCGCAATCACTGGTGAACCGCATGTCCGACACATTCATCCTGAGCGATGGCGATATTCGCGCAGTATTGAGGACGATGATTTATTCGCCGGAATTCTGGTCGAAGGCGGCATTTCGCGCAAAAGTGAAGACGCCCTTCGAGGTGGCGGTGAGCGCAGCGCGAGCGCTGGACTTGCAGACCGTGGTTTCGCCGCAGCTTGTGCAGTGGGTGGGGCGAATGGGCGAGCCGTTGTATCAATGCGAACCGCCGACGGGATACGCGGACACGGCCGATGTGTGGGTGAATGCAGGCGCGCTGCTGAACCGGCTGAACTTCGCGCTGACGCTGGCGACGAATCATATGCCCGGGACGAGCGCGGACCTCGCAGGATTGTTGGGGCGGGATGCCGATACGAATGCGGAACTGGCGCTGTCGCGGGCGTTGGACGATTTCCTCGGCGGAGAAATTTCCCCGCAGACGCGGGCAACACTGGAAAAGGAGATTTCCGATCCGCAGATCTTGCAGGCGCGGCTCGATGACCCGGTGAAGCACGTCAACGAGGGACTGATTGCGGGACTGGTGCTGGGCGCACCGGAATTCCAGAGGCGATAGCGGCAGCGGAGTTCGCGGGGGAAGAGAAGTAATGGGAGAAATGCCATGAAGATTTCACGGCGCGTTTTTCTGAAGAGCGGCGGAGTGGCGATGATCGGAATGAGCGCGATGCCGGCCTTCTTGCAGCGGGCCATCGCGGACACGCCTGCGCCGAATAAAAAGAAGCTTGTCGTGCTGTTCCAGCGCGGCGCGATGGATGGATTGAACGTGGTGGTGCCGTTCGCGGAGCCAAACTATTACCGGCTGCGGCCGACGATCGCGATTCCGCAGCCGACCAGCGGGGGCCAGGAAGCGGCCATCGATTTGGACGGATTTTTCGGGTTGCATCCGAGCTTGCAGCCGTTTGAGCAGCTTTTTCATAGCGGGCAGCTGGCCATCGTGCAAGCCGTGGGCTCGCCGGACCCAACGCGCTCGCATTTCGACGCGCAGGATTTCATGGAGTCAGGCACGCCTGGCGCGCGCAGCACGGATGATGGCTGGCTGAACCGCTCGCTGCAAGGACTGCCGGAAGAGAAGGCGTCGGCGTTTCGCGCTGTGGCTTTTGGGCCTTACCTGCCATTGACGCTGCGCGGCAAAGCATCGGCCATTTCGATTCCCGACCTGAAGGAGTTCAAAATATTCGGCAATCCGCAGGTGACCGAAGGCGGATTTGAAGCGATGTACGCGCAGACGGTGGACCAGGCGCTGCACGGAGTGGGGCAGGAAACGTTTGAAGCAGTGGACTCGCTGAAGAAGCTCGACCCGGATAATTACCAGCCGGAGAACGGCGCACAATATCCGAACGGCAAGTTTGGCAAGAGCTTGCAGGAAATTGCGGAGCTGCTGAAAGCGGACCTGGGAATGGAAGTGGCGTTTCTGGATAGTGGCGGATGGGACCATCACGTGAATGAAGGCGGAGTGCAAGGGCAGCTTTCGAATTTGCTGCGCGATCTCAGCCAGGGAATTGCGGCGTTTCATCAGGACATGGGCGACCGAATGGAGGACGTGGTTTTTGTGAGTATGTCCGAGTTCGGGCGAACGGCGCACGAGAACGGCAATCGCGGGACGGACCACGGTCATGCAAACTGCATGTTCGTGATGGGCGGGGCGGTGAAGGGCGGCAAGGTGTACACGCAATGGCCGGGGATGAACGACGGACAACTGTACCAGGACCGCGATTTGGCGGTGACCACGGATTTCCGCAGCGTGCTGGGCGAAATCGTCAGCAAGCATTTGGGGAATCAAGATTTGAGCGGGGTGTTTCCGGGATTCGAGAACGATCCGCGGAAGTTTCTGAATATTCTGAAGAGCTGAGACGGCAGGATGCGCGAGGCGTGCGTGCGCTTTGCGCGCCAGGTCAGGCGGAACGCTTCTTGATGAGCGCGTTGAGCGAGCCGGTGCGATAGCCTTCGAGATCCAGGGTCACGTAGGTGAAACCAAGTTCCTTCAGGTACGCCGACATTCTTTGAACCATTTCAGCAGCCAATGCATGTGTTAATTCCTCCGGAGCAATTTCTATGCGTGCCAGCTCGCCATGGACACGCAGGCGAAATTGGCGGAAGCCCAGGTCGCGCAGGAAGGATTCGCCGCGCTCGATGCGAGCGAGGAGCTCGGGAGTAACGGCGGTGCCGTACGCAACGCGCGAAGAAAGGCACGCCGCGGCGGGGCGGTCCCAGGTGGTTAGTCCTGCAAGGCGCGACAGCGCGCGAATTTCGTTCTTACGAAGGCCGGCATCGAGAAGCGGTGCGAGAATTTGATGTTCCGCGGCGGCGCGATGGCCGGGGCGGAATTCGTGGGTGTCGTCGGCGTTGATTCCGTAGGCGATGGCGGAGAATCCGCGAGCGCAGGCCAGAGCTTCGAGTTTTTCAAAGAGCTCATCTTTGCAGTGATAGCAGCGATCGGCGCTGTTGGCGACGTAGAGGGGATTCGAGAACTCGTCCGTTTCGATGCACTCGTGGTGAATGCCGGCCGCGGCAGCGAAACGCTCGGATTCGCGGCGATCGTGCTCGGAGAAACTGGGAGACAGCGCGGTGACGGCAAGCGCGCGATCGCCAAGCGCTTGCTGCGCAGCCCACGCGAGATAGGCTGAGTCCGCGCCGCCGGAGAATGCGACGAGCAAGGAGCCGAGGGGACGCAGGTCGGCGAGCATTTTTTCCTGCTTGCGCAGGAGTAACGGCATGTCGACGCCAGAAGCAGGCTGTGTTGCAGACGAGAGGGAATCGTCGCGGACTTCTTCTTGCTGCCGGTCTTTTTCTTGCAACGAATCGGGCACGGCTTCAGTATAGCGCGGAAACATCTATTCGAAGTCGATCATGACGTCGATGGTCTTCTGTTGCGGATTCTTCTGCAGGTAATGTCCCACAGTATCCCGGGCGGCGGGCAATCCTTTGAGGGCTTCGGCAATACCTTGCGAGATGAAATAGTCGCAAAAAGTCTGGTCGAACACCTCGCCCTCAGCAATGTGCCACGCGGTGCGAAGGCGGTGCTCGGCATCGATCGATAAGCCGGTCAGAACAAGATTGCCCATGTGATATTGATCGCCTTCGGAGATATTCACCTGGTAGGAGGCGCGGCGAGCTGCGTCGTCGAAAGCCTCCTTGGGCTCTACGGTCGCGTCGATGTAGCCGCGGTGTCCGTAACCAGCGCGAACGCTCTGCCACATGGCGAAGAGTTTGTTGCCGTCAACGGGCTGGCCCGCGGTGAGGCCTGTTCCTGCGACAAGGGAATCAAGGTCGCTGGTGGTGTAGGCGTGATTTCCGTTCCAGGCGACGCCGCCCCAAACGTAAGCAGGGCCCGGGTCGATGGGCACGGTCACTGCCACGGTATTCGGACTTGAGAGGCGGACGGTGGGCGCGGAGAATTTCACGCGGAGATAGGAGTGAGACAGGTACACGGGGCGGGCCTGCTCGAAATCAAAACGCTCGATCGCTTCGAGTGAGAACGGCTTGCCAACGATGTTGGCAATCTGGGCTTGGACAACGGGGTCATGGATGGTGAGCGGGTCACTGAACTGCAGCGCTGCGACGCGCACATCGACGCCGGCGGCGGTGAATTGCACGATGCGTTCATCCGTGCCGGGAATGGAGGTTATGGCAAACGTGAGAGTGGCATGAATGTCTTTGGCTTCCAGGGCTTTTTGCAGGGCTTGCGCGATGCGGTCGTCGATTACGCCCGACGCGGGAGCGGTTCGCTCGAGGGGAATGCCGGCCAGAGTCAAAGCTTTTGCCAAATCGTCATCCGTAAGCCAAGGAAGATTGTCGAGCGAAATTGGAAATGCAGGCGCATCGTCCACTTCAAACGTGACGGTGAGGCCGGTGGCATCGGTTGAAAAGCGGTAATGCACCGTCAAGAACAATCCGGAACGCGCCAAGCGGTCCGCAGCGACTTGAATCGCCTTGCGGTCCACGGTCGTACCGATTAGCAAGCCGCTTAGGGCAGCGACCTGAGCGGAGGAGTAGTTGTGTGAACCGGCCTGGTCGACGGCAGAAAGCTTCGCCTGATCGTTGGCTTGAGTGGTTTGAGCCATGGCAGCGGCTGGCAGTAGCGCCAGGAGCGCGGCGCTCAGGAATAGCCGGCGCGGAGTTCCGGCAAGAACGCGACAACGAAAGGGCAGCCGAGTCATAGGAATCATTCTAAGGCAACGCGGCCCAAATCGAAAATCGGCTTACTCGACGGTGACGGATTTCGCGAGATTTCGAGGCTGATCCACATCGCAGCCCCGGCGGACGGCGATGTGATAGGCGAGGAGCTGCAAAGGCAGAATTTCGAGAATCGGCGTCAATATTTCCGGCGCGGCGGGAACCTCAATCACGTGATCGGACGCTTCGCGAGCCAGATGATCGCCCTCGGTCACAACAGAAATGACAATTCCATCGCGCGCTTTGACTTCCTTGATATTCGAGACAGTTTTTTCATAGCGTGTCATGGACGCGGTGTCGTTCTCGTCGCGCGTGGCAATGATGACGACCGGGAGGTTTTCGTCGATCAAGGCATTGGGGCCGTGCTTCATTTCTCCCGCAGGATAGCCTTCGGCGTGGATGTAAGAAATTTCCTTGAGCTTGAGCGCACCTTCGAGCGCGATGGGGTAATGAATGCCGCGTCCCAGATAGAGAAAATCGGAGTGGCGGAAGAATTGACGCGCCAGAGCTTCGTATTCGTCGTCACGCTGGAGAACCCACTCCATCTTGTGCGGAATGCGCGCCATTTCCTGGATAAGGGCTTTGGCGGCATCGGGCGTTATGCCGGCGCGCAACTCTCCCAAGTGCAACGCAAGCAGCGCGAGAGCGGTGAGCTGGCCGCTGAAAGCCTTTGTGGAGGCGACGCCGATTTCGGGGCCGGCGTGGGTGAGGATGGTTCCACAGGCCTCGCGAGTGATCATGGAGCCTACAACGTTGCAAATGGCGAGAGTCTTCGCCCCTTTTTGACGGGCTTCGCGCTGCGCCGCAATGGTGTCGGCGGTTTCACCGGATTGGCTGATAACGATGACCAGGGTGCGATGATCGACGATGGGGTCGCGGTAACGAAATTCACTGCCGTAATCGACTTCCACGGGCACCTGCGCCAGGCGCTCGATCATGAATTTCCCGGCGAGGCCGGCGTGCCAGCTGGTTCCGCAGGCGACAATGCGGATGTTCTGAAAGTCGCGGAATTCCTGCTCGGTGATGTCCATCTCGTCGAGAAAGACTTTTCCTGTGTCGAGTGAAACGCGGCCGACGAGCGTGTCGCGGACAGCGCGAGGCTGCTCGAAAATCTCCTTCTGCATGAAATGCTTGAAGCCGCCCTTTTCGGCCATGATGGGGTCCCAGGTGATGTGTTGCACGGGACGCTCGACCGCGGCGCCGTCGAAATCGGTGAGGCGCACGCCGCTGGGAGTAAGCACAGCGATGTCGCCGTCGGCGAGGAAGAAAACATTGCGCGTGTGATGGAGCACGGCGGGAATGTCGCTAGCGACAAAAAATTCATTTTCTCCCAGCCCGATGACCGCGGGCGGGCCCCAGCGCGCGGCGACAATTTTCTGCGGATCGCGCGTGGAGATAACGGCGAGAGCGTAAACGCCCGTCAATTGCTTAACGGTCTTCTGCACGGCATTCTCGAGCTTGCCGTTCATATTGGCTTCGATGAGATGGGCGATGACTTCGGTGTCGGTCTCGGTGACGAACTTGTGGCCTTTTGCGATGAGCTGCTGCTTTAGTTCGAGGTAATTTTCGATGATGCCGTTGTGAACGACGACGATCTGGCCGGTGCAGTCGCGGTGGGGATGGGCGTTTTCCTCAGTGGGACGGCCGTGGGTGGCCCAACGGGTGTGGCCAATGCCATACATGCCTTCGAGCGGCGAAAGACGCACGGCTTCTTCGAGATTTCTGAGTTTGCCCGAGGCGCGACGAATTTCAAGCTTGCCGTTCTGGTCAACGACGGCGACGCCGGCCGAGTCGTAGCCACGATATTCGAGGCGTTTCAGGCCGTCGAGAATGAGCGGGACAACCTTCTTGGGTCCAATGTAGCCAACAATTCCACACATGAGCTTCTATTCTCCGTGGGGCTCTACGGCCGCGTCAAAGTGAGCGGCAACGAGTCCTTTGAGATTAGCATATTCCGGGTTGGCGAGAACGCGGGCCGGCGGATGGGTAGCACAATCAGTGAACGCAGAAGGGGCTAGCTCAAAATTTCGTAGCGAAACTCTTCAATGACCGGGTTGGTGAGGACTTCGCGGGCGATTTTCTCGATCTGCTTTTTCGCGTCGTCTTGAGACATGCCGTTCAGTTCCAGCACAAAGAACTTGCCTTGGCGCACGCCGTGAATCTCCGAATAGCCAAGAGAGGAGAGAGCGTGATGTATGGTTTGCCCTTGCGGGTCGAGGACGGTGGACTTCAACATCACCCAGACGTGAGCTTTCATGCCGGGCATTATAGCAAATTGAGGGTTCTGGCTTCGGCGCGAAAGCGTTCGATCATGGATTGTTTTTCGGCAGCGGGCAAAAAGGAATGGCGAAAACCCGCCTCGGCGATGGAGACGAGCTGCGCGCTCGTGAGACCCATTTGCGTACCGGCGAGAGCGTAGGTTTCGTTCAAGTTTGTGTGGAACATGGCGGGGTCATCGGTGGCCAAAGTGACGGGAACGCCGAAGGCGACGAAATCGCGAAGCGGATGATATTCAAGGCTGGCGTATTTCACGCCCATCAAGTTCGCCAACGCGCCAGTGCAGAGATTGCTTTGCGGGCAGATTTCGAGCGGGATTTGGCGCTCGATGAGCAGGTCCATGAGCTTTTGATCACGAACGGCGGAGATGCCGTGGCCGATGCGTTCCGCGCCGAGGATTTCGATGGCGTCGCGGATGGACTGAGAGGCTCCCATTTCTCCGGCGTGGGCAACGCGATGGAGCCCTTCGCCGGCGACATAGTCGTAGACGCGGCGAAAATCGGCAGCGGGGAGTGACTCCTCATCGCCGCCAAGACCGAAGGCGACCACGCCTGTTGATTTCATTTGGACGGCGAGACGCGCGACTTCCATGGCTTTGTCGGGCCCGAATTGGCGCACAGCATCGAAAATCCAGTTAATTTTCGATTTGTTGCCGGACGATTGTTGTTCGATTGCGTCGAGCATGGCGGTGAGATTCGCTTCGACGTTCTGATTGCGCAGAAGCATGACGCCGACGGACAAAGTGATTTCCGCGTAACGGCAGTTTTGATTGCGCAGCTCCTGGATGACGTGGGCGGTTAACTGCGCATAGTCTTCCGGGCTGCGAAGATACGAAGTGGTCCATTTGAATAACTCGAGAAATTGCGGAAACGTGCTGGTGTTATAGCGCTCAGAGGCTTTTTCGTAGGTGAGATTCTCGCCGTAACGGGAGGCGAGCTCCACAAGGAGTGTTGGAGTGAGGCAGCCTTCGAGATGAAGATGGAGTTCTGCTTTCGGAAGACGTTCGAGAGACGCTGAGCCGGAGTCGGGCTGAGCCGAGGTCATTTCAAAGGCTCTATTGGGGAACTTGGCGCACCGGAACCAGGCCCGCCGCACGAGTCGGGCTGACTTTCATGCGGCTTCCGCCATGGGCGAATCTTCGCGGTAATGTTTCCAGCCTCTGAGCAAGAATATGAAGGCGACGACGGCCAGAAGAACCAATCCGGCCCTCTCGATGATGCCTGCCTGAAGGACGCCCTCCAGCACGATGCCTGCGGCAATAATCGCCAGCAGCAGCAAGGTGGCGCTCAGGGCGATCAACGCTTTGTCGGAGAGCAGCATCAAGCTGCGCTGCGCGACTGGATCGGCGGCGCGTCCCGCGGTGCTGTGTCGCACGCCAAAATCAAAATAGAACAGCAGGCCGACAATCAGCCAGACGAAGAATCGCACCCAGTTCTCGATGGTCAGACTGGCCATGAGAACGAAGCACAAAATCACTGAAGCGATAGGAATCCACGGAGACCAGGGTACTCGGAAAGCGCGCGGGCGATCCGGCTGGCGCTTGCGCAGGATCAGAACCGCGATGGAGACAAGGATGAAAGCAAAGAGCGTGCCGATGTTCGTCAAGTTGACGAGCGTGCCGATGTCGAAAATTCCGGACGGGATGGCGACGAAAAAGCCGGCCACCCAGGTGGCGAAGTCAGGCGTGCGGAAGACTTTGTGGACGCGAGAAAACACCGCCGGCAGAAGGCCGTCGCGAGACATGGCGAACCACACGCGGGCTTGGCCGAGCTGAAAGACGAGGATGGACGAAATCATGCCCATCAGCGCGCCAATGGTCACCCAGCGGTCGGTCAGTTTCAGGCCAAGGGCTTCGAGAGCGTTGGCTACAGGCGCGGCGTTGTTCAGGGTTTCCCAATGCTGCACCCCAGTGAGGACCACAGCGACGGCGATATAGAAAATGGCGCAGACAAAGAGCGAGGCGAGAATGCCAAGCGGCACGTCGCGTTTGGGATTTCTGCATTCTTCGGCGGCGGTCGAGACGGAGTCGAAGCCAATGTAGGTGAAGAAGACAATCGCGCCGCCGGTGAGTACGCCTTGAAAGCCGTTGGGGAAAAATGGTTTCAGGTTCTCGGGCTTGATGTACTTGCTGGCGACGATGCAGAAGACCATGATGGCTACAATCTTGATGCCAACCATGACGTTGTTGGCGCTAGCCGATTCGCGGATGCCGCGGACGAGCAGCACGGTGAGGAACATCACGATCAAGAAGCCCAGCAAATTGAAATGCCAGGACCAGCCAATCATGGGATCGTAGGCGGGAGTACCGAGCGAGTCAGGAATGTGAATGTGAAAGGTGTCGAGCAAATTATTGACGTAGGCGGAGAAGCCTACGGCGACGGCCATGTTGGAGACGGCATATTCCAGAATCAGATCCCAGCCGATAATCCAGGCGATGAATTCGCCAAGCGTCGCGTACGTGTAAGTGTAGGCGCTGCCGGCGATGGGAATCATGGAAGCAAGCTCGGCGTAACAAAGTCCGGCCAGAGCGCAGATGAGTGCGACGGCAAGGAACGATACAGCGATGCCAGGGCCGGCGCCGGGCCGGCCATTCAACCCGATGGCGTGAGTGCCGTGCATGAGGACGCTGAGCAAAGGCGCCTGGAGGATCGAGGGGTAACGGTCGACTTCGCCAGCGGCGGCGGTGCCCGTGGTGATGAAAATGCCGCTGCCAATGATGGCGCCAATGCCAAGAGCGGTAAGGCTGAGCCAACCGAGGGTTTTCTTCAGGCGTTTGGAAGGCTCATCGGCGTCGGAGATGAGCTGGTCAATGCTCTTGGTGCGGAAGAGCTGCTGATTCATCTGTTCAAGGGCCACCGTCCCCGTACGGCAGGGCAGCACTGTACATTGAGCGGCTTCAGCGCGCAACCGCTGCGATGCAGGAGCCTGCGCGTTGGTTAGCTAAACGATTTGCAGGTGGGCGTAGCGCTCGATGAGCTTCTTTGTGCCGTAATCGCGGAAGCTGACGGTCAGGCGGCGGTCGTCGCCGTCGTCTTCGATCTTCAAAATTGTTCCAATGCCGTAGGTCGGGTGGCGAACCCGCGCGCCAATCAGGCGATTGGCAGCTCCATTGGACGCGGAAGCAGCGGCGGGACGTGAGACAGGATGGGCGGCGGGTTTCTTGGAGCGGCGGAACTGCGATTCGTAGTAATCCGGGTCGGGTTCGTAGCGGCGGGTTTCGCCAGGTTCTGCAAGCGAGCCGTGAGCGGCCTCGACGAGATCGGCAGGCACTTCGGCCAAGAAACGGGACGGAGCAGCGGCGGCGAGATCCGCATTGGCCCACGAGCGGCGATAAACGGCGCGGGAAAGCGCGAGGGTGCGCTTGGCGCGCGTCATTCCCACGTAGCAGAGGCGGCGCTCCTCTTCGACGTCACTGTCGCTATTCATGGAGCGGCCGTGCGGCAGGAGGCCCTCTTCCAGCCCCGCGAGGAACACGTGGTCGAATTCCAATCCTTTGGCGCTGTGCAGGGTCATCAAGGAAACGGGAATGCTTTGGTCGAAGGCGTCGGTGTCGCTGACCAGGGCTGCGCGGTCCAGGACATCTTCGAGGGTTTCACCTTGTTCGATGGCCTCGGCGATGGCGTTTGAGAGCTCGCGCAGGTTGTCGGCGCGGGAGGAATTGTCCAGGTGGTCTTGCTGTTCCGCCCAATCGAGATAGCCGGTGCGGTCGAGAATTATTTCCAGGATCTCGCCGGGATTCTTGCCGGCGCATTCTTCTGTAAGGTTCAAAACCATCTGGCGAAAATCAGTGAGCGCGGAGGCGCCGCGCACTTTCTGAGCGGCGAGATGGGGAATTGCCTGCCAGAAAGATACATTGGACTCGCGAGCAACAACGCGCAGAGAATCAATGGTGACTTTGCCGATGCCGCGTGGCGGAACATTGAGGACACGCAGGAGGGCTACATCGTCGTCGGGATGAAAGAGTAGGCGCACGTAGGCCAAAGCGTCTTTCACCTCGGCGCGCTGATAAAAACTGAAGCCGCCGACCACGCGATAGCGAATACCGATGCGGCGAAGGGTTTCTTCAAAGGGGCGCGATTGCGCCGAAGTGCGGTAGAGAACCGCGAGGGTAAAACGCGGGTCTTCGCGGAGACGGCTGGCGATTTCGCCGCCAATGTATTCAGCTTCATCCGAGGCGTCCCGAGCTTCGTAGTACGTCAGCAATTTCCCCGAGCCGAGCGTCGCCTTCAGGTCCTTGCCGAGGCGCGTGCGATTGTGGCTGACAACGCCGCCGGCGGCGTCGAGAATCACCTGCGTGGAGCGATAGTTTTCTTCGAGGCGGATGGTTTGAGCCCCCGGGAAATCGCTGAGGAATCGCTGAAAATTGCCGCTCACGGCGCCGCGCCAGCTGTAGATGGATTGATCCTCGTCGCCGACGACACAGACGTTGCGTTCTTTTCCGGCAAGCAAGCGAACCAATTCTTCCTGAGACGCGTTGGTGTCCTGAAATTCGTCGACCTGGATGAAGCGCAACTGCTCGGACCAGCGCGCGCGCACTTGTGCGTTCTCGCGGAGCAATGCGACGGCGCGCAGGAGCAGATCGTCGAAATCGAGCGCCGCCGATTTACGCAGAATCGATTCGTATTCGCGATATACGGCGGCAGCTTTCTTGCCAAAAGGATCGAAGGCCTCCGCTTCCATTTCATCGGGAGAGATGTTGTGATTTTTGGCGTGGCTGATGCGGTCGCGCAAAGGTCGCGGCGCAAGTTCTTTCTCCAGCAACTTCAAATTTTGGAGGGCGAGCTTTATTGCCCGCGTCTGATCGTCGTCATCGTAAATCGCAAAGGACCTGGAGAGGCCGGCGCTCGGGGCTTCGCGGCGCAGCAGGCGGGCGCAGAAGGAGTGAAAGGTCGAAATCCAGATGTCCGAGGCATCGTGTCCGCTGGAGCGAACCAGATCGGCGATGCGGCGGCGCATCTGCTCGGCCGCCTTGTTGGTGAAGGTGACGGCCAAAATGTTTCGCCCGGGGATTCCTTGCTCGATCAGATAGGCGACGCGGTAAGTGATGACGCGGGTTTTGCCAGTGCCGGCGCCTGCGAGCACAAGCACCGGTCCATTGATGGCCGTGACTGCTTCGCGTTGCCGCGGGTTAAGTCCGTCGAGGAGCGCCATAATTTGGTAAAGAGTTTTCCGAAGGTTGAGACTGAATTTTATCTGAGCTGAGTCGATTCAGCAAATCGCGGTGACCGGGCCTTCTTACTTAGTGCGGATGCTTGGGCTCCAGAGGAACTTCGAAGTAAATCATCCCGTTATCCGAAGCAACGGATTTCACATCGGGAACATAGAGAGCGGCGTAGGGGACGACGTCGAAATGGCCGCTGACGTCAAAAAACACGAAGCCGTGAGTGTTGCCGTTTGGCGGGACCACATCGGTCTGCAATGCCAGCGGCTCCAGTTTGGCTTCGACGTCGCGTGCCTTGCCATCCTGGCCGGGAGCTCCGATGGACGGAAATCGGCGCGGGGTCGGAAGGGAAGGGCCTTTCGGATGCGCGATTTGCTTTGCGGCCTCCGCGAGGGTCAGCGCGGGCAGGTGAAAATGCTGGCCATCAGAAGTGTCGACGTCGAGGCGGATCGTGGACAAATCGACGTGAACTGGGTAGGTGGTGTCGTTTTTCAAGAACACATCGACGGCCAGAATGCCCGCTTTGTACGGATCCGCTTTCGCGAATTTATCTTTTGAGCGAGCGGGGTCCGAATAGGCGTCGGCGGCCACGGTAAATCCCTGATGAGTGTCTTTCGCGGCCCACGTAGAAGACGTAGTGGAAGGTGTAGTAGGACTGGGCTGGGGCAGCTGAGGCGGCGCCATCGCGACAAAAGCCAAGGTGACGATCAACAGCGAAGCTGGCTTCATTTCCTGCCCATAGATGCAATTGCCATAGGAAACGTTGTGGGTTTCAACCGCCCAATAACACTATAATACCGACCTTGCAGCGGGCTGTCTTTTTCTAGAGCAGCCGGCCCCCACCTCATGTACTTTTTGTATAGCGCAGTGACGGCAATTGCTATGGTGCTGCTCGCGCCGTATTTCGCGCTGCAAGGGCTACGGCGCGGGAAATACCTGGGCAATTTGGGGGAGCGCATGGGCTATTTGCCAGATGCGCTGGCCCGCAATGTGCCTTCGCGCGCGTCGATCTGGGTCCACGCTGTATCTGTGGGCGAAGTGCTGGCGAGCAAGCCGCTGGTTGAGGGGCTAAAAAAGCGATTCCCGGAGCGGCCGATTTTTCTTTCCACAACGACGGCAACGGGCCAGCGGCTGGCCCGGGAACGGATTCGCGACGCGGACGGGGTTTTTTACTTTCCGTTTGACTGGCGCGCGCCGATTCGGCGGGCGTTCGGGAAAATCCAGCCGGCGCTGGTGGTGATTCTGGAAACGGAGATCTGGCCGAACTTCATGCGCGAGGCGGAGCGGACCGGTGTGCCGGTTGTGTTCGTCAACAGCCGAATTTCAGAAAGGTCCATTGGCCGATTCCGGCGGTTTCGACGGTTCATTGGCGGATTTTTCCGCCGCGTTCTGCAAAGTGCCGAGCTTTTCCTGGCGCAAAGCCCCGAGGATGCCGGCCGGTTGAAGGAAATGGGCGCGCCGGAAGAGAGAGTCGAGGTTACCGGAAATTTGAAGTACGACCTTGAGCCGCCCGCGCAGAGCGCGTTTGGCGAGTGGCTCGCGAAGCAAATCGCAAACCAGGAGCGCTGGCCGGTGCTCGTGGCCGGGAGCGTAGTCGCGGGCGAAGAGGAAGCCGTGCTGGCGGCGTATGATGTCGTTCAGCGGCAGTGGCGCCGCGCGCTGCTGGTGCTGGCGCCACGGAAGCCGGACCGATTTGATGCGGCGTCGGCGGTGGCAAAAGAGTGCGGCTGGACAGTCATCCGGCGCAGTGCGATCGATCTGAACGCGCCACTGGATGAAAACTGCGATGTTGTGATTCTCGATTCCATCGGCGAGCTTGCCGGGCTGTATGCCGTCGGAGACGCCGTTTTTGTCGGCGGGTCGCTGGTTCGGTCGGGCGGGCACAACATTCTGGAGCCTGCGTGGTTTTCGAAGGTTCCCATTTTTGGCCCTTCGATGGAGAACTTTCGAGACATTGCGGCGCGATTTTCCAGCGCAGGGGCGGGAGTTCAGGTGGCCAGCGGTGAAAAGCTTGGCAAGGTTTGGGCCGAATTGATTCGTGATTCCGCGCGGCGCGAGCAGATGGGGCGAAAAGCGCGCGCGCTGGTGGAAGCGAATCGCGGCGCAGCGGCTCGGTCACTGGAGCGAATCGCCCGGATTCTTGAAGCACAACGGGACGACGCGTGACGCTGATTGAGTCGCTCCTGTGGCCGGCGTCGCTCTTCTATGGCGCTGCTGCGCGGCTTCGCGCGTGGGGCTACCGCGTTCGCATGCTTCGGCAGAGGCGGTTGAAGGGCATCGTTGTAAGCATCGGAAACATTACGACCGGCGGCACGGGAAAAACGCCGATGGCGGTTTGGGTTGCGCAGCGGTTCTTGGAGAGCGGCAAGAAGGTGGGAGTGCTTTCGCGCGGGTATAGGCCATTGCAACTGGATAGCGTCCGCGGCGGCACGGGTATGCAAGGATGGAATGACGAAGTGGCTTTGCTTCACGGGAGGCTCAGCGAACGCGTGGAACTGGGAACGGGCGCAAAGCGTTTTGAAAAAGGAAAGGAGCTCGAGCAACGAGGTGTTGACTGCTTCATTTTGGACGATGGCTTTCAGCATTTGCAGCTCGCGCGCGATCTGAACATCGTCATGATTGACGCCACCAAGCCATTTGGGGGCGGACACGTTCTGCCTTCGGGGAGGCTTCGCGAGCCTATTGCCGCATTGCGCCGGGCGGACATCGTCGTGATTCATCGAACGGCAGAGCGCGTGCCGGCGGTCGAAGCAGTGGTCCGAAGGTATTCGGCCGCGCCTGTTTACTTTTCGCAGACGAAACTTTTGGGATTGGAAGTGTATCGAGGAGTTGAGATCGCGAGCGCGGCCGCTAAGGGAAGAAAGTTGTTCGCATTTTGCGGCATCGGCAATCCTTCGGCATTCCTCGCCGATCTGAAGAATTGGGGCATTTCGGTTCTCGGACACGAAGTGTTTCGCGACCACCACCGATATACGGAAGGCGATATGTCGCGCTTAGAAGAGAAGGCCACGGCTGCTGACGCCGCTGCCCTTATTTGTACGGAAAAGGACATTTATGATTTGCCGCCGGGCGTTGCGATACAGGTGCCGATTTATTTCTGCAAGATCGGGCTGCAATTCAACGATGAAGAAGGTTTGTGGCGGTCGATTTTGACGGTAATCGAAAGCAAGAAGCCGGGAAGATTGGGATGAAACTTCTGGTGCGCGCGACAAATTGGGTCGGCGACGCGATCATGTCGATTCCTGCACTGGGCGCGATTCGACAGCACTGGCCCGAGGCACAAATCACGATTCTGGCGCGCCCATGGATCGCCGAGTTGTATAAGGGGCAGCCGTTTGTAGATCGCGTGATGCCTCTCAATGTCGCGTCGCGCAGCCCCATGGCCATGGAGCGAGCGGCACGGGAATTACGCGAAGAGCAGTTTGACTGCGTGATTCTGCTGCAAAATGCGTTTTCGGCGGCGTGGCTGGCTTGGCGGGCAAAGATTCCGCAGCGCATCGGCTACGCGCGCGATGGGCGCGGTATTCTGCTGACCGAGGCTGTCGCAGTGCCAAAGGCCGGCGAGATTCCCGCGCACGAGTCGTTTTATTATCTGGAGCTGCTGCGCCGGGCGGGATGGCTGGAGAGTATTCCTGAAGCTGCGCAGATTTCTCTGAATCTCAGTGCTGGTGCTGCGGAAGCCGCCGAGTCGCGTCTGCGAGAAGTAGGCGTGCGCCCTCAAGCGAAGCGAGTAGCCTTGGCGCCAGGGGCGGCTTATGGCTCCGCGAAATGTTGGCCGGCGGAGCGATTCGCGGCGGTCGCCGACGCGCTGATTGATGAATTTGGCGCGGATGTGATACTTTTCGGCGCGAGCTCGGAGCTTGAGATTTGCCGGCAAATCGCCAACCGAATGCACCATCGTCCCGTAATCCTTGCAGGCCAGACGTCGATAGGCGAGCTTCCCGCGCTTTTTTCACGCTGCAGTCTTTTTGTCGGGAATGATTCGGGAGCGATGCACGTCGCCGCCGCTGTTGGCGTGCCCGTCGTGGCTATTTTCGGCTCTACGGATCCGCAAGGCACTGCACCGGTGACTTCCCAGAAAAAACTGGTCCAGCATCGGGTGGCGTGCAGCCCCTGTTTCCTGCGCGAATGTCCCATTGACCATCGCTGCATGCTGCGTGTTCCGGTGCAGGATGTTCGCGATGCGGCGGTGCAGTCGCTCGGGCAGGTGCGCGGTGCCTGAGGCCACGAAGAGGCGCGCGGTGTTTCTGGATCGTGACGGCACGATTTCCGAGGAAATGGGCTACGCGAATCATTTGAGCCGCTTTTTGATTTTTTCGTATGCCGCGGCGGCGATTCGGCACGTGAATGACGCCGGACTGGCGGTAATCGTCGTCACAAATCAGTCGGGCGCGGCGCGCGGGTTTTTCCCGGAGTCGCTGATTCAAGAGATTCACGCCAAAATGAAGGCCGAGCTTGCGGCGGGCGGCGCGCATGTCGACGGCATTTATTACTGCCCGCACATTCGCGACGACAATTGCAATTGTCGCAAGCCGCTGCCCGGCATGCTGGAGCGGGCGGCCGCGGAGCACAATCTTGAGCTCAAGGGTTCGGCGCTGGTCAGCGATCGCTATGACGACATCGCCATGGCGCAAGCCGCCGGGTGCCAGGGTATTCTCGTGCTCTCGGGGTACGGGCGCGGCGAATATCAATGGAATCGGCACACGTGGCCTCGCCAGCCCGACTCGGTGGTTGAGGATCTGACAGCAGCTGCGGAGCTGATTTGCAAAACGGTGAAAAGATGACCGCCAGAAAAGTCACGCAACGCAGCGCAGGCGCGGTGGACCTATCGCGTTTGCTGGAGCTTATCGCATCCTTCCCGCGCCAGACGATAACCGTTGCCGGAGACTTTGTCGTGGACGAATACGTGACGGGAGAGATTTCGCGTGTTTCCCGCGAAGCGCCGGTGCTCATTCTCCGTCACCAGAAGACGGAAATCCTTCCCGGCGGCGGCGCCAATGCGGCGAACAATCTGGTGGAGCTGGGCGCTCGTGTGCTGCCCGTGGGCGCGGTAGGGGACGACGACGCGGGCAATGCGCTGGTCAATTATTTTCGCGAGAAGGGTGTAAATGTTTCGGGCATGATTTGCGTGCGCCACGCGAACACGACCACGAAGACGCGTTTTCTGGCGCGATGGTCGCACACGGCGCGGCAGCAGGTGTTGCGCGTGGATCGCGAAGCTGGCGGGCCTTTGTCTGAAAGTGTCACGAAGCAAATTAGCAAGAAGACTCGGACTTACATTGCAAAGTCCGACGCCGTTCTGGTGTCAGATTACGGCGCCGGCTCCGTCACGCCAGGCCTGTTGAAGGGCATGAAGGCGAAGGTGGCAACTCTCGATTCGCGTTATCGGTTGCTGGACTATCGCGGGGCGGGGTTCACGGCGGCTACGCCAAACGAGCCGGAACTGGAAGCGCTGTATCACGCGCGAATCGGGAAGGATGAAAAGCAACTTGAAATGCTCGGCCAGCGCACTTTGCGGGCGCTTGGCTTGCAGGCGTTGTTGGTGACTCGCGGCAAGGATGGGATGGTATTGTTCGAGCGCGCGAAACCGCCGCACCGGATCGCGGTGTACGGCGCGGACGACGCTGTGGATGTGACTGGCGCGGGAGACACGGTGATCGCCGTGTTTACGCTGGCGCTGGCCGCGGGAGCCTCGTTCGTCGAAGCGGCGCACTTGGCAAACTATGGCGGGGGCATCGTGGTGATGAAGCGCGGCACGGCGACGGTGTCGCGTGCGGAGCTGGAGGCAGCCGTCCGCAGTGAGGCGAGCGCAGGCGCATGAACACGCGCTCGAAAATCCTGACGCGTTCCGAGCTTGCGCTGGGTCTCGATGAACAGCGCAGGAATGGCCAAAGAATCGTGCTGGCGAACGGCTGCTTCGACGTATTGCACGCGGGGCATGTGCGCTATCTGGAAGCGGCGCGCCGGGAAGGTGATCTGCTGATCGTGGCAATAAATTCCGACTCCAGCACGCGAGGGTTGAAAGGGCCGGGGCGGCCGGTTTTGACGGCGTCAGACCGGGCTGAACTTGTCGCGGCGCTTGGCGCGGCAGATTACGTGCTGATTTTTGAGGAGCCCGACGTGCGTTCACTGCTGCGCGAGCTGCACCCGGACGTCCATGCCAAAGGCACCGATTACACGGTGGAAAGCGTACCTGAGCGAGACGAGGCGGCGCGCCTTGGCATTCGCGTTGCCATCGTGGGCGATCCGAAATTTCATTCCACGCGCGGCCTGATCGAGCGCATTCGCCATTCCGGTCATGGATGAGCCGCGGTTTCTGGTTCTGCGGATGAGCGCGCTCGGAGATATCATCCACACGCTGCCCGCCGTTTGCGCTTTGCGCGAGTCGTTCCCCAAAGCGACCATCGACTGGCTCGTCGACCAGAAATGGCTGTCGATTTTGGAAGGGAATCCCTGCGTCAACAATGTGATTACGATGGATCGCGCCTCGTGGGGGAGCGTGATTGCCGGCGTGCGCCGCATACGCAAAGCGAATTACACGGCCGCCATCGATTTTCAGTCGCTCTATCGCTCAGCGATTCTCGGATGGCTTTCGGGCGCGCCGCAGCGTTTAGGGTTTGACGCGAATTATTCCCGCGAGAGCGGCGCTGCGCTTTTCTACACAAGTGTCACCACGCCGCGCCGAACGCATAAGGTCGATCATAATCTGGAGCTGGTGGAAGCCGCGGGAGCGCGAGCGAGCGAAATTCGCTTTGCGCTGCCCAGTTCTCCGGAAGCGACGGAGGAAGTGGAGCGCATTCTGGCGGCAAAAGGGCTCAGCGAATATTTTGTGCTGTCGCCAGGCGGCGGCTGGGGCTCGAAGTGCTGGCCACCGGAAAGGTACGGCGAACTGCACCGCGCGTTAGTGCAAAGATACGGCTGGCGAGGCGTGATCAGTTTTGGGCCTGGCGAGAGCCATCTGGCGGAAAGCGTTCGCCGCAGCGCTGGATCTCCTGAGCCAATCGTCGAGATGTTCAACTTGAAGCAACTCATTGCGCTCTTGCGGCGCGCCAAGTTTCTTGTCGCGGGCGACACGGGCCCGCTGCATGTTGCTTCCGCGCTCGGGACGCCGGTCGTAGGGCTTTATGGTCCCACAGACCCATCCCGCAACGGTCCATACTCGCCGCGGGATGTTGTCGTGCGGCGCGCGCAGCCGGAGGAAACCACGTACCGGCGCGGCAACTCCCCTTCACGCGCCATGCTGGCCATTACCGTCGAAGATGCGCTCGACGCGGTCGAGCGCCGGCTGAAAAACCGATAATGGCCGCAGCTACGAATTTCTGGATCCGCTGGCGCGTCCGGGTGGGTTATCCGGTGGCGCTTATCTATCTGGCGCTGGCGCGGCCGACGCCGCGCTCGCTGATCATTGGCGGCGCGATTGGCGTAGTGGGTTTGGCGATTCGCGCCTGGGCTGCCGGGCATCTTCGCAAACATCAGGCCCTCGCCGTGCGAGGGCCATACGCGTTTACGCGAAACCCGCTTTACTTCGGCAGCGTAATTCTGGCCGCGGGATTTGTAGTGGCGGGCAAATCGGTTTGGGCGGCAATCGTGGTTGCTGGTTATCTGATTCTGTTCTATCCCGCAGTGATGCGGCGGGAAGAAGTCGAATTGCGGGGGCACTACGGCGAAGATTTCAAGAGATACGCGTCCGCTGTTCCGCTCTTTTGGCCTGCTTTTCGGCGCTTCACGGCAAGCGACAAGTGCGCCGAGGGATTCTCCGGGCAACTTTACCAGCGAAATCGCGAATATCAGGCGGCCATAGGGTTCCTTCTGGGGCTTGCTGTTCTTTGGGCGAGAATGCGCTGGCTGCCGTAGCGCGCTCACGATTGGTTAAGAAGCTCCGCCTGTTCCAATCAGCTCTGGTCAGAATGTGCGTCTTGGATTACTATCAGCGCAGTCTTGAACCCAGCAAGACTTGCGTCTTTTCGAGGATGGAAATTGGACCGCCATCATAGCCAAGAGAAAACGGTAGTGATTCACTCCGCCGGCTCCGCCACGGAGGCCATGGTGATCCGCGGTTTGCTGCAGAGCGCCGGTATCCAGTCGCCCGGATCGGTCACAAATGACCCGTTTCCGATGGGCGAATCGGGCGACGCATTTAAGGACTCTGATGTGATTGTGTTGGAATCTCAGGCCGATGAGGCGCGCCGCGTGATTGCTGATTACCAGCGGAGCAACGAAGGCATCGAGATCGAGAACACGGAAGAACCGTCCGACGACAAGTAATAGCTGAGAATTGTCTTACATCGTTTCAGTGCGTCCCACCTGCAGCAAACGCCCGCGTTAGCAAGCTGTGTCCATCGGTCAGTACCGTGACTGCGCCGTCGATGTCCGTTCGGAAAAGGCGAATGTTTTTTCCAGCGTATCGCTGAAGAGTCGCGGGACTCGGATGGCCGTAAGGATTGTCCTGTCCCACTGAAATTGCGGCGGCGCGCGGGTTCACCGCGTCGAGGAACGCCTCGGTCGAAGATGTCTTGCTCCCGTGGTGCGGGACTTTTAAGAAATCCGACTGGAGAGGCTCGTGCTGCTCTGTGAGCGCGTCCTCCACTTGACGTTCCGCGTCTCCCGCCAGCAGAAAATGAACCGCGCCATCTCCGATTCGCAGGACAACGGAATCGTTATTCACCGGCTCCGGAGCTTCGGCGGAAGCGTCGGCAACATTGGGCCAAAAGACTTGGCCTTCCATTCCGTCCCAATCGAAATTCTTTCCCTGGGCTACATGAACAATGGCAACGCCACGCGCTCTTGCTTGGGCCAGGAGGGCGCGGTACGCGGGAGAATTCTCATCGCGGCCCACCCAAAGCTGGCCGACAAGGAAATTATTGAGCACGGCGCGCAGGCCATCGACGTGATCGTGATGGGCATGCGTGAGCAGCACAACGTCAAGCCTCTTGATCCCGCGCGACCACAGATACGGCGAGACAACCTGCTCGCCCACATCGAATCCTACTTGATATCCGCCGATGCGTTCTGCGCCGCTCGCGCCGCCACCGTCAATCAGCATCGTCCGCCTGTCGGGAAAGGCGATGAAAATCGAGTCGCCCTGGCCGACATCCAGCACCGTGGCTTCCATTCGAGCCTTTTCCATGCTGGGCGCAAAAGGGCGAAGGCCGACGAGTAGCGCGAGTGTGAGCAGTACCAATAGGCTCAGGCGTTCTGAGATGGCCATCAGTGGGGCCGGCGCGGAGACCCGTACAGCTGGCTGGCTTCCCTTTTCCGTGGCCGACCATGCCATTGCCGCCAGGCAACCTAGCGTGATCAAGAACGCAAGCAACAGCCATAGAGGGGGCCCAGGGATTCTCCATGACACGTGGGGCAATCCGCTAAACCAACGCATAGTGGCAAGCAACAAGCCTACGAGCATGCTTTCAATCTTGGCCAGAATTGCGCCAACGGCTGACGAAGCGAAGCTCAGCGCCAATGCCAAAAAACCGAAGGGCACGATGAGTCCGACCAGCGGAACGGCGAAGACGTTGCTCACAGGCCCGGAAATACTCACGCGATGGAAATAAAGCGCCAGCAGCGGCGTCATTCCTAATTGAATGCAGAAGGACAACAAGAATATCTCCCAGACACGCAATCCAAAGCGCACAGGCAGGAGAAAAAAGGATTCAATGTGGGGCGCGACGCGCTCGGGGGCCCTTTTCGCCACGGCGGCTGCTGCGGCACGCAGATCGAGCCTGAATTGCGTCGCACGCGGCGAATGCAAGCGGTCACGCGTGACGTCGCTCAGATGCTCCAAAGCGCGGCGGTACGGTGTGCTGGTTCGATCGATCCATGGAATGGCCAGACCTGCGATCACTCCCGCCGCGAGGAAGGAAAGCTGGAAGCTCGACTCGAATAAATCGCTTGGCCTTGCAGCAAGGAGGAAAATCGCAGCGAGCGCTACCGTGTTCAGGAGAGCAACGCGGCGAAAGAACAAGCGCGCGCACAGGAAGATGGCGGTCATAAGCGCGGCGCGGAGAATCGGCGGACGATCTTGAACAACGCCCAAGTAGGCGGCGAGCGCTGCCAGCGTCAAAAGAGTGGTGAACGCCAGCGGCAAGCGAAGCAAGCGGCAGAGCCAAAAAATGAAAAAAGCCAGCGCCGCCACGTGTAGGCCTGCGAGCACCAGGACATGGAATGCCGCGGTCTTCTGGAAGGTCTCCGCGATGTCCGAATTTATGAAATTCCGATCACCCAGAAGCATGGCGCGAAGCACAGCGATTCGCGCGGGCTTTCCGGCAAAGAGCGTGTCCAACCTGGTGAGCAGGTCGCCGCGAAAGCGCGCGAAGCGTTCCGCGACGGAAGGTTTGGATGGTCCAACTAGGTGAAGCAGCTCCGTGCTGCGCAGTTCGCCGAGCAGTTCGATGCCTTGGCGCGCCAGGTATCCGCGCTCGTCGAACGCTCCCGGATCCAAGTAATTGCGAGGGATTCGTGCGCGGCAAAGGGCTTCGACGGTGTTTCCGGCACGCAATGCGGGAGGATTGTCATTATCGCTGCGGTAGTAGGTAAGCCGCAGGCCGCCATGCACGGGCAAAGTGCGACCTGTTTCTTCGACGCTTTGCAGATCAATGGTGTATCGCCAACCCAGCGGGGTCGATTCCGGATCTTCTCGCAGCCGGCCAAGCCAGCGAAGAGACTCCTTGGTTTCCAGGCCGCCGCGCGCAATCAGTGTGGTTACGTCATCTTGAGGGACGTTGTTGCGTTCGAGCTGCGCAGCGAGGCCGCCAAGCGCAAACCATGCCGCGAGCGCCAAAGAGCCCGCAACGACAGAGGGTTTTGCAAAGAAAATGAGGCAAAGGCCTGCGGCGGTGGCAGCGAGGAAGGCGACGATCCAGAGCGTGAAGCCTTTGGCGACAACTCCGCTGGCCGCGATCCCCGAGGCGAACGCCAGAGCAAGCCAGAGCGCCGGGAGTTTCACCGCTCTCGTTCCAGGAGCACAACCGATTCAATATGGTAAGTTTGCGGAAACATATCGAATAGGTGCAGTTCCCGGGGAGTATACGCTTGAGTAGTCAGCTTTGCCAGGTCTCGCGCCAGCGTCGATGGATCACACGAAACGTAGGCAATCCTTCGCGGCGTAAGAGCTGTCAATCGCTCGGCGACGCCGTCTTCGAGACCGGCCCTCGGTGGATCGACAACAGCAACGTCCGGGGTGCGCGAGCCGCGTTTGCCTTGCCATTCGCTCAGGAAGAGAGCTGCGGGCTGGTTATGGACGGCAATCGTCTTATGGCTGGAACGTGCCACGCTTTCCAAGTCGCGCACAGAAGCGGGATCCGCTTCGACCGCTGCTACTTGCGAAAAACGCTCTGCGAGCAACGCCGCGAACAGGCCGACCCCCGCATACAAGTCAAACGCGAGTTCACCGCTGCCCGCCAGTTCGCGAACTACGCCAGCCATCTCCTCGACAAGGAAGCGGTTTACCTGGAAGAAAGACAGATGGCCGACGCGGAATCGCTTCTGCAAAACATCATATTGTAGGAAGCCGGGACCAAAAAGCGACATGCGCGCGCCCGCCACGTCCTGCAGGAGGATGCTTTTCGCAGCGGGAAGCATTTGGCTGAGCGTTTGCAGCAAAGGTTCGGGCGGGCGCGGGATAGAAGAGCAAGTCACGGTTAAGAGCAGGTCGTTATCACCGGCGTCGACGAACGCTTCTATCTCGCGCAGCGTTGATGGCAGCTTGCTGTTTGCCAACGCTCCGCGCAGCGTTTGGAATGTCGCGAGAAGCTTCGGCGAAATAATCGAGCAGGTTTCCACCGGGCAGAGCGTCGACGAGCGGGCTTCAAAATAACCGATGGAGCTGGTCTCGGCCGGAGGCTCTCCCGCTTGCGGACCTGCAAACGGCCGCACCTTCCATTGCGCTCGATTCCGATATTCCCAGGGAGGCGATCTGTGAACCGTAATGGGCTCTTTCCAGTCGATGCGGCCGATGCGCCGCAGTGTTTCGCGGAGAATCTGTTCCTTGATTTCAAGCTGGGCGTCGTAGGAGATGTGCTGGTAGTCGCAGCCGCCGCAAACTCCAAAATGCGGGCAGCGTGGCTCAATGCGGCGCGGAGAGGCTTCCAGCAGTTGCGTGGCGCGGCCGCGAAGCAGTTTCTTCTTGCGTTCTACAATTTCGATTTCGACTTCCTCGCCGGGAAGCACAAACGGCACGAAAATCGTTTCACCGCCCTCGTGCGCGAGGCCCTCACCGCCGTACACCAGCTTTTCAATTTTGGCTCGCATGATTGCCCACAGTCACAAGCTATTTTACGTAGTAGAGGCTCAGCCGCGAGAGCCCGTAAATCTCAAAGATACGCTTCTGAAGATATTGGCGTTCAATCGAGGCGATCTGATCCGCGGACATTTTTCGCCGATACGGCGCGATGGCGCGATCCATGTCGCGGCGCACGCCGAGCATGGTGTCCGTGTCCGCGGCGGCCGTCAGCGCGGCGGTAAGCTTATCCTCGAGGACGGTGAGGCGGCGTTCGAAGTCTTCCAAATCGAGCCTCGCGGGTGAATCGAGGATGGTCTGCAACGCGGGAATCGCGGATGCTGCTTCGTTCAGTTGTTGCGCCAGATGCGGCAATACCGAAGCTTGTTTCTCTGCGCTCGAGAGCAGCTTCTTTCTTCGCTCGTCCAAAAAAAGGCGGAGTTCTTCCCGGGAAAACGGCTCGGCGGCGGAAACCTGACTGCGAACTTCAGGTCCAGAACCTGCTGTTGCTTCCTGCATCTCCGCCGCCGCTTCGAGCACTGCATCCACGCAATAGGCGAGGCTTTTCAATGGCCGGCCGCCAGCGCCTCGGCGGGAACGGCCATAGCTTTCGAACGCGCGATCGATACCGCGCAGGACCGCCTCCAGCGGAATCGCTGACTTTTGCCACGTCTCGAGGATTGCCCAATCCAGCGGCGACACCAGCAGATGCGCGCCTCGCTTTCGCCAGAAGTGCTCTTCGATTTCCGTGAAGTAGTTGAAATAATTGAAGCTGGCCATCGGGAAACGAATCAACGCGCCGGTTTTCGCGCGAGCGCCGAGGTCTTCTTCGCGGTTTTGGTGGCATCTTCGGGAGTTCGCGAGCCCGCCGCATCCTCAGTGGAATTGCGCTCCCAGAGAATCTGCAACCCTGCGAGCGTCAAATGCTCATCAACTCGATCGATGTGACGCGAGCCGGTTGCAATCAGGGGCGCTTGCCCGCCCGTGGCAACGACGCGAGTGCCCGGGCCTAGTTCTTTTTTCAGGCGCTCCAGAATGCCGTCGACGAGGTCGGTGAAGCCGTAATATAGCCCTGCTTGCATCGATTCCGCGGTAGTCGTACCAATGATCTTGCCGGGATCGCGAATCTCGACACGGAAAAGCCGCGCCGCTCGCGCGAAAAGCGCGTCGGCAGAGATCCCCATGCCGGGCGCCAAAACGCCTCCCAGATACTCGCCGCGTTTCGAAACCACGTCGAAGTTGATGGCTGTGCCGAAGTCGACGACGATGCACGGGCCGCCGTATTTCGCAAACGCGGCCACGCCGTTGGCGATCCGGTCCGCGCCTACTTCCTGCGGGTTGTCGTAATGAACGGGCATTCCAGTTTTGATGCCCGGCTCAACGAAGAGCGCTTTGGCTGCGAAATACCGGCCGGCCATTTCCGTCAGCGTCGGATTCAGCGAGGGCACGACCGACGCGATCATCACGCCCTTAATCTCCGCCGCAGCCAAGCCGGCCAGAGTGAAAAGCTCGCGCGTCAGGATGCCGTATTCGTCGACGGTTTGGTCGCGAGCCGTGGTCAATCGCCAATGCGCGACGAGTTCTTTGCCGCGAAAGACACCGAGCACGGTATTCGTATTTCCAACGTCAATGGCGAGCAGCATCACTGGGCCTCGGAAACGGTGCCGGAGATTATCGACTCGATTCTACCGTCGTCGCGCTGCACTCGGAGAATGCCGGAGGGCTCAAGGCCCGCAGTGGTTCCCACGAACGATTCCGTGCCGTTCATGATACGCACGCGTTTTCCCTGGCCATAGCTGGACACTTCGGCGAACCTCCGCACAATCGGCCCCGTGCCTTCCAAGACGAACTGATTGTAGTAGTGGTCGAGGCGCCGCAGCAACCGCGCCAGCAACTCTAACCGGGAATGCACGCGCCCCGTCTCGATCCGCAGGGAAGTGGCAATGCCCGCGAGCTCCGCCAGCATTTTGGATTGGTTCACGTTAATGCCGATTCCGACGGCTGCGAAGTGGATGCGGTCCAGCTCCGCCTGCATTTCGGTGAGTATCCCACAGACTTTCTTGCCGTTGAGCATCACGTCATTCGGCCAGCGAATATCCGGTGACAATCCGGTTTCCTCGGCGATGGCATCGCGAGCTGCCAGGCCTGCGACGAGTGTGAGGGCGGGCGCTTGCATCGGAGAAATTGCGGGCCGGAGCAAGATGGTCACGTAGATGCCGACGGACTTTTCAGAGATCCACGAATGTCCCGCGCGACCGCGGCCCGCGGTTTGCTGCTCTGCAACGACGACGGCCCCGTGCGGCTCACCGCTCTCGCCCAGTCGCATGGCGACATCGTTGGTCGACTCAGTTTGGAAAAAATGCAGGATTCGCTTGGCGAAAGGCGTGCCGCGCAAATGGCGCAAGAGCAATTGCGGCGCAAGAACGTCGGGGGCACGCTCGATGTGATAGCCGGAGCGCGGATGGCCCTTTACATTGACTCCTGATGCGCGCAGCGTTTCGATCCACCGCCAGACGGTCTGGCGTTTCACGCCAATTTCCTTGGCGATGCTTGGCCCGCTGATGACAATGGTTGGATTTTCCGCGAGCAACGCCAGCAGCGCATCGATGCGCCGGTCCGTCGGCCCCGGCAAGTAAGAGTTTTTCTTTTTCGTTTGCGATCTCGCAGACGGCATAGTGGTGTTTGCGCCAGATAGAGGCGAAGCCTACGACAGTTCCGCCAGCCGGCTGACAATTTGTTGGTATTCCCGTTGCCGTTCGGCAACGGTCGCTTCCAATCCCCGGACAATCAGGTCTGGAGCGCGCTTGCGAAACGTATCATCCGCCAGGCGCGTTTGCTTAGCTTCGATATCCTTCTTCAGGCGTTCTTCTTCTTTTTTCAGCTTGGCGATTTCGGCTTGCACATCTCGCACTTCGCCTCCGCGGATTCGCAAGTCGAACTGGGCAGCCGACCGTACAGCGGCGTCCTCGGCGGCTTCCAGGCGCTCCTGCTGAATTTTCAATTCGGAGAAGCTCGCGAGGCGCATAAGCGTCTCCCGGTTGTGTTCCGCGAGCTCGCGTACGGAGGAATCTTTCGCCGAAAATTCCGCGGCAAACTTCTTTTTCGGATCGAGCTTCGCCTCCGCACGAACATTTCGCGCGGTTCCTATGATTTCCTGGAGCAAGGCCATCTGCTGCTCGGCGGCAGAATCGGACCAGGTGGGCTGCGCCTGTGGAAATGATTCGAGCGAAATCGATCGCACGCCGGCGCTTTGCGGCAGTCGATGCCACAGTTCTTCCGTGACGAAAGGCATGAACGGGTGGAGCAAACGCAATGCATATTCGAAGACAGCGAATAGATTCCGCCACGCGGCAATTGCTTCATCGCGATTTTCCGAGCCGAGCTGCGGCTTCAGCCATTCGATGTACCAATCGCAGAAGTCTCCCCAGAAAAAGTGATAAATCACATGCGCGGCTTCGTGGAAACGGAAAGCATCCAGCGCGTCATTGATTTGCGTTGTCACCGAAGCGAGGCGAGAGAAAATCCAGCGATGCGGCAGCGCGTCGCCGGCCGGATACGGGGCATTGGCGCGAATTTCCGGCGCCGCGAGCTGAGCAAGCGTCAATCCAGCAGCCTCTGCTTTTTCGAAATTAAAGAAAAGGAAGCGTGCGGCGTTCCAAATCTTGTTCGCGAATGCACGATAACTCAGGATCCGTTCTTCGCTGAGCGCGATATCCGTTCCCGGTGCGGCCATCACGGCCAGCGCGAACCGCAGCGCATCGGTGCCGTGCTTTTCAATGATTTCCAGCGGATCGACGACGTTTCCGCGAGTCTTGGACATCTTGATGCCGTGCGGGTCGCGAACAATGGCATGAAGGTAGAGCTGGCGGAACGGAATTCGCTGGTCCAACGTGTTGCCGCGCATGAGGCGCAAGCCGAGCATGACCATCCGCGCATCCCAGAAGAAAAGAATGTCGTAGCCGCTGATGAGCAGGCTCGTGGGATAGAAGGTCCGCAGGTCTTCGGTGTCGTCGGGCCAGCCGAGCGTTGAAAAAGGCCACAGCCCCGAACTGAACCAGGTGTCCAGAACGTCCGGATCCTGCGTCAGTTCCTTGCCGCCGCACTTCCCACATTCTTGCGGCACGCTGGCGATTTGCGCCCGGCCATTCACCACTTCAATTCGCGAATCGGACGCCGGAGTCATCGCGCCGCACTTGGCGCAATGCCAGATCGGTATTCGATGGCCCCACCAAAGCTGGCGCGAGATGCACCAATCGCGAATATTCGTGAGCCAATCCAGGAAAATCTTTCGTTGATTCTCCGGCACGATGGATAGGACACTCGTTTCGACTGACTCTATCGCGGGCGCGGCCAGCGGCTTCATTTTGCAGAACCACTGAACTGAGAGCTTCGGCTCGACGATGGTTTTGCATCGGTCGCAAATCGCCACAGACATGGGGTGATTGGTGGTCTTCTCTAGCAGTTCCTGCGCCTTCAAGTCCTGAACGATTTTTTCGCGCGCCGCGAAGCGCTCCAGTCCCGCGTAAGGGCCGCCGGCTGCGCCGATGTGCGCGTCAGGAGTCAACACGTCAATTTCGGCGAGCTTGTGCCGTTGACCCATGGCGAAATCGTTCGGATCGTGCGCCGGCGTGACCTTCACGGCGCCAGTGCCGAATTCCCGGTCCACGAAATCGTCCGCGATCACCGGTATTTCGCGATTCACCAGCGGCAGGATGGCTTTCCTGCCGACAAGCTCCTTGTAGCGCTCATCTTCGGGGTGAACTGCGACGGCCGTGTCGCCCAGCATGGTTTCCGGGCGCGTCGTTGCAACCGTGATGAACTCCTTTGAATCCTTGACCGGATAGCGGATGAACCAGAGCTTCCCTTCGCGCGATTCGTGAACTGTTTCGAGGTCGCTGAGCGCCGTCTGGCAGCGCGGGCACCAATTGACCATATAGCGGCCGCGATAAATCAGGCCTTCGCGATAGAGCCGGAGGAACGCCTCCATCACCGCACGATAGAGAGGAGGATCCAGCGTGAATCGTGACCGCGTCCAATCACAGGACACGCCCAGGCGGATCATCTGCTCCTTGATTCTTCCGCCGCTCTCCGCTTTCCATTGCCATACGCGCCGCTCAAATTCTTCGCGGCCCAATTGTTCGCGCTTTAGCCCCTCCGCAGCGAGCTGACGCTCCACGACGACCTGCGTGGCGATGCCGGCGTGATCGATGCCCGGCAGCCAGAGGGTTTTGCATCCCTGCATGCGTCTCCAGCGAACGAGAATGTCGATCTGGGTGTGCTCCAGCATGTGGCCAATGTGAATCGAGCCGGTGACGTTCGGAGGAGGCAGGGCGATAGAAAATGCTTCGCCGGGACCATCGGCGCGGGCGCGGTAAAGCTGCTCTTCAAACCAGGCTTGTGCCCAGCGGCGCTCAATCTCTTGCGGTTCGTAAGCCTTGGCGATTTCGGTAGACATTGTGTTTTGGCGCCCGGTTGATTCCGCGGCATCCGATACGCGCACTACCAGCAGCACGCGTAAAACCAATAACTATACGGGCCGACGGCATCTCCGTCAAACTGGGCGTCTCTGTCGGGCGGAAATGCGTGCAACGGCGGGCGCTACTTCTTGTCGCGTTCCTGGTTGAGGAGTTCTTCCACCAGAGGCCGCAAAACACCATTGGCTAACGCTTGGTGGAGTTGGGGCTCCAGTTTCGAAAGAACCTTTGCCACCATGTCATCTACGGTGGCTTGGTCCACCTGGAGTCTTGAGGGGGATTCGTTCGCGGGGGGTTCGACGGCGAGGAATTTCGTCTGCGCACTCTCCGTTTCCTCGGGTGCCAGATAACTCGTTACTTCGGGGAGCGCAAGAGGAGGATCAGACATTCTCTCCACGGTTTCGTGCCAAACGGGCTGATTCTCGGAAAAGGAGGGCGCAACGTCCGGCTCGTGCGATTCGTCCGGCGGCGCTGCGTCTGGTTCGGTAAACTTCGCCTCGGGCTCTTGAGGAATTTGGGGTAGAGGCCAGGCCGCGGACGCAACTTCGCGAATTGCGTCATCCGAATGTGCGACCGATTCTGGCGGCGGGTCGGCGCTCCACGGGACCACTGTTTCGTGTGAGGGCGCCAGCTCGGGCTCTTGAAAGGGCGCCTTATCTACGGTAGACGGCAAAGAAGGCTCCTCAGCGCGCTCTAAATCGGGTTCCGGTGGCAGCTCATTTCCCCAAGAGCCCGTCGCCGGACTTTCGACAGCAGTAGGCGCCGCAGTTTCTTCGGTAGGCAAAGGCTGCTCAGGCTTTGCCGACAGCGGTTCGTCGGCGGTCGTTTCCGGCGCCACGAAATGTGGCCATTTGACGGGTGACGGCTCCGGAGTGGCCTCGGAAACGCCTTCGGGAACATTGGCCCCGCCAAACGGGAGGTGTTTGCGGCTCGCTAAGATTTCCGCATCCGCGGCTGCGCCTTCGGCAGCGAGCTTTTCGACCATATTGGCGGAATCGGCTGAGTCGATTTCATAATCCACGGTCGCACGGCGCCGCGCCCACTCGCTCGCCGGTTCGGAATCGTCATCTTCTTCTTCGTCGGTTTCCCGGCTCTTTGCGGAAGGCGTTGCGACGGGATCGCCAAATGCGAGAACCGTTTCGTCGCCTGTGTCAGAATCGGCTGATTCCGGAGCGGGGGAAAATTCGCGCACCGGTGGAGCGTACACTGCGGGAGTTGGCGGAGGCGGCGGAGCAGCAACTTCGGCAACCGGCGGAGCCTCTTCGACCGGAGGCTCAAGTTTCCCGAGCAAGGCACTGACCATCGCAATTAGCGGCTCTGGCGGCACAAAAGGCTTCTTAAGAACGCCATTTGCACCCACGCGCCGCGCTTCTTTTTCATCCAAAGGATCAAACGCGCCGACCAGCAATATCACCGGAGTGTTGGCGAACTCCGGATCCTGTTTCACAAACTCGCAAACTTCATAGCCGTTGCGCACGGGCATGAAAACATCGGCCAAGACTACGTCCGGACGCACTTCAGGGACCTTGCGGCAGGCCGCTTCACCATTTCCGACGGCAACGACACGGATGCCTTTTTCCTTAAAGACGAGAGACACCATCTTTTGGATATTGCTATTGTCATCCGCGACCAAAATCGTCGGCACAGTCAGCCCCTTAGAGACGCTACCGCCTAGTCACACGGCGTCCGCGGTAATGGAGCTATTGGAGCATCGGGGCAGAACGGAGTCAACGGAATCGGCGGAGGCGCGTGCCTCAGGTGTTAGCAGGCCGTCCCGAGCCTACCAAGGAACAAGCTTGTGGATTCCCTTTTTCTTCTTACTGGTGGATTCCTTGCTCTTGTCGGTCTTTGGCGCTTTGGCCGGCTTGGACTTGGCTGAGGGCTTGCCTTTCGTTGAGGGCTTGTCTTTTGCCGCGGTGTCTGCCTTCAACTCGGTGGCCACGGCGGCGTCTGTCGCCGTTTCATTGGGCTTCGTCGGCGCGGCGTCCGAAGGGGCTGCTGGTGTTGCCGCGGCTGGCGTTGCCGCTACTGTCGCTGTGCTGGCGCTGGCTGAGGGAGGAGGGTCAACCGGCGGCGCGGTCGGGCTTCCGGGAGGAGTGCTGGAAGACTCCGTCGGCGATACGGTTTCAACGCTCACCGTTTGCCCGGAGCTGCTTCCCGCCGCCGAGGCAGCCGCTACGGTCGACGTTGTCGCGCCCTGAAGCACGTCCTGGGAGGTGTTCATCTCTCCCGGCGGATTCAAATCCGGGTCGCCGCTGTGCGCGGCCGCCGAAACGTTCGGCGAACTCTTGATTACTCCCATGGCGCGGTGAACCATTCCAGGATGGTCCTGCGCGAGTTTCTCTTCGTATTGGGCGCGGGCCAGCGCCTGAGGATCCGCCGGCGGAATAGGCACGCCGTCTCCTGTGAGCTGGCGTTTCGCGTCGGCTGCAAGCGGCGAAAGCGGATAGCTCCTCAGCAGCTTTGCGTATTCAACATCGGACTGCGTTCGCCATCGCACTCGTTCCTGCTCGTTTTTTGATCCGCGAGACGCGCGCCTGTAGATGTCGCCCAGCATCCACAGCGCCCGGTCGCTTTCGCTGAACAGCGGATAACGCCCGGCCACCTCAATCAGGCGCGATGCCGACGCGCGGTAATCTCCTTTGACGTAGTAAAAATGCGCGACGTCGAAATCCGCCTGGGCCAGAAGTTCCTGCACCTCCCGCAGTCGTTGTTCTGCCTGAGGCGCCAGCGGGTCCTTTGGGTACTTCAGAAGAAAGGCCTGAAATTCCTCTTCCGCAAGCTCCGCCTGGGTATCGTCGCGGTCGGCCTTTTCCATCATGCGGTAATGAGCCATGCCCACTTGCATTTGCGCGTACGCGGCCTCAGGGAGGAATGGGAAGAAAGTCCCAAAGTCTTTGTATTCGGCGACCGCTTGCGTCAAGCCCTCGACGCCGCCTTCTTTGTAGTAAGAATCCGCCACGGCGAGCTTTGCTTTAGCCAGATACTCGCTATCGGGATAGCTATTGATCAGCGTTTGCAGGCTCAGCCGCGCTTCCGTGTACCGGCCGTGCTGATAATCATTCAAGGAGCGGTCATAAAGGATCTTATCCGGCTGGGCGCTGCCCGCAGCCGGCATCTTCGACGCCGTGTTCTTGTTTCCGCATCCGGCAGGGAGGAAGGACAAAAAAAGCGCGGCGGTCAGCAAGGCAGGTGTTTGTCTCGTCAATCGGCTCATTAAACCCTTTGCGAAGTGGCCTCGGTGGCAAACTGCCGCATCTGACGCACAGCAGCACCCGGGCTTGTCGTATGAAAAATCGAAGTTCCTGCAACCAGGCTGTCGCATCCGGCAGCCACAAGTTCCGCCGTGTTTTCCAGCGTTACTCCCCCGTCCACAGCGATTCGGAAGCCGTAATTATAGCGCGAGCGCAAGTCCCGCAACTCACGAATCTTCTCAAACATCTGAGGGATGAACTTCTGTCCCCCGAAGCCGGGATTCACCGTCATTACCAGCACTGCTTCGACGCGATCCAGTATTTCCTTCAGCGTGGCCGCCGGTGTCGCTGGGTTCAGGACCACCGCAGCCTCGCAGTTTTCCTCGTGAATCGACGCCACCACCCGATCGAGATGCACCGTGGCTTCCTGGTGAACAAAAATACGGTGCGCGCCCGCCCTTGCAAACGGCTGCACGAACTCACCGGGCCGCTCAATCATCAGATGCACGTGCAGTGGCAGCCGGGTTGCCTTGCTTAATGACTCGACGATGGGCACGCCGATGGAAATATTCGGCACAAAGTGCCCGTCCATGACGTCTACGTGAATCGCCGACGCTCCCGCCTCTTCGACGGCCTTGACCTCTTGCCCCAGAATTGTGAAATCTGCGGCCAGAATTGACGGAGCGATTTCGATGGGGAAACGGTTCATGAGGTCGTTTGAGATTGTAACACAGCCAAAAGCGCCACTATTGCGCCACTTGCAGCTCGACCGACGCTCCGGATTCGACGCGAGCGCCTCGCAGGGGAAGCTGGGAGGTTACGGTTCCTGCCGGTTTCCCGGTCAACGGCAGGGGCGTTACTTTGTCTACCTTCAAGCCTGCCTCGCTGACTCGCTGCTCCGCTTCGGCTTCGGACAAACCTTCCAAGGCGGGCATCACGTAGGCGGCCTCTGACGCGCCCATCGAGAGCAGCATATCGACGTGGGGGCTCGTCGCGTTTGTTGATCCGGCCGGCGGGTGCTGTTGCAGCACAACGTCGGCAGGGAAACCAGTTAGATGTACGGTTGAGATTTCACCAGTTTGCAGGCCCTCGCTGAGGAGCTCAATTTGCGCGGCATGAAGGCTGCGATCATCGAGCTGGGGAATACTGGCTTTTTGCACTCCTAGACTCACAACCACGTGTACCCACTCGTTCCTTTTCAATTGGCTGCCGCCGGGCGGGCTTTGCCGCACCACCGCGTCCTTTGCAAGGCTACTGTAGATTCTGTCCTCAATTCTGAGGTGCAGCCCGCGGCTTGCGGCCTGCCTTTCTGCTTGAGCTACGGAAAGGCCCGCAAGATCCGGAGTGGCTACCTCCCGGCCCTGAATGGCGAAGCGCATGGTTGTGAGCGCGCTGAGAAATGCGATCGAAGCAAGGAAGAAGACGAGCAGGGCCATGCGTCCTACCCACTCAATTCGCTGGCGAAAGCCCATGCCGCTCGCTCCTCTGCGGTCGAGCGTAGCACTGCACTTGCCGCGAGTTCAATGCGATTGCGAATCGGTGTTACCGTCGCACAATAAGCGCCGCGAAGAATCCATCGCTGTGATGCACGGGCGGAAATGTGCGGAACGCGCCGTCCTTATCGACGAGGTCACTCGCACTCACGCCGGCGGCTAATAGCCCT
The DNA here is from genome assembly GCA_963760165.1 of uncultured Acidobacteriota bacterium. GTDB lineage: Bacteria > Acidobacteriota > Terriglobia > Acidiferrales > UBA7541 > DAHUXN01. Next base: position 366,606 of record CAVXBO010000003.1, read on the forward strand.
TGTGGAATTTTCAGGGCTTCGCAGTAAAAGCGAGGATTCGCGGCCAGCGCTTCGCTGATCACGGATTCATTTTCTTCCGGTTCGAGCGAGCAGGTCGAATACAAAAGCGCGCCTTTTGAAGAGAGATGTTCAAGCGCAGACCGGGCAAGGGCCACCTGCCGCCGATGCAAATCCGCCAAATCTTCTGCTGTTAGGCGCCAGCGAATTTCCGGATTGCGCGCCAACGTGCCGGTCCCGGAGCAGGGCGCGTCAACGAGGATGCGATCAAAGGTATTCGCGAAGGGCAGCGGGCTGGTCCCATCGAGGGTCACGAGCGATACATTCGCTGCCCCAGCCATTGCCAGCCGTTCGCGCATGGCCCGCAACCGTGCTTCATGGAGATCCGCCGCCACCGCGTGTCCCTGCTCGCCAACCAGGCTCGCGAGAGCCATGGTCTTGCCGCCCGGTGCGGCGCAAAGATCCAGCACGGAATCGCCCGGCTTTGCGCCGACCAGCAATGGAATCATCTGCGACGCTTCGTCTTGCATGCCGATCCAGCCGCTGCGAAAAGCTCTGCTGTTGGCAACATTTCCACGCCGCACGACGATGGCGTCGCGGAGCAAGCGCCCCGGCCCGAAATTGATCCCTGCCTCGTCGAGGGAGCGAATGGCGTCCTCGCGGTGCACGGAGCTGAGAAACGCGCATCCATGTTCCGGCGTTTGATTGTTGGCCTCAAGCAGTGCAATTGTTTGTTCTTCTCCGAATTTACCGAGCCAGCGTTCCACCAGCCACGTGGGATGCGAGTGCGAAATTGCCAGAGCTTCTGTGGCTCCATTTTCTACCAGCACAAATTTGGCAGCGGGTTGTTCTCGCTCAGCGGCCGCCCGCCTCAACGCAGCATTCACCAGCGGAGCAGCGGATTTTTTCCGAGCGCGCTTTACCAGCGCGACCGATTCGCTCACCGCGGCGCGCGCCGGTATCCGCGTCAGGTATCGCAACTGATAAATTCCGAGCCGTAAGACAGTCAGCACTTCGCGGTCGAGCGCCGGCGTTTTCCGGCCGGTGTATCGCTCGATGAAGAAGTCGAGCAGTCTCTGCCATCGCAGCGTCCCCATCACAAGTTCGGTGGCGAGTGCCGCGTCGCGTGCATCGAGGTTCTCGTCCAGCCGCGAGTGCAGCAGCTCGGATGCGTAGGCTGCCTCGGTTTCCACACTGAGCAGGATGGAATAGGCGAGCGTCCTAGCCGAAGGTTTCGAGGGGGAACGCGAAACTTGCTTATGAGGCGAAGCGGTCATTGGTCGTGAGCCGGGCGCCGTTTGCGAATTCTATGGCCGTCACGCGCTTGCGGCCCTCCAGGCGCACGGACGCAAGCCGCAGCCAGGTGCTTTGCCCGCACGCGACGAGAATTTCCTGGCCCTTCCGCATAATTGTTCCGCATTGCGCCCGCGTCCCCGCGGAATCGTTTTCGTCAGGTTTTCCCCAAATGTGACACGACCGCCCGCGAAATTGCGTGTACGTGCCGGGCCATGGATCGAATGCTCGAATGCGATTGTAAATCGTTGATGCAGGCTGCGCCCAATCGATCAGGCCCTCTTCTTTTTTCAGCGGCGGCGCAAGAGTTGCCAGCGAATTGTCTTGCGGTTTCGGCGTGAGTTCGCTTCGTTCCAGTTTTTGCAGTGTGTCGATCATCATGGGCGGCCCTAAGTTGCTCATGCGCACCAGAAGCTCCGTCGCAGTTTCATCAGCGCCAACATTGACCGGGAGCTGTTCGAGGATCGGCCCCGTGTCCAGGCCTGCATCGATTCGCATGATTGTGAGCCCGGTCTGTCGCTCGCCGGCGAGGATCGCCCGTTGCACCGGTGCGGCGCCGCGATACTTCGGCAACAAGGAGCCGTGCAGATTGATCCAGCCGAATCGTGGAATATCGAGCAAAGCGCGGGGAATAATTTGGCCATAGGCAATAATGATCACAGCGTCCGGCTTAATTTGCGCAATCAATTCCGCCGCTGCCTCCGAGCGCATTTTTTCCGGTTGGTGGACCCGAATCCCGGCCTGCAAAGCCGCTTGCTTGATTGGCGATGGCGCTGCTTCCTGGCCGCGGCCGCGCGGGCGGTCAGGTTGCGTGAACACGGCTTCCACGGAGAATTGCGATTCCTTCAAAAGGAGCTGCAGCGTGGGCAATCCGAATGCGGGAGTGCCGCAGAAAATGATGCGCAGCGGCACGATGCTTTTACCACTCCCCGGCCTTGGTCAATTTGCGAATCTTTCTCCGAATGAGGTCGCGCTTTAACATGCTCAGGTGCGTCAAAAACAGGATGCCGTGCAAGTGGTCGATTTCATGGCAGAAGGCCCGCGCCAGCAGCCCCTCGCTTTTCATTTCGAATTCTTTCCCGTTCGCGTCCTGCGCGCGCACGGTCACGTAGGCGGGCCGAAGCACGTTGCCGCGAAAGCCGGGAACCGAAAGACAGCCTTCTTCCTCGCGCTGCTCGCCTTCGGAGTGCACAATCACCGGATTGGCCAGCACGAGCTTGGCTTCGGGATTCTTGCCTGACGTCACGTCGATCACAGCGAGATTCAGGCTCAAGCCGATCTGCGGCGCGGCCAAACCGACGCCACGCGCGGCATACATCGATTCGAACATATCTTCCGTGAGCTTCGCCAGCTCGCCGTCAAATTTCTCCACGAACTTCGTCGGGCTGCTCGAGCCCGGCCGCGCCATATTTCACAATGGGAAGGATCATCGTTTCCTATTCTAGAACTCGTCGAGTTGTTTTTGATAGTTTTGAAAATTCCGGCGAGTTTCTTCCACGGAATCGCCGCCAAATTTTTCTAGGAACGCTTCGGCTAGCACAAACGCCACCATCGCCTCTCCCACCACGCCGGCTGCCGGCACCACGCAAATATCGGATCGCTCGTACGCCGCCTTGATATGCTCCTTGGTTTTCAAATCCGCCGAGCCCAGCGCCCGCCGCAGCGTGGAAATGGGCTTCAGGTAGCCCCGCACAATCACCTCTTCGCCATTGGTGATTCCGCCTTCGATTCCGCCGGCGCGGTTCGAGCTTCGTTGAAAGCGCTTGCGCTGCTCATCATAGCGGATTTCGTCCTGCACTTCCGAGCCGTAAGAAGTGGCATTCCGGATTCCCGTTCCGATTTCGACGCCCTTGACCGCCTGTATCGACATGACGGCTCGGGCCAGCCGGCCATCGAGCTTTTCGTCCCACTGGGCGTGGCTGCCCAGCCCTGGGGGCACACCGTGGGCCACCACTTCGAAAATGCCGCCCACGGAGTCTCCTGCGCGAAGCGCCTGATCGACTTCTGCCTTCATCTGTAATTCCATCTGTTCGTCGGCGCAGCGCAGCGGTGACTCCAGATTGGCGCAGGTGCGCTCAATTTCATCCCACGTCACCGCGCGCCCGACCTGTATGTGTCCAACTGCCATAACGTGACTCAGTACCGAAATGCCGAATTCACGCAAGAGCAGCTTGGCCATTGCTCCCGCTGCGGTTCGTGCCGCTGTTTCCCGCGCGGAAGCGCGTTCCAGCACGTACCGCGCATCGTGAAAATTGAATTTCAGTGCGCCCGCCAGGTCCGCGTGCCCAGGGCGTGGCGACGTCAACCGCCGCTGCGCGTCTTCCGCGCCATCGGTGTCTTCCACCGGCAGCGCCTTCTCCCAAGTTTTCCAATCGCGGTTCTCGATGCGGATGGCGATGGGAGCTCCGATCGTTTTCCCATGGCGCACGCCCGCCAGAAAATCGGCCTGATCCTTCTCGATTTTCTGTCTGCCTCCGCGTCCGTAGCCGAGTTGGCGGCGATGCAGCTCCCGATTTACGAAGTCTGCCTCTACGGCCACACCTGCGGGAATGCCGGAAATCCAGCCAATGAGCGCTTGGCCATGAGACTCGCCCGCCGTGAAAAATCGCAGCATGTTCTCGTTTTGGTTTCGTTCGAAAGCGCACGATTTTACCGAACGCGTCGCCGTAATGCCAGCAATGATGGCAAAATACCGGTCGTCCCGGCTTGACGTTCCCTGTAGCCGACGTTACGCTGTCGGGGCGCTCGCGCGCACGATGTCAACGCTCACTTCCAAGATGCCGGAGCCCTCCAGACCAGCTCTCCTTCCTTTGCTCGTTGGGACTCTGAAGGTATATATTCAGGCGCTTCAAGATTATTCCATCCTGGTCGGCGACACGATTGCCAAAATGATTACTCCGCCGCACTATTTTGCGGACGTTCTTGAGCAGATGGACGTGATTGGCGTTGGTTCGCTGCCGATTATCTTGTTTACTGGTTTTTTCATTGGCGGCGTCATGGTGCTCAATACCGCGGCGCAGTTTCAGCGATTTGGCTCCTCCGCGCTCACAGCTGACGTTACGGCAATTGCGATCGTTCGCGAGCTCGGGCCGTTTATTGCCGCATTGCTCGTCACCGGACGAAACGGCTCAGGCATAGCATCGGAACTGGGCTCGATGGTCGTCACCGAGCAAGTGGATGCCATGCGTGCGCTGGGCACGGACCCGATTCGCAAGCTGGTCGTGCCGCGCGTACTGGCCACTCTGATCGTTTTGCCGCTGCTCACCGCGGTGGCGGACTTGATAGGCCTTTTTGGAGGCTTCGTCGTTTCGCGCTTCCAGCTGGGGCTGAGCGCCATCGAATTCTGGAATCGATCGATTACCGCGCTCGCCCCTGGTGACCTCATTCAAGGGACAGTGAAGCCGATTGTCTTTGCCGTCATCATCGCCACCATCGGCTGCTTCCACGGCCTGCGCGCGCATGGCGGCACGCAGGGAGTGGGCCGCGCCACCACCTCCGCCGTCGTCGCCGGATCCATCGCTGTGATCGTCACCGATTTCTTTCTGGGCAAACTTTTGCTCTACTACTTCGTTTCTTGATTGTGTGGTGGCTGCGTTTTCTTGCCGGGAAACGCCGGATTTCCATCTATAATCGGTGCCAGTAGCGATGGCGACACCGGCGACGAACGAAAATGTGCCTGGCGAGCCGCTCATCCGGTTCGAAAACGTCAGCATTGCCTTCGGTGACTCCGAAGTTCTGCGCAATATCAGCTTCACTGTTGAGGCCGGCGAAACCAAGGTCATCCTCGGCGAAAGCGGCTCCGGCAAATCCGTTCTTTTGAAGCTGGCCGCCGGTCTCTTGCGCCCAAATTCTGGCCGCGTAATCATCATGGGCCAAGACCTCGTGGGGATGCGCGAAGTCGATCTGCTCGACTTCCGTCGTCGCATCGGTTTCGTGTTTCAGGAGGGCGCGCTCTTCGACTCTCTCAGCGTCGCGGACAACGTCTCCTTTCGCCTCCGCGAGGAGGCAAAGACATACGAAGAAATGGAACGGCGTGTCCGCGAATCTTTGCGTTTCGTGGAAATGGAACAGGCTTACGACAAATTTCCGGCCGAGCTTTCCGGCGGCATGCGGCGGCGGGTGTCCATCGCGCGCGCGCTGATCGATCAGCCGCCCATCGTCTATTATGACTCGCCCACCGCCGGACTTGACCCGGTTACCAGCCAGACCATCATTACCCTGATCCTTCGCCTCCGCGACTTGAACGGAGTCACGTCGCTCTTGGCCACACACCGTCTTCAGGATGCTTTTGGGTTAGCGAACTTCGTTTTTGAGCCCAAGGCCGACCGGGTTATGCCCGTTTGGGAGGACGGTAACGGACGGCACTTCGCGGTGACCAAGGTTTTGGTGATTCGCGATGCTGCAATTTATTTTCAAGGAGAAACAACGGAATTGCTGAAGTCGGCGGATCCATATCTGCGTCAGTTCTTGGCGTGAAGCATCAATCAGCGGTGTTGTATCTCGAAGATGTGGACATGGCAACGGCTTGAACTCGCTTGAGGCGTGAGAGGAGAACGAGATGGCGATACGAAAGCAAGTTACCTGGGAAGAACTTCGCGTCGGACTCTTTGTCTTGGTTGGGCTGGTTATTATTGCGATCGCGATTTTCTATATTACCGGGGGGAATTCCTGGGGCGCTAAATACGAATTGAAGACGTATCTCGCGGAAGTCCCGAATCTTCAAATCGGCGCACCGGTCACTTTGGACGGCGTTGCGATTGGCAACGTTCACGCCCTGAACGTCAATGAACACCCCGCTGATCACATGCATAGCATCGAGGTCGATATGCGTATCGACAAAAAACACCAGGATTTAATCCGCTCAACTTCCGAGGCCAGCCTGCTTACGCAGGGCCTCCTGGGCAGTAGTTACGTCAACATCACGCGCGGCTACACCGGCGACGTCATTCAAAACAACGGCGTAGTGCCGGGCGTCGGAGGGAAAGACATCATCGAAGGCGGCGTCCAGCTCGAGGACAAGCTTAACGCACTCATGACGCAGGTCGGCGACGTCGTCGGCGCAATCCACAACGGTCAAGGGACCATTGGCAAATTCGTCTACGATCCGTCTCTCTACAATCGCTTGAACGGTGTGGCTTCTCAGGCGCAATCCCTCGTCGCGGACGTGAAGGCTGGCAAGGGCTCCATAGGTAAGGTAATGGTGTCGGATGATCTCTACAACAAGCTTGACACCAGCGCCACTCGCTTCGAATCCATGACTGCAGCCGTGCAATCCGAGCAAGGCACTCTCGGCAAACTCGTCTACGACCACGCGTTTTACGATAAGGCCAACGAATTTCTCACGAATACGAATGGGCTTGTCGCAGGCGTTCGCAACGGCCAAGGCACCCTTGGAAAGCTTGTTACCAACGATACGCTTTTCACAAATCTGCGCGACGCCTCGGCCAACATCAAGGACGTGACCGCCAAGATGAATAATGGGCAAGGCACCTTCGGCAAGTTCTTCACCGATCAGCAGCTCTATGACAACATGACGGGGCTCACCGGAGATATGCGCCTGCTGGTCGGAGATTTTCGCCACAATCCCAAGAAGTTTTTGCAGATCCACTTGAATATCTTCTAGGCAGTAGCGAGACGGAGACGCTGTTCAATGCAGGGCCGCGTTGAACTTGTGCAGCAGTGCGGCGAACTGAAAGCCGTTATAAGCGGACGGATTCTGCAACTGCTGGTAGAGCCCGGCGATCGCCGCACGGAGGTCAGCGTCGTCTGCCGGTTTCGAGTTTTGAGAATAGGATAGAAACAGGGAATTCAGCGCCATGGTCGCCTGCTCCGCCGAACGTTCTCCGCTCATGGATATCTCGTCTGCGTCCCCGGAGATATCTCGCATGAGCTTCACGGTCATGGTCTGCTCGTAAGATAAGCCTTCGATTCTCCTCGCAAAATCGTCGAGCTCGCTGCCTGCGTCACTCGCTGAGGCTGCCACTTTTTCGCGATCCGGTTGCAATCGATTCATCTCCGCTTGTAGTTTGCCCAGCGAATCATCCAGTCGCGCGGCCAGCGTCGGGTCGGCCTCGCGCGCCAGTTGGCGGAAAACGATGTATCGCGATGGATTCCACGCGGCGTTTCCGGCGCGCCGTCCAGAATATCCGCGCTGCTGCCGCCAACTGTCCTCCGTTTTCACTAAATCGTGATGGCACGCGAAGCAGTCCAGTTGCGAATACTCCGGCCACGCATCGCGCTCGGTCACATCCCCCAGGTATTTCATCTCGGCGCTCAGTTGCACCGCTTGCCCCGTGGCCCAATCACGAACGTTTCTCCACGGATCGGTATCGAGCGGCTGCTTCCAGTGCCGCGGCATGGTGGCCTCAAACGAATCGAGTTCGAAGTACAAATCAGGATGCCCGGCGGCGAGCATTTCGTGGTCCACGTACTTATCCTTCGTGCCCAAATGGCACTCCAGGCATCGATTAGTCCGCGAAACGATGTCGCGCGTATCGTACATTCCCAGTTTCAACGACTGCTCGTGCGTCCATCCGGCAGTTGTGTGCGGCCCCAGCCACGCTGACGCCGCACCATGGCAATTCTCGCAACTCACGCCATCGCTTAGGTCGAAAGTCGTCGCGCGCGCGGACTGTGGAGCATCAATAGCGTGGCACGCCAGGCACTTTTGCGCCGAATTCGCCGCGGGCAGTCCTAGAATCTTTGCCATCCGCACAGCAACAGGGCCGCTCAGCGCTTCGTATGCGTGCGAGTGTTTGTCTTGCGTCACCCAGATGCTGTATTCGTTCTGCCATATCGGCGTTTGCGTCATTGGCCTGACGCTGCCGTGGCACGCAGGGGCGCTGCAGCCGCCTGCGCCGACGTATTGAGGGCCTTCCGTCGTCTTCGCGCCAGCTTGGGCGCTTGGAGCTCTGCCAGGCCCGGCGGGGAGCGCCGCTGCCAACCCGACCGTTAACGCGAACGCCGCCGCCATTGCGCTGCTGATTTTGCGGATATTTGCGAGCGTCATCGAATGCGCTGCTTATACCTGCGTCCCGTGACCAAGTCAACGCTCCACCTAGTGCCAGCCTGGAAATGTTCCAATCAATTACCACCGTCGTCGTGGACACCGCAGAGTGCGTTTGCTATAAACTGCGCAAGCCGTTGGTCGCGGTGTAGTTTCATTTCTGAACGGCCTGTATCGCAGCACGAAGCTGGCATCTGAGCCTTTCGGGATTCGCCCTTGATCTACGAAGAGCTGCAAGCCATTCAGCGCCAGTTCGGCTATCTTCCGGCCGCAGAGCTAGTCTCGTTGTCGTCCCGCTCCAGCATTCCTCTGTACCGCCTGCATGGCATCGCAAGTTTTTACCCGCATTTTCGCCTCGCGCCTCCGCCCAAGGCCGACGTCCGCGTCTGCTGCGACATGGCATGCCACCTCCACGGCGCTGACGACTTGCGCGCCGCGCTGGAACGGCGTTATCACGGTGCGCCTCCCGGCGATTTCACCCTTCGTGAAGTTTCCTGCTTGGGGCAGTGCGATGGCGCTCCGGCCATGTGCGTGAATGACCAGATTTTCACGCGTGCTAACTCCGCGATTGCGGATCGCTTGATCCGCGACGCTCTCACCGGGCAATCCTTGCCAGAACCGGAACACGACGCGGCGCCCTGCGAGCTCGCTTCCGATCCCTACGCGCCTGCGCAACGCTACGGAGCGTTGCGAAAGTATGCGGCATCGCGTGATTGGCCAGACTTGATTGCTGCCCTCAAGGCTAGCGGCCTGCGTGGCCTAGGCGGGGCCGGCTTTCCCACCGGGACGAAGTGGGAAATCGTCAAGGCGGCTGCCGGAGACGAAAAGTTCATTGTCTGTAATGCCGATGAGAGCGAGCCGGGCACATTCAAGGATCGCTTCATTCTTCAAAACGTCCCGCATCTGGTCATCGAAGGCATGATTCTCGCGGGACTTTTCACCGGCGCCCGCAAAGGCATTCTCTACATTCGCCACGAATATGAGTCGCCCAAGAAAGCCATCGCCGATGAGATTCGCGCTTGCTATCGTGACGCCATTCTCGGAAAGAATATTCTCGGTTCCGGCTTGGCCTTTGACCTGGAGATTTTCACCAGCCCCGGCGGCTACATCTGTGGCGAAGAAACCGCTATGCTGGAGGCAATCGAAGAGAAGCGCGCCGAACCGCGCAACAAGCCTCCGTTTCCCGGCGTAAACGGCTTGTGGCAAAAGCCGACGGTGATCAACAACGTCGAAACATTTTCCAACGTGCCGCTGATCCTCGTTCGTGGCGTGGATTGGTTCAAGTCGCAAGGCCAAGGAGGTGCTCCCGGTCTGAAATTCATTGGCGTCAGTGGATGCGTCAAACGCCCTGGCGTTTACGAAGTTCCGATGGGCGTTCCCGCGTCGGAACTTATCTTCCGCTGCGCGGGAGGGCCTCCTGACGGTCGTGAACTGAAAGCTTTCGCCCCTTCCGGCCCCTCTTCGGGATATCTGCCTGCGTCCATGGTGGATGTTCACATGGACTTCAAATCGCTCGCGGACGCCGGCTCCATGCTTGGTTCCGGCGCCCTCGTCGTTTGCGATGATTCTGCCTGCATGCTCGACATGGCTCTTAATTCCACGAAGTTTTTTCGCAATGAATCGTGCGGCAAGTGCGTTCCGTGCCGCGTGGGCTCGCAGAAGCTGGTCGACATTTTGACTGCTTGGACGCGCGGCCGGGGAACGCGTCCGACGCGGCGCTAATCGAAGAGCTTTCGCAGGCGCTGGCGCTCACGTCCATCTGCGGGCTGGGCCAAGTCGTTCCGGCGCCGATTGCTTCCGTGTTGAAGCATTTTCCGGACGAAGTGGCCGCGCACTATAAAGAAGGCCATTGCCGTGCCGGCGTTTGCGCGGTTTCGCGGGCGAGGCCATCATGAGCCCTTCGTCCGTCTCGCTCACGATCGACGGTCGCCAGGTCTCCGTTGCGCCAGGCACGACGGTCTTTGACGCCGCGCGCCTCAACGGCATTCGCATCCCCACTCTGTGTCATCAACAAAACGAAGTACCGGTTGGAGTATGCCGAGTCTGCGTCGTCGACGTCGGCGGCCGCGTTCTCACAGCCTCATGCGTTCGGCCTGCGGAAGAAGGCATGAACGTCGCGACCGCCTCGGCGAAAGTCACACGCGCACGCCGCACGCTTGTTGAACTTCTCATGTCCGACCATCCTTCTCCCTGCGCGCGCCAGCAACAGTCCGGCGATTGCGAACTGGAAGTTCTTGCTCGTGCGGAAGGAGTCGAAACGCCTCGTTTCGCCCGCCGAGATTCTTCGCGCGGGCGTGATGATTCTTCCGTCGCCATCGCCGTCGACCACGACGCTTGCATCCTCTGTGACCGCTGCATTCGCGGCTGCGACGAAATTCGTCACAACGATGTTCTCGGCCGCATGGGCAAAGGCTATCGCTCCGGCATCGCCTTCGACGCCAATCAGCCCATGGGCGATTCTTCCTGCGTTTCCTGCGGCGAGTGCATGATTTCCTGTCCCACCGGCGCGCTCACCAATAAATTTCACGTCGGCACCGCGCTGCGCGTCGGCGAACCTGCATCACCGGAACTGCTGAAAGGTCTGCCCGTCTTTTCCGGCGTGTCCGGCACTTTCTTGGAATTGAATCGCGGCTCCGTGGTCACGCGACATTTTCGTCCCGGCGAAATCATCTGCCGCGAGGGCGAATATGGCTCCACTGCGTTTTATATCCTCGAAGGCCGCGCGCAGGTCTCCATCAATACCCAAATTGGCCACGTGAAGACCGAAGGCGGCGCGCGCGGTTTTTTCAGCAAGCTCTCCAGCTGCCTGGCGCGGGGCGCCGAAGATCACCGCGACGAAGAAACTGACCGCCGCACCATTCCCATCGATGCGCCGGCCGACCTGCCGCTCGCAAAACCCGTTGCCGAGCTTGGCCCCGGCGACCTTTTTGGCGAGATGACCTGCATGAGCTTTTACCCCCGTTCCGCCACCGTGCAAGCGCTCACCGAATGCACCGTGCTGGAAATGCTGCGCAACGTCCTCGACATCTTGCAGCGCAACAAGAATTTTCGCGGCCAAATCGAGGAGAACTACCGTCAGCGCGCCCTTGACTCGCACCTCCGCAGCGTGCCCGTATTCGCTCAGCTAACCCCAGCTTTCATCGGCCATTTGCGGAACAAGGTCGAGCTGCTCCGCTACTCGCCGGGGCAGGTGATCTGCCGTCAGGGCGAGGTCGCCGACAGTTTCTATCTCGTGCGCATCGGCTTCGTGAAAGTTTCCCAATCGCATCCCGGCGGCGAAATGGTTCTCGCGTATCTTGGCCGCGGCGGCTATTTCGGCGAAGTTGGCCTGCTGGGAGGCGGAGTTCGCACGGCAACGTGTGCGGCGCTCGACCACGTCGAAGTCGTGCGCATCGCTGCCGAGGATTTTCGGCTCATGATGGAGCAGTTTCCCGAAGTTCGTCAGAGCCTCGAAGCGGTGGCCCTCGGACGACAGCAGGAAAACCGCGACCGCCTCGCTTTGGTCGAATCCACTCCGCTTCAGGATTTTCTCGCTCAGGGTCTGATGGAAGCGCAAAGCCTTCTGATCCTCGATCTCGAACGCTGCACCCGCTGCGACGCTTGCGTGCGGGCATGCGCCGACGCTCACGACGGCGTGACGCGCCTGATTCGCGAAGGTTTGCGCTTCGACAAATATCTCGTCGCCACTTCCTGCCGCCAGTGCCGCGACCCGTTGTGCATGGTCGGCTGTCCGGTCGGCTCGATTCGCAGGCGCAATACTCTGGAAGTCATCATCGAGGATTGGTGCATCGGATGCGGCCAGTGCGCCAACAATTGCCCCTACGGAAACATCAACATGCACCCGTTCACCGTGAACCTGGCTGATCCCGAGTCGCCCGGCCGCACGCGCGCGGTCGTTAAGCAGAAGGCTACTTCGTGCGATCTCTGCACCGATCATGCGGAGCCGAGCTGCGTTTATGCTTGCCCGCACGACGCCGCCCATCGCGTCGATCCTCGCAAATTCTTTGGCCAGCTTCTCGCCCAATCGAAAGAGGACTGAGACGGGCATGCTCTTCGACCAAAAGCAGCGAAAATGGCTCATCGCGGCGGCGCTCATCCTGGCTGTCGCAACTGCCGTTTACATTCCCTACGCTCTTCGCTCGCCGCAAGGCCCTCGCGGCGGCAGCGGCATTGGGCTCGCTTTCGGCGTCGCTGGTTTCGCGCTGATGATTTTTGCTGGCCTGCTCGGCGCGCGCAAGAAAGTTCCCGTTTGGCGCGTCGGCCGCGCGCAGACGTGGATGCGCGGACATCTCTGGCTGGGCCTGGTCAGCCTGCCCATAATTCTTTTTCACGCGGGATTTCACATGCGCGGCACGCTCACTTTTGTGCTGATGATTTTGCTTTTCATCGTGGTCGCGAGCGGCATTTTCGGCGCGATCCTGCAGGCGTACATCCCGCGCCGCATGACCATCGAAGTGCCCATGGAGACGATTTACGAGCAGATTGATCACATTCGCTCCCAACTCCGCGAAGAAGCCGATCAGCTTGCCACGGCGGCCTGTGGAGCAATCGAAGGCGCGCCAGCTCCCGCTCCTCACGCGGGCTCTGCTTCTGGCGCGACTGCTGCGTCGGCCGTTGAAATAGGCGTCGAGGTCAGCGAGGAGGCGCGCAGTGTACTGCGCGAATTCTATTTGCGGCGCATGCGCCCATTTCTGAATGCGCCCGCACAACACCGCTCGTCGCCGCTCGCCGATGCGCCGCAAGCTGCGGGACTATTTGAAGAGCTGCGTCTGAGGTTGCCGCCGGAACTGCACGATACGCTGAAGGATTTCGAAAGTATCTGCGAAGAAGAGCGCCAGCTCACGCGTCAGGAGCAACTCCATCGCGTCTTGCACGCTTGGCTCCTGGTCCATGTGCCGCTGTCTTACGCTTTGCTGGCGCTCGCGGCGGTACACGCCGTGATGGCCTTGCGCTTCTGATCTGAAAAACGGGGAGCGAACGTTTGCCGCGTCGTCCGAGAACAGCAAAGAAGCTGGCCCAGCGAATCGAGCTCTCCTATTTCGAGCGGCCGCATCCCCTTCGTCGCTGGCGCTTCATTCTTTCCGTGGCGCTTCCGGTAGCCGCGCTTTTGTGGCTGGCCGTTGTGCGTGTCTCCGGCAATCGAACGCCTTACAGCATGGGTGCCGTCTCCGCGCCGCATGCGTTTTTCGGGCAGAAGTGCTCCGTCTGCCACGTCGCGGATACCATTTCCTTTCGCCATCCAGTAACTGACCAGGCGTGCCTCGCCTGCCACGACGGTCCCATTCACCAAGCCGCGCAAACTTTCACGCCGTCGTGCAGTTCATGCCACGCTGAGCATCTCGGCCGCACGCAGCTTGTCAGAGTGCGCGACGCGTCGTGCACGCAATGCCACGCCAATCTCTCGACGCGCTCAGGCGCTCCGCATTTCGCGCGTGCGGTCCTCTCGTTTGCCAAGCATCCCGAATTTGCTCCGCTGCGCGCCAATTTCAAAGACCCCGGCAGCATCAAATTCAACCACGCCGTTCATTTGCAAGAAAATCTCCTCGGCCCCGGCGGCCGTCGCGTGCAGCTTGCCTGCAACGACTGCCATCGCCCCGGCGCGGGCCACGGATCGTGGCCTTACGGCGCGCCCGGCATTCAAGCGGTCACGTTCGCGAGCGGCGCTCAATTTGCTTCGGTATCGGCCGCTCACGTTAGCAGCGCCGCGCAAAAACGCTCCGAGCTCGCCTACATGGCTCCGCCGACATACGCAAATACGTGCTTCTCGTGTCACGCGCTCGAATTCGACGCCCGTTTCTCGCAATCCGTCCCGCACGACACGCCGGCAAAAATAGACGCGTTTGTTCGCGGCGAATACCAGCAGTACGTTTCTTCGCATCCTTCCGCCCTGCGCGAAACTTTCTCGCCGCCACGCTTGCCTGAAAAATCCGTCCGAGCAACTCCGCGCGTCGTCACTCGCGACCCGTGGGTAGCCGAACAGACCGCCGCGGCCGAGAATCTACTCTGGCGCAAGACTTGTTCGGAGTGCCACGCACTCACTTTCTCGGAAGGGAATTCGCTGCCGGCGATTACCGCGTCGCGCATCACTGTTCGCTGGCTGCCAAGTTCTTCTTTCAGCCACGACGCGCACCGCATGGTCTCCTGCGAATCCTGCCACTCTAGCATTGCTTCGAGTCGGCTCACTTCGGACGTGAATCTGCCGAGCATTCGTACGTGCCAGGAATGCCACGCGCAACGAGCTTCCGCCGCGCCCGCTGGCTGCTCGGAATGCCACACCTATCACGATTGGTCGCAGGAAAAAATCTATCCGGGGAAATTCTCGCTGCCGGATTTGCTGAAGAGTTCTCGAAATTTCACTCCCGCTGCGAGTGTTGGGTCCACGGCCGCAGCAGTTGTGCGCTAACTACTCGCTGCCGCTTTTCCCGATCAGCCCGCTGATCCACTTCTCTGCGCGCGCCGCGACGCTTGTCGATCCCGTGCGCGGCTTTCCTGGCGGCCCATTCGTTACCGTGTACAGCTTCCCATCGCGCAAAAACATTCGTTGCATCTCTTCGAAGTTAAACGGCCGCGCGCCGCGTCTTCCGAATACCGCAATCTGATTTCCGCTCTCATCCACCGCGCGATCCCGGTCAATTCCTTTGGAAATGGCCAGCGCCGGCCCGGCGGTTCGATAACTCGCCACCAGCTTCAACAGAGGTCGCGGGCTGAAGCCTTCGAATTTCGGGTTATCTTCCGGCGCAATCAACTGCACCACGCGCATTCCATTCCTGCCGTCCGCGACGTACGCGAAGATGCTCGCCGCCGTGGCGCCCAACTTCACGTCGTTCACATCGTTCATCGCGCCGCCTGCCGTAAAAATCTGGTCCATCACCGGCTGTTCCGGCTTCGTCACGTTGATCACCGCCATTCCCTGTTTGCCCGCCGCAACGTACGCGTACGTCCTCGCCACATAAATATTTCTCGCATCACTGAGTGGCACCGTTGCGCCCGGCACGACTCGTGGATGCGCGAGGTCCGTCACGTCAAGCACTTTCATTCCATCGCGGTCAACGATGAATCCATAGCGAAACTGAATCGCGATACCTCGCGGCTCATTCAATTCCGGTGCGCCAATCCGTGACACGACTTGCGGCAGAAGGGGATTGTTCAAATCAACGACCACTAGCCCGCGGTCGCAAAGGATGTAAGCGTAAGTCCCGGCAATCGCGATGCGCCTCGCGCCGTTCAAAATTCCGTTTGGATTGAACGTCACCGCGCGCCGCAGAAAATTATCATCCGGATTTCCATTCAACAGCGTCGAAACGCCCGGCGCTTTGCTCTTCAAGTGCGGGTTTCCAATGACGATCAGCCCTTCGTACTTGTCCGTAACGTACAGAAAGCCGTACATCAAATGGATCGGCTGCTCTTGGTTCTGCGCGAATTGCATCTGCGTAGGATCGACCGCGAGCGTCGTCGGCGTGGCCACGTCCGTCGCAAACTTCGTCTTCACGTACAGTCTTTGCCCCAGCGGAGAGACCGGCGCGGTCGCCATTCGTTCGGAGAATCCCTTGTTATCGACGTTCGCGATGTCGTAGACGCGGAATCCGCCTTTGCCCATCGCCGCGTAAACGTATTCGCCCCGCATCTGCACGCTCAAAACGGATTTTCCTTCGTGGTGGTACGCCGTGCCCAGTTTTCGCCCGCCTGTCACGAACTTCCGGTAGTCGTCCGGGTAAGCAATGCTCTGGAAATCGCTACCGTAAACGGTGTCCGGATCGTCGTGCTCGGCGACAGCCACGGCCGAAAATCCCTTGTCTCCTTCGGCCACGTACGCATAGCGGCCTTCGTAGTTCAGAAAATCCGTGCCCAGCAGCAGCACCTGCGCCATCCACGCGTTGTTGTCGCCCGCTTTGGCCACGTGGCAATCGGTGCATTGCTTCGTTTCCGTGGCGCGCACTGTGTGTGGCACGAATGTGCTGAACGCCTGCCCGCTCAACCCCGGCGCCGAAACGGTTTGCTGCGTGTAATACAGCCATTCGCGGTTAGCGTTCTGCGAGCTCACCAGAATCGCGCAGCTCGAACGCGCCGGCGCCACGCGATGCCCCGTAACCGTGCCGTCAACCGCCAGCATGTACGCGTCGTCTCGCAGCACCTGGAAGTTATAGCTCGTCCAGTTGCGCGACACCGTTCCTTCGTTGTGCAACATTCTCCGGCGATTGTTCGCGGTCATCTGCAGATGGCACCCGAAACAGTTCGGCGTCCACGAAGAGTGGCATGCAAAACACGTCATGCCCGTTCGCGGATGCGCGAGCTCCGCATCGCTCGCGGGCACGTCGCCCCACGTCTCTCCATTCGTCCGCAGCGTCTTGGCCAGCCGCGATTTTTCGCTGTAATGCGAATTTCCCGGCGTGATGGTGTCCAGCACCTGCGTTACTTCCCATTGCAAATCGCGCCGCATCATCGAGCGCTGATAAAGCTTGCCGTCCTGCCAATAAAATTCGCGCTCGCCCCACGGTGTTCGCTTCGCCGCCAGATTGATTCCGCCTTCGGGCGATGCAGGACCCGACGTAAGCAGCGTTGTCTTCTGCCGGATGGTGCCATGACAATCCGTGCAACGAATCGCTATCGCCGCGCGCGGCTCGTTGTAGATCTGTCCCGTGCCGTGGGCATCCTGCGCGAAGTGACAATCCACGCACTGCATCCCTTTTTCCAAATGCAGGTCCTGAAGATGCACTGCCTTTCCAAACTTCTGCGCGTCGTCGGATGCCACCACATTCCCATTCGCATCGAGCAAATTGCCGTCGCGGTCGTGCTTCTGCACCTGTCGGAAAATCCATCCGTGCCCGTGGAAGTCGTCGAATTGCGTATTTTCAAGTTTCTTGTTGAACTCCGCGCTGCCCGTCTCCGCCAGAAATTTCACGTCCGCCCACAATCCTCGCGGAGCCGCCGCCTCCGGATTTCGCACGCCAACGTTGTAGCGCTCGTCATCGCTGGGATTGTGCTGTTTCGGCGGGTACATCGCCTTCGCGTCCACTTCGTTATCCCACCACGTATCTCCGTAGTACGTCGCCAGCATGTTCGTGCCGGGATGCACATGGCACACCATGCACTGGCTCGAAGGCATGGAGAGCGTGAACTCGTGCTTGATGGGATGGCCCGGTTCTCCGCGTGGAATCGTCGCATCCGCTTCCGCGCTTTCGCCCATGTTCCCGTATTGCGCGTACTGCATCGAATGCGTCGCAGATCGATCGTTCGCATAGACCACGTGGCACGCCGTGCAGCCGCTCCCGCGATAATCTCCCGGCTGATCGTTGGTTCCCGGCAAATTTAAAGTAGGGTCGAGCAGCCTCGTCTTCTGCAATCCCAGAAAAACGGGATCGGTGCGCAGTTGCGTCCCGAATCCACGCGAGCTCAGCTTGTCGTCCGGCTTTCCACTCTCTTCCAGCCGGTTCGGATTTCCAATTTCGCTTTTCTCTTCGCCGCCTCGCTCGAACACTCGCAGCACATTTCCCGGCTGCGAAATCTCCCACCGCTCGAGCGGCTCCACGAATGGCAAAATCCCTTTGGTGAGCGTCTCTTCAGGAGTTGGCGCCGGATACGTCTTCACCCGCTGCGGTGTGCCGTTGGCCGCATAACTCTCGCCGAAATGTTCGTCCTTCAGCGGGTACGAACCGTTGTTGTAGAGCGCCGCGCCCCACAGAATTCCGCCGGCCGTCATCATGCTGGTCCGTACCGAATAAACTTCCTGCGCGTGGCAACCGCTTTGCCCGCAGGTCTTGTTCGCCACGCGCAAGTCTCCCGGGTTCACGAATTGAATGTATTCAGGGCTTTCGCGAAGCCAGTCCGTATACGCGCGCACCGGATTCGCCGAACTCTTCCACAGCCACGGCAGCGTCGGCCTTGGATGCGCCTTCGCCTTCGCGCTTTCGTATTCCGGCGAACCGGGTCTGGCGCTTGCCGGAACCGCGACCCGCGCATCTCCTGTGTGGCAGTCGACGCACCCCAGCCGCACCGTGCCCGTCGTGTGCATGGTCGGCTGGTCCACGCCGACGTGGCAGGAAACGCATCCTGTGGACTTTCTGTCCGCGTCCGCCTGCGCCTGATTGATGAGCAGTGTCGAGTTGCCCTGGTTCTGTGCTCGCACGCGGCTGTGCCACCCGCTCAGCGCAAAAGCCAGTACAGCCCCAGCTGCGGCAAAGCATATCGGCGCAACATACCGTTGCCCCGCACCACCCGCGGCGAATTTGCCCGCCCGTTTCACTAAGCGCTCGCCCTCAGAATCGAAATCTTAAGTTTGCGAACGCTGAGAACAGCGTCCGCTTCGTGTAAATATCTTGAAACCCTTGTCCTGGTTGAAATACCGAGCCGCCAAACGTCAGCGCGATATTTTCGGCGAGCGGCGGCCTGTACTTCGCGCCAAGGTCAAATTCCTCGCCAATATCGTGATGGATCGGCGACTGAAAAAGCACCAATTCGAGCGGCTCGGTGCGGTCGAATCGCATGTAGTTGAAATTTGTCACTGCGGTGAGCTTCGCCGTCACGTCAAAATCCGCTCCGCCGTTGTAAATCCAGATCCCCGGGTTCACAAAATTGGCCTGGCCTTCGTTTTTGTCCGACCGCAGGTCCGGCAGCAAGCTCTCTTCCGGCGTCAGCTCCACGCCGGAACCCGTGAGTCGTATTGCCTCGCGGTTCCAGAAGCTGAAAATCCCGCCTGCGAATGCTGGATTGTCGATGATGGCGTCAAATCCTCGCGCGCGCCCGTCGCGCGGATTGGCATCCCCGGAAGAGTAAAGAAAACTTCCGCGAAATCGCATCCAATCTTTATCTTTCGATAGCTCCAACGCCGCCATCTGCGCGTTCACCGTGACTTTGCGCCCGGCAATCGGATTGAACGTGTCGTAGCCCAGCGCCTGGTAAAAAGCATGGCTGACGTTGATCCGTCCAATGTGCCCGTCGCTCGTCCATCCCAGATACGCCACGCGAATCCCGTGCGTTTCGATTCCCGCGCCCTGATTTACCACGTTTCCGATCGGCGCCGGCCGCACCAAGAATCCGTCCGTGTCAAAATGGACCGTCGGGTCGTCTTTGTTGTACGCGACGCTGAATTCGGTCGTGTACCCCTTCCACAGAAAATCCTGCATATACAAATTCGCAACGCCAACCTGCTGATGCCGCTGCTGGAACGTATTCAGCCCGCTGTTGGTGTCTTTCTCGAGCATCTGAAAATAGGCCAGGTTGTACTGCCAGCGATTCGATTTCAGGTTCCCAAAGAACCGCAATCCCGGCTGCTCGTCCGAAAAAAGAAATCCGCGAAAATCGCTCGTGAATTGCTGAATTCCCGCGCGCACGGAAACAAAATCGTAGTCTGGGCTGAGGTCCGCAATCTTGTATTCCGCGAACAGTTCCTGCACTCCGATGTGCGTGTCGTAGCGCGACGTTCCCGCGCGCACGTCGATGTTGACGCTCCCCAATTCCTGCGTGTCCAGGTAGTTGATATTGAATTCAGGCGTGAAGCGAATGCGCCAATCCGCCGGCTTGAAACTGGTGTCGCCATGAAACAGGTCAAACGTGAACCGGAAATCCTGATTGAGAAAACTTTCCTCGCCTTTGCCGAAAAAAGCCGCCGTTCCCGGCTCCGCCCGGCTCACTCCGCTGGGCGACGGCACCAGCCGCTCGTCAAAAAGTGTGTCGCTGGTCCCCGTGAAATCGAAAAATATCGCGTTCCCAATGATCGGATAATCGCCCTTCCATTTGTTGCGGTTGAACGGATCCCACCAATGCGCTTGCGTGTACGGATATTCGCCGCCGTTCGGATAGCGTTTCCACTCTGGCATTGCGACGTTCCAGCGATCCGGCTTCGCCTCGAAAACCTCGTCTTCGGGAGGCAACGGCTGCGCCGGCGCATTCGTTTGCGCGCTGGGCGGCTGAATCCCGTGGTAACTGGGAAGAACCGCCGCTGGCTGCTCTGGAATTGGCGCCGCGCCTGGTTCCTGCGGCGGTCGTTGCACGCTCGCGGGAGCTGTCACGGCCTCCAGCCGCAATTCCATGGTGACAATTTCCGCCGCGGCAATCGCAATATTGTCGCGCGAGAAGGCCTGGAACCCGTCTTTTTCAATCGTCAGCTTGTAAACTCCCGGCGTCACATTTCTGAACCGGAATATGCCATCCCCGGTTGTCGCAGTCTGCAGCGCTTGTCCGCCTGAAGCCGCCTGCAGAGCAGCTTTCGCCCCGCCCACAGGCCTCCCCGCCGAATCGCGCACCTGCCCTTGCACGGCCGATACTTGCTCGTTCGGCCGCGTCAGCCGCTGATCTTGTTGCACGCCATTCGCGCGCGCGCATACGCCGCAAACCCCAGCAGCCGCCATCGCCAGCAACGCCCCACAAACCCTGCCTGCGCGCAAAGATGCAGTGGCATTCAATTCTCGGAGAAGCCTGCGTGACCACATGGCAGTTCCGGAGGCCACAGGATGCGCTCTTTGCTACCACACGCCCTGCGGCCCGGCAAGAATATTCACGTACTTTGTGTTCGCTCTGTTGCTTGAAAGGAACTCAGTCGCCACACAAGAGCCTCTTCATCTTGAGTCGCCGCGTCGTGTGTGGTACGAACATCTCAGTTCGCCTGAGGTGCTCACTGCGTCCCGCGATGCAAAGGACTGGCCGCCTGAAAAACTCTCGTGCCCCGCGGCCGCCAACCTTCCTTTTCGCCTTTGCCGCGGCTCTTGCCACCAGCCTCTTTTCCTGCGGCGGAACAAGCTCCTCGTCGAACTCTTCTGCCCCTCCACCGTCCGTCGCCGAACTATCCGCCTCCCAGGTCCAATCTATCGCTCAGGCCGCCGCTGCGGCTGTAAACGCCCCGTACGTCATCGCCATCACCAATCGCGAAGGCGACATTCTGGCCGTCTATCAGAAGCCTGGTTTCTCTCCCACCTCGCTCGGCAATTTCGGCCAAACTGTGGACACCAACGAGCTCGCCGTCTCCCTCGCCCGCACCGCCGCGTTTTTCAGCAACGATCAGGCGCCGTTGTCTTCGCGCACGGTGCGTTTCATCAGCGGCATTCATTTTCCTCCCGGCGTTACCGACACCCCCAGTGCCGCTCTCTATGGCATCGAGAACACCAATCGCGGCTGCCCGCTCTCTTCCAATTTCAATCCCGGAGAATCGATCCCGCCCGCGCTTTCCATCAGCGGCGCGCAAACGGGCCTCGGCGTCGCCACCGGCAAAGTCGACGTGAACGACTCGAACCCGAACGCCGTCAATCCAGGCGGCGTCCCGCTTTTCGAAAACGGTGTTTTGCTCGGCGGCGTTGGCGTGGCCGGCGCACCCGCTGACGTTGCCGAATTCGCCGCCTTTTCCGCCGCCACCAGCAACGGCTTTGGCCCCACGCCCGGAGCTCCCGGCGTGATTTTCATCAACGGCATTGCGCTGCCATTCGTGGATCAAACCGCTCTGCCTTCAGGTGTGTCCGCCGGCACGGCCACCGGCGCAACGTATCTCGTCGGCCCGGTCGCCAGCCCCAACCCTGCGCCGGAAGGCTATCTCGTTGGCCCGAATCCCGGCCCGCTCGGCGGCCTCTCGTCGGCCCAAGTCAATTCCGTCGTGATGGCCGCCGTCGCCACGGCCAATCAGACCCGCGCCGTGATTCGCCTGCCCATTGGAGTTCGCACGAAGATGGTCATCTCTGTCGCGGATCTTGACGGCACCATCATCGCGCTTTATCGCATGACCGACGCCACCGTGTTTAGCGTCGACGTCGCCGCCACCAAAGCGCGCAACATGGTGTATTTCAATAGCGCCTCTCGCGCTCCTGCCGACCTCGCTGGCGTTCCAATCGGCACTGCCGTCACCAACCGCACCATCGGCTTCGGCGCGCAGCCTCTCTATCCTCCCGGCATCGACGGCACTGCCCCTGGCCCGTTCTTCGCGCTTTACACCAACGACGTTGCCA
The DNA here is from genome assembly GCA_963760165.1 of uncultured Acidobacteriota bacterium. Classification (GTDB taxonomy): domain Bacteria; phylum Acidobacteriota; class Terriglobia; order Acidiferrales; family UBA7541; genus DAHUXN01. The sequence continues at coordinate 388,827 of CAVXBO010000003.1, forward strand.
ACCCCTGCACGCAAGGCTCGCAGCCCGCTAGCCCCAATCAAAGCGGCATCGTATTTTTTCCAGGGAGCGAAGGGATTTACATCAATGGCCAGCTTGTGGGCGGCCTCGGCGTGAGTGGTGATGGAGTTGATCAAGACGATTATGTGACTCACGGCGGTGACGCGGGCTTCGAGCCGCCAACATCCATACAGGCCGACCAAATCGTCTTGAACGGGGTTCGCCTGCCGTACCTCAGTTTCCCGCGCAACCCCACTGACTAATGCCCGTCTGTGCAGCCGTTACGTTTATCCCTCGCGCAGCTTGTGACCGGCCAAATTCCCCAGGCCGTCATACGCCGCGTATTTGTACGTCTCCGAAAGCGTCGGGTAATTGAACACAAGTTCGATCAGCGTGTCGAGTGTGCCGCCCATTTCGATCAGCGCCGATCCGATATGCACCAGCTCCGTCGCATTTTCGCCGATGATATGCACGCCGATGAGTTTCTTGTCGTCCCGCCGGAAAACAAGTTTCAGCAATCCACCCGTATCGCCAACGATCATTCCGCGCGCATTATTCTCGTAGCGTGCGCGTCCCACTCCGAACGGAATCTGTTTTTCAGAGCACGTCTCTTCCGTCTCGCCCACCGCCGAAATCTCCGGAATCGTGTAAATTCCCATCGGCATCGTGGACGCGAGCCTCTGTTTGTACTGAAACCCAAACGCGTGACACACCGCCAGCCGCCCCTGCTCCATCGACGTGGACGCCAGCGCCGGAAAACCGATGACGTCCCCGGCAGCGTAAATTCCCGCCGCGGATGTCTCATAGCGTTCATTCACGTTGATCAGTCCGCGCGCATTGACTTCCACTCCCGCCTTTTCGAGTTTCAGCCCATCGATGTTTCCGCGTCGTCCCGCCGCAAACAAGGCCGTCTCCGCGTCGAGAGATTTACCCGAGCTGAGTGTCATGTGAACGCCGGAATTCTGCGCTTCGGTTTTCGCGACGCGCTCGCTGAAATAAAACTGAACTCCGAGCTTTTCCAGCCTTGCGCGCAATCGCTCCGCGATCTCTGCGTCGAGGAAGGGAAGCAGCCGCTCGCGCCCGTCCACGAGCATCACCTTCACTCCCAGGGCGGCGAAAATCGACGCGTATTCGCATCCGATCACGCCTCCGCCCACAACGATCATGCTTTGCGGAATCTGCTCCATCCGCAGGATCGAATCCGAATCGAAAACCCGGCGGTCGTCGTAGGGAATTTCGGCCGCGCGGTGCGGCCGCGACCCTGTCGCGATGAGCACAGCCTCTCCGTGCAATCTTCGCTCTGCTGGATTTTGCGAACTCACCGTCACTTCGTGCGGGCCTTCGAATGCCGCCGTTCCCTGCACGTATTCCACGTTGTGCGCCGCCAGATTCTTCTCGATCTTCTTCCGTTCCTCGGCGACCACTTCATCTTTGTGGCGCATGAAATCCTGCACCGTCAGGCCTTCGCGCAGCGAGTAGTCAATGCCGTAAATCCCGCGCTGCCGCAGCCCTGAAAAATATAACGCCGACTCGCGCAGCGTCTTGCTCGGCACCGTGCCGGTATTGATGCACGCGCCTCCCACAACCGCCGCTTGCTCCACGAGCGCCACGCGTTTGCCGAAATACGCCGCCTGCGCCGCGCCTTTTTCCCCGGCAGGGCCCGAGCCGATCACCACCAAGTCATATCGGTCCATATCTTTCTCCCGCAATTCGCCGCTACCGCCGCCATTCATCGATCAGATTTGCCACCAGCCCCGTCCATCCCGTCTGGTGGCTCGCGCCCAAGCCTGTGCCTGTGTCGCCATGGAAATATTCGTGGAAGAGCAGCAAATCCCGCCAGTGCGCGTCGCTTTGAAAAATTCCCGCGCCTCCATGAATTCGCCGCGCCCCGTCGCCATCGCGGACAAAAAGCTCGATCATTCGCTGGGCGATTTCCGCCGCCATCTGTTTTGGCGTCACGCTCTTTCCGCCGGACGCCGCCGTCTTCACCGCGAAATCGTTGCCAAACGCGTCGGCGAATTTTTTCAGCGACTCGACGATGAGATACGACGTCGGAAACCAAATCGGCCCGCGCCAATTCGAATTTCCACCCTTGATTTTCGACGCCGCTTCACCCGGCTCGTATCTCACCTCTCGTCCTTCAAACACAAACGGCTCTTCGTCGTGGCGCTTCGAAAGGCTTCGAATCCCCGCCACCGACAAAAATTCCTCCGCATCCCACAAATGCTCCAGAATTCGCGAGAGTTGCCCGCGATCCACGATGGACAAAACGTGCCGCCGCACTCCATCGCGTGTTTCCGAATAACATGCGTCGCCCACCAAGTCCGGCCGGTTTCGTATGAACCAGTCCACGTTCGCCGCAAATTGCGGGAACGGCGTCAGGTCGTTTTCCTCCAGCACTTCAATCGCGAATAGCGGAATCAGCCCCACCAGCGAACGTACTTTGAATCGATGCACTCGGCCGTCGGGATACCGCAGCACATCGTGAAAAAATCCATCTTCCGCATCCCAAAGCTGGTAATCGCGTCCGCCCATCTTCTTCATGGCCGAGCCGATGTAAATAAAATGCTGAAAGAATTTCGTCGCCAGCGCTTCGTACGCCGGATTCTGCCGCGCCAGTTCCAGCGCGATGCGCATCATGTACAAGCAGAAAAACCCCATCCATCCGGTGGCGTCCGATTGTTGCAGAATTGCTCCGCCCGGCAATTTCTCGCTTCGGTCCACCACGGTGATGTTGTCGAGCCCGAGGAATCCGCCCTCGAACACATTCAGCCCTTCGCTGTCGACTTTGTTGACCCACCACGCGAAATTCATCAGCAGCTTGTGGAAGCAACGCTCCAGAAAAACGCGGTCGCCCGCGCCGGCGTTTTGTTTTTCGCGTTGGTAGACGCGCCAGCACGCCCACGCGTGTACGGGCGGATTCAAATCCGAAAACTCCCATTCGTATGCGGGAATTTGCCCGTTGGGATGCAGGAATTGCTCGAAAAGCAGAAACCACAAATTGTCTTTCGCGATCGAAGTGTCCACCAGCGCCAGCGTCACACAATGAAACGCCAAATCCCACGCCGCGAACCACGGATATTCCCATTTGTCCGGTACCGCCAGCAGTCGCATTGAGTTCAAATGCCGCCAGTGCGCGTTGCGCATCGATTTCCGCGACGCCGGGGGCGGGACTCGCGCGTCGTCGCCTTCCAACCATTTCTGCACGTCGAACAAATAAATCTGATTGCTCCAGAGCATTCCCGCGAGCGCCTGCCTCTGAATTGTTTTTTCCTCCGCGCTCGCTTTCGGCGGATGAATCGTCTCGTAGAACTCGTTCGTCTCGCGCTTCCGTTGCTCGACGATGGCGTCCACTTCTTCCAGCGGTGCGTCCAGCATCTCTGGACTGAACCGCAACCGCACCACCGCCGATTCGCCTTTTCGCACGTTCATTTTGTAATGCAGCGCCGCCTTGGTCCCGATTCGCTGCGGATTCAGGCAATCTTCACCATGAACGATCGCGCGGTGGAATGCATCCTTCGTATGCGCCTTGCGGCTCTTCGCCCACTCTCCGTGCACGGCAGGCGCATTCGTTTCGTTGTTCGTGAAAAGCAGCGTGGCGCGCGCCGGCCCGTACAAATAGCGCTGCCCCAGCCGGTATTCGAACATCAGGTTCGGCAGCATCTTCGCCGCGCGGTCGTCCGCCAGCAAACTCACGGCATTTTTCGCCGCTGGTCCCGGCCGGATGGTTGGTTCCGGGCCCGGCGGATTCGTCCACGCCCAGGTATTGCGAAACCAAATCTGCGGAATCACATCGAGCTGCGCATCTTCGCGTCCGCGGTTGAACGCTTCCACGCGAATCGCAATATCTTCCGCCGATACTTTCGCGTATTCGATCACCACATCGAAATACGCGCCGCCGTCGAACGCGCCCGTGTCCAACAGCTCATATTCCGCCCCGCGCCCGCCGCGCGCGCGATTTTCGTCGATTAATTTCTGATAGGGAAACGCAGCTTGCGGATACTTGTACAACATTTTCAGATAGCTGTAGGTCGGCGTCGCGTCCAGATAGAAATAATATTCCTTCACATCCTCTCCGTGATTTCCCTCGGAGGGAGTCAGCCCGAACATTCTCTCCTTCAGGATAGGGTCCCGGCCATTCCAAAGCGCCAACGAGAAGCACAGCAATTGATAGCGGTCGCAGAATCCCGCGATGCCATCCTCTCCCCATCGATACGCTTTGCTTCGCGCCTGATCGTGCGTCAGGTACGTCCACGCCGATCCGTCGCTGCTGTAATCCTCGCGGACGGTTCCCCAGGAGCGTTCGCTCACGTAGGGGCCCCATCGCCGCCACGCGCTCACGCCAGCCGCGTTGGGCCGCTCGGCGATGCGTTCCGCTTCTTTTGTTTTGGATTGGAAAATTACGGCGAGCGCGTTCGCCGCGCCGTTGTTGGCGACGCTCGCCGTGGCGGGTTGTTTCGGACGGGGCTTGCTGGCCCGCCTTCGCTTGTCGGAAGAATCAGGCAAAGTGGCGAAATCTTACCAAAAGAAAACTGCTTGCGCGTGTTCTCGCCACTCGTATGCGTCTAGTTCTGCACGGCGGTCTCGCGCCGGAAAATCACGCCGTGCAGATATACGCTTACTTGCCCTTGGTGTTGTCCGTCGACGCAATGAACGCCGCGGCGTTGTCGTGCAGCTGCTTCAGCGAAGCTTCGTGCGCGTAGACCATATGCCCGGACTGGTAGAACCTGAATTGGATGTTCTTCACCAGTTCCGCGGGAATTTGCAAGTGCTGCATTTCGTATACGCCTTCGAAGAAGGGCGTGGCCAGATCGTAGTAGCCTGCGTTCAGGAGCACTTTGAGGTTGGGGTTGTACTTCATCGCCTCGGACAAATCGAGCATCACGTTCGGCGTTGACGGATTTCCGTGGTGCGTCGTATCCCAACTCCCGGTGTTGATCTCCGGCTTGTAGGTTCTGTCTTCGCCGAACTTCAGATCCTTGCGCACGTAGTCGTTGAATACGGATACATACGCGGAGCTGATGGACGCGGACTGCGGGTCGTAGTCCGCTTCCTTACTCAGCGGGTCCATGGATGGTCCGGAGAAGCGCGTGTCCAGTCGCCCGGTGGTCAGGTTCTCGTCGTCCTGCAGGTTTTTCTCGAATTCTCCGCCGCTGATACGCAGGTCGGCTTTCAGGATGTAAGCGACAGAAAGGCCGGTGTAGTTATGCAGCTTCTCGGCGATCGCTTGGCGTTGTTCCGTGGGCAGCGAGGTGCCCGCCTCGAGCGCCATGGCGTAATCATTCATGGCGAAGTGCTCCACTTCCTTCAGGAACCCTTCCAGATCGCCGGGCTGGGTCGGCAGCTTGTGGTGATACCAAGCCGTCGCGGCGTAGGTTGGCAACGCGAGCTCGTAAGGCAAATCCATGCCTGGATTGCCCTCTGGGCCATCGACGCTGTTATCGAAGCTCAATATCTGCGACAGCAGCATCACGCCGTTGAAGTCCACGTCGTAATCGCCTTCGAGCATAGCGGCCAACACGGCAGAGCGCGTGGTGCCATAGCTTTCGCCAAACAAATACTTCGGCGAATTCCAGCGACCGTACTTCGCCAGGAACTGGGTGATGAATTCCGCAAAAGCGTGGGCGTCCTGATCGACGCCGAAGAAGGCCTTTTCCTTGTTCGGTCCGGCGACGCGGCTGAAGCCCGTGCCGGGCGCGTCGACAAAGACCAAGTCGCTCGCGTCGAGCAGGCTGAAGTCGTTGTTCACCAGCGGATAAGGCGCCGCCGGAGTGTGCGTATCGTCAGCGGTGACCACGCGGCGGGGTCCGAATGCGCCCATGTGCAGCCACACGGTGGAGGAGCCGGGCCCGCCGTTATAAAGGAACGTCACCGGGCGCGACGAGGCGTCCGCTCCGGACTTGAAGTAGGCCACGTAGAACATGCTGGCCTCGACGGGCGGATTTTTGTCGTCTTTAGGTGTGTCCTGCGGCACATCATCCCAGCCTTGCGGGTGCACCACGAGAGTGCCGGCAATCGCGTCGTAATTGATCACCTTGCCTTCCACGGTGACCGAGCCAGTGGTTTTCTGCTGTTCGACCTTGAACTCGTCGGGATTGGCCGGAGTGGCGGCGGGGGCCGCTGCGGCAGCAGAGGCTGCGGCTTCCTTTGACTGCGCGGCCGCGACCAGCGGCAGCGTTGGGATTGCAATAGCCAGAGCGGCGAACCAGAAAATGAACTTGCGCATCATGCGCCTCCGTTATCAGGAATACGTTCCATCTTGCTTGTATTGGCAATACGTTTCAGGGATGAAGTTTGTTCCGTATTTCGATTTTCGAGCGACGGAGCGTACATCGGGCGCTCGAGGAATGCAACGCTTGTTGCGATCCGAGCCGCAAAGAATCGCGATTGGGACGCTTGCGTGTGCGCGTGTGGGAAAGCTGTTCGGAAATGGACGCTTAATTTTTCTAAAAGCAGAAATTTCCGCGATTAGAAATGGTCTCGGTCGTTTGTTTTGTGTAAGTTGCATCAAGTTCTAATTTCCCATATTTCCTCGATTAGAATTTTGAGAGCGCATAAAAAGCGAAAGGGCCGCGTCTCCGCGGCCCGCCTTTCTCTTTCTCGAAATGTTGGCTGGAAACCCAGCCGAGGACAACTATATACCATATAGTACTGAGAACGTCAAGGGAAAAATAAGGCGAGCAAGGCCAGGAAGATTCCTCGTCGGATGCTCGCCGCATCGTCGCCTGCCTGCCCGCCACACGCCGCGGTGTGCAGGCGGCGGGCAAGCTCGGAATGACAGCGCGATGAGGGGCTGGCAGTGACGGGCTAGGGGCGAGGCGAAAGACCTCATGTCAGTTCGCGAAGGCATTCGCGAACGGGACATGAGCTACAGGCACGCGATGGCGGGAGCCCGGCGCGCGGGTGAGGAGGCTTCCCGGTAAAGGCGTCGGGACGCGAACGGCACGAAACCCCGCCTCTACGAAGAGCACACAGGCTGAGAGCCTGTGCCACCGAGAGCAGCCCACCCTTCGCACAAAGCGCCCCGGCCAGACGCGTCGGGGTAAACTCCGGATGGGGCACCCGTAAGTTCCGAGGCGAGATCCTTCGGCTGCGCAGAAGGCGCTCCGCTCAGGATGACAAAAACCGTGTGGGCGGGGTGAACCCGCCCCTACGAAAGGCGAAAAGCAGATTCCTCGTCGGATGCTCGCCGCATCGTCGCCTGCCTGCCCGCCACACGCCGCGGTGTGCAGACGGCGGGCAAGCAGCAGGCAAGCTCGGAATGACAGCGCGATCAGGGGCTGGCTGGCAGTGACGGGCTAGGGGCGAGGCGAAAGACCTCATGTCAGTTCGCGAAGGCATTCGCGAACGGGACATGAGCTACAGGGCGCGCGATGGTGGGAGGCGGGATTGGTGCCGCAAGTTGTTGGCGAAAATGGGGAAGGGGGCTAATATGTGCGCCGCGTGGCTGACGGTCCTTTCATGGCGAAAGTGCACGTTACGGCCGAGAGGGTTGGACGTGCGGGGCATTATTTCAGCAAGTTCCCGCAGCAAATTAACGCGGCAGAATGGGACGCAGGGTGCGTCGGGAAGGGAAGCGAGGGTTCATGCGGATAATGAGAGAAATGGATTGCGCGCCGGCTGAACAGAACGGGGCGGCGCGGAGCAGGGCAACGCGGAGCGTGGCGCGGCCGAGGGCGCCGCTGGTGGGCGCTGGGCTTTCTGCTGGACTCGCTGTTGGACTGGTGGCGTGTTTTTTGCTGGCGGGGATGTGCATGGCGGGCGCGCTTCCGAAACAGCCTCGCGCACACGTTCAGGCACAAGCAATGCAGAAGGATGGACGTGGCGCGTTTGAGGTGACGTCGCAGCTCGGGCGCAAGCTCTATGCGCAGCCGGATGACGACTCGGTGATCGTGGCACGTAAGAAGCTGGCCGCGAACCCCAAAGACGTGAGCTTGGTGCTGGCGCTTTCGCAGGCCCAGGCGGGCAGACGCCAGTACCGCGAAGCCATAGCGACGTGCACGAAGGGGCTGGGATTCGCTCCGAGGAACGCCGACCTCTACATCGAGAGAGGGCACAGGGAACTGGGCTTGCGCCAGTTCCGCATCGCGGAACGAGATCTGGCGCATGCCGCCTCGATCAACCCGAGGAAACTCGACGCTTTTTATCATCTCGGCCTCTCCCACTATTTTCAGGGCGAATTCGGTTCGGCAGCAGCGTCTTTTCGAAGAGCGCTGGCGCTGGCGAAAAACAACGACAGCGTAATCGATTGTTCGAACTGGCTGTATGTTTCCCTGCGGCGGGCGAGTAAAACGGCGGACGCAGCGCAAATTCTGAAGAGGATTACTCCGGAAGTGAAAAATACCGAGCCGCATTTGCTTTTCTACTTGCGGCTGCTGCGCTTTTACCAGGGCTCGCTAACCGAGCAGGCGGTATTGCCGCCGAAGCCCGCGGATCCGAACGATACGGAGGCGGAGCTGTCGTTCGACACGGTGACCTACGGCGTGGGGAATTGGCACTTCTACAACAATCACGACACGAAGCGCGCGACGGAGCTGTTCCGGCAAGTGGTGACCGGCAATGCTTGGAATGCATGGGGATTTGTGGGTTCGGAAACGGAACTGAAGCGCTCGCCAGCGCCGCGCACGCCGCAGCGATAGCAGTGTATAATTCCGAGTGTATAATCGCGTAAGTTGTTGAGCCGGAGTGGTGGAATGGCAGACGCAGCGGACTCAAAATCCGCCGACCGCAAGGTCATGGGGGTTCAAGTCCCTCCTCCGGCACCAACTTCTGTTCCAAGACGGCACGCGTAAACCACCGTACTATGCGATTCCAGCCTGTGTACCATTGCCCGAGCCCGCGCGTCCTATTACTCTGGGACTTCATGAATCCCACGCTGTCCTCATCGCGCATCAGAGCCCGTCGCAGGAGCAAGCGCCTGCGCCTAACTGTGCCAGTGGACGTCATCGCCTTTGAAGGCGAGACCGAGCTTTTCCGGGAAGCCGCGCATGTGAGCTGCGTCAGCGCGCACGGAGGGCTGTTGGTCATGGCCGCCGGTGTGGCCATCGGCCAGGTACTTCGCCTGATCAACCGGAACACGCGGGAGCATCAGGATTGCCGCGTGGTGCACGTCGAAAGCGCCCAGAACAAGTGGGCTGCCGGCGTCGAGTTCCTGCAACCCGCGGGCAATTTCTGGCAAATTTCATTCCCGCCTCTGCAGCCCTTCGCCCAAGACGCTCGCAACTGAGCGCTCGCCGGAGCCCGGGGCTCTCAGGCGTTTATTGCCAGAGTAGTAATATTGGCTAGTGCGAACCTGAACACATTTCTTCAGAAGTACTATTCAGCTTTTCCAACGCGCATGCTCAAATCACTGCAGGCATGGTTAGCACACCTTCACCGAGGGGCTCTGAGGGCCTTCCCGATCCTTTGCAGCAGAGTGACCCGTGGCTTGACCACTCGGCCGAAATCCGCAAGGGCCTGCAGCGCCTGGACCGCAAGCAGTGGTGGATGTGGTCATCCGCCTTCATCATCATTCTGCTGCTGACCATTGGCATGGCCTCGTTTGCTTTCCCGGCGCTGATGCGCTTGGGCGAGGGCTCTTATTCCTTCTTTTTGTCGCAAGCCGTGCGCAGCCTTATCGCTTTGGTCTTGCTTTTCAGCGTTTACACCATCTACCAGCAGTATCTGATCAACCGTATTCGCGGCCAGCTTGCCGACCAGATGGAATCGGTGGCCAAAGTGGAGCTGCTCACCCAGGAAGTCTATAAGCTTGCCGTGCTCGATCCGCTCACCAGCCTGCACAATCGGCGCGCTGGCGAACAGAGGCTCGTCGAGGAGATCGCTCGCTCCCGCCGCCACGTTCGCCCGCTCACGCTCATTCTCCTGGATATCGATAATCTTAAGCAGTGCAACGATCAATTCGGCCATGAAGCCGGCGACAACATGCTGCGCTGTTTTTCCGAGCGCCTACGGCGCGCCATTCGCGGCTCCGACATGGCCGTCCGCCTGGGCGGCGACGAGTTCATGGTCATCCTTCCGGAATGCCGCGCCGAGGAAGTGCGTCACGTCATTGGACGGCTCGAAGGCTTGCAACTCGACTATGCCGCGAAAAAGATCGATGTCACCTTCGCCTGCGGCTGGGCCGACTATCAGCCCGGTGAATCGGCGCAGGAACTCCTCAAGCGCGCCGATGACGCTCTGTACGCCGACAAGCGCTCCGGCAAAGAACGCGGCGCCAAGCGTTTTGTTTTCCCCGTGCCAGTGCCCGCCCGCTAAGACAGCTCCAGCGTTCAGCTTCCGACCTCCAGAACTTCTATTGCATTCCCATAGGAAGTGAGCTACTCTCCCTCTGGGTATCCAATAGGGAGCGACGCATGGACAGCAATGCAAACGACAAAGCAAACGAAAAAACGAACGACAAGACCGCCGACAAGACGGACGTCCAGCAGGGCACTCTGGCCCTGATGATCTTGAAGACCCTTGAATCCATGGGTCCGCTGCACGGCTACGGCATAGCGCGCCGCATCGAGCAGACCAGCGACAATCTCCTGTCGCTGAACTACGGCACTCTCTATCCCGCGCTTCTCAAGCTCGAACAAGAAGGCTGTATCGCGTCGGACTGGGGCGTTTCCGACAACAATCGCAAGGCGAAGTATTACAAGCTGACGCGCGCGGGTCGCAAGCAATTGCAGCGCGAAACGCGCGAATGGGAGCAAACGGCAGCGATCGTGGCTCGCTTCTTGTCACCCGAGGGGGAACACTCATGAAATTCCTGCGCGCTCTGCTTGTTCGTCTTGCGGGATTGTTCCGTAGGGAAAAGCGCGATCGCGACCTGGCTGCGGAACTCGACAGCCATCTGCAGATGCACATCGCGCACAATGTGCAGCGCGGGATGACGCCTGCCGAAGCGCGCCGCCAGGCGCTGATTAAACTCGGCGGCGTGGAACGAGCCAAGGAACAGTACCGCGCCCGCCGCGGGCTGCCAGCGCTTGAAACTTTGGCGCAAGACATACGCTATGGCCTGCGCATGTTGCGCAAGTCTCCCGGCTTTACCGGCGTCGCCATTCTCACGCTGGCTCTTGGCATCGGCGCCAACACCGCGATTTTCAGCTTCATCGATGCTGTGCTCCTGCGCTCATTGCCAGTAAAAGATCCGCAGCAACTCGTCGTCTTCAATTGGAGCGCCCGCGCAAACCCGAAACTTCAAGGCCACAGCGGCTACGGCGATTGCGCAGATCAAACTGGCATCGGCGATTGCTCCTTCTCCATACCCTTCTTCAAAACCATTCGCGCCCAAGCCAACACATTCTCCGCCATGGCCGCCTTTGCCGGCCCGCTCGCCGTCGACCTCAGCGGCAACGGTGCCGCCAGCATGGTCCGCGGCCTGTACGTTTCCGGCGATTTTTTCTCCACCCTCGGCGCAACCACCATCGCTGGCCGCCCGCTCATCCCCTCCGATGATTCGCCCTCCGCGCCGCCCGTCATCGTTTTGAATTACGCCTGTTGGGTTCGCGCCTTCGGTGCCGCTCCTTCCGCCGTTGGCCGGACCGTCCGCCTGGACAGCACCACCGTCACGATTGTCGGCGTCGCCGACCCGCATTTCACCAATCTCACGCCGGGCAAGTCGCTGGATTTTTTCATGCCGTTCTCTCTCGCAGATAGCGTCCGCGGTGAATGGTGGGGCAACGAGGACCGCCTCTCTGACCCCACCGATTGGTGGGTCGTCATGCTCGGCCGTCTTAAGCCCGGCGTTTCCATCGGCCAGGCGCAAGCCGTCGCGACTACCATTTTCCGCGACGAAATGCTGCACGGCTCAACCCCCATGTCGAAGGAAGCCGACGCGCCTGCGATTTCCCTCCAGCTTGCACGCGAGGGACTCAACGGAGAAACCAGCGAGATCGCGCCCGCTCTGTACCTCACCATGATTATCGTCGGGTTTATTCTGCTCATCGCCTGCGCCAACGTCGCCGGACTCACCCTCGCGCGCTCCGCCTCGCGCCAAAAGGAAATGGCCGTGCGTCTCGCGCTCGGCGCAGGCCGCGCGCGCATCGTACGGCAGCTTCTCACCGAAAGCCTCTTGCTGTCCGTCGCCGGCGGCGCGCTCGGAGTTCTCTTCGCCGTCTGGGGCGTCGACGCAATCGGTAAATTACTTTCCCGCGGCTCGGACCAGCCGATCCCCTTTGTTGTCGCGCCCGACTGGCGCGTTCTCGTGTTTACCATCGCCGTCACGCTCATCACCGGAATTCTCTTCGGCCTCGCGCCCGCCCTGCGCGGCTCACGCGTCGACTTGACGCCATCGTTAAAGGAAGGCGCCTCTTCTCTTCCGGGTGCCGCGGCACATACGGGCCAGCGCTTCCGTCTCGGCGACGCGCTCGTCATCGCGCAAGTCGCTCTCTCGATAGTTGTCCTCATCGGCGCGGGACTTCTCGTTCGCACTCTGCGCAATCTGAAAACTCTCAATCCAGGCTTCGACTCGCAAAATATCTTGCTCTTCGGCGTCGATCCCCATCTCGCTGGTTACACCGACCAGCAAACGCAGCAGCTTTACAGCAATTTGCAGCAGCGCTTCGCCGCGCTTCCTGGTGTCATCTCAGCGAGCTATTCCGAAGAGGCGCTTCTGAGCGGCGGTTGGTCCGCCGGCTTCGTCCATGTCGATGGTGCCGCACCAAAGCAGAACGCCAATACCGGCGAGCTTCCCGTTGGGCTGAATTTCTTCTCCACCATGCGCATTCCGATGCTGGCAGGCCGCAACTTCACTTCCGCCGATTTCGCTGCAGCCGCCGCGACCAACGCCGCAGAGAAAGCCCGTGACGCAGCCGCGGCGAAAACAAATCCTGCCTCACCCTCTGCGCCCGCAGCGCCTACCGCACTGGATGAGGCCTACTACCACTCCGCGCCAGTGCCCCTCATCATCAACGAGACCTTCGCGCGGGAATATCTCGCAAACCGAAATCCCATCGGCTTGCACATGGGCGACGCATGGCGTAGCGATGCTCAGGTTCACAATCCCGGCCCCGGCTACACCATCATCGCCGTTGTAGGTGACACGAAGTATCCTTATCTGCGCAGAAACATTGTGCCCATCATATTTTTCCCGCTTGTCAGCAACGAAGCGCATTTCGAACTGCGCACCGCCGTGAATCCCGCAGCACTGGTGAAAAATGTGCGCGAAATCGTTTCGCAGGCTGGAGACAATTTGCCGCTCACCGAGGTCCGCACCCAAACCGAACAGATCGATCAACTGCTTTTTCAGGAGCGCCTGATGTCGCGCCTCTCCAGTTTCTTCGGCGCGCTCGCGCTGGTGCTGGCGTGCATCGGATTGTACGGTTTGCTCTCCTACGAAGTCGCGCGCCGCACGCGTGAACTCGGCATTCGCATGGCCCTTGGCGCGCAGCAGCGCGATCTCTTGCGCCTCGTCGTCGGCCAAGGAATTTTGCTGGTACTCATCGGCGCGGCCGTGGGCATCGCCGCGGCCATCGGCGTCACGCGATTCATGGCCACGATGCTCTATGGAGTGCACGCCAACGATCCACTGACGTTTGCCGGCGTCGCCCTTCTGCTGACGCTGGTCGCGCTGCTCGCCTGCTACATTCCCGCGCGCCGCGCCATGCGCGTCGATCCCATGGTTGCTTTGCGCTATGAGTGAGAGAAGTAAATCGATGACGGAGGCCCTGCTATGAGACAGCTTCGCGCCTGGTTTCTGCGGCTCACCAGCCTATTCAACAAGCGTCGGCGCGATCGCGACCTCGCTGCGGAAATTGACAGCCATCTGCAGATGCACATGGCAGACAATCTCGATCGCGGGATGACTCCTGCCGAAGCGCGCCGCCAAGCGCTCATCAAACTCGGCGGCGTTGAGCAAGCCAAAGAAAATTACCGCGCCCGCCGCGGGCTGCCCATGCTGGAAACTCTTGTACAGGACATTCGCTATGGCCTGCGCGTGCTGCGCAAGTCGCCGGGATTTACGGCAGTCGCCGTGCTTACTCTGGCCCTCGGCATCGGCGCCAACACGGCTATCTTCAGCTTGGTCGATTGGCTTGTCTTGCGGCCCCTTCCCGTCGAGCGTCCCAGCCAGGTCGCTTTTCTCGAGACCAGTTTTAAGAGCGGCGGTACCGGCACGCAGTTCTCCTATCCGGACTTTGAGAAAATTCAGCAGCAGACCGCCGATATTTTTGCCGGCACATCCGCGCTGAAGATGTTTCAGATGGATGGCTTGAGCGTGGATGGAAAAAGCCAGCCGATGTGGTCCAACTTCGTGGCGGGCAATTTCTTCAGCCTGCTGGGAATCAAGCCCGCTCTCGGGCGGCTGATCCTGCCGTCGGAAGGAAAATTCGCGGGCGCCGATCCGGTTCTGGTGATCAGCTATTCCTACTGGAAATCGCGTTTCGACGGCGACCCGTCCATCATCGGCAAAAAAGCATCGGTCAACGGCCGTCCCATGACCATCGTCGGGGTCACGGCCGCAGGCTTTCGAGGGCTGGCGGCGTTGTTCGACGCGCAAGGCTATATGCCGCTCGGAATGGCGGCGACCCTGCAAGACGCTCCGCCGGATTTTCTGACCAACCCAAAAGGCACGGGTCTTGAGTTGATCGCGCGGCTGAAACCCGGCGTATCTTTTGAGCAGGCGCAGCCGGTGCTGCAAGTTGTGGCGCAGAGGCTCTCGGAGCAGGAGCAGTACCACGGTGGGATGACGGTCCACGCGCTTCCACTTGGTCCGTCCAGCCTTGTGACCGGTCCCGCGGTCGCGTCCCGTATTGAATCTGGTGAGCTCGTTGTTCTTGATTCTCGCAGGCGCCGTGCTCGTTCTGGCGTGCATGAACATTGCCAATCTGTGCCTCGTTCGCGTGGCCGCGCGCCAGCGGGAAGTCGCCATGCGCGCAGCCCTGGGAGCCACGCGCGGCCGCTTGATTCGCCAGTTGCTCACGGAAAGCCTTCTGCTGGCCGCGCTCGGCTGCGTCGCCGGAATTATTCTGGGGATTGCCGCGAGCCGCTCGTTCGGCTCCATCTCCCTGCATACCTCAATCCCGATCCTTCTGGATTTCCGGTTTGACTGGCGCGTCTTCGCGTACGCCCTGGCCGCCGCAGCCCTCACCGGAATCCTGGTCGGAATCACTCCCGCGCTGCGCATCTCGCGCACCGATTTGAACGAAGTCCTCCACGAAGGCGGACGCACCTCCACTTCGGGCCGGCAGCGGTTCCGCAGTGCGCTGGTCGTAGGGCAAGTCGCTGGCTCGCTGATGCTGTTGATCGTCGCCGGCCTCTTCGTCCGCAGCCTTGAAAAAGTCCAGCACTCCGACCTCGGCTTCGACTCCAGCCACGTCCTGAACGCGACGATTGATCCGCATGAGGCTGGCTATCAGGAAGCGCAAGCGCGGGAGTTTCAGAAGACGCTCCTCAACCGCGCCCGCGCTTTGCCCGGCGTCACCTCCGCCAGCCTGGCCATGTGCGTCCCCATGGGTTATGCGAGTTATTACAGCGAACTCAAGATCGACGGTTATCAGACCCGCCCGGGCGAAGAAATTCCTTCCGCCAACCTCAACGCCGTTACCCCCGGTTATTTCGAGACCATGCGCATCCCTTTGCTGCAAGGCCGTGGTTTCCGGGATTCCGACGGTCAAAATTCCCAACTCGTCGCAGTCGTCAATCAAAATTTCGTTAACCTCTACTGGCACGGGCAGAATCCCATCGGAAGGCATTTCAGCGAAATCAATGACCCCGCTCACGCCATGGAAGTCGTCGGCGTCGCCAGAAACAGCCGTGACAGCGATATTTTTACCAACAACGAGCCTTTCTATTACGTTCCGCTCGCACAGCATTACATCTCGATCGCCACGCTGCAGCTTCGCGCGGCCTCCACGCCACAGGCGCTTGCGCCGGAAGTCACGGGAATGATTCATTCCCTCGAGCCTGCTATGCCGGTCTTCGACGTGCAGCCGATGACCACCATGCTCGACAGTCTGAACGGCTTCCTGCCGTTCCGGTTCGCCGCCGTGCTCGCCGGCGCCTTGGGAATTTTGGGGCTGCTGCTCGCTCTGGTCGGTGTCTACGGCGTGATCTCGTACGCGGCGAGCCAGCGCACCCACGAGATCGGCATTCGCCTGGCTCTCGGCGCGCAACCGGCGCAGATTCTGAAAATGGTCTTTGGCCAGGGCCTGCTGATCATCGGGGCCGGCGTTCTTGCGGGAATTTTCGCGGCCGGCGCGCTGGCCAGACTGGTCGGCAATTTTCTTTTCGGGGTTGCCCCCTTCGACCCGCTGACGTACGCCAGCGCTTCGCTCCTGCTGGCGGCAGTCGCATTGCTCGCGTGCTACATCCCGGCGCGGCGGGCGATGCGCGTCGATCCCATGGTCGCCCTGCGATACGAGTGAGGATGAATTGGAACGAATGGAGGCGTTGCCATGAGACAGCTTCGCGCTTGGTTCTTGAGATTGGGTGGCTTGTTTGGCAAACAGCGCCGCGACCGTGATCTGTCGGCCGAACTGTCCAGCCATCTCCAAATGCTCATCGAAGAGAACGTCCGCCGCGGGATGACTCCCGCCGAGGCGCGACGCCAGGCGCTGATCAAGCTCGGCGGCGTGGAACAAGCCAAAGAGCATTACCGCGCCCGCCGCGGGCTGCCCGCGCTGGAGAGTCTGGCTCAGGACATTCGCTACGGCCTGCGCATGCTGCGCAAGTCGCCGGGGTTTACTGCAGTCGCTGTGCTTACGCTGGCCCTCGGCATTGGCGCCAACACGGCTATCTTCAGCTTCATCGATGCGGTCGTGCTGCGCTCGTTACCTGCAAAAGACCCGCAGCAGATCGTCCTCTTCACTTGGACGGCGCATCACGACCCGAAATATCGCGGCTATAGCGGCGGCGGTGATTGCCAGGAAGACGTCAACTGCTCCCTATCCGCGCCGTTTTTCCAGACCGTCCGCGCACAGGCCAATACGTTCTCGAGTGATGGCCGCCTTTGGCGCTCCCATCGACGTGGACTTCAGCGCCAACGGCGCCGCCAGCATGGTGCGTGGCGTATATGTTTCCGGCGATTATTTCTCGACGCTTGGCGTAAACACGATTCTCGGCCGCCCGCTCGGGCCATCCGATCAATCGCGCTCCGTGCCGCCCGCCATTGTTTTGAGCTACGGATATTGGCAGCGTGCCTTTGGCGGCGATCGCTCCGTGCTGGGCCGCACCGTCCGCCTCAACACTTTGCCGGTCACCATCGTCGGCGTCACCGACCCTCGCTTTACCAATCTCACGCCCGGCGCGCCACAGGACTTTTTCATGCCGATCTCCATCGTTGATAGAGTTCGCTCCGAATGGTGGACTGGAGACGACCGCCTGACCGACCCAACCGCTTGGTGGGTTGTAATTCTCGGCCGACTCAAGTCCGGCGTTTCCATTGCTCAAGCGCAGGCCGTGACAACCACGATTTTTCGTAACGAAATGCTGCGCGGCGCGAAGCCCCTGTCGACGGAAGCCGACGCGCCCGCCATCAAGCTTCTGCCCGCCGCGCAAGGCCTCACCGGCATCAGCAGCCAGACCGCGCCCGGCCTGTACGTCACCATGGTGATCGTCGCTTTCATCCTGCTCATCGCCTGCGCCAACGTCGCCGGCCTCACTCTGGCGCGTTCCGCTACTCGACAGAAGGAAATGGCCGTTCGTCTTGCGCTCGGCGCCGGTCGCGCGCGTATCACCCGCCAGCTCTTGACGGAAAGCGTTTTGCTCTCCCTTGTTGGCGGCGCGCTGGGAACTCTTGTCGCCATCTGGGGCATCGACGCCATGACCAAACTAATTTCCAGCGGCACCGGCGAGCCATTCAACTTCGTGATTGCGCCCGACTGGCGTGTCCTTGCGTTCACTATCGGCATCACTCTCGGCACGGGAATCCTCTTCGGCCTCGCGCCGGCGTTGCGCGGCACGCGTGTCGACTTGACGCCCTCGCTCAAAGAAAATTCCTCTTCGCTTCCCGGCGGCGCGCATACCGGACGCTTCTTCCGCCTCGGCGACGCGCTGGTCGTCGCGCAAGTCGCGCTCTCGATTGTCGTTCTGGTGGGCGCCGGATTGCTGGTGCGCACGCTGCGCAATCTTCACCATCTCAATCCCGGCTTCGATGCGCGCAAGATTTTGCTCTTCGGCATCGATCCCACTGTCGCCGGATACACCGACCAGCAAACCGCGCAGCTCTGCCGCACTTTGCTGCAGCGTTTCGCCGCTCTTCCCGGCGTCATTTCCGCGAGCTATTCCGCGGATGTCCTGGTAAGCGGAAGCATTAGTGGCTACGACGTGCACCTGGACGGCGCGCCGCCAAAATCGAACGTCAACACGATGACCCTCGACGTCAGCGCAAGTTTCTTTTCGACCATGCGCATCCCGATTCTCGCCGGCCGCACCTTCACGTCTGCTGATTTTACCGCTGCCGCGGCCACCCACGCCGCGCAGAAAGCCGCTGAGGCCGCCATCGAAGCAGCTTCGCCCTCAGCTTCATCCGCGCCCAAAACGCCCTCCGCAACCGCATCATCCGCCGCTCAAGCGCCAGCTGTTCCGGTGCTGATCAACGAAGCCTTCGCGCGCAAATTCTTCCCGAACCAAAATCCACTTGGCAAACACATGGGCAACGCACAAGAGGAAGACATTCCCGCCTCGTATCCTCAGCCCGGATTCATGATCGTTGGAATTGCCGGCAACGCGAAATATCGCGATTTGCGCGGTGAAATCAGCCCGACGATGTACTTGCCGCTGGTCAGCAACAGCGCGCACTTCGAATTGCGCACCGCCGCGACTCCAACCGCGTTGGTGAAAACGGTGCGCAACATTGTTTCAAGCACGGACGATAATTTGCCGCTCACCGACGTGCTCACGCAGACCGAGCAAATCGACCAAACGCTTTTTCAGGAGCGCCTCATGTCCAGCCTGTCGAGCCTCTTCGGAGCGCTCGCGCTGGTGCTCGCGTGTATCGGCCTCTACGGACTGCTTTCCTACGAAGTGGCGCGCCGCACGCGCGAACTCGGCATTCGCGTGGCGCTCGGTGCTCAGCAGCGCGATCTGTTGCGCCTGTTAGTTCGTCAGGGGATTTTGCTTGTGCTGGTTGGTTCGGCGATTGGAATTGGCGCGGCCATTGGCGTCACGCGATTCATGGCCACGATGCTCTATGGAGTGCACGCCAACGATCCAGCGACCATCGTCGGCGTTGCCGTTCTGCTGACGCTTGTCGCGCTGCTCGCCTGCTACATACCGGCGCGGCGGGCGATGCGCGTCGATCCCATGGTCGCTCTGCGGTACGAATAGCGCTCAGGACGGCGCCCCGCGGCTCAGGTCCCAGCCGCCCGTTCTCGGCTGCGGCCGTGTGAAATCCCGAAACGCCAAAATGCCGCCAATTGGGCACTGTTATTGTTTGGTTATGCTTTTGAACACCGCCCGGGAATTTTCTTGCGTGTCACCGCTGTTGCTGAGTAGGATAACCGAGCAAAGGAGCAGTCAATTGCCAAAAGAGAAGCCCAAAGTAAATATCGGCGAAGTGATTCGGTCGTATCGCAACGATCGCGGACTTTCGCAGGGCGACATCGAACGCCGCACCGGGCTTCTGCGCTGCTATCTTTCGCGCGTGGAAAACGGCCACACCGTGCCTTCCCTGGAAACGCTGGCGAAAATCGCGGAAGCCATGGAAATCAGCCTCGCCGATTTTTTCCCCAGCGCGGATACGCCTCAGGATCGCGAAACGAAGAAAGTGCTCGGCGAACTTTCCGAGGAAGAGATTCGCTTTCTTGCCGACATCAAGAAATACAGCACTACGCTGACCGATGAAGACAAAAAGCTTGTCCTGGCGATGATTCGCAAAATGGCCACGGTTGTTCCTCGCGCGGTCCCTTCCGCCCCGCGCGCTCGCACTGCCTCGCAGCGCCCCGGCTACTGACTGCGCAGGCGCTTGGCATTGCGCAGCTTTTTTACAACAATAAAAATGGGAATTTGCGACTAACTTAGCAGAGATTTACTTGCGGGCGATACTGTCGGGCCCTTTCAGAGTGACGATGGCGCGGTAGACTTTTCCTCGGCCGATCACCAAATCCTTCGCGCGCGCTTCCACTTCGAACGCGAGAAACCTTCCTTCGTATCCAATCAGACGCGCGTACGCCTTCACAACCGTTCCTTGCGGCGCGGCTTTCAGGTGGTCGACCTCAATGCGTGTTCCGACGCTGATGGTTCCCGGCGGCAAATGGTCCTGGATGGCTTTTGCGGCGGCGACTTCCATCAATCCAATCATGGCCGGCGTGGAAAAAATCGCGGGAAGATCGGGATTGTAGGCCGCAATGGTCCACTGAAATTCCACTACTTTTTCGACGCTGGCCTGCAAATTCTTTGGAAAACGCGGGAGCTCGCGCTGCGGCGCAGCGGATTTGTTTCTTGCTGACCGCAGGGCAGCAGACGCGCTTTTTGCTTTGGTCTTGCGTTTGCGGGCCCGCGAAGGCTTCACAGTTCCTCTTGCGACGGCGCGGGAGCGTGCGGAGCGTGAAAGAAATCGTCCACGAATTCGGCAAGGGTGACGCCGAACTGTTTCCAGAGGCGTTTGCGCAGGCTGCGATAGTCCTGCGCACCGCTGAAAAGATCGCGCAGCAGCTCGCGAAAAGTGGCGCTGCGGCGCGCAAACTGCACCATGCGCGTGGTGACCGCGCCGCCGAGGAAAGTGCCGCGAAAAACCAGACGCACCAAACGCGCGGCGATTTCCAGATCGGCGACAAATTCCGCGCGCAAGCCGCGCCGGATAGCTTTCGGGCTGCCCCTGGGCAATGGCCTGCGCCAGCAAATCGCCGGAGCGCAGCGCGTAGAAGAGGCCTTCGCCGGTGATGGGATCCACGCACGCGGCGGCGTCTCCCGCTAGCGCCCAGTTGCGGCCGGCGATTTTTCTGTTGCGCAAAGTGCCGAACTCCGGCGAGGGCAAAACGTGGCTGTAAAAACGCGCGCCCTCGGTGGGGAGTTTTTCTTCGCGAATAAAACCGTCCAGCAGAGCGCGCAAGGATTGCGTGGTGTACTCGGCCATCTTGGCGCAAATGCCGACGGAAAGATGGTCGGTTCGCGGAAAAGACCACATGTAGCCGGACATGCGATTGAGAAATTTGATTCTGACCAAATCGTCTTTTGCGGGGATGAAATAGCCGAGGGTGACTTCCAGATCCTTCGGGCGAAGCGGCGTGGTTCCGGGCAGCAGTTGATTCCGCGCGCCGCCGGCCAATACCACGAAATCCGCGGTGTGCTCTTTGCCTCCAGCGGTCAGCTGGACCTGCTCGGCCGCTGTATCGACGCGCGTCACGCGCGCGTGCAGCGTCTTGCAGCCGGCGGCCTCGGCGCGGTCGAGCAGCAGGCCGTTCAGCACCGCGCGGGAATAAATCACCAGCGGCCGGGACATTTCAAAGCGCGCGCGATGCCCGCGGCTGGAGATCAGCTCCGCGCAGTGGATTTCTTTCTTTGCGGCGGGGCCGTCCAGCAGGAAGGGATATTTTTCGATGGCCTTGTGCGTCAAGCCGCCGCCGCAGGGCTTTTCCCACGCCAGGTGCTCATCAAAAAGAGTGACGCCGAATCCGGCGACGCTCAGTTTTTCGGCGCAGAGAGCCCCGGCGGGCCCGCCACCCACGATGGCAATTTGTTTCATTCGCGTGAAGTCCGCTGGCAGACCAGATTGCCGCGTCTGCTTGAATTTGAAAGTATAGCATTATCTTACGGAGTTGAAATCCGCTGGTGCGCCTTTAGTAGCGGGGGAAGAAAATTCGTAATGGCTCGTTTTGAGGATCTGCGCCTTTTCTCGTATACAGCTGTACGACTTTGAGGATCCGAGGTAAATTTTATTTGGCGAGGTTGTCGAGAAAATTCTCCAGGGCGGAATTGAAGTGATCGGGGTCGTCGACGAAGAGGGCATGCTCGGCGCCGTGGAAAACTTCCAGGCGCGAGCCTTTGACGCTGTGCTGAATTTGCGCCTGTGCTTCGGCGGACATGTAGGGAGAATCGGCGTAGCAGAATAGCGCGGGCTTGTCCATTTTCGCGGCCGTGGGGCGATAATCGGCGGCGTATTTGCCGACGAGAAGCGCGACTGCGTCGCTGGTGGGCGTGCGCAGGCAAGCGGCCACGACGCGACTGAGGTATTCGGGCGGCTGCGGCTTCTTGAAGCAGAGATTGTGGACAAAGGCCTCGGTGTTTTTCTGGCGGTCGGCAAGGATTTGTCCGATGAACAGCAGGTCCGCCTGGCCTTCGCCGGGCGCGAGGCCGCCGAAGTTGTCGTCGACGAAGACGAGGCCGGCGACATCGTGCGTGCCGAACTGGTCGACGTACGCGGCGACTTCGGTGACGGCCATGGACCAGCCGACGAGGACGACCGGCGCGAGGTGAAGCTGGTCGACGACAGCTTTGATGTCGCGAGCGCGCGCGGCGGGATACAGGCCTTCGCCGGTTTGCGAGGATTCGCCCTGCGAGCGCGGGTCCATGGCGACGACGCGATAATTTTTGGAAAAATGGTCGAGCTGCTTTTGCCAAATCCACGCGGGCATGGTCCAGCCGGGAACGAAAAGAATTGAAGGCCGCGGCACACGTCCCATGCCCGCTTCGCCCATCGGTTCTTTGCTGATGAACATCGTGAAGACGGAGCGTTGCGTGCCCGCTTCGAGGTAATGGATTTTGACGCCGTCGGCGGTCTTGATGAATCCGCTCTTCGTTCCCGCCGCTCGCGACGCTGGCGCGAGTGCGAGGAGGAGTAAGAGGGCAAGAACGATTTTGCGCTGCGATTTCATAGTCAGTGAGTCCTGTTTTTTTCTTGCCTATCGCGATTCTTCAGCCGCGCGAAGTGTTCCCGAGTTTCACTGGCCACTCACCACTAGTCACTGGCCGCCGTCTTCACGCCGACGCCAGCGCTTCTCTTCGCTCCTGATGATATTGCGCAAGCTGGGCGTTCGCGCCCGTCACTTTTTCGAGTTCGCTCGCAACGCGCGAAAGGTTCTTCCCCGGCACCACAAAGTACATTTCGCCCTCGCCGAGGCCGGTGTACACACGATTCCCAATGCAGCCCGAGCTCACCACCGCGCCGTGCGCCATCGCTGCGGGCAGCGCCATGCACGTGGGCCGTCCCAGGATCGGAATCGCCGCGGCGCAGTCCGCCCGCAGAGCCGCTTCCTGCAGCAACATGATTTGCGACGCTGCTCCCGCGAAGAGCACCACGTCTGGTTCCACCGGAGTATTGCCCAGCGGCGCGTAAACGATTGCGCCCGGTTCTTTCACGAGCCGCGGAATGTCCGGCACTTCTTCCATTTTGACGTACCCGATCTGGGCCATCAGTCCCAGCGTTTGCTGGAGTTCCTTCGCTCGCTCCGGAGGCAGGGAAATGTTGTGCGTGTAGCTTCCAATCGGGCAGTTATAGTGATCCTGCGGGGCGGTGTAGAAAACTTTCCCCGCCGCTGCCAGCCGCCAAAAGCTGCACCCCGACGGCTCCGTGCCCGTGAATTTCTCGATTCCGGCCGGTGCGGCGTCCAGAAATTTCACGGCCACCGGTCGTTTCTGCACGTCCAGCAATTTCACAATTCTTTCCTCAAGCTCGCGGTAGTTCATGCTTCTCCCTTTCGCTGCCGGTTTTCGTTGTCTCTTCTTTCTCTAGCCACTACTCACTCGCCACTACCTTATGCCGCAGGGCGCGGCCGGGGAGGACGCCGGTATAGTTGCCGGCGTTGACGGCAAGCGTGCCGTTGATGAAGACGTATTTTACGCCGGTGGACAAGACTTCGGGATGCTCGTAGGTGGCTTTGTCAGCGATGGTGGCAGGATCGAAGGCGATGACGTCGGCGATGTAGCCTTTCTGAAGCAGGCCGCGATCGTGCAAGCCGAGCATCTGGGCGGGCAGTTCCGTGCTGACGTGAACCATGAAGCCCAGCGTGATCAATTTTCTCTGGTAGACGTAGAGGCGCAACTTGCGCGGGAATGTGCCGTAGAGGCGTGGATGGCCGGGCGAGCCGTCGGAGTCGGTCATCACCCAAGGCTGGCGCATGAAACGGTCGACGTCGGCTTCGCTCATGTTGAAGGAGATGATGCCGAGCTCGTCCCAGGTTTTGTCGCGCGAACAGGTTTGGAGAATGGCGAGCGCGGTTTCAGGAGCAGGAGCTTTTCGCGCAGCGGCGACTTGCGCGAGGCTTTTCGCGTAAAGCTCGGGCATGCGCGACGAAGTGAAAAGCAAAGTGTTCGCGCCGCCGCGGCGATTTATGTTTTCGGTGATGGCGCTGAGAAGTTTGTCGCGTTGCGCGGGATCGGCGAGGCGCGCGGCGACTTGCTGTTGCGTGCCTTCGTGGGCCCACGGCGGCAGCAAAGATGCGGGCAAACTGGTGCCCGAGCCGGTGTAGGGATACTGCGCGGCGGTGACGTCTTGTCCGGCGGCGCGCGCGGCGTTGATTTTTGCGATGGCGTCGACGCTCTTGCCCCACACGGCGGGGCCCAGCGCTTTGATGTGTGAAATGTGCACGGGAATACGGGCTTCGCGGCCGATGCGCAGAGTTTCGTCAATCGCGCCGAGCAGGCCGATGGAGTAGGAATCCTCGTCGCGCATGTGCGTGTCGTAAAATCCGCCGAACTGCGCGGCAACTTTGGAGAGCGCGATGACTTCTGGAGTCTTCGAGAAGCTTTGGGGTACGTAGAAAAGTCCGGTGGAAAAGCCGAAGGCGCCTCCCTGCATGGCGCTGCGCACGTAGGCGCGCATTTGATCGAGCTGCGCGGGAGTGGGATCGGCGTCGACCATGCCCATAACTGCGCGGCGGATGGTGCCGAAGCCGGTGAGGACTGCGACGTTAGTGCCGATGCCCTGATGCTGGTATTTGTCGAGCGTCGCAGCGACGTCGATCGGGCCGCCGCCGTCGTTGCCGACGACGACGGTGGTGACGCCCTGCATGATGTAGTTGAGATTGTTGCGGCGGGCGGGATTGTTGAGGTAGCCGTCGGCGTGAGTGTGAGGGTCGATGAAGCCGGGGCAGATGATCAGACCTTTCGCGGAGATGGTTTGGTTGGCGCGGAGATGCGCGGCGGAAGCGTTGCCAATGAAGACGATGCGGTCGCCGCGAATGCCGACGTCAGCGCGGCGGGGCGGAACGCCGGTGCCGTCGACGATGCGGCCGCCTAGGAGCAAGAAGTCGAGCGATTGCGTTTGCGCCTGTGGAGCGGACGCGCGTGCCGTGCGCGAGATATGTGGCGAGATTCGTGACGCGTTTGCCAGCAAAAGAAAAAGAGCAAGCAAGAGCGGGATGCGTGCGCCGAATTTGGCGAGGAGGGGTTTCATGAGTCGACGCGCATTGTAATACAAACGCCGATTCGCGAAATGAACGAAGATTAAAACGCAAGGCGTTCTCGTTTGGAACGATAAATTCGAGTAGGCAATCATCCGGGAGTTATCGCGCGGTGGATCGAATCGAAATGGAAAGCGCGGCTACTTCTACCTGACGTAGGTTTCCCGGAGTATAATCGCGCGCACGAATGGCTCTCACCTCTGGCACGAAACTTGGCCCCTATGAAATTCAATCGTCGTTGGGCGCGGGCGGCATGGGCGAGGTGTATCGCGCGCGGGATACACGCTTAGACCGCACCGTCGCCGTCAAAGTACTTCCCGAGTCGCTTGCCAAAGATACCGACCGTTTGCAGCGATTCGAGCAGGAAGCGCGCGTCCTGAGTACGCTGAACCATCCCAATTTGCTGGCCATCTACGACGTCGGCGCACAGGGGGGGACACACTACCTGGTCTCGGAATATCTGGAAGGCCAGACGCTGCGCGAACGGATGGGCGCTGGTTCACTTCCGCAGCGCAAGGTTTGCGAATACGCGCTGCAGATCGCGAACGGTCTGGCGGCAGCGCACGACAAAGGCATCGTGCATCGCGATATGAAGCCGGAAAACATCTTCGTCTCGAGCGATGACCACGTGAAGATTCTGGATTTCGGTCTGGCGAAGCAATCGCGGGGCGTGGCAGCGCTCACGGGAGAGACGGCGACGGTCACGAGTCCGGCGCCGACAACGGCGGGCACGGTGATGGGAACAGTGGGTTACATGTCTCCCGAACAGGTGCGGGGCCAAGTGGTGGACCACCGCTCGGACATCTTCAGCTTGGGGGCGATTCTGTACGAGATGGCCAGCGGGAAGAGGGCGTTCAAGGGCGATTCTGGCGTCGAAACTATGAACGCGATTCTGAAGGACGATCCTCCGGAAATTGACGCCGTGCAAATGAAAGTGTCCCCCGGGCTGGAACGCGTGGTGCGCCACTGCTTGGAAAAGAATCCGGCGAATCGCTTCCAGTCGGCGCACGACCTGGCTTTCGCTTTGGGCGCGCTCTCCGGGACAGATTCGACTGCAGCACTCCAGTCAGGTCCGGTGCAAGGGAAGCGATTGTGGCTGCGGTGGGCGGGAGCGGGACTCGCACTGGCGATCGTGGCGGGGGCGGCGGTCTTATTTCTGTTGGCGAGGCGGGGATCGCCGGCAGCGGAACGGCTCGAGTTTGCGATCCCCATCCAGGAAGAGACGAGCTATCCGGCAATTTCGGCGGATGGGCGCATGCTGGCGTTCGTGTTACCCGATGAAGCCTCCGGCGCCAACATGCTGGGCGTGCAGCGCATCGGTTCTTCGGGAGTATCCGTTCTGGCGGGCACGGAAGGTGCGAGTTATCCCTTCTGGTCGCCCGACGACGCCTACATTGCATTTTTTGCAGATGGCAACCTGAAAAAGATCGCCGCCTCCGGCGGAGTTCCACAAGTCCTTGCGAGCGCGACATACGGGCGCGGGGGAAGCTGGGGACGACGGGGCGTCATCATCTATGCCCCGCAGGCGTCCGGGTGGCTATGGAAAGTGAATGCGGACGGCAGCGATGCTGCTCCGCTCACGGACAGAATTTTCGACAACGCAAAAGAGGCTTCGCACCGCTGGCCTGTCTTTCTACCGGACGGAAACCACTTCCTCTTCCTGGGCGGGAGTTTGACACACACTCCCCATGGTGACTCTATCTACCTGAGTTCCTTGACGGGCAGGGAAAAGAGCTTGGTGCTCTCAATCCGCTCGAACCCGGGATACGCAAATGGCTACTTGTTTTATGCGGACGAGAAGGGATCGTTGCGCGCGATTGCTATGGATGTTTCCAAAGGAGGCACGTTGGGCGAGTCCCAAGTGGTCGCTGACGAGGTCGGCTTCCAACCTTCTACGGTCTGGGGCGCGTTTTCCGTGGCAGAGAATGGAACGGTCATATACAGCCCGACGATTGGAGCTGGGCTATCGGTGTTGACCTGGTATGACCGGGCCGGCAAAGAACTGGGCCACGTTGGCGATATCGGAGTGCTGGCAAATCCGTCACTCTCGCCGGAAGACAGCCGGGCAGGCGTGGACGTTGCGGACGCAAAAGCCGAGAACGTCAATCTCTGGGTCAGCGACCTCAAACATGGCACCAGTTCGCGCTTTACCTTCGATCCGGCCGAGGATGCCGCAAGTACGTGGTCGCGGGACGGGACCATGGTCGCCTACCGTTCCCTACAGACGAACTACACACGCATCGCCCTGAAGGAGGCACAAGGGCTGCAGCCTGCCAAGGTGATTTTCGAGATGCCCGGGATTGACGATATTATTCCGAATTCGTGGTCACGCGACGATAAGGAAATCCTCTGCACGTTGCAACCCGCCGCAGGCGGATCCCAGTTAGTGCTGCTTCCGAGAGCGGGTGGGAAGCTGGTGCCATTCTTGCCCACCAAGACGGAGACCAGCGGACAGATTTCCCCTGATGGCAAGTGGGTGGCCTACGCGTCGCATGAGTCTGGTGATTGGGAGATTTACGTGACGACCTTTCCCTCGGCCGCCGGCAAGTGGCAAGTGTCCCGCGGCGGCGGGCATCGAGCCTCGTTGGCGCGGAGATGGAAAAGAGATTTTCTACATCGGGGCAAAGGCCACGTTGACTGCGGTGCCTGTCAGTACGGAGGGAACTTTCTCCAGTGGCAACCCCACGGCGTTGTTCCAAAGTCAGTTGCGCGCCCAGGTTTCTTCGACGGATCTGTTCACCTACGATGTAACCAAGGATGGCCAGCGATTCTTGGTCAACCGATACGTCAAGCCGCAGCAAGTTGCTCCGTTGCGCATCGTGCTGAACGCCACCGCCGACTTAAAGAAGTAATCGAGTCCTCGCACGGGCGCTCGCCAATCCTGCCGGCAATACCAGGATTTTGGGGATTGCGGCAGGACTTTGCATAGAGTATACAGGCTGCGTTTTGCTCACGTGGCTCCGCAATCTTGCGGGGGAGGACTTCATGCGATTTTCGTTTCGAGCGATGGCGCTGCTTTTTCTGGGGCTGTTTGCGGCGATCTCGCAGGCGCAGCAACCTTCGTCGCGTTCGATGGACGACCTGAACTGGATGGAATTCAAGCAATTGGTTCCGGCGAAAATCGACACGGTTCTGTTGACGGTGGGAACGCTCGAGGCGCATGGATTCATCAACAGCGGCGCGGACAATACGGCTCCGATCGCGATTGCTCACGCGATTGCCGGAGAGGTGAACGCGCTGATTGCGCCCAATATTTCCTACGGCGTGACGGGAATTCTGGCGCCCTATCCGGGCAGCATCCAGATCCCCCCGGACGTCTTCCGCGCGTACGTGCGAGCGGTCCTGCTCGGGCTGGTGAAGAACGGCTTTCGCAACATCATCATCCTCAACGGGCACGGCCCGCAGGTCGGCATTTTGCAGGATTTGGCCGAGGAGATTGCGCTAGAGAACAAAGTCAACACGCTGGTGGTGAATTGGTGGATTCTGACCAGCGACATCACGCGCGAGGTATTCGGCGAGGACGGGGGTCACGCAACCAACAATGAAACGGCGATAGTTCAGGCCATCGATCCCGAAACTGGTCCACTGGGATCTTTTTAGCGGCAAAGACATGGCCACCGCGCTCCCGTCGCCGGCGGATGGTTGGTCTGCGACGCCGTTCCCGTCTACGATTATTCTTTACACGGAAGGCCAGGGACTTCCCAAGGATCGCAGTCAAGCCAAAGCGGAAGAGTTTTACAACAAGGTGGTGGCGAAGGTGCGGGCGCTCGTCCTCGATACGCTGCACAAGTGGCAGATGGCCGGGTTCGAACAGCAGCCGTAGGCGTGTAGGCGAGCGTATCGGAAAAGATCGATCAGCGCGCGTGCAGGCCGCGTCCAGCCGCAATCCCTTAGCGAACAACCATGACCGGACAGTGAGCGTAGCGAAGCACCTTTTCAGCCGTAGAGCCAACCAGCATCTTTTCGAATCGCGACTTGCCGCGCCGTCCGAGCACAATCAAGTCAATGTGGCCGGTTTCCGCGCGGTGCACAATCTGCTCGACGGGGTGCCCACGGCGA
The DNA here is from genome assembly GCA_963760165.1 of uncultured Acidobacteriota bacterium. Classification (GTDB taxonomy): domain Bacteria; phylum Acidobacteriota; class Terriglobia; order Acidiferrales; family UBA7541; genus DAHUXN01. The sequence continues at coordinate 418,142 of CAVXBO010000003.1, forward strand.
TGTCGGTTTCCAATTCAACGCCCAACTCTTTCGCACGCTGGACGATTTTCTTGAACTGTTCCTCGAAGTGCTCGCGCGCGTCATCGAGCATGGCATCCAGTTCCACCATGGTTGCCGGCTCGGGCGGGCGGGCCACCGCGAAGAGCAGAATTCTCGAATCCAGCGATTGAGCCAGAACGAGGGCAGACTCCGCGGCCTTTTCGGATTGAGGAGAGCCATCAAATCCGACGAGAATCTTCTGGAACTGGGAGTGTCTGCGACCCATCATTGATTCCTCCTCTACTCCGTGCTGACGGCGCTGACTTCGTTCGCAACCGGCGCCTTTTCCGTTTTCGGCAGCAGGTGCCTCGGCATGAACCAAATATTGGCGAACATTGTGGGAACAACGGCGCTGCCGATCACGGTGGCGACGATGTATGAGTATTGAGCCTGATCAATGATTCCGTGACTGAGGCCAAAGAGCGCCGAGATGGTCCCAAACGTCAGGCCAGTGGACATCATCAGCGTGTAATACAAGCCCTCCTCCCGTTGATACTTGAAAGACTTCACGGTGGGATACAGGCCAATCATCTTCGAAACCATCTTCGCACCAAACAAAACCAGAAACACGAGGGGCGCGGCGACCAGGGCGGGAACCGAAACAAACGAGCCGGCGCGGATGAAATAAAAGGGCGTGAGGAGGCCGAACGTCAGGGTGCGAAGCCGGCGAACCAAGACATGATCCTTTCCAACAGTTCCCGCCAGCACCATGCCGATGATGTATGCGGGGAGAACAGCCTCGCTGCCGGACCAGACCGCCAGACCGCCCATCGCGAATAACACGAACAGAAGATACTTGGCCTCCAGTTCGGAGACGCGACCGCCGTAACGCATGAAGAAGCGGGGAGTCACGAAGGGCAGGATGAAGAACACCACGACGCTCGCGAGGACGAAAATCAGCGTGCGAATCGTAAAGGGCGAAAAGATAAGGCCCAAAGCTATGACGGTCCCCAGATCATTTACGAAACACGCCGCCAGAATGGCCTTTCCGAATTCGGTCTTGTTAAAGCCGAGCTCCAACATCACGGCATAAACGACGGCGACAGACGTGGTGGAGAGCGCCACGCCTGCGAGCCAACTCGATCGGACAGTCCAATGCAGGATATAGTGTGCGACCGCTGTACAGCCGAGAAACGGCCCGAAGAAGCCTACGAGGCCAACGACCATGGCTTCCTTCCACTTCGTTCGGAAGATTGCCGGATCGAGCTCCGCACCAGCAAGAAAAGTAAGGACAATCGCCCCGGTACCAGCTAGAAAAGTGATCCACTCCGTTTTGGCAGCCAGACCCACAGGGCCGACAATGGCCGCAATGATTAACTGAGCGACAGTTCCCACAAGGATTTCCGTCAGCGCCGTGGAGATCTTGAACCAAATCGCGAGCAGCGTCGCGACGAGTGCCAATCCGACCCACAAGGAAGCCAATGCCCAGACATTTTGCATGTTAGTTCTCGCTCCTGCCTAAGTTGTGGAATCGTTGCCGGGGACATGACTCCGCGACAAGATTCTTGTCAGGAGTCATCATCTGTCCCGGCTTAGATAAGGACAGCGGTTAGAGGGGCGAACTCCTTCGCCACTACAAAGAGAATATCAGGACGCATTCGCAAGTCAACCGCTACGAATGCGTTTGCATTCACGATGACACTGGGGGTAAACGGGGGAGGCGCGGGAAAGGAATTTGCGCCGCGGCGGAAGCTGGGCCTCCTAGGTGATGGCGACTTCCTCGTAGGCGCCAAAGACGGCGCGCATGGCGTCGCAGATTTCGCCGAGAGTGGCGTAGGCTTTGACGGCTTCGTAGATAAAGGGCATGAGATTTTCGGAGCCTTCGGCGGCTTTGCGGAGGGCTGTGAGGCGACGATCGACTTCGGCGGAGGAGCGATCGGCGCGCAGTTTGTTCAGACGCTCGGTCTGGCGATGAGCGACGGTCTCGTCAATTTGCAGAGTGTCGATGGGCTTTTCTTCGGCGATGAAATCGTTGACGCCGACGATGATTTTTTCCTTGTGGTCGATTTCCACTTGATAGCGATACGCGGCTTCGGCGATTTCGCGCTGCGGATAGGCGCGTTCGATGGCGTCGACCATGCCGCCGAGGGCGTCGATTTTTTCGATGTAATCCCAGGCGCCGCGCTCGACTTCGTCGGTGAGAGTTTCGACAAAATAGGATCCGCCGAGGGGATCGACAGTGTTGGCGACGCCGCTCTCGTGCGCGATGATTTGCTGGGTGCGAAGCGCGATGGTGGCGGCGAATTGGGTGGGCAGGGCCCAGGCTTCGTCGAGCGAATTGGTGTGCAGGGATTGCGTGCCGCCCATGACCGCGGCGAGCGCTTGCAGCGCCGTGCGCACGACGTTGTTGTAAGGCTGCTGCGCGGTGAGCGAGCAGCCGGCGGTTTGCGTGTGGAAGCGCAGCGCCCAGGAGCGTGGATTTTTCGCGTGGAAACGTTCGCGCATGACTTTGTACCAGATGCGACGCGCGGCGCGATACTTGGCAATCTCTTCGAAGAAATCGCTGTGGGCGTTGAAGAAAAATGAGAGATGCGGAGCGAAATCGTCGACATCGAGGCCGCGGCGAATGGCCCAGTCGACATATTCGATGCCGTCGCGAAGAGTGAAGGCGAGTTCCTGAATGGCGGTGGAACCGGCTTCGCGGATGTGATAGCCGCTGATGGAGATGACGTTGAATTTGGGAGTTTGCTTGGCGCCGAATTCGAAAGTGTCGATGACCAGGCGCATCGAAGGGCCGGGAGGGTAGATGTATTCCTTCTGCGCGATGTATTCCTTGAGGATGTCGTTTTGAATTGTGCCGGAGATGCTTTTCCAGTCCGCGCCTTGTTTTTCGGCGACGGCGAGATACATGGCCCAAATGACGGCGGCGGGAGAATTGATGGTCATGGAAGTGCTGACGCTGCGATAGAGGAATCTGGTCGAAGAGGACTTCCATGTCGGCGAGAGAACTGATGGCGACGCCACATTTGCCGACTTCGCCTTCGGAGAGCACGTGATCGGCGTCGTAGCCCATGAGCGTGGGCAGATCGAAGGCGACGGAGAGGCCGGTCTGGCCTTGCGCGAGCAGATAACGAAAGCGCTGATTGGTGTCTTCGGCGGCGCCGAAGCCGGCGAACTGGCGCATGGTCCAGAGGCGGCCGCGATACATGGTGGAATGAATGCCGCGGGTGTAAGGAGGCTGGCCAGGGTAGCCGAGATCTTTCTCGGGAGACCAATTCGGGAGATCGGCGGCAGTGTAGAGGCGCTCGATAGGATAGTCGGAGATGGTGGTGAACTGTTTCGCGCGCTCCGGAGACTTTTCGAGAGTTGGCTGAAGAACTTTTTGTTCCCATTCGAGTTCGGCGGGAGAGGGTTTGCGACTCGATTCGGGCTCCGCGCTGGTTGTCACCGACGAGATGCGATTTTCCTTGGTCATAGAAGCAGCGCCTCCCGAGAAAGGTGCTCAGGCCCTGAATGCCATTGTAGGTCAATTGCCAGGCCGGGGAAAGGGGAGTGGTTGATGGGTAGTGGGTCAGTTCCGATCACTCGACTTCTGGACCGCTTCGTGGAACTGCGGCTAAGTATCGACCCGGCCGGACAATTTCCGAGTGGCCCGTGACTCGGAATCAATCGGAGGTCTATGGTGACGTAACCGATTCACGGCCACTTCCCAGAAGCCGACTTCTTGACGGAACAATTTCCAGTTAGCTCGTAATTTGTGCTGCCATGGCCCCTCTATGCTGTTCGTTCCTGTCGAGGCTAAAACGCGCCGTTGACTTGCGCTTGACGCGCGAGCGGCTGTGCGCTGCGGTTCATGACTCGCGTCGGAGCTAATGGTCGAGCGGTCACCTGGACCGGCCAGCCTTCCAACCGGGACTACGACAGTTCAGTCGCACGAGAGAGCGTTTCTCCTCAGGTCACGACTATTCCCGCTCTGATTCCGCCACGAGCGCCATCCGCGTCCGTCTGCGTGATCTCGATCGAATGCACGGTGCCGGCCGGTTCGGTTGGATCAAGCTCAACCTCGACGCGAAGCGGCTGAAGCCCCTGCGCAGGCAGGCTCAGATGGAGCTGGTGACCGCCACCGAACGGGTGCAAATCCAGGCCGAGTAATTCTTCGACGATTTCCTCCGCTTCATGAATGATCTTAGAGAGCCAGCCATTCCACCCACACTCATGCCGAGCGAGGCGCAGCGACCGAGGCGGGAAGGACGCGGGTTTGAGCGGAAGCCCGGCATACGGCCCGCTGTTGAGCACGTTGAGCAGCAACGGATCAACTTGGTCGCCCTGCTTTATGGCGGTGACCGCTACGGTAGTCCTCGATGACCTTGTCTGTCTGGGCGCGCCGGAGAGGAAACCAAATCTCGGGAGTGTCCGGCGCATGTGGCCTGACGGCGCCGGGACGATTACTATGTTACGTTGTCCTTGGTACAGGTCAGTACAAACGTCGATATATCCATGAAGCTCGCTGTTTAAGGTAATTTGTCGCCCCACCGGTATTCCGGACGTCACATAATCGAAGAGCCCAGAGGAATTCGCGATGATGCAGCAATGACCTTCATGACTGCTTTCCTCCATGAAATCCTCGTACTGTGGCATCCATGTCGAAAGCGATTGCCATAGGAATCCGCCGCTTTGCTGATAGATGTTGGGTTTGCTGGGGTTGGGGTTGGTGACGGTCGGTGCCCCGCTGAGCGGTCCAGTGCCCCAATTAAAGGACGCAAACTGATTGCCCTGCATCGAAGGGACCACCAAGCTAGCGTCGGCGCCCCCGGCAACAGTGTTTGGATAGCAGACCCAGGCTTGCACGCTTAAAATTAATTGCTTAAAGGATTCTAGTGTGGGCAGGGCCTGAATTCCGACTTGAATCGTCACGGTGTCGCCAACGCGTGCCGTGACTGCATCGACGGTGCCCCTGAGCCTGATGTTTTCACAACTCCACCACGGCGCTCCGAGCGTTGCTTCTGCCGAGGAACTACATATGGCGCGAGTGCCGGAAAAAAGGATAGTCTGAAAATCGAGCTGGTTGACTGGGATCATGAAACCTTGAATTGCAGGGCTGGTGCCGTTCATTAGGGTGTCCCCCCTCGCCTAGTCAAGCATGAACTAAGGCCGGAATTTCCATTTTGGATCGAAGGAATCGACAATATACTGAAATTGCCTCGATTGCGACCAACGTTTTTCACAGCGCATCGTCGCAACCTTGCATCCTCCTAGGTTTGTTAATTAGCCAGAAACGGGGTTGTGGGCAGTGAGAGGCGGGCTCTGGGTAGATTGTCGGCAATCCGGAAGTTATCCCGAAACGGCCTTCTCGGAATGTGGCTTAATGACCAAAAGGCTCAAACTGACCCACTAGCGGTTGATGCGATGTGAAAAAAAGGCCCGAAGGAGTGAGGATTTCCTTCGGGCCCAGTATGCTTAGAGCGACTCACTTGTATTATTTATTTCCGTCCAAACCGAAAACGTCCCTTCCCGCCAAGCGGTCGCCGATAGTGCCCGGAATCAGCGGCGCGCTTGCTGTGAACTGATCGATGGGCTGGCGATTGCTGGCAATGTTGATGTTATTTGAGCTTAATGTGCGGCCAAGGGCCTGGTTGAAATTGACTAGGGCAACGGCAAGGTTTGTCTTGGCAGTAAGCTCGTTCAATTTCGCATTGTTAAGGTCACGGGATTGAAGTACGACGTTGTAAGTGGTGGACGCGCCCAAGTCGAACTTTTTCACTTCGTCATCGTAGGTCTCTTGAGCGAGCTGCGTGGCCTTTACGGTGGCGACTACCTGTGCGGCATCTTGCTGGATAGCGGTGAGAGCCTGGCGGACCCCAACGACGACGGTGTTCTTGTCGCGCTGATAAATGGTTTGCTGTTCGCGATCCGTCAGTTGAGCGTTGGCGGCTTGGGCTTGGGCGGAACGGTTGCGAAGAGGCAAGCTAAGGTTTAGGGTGGCCGAATATGCTGGGAATTTGTTGTGAAAGATATCGGAATAAGAGGTTCCCACTCCTCCCGGGACATTGGGACCCGATGTGCCATTTGGAAAGCCCAAGAAAGTAGGCAGTCCGGCAGTGGTCAATACCGGATTGCCATTCGCATCCACAACAGGCTCGGTGGTATCCGGGCTGAGCGTTCCGTTGGGAAGGAAGGCGCCAGTCGATACTCCACCCAGGCCCGTGCTGGAATAAGTGCCGGAGAGAGTGAGCTGCGGCAAGAGGGAATTCCTTGTGGCTTTGACTTCAATCTGATCGGTGTTTAGCGTCAACTGGTCGACCTTCAACTCGGGGCGATCAGCCCAGGCCTCATTCACGGCGTCCGGGAGAGCAACAGTGGGGACCTGTGGAGTCTCTTCAAGGGTCGTGGTGGGAACGATCTCCAGACCTTGCAGGCGCGAATCCATTGGATCCTTCGCGATCAAGTTGAGGACAACAGTTTCCTGCTGGAGCTGATTTGTCTGGGCAGCGATCAGCGCCTGATTGTCGGCGGCAATCTCAGATTCAGCAGTGACGACATCGAGGTGAGCAAGGGTTCCGATCTGAAGCTGGCGCTCGTCGTCATTGTAGAGTTTCTGGGAGACAGCGAGCGTTTGCTTGGCGACGTCGACGGCTTGGCGGTCGGCAACAAGAGTCCAATACTGGGTGGCAACCTGGGTGATCGACGTGATCACTTGCTCGGCGAACTGCAGCTTTCCGATTTGAGTTGTGTATTTTGCGCTTCGAGGATGAACCGAATGTTCGGCAGCAGGCCGAATCCTTTCAGCAGGGGCTGTTGTAAACTTATCGAGAGACTCGATTGAACGGCGGGGTTGAAGAAGTTCTCGGGCGAGGTGGACGAAGTTCGAGTGTTATCGAGAGCAATGCTGAAGGTTGTTCCGGTATGAAGCTCTTGAGAATAACCGACGTTAAGGGTTGTGGCGTGATCCTCGAGAGTAAAAAAACTAGCGGTCGACGTCCCCACGCCGCTCGACAAGGCGTTGTTCACGGCGACGAGGTTATCGGAAACGCCGGCGGTGGCGAAGACCACGGGATCGAAGGTGCCGCCGCCACCGCCTCCAATGGTGAGTTGACCGAGCGGAGTGCCGCCGCCTTCTGCGTTGAGCAACTGCGTCTGGTCAATCCAGGGGATGTATTCAGCGACGGCGATATTGAGATCGTTCTGGAGATCCAGAGCGATGGCGTCCTGCAAACTGAGCTGTAGTTTGCCATCCTGGATGAGGCCGTAAATCGTCGGTGAATTTACCAGATTCGGCGCCGGCACATACCGCGCGGTATACGGCGCAAAAATATCCGGGAAGGGCCTCTTGCCTTTGGTGTAGTCCTGGCCTTGCAGGAGATTCGTATAGGGAATTGTGGAGGGCTGCTGCGAGCTTCCCGATGCCTGGCCTGCCGTTTGGGTTCCCTGTTGGGCTGGCGCTTGCGCGAATGCAGGCATTCCCACCGCTAGGGAAGCTCCCAGATAAAGAGCAATGACGACTCGAAAAAACCTTGCAGTCATATCGTTTTCTTCCTCTCACCCTATTTGAAGAATTTATTTTTTGCCCTAAGTAAATGAAACGTGCCAGCATAGCGATTTGTTTCAACTGATTCGATGCAAGGTTGCCGCCAATCGTATGCAACTGGAACTAAGCGACTAATGGGAGGTCGTGCGGCATCGATCGTCCGCGAACGGACACGGCTCAACCACAAGCAAACATACAAGGTAAGCAAGGTAGCATTGGCCCGGCAAGTTGACAATGGGGGGCAGCGTGGCCTAGGCTAACGCCGTCGTTTTTGGCGAGGGAGGGATTCGCGTGGACGCAAGCGAAATCCGCCAACTGCTCGAGAAGGTGGGAGCGGTACGGCAAGGGCACTTCGAGCTCTCCAGCGGACGGCACAGCGCGACGTACGTGCAGTGTGCGCTGGTGCTGCAGTATCCGGAATTGGCGGAGCGTCTGGGGCGGGCGCTGGCTGAGAAGTTTAGCGGCTTGCAGATTGAATGCGTGCTTTCGCCCGCGATGGGCGGCATACTGATCGGGCACGAAGTGGGCCGGGCATTGGGTGTTCGAGCGGTTTTCGTGGAAAGGGATTCGTCCGGGCAGATGGCGCTGCGGCGCGGTTTTAGCCTGCGCGGCGGCGAGAGGGTCTTGGTGGTGGAGGACGTGTGGACCACGGGAGGGTCTACACGGGAAACGATGGGTGTTGTCGAACAGGCCGGCGGAAGAGCGGTTGCCGCAGGAGCGCTGATTGACCGGAGCAACGGAAATGTGGAGTGGGACGTTTCCGCGAAGGCCTTAATTGAGATAAGCATACCGAGCCACGAAGCATTTGATTGCCCGCTATGTCGCAGAGGCGAGCCGATCACGAAACCAGGAAGCCATTTTGCGCGCCTGAGCGCGTAAAGCCTGCCAGCAGAAAAAAGACTTGCAATTGTCTTATGTTAGCGTCAGAATTCGCGGCAGAATTTTCCGCGTAGCACTACTTAGAGGGTAGGGCTTCGGAAAACAGGTCCACGCTGAGCCAATTGTGGGCCGAAATACGACTATACAAAATGTAGGTGTCCGCACGAAGGCGTGCGGAGTTACTTTCCACAAAAAACAGCAAAGACCAGCAAGCCGATTGAGGTTTGAAAGATGGCGATTGTGAGGGTCCCTCAGCTTGGGCGAACCTTCATCATGCCGGCTGAGATCGAAATGTTTCTGGCAGGCATTGGCGTTGAGTACCAACGCTGGACGCGCGTGAACCCGATTCCCGCCGCTTCTTCCGCAGAAGAAATCTTGAAGGCTTACGAGACGGAACTGGAAAGCTACAAAGCGAGCAACGGCTTTGCGGCTTATGATGTGGTGGATCTGACGCCGGAGACTCCCGGGCTCGAGGATATGCTGCGCCAGTTCAAGAAAGAGCACTGGCATAACGATTATGAGAGTCATTTCATTGTGGCCGGGCGGGGCGTTTGCAATATTCATCCGCTAGGACAGTCGGTAGTCACAGTGGAGCTTGAGCCGGGGGATTTGATTTCGATTGGCGGCGGGATTCGCCATTGGTTCGATCTCTGCGCGGAACATCGGTTCCGGGCGATCCGGTTTCTCACTCAAGCTGAAAATGATGGTACGGAGTATACGGGAAGCGGCATCGAAGCCGACTATGAACCAGTGTGCATGGGTCCGGCGTACTTTGCTCCCAAGCGTCTGCGCTCAGTGCGCGCGACCTCTCACAGTTTCTGATTCTCTTCTTCGTTTGTCCCTCTGGCCAGAACGGCGTCATGCGATAATTCCCCGCGCATGAGAAACATCAAGCTGACCCTTGCGTACGACGGTGCAAAGTTCCACGGCTGGCAGATCCAACCCGGCGTAGCCACGATCCAGGGAGCAGTGACGGACGCTGTTCGCAAAATCACGCAGGAGCAAGTGTCGATTCACGGGGCGAGCCGAACGGATGCGGGAGTGCACGCGTTGGGGCAAGTGGCGAGTTTCAAGACACAGTCGGCGCTGACGGCAGAGGAGCTGCAGCGCGCGCTGAATGCGCTGCTCCCGCCGGCGATTCGCGCGGTGGCAGCAGAAGAGATGGGATCGGATTTTCATGCGCGATGGCAAGCGATAGAAAAAACATACCACTACCGTATATTTCGAGGGCGGGTGGTGTCGCCGTTTGAATATCAACGGGTCTTGCACTACCCGTATCCTCTGAATGAGGAAGCGATGGCTGCGGCGGCGAAATGCTTCGAGGGCGAACACGATTTCACTTCGTTCACGGCTTCCAGCGGATCCGAGGAAACGGACAAGGATCGTTCGCCGGTGCGGATGATTTGCCGATCGGAACTGGAGCGCTACGCGGAACAGCAGGAGATCATTTATGTGGTCACGGGGAAATCCTTTCTGCGCTACATGGTCCGGAAGATGGTCGGCACATTGTTAGAGGTGGGCCGGGGAAAGTTGCGGGCTGAGGACATTCCCGAGTTGTTTGAACTGCGGGACCGCTCGCGCTCAGGGCCGACGGCGCCGCCGGAGGGCCTTTATCTGGTAAACCTGAAATATCCTGAACCGTGGAAAATCTAGAGGAAGGATGGAAGTGGCAGCGGCGCTGGTGCGCTGCTCGACTATGCAAGGGACATTGAAAAAATCGTTGTGGCTGATTGCCGCGCTGACCGTTATCGGGGCGTTGCTATATCACGAGCGCGGCGCGGCCATGCTGGCGGGCTTCAGCTGGCAGAAGCTGGGGGGGTCACTCAAGGACGCAAACTTCGGTTTGCTAGCTCTTGCGCTGGCAACAATTTTTGTTTCCTATGCGATCCGCGCGACGCGATGGAAACGATTCTCGCGCTACATGGGAAAGGCGCATTTCTGGAACGTTTACAGCGCAACGATCATGGGATTCGCGGCGGTTTTTCTATTGGGGCGCGCCGGCGAGCTGGTACGGCCTCTGCTGATTGCGCGCAAGGATCGCTTGCCGGTTGGCGACAGCCTCGGCGTCTACGTGCTCGAAAGGATTTTCGACGCGGCCGCAACAGTGGTGCTGGCGGCATGCGCGCTGCTGGCGATTCCGCGCGGGTCGTTAGCAGGACCAGCGGCCGGACCGGCAAAACAATCAAGCATGTTGTTGCGGGACGCGCGGCTGGCAGGCTGGGGGCTGTTCGGCGGCTTGGTCGTTTTGATCGTGCTGCTTGTTTATTTTCGCATGCACGGCGCGCAAGCTTTGCAATCGCGACTGCGCCATTGGCACACGCGGGGAGGTTGGCGCGGCAGGATTGCGACGCTCGTCGGCGGGTTCAGCGAGGGCTTGCAGGCGATTCGCTCGGCGGGTGACCTGTTCGCGGCCATCTCGTATACTGCGATTCACTGGGCAGTGGTGGCGGTGATTTATTTCTGGGTGATTCGGAGCTTCGGCAGCAGCGGAGGCGATTTGGGTTTTCGTGGGGCGATGCTGGTCCTGGCATTCACGATGGTGGGCTCGGCGGTGCAACTGCCGACAGTGGGCGGCGGAATGCAACTGAGTACGTTCCTTGTTCTGAGCGTCATTTTTGGAGTAGAAAAGGAGCCCGCAGCGGCGATCGCGATCATGATCTGGATCATAACGTTCGCGGCTGTAACGATCGTCGGGTTACCGCTGCTGATTCGCGAGGGATGGTCCATGGGTGCTTTGCGGCGTTTGGTACGCGAGGAAAATGCGGACGAGGAGCGCGGCGAGCATGCGTCGCTCGCGGAGATCGAGATGGCGAAGCGTGCGCGGGAGACGCGCCGGTGAAGTGTCCTTATTGTTCGCATCTGGATGACAAGGTGGTGGATTCACGCGAGGGCAAGGCCGGGGATTTGATTCGCCGGCGGCGGGAATGTTTGAAGTGCGGCAAACGATTCACCACGTACGAGCGCATTGATGAAATTCCGTACATGGTGATCAAGAAGGATGGAAGGCGGGAAAAATTCGAGCGACATAAAATTTTGCAAGGACTGTTGCGCGCGTGCGAGAAGCGGCCGGTGCCGACTGCGAAGCTGGAAGCGCTGGTGGATGAAGCGGAGAAGTTCGTCAATGAGGCCAAGGATCGCGAGAAGACCACGTCGGAGATTGGCGAGCTGCTGATGTCGCGCTTGAGGAAGCTGGACAAGGTGGCGTATGTGCGATTCGCTTCCGTTTATTCGGATTTTAAGGACGTGAAGGAATTCATGGCGGAGCTGAAAAGTCTGCTGAAAGAGCGGACGAAGAAATAGAAGTGGGTTATGGTTCCCAGACGCCGGCGGCGAAAGTCTTGACGGTTTGAAAGCCGAGATTTTCGTAGAGGCGGACGGCGTTGGCGTTGGTGGCGGTGACGGTAAGCGTGAGCGCGCGATAGCCGAGGCCCTGAAGTGCGGCCAGGGAAGCTTCCATCAGGCGGCGGCCCAGACCATTTTTCTGGTATCCCGGAAGGACGCAGATTTGCGTGGTGTGCCCGATGCCGGGCGCGACCGTGGAGGTGAGAACCATGGCGATGGGCGTTTCCGAGGGGCCCGGACGCACCACAAAAGAGGCCTCCGGACAGAACTGGCCGCATCCGGGGAGAAGAACGATGTTGCGCAGGAATTTCGTGGCGCCCAATTCGGTGCGATACTGATCGTTGATTTCGCTATCGACATGATCAGTGTATGCGCGTTGGATCAGGCGAGCGCAAGGCTCCAGGCATCTATCGGTCCAGGCCTCCAGGTGCAGACCGTTCTGCGCTTGCGAGCGAAAAGGCGGGCTAGCGGGAAGATCGAGGAGCATGAATTGCCGGCGGCGAAGGTGGAACTTCTGTTCCTCGAGAACTCCGTCCAAGGCGACGCCAAAAGGCATCAATTGCGCCTCGATGCGTTCGATAAACGGCGTCGCGCGAAGAGAGTCGAACATTTCCAGCAGAATCTTTTTGCTGACGTCAATGTAGTCGGACTGCGAAGAAGCGAACAGCCCGCCGATCAGGCCCTTTTGATCCTCGAATACGTAGAATCCATAGCCGATCGGCTGCTTCCCTTCGAGGGCAGCGTAGCCGGCGAGCGAATGCGAATCGATGAACTTGCGGATAAGGTGCTGCGAAGGACGATAATCCCAATAGAGCTCTTTGCGCCAGTGATCCGCCTCCTCCTGGAACAAGGGCTGCAAAGCGCGCGAATGAACTTGCCGCAGATCCAGAATCTGCATAAGCTCGTCTACTTGGCCTCGATTGGATCAATTATAGCTTCGGCTGGCTGCGCGGACAAATGCGCGTGCCAAGTTCAACAGGGCGGCTGCAAAACTTGTGCCGTGTTTGCGAGCCGTGCTGAGAAACAGTTAGTAACCAAAAGAGGCGTCCTCGAAGCTGCCTGAATGAACTGTGCTAAACTGCGCGGCGAAATGAATCGAGAGCCCGGCAACGCATGAGTTTTGTGGCGAAATTGAGGCGCGCGTTGGCGCGGATCGCACGCATTGCGGGGATGTTCCTTGCGCTTGCGCTGTTTCTTTTCCTCGCGGTAGCGACGATTTCCGGTTACTTGCTGTATCAAATCCTATCGCCTCCGCGAAGTCCGGCGAACGTCGATGTAACGCTGCTGATGGGGCATCCGACCACGTATGACTTTGACATTCCCGGCAAGGGCAGCCGCGAGGGATGGTTTTTCCCCGGATTGCTGCACGCGCCGACGATTGTTCTGTGCCATGGATATGGGTCGCAGCGCGCGGACATCTTGACGCTGGTGACGGCTCTGCAGGAGCACCAATTCAACGTCTTTTTGTTCGACTTTACCGGCCACGGCTCGGTTCCCGGCAGGACGGCGCTTGGTTACGGTGAAACCGAGCAACTTCTCGCGGCGATTCGCGGACTTGGAGCAACGCGAGGACATTGACCGGTCACGTTTCGGCGTGTGGGGAACAGACCTGGGCGCGTATGCGGCACTTTCCGCGGCGGGGCGGGAGCCGCGCATCCAGTCGGTCGCGCTGGATTCCGTTTACGACCAGCCATCGGATTTTTTGATGGCGGAACTGGGGCACACGGGCCTCGGCGGATTGCCTCTGGTCAGGACGTTTTGCCTGTTCGGATTTCGAATGCTCAATTACAACTACCGCACGGTGGCGCCAGCGCGAGCGTCCCTGGCACGGCTGCAAGGCACTCCAAAGTTGTTCATTGAATCGACCGACAGACAGGAGTTGGATGTAGCCACATTGCGCATGTATCAAATTGCTCCGCCGCCGAAGGACCATCTGGTCGATTCCATGACGTATTCTGAAATGAGCGATGAGGGACGACGCACGTACGAAGACCACATCGTCAGCTTCTTCCTGCAAAGCCTTCCGCCCGCTGGGCCAACCGGCGCAGTAAGGCGCGTCAATCCGTCCGCCTCCCGATCCGTACCGATTCGACCCAGCAATAAGGAAGAAAGCGAGCGACGATTTTGCGGTGAATCATGCCCAGATCGTTGAGTTGCATATCTCCGCCCGAGCCGAGGAGGACGTAGCTTTCGGTGGAGGGCTTTGGCTCGAATTGTGGCAGCGAGGAGCGATCTAGATAGAAAAGGAGGCCGTAATCGCAAGTCCGGTTGATGTCGCCGACGGAGTAAAGGTCGGAGGGCGCAGAAGATCGTAGAGCGAATGTCGCGAGCGAGCGGTCTGGTGGAGAGAAGCGGGTCAAGCTGGGGCAAGACGCGAAGATTTGCGGCTAGGACGACGCACGCGGATGTGAGCGCGGTGAAGGCGAGGACGAGCCACAGTTTACGCCAAAGACTGAGCAGCTCGATCACCACAGCAGCAACTGCGCCGATTAGCAAGGAAGCAACTGCCAGGTTGCTGACCTGCGAGTGATACAGCGGCGCATAAGCCGGTAAGCGATGAAAGCCGATAGCGCCGGCCACGCCAAGGGCGACCCACATGGTCCCGGTGGCGACTCCCATCCATTGCGCTTTGCGAGGAGCATGGTCCATTGCGGAGACGAAGGAATGCGCCAGCAAGACGGCCAGAGGAGGAAAAACCGGGAGGATGTATTCGGGGAGCTTGGACTGCGAAAAGCTGAAAAATATTGTGGGGACAATTGCCCAGCAGGCGATGAAGAATCCCGGGGACGTGCGCCACGAGCCGTCGCGAAAAATGCGGCGAGCGTCGAAAGCGGCGCCGACGAGAAGAGCGGACCAAGGCAGGAATCCCAGCAAAATGATTGGGCCGAAAAACCAAAACGGCTGACGATGCTGAAAGACGGGCGTGAGGTAACGCTGGAAGTTGTGCTGGACGATGAAGACGCGGAAGAAGCTGGAGTTGGCGCGCGCGCAAAGTATGTACCAAGGGAGTGCGAGGACGGCGAAGGATAAAATGGCGAGCGGATGCAGCATGTGAAGTGCGCGCTTCAGGTTCTTCGTGGCGATGGCCCATAGGAGCACGCTGGCTCCGGCAAGCAGAAGCGCCGCAGGGCCCTTTGCTAACGTGGCGAATCCGAGCCAGGCGCCCAGAAGAGCCAAGTCGAGCTTGTCGTTGCGAGTTCTTCCTAAGGGATCAATCCCGAAGGCGCCGCGTTTTTCGAGGATGCTTGCGGCGGAGAGCAATGCAAAGGACAGAGCGGCAGCGAAAAGCATGTCCGGTCCGGCCGCGCGCGCGAAGGCGATGACGCCGACGGAGGTGGGAAAAATCAAGAGAACGGCGCGGGCAGTTCGGGTGCCGTAGCGGCAGAAGGCGAGCGCGGCCATAGCCATGGCCGCGACGAGCGCCGCGAACGCAGATGGCAAGCGTGCTGCCCACTCCGACGAATGCAAGAATTTGAAACCGGCTGCGGCAGCCCAGTAGTAAAGAACAGGTTTTTCAAACCAGGGCTGGCCATACAGCTTCGGCGTGATCCAGTCGCCCGTTCTTGCCATACCCTGTGCAACCCAAGCGTAACGAGGCTCGTCGGGACCGATCAAACCCACTGCCGAGAGACCGGTAAAAAGACAGATGATCAGGACTGTTCCGATCAAAAGAGCGGCGAGAAGGCGATGTGAGGGACCACGGTGCTTTTGGGCCACGTCGCTGAAGTGTATCAGAGATGTGCGCGCAGCTACATGCGCACTGGTTCGCGGAAAACGAGTGTGCCAGAATGACGCGCGATGCGGGAATGGTGCGAGTATTTGGCGGCGTGGGCGATTCTAAAGTTCTTGGGGCTTCTGCCGCGGCCGGCTGCGCGCGCGGTTGCGGCGATCGTCACGAGGATGCTGCTGTGGAGTCTCCCGCGGTTGCGGCGTACGGCGATGACGAATCTGCGCCTGGCTTTCCCCGATTGGACGGATGGGAAGCGGCGAGAAGTGATTCGCCGGATGATGCGAAATCTGGGATGGATGGCAGCAGAGTTTGCGCACTTCCCGGAGCTGTCCCGAGAAAATATCGAAAAGCTGGTTGTGCTGGATGGGTTCGAGAATTTTGATGCCGCGAGGAGGTTGGGAAGAGGCGTGATTTTTTTGACCGGGCACATGAGCGCTTGGGAACTTGCGCCGTTTGCGCAGGCGCTCTACGGTTATCCGCTTTCGTTTCTTGCGCGGCCCATCGACAACTGGCGCGTGAACCGGCTGATAGATTCCTACCGGTGTCTTTCGGGCAATCGGCCGATTGAAAAAAATAATTCGGCGCGAGCGACGCTGCGAGTTCTGCGCGGCGGAGGAACCGTCGGCGTCTTGGCAGACCAAAACACATCCGTCGATGAAGGCGTGTTCGTGAATTTTTTCGGTATTCCCGCGGCGACAACCACGGGACTGGTGCGCATGGCGCGCCGTACCGGCGCCGCGGTTGTTCCTGGATTCTTGTTTTGGGACGATGCTATGCGCAAGTATAGGCTGCGGTTTGAACCGGCGGTCGCGATAAAGCGCACGGAAGATGAAGCGGGAGACATTCGCGAAAACACCGCGCGGTGCAACAAAGTGATTGAGGACTACATTCGCGCGCATCCGAATCAATGGCTTTGGGTGCACAAGCGATGGAAAAACCGCCCTCCGGGCGAGCCCTCGTTGTATTCCGGGTGATTGAGTTGAGCAGGGGCGTTTGCAGGATGGGGAGACGCAAATGAAGAAAATGACGGCTGCGGAGCTCGCGAAATACTTGAATGCGAGAATTGACGGCGACGGACGAGCGTTGATTTCAGGCATTGCGGCTCCGGAAGATGCGGGTAGCGAAGATTTAATTTACGTGGAGGCGATGAAGCACAAAGGGCGCGCGGAGCAGTCTGGGGCGCGATGCGTCATTGTGGCGGAAGGCATGGAGCTGAAAAACAAGGCGACGCTGACGGTGGCGCAACCGAAGCTTGCGTTCGCAAAAGCAGCAGCGCGGTTGCTCGAGCCGCTGCCCATCGCTGCGGGGCGTCATCCGACGGCGCTGATTGATGCTTCCGCGAAACTAGGAAGTGGGGTGTCGGTTGGTCCCTACGCGGTGATCGAAGCGGACACGGCGATTGGTGCTAACACAGAGATTGGCGCTTTCTGTTTTATTGGGCGCGGGGCGAGAATTGGAGAATCTTGCCGTCTGTTTGCGCGGGTGAGTCTTTACTCGGGCGCGCAGCTGGGCAATCGAGTGATGGTTCATTCCGGCGCGGTGATCGGCGGAGACGGATTTGGGTACGTGTATGGCGAAGGACAGTACATCAAGTTTCCGCAAGTCGGAACTGTCGAAGTGGGGGACGACGTGGAAATCGGAAGCAACGCAACCATTGCGCGCGGTTCGCTTGGCAGGACGCGAATTGACCGCGGAGTGAAGGTCGATAATCTGGTGCACGTCGCACACAACGTCCACATCGGCGAAGACACGATTGTCGCGGCGCAGACTGGAATTTCCGGCAGCTGCGAAATTGGAGATCACGTCGTCATCGGAGGCCAAGTGGGCATAGCGGACCATTGCACCATCGAGAGCGGGAGCATCGTCGGCGCGCAGGCGGGAATACCTACGGGGAAGAAGATTCGTGCGGGAGAAACCGTGTGGGGAACTCCGGCGCGGCCGCTCGGAAGATTCAAGAAGCAGTACGCGTGGTTCGAGCGTCTGCCAGAATTAGCGGAACGTCTGAAGGCAATTGAACAAAAGAGTAAGTAAGCCCTGGGCTCGCTTTTCCGCATCATAATGAAGCGAAGTGCTTGGAATCTGCGGCGGGTCGATCGTACAGCACTCCGAGGCAGCTAAGCACAGGCATTGCCAGGGCTTACGGGTAGAATTCGGAGGCACTTTTTGTGTTGACCGAAAAGCGTAACGCTCTGATAATTAGTATTTTAGGATGCACTTCCGCGGGTTTAGCCAAGTTTTGGGTCCCATAGGGCGGCGGAGGTGAGGCTTGCCTGCTTGAAAACAGGCAAGACGTTACAAATCCAGTAGAGGATTGGTAGTGACGCCAGAGAGCGCGAGAATGCAGGAGACCGAAACATCGGCGGGCGCGGCCACGCAAAGAATGCGTGTCCCGGCTGGTAAGGTCGATTCTCGTTTGGACGCGGTAGTGGAGCGGGCAGTTCAACACTTGCTCTCGTTGCAAGCCTCCGATGGGTATTGGTGGGGTGAACTGGAAGCGGACACGACGCTCGAGGCTGACTGCATTTTATTGCATCACATCCTGCAAGACGGCCAGAACCCCCGGGTGCGGAAGTTCGCGAACTATATCCGGAAAAAGCAACAAACGGATGGCGGCTGGAACATTTATCCCGGCGGCCCGGCGGAATTAAGTACATCGGTTAAGGCATATTTCGCTTTGAAGCTGGCGGGCGATTTGCCGGACGCGCCGCATATGGAGAGGGCGCAAAAGAAGATCCGCGAGCTTGGCGGAGTGGAGCGGACGAACTCTTACGTACGGTTTTACCTGGCAATGATCGGAGCAATTGACTGGGATATGGCGCCGGCGATACCGCCCGAACTGATACTCCTTCCCAATTGGATGTTCGTGAATTTGTACGATATGTCGTCATGGACGCGCGCCATCATTGTGCCGCTATCGATCATTTACGCGCTGAAGCCGGACTGGCGAATTTCGAAATTCACAGGGGTGGATGAGCTATTCGCGAATCGCGCCAACGCCAAGGCAGCGTTTGCCTGGAGCCGCAAGGTCCTATCGTGGCGGAACATGTTTTTGGCGATCGATAAAGCGCTCAAGTTGCACGAGCGGCTACCGTGGAAGCCGTTTCGCGGGCGGGCGATCGAGAAAGCGAAACAGTGGCTCTTCGAACATATCGAGCGGAGCGAGGGTCTGGCGACGATTATACCGGCGATGGCGAATTCCGTTTATGCAATGCTTGCCGTGGGACATAGACCGAGCGATCCGCTGGTTCACCGGGAACTGGGCTGGATTAACGCTTACGAGATCGAAGAAGACAACACGCTGCGGATGCAACCTTGCATCTCACCGGTGTGGGATACGGCGATCGCGATGGTGTCGCTCGAAGAGGCTGGCGTGGATGCATCGCATCCCGCTCTGCGGAGCGCCGCAGGATGGTTGGTGGATCATCAGATTCTGGGGCCGGGCGACTGGCAAGTAAAAAACAAGGATGCCGCGCCGGGCGGATGGGCGTTCGAGTTTCGAAATGATTTCTTTCCGGACGTGGATGATACGGCGTTTGTACTGATGGCGCTGCAGCGCGCCGTCGACAACGATCCGGAGCGCTGTGAACAAGCCGCACGGAGCGGATTGGCGTGGCTGTTGAGCATGCAAAATCGCGATGGCGGCTGGGGAGCGTTTGACCGCGATAACGATAACGTGGTGTTGACGAACATTCCTTTTGCCGACCACAACGCGATGATCGATCCTTCTTCGGCGGACGTGGCCGCGCGTTCCATCGAATGTCTGGGCAATTTTGGATGGACATCTTCGCACCCAGCCATTCAGAAAGCGCTCGCCTATCTGCGGCGCGAGCAGACGCCGGAAGGCGCCTGGTACGGGCGCTGGGGAGTGAATTATGTGTATGGAACCAGCGGCGTGCTGCGGGCGATGGAAACGATCCATTGCAACGACAGCGCGGAATGCCGGCGAGCGGTTGACTGGCTGAAGAGCGTGCAAAACTCCGATGGCGGATTCGGTGAATCGTGCAAGTCGTATGACGACCCATCGCTTAAAGGGATCGGGGAGAGCACGGCATCGCAAACCGCGTGGGGATTGATTGGACTGCTCGCAACCGTGGGCGCGGAGGATTCGGCCGCGTTACGGGCGGTCGCCTGGCTGAACGAGCATCAGAATGAGGACGGGTCGTGGGACGAGGTCGAATTTACGGGAACTGGATTTCCGTGCGTCTTCTATTTGAAGTATCATCTATACAGAAATGCGTTTCCGTTGTACGCGCTGGCGCGATACCGCAACATGCGGGATGGAATGAAAGCAACACCGCAATCTTTTCAATTCGATCCGAATCAATTCAAGTATCGAAACGGACGGGGGTAAACGATGAGGTTTCCGCTGAGCTTGACCGCCAATCTGACAAAATATCTGGCGGGGAAGGCGATTCGGGGCGAGAAGAAGTTTCCGCTGGTACTGATGCTGGAGCCCTTGCATGCGTGCAATTTGACGTGCACGGGATGCGGACGCATTCGCGAATACAAGCCCACGATCAACGAATTGCTGACCGTGGAGCAATGTATCGCGGCGCTGGAAGATTGCGGCGCGCCGATCGCTTCGATCTGTGGCGGCGAACCGCTGATCTATCCGGAAATCGGGCGGCTGGTTAAGGAAATCCTGGCGCGCAAGAAAAATATTTATCTATGCACGAATGGAATGTTCATTCGCAAGCGGCTGCACGAGTTCACGCCGACCTCGCGATTTTTCTTCAATGTCCACCTGGACGGCCTGGAGAAGACGCACGATTTGTGCGTGGAGCGCGATGGCGTTTTTCGCGAGGCGATTGCCGGGGTCAAGGCGGCAAAGGCCGCGGGATTTCTGGTGTGCTCGAACACGACGGTATACAAAGAGACGGACATCGAGGAAATCGCGGAGCTGTTTGACTACCTGCGCACGCTCGGCGTCGACGGAAATATGCTCTCGCCGGCATATTCGTATGCTTCGGTGCAGACCAAAGACATCTTCATGTCGCGGCAGGACGTGAACGAAAAGTTCCGGCACGTCAGCAAACTGCTGGAACAATTCAACGTGATCACGTCCCCGATTTACATGGAATTTCTGCGCGGCGAGCGCGACTTGATGTGCACAGCGTGGGGCAACCCGACATACAATCCGCAGGGCTGGAAAGGCCCGTGCTACTTGATGACCGACAAGCACCACAAAACGTTCGGAGACTTGATTAACAACACGCCGTGGGAAAAGTACGGCTATGGCCGCGACCCACGTTGCGAGAATTGCATGGTGCAATCCGGCTATGAGGCTTCCGCCGTGTTGGGCGGCAACAGCAAGTTTGGAGACACTTGGAAAATGCTGCAATGGCAGGTTTCCGGAAGGATGGGCGGGCGTAAAGGCGGGAAAAGCAAGAATGGCGACGCTGCCGCGAAGCGAAACGGAAATGGCAAAGGGAACGGACACCAAGTGAGCCTTGATTCCAGGCCGACAAACTTGCCGATAGAGCAAGCTCCCCAAAAGGAAGAGGCTTTCCGTATTTTATGACAACGCTGGTAACCGGCGCGACTGGGTTTGTCGGCTCGCATGTTGTCCGACAACTGGTCGCCGCAGGCGAACCTGTGCGGGCATTGGCGCGGCCGAGCAGCCGGCGGCAAGCGTTGGATGGCGTCGCGGTCGAGTGGGCTGAGGGTGACCTTCGCGACGAGGCTTCGCTCGCTCGTGCGCTCCGAGGAGTCCGGCGCGTTTATCACGTCGCCGCAGATTATCGCCTGTGGGCGAAGCGCCCGCAGGAAATCTACGAAAACAACGTGACCGGCACGAAGAATTTGCTCGCTGGGGCACTGCGTGCACGCGTGGAAAGATTCGTTTACACCAGTACGGTGGCAACGATTGCGGTGCCGCGCGGGGCGAGCTTGCCGGATGAAACGAATCGAGCTTCGGTGGATGAAATGGTGGGGAATTACAAGAAATCGAAATTGATCGCGGAGCAGGAAGCCTTGCGGGCCGCACATGAGGGCCTGCCCGTGATTATCGTGAATCCGACTACTCCTGTGGGTCCGGGTGATTGGAAGCCAACGCCGACGGGCCGGATCATTCTAGATTTCCTTCTTGGACGCATGCCGGCATACGTGGATACGGGACTGAATTTCGTTGCGGTGGAAGATGTCGCGCGCGGGCACGTGCTTGCGGCCGAACGCGGCAAAGTGGGAGAACGGTACTTGCTGGGCGGGAAGAATTTGACGCTGAAGGAATTGCTCGACGCGCTTGCGAAGATCACCGGGTTGCGCGCGCCCACGCGGAAGGTTCCGCACGCTGTGGCGCTTGTGGCAGCATATGCAGACGCAGCATTTTCTCGCGTGCTGGGGCGCGAACCGCGCATTCCGGTGGAGGGCGTTCGCATTGCGCGGCACAAGATGCTCGTCAATGACGCCAAGGCGCGCAAAGAACTGGGATACGAGTCCACGCCGGTGGAAGCGGCACTCGAGCGCGCGGTGCGCTGGTATATCGAGAATGACTATGCAAAAGTTCCCGAACGAGCACAGATCGCCCAGGCTTCGGCGGCTTGAGGCGCAACGTTGAGAATCCTGATTACGTTCGCGTTGGATTTGGAATTTGCACCGTGGCGCCGCCTGCGTTCGTTTGCGAAGATTCCTGACACTGAGTTCGCAGCGCATGAAGCCAAACTGGGCGACGCGCAGGTTCGCGTGGCGCTCACTGGTGTCGGTGGCGTGCGCGCGAAAGGCGTCGTGCGCGCCGCATTGGAATGGCGTCCGGATATTTGTATTACGGCAGGGTTGGCTGGTGGTTTGCGCGCCGACTATTGCCACGGGCGGATTTTTGCAGCGCGGGACATCATGGAACTTGAGAGCGGCCGCACCGTGGCGGCAGATGTCGGCCTGCTCCATCGGGCCGAAACTTGTGGGGCTGTCGTTATCGATCGGCTGCTTACCTCCTCAACGATGATCTTGTCCGCGGAGGGAAAGAGGCGGCTGGGGAGTATGGCTGGAGCGGTTGAGATGGAGAGCTTTGTAGTGGTGACGGAGGTAATTGGCAAGGGCATTCCGGCAATTGCGATTCGTGTGATTAGCGACGAGGTGGGTGAAGACCTGCCAATGGATTTCGGGGGCGTTTTGGACGACAGTGGGAACGTGAAGACAGGGAGAATTGTTCGCGCTCTTGCGCGTTCGCCGCAGAAATTGCCGGCGCTCGTGCGCTTGGGACGGCACAGCCGGGCTGCGTCAATAAAGCTTGCGGAGTTTTTGGAGCGGTACGTGTCAGGACTGGCGGCGGCCTCCGGTAGGGTCGCGGAAATGGCCGAGGCGGGAAGAGCATGAGCTCGACGGCAGCTATCGCGTCCCAATCGGCGGAAAGCACGGGCGGGGAGAAAATGCTGGCGGGCGTTTATCGCGGCAAGGGAAGGGTGGTGTGCGAGGAAGTCGCGATTCCCCAGATTGGCGAAGGGGAAGTGCTGTTTCGAGTCGCCGCCTGCGGCATTTGCGGCACGGACATTAAGAAGATTGCGCATGGCTTCGTCGATCCGCCGCAGATTTTTGGGCATGAGCTCGCGGGCACGGTCGTAGAGGTGGGGCGCGGTGTTCGCAAATTTCGGCCTGGCGACAGGGTAGTCAGCTTTCACCACGTTCCTTGTGAAAAGTGCTTTTACTGCGAACGGAAGCTTTTCTCGCAATGCGCACAGTACAAGAAGGTGGGGCTCACGGCCGGCTTTGCGCCGAACGGCGGAGGTTTCGCGCAGTACGTTCGAGCAATGCCGTGGATTGTCGAGCGCGGAATGCTGGCAATTCCGCACGGCATCACCTTTGAAGAGGCTACCTTTATCGAGCCGGTGAATACGGCGGCGAAGGCGGTGTGGAAAGCGCGGGTCGCGGAAGGGGAGCTTGCCGTCGTGATTGGACAAGGCCCGATCGGGATGCTGCTGACGGGCTTGTGCAAACTCAAAGGCGCGGAAGTGCTTACAACTGACCCACTAAGGGCGCGTCGAGCGGCCGGCCTTCAACTGGGCGCAACCGCGTCATTCGATCCAGCATCGGATGATGTAGGCGCCCAAGTTCGTCAGCGGACGAGCGGTCGAGGGGCTGACGTGGTGTTGCTGGCTGCCCCCCATCCTAAATTGGTAACAGAAGCGCTGGGCATGACTCGGGCGGGAGGGCGCGTGCTGCTGTTCGCGCACAATGATCCGGTGCTGAAGATCGAATTTCCGGCCGCGGCGGTAGGCATTGAAGAAAAGGAAATTCTCGGTAGTTATAGCGCATCCATAACCGAGCAAGAGGAGTATGCTCAGATAGTGTTTGAGCGGCGGTTGCGGCTGGCTGAACTGGTCTCGCACCGTTTTCCGACAGAACGGATTGCCGAGGCTCTGGAGCTTGCGGCGAAACCGACGGCGGATACACTGAAGGTTGTAATTACACATTCATGAGCACGGACATGAAGACGGAAACGAAGCCGGGCACAAACGGGGGCATGAAGAGGAGTTCCAACGGCGTGATGACCGCGGCTGTTCTTTACGGCCGTGAAGATCTGAAGATTGAACGCGTCGGCATCCCGCAAGTGCGCGAGGATGAAGTTTTGATCCGTGTTCAGGTTGCCCTGACGTGCGGAACAGATTTGAAGGTGTGGAAGCAGGGCTCGCATCCTCGAATGATCCAGCCGCCGGCAATATTTGGACATGAATTGGCAGGCGTGGTGGAAGAAACAGGGTCGTCCGTCAGCGGAACGATTCGCACGGGCATGCGCGTGGTGCCGTCGAATTCGGCGCCCTGCGGCGTGTGCTTGTATTGCCGGAAGGGCCAGCCGAATCTTTGCGATGACCTGCTCTTCAATAACGGCGCGTACGCGGAATACGTGAGAATACCGGCGCGCATTGTCCGACAAAACTTATTGGAAATTCCGGATCACGTCAGCTATCGCGATGCGGCGATGGTCGAGCCGCTGGCGTGCGTGTTGCGCGGTATCCATGAAACAGACATTCGCGCGGGCGATACGGCGGTCATTGTGGGATGCGGGCCGATCGGCTTGAAGTTCATTCGCGCACTGTCGGCAAGAGATGTTCGCGTCATCGCGCTTGGCAAGCGAAAGAGCCAGATTGAGGCGGCGGAGCGGCTGGGAGCCTATGCGGCATTCGACGTTTCCACGATGGATACGCCGGTAGGAATGGTTCGGGAACTGACGGAAGGCGGACGCGGGGCTGACGCGGTGATCGAAGCGGTAGGTTCGGCAGCGACTTGGCAGTGGGCCATGCAAATGGTGAGGAAGGGTGGAAGGGTCAATCTGTTCGGCGGATGCCCGCATGGGACACATGTGCAATTCGATCCAGCCCTGCTGCATTATTCGGAAATCACGATCAAAGCGACTTTCCATCACACGCCACGGTTCATTCGGGAAGCGCTGGAGACCATTGCGCGCGGCGACGTGCGCGCCAGCGACTTTGTCACCGGGGAGATTCCACTCAGTGAATTGCCGCGAGCCTTCGAAGAGATGAAGCATGGCAATAGCGACCTGAAGACGGCTGTGAATCCCTGGGCTTAATCGGCTCGATGCTCGGACGAGACGAACTGGAAATCGCCCGCCACCTGCCGCCTGACGGCTGCTCGCTTGCCGAAGCCGAGCATTACACCCACTGGCTCGCCACGCATCATTACGAGAACTTCAGGGTTGTATCGTGGCTGCTTCCGTCACGCCTTCATCAGCATTTCTATAATGTTTATGCGTATTGCCGTTGGGCTGACGATCTCGGCGACGAAATCGCCGATCCAAAGCGCGCGGTACAGTTGCTGGATGACTGGGATGCAGAGTTGCAGCGCGCCTATCGCGGCGCGGCAACGCATCCGGTGCTGATTGCCGTCGGCGAGACGGCGGAAAAGCTGGATATCCCCATCGACCCGTTTCGCGATCTGTTGGTTGCGTTCCGGCAGGATCAGACGATTCATCGCTATGCGAAGTGGGAGGAAGTGATTGGCTACTGCCGGTACTCAGCGAATCCGGTTGGACGGTTGGTTCTTTACCTCATGGGTTATCGGGATGCGGAGAGGCAGGCGTTATCTGACGCCACATGTACGGCATTGCAGCTTGCGAATTTCTGGCAGGACGTTGGACGAGACCTCGAAAAAGGGCGCATCTACATTCCGCTGGATATGGCCGCGAGCCACGGTGTGAGGGAAGAGGACGTCGCGCGGAGAAGATTCGACGCCCGGTTCGTTAATTTGATGAAGGATTTGATCGGCTGTACGCGCAGCCTCTTTGCCGCTGGCGCGCCACTGGCGAGCCGCGTCTCGCGAGAATTTCGAGTCGACGTAGAGCTGTTCACGCGCGGCGGTTGCGCTGTGCTCGACGCCATTGAGGCGATGGGTTACGATACGTTGAATCGCCGCCCGGCGCTCGATCGGCGCTTGCAAGCGCGTTTGCTGGGGCGCGCAGTGATTTCGCGCATCGCGGCTTCGTTTCGTTCTCGCCATGATGACGGCCAGAAGCCCGAAAGCGCTTCATTTGCCGGTCGACATGTCTGATACCGCCGTCGCTGCGTCCTACCTTCATTGCCGCAAAATCGCGCGTTCCGCAGCTCGGAATTTTTACTACGGCTTCGTGCTGCTGCCTGACGCAAAGCGCGATGCGCTCTGTGCGCTGTATGCTTTCATGCGCGGCGTCGACGACATCGCGGATGAGTCGGGCGCGCTGGAAGAGAAGCGGAAAAGGCTTGGCCAGCTTCGCTTGGAAATGGACCGCGCGTTGGCGGGCACGGAACCAAGCGATCCTGTTTGGACGGCGCTGCGGCATAGCGTTTCACATTTCGGGGTTCCGCCGCGTTACCTGCACGATTTGATTTCCGGGGCGGAAATGGATCTGACGGTTTCCTCGTACGAAACCTTCGAGGACTTGAGGAAGTATTGCTATCACGTGGCCGGCGCGGTTGGACTGTGCTGCCTCTATGTTTTCGGCTTCACAGATCCTCAAGCTCCGGAGCTTGCAGAGAAGCTCGGTATTGCTTTTCAGCTCACGAATATTCTTCGCGATGTGCGCGGTGACTACGCGATGGGACGGACGTATCTGCCTCGCGAGGATTTTGCGAAGTTTGGCTGCGATTCGCAAGAATTCGGGGAGAGCACTTCAAGCCAAGGCGCCGTTGCGCTCCTTCGCTTTGAAGCGGAACGAGCCTGGCAGTTTTACCGTGAAGGGTGGAAGCTGCTATCTATGGTGAGCGCGGATAGCCGCGCGGCACTGTGGGCCATGGCTCGCATTTACTCTGGAATCCTGGACAAAATCGAGAGGCGTGGCTTTGCGATTGTGAATGGCGGGCCGGCGCGCCTTTCGACGGCCAAGAAGTTGTGGATTCTGCTGCGAGCGCGCATGGGGTGGTTCAAGGAAAACGATGGCTTGCGAGAGCGTGATCGTGATTGGCGGCGGACTGGCGGGGCTGTCGGCAGCCACGGCGCTCGCTGATGCGGGAATTCGCGTTCAGTTGTTTGAGAAGCGGCCGTACCTTGGCGGCCGCGCAACGTCGTATGCCTTGCCTGACGGGAGCCACATCGATAATTGCCAGCATGTGACCCTGGGTTGTTGCACGAACCTGACAAATTTCTACGAGCGGACTGGCGCGGCCTCGAAAATCCGCCATTACGACCGATTGTTTTTTGCGGATGGAAAGGGGCGCGTCAGCTCAATCCATGCATCGGCGTTGCCTCCTCCGTTTCACACCAGCCTGTCGTTCCTGCGGTTTGGCGCGCTGACCTGGCGCGACAAGCGGGCGATTGCAAAAGCGCTGCTGCGCATCGCTCGTTCCGGAGGTCATCCCGAGATTGGCGCCGGAATGACGATGCTGGAGTGGCTCCAGCATAACGGGCAGACGGAAGCGGCGATCCGGCGATTCTGGCGCGTGGTTCTGGTCAGTGCGCTCGACGAGGAGTTGCACCTCACAGACGCGCATTACGGAATCGACGTGTTCTGGAAGGGTTTTCTCCGGAATCGAAGGGGCTACGTTCTTGGAATTCCGTCGGTGCCGTTGGGGGAGCTGTATGCCCAATGCCGGCGAGGAATTGAAAACCGAGCCGGCGTGATTCACTCGCGCGCTATCGTACGAAAGATCCGATTCGCGGAAGGACAATTTCAAGCAGTCGTGCTCGACGAGGGAAGCGAAGCGCGAGCGGATGCGTGCATTGCTGCCGTGCCGCATGACGAGCTGCTCGAACTGTTGCCGGAAGAGTTGAGCGCGAACAATTCGACCTTCGCGAATTTGAAACACTTGCAGACTTCGCCGATAACGGGTGTCCATTTGTGGTACGACAAGCAAGTGCTCGACAAGCCTTTCCTTACGCTGCTGGATCACACGGTGCAATGGATCTTCAACAAAAGCCTGCTGTATGATTCGGGCGACGGGAGTGCGAAGGATACAGGCCAATATCTTCAGCTGGTGATAAGCGCGTCATACGACCTGATTCCAAAGACGCGGCAAGAGGTCATCGATCTTTGTACCAGAGAATTGCACGACGTTCTGCCGGCAACGCGCAGCGCGAAGTTGCGCAAAGCAAACGTGGTCAAAGAAGTTCATGCGACGTTCTCGCCACGCCCGGGTTCGGACGCGTGGCGGCCGCCGCAGCGGACAGAGATTGGTGGATTTTTCCTTGCGGGAGATTGGACGCGCACGGGATGGCCCTCCACCATGGAAGGCGCTGTGCGAAGCGGATATCTGGCGTCGGAAGCAGTTCTTGAGTTTGCCGGAGCGCAGCGGAAATTCCTGGTTGCGGATTTACCGGCGGAGGGTTTTTGCCGTGCTTGGGCAAAGGACTAGAACTGTGGGGCCTGCCTCAGCGCACAAAGCACCGAAGTTATTTTCGGGCTTGCCCTGGCGGGTGGTTGGCTGTATACAGGAGTGAGAACGCGAACCGGTGTTGTTCACGAGAAACCTCTGGTCTTCCCACACGCAACGCGCATGCAACCGTGTTGCGCGAAGCAGAATGGACCGATTCGGCGCACCTGCCGGCGTTTACTTCGGGACAGAAACTGCGCCGGTTTCTTAGTCGCAATGAAAGGCGAGGCTGGAAACTGCTGACTGAGTTCTCCCGCCGGTCTATTCCATCGAAGCATGCAGGCCCTGATCACTGTGGTGACTCATTTACGTGTAGACCAGCGCCCGATTATTTTTTCAGCGGGCTATTGAATTGTTCCAGTTGCTGTGCGGTTTCGGAGTATCATGAATTACTCCCCGGAGGAAATCCATGGAGCGGAAGTATAAGCACAAGGGCTATAGCGACCGCGAACGCGAAGACAAGAAACGCGAACGGCCAGCGGAGCCCAGGCCGCGCCAGGAGCAAATGGGTCCGCGCACTCCCCGAATGGTGGGCACGGTCATGCGCGCGCGCTGTTCGAATTGCGGGACAATTTTAGCTCCGGGATTTGACAAGAACGGGCAATGCCCCAAATGCCAACTTGAACTGCACTCCTGCAAACAGTGCGTCCATTTCGATACGGGCGCGCAGTTTGAATGTACGCAGCCGATTCCCGAGCGTATTCCGCGAAAGGACGCGAAAAACAGCTGTACGTTCTTTGAGTTTCGCATGACCGTCGAAAAGGACACCTCACCGGTCAATTATCCGAGCGTTTCGGCTCCCGCGCCCGCTTCGACGGGTCGCCCCGATGATGCCCGCAAAGCGTTTGAGGACCTCTTCAAAAAGTAAGTGGATTTCAACGATTTTTCCTACGACAGTCCATTTTGTCACTTGTAGCTAATTGCCTTTCGTGCTGCACTAAGTCTGTTTTCTGCTGCTCGAGATGCAACAAATGTCGCCGACTGATATCAATCCGAACCGCATAACGCAGATCGATGGACTCATTCGGCCGTACATTCGCCGAACGCCGGTGGTTGAGGTGGACGGCAGAGACTTCAGTTTGCCGTCTGTTCGATTGTTTCTTAAGCTAGAGTCTTTACAGCATTCCGGCTCCTTCAAAGCACGCGGCGCGTTTGCGAATCTGCTGTCGCGCAAGATTCCCGAGGTGGGCGTGGTCGCGGCGTCCGGCGGCAATCATGGAGCGGCCGTGGCGTTTGCTGCAAAGACGCTGGGAAAACCTGCCAGGATTTTCGTACCGAGTATCGCCTCGCAAGAAAAGATCGATCGCATCCGGAGCTATGGAGCGGATTTGGTTATTGGCGGCGACCGGTACGCTGACGCGCTAGCGGCGAGCGAAAAATGGGCGTCGGAGAGCGGGGCACTGACGGTGCACGCCTACGATCAGCTCGAGACACTGCTTGGGCAAGGCACGGTGGGCTTAGAGTTCGAGGAACAATGCCCGCGGCTCGATGCACTGCTGGTTGCAGTCGGCGGCGGCGGTCTGATCGGCGGCATCGCTGCGTGGTATGAGAATCGTCTCAGAGTGATCGGCGTTGAGCCGGAAGCAGCGCCAACGCTGACTCGCGCGCTGCAGGCGGGTGCGCCGGTCGATAGTCCCGCGGGCGGAATCGCCGCCGATTCGCTTGCACCCAAGCGCGTCGGCGAGCTGATGCTGCCGCTCGCGCAAAGCTACGTGAATCGTGTGATTCTCGTTACGGATGAAGCCATCCAAGAGGCGCAGATCGCACTGTGGAAGGTTCTGCGGATCGTGGCTGAGCCGGGAGGGGCGGCAGCGTTCGCCGCGCTCTTATCTGGACAGTATAAGGTGAACGCAGGCGAGCAAGTGGGCGTGGTGATTTGCGGCGGCAATACGAGCGCGGTTAGTTTCGGAAGCACGAATCGCACGAAGGCTTCCTGAGATCACTTCACGAGCGCTGCCTACGTGGGCCGAAATAGTGTTCCCTGGAGCGCTGGCTCATCGGCGATTTTTTCAAGACGCAGGTAGTGTTCGCGTAGTGGCTCCGGTACTTTGATCTTCCCGCGGCCGAGCAGATGGAGCAGGTCAAGCGCATTCACGACGCCTTTGCCTTCGTAGTGATTGTTGGTGATGACGAATGTTGATTTGGCGCGCGCGGCAACACGTTTGATGCGTTCAGCCCAGGGGCGTAGCTCGTCGACATCGTAAAGGTAGTTGTAGCGCTCGTACCGCGGAATCTCAGGATCGTCGGCAAACCACGTATCATATCTTCTCCCGTGCAGGCGAACATATCCAACGTCAGATGTTGCGCGTTCGCTCGGACGCACCGAGCGCCCGATCAGTGGCTGGTCGATGTTGCAAAGGCCGATGCCGCGGCTCCGAAGCACTCGTTCCACCGCGGAATCGTTCCAGGAGGAATGCCGCACTTCCACAACGAGAGGGTATTCGCGGAACTGGTCGGCCAAGCGCTCGACGTGCGCCAAGTTTTCGGGCGTGTTGTGGAATGAGAAAGGAAACTGCAACAGCACGGCTCCCAGGCGTTGGGCATCGCGCAGAACCTCAAAGCCAGCGCGAGCGTTTCGAACATCTTCCTCGGTGGCGTCGGTTCCGTGAGTTAATTTCTGCCAGAGCTTCGCTGTGAACTGGAAGTGAGGATTCGCGGCGACTTGCTCAATCCATTGTTCTGCAAGCTTTGGACGGATCGGCTGATAGAAAGAGGTATTAATCTCGATGGTGTCAAAGAACTGCGCCAGGTAAGTTGATTCGTGAAAATCGCGCGGCCGTGGCGACGGATACACGATGCCTTCCCAATCGGTATAGGACCATCCGGCAGGCCCGACTCGAATCTGGTGGTGATTTTCCATAGCGCTTTGCTGCGGAGCACCTAGCATTTTCCAGCCTAGGCGGAGTCTGCGAAGGTGTCAATCGAGTGGGTTGCGACGGCGCCAGCGGACTGCTATGCTTTTAGCGCCCAACCATGCTAGTTGCAATGGTTTCTCCTTCCGCGTTTTCCAATCCAGGAGGATACCGTGAAGACCTCATTCAATTACAAGCAAGTTGAATTGCGTGGGCAACTGGAAAAAGAGGTGAACATAAATGCGAGAAGGCTGGAAAAATTCCTGAAGAGTTTCGCTCCCGACCTGGTCCAGTTGCATGGCGCTTTTGAGCGTATCCCGCACAGAAATAGTTTTGCGCTCTCTTTGAATCTTTCGCTTCCTACGGGCACTCTGCATGCAACGGGCGAGGCCGATGACGCCGCGGGCAGTATTCGGGTGGCGTTCGCTGAGGTTTTGACGCAGCTGAAGAAGCACATGGGCAAGCTTCGCAAAGATTACGAATGGAAACGGAAGCGCCCTCGGCGATTGCCCGCTCCTGATGGGAGCCCCACTTCTTGAATGGATTTCACGCTCGTTTTGTCAAGCCAGCAAGGTGCTATGGCTGAGCGTTTGGCTCGCCGTTTCCCTCGTCCTTGCGGTACTGGAAGAGATAGCTGGATGGCGGAGCGCCTGAAACGGCGCGGGTGTTGTAGAGCAAAAGGTATTCAAGGTGGCGAAGATCATCGGGAAAGCCGATGCCCTGCGGATAAGGATAGGAATGGAGGGTGTGAGTCGGCAGGGGAGCGACTGTTCCGCCGAAATCGGCGTAAAAATCCATGTCCTTGTCGAAACCATCTGCGTAGAAGAAATAATCACGCACCCAGCCGGGCGGCAATTCGCGAAGAGATGAGGGATCAAAGCTAAGCGCGACTTCATCGCCCGATCCGAAGACCACGTATTCTTCGTCGGCGCGCGAGAGGAGGGGGAGCACGTCGCCATAGCGCGTATAGTTTCCCGTTTGCTGGGCGTACGGGCCCGTGGAACTGACTTCGTTGTAGATGTAACTCAGGTCGGCGGGCGTGCGGCCTTCGACGTATTTCGGGTAGCCGCGAAATTCGAGTTGCGCGTCGGCGAGCGGAACGCCCGAAACGCGGTACGGAGTGTTCGCGGACGAATTATCGATGAGTATGCGATCCCAGTAAATCTTCAGGTTGGTCACAATGCGAATGCGACGCGTGCCCGGCGGAAGTTTGCCGGTGAGGTCCGCCGTCATGGTGCGTTCCAGGCCGGCGGGAAATCCGATGTCGTCGATGACGCGGCGCCAGCGTCCTGAGGAATCGAGCGCCTCGACATATGGCGAAATCGGTTTCAGTCCAGCTTGCCAGGCGGCGTAGAGCGAGCTGGCAGAGAAATAATCGGTGAAGCCGTCGAGCACCAGCCGCAGTGGGTTATGCGGATTCCACGCGCCGAGGTCGAGCTCAACCCAGTGCAGCTCCGCGAAACCCTCGTAAGGCAAGCCCACGAAACCCTTCACGAAATGATGGTCGGTTTTCAGGAGCAGCGACAGAACATCGTGTCCGCTGGAGTCCCACGCGCCGAGAGGCGGATGCGCGCCACGAGCGGCAATCACTTGAAAAGCAGGGAAGGGCGGATACATCGCGAAATGGGCGTTGGGATAAACGTCGACGTCGGCCGGATGGTCGACGGCGAGAAGGCGAACCTGGTTCAGATAGTCCAGTTCTTCCATCGGCTCCAGAAGGCGAAAGCTCAGAAGGCCGTTCTTCGACTGAACGGCAGAGCTGTCAACTTTGAGGTACTCCTTCGGATTCGAAATGTTGCGCTCGTTGGGCGCGAGCCAGTGGCCCAAGATGCCGGGGCCGAGCATGTCGGAGATGAATTGGAAGGTGCGGCCATTCCACGCGAATAGAAGCGGGCAAGAGCTGCCTTTGCGGTCGAGTTCGGTGATGGACTGCATGGAATTCGATGGGAGATTGATTTCGTCCTGGAGGACGCCGGTGGGCCATAGCATGCGAACGATGTCGGCGCGGCTTGCGGCGGCGAGGCCGACGGTCAGGGCGGCGTCGCTCTGGCCAAGATATCCGGACGCGGCCACAATTTCCATTTTCTGCTGGAGCGTGCCGGCAAAGATGTTGACCTTCGCTCCCAGGGCGCTCTTGTTGTCGCCGAGGCCGTGGAATGCGACGCGCAGCCAATGATTGCGATTGCCTCCGATATTGCGAAGCAGCACAGGAGGTCCGCCATTCTGCGTGATCAGGAGGCTCGTAGCGCCGTCGCCGAAGAAATCAGCGGCGACGACTGAGCGCGGGCGCAGCAAAGAGATCTGGTCGAGGCCGGTTTCTTGCGAGACATCGCGAAAACCAGCAGGGCCCTCGTTGCGGAACAGCGCGATGTGGCCGCCGCCGGATGAGTCTTCGCCAACGGCGACGAGGTCTATCCAGCCATCGTTGTCGTAATCGAGAGCGGCAAGGCCCCAGGCGCGAGACCAATTGAGTTGGGGCAAACTGACGGGAACAAAATTCTTGCCGTCGACATTGCGCCACAGAGACAGCGCTGGGGCGGACGCGTGAGTGAAAGCGAGGTCCATCCAGTCATCTTTGTTAAAATCGAGAGCCAAAGCGCCGACGGCGGGAGAAATTGCAGAAGCCCAGGGCCGCACATCGCGGAACAATCCTTCGCGAGGATTCAGGTAGACCACGGGAGGATTGTCCATCGACGTGACCACGAGATCGACGGCACGGTCGTTATTGATGTCGCTGGCCGTGGCGCCCCAAGCAGGGCCAGGACCGCCAAGGCCAGTTTGCGAAGTGACTTCCGTGAAAGTTCCGTTGCCATTGTTGCGCCAAAGTTCGTTGACGGATTTTGAAGAGGATTGCGTGTCCGCGGATGAGCGCGCGACGTAAAGATCGAGATCACCATCATGGTCGTAATCAACGAACGTCAGACCCATGGCTTGGCCAGTGACGCCAATGCCGGCCGACGCGGTGACGTCGCGAAACTTCCCGTGGCCTTCATTGTGAAAGAGCGCAACTCCGCCGTCGTAACTGACGGCGAGCGAAGTGCGGCCGTCGTTCGCGTAATCGCCAGCGGTGCAACCCATGCCAACTCCGGGGATGGCGATGCCGGATTGCGGCGTGACATCCGCGAAGTGGCCGTTGCCCATGTTTCGGAAAAGGGCAGGGTGGCCGCTGCCATCGGCGTTGACGAGAAAAATGCCGGGACGGCCATCGCCGTCGAAATCGAAGACGCATGCGCCAGAGCCGAAAGAAGCGGTGGCGGCATTTTGGTGCAGCGAAGTATCGAGCGGCGCGGGACGCGTGGGCAAACCAGACGCGGCGGTAGCGTCTGCGAGGTGGACGGCGCTCACGGGCGGAACGGATTCGATGCCCGGTGGAACTTCCTCAGCGAGCGAATACTTTCCCTGGTCGCCGTAGATCATGCTCATTGGCGTGGCAAGCTTCTTCTGCGTTTCATCCTGAAAGCGTGCGAGGAACTCGCGCGCGCGAGGAGTATCGCCGGAGCGCTGATACGCCTGAGCGATTGCGAAAGCGGCCGAAGCGTGAAACGGGTTCAGCTTCAGTGCGGCATCAAAAGCAG
The DNA here is from genome assembly GCA_963760165.1 of uncultured Acidobacteriota bacterium. Classification (GTDB taxonomy): domain Bacteria; phylum Acidobacteriota; class Terriglobia; order Acidiferrales; family UBA7541; genus DAHUXN01. The sequence continues at coordinate 452,815 of CAVXBO010000003.1, forward strand.
CAATGGCTTTGGCGTATTCGTGAAGCGTCATGTAATCCTGGCCGAGAAAATACTGCGAGTCGGCATCGTTGGGATCGAGGGCAATCACACGCTCGAAATCGCGAACGGAAATGTCCGGATGGCCGAGGGACTTCTCAAGAAGGCCGAGGTTATACCAGACTCGGGGATTCTTCGGTTCGCGCGTCGCGGCTTCGTTCAGGAGCGATTGCGCTTCTGGAAATTGCTCGAGGTTCAGAAGCGCGATGGCTTGATTCAAGCGCGCGGCGTAAAGATGGGGATCCAGCGCGTAAGCCTTCCTGAATTCCCCGAGCGCTGTTTTCTGCTGCTGGCGATTCATGTAAGCGACGCCGAGATTATTGTGCTGGGCGGCCTCGGTTTTCGCCGCCGCGGAGGAAGATTGTGCGGCGACGGGCAGCCGCACAAAGAAAAGAGTTGAGAGCGTTGGGATGGCGACGAAGGCAAGAATCAGCCACAAGAGCTTGCGGGCCTTCGGAAGCGCTTCAGTTTCTTGCGTATGGTTTGGCTGCAACGATCCCACTTCCTTCCTTTACGGTGACGGTCTGGCCAGCGGAGACATCCTTGAGACGGTCCACCTGACCACTGGGCCAATGAACCTCCACTTCTTGCGCGTTCGTATTCTGGCCCAAACCAAAAGTAAGGACCAGTTCGCTGGACGATAAATAGCTCGAGCCACTGGTCAGCATTTTGTGCTGAGTGATGCCGCCGGAAGTTAGGCGAACCTCGGATCCGATTCCGTCACGATTGGACTTTATGCCGATCAGCTTGATGCGCAGGCTGCGATTTGTGCCGCCCTCATTGCGAAAGAGGGCCGGCGGGCCCGCGTTCGTCGAAATGAGGATGTCGAGCCTGCCGTCATTGTAGACGTCCGCGTAAGCAGCGCCTCGGGCGACGCGCGGCGCGTTGAAAGAGGTTCCCATTCCGGAGGTCACGTCGGAAAATTGTCCGCCGCCGAGATTTCGAAAGAGCAGCGGCGGTTCGGCATAGTGGACCTGGCGCTGAACTTCCTGGATATCGTGCTGAATGTGGCCGTTGGCAACGAAAATATCGGGCCAGCCGTCGTTGTCGTAGTCGAAGAAAAAGCAGCCGAAGCCAAGCGTCAGCAGACTGGAGCGGCCGATCTCGGAGTGAGGCGCTTCGTCGACGAAGAGGCCATTGCCTTCGTTGTGGTAGAGCGCGAGCATCTGATTGGAAAAGTTGGAAACGAGAATGCTCGAATAGCCGGAATGGTCGTAATCCGCTGCGGCGACGCCCATGCCTGCGCGTGCGACGCCGTTTTCACTAAAACCAACTCCGGACATCACGGCTTTTTCGGTGAAGGTTCCATTGTGATTGTTGATGTAGAGCTTGTTCGGTTCGGTGTCGTTGCTGACGAAAATATCCGGCCAGCCGTCGTTGTTTGCGTCAAAAACCGTGATGCCGAGACTCTTGGACGTCGGATCGTAAAGGCCGGCCTTCTGGGTAACATCGGTAAAAGTTCCGTTGCCGTTGTTGCGCCATAGACGCAAGGAGGCGCCCTTGTAGGATTGAGGCGTGCAATAGGATTTCGTGCGGCCGTCGATGGTGCAATAGATGTCGGTCTGGGGCGTCCATTGAACGTAATTGGCGACGAGAAGATCGAGACGGCCGTCGCGGTCGTAGTCAATCCAGGCCGCGCTCGTGCTGAATTCATCGGGGCCCCAGAGGCCAGCCTGCTTGGTGACATCGGTAAAAGTTCCGTTGCAATTGTTGCGGAAAAGATGGCTTTGGCCGAGCGCGGCGACAAAAATATCGTCGCAGCCGTCGTTGTTGTAGTCGCCGACGGCCACGCCCATGCCGTACATTTCGACGTCGAGTCCCGCTTGGCGCGTCACGTCGGTGAACGTGCCGTCGAGATTGTTGCGGTAAAGGGTCATATACGTGGAGCGCTTTCCATGGCCATGCCAGTCTTTTCCATTGATGAGGAGAATGTCGGGCCAGCCGTCATTGTTGTAGTCAATGAAGGCAACGCCCGAGCCCATGGCCTCGGGCAACCACATTTTTCCAAACGCGCCGTTGTTGTGGACGAAATGAATGCCCGCGTCGCGGGTCACGTCCTGAAAAACATTTGGTGATGCGGAGGGTTTCTGCGCGGCCAGACCGGCAAGCAAGCAAGTGACCGCCAGAACGGCCAGCGAGAGGCAGAGTCTGTGAATGAGCTTATTCACCGGCGAGAGCCCTTTGATTTCGGCGGATCGCCATAACGAGAAGGCGGCGGCTGCAGCGGCGCGGATTCGATTTCATGGATGGGCTGGCGTTCATTGTTTTCATTGGGATGGCTGCGAAGATAGGGCCCGGTCAGAGCGTCTTCCGCTTCGTTGGCCTTGAAGCGCAGATAGCGCAGCTCGTAGTCGTGAGCGCGGCTCGGTTGACCAAGTCCGGTGTAGCAAAGCATGAGGTTGTAATTCGCCTCCACGTCCTCCGCGTCGATTTGAAGCACGGTCTGGAACTCACGAATCGCTTCGGGGTAACGCCGCTCCAGGAATAATGTGCGGCCGAGATCATTTCGCGCGACGCGGTCGTTCGGATATTGCTCCAGCGCGATTTTCAGCTGCGCGATGGCCGGATCGTACTGTCCGCGGTCACGCAGCAGCGTGGCGTAAAAAAAGTGCGCGCTGGCCAAGGTGGGCGCAACTTTGAGGGCCTGCGCCAGGACCTGCTCTGCGCCGGAGAGATTGCCCTCCTGCAAGCGCACGCGGGCCATGTTGACCCAGCCGTCGCCACGATTTGGCGCGGCTTGGGCGACTTTCTCGAAGGCGGATTCGGCGCCTTGCAAATCGCCCTGAAGAAGTAGTCCGATACCGTAGTCATTCCAGCGCTGCCAGTCAGCCGCGTCGACGTCGATGTGCGGCTTGAGTAAAGCGGAATCCGCAGGCAGCACCTGCAATACTGCTCGGTCTTGCGCCATGACGACGATGGGTGCGTTGGGAATGCCGGGCCGTTTGCCGGAATCGTTCTTTGTGCTTCCTGCAAAGGCCCACTTCGTGTCGTCGTATTCTGAAGAGACGGCCGGACTGCGCTGGCTCGGATCTTGAATCCCGACAAAAGAGAACTGCGTGAACCACCAGCTGAACTTGCGGTAATTCAGCTTTGCGGTCAGCGTGATGCGGTTGCCAACATCTTTCGGAATGTACAGGCGATAGTGAATCGTGTCGGCCGCGCCCGGCGGAATGAGGCGCACATAGATGACCGCGCGCTCGGCCCAGGCGTTGCGCTTGTTGATGGGATTGCCGTGCGCGTCGATGAGCAGCGAACGATAAAATTGCGCAGCGGGGTCGACGGGCCCATCGCCGTCGCCGTTTGCGCCCGCCTCGCCACTCCAGAAAATCGAGCGGCCGTTTTCGTCTGTGGCCTGAAGTTCGAGCCATAGATCGAAGGCATCGACAGTGCCTCCGGGGAAGAAATGGCCGACGCTGCGAGTGCGAACAACCACGTCGATGCGCTCCCTGTCTCCGCGACGAACCTGAACAGGGAAGCGGCCGAATGGCGCGGTGAGGCGAGATGCTGGCGTTGCGAGTCCTTGCTGGCCCACAGGCGCTTGAAACGGCGCTTCCTCGCCCACGCCGAACGTCGTCTGAATCTGCGGCATGGCGCCGAGGGATTCTCCTGCGGGCGACGGGTTTGCACCCGGGGACTTTGATTCCTCCGGTGAAAGCCCGAAAATGTCGACGCTGACTTGATTGTCTTTCAAGAATTTCTCGACGGTGTCAAGCTGCTCGGCGTCTTCATTTTCATACGGTAGAGCGGTGTTAGCGGCGGGGAAGCGGTGTGAATGGATGACGCCCGCATAATTACCGAAATCGTTCGAACGTACGACCGGCATGTGGCAATCGGTGCAGGTTTGCGGATGCGGGGGATAGTAAAACGATCTTGCGCCCTCGCCGGAAACTCCGCTAGCCTGCCAGTTGTCGTATTCGTTGAAACCGCGCGTCCAGCGATAATGGTTGACGGGAAAATCGAGATGCACTTTGTGGCAGGAGGAACAGAATTCCGCCGTCTGATTTTTAACAAATGGTTTCATGAACACGCGGCGATGCGGCTCGGGGTTCAGCTTCAGCAGAAAATCAACCAGATGATGCACGATGGGATTCTTGCTGGTGGCCAGGTCATTCAAGGGCGGATATTCGAGAACATAATTGTTTTGGCCCATGGTGGACTGAACGGCAACGATCGAATGGCACATCACGCAGCCCAAGCCTGCTTGCCCTTCCGGAGTGTTTTCGACTTCGCGGACAGGACGGTCGAACATTCCGGTCAAAAGCAACGCTGGATCGTGGCAACCGGCGCACCACTTCGAAGGACGGATGCCAACGGTGTCCTGCATGTACTCAATGCTCTTGCGGTACCACTGATTGTTGAAGGACGAGAAATGGTGCGCGGAGCTTTCCCACTGGTGATAAATGTCAGCGTGGCATTGTTGGCAAGTCTCGGATTCGAGGAAAAACTGTCTAGGGATGTTTGCGTTGTTCGCCACTTCAACGGAGGCGGGGAAAAACGGACCCGTAGAACCGGCGCCTTCGTCATTCATGGTGGCAGGCGCGATCTTCGGATTTTCGATCTTGTAGGCTGCTTGCCAACGCGTTGTACGTAGCCACCATGCGCCGTAGGAAACGGCAGCGAACAAGACGACGATCGCCGTCCAGCACGCGGCGCCAGAAATCGTGTCGTTGAAGAAGCGCTTGCGGCGCGCCCAAGAACCGAGAAGCAGAATGGAGCCGAGAATGCTGGCGATGATGTGTGCGCCCAGCAGCGGGAAATCGTTGCGCAGAGTCCCGGTGAAAATCAAGGCGACGCCGATGCAGCCGCCCAGGGCCAGGAAGCTCCAGGCTGCGCGGTCAATGATCCGAGAGTCGCGCCAAATTCCGCCGAAAAGAAAAAAGAGAAGCAAAAGGAAGGCAATCCCGGCGACGAAATGCAAAACAACGAAAGCGTAGTAATGAATGGTGGGAGTCGGCCAGGCATACTCGTAAACAGCCGTGAAAAGGAGTACGACAAGTAGCCCGAGGAAACGTTTTCTCGTCATCGCCTTCTCTGCGATCCGAACATCGGCGCCCTTCAAACCGAATTCAGCGAAACATGAAGGTACAGAATGCGCACGAGCGTATCGAAGCGGAATTCCGCTTGCAACAGGATTCAGCATAAATTATTGGGAGGCCTGGGATGCGTTTTCATGTGTTGTAGCACTGCGACAAAAAAATATCAGCGCTGATTGCGGAATTCGCAACGGACTACGTGGCGGAAATGAGTGCTAGACTGTGCTGCTCATATTTCGCACGGGAGGCATCATGCACCAACATGCCGAGCGGCAGCAGAAGAGTCTGACATCTCTTTCCGCCATGCAAATGGCGGCGACCGTGCGAGCGGGCGAAATACGGCCAACGAATTTGGTCGAAGCGCACCTGGAACGAATTGCGCGCCTGAATCCGCAGCTTAACGCGTTCGTACATGTGGACTTCGAGGGCGCGCAGCGGCAAGCCGACGCGGCCGATGCCGCCGTGGAGTCCGGCGAAGCAGTTGGGCCGCTGCACGGAGTGCCGCTTACTATCAAGAGCTCCATCGATGTAACGGGCTGGCCGTGCAGGTGCGGTTCTCGCTTGCGCGCCGATCATGTGGCGCAACATGATGCGCCGCTTGTCACGCGTCTCCGCGACGCGGGAGCCATTCTGCTGGGAAACACCAACGCGCCGGAATTTCTTATGGCTTACGAGACCGACAATCTGGTGACGGGCCGCACGAACAATCCGTGGGATCTGGAGCGAACGCCGGGCGGCTCAAGCGGCGGAGAAGCTGCCGCGATTGCGGCGCGGTGCTCCGCCGGCGGCGTGGGCAGCGACGGAGGCGGATCGATTCGAGTGCCCGCGCATTACAGCGGCATTTGCGGTTTGAAGCCAACTCCGGGACGGATTCCTGCGACGGGGCATTTTCCCGAGTCGGCAGGACCGTTCGCATCGCTTGGGGTTGTGGGACCTATGGCGCGAACCGTTGGCGATGTGAGGCTGCTCTTCGAAGTGATGGCGGGGCCGGACGACGGTGACCCGATGTCGGCGCCGGTGCCGGTGGGTGCTCCGCTGAAGAAAGACGTTCGTCAACTGCGCATCGGATTCTTTGAAGAGGATGGGCGAATTCCCGTGACGCCCGAGACGCGCGCGGCGGTGCGAACTGCGGCGAGTGCCCTGCGGTCAGCGGGGCATGTTGTCGAGCCGTTTCTGCCGGACGAATTGGAATTGGTGCGACGAATCTGGTGGAATCTTTTCGGACGCGCCGGGCAGCTCGCATTAGGGCCTCTGTACGAGGGAAGGGAAGCGGAGCTGAGTCCGATCTTGAGGGAGTTCATCGGCATCGTGCGCGGCGAGCCGCGACTGACGATTGAGGAATTCATGAACACGCTGCTCGAGCGCGATGCCGTTCGCGCGCGGTTTCTTCGCCAGATGGAACGATACCCGATATTGCTTTGCCCTGTTTGCGCGGTGCCGGCTTTCGTGCACGGCGAGAGAGAATGGAAAATCGAGGGGCGCACGGTGGAATATCTGGACGCAATGAGTTACTGCCAGTGGTTTAATGTCCTAGGTAACCCCGCCGTGGTTGTTCCTGTCGGGCGTTTGTCTGAAGGGCTTCCGATCGCTGTGCAAGTTGTCGGCCGGCCGTTCGACGAAGGGATAGTGCTCGCGGTGGCGGAAGAGATTGAATCGAGTTGCGGCGATGTGGGAGAGCCGCCGCTTTAAGCGAGATCAATCAAGAGCAGGCGAATACATGCCATCAGTGTCCCGATTGAGGTGTCATTCTCTTCCAACACCCAGCGCATCCGCCACTCGATTTATATAATTGAACCACGACGCAATCAGCGTGATCTGAAGAATGGCAGTATCGTCGAATCCGGCGGCTCTCAACCCTTCGTGATCATCACGGCTGATTGCCGTTGCGTCTTTGGTGAGCCGCACAGCGTAATCCAGCATGGCCCGGTCTTGTTCGGAGACGGGTGCGGTCCGGTAGTCGCGGCGCAATGCCTCCACCAAATTCGAATCCAGCGTTACCCTACGCAGAAACTCTGCGTGCGAGTCGATTCAATACGAGCACCGATTCGTAACCGACACGACCGTTGCGATCATCTCGTGCTGGCGCCGGGAGAGCGGCAAATCAGGTGACATCAACGCACCGAAAGTCGAAAAGGCGTGGAACAGCGCTTCGGGAATGAGCGTGTGCGATGCCACGATGGAGGACGGTCCGTCTTTTGTCGGGAAAACCGGCGTAGCGTACTCGGCCGGGTAGAGCTGGCGCTGCTCCTGCATCGCCCGGCGCAATGACTCACTCGCTTCCGATAACGGAATGGTTCGAATCCAAGTCATTGTGGTTTTCTCCTTTAGCTGCCCAGTTCCGATGGATTAAATGAATGCGCCGACCAGCTCGAAACGCTTCTCGGCGCCTGTCGGGAAAATGGCAACGTCGTTGTGCGCGCCACCGAGCTTGGCTGGCCGGCCATTGACGGTGACGCCCTGCAACATATTCTCTTTCGGCAGGCGGAACTTTACATGTAGCTCTTTTGGAGCGCCGGCTCTCGCGAGCAAGACATTCGCTGTGACGCTTTTTGCGCCTGTATCCGCCACCATTCTGAAATTCACTCTGCCCCAGCGGGTCGGCGCCTGATCGATCCTGATTTCCTTGCCCGAAGCGAGCCAGTCCCGCGGTATCCCCTTCGCCAGATAGAGACGGTCCTCGTCTGAATCCTCTAGCACAAGCATCCAGCGAACCAACAACGGAATCGTTTGCTGCGCCGGGATGCAGAAAGTTGCTGTGTCGCCATCAATGCCCGAAACCTCGCCGGCTGTCCAACTGCCGCGGGTGTGGTCATGGAAGCGATGCGAATAAAGGAACAGCAAGTATTCTTCGATTCTGTCGAGCCGCAGCAGACTTAGCGCGTAGCCGTAGGAGATGAAGCCGAGAATGTCGCGCCCGGTGGGATGGGGCCGCTCGACATTGGCAACCACGCCGAGCGTGGTGGCGCCATACGCGCGCATGCAATCGATCACGAGATTTGCCAGCTCCGGCGGCAACACGTCCGCGTGCAATAGCTCGGCATAAGGCCGATGCGGCCACTGCTGCGGGCTCGGCCGCTCCTGTTCCATGGACTCCCAAAATGTGAGCGGCGTGCCGGGGTATGTTCCGATGTACGGGGGATTCTTGTCGGTGCGCACATTCTTCTTGATGCTGTCAGCAACGGCGTGTTGCAGGATCTTGCTGCGCCGCCGCCAATCGCTGGTGGTTTTTTCGGTTTCCGTGCCGGCTTTGATGCTCCGCCACGTTTCGCTGATGTCTTTCAAGCCTCTGGCTGCAAAAGCACTGTTCGCGAAATAGGGAAGCCACCAGGTTTCTGGTTTTGGCGCCAAGCACGAATCGGATTCGCTCCAGCCGTGAATCAAACCGTAGCCCGCATCGTCGGTTGGCAGTTGCAGGCTCTCGTCGTGCATTTCGCAAAGGAGCGTGGCAGTTGCTGCGATCTTTTCCTCATGCTTTAGGAGCAAGTCGCTGTCGCGGGTGTAATTGAAATATTTTGCGAACAGCATGAGTTCCATGCCGAACTGCGCGGTCTCCGGGCCGCGCATATTGATCATGCCTTTCGCGTCCGTGAAATCGCTGAGGTAGTTGTCGATTACGGCCCGCGCCATTTCGAAGCGACCCCATTCGAGGTTTGCACCGACAGACATGGTGAAAATATCCTGGAAGCCGTCGTATTCCGAGCCGTAATAGTCACGATCAACGGCACCGTATTTGGGATAAACGCCGCCAGGGCGAACCATCAGCTCCTTCGCAAAAGCATAAAGCGACATATCGACCCAAGTATTTTGTGGGAGTGAGGCCGGAGAGACATCGTGCAACTGCCGTTCCCAATAGCCGGCGAACTGCAAGAGCGCGCGATAGAATTCCTCAGGTTGGGGATCAATGCGGGCGGGAGGAAAGGCCGGGTAGCTGTGTCCGTACACGACTCTCGTTATTTTGCCATCTTCGATGTGGGCGGTGCGATGCCAGGTCTGCACAATGAATTTGTCATGAGCCTCGACATCGCCAAACACGACGATTTCGTCATAGGCGTTATCGGATAGGGGCATTATCTTGCGCACTGCCGGCATCCAGCCGCCGATCAGACCTTCGAAGCGCTTTTCGGCCGTAGCCGGGGAGCTAAGCTCGGGGAAATATTGCCCAGGATGGTAGGTCCGCGTGCTTCCGCCTGGATACACGGGCATGGTGTCGAAACACTCTTTCGTCCCGACGAACGTATTCCATGGCAAGCGAAAAAAAACGGGGCGTCCGCCGGTCGCAGAGCCCATGGGCGGAGCAGCCGATTTCACTAGATCGGGATCCGGATCGCCATTTTGCAGAAGTTTTTCGGCCAGCAAATCGGGTCCGGACATTCCGATATCTTTCAGGCTGAGGCCGAGATAGGGAGGATTGGTTTCGGCGAAGGTGGCCTCAGCATTCTTCGGCAAGACTCTGCTGTTCCCATTCGAGGCGATGAACGTGATTGCACCATCGCGCGTGCGAAGATCCTCAAAAACTTTCCAGGTGATCGATTCAATCTTGAATTCGCAGACTTGGGTGTGGCCTACGATGTCCGGCGCGCTTAAACTCGCCGGTATCGCAGGAGCGATCGTATGGGAAGCGTGTTCTGCATTCTCCGCGGTCGCGGCAGCCTTGGGAAAGTAACGCGCTGCGGCGGTCGTGATGGCCAAATTTTTCAGGAAATTTCGACGGTCCATGGCGGGTTCCCCGGCTGATTCCTCAGTGACTGTGCTGAGGCGCCGATTTGATTTTTTTGCTTCTCGCGGGGGAGTTGTATCACAATCCAGGGCGCGCCGGTAAACGTTTTCCCGGTTTTGACTGAAGAGCGGCTGGCCGGGTGATGAGGGAAGTGAGCGTGACGAGCCGTAGCTATCGATTCGCGAGTGGAATTTTGCTGTGCTTGTTTGTCGTGGGGTTAGGCTTGACGCTGCGCCACGAAGTGGCGGCGCAAGGGCGCAGAGGTCACGAAGTTGCCACGCCGGGTCCGATGCTGGCGCAGGGAACCGTCGATTTCGATACGCCTGACTTTGACGTTAGCCTTGTGCGTTCGTCGCAGACAGTGGCGGCGCTCAGGCCCAAGGGCGCGGACGGTTTCGACTTTACGCCCGGGGACTTGCTCGTCGAGCGCTCAAAGAATGGCTACTACCATCTCGGCGACATCGACTTTCGTTTGCGCGCGGAAACTTCGGGTGAGTGGAAGAGTTACTCGACGGCGTTTTCGCGCACTCCGGTCAGCGCCCTGCCTGCTTCCCGCGATATTTTAGCGGCCGCCGATCTTGCTCCGACGCTCCCTGCCGATTTCCCATTGCAGGTTACGCGCACCTGGGTTTTGGAAAACGGCAAACTTGTACTGCGATTTACATTGAAGAATAAGACGACGCACGTTGTGCAAATCGGCGCGCTTGGCCTTCCCATGATTTTCAACAACGTGCTGAACGGCCGTTCGCTCGAGGAAGCGCACACGAAGTGTTCTTTTTACGATCCGTACATCGGTGAGGACGCTGGTTATTTGCAGGTGACCCGGCTCAACGGGCACGGACCGGCGCTGTTGGTGGTACCCGACGGCAAGACTCCGTTTGAGGCTTACAAGCCGATCCTGGATGAGCGCAGCGCCGATGGGAGCGTCCCGATCTTCAACGATCCGACGCCGCGCGGCGTGACCTTTGAGGGATTTTACGACTGGATGATCCACAGCGAAGCGTACGCCGAAAACGAATGGAAAAATGCGCAGCCGTGGAATCCGCCGAGCATGCTGAGCCTTGCTCCGGGTCAGTCGAAGAGTTACGGGGTCAAATTCCTCATCGCGGATTCCATCCGGGCCATTGAGAAGACGCTTTCAGCGAATGCACGACCGGTCGCGGTCGGCGTTCCGGGTTATGTCCTGCCCATGGATATCGACGAGCGCTTGTTCGTGAAATATCCGAAGGCCATCCGGTCAATGTCCGTCGATCCTGCGGGGGCAATCACGATTCATAAAGATTCGCCCATTGCGGGCGGCTGGCAGGACTTCACGCTGAAGGGGCGCACATGGGGCCGGGCGCGGCTGACGGTCACATATCAGGATGGGTTGGTTCAAGCGATCAATTATTTTGTGATCAAGCCGGAATCGCAAGTGGTGTCCGATCTGGGCCATTTCTTGATGACGAAGCAATGGTTTGTGGATCCGAATGATCCGTTTCATCGCAGTCCGTCGGTGATGACTTACGACAGAGAAGCGAATGCGATCGTGACGCAAGACAGCCGGGTTTGGATTGCAGGGCTGAGCGACGAAGGCGGCGCCGGTTCGTGGCTCGCTGCGATCATGAAAGAATTTGGGCAGCCGGACAAAGAAGAGCTCGACAAATATCAGCAGTTTGTTGACGGCGTTTTGTGGGGCGGCATTCAGTACAGGAATGGGCCGTACCGTTATGGCGTAAGGAAAAGTTTGTTCTATTATCAGCCTGGCGAAGTGCGAGGAAGTTATTACCGGAACGATCTGGATTGGAGCAGTTGGACAAGTTGGACGAAGAAGGAATCCGAAGCGGTCGACCGCTCATTCAATTATCCGCACGTTGCAGCCGCGAATTGGGTGCTGTATCGCCTGGCTCGTTATCATCAGGGGCTGGTCACAAACCATGTGTGGCAATGGTATTTGATGCACGCTTACCGGACATCTATGGCGATGACCGAGTTTGCCCCGGGCTTGGCGCACTTTGGCCAGATGGAAGGCGATATCTTCCTGAAGATATTGCAGGATCTCAGGAGAGAAGGCATGACCGGAGAGGCGGATAATCTGGAAGCGGTGATGCGCCAGCGCGCCGACCGATGGAAGGAGGAAGCATATCCATTCGGCAGCGAAATGCCGTGGGATTCGACCGGACAGGAAGAGGTGTATGCCTGGATGAAATACTTTGGTTACCAAGACAAAGCTAATGTGACGCTGGATGCAATCCTCGGTTACGATCCAACGATACCCAGCTGGGGATACAACGGCAGCGCTCGCCGATATTGGGATTTCATTTACGCCGGAAAAATCCAGCGGCTCGAGCGTCAGCTTCACCACTATGGTTCGGGCATCAACGCCATCCCGCTGCTTGCTGAGTATCGCGAGCATCCCGGCGATTTCTATCTTCTCCGAGTCGGATACGGAGGCACGATGGGCGCGCTCACGGACATCGATCAGGAAGGATTTGCGTCGGTCGCGTTCCATTCGTTTCCGGACATGCTGAAGTCCGATCCCTATTCCGGCGACTACGGTCCGAATTTCTTCGGGCACGCTTTCGACACGGCGACATACATCGTGGATCACCCTGAATTCGGCTGGCTGGCCTTTGGCGGGGACATCAAAGCCGAGGGCGACAAAGTTAGCGTGACACCGCTCGATTCCTTTCGCCGGCGCGTGTACGTCGCTCCGGTAGGACTCTGGCTGACGCTGGATGCGGGCGAGTTCGACATCGTGGAGCTGGATTCCAAGACGGGCGCCGTGCGCATTGGTTTTGCCGCAGCGACAAGTTTTACGCCGACGGCGTTTCTACGCATTGAGCAGCCAGCGAAGATTCAAGGCGTGGGATCGTATCGTCCGGTCGAGTCATTTCAACTCGCGCGAGAGGCTTATGTCGTTCCTCTCGGAAAGGACACGACTTGGATCGAACTCACCGCGAATCGCTAGGTAACGACCAACAGCAGAGGACAACCGCCGAATGAGCAAACGATACGGCCGTCGGGAAATCTTGAAGGGGATGAGCGCAGCTTGCGCGGCCTACCTGCTGCCGGGTCAAGAAGGATCGTCCGCGGGGAGTCTCCGCGTGGCCGGACAAGAAGTCGAGATTCAGGTTGGTGCGGTTAGCGCGCCCACGTTCCGGTTGAGCATCCTTCCTCTGAAGGATGGACATGTGGCGGCGATTCCCACGAACGGTTCGCTCGTTCGGCATTCGTGGGGCGAGCCAGTCGCGAAGCTGCGCGGAGCGGTGCACGCACGGAACATAAAGTGCGGCGACGCGACCATTGGAATTACTCCTAACCCTCTGACTTTCGTGATCACCACATCGACTGGCAAAGTTCAACAGATCAAGGTCGACGATGATACAGGTGTCGTTTCGTTCGAAACAGGGGACGCACCACTGCTGGCCTTGGGCGAAGGTGGCCAGCAGTTCGACCGGCGCGGATCATTTGACGCCATGCGCAGCGGTCAGGGTGGCTACGAGCTTGCGACGCACGGCGGACGCGTGCCGATTCCATGGCTCATCGGCACTGCCGGCTGGGCGATGTTTATCCACCAACCGTTTGGCACGTTCGATCTCTCGGGACCCGAAAGCAAGTTCCAGCCGAAAGATGCGGAGAGCGCGCTTCCGCTGGACATTTTATTCGTCACTGCTCGCGAGCCCGCCACGATCATGGCGGAATACGCGCGCCTCACCGGCCACGCGGAGATGCCACCGCTGTGGAGTTTGGGGTATCAGCAGTCGCATCGCACCCTGGCCAGCCGCGAGGAAATTCTGGACGAGGCGAAAACATTTCGCGAGAAGAAGCTGCCGTGTGACGCGCTGATTTATCTGGGCACCGGTTTCTGCCCGTCGGGATGGAACACGGAGAATGGTTCATTTGCATGGAATTCACGGGTCTTCCCCGATCCGAAGGAAATTCTCGACCAGCTGCATCAGAAGGACTTTCGCGCTGTGCTGCACACCGTGATTCTCACGCGAAAGCTTCGCGGAAAAGTGCATGATCCGTGTTTGCTGACGCGATTCGACGAAGAAGAGGCGAGTTGCTATTGGGATGCGCACCGCGAGGACTTCGCGATGGGCGTGGACGGATGGTGGCCGGATGAAGGCGATCCGCTTGACATCCCCTCGCGCTTGACGCGCAACCGCATGTATTGGGAGGGGCCACAAATCGACCGGCCCAACGAGCGTCCCTATGCGCTTCATCGCAACGGCTACGCAGGCATGCAGAGGTATGCGTCGTTTTTGTGGTCGGGGGATGTGTATTCGACGTGGGAAACGCTGAAGACTCACATACCAAACGCGATCAACACGGCGCTTTCAGGCATTCCGTACTGGGGCACGGATATCGGCGGCTTTGTGCCAACAAAGGAATTCACCGCTGAACTGTACTTGCGATGGTTTCAATTCGGCGCCTTCTGCACGCTTTTTCGTTGCCATGGGCGCACATGGAAACTGCGTTTGCCGTGGGGTTGGGACACTGGCGACCCCGGGCCGATCGAGATCAGCAACTACGGCGGCGCGGCGATTCCCGATGCGAGCCAACTGCACAACGCGCAGGTCGAGCCGATTTGCCGGAAGTATCTTGAGCTTCGTTACAGAATGCTGCCGTATCTGTACAGCGCCGTTCGCGAATGCGCCATAACCGGCATGCCAATTATGCGAGCGTTGTGGCTCCACTACCCAGACGATCCCGCGGCCGTTGCGCGCGATGATGAATATTTATGGGGACGAGACATCCTGGTTGCGCCAGTTTGCGAGAAAGAAGCGACTTCGCGGCACGTCTATCTTCCGCACGGCGACTGGTACGATTTCTGGACCGGCGAGCGCAGCGAGGGAGGCCGCGAAATCAGCCGCGATGTTGATCTTGAGACCCTGCCACTGTTTGTGCGCGCGGGAGCGATTCTGCCGCTGGGTCCGGTGAAGCAACACACCGGTGAGAGAGTGGATGGACCGTTATCAGTAACGATTTATCCCGGTGCGGATGGTTCGTTCTTGCTTTACGAGGACGACGGCAAATCGTTCGATTACCGTCAAGGCGAGTGGATGGGAATTCAGATGGCGTGGAATGACTCACGGCGCGTGCTGCGATTGCATCTTGCGCCGGGTTCGCGGATGCTGGCGCCGTTGCGGCGAAATATTGAGATCAAGGTTGATCCGGCGACGCGTCAAATCGTTTTTGAAGGCCGTCCCGTGGAAGTGTCAATGTAAGGTTGCGCTTGAGGTTATCCCTGGGGCGAGCGAGTGCCGCTATAACCGGTTATGCGACGATCAGGTTTGACGATGAAGAGTTCGCTACGCATCGGATTCAGTGTGCTGCAGGTTGCTTCGTTGGGCGTTTTTTCGGCGGCAACCGGCGCGCAGGTTTCCAAGAAGGCTCCGTCGTCAGACCTGTCGGCCTCCGCTCACAAGGGAATTCAGCTCGCGTCAGAGGGACATTGCAACGAGGCACTGCCGCTGTTGAGGAGAAGCGTGGCGCATATCGCGGAAAAGCAGCTGACGTACGATGCGGCCATGGCCATGGCGCAATGCGGAATGAGCACCGACCAGGAAGATGCGGCTGTTGATGCGCTGGTGTTGCTGCGGCGCGAATTTCCGCAGGATCCGAAGGTCCTCTATACCGCAACTCATTTTTATTCCGAACTGGCGATGCGCGCGGCTCATGAACTTGCCGCGACCGCGCCCCATTCGGCGGAAGTGCAGGAACTGAACGCGGAGGCGCTTGAATCGCAAGGGAAGTTGGATGAAGCGGTTAAGGCGTATCGGGAGATTCTGGAGCAATACCCTGAGCAGCCCGGCATCCATTACCGGCTCGGCCGAATCATCCTGGCGGAGCCGCAAACGGAAAGCTCTGCCGATGACGCCAGGAAGGAATTCGAGGCGGAGCTGAAGATCGATCCGAACACGGCCTCCGCGGAGTTTATGTTGGGAGATCTCGCGCGACAGGCGCAGCGTTGGGACGATGCGATCGAGCATTTTGGCCAAGCCGCGAAGCTGGATGCGGGATTCTCGGAGGCTTTTCTCGGGCTGGGCTTGTCCCTCAACGCTGCCGGGAAGCATGCCGAGGCCGTCGCGCCGCTTGAGAAATACGTGAAGATGGAGGCCGCGGATCCCGCGGGTCACTATCAACTTGCAATCGCTTATGCGCGCACGGGGCGGATGCAAGACGCCAACCGCCAGATTGCCCTGCAACATGAAGCCGAAAAGAAGGCACAATCTGCGCCGCGGGATCCGGGATAACAATACTGAGTGGCAGCGATGTTGAACCGCTGGTCTGAAGTTAGCCGTCACGCTTATTGCCAGGTTCCCTGGCCTTCTACAATCGTGATGTAGCGATCGATGGGCAGGCCGGTGAAGCGCTCGGTTGCACCGCCGGGCAGAGGCCACTTCACTTCGAGGGAATCAATCTTGGTGCGCTTCCCGATCCCCAACACCATTCGCGGATCGTGCGAGGAAAGATAACTGCCGCCTCCTACCTTGAAGCGATGCCTTTTCAGGTCGCCGGCTTGATAGGTGATCGTGGCGCCGATTGCATCAATGTTCGCTCTCTTGCCAATCAGCCGAACACCCAGCCAATGGTTTTGCCGGCCGGCATTATTTCGCAGCAAAATCGGCGCAGCATCATTCACCCCGACAAGGACATCCACGGAGCCATCGTTATCGAAATCGCCCAATGCCATCCCGCGCCCGGCAATGGGCTGGGCAAATATCGGGCCACTCGACGCGCTGATGTTGCGAAACCCCTGTCCGGTGTTGCGGAAGAGAAGCATCGGCTCGCGATATGTTACGCCTTGCATGTGATTCTCAACTGCTATGTCGGGGTGGCCGTTGCAGAGGAGAAGATCGAGCTCACCGTCATTGTCATAGTCAAAGAATTTCGCGCCCCAGCCACTCATCATTTTCGTAGTGAGTCCGATCGCGTCGGACAGGGCAACGTCGGTGAACGTTTCATCCTTATTGTTGTGGTACAGCGAAAACATTTCGTGGTCGACATTCGACACAAAAAGATCAATCCATCCATCCTGATCGTAATCGGCGGCGTCGACACCCATGCCTGACCGCGCGCGGCCAAATGAGTTGTAGCCGACGCCGGAAAGCAGACCGATGTCGGAGAATTTGCCTTTGCCGCCGTTGAGAAACAAAGAATTCGCGACAGTGTCGTTGGATACGAAAAGGTCCATCAGGCCATCGTTGTTGACGTCGCACGCAACCACTCCCCATGCCTTGGCGGGCGATTTCGCGATGCCAGACTCCTTGCTCACATCCGTGAAAGTGCCGTCGTCATTGTTATGGTAGAGCCAGGACTGCATGGGTTCGTAGGCATCCGGTTTGCAGTACCATCGCTCGCCTGTCAGGGTGTTTCCACAGAATTTATTTTTTGCCTTATCCCAGTCAGCGAACCGGCAGACGAATAAGTCAAGGTGTCCATCGTTGTCGTAGTCGAACCAAACGGCACTGGTAGCCCATCCCGGCGCAGCGAGCCCCGCTTTTTCCGTCACGTCGGTAAAAGTGCCGTCACCGTTGTTACGGTAGAGAATGCTGCGCGGATACTGGGTGACGTAGATATCAGGCAAGCCGTTGCGATCGTAGTCGCCCACCGCCACGCCCATGCCGTAGGCGTTTCCGGTGATTCCTGCTTTTTCGGTCACGTCAGTGAAAGTACCGTCGCGGTTATTGTGATAGAGAGCGTTTCGCAGCGGCCGAGGAGGGGTATAGAAGTCACACTTTCCGCTGTTCACCAGATAGATGTCCATCCAACCATCATTGTCGTAGTCGAGGAAGGCACAGCCGGCCCCGAGAGTCTCGGGCTCGTACATTTGTGGAGAGATTCCCGCGACGTGAACCCAGGAAATTCCGTTCATCGAATTGGGGATTACCTCAAAGGCTGGCGCGCTACTCGCAGACGGAAACGCCGCGAGAGCAAGACCGAGATTCCCTCCGCCGCACGCGCCCGCCAGTCCCGACCAACCTAACATCCGGAGCAAGCGCCGGCGCGAAAATGCGCTGGTTCGATCCGCCGGTCTCTTGGACACTCGCGCTCCTTCCGGTCAATACGACAACTTCCAAAGCCCGCCTTCCAGGCATCGACGGATACGATGACTGATTTGCTTGCCTGAAAAGGAAACGTTTTCCTGTTACATTGAGCGAGGAAAGAATACCAACAATCTGGTGCGCTGGCATAACTGACCGAGAAGAGTTTTGATCGGTTGACCGACTGTTGATGTAAGGCTTGCGGTCGTTTAAGTCTTATGGGCGAGACCTCTTCGTGAAAACGTTCTCTGGGATCACCAGAAGAGAGCTGTTGAAGTCGATGGGCCTGACGCTGGCCGCCTCTCCTTTATCTCGGCTCAGTGCACACAGGATTCCGCCGGTCAAGTTCGTCGATGTCGCGCGGTCTGTGGGAATTCGCTTCCGGCATGACAACGCTGCGTCTTCCGAAAAATATCTGATCGAGACCATGGGTTCCGGATGCGGGTGGATTGACTACGACCAGGACGGATTGCTCGATCTATATCTGGTGAATGGTGCGGCGACGCGAGTTCACACTCCGGCGCACGCTTTGCGCGGCGCTCTTTACCGCAACAACGGAGACGGGACGTTCACTGACGTGACCGACAAAGCCGGTGTCGGAGCGGAAGGCTTGTTTGGCATGGGCGTGGCCGTAGGGGACTACGACAACGATGGATTTCCGGATTTACTGGTACTCGGCTATGGGAGATGCATTCTTTACCACAACAACGGAAATGGAAAGTTCAGTGACGTCACCGCAAGTGCCGGTGTTGCGAACGCTGGCCGATGGGCGTCCAGCGCAGCATGGTTTGACTATGACAACGACGGCCGGCTGGATTTGGTGATTGCCAACTACATTGACTGGTCGCCCGATCGCAACTTCTGGTGCGGCGAGCACGGGCCTGGCATGCGCAGCTACTGCCATCCTGACGACTACAACGGCGAGGCACCAACTCTCTACCACAATAATGGCGATGGAACTTTTGCGGATGTCAGCAAGAAATCCGGCTTGGGATTGAAACCGGGCAATGGCCTTGGCGTCGTCACATTCGATTACGACGATGACGGTTGGCAAGACGTTTTCATTGCGAACGATTCGATGGCTAATTCCCTATTCCACAACAATAGAGATGGAACATTTCGCGAAGTGGGATACGTCGCGGGCGTTGCTGTCAGCGCCGACGGCTTGCCGGAAGCAGGCATGGGAACCGACGCAGCGGACACTGCAGGCGATGGGCGAATGGATCTGATTGTCACCCATTTGGATTCCCAACTGGCCCGTCTCTATCGCAACATGGGAGATGGAACCTTCGACGACGCCACGCTCCGATCTCAACTTGGTTATACGACGTTCCACATGAGCGGATTTGGCGCGCGGTTTATGGACTACGACAACGACGGCGCGCGCGACATCTTCATGGCAAATGGACACGTTCTCGACAACATCGAACGGTACAACTCTTCCGTTCACTATGCAGAGCCGAAGCTGATGTTTCGGAATCTGGGCAAAGGCATATTCGAAAACGTCAGCGACCGCCTTGGGGCGGATTTTCTTCTGCCGCGTGTGAGCCGGGGCGCCGCCATCGCAGATTTTGATAATGATGGTGATCTGGACATTCTGGTGAACAATAACGGCCAAGCGCCACAATTGCTTCGCAACGATGGCGGGAATGCCAATCATTGGCTCCAGATTTTTCTGATTGGAACGAAGTCGAATCGTGATGGCGTTGGCGCGCGCATTAAACTAGTGGCAGGCAACCTCGTTCTCTATGACCAAAAAAAAGGCGGGATGAGTTATCAGTCGGCGCAGGATCCGCGGCTCCATTTCGGACTAGGACATCGCCTGGTTGTGGATTCATTACAGGTTGTTTGGCCGAGCGGGAGTGCCACAACACTTCAGAATGTCAAAACTGATCAAGCCATAACAATCAAAGAGGAGCAGGGACTGGTGGAACGGCCGTTCCCCCGCGTTGCTTCGCGCGGATGAATCAGTAGGTCGTCCGACAATTTGAATCTGGCATGCTACGCGCTATTGAGAAGGGTTCCGGATCGTTCGTCCTGATGCGATATAACTCGGCTTGTTGGGTGAATCGGTCTTGTATTTTTCCGCTTGCTGCTGATTCAATTTTGCAAGGATCGTCAGTACCTGTTGTGCTTGGTCAGAACGCCCTTCGCGACGATAGGCAATTGCCAGATGTGAATAAACGGCAGGGTCTTGTGGCGCAAGCTGCTGTGCGCTTTCCAGGTGCATGACGGCATCGTCAAGGCGCCCTGCAGCGAGGTACAACTCGCCAAGTGCGAGCTGTGAAGCTGCGTAATTGGGGCGTTCCGCGACTGATTTCTCCAGAGCTTGTTGCGCCTCTGCGAATACGCGTTCATCCGGTGTGGCGCCGGAGCGCACGACCGCATCCCCGAAAATCGTCAGTAGGATATAGTTCTCATGGCCCGCCTGAATTCCCTTGCGGGTAATCTCGACCGCGCCTGGGAGGTTGCCCGCAAGAAGGTCATTTTGGCCGAGGGCCATGTAGGAAATGTCCGTCCGCGGAGCGAGTTTAGTGGCCATTTCGTAATCAGATTTTGCCAAGTCAGGCTGGTTCTGAAACGTGAAGAAAACGCCGCGCTCGTAATGCAACCGTGCGGAACGCGGCAGATGCCGTAGGCCGATATCTAAGATCTCGGAGCCGAGATCGTAAGATTCGTGATCCGTGCAGGCGTCCGCCACCAAGAGATAAAGTTTTTCGTCCAGCGGGGTTTGTTGGACGGCTTGCTGAAATGCGGCGAGTGCCTTTTGCGGTTGGGCCACGCCGATATAGGCCTGGGCCAATAGGTTATTTACCTGTGCGGTTGCGTGGCCGCCATCCTTCAGAGACGTGAGGATCCCAACTGCACCTTCGTATTGGCTTGTCGCCACATAGCACAGAGCCAGGTCAAAGTTGGCGGCGTATTCGTCGGCGACTCTGCCACGCGCAGCCAAGAGGTGTGGAATCGCGCTACTGAAATCCCCCCTGTGAGTCAGCGCAATTCCGGTCACAAGCTCTGATTCTGCTTGAGTATTCAGGGCTGACTGGGTCGGGGAATCGACGCTGCCAAGGCCGTCCCTCGCACAGGCAGGCGCCCGCGCGCACGTCCAGAATAGGGAGAGCAGCAGAGAGAAGCTCCCCAACCTCCGGAAAACGAGAGATGTGCACTGCTTTGCCGGATGCATGCTCTTAAGCGACCTGTAACGAAGCCCAGAGCTATCAATCTCTCAGACGTTATCACAGCAACAGGGCGCGGGACGCGGGAATTCTACGATCCGAGTGTACTTGGCGGGGCCGCAGCATCGATGTAAACGTTTACCATTTCGAGGAAGAGTCTAACGTATTTCGCGGACACATTGATTCTTCTTTCGGCGGCTCGGACGGCCCGTTTGAGCTCTGCGGCAGATTTTTCAGATTTGGCTTGACAATGAGTATGAATGGAATGTAAAAATCGGTCATCTTTGCGGGGCCTGTGTCAATGAGGTGAGCGGTTTGAGTAAACGTTTACTTCCAACCTTGAGACAACGCCGGCTTGGCCGGCCGACACCGACTGCGGTTTTGCGATTTCCTCTTTTCGTTGTGCGGAATTTTTATGGGCGGCTTTCGCAAGTCAACCTCAACGCTTTGAGAAAGACTTCAATTGGGCAGCTAGATTTTCCGGGAAGACTGAGTGATTCAGCGGGCATTGAAATTATGGCGTGTGCACACAAAGCCTGGGCGTGACTAAGGAGGAGTATATGTCGCGAAGTTTCTCGCGCGCTCTTATCAGCAGCATAGCGATTTGCTTGGTGGCATTCTTCGCGCTGACGGCTCCGCTCGTTTGGGGGCAAGGCGGCACTACGGGGGCGGTCAAAATCACAGTGCTGGACCCGAGCGGCGCTTCCGTTGCGGGCGCCAATTTGTCGCTGAGGAATCTGGATACCAATAGTGTGCTCACCGGCACATCGGAAACCGGCGGATTGTACACATTTGCCAGCGTGCCATTTGGAACGTATGAGCTCTCGATTGGGAGGGCGGGATTTGAGACGAACGTCTTAAGCTCCGTGATCGTCCAGGCGGGACGCGTGACCGACATCAAGGTCTCTCTCAAGATTGGTGCGGCGACTGAGCAGGTGGTGGTGACTGCCAGCGCGACTCCCTTGCTGCAAACCTCATCGAACGAGATTGCCACGACGATCGACATGAAGCAGATCAATGACCTTCCTGTGGTTGGCCGCGACGTCAGTCAACTTGTGTATTTGACGCCCGGCTTTACAGGAACCGCAGGATATGGGACGTGGAACGGGCTGCCGCTGATCGCCCAGAGCAACTCGGTGGATGGCATAGTTTCCAACTCAGACCGCATGAAATTCGGCGGAAATGCCACCCCAGCTATGCAAGCGCGCCTGGAGGACATTCAGGAAATGACCATCCAGACCAGCCAGACGAGCCTCAATCAGGGATTCGGAGAGGCGTCCATGGGCACCAGCTATTTAACAAAGGGCGGCACGAACTCCTACCATGGCCAGGCATATGAGGATTTCCGAAACGCCGCGCTGGACGCCAACAGTTGGTACAACAACGCCGTTGGCCTGCCAAGGAATGCCCTCATTCTCAACCAATTCGGCGGCGCCGTCGGCGGACCGATCCGGAAGAATAAGCTCTTCTTCTTCGGCTCTTTCTCGACGTCGAGGCAGCCGGGTGGCTTCACGCAGACTCAGACATTTCTGTCGCCAGCGGCGCAAACGGGGGTTTATACGGTTTGGCAGCCGCAGCCGTCGGGCTCGCCGTTCACGGTGGGACAGCAAATCAACCTCTTTTCGGCTGTGGCGGCGCCGAATGGTCTTCCGGCAGCGATAAATAATCCGACGGCCCCGCCCGCCTGCACTTCCGGCGAGAATCCGTGCCCGAACAATACCTATGCGAATATCGCGTCCGAGATCGCGTTGGTGAACAAGGATCTGACGGCCACGCATGCCAACATTTCCGCGGGACAAAATGGCGATCCGAATCTTGAAACCGTGAACTGGTTCGTACCCGCTCCGGATACCTATTACTTCCCGGCGATGCGTCTGGACTACAACGCCACGCAAAGCTTCCGGATAAACTTCGCTTTTGAAGAAACAAGGGAGACCCACGAAGGCAACGCGGCGCCTTACTATCCGGGGCCGGATTTCGCCAACCAGTCGGCTAGTTTCGCTCAAAAGAATTATACAAGCTCGCTCGGACTCAGCTGGACAATTTCACCAAGCTTAGTCAACGAATTCCGCGCCGGTTATCTCTATACCTGGCTCAGCTACGACGCTGGTGCGCAGCCGGTTTGGGACAACGAGCCCGCTGTAGACTGGGCCACGATGAACGGAGTTACTCCGAATTCGGGGCAACAGTTCAATCTGGGCACAGGACAATATTATCCTACCATCAGCGGCACGGATACATTGACCTGGTTGCACGGCTCGCACACGTGGTCCTTCGGCTTTGACTATACTCGCGAGCAGGACCACTACTACAACGCGCCGGACGGAATCCCAAATATAGGCCTGGGACTTGTGAACGGGGACCCGGCCTTTACGGATTTTCAAAATTATTTCGCGGCTGGGGACACCACGGACCGGTCAGAGGCTGAGGCTCTCTACGCGACCCTTGCGGGAAGAATTTCCTCCGTTGGACCAACTGGCAGCGGTTTTCCGTACAATCCTTCGACAAACGAATACGCGACTAGCCCCGGCACGACTGTAAATTTGGACGAACTGCAGAGATCGTGGGGTCTTTTTGCGCATGACTCCTACCACTTCAAGCCGACCTTAACGGTCAATTACGGTCTGCGCTGGGATTTCATCGGCGACGATCACGACTTGGCTCATCAGTATCTCGGCACGCCGCTCTCAGACTTCTTTGGACCGTCCGGCGTAAACAATCTTTTCAATCCGGGCGTCGAGGTTGGCACAGACAATCCGGCCTATGTGGCGCAGCCCCACCAGTACGGATCGTGGGACGTCACCCCGCAGCCGACCATCGGTGTTGCTTGGAACCCTAACTATTCGGATGGGGTTTTGGGCAAGCTCTTCGGTGGGGGAGGAAAGACTGTGGTGCGCGCGGGCTTTGACCTGAAACGCTTCACCGAACCAAACCAGTATTTTTGGAACTTCGGAACGAATCATGGGATCGGATACTTCCAGCACTTTCAGCTCTCCGCTGCCAACGGTGGGGGCACCGGAACGTTCACTCCCGGAAGCTTGGCGCTCGGCACCGAATTTGGCTCCAATACGGCTATCCCTTACTCAGAGGCACCGCCATTTTATTCGGGCGTCATACCTCAGAGTGAACTTGCTTGGAACTATTACTATGGAGAGGCCGGCTTCGACCCGAACATCAAGCAGCCGTACGTTCAGGAGTGGAACCTCGGTATTCAGAGGGAGATCGGTCGCAGTAACGTTCTCGAAGTGCGATACGTGGGCTCGCGGAGCGTGCATCAGTGGATTGCTCAGGATCCCAATGAGGTCAATATCTTTGAGAATGGCTTCCTGGGCGAATTCCAGAACGCCCAAACAAACATGGCGATTAACGCTCAGAACGGAATCACTTCGTTCGCCAATAACGGGTATACGGGGCAGGTGGCGCTGCCAATTTTCGATGCGGCATTTGCCGGCGAACCATCTGGAGGAACGGGTATCCCGCTGTCCGATTACGGCAACCCCACGTTCATTACGGACCTGAATCAAGGGGCTGCTGGCGACTTGGCCTATAACCTGTCGACTCCGTTCGGGACCGTTCCTTACATCTGCAACCTTGTTGGATCGAACGTGAGCCCGTGCTCGAATGGAACGTTTGGAACCGCCACGGCACCGGGGAAATACCCCGCCAACTTCTTCCAAGCCAATCCGTACGGAGCTTCATCTTTCTACGGTGCGTCGCAGGAGTTCATGACCAATGGCGGCTACAGCATGTACAACAGTTTGCAAGTGGACTTCCGGCAGAAAGAGTGGCACGGCATGCAGTTCGATACGAACTATACGTGGAGCCATACGCTGGGGGTCCAACCGGACGAGCAATGGCTGGGAACGTTCAACGAATTTACCATGCGCGACCTGCGGTTGAGCTATGGTCCAACACTGTTCGATCTGCGGCAGGTGCTGCACGCCAGCGGCACCTTCGATCTTCCGTTTGGCAGCGGCAAGAGGTTCCTCGACCGTCCCGGACTAATCGATAAGTTCGTCGGTGGCTGGACCTTGGGAACCATTTTTTCGTACGAAACAGGTTTTCCTTTCGCGTTGGGCGGAGGCTATCACACGTTCAATGACTACGCGGACGGAGGCGTGGCCTTTAGCGGCGTGACCTTGTCCGAACTTCAAAAGAACATAGGTGTCTTTCATCCGGGTGCCACCGAATATCCAGCCGGCTGCGGTCTCAGCGGTACACCTATCCCTGCCTTGGGACAGGCGCGTGGGCGTACGATATCAATCCGAAGTTGCTCGCGGCTGCTTAAGTGCCCAGGTTCCTACACTGCAGCCCGCGAATTGCGCCAGTGGATTGGTGGGTGTATGCCAGAACTTGAATCCCGGAAAGTTATCGGGCGATCCGTACCTCTATGGGCCTCACCTTTGGAACGATGATCTTTCCATTACGAAGGTCGTCCCGATTCGAGAGAACATTCGATTCGTGCTGCAGGGCGAATTCTTGAATGCATTCAATCATCCCGAGTGGTCTAATCCGAACAATTCCAGCACATTCGGCTTGGACAACATCCAAGATGGCGGCGGTTTCGGACAGGCTGGCATTGGAGGCCTCGCTGCCGCAGAACTGATTCCGACAAGCGGTGCCCGTCTGATCGAGCTTCGCGCGCGGATAGACTTCTAGGCCGTTTAGTGTTTAGTCGCTCTTCGAACGCATTCACTGGATGCGCACGTCTCCTGCATCCAGTGAATGCGTTATACTCACCGATCGAAATGCTGCGTGCGTTCCATGAATTGTCGCCCTTCGCTTGGAAGGAAATAAGAGAATGAATAGAAACTTCTGCGGGTATCTCTTGATTGTCTTCCTCGGACTTGCGTTTTCCCTCTCGTGCTCCGCTCAGCAGGCCAATCTGGCGCCTAAACCACCGATGGGCTGGAATAGCTGGAATCATTTCGCTGACCGCATCGACGACAAAACCGTTCGCGCCGAAGCCGACTCGATGGTTTCCAGTGGCATGAAAGCCGCGAGATATACTTATATCGTCATCGACGACACGTGGGCCGGCCAGCGCGACGCGAATGGATTCATCCATCCGAACGATAAGTTTCCTGACATGAAAGCGCTCGCCGATTACGTTCACAGCAAAGGGCTGAAGCTGGGAATTTATTCGTCGCCTGCCGCAAAGACCTGCGCCGGTTACGAAGGCAGCCTGGGCCATGAAGAGCAGGACGCGCAGAGTTACGCAAATTGGGGCATGGATTACCTGAAATACGATTGGTGTCAGTCGGGCGGCAGCCTAGACGACATGGAGACCGCCTACACCAAAATGCATGACGCACTGCAAAAAACCGGTCGCCCGATTGTCCTTAGCCTCTGCCAATACGGATGGCACAAAGTTTGGGAATGGGGACCTTCCGTGGGCGGCAATCTGTGGCGAACCACGGGCGATATTAGCGACCAGTACTTCGCCATGGCGGAAATTGGATTTGGCCAGAATGGTCTGGAGAAATACGCGGGCCCGGGCCATTGGAACGATCCAGACATGCTCGAGGTGGGCAATGGCGGTATGTCGGAAGACGAATACCGGACGCACATGGGTCTTTGGGCCATCCTGGCTGCGCCGCTCATGGCCGGCAACGACCTCTCGCAAATGACTCCCTACACGGTCGAATTGCTCACGAATCCTGACGTGATTGCCGTCGACCAAGACCCGCTGGGCAAACAGGGATACCGTGTCACGCAGGAAGGGCCGTTCGAAGTTTGGATGAAGCCGATGGCGGATGGCAGCAAGGTTGTGGGATTGTTCAATCGCCAGTACACGACGGAGCAAATGACGGTGAATTTTTCCGACATAGGCCTGAGGGGCGACGCCACCGTCCGTGACCTTTGGCTTGAGAAGGACCGCGGGACGTTCACCGACAAATTCAGCGATTACGTGCCGAGGCACGGAGTCGTGCTGGTGCGGATCAGGGCGAAGTAAATTTGTGGATCGGATGAAAATTGAGCCACCCGCAGCGTCAAGTCGCTGACACGCTAGCCCCATTGCCACAAAATCCCTTCACTTTTTCCTCTGCTACTCTCATTAATCACTACGGAACAAGCATTTCGTCGCCTGCGACGCGGGGATTCCGCTCCCAGCGCGCCACGCAGAGGCGGCCATGACTCCGGACGCGATGCTGGCGGTCCCTACGCGGCTGGTCCGGCTTTCCCCGATTGATTTGATCATCGTGATCTTTTATTTCGTTCTAGTCTTGGCGATTGGCTTCTACCTGAAGCGGCGATCCAGGACGGGGGAAGACTTCTTCATGGCCGGCCGCGAAATGACGGCGTGGGTCGCCGGCTTAAGTTTCCTCTCCGCAAACCTTGGAGCACTGGAGCTAATGGGCTGGGCTTCCTCGGCCTACGAGTACGGCATTCTGGCCACACATGCGTATTGGATCGCGGCGATTCCCGCGATGTTGTTTCTCGGCATTTTCATGATGCCGTTCTATTACATTTCGAAGACGCATTCTGTTCCTGGTTATCTGAAACTCAGATTCGGGGAATCGAGCCGCGGCCTCGCCGCCGTTTCGTTTGCATTCATGACGGTGCTGATGAGCGGGATCAATATGTATTCGATGGCGCTGGTCCTGAAAATTGTTCTGGGCTGGAACATGAATTTCAGCATCTGGGTTTCTGCCATCACGGTTGCCATCTACGTCGGGCTCGGCGGGTTGCGTTCGGCGATTTTTAACGAAGTGCTGCAGTTTGTGCTCATTTGGGCTGGGGCATTACTCATCCCGATTTTGGGGCTGATTGAGGTGGGCGGCTGGGGTCCGCTGAAAGCGCAAATCATCCGCAACACGTCGATCGAATATGTGCATCTGTGGCGGTATCTGGGCTCGTTTAGCACGAATCCGGAAGGCATCCACTGGACGGGTGTTCTCTTTGGCCAAGGCTTGGTCATTTCGTTTGGCTATTGGACAACAGACTTCCTTGTCGTGCAGCGGTTACTGGCCGCCAAGGATCTGCGATCTGCAAAGATGGCGCCCATCATTGGCGCTGCATTCAAAATGTTTGTGCCATTCATCGTCATTTTGCCGGGCCTGCTGGCATTGGCGGTGCTGCCGTTTAAGCTGACGGGAGCCAGTGTGGCGGCTGTGACCGGCGGGCATAGCTACAACGAAGTGCTGCCCTTGATGCTGGCGCGGTACTGCGGTCCTGGTTTGCTTGGGCTCGGGATAACGGCGCTCATCGCGGGCTTCATGTCGGGGATGGCGGGCAACGTCAGCGCGTTTTCCACCGTGTGGACCTACGACATCTATCGAGCGCTCATTCGAAAGCAGGAATCGGACGCCCACTATGTCTCGATGGGACGATGGTGCACAATTCTGGGAGTTCTCATCAGCATCGG
Source organism: uncultured Acidobacteriota bacterium (assembly GCA_963760165.1). Taxonomy (GTDB): domain Bacteria; phylum Acidobacteriota; class Terriglobia; order Acidiferrales; family UBA7541; genus DAHUXN01. Next base: position 481,179 of record CAVXBO010000003.1, read on the forward strand.
CACCGCCTATTTCGTGATGCAATTTCTGAGCATCATGGATTATGTCCAAGCCCTGTTCAGCATATTCATTGCGCCGTTGTTCGGCACGGTCATCCTCGGGAATGTTCTGGAAGCGGACCACTTCTGCGGGAGGATTCTGGGGGCTGCTTACCGGAACCGTTTCTGCAGCCACTATGTTCGGCTGGATCGAAGTGAATCCGTCAGCGGTCCGCTACGTTGCGCTCTCCAGCCACGCCAGCCCCATGGCTGCGGATATGTATCGTGCGCTGTGGTCCTGGATTGTGTGCATGGTTGTGACAATCGTCGTAAGCATGGCCACGCGGCCGAAGCCGGTGGCGGAACTCAACGGACTTGTCTACGGAGCAACTCAAATACCTACTGAGGCGCATGCTCCGTTTTATCAGCGCCCTGCTTTTTGGGCGGCGGTCGTGGGGATCGTATTCGTCGTCTTGAACGTTATTTTCTGGTGATACCGTGGACTTACGAGCGTCGATTTCGATTTGGTTCTTTATCGGCATCTCGTTGTTGGTGAATGGGCTGCTGATTCTCGGCGCGGGTCTTTATGAGTTCGCGCATCCGCCCCAACACCGCGTCATGTTGTACAACCTTCACGCCAGTGTTTGGTGGGGAGCGATTCTGTTTTTGCTCGGTGCTTTCTACTGCTATCGCTTCGTGCCCGGAAAGAAACAGGACGAGTAAGAATCCCGGTCATCCGAGAACTTGCCGGAATTCGAGCTGGCCGTCAGCACCCGCCTTCGCAAGGGCAGCATGTACGCATTAACGTGGCCGATGGTAGACTGAGAAGCAAGAGCTTGACGATGACGAAGCGGTACGCGTCTCGGACGGCGCAAGCTGCGTGAAGTCGTGTCGCACCTGGATTCGAATGACACGCCAGTAGCACCGGCGCCGGAACCGGAAAACTCGGCGGCAGCAAGCTACATGAACTAATCACCTTAGGGGCGTAGCTCAGTGGTAGAGCAGCGGCCTTTTAAGCCGTTGGTCGTGGGTTCGATCCCCACCGCCCCTACCAGCTTTCTCTTTCACTCCACAGGACTTGCGAAATCCGCGAGGCAGCAAAAGGCAGCATTAAGAAATTCGGCAGCGTCGGCGAGCGGATAAAATCCGCGCGGCACGGATGGCAAGCTACCGATTCGCTGCATCAATCTTCGTCGAGAGTCGTCTCCCAAGAGGGACTGCTACAGTTCCATTTTAGCGAGCGCTCGCGGCCCAAGGCACTACGGTATCTTGGTTGAGCTGAGTTCCTCGCCCAAAGAGGAAGTTCATGCCAGACATTTGGTTCACTGCTGATTTTCATCTCGGGCACAAAAACATTATTCGGTACTGCAACCGCCCTTTTGAAACAGTCGAGGAGATGAATCATACGATTCTTGAACGCCTGAACGCTTGCGTAAAAGCGAATGACATTCTGTACTTCCTTGGAGATTTTTGTATCGGGCCGAAAGCACGAGCTGCGGACCTTCGAAAGCAAATTCGCTGCAAGAAGATATCTGCGGTCCCAGGAAATCACGACAAAGACACGCGTAAGCTCATTCAGGAGTTTTCCTGGCTCAACGATCTCGCAGAAGTCTCGCTTAACGGACAACGAGTCATCCTTTGTCACTATGCGATGCGAGTCTGGAATCAGTCTTCCCGTGGAGCCTGGCATCTTTACGGGCATTCACACGGAAGACTGCCGGACATAGCTACTTCACTTTCGATGGATGTTGGAGTGGACACTCACGATTTTCGCCCTTGGCATTTTGACGAGGTCAGCAGCCAGATGGCCGTGAGGACCGAAGTAGCCCGTCAGAGAAATCGCAGCGACACCTTGGAGGAAGGTCGCGACGATCCGCGAGCCTCATAAGCGACCTCCTCGCCTCAGTACATGCAAATGGGTAAGGGGTCGTGGATAAACTTGCAGAACCCCAGAATGGTGTTGCGTGGGCGCTACGACGCGCAGCTCTATACCAACGACAAAACCCACCTTGCTGGTACTCTGAGTCACGAAGTCTCGCATCAATCTGCTGTGCAACCGACACGCACAGTTGGACCAGCGCGGACACAAAACGCCAGGACGCCCGCTTCTCTGACTCAGGAGAGACAGCGAACAATCGAACAAAATCTCAGCCCTGGCCGATAGAGCAACTCCCTCCCACGGTCTTTTGTCTCAGGCTCTTATTCCGGCCCTATACGTCAGCAGCGCATCCATGAGCTATTGGCTGGAGTGTGTGGAGGTACTTGACATTGAGTGTTTCTAAGCAGCAGAATAATAGTCGATAGTGTGACCACATAATAAAGGATAACACGATGGCAAAAGCGACGATAAAATCCCAGAGCGGGGCGACAATTACGGTGGAAGGCACACCGGAAGAGGTTTCAAACGTCATTTCTTCTTACGAGAGAACGAGCGTAGTGGGACACGCGAAAGAAGCGATTGCGAGGGTAAAGGCCACGAAGAAAACCGAGAAGAAAAAGGAAAGCGCGTCAGACTTAATCGTCGGTCTGAAAGAAGAAGGGTTTTTTGAAAAGCCGAAGACCCTCGGGGACATAAGCGGGGCACTCGAAGAGAGGGGCTTTCTATATCCTGTAACGTCACTCTCGGGCATCGTGCTCGGTTTGCTCAAGAAGAGGCAACTGCGGCGAAAGAAACTTGAAGGGAAGTGGGTCTATGGCAAGTAAGACGGCGAGAGCGGCGACAAGCGCAACTGAGGCGCTAAAGATTCTGTGGGAAGAAAACTTCTTTGTTGGCTGGAAGAAGGTAGGCCCGATTGAGGATGTTCTCGCTAAGAGGGGCAACCACTTCAGTGACGCCGAGTTAGGGATGGCCTTGAAGAGAGCCAAGCATCTCACGCGCAAGGGCAAGCGCCGCAACTACGAGTACATCCAAAAGTATCCGTACGCCGTCGCGGCCCAACAAGACGAAGTGAGAGATGGGAAGCCCCGTGCCCGGAAACGTTAGAAGCGTCAACGACCTCTTGAAGGACGTATTCGCGGCGAAGCACGCTGACTCGGCGGTTCGACATTTCCAAGAGATGGTGGAAGAGTTCGAGCTGAGCAAGTGGGGGAATGCGTCCGCAAAGGGCGGCAAGTTTATCGAGGCCGCATTGAAGGCTCTTTGGGTGCACGCGGGAGGCGTGGTACCGGCGGGCAGGCATTTTAAGGCCGGTACGATTATGACTGACTTGGAGAAGAAGGTCGCGCAGCCGGATACAGTTCGCCTTACGATTCCTCGCGCCTGCCGTTTCGCATACGAAATTGCGAGCAATCGCGGTGCGCGGCACGACCCGGACGAGATAGACGCGAACGAAATGGATGCTCGTGCCGTCCTCGCGCTTTGCGCTTGGATTCTTTCCGAGATGGTTCGTTTTTCTCAGAAAGGCCACGACTTTGTACTGCCAAAGACTGTCGTTGAAGGATTGATGAAACGCAGGTTTCCGTTTGCTGAGAGCATCGACGGCAGGGTATACGCGGATATTGGGACGAGTGCTAAGGAGGTTGCTCTCGTAATTCTGTACTACATTTACCCCAAGCGAATGAGTCGAGAAGCGTTGACGGCGGCTCTCGTCAGGCATCCATTTAAGAAGGCCAACGCCGACGTAGCCGTCCAGAGGCTTACCGGGTTCATCGACGATAATGGGATGGGTATGATACGGCTTCGGAATACAGGGCTTCGCAAAGTTGAGGAGCTTTTTGCAAAAACAGCCAAGAAAGCGGTTAAGTAACGGAGGAATCTGATGGATGGCTTGCCGGAAAAGCATGCCTGCAAACTCCCTTGCAAACCAGGTTCTGTCACAGTCGGCTGTCAGAGCTTGTCACAGTAGCAGTTGGTAGTATTTGGTGGGGTCTGTGGGGTCGGTTCTGAATTCTGCGAGAAGTGAACGCGGATAGCTTGGCGTTGCGATTCGAGAGGCGGTCATCCAAGAGGCATGCCTTTGCTTAGGGGTTTCAACGATGCACAATGTGGATTGGCCTAGTTGGATCAACGTCGCTCTCGTTTTTGCGCTGGTCGTAATCACCGCCTATTACGCCCGGAGCACAAAAAGAATCCTCGAAGAATCGCGCAAAACAAGAGAAGCAGCAGAGAGACAGGCGCTAGCTGCCGAAGAGTCCGTTCGAGCATTGAGGCAGAGACTAGAAGAGGAGGCGGGGCTGAGCAAGACGATCGTCGCGGCAGCCATCCAAACCGCGACTCGAAATATCGAGCACTGGAAAAGCCTCAATATCCCGAACCTTGCGGCCATCTATGGAATTCCGAAGACAGTCGATTTGCTCCCACCAGACTATGAGTCGGCGGTTCAACATGCCAGGCGCATTTCCGTCGAAGCATCAGTAGAGTTAGCGGGAGCCTTTGACAACCTTCGCGCAGCAAAAACCGAAATCGATATCCTCAGGGATGCCCGGCAGACATCACCCGCCTTTTACCAGCAACATTCCAATGCAGCGATAAATGTTTTGAATCAAGCCATGTTGGATATAGGTACAGCGCAAGAATATCTGCAAGGCGCAATCAAGAAGAATCAAACAAAAGTGTAGAGGCGGGAGCATCTTTTGCAACCAACACGAATCTACTTCGCGCCATTCCACTCGACATCAGATGACTCATCCATGTCTCCTTGCGGTTCGACAATCGCCACCTTCAAGAGGGCTCTGAAGCTACAAGATTGGCCCTACGACAGCGGGGACGACCCGTCGTTCTATGCCGCACGCAAGTTCGGGGGCCAACTCTCGTGGGGAATCTGTCGTCAAGATGTGCGCAACAGACTTCGCCGTGGCGACCTCGTCGTGTTTTTCTCGTTTCGCCAATTCAAGGAGACCGGGGATTCCGAGTATCGGCTGTGTGCTCTCGCAACTGTGGACAGAAAAGTGAGTCAAATCGATCTTTGGCAAGACAAGACCCTTGAAATTTACAGAAAGTACTTCAACCTTCTCATTCAACCATTGAGGTCAGGGCATGACGCGTGGGAACACTTCGAGCCTACTCTGGACGGTTCACGCGTGCATCGCGATTGGCTTTGGCGGATGGCTGAGCACCAAGGATTCCAAAAGAAAGATTTCCAAAGGCTTCAAAAGAGTGGTCGCCTCGAAACGGGAGCAACAATCCGAGGCCATTCAGTAGTCATCGCGAGGAATTATGTGCTTTTCTCATGTGACGCGGCGGAAACTCACATCCTATCGGAGCCGCCGGTAATAGCTTGGCATTCGAAAGGCAAGCCAGCGGAAGAATGGAATCAAGACAAATTCAGCCAGGCTGTGAGGCGACTGACGCTGGACGTGGCAGCGCAAGCCAATGGCCGAGGGCGGTCGCTGCGGATCAGGAATTCTCAGCGTGCCCACCGCCATATCGTTTTTGAACTCTCTCCGTCCGAAACAGAACGCTGGCGAGCCGAGTTCTTGGCTTTGATTCAGCGTCACTGAGGCGACATAGCAAGCATTCAAGCTATGCCCAGAATCCACCCTTCGATTTCAGCCGCTTTTCTTTCCTGTGCTGTCAGGTTTGGAATGAAAAATCGTTGCAGGTTGCCGTCCAGGTCCCCTTGGCGCAGCCATTCTGCGGCGGCATAGGCATCCTGCTGGTCGGAATTGCGGCCAGCGCGCGGGAAGCTGTGGCTCCACAGCGCGGGATAAACCTCGACGACAGCCGATTTGCTCGGCGGCACCATCCAGCCATCGAACGGCCAGAAATGCGTCCGATCTCCGACCCGATTGCGGAGATAGCGCAGCCAAGGGATTCCAGCATGGGTTGATTTGGCGACCGATCCGGGCACATCAAAATGAAAGACCGATTTTGCACCCGCGCGCACTTCCGTGATTCGCCTCCAGCGAGAATCACCACAACGAGCTGCACCATTCCCACAAGCCCCGTCCCGAACGAAATCGACGTATGTGCGATCTTCATCTGTCGGCCAATGCTCTTGAAAATCGTGCAGGAAAACTGTCCAGTCGAGGGGCAGACCGTATTTCTCGAAATATCGCAGCGGGAACGAAAAGCCGTGGTCAATGCCCACCAACGTGAGGGAAGTCTCTGAGAGCCTCTCAGCCAGCCACTCGGCAATGGCCTTGCGTGTCCAGTACTTGCGAAGGCTGGGAGGTGGCGCGACCTCGTTTGCTTCGTTCAAAGGGTCCGCAACATACACGCGCAGGCCCTTGATGCCGGAGTCGCATGTTTCCGCCCCGGAATAGTCAATCCCGATATACCGATTGAAAGTAGCCCTCACTTCGTTGAACCAATCTCCGTTGCGATTCGCGGAACGCCCCGAGTCTACCTCACGGACGTCTTCCAGCGAATACCGAGCGGCTTCCGCTAGCAACGGTCGCGCCAGGTAAATAGCGACCTGTCACGCCCGTTGCCATCCGCTTCATCCGCAAATACTAGCCGCTCCGCTCCCTGTCCTTTCAGTGAGTCCGTTGCGATTTGGTTCCCCTCTCTGGTTGAGGGAACCAACTCTCAACTCACTGAAAGGACAAAGAAAATGAATTCAGAAAACATCAAGAAACTTACAAATCAGGCCATCGAGAAGCTCATCACGGCGCTCAACGAGGGCCGAAGCGAAACGCTGACGCAGTATCTTGCTGCGATTGGCCGATTCCACCGCTATAGTTTGCGAAACGTGATGCTCATCGCATCACAGAAGCCGACTGCAACACACGTGGCAGGCTTTCACGCTTGGCACAAATTGGGGCGCTTCGTGAAGAAGGGCGAGAAAGGAATAATGATCCTTGCTCCCATCGTCCGGCGAAAGACCGAAAGCAAAGAACAAGAAGAGACGGACGAATCATCAACGGCTGTCGGGTTTCGTGCGGCCTACGTCTTCGACATCAGTCAGACGGACGGCCAGGAACTTCCCACAATTGGCAGTGTCAATGGCGACCCTCGCGGACACCGCGAGCGCCTTGCAAAGTGTGTCATCGAGCAAGGCATCGCTCTTGAATATTCTGAGGACATTGCTCCGGCACGGGGCACTTCCGCAGGAGGCAAAATCACGCTACTACCCGGTCAGTCTCCGGCTGAAGAATTCGCAACCCTGGCGCACGAACTCGCCCACGAGATGATGCACCGCGACGAGCGTCGGGGCGCCACTTCGAAGCGAAGTCGCGAGACTGAGGCCGAGGCTGTCGCATTCGTGGTCTGTCATGCCATCGGCCTAGAGACGGGCTCAGCGTCTCAAGATTACATTCAGACCTACGATGGCGACGCGAAGCTCTTAACGGCCAGCCTTGAGCATATCCAGAAAGCGGCCAACCAAATCCTCAATGCAATCGGCGCGGAGGGAACCTCCGCGCCGGCGGACCCGAAGACGATTACGCTTCAGAATTCTGATAAAGTACCAAATTCCAATCCTGCGCTAGCTGAGATACCTTAAGCACTGGTTTCTCTGGTCTCCAATCTAGGAAAATTGCCGGTTTATGGGGAGAACGTTGCTTGCCTGACCAGCCAGAAGCATTTTCGCGTATTCTGATCGATCAGGCTCTTAAAGAGAGCGGTTGGGACCTGTTCGATCCCCATAGAGTGCGTTTTGAGTCTAGCGGGCGCGATGGCCGGGCAGACTACATCTTGCTGGGCAAAAATGGTCCTTTGTGTGTCCTTGAGGCCAAGAGGCCCGATCTCGATCCCTATGACGCAAAGGACCAGGCACGAGGCTATGCAGAAAATGTTCGAGCACCATTCATAATTCTCTCAAACGGTCGGGAGCATTGGTTTTGGAATTATGCGCGTGCCGATCAGCGTGACGCCTACCGAATCGAACGCTTGCCTTCACCGACGGACCTCGAACGTCTGCGTCTCAAGAACCTTCAGCCACCTCGGCCCCTAATGACGGAGATCGTAAATCCGAGCTATCTCAAACTGTTCAAGCCAGAGATAACTCTCTGGGGGTACCAGATTAAGGCAATCGACGAAGTTTCACAGCAGTTTGATCGAGATGCACGCCGACAATTTCTACTTGAAATGGCGACAGGTACGGGCAAGACACTTCTCTGCGCCGCGCTGATCCGACGCTTTCTAGCCACGCGCAACGCGGAGCGAGTGCTTTTCATCGTAGATCGCATTGAACTCGCCAAGCAAACAATGGAGGATTTCAACGTCGTTCTTCGCGAGTATAGCCCCGTGATATTTAAGACCGCCCGCCGCCATCCTTCCGAGCTACTTGGTTCAAGCGTCGTTGTTGCGACGATCCAGTCATTGATGGTGGACCGGCGCTATCGTACTGAATTCACACCATTTCATTTCGATCTCGTTATCAACGATGAAGCGCATCGTTCTATCTACGGCGACGCCCGCGAAGTCGTTCAATTCTTCCAAGCCACGCGCGTGGGCCTTACGGCCACGCCGAAGGCCTATCTGAAAAATGTCGATATCGAGTCTCTGAGGCAAGAAAACCCGAAGGCGCTTGAAGCTCGGGAGCTTCGAGACTCGTATCATTATTTTGGCTGCAAGCCGGGATTTCCAACCTTTCGCTATGACATCGTTGATGCCGTCAGAGACCCCGAAGGTCCGTTCCTTTGTCTCCCGAAGATTTTTGACATCCGTTCGGACATCACGACCCAATCCCTCGCAGACAATGGATGGGCTGTCGTCATTAACGAACAGGAAGAGAACTACAAGATCCAAGACCTAGAAAGAAAGATTTTCACGCCGGAGCGAAACAAGGTCATGTGTGAGGCATTCTTAAAACATGCCCAGCGTGATCCGGTAGGACAAATCGGCAAGTCCATAATTTTCGCCGTGAACCAAAATCACGCCACGAATTTGACCAAGATTCTCAACGTGATGCAGCCGAACTTGGCCGTCACGATCACATCCCGAATTCCTGATGCTTCAGCAATAGCCAAGGACTTTCGTGACGGCAAGCGTATTGAGCGGGTAGCCGTATCCGTGGATATGCTATCGACTGGTTACAATTGCCGCGATTTGCTCAACGTAGTTCTCATGCGCCCCGTCTTTTCTCCCACGGAGTACATTCAAATCAAAGGGCGTGGGACAAGGCGCTATACGTTTCGTGTTGCGAATACTGAGTACGACAAGAAATATTTTTGTCTATTGGATTTTTGTGCTGTGGCTGAGTATTTCGAGGAAACATACGATTACAGCGTGCCTCTCCCCGTGCCTCGGCCCACCGGAAAGGCAAGATCAACTGAGCCGAAAGATCAAAATACAAGGGCGGACAACCCGCAGAAGCAGCCTTCCCCAGACGTGCCAACAACAGAGGGCCAACCTGACACACATACCACCACACGCTGCTCCGGGCATTCCAGTCTGGGAGGGTCGCGACCTAATTGTCTCAGAGGAAGTTCGAATTGTCGGTCCAGACGGAGAAAAGGTTGATGTTATGACCTTTCGAGGTTCCTTTGAGCGGGACCTCCGCGAGTTCAATCAGAAAGACGCAGAATTTCACGAAGCTGTTGAGGATGAAGACGACGATAAGATCGAGACAATTTTGGGTGAGCGTTTCTTCCACAAGCCGGAGATGTTCTACTCTCCCGACAAGCTAGTGCTCTCCTACGGCGTTCCCGCCCCTGCTTCCACTTTCGTGTATGGAGCACTGGGCAAGCGGCCTATCCCTTCGAAAGAGCAAGTCGTATCGGATACGGTCGATTCAATTGCGGCGCGTTTCAATCTGCGATACAACGAGCAGAAATGGCTCAATGCGACAGCAGAGCTCGTTGCAGATGACCCAGAAGCCCGTCAACGCTTTGTGCATGGGGATTTGACCGTCTTTGCTTCCAGTCAGTTCAACCAACTTGGCGGCTTCCCCGCACTAACGAAGTTCCATGAGCGTGACCAAGTTTTTGAAGCGCTGCGACAATCAGCGCTTGTGCGCAACAGTACCATCTAGCTGCGGAGACATCTTCATGGCGAGCAACGCAGCAAAACGGAACCAGCTTTCAGTCCTCGGGCCTTCGTCAAAAGGTGGACCAACTCATGGATATCCTATATTCGGGTGGAGTCAACAACCCGATGGATTCCATCGAGCAACTATCCTATCTAATTTTTCTTCGCCTTTTAACCGAGAAGGACGAAATGCTCGCGGCTCTTGATAAGAAGCACTATAAACGCATCTTTTCGGGAGACTGGGCACGCTACGCGTGGGGGAATTTTGTCACACTGACGGGAGATGAACTTTTCAACGCGGCTCGGGCTGCCATCGAAAAGCTCCACGATCTGCCGGGACTTTCCGCTACAGGCAAACTCCTGTTCGAACGCGCCACACTGAAAATCCACGACCGACCAACGCTGCGTGCTGTCGTCCAGGCCATTCATGGTTTGGATCTCGATTCCAATCAAGGGCACGATCTCAAAGGCGACATGTACGAGTATTTGCTAAGCAAACTCGCCGCATCCGGCACCAACGGGCAGTTCCGCACGCCCAGACATATCATTGAGATGATCGTTGCTCTCGTCGATCCCAAGTCAGGGCAGCGCATCTGTGACCCAGCCTGCGGCACAGCAGGCTTCCTGATTGCTTCGTATAACCACATTCTTTGTAGCAACACTTCGAAGGCCAGCCGGGCACGTGGAATCTGTGATGGTGACTCGCTGAAACCTGCGCAGTGGAAGTTCCTTGAAGAGCAGGCTTTCACTGGTTACGACAACGACGCCAACATGGTGAAGATTGCGATCCTGAACCTCTACCTTCACCGCCTTGAGAAGGCCAACATTGAATTTCACAATCCCCTGACGACTGGAAAAGGCAGTCCATATCCCGGCCTCACTTTTGATGTGATTCTTGCAAATCCTCCGTTTGCCGGGAAAATTCAGAAGGAAAGTATCCTTGCCGACATCAATCTCGAAACTCGGGATACAGAGCTTTTGTTCCTCAAATGGTTCATCGACCACTTGAATGCTGGCGGACGTGCAGGCGTGATCGTTCCGAACGGCGTGCTCTTCGGCTCGAATAAAGCAGACCGCAAAGTGCGTGAGTTACTGCTTACGACGTGTGACTTACAGGCCGTCATCAATCTGCCTTCCGGTGTGTTCAGGCCGTATTCTGGCGTCGGTACGGCGGCCCTGATCTTCGAGAAAGGGATGGCCAGGAGTGCTGGAACCAATAGCGTTTGGTTCTATGATCTCACCGCCGACGGCTTCAGCCTCGACGACAAACGCACACCAATTGATTCCAGCGATATTCCCGACGTACTAGCCAAGTGGCCAGAGCGCGACGAAGGCCAGAACAGCTACCGCGTACCAATTGAGAAGATTCGCGAAAACGACTGGAGTCTTGCGGCGGGCCGCTATAAACCAGTAACGCATGAGATTGTGAATCACGACGCGCCGACAGAAATCCTCAACGACGTGCTCAGGCTTGAAAATGAAATTATGCAGCGAGGTAACGCGTTGCTTGCTCAAATCGACGGGAAGAAATGAAACCCTGGCCGACCGTCAAACTCAAATCCGTAACCTCTAAGGTGGGCAGTGGGGCAACACCACGAGGCGGCGAAGCAGTTTACAAGGAATCAGGTGTCCCCCTAATTCGCTCGATGAACATTCACTTCGACGGTTTTCGGCGCAACGGCTTGGTTTACCTCGACGACAAGGAAGCCTCACTCCTCGACGCAGTAACAGTTCAGAGCAACGACGTGCTGTTCAATATCACAGGAGCTTCGATTGGCAGGGTCACAACCGCACCAGCCGAGATGGCGGGCGCACGTGTTAATCAGCATGTTTGCATTATTCGTCCCTCTGACCAATTGATGCCCCAATTCCTTTCATATTATTCTCTGCTCGCCGGAGCAGCAAGCATTGGTCGGGAGCAATCAAATTGGAGGAACTCGTCAGGCTGTCACCAAGGGGATGCTGTTGAATTGGGAAATTCCCCTGCCGCCTTTGGCGGAGCAGAATCGTATAGTGAAGCTGCTGGACGATGCAGACAGGTTGCGGAACCTGCGCACCCGAGCCAAGCGTCGCACCGCGAATCTAATCCCTGCGCTCTTTCACGAAATGTTTGGCGACCCGACCGTGAATAAGCGGAATTGGAAACGCGAGATTCTGGGCGACTTGCTCGACGCAATTGATGGAGGTTGGAGCCCAGTCTGCCAGGAAAGACCTGCCCGTGCTAGCGAATGGGGAGTGTTGAAACTCAGCGCGGTCACCACCTGCGAATATATCGAGGCTGAAAACAAAGCACTCCTGGAAGAATTCGCGCCGCGTCCCGAACTGGAAGTGAAAGTGGGCGATCTGCTCTTCACTCGAAAGAATACCTATGAGCTGGTCGCGGCTTGCGCTTTAGTGTTTGAAACCCGTCCCAACTTGATGCTCTCTGATCTCATATTTCGTTTTCGCTTGAAGCCCGACATTCAAATCAATCCCGTGTTTTTGTGGGGCCTGTTGACGGCTCCGAGCAAGCGTAGACAGGTCCAAATTCTGGCCGGTGGCTCAGCTGGTTCGATGCCAAACATTTCCAAGGGACGATTGTGGGCACTTCCAATCGAAGTTCCGCCGCTGGCACTCCAAACGGAGTTCGCAAGGCTGGTGACCGAAATCCGCAGTATGGAAGTCGAGCAAGCCAGCAGCGGTCGCCGATTGGAACATTTATTCCAGTCCCTCCTCCACCGTGCGTTTCAAGGTGAGTTGTGATTGGATCGCTAATTGACCATTGGAAGTACACCTGGCCTGACGTGTGGACTATTCTCGCTAAGTCCCGCAGAGCCCCGTCGGATCTGTTTGTTGATTTGTATCGCACTGCTACCGATTCTCTGCAAAACCCACCTGAGTATAAGCAATTTGAATTGACGATGAACGACCCAATGCAGGCCCGGCAAGCTTTCGAGCAAATTTGCGCACAGGATTTCGGTAACGAACTGTCTGTTGTCGGATTCCTAGAGTCGGCCTTCCTCACGATTCAGGATTTTGAAATACCGAGGTTCGAGAAACTCTATAAATATCTCGTCCGAGGCTTCATTAAGAAATACAACCTGAGATATAAGATTGACGATCCTTTCCAGGTACGTCTGGTCCTTCCGGGTGTGTTTGCGAATTTCTATGAGGACTTGACCCGAGCGAACGGTACCGACCCTCATCTCAAACATTTGATGAACAATTTCGAGATGACCTTCGGCAGCTATGCCCGCACCAAACAAGCTCATGAGCTGAATGCGTGCGTCTCTAACGCCTTTATCTATGCTGAAGGCTTGGCAGGTAAGACCTCGGGAGAAAACGACACGCTCGGAAATCTATGCGATTGCCTTCGGTGCTGGCCTCACATCACGGTCCGCGAATCTCTGAAAAAGCTCTACGGATTCCGCAATGACTACCCCGGTCTGGGCCATGCAGGTAACCCCGAAGGCAAACTAAGGGACCTGGAACCGAGAGACGCAATCGTTGTCTGCCTGCTTCTTCTATCTTTTGCGGGCTACCTTACGAACGAGGTTCGAATTGAGGATAGTTTTACGCGTTAGTTCTCGCGTGCATGGCGAAAAGTGGAATGTAGTTGTGAAAGGCCTTGCACCCAGCTCCCGACACATCTGGACTAAATCCTGCCAGTAAACAATTCCCGGTTCGCCGCACTTCGCTCCTTAATACAAGCAAATACTAGGACTTAGGTATTATATGGACTAAATTATAGTTATTGTTGACAATTAGTCCACTCATGGCTTAGCCTATCTACATGAAAATGCTGAATGAGCCACGCGAACCGGAATCGGACCAGGAAAGCGTAAAAGATTTAGTCCAGCTTGCGAGGCTGGCGCTGACTGGCCGCAAACAAGACATTCAGCTTTACGTTCGGCGACTGATTCGACGATATCGACTGTCTTTTCCTGGAATTGCTGAGGAACTGAGTGGGTTGCTGCGAGATGTCCCGATGAACCAATCGCCACTTCGTAGCGAATCGGTGAACGCGATTCCGGTTGATATTGATACACGCTTGCAGCTTGCGCGGCCAGAATATCCCGTCGAACTCGACATAGAACCTGTTTGGACAGATTCGACTCGTCAAAAACTTGAACAGATCATACTTGAGAGGCATCAAGAAAAGGACTTGTACGCAGCCGGGCTACATCCGACGAGAACCGCGCTTGTTCACTGGTCCGCCGGGTGTAGGCAAGACCCTCGCAGCCCGCTGGATAGCAAAGAAGCTGGATCGTCCACTCATCGTATTGGAACTCTCTGCCGTCATGAGCAGTTTTCTTGGGACGCACTGGCTCGAACATCCGAAATATCTTTGACTATGCGAAGGGTGTGAATTGCGTTTTACTGCTCGACGAGTTGGATGCTGTTGCTAAGCGCCGAGACGACGCCGTCGAAATCGGCGAACTCAAGAGACTCGTCACTGTTCTTTTACAAGGAATTGACGACTGGCCCCCCACCGGGATTCTCTTAGCTGCAACAAACCATCAGGAGTTATTGGACCCCGCCGTGTGGCGTCGTTTTGAAGTTGTTGTTGAATTTCCGATGCCTAGCCTCGATCAGATTCGGCAGGCAGTCAATCTCTTCCTCGGGCCGGTTGATTCAGATGCGGAAGATTTGGTTGGTGCCATTTCTTACGTTTTCGAAGGGACTTCTTATAACGACATAGAGCTAGCTCTCTTAAGGGCGCGCCGACAGGCAGTCATTGGTCAGGAGCCTTTGAGCCTCATTCTCGACAAAATAATTCACGAACGCGTTGAGTGCCTTCCACAGCGTAAGCGCGCCAAGCTCGCCTTGGCTCTGACGAAGATCGGTTATTCGCAGCATAAGGCACACGACTTGACGGGTGTTAGTCGCGACACGATTCGCCGGGCCTCGCAGACAGTAGCGGAAGCGTGACGGAAAACTTATGCCAGAGAAAACAAACTATCTATTGGGCTATGGAGAGCGGCTGACCGAACAAATCGTCGCCTCGAAAGGCGGAGGTGAGAAGACACATCCGTACACGTTTTCAGAAGCACGTACGCGCCTAACGCCGCGAGTCACGGAGGTATCGTTGTCCCTCGATACGCTACCCCCAGCAGCATGCCCGAGAGACGAAGCCGTCGCAGCCATTACTCTCCACCCCACATATCTCGCCAAGAGCTATTTCCCTTCGGAGCTGTTCAATGCGGTCGGGCTGGATGTGGTTGGCAGCAAGCCGAAGATTGTGAGACCTGAAAAATGGGCTCCCAAGAAGAAACAGAAAGAAGCGGTCTCAACAGAGTTGTTTGTTGCCGGTCAAAGACGGCGCTTTCGAGAGTGGGCAACCGAACTTCCGCGCTGGGATGAATCCCACCGTGGCTCCGACGATCTATTTAAGATTGAGGACTTCAGATTTGTTACGACTGAAGAGCGCGTGAAGCCAATTCTGTCTAACGACACGAACCCGCTGCTTGAGATCGTTCTCCATGTTCCGCAGGGACAGGACTGGATATTAGAGGGATTCGAGCGTTATCTCCGTTCGTTCGACATCATACCTGACTTGAACAGGCGTATTTCGGTTGAAGGTCTCTGTTTCCTTCCGCTGCGAATCCGTCGGAATGTAATAAATGAGGTCGCAAAATTTTCGTTTTTGAGAGTGGCAAGAGAGATGCCTCGGTTGCGACAGTTTCCCTCCATGATTCGAAAGGCCTCGCCAAAGACGGAGAGCAAGATTGAGCTTCCTCAAGGTAATCCCCTCGATCCTAATCTCCGTGTCGCGGTGTTTGACGGCGGATTGCCCAAAGACCACCCTTTGAGTCGTTGGACAACCTGTCACATCACTGATGGCTTGGAAGAACCAATAGAAGAGGGCGAAAGACATGGTCTGGGAGTGACCTCCGCCCTGCTGTTTGGTTCACTCAATCACGGGAAGCAACCGCGAAGTCCATCCGCGTTTGTCGATCACTTTCGCGTTCTGGACAAGAAGTCGCTTAAAGACCCGCAAGAAGACTACTTCGACGTTCTTGAGAGGATTTCAGCGGTTTTAGAGAGCCGCCGATATCAGTTCGTGAACTTCAGTATTGGGCCGGACCTACCAATTGAAGATGATGATGTGCACGTCTGGACTGCGAAGCTCGACCAGCTCTTCTCCGATGGGGAGACAATGGCCACGTCAGCCGTCGGTAACTCCGGTGAAGCTGATCGTGATTCTGGAAACGCCCGGATTCAAGCCCCGTCTGACGGCGTTAATTTGCTTGGAGTGGGGGCGGCAGATTCACAGGGCAATGAGTGGGCAAAGGCGGAATACAGTTCTGTGGGTCCGGGGCGAAGTCCGGGCATCGTTAAACCCGATGTGGTCACTTTCGGGGGTTCAAGCGACAATCCATTTTGGGTTCTCGCCGCGACAAAGGACCAGGCGATTGTCCCGACTGCGGGCACGAGCTTCGCCGCACCTAATGCGCTACGTCTCGCTCTTGGTGTTCGAGCACACCTCGGCCCGACGATTGGTCCTCTTGCATTGCGAGCATTGCTCCTGCACCACGCTCAGCCAAGCATTCACCACAAATATGATGTCGGCTGGGGCAGGGTGTCCGAGAACATCGAGGATCTAATCATCTGCGAGGCCGGAACCGTTCACGTTGTGTATCAAGGTCTCCTTGATCCTGCGAAGTATCTTCGGGCGCAGATACCCATGCCCGATGGAATACTGCAAGGGAAGATCGAAATTTCGGCGACCTTCTGTTACGCCACCGAAACGGACCCGAAGGACCCCATCAATTATACGCGAGCTGGCCTGGAGGTGATCTACCGCCCTCACCGACTCAAGCGGACCAAGACTTCCCAGCTGCACGCCGATTCGAAACCGTTTTTTCAATCTGCAGAACGCGGCCTCCCAGAAAGCAAGCTGAGAGCAGATGCCTTTAAGTGGGAAACAACGCTGAAAATGACAAAAACTTTTCAGTCCACCAGCTTGCACGATCCTGTTTTCGATATCCATTACAACGCTCGACTCGGTGGTGCTCCGACGCTATCAGCGCAGCCGATTCGATACGCACTCGTCGTCACTGTTAAGTCCAAGAGCATGCTCGATATCTACGACAGAATCGTGGCTCGATACCGCACTCAGTTACAGCCCCTTGTTCCGGTCATTCAGATCCCGGTCCAGACGTGAGAACATTGGCAGAGAAAGGGTAATATCCTTCGAGAAGGGGCAATAAAGAGGGTAATAACTGTGATTGCTTCGTCTCCAGCCATTGATTGGAGTCGGCTGCAAGCCGGGCCACTATTGCGAGGGGCTCGAGCAATTTGTTCGCGGAAAGGCATCATTCTGGAGTATTCGACAGACATCGCATCGGCCAAGAAGAGTATCGCTAGCCCTTTGGGTCATACTCAAAATCGACGCCAAGGTATTCAGAGATTGAACTGCGGGAATCATCGGTTGATACCCAGACTCGCTTTTGCAAAACCTCGCTCAGAAACTCGTCAAAGCCGATGATCCGTTGATGTTCCCTTACCGCGGAATACCAATGTGGGAATTCACGAATACTTAAGCAGAGGGTTGTCGCAAAATGCGAGATAACCTCTGGACTATCGCTGATTATGAGTGAAGTCAGCGGCTTTTGAGGAGAAAGTCCAAGACTCGATCTCTTCGTATCCAGCCAGCGTTCCCTGTCGATGACCTTGGTTTCCCACGCCTTCTTATTTTGAAGATATGGCAGATGTACGTCGCGAATGTACTCAAAGTCATGAAAATACACCAGCAGTGGCAACGCTACCCCTTTGCACTCGACGTTATAATACCGGTCCGCGTCTTCAACTAAGATGTCAATGTCTCCAATCTCTTGCTTGCCATACTTTGCCTTAACATTCCTGTCCAGGATGCGCAAGCCGTTGCCCTCTAGAACGCGTTCCACACGCGCTTGAAACTGGACAGCTCGTTTTGCCCGGTAAGAATCACTTGTAGAAGGATTCTCCAATAAATGGTAGTGCAGACCAATATTCACAGACGGGCCGAGAAGCTCGGGGGAAAAGGTAAAATACTTCCTGTCCAATCTCAAAAAGGGCCGACGCCAGATTGCGAAATAGCGTAGCTCGTATTCGTCGACGTTGTCGCGGTTCAGGGAAAGCTTTAAAAGGAAGTTTCTGAAGGTTTGCTTGCGTGCACCGAATCTACTAATGAACTTGTCGTACGGTAGGGTATAGACAAGTCGGGCGACCTTAAAAGATTCCATACTTGTTGCATCAACTAGATTCTCACCGAGCTTCGGCATCTTTTCGATGGCTTGAGTAATCCTGGAAGCAACGTCGGTTTCCAATGCAGTGTAGAAATCAGAAACTTCTTGCGTGGTC
Organism: uncultured Acidobacteriota bacterium; assembly: GCA_963760165.1. GTDB lineage: Bacteria > Acidobacteriota > Terriglobia > Acidiferrales > UBA7541 > DAHUXN01. Next base: position 499,333 of record CAVXBO010000003.1, read on the forward strand.
AACCCAAATGACTGGGTGAATTCGGCGTCGAAGCTGGGTGGGAAGAGATCTCGGATTAGTTCGTGTATTCGCACACCCTCAACATGCCGAAGCGCCATATCGCAGTTATGTCGAGCCCCATACTCCATGATCCGTGACATGGTGGGGTCTGCCAGGACCGATTTCAATTCAATTCGGAAGTTTTGCAGTCGCGATCCAACCCTTTGAAATGGAAAGTACCGGAGAAAATGCTCTAGTTCAAAATCGTTGTTGACGAACCGACTGATTTCAACCAAGCGATGATAATCTTCGATTAGGACCCCTGATCGATGTGCGCCCAGTTTATAGACCAACTGGATCGCATACGCATAGGCGTCTTCTGCAAGGCCGCATAATGCCTTTGTTTCCAGCTCTCGGCCCAAAACATTCGACTGGCTCATTACCCGAACCAAGTGTTTTTGATGAATTAATAGGAAAAGCAGCTCGTCGCGGTCGTTGCGCGAGATTATGGCGCTTGCTTCTTGAAGAGCCTTCCTGCGCTCTGCCTGGAGCTTTTCCAGCGCCGAATCAATTTCCTGTTGCGTCATTCGCGAAGTCATTCGGTTGGACCCGGACAAGTGCCATGTCTGTGCCGTGTCCAACGACGTTCCTAATCTACGTATAGACGGTGGCCAGTAGAAACGGAAAAACCTGTTCGCCTAGATGACCGTCGAGCCGCGGTCGGCGTGAGCTACAGGCAAGACTTCTAGGTCGGAAGCCTCAGAGATGAATCACGGAAAGGTTGGGCATCAGTCGATAGTTACGACCGTTCAGCCTGCAATCACGCCCGGCGGGTCTATGTCTCCGAATCGTGGAGCCTAGGTTGTCGTGTCGGCCATCGCAAGTTCTCTTTCAACGACCTCTTTGCGCGTCTGCGCAAATTTGGCCTTTGCTTCAATACCCAAGCGTCCTGCGTAATAAAGCAATTTGTCTACGCTCTTGTTCGCAATCTTCCCGTTGAGCAATTCGCTAACACGCGGCTGAGGTTCGCCGAGGATCACTTGCAATTCCCCCGGCGAATACTTCTGTGCATACTTCAGGACTGCCTGATACAACTCGGCCTTAAACTTCAGAGCGGTTGCTTGCTCCGGTGAAAAACCAAGATCATCAAGAACGTTCCCGCGTGTTACATGCGTTGGTTTGTTAGCCGCGCTTTTCACGTTTTTTCTCCTCTGCCAAACGCGCTCTCACTGCTTTGAGTCGCTGCTTCGCTTTCTCGAACTCTTTTCTTGGCATCTCTCGACTCTTCTTCTCGAAGCAGTGAAGAACATAGATCACGTCATTTATCCTCGATAGGTAAACGACGCGATACCAGGCTCTCTCATCTTGATCTCGCAGCTCAAAAACTCCCGTGCCAATCGAAGGCAACGGTCTGTAATCACCTGGTTTTATGCCCTGCTGTAGCCGCCAAAGCTCAAATCCCAGGTTCTGCTTGACGCCCTCAGGGAAGGCGCTGAGGACTTCCCTTGAGTCACCCTCCCAAGCGACAGTCGCGTATTTGGGCTGTTCGGCTTCGTTGCTCACGGGAACGACTATACTGGCAAAGCCACGTAAAATATACAAGTAAATGTATATTCTGTCCAGACGAAAGCAAGGCGAATATGCCAGAGGTGTCTATTGTGGAGCGCGCCCGGCTCCCCCCTCATTGCCTAGACATGTCCAAAAAGCCGGGAGAACCGTCCTTTGGCTTTACGCTTCCTCCATGTTTCCCAGGGAAACCTTTTCTTCCCATTTGCGTTCTATATACAAGAGCTGGGACGTTACTTAGGAATGGACGTACCCCTAGTGGTTCGCAAATAGCCTTTCCGGAGACTGAGCCGAAGAGTGAAGGAAATGTATGATGACAAAAACTGCACCTCGTACTCACCCGCTTCTAGTAAACGCCGTTGACCGCCTAGGCAGGCCCATCGAACCGTGCGTTCTTTCCGTCGCTCAGGAAATGGCTCCGCAAGCCCTTTCCTATGCCGAGAACTTCATCGGCGACCCATGCATTGCCATAAACCTTTTGGAGGAGGCCGCCGCAACGGTGTCTGAAGCGGTTCGTGCGAAGGAAACCGCACGGATTCCTCCCATTCGAGACATGCGCGCCTATCTCTACCGCGCATTCTTGCGGAGGATCGGCGAGGAGGAGCGAAGCGAAGCACGACTGCAAGAAGCACTTGAAGACGATCTTCACCTCAGCGAAACAATGAGCGTCGAGGCTAGAGTTGAGGCCAAGCTCGTCCTGAAGCAGATCCTGAGCATGTGCGATAGAAAGACGCGAGCGATCATTTGGGGACGAATCGAGGGCCGTTCGTGGGATGAGATTTCCTATGATGTTGTCATGTCGAATCATGCAGCCCGGCTGCATTACAGCAAGGCGTTGCGCGCGATCCGTGACGTGCTAAAAACCGACCCACAGCAGTACATCGAAGGAATAAAGCTTGCTGAGCGTGAGCATCAGAAGAAAGCGCGCTTCATATCTTTGTGGGAAACGGTCACCGCATTTTTGCTTTTTCGGGCGCTTCGGTTGACGGACATTTGGGCCGTGAGACTACGCATCACCTACCATGAAAAGGAAGAAATACTAGCCGAAGTGGACAGTATGTTCGCTTAGAAGTTCCATGCTTTGAGGGTTTTTCCGCCCAGAGCCGACCAATCGAGAAGAACGCGGAGACACTTCTTCAAGAAATCCCCTCTGTAGAGATGAGGGGAATTCTCGCCGGTAATTTCCCCATACGCTAGGCGGAGCCGTCCCACTTCGGTGAATCGCCAAGCGTCGCGTTCGGCTGAACGACGACCAGCCGCCCGCGAAGGGACGAACCCTCTGTTCGGAGATTGGGTCGAGGTGTGCCTTGATAACCTCAAAGGCCCCTCGCACCCTCCGGCAGTTCTTCCCAAATCCGTCTCTTGAGTGGAGGAGGAATCATGGTCGCAAATGCAATGCTTGTCGCGGTCGCAATTCTGCTTGGTTATTTATTTTGGCTCATGGGCGAGCTGAAGTTTCTCGCTAACTACAGGGCTGTTCTATTTCATTTCTACGGCAACATCATTTTGGGATGGTTTGGATTCTTGTTCCTTAACGTATTCGCGGCAGTCTACCTGATCGAGCGCAAGTTCTTCCTGAAGGATACAGGCCGCAAGTTGTGGCACGTGGACACCCAGGCAAATCGCGACCATATCCATGTGCCCCGTCCCAACGTGGACGAGGAGCCCTTTTAAAATGTCTCGCGATTTCGGTCCCGATTTGAACACCTTCCGCGAGGATGTAAGAGAGGTTCGCGAGAAGCCCCAAGAATCGCGTCGAAGCGAACCCGCTCAGGACTCAAGACAGCGGGATGAAGGCAGGACTTTATCGCGGTTACCGGAAGTCCAACGGAGCCGTCCTAGGGAAGTCCCGCCGAAAGAGGCTCGCACTGTTCTTTACGACCGCTACCGGGCTTATGACTTACGTGAATCCGAAACGCAAACACTTACCGATCTGGGCAAGTTCCGCGTCATCGCAGCCGATGATCTTGCGCGCTTCGGATACGACGGCGACAAGGGGCGCATGGAACAGGAAACTACGAACCTAATTCGGCAGGGATTGGTCGAGGAGAAAAGAGTGGAAGTCTCTCTTAGCAGGACGACCAGAATGTACACGCTGACGAAGACGGGACGGAGCCTCTTGCTGAAGTCTGAAAGAGTGGCGAAAGAGCAGGAAATCTACGCCGGTTTCGTCAAGCCGAGAGAGGCCAAACACGACAGCGAGCTATATCGCCTCTATCAGAAAGAATCCTCCAGAATCGAGGCGCGCGGCGGAAGAGTGCGCCGAGTCGTTCTCGATTACGAATTGAAGAGAAAAGTGAACCGCGATCTCATGCGGCTTGGTCGCGAGAAGGACAACCCCGCCAGAAAACAGGAAGTGGCCGAGCGGTATGGTTTGCGCGCAGTTCAGGGCCGCATTCCGGTGCCCGATATGCAAATCGACTATGAGCTGCCGGAACAGGGGATTGCGCGCGTGAATCTGGAGCTGACGACCGGGGATTACCGGCCCCGCCAGCTCGCCGAAAAGGTTCGCGCTGGATTCACGATGTACGGCCATCCAGACGATGCGTCTCGTGTCCACCGAATTCTGAATGACCGGGAACTGACTGCGGAGATTCTTTCGCTATGACGATCCCTCAGAATCAGATCGACGCTCTCAAGGTTTTCGGATACACCGAAGATGAAGCTCGATTTCTATACCTTGTCGCGACTCATTCCGGCTACTTCCTCGCGCGCCAGTTTCTTAGTTTTGTGGGAGCCAAGCGCGGCTATCGCACGCATTCGCTCACGCAAAAGCTTATTACCCAGGGCCACGCCACCATGAGGGAATATCGGCGGAATGGATGCATCTATCATCTCTATTCGCGAAAGCTTTACGCGCAGATCGGGCGCGAGAATCTTCGCAATCGGCGCAGGCATCGGCTGGAGGCCATCAAGACTCGTCTTTTGAGCCTTGATTTTATTCTTGCGAACCAGGGGTATCAGTACCTCGAAGGCGAGTCCGAAAAGCTGGCCCATTTCACAGAGGTACTCCATATCCAAAAACAGTGCCTCCCAGTGAAGTTGTATACGGGCGGCGCGAACGGCGAACCAACGCTGCGGTATTTCGTGGACAGGTTCCCGCTGTTTTTCAGTCCTCCCGTTTCTGGTACGCCCCCTGTGGTCACATTTTCCTACGTCGATCCGGGCGTCGAAAAGCTGACTGGATTTGTTACGCATTTGAGCCAGTACCAACCACTGTTCCGCGAGCTTTCGACCTTCCGGTTCCTCTACGTTTCAAAGAGTCCGATGCACTTCGGGAAGGCCACGGAATTGTTCAAATCTCTTGTGAAGGTCCCGCTCGAATCCGATATCGCAGCCGATCTTATCCGGTATTTCAAAACGCAAACCGTTTGGGAGACGCCTGAATTCAGATTACTCACGAAAGGCGACCTGCTATTTCTCAATCAGGCGAAACAGAGATTCAAGGGAGACCGATTCGAGGCGCTCCTAAGGGACTGGAAAGTAGCGCGAATCACGGAGGCTGAAATCCGAGCCGAATTTCCCGCGAGAACCCAAGACAGGAAGGTTTACTTCGACACGTATTTG